>NZ_CM009488.1 GCF_002933395.1 Yoonia maritima
GCGACCGTAGCACAGGCTATTTCTACAGCGCACAGGCCGGCCCAACCAGGAAAGGTTTTTAAGATGTCGCGCTCCTCGGTCACCCGAGCAAGCTCACGCTTGAGCCAGCGATTCACAGCTTCATGATCCACAGATGACGCTTGTGACGTGGCTTTCGCATACAACTTCATCCGTTTGTAGAGCGAGTAAGTACTGCCCCCTAAACGCTCCGAAACCTCACGAACCGGATACCCACGTACCGTGATCTGATGCACAGCATCACGCTTAAAATCGTCACTGAAATTTGACTTCCCTATAACGGCCTCCTTGCCTCAAAATTAGGGAAGAAAGTGTCTACAATACTAGGGGCTATACACTTAGAGACTGCTGGGCTTTGTTAGACATTTTCGGGGGTTATGATTTCGAATGGAACGGTGCATTGAATCGTGGATTGGGATGATTTAGCGTTGATGGCATCGACCATTGTTTGAACAAGGGCCTCCGATGTTGGACGTATGGGGTGGCAAAAGGCTGCGGTGATTAGGCCTTCGGATAATCCCTTGCGGGTTTCGGGGCCAATGTCACGGCAAATGAGTTTGATGTTCTTACGCCGTTCAGCGGGTGTTTCTCTTAACGCTCGTAGAACCCCAGAGATGCCGCCGCCAATAATGAATATACCGACAACATCATCCGCTGTTTTCAGTAACTCGCGGACCATCTGATACGCGTTATCAGGGATTTCATGTGTTGGCCGACTATCTTCAACAACTAGGATTGGTGCATTTTCACGTACATACGACCGAAAGCTCGCGTCAGCAGTGTCCTGACACATGTAACGATGGTTGCCTTGGAAAATTGCAATCCGTCCGGTTGGTGGCACCATGTTCGTGACCAGCCATGCGGCAGTGCGCCCAAGTTTCCAATTATCCGTTCCGACATATGCGGCGCGTTCAGGTGCTGATTGATCCGTTATATATGAAACAACGGGTTTGCCCATTTGCTTTAGGTCTCGAATCGTTTGACCGATCAGGGGATGATCGGCTGCGATTACCGCAACAGCATCACAATTCTGACCTAGAATCTGCAATCGGGCGGCGATGTTTTCAGGTGTCAGCAGGTCTACAAAGTCGACGACAGGTTCAATTGTGTCGCGCGGTCGTTCGCGGCACACCCTGCGAATGGTTTGCCCAAACAGCTGATACAATTCCCGCGTGGATTGCTGCATTAAAAAGCCCAACCGATAGGACGGTGCATTTTTTTTGATCTGGGTTTCGATTGTTCCCAGCCCATAAAAACCGATTTTTTCCGCAGTAATTTGAACCTGTTGCGCGGTCGTTCCTTTTACCTGTGAAGATCCCGACAGGATGCGGTTGATTGTCGAAACCGATACGCCGGATTCTTTTGCGAGATCCGAAATGGTTGGTCTTTTCACGAAGTCCCCCCCCTGATTCATTTCATTATGAATGACACAAAATGAAATCAATTCAATCTAAAAATGATATTTTTATTTCCAAATTGCGGCCTGAAATTTAACAGTCGTCTTACTAACACGCCACAAGAAGACGGCGTAAGGGAGGAAGCTAAATGAAAATGACCAAAAGTTTTGTCGCTACCGCGACGAACGCGATTATTGCAACTTGTGTTGCTGGTTCTGCGATGGCTGCAGATATTTACGTCATAGGTGGGAAGCCAGACGACCCATTCTGGTCCCGCGTAAAAATGGGTGCTGAAGACGCTGGTATCGTTGCTGAAATGCAGGGCGGCTCTGTGACGTGGCTTGGCCCACAGAACTATGACAATTTAGGCCCAGATGCAGCGGAGCTAATCCGCCAGGCAATTGATCAAGGCGCAGATGCAATCGTTGGGCCAGATTGGGTTCCAGAAGCAATGGACCCGGCATTCGAGGCTGTCGTTGCGGCCGGTATTCCGCTGGTCATCTATAACGCGGGTGGTATGGAAGCCACCGACAAACTGGGCGCGCTGAACTATGTTGGTGCCGTTGATTATAAATCAGGTTTTGCCGCGGGTGAATATCTGGGCAACGCCGGCAAAACGAATGGGGCATGCGTAAACACCCTACCAGGTGCCGCAAACATCGAAGCATTCTGTGCCGGTTTCAATGCGGGTATCGAAGCTGTTGGCGGCGCGGGTTCTGTTTTGCAGTTGCCGGCAACGTCATTTGGTGACGCAACCGCAGTGGCGCAGGCTGTGCGAGCCCATCTTTTGCAAAATCCGGAAATTGATGCGCTATTTGCAATCGGCGACGCTGACACAAATGCGGCTGTTTCCGGCATCCAGCAGGCGGGGAAAGCGGATCAGGTCAGTATCTGCGGCATGAACTTTAATGAATCGATCCTTGCCAACATTCAGGCTGGCACACAGGCCTGCGCGATCGATCAACAGGGCTATCAGCAAGGTTTCTTCGCTGTGTCGATTCTCAACAACTATGTCAATTATGGTGTGACTATCCCGACCCGCGAAATTTTGACTGGTCCGGGCATCATTGATTCGTCGAACGTCGAACTGGTGATTGAAGGCGTCAAAGCGGGCGCGCGTTAATCTGACTTTCTCCTGCCTAGCAGGCTTTAGCTTGCTCGGTTTCTGAAGTAGGCCGCGCGCGATTGCGCGCGTGCCGTCTTTAGTCGCACCGCTGCGCTGACAGCGGCGACGCGATTAATCTCCATCAAACAGGACTTGTTTCGATGACAACTCAAAATACTGAACAAGCGAATGGGCTTTCGTTTGGTTCAATTATCCGCAGACCAGAGACTGGGTCACTTATTGGTTTCTTGGTTGTATACATCTTTTTTGCCGCGCTGGGTGGCGCTGTATTCCTTGGCGCGCCGGGGTGGTCCAGCTGGTTGAACATCGCGGCCGAGGTTGGGATCATCGCCTTACCAGTTGGTTTGTTGATGATTTCTGGTGAATTTGACATGTCCGTCGGTTCGGTTGTACCGGCGTCGTCAATGATGGCAGCTATTTTGTGCGGTCACTACGAATTGCCTGCTTTGGTCGGCATTTTGGGCGGTCTAAGCGTTGGTTTGCTGGTCGGCTTGGTAAACGGTCTGATCGTGACGCGGACAACTATTCCATCGCTGATCGCCACTATCGGAACAATGTTCGCGGTTATGGGCCTGACGCTTGGTTTGGCGGTTCTGATCAAAGGATCGACCAGCGTATCATACATACCTGATGCAACCACCAAACAGCTGCTGGGCAGCTTTGTTGGCGGGATGTTCAACGTTTCAATCTTTTGGTGGATTGGCTTTGTTGTCGTTTACTTTTTCTTCCTGCATCTATCGCCTTTTGGTAACTGGGTTTTCGCATTGGGAGGCGACCGCGAAAGCGCAAAAAACGCGGGTATCCCGACTGACAAAGTCACCATGGGGCTTTTCATGGCATCGGGCTTTGGAGCGGCATTTGTTGGCATTGCACAGGTCATGACCTATCAGGCAGCCCAAGTCGCTGGCGGGCAGTCCTTTATCTTTAATTCTATCATGTGTGTGGTCATTGGAGGCGTTCTGCTGACCGGCGGTGCAGGGTCGGTGATCGGCATCTTGCTGGGCACCATGACCTTTGCGGTCGTGAACCAAGGTATCTTCTTTGCTTCGCTGGATCCGAACGTCGGCTCGATCATCATCGGTGTGCTGCTGCTTGTAGCGGTTCTGTCAAATGACACATTTCGCGCGCTCGCCATGAATTACGCAACTAAGAAAAAGTGATGACGTGAAAATGGATATCATGACTATTATTCGTCGCCCTGCTGCGGCTTCCGTTATCAGCCTGATCGGCGTTCTGCTTTTCTACGTCATTTTTGGTGGCGTTGATCTGGGACAACTTTTCGGTGCCGCAAGCTGGATAAATTATGCTGCACGTATCGGCATCGTAGCTTTACCAGTCGCCTTGCTGATGGTCTCGGGCGAGATTGACATTTCGATAGGTGCGATGATCCCTGCCGGCGCGATGACCACAGCGATTATCGCCGGGCATTATGAACTTCCGATGATTTTCGCAATTCTAGGTGCGCTGAGCATTGGCGCTCTCGTTGGTCTGTTTAATGGCATTCTGGCCGTGCGCACGACGGTACCGACCCTGATTATTACGCTAGGTACGTTGGTTGCTATGCAGGGTATCGTGCTGGCGGGCTCCAAGTTACTGACAGGCGGCGCATCGGTTCCACTGACTGCACCGACATGGGCAAAGAGCATCTTTGGTGATTTCATTTGGGGTGGGAGCCACCAAGTCGTTATTATTTGGTGGCTTATTCTGACTGCCATTTTTTGGTTCATCATGCACCGAAGCAAATACGGCAACTGGATCTTTGCTATAGGTGGCGACAAAGTATCAGCCCGGAACGCAGGTATCCCTGTTGATCGCCTGACTATCCTGATGTTCATCGGCACTGCAACTGGCGCGTCTTTTGTCGGCATGTGCCATGCGATCCTGTTCAACTCGGCTCAGGTTTCGGGCGGAATGAACGACATTTTCAACATCATCGTTAGCGTGGTTGTGGGCGGCGTCCTTCTGACTGGCGGATTTGGATCAATCGTAGGTGTTTTTGTTGGAACCCTGACTTTTGCCATCGTGATCAAAGGCATTGATTTCACCTCCATCGACCGAAACTGGGCGAACCTTATCATCGGCGTGATGCTTTTGATCGCGGTCGGCATGAGTGAATCCTTCCGCAAAAAAGCCATGAGCGCCCCTTTAAAGAAAAAGAAAGGCTGAAACAATGTCTGACACTCCTGTGATTGAACTATGTAACGTCGACAAAAGCTTTGGTCCGATCGACGTTTTGCACGAAATCTCCCTGAAGGTGAAAGCCGGCGAAGTTCTGTGCCTTCTAGGCGATAACGGTGCGGGTAAATCAACTCTGATCAAAACGCTAGCGGGTGTGCATGCACCGACCCGAGGCGAGGTTTTGGTAGATGGCAAATCCGTCAAATTATCCGGCCCAAAAGACGCACAGAAACGCGGCATTGCCACCGTGCATCAGTTTGGCGGCACCTACCCACTAATGTCGGTTGGGCGCAATTTCTTCATGGGCGAAGAACCGACCAAAGGTTTCGGCCCGTTCAAAGTGTTTGACCGCAAAAAAGCAAACCGGGTTGCTGTCGAAGAAGTCCAGAAAATGGGTATTACTCGCATCACAGACGGCGACCGTCTAGTTGGTGGTTTGTCGGGCGGTGAGCGCCAGTCCTTGGCGATTGCGCGCGCTGTGTATTTCGGCGCGCGTGTTCTGATTTTGGACGAACCGACTGCGGCGTTGGGGGTGAAACAGGCGGCCCATGTTTTGCGCATCGTGAATGAGGCGAAAAAGCGCGGTTTGGCTGTGATTTTTATCACCCACCAAGTGATGCACGCGATGACGGTGGGTGACCATTTTGCTGTTCTGATTCGTGGTGCGATTGCTGCCGATTTTCGCAAGGGCGAAAGGTCCCGCGAAGAGATTACCGACCTGATGGCAGGCGGGCAAAACATGGCAGGTCTCGAGGCCAGTATCGAAGGTTACATGGAAACGCATAACGGCCATCCACCCAAAGTGACAACTGCCTAATACAACTCGCAACGCGGCAATGATGGATGGCCGTGCTGCTTTTTTCCCTTTTGCACAGGATACACCAGATGAAACACACGCTTGATCCGCATATGATCCGTCATCTTTCATTAGAGGACACCGTCGCCAAGGTTGCTGAGCTTGGCTATGACTATGTTGAGATGTCGCCGCGCCCTGATTTCTTTTCGTGGTGGACACGTCCGAAACTGTACCCTGAAAAGATACAGTCCTTCAAAAGTGCTTTAAAAGACAACAACGTAGGACTGGCCACAATCCAGCCGATGTATCGTTGGGCCAGCCCGTATAAAGACGAGTGGGACCTGGCGATCGACAATTGGAAGCGTGCGATCGAGTTCGCTGTCGAATTAGAATGCCCGATGTTTGTGTCCGAATTTGGCCGTGGCGGTTCGCCAAACCGGTCCTTGAATGACCGTTCCGGCATCCACCGGCCAGAAGTATGCGAAGGTCAGTTTTTCAAGGCGATGGATATTCTGGTCCCCATCTTGGAAAAAGAAGGCATCAAGCTATCGCTTGAGGCGCACCCAGAAGATTGGGTCGAAGAAATTCATCCGGCCATCGACATTATCAAGACGATCAATTCGCCCATGGTTCGAGCGTCATTCATCGCGCCGCATACGTTCTTTTATGGCCCCGATATGGAAGCGAACCTGCGCGCGACCGCCGGGCTGCTCGAGCATGTCCGTCTTGCCGATACCTACGACCACAACAAATCCTCTGAATTACGTTACATCGTGAACCCCCCGGAATCCAAAGTCCGCGTGCATCAGCATCTTGATTTTGGCCAAGGCGAGATTGATTGGGATCTGTTTTTTTCGACCCTCGCCGATATGAAATTCGACGGCGTTTTGTCGAACTGCGTCTTTGCATGGGAAGACCGCGCCGAAGATAGTGCGCGGGTCATGCTGGCCGAGACTAAACGTTACCTTGAAAAACACTCTAAGTGATTGGTGCCTCGATGTCATTAAAAGTAGGTTTAATTGGCGCTGGAATGATTGGACTGGATCACATCCGTCGTTTGACCCAAGTGCTGTCGGGGGCAGAGGTTGTCGCCGTGACGGACATTGCCATGGACCGTGCCGAAGCAGCGGCACCAGCAAATGCAAAGGTATTTGAAACTCCGCTACAGTTGATCAACGATGACAGTGTCGATGCGATCATTATCTGTTCGTGGGGACCTGCCCACGAGGAGCAGCTGCTGGCTTGTATTGCTGTCGGCAAACCTGTGTTTTGTGAAAAACCGTTGGTCACCAGTGCGGATTCTGCATTACGCGTAATGGAGGCTGAGGTCACCCACGGAAAACGTCTGGTGCAGGTCGGTTTCATGCGTCGTTTCGATGCCGATTATCGCCGGTTAAAATCAGTTTTAAATGGGGGCACGCTGGGCGCGCCGCTTATGTATAAATCTGTGCACCGCAATGCGTCGGTACCCGACGGCTTGTACACTTCTGACATGCCGCTGAACGATACTTTGGTTCACGATGCGGATATTGCGCGTTGGTTGCTTGATGACGAAATCACAAGTGTCGAGGTCCGTGTTCCGCGCCGGTCAATCCGGGGAAAAGATCTGCGCGATCCCGTCATGGTTATGCTGCACATGTCGTCGGGTGTGATCGTCGATGTCGAGATTTCGGTGAACGTCGCCTATGGCTATGACATTCGCGGTGAACTGTCGTGTGAAACAGGAATCGCGGCTCTGCCGAACCGTCCGGCAACCGTGATTACCGATCAGTTCGGCATTCGTCAGGCAGTTCCAGCAGATTGGCGTGAACGTTTCATCGAAGCCTATGACCAAGAGTTTCGTGAATGGATCGCAGCGGCGTCGACTGGAACCGCGACAGGGCCGACCACATGGGATGGATATGCTTCGACTTTGGTTGCGGATGCCGCCCTTCGCGCCGTGGAAAGCGGCAAGGTCGAACAAATACAAATGATCGAAAAACCCGTTTTGTATTCGGAAGAAACAATCGCTGTTGCCGAATAAGGGCCCATTATTAAGGAATAAAAAATGATCAACGGTGAACGTACAATTCAGCGCCCCATGCGCTGGGGCATGGTCGGTGGTGGCCGAACAGGGCAGGTCGGATATAAACACCGGACCGGCGCGTTGCGCGATGGAACGTATCAATTGCTTGCTGGGGCGTTTGATCTGGACGCTGCGCGAGGTCGTGATTTTGGCATGAAGCTTGGTGTAGCCCATGACCGCTGTTATACAACCTACCAAGATTTGATTGCTGGCGAAAAAGATCGCGAAGATGGAGTAGACGTTGTTTCAGTTGCAACACCGAACTTTACCCATTTTGAGATCACTAAGGCGCTGTTAGAGGCGGGCATACACGTCATCTGTGAAAAGCCATTATTCTTTACCGTCGACGAATGTGAAATCGTTGCCAAACTAGCGGCCGAAAAGAACCTAATCGTCGGTGTGACCTATGGTTTCACAGGTCATCCGCTGGTCCACCAGATGGCAGCTATGGTTGCTAAGGGTGTGCTTGGCGATATTCGTATCGTCGATATGCAATACACCCACGGTTTCAATGCTGGCGATGATGACAGTGCGGATGCAGTTGCGTGGCGCACGAACCCAGCAACTGCGGGATCAACCTTTGTTCTAGGTGATATAGGGACCCACCTATATTACCTGTCCGAAGTCGTTCTGCCACATATGAAGATTGAAAAACTGCTGTGTGATCGCAAGGCATTCATACCTTCACGCGCACCACTAGAAGATCACGCAACTGTCTTGATGCACTATGACAACGGTGCGCGCGGGCACCTTTGGGTTAGTTCGGTTAACGCGGGGAACATGGGATCGCAGCGATACCGTTTTGTCGGGTCAAAAGCATCGGTTGAATGGTCCGACGCACATCCTGATCAGCTAGTTTATCAGGTGCAGGGAGAACCTGAAAGTATCATGCACCACGGTATGCCGTATCTCGAGAATGAAAGTCTTGCCGCTGACCGTATGGGTGCGCTGCACACCGAAGGTTTGGGCGACAGCTGGTCGAACATCTACCTTTGGATCGCACAAGCCATCGACGCCAAATTCCGCGGTGATGAGACGTTCCTAAAAACACACCACTATCCCGGTATCGTTGCAGGCACTGAAGGTGTGCGCTGGTTGGAGAATTGTGTGCGCTCGGCAGACGCTGGCGCGGCATGGGTTGAATACGCCTAAGGCGTCTAAAGGATAAAGCTATGAAACTATCAATCTGCACTGACGTAATGGGTGATCTGTCGTTTACCGACATGTTGGATAAATGCGTCGCACTGGGTGTCGAAGGTATCGAAATGACTGGTGGCGGTTGGTCCGGTGGCCCGCATTTCCGCGCCGACGAATTGCTGGCAGACAAAGGTTTGCTAAAGCACAAGCTGGCAGAAATCGAAGCCCGCGGACTGCAAATCGCAGCTCTGAACTGTTCGGCAAACCCGTTAGACCCAGGCGCCATGGGTGAACGCCACCTGAAAGAGATGAAAGAAACCATCACTTTGGCTGGCGAAATCGGTGTTGAAACCATCGTCACCATGTCTGGCCTGCCCGAGGCAGCCCCCGGCGATACCGTTCCAAACTGGTTAGTTTACACTAAATCTTGGCCTGATGAGATGCCAGAGCGCGATCGCTACCAGTGGGAGGATCGCGCATTCCCGCTATGGAACGATTTGGTTGAATTTGGTCACAAGGCTGGCATCAAACGCTATGCTCTTGAAAACTTTAGTGCGATGCTAGTCTGGAACCCAGAAACCCTGTTTCGTCTTCGTAATGAAGTGGGCGACATGGTTGGTATGAACCTAGATCCATCACACCTGATGTGGATGGGCGCAGAGCCGATCGCATCGGCACGTGCACTTGGTTCGGCCATCCACCATTGTCATGGCAAAGACACCCGGATCGAACGCGGTCTGTGTGATGTCAATGGCTTGCTGGAACTGAAAGACGTCACCGACGTTGCAAACCGTTCGTGGAACTATGTCGCCGTTGGCGCGGGTCGCGACCTGCAATGGTGGAAAGAGTTCTTTTCGGTTGTTGGCATGTGTGGCTACAACGGCTGGGTTTCGCTGGAGATGGAAGATTTCACCATGTCCACCGAGGCAGGGATCCAATCGTCCATCGACGCGCTCAAAGCAACGATCATCCGCTAAGGGGCCTATGATGAAGATTGGTATCGTCGGATACGGAACTGGAGGGCGGCATTTTCATGCGCCGTTCATCCTCGCCGCGAAAAACGTGGAACTATCGGGTATTGTTGCGCGGGCCGATATCACGCGCGCCAAGGTGTCTGCAGATTTGCCAGACACACCAATCTATAATTCATTGACTGAAATGATTGCGTCGGGCGTTGATGCAGTGACCATCTCAACGCCCCCGCACACGCGCCACGATTTGGTATTAGAGTCGATTAACGCAGGTATTCACGTCATCGCGGATAAACCATTCGCACCGAATGCGGCAGAGGCACGCGCGCTTGCCATCGCGGCCAAGGACAATGGCGTAACGCTTGGTGTTTATCATAATCGCCGCTGGGATTCCGATGTACAGACCTTAAAATCTGTGATCGCAGGCGGCACATTGGGTGAACTTTGGCGTTTGCATTCGCGCATGGATTTAGATGACCCATCTACGATCGAAGCTGGACCAACGGGTGGGCTGCTGCGCGATTTGGGAACGCACTTGGTTGATCAAGCCATATATCTATTGGGGCCCGTTTTATCTGTCGATGCACAGCTGAATAATGTGCAACTTAACGCGGGTCGGACAGACGCAAGTTTTGCACTAACCTTACGCCATGAAAACGGTGCAACAAGCCATATTTCGGCGTCAAAGATGAACTATGTTAATAGGCGTGAGCTACGTCTTTATGGATCTGGTGGCAGCTATATCACGCAAAGCACCGATGTTCAGGCGCAGGATATTTTCGCCGGCAAACGACCAACTGATGATCGTTTAGGGTGGGGATATGAACCCCAATCGCATTGGGGTAGTCTGAATACCGCGAATGGTAGTACCGTCATTCCTGCCAAACAAGGTGCGTATTTCGAATATTATGAAGCCTTTGAACGGGCCGTGCGAACAGGTGCCAAGCCTCCGGTTACAGCCTTGGATGGGGTTGCAACACTCGCCGTTTTGGATGCAGCACGGCAAAGCGGGAAAACAGGTCAAGTCACTATGGTAAATCAAGAAATAAGCAAATTTTAGCAAGCTAAATCGGGCCTCCAAGAACGTTTAGGTTGAACGGATTTAGATAACTCACAGGAATGAACAGTGACTAACGTATCTTCTATTACTGTTACATGCGCGCCTTGTTGTTGGGGCGTCGATGATGTGAAAAATCCACACCTGCCCAGCTGGGAAACGGTGTTAGATGAAACTGTTGCGGCTGGTTTTGGTGGTCTTGAATTGGGCCCTTACGGCTACATGCCGTTAGATACGGTACTGGTATCGGACGCTTTAGAAAAGCGGGGGCTGTCAATCATCGCAGGGACAATTTTCGATAATCTCGTGTCGTGTGATAACCGCGAAAATTTGCTACGCCAAACACGTGAAATTTGCGGTCTTATCACCAGTCTGAACAAACCGCGTCAACATGTCGGACAGCGCTTTGATGTGCCGTATTTGACCGTGATGGACTGGGGGCATGATGAACGAGATTACGCGGCAGGACATTCGGATCGTGCGGTGCGTCTTTCGGGAGAAAATTGGCGGCAGATGATCGACAACATCCGTGCTATCGCCACCATCGCCCGCGATGAATTTGGTGTTCGGACCACGATTCATCCTCACGCTGGCGGCTATATCGAATTTGCCGATGAATTGGCCCGTCTTGTCGCAGATATCGACGCTGACATTGCGGGTCTATGTTTGGATACGGGGCATATGGTCTATTCCGGAATGGATCCGATCGAGACACTGGACCTTTACTGGGATCGCGTTGACTATATCCATTTCAAAGACATCGCCCCGGTTATCTATGACCAGATCATGTCGCAGAAGATTCGCTTTTTCGATGCCTGCGCTGCTGGTGTCATGTGCCCTATCGGCAAAGGTAATATCGATTACTCCGCGATCCGCACATTCCTGACGGCGAAGCAGTACAGCGGATATATCACAATCGAACAAGAACGTGATCCGCGCAATGCGGGCTCCATTTTGGACGATCTCAGCGCATCACGAACCTTCCTCAAACAAACAGGCTTCTAGAATATGACCAAGGATTTAGACGTAATTACGATAGGGCGATCAGGCGTTGATTTGTATGGTGCGCAGGTTG
Organism: Yoonia maritima; assembly: GCF_002933395.1. GTDB lineage: Bacteria > Pseudomonadota > Alphaproteobacteria > Rhodobacterales > Rhodobacteraceae > Yoonia > Yoonia maritima_A. The sequence goes on from NZ_CM009488.1 coordinate 11,821, forward strand.
GTGGGCGCCTTGAGGATATGGGATCTTTTGAGAAGTATATTGGTGGATCTCCTACGAACATTGCCGCTGGGACGGCCCGACTGGGCCTCAAATCGGCTTTGATCACCCGTGTTGGCGACGAACACATGGGCCGGTTCATCATCGAGGAGTTGACAAAAGAAGGTGTTGTAACGAAGGGTATCAAAACCGATCCGAACCGTCTAACCGCGCTGGTTATTTTGGGTATTCGGGACGAAGAACAGTTTCCGTTGATTTTCTATCGCGAAAACTGCGCAGATATGGCGCTATGCGAAGATGACATCGACGAGGCATTCATTGCTTCAAGCCGGTCGGTCGTAGCGACGGGTACCCATCTGTCGCATGTGAACACTGAAAATGCCGTGATCAGGGCCTTGAAACTCGCACGCAAACACGGCGCCCGCACGGCGCTGGACATTGATTACCGTCCGAACCTATGGGGCGTGGCGGGGCACGGCGACGGCGAAAGCCGCTTTGTCGAAAGCGCAGCAGTGACCGCAAAACTGCAATCGAGCTTACACTATTTTGACCTGATCGTGGGCACCGAAGAGGAATTCCACATCGCGGGTGGTAGTACAGACACTATCGCAGCGTTGCGCGCGGTGCGTGCCGTGTCGAATGCAACTCTCGTCTGCAAGCGCGGTGCGGATGGCGCTGTGGCTTTCGAAGATACCATCCCTGACAGCCTGGATGACGGTCAGACCGGTCCCGGCTTTCCAATCGAGGTGTTTAACGTTTTGGGGGCAGGCGATGGGTTTTTTTCGGGTCTTCTAAAGGGCTGGCTAGAAGACTGCGATTGGCCAACGGCATTGAAATACGCAAACGCATGCGGGGCCTTCGCCGTATCGCGCCACGGCTGCACCCCTGCCTACCCATCTGCCGCAGAGTTGGCATTTTTCCTGAAACGTGGGGTGAAGCAACGGGACCTGCGCAATGACGCAGAGTTAGAGCAAATTCATTGGTCAACGAATCGTCACGGCGATTGGTCGACGATGCGCGTCTTTGCGTTCGACCATCGTATGCAACTAGAGGAAATGGAAGGCTACACGCTGTCCAAGGCTGGTGATTTCAAAAAATTGTGTCTAAGCGCCGCAATCCAAGTGCAAGATGGTAACGCGGGCTATGGAGTTTTGTGTGACAACCGTATCGGACGTGCAGCGCTACACGAGGCATCCGGCAGTGGGCTATGGATTGGCCGTCCGACCGAATGGCCGGGATCGCGCCCTTTGACTTTGGAGCCTGAGCTCGGATCGGACTTTGGCGGTTTGAGCCAATGGGCTAAAGAAAATGTGGTCAAGGTTTTGTGCTTTTGCCACCCCGATGACGAAGCCGAAATTCAAGCTAAACAGGAAGACACAGTTAAACGTCTGTTTGCGGCCTCGCGCCGCAACCGTCTGGAATTCCTGCTCGAGATCATTCCGTCGAAGGTGGGCCCGGTAGATGACGATACCAACGCAACGCTGATCCGTCGTTTCTATGAAATTGGTGTCTATCCTGACTGGTGGAAGCTGGAGCCTATGAAAACTGACGCCGGCTGGCAGAACGCGATCAACGCGATTGAGGAAAACGACCCCTACACCCGTGGCATCGTGGTGTTAGGTTTGGACGCACCAAAAGAGGAGTTGCGCGCGTCGTTCGAGGTGGCCGCGAGTTATCCATTGGTCCGTGGTTTCGCGGTGGGGCGTACGATATTTGGTGATGTGGCCCGCGCATGGATGCAGGGCGACATGACAGACAAAGCAGCCATTCAGCAGATGGCAGATCGTTACTCTCGCTTGTGTGAAATTTGGGATGGCGCACGCGACGCTGCCCGTTTGAACGCTATTGGGCAAGGAAAAACTGCATGACTGAAACAATCCATTTGACGGCCGCACAGGCCATGGTGAAGTGGCTGTCGGTTCAGATGACCGAAACCGGCGAACGTTACATTGATGGAATGTGGGCAATTTTTGGTCATGGGAACGTGGCGGGAATTGGCGAAGCGCTGCATGCCTATCAGGACGTATTTCCGACTTGGCGTGGGCAGAATGAACAATCGATGGCGCATACTGCCATTGCCTACGCAAAAACGATGAAGCGCACCCGCGCGATGGCGGTGACATCCTCTATCGGGCCGGGGTCCACGAATGTCGTGACGGCCGCCGCGCTGGCGCATGTAAACCGTCTGCCACTGTTGATCATTGCGGGTGACGTGTTCGCAAACCGCCGTCCCGAACCTGTTTTGCAGCAAGTCGAAGACTTTGACGACGGTACGATCAGCGCCAATGACTGCTTCAAACCGGTCAGCCGATATTTTGACCGTATCACGCGGCCTGAACAGATCATGTATGCGTTGCCGCGTGCGCTGCGCACCATGACCGACCCGGCGAATTGCGGCCCAGCGACGCTGGCCTTCTGTCAGGACGTTCAGGCCGAGGCCTATGATTTCCCTGCCGCGTTTTTTGAACCACGCGTTTGGCGTATACGCCGCCCGGCCCCCGATGCGGGGGAACTGACGCGGGTGGCAGATGCGATCAAGGGTGCAAAAAAACCCGTGATTATCGCAGGCGGCGGGGTAATCTATTCACAAGCCGAGGCTGCGTTGGCAGCATTCGCCGAAAAGCACAATATTCCGGTGTCAGAAACCCAAGCCGGCAAATCGGCGTTGCCAACATCCCACCCGATGGCATTTGGAGCATCTGGTGTTGACGGGTCGGCGGCATCAAACGCTGAGGCTGAAACCGCAGACGTTGTAATCGGCATCGGTACCCGTTTTCAGGACTTTACCACCGGATCACGTACGCTGTTCAGTGAAGATGCGAAACTTATCTCGATCAACATCCACGGATATGACGCGAATAAACACGGCGCAGAGGCGCTGGTGGCCGATGCCAAGATCGCACTGAAATTGCTAACTATGGAGTTGGGTGATTATCGGGCGGATGCCTGCAATCCTGATGCGCGTGTTGATTGGCTGCGTGCGGTCGATAATTATTGCATGCGCCCCGACGATCAAACAATCAAACCGACCGATGGTCAGGTGATCGGCGCCGTTCAACGCGCAACCGATGACCGCGCAATCGCCATGTGCGCGGCGGGCACTATGCCTGGCGCGCTAAAGCTACTGTGGCAGCCATCCCTAGGCGGATACCACATGGAATACGGTTATTCGTGCATGGGCTACGAGGTAGCAGGCGCATTGGGCATCAAACTGGCAGCACCAGAGCGTGATGTAATCTGCTTTGTCGGGGACGGTAGCTATATGATGGCTAATTCGGAAATCGCGACAGCCGTGATGCGCCGTATCCCGTTTACTATCGTTCTAACTGACAACCATGGTTATGGCTGTATCAACCGCCTGCAAACCATGGGCTGCGGCGGTGAGCCTTTCAACAATATGTACGTCGATTGCAACGTCGAAGTGCAGCCGGAAATCGACTACGTCATGCATGCGGCATCGATGGGCGCACATGCAGTTAAAGCATCCGGCACCGACCAGCTTGAGGTAGAGCTGAAAGCCGCCCGCACCCGTAACATCCCAACTGTGATCGTCATCGACACCATTGCGAAAGACTTCCCTGGCACCGGGCTGGAAACAACCGCTGGTGAACATGGCTATTTCTGGGATGTTGCAGTTCCACAAGTCTCCACGCGTGAAAAACAAAAAAAACGGTTCGAGGAATACCTTGGCCAAATCATGAAACAATCTTTGGTGAACTGACATGGCTGATCTTTTGAAAAGACCTTTTGGCTCTCATGGTAAGGTACATAATATCAATCCAGAAAACGCGGGATGGCGGTATGTCGGATTTGACCTGATCCGCCTACGGGCTGGGGAAAAATGGGCCGAAGGCACAGGTGCGAACGAAGTGATCATCGTCTTGGTCGAAGGCAAAGCTAAGGTGCAGGCAGCAGGGATAGATTGGGGCACGTTAGGCGAACGTATGAGCGTCTTCGAAAAGACGCCTCCGCATTGTCTGTATGTACCAAATGATAGCGAATGGTCGCTTGAAACCACGACCGATGCTACTATCGCGATTTGCAAGGCACCGGGGAAATCCGGCCACAAACCCCGCAAGATCGGTCCGGATGGCATCTCTTTGACCCAACGCGGCGAGGGTGTGAACGCCCGCCAAATCAACAACATCGCGATGGAGGCCGAAGATTACTGCGATAGCCTGCTGGTGACCGAAGTCTTTACCCCTGCGGGTCACTGGTCCTCCTACCCATCGCACCGCCACGACGAAGACGACTATCCAAACATCACATACCTCGAAGAAACCTATTACCATCGCATCAATGCAAGCGGTGGATGGGGTATCCAGCGCGTCTACACCGATGATTTAACCCTGAATGAAACCATGGCCGTCTACGACGGCGATGTCGTTTGCGTCCCACGCGGCCATCACCCTTGCGGCGCACCACATGGGTTTGAAATGTATTACTTAAACGTCATGGCTGGGCCGCGCAGAAAATGGCGTTTCATATCAGCACCCGAAGTCGAACATCTGTTGTGAAGCATCGGAACTGCTGTATTAGGTAAGTGGGGCTAAGTGCATTTCGGGACGGACACCCGACTACCGTCAACGTTCTCAGACAGCGTTGAAGAGTTGCACAAGATAGGATTTCTGGTTCATCTTATCGATTAGGAGATCGAGATGACGAAGAATCCTACCATATCGATAGATGCCTTCGACAAAGTGGCCAAAAACATCTGTCGTGAGGACTTGGTGCTGGTCCGGACACATCATTGTCGGGCCAAAGGGTTGTCAGAGGACTGGACCGTGTGATCGCTGAGCGGGGCAGGCCAAAGACGATTGTATCGGACAACGGAACCGAGTTCACAAGTATGGCGATCCTTCAATGGGTGCAGGATACTGGCGTCGATTGACATTAGATCGCGCCAGGAAAAGCACAGCAGAACGGTACCCCCCCATTTTCAATGGGGCTCAGCCGTAGAATTCACGTGGCTGCTTTCAATTTCATAGCGGGTGTAATGTCGCCGATGCCCATGTTGGTCGCTCGTTGTTGTAAGTCCAGAGCCATTCAGTTGATTGGTCCTGTGCCTCCTCGATGGTTTCAAAGATGTATTACTACAACTGCCAACGCTACCACGAGAGCCTGAGCTACGTCACACCTACTGGCGTCTACTTCGGCCGTGACAAAGCTATTCTGGGAGAAAGAAACAGACAATCCGACAACGCCGCTTGCAACATCAAAAACAAGCCGCATGGTCAATCACACAAACGAGCCAGTGCCCCTAATGCTCAAGCCGATTTGATGTCCAGCTTTATATGACGACGGACAGCCATTTCTGACTTCCTTAATCGCAAACCTTGCTCGAAAGTGTCTCGGGCAAGACCAGCTTTTGCTATCCGTGTGTTTCCATTCTTTCGTTACAGTGCCATCCTTGTAACCATAAGAACTGCATCAGCTGCTTCGGCGCCCTTTTGAATAAAGTGTTCAGCAAAGAACGTCATGTGTTCCTTGGTTGGTTGGAAATGGTGCGGCGTCAAGGACACGGAGAAGGTTGGAACGCTGGTGTCCATCTGCGCGCGCATGAGCCCGTCAACCACAGCCTGAGCAACAAAATCATGCCGGTAAATGCCGCCATCAACCACCAATGCAGCGCATACAATCGCATCATATTCGCCTGTTTCACCCAGTTTTTTGGCCAAAAGAGGCATTTCAAACGCACCGGGCACGTCAAACGATTTGATTTCCACAGCTTGATCTACCGCACCCATCCGTTCCGAAAATCCAACCAGCGATTGATCAACAATTTCAGCGTGCCAGCGTGCCTTGATATAGGCAATTTTAAGTGTTTCGGTCATCGTGCGACTCTCCTTGGGCCATATGCGTTCATCCCAAGGCGCAGCCGCACAGCGCAAGAGGCATAGCGCCTTGCTCTGTACGTTCTCTTCCATCCGGACTTTCACCGTCGGCTCTGGAATTACACCAGATCTGCTGACCTCAAATTCCCAAAACCAGGCAAAATGAGCGCTCGCGGGCTTTCACCGCCGGTGGGGAATTGCACCCCGCCCTGAGAACCCTTTTGGTTTGCATCGCACGGGTCGTAAACGCAAGCCCACAACGCGTTCTTCGCAACGTCAAACCTTCAAATTTTCGATACCAGTTTCGATATGTCGCGCCGAAAACCCAATACTTTCGGCTATTTTACGCTCTCGCGGTCATTACGATAAGGTAAAGCGCCAGATTTCTCTGGCGCTGTTACGTTTTTAGAACTTTGCGACGAAGTTAATGAAGACGCCTTTGTCATCATAGGTGACATCGCGTAGATCGTCTGAGAAGCGGCCTGTGTTATAGCCTACTCCAACTTTGAAGTTGTCGCCAACGTGGCGATAGACGGCTGCAAGAGCGCTATATTCTGTTGTGCCGATGTCTTCGGCGTGCAGTGCGCGCCCTTCAACCAGCAGGTCCCAATTGTGCACGACATGATAGCGCACGTTCAGCGCGCCCAGCACGGCGTCATTGCCCACAAAGGCTTCGCCAACTGCGGCTTGTTCAGATATCCGGCCACCAATTTTTGCACCCAAGGTCCATTCAGTCGACAGGTCATAGTTCGCGTTCACATTGAAGATATGCGCGCGCTGGCGTGGACCCGTTTCAGAAGTGCCATTCACAGTTTGTCCTGCCATATCATAAAGGTACGTATATGACGCGAGCACATTCAGCGCATCGCTTTGTGCCGGGCGGTAGGCGTAGCCGATGGTGGCTTCGACATATTCTGTGTCGGGCAATCCGGTCAGGCTTGTTTCTGTGTATAGCGCGTCGAGCTCTGCAAGCAGGTATTGCTTTTCGTCGATTTCATAACGTGCGCTTGCGCCCAACAACCACGTGTCTGAATCGCGGTTATTCGCACCATCGACACCACGCTCGTTGCGGTATTCTAGGCGGGCGCGCGCGCTTAACTGATCTGCGTCTTTGTAGACCACACCAAATGAGAGCGCGTTGCGATCAAAGTCACCGTTTGTTTCATCACTGATCCGGCCGGTTTCGACTGTTCCAGTGTAGGTTAGCAGGCTGCTGGGGCTATATTGAACACCGTATACATTGGTCAACGCAGTGCGGTTTCCAAACAGGTCGTAATTGCTTTCGCCGAACACTTTGGTTTGCGCATTTACCTGACGGCGTGCACCCACAACAAAGGTACCGTAGTCGTTGCCAAAGCCGGATTGGGCTGTGCTTCGATCTGGGTCCAGCGCATAGCCAAAATAGGCAGTGTTGTTGCCATCACGATCGTATTCGGCCAGAACGCGTGCGCCCATACCGGTCGTTCCATCTGATATCTCGCCAGAGATCGCAAATGTATCAGACATCTGGACACGACCACCAAGACCCACACGGTTGTTGTCAGGCCGTGTACCCGCATCACCGACTGTACCTTGTGCGTAGCCATAAACAGATAGATCATCTGTATATTCGTGATCCACCCGTACCGCAGCATCTGTACGCGTTCCGGTTTGCGCCGTGCTTCCTGGTGTGACGCGGTCTTCGTGTGCAACACCAACCGTCACGGCGGTTTGCGCAGTCAGTTGATGCGTGACATTGATCTCTGTCTCGCGCAGTTCTTTGCCGGTCGCGTCTGTATAGTCGTCATACTGCAGCTTTACATCGGTGGTGTCGTTCAGCCGGGTTTCGACAGCAACACCCCAAAGTTCTTGATCATCATCGACTTGGTAATCCAACGTCGAAAACCCCGCTTCGCGGTCTTCGTAATAACCGCTCACAACGCCTTGGCCGGTTTCGGTGACATCTGCGAGATCCACCTGCCCTTCGACCCGCACTGCCGCGCCAGAGCCCGTGACGATTGCGGAATCATCAATGCTTAGCCCGCCATCCGTAGAGGACGAATACCCAAATCCAGGACCGTCTGTTTCGGCATATTCCGCCTCGACGAATGTAGTTTCAGAATGCTGATATCGTACATCTACGCCGACTGCTTCTTGATCCGCCGTGCCAGTATTTTCGACCATGCCTGATGCACCAATGCGCACCTCGTCGGTGACCCAGGTCTGCGCACGCCCACCGTAGGAGAACCCATCAGCCTCAAGAGTTGGCGAATATTCATATTGCGCGATCAGGTTAACGTCGTAGTCGCCATTCGGATTGGTCACAATCAATGAACCGTCTGACGTGCTGCTTGTGAGCGGACGGTTCAAAAGAATGATCCCCTGCACATAGTTAATGTCGTAATCCGCCCCAAATACCAACGTCCGGCGATCAATCACACGGCCTGTTTCAGGATCACGGACTTCGACTGTGATCGTTTCGGACCCGACAGAGATATCTTGCTGACGCAGTACGTATGACGACCCGCCCGTGCCGCGAAATACGTCGCGCTGTGGTAGGTTATCAGGCTGCGCTGCATAGACTTCGGCCGCGACGCGCGCCTCTCCTGATGCGGACACTTGGTCGGATTTATAAACCCCTTGGGCACCATAAAGCGTGCGTTCGTTGCGCAGGTACTCAGTACCCGTAATGTTCGATTTAAAATCACCCCACATTGCGTGGGTCTCGTTGCGTTCAACCCGAACATAGAATTTACCAGAGGTCGGCGTGTCATCAACGATGGTCGATCCATCGCCATAGACAGGATAAGCAAGATCGCTGTCCATCCGTCCCAGCAATGACCGAGGATCGTTTTGATCAAGGTTTGTGAAAATGTCTTCTAAATCTTCTTCACCTGTATCTGCAGACGCCGTCACCGTCACCCCGTTCGCAAGGCGGCCTTTTGTGTAAAACGCCAAACGCCCCCGAGAATAAGACCCGGTTTCAACTGCTACATCGTCGCCTTCACTGCGACCAAACGTCAGATCAACAAGACCAACACCCACCCATTCGGAATTGGGTATCGTCATGTCATGCTCAACAACTTGATTGCGCTGCGCAGGATTTTCCACGCGGACTTCGATCGGGTAATCACCTGGCGGCAATATACGCTGAATAACAAATGCGTTGTTGGCCGACGGTGTGATTACCTCGCCCATTGTGACAACCCGTGCACCCGGTGCCACGTTCTGCCCTGATATCGTAACAGCCCCACCAGCCACGTGCATATTGCTCACTGCAGTACGATCTGTTCCTTCTTCTGCGATCGCAGATATCGGCCGGGTGTCGCCATTTGTCAAAGAAAGCGGCGCGGTTTCGTTATACCGCCCATCCGCGTCATAGACCCGGTGCGTGTAAACAAGCTGCTCACCTGCAGGCATCGCCACTTGAACACGGCCATTAACAGTAATCGGCACCACGGCAACTGTCTTTGCTCCTGCATCCGCGGCCAAATCCACGATCCGGATTTCAGACCGCGCAATATAAGCTGGATAGTTCGTTCGACTTTGGAACGTTATCGGACTGCCAACCACATATGATCCGCCCGGTATCGTCATCACATCCAAACGTGGCTGCGCATAAAACCCGTCATACTGAACACTGATATCGGCCTCGCGCAGCGCAATCGCTGCTGCGCGTGTATCAGTGACCTCGATCTCGTCACCGGCAAAAGTATCGCCGTTGACCACAATGGAGAACCCAGCCTCTTGGGCGTTTGCCGCCCCAAGCGCTAAGGATAAGATTGAACTGCTCAGCAGTAATGAAAGTGTCGTGCTTTTTTTACGATCAAACATTGCTCTCGCTCCCATTAATACTCACGACGGATTTGACGTTCAATTCTCAGACCGAACCGGCCTTTGCGACGCCATTCTGAGCGGATCAGCTCTTCTAGGACATCCAGACGGGCACGTGCGACTTCGCTGCTTTCAGAACTGCGTGTGTAAGTTAGCCTAATCACAGATGGCTTCTGGACAAGTTGCGCCACAAGTGCGGTTACGCCCTTCTCCAAATCCTCCACAACCTCTAGCTCACCATCAACCTCTATGAACGCGTCAGCACTGATAACCACGTCAACCACATCGGCCACGCCGACACCAAAGTTCACTTGGGTCATCGTACCAGCAGTCAGACGCACCACACGAGGGTTCTCGGTTGTCACACGGTGACCTGCCGGAAGGCTGTTTTCGTCGACCTTCAAGATAAAGTTAGACCCAATCCGGCTTGGCAGTGCCGCACAAGGCACGCTGTACAGACCATTTTCGTCAGCCGTGATGATATCACCTGTGACAGTCATGATCCGCGCGCCAGCAATACCTTCTTCACCAGCATCCTGATAGCCGTTGCCGTTGATGTCATAGAACACCTTTCCGATAACGTCTGAACAATCGAACACATGCTCTGGTGCCAAAGACACTGTCGCGCGGGCTTCATTCGAAATCGCTTGCCCTGTGACCGGATCGATCACAACAGCACGGTTCACGATATCACCTAGCTCGGCGGCCGTTGAGACACGCGCCGTAAGAACCAAGGTTCTTGTCTCACCGCGTGCAATGTCCTGATTTGGCCAAGACAAACGACGACCAGACACCACTGGCTCAACTGCCACACCGTCAATCATCGCCGATCCAGGTGTGTAAAGCAGACCTACGGGCAGGTTATCCACCAAAGTGATGTCATTGCGGTCAAACCCAAGCGGATCATTCCCGAACGTCATTGTATAGGTCACCATGCCACCTTTTTCGACAGTCGCACGATCAGCCGTTTTCGTTGCAACTATATCCAGTGGGTTCAGTGCACAGTCACGCAGTGGGATGTTGTTGTTGAACACCAATGGATCACCAGCCTGAATGTCAAACGACACATAGAAGGATGGATTAGCCGCTTCGGTGTAATCAGACAACTGACCTGTCGATCCAAACTCACCAGCCCCCAACACGCGCGGATCTGTGTCCGTTGTGCCAGTGATCACATCAACCATGTTGGCCGGACGCGTCGGCGAAGCCGTTACCGGGCGGTTTGTTGATGCAGCACCAACCGATGGATATGTGATATTCATCGTATAAGTGCCTGTCTCGGTCACGTACCACTGGTAGAAACCGGTCGATCCGTCTTCCACAATTGTGATGTTGCCCGACGTACCAACCCCAGTCTGAGTACCCAGTGGGCCAGTCACGCTCACTTCACCGCCGCTTAGAATACGACCGTCTTCTTCACAGTAGAAGTAGCCAGTCGGATCATAGTCAGCTTGGTCATTGATACCATCGCCATCGCGGTCTTCGGTGTCAGATTCTTCGGTATCAAAGGCCTTATCTTCGTCCTCATCATTCAGAACCTCTTGTACCTCAAGCTCGATCGGTTCAGGCAGCTCATTCGCGGTCAGAACAACCGCACTCCCCTCACCCGGTGTGCCATCAGCCACAGAGAATTGGAAGGTAACACTAATCGTTGCGGTCTCACCCGGTGCAAGCTCAGAGACACCAGCCAACAGCTGTGTATCATCCACACCATCGTAGCCAGCGTTCGGCGTCGCCGCGCCAAACCCGTTGACGACAACACTTGGCGTGCCAATCAACACCGCAGGGTCAAGGTAACCCGCCAGATCATCAAGCACACCAACTCCATTCAACGTCACGTTGCCGTCATTGGTCACAGTGACCACGTATTCAGCTTCATAGACCGTTGGAAACAAGCGAACCAACTCAACCAACTCATTATCCGCGAGTGCCGCAGGTACGGCGTCAATAACCAAGGTGGTTGGATCCGTGTCACCGGTCGCATCAGATGGATCATCCGACACATCGGTCGCGTTCGCACCCTCAGGGCTCAACGCATCAACCGTTGCCGTCTGGCTGATGCCGCCCGCGTCAATGTCAGATTGCGTCAGCTCGTAGGTCGCCGTGTATGTCCCGGCTTCGCCCGGCAGCAATGTGCCATCCGCTGAACCCGCATCCGCGCTCACGAAAGTCGGACCAGAGGTCAGCACCAGCGTGTTCCCATCCGCATCCGTGATCGTCGGATCAAGCGCAACACCCGTCAGCGTCACATTGCCGTCGTTGGTCGCCGTGTACGTATAAGACACCACATCACCCGCTGCCACAGGGCTCGAGAGTGCAGAGGTATCATCCGTCAGAACAAGGCTAATCGCAGGCGCTGCCGTGATCGCAGTCGC
>NZ_CM009489.1 GCF_002933395.1 Yoonia maritima
ATGAAAGAAGAAGGAGAATGGCGGCTCGATTATTGCGAAGTTGTCTTATCTGACTGGGTCATGCGAGCCATTGAGGGTGACGAAGTTGTCACCATCTCAAACGATTATTTCCGCCTTCGCAGACCGCTAGAACGCCGCATCTATGAGATTGCTCGCAAGCATTGTGGCAGTCAAAAACGATGGCATATCAACCTTGCCAAGCTACAAGACAAGACGGGCAGCAACGCTCCGTTAAAGAAATTCCGCCTCAACATCCGGCAGATAATCGAAGGCGACCACCTGCCCTTCTACACACTGGAGCTGACCTCAGACGATCTGGTTATCTTCCGACCACGCCAGAACCGTGTAGCTATCCCTGCTAGCATTATTCTTCCAGAATGGGCCGAAGAAAAGGCTCGTAGAATCGCACAGGAAAAAGGCTGGGACTACCACGCTTTACGCGCAAACTGGATGGACTTTGCGCACGATGCGACTGGTAAGGGCAACCCACCGAAAAATGCGGGGGCGGCGTTCGTCGCCTACTGTAAGAAACAAAACAACTTGCGATAACAATCTGGGTTGACATATATTGAAATGATATACAAAAGACATACCAATAACACCCTATAAATATGCGTTGTATATCAAATTGATCATAACTGTTGGAAACATAAAAGGCGGCGTTGGCAAGTCTACCCTTGCATGCAACATCGCTACCGCCCTCTCGCTCCTGAGTCCTGACAGCGGTGTGCTTTTAATCGACGGTGACAAACAAGGATCAGCAGCAGACTTTGCTCAAAGCCGCACAGACTTACTTGGCAAGGCTGGATTTACCTGTGTAAGGGCGCAGGGCAAGGAAGTGGTCAATCAGGTTGTGACCATGCGCGAAAAGTTCTCTCATATTGTTATTGATGCAGGTGGTCAGGACAATCCTTCCCTGCGAGCTGGGCTTGTCGTCTCAGATATCGTCTTAGTTCCAGTTGCCCCACGATCCTTTGAAACGTGGGCTTTGGAAAACATGGCGACGCTGATTGAAGAGGCGACCATCACAAACCCTAATCTTAAAGCATTTGGGATTTTGAACCTCGCGTTTCCAAAAGGGTCGGATAACGACCAAACACACCTCATCATACGAGAAGATTACCCACTGCTGGAACTTATCGAGCCACCTGTAGTGCAAAGAAAAGCTTTTTCAGATGCCGTTGGACAAGGTCTGTGCGTCTTGGAAATCAAACCCAAAAACCACGATGCCATTCGCGAACTCGGCTCCCTTCTAAAAGGCATTGGAATAAGTGAAAAAGATATCAAGGTGATATACAATGGCAGTACAAAGAAAGCCTAAAAAGGCTACAAGTGATATTGATATAGATGCGGCTGAACAGTTTATTTCTGGAGCTTCTACATCTACTTCATCTGCTCAAAAGTCTAAAAAAACCCCTGTAGCTTTGCGATTTGATAATGACCTTTTGGCACGTATTGACGCGATGGCTTCAAGGCGCGGTATGAGCCGTAACGCAATAATTTCTTATTGGTGTTCTAAAGGCGTGGAGAGTGAATAAAATGCTACAAACTGTAGAAAACGACCAGAAGATTGCAGACACTCGCCCGACTTCGGCAAAACAGAAAAAACAGAAAGTTGTTTCGATGTTTTCGGGATGTGGCGGCATGGACTTAGGCTTCATGGGAGGCTTTGAGTTCCTTGGTAAACGCTACGCCCGCAATCCGTTCGAAATCACGTGGGCTAACGATCTAAACCCTGCTGCGTGCCGCACGTACAAAGAAAACCTAAAGCACAACATTCATGTGGGAAGTGTCTGGGACGTTATGGGGACATTGCCACAGGCAGATGACGTGGACGTCGTTGTAGGTGGATTCCCCTGCCAAGATATATCTGTCAACGGAAAGGGTAGAGGTATCAGTGGTGCTCGTAGCGGATTATATCGTGCTATGGTGGACGTTGTTGATAGTCTTAAGCCTAAAGCTTTTGTGGCGGAAAATGTGAAGGGCCTCTTGATGAAGCACAACACAACATCGCTGGAAACAGTTTTACGTGACTTCTCAGCTCTGGGCTATGAAGTGTCTTTTCAGCTGTATCACGCTGCTGAATACGGCGTTCCGCAAAGCAGAGAACGTGTTTTCATCGTAGGAACTGCACCGGGAATACCCAGCTTCCGACCACCCACCAAAACGCATGAAGCTAAAAGCTGGATTAACTCTGAAATGGCCTTGTCAGACTTAGAAAACATGGAAGAAAACCCCGAATTCAGCCATATTTGGAGTAAGGCCAAACGAAGCCCCGATCAAGGGGACAGACGCCTTAAGGCTGATCGCGTAGGCTATACAATTCGAGCGGAATGCCATGGCAATATCCAATGGCATTATGACTTAGATCGACGGATCTCTATGCGAGAAGCCGCACGAATTCAGTCGTTCCCCGATGATTTCATATTCCACTCAAGGCTGCGCGAGACTGAGCGACAAATCGGAAACGCGGTTCCACCAATCTTGGCATGGCACATGGCTCGTGCTCTCAAGGAAATTCTTTAACGTATGGATAAATCCGTATAGTGCCTGTGGAAGTTGATTCCACAGGTACATTTCTTGGTAAATTCTGACTTTGAAACATTTCTTGATACGATTGTCGCCTCTCTTACAAAAGAAGCGGAAGCTCAAAGATTCCAAAAACCTCTAGAGTTTGAAATGCGCATCAGACAGCTCATAAATGAGCTCGGTGGTTGGGATGGAAAGCTCATAGACTTGGAACCTCACCCTCAAGTTTTCCCTGATATTTCCTTAGGTAAACTTGGTATCGAAGTTAAGTTTTCCGAAAAAGATACTTGGCGCAGTGTAGCCAATAGCGTGTTTGAAAGCAGCCGAGACAAGGACGTTGAAGACATCTTCGTGATCTTTGGAAAGATGGGTGGAAATCCAGAAGTTCGTTGGGCGCGCTATGATGCCTGCGTCATGCACGTCCGCACATCACATGTTCCACGTTTCGAGTTAGAAATTGGTGCAAAAGAACCTATATTTTCGAAGTTTGGCGTATCGTATTCTGAATTTCAAAAACTCGATCTTCATGAAAAAATGGAATATATTCGCACATATGCACGTGGTCGTTTGAAAAAAGGGGAACGTCTTTGGTGGCTTGAAGACGACCCAGACAGCGACCATAGCCTTCCGATCCAAGCCAGACTTTACACGAGCTTATCGAGCGATGAAAAACGCCAACTTCGTGCCGAAGCAGCGCTACTTTGCCCTGACATTGTTCGTGGTTCTCGCGTCAGCAATAAATACGACGACGTCGTTCTATATGCGCTTACCTATCGGGGTATTCTTTGCCACCAAGCGCGCGATCTATTTTCAGCAGGTAGCGTAGCCGGAAAAGAGCGTGGTGGAATTTATATTCAACGTAGCCTGATGGATATTCAGGATGAAATGCGTAAGGCTGCAACTGATCTTGAGAGTGCTCTTTTCGAAGAATATTGGGGAGCCTCGGTTCCACCAGAAGAACGTATCTCAGAATGGTTACGTCGCGCTGATGCCGTTTGCCCAGACTGGCGTCCCTCCGAAGTCATGTTCCTTGACGATTAATAACTAGAGGCTGTGCCCTCGTTCTCGATCAATGCCAATATCGCGCTCTTTCTCGGCGCTCCGCTCGGCCTCGCGTTCTTCGTTGCGCACATAATCGTTGACCTCCTTGAGGCCGGAGAAGTCGGCGCCGCGTAACGCCTCGGCCAGCCCGCCTAGCGACTGCTCAGCCACGTCCCGCACTTTTGCGTAGGTATCAGCAAACCGTTCGCGCAATCCACTGACCAGCTCGCGCACATCGTCCAGCCGGCCCCGTGCCTCGCGCCACAAATCGCCGGCGGCTGTCTGGATGCCGCGCCGCTCCATACCCCATGCCTTCCAGCCAATGTCCGGCAGCGGGTCGCGGTCCAGCTCCACCGCCTCGATCTCCAGCTCATGCGCGGCCTTCTCGTCGCCGCGTTCGTGCGCCTGTTCCTTGAGGTCTAGCTTTTCGTCGCGCTGCGCCTCAAGGCTGCGGTGGTCAATCTCCCGCGCCGCCTCGATCTCGCGCAGATAGCTATTGGCGTGATCGGCCCAGCTTCCGCGCCAGTCCTCCAGCAGCTCCTTGCTGTTCCAAGAGCGGTCTTTGCCCTCAAAGCCGTCCGCCCCAATGGAACGGGTCGTCAGCATGATGTGGGCATGATGATTGCGCTGGTCGCCCTCCTTGCCCGGGGCATGAAGGGCCACATCCGCAATCATACCCCGATCGACAAAGGCGGCTTGCACGAAGGACCGCACCAACTCGCCGCGCTGTGCATCGTCCAGCTCATGCGGCAGGGCCACAGTGACCTCACGGGCGAGCTGCGCATCCTTGCGCCGTTCCACTGCCTCGACAGCGTTCCACAAGGTCGCCCGATCCCTCAATGAATCGGGCGTGCCTTCAGGAACGAGGATTTCAGAGGACAGGACCCCCGTGCGGTTGGAGTAATCATGCTCCAGCCCTTGGCGGTGGTCCTCGATGCGCTCGGCCGTTCGGTAAGCAGCGGCGGCAACGGCACTGCGGCCCGTGCTGCGTGAGATCATCTTTGCGGAGAAATGATAGATCGCCATGAGCGCAAACGGGCCTGTGGTTGGTCCAGGGCAACGAGCCCTGGTCTGGTGGGGTTTGGGGCGGGCGAAGCGCCGCCCCATGTTGCCGCAAGCGGCAAAGGGGAATGGCGTCGCCTTGGGGTTTACCCCGTTGAAGACCTCACACATTGCTTGCAATGTATAAGTGAGCACTTAAAGTGTTTCTACCGTAGCACCCAGAACAGGACCTCGCAACTCTCATGCCCCGTACTATCGACCAACAGATTGCCGAGGCCGAGAACCGAGTCCAAAGGCTCAAAACCAAAAAGCGAACCAAGGACACACGGCGCAAGATAATCGTCGGTGCCACCATCATCGCAGCGGCCTTCAAAGACAAAGCTCTGGCTCGGTCCCTCACCACACTCTTGGAAAGCAGTCTCAGTCGGGAAATCGACCGACGAGATGTCGCGCCACTTCTGGCCGACTTACACACCTACATAGGGAAAAATGACCATGAGTGATAAACCTGTCAGTGACCTCATTGACCAATTGAAATTGATGCGGGTTGAACTGGGCGACGTGAAAAAACGTCAGCTCACCGAAGAACGGCTGAAACATCTTCAAGCCGCACTAGAAGACAACGCACAACAGATTGCAGGCGTCCAACAAGCTGCTGCTATCGGCGGTAAGGAAGGGGCAGAGCGCCTCACTTATTCTTTGGATAGGAAAGCATCCAAGATTGAGAGCACTGTTGATGATGCAGTACGCAGCCTCTCAGAGGCCCGTAGGGATGCCTCTAGCGCGATCCTCGCCCGTAGGCGCAACGTGAGCCTCCTTGCCCTATTCTCAGCCCTTACAGGGCTTGCCATAGGCGCTTTGCTCTCATTGATCGTATTCGATTATCACTTGGAACGGGATTTTAAGGATAGCGTTCAGCTCATGGGGCTAGATTGGGCCTGTACTCGCACTGATGGGTTCATCTCAGATCAGGACAATGGAAAGTTTTGTGTGTTCCAGATCAACGAGTAATCCACAACTTCGCTTAGTGTTAAATATGTTACCTACGGAGTAGTGTTACGGATTCCGTAGGAGCCTTTTCTATATAACTAATATGCGCATTCGGGTTCCGAAAGGTGCGAATCTGGGTTCCGAAAGGTGCGAATCTGGGTTCCGAAAGGTGCGAACGCTGATCGTTCACAATTTGGTTCCTGATAGTGCGAATTTTTTGGTTCCCGATAGTGCGAAGTTCCGCTAGGGTTCCAGCATGGCCTTACTTCCAGATCGACACCCTCAGAAAGACTTCTTCATTCTCGACATTGCCGATGTCGTGCTCAAAGATGATATGGCTTCTATGGAGCACCCATTGTTCTCTCTTGCTACGAAACCAGACCATAGGCATCTGGAATATCGTGGAGGGGGGAACAGACTTAAAATCATCCCTTCGGGGGTTGGGCTGCCAACCATCTTCGACAAAGACATTCTGATATTTTGCATCAGCCAGCTGATGCACAAGAAAAACCGTGGCGAACCCATTGGAAACCGTGTGCGGTTTAGTGGCCGAGAGCTGTTGATGGCAACCAATCGACCCACAAACAATCTTGGCTATCAACGCCTCGAACAAGCCTTCCATCGCCTTAGAGGGACAAACTTTCAGACAGACATCACTACCGGAAACAAGCGGGAAACAAGGATTTTTGGCTTGATAGACGAAGGCGGGTTCGTG
>NZ_CM009490.1 GCF_002933395.1 Yoonia maritima
GGTGCGCGCTACCTTCAACTGCGACTCTTGTTAGAAAACAGTACGTTATCTGACGAGAGGAATCGATATGGGAACGACTTATACGCAGTTGAGTATCACAGAACGTCGCAGAATAGAACGCTGGAGACACGCAAAGGTCCCTGTTGATGAAATGGCGCGTGTGTTGAGGCGTTGTCGGTCAACGATTTTCCGTGAGTTGAAGCGCAATCATTTCAGCGATGAAACTATGCCGAAGCATGACGGCTACTACGGCGCGGCCGCCCAGTTGATGACGGCCGATCGGCGCGCGCGGGATCGCAAACGTCTGCTTTCGCCACCTGTTATCGTCGGCGGGGAGAGTCACATTCCTGAATTACACATGGGTGACATTTTAGCTTTGCTGCTACACTCACTCACAGGGTCACGTTGTTTAACCTTGCGCATACCAGTGCAGCTTTTCCGCGCCCGCGGGACTGACCGGGGCGCGGAAGGGTGTTTATTTCGATTAGAACGTTACCTGAACGCCCAACCCGATTTCGCGGGGCTGTACCATCGTTGCTTCATAGGCAGCGAGCGCACGGCCGTAGCGCATGCTAGTAACCGCATCTTCGTCGAAGACGTTGTTCACGTAACCATAGAGTTCGACGTTGTCGCGCGGAGTGTAGACGATCCGCGTATCCGCGACTGTGTAGGCCTCAATCTCGCTCGCTTCGGTGTTTTCGTCATCGGAATAGTATGAACCGGTGTAACGCAGGTTGCCGCTCAGCGTGATGTCTTCATGGACCTGCCAATCGGCACTCAGAGCAAATGTGTGGCTCGGTGCGCTTCCGAAGTTGTTACCGCTATAATCGCCTTGTGCGCTGGTAAACTCGTCCGTTTCCGTTTCCAGAAGACCAAGGCTACCCTTGATCGCCAGAACATCGCTTGGTTCAAAGTCAAAGCCAAGTTCAAGCCCGTATGAATGGGCTTCTTCGGCGTTCACGGTCACCGCTTCAAAGAACCCGTCAACCGCCTCTGATGTAACATAACGCTGCATATCATCGAATTGCGTGTAGAACAGGTTCGCCGTCAGACCGAGCCGATTATCGAGAACTTTTGTGCGGGCGAAAATCTCGTAGTCGACAGAGGTCTCTGCGTCGAATTCGACCCATTCTTGCGAAGAAAAGCCTAGTGTGACGCCGCCTGGGTTATACCCTTTTGAAACCATCGCACCGATCGTTGTGCTGTCATTCACGTCATATGCGACCGTGAGCTTAGGCAACCACGCGTCGAATGTTTCGTCATAGTCTACATCGTTCGGTGTAAATGTGCTGGACCCTGTGCGCTGAACCCGGTCGTTTTGATAGCGAAGTGAACCGCCCAGATACAACCGATCAGTCAGACGATAGTTGGCCTCGGCAAAGACACCAACACTGTCTTTTTCGTCTTCAAACTCAGAAATACCGCGCAGGTTCAGCATTTCATCACTTGTGGTATGCGACCCAAATAGCCCGACGACCCCGCTTAGCGTTTGTGTCTCATCGCCAAAGACAAGACGTATTTCGTTTGAAACGTTGTCTTGATCAATTTCAGCGCTGCCCGCAGTTTCAGGTGCAGTCGTACGGGTCGTTTGCATGGCTGAATACTGCAATTGGTTTGTCAAAGTGACGCCATTGTCGAATTCATAGCTTAAGTCGTGAACCGCAGTATCGGTGATCTGACCCCAGCTTGGGTTGCCGGTGACGATGCTTTCATAGTCGGAATAATCTTCGGTCGCGGCTTCCCACGTCGGACGGTTGCTGTCGGAATGGGCATAGGTGAATTGCGTGCTAAACTGCTGCAATTGGGAAGGTTCCCACAAAAGCTTAACCCGCGCAGTTGTAGAGCTGTGATCCTGATCCGTATCGCCCATAACGAAAGCAGGATTGGTGTAGTCGATAAAGTTTTCGCGCTGCGTGTGGTCCAATGTGAACCGTGCTGCGACATCAGGCGCAATCTGGCCAGACGCCATAAGCGCGGCACTACGCCGTCCACCGCTACCGGCCTCAAGCTTTACCGCGCCTTCGGGCGTGAATGATGGATCAGCGGTTTCAATGACCAATGCACCCGCGATGCTGTTCGCACCTTGGCTGACGGTTTGTGGACCACGGAAAAGCTCCACGCGTTCCACATCCCAAAGCGAGGTCGTCGCATAAACCAGTTCGTTATAGCTCAGGTAATGGCCGTCAACGTTCACAGCCAGACGTGGTGCGGTGCCACCAAAGAATGCAGTCGCACCCGAGTTCGGGCCTTCGCCGTTTTGGCCGCGCACGGTAGGTGTCCCGCCCTGTCCACCTTCGGCAGGAAGCGTCACGTTAGCCAAATCCCTGACGACATCGCTAACCGAGTCGGCCCCCTTGAGAGCGTCGATTTCGTCTTCTTCAACCGCCGTGACCGAAGACGCTGTACGCTGCTGACTGCGCGTCATCGTATCGCCGGTGATGTAAATGGTCCCTAGTGAATAGGCTTCTTCTGCACTGTCTTGTGCCAGCGCTGATAAAGGTGAGATTGCGCAAATCGCTACAATACTTACACCGCCGAGCAATCGCGCGGTTCGCTTCTGTTCCATTCGTTATCCCTTGCAATGGTCTGGCTGGCTTTGAATGGCTGGCAATGTTTTGTGAAATACCTGCGTGCATGCACGCTAGTCGTTGTTTGGCTAGGGTATCTTTAGAGTTCAAGAGGCAACATAATAATTGATAAAAATAGTCGGAATGTGACCATTTTCACACCACACTCTCAAGTTGCGATTGGGAATTGTTAATTACCTGACTGTTATAGTAAATTATATCTTGAAGCCCCCTAACCAGTCTGGCATTGTTCAACTAGGCAGCGATGCCCCTAAGGGGGCCATTCTGATTGCGTCGCTATGGCGCGGATCGAATGAAGTAGCAAACCCACACATAAATTCGCAGCCGAGCACGCATCGCGCGATCGGCATTTCCGTGAACAGGGCGCGCAATGCATGCACTCACCTACGAACTTGCGCGCAATACTGAGGCAGTTACATGACTTTGCCATTCCAAAATGCGCGTTCAACCAAAGGGACGCCCGCCATTCCAGATCAGCCATTCGCGTTTCGCAATAGTGACGGTGTGATTTGTGCCGCCGGTCCTGCACAGCCGATCGCCCGCGGCGATGATCAAACCCTTAGCGACCGCGTCGGATCTTTCTTTAATGGGGCAGATGACGGTGCCTTGTTGGGTGGCGCGCTACCCTTTCATAAGTCCGAATTCGACTATCTATGGCAGGTGGATCACGCCGATAAACGTTGGCCAGGTGATCAACCGAAAGCAAATATTCAATCACTGCCCGCGACAGTATCCCGCCCCCGTTCCCAGCCCTCACCCCAGACCTATATGCAAAGCGTCTCGCAAGCGCTTGATATTATGCGCGCTGAAGAACAGCTACCGCAGGGATTGAACAAGGTCGTCTTAGCCCGCACGCTTATGCTTGAGCACGCGCAAGATATCGGGATCGCTGATGTCTTGGCCAAACTATCCGAAGATCCGTCTGTCACCGCGTTTCAAGTCGCCTTGCCGAACGCCGCAAATGATACAGCGCCGCGTCACCTTGTTGGGGCCACGCCAGAGCTGCTGATCCGTAAAAACGGCACCGCCATTCTTTCGCATCCCTTGGCTGGTTCGGCGCGTCGCCAAGATGATGCCGCCGCAGATGCCGCTGCTGCGGAAGGTCTGAAAAATTCGGTCAAAGACCAACATGAACATGCATTGGTCGTTGAATATATCCTTGATACGCTGGCGCCTTATTGTGTTGAATTGGGTGCGCCCGACGGAACGACGCTAACGACGACACGTTCGATGTGGCACCTTGGCACAATGATCAAAGGCGTCTTGAAAGACCCCGATACACCGGCGGTCGTCTTGACATCAAAGCTGCACCCGACACCTGCCGTTTGCGGGATGCCTTGCCAACGTGCGGCCAATCTTATTCGCGAACTTGAACCTGTGCCCCGTGATTTTTATGCGGGCGCTGTGGGCTGGTGTGATCGATATGGTGATGGCGCATGGTATCTGGCGATCCGTTGCGCTGAATTATGCGGTACACAAGCGCGGCTATACGCGGGCGCAGGAATTGTACTGGGTTCAGAACCGCAGCTAGAGGCGGCTGAAACAGGCGCCAAATTCGGTGCGCTTCTTGCTGCACTGGGATTACCACGCGACGCTGCACTACAAGAACTTAATCGACCCCAAGGATAAACGACCCAATGGCCATTCCCGGAATTCCTTCTTACCCGTTGCCCACGACAGACACGTTACCAACTGCACGCGCACCGTGGGTATTCGCACCCGACCGCGCGGCGTTGTTGATCCACGACATGCAACGGTATTTTTGTGCGCCCTTTGTACAGGATGCAGCACCGCTTCCGATCATAATCCGTAACATCTCTGCGCTGGCCCAAGCAGCCCGCGCTTGCAACATCCCCGTGTTTTACACCGCGCAAGAGGGCAACCAACTGCGCGCTGATCGCGGCTTGCAGGCGGACCTTTGGGGCCCGGGCATGTCGACACGCGACGAACATCAGCAGATCGTGCCGGAACTGACCCCGGGCGACGAAGACATCGTTCTTGTCAAACATCGCTACAGTGCGTTTCAGCGGTCGAACCTTGAAACCTTGATGCGTGCACGCGGTCGTGACCAACTGCTGATCACTGGGATTTACGCCCACATCGGCTGCCTCGCGACCGCAGCCGAGGCATTTCAACGCGATATCCAACCGATTGCGATTGCTGATGCGCAGGCAGATTTTGACGCCCCACGTCATGAAATGGCGATGAACTGGGTGGCGGGTTGCTGTGGCGGCGTGGTTTCAACCCAAGATGTGCTGGCCAACATGCCAAAGGTCGCCGCATGCGCCTAACCGGATTTGAAGGACGCAGCGCTTTGGTCACAGGCGCTGCGGGTGGCATTGGGCTTAAGGCGGTTGCGCTACTCCAAGCCGCAGGCGCAAAGGTCGTCGCCACCGATACCGAAGCCGCAATCAACGCAGTACCCACAGATCAACGCGCGCAAGCGGTCGATTGGCTGCCCTGCGATCTGCGCGACCCACAGGCCGTTGCCCAAATGGTCGCCCAAGCCGAAGCGGCCGTGGGTCCGATCAGCCTTGGCCTGCATACCGCAGGTGTCTTGGGTATGGGGCCTTTGCTGGAAACCAGCCGCGAGGAATGGCAACGCGTCCAAGACATCAACCTAAATGGCAGTTTTCATGTCATGCAGAATTTGGGCAAGCGTCTGATCACGCAATCCAATGCCGCCTTGGTGGTGGTTAGTTCCAACGCCGCAGGCATTCCCCGCATGAACATGGGGGCCTATTGCGCGTCAAAGGCGGCGCTGACCATGCTAACACGGTGCCTTGGGCTTGAACTGGCGGAACACGGCGTGCGCTGTAACGTAATTGCGCCCGGATCAACGCTGACCCCAATGCAAACGGGCATGTGGGAAGACGACGAAGGCCCCAAGCGGGTGTTGGCAGGTGATCTGGAGAACTATCGCACTGGCATTCCGCTGGGCAAACTCGCCACCCCTGACGATATCGCCAAGGCCGCGATGTTCCTGCTGTCCGAAGAAGCAGGCCATATCACAATGGCTGATCTGTATATCGACGGCGGGGCAACATTGCGTGCTTAGGCGGGCAATGCGACTGCCGTTAACACCCCTGCCCTGCATGGGATGAGCAATGGTTTGATCATGCGGCCCGCTGGCCAATCTGGCGTAAGGTCGCATGTCAACCGCAGGTGCGGCGCGCCTTTCGGATCCGCGCACATCTCTGCCGCGTCGAAATCAAAACGGCGGTTGATCAAGGGGCTAAGCGCCTTGAACAGGCTTTCCTTGGCCGAAAATATCAGCGTGACCCACAAAGGATCAGCGCCAAACGTGACGCGTTCGCGCTGGGTCAATGCGACCGGGGCGATCTCTTGGGCGATTTGGATGTTTAAATGTTGTTCGATATCAACGCCAAGACCACACCAATTGGCGGCATTCCCAACCATTGCGACCGAACGGTCCGCGCAATGGCTGATGGAACCGCGCAACCCTTGGGGCCAATCCGGCGCACCATCCGGCCCACGCCCAGCAAAGCACGGCAATCCTGTCAGACCTTTGCCCGCCGCCGCCGCTGCCAAACGCCCGGCATCATGTTGCGCGGCGCGGCGGTGGCGCCCACCCCCCGATTGTGGGGCGGACGTATAGTCGGCTGATCGCATCTCGATCCGGCACGCGGGCAAAGCCACACGCAACTGCTCAAGACCGACCTGCCAATCATTCTGCGCTGACTGCGCCTTAGCCATTCTTCCGCGCGTCGATCAACGCGGACCACGCATTCAGCGTTGGGTCTTTGGCAAGGTCTTCAAAGCTCACGGTAATTCCCCGCTCTTTCAGCTCTGCCGCCAATTTCATAACGCGCAAGGAATCCAGCCCATAGTAAATCAGGCTTTCCGCCGGATCGATGGGGCCTTCGTCTTCGATCAGCTTTGATACGCGCGTTTCCAACCAATCGAAATCGGTCGCCTCAGTCGTTGTTACAGTCACGTTCGTGTCCTTCGTCATTGAGTTTCTAGAATTGTGTCGCGCAAAACGCGTTTGTTGATCTTGCCAACAGCCGTCAAAGGCATGGTTTCAAAAAAGATAAAGCGGTCGGGCAGTTTGTATTCCGCAACGCCCAACCCCATCAGATGGCGGCGTAATTCAACCGGGCGCACAGGATTTCTGGTCACCAAAACGGCGCACCCTCGTTCGCCAAGCCGCGCGTCAGGCTGGGCAATCAATGCGGCCTCAAGCACCTCTGGATGGCGCAGCAGCAGACCTTCGACCTCTTCTGCGGCGATCTTTTCGCCACCACGATTGATCTGGTCCTTCACCCGGCCAACCACACGCAAATACCCGTCCGCATCACGCTGCACGAGGTCACCACTGAAATAGAAACCTTCGGCATCAAAAGCGGATTTGTTATGTTCGGGGCTGCGGAAATAACCACGGAACGTATATGGCCCGCGCACCCACAACTGGCCGGGTTCACCAACCGCGCAATCATAGCCGTCAGCGTTACGCACGCGCACTTCGTCATCTTCCGAAATCGGGCAGCCCTGCGTGGTAAAGATGCGTTCTTCGGGGTCATCAAAGCGGGTGTAGTTCACCAGCCCCTCGGCCATGCCAAAGACCTGCTGCAACTGACATCCCAACAATTCCGGCACCTGACGCGCCAGCGCTTCGGCAAAGCTCGCTCCGCCAACCTGAAGCAACTCTAGGCTTGCTGGGGCTGACTTGCCTTCGCGCACGGCCTCTAGCCACAGACCAACCGCAGATGGCACCAATGCCGCCACCGTGACGCCATGCTGTTCCATGATATCAAAACACAGGCTTGGGTCTGGATTGTCAGCCATCACAACCGTACCGCCCGCAAAAAACACACCAAGCGCACCCGGCGAGCTCATCACATAGTTATGCGGCGCGGGCAGCGCACATAGGAACCGGGTTTGCGGGGTCAGCGCGCATATTTCGGCACTGGCACGCACAGAATAATCATAGTCGTTATGCGTGCGCGGGATCAGCTTTGGCGTGCCGGTACTGCCCCCCGAAAGCTGGTAAAACGCAACGCTACCGGGATCGAGTTCGGGCAATTCGGCGGCTTCAGCGACGTCTGGCGCCATCCATTGCTGTAAATCAGCCCTCGGATCGGCATCATCAAGATAAAGACAAAGCGTCAGCCCCTTTGAAATCTCGCGCAGTTCCGCATCAAAGGCGTCATCCTTGAACAAGGCATGTCCCTGCGACCCGATGAACAATGTCGGCTGCAGTTGTTCCACATAGGACCGCAACTCAAGCGCCCGGTGATTAAACAGCGCGTTCACAGGCATGATGCCCGCCTTCAAAAGCGCAAAGAACGTGATGTAGAATTCCGCGCAGTTCGGCAATTGAACCACTGCGCGTTCACCGGGCTTCAGACCATGGGCCAATAGCCGAACGGCAAGCGCTGACGACATTTGATCAAGATCGGCATAGCTGATCGCCCGCGCACCGCACTGAATCGCGCAGCCATTCGGCTGCGTCTTTGACTGGGAAACCAGCCCATGTGTTATTGGCTTATCAATCCAATACCCTTTTTTCCGGTAAAGTTGCGCGAGGCTTTCTGGCCAAGGGGTGAAATCAGTCATCACATATCCGGTTTTTTCGAAGCGGCCCGTGCCCGCCCCAAGTTTTCTTTTCGCCCAAATTCAACGCCTTGACCCGCAAAAGTCAAAAAACAGCAACAATTTCATGGATATATGAAGTGATGTGTAAGGCGTGCGAATTCCACAGGTTGACGTACCCTAATACTTGAGTATTTATGTCTGGAATTGTCAACGGGTGATTGCAGATGTATGAACTAACAGCCATGCAGGCCGCCTGCTGGGTCAATGGACACGCCAAAGGCGAGCACACGGTTGGACCTTCGGCGCATCTTTATGTCGAACTGGACAGTGCTGATAATCAGCCCGCTTTGGACCACGAACGGCTGTGTACCGCTGTCTCTGCGCTGATTGCGCGGCATCCGCAATTACGGCTTGCAGTCGATGCACAGGGACATCCCAGCATCGCCGCACCATCTGCACTGCATCGCCTACATTACAACAGTCTACGTGGGCTTGATCCTTTGGGATGTGAAACGGTCCTAGCCCGCATTCGCGATGAAAAAACGCACCAGCGGCTTGCCTTGGCAAACGGCGAAGCCTGCGAATTCACGCTCACCCAACTGCCCGAAGGGCGTCATCGACTGCATATTGATATCGATATGGTCGCCGCCGATCCGTCGTGTTTTCCCTATCTCATGTCCGAACTTGCGCAACTGTACGAGGCCGGGCCAGACGCCCTGCCCGATGATGCTGGGGATTTCGCGGCGTACCTGCAGGCCCGGCGCAATGACCCTGCACGCGTTGAAAAAGACGCCGCCGCGCGTGATTATTGGACGGTCAAGATTCCGACGCTACCGCAAGAACCCAATCTCCCTACCCCCCGTATTTCGCCGCGTGATCGTGGCACCAACACAACCCGGCTGGCAGCCACGCTTAGCCCCGAACAATCCGCCGATTTCATGACTTTGGCCCGCGCGTTGCGGGTGACACCATCGGCGCTGGCGCTTGCTGTATTCAGCCAAGAACTTGCCAAAGCCTGCGCGCAACCTGCGCTGCGATTGACCGTTCCGATGTTCCACCGCGCCGACTGTGCCACGACAGTTGGTGATTTCGCCGATTTCACCTTGCTGGGGGTCAAAAACACAGGCGCAGATCTGGGGGTTCTGGCGCATAATGTGCAAACTGACCTGATCCAAGCCGTGACACACGCCGCCCGCCCCGGCCCGCAGCTGATGCGCGATCTCGCGCGTCACTTGGGCAATGTGCCGAATGCACCCGTTGTGTTTACCGCTGGCTTTGACCACGAACTTGGGTCGATCCTGCCCGAAAACGCGTCCAAGACGCTTGGCGACCTTGTCTGGAGCGTTTCACAAGGCCCCGGCGTGGCGCTGGACGCACAGATTGCAAAGCTGGGCGATCAGATCCTAATCAACTGGGATATCCGGCTGGATCTTGTTGACCAAGAATGGATCGAACAGCTGTTCAACGGCTTTGTTGCCCGGCTTCGCACGCTGCTGGCAGAAAACGAAACGGCAGCAAACAGTCAGCCACTGTCGCAATTGCAGCGCGCCTATATCATGGGCCGCGATATGGCGCTGCCGCTGGGTGGTGTCGCCATGCAAGAGGTCCGTTTGTTCCGCGGCACGCTTGATGTGCCACAGCTACGGACCCGGCTTGATGCGCTTTGCGCGGCCTATCCAGCACTACGCGCACGCGTGAACGCAACCGATCTGCGGCTAACCTATCTGACGCAAGTACAGTCACCCATTGAGGTGCGCGATCTTAGCGCCGATCAAACCGCAGCAGCACAGCTTGACGCGTTTTGGGATGAATTCGCACAAACCCCCTGCCCGCTTGATGGCGCGTTGTGGCAGGTTTGTACGATACAAATGCCCGAAGGCGAACAAGATGCCGTCGCCGTCAAGTTCGACGCCATCGCACTAGACGGCCCCGCAATCGCGCAAATCTGCACAGAGATGTTCGGGCACGAACCACTCGTACCACAGAACCCATCAAAGACATCTGCCGCGCCCGCGCCCCAACAACGCGCCGACGCCGCATATTGGGCCAAGGCGCTGCAATCCGTCGAAACCGCGCCGCGCCTGCCTTGGCGCACGCCGCTGCATCAGATTGAAACCTCGCGCTATCGCCGTAGCACCCGCCAAATCGACGCCACCCAAAAACGCCAACTGCGCCGCGCTGGGGCAAAGGATAAGCTGTTTTTGAATAGCTTGCTTAGCTTTGTGGTGCTGGACGTTTTGGCCCGTTTCACCCCAGACATGCGGCTTTGCGTCGGCTTGCCAACCGCGCCCGCGCTTGAACAAACGGGGCTAGGCAATCGGTCATCCTTTATTGCCGTGGACCATGACGCGCGTATTGGCACGCCACTGGAACGGGCCGCTGCGCTTCAAACCCAAACGATGGAAGGGCTGTCGCATATGGGGTTCGCTGGCGTCGATATCGCGCGCCACCTACTGTCGCAAACCCAAGAACCGCTTGCCTTGCCGGTTGTGTTAACCAACGGGCTGAACTGGACAATGCCAAGTGGCCAGATGCAAGAGGTCGCCGGCCAAACGCAAACGCCGCAAGTCGCACTAGATATCAGATTGATGAACGCGCCGGATGGTGGGATCGAAATCGCCGCCGACTATGCGCAAAGCGCGCTAAACGCCGATACGATCAACACCATGCTTGATGCGATCACAGCCACACTTGTCGAAATTTGTGACCAAGACACACTCTGCCTGCCTTTGGTACCAGCCAATCAGCCGGATCAACAGCCGGATATTCCCGACCCTGTCGCACACCTACCCAAAATCGCCGCGCATCTGCGTACCGGACAAGGCACTGCACTGATCCAAGGCGAAACACAGCTGAGCTATGCAGACCTGCATACGCGCGTCAAAGCAATCCTTGGCGGATTTGCCGAACGCGGGGTTCATGCGGGTTCTGTACTCGCCATCCATTTGCCACGCGGCATTGACCATATTGCGCTCCAACTCGCAGCATCGCTTGCCGGGGTGATCTGGGTGCCGCTTGATGCATCGGCCCCCACCGAACGCCGGGATTATCAGCTTGCCCGCTGTGCGCCGACGCTTGTTGTTTCAAACCACGATATCGCAGATTGGCCCTGCGTCCGGCCCGCCGATCTGGCGGCACCGGGCGGCGCTTTGCCATCAGACACTGTGCTTGCTGAACGCAGCTTGACCCGCGAACCCAGCTATTACCTGTTCACATCGGGCACCACCGGAGCACCGAAATGCGTCGTGCTAAACAACCGCGCGACGGCCAATGTGTTGGAACAGTCGCTGAATGAATGGAAAATCGGGGCAAGTGACGTTCTGATGTCGGCCACCCCGCTGCATCACGACATGTCACTATTTGATATCTTTGGCGCGCTTAGCGCGGGCGCCACACTTGCCATGCCAGACATCGGCCAAGACAAAGACGCGATGGAATGGGCGCAGATCGTGGCCCGTCATAAGGTAACGATCTGGGTGTCAGTCCCGGCCATCCTTGAGATGCTGTTGGATAGCGCACGCCCCAAACAGCTGCGTTCCTTGCGGCTGATCGCGCAGGGCGGTGATTATATTAAGCCCGCACAAATTGCCCGCCTGCGTGAACTGCGCCCGGATGCACGGCTGTTTTCGTTGGGTGGCCCGACAGAAACGACGATCTGGAGCATCTGGTACGAAATCGGGTCTGAAACCGGGGCCGTGCCATATGGCCGGGGCCTAAAGGGCGCTGAATACCTGATCTGCAACCCCGAGGGCGAGCTTTGTCCAACTGGCGTTGTCGGGCGCATCCACACAGCGGGTGATTGCCTGTCGCTTGGGTATCTTGATGACGGCAAGCTAGTATCGACAGATTTCGTGACCCTGCCCGACGAAAATGGCATCCAACGACGGGCCTTCCGTACAGGTGATTTGGGCCAATGGACGCCCGAAGGGACCATCCTGTTTGCTGGACGTGTCGGCGGCTATGTCAAAGTCCGCGGCGTCCGTGTGTCGCTTGGTGAAATCGAAACGGTGCTGGGCGATCACCCTGCCCTGCGCCAAGCGATGGTCGTTGATATCGCCTCCGCCGATGGCCGCGAAACAACGATCGCGGCACTTTGTGTCGGACACGATGACGCCCAGACGAACCCCGCCGAATTACGGACCTACATGCGTGACAGGCTTCCGCAATCGCATCTGCCTGATCGATTTATGTTGGTTCCAGCTTTGCCGCTTTCCGCGAATGGAAAAATTGATAGGGCGGCCGCGCGGCGTTTGGCGAACGAACGCCCGACAGCCCCGGCCGCACCAAAAGTGGCCGATCCGGATCAGGACCTCGTGAACCAAGTGCTCGGGATCTATCTTGAACACTTAGGGCCGCATGAAAACGCGACCGCAGACAGTACCTTGCTTAGCCTTGGCCTGCTGCCGTACCACCTCGCGGGTATCGCGACCGCAATGAATAAACGTTTTGGAAGCAAGCTTAGCCCAGCACAATTGCTTGGGGCACGCACAGCACGGCAAGCCGCCGCGCTGATCGTTCGTCAGCCAGCAATCTCTGCGACTTAAGGCGAAGGAAACCAAATGTCTGCCCACCCCCCCGCCGCGCCCTGGCTTGATTTGACGCTTGCCCAGTTTGATTTCTGGGAAGAATTCCGGCTGCACCCAGATCGCCCGCTTTCAACGGTGGCCCACTGCACCATCATCGAAGGCCCAGTAGACGAGGCCGCGTTGATCGGCGCATTGAAACAGCTTGCGCAGGAAACCGACGTTCTCGCGCTACGTTTTCGCGATGGACCAGACGGGCCGCGCCAACAAATTGATCCCGCACGCATACCAACGGTGCATTATCACGACCTGACATCTGAAACCGACCCCGAAGCAGCCGGGCGTGAAATGATGGAAGCCGACATCGCCAAACCGATTGATCTGGAACGTGATCAGATTTCCGCGCTTTGGTTGTTGAAACTTAGCGGCACACGCTGGCTTTGGTACCTTCGTGGTCATCACATCATGCTTGATGGCTACGGCGTTTCGCTGATCGAACGGCGCGCTGCTGCGCTTTATGCGCAGGCGCTTGGGCATCCGGCCGATTTAGGTGCCTTTCAGCCGTTCCCGCGTTACCTCGAAGAAGAAACCGCCTATCGCGCAAGCGCCCACCATACCCGCGACCAAGACCGCTGGACGCAGACGCTTGCCGATGGTCCTGACCTGACTGTATTGGAAAAGGACGAAGAAGACTACGGCTGCTCGCCACTTAGTGCGGCCCCCGAACTGCCGCCAACATTGCCCGCCCTGCTAAGGCAGACCGCCGAAAACAACGATATGGGTTGGCCTGATCTGCTTACGCTTCTTAGCGCGGCATGGGTGACACGCGACCTATCCGCCGAAGGTCCGGGCCTGCCCGTTTGGCTACCGTATATGAGCAGGTTCGGCAGCGTCAGCGCAGAAATCCCAGCCCTCGTTGTGAATATTTTGCCGCTGATCGTCACAAACGTCGCTGATGAAACGCTGGGTGACTACCTTGGCCGGATGGGCAAAGTGCTGCGCAAACTGCGCCGCCATGGGCGGTATCGGGTGGAACAGCTTGCCGCTGACCGTGGCCTGAAAGAAGGGCAGCGGTTCTTCTTTTCGCCGTTAATCAACGTCATTCCATTTGATCCGCCCCAATTCATCGGCTGCACGGCAGAACGCGAAGTGCTGGCCGCTGGTCCGGGTGACGGGTTTAACCTCACGTGGGGCGGTGCATCGAATGCGGATGGTCTGGGATTGTGGATTGATGCCGATCCCGCATCACAGGCGCAATTCACCGCCAGCACCATTGATCTTGTGCCGTTTATTATCCGGGCCTGTGCGGATGGCGCATTTGATATGCCGCTTGCAGAACTACTCCAACACGCGGCACCGGCCCTGCCCATCGCCGCGCAAAACAAATCAACACCAATCAGGCCCATCGCTGGCCGTTTAGAGGGCGCATGAAACGTCGTTCATTCATAATCAACAGCGCATGTGCCGCAGGCGCATTTATATTGCCGACCACTGTTCAGGCAAACTCCGGTTGGCCGCGCACAGTTACAAATGCCGACGGCAGCGAAACGACCCTTCAGGCGCAGCCGAAACGGATACTTTCAACCTCGGTCACGCTATCAGGCAGTTTACTGGCCATCGACGCGCCGCTTGTCGCCAGCGCCACAACGGTGCGCGGAGACTATTTTGGGCAATGGCAAGATATCGCAAAAGAACGCGGCGTTGAAAAACTGTGGCGTGCAGGTGCCGTCGACCTCGAAGCCGTCTGGGCCTTTGCACCTGACCTTATCGTTGTGTCCGCCAGCGGCGCGGATTCCGCCCTAGCACAACGTGCAGCGCTTGAAGAAGTCGCACCCGTTCTGGTGCTAGATTACGGCGCAATCGGCTGGGAAGATTTGGCAGGGCAGCTTGGCCAAGCCATCGGTCACGAGGCAGAGGCCGACGCGCTTCTCAGTCTATTCGCCACCGAACTGCAAACCACCCGCGCGCAGCTTCAGCTCCCCCAAGGGCTGACAAATATCATCAGCTATAACGGCCCCGGTGCACCCAACCCGATTGCCACAGCAGGCGGCGTACACGGGCGGTTGCTGAACGCGCTTGGGTTCCAGCTCGAAGATCCGCCGCGCAGCTGGCAAAGCGCCAATACTCCGCCCGCCGCCGATTTCATCCGCGCAGCCTATGAACATCTGACAGAACTGACCGCGCAGACCACATTTGTTTTGGCAGGCACGGATGAGGACGCGCAGCGGTTGCTGGATGATCCAATCCTAAACAACCTGCCGTCGGTGCAGCTGGGCCAAGTTTACGGGCTTGGTCGCCATTCCTTCAGGGTCGACTATTACAGCGCCACGGAAATCGTCGCCGGTATCGCACAACGCTTTGGCCGGGCCTAAACGCATGATACCGCCCCTTTCGTCCATGCCGCGCCTGCTGCTTTGGGGTGCAATTCTATTCGTTGTGTTGACGGCAATCGCCAGCCTTTTTGTCGGGCCACGGGCGATCACACCCGCGACAACATTGACCGCGCTACTGGACTTTGATGCCGGGAACGGCGCGCATCTGTTGGTGCGCGACCAGCGTCTGCCGCGTGTGTTTCTTGCGCTTTGCGTCGGCGCAGCGCTTGGGGCCGCAGGCGGAGTGATGCAAACGCTGACGCGCAATCCGCTGGCTGATCCGGGGCTCTTGGGCATTTCAGCGGGTGCGACGCTCGCCATTGTTTGCCTGATCGCTGCGACTGGCCAAATCAATATCGCTGCTTCGCTTTGGGCGGGCATATTTGGGGCCGGGGTTGGTGGCGCAGCCGTATTTTTGCTGGGTGGGATGACCAAAACACATGACCCGGTGCGGCTGGTACTGGCAGGTGCGGCCTTGTCTATCGTGCTGATGACGCTGACACGCGTGATCACCGTAAACGCCGAAGCCCATGTTTTCGATCAGTTCCGCCATTGGGCTGTCGGGTCATTGCAAGGGCGCGGTTGGGATGTTCTGTGGCCCAGCATCTGGCTGACGCTCATTGGGGGCCTTGCTGCGGTCGCTTTGGCGCGGCCCCTTGATGCACTGGCACTAGGTCAGGATTTCGGCCAAAGCCTTGGTGCTGATCCGCGCCGTGTCTGGTTTGCGGCAGCCGCCGTGATCGTCGTGCTTTGCGGGACAGCGACAGCGGCAGCCGGGCCAATCAGTTTTGTCGGGCTAGCCGCGCCACATCTGGCACGCCATATCACTGGCCCTTCGCATCGCGCGCTGCTGCTTCTTTCCATGCTAATCGGCGCGGCGCTTGTCAGTGTCGCTGATCTGGCTGGGCGGCTGATCGACCCGGCCGCACAAATCGACGTTGGTATCATGTCCGCACTTATCGGCGGGCCGATCTTTGTTGCTTTGGCACGGCGCCTAAAGATGAGCGGGCTATGACGACTGCACCAAACATAATCCTACGTTGGCGGGGTTGGTCGTTGCTTTTGGCACGCCGCGCACTTTGGCTGAATATCATCCTGTTTGGGCTGCTCGTGATTGGCTCCACGACAGCGCTCATGCTCGGGCGGCTTCCAATTGGTCCGCAAGAGATTTGGCAGGTCATCACGGGCAACGCCCCATCCCGTGCCGTCGAACATGTGCTAACTGACATCCGCCTACCACGGCTTTTGGTTACAATCGGCGCAGGTGCGGCACTTGGCGCATCGGGTGCGGTGTTTCAAACCATATCGCGCAATCCGCTTGGGTCGCCTGATGTCATCGGTTTTACCGCAGGCGCTGCCACCGGTGCGCTGATTTGGATCATCGGCTTTGGCGGTACAGGCGCAAATGTCGTGCTTGCGGCAATGGCTGGCGCGCTTCTGACTGGCGTCGGCGTTTACCTGCTGGCACGCAAAGACGGCAGGGTCAGCGCCTATCGGCTTGTCCTGACAGGGATCGGGGTTGGTGCAGTGCTGCACGCGGTCAACGCACTGCTGCTGGTAAAAGGCGATCTAGACGTCGCGATTTCGGCGAACCTTTGGCTGGCGGGATCCGTCGACGGGCGCGATTGGGGGCATGTTTGGCCCTTATGGCTCGGGTTGATCGCGCTGATGGGGCCGATGCTTTTGGGAATGCGGCCGCTAGGAATGATGGAGATGGGCGACGATTTGGCAGGACCACTTGGCGTGCCCGTCGAACGGGTACGGCGCTGGATGCTACTGGGCGCGCTGATACTCGCCGCCCTCGCGACAAGCGCCACCGGACCGATCGCCTTTGTCGCGCTAGCAGCCCCGCAGCTTGCACGTCGGCTGGGGCGTGCACCCACACAACCGCTTATTGGGGCGACGTTGTTTGGCGCTTGCCTCATGCTTGGCGCGGACCTTTTGACACGGATTGCGCCCTTCGATCTGACCATGCCAATCGGCCAAGTCACCGGGATCATTGGCGGGGTCTACCTGATCTGGTTACTGGCCGGAAATCGGCTGCGGAATGGCCCCACATAATCCCGACAAAAAAACTTGACATTACGCTAGCCCTGCCCTTGTTTACACACGCCAGATCCGGCCCCGCGTGCAAGGGTCCCCAGCCCAAAACGACGCCCCCGGAACCAGCAGGACACATCATGACCAAGCATAACCCGCATACCGACAACCAATTCGGTTCTCGCCCTGCGACACCTGATGAAGCACGGATATGGCTTGAACACATGCAGGCCGAAGATGGTCTTGTGCCTTCTGTTCAGCTTGTCCAACTGCCTGCGGAAACCGAGCCGGGCACAATCGCAGCAGCTTTTGTTCAACTGGTGATCGATACGCCGGAATTGGGGCGGAGCTATCATTTCGATGATACGGGCGAATTACTGGTACATCCGTCACAAACCACCGTTGGCCTGCAAATCCGCTGGGCGCAAAACGCATCGCAGGTGACGCAAGTTGTAACGGATTTAGCTGCCGAACATTGGGACCTTGCGACGCGCGGACCATTGGGGCTCGTGCTGATTATGGCGCAAAACACGACACATCTTGCGTTGATCCGGCACCCGATTGCAGCTGACCTGCCAGATAGCGACACGCTGTTGGCGACCCTCGCGCCGCAAGCGGAAAATCAGGCGACTGACCTTGCCATTCAGGGTACGGCTACAGATCAAACCACACAAACCATCCTTGATGAATTCCGGCTTGCGCTTGATGCACCCGAGATGACAGCCGACAGCGACTTTTTCGATTTCGGTGGGCATTCGCTGGTCGCCACCCGTGTCATCGGACGGCTGGCGTCGCAATACGGGATCGAACTGCGGTTCAACGACCTGTTTTCACATGCCACCGCTGCGTCACTTGCCAAAGTCGCCAAGATCGAAACGCCTGCCGCCGACCAGCAAGCCGACGATTGGGCTGCGGTGAAACCGGGGCCGCTTCCGACGCTTTATGAAACCACAGAACGCACCCCCCTGTCCCATGCGCAGGCGTCATTGTGGAAAATCTACGCAGCCCTTGGGTTTGGCCCGATGTTCAACATCCCCTTTGTGCTGCGCTTTCTTGATCCGGTTGATGAAACCATATTCGCCGCCGCCTTCCGCGATATTCTTGAACGTCATCCTGCCCTGCGCAGCCGGTTTATCGCCGAAGGCGACACCGTCGAACAAGAATGCATTCCAATGTCAGAGGTAGACCAACAGCAATGGTTCTGGCCGTCCGAAGGTGTGCAAGACCCCGCGCCGATCCTTGGCGCAGAGGCCGGTTACGACTTTGACCTCGCGCGTGAACTACCGATCCGGCTGCGTTTTGTGCGCGACGCCGAAGGGCAAACACTGTCATTCCTGTTCCACCACATTGTCGTGGACGAATGGTCCGTCAACCTGATGATGGATGACCTTGCCAAAGCCTATGCCGCAAGGGTCGCTGGCAATGCACCCGACTGGGGACAACCCATCGCGCCATTCCACGCCTTTGCCCACAAACAAGCGGCGTCTGGATTTGACCAAGACGCGTTGGACTACTGGGTTGATGCGCTTAAGGACGCGTCACCGCCCCAGCCAATCCGCACCGCGACAGCCGCAACTTGGCAGCCACCGACAGATGGTCATGCCGCCGACGGTGGCTGGACCGAGATCATGCTTGATCGGCCCGTTTCAGACGCGCTTTACGCGCTGTCCAAAGACTGCTCTGCCTCGCTGTTTAACACCGTTTACGCGGCGATTTCATGTGCGCTGCAACGGCTTGCGGGGCTCGATGACCTGACAATCGGCACATCGGCGTCAGGGCGCACCGACCCCGAATATTTCGACACCATCGGGTATTTCACCACTGTGACCGCCCATTCGCTGCGCGCGCCCGGTCACCTGACGCCACGGGCGCTGATCGGCAACGTACGCGACATGATCAATGGATCGCTGCCTTACTGCGAAATCCCAATCGACCTTGTCGAAGATGCGCTGACGGGTGGCAAAGCCCCCTTGGGCGAACACATGTTCGAAGTCTTCATTCAAATCCACGCGCAAAACAAACTGAACGGCACGCTAGAAGGCCCCCAAGGCCCGATCCGGTTCCGTCAAGTCGACCCCGAGAAAAGCGACTCTGTGCTTGGCCTACAATTCGAGGTCGTCGAAGACGTGATCGAGGGCGCAAAACGCCTGCGCGTAATGATGAGCTATCGCACCGCGCATTACGGTCCCGATGATGTCAAAGCACTGATTTCAGCAGTCGAAAATAGCTGTGCAGCCTTCGCCAGCGACAATGCCGCTGATCGTCCGCTCGCCGAACTATTACCCTAATCCCTTGCCCGTAATTCGCCAGTCAGAGGCCACCTTGAACGCAATTTCACGCTCTCATAACGCCCCAAACCAGCAGCCCATCACAAAAACCCCGCGCCTTCAGGCGCAGGGGCTTTCGCTTAGCTATGCTGGCAAAACTGTCAGCGCAGATATTTCGATGGGCGTCGAAGAGGGCAAGTTTTCCGTCATTATCGGCCCGAATGGCTGTGGGAAGTCCACGCTATTGCGGGGGCTTTGTAATTTGCTGCCGCCAAGTGCGGGTCAGGTGCTTCTTGATGGCCATGACATCGAGCGGCTCCCCCCGCGCAAGCTCGCCCAAGAAATCGGGTTGTTACCGCAAAGCGCACAGGCCCCTCCAGGGATCACTGTCGTCGATCTTGTCGCGCGCGGGCGCTACCCGCATCAGGGCCCGTTCCGGCAGCAAAGCGCGGAAGATGAACGTATCGTCTCCATGGCAATGGACGCCGCCGGTGTCGCCGATTTGGCGCATCACGACGTCGAAGCGCTCTCTGGTGGCCAACGCCAACGCGTCTGGATCGCGCTTGTGCTTGCCCAAGAAACACCGATCTTGTTACTGGATGAGCCGACGACATATCTTGATATCGCGCATCAGCTTGAACTGCTTTCGCTGCTGCGCCAGTTGAACCGTGAACGGGGGCGCACGATTGTGGCTGTGTTGCACGACCTTAATCAGGCCTGCCGCTACGCCGATCATCTGGTGGTGATGATCGCTGGCAAAATCGTGGCCGAAGGCACGCCAAAGGCGCTTATGACACCAGATTTGTTGCAGCAGGTATTTGGGCTGGATGGGATCATCATCGACGATCCCATCAGCCATACACCGATGATCGTGCCGCGCTGATTAGCTCGCGACTGACCACTTTTTGACCGCACCTTGCGCCGCCCACATCCGGGCATAGCGGCCGCCTTTGGCCAGCAAATCGGCATGCTTTCCTGCTTGCATAAGGGTGCCGTCTTCGATCACCAAAATTTGGTCTGCACCAACAATGGTGGACAGGCGGTGCGCAATCACAATCACCGTCTTCTGCGATACCAACGCATCCAGCGCACGCTGCACGGCCAGTTCGCTTTCGGTATCTAACGCCGCAGTCGGTTCATCCAAAACAATAATCGGGGCATCTTTCAACAGCGCACGCGCGATTGAAATCCGCTGACGTTCACCACCAGACAAACGGCCACCAATTTCGCCCAATGGGGTCTGCCACCCCTGCGGCAAGCGTTCGATGAAATCCAAACATTGCGCGGCTTTGGCAGCGGCGCGGACGTCTTCGTCGGTTGCCTCGGGGCGACCCATGCGGATGTTGGCAAGGACTGTATCATTGAACAGGTACACATCCTGAAACACGACAGAAATCAGACCATTGATACGATCCGCAGGGATTTGCCGCAGATCAACGCCGCCAATTGTCACCGCCCCCTGCTGCGGATCGAAATGCCGTAGCAACAGTCGGGTCAGGGTCGTCTTGCCACAGCCTGATGGACCAACAAGCGCGGTCAACGACCGTTCGGGCAGATCGGCGTTAAAGCTACTGATCGCCTGACCATCGCCCTGCGCATATGTAAAATCGACATCCTTAAACTGGATCCCGAATTCCGTGGGCACCTGTGCTGGTTCGGTTTGCGGCAAAGGCTTTGTCGCCATCAACGCGCCAATCCGTTCAAGCGCGGCTTCCATCACCTCTAGCATCGCGGTGTATAGGATAAACGTGGACAGTGGTTCGGACAGACGCACCACAATCACAAAGACAGCGCCCAACGTCGCAGGATGAAGGCTTCCGGCAACGACCAACCAAACGCCAAGCCCCAAAACCGCGACCAAGCCCAATTCAACAACGCTCGCCACGATGATGTTTGGCTTTGCGCCCTTGCGATGCCCAAACGCCTGAATCGATTCCAGTTTGTGGAATGTCTGAGAAAGCTTCTCGGCCTTTTCGCCAGCGCGACCAGCGGCCCGCAAAATCGGAAGCCCCTGCGTATATTCCAACACATCGGCGCTCGCTTCTTGGTGGGCTTGGCCCAAAATCCGTTTACCGCGCCCCAGCGCGGGCCGACGCCAACGATACAGCGGCACAATGGCCGGGAAAATCAGCAACAGCAACAGCCCCAACCGCCAGTCAAACATCACGATACCAAGCGCGGCACACAGTGGCGTAACAATCGCAGTGAACACCAAATTAAGCACGGTCAGCGCATAAAGCAGGTTCTCATCGACGTTGCCTAAAACCATCGAGTTCAACTCTCCGGCGCGTTTGTTCTGTAATTGCTCTAACGGGATTTCACGCAGTTTTGCGCCCAACTGGCCACGCAATCGCCATGTCGCACGAACCATGCGGCCGTCGAAATCAAACCCTTGGGCAAACCAACGCAAACCCGAAGCCGTACCCATCAGGGCGATCATCACGCCAAACCAGACCAACGCCCGGCTTAGGTCCGGATCAGTCGCGGCGGCAGTGAACAGCGGCGCAATCGCGGACAGGCCGAAGCCCTGAAAAGCCGCAGCAGCGATCAATCCAGCCAATGACAAACGCAGGCCCGGCGCGGCCTCTGGTCCGACGCTATCGGCTAGCTGACGGAAGGTCGTGAAAAAGGAACTCGCGCTTGTTTTACGCGGCGGTACATTTGCGGCTTTTTGCATCATTTCACCATCTCGATCACGGGTGCTTCGGGGGTGCGTGCACCGCCCAGCGACCAGTTTTGCGCCTGTTCATAATTGTTCCACAGGCGGGCATAGACCCCGCCCTGCGCGACCAAATCATCATGCGCCCCACGTTCAGCAATCTGCCCGCGATCAAAGACCAAGATTTGATCGGCATCGCGGATCGTCGCCAAACGATGCGCCACCATGATAACCGTCCGCCCGCGCATCAGCTCGGACAGGGCCGCAATCAATTCTGCCTCATTTTCTGGATCGGCAAAGGCTGTCGCCTCGTCCAGCACCAAAATTGGACGGCTTTGCAAAAGCGCCCGCGCAATCGCGATCCGCTGCCGCTGACCGCCAGATAAGAACACTCCGCGTTCACCGACGGGCGTGTCATATCCTTGGGGCAGATCGCTGATGAAACCATGCGCCTGCGCCGCAGTCGCAGCGGCAATTACGTCTTCATCACTGGCATCCGGTTTACCGATGCGAATGTTTGCAGCGATCGATTCCGCAAACAAAAAGCTTTCCTGAAACACGAACGCGACTTGTTCCATCAACTGATCAGGGCCCATGTCGCGGATATCGTGACCGCCCAATGAAATCGCACCCGATGTCACATCCCAAAATCGTGGGATCAAACGCGCGACCGTTGTTTTACCTGCACCCGATGGCCCGACCAAAGCGGTCACGCTACCTTCGGCAACTGAAAAGCTGATGTTGCGCAGCGCCGGGTCCAAATCAGCGCCATAGGAAAAGGTCACGTTTTCAAACTGCAACGCTGGCGCGTTTGGGTCCAAGGTTAGCGGGGTGTCAGATGGCGCCTTGGCCCCCTGCCCCAGCTCGGGCGCGTTCATCACCTCTTCGATGCGCGCAACGCTCAGCGATACTTTCTCGATCATGTGGCGCAGCATCATCATCGGCATCATCGCCTCGGCCATACCCGTGCAAATCAACAGCACGCCAAGCCACCGCGATACAGATAAATCGCCCGCCGATGTCAGCCAAAGCCCAGTGCCCAACACCAAGGTCAGCGTCGGCATCGGGCTAAGCACAAGCCAAGAGAACCGCGCCGGAAATCCGGCCGCACGGTACCAATCCAACATCACGGTCAGATAACCGTCCAACGCATTCTGATATCGGCCAAAGCTCATCTTGCCGCTGTCAAAGTTGCGTACAACAGGCATGGCCTGCACGTATTCAACGACCGCCGCACTGACCTGTTCACGTGCGGCGTTATATTTGCGCACCATGTCACGGCGACGTTTTTGTGCACCGTTCAAGATACCATAGCCAAACCCGAGGACAATCAAGGTCACAAGCGCCAGCCGCCAATCCAACGCGATCAATAACGCCAGCGTCACCACCGGCGTCACATAAGCACGCGCATAAAGCGGCGTCGAATCCGCCACGAACACATGCAGCGCCTTCACATCGTCATGGATCACCTTTGCCAGCGCACCGGCACCTTGGGTTTCCACATAGCCAAGCGACACCCGCGCCAAACGTTCCGCCAAACCAGTGCGCAACACGCGTTCCAACCGAAACGCTGCATAATGCGCCTGATTGAATGCACCAAGGCGGGCGACATAGGCACCCACTGTGCAGATTGCAGCACCCGCAAACCAAAGCCACGGAACCGTTGTTGGGTCTTCGATCAGGCGTTGCACAACCATCATCAACTGCAGCATCACTGCCAAACCAAACAGCGCCGAACTAGCCGAAATCGCCATCGCCAGATTAATCTGTGTCTTGACCGGGGTAAGAATGCGCCAGGGCGAAACGCGTTTTGGTTTCGGGGTTTGCTCTGCGCGCGGCTCTTTGATCGCCATTGCCTGCCTCTTCATGCTTTATGCGGGACTGTTGGCTAGGCTTTCGGCAGTGCCGCAGCAGCTTGGCTGATCGAGGCGGACGATAACAACCGCGCAGATCAACTACAAGCGCCCTCGCTCTACTGTGGCGGTATTTATTTTACGACGCCACACCCAGATAATGTTGGTTAATCAGCCATTTCCATGATGGCATAGGTGATCTGCGCCGTCGTGAAATCGGACACAGTGCTATCGTCATGGGGGGCCAGTTCCACCACATCAAACCCAACCAAACGACGCCCCTTTAGGGCATGACGGACAAGGTTAAGGGCCTGATAATACCCCAGCCCACCGGGCACGGGCGTACCCGTCGCTGGCAAGATCGACGGATCCAATCCATCGACGTCAAAGCTGACATAAATATCTTGGGGGAAATCATCGGGCAGATCGACGGCGCTGATATTTTCGGTCACCAATTCTTCGGCATCGCGATAAAAGACGCCGCAATCGGTACGACGCGCAGCTTCTTCGGTGCACAGGGCGCGCACGCCAAACTGCGCGATACGAATGCCATCTTCTTGGGCCAACAATTGCATGACCGATGCATGCGAATGGCGTTCATCTTGATAGGCAAGACGCAAATCAGCGTGGGCGTCGATTTGCACAATTCCAACATCCCGGCCCAAGCCACGCACCACACCGCGCACCGCACCATAAGAAAGCGCATGTTCGCCGCCCAAGGTGACAGGAACGGCGCCTGCTTTAACGGCGCCTTCGGTGCGGGCGGCAATCCGTTCCATGACTTCGGGCAATGGGCCGGAACAATCAACCGCATCTTCGGTCGCGATCCCTTGGGCACAGGGTTCGGAATTTCGAAACAAACGCTCTAGCTCAACGCTGGCATTAAGGATTGCATCAGGGCCGCCCGCAGTCCCTGCCCCGTAAGACACAGTGCGCTCGAGCGGCACGGGGATCACCCGAAACTTAGCCGACTGCGGATCGCGTTCGCGACCTGATAATTCGCCTTCAAGAAAATAAGTCATGACAAGCGCTCCAAGAAATCTTCATAGGTAAATTCGCGGATCATCCGCAGCTCATCCGTGTCAGAATTCCAAAGCGCAATCGCAGGCAAAGGTACCCCGTTAAACGTATTGGTTTTCACCATCGAATAATGCGCCTGATCCAAAAACGCGATGCGGTCGCCGGGTGCCAATTCCTGTGCTGGCGTATAATCACCAATCACATCGCCCGCCAAACACGACGGCCCGCCAAGACGATAGGTCGTGCCCTCTGCAACCTCGCCCAATAGATCAGGGCGATAGGGCGCTTCGATCACGTCCGGCATATGGCATGTGGCCGATATATCGGTAATCGCCAAAGGCATATCATTGTTGGCAACATCCAACACTTCGCCGACCAAGATGCCCGCATGCAGCGCGCAGGCCTCGCCCGGTTCCAGATATACGGCGACACCGTAGGTTTCCTTGATGTGCTGGATCAGCGCGATCAGCCCCGCGCGATCATAATCAGACTTGGTGATGTGATGCCCGCCGCCAAGGTTCAGCCATTTCATGTTTTTCAGCCACGGCCCAAGACGGTCTTCAACCGCATCCCAAGTCCGCTTGAGCGGTTCAAAACCCTGCTCGCACAGCGTGTGCATGTGCAGCCCGTCGATACCAATCAGATCAGCCGCGCTGACCTTTGATATCGGCGTACCAAGCCGCGAACATTGCGCTGCGGGATCGTATTTTGGGTTCCACCCTTCGGAATGTTCCGGGTTGATACGCAGACCAAGGCTAATGGTTTCACCCGCGTCCCTGGCCGCTTGTACCTGGCTGGCGAAACGCTGATGCTGGCTTGGTGTGTTAAAGATCAGGTGATCAGACAGATGGATGATTTCATCCAAATCATCCGCCTTGAACCCGGCGCAATAGGTGGTGACCTCGCCCGCATATTTTTCGCGGCCTAGCCGGGCCTCATAAAGACCCGACGCGCAAACACCCGACAGGTATTTGTTGACCAAAGGCGCTGTCGCAAACATCGAAAACGCCTTGAGCGCCAATAGAACATGCGCACCTGATTGCTTGGCCACGTCGGCCAGGATGCTCAGGTTACGTTCGATCGCGACTTCGTCCACGACAAAGCATGGCGAAGGCACACGGTTCAGGTCAAACCGCGCAAAACTAGTGCGGGAGAGTTCTTCGATATCCATCGTCCGCTT
This sequence comes from Yoonia maritima, assembly GCF_002933395.1. Classification (GTDB taxonomy): domain Bacteria; phylum Pseudomonadota; class Alphaproteobacteria; order Rhodobacterales; family Rhodobacteraceae; genus Yoonia; species Yoonia maritima_A. The sequence goes on from NZ_CM009490.1 coordinate 26,062, forward strand.
AGAACTCTGGATGCCCGTCAAGCTCGACCACCTGCCAAGGCAGACCATCGGTGTTCAGCATGTCCATGAATGCGTCTGGGTCCAGCTGTTCGGTGTTCCAAACACCCGGTTCCAGCCAAATACCTTTCATCATCATCGCCGCACCAATCATCGCAGGGACACCAGTGGTGTATGCAACGGCTTGGCTACCGACCTCGGCGTAACACTCTTCATGATCGCAGATGTTGTAGATGTAATAGGTCTTTTCGCTGTCGCCCGCAGGACCCGTGATGATGTCACCAATACAGGTTTTCCCTTTGGTCAGCGCACCCAGATCGCTTGGGTCTGGCAGCACGGCTTTCAGGAACTGCAGTGGAATGATTTCTTGGCCATTATGGGTCACAGGATCAATTCTGGTCATGCCGATGTTTTGCAAAACAGTCACGTGGTTGATGTAGGCATCGCCAAAGGTCATCCAAAAACGCGCCCGCTCGATCTCGGGGAAATGCGTTTTCATGCTTTCCAGTTCTTCGTGATACATCAGATACATGTTCTTTTCGCCCACAGCAGGGAAATCGAACGCAACCTTATGCGACATTGGCGGTGTTTCGACCCAATCACCGTTTTCCCAGTGACGCGCCGTGGCTGTCACTTCGCGGATGTTGATCTCTGGGTTAAAATTGGTCGCAAATGGCTTGCCATTATCGCCGCCGTTACAATCCAAAACGTCGATCAGGCGAATGCCGTCCAGCTTGTGTTTACGAATCCATGTCGCAAAAATAGATGTCACACCCGGATCAAAACCAGAGCCCAGAACAGCCGTCAAACCCGCCTTTTCAAAGCGTTCCTGATAGGCCCACTGCCAGTGATATTCGAACTTGGCCTCGTCTTCGGGCTCATAGTTGGCGGTATCCAGATAATGCACGCCCGCCTCTAGGCAGGCATCCATCAACGCCAAATCCTGATACGGCAACGCAAGGTTCACCACCAGTTCAGCACCTGTTTCCTTGATCAGCGCAACAGTGGCTGCAACGTCCATCGCATCCAGCGCGGCAGTCTTGATCGTCACGCCAGTGCGGGTCTTCACATTTGCCGCAATATCATCGCACTTTGAAACCGTGCGGCTGGCCAATGTGATCTCTTTGAATATCTCGGGGTGCATCGCCATCTTAACGACTGCCACGGCACCAACGCCACCGGCCCCTACAACCAGAACTTTTTCCATGTTTTGATCCTTCATTTTCATTCAGCCGTCCGTGCCAAAGTAGGTCGAACCTGCAAGACTATCTTTATAAGCTGCCATCATCGTACGCCGTTCTGCGGCATTCACCTTGCCCGCCTTTACGGCCTTTTCCACCGTCTTGCGAAACGTACCGAGGCAATCTTGGGGGTCGTATTCGACGTAGGATAAAACCTGCGCGATGGTGTCGCCTTCGACCTCATGTTCGATGTCAAAACCACCTTCGCCATCAAGCGAAATGGTCACCACATTCGGGTCACCAAACAGATTGTGCAAATCGCCCAAGGTTTCCTGATAGGCACCCACGAAAAACACGCCGATATAGTAATCCTCGTCCTTGCGCAGCTCGTGCACAGGCAGCGCGCCGGAAACACCATCAGCCAGCACAAACTGATCAATTTTACCGTCACTATCACAGGTAATATCGGTCAAAACAGCGCTACGCGTTGGTTCTTCGTTCAGGCGCTGTAGCGGCATGATCGGATGCAATTGGTCAATCGCCCAAACGTCAGGCAGCGATTGGAACAACGAGAAATTGCCGTGGTAGTAGTCAACAAACCCAGTCAGCTGTTCATCAATCTGGCCTGCACTATCTTCCAGCTTTGCCGCAGTCTTGAAACGCGACAGCAGATATAGGAAAGCCTGCTCGGCACGGGCCAAAAGCTGTAGGTCAATCTGACCACGTCGGAACAACGCACGAATTTCATCACGATAATAAATCGCGTCGTTCAACGCCTCTTGCAGGCGCGCACCCGCGATATAGCCTTCAACCGCCAACAGATCGCTTAGCAGATGATGATCACCCTCGTGGACCTCGGGTTTTTCCGAATTGTCGTACAGTGTCGCGCCCAAGATATTGAACACAAAGATCGCCGACTGCGCGACGACAAAACGCCCGCTTTCTGTCACGATCGTTGGGTGATCAATGCCCGCTTCGTCCATCGCATAAGCGACGGTTTCCACCAAATTCGTGCAGTATTCGTTCACCGTGTAATTGACCGAATTCTCATCCGGGCGGCGTTCGCCCGTATAATCAACACCCAAACCGCCACCCAAATCCATATAAGAAAGCGGCGCACCCAAACGGGTCAGTTCAACGTAAAAACGGCAGGCCTCGGTCGCGGCACGGCGGACATCCATGATGTTGGGCACCTGCGACCCCAAATGGGTGTGCTGCAACACCAGACAATCCATCAATCCGGTTTCTTCCAAACGCGCGGTCAGCTTGACCACATCCAGCGCGCTTAGGCCAAACACAGAACGGTCACCCGAAGACGCCTGCCATTTGCCCGTCACGGTCTCAGTCAGCTTGATCCGCACGCCCAGCGTCGGGCGTACACCCAATTCAGTAGCAATCCGGTACACGGTTTCAAACTCGTGCAGGCTTTCCAGCACGATGATCGTGTTAAAGCCCAACTTCTGCGACAAGATCGCAAGATGCATAAAAGCCGCATCCTTTGCCCCGTTACAGATCAACAATGCGTCCGGCGACATGGTTTGCGACAAGGCGATCAACAGCTCGGGCTTTGAACCGACTTCGAGGCCAAAGTGATACTGACGCCCCACTTCTGTCAGACGCTCAACAACATCCGACTGCTGGTTCACCTTGATCGGGAAAACGCCGCGATACTTGCCTTTGTAATTCACCTCGCCGAACGCCGTTTCAAACGCATCGTGAAGACGTGCAAGCGCACGGTCCAAATAGGGCTGAACGCGCAACAAAATCGGTGCCGATATCCCGCGCTGCGTTAGTGCGTTCATCACCTCAGGCAAAGACACCGGCGGGCTGTCGTCATGCGGATTACGCAGCGCCAAATCGCCACTATCGGCAACATCAACCAAGCCATCCGACCATGAAGAAACGCCATAAATGTCGGGAATTTCGTGGGCTGTGTCTCTCATAAGAAATCCGTGTTTCTAAGGCGAAACGGGATCACGTCGATTGGTTTTTGATGTAAAATCATAACTCCGCCCGCTATTATTGAATAGCTAGGTAGGCGAAACTTCGGCACAAAAACGAAGCGACCAACCGGGCGGGTACGACTTCTATAGGACCATGCAAAAAGAGATGCAAGCTCATCTTAGGGTGGTTTGCGATACGCAGGGGCGAACCTGTTTCGCCCCGTTATTTATGGGTGAAATTCCAAATTGAATGCGGTCTTTGGCGGTCCCACCCAATTGAAATTCACATTAAATGACCATCTGGGTTTGCGGATCAAACAGATGAATGTCTTTGGTGTTGATGCCTAAGCTGATTGTGTCGCCAACCGAAATATCGCGCCGTTCAGACAGAACGATTGTAATTTTTCCGGCGTCGCCCGCGCCAACATAGGTGGTGGAACCTGTGGATTCGATCACGCTGATTTTGGTGGTGATCGCACCCTGCCCCGCCTCTGATATCGACAAATGCTCGGGCCGCAGACCAACGGTAACCTTTTCGTTACACGCCACCTGACGCGGCAATTGCAATTCGGGTGCGCCGGTTATGTCCAGTGTTACAGCCGTACCGTCAGCGTTCGTGACGCCATCGACGAAATTCATCGCGGGCGACCCAATAAACCCCGCGACAAACTGCGAAGCAGGCCGATCATATAACTCAAGCGGCGCGCCCTGCTGTTCAATCACCCCAGCACGCATCACCACGACATGATCAGCCATTGTCATTGCTTCGATTTGATCATGGGTCACATAAACCGATGTCGCCCCCAACCTGTCATGCAACGCCCGTATTTCTTTGCGCATATGAACACGCAGTGACGCATCAAGATTGGATAGCGGTTCGTCGAACAAAAACACCTTGGGGCGCCGTACAATGGCACGGCCCATAGCCACACGTTGACGTTGCCCACCTGACAGTTCGCGCGGGAACCTGTCCAACAGGTTTTCCAAACCTATTGTTGCGGCGACCTCCTTAGCAATCTTGCGGGCCTCGGCTTTTGGGGTCTTCTTAAGACGTAACGAATAGGTCAGATTGTCGATGACTGTCATATGCGGGTACAGCGCATATGACTGGAACACCATCGCCACATCGCGGTGCCGGGGCGGCACGTTATTCATGACCTCATCGGTGATTTTCATCTCTCCGCCAGATATCGTTTCCAACCCGGCAATTGATCGCAACAACGTGGATTTACCACAGCCTGACGGACCAACCAGCGCAACAAAAGCCCCCTTTGGGATCGCAAGCTGAATACCCTTAAGCGCGTGAAAAGCCCCATAGTGTTTGTCGACACCGTTCAGTTCGATTTGCAGTTCTTCTGTCATTTGAGCGCTCCTGAAGTAAGTCCAGCGACGATGCGCTGTTGCAGCAATACAAAGGCCGCAAGGATGGGCGTAACGTAGATCGTCGCGTAGGCCATGATGTTGTTCCATTCTACGGTGTTGGGGCCCATAAAGGCGTTCAAACCAACCGAAGCGGGTTGTAGGTTCACATCTTGAATGATCGATTTTGAATAGACGAATTCACCAAACGCCTGCATGAAAATAAGAATGGCGGACACCAAAACCCCGTTACGGGCCAGTGGTAAAACCACCGAAACAAAGGCCCCAACGCGCGAATTCCCGTCAACTAATGCCGCTTCCTCTAATTCCGCAGGCACAGCCATAAAGGTGGCGCGCACAAGGATCACAAAGAAAGGCATCGCCTTTGCCGTGACCGCCAAGATGACCGCAAACCGTGGGTAATCAAGCAACCCAACAGCCGAAAACCCCACAAACAGCGGCGTAATCATCAATGACGCAGGCAACACTTGCAGCATCAACACAAGGAACAAAGCCACATCAATCCAGATGTTGCGATACCGTGCCAGAACATAAGAACATCCCGTGCCAAGCCCCGCGACAAGGATCATGGTGCCCGTCGCAATGACAAGCGAATTCCAGATAAACCGCCCCATGCCGCGAACGTCCCAAACGTGGCTGAACACGCCCCACTGTGGGTCTTTGGGAATAAAGGTCGGCGGATATGCGAATATCTCGGACCCTGATTTCAGCGCGGTGACATACATCCAATACAGCGGGAACAGATAGATGATCGCAAAGACGATCGCTGCCCCAAGGTAGATGCGATTTAAATGAGGTGTCATCATCCGCGGACCTCGTGTCTTGTTGAACGGACATAAAAGACAGAAGCCACCATGACGACCGCGATCATGATTGTTGAAATCGTCGCACCGCGCGCAAAATCATATTGGCGGAACGACAGTTCCCATGCCCAATACTGCGCAACGTTCGATGAATTGGCTGGGCCCCCGCCAGTGATCGCGGCAAACAGGTCAAACTGCTGCAACGTGAAGATCAACCCAAGCGAAATAACCGCCCCCGTGGTTGACCGCATCATTGGCACCGTGATCGTCCAAAATTTCTGAAACGCGGTCGCACCGTCAAGCGACGCCGCCTCGTACAGGTCCTTGGGAATTCCTGCCAACCCGACGGACAGCAAGATCATGTTAAACGCCGTCCCCAACCAGATGTTGGTGATGATCACAGCCCAAAGCGAATAATTGATATCAGAGCGCCAAAAGATGTTTTCCGAAATCACGCCAATACTGCTTAGCAGGTAATTCAAGACGCCAAAGTCACCGGCAAGTATCCAATTCCACGTGGCACCCACAACCAGCCCTGGCATCACCCAAGACACCAAGAACAGCCCGCGAATAAACGTCGATCCGCGAAACCCTGTATTAAAGAACACCGCCAGACCAAACCCGACAATGAACTGACCACCGATGGAACAGAACACGAAAATAACCGTATTCCACATGATAGGCCAAAACTCGGGTTGGGCGAACAGCGCGCGATAGTTTTTCAAGCCAACGAAGGGGCGAAACACTTCGCCAAGGCTGAACAGGTCAACCTCTTGAAAGCTCATCAACACGTTATAAACGAGCGGAAGCCCCGAAAAGAGAATAAGAAAAACAAGCGGGATGCCGACCAACACAAGGTCAAATCCAACGCCGTCAATGATGCTTGATCGTATCCGTTTCACCGGCCTGCTTCCCCCCTTAGAACATCACAGGGCGCGCACGCACGAATGCAGCGCCCCATGCCGTTTTGATTACTCGGCTAAAATAGCGTCAATAGATGCCTGCGCCTGATTAAGCGCATCAACAGACGTCATCTGCCCAGTTAACGCCAACTGAATTGCATCTTGGATCGCCTTTGAAATTTTCGGCCACTCAGGATGCGGACCACGGGCCTGCGCATACTGTAGCTGCTCAAGAAAGACTTGCAGCGCCGCATCTTTTGGGGCCACGCCAGTGGGTGGCAATTCGATGTCAGACCGCGCTGGCAATTGGCCAAATTCAGGGAACAACCGGTCGTCTTGGCTTGCAAAGTATTCAAGCGCTTGGAACGCCTCTTGCGGGTGGTCAGTATTGGCAAAAATAGCCCAGTTAAAGTCGCCCATCGCTGACGCGCGCGCGGCACCTTCTTCGGGGACAGGCAATAGCGCGACGCGCCATTCAAATTGGGCTTCGTCTACCATCCGGTTCAATTCCCAAGGGCCGGAAATAACCATCGCCGCATTGCCTGAATTGAATGTTCCGGTGGAATCCCACTGACCACGTGTCAACGTGTCCGGCGATGCCAAACCATCATCCAACAGCGTTTTCCACGTCTCTAACGCGTGAACAGCGCCTTCGGTGTTGATGTGGTCATAACCGCCACCCGACATCTGCGCCCAAGGCAGGAATTGAAACGTGCCTTCTTCGCTGGCCTTGGCAGAAAAAGCGATCCCATAGACAGAGTTGTCAGGGTCGTTCAACGCCCGTGCAGCAGCGACCAAATCATCCCATGTCGCTGGCGGAGTATCAGGATCAAGACCCGCTGCCTTGAACAAATCAACGTTATAATAAAGCGCGATCGTATTCGTGGCCTTTGGCACACCATACAGCCGTTCATCCCATGTGACCGAATTCAGCGGACCGGGGAAATAGTTTTCGGCGACGACTTCATCAGACGCGGCAACCATATCAGTGACATCCAAAAACGCGCCACGTGCCGCAAACAATGCATGTTCAGGGTTATCAACAGCAATGATATCTGGTGCCTGCCCCGTGGCAAAGGCCCGCATCGATTCTGTCACCACATCATCAAACTGGATCATGCGGTAATCAACAGTGATCCCGTTATCCATGTCGCTAAATTCCTGCGCAAGGTTCATCGCAGGTTGGTTTTCATCATCAAGCGACCAAATCGTGATGGTCACGTCTTCGGCATGCGCAATACTGCCCATAGACAGCAAAGCGGCGACGCTCGCTCCGATCATATATTTCATGATTAAATTCTCCTCCACTGGTGTTCGTCAGTTCTTTTCTAACGATGGATCGCCACCGCCATAGTCCGCCAGATCGTCGACGAACGATCCCCCCCGGCAAGTTTTCAAATGATTCAACGCATGGACCTGTCCGGTCATTTCAAGCGCATCGCGGTAAACCGGATCGTGCCACCCTTCGATGTCGATGGACCCTTTGTAGCCCGCCAACCGCAACTCCGAGATAATGTCGGTCCAATTGCTGTCGCCAAAACCCGGTGTGCGCATGAACACAAACGGATGTTTGCCAAAAACTCCATGCTCGCGGATGACATCGTGCCGGATTGTCGCGTCTTTTCCGTGTACGTGGAAAATCTTATCCGCCCATTTGCGAATTTGCGGCATCGGATCAATCAGATAGACCATCTGATGGCAAGGTTCCCATTCCAGACCAACATTGTCATCCGGCACCTCGTTGAACATCATTTCCCATGCGTCTGGGTTATGCGCAATGTTCCAATCACCGGTTTGCCAATTGCCATCCATCGCGCAGTTTTCAAACGCAATCCGCACACCCTTGTCAGCGGCACGTTTCGCCAAATCGCCCCAAATCTCTTTGAAACGCGGCAGGCTTTCGGGCAGCGGTCGATTACGCAGACGGCCCGTAAATCCAGCCACACAAGTCGCCCCAAAATGATGCGCGTTATCGATGCAGGCTTTCCAGCCGTCCAGCGTTTCAATGTCCAGCGCATCCGTTTCTAACGGGTTCCCGAACATGCCAATCGTCGACATGGTAATATCACGATCCCCGATCGCATCGCGGCAACGTTTGCCAAGCTCGGCAACGTCCTGCCCGGCAGTCGTTTGCCAGAAAAATGGTTCAAAACTTTCGAACCCGTGATCCGCAATATTTGCAATGCTCGCGGCGGCATCACCATTGTTGGCAGACACCATTGTGCCAATCCGAATATCTTTTGCTGGGTTGCTCATCGGTCCTAGAAATCCTGTGTGATGTTGATTTGTTTGCCGGTCTTCGCGCTTTGAATCGCGCCGAAAACCATGGCCATGGAATGCAAATTATCTACGCTGTCGGTCTCGGCGCGGTCACCTGATGCGATTGCATCCAAAAATGCCGCCAGAACGGACGCGTGGTCTTGGGTTTGGTAATCAGAAGAAAGCTCAGGAACATCAACGCGTTTGAAATCGCGCAAAAACGTCTCATCTCCGTCGGCAATATAGGCGTCCAGCTTATCTTCGCCGTTCCATATTAGATTGCCCTTTGTGCCAGTAATTCGCCACGCGGCATCCCACGATGTGCGCGCACCTTCGGCGCACCAGCTACCGCGATAGGTAAAAAAGCTACCGCCCGACATTTCAAACGTCGCAAAGGCCGATGCACCATGCGCATACCAAGACCCCTGCGGGTTTGTTTCCGCGCAGAAAACACGGGTCCCATCTTGCCCAGACATAAACCGCGCCGCATCAAAATGATGGATCGCCATATCCAAAAGCAGGACATGATCCATCTGGTCACGAAACCCACCAAACCGGGCACCGATAAAGAAATCAGCGTGTATACCAGTGATGTCACCCAACGCGCCGCTGTCCAAAAACGCGCCGATCCGGCGCACACCCGGCTTATATCTTCGGTTCTGGGTGACGGTGAATAAACGGCGGCTTTCTTGGGCTAAGATCGCCAGCTCACGTGCTTCATCCATGTTTGCGGCCATAGGTTTTTCAGAAAGAACGTGCCGCCCCGCCTTGAGCGATTTACGCACGATGTTCGCCCGCACCTCTGGCGGCGTCACGTCAAACACCATGTCCGTTTCGACATTTTCAAGGGCGTCATCAATATCTGTGAATACTTGCGCGTTCGTCAGCCCGTGTGCTGTGGCAAACGCCTGCGCCGCCGCCAGATTTGCATCCACAAGCGCGACAATTTCAACCCGCCCAACAAGCAGATCATTCTTACGAACAGCCTCGGCCCAAGCCGCTGCCATGGCCCCACAGCCAACAAGCAATGCACGCATCTTCTCTCCCCCCGGATCGCATCAGGGCAGAACCCCGAACCGATACACCGTAAACGTTTACGGCAACATTGCGGATGCTTTTGCTTCTGTCAACAAGAATCGTAAACGTTTACGATTTGCTTTTAATTGTATGCTAGGTATGACAAACTACCCCAATAATGGAGGACACACTTTGACAGGCATCCGCGATCTTGCCCGCCATCTTGATATTTCAATAGGCACCGTTTCACGCGCGCTTAATGACAAGCCGGACGTGAATCAGGACACTAAATCAAAAGTCCTCAAAGCCGCGGCAGAGCTTGGTTATGTTCCCAATCAGGCCGGGCGTGCGCTCAGCAAGGGGCGCACGAACGTGATCGGGTTCGTTCTTCAGACCGATAGCGAAGGCATGATGCAAGGCGATCTATTTTTCATCCGGGTCTTTGACGGGATGCAATCGGTTTTGACTCAGCACGGTCTAAATTTGGTGGCGCTTTTATCGCCATCAACCGTCGATCCTGAAACCTATCTGAAACAAATTGTCGCGCGCCGATTTACTGACGCTTTGGTGTTATCATCCATTCACCGTAACGACGCGCGGATCAGCTACCTGTCTGATCAAAATCTGCCATTCGCCACATTGGGCCGATCCCTCACGGACGTAGGCCAGCCCTGGCTTGATCTTGATTTTGACGGCGTCGTCGAAGATGCAATTAGACGGCTCATTGCCAAAGGGCATAGCAAAATCGCGCTCGCCCTGCCCCGAAGCGATCTGAACCTGCGCCACATTATGGTCGAAAGCTATCGACGTAACTTGGCCAAATCCGGAATAGAAGTTAACGAAGACTTCATTGTCGAAACCGACGCTGGCGACAACGGCGGTGTGACGTTGGTGCATGACCTCATAGAACTACAACCGCGCCCCACTGCGGTCATCTATTCAGATCATATCCTTCCCTTCGGGATTTATCGTGGCCTTGCAGAAAACGGGCTAACCCCCGGCCAAGATCTGTCAATCATTGGGGTTGGTACGCGACTGGCCTCGCTGCTTACCCCAAACCTAAGCCATTACAGGTTCAACTTATTTGACCTAGGGGTCCAGATCGCCGAGGCATTGCTCCCAACGATGCAAGACCGGCCGTTTTCTGACCCAAACAAAATAATCCGCGAAAGCGTGCCTTACACATTCATCGACGGCGACAGCATACAGGATATGACGTGACCGATGTCCATTGGTTGTTTTTGTGGATCAGGCCAAGATAAGAAGGTGACCGTACCTTTCCCTAGGTCAAAAGACCCAAGGTGCGATGCGTCTTTGGCCGATCATCTCGGTGCAGCTGTTCAGGGTTTACGCATCGATCGACAAGCAAAGCAATCTGTTGCGACGTAAATCAACTGGCGCGGATCAGATTGCTTGGTTCCAAAGGGCCTATGTCTACGATAGCCGTTTTCAATGGCCACCGACGCATAGCAACGAAGGGGGCCGTGCCCCGCTTACCGTGCGTAACAAAGCATATCCTGTTCCAGCCAAACCAAGCATGAACCCCGGCGGTTGATGCCTGTCACCGCCGCCATAGGGGAATGGCCGATCGTGATCAACAAAGGTATCAGCAATGAAATTCTGGACCGCACCAACAACCTGCGGCCCGTCCGCTAACAGAGCGTCATGATCTTTGAGAAACAGTTCCACATCACCACAAACCCCATGGCATAAGCACATGTTCGTCTGCGGTTTAAGGCGTGTCATCAGCGTTTGCTGCGTAAGCTGTAATGCCGTCTTTGCCTCGGCTTGAAAAACAGGGTCGCCTGTCAATTCAAAGGCACGCAACCGCGCAAGACCAATACCAGTTGATCCGTGACACCATGCGACCTCGGTTCGGCCAGTTGCCGTCGTATCGCCGTGATACCGCAAATCTGGCCAGCTTTGCTGCGCTTCATCAAACCAATGGCTTTCATAGTCAAACGCGCGTTTCCCAGCATTAACCATCGCCGGCACATCAAACGCAACGCCAAGTTCAAGCAACGCAAGCCCGATACCGCAGGCACCATGGCCGTATCCCAACAGGTTGGGCTTGGCCGTCGATGATGGTTCCATCCAGTCTGCGCCGCTTGCGTTCACTTGCATCTCGGATGTTGTGTTCCACGATAGGCCAGCGTCATCTTCGGTCGCGAGGCTCAGGATTTTATCGCCCCAAGCTAACAATGGGGCCTTAATCACGTCCCGGCCAAGGGTGTCTTGCAAAGAAATGATCGCCGGAATGGATGCTGATACGCCCAACATGACATCCAGCACGCATTTTCCATCTAAGTCGGCGTTAAGCGCATCAATAATGATCTGTGTGCCTGTATCGACCAACGCTGGTTGATCCATAAGCTGACCAATCGTGATGGCAGCATAACCTACCCCAACTTGGCCAGTGTAAAACGACAATGAAACCGTGTCCGGGCAGTCGGTATACCGCGACGTTGCGTGGTGTATCGCCCCCAATGCCGTGCGGATCACAATGGGATCGCCCGTTATCTTGCCTAGCTGCGCCAAGAACAACGCAATCCCAGCGGTGCCGTCGTAAATACTGGGGCCAAGCGACCCATACCCCGACAGCATCGACCCAAGGAACGTATCATTCACAGGCCCAAGCCAGTTACAACGATCTTGATCCCAAATCGCATCCCGCACGAGTGTCTTACCAATGCCAAATGCCGCACTAAGCGTCTGTTCGTCGTTCATTTTACTATCTCGGGTTGGAAACTGGGCAGGTCGTAAGTGTCTGTCGAACCCGGATTTAGATACAGTCGCCCGATATCCAAATTTTCTAGCGCGCAGATGTCGGTAAATGCGTTCCAAAACTGGGTCGGACAAATGACATCACCATTTTGGGCACGCAGCATCGCCTGCGCCACCAAACTGCTGCGCGATGCGCCAAAACTGACCGCATCTGATGGGTCCTCGGCAAGACCGATGCCATGCGCAATTGGCTTGGTAAACGTGGGCGACGATTGATCCAACAGTGGTTTCAACGCGTCCAATTTTTGCGAAATCGCCATGGCGCTGACTTCGAATACGCGTTTCGGAAGATAAAGTACCGCGGTGTCAGAACGTGAATAATCGCAAACGCGCACAGCCGTTTTATAGGTAAAGGGAATGCCATATTCATTCAGCGTTTCAGACAACAGCTTTGCAACCGGGGCTGCCGATTGTGGGGATGCGAGGTTGAAATAAAGCCGAACGACCTTGGCTAATTCTGCAATGTCCAACTGCTCTTGCCCGAAAATGTGGAAAAATCCCGGCTGTAGCGTTTTGGAACCAGCAAGATGGGTTACGGTTACAGGGGATCCCTGCCGAATTGGGGTTGCATCTGGGTCGGCCAAATACTGCCCTGCTACAAACTTGCGCACCGCCCCATACCGTTCAGCAATAACCGCGCCATCGGCTTGCGGGGTGCGCACGATCCAGCCGTCCTGAACCGTCCGTTTGGTTGCGTTAGCTTCTGAAATCTTAGCAATAAGGCCGTCATCCGAAGGCGTTGCCCGAAAAGCATCGGCAATCTGCCCGCTTGGATGTGTGTATAGATATTTATACACCATTTCCGTCAGTCGCAGCGTCGGATCTGCATCAGACGTCGCGGACTGTTGCGCCGGATGACCGCGAAAAAAAATCTGCCCATCGTCTTGCAGGCGGACGTTGGCCACGAATGTTTGCAACTGGTTCTTCATGCCGCGCACCGATCAGGTCGCAGTAACATTTTTCCGAAAACATCATAGGCTTGCGCCCCAGAAAGCAGCTTTGCCAACTGCACCAATGTAATCGCAAGTGGCGGCGCGTGATCCACGCCATAGCAATGTTCATATGCCGCAACCAACAATCGTGCGGCCATCATATCAATGGATTTGACGCAAAAGGTTTCTAAGTCTTGCCCTGTCATATTGCGCGCATTGATGTACCCAGCCCAAAATGCGCGCATTTCAGTAAAGGATTGGTGCATATCGAATGTTTCGGCATCGACAATAGGTGCTTTCATCGCCCGATGAATAACAAATGCAGCCAACCCGCACCCCACATCCCACGCCGGGTCGCCAATATCGGCACGTTCCCAATCTAGAATTTTAAGGGTTTCATCCTTGCTATCTTTCGCCGGAGATACGCAAAGAAAGTTTTCCCATTTGAAATCAGCATGGATCAGGCATCGCGGATTCCAATCCTTTTTGGATCGCTCAAGGCATTTACCAAGGTCAGGTTGACCCATGATCATATCGATGATTTCCGCGCTCGCTTTGCTGCGACCTTTTAGCGAAGGCAATGGGCTGGGTTCTTCGTTTAGGCGGAATATCCAATGCGGATTTTCTTCGAATGCAATGCCAAGGTCGGCAATCTCAGGGTGCGGAATATCATGATATCCCGCCGCGATAACGCCCATCTGCGCGGCTTGTACCGGCGTAATCTGCCCAACGCGGCGTGATTTCGTTCCTAAATCTTCCGCGTCAGTAATAAGTTCAAGCGTCATCGAAGCGGTAGTTGGATCAAAATGGAGCAAACGCGGCATCGCAGCGCAAAGATGCGCGAATGCGGGTTTCGTTGCTACAGCTTGGTAAATTTTCGCTTCGGTTGTGACGGATTCAAATGTGCCCGCCTCGCCCTCATGCGCCTGTTTGATGAAAAATGATGGGCCATGAAGTTGTTTGAAAACAAAAAACCGGTTCCGCTGCCGCCCCATTAGGAAAACTGTTGAACCGTTCACAATATCCGTGCGTGATATCAGGTTTTGGCTTTCGAGGGTCTGGATAATATTGCGGGCGATGGGTTCCACGGACTGTCCTTAGGCGCTGGCTTGGCAGTAAAGAGGCAGCAGCAAACGCTACTGCCCCATTGGTTTAAACAGTGCAAACAGCTGTCCATGCTGTTGAAACACAGCCAAGCTTAGACGCGCCAAGCGCATCCATATGCTTTTGTGCTGCGGCTTGTGCTTCGGCGACATCGCCAAAAGAACAGCCAGCTGTGAACAGAACGCTAACGCATCCTTCGGTTACTTGAACTGGGTTCGCAGCAGCGGCTTTTGTCGCCTCTTCTACGTCACCGAATGTACAACCTGCAGTAAAAGCTACACTAACACACATAATATTTCTCCCTAAGTGTTGGTTAGCGCGAAACGAAATGTCACCGCGCGCTTAATTGAATATCTGCTAGGCGGTGGTTGGGCTGTGCGCTCGGGCACGATAAATCGAATGTCTTTTTTTCTCAAATTTGGTTCCGCTGGTCATTCGGCCAACACATGGGTCGGAAATACATCACTCCGACGCGTCGCATCATTATTTTCAAAACATTACGCCCAAGGGCTTGTGCGATGGATGAATAGTGAAAGTTAAAACCTTCGCCGTTCACTGACTGATTTTATCTAGCAATGTCGTTTCGCAGCGAAACCATTGAGCAGGCTTAAATTTAACGTCCTTGGTGGGAATTGTTATCATCTGCTCAACAGATTTACTTTTTGTTGAATACATCATATGTTCAACAAAAATAACTTCCGTTGAGCATCATGATCAAACGTCATTCGTCCATCGCCCATGCGGCCTATCACGACTTACTTCGTTCACTCAGGGACGAGGCGATGATGGATATTCGCGGCACGCCGACCAAGATCACGCGCGGGGATAAGGCCTATTGGTATGACACGTTTCGCGTCGGGACCGATGTCCGCAAGACCTATATCGGAGAGGATTCCCCTGCCCTTTCCAGCCGCCTATCAAAGCTGACCGAACTGCGTGCCGCGGCCAAAGACCGCCAAGCCAACCGCACCCGCCTGATCCGCATCCTGCGCGCCGAAGGCTTCATGAGCACCGACGCCGCCACGGGTAGCCTGCTGTCAGCGATGGCCAAGGCGGGCGTGTTCCGGCTGGGCGGCACGGTTGTCGGCACCCACGCGTTTCGTCTGTACGAGGGCGAATTGGGTCTGCGCTATGGCTTTGACGATACGGCCCAGACTGGCGACATCGACATTGCCAGTTTTGAACGGCTGTCGCTCGCGCTTGAGGATGCCGTATCGCCGCCGTTGCATGACGTGTTCCGTGATTTTTCATTTGATCCGGTGCCCAGCCTGCGCCCCGAAAACGTCTGGCGCTGGAAGCAAACGCGCAACGATCTGATGGTCGAATTTCTGACCCCGTCATTCGAGGCCGACGAAGGTATCAGGCCGCTGGCTGCGCTTGGCGTTGATGCGCAATCGCTGCACCACCTAAATTACCTGATCCAAGACCCGATCCCCGCAGCCATCCTGTACCGCAGCGGAACGCTGGTGCAGATCCCGCAACCGGAACGCTTTGCCATACATAAACTGATTGTCGCGGATCGGCGGCGTGACGGGCCGGACCAGATCAAGGCGATCAAAGACCGGGCGCAGGCCGCGTTTTTGATTAACGCACTGACCGAGGACCGCCCCGACGAATTGCGCGACGCATATGAAGTGGCGCGCAACATGGGGCCGCGTTGGGAACAAAGATTGGATGGGACGTTGGCCAGAATGCCCGACACCGCGCGCATTCTGGCAGAGTTGTAAGAGTTTCGCTGCGAAACCCTAGCCGCGTTCGAACAGGTTTCGCAGTTCTTCCATTGCGGCGTCGATCATTTCGGCATCGACGGGTTTGCCGGATAGGCGGATCACGAAACCTTGGCTGTCGCGTTCTTTGCGTAGGGTGACACCCGTTGAAAGTTTGAGCGTATCGTTACCAACCCAGCCTGCTGGTGTCGCGGCCTTGGGGCGACCACGTTTGACGGTGTCCCGTGGTCCCTCTTCGATTTCGACAATCACGGGTTCTAAGGCGATCCATTCATCTTCGACCGAACCACCCTGCCCGGCGTCCAGCGCGGCACGTAGACGGCTTTCGCCACCTTGGCGCAATGCGCCTGCCAAACGCAACCCACGGCGCTCTGTGAGCCCCTCTGCATGCGCGAGCATGTCACCGAGCATCTCGAACACCTCGGCAAAGGAACGCACCTTGGACCGTTTCGATTTCGACGCGGAGCCGAACAAGACATTCACCGCCTCTTCGGTACTGCCAAATGCGCCCTGCTGTGCGGCGATCACGGCGATGCGACCGCGTTCATAATGGCTAAGGTTTGCGCGGACTTCGTTTTCTTCGACCATCGCAGCAAAGGCGGATGCTGTGTCCGTGCTGGGGCGAATGAAAGCCTTGATCGTGGTGTGTTTACCATCGCCGTTCAGTTCGGCCAAACCGCGCATCGCCATCAGGCGGCGGTAGCCGGACAGCAGGCTGTAACCCTGCCCGTTTGCGTAAACCTCGATCGGTAGACGCAGCCCGTTGGCCGCGATTGAAAGCCGCAGTTCCAGCATCTCTTCTTCGCTTAGAACCGTCCGGTCGCGGACCATTGTGTCGGTCGTGATTTTGTCGGTCGGTATTTCCGTGACGATCAGCCCGTTCTTTTCGGCCTCGCGCAGACGTTCTGCGTCAAGCTTATCAAGCCGGGATTGCACATTTTCGGCATGACCGAATTGCGCACTATCCGCCGCGACCTGCGCAATTGGCGCAGAGGTCCGGTTCGTACGCGCCGGAGTTTCGCTGCGAAACTCTGCGTCGATGGCTTGTAGGTCTTCGACGGATGGCGCGGTTAGTTTGCGACGTTTTGCCATTGGTTAATCCTCCTGCTCGGATTGTTGCATCTGGGCGTCGCGCCACCAGGTCCCGATCAGGACTTCTTTGACTTCGGCCCAAGTGCGGTCAAATGTTTCGCGTCCGCGAATGTAGGTATCACGGTTAAAGTCGCGGTAGTCGGCCTCGTAGATGCCGTTCACATGTTCGCCGGCTTGGCCAACCATCGCGGTGACCTCTTGCCGGTAGGTTGTCATAAAGTCACCGAAATAGGCTTGGATTACGTTGGCCAAATCGGTTTGTTGGTTCGCATCGAAACGGGTCACGATGGCGCGCACGGCATCCCATTCGAATTTCATTTCCGGCAATCCGTCGCGACGGCGCACCGTGTTTTCCCCATCTTCAATCGACGCGAAGGTGCTGTAGAGCATATCAAAGAACCGGCCCGTGCTGTCGAATTCAAGGAACGACGCCCCAAGGGGTACCAGCAGAATATCAGCGGCAGCCAACGCGTTGATTGTCAGATAGCCAAGCGCGGGCGGCGTATCGAGAAGGATGATATCATATTCGTCTAAAATACCTTCACCCGACAGTGCGTTGCTTAGCGCGTCCCACAGCGCCCAACTGCGCAATTGCATCCGCCAGACGGGCACCTGGAATTCGGCCCAGTAGAGGTTGAGCTGCGAACCGATCAGATCGATGTTTGGCCAATGTGTTGATTGGATCAGATCTCGGGCGTTGACATTGCGTGCTTCTGACAGCGTTTCATCTAGGGGCAGGGGGGCCTGACCGTTGCGTTCGCGGAGCTTATTTTCCGCCTCAACGTTCATGGCGTAATCTTTCGCCATCAGCGGGAAAGCGGTTTGCCATTCGTCTTCGACCTTGCCGCCCATGATGGACGTCAGCGACCCTTGGCTATCAAGGTCAATCACTAGCACTTTGTAGCCGTCTAGCGCGGCGGACATAGCGAGATGGGTTGTCGTCGATGTCTTGCCAACACCACCCTTAAAGTTTGCCACGGCGATGATTTTCGCAGGCTGATCTTTGGGGCGGTAGGGCAGGTATTCACGGTCGGCCGCGCCTTCTGCGGCAAAGAATTTCCGAAGCGTCAGGATTTCCTCAAGCGTGAACCATTTGGATCCGCCCTCACCGTGGCCTTGGGGTAGGTCAGGGTTGGCTTTCAGAACGCGTCGCAGATGGGATGTTGCGACTGGGATCAGATAGCGGCAAACCTCCCAAGTGGAGAACCGGCGCAGGCGTTTTTCGCCATCTGGGGCGTGTCCGCGTTTGGCGAGGTCATCGCGGCCTTTCGCTGCGAAAGTCGCGGCTTTTGCGAATCGCGTGGTGTCGATAGGGTCAGATAACTTGGCTGCTGCCTTGGCCGGATCGATGTTCATATACGGGGGCAGGGGTGGCTTGCTTGAAGATGACATGTTTGAAACTCAATGTAAGCTGTTTAAGGTGATTTGCGTGGGAGTATCGCACATGAAATCGGATTTGCGAATCGTTAAGCGCTTATTTGCCCGAAAATTCTGTAATTCGTAGAAAACGACGACATATAGCTGTTTAGATTCTTTAAGTACTTTAAGATATTTGCTTAGAAAAAATTGTTTTTTGCCAATGGGTTACAGGTATTTTGGACCCGTATACAGGATGAAAGGTATCCGTATACAGGTTCAATGGGCACCAAATACAGGATGGTGGGGTCCGATTCGCGGGGTTTGAGGTGCCCAGAGTCGGTATTGCCTGTGTTAGGGTCTAATTAGCGGGTTTTTGCTACCTCGTCGCCCTGTAAATGGATACCTTAATAATTCTGAATTCCTCCGTTCGGTCGTTGAGGAACCCGTTTACGGGACTGGTGTTAAGCTGCTTAAGGTTCCCACGGTTTGCTTGCTCTTAGGTGCCTTTTAGGGCAGACTGGGGGAAACCTCGATAGAAGGTGAGCAGGAATGGCATCTGATCAAGTGGCGTTAAGTGGTGCCTTGCGCCGCGGCGAAGTCAAAAAGAACGTGGCCGCGATCCACGTGAGTGGCAAGCTGACGCTGTTGCAGCGCAAGCTGTCGAATGTGTTGTTGCTGAATGCCTATGACACGCTGATCCACAAACAGTCCCATGCGATCGACGCCCGCACGCTGTGCACGATGATCGGCTATAATTCGAATGACATGGAAACGCTGAAGCAATCGTTGCGCGGCTTGGTCGAGACATCAGCCGAATGGGATATGCTTGATGAAAACGGGCAGCAGGAATGGGGCGTGTCCAGTCTGCTCGCCTATGCCAAGCTAAAGGGCGGCGTGTGCGAATATGCGTATTCCGCCGCGCTGGCCGAAAAGCTGCATGACCCCAAGGTGTTTGCGCTGATCAATCTGAACATTCAACGCCGGTTCACCAGTGGTCACGCGCTTGCGCTTTATGAAAACTGCTATCGCTTTGTGCGGACGGGAAGCACGGGGTGGTGGCCGCTTGAACTGTTCCGTCGTTTGATGGGCGTGAATGACAGCGCATATTACGAAGTGTTCAAACATCTGAATGCTAAGGTGATCAAACCCGCCGTCGCCGAGGTGAACAAGACCTCTAACATTATCCTGACGCCAGAGACCCGCAAAATGGGGCGTGCGGTGACCGAGATCAGGTTCAAGATTGCCAAGAATCCGCAACTTTCCATTCTTGAGCTGGATGATGGTGAAGGCGTGCGCAATGAACCGGTCTATGCAAAGCTGCTAGATCAGGGCGTGAGCGACCGTTTGGCCCGCCAATGGATCAAAGAACACGGACCCGCGCATATTTCTGAAAAGATCAACTATGTCAGCGCGCGCAAAGGTGTGCAGAACCCGGTGAGCTATCTGACGGCGGCATTACGCGAAGATTACGCGGAAGAGAAAGCAGGGCAGGGGCCCCTGACATCGGACCGGGCCAAACGGTTGGCCCGGGTGCGCGAGTTGATCAACGCCCGCAGTCCGACGCAGCGCGATGCGGATAAACGGCTGTTTATGTCGCGGTTGGACGATTCTGGCGCGCGGCTTGATTTTGAAAACCATGCTTGGATGTCTGCACTGAACGCTGGCGCGATCTTTGATTTTTGGGAAGACCTGATGCCGGGCGCGTTTGACGATCTTTAGATTGTTAACTGCGCATGATTTCGGACGCGAGGTAGCTGACGCGCATCGCCTGATTGGCATCGGGTGTTTGCGATAGATCCCGTAACGCCTGCGCCAAAAGCGCGAGCTGAAGCGTTTCGGCTTGGTCTGCCAGTGCCAGAAGCGTGTTGGACTGACCAAAGCGCATGACCTCGGCTGTGGCGTCAAAGACTGCGTTCCCGAGCTGTTCGATTGCGCTGAGCGGTGCTTGCGCGGGTGTCGAACCCGAACTGATCTTGCTTTTCAGAAATGATCGCGCGCGGTCGCCAAATGTTGATTTGGCTTCGGGAAGCGGATCCAGAGACAGGTTTATCATCTGTTGGCCGATCATGACGGATACAGGGCTTAGCCGTAGCCGCAGGTCGACGACGGTTGCTTCGCAAAATAACACGCGAATGTTGGCTTTGTTGTCTTGAAGCCATGCTACGGTTTCGTGCTGCTTTGCAGATAGGGTCAGGTTCCACGATGCGCGTGTTTGATCGATGATCGGCAATTGATATTGCTGGTTAATATCTTCGAAATTTGCGTTGCCTATATCACTTGGCGCAAACAGTATCGGTACTGCACTGCCCATCCGCCGTAACCCGGCGGGTGATCGTATGGCGATATCGTCTTGCGCGTCATCCCAATTCGCAAAAACCGCCCCAGCGTTATTGAGCTGTGCAATGACATCGGGTGCGTGGGTGGGTGCTGCAGATGCTTGGTCCCATGAGATTTGTTGATCAGATGAAACGCGTGCCTGTCGCAAGGTGACTTGGGTTCCTGTGATGTCTTTGGCGGTGCCTGCGCCCCACAGTGGCCCGAAATAGGCGTTTTCGGGTGCAAAACCGGGGTCCATTCCTGCGCCGCGTGCTTGGGATGTGGTGTACCACGCGTTTTGATCGGGCGCGAAACCGTACAGACGCAGCCCCCGTGCCCCGCTGGCGGCGTGCCATCGCACAGCACCCAACATGATTAAGTCAAAGCTATCGCTATCGCGGTAGGTGCGCCGCAATGTCCCGGTGAGCTGGGTATCCTCGGGGTGTTTTTCCAAGGCCTTTGCGAGCGCATAGGTCAACGCAGCATCGGCCAAGAATCTATCGTCCCGAAAATCAAAGTGATGCGCACGTGCAAGTCGGGCTTGATGGACAAGAGCCCGTAAAAGCGATGTTAGCCGTGGTGCGGATTGCGCCCGTGCGGATATCGACAGGTCGAAAAGCATGTCTTCAGCGATCACAGAACCGCCGCCAAACACGCCTGTGACTGCGCCGGTAATCGCGCTTTGGACTTGGGCAAGGAATTCAGCGGATAAAAAGGCGCTTTGCGCATCGTCTTGGGTGATTTGATCAAGCGCTTGTGCGCCGCCGTGTTGCCGCGCCACAAGTGCGGCGGCGGCGGTGACCCGTCGTTTCGCGGATTTTGCGCCTTTGAATACAGCGCCAGAAAGCCCCTGACCGGCCAAAAACACCACCGGGAATTCAAGATCGGGCAGGTGCACCGATAGGTTAACCCCGTCGGCGTCGATTTTTGCGGCCGTACTGATGCGGGCAAGGTTGATTGCCTTATCCCAATCGGCGCCAGCGAATTTGCGCAGGTCTTCCTCGGTTAGGGTGTGCAGATCGTCGGGTGCGGATTTTACTGCGGGGGCAGGGGTGTCTGCGCGCAGGGCGAAGGCGGCCAAGATGATATGTCTGCAAACACCGGTGGATGGGCAGTCGCAGGTGGCGGCGTCTAATCCGGTTGCGGGGACCGTCACGGATTTACCGTCTGAGGTCACGGTTGCTTGGGTGTCGTCGCGGGTTTCGACGGTTGCTTTGCCTGCTTCAAAGTCGCGTTTGGCCCGGCGTACAATGCCGACATTGGCCAATGCGGCCAATGCGTTTTCATCGTGAACTGCGATCATTTCGGACAGGGTCATGTCATGATCTCGGCCAGCCAATCGGCGAATTTATTGGGGGTCATTGCGCCGACGTGCATTCCTAAGTCAGCAGCCCGCCCCGCGATTGTTCCATCAAAGTAAGGTGCGGATTGATCATCTAGTGCGACCAGCCCGACCATGCGCACGCGGGCTTCGGCCATGCGGGCAAGGGCGGCGTATAATGTCCGTGGTGATGCGCCTTCGGCGAAATCACTGATCAGCGCAAAGACAGTGCGTTCGGGGTCTTGGATGAAGTCTTCGCAATAGGTGACGGCGCGGCCGATATTAGTGCCACCGCCCAGTTGCACAGATAGCAACGTATCCAAAGGGTCGGTCAGTTTGTCAGACACGTCGATGATTGATGTATCAAACAGCACCATTTTTACAGTGATGCCGGGCAGGCCGCATAGGATTGCGGCCATGACCGCCGAATGGATCACACTGTCGGTCATCGACCCTGATTGATCGACGCATAGCACCACAGTCCACGGCAGTTTCCGTTTCTCGCGGCTGTTAAACCGCAGTGTTTGTGCGATAATACGGCCCGTTTCAGGGTCAAAGGTTTTCAGGTTTTCGCGTAGTGTGTTACGCCAGTCGAAATTCGCGGCAGATGGGATATTTGACCGCCGAAATCTGTTGCGTCGTCCAGAAAACGCCCGCATCACGTCGTGCCGCAGCCGTTCCATGATGTCGCGTATGATTTTATCGGCAACTTCGCGTAGTTTGGCCCGGATCGCAGGGTCGGCGCGGTCATGATAACCTAACAACACCTTAAGCAGGTCTTGGTTTGGTTCCAGACTTTCCAGCGTTTTAGGATCTTTGAGCAGGTCAGTCAGCCCGTACCGGTCAAGCGCGTGCCCTTGCAGGGTTTCAAACACGGTGTTCGGAAACAGGCCCTTGGCCTTGCCCAGCCACGTCAGTGCTTGCATTTGTGTCGGATCAAGCGACCCTGCGCCGCGATCGCGTTCAAGCCCGCGTTGATCATATTCGCGTGCATAAAGGTAATCGAGCGCCTGATCCATTTTCTGGTCTTGGCCGCCAAGCCCGCCCAAATTGTCTTTGGCGTAGCGACCTAAGGCAAGCCGCCAGCGGCGTGTTCCTTCGGTCATGGTGTAATCCAATCGGTCAATCCGTCTGCCAACAGTGACGCGCGCAGCGCTTTTTCGATCGCTAATCCTTCGCTAAGGTCGGTTTCTGTGGCTTTTGTATTTACGGTGACCAAGCTGCCTGCCTGAACCCCGTGTATCGCCGCCAATTCCCCGGCAAGCCGGTCGGTTTCGCGTGGATTAAGCCCGGTAAAGGCCAGCCGTAGGTGCGGTAGTAGGTCAAGAAAACGATCTTCGTCGATATTGCACATGAACTGGTCGACCACGGCCAGCAGCCCGTCAGCGTGCCATAATAGGGCCGGGCTGGTGTATAAGATGCCCCGCAGTACCCCGATTTGATCGGCGGTATCAAGGCTAACCCCGGTCAGCCGCCCTTGCATGATTTGCACCAATGTCGCGGCAGGTCGTGTGCCTGCTTGCACACAGACCGCAAGAACCGCCCCAAGGATCACAGGATTTTCAGTGTAGATCGCAACCCGGTCTAATGCTTCGTCCAAAAGTGACCGATCTAGCCCGATGCTGTCACAATCGCGCAGGATTTCATTCACCATGCGCAGCGCGTCTAGCCGTTCTTGGGTGTCGTCGTCAGATGTATTCGGCAGGTCATCGCAAAGATAGACCAATCGCCCATAAGCCGCGTTGACCAATTGCCGTAGATCAAGCGTATCGGGCGCACCAAGCGGCCCGGCAGATTGCAGCACGAACATCAAACGCCTTAGCGCGGCGGTTACTGTGGCGAATGTGCCGTGGTTTTGGATGTCGTGGCCAAGCTGTTCGACAAACGGCCCAAGCTGCGCACCAAGCCCGGCCAGTAACCCACGCGATAGCAGGTCAATCAGCGCCGGCAGGTCGCGTGCGCGCCCATCTTCGATCAACGCGGCCCGTTGCCTGTACAACAGCGCGAGGCAGGCATTGGGGAGTTCATCGCCCAAGACAGCTTGTTGGATCAGGTGGCCTTCGGTTTGGGGGGACCACGCGTATTGCCATTCTTCGAACAACAATTCTGTGCGGCTACCGGTCAAGTAGTCTGGCCCTACCATCCGGGTTGCGAAACTGGGGCACAGCAGTTGCATCGCGTGAAAGAACCGTGATGCGGCAAGATGTGTATCGTTGCGCCGAATATCCAGTTTGCGCGTGCGTTGTGCGCTATCGCTGAGGTCCAATCGGTAGGTGCGTGCGCGGCGCCGTATGTCTTCGACCAATGGCGGCGATCCCGCAGAAACGGGAACATCGCCCAGCTTATCGCCACAAAGAAACGTCAGAAATCGGGTTGTCCAGATGTCGTGGGCGGTGGTTTCGCCTTTGATCAACGCAGTGCGGATGCCGTCGATCAGATCATGACGCAATGCACCGGGCCGCCCACGCAAAATTGCGAGCGATTCAGCCGCGCGGACGGCTTCGACCTGAGAGGGGAGGGGAACTTGGTGGCCTTCGGCACGCATTTGGGTGGCGAATTCTGTTAGAATATCGACGCCAAGTGTCCGCCACGTGTTCGGCCCGGTCTGCATGTCGGCCCGTTCCCACATTTGCTGGTAATACCCCGGCTGCGGCAAACCCGCAGCATAGCCGTTCAGAGCGTCCATCGCCCGAAATCCATAGCGAATGAGGTAGCTATCGGTTTTGCCTTTGGGTTTTTCTGGGGCGGGCAGGTCGTCAAGCGCACCAACAAGCGCAGGCGCGTGAAATCCGCCAACCACAACCACAACCGGCCCACCACGCGCCAGCGCCTTTTTTACGGCGCCCCCCATGTGGGATTCACGATTGGTATCGCCGGCTTCCGTGATTTGGCTGTCGGGCGTCGCGGCACGGATACCTGCGCAATAGACGCCGACATCACCGAAAAAGCTGCGCCAATCTGGATTGCCAAGCCGGGTTTCAAACAGGTGGTCCCAAAGTTCAAACCCATCCCGGCACCCCGTCGCACGCGCCAATGCAGTGGTGTAGTCATTGCTATTGAACCGTTGTTCGTCTATTAATGATGTGGGTTCGATCCCGTCAAGCTGACCGCGCATTGCTTTGTCAGCGGCAGGCGCGTCGATGAAGTGCAGGTCTGCCCCAACCTCTTGACCGGTTTTGAGCGCGACATATTCAGGGGAATGGTCGCAAAACGGGTAATAGCCCGCAACGCGCCCCCGTTCGCCAGCGTCATCGACCAATGCGACAAGCGCGATAGGTGGTTTCGTCGCAGGGTCCAGCAAAAGCGGGATTTTATCGGCGAAATCTGATGGGGCCTCGATCAGGATTTGGCTGGGTTTTATGTCGCGGATCAGCGCGCGCAGCGCCCATGCGCATGCGGGCGAATGGTGCCGGATTGGCACGACATAAAGCCCCCGATCCGGTTGAAATAGATCAGAGCGCAGCTGTGCGAATGTATCCCGATCAGTCACGCAGGCTTTCTTTGGCTGATTTATAGAATGCGGCCCATGTGCGCGATGTTCGTGACCGTGGTTTGGCGATTTGATCAACGTAGGCGCGCAGTTTGCGGGCGTCTTCGGGGTCGTCTTTGAACACCGTCCCGCCCAATTGCCGCGCGATATGACCTGCGGTTAGGGTGCCATTGTCCAGATATGCGGCCTCTAATGCGGCGGCATGGGTCACGTTGACAGCCTCGGCTGTGGACATGACGCTGTTGGGGACTGCGACGCTTGCCCCGTCGGCGGTGGTGCCTGTACGCAAATCGCGGAACACGGCGACAACCAGATCCAGCACATCGGGCGAAAGCGCTGGCGATACTGGGTTTTCGGCCATCCGTTCGGCGACCTGACGGTTAATCAGTTCTTTTTCAAACTGCGCATCGGCGATGGGTTTGACAGTTTCAAAGTTAAACCGACGTTTCAAAGCCGACGACATGTCGTGCACGCCGCGGTCGCGCAGGTTGGCGGTGCCGATCAGGTTGAACCCTGGAATGGCGCGGCTTTCGATTTGGGGGCCAAGTTCGGGGATCGCGACCGTTTTTTCCGACATCAGCGAAATGATCGCGTCTTGGACTTCGGGGGCGCAACGGGTCAATTCTTCGATCCGGGCGATTTGGCCGCCGCGCATCGCGCTTAGGATCGGGGATGGGATAAGCGCGCGCTCAGACGGGCCTTCGGCGAGTAATAAGGCATAGTTCCAGCCATAGCGCAGGTGGTCTTCGATAATGCCAGCCGACCCTTGCACCACGAGTTTGGATGTGCCGCCAATTGCGGCGGCAAGCAGTTCCGACAGTAGCGATTTCGCGGTGCCAGGTTCACCGACAAGCATCAGCCCCTGATGCCCCATCAACGACACGATGCAACGATCAACCAAAGGATCATCGCCAAAGAATTTTTGCCGCACGTCCAAAGCTTTGTCGCCTAGGATAAAGCGACGGACCGCGCGCGGTGAAAGATGCCAGCCGTTTGGCTTTGGGTCTGTGTCCGCAGCCAAAAGCCGAGCGATTTCATCGCCATAGCGAATTTCAGCGGGCGCGCGTTGTGTTTGTTCTACCATTGCGTGTTCTTTTCCCAGTCGGGGTCATGGGCGCCTTTGGCAGCCATTGCGTGCAGGTCGTTCCAGCATTCTGATAGCAGAACGGGGGGCACTTCTGATAGTTTGACCTTTTTCCCGTACCGCCCGCCTTCTTTTTCGAACCCAAGCGAAATAATCGCGACGTTGCGGTTTTCTTCGGGCAGGAAGTTCCCAGTGAATTCAATAACAGCGATCAGACCGACGCCTTTGAATGATTTTTGGTAGCCGTAGAACCAGCCACCGTCTTGGGTTCCGCAACGTTCGTAGCCCAGTTTCGATGCCGCGCCGCGAATAGCAAAGCTTTCTGTGACCCATCCCTTGCGATCGTTGATCTCGGTTTTGTCTTTTTGGTCGTCAGGAAGACGGAGCAAGCTGCGCCCGAATTGGGCGAACAACGGTTTGATTTCATAATCTTTCAGGTGGGCCGCCCATTGATCGGCCTCTGTGTCGGATAGTGTCGCGCCATGTGCCAGACGGATGCCCGCAAATGCGCTGATATCGACTTCGTTATCTTCGGCATCTGTAAATTCGCCCTCTGACGTGGGGCGGAAATTTTGCAAAACGGCATTGTCGGCGTCCAATCCTTGCCAAACGACCCTTTCAATCAGCCGTCGCATGACGGGATGATCGTGGAAATCGCGGGTCCAATCGGCCAGCGGCCACACCCGTTCACCGCATAGCGCCTCGTAGAGGCGGGCGGTTTGCATGGTGATGACTTGCTTGAGTTCCTTTTTCGACGCGGTGAGCTGCTTTTTCGAGGCTTTGGTTGCTTCGTCTTTGCCGGTGGACAGGGCTTTGACGATTTTACCGTCCGGGTTTTTCAGGACAAAGGTCAAATCATCGCCGAGCGTCGCCCGGTATAGTTTTTCATCCTCTCCGCAGGGTAGATCAAGATTGCCATCATCATCTAACCCAGCGGTTGGGATTGTTCTGTCACCCAGTTCATTAAGCGACCAGTTCATTTTGTCTGCGACCGCCTGAACGAGGTCGCCCGCAAATTTTTGGACGCCTTTTTGTTTCAGCCGGGTCGCAGCGGCGATGACGACTTGAAGCGATACAGGATCACCTTTGTGGGCAAGGACCTCTAGCAGGGATGAGGCTTGGGATGTACGCGAACCGTGGTTGCGTAGATATGTGCGGACTTGGTCCGCTGCGACCTGTGAAGGCACCCGTGACGTTAGCCCAAGGATACCTTTGGTTGCGGTTCCTGTATTTTGGTATTGTGATTTTATCGCATTGCGTAGCTGCGCGAATGCCTGTGCACGGGTAAAGTTGGGGTTCCAGCGTTGGTACATTTTAACTTGCACGTCTGCGTTTTTTTCGGCGTATGCGTTTGCTTCTTCGTCAGATGGCACAAGGGTATCGTAGGCGATCCAGCTATCGAAGACCCATTTTGAAAACGCCGCAGCGCTGTCTGGCTTAAGCTGATCGAGGTAAATTTCAAACAAGGCGTTGCCACCCGGTTGCTTGAGCTTGAACGCCAAGAAGATCCACCAACGTAGCACATCGTCGGGAACGGGTTTGCCGTTTTTGAACTTGGCGGCGGGCATGTGATCAAGGTTAAGCCAATCGAGCTTATCAAATTTGGCTTTCTTCAACCCCGCTTCTGCCTCTTGGATGAGGACAGTTGGGCCGACGTACGAATCCAGTGGTTCGCCCAATTGTTTCAGTGCGGTCAGGATCGCGGCCTTGGCGATTTCGCTTTTCTCTTTCTTTAGCTGGGCCTTTAGCGCGGGAATTGCAGCGGTGTCTTCACGCGCGGCAAGCCATTCGGCGGAACCTTTGCGAATTGCCTGTCTGCTGTCTTTGAGCAATGTGATCAGGCGATCGGTCACTTGCGGAACGTCGTTTAGCAAAGCGCGCGCTTCGGCCTTGCCGGCTTTGCGGTCGCCGGTTGCAATTTCAAGCAAGGGCGCGAAATAGCGCATCGGTGTTTTCGGCATACGCGCCAAATAGGCAATGGCAATCACATGGCCTAGGCCGCCAAATTCAGACGCACGCACGCCCAGGGCTTCGTCCAAAATGTCAAAGTTATCAGCAAGGTACGGCCATACCGCATCGACTGGTAAATCATGCGGGTTGGGAGCGGCATACATTTCTACTGGGATCATCATCCGCAGCAGATCGCCTTTGATTGCTTTGCGCGTGACCGATTTGTTCCAGTCACCGATTTTCAGTTCTACCTGTAGTTCCTGCCACAGATCATCCAATGCGCGCAGGTCTGCCGTATCAGTGGCCAGATAACTGTTGGTGGCTGATGTTATGGCGTTGTTCTGGTGCTGGCTCAGCATGAATCGCGCATTGTAAAGCGACCTGATTGCCAAAGTCAGCGCAGGTTTTTGTGCTAGGCCTGCCATCTTTCCCTTTAGCCATTCTTCGGCATTTCGGTCCAGAAAATTTAACAGGTCATGAGAACGATTGTCCGGCAGCTTGGCTGTGGTCAAGAACGTTTCGGCTTGGCCAATCAAGTCTGACTTCAGCAGCTGTTGCTGGTATCTGAAATTCTTTGCTTTGTTATCGGCGTTGCGCGCTTTGATCTTTTCGTTTGCCGCGATCAACGCTGTTTTTAGCAGTTTGCGGTCGTCGCTGGTAATCGTGATGCCGGGTCCATCGGTCAGCGGGCGGGGCGCAGGAATATCGATGCGGGTTCCGTCAATTGCGGTGTATCCGGTGGCGTCATCGGCGGCTTGCCCGGATTCACTGGTCATTTCAGCCGCAGAGAATGCGTTTTCGATCGCGGCGACGATGCGCGCTGTTTTTTCTGTTTTCGCATGGGCGCGTAGTGCTTGTGTAGCGGTATCTGTGCCCAACCCAAGCAAGACTTCGACCATGCCCGTTCGTACGCCGACGGCCCCTTTGCTTAGCTGTTCGATTGCCATCGGTTCAATGATATTCGCGGGGACATCACGCAACGCATTAACGGCGGCTTCGCGGACAGCGCGGGAACTGTCGCCAGCACGCGATAGGACGCACCCAAGAAACGGTTCTTGCTGTGTGAGTTTCCATTTGTGCAGTGAATTGACGAAAATCGTGCGGCCCTTCGCGGGTGATTTTGCGATGCCTTTGATCGCATCCTCTGGATGGGATTTGACCAATGTGCTGGGGTCGAGCAGTTCTCGAAAGGCGCGTGCCTGTACCGAGACGTAATCGTCGTTTTCCCAGTATAGCAATTCAAACAACTGGGCCGTTGTGCCACCACAGGCCTGCGCCATCGGGATGAGCTGATCGCGCGTAAGCCCCTTTGGCTGTGCCTCGGGTGGTTCATTGTCCCAGCGTCTTGTTGGGGAAACTGCGCCGAGCGCTGTTTCGGTGAACAACACACGCATGACATCGGGGATCGTTTTAGATCCGAGCGCATGATCCGGCGCACCGCCATGTGCCGCTGTCAGTACTTTTGCGTAACGCACCAGCAGATCACCGTCGAACGGGTCCATATCGATGAAATGATAGGGGCGTTGATCTTGAAGAACGCTGTTTCCACGGCTGTATCGATGCGCCCCACATACGTTTAGTTGATCGCCGCCACCGACGGTAGAAAGTGTCGACAGGACAGCTTCGTTTTCGCCCGTCAGGACATAGCTGACCGCGCTATCCCCCAATCCCGCCTGCGCCTGGTTCAGACGTTCGAGGTCTTGTTTGATGAATTTTGCATGGGAATTGCTGGATGGCAGGAGATTTTTGAGAAAGGACTTCATACGGATACTCAGCTTACACGTTAATTTACCGGCACTTTAGCTAACGCTGCCCTAAAAGAAAGCGTTAGCGAAGGGCGCTATCAGTATAGGCCTTTTTTCTCCCACTCTGGGTCAAAGGCCCCTGATTTTGCCATCTCGTGCATGTCATTCCAGACCTCTGACAGCAGCAGTGCCGGGACTTTTTCCAAAGTTAACGCACGCCCGCGTCCGCCTTCGCCCATCTGCGTGAATTGCATGTGTCTGATCGCGGCGGGAATGTCATCTTCGCTCACGTAGCTGCCGGTGAAATACAGGTCTGCCCAGATTTGTGCGCCTCTGAATTCTTTGCGGTATGCGTCGAAACCACCGCCATCGCCGATAGGCGCCCGATCATAACCTGCCTTTTTGGCGGCTGACCGCAGTTTGAAGGTGGTCATCAACCAACCTTCGCGGTCGGACAGTTTGGTATCTTTGCTTTGCGCGTCTGTCAGGGTGCGCACGGGGCGGGATACTTGGGGGAATAGCGGTTTAACCTCAAAGTCCTTGAGGTGTTGCAGCCATTCGTTTCTGTCATCTTCGGACAGGTTGGCCGTATGCGCGATGTCGATTTTACTGATTGTAGACAGATCAACGTCATCGCCAGCCGCGTTCAGTACTTCGCCTTCGGGGGTAAGCCGTAGACCGGTGATGAATGCGCCGTTATCGTCCAGACCGCGCCAAATGACCCGTTCGATCAGGCGCTGCATAATCGGATGTTTGGTTAGATCATCCTGCCAAGCCTGCCGTTCCCAAGAGCGACTGCTAATCATCGCGTCGTAAAGCCGGGCCTGCTGTTGGGCCTGTGCGGTTTTGATGGTTTTCTTGGCCGTGCTTAGCAGTGATTTGGATTCCTTGGTGTTTGCATCCTTGCCAGCGGGGATCGATTTCACCTCTTTGCCTTGTGGGTTATACAGTTTGACGGTCAGATCACTGCTTAGCCGCGCGGTATAAGGTTTGGCATCTTCGCCGACCTCTAGCAGCATTGTGCCGTCGTCTTCGAACCCACCTGTGGGGACAGACCGATCGGCCAATTCGTCTTGGGTCCAGCCGCGTGCCTCTGCCAATTCTGACACAAGCGTTTCGGCCAGTTCGCGCACGGTGCGTTGTTTGAACCGGGTTGCGGTCGCGACAAGCACTTGCACCGCGTCTTGGGTTCCCATGCCGTAAAGAGTTTCGACCAATGCTTTGGCTTGCGATACCCGTTTGCCGTGCTGTTTGAGATATGTTGCGATCAGTGGTCCTGCTTTGGCAGATGTCGCCCGGTGGGCTAGGGCAAGGATACCTTTGCTGTCCGCCCCAGAGTTGGGATAGCCAGACGAC
This sequence comes from Yoonia maritima, assembly GCF_002933395.1. Lineage (GTDB taxonomy): Bacteria > Pseudomonadota > Alphaproteobacteria > Rhodobacterales > Rhodobacteraceae > Yoonia > Yoonia maritima_A. Next base: position 57,804 of record NZ_CM009490.1, read on the forward strand.
ATGCCCCGCAGTATCTGTTCCGCAATCTGTTGTTCCGTGTAGCCGGCTAGGGCCATCCAGTTGTTTTGTTGGGCGACCATATGCTTCGCCATTTCTGCGGCCTTTGTGCGTGCCGCTTCGCCGACAGGGCGGTCGGTATCATAAGACACCCAACTGTTTAGGACCCAATCGGCGACTTCGCTCACGCTTTGCGGTGTCATTTGGTCAAAGTACAGGCCAAACAACGGTGACCCGAGCGGCGATTTTAATTTGAGCGCGAGCCGCAGCCAGCCGTCTAACACGACAGGGTCGGCGGTGGTTTTGTCTTTCCACTTCAGGCTGGGTGCCGTCGACAAAGGAAGCCAGTTCAGTTTTTCGTTGGGTAGCTTTTCAACAAACTTTTGGGCTTCTTTGATAAGGGCATCGCGGCCAAGATATGGCGTCGTATCGCCACCCAATCGCGAAACGGCAGAAATCAGATCAGCGCGGGCGAGTTCGGATTTTTCGGTTTTCAAACGTTTGGTCAGGGCGGGCAGGGCGGATTTCGCGCCCCGATCAGCCAAGAACCGCGCCGCGTTTGCGCGGACGGCTTGGCGTTTGTCAGACAAAATGGCGATCAATTGATCATCAATGCCCGGCGCATCAGCAAGCAGTTTTTGGGCAGGTTCACGCAAACGCGCCCTATCATCAATCGCCACAAATAGCAGCGGTTGCACAAGATCGGCAGGCAGGGACGGAAAGTCAGCGATGACTTCCATAGCGCGTATTGCCGTTTTGATGTCAGAACCGCGGGGGGGGAGTTTTTCAATCAGTATTGGCAAATGAGATGCCGCGATTGCCCAAATGCCACGGGGCACTGTGTACCTTCCATGATAATACGACTGTGGATAGATTACTTCAGTCAGATAATTTCCATCGTAGCCGATCTCGTCGTTTTTTGCGTAATTTGTGGATGAAACGTGGTTTTCTTCAGCAATAGTTACCAGCTGCGAAAGACTTATGCGACCATCAGTGATTGCGTTTTGCACATATGTGTTCAGTACGTCGTCCGTCCAAGTCAGTATTGATGATAGGGTATACGCGTTTCGGCAAGCCAGATCGATTACGCGGCGCAGAGGGAGTTTATCCAATGCAACCTCGATAACAGGTGCGACACTATCACGATGTTTGTGTGGAAGACGGTGACCAGTCGTGTGTCTTCCAGCAGGTTTTATTGTGACGGGTACGTTTAAGACTTCGAACCAAGCGGGACCAATTGGAAGGACTTTGTCTTTGGTCGGTTCGCTGTGTTTTTTGTTTTGCTTGATCCAGTAATCATAACTGTTTTGGTATCGGGTTTCGGCATCTTGGCGCATCTTTTCTTCGATGGGGTGGAACTGCGCGTTAAAGCTTTCGTCGAGAGGGGCGCTGCCGTCGTCGATGAGTTCAATATGCGGTGGCAGCGTGATGTGGGCGCCGTGGATATCGATGTAACCGTTTTCTATGGTCTTCGTTTCGACGACCGGTGCCCCGACAAAGAGTTCAAGCGCCGTCAGAACCGTTTGGCTTTTCTCGGTATCTTTGTGGGCTTTCAACATCGCAAGCGCGGAAGGCGTTCCGAGCATACCAAGCACCTGAACACCAAACGCGCGCGCTGTCGCCTTTTTTGATTTCAAGGTATCGGCGGCCATCGGTTCAACCGTCGCGCCGTTATGTTCGCGGAGCAGATCAACTGCCGTCGCACGTAATGTGGCCGATGTTTCTTCGGATTGTTTGAACAGATAGTTCAGAAATTCAGGAGAAGTTACAAAGCTTTGCTTTTTCAAACCTTTCAGAGCCATGTTACGCCCCTTGCCATCGCAGCGGTCCAGAGCGGTCATTAAGCTGGTTGGCTGGAATTGGCTCCATGTGGTTTCGTTCTTGGAGAGCTTTAGGTTGAGGCTTCGGTTTGAATAGCGTTCAGTTGGCAGAATAAATGTGATGATGTCCGCATCTGTGCCACCAAGTATTTCGACGGCTTTACGCAGGTCCGCCCATGACGTTGGTGTTTCCGTTTTAATGTTATGTCTGCGCTTTAGCACCTCTAGCAGAATGCGTATGTCTTCTGGGATCGTGTCTAAATGGCCTTGGCTTTTCCCGGTATATGTCGAAACGCCCCAATTCATCGCAACGCGTAGTTCAGCATAGCGCGCGAGCCGTTCTGGATGCCCGCCTAAGACAAAGCACAGGTCATTTGTCGCACTGGCCGCTTTCGAGTCTGTACGACCGGGCAAAAAGTTAGAGTTCTTAGCCATCATGGTCTTGATGTCGGCAAGGACGGCCCGATCTTCACCCGTGAGGAAGAATAATTCTGCACGTGCAGGGAGCCCGGATTTTAACGCATTCAGGTAGCGAAATGGCGATATGTCTTCTTGTGAAGAAGGTTGGCTTGGTTTGACGGTCTGCCCCATAAGGCCTTGTAGAATACGGCGTAGCACTCGTTAATATCTCCCTGAAATCGAACCCTCGGCGCGCAAAGGTTGATCGTAAGGTGATGGAAACACAGGCGTTTGAAAAGAAAAATCTGCAGGGGTTCGTGCCGCGCCGTTTGGCGCGACACGGGTTTTTATTTATACGCGTAGCATTGTTTTGATGGCACGGCGTTCGTCCATCGCCTTATAGCCTTCGGCGACTTGCGCGAGGGGGAGTTCAAGATCAAACACTTTGCCAGGGGCGATTTCACCTTTTAGGACCATGTCCATCAAATTGGGCAGATAGCGGCGTACCGGCGCTGGCCCGCCAAACAGACGTTTTTGCGCAAAGAATAACCCTTCGCCTGTGAACGTTACCTCGTGTGGGACACCAACAAAGCCGACAGAACCGCCGGGACGGCAGACGCCCATTGCCTGATCCATTGACTGCTGCAATCCAACACATTCCAGCACCGCATCCGCGCCAACGCCATTGGTCAGTTCAAGCACATCGCTGATCCCTTCTTCGCCGCGCGTTTCGACGATGTCCGTTGCACCGTATTCCAATGCCAGCTTTTGTCGGTCTTTATGGCGGCTCATGGCGATGATCCGTTCCGCGCCCTGAAGCTTAGCAGATAGAACGCCCATCAGCCCAACCGCGCCATCACCCACGACAACGGCTGTGGATCCTGCTTTTACGCCTGCGGCTTCGGCCGCGTAATACCCCGTGCCAAGTACATCAGATACCGCAAGCATATGTGGGATTTGATCGTCTGTTGGCAGTTCATCTGTGGCAACCAATGTCCCATCGGCAAGTGGCACGCGTGCATAGGGCGCTTGGGCACCTGTCATGAATTCGCGTTGATCGCATGATGAAGGGAACCCAAATTGGCAGTGTGGGCATGTGTTGTCGGATAGAACAAACGATCCGACCACGAATTGCCCCGGTTTAACAGATTTCACGTCAGCGCCGACTTCGACCACCACGCCGCAGTATTCGTGACCCATATGCATAGGCTGAGAAAAGTCGCCGTGCCCGCGATAGGGCCATAGATCGGAACCGCAAATGCAGGTCGCCGAAAGTTGGATAATTGCATCTGTAGATTTAAGAATTTTAGGGTCATCGACGGTGTCAAAGCGGACATCACCGGGACCATGCATTACTGTCGCTTTCATATTTTTTCCTTGGTTTGGGTGACGCGCATCGGGAGGAAGGACGCGTCAGGGTTTCAATAGGGATTTGCCATTACCGACAAGCGCAAGGGCAAGCAGCGCGAGGAAGATGCTGCCTGTAAAGGTCGCGTAAATGCTGATCGAGTCAAGCAAAGCGTCATGGACAAAACAGCGTTGTCAGCGTTTGTGATCGCTGATGGGGATGGATCGTTGGGGTTGTCATGCAGGTGCCTGGTTATTGCGCGCCTTCACGAGTTAAGGCGCGTTGTGAACCGCGACTATGGCCGAACCATTCATTGCGCCAATGAATAAAATTCATGAATAGGGGTTTTGGTTAGCGCGAAATATAAATAATCTGGGTCCGCAGCGTAGGTAGTATGAATGAAACGAGATGATATTGCGGATTTGACGGCTTTTGTCGCTGTCGTCGAAGAAGGGAGCTTTACCCAAGCGGCGGTTCGGCTTGGCGTATCGCAATCTGCAGTTAGTCATACCATCCGCAGGGTCGAAGCAGCGCTTGGCTTTCGTTTATTGAACCGGACTTCGCGAAGCGTGTCGACCACGGACATGGGTGAAAAGCTGCTTGCTACATTGCGTCCGGGACTGGCCGAGATTGAAACACGGATTGAAGAACTGCGTAGCCTTGGAGACAGCCCAAGCGGACATATACGGCTGACCACATCAATGACTGCGGCGCGCATGATCCTTTGGCCGGTGATGACAAGGCTTGTGAGCGATTATCCTGAAATCCAGATTGAGCTGAACACCAACGCCCGACTAGCGGATTTGGCAGAAGGGCGGTTTGACGCGGCGGTCCGACTGGCCGAGGCCGTGCCGCCCGATTTAATTGCAGTCCCTGTCGGCCCCGCGATTGAGATGGCCGCAGTGGGTACGCCTGCATATTTTGCACAACGTGGCGTTCCACAGGTACCTTCTGATTTGGATGACCATGACTGCATCACGATGCGGTTTGGCACGGATACGCCGCCTTATGACTGGGAATTCGAAAAGGATGGGCAAGAGCAGATAAAGCGCGTGTCTGGACCGTTCATTTTCAACGAAGGTGATTTTTGCATAGACGCTGCGCGGGCCGGTTACGGTATCGCCTTTGTGACCCTTTCCGAAGTGCAGGCGGAAATCGATAGGGGGACTTTGCAACGGGTGCTGGCCGATTGGTGCCCCCCCTTTGACGGTTTTCAAATTTGCTATCTAAGCCGCCGCCAGATGAATTCGGCGTTTCGGTTGTTGTTGGATCGGTTACGCGATCAAAACGCCGCGGGCGATTAACTGCACTGGTGGTTTGGGGCTGCTGCCTGATATTTCACCACATCGGCGCACGGAACTGTGAATTTCGATCAACTCATTGTGAAATAAAGGGAATTCATCGATTGTGCGTCAATTCACCACGGGGCGTGTCCCGATAGCATAGGCGTAGGCCGCGAATGTAACTCGTGTTCCGGTCTGCCGGTGACCTCCCAGTCTGGCAGATGTCGGACAAGAAGAAGAGGCACGCACTTGTTCAAATATATCAAATACTTGCTGGCATTGGCGGGCGCATTTGCGCTTTCTGGGTGTCAGTACCACATCTTATCCCCGCAGGGTTGGGTCGGCATCCAAGAGCGTAATCTTTTGGTTATTGCGACATTGCTGATGCTGATCATTATTATCCCGGTTTTGATCATGGCAGTCTATTTTCCGCTAAAGTATCGCGCGGACCGATCGGATCTATCGGACTATGACCCGACCTTTGAACATTCCAACAAAATCGAAGTCGCTGTTTGGGGTATCCCGATCCTGATTACTGCAGCGCTTGGCTGGTACACATATGTTTATACGCACCGGCTTGATCCGTATCGTCCGCTTGATCATTTGCAGGCTGGCATCCCGATCGAGGTCGACGCGGTGTCGTTGGATTGGAAATGGCTGTTTATCTACCCGGAATTTGGCGTTGCATCGGTGAACGAATTGGCCGTGCCGGTGGGGCGGCCAGTGAATTTTCGCCTGACCTCTTCTACGGTGATGAATACCCTGTCGATCCCGGCATTGGGTGGCATGGTCTATTCGATGGCAGGGATGGAAACCCAGTTGCATCTGGTTGCTGACGCGCCGGGTGTGTTTCCGGGGCGGTCGGCGCATTATTCCGGCCCTGGGTTTTCCCATATGACGTTCGATACACTGTCGATGTCTGACGCTGATTTCAACAGTTGGATCGCAAACGCGAAGTCGGATGGCACCGATCTGGGCCGCGAAACCTATCTTACATTGGAAAAGCCAAGCATTGCTGACCCAGTTCGTTACTTTGCCACGGTCGAGGATGGTCTGTTCGATCATGTGGTTGAAATGTGCGTCGATGGCGGCACCGTTTGTGCGGGCCAGATCATGACGCAAGACAAGACGGGCGGTGGCGGGATTGCTGGTGTCCCAAACGCGGCGGCGTATAGCTATGACAGCAAACGCGCCATCGACGGGTTTGGCGCGTTGATAGACCTGCCGACCCTCAACCCCGAAGCCTTTTACGAGGCTTTTTTAAACTCTCCCGATTATATTTGCGGCCCATCGGCACGCAAGGAGGCCGTTAGTCATGTCAATTGAAACAATTTCACCGCTGTTTGGTCGGCTTAGTTTAGATTGGATTCCTTACCAAGAACCGATCCTTGTTGGCACGTTTGCTGCGGTGGCCGTCGGCGGTTTCGCGGTATTGGTTTTGATGACCTATTACGGGCTATGGGGATCTTTTTGGCGCGACTGGGTGACGTCAGTTGATCACAAGAAGATTGGCATCATGTATATGGTGCTTGGCTTTATTATGATGGTGCGCGGTTTTGCGGATGCGTTGATGATGCGCGCGCAGCAGGCATTGGCGGCTGGCGGCGCGGAAGGATACCTTCCGCAGCACCATTTTGATCAGGTGTTTACGGCTCACGGCGTTATCATGATCTTTTTCGTGGCGATGGCCTTTGTCACGGGGATCATGAACTTTGTCATGCCAACCCAGATTGGCGCGCGCGATGTGGCGTTTCCGTTCCTGAACAACTTTTCGTTCTGGATGACGGTCGCTGGCGCGTTGTTGGTCAATATTTCCCTGTTCGTGGGGGAATTTGCGCGTGTCGGGTGGCTTGCGTTTCCACCGTTATCGGGGGCGTCGTTCAGCACAGGTCCGGGCATGGATTACTATCTATGGTCATTGCAGATTGCCGGAGTCGGGACGACCCTATCGGGAATTAACCTGATCGCCACTATCGTAAAGATGCGCGCACCGGGAATGAAAATGATGGATATGCCTGTCTTTACTTGGACTGCGCTGGCGACCAACGTTTTGATTGTTGCGGCGTTCCCTGTTTTGACTGCCACGCTCGCGCTGCTGACGTTGGATCGCTATTTCGGGATGCATTTTTTCACCAATGACTTTGGTGGCAACCCGATGATGTATATCAACCTGATTTGGATTTGGGGGCACCCAGAGGTCTATATTCTGATCATCCCAATTTTTGGTGTGATTTCCGAAGTCGTCGCGACCTTTTCCGGTAAGCCATTGTTTGGCTACAAGACGATGGTTTGGGCCACGGCTTGTATCATGGTGTTGTCGTTCATTGTGTGGCTGCACCACTTTTTCACGATGGGATCAGGGGCGAATGTAAACACTTTCTTTGGCATCACCACGATGATCATCGCGGTGCCTACGGGGGTTAAAATCTTTAACTGGTTGTTCACCATGTACAAAGGCCGTGTGCGCCTAGAGTTGCCGATGTATTGGACCATTGGGTTTTTGGTCACCTTTACCATTGGTGGCATGACGGGCGTTTTGCTGGCAGTGCCACCGGTTGATTTCCAGTTGCATAATACCCTGTTTCTGGTCGCGCATTTTCACAACGTGATTATCGGCGGCGTTGTGTTTGGCGTCTATGCTGCCGTCACCTATTGGTGGCCCAAAGCCTTTGGTTTCAAGCTGAACGATACATGGGGCAAGCGTAGTTTTTGGTTCTGGTTCGTTGGCTTTTACTTTGCGTTCATGCCGCTTTACGCGCTGGGTCTGATGGGCGTGACACGACGGATCAACCAATACCCTGATCCTGCATGGCAGCCCTATTTCATCATTGCCGCCTTTGGCGCTGTGTTGATTTTGCTGGGGATTTTGTCCACTTTCATCGGATTCTACGTGTCTGTGCGTGACCGCAAGGCGCTGGCATGTGGTGGTGACCCGTGGAATGCACGGACCCTAGAATGGGCGACGCAATCGCCGCCCGCGCCTTATAACTTCCCACATGATATACAGGTCCGTGGGCGTGATGAATTCTGGCGGATGAAGCAAGACGGGTTCGTTTGGTCGACCGCATATCAGCCGATCCACATGCCCAAAGGCACCGCCACTGGTGTGTATATTGCGGGTTTTGCGCTGGTGTTTGGCTTTGCAATGGTCTGGTACATTTGGTGGCTGGCGACCCTTAGCTTTGTTGCGATGGTCGCAATCGGGATCGGCCACACGTTCAACTATAACCGCGATTATTACATCCCCGCCCAAGACGTGGCGGCAACCGAAGCGAAAGGAGCGGTGACATGACCCCATTGGACAGCACGCAGTTAGCGCCGGTGATGGCCGTGAATGACCACGACCATGGCGCAGATCATGGCAGTCCGACACAGATCGGGTTTTGGATTTACCTCATGAGCGATTGCATCATCTTTGGTGCGTTGTTTGCCACCTATGCCGTTCTGGGCGGTCGTTACGCAGGGGGACCGGGGCCGCTTGATTTGTTCGAGCCAGAGTTCGTCGCGGTTGAGACAGCGTTGTTGCTGTTTTCATCGGTGACCTTTGGCTTGGCGATGCTGCAGGCGGTCAAGGGCAACCTGAATCGTACGCTTGTCTGGTTGGCGGTGACCGGGGTTTTAGGTGCCGGGTTTATCGGCATGGAACTGTACGAGTTTCGGCATTTGATCCACATCGGAGCGGGTCCTGACCGGTCTGCATTTTTATCAGCGTTCTTTGCGTTGGTGGGCACACATGGGCTTCATGTAACGGGCGGGATCATTTGGCTTGTGACGCTGATGGTGCAAATCAAAATGCACGGTCTGATCGATGCAAACATGCGCCGTTTGGTGACGTTGTCGATGTTCTGGCACTTTCTTGATTTGATTTGGATCGGTGTGTTTTCCTTTGTTTATCTTGTGAGGTTGGTGTGATGCTTGCAAAAACACACAATGGGCATGGCGCGGCTAAAGATCACGGAACGATGGCACAGTTGATGATCGGCTTTGGGCTTGCCGCGCTTTTGACGATTATCCCGTTTGTCTTGATCATCGCCGAGGTCGCGATCGCCCGCACCACGTTGATCGGGATCATCATGGGCCTTGGGGCGGTGCAGATTGTCGTGCATTTGGTATATTTTTTGCATGTGAACCGCAGCACAGAGCAGGGCTGGACCCTGTTTGCGTCGATCTTTGCGGTTCTGATCTTGGTGATTGTTCTTGCTGGGTCGCTTTGGGTGATGCGCAACATGAATGAAAACATGATGCCAATGCACGATATGGACCACATGACATCGCTGCAGTCGCAGCAGGGTTAATCCTAACCGGGGCCAAATCCGGCCCCGGTTCTTGCCGGAGAAATTCTATGCCGCTTTCGATCCGCTGGCCGCGGTTTATTTTCATCAGTCTTGTTGCGTTGGTTGGGATTGCGGGGTTTTCGTCGCTTGGTGTTTGGCAAATTCAGCGTCTTTACTGGAAACGTGACCTGATAGAACGGGTGGATAGCCGTATCCATGCCGTCCCCATTCCGGCTCCGGGGCCTACAGATTGGTCCGAACAAGACGCCTATCGTAGGGTTATTGTGACTGGCCGGTTTTTGCACGACGAAGACGTGTTGATTTATACGCCCTCTGATTACGGGCCAGCGGATTGGATCCTGACGCCGCTGGTGACCGATACCGGGATGATTATCATGGTGAACAGAGGCGTTGTGCCCGACGCGCGGGCGCGGGCTGGTGATTATGCGCGTGAAGATGGGACAGTGACGGTGGCCGGGTTACTGCGTGTGTCAGAGGATAAGGGGTGGCTGTTTTCGCGTGAAAACGATCCCGCCAACGGGCATTGGTATCGGCGTGATATAGGGTCGATTACGACTGCACTGGGCTATGACAGTGCCGCCCCATATTTCGTGGATCAAGAACGAGGCGCTGCGGCGGGTTGGCCGCGCGGCGGGCAAACTGTCGTTTACTTCAGGAACGCACACCTAAGCTATGCACTGACATGGTTTGCTTTGGCAGGTGTTGTATTTGCCGGTTATGTGCTGGTTTTGTGGGGCCACCGGACCGAACAGGTCTGTGTTGCGCCGGTCGTGGATCATCACGCCTAGCAGGCAGGCCGGGCGCAAAATGACTTTGCAGCAGAAACCGACAAAAACAGTGGTGCCGTTCAAGACCTGCTGATTTGGTTCAGTTATGTGGCGAGGCATATGCCCGGCGTGCACCGCTACGCCGGCTTTCGCTTAGCCAGCCGTGTGATTGCGTCCCTCGTGGTCAGGATATGCCAGCAAACAGATCCACAAACCAACCAAAAGGTTTTGACCACCGTGACCACACAACCCACCCGGCACCCGCGCGGCCGTCGGCTTTCCGCTCTTCTTTCTAGCTGTGCTATTTTTAGCGTCTTTTGTGCCGTTCCGGCTGTCGCGCAGGATACGCCATATCCGCTGGGTCAGATTGTTTTGGATGCCGATGACGACGATAGCGGCAGTATTGTTAGCAGCCAGACAAGCGCTGGATCAAAGCTATCGGGCGATGTGTTGGATACCGCGGCCAGCGTTTCGGTTATTACCCAACAGGAAATCACCCAGCGCGGCGCGAAGTCAGTGCAAGAAGTTTTACAGTATACATCTGGTGTCGTGACGAGCTTTTACGGGGCTGATGACCGTTTTGATTATTTCCGTATTCGCGGGTTTGACGCCTATGCCTATCGTGATGGGCTTTATCTGGGTGACCCGTTTGGTGGTGTACGCGAAGAACCCTATGCATTTGAACGCGTCGAAGTTCTGAAAGGGGCGAACTCTGCTGGGTTGGGTGTGTCTGATCCGGGTGGGGCTGTGAACTATGTCACGAAGACACCCAAAGATCACCGTTTCGGTGATGCCTATTTGACGGCTGGTTCCTTTAACCGGGTCGAGGCGGGTGTCGATTTTGGCGACACGCTGAACGAAGAAGGCACATTGTCATACCGGTTAACTGGCAAAGTCGTCGATGCCGAACGAGAGTATGACTATTCTCAAGACGATGAAACATTTGTCATGGGTGGCATAACTTGGGCGCCGACGGATGCGACCAGCCTGACCTTTGTTGTTGATTATCTGAACAAAGACAGCGTACCAGGAAGCGGTGGGCATCCTGTGGGTGTCGATCTTGATCCATCAACCTTTTTGGGTGAACCCGATTTTAACTATCGCGGTACTGATCGGACCACAGCAAGCCTGCTGTTCGAACATGACTTTGATGGCGGGTTCAGCCTGAATTCTACACATCGTTTCAGCGCGACGGAAACCGACTTTGGCTATGCTTATGTGGCTGGTACCGATGCCGGCGGTGGCACAATGGCCGATCGTTATTTCTTTGCGAATGATTATACGGCTGACGAATACGTTGGTGATGTGAACGTGCAGCTTGATCGCGATTTCGGCACCGTCCAAAGCCGCAGCGTTGTGGGTGTTGAACGTCGCACATCGGATATCGACAATACCAGCTATTGGGCTTTGGCACCTGATATTGACTGGACTGATCCAGTTTACACGGGCGGCATCGATCTAAGCACATTGACGCCTTACGCGGCCACCCAAACAGAGATCGAAGCGCACGCGGTTTATCTGCAAGAAGAACTGACCTTTGCAGATAAATTCATCGCCCAACTGGGGCTACGTCAGGATTGGATTGATGTTGAACAAGTCGATACTTTGTCTGGCGCAGTCACCAAAGGCGATTTCGAGGAAACAAGCAAACGGTTTGGTCTGACTTATCGCGCAACACCGGGGATGTCGGTTTACGGCAGCTATGCTGAATCCTTTGTGGCTGATAGTCTTGGTGTGGAACCCGAACGTGGCGAGCAGTACGAGCTGGGCGTCAAGTATCGGCCACAAAACGGTCGCGCGCTTTATACCGCTTCGATTTATGATCTGACCAAAAATAACATCACACGTACTGACCCGATCACTAGCATGCCTGAAACAATCGGCGAGGTGCGGGTGCGTGGTCTTGATCTAGAAGCAAAAGCAGAACTGTCAGAAACGATTAGTCTGACCGCATCTTATTCATTGATGGACAGTGAAATCGTTGAAAATGGGACCAGCGGTAACGAAGGGAATGCACTGTCGTTCGTGCCAGAGCAAACCATGTCTGTTTGGGCACGTTATCAGTTGGCTGGCACGGGATCGCGTGGTGATATGACCTTTGGCTTGGGCGCGCATTACGATGGGGCGTATTGGATGGACGACGGGAACACGTTGAAATCTGATCCAGCCGTTATCTTTGACGCGGCTGTGACGTATGCGGTCAACGACAGTACCAGCCTTGCGGTCAACGTCGCGAACGTGTTCGACGAACGCTATGTCGCTTATGGCGGGTTCGGATCTGACTACTACAATACAGGACGCGTGATTAACGCGACTTTGCGCCGTAGCTGGTAAGCGTGGCGTGATCGGCCGTCCGCGTTTTGGCGCGGGCGGTTTGGTATTAGGGCAGGGCGGTGATATGCCGTCGCCGCCAAGCAGCAGGCGTTTCGCCTGAAACTTGACGGAACACACGGGTCAGGTGCGCTTGATCTGAAAAACCAAGCCGGGCGGCGATATCGGATATGCTTAGCCCGGTTTCCAACAGCAGTTGGCAGGCAATTTCGATCCGCTTGTGCCGCTGCCACTGCACCGGAGGCATCCCAGTTGTGGTTTTGAACGCGTGGGCAAACCAGCTTTCTGACAGTCCTACAATTTGCGACATATCAGCGACGCTTAGCCTCGCATCGGGTGCGCTATCAAACCGCGCTGTCAGGCGCTGCATTTGCGCTGGGGTCAGGCCGCCTTGGGCGCCGTAAGATGTGTCACATTTCAAATCTAGCAATCCGGTCAAAATGCTGATTGCGAGGCTCTCTGCGTAAAGGGGATGATGATTTTGGTGATCAAGCTCTGTCGCCAAAAGCTGCCCAAGCGCCAAAAGCGGTTCGCTTGCCGCGTGTTCAACGGGTTGACGCAGCGCGGCCCATGTCTGTTGGCGGCCCAAAGCGGGCACAAATTTATCCAAAAGCCAGCTTTCTGCGAAATGCAAATCAAGATGTGAAAACCGATGTTCTGATGTGAACCGGGTCCAGATCGGCATTCCGGCGGGCACATATGTGGCCCGTAAAAGAGGACGCGCCGCCGATTTTTTCACATTAGGGGTGTCCGCAATAAGAACATGCGAAGAAATGTCCTCGAAAAAGATCATGATGCGCGGATCAGGCGCAAGGTAATATCCGCGGGCATCTGATTGCGCCTGCGCGCGCCAATGTACGGCAATAAATCCTTCGTATGACTGCCAAACCACCGGCGCGGTGCGCTCGATGCCTTCGACTTGTGTGGTCATGGAATGAAAAAAGCCCATCAAGTCAGCCCGCATCATTGTGGAATGGATATTCGCCCTGACATCGGGCGCACCACGGTTGCCGTAGTTATTCAGTGGCAGTTTAGGTTTGCACGCCAGAGACGGCCCTGAATTTCAGGTGTAAAATATACAAAAATAGTCAGGTACTCAAGCTGCATTGGTGGCGAAAAGAGTGGTGGGCTATCGTGCAAATGCAAAAGCCGCACCAGTTTGGTGCGGCTTTGAGAGGTGTTTGGTTGGGTTTGGGCTTAGCCGCCGAAATCGTCGAGCATGATGTCTTCGGGATCGACGCCCAGATCAATCAGCATATTTGTGACCGACTGGTTCATGATTGGCGGACCACACATGTAGAATTCGCAATCTTCGGGTGCTGGATGATCCTTGAGGTATTCTTCCATCAATACGTTATGGATGAAGCCTGTGTATCCTTTCCAGTTATCCTCGGGGAGGGCATCTGAAAGTGCGACGTGCCATTCAAAGTTATCGAACTGTTCAGCCAGATCGTCAAAATCTTTGACAAAGAACATTTCGCGCTTTGATCGGGCACCGTACCAGAATGAAATCTTACGATCACGGTTTTCAAGGCGCTTGAGCTGATCAAAGATATGGCTACGCATTGGCGCCATGCCAGCACCACCACCGATAAAGACCATCTCTTTTTTGGTGTCGCGCGCAAAGAATTCGCCATACGGACCGGAAATCGTGACTTTGTCGCCAGGCTTTAGGTTAAAGATGTAGGATGACATTTTCCCAGCTGGAATGTCAGTCGATCCCGGAGGAGGGGAGGCCACACGGACGTTCAGCATGATCATGCCTTTTTCGTCTGGGTAGTTGGCCATCGAATAGGCGCGTTCGACAGGTTCGTCGACCTTGGATTCAAAGTCCCAAAGTTTGAAACGGTCCCAGTCTTCGCGGTATTCTTCTTCGACGTCGAATTCTGAATATTTCAGGTGGTGTGCGGGGGCTTCGATTTGGATGTATCCACCAGCACGGAAATTCACGTCTTCGCCTTCTGGTAGGTCCAGAACAAGGGCCTTAATGAATGTTGCCACGTTTTCGTTTGAACGAACGGTACATTCCCATTTCTGGACGCCAAAGACTTCTTCTGGAACTTCGATTTCCATGTCCTGTTTGACCGCAACCTGACAGGACAGACGGTCGCCGCACGATGCTTCGCGTTTGGTGATGTGGCCTTCTTCGGTTGGCAGGATTGACCCGCCGCCTGAATGAACCCGCACACGACATTGCGCGCATGTACCGCCGCCGCCGCAAGCGGATGGGACGAACAGTTTTTGTTCGGACAGCGTTTGCAGCAATTTGCCGCCCGCCGGGACCGATATGGTTTTTTCGCCATTGATTGTGATGTTAACGTTGCCGCTGGACACAAGTTTTGAACGCGCGGCCAGAATGACTGTGACGAGCGCAATAACGATTGTTGTAAACAGCAAGATGCCTAGGCCAAAGGTTGCCACTAGATTTCTCCGCTCATAGTTTCACGCCAGAGAATGACATGAAGGCCATAGCCATCAGGCCAGCCGTGATGAAAGTGATACCTAGGCCTTGAAGGCCGTCAGGAATGTCCGAATATTTCAGCTTTTCGCGTACGCCCGCCATCGCAGTGATCGCAAGCGCCCAGCCAAAGCCAGAGGAGATCCCGTAAGTCAGGGATTCCGAAAAGTTATAGCTGCGTTCCACCATAAACAGTGACCCACCCAAGATGGCGCAGTTCACTGTGATCAAAGGCAAGAACACCCCAAGTGCGTTGTACAGCGGCGGAAAGTACTTATCGAGCACCATTTCCAAGATTTGCACCAAAGCCGCAATCACACCAATGTACGAAATAAGGCCAAGGAACGTCAGGTCAACATCTGCAAAACCTGCCCAGCTTAGCGCGCCTGGCGCCAAGAGATAGGTCAGGATCAGGTTGTTGGCGGGCACGGTGATCGCCTGCACCACCATCACAGAAATCCCCAGACCAATCGCAGTCGAGATTTTCTTAGAAACGGCGATAAACGTACACATGCCCAAGAAGAATGACAGCGCAAGGTTTTCGACGAAAATTGCCTTAACGGCGAGTGAGAGTAAGCCTTCCATTAGTGCGCATCCACAACTTGAATTTTGTATTCGCGTTCTTCCACTTGACTAGGTTTCCATGTGCGGAACCCCCAGATCAGAAGACCGATGATAAAGAACGCCGATGGCGGAAGCAGCAGCAGGCCGTTTGGCACATACCATCCACCATTGTTCACGGTCGGCAAGATGGTAAAGCCCATCAGGCTGCCGGATCCGAACAATTCTCTGATAATGCCGACGAGCATCAGGATGAAGCCATAGCCCAATCCGTTGCCGATCCCGTCGATAAAGCTGTCGATGGGTGGGTTTTTCATCGCGAAGGCCTCTGCGCGGCCCATCACGATACAGTTTGTGATGATCAGACCAACAAAGACAGACAGCGTTTTGGAAATCTCGAATGCGTAGGCCTTGAGCATCTGGTCGACCAGAATAACCAGTGACGCAATGATGACCATCTGCACAATGATCCGGATCGAGCTTGGGATATGGTTGCGGATCATCGAGATAAACATTGATGAAAACGCGGTCACAAGTGTCACGGCAATCGCCATAACAAGCGCGACTTTCAACGATGATGTCACAGCAAGCGCTGAACAAATGCCAAGCACCTGCAAAGTGATTGGGTTGTTATCGACCATCGGGTCGATCAACATTTCCCTACGTGTCTGTCCCATCAGATATCTCCTGCTTTTAGGTTCTCAAGGAAAGGACCGAAACCGGATTCTCCCATCCAGAACCTGACCAGATTGTTGACGCCGTTTGTT
Organism: Yoonia maritima; assembly: GCF_002933395.1. GTDB lineage: Bacteria > Pseudomonadota > Alphaproteobacteria > Rhodobacterales > Rhodobacteraceae > Yoonia > Yoonia maritima_A. Next base: position 73,830 of record NZ_CM009490.1, read on the forward strand.
GTCAGCGTTGCACCCGCAAGCGCGTCGATGTGATAATCGTTGCCAGCGGCTGGTACTGTTTTTGACACGCTAATTTGTAGCGTCCCGTCATCGTCGGCCAAACGTTTGCCGTTCCACAATGCTTTCCAGCGTGGGTTATCGACTTCGGCGCCCAGACCGGGTGTTTCCGCGTGTTCATAAAACTGCAAACCATAGATGTCGTTGCCGTTTTCTTCGAGCGCGATAAACCCATAAAGCGTGGACCAAAGCCCATAACCGTGGATTGGCAAGATCAGCTTGTCGAGGTCGCCGTTGTCGTCACGCAGCAGATAGACCGTTACGTATTCGGCTTGGCGGACAATCCCTGCGGGATCATCATCAAGCGCAACTGACGTTTCCGGGTCGTTAGCCGCGGCGCGATCATCAAATGTCGCTGGGTCGAATTCGTCTGTGAATGTTCCGGTGCTTAGCTCAAGCACTTGTGGTTCAAACGCGGCAAAGGATTCAACCACGTCTGCATCTGGGTCATAAATACCCGCGACTTGCAGGATGTTGACCTGTTTGTCTTTCAACGCGTTGATTTCTTGCAGCGGGCGCAACGTGACGGCGGCCGCAGACACGATCATCGATGCGATCAGGCACAGCACCACCGCGACGAACACGGTTTTTGGCACCGAATCCGTTGGCAGCGCCATAAAGCGTGCAATTGGGCCTTTGGCCGGTTCGGGGAGGTTGTTTTGTTCTTCAGACATGACGTTTAGCCCTGCGACGAATGTTCGCTTGGACGACGAAGTAGTCGATCAACGGCGCGAATACATTACCAAATAGAATTGCGAGCATCATGCCCTCGGGAAAAGCGGGGTTCACGACGCGGATCATGACGACCATAAAGCCGATGAGCGCACCATAGATATAGCGGCCAGCGTTGGTGTGCGATCCGGAAACAGGTTCCGTGACCATAAACACAAGGCCAAATGCATAGCCGCCGACAACAAGGTGCCAGTACCACGGCATCGCAAACATTGGGTTCGTGTCGGACCCGATGGCGTTCAACAGCAGCGAAAACCCGATCATCCCAGCAAGACACCCGACCACCATCCGGTAGTTGGCGATTTTCGTGGCGAGCAAGAACGCGAGACCCAACAGTGCTGCGATTGTGGATGTTTCACCCATTGAACCGGGCAAGAAGCCGATAAAGCTGTCCCACCATGTCAGGCCATGTGCGGCGAGCGTCTGATAGCCGTCAGATGCCGAAACAGCCAATGCCGTCGCGCCAGTAAAGCCATCAACAGGCACCCAGACTGAATCACCTGAAAGCTGGGCAGGATAGGCAAAATACAAGAACGCGCGCCCGGTCAGGGCAGGGTTCAAGAAGTTCTTACCAGTTCCGCCAAAGACTTCTTTGCCGATGACCACACCAAAGATGATCCCTAGCGCGACTTGCCATAACGGCGTCGTTGCGGGCAGGATCAACGCATAAAGCATTGATGAAACAAGGAAACCTTCGTTGACTTCGTGGCGGCGCACCGTGGCAAACACCACTTCGAATACACCACCAGCGACAAGCGTGGTGATGTAGATCGGTAGGAAATACATCATCCCATGCAAGATATTAGCCAACGGGTTGCTTGGGTCGAACCCGATACCTAATGCGCCGATAACAGCCGCGCGCCAGCCCGACGGGCCAAAGTCTGCGATGGCTGCGTTTGTTTGCAGCCCGACGTTATATGTACCCATCAAAATGCAGGGGATCGTCGCAAGCACAACATAAGTCATGATGCGTTTCATATCGACATAGGACCGCGCGTGCGGCGCAACAGTGGTTACGGTTTTAGGTGTGTAAATGAAGCTCTCGATCATTTCATAGATCGGGAAGTAACGCTCCCATTTACCGCCTTTTTCGAAATCCGGTTCAATCCGGTCAAAGAAATTTCGAAGACCCATGGATCAACCCTCTTTTTCGATGGTGGCCAGACAGTCGCGCAGCGCAAGTCCGTATTCATATTTTGCGGGGCAGGCGAAACCAGCAAGCCCCAGATCTTCTTCGTCCAGCTCGAGCGCGCCAAGCGCCTGCGCCTGATCGGTATCCATCGTGATCAGCGCCCGCAACAGCTGCGTTGGCAGATAATCTTGGGGCATTAGCGTTTCAAACGTGCCGGTCGGGACCATTGCGCGGCGTCCGCCGTTCAAATTTGAAGTCAGCGGGAATTTGCGACGCGACAAGGAAGAGCCAAGGACGGGCTGCACCGCGTATTTATCGACCATTGGTCGAATCCAGCCCATCGGGATTTGTTTGCGGTCTTCTTCGATCAATGTGATTTGACGGGCATAACGGCCAAGATAGCCGTTGGCACCTTCGCCCATGCGTCCGCTTAGTACTGAACCGGAAATCATCCGAACTGGTGTATCGGCTGGCGTGTCATTGATCGCTAGATCGGCCATTGATGCGCCGACTACAGTGCGCACCAAACGTGGGTCGGCGCAGACTGGACCAGTCAATGCCACAACCCGTGTTGCGTCATATGTGCCAGTTTGCAGTAAACGTCCGATTGCGATCACGTCTTGATAACCGATCGTCCAAACAGTTTTGTCGCCGTACAGCGGTTCAAGAAAGTGAATATGTGTTCCAGCAAGCCCAGCCGGGTGCGGACCAGAGAAAGCAGCCGCTTCAACGCCAGCGACATCACTGCCCGGGATATCGGCACCGTCCGCATGGCAAAGGTATGTTTTGCCTTCGGTTAACAGTGCGATGGCTTTTAGACCGTCGATGAATGCATCGGATTGTTCGCGGATGATCGGCTGTGGATCGGCGGCCAGTGGCTCTGATTCCATCGCGGTTACAAAGATCGCAGAGGGGCGGCTTTCGGGGGTAGGGACCTTTGAATATGGCCGAGTGCGGAACGATGTCCACAAACCTGCGCTACAAAGGCGTTCCGCCAGCCCGTCGGCGGTTGTCGCATCGCCCACGGTCGAAAAGTCGACAGGTGCGGCATCGCCTTCAACCTGAATTTCCACACTGATCAATTTGCGCCGTGCGCCCCGATTGATCGCTTTGATTCGCCCAGCAACGGGTGAAACCACCTGCACCTGCGGCGTATCTTTGTGGGAAAATATTGGTGTTCCCGCAACAACACTATCGCCTTCGGCAACAGTGAGTCGGGGTTTGAGCCCAATGTAGTCATCACCAAGGATAGCGACAGTCTGTACTGCCGGTGCAGTCTCGACATCTTCTCTTGGCGCGCCCGCAATTGAGATGTTCAGACCTTTATGTAGTGCAAATCGCTGCAATGCTGACCTCGTCGAGACTGTTTTTTGATTTCCGCACGTCTATTGGCTGGCTGCCTGAGCGGAAATTGTGAAAAGTTAAGTGTGTGGCTTCATTTTGCCGTGGATAACCGAGGTAAAATCTGTTGAAAAGGCATTAATGGTCGCATGGCGCTGGCAGAAATGTCGTGTTAGACGGCGGCCCATCGAAAATTGAGGTAAATTGTGTCCCAGTCAGTCAAATTATCGCGCCGTAGCTTTATGCTAGTGCCGCTATGCCTTGCCGCTTGTAAGCCGGGCGAATCGCTTTTGAAGGTGTCGGGTCTGACCATGGGCACGACTTATAACGTAGCTGTTGCTGATGCGCCGCGCTTTGTGTCGCAATCGGATGTGAAGGCGGCGGTTGATGGCGCCTTGGCCACGGTCAACCAGCAGATGTCCAACTGGGACGCTAACTCTGAGATTTCGCGCTTTAATGCGCAGACAAGCACCGACGCACAGGTTATTTCTGCTGAATTGGCCGAAGTCATGACCGCAGCCGAGACTGTTCATCTGGCAAGTGGCGGTCGTTTTGACACGACGCTTGGTCCGGTGATCGAACTTTGGGGCTTTGGCGCTGATGATCATTCACTGTCTACACCGAACGAAGCAAGCCTGCTGGCTGCGCAAGCGAAATCAGGTCACGCCAACACATTGCGTGTCACGCCCGGTGCGCTGCAAAAAACACAACCAGACGCTAATATTTATTTGGCCGCGATTGGCAAAGGCTATGGTGCTGACCTTGTTGGTCGCGCGCTGGAGCAGTTGGGCGTACACAACTATTTGATCGAAATCGGCGGCGATCTTTATGCGTCGGGCCACAATGCTGATGGCACCGCATGGCAGATCGGTATCGAAACACCCGAAGCCCACGGGCGCGGTGTTTTGGATGTTGTGTCGGTGTCAAATGTTGGGCTGGCGTCATCTGGCGACTACCGCAACTTCTTTGAACAAGATGGTCAGCGTTATTCGCACCTGATTGATCCGCGCACTGGTCGTCCTGTCACGCACAACACCGCGTCGACAACTGTATTGGCTGAAAATGCGATGCTTGCTGATGCGTGGGCGACCGCGTTCCACATTATCGGACAAGAAGAAGGTCTGGTACTGGCAGAAGAGCTGGGCCTCGCGGTTCTGTTCACGCAACATAACGCAAATGCGAACGCGCACGGCTTTACAACAAGCGCAAGTTCACGTTTTACGGCCTTAACGCAGGTCTAAACCAAATAAAGAGACGCAGTTATGGCGACGTTTTTTCTGACATTCGGATTTTTGCTGGTCATCATGCTTGGCATGGCGGCTGGCGTGATCTTGATGGGGCGCACCATCAAAGGAAGCTGCGGCGGATTGAATGCAATCGCGGATGCTGATCAATGTCTTGTCTGTAAAAAAGACATTGATCCAGATAGCCCGCTGCGCGAACGTCTTGCGTGCCCACGTGCGCGCAAGATGTTGGAAAATGCTGGCTTAGACCAAACTGCTGATTAACTGACTTTGGCGAGCGGTATGAAACCGAGGGCCAAAAAAGAAACCCCAGCAAGCAGCCCGTAAACCCACAGCTTCCAAGTTGGTCCTTCGACTTTCCAAACTTGGCGGTATCTGTGGCCACCCCAACAGCCAAGCACAAAGATCATTGTTGCAATGGCGGGGGATAAAGTCAGATCAGACACGGTATTTTCCTAGCATGGTGATCTTGCTAGCTATCTTCATTAATTGTTGGCTTGGCAATAGCGTCTGCCGATACCGCGCAATGTTTAACGCGGTATCGGTTTGATCCTAGGTGGGATCTAAGTGCAGACCGCATTCGCGGTTTTGGCCAAAGAACCGTGTATCTTCTTCGCGCATACCATCTTCGAGCTTGCGCGTCGTGTGGGTGTCGCCAACACTGACATATCCCTGTTCCCAAAGCGGGTGATAGGGCAGGTCATGTTCCTTAAGGTACATGTGAACGTCACGGTTGGTCCAATCCACAATCGGGTGGAATTTGACGCGACCATGCTGGAACTCGAGGATTTTACGCTCCGCGCGGCTGTCGGCCTGAACGCGGCGCAGGCCGCTGTACCATGTGCCAGCACCAACATTGCCCATTGCGCGCTGCATTGGTTCAACTTTGTTGATTGTATTGTATTTCTTTAGACCTTCTTCGCCCTGATCCCAAAGCTGACCAAAACGGGCTTCTTGCCAGGCGGGGCTCATCTCTGCGCGGTAGACGTGCAGGTTCAGGCCAAGCCGTTCGGTCAGTTCGTCGATAAACCGATAGGTTTCAGGAAATAGATACCCAGTATCAAATAACAGGACAGGGATGTCTGGCACCTGCGCGGTCATCATATGCAACATGACCGCCGACTGGATGCCGAAGCTAGATGAAACAACGTGATCGCGGGGCAGGTTTTCCAGCGCCCATTCAACACGCGTTGTCGCGGTTTGGTCTTCGAGCCATTCATTGGCAGCAGAAAACACTTTGGGTCCATGCGACGCATGGTTCGGTTCGGTTTTTTGAGCAGCTTGAGTTTTCATATCATTGCACTTTGGTGTTAGTTCAGCTGTGATAATTCGTATGTGTTACTTTGGCTTAGACGATGGTCGTTGGTGTGTGACGTAATCGTCGAACCCTTTGTTAGCGTTACGTTCTCTTAGCTAATCGTAGCGTCGTTTCATTGGATACGTTGCCGTCGATTGCTCTGTCTTGCATCTGATAAAGCAACCCAGCCCGCGATTCACAAGGCAAGCCCGGTACGAAAGGACGATCGTGGCGGGTTTCATTCAAATCAAGAAACCCACATTCTTTATATGGTCGATAAGGGTGAACAACGTTTGGGCTGATCCGAAAGAAAAATCCTGAGACGCCGGGCCTTTCGATGATATTTTTGCTTTACATAGGCGCGATAAATGCGCACTGCCCCATTGAAAATACCCAAAATATTATGGCTCCGATGTATATATTGAAACCTAATCTCTTTTGGTATACGACCGCATACAGCGAGATCCCCTTGGGTCGACAGTTCCTGCCATCACCCAGTTCTGACAACATTTACACTTCCGGATAGCCATGAGCCTGTACACAGAATACCTGACCGAAATCGAAACGCGCAAAAAGCAAGCGTTGCACCCGAAACCCATCGAAGATGGCGCGCTGGTCAAAGAAATCATTGCGCAAATCAAAGATGCGGATAACGCGCATCGTGCAGATTCGCTTAAGTTTTTCATTTACAACACGCTGCCCGGTACAACGAGCGCAGCGGGCGAAAAGGCCGCGTTCCTGAAAGACATCATTCTGGGCGATGTGGTTGTTAACGAGATCACACCGACCTTTGCGTTCGAATTGCTTTCACACATGAAAGGCGGACCTTCGGTTGAGGTTCTTCTTGATTTGGCGTTGGGTGACGACCTAGACATCGCAAAACAGGCTGCTGATGTTCTGAAAACGCAGGTCTTTTTGTACGAAGCTGATACTGATCGCCTGAAAGCGGCCTATGATGCAGGTAATGCCGTCGCGACCGATATTCTGAACAGCTATGCCGCAGCCGAGTTTTTCACAAAGCTGCCCGACATCGAAGAAGAAATCAAAGTCGTGACTTATATCGCGGGTGAAGGCGATATTTCTACCGATTTGCTGTCACCGGGGAATCAGGCCCATTCGCGTTCTGACCGTGAATTGCACGGCAAATGCATGATCACACCCGAAGCACAGGTCGAAATTCAGGAACTGCAAAAACAACATCCCGACGCGCGCGTGATGCTGATCGCTGAAAAAGGCACAATGGGCGTTGGGTCTTCTCGGATGTCTGGCGTGAACAACGTGGCCTTGTGGACTGGTAAGCCAACCAGCCCTTATATTCCGTTCGTGAACAATGCGCCTGTTGTTGCGGGTACAAACGGCATTTCACCGATCTTTTTGACAACTGTTGGTGTGACCGGCGGTATCGGGATCGACCTTAAGAACTGGGTTAAGAAACTGGATTCAGACGGTAACCCGATCCTGAACAACGATGATAACCCTATCCTCGAGCAGAAATATTCGGTTGAGACAGGAACGATCCTGACCATCAACACCAAAGAAAAGAAGCTATATAACGACGCTGGCGATCAAGAGCTTGTCGATATGTCGTCTTCGTTCACTCCGCAAAAAGTCGAATTCATGAAGGCGGGCGGTTCTTATGCCATCGTCTTTGGTAAAAAGCTGCAAAGCTTTGCGTCCGAAACGCTGGGTCTTGAACTGAAATCTGCCTATGCGCCGTCCAAAGAAATTCACCACGAAGGTCAGGGCCTTACCGCTGTTGAAAAGATCTTTAACGCGAATGCTGTTGGTGTAACGCCGGGCACTGTTTTGCATGCTGGGTCTGATGCCCGCGTGAAAGTGAACATCGTTGGGTCGCAAGACACCACAGGTTTGATGACATCCCAAGAGCTTGAGGCGATGGCGGCGACTGTTCTTTCGCCAACTGTTGATGGTGCTTATCAATCCGGCTGTCACACGGCATCGGTTTGGGATTTCAAAGCCCAAGAAAACACTCCTAAGTTGATGAAGTTTATGCATAACTTTGGTCTGATCACCGCGCGTGACCCCAAAGGCGTTTACCATTCAATGACCGACGTTATTCACAAGGTGCTGAATGACATCACGGTGGATGATTGGGCAATCATCATCGGCGGCGATTCCCACACACGTATGTCCAAAGGCGTGGCCTTTGGTGCTGACTCGGGCACTGTTGCGCTTGCGCTTGCCACGGGCGAGGCAACAATGCCGATCCCTGAGTCCGTGAAAGTGACGTTCAAAGGCAAAATGGCCGACCACATGGATTTCCGTGATGTGGTACACGCGACGCAATTGCAGATGTTGAAGCAATTTGGCGATAACGTGTTCCAAGGCCGCATCATCGAAGTGCACCTAGGCACATTGCTTGCTGACCAAGCCTTTACGTTCACTGACTGGACTGCGGAAATGAAGGCCAAAGCCTCTATCTGTATTTCAGAAGACGACACGCTTATTGAATCGCTTGAGATCGCTAAGCACCGCATCCAGATCATGATTGAAAAGGGCATGGAGAACGACGCCAACATGCTGCAAGGTCTGATCGATATTGCGGATAAGCGGATTGCTGAAATCAAATCTGGCGCGAAACCAGCGCTGACCGCCGATGACAACGCGAAATACTTTGCCGAAGTTGTCGTGAACCTAGACGAGATCAACGAGCCAATGATCGCTGACCCTGATGTCAGCAACGCCGATGTGTCAAAGCGCTATACCCACGATACGATCCGCCCGATTTCTTACTATAAAGCAGAGAAAAAGGTCGATTTGGGCTTTGTTGGGTCCTGCATGGTGCACAAAGGCGACGTAAAAATCGTGGCGCAAATGCTGCGGAACCTTGAAAAGGCACAAGGCGAGGTCACGTTCAAAGCACCGCTGGTTGTCGCCGCGCCAACATACAACATCATCGATGAGCTGAAAGAAGAAGGCGACTGGTCCGTTCTTCAGAAATACTCTGGCTTTGAATTTGACGATTCAGCACCAAAGAATACCGCGCGTACAGAATACGAAAACATTCTGTATCTTGAACGCCCGGGCTGTAACCTTTGCATGGGTAACCAAGAAAAAGCCGCCAAAGGCGACACTGTTCTTGCGACATCTACCCGTTTGTTCAAAGGCCGCGTTGTGGAAGATGCTGACGGCAAAACAGGTGAATCGCTGCTGGCGTCCACGCCAGTTGTTGTGTTGTCCGCAATTTTGGGGCGTACCCCAACCGTCGAAGAATACATCACGGCTGTTGAAGGTATTGACCTGACAAAATTTGCGCCACCGCTTGAAAAGCCAGCAGGCACATTGTCAGCCCACTTCTAAGGCGCTGAAATGCAATAAAAAAGGGCCGGTGGATAATCCGCCGGCCCTTTGCGTTTATGATGTAGGTTGATTTGCCTTAACCTGCGGCTTCGGCGCGTTTTGCTTGTTGATGTTCATCTTCGATCAGGCCGATTTTCCAATATCCTGAAATATATGCGTCACCCTTCGGCACGCCGCGCTGGTTTACGATTTCGTCGCGTAGGATTTTGATCATGCTGCTTTCACCTGCAATACAGGTTTGCACTTGACCCGAAAGCTCCGGCAGGGCGCGTATTTTTTCGATGCTTTGCGCGTTTGGAACATGCGGGTCTGGATGGACAAGCCATTGAATTTCGACGCCTTCTGGCGCGTCTATCTCTTGCCTATCTTCTGGCGTGGTAATTTCGAAAAACGCGATCCCTTTGGCATCGCGCGGCATGGATTCAAGCGTTGCCGCAGCAACGGCCAAGGCCGACATGTCTGCCGCTAGCACATAGGTATCAGCGAAAAAGTCTTTTATCTTTACAGGGCCCGGTCCGGCAAATCCCACTACATCACCAGCTTTGCATCGCCGTGCCCATGCTGATGCAGGCCCGGCATCGCCGTGATCAACAAAATCGATGTCGATTTCACCTGCGTCAGCACGCAGATAGCGGATCGTATAGGTTCTTACGTCTGGTCGCGGTCCGTCGGTAAGCTGGGTCTTGAATGCGTCGATGGGTTGATCGACCTTGGGCATGAACAGCTTAAAATGCGCGCTGTCGATGCCCGTTTCCAATGTCTTGATCCAATCGGCGGTACATGTGACGCGGATCATGTTGGGGGTCAGCCACGATTTTTGGGTTACTGTCATCAGCCGTGGCGTGCGTTTCGGTGGTTTGCTCATTGGTCTGTGCTTTCGTGTTTTGCCAGTAAATGTGGCGTCTCTAAATAGAGTAGGATGCGGGCGGCAGCGATTCCAGTAGCGCATTCCAATATGTGATATCAGCCGCCGGATCAGCGCCTAAGATTGTGATAGCGCGTGATTTTTCATCGTAAATTTCAAGCTGGGACAGGCGGCCAAATCTGGTTACCCAGACCGATGCGATCTGCGCAAGATCAAGCGCAAAGTTGCTGTTGGTCCCGCTGACCAATAGGATTTGATCTGCCATCTGCGCAGTGCCAGAGGTGGCTAAATCACCTTGAATAAATCCTGATCCCGGAACAAGGCGTGCGTGACCTATTTTGCGGTCGCAAAGGAAAGACACAAAGCTGGTTAATGTTTGTTTGGCAACGGGCCAAGCCCGGCTTTTTCCGACATAGGGCAAGGTGGTGTGCCGTGTAACACCACCGTCCACCAATATATCGTTCAAATGATGCCCTGTTTCGCGCTGGTCCCAGTTGTCGCGGGCGTTGCGTACAGCAGCAAGCGGTACAACATCGCCGGGAATGGTTGGTGTTTGCGGCGCTGCGCATATTTCGTTTTGGGCCTCGATTGCGTTGATAACGCGGCCATCGTAATCACAGGCTGTTTCAATGCGGTGGGAAATGTCACCCTCTGTACATGCCAACACAAGTGATTGCCGGGTGTTCGTGGCGTCGTTGGACCTAAGCAGGTTGATCGGTACATCCGGCGCGATGCGCATATTGATCCGATTACGCGATAACCTAAATGGCATGGCGCTGGTTTGGTATGGGGCGTAACCGCCACGACCTGTCAAAAGTGCAACGCCATTGTTGGTACTGATAAGTGAATCAGACAACTGCGTCCCAACAAGAGCCAAAGTATCAAGCCCCGCCCCAAGGGAGGTAACCGGCCCTTGTTGGCGAAGCGCAGTCAATGTTCTGGGTAATGGTTGTTCCGAAGTACACAGGCAGGGGGCCTTAAGTTTGGGCATTTGGTGCGCCTTTAATAGACGTCCCGCACATAGCGTTTTTCACGCTTAAGGCGGTTAACGTAGTCTGTTGCCGCCTCGGGGGTCATGCCACCCTGGGTTTCGATGATGTGATGCAGCGCTGCGTCAACGTCCTTTGCCATATGGGTGGCGTCGCCGCAGACGTAAAAATACCCGCCTTCTTCAAGCTGCGCGTAAAGATCTTTGCCGTTTTCGGTCATCCGATGCTGAACATAGATTTTTTCGGATTGGTCGCGCGAAAAGGCCAGATCAAGCCGCGTTAGCAAGCCGCTTTTGCTGAATTTTCCGATCTCGTCTTCGTAGATAAAGTCGCTTGTGCGGTGCTGATCCCCGAAAAAGAGCCAGTTCGCACCGGTAGCCCCACGCGCGTGCCGTTCTTGCAAAAATGCGCGAAATGGCGCGATGCCTGTGCCGGGGCCAACCATGATCATCGGGACGCTGTTGTCTTCTGGTACCCGAAAGCTTTTGTTGGGGGACACGAAAACGCCAGCCGTTGATCCTTGTGAAACCAAATCAGAAAGGAACGTAGAACACACCCCACGGTGCGGTCGATTTTCATACATCCAGCGTACGGCGGCAACGGTCAGGTGGACCTCTCCGGGGTTTGCATTGGGGCTGGACGAGATCGAATAGGCCCGGTGTTGAATAGGCTTAAGCCATCCCAAGACCTGCGCGGGGTCAAGTACAAGGTCAGGCTTGAGGTTTAGCAAATCCAGCGTGTCCTTGCCCCACAAAAAATGCTCAAGCGCTTCTTTATCGCCGTTTGAGATGACGTGGCTCAGTTCGTGATCCGCGACCAAGGGTTCCAAGGCGCGGATCAGGTCACGCGATGGCGTTGTGATTTCAAATTGCGTGCTCAGCTGATCACCAATGGCGGTTCCATTAACATCTGTTTCAGCGGAAATACCCAAGCGATCCAGCCAACCTTGCACAAGGTCAGGGGCATTGATCGGCATCACACCAAGCGCATCGCCCGCTTCGTATTTTAGGCCGCTGTCACCCAGATCGAAACCGATGTGACGAATTTCCTTGGCGGATTTCGTACCCGACAGGACGCGGTTTTCAATCATTTTCGCAGCATATGGGTTTTTGCGACCCCAGCCGGATTTCACGGGTTTAGGGGGCTGCGCCGCAACAGGTGCGGCGGTGCCGGCATCTGGGATCGTGTTCGCAACCCATGCTTCGGCGGCGTCTTCGAAATCGACATCACAGTCGACCCGATCCGACAGACGTTTCGCCCCAAGCTGTTCAAGGCGCGTATCGACCAATTTTCCCGCTTGGCAAAATGCATCATAGCTAGTGTCGCCAAGCGCGAGAACACCGTAATTTAGGCTTTCCAAACGTGGGGCGGTACTGGCTGACAAGGCATCCCAGAACTGATGCGCATTGTCGGGCATTTCGCCTTCGCCATAGGTGGAAATGATGACGATCAGGTTTTGCATTGCCGCAAGTTGGTCGATGCTGATGTCGTCCATTTCTGCGACGCGGGGGGTGAAACCTTTGGTACGGGCCAGATTTGCGGCGCTTTCGGCAACCGTTTCTGCATTCCCAGTTTGTGTGCCAAAGATGATGTCGATCGGTTTGCTTTCGACGACCGCTGCCGCAGGTGCGGCCTGACCGGCACCTGTTGCCAGTCGCGAATGTAACCCGGCAAAGAAACCGCCCAGCCAATTCTTTTGCTCGCCAGAAAATGGTGCGTCATGGGGGATATAGGGGACTTTGGTGATGGTATCGTTCATTTTCTACTCCGCAGGGACCCGCGCCAAAAGGTCAGGCAGGGCGTTTTCAGCAAACAGTTCATCAAAGCTAGGGATGTGGCCCAAAGCGGCCCGGTTTTTGGCGCTTTGGTGCATGATCCATGCATAGGTGCCAGGGCTGTCCATGCTTAGGATGTTGCGCATGCTTAGCGCGCGTTTGAAATCCGACAGCCGTTTGTTCGCAACAAGTGCGGCAAGCCCCGCGTCATCGTAGTCTTCGACGGATTTCTTGGCGTATTTGGCAAGCGCAGACATGACGCCGAAATCTTCGGTCAGGATCAGATTTCGGGCGGCTTTGTCACGGGCAATACGGTCGGCCCCGCCAACCCGCTTTGTTGCGATGACCTGTGCCTGTTCCAGCACAATGTAACTGGCAAGAAGGCGGAACATTTCTGGTGTGTCCATTTCTCCGTAGGCTGGCAGCGCGCCACGGTGCACAGGCCGCCCTTTTTTCCAAGCGACCTTGAGCTCGGAAATTTGATGCGCGGCAAGCGCTGTGGAGAGTTCGTCGATCAGGTCTTTGCGCGACCGCGCCGCAAGGATGGCATCAGCATCCTGATATTGCAGCAACGCCTTTGGCATGATCCATGCCATGTGGTTGCGGGTTGTTTCCCAGTCATTGAGCAGGTCACGCCCAATGGCCGAACCGGTTGCGTTAATGTGCCACGACAGCATCTGCTTGATCGCGTCTTCGTGGATCGCAGCATGGTCAGACCCATCAACCAGCGTGCCCATCAGAACGGAATCATGGCTGATCATATCGGGAAGTCTGTTTTCAGGATCGAACTGATAAGCAAACCCGCCTGACATCCCGTTGCCATAGCCTTTGGCAAAGCCGCCTAAGTTCAATATCGCGCCGTTGGTCATGTATTCCGCGCAAAAATCACCGACACCTTCGACGACGGCTGTTGCGCCTGAATTACGTACGGCGAACCGATCCCCAGCTTGCCCTTCGATAAAGGTACGGCCGCCGGTCGCGCCAAATAACGCAAAATTACCAACAAGAACGTTTTCCGCCCCTTCGGCACCGCCCGGGCTTTGTACGATGATTTCGCCGCCTGATGCGCCTTTGCCGACGCCATCGTTACATGTGCCCGTGTGGGCCATGACCATGCCGTCATTGCAAAATGCACCAAAGCTTTGCCCCGCAGAGCCGTTGGTTACGATCCGAACGCTGTTGTGATCCAAATAGCGGCGACCGCGTTTGTCTTGGAATGCCGCCGCTGGAAGGTCTGGCAGCTCGTGGTTCAGCATCCGTTCGATATCAATACCAAGCTGCCCGCCAACTGTTTTATTTCGGTTATTCAGAGGGGCATTCGGGCGCAATTCAATCTGCTGTTCACCGCCGTCAATCAATCGTGCCTTAAGTTGATCCAGCAAAGCATCATCGACCGAAAAGTCTTTTTCCAAATACACAGGGTTATCGACCGGGTTTTCTGGAACGCGGGTCAGCATCGCACGTAGGTCTAATTTGCCTACCGACGCCGGATGATCCAGTAGATGCAACAGGTCAGTACGCCCGCGCGCCTGTTCCAAGGATGTTAGCCCCAGACCCGCAAGAATTTCACGGACTTCATGGGCGATGTTCAGCAAATATTGCGCAAGTGCGCGTGGATCGCCGTCGAATGCTTCGGCGTTTGTGGTCAGACCTGCGGGGCATTTTACGTTGCAGTTCTTTGCCATCACACATTTTAGCATCATCAAAGCGGTGGTGCCGAATTCAAAGCTGTCACCACCAAGCAACGCGCCTTTGACGACATCAGACCCAGTTTGCATTGCGCCTGAACAGCGCAACATCACCTTTTGCCGGATACCGTTGGCGCAAAGCGCCTGATGGACTTCGGCGATACCGATTTCCGCAGCGCGCCCGGTATATTTAAGCGAAGTCACTGCCGCAGCGCCTGTTCCCCCGGTGCCGCCAGCGACGTTAATGACATCTGCACCCGCTTTTGCGACGCCCACGGCGATGGTTCCGATGCCTTCGGAGCTGACCAGTTTGACGATAACGCGCACGCGTGCGGCCTTGGCATCGTGGATAAGCTGGCCAAGGTCTTCGATGGAATAGGTGTCGTGGTGGGGCGGCGGCGAGATAAGCTCTACCCCCGGTGTGCCGCCGCGTGCAGCGGCGATTTCGACGGTGACCTTTGGCGCTGGCAGTTGACCGCCTTCGCCGGGTTTCGCGCCTTGGCCGATTTTGATTTCGATTTCTTCGAGGTTAGGGTCCGCCAGATATCCGGCCCAGACACCAAAGCGCCCTGAAGCGAATTGTTTGATCCGGCTGGAACGAATGGTGCCGTAACGGCTGATATGTTCACCGCCTTCGCCAGAGTTGGACATCCCGCCAACCATGTTTGTGCCATGGGCGACGGCCTCGTGGGCCGAAGAAACCAAAGCCCCGTGTGACATCGCACCAGAGGCGAGCCGACCAGTAATGTCCGATGCAAGCTCAACTTGGCTCAGTTCAATGCGGTCTGGGGCTGTCCGCAGCCGCGATAAATAGTCAAACGCCATGCCGCGCGCCGCAACTTTGAGCACGCCTTTGGTGATGTGATGGCCTTCGATGTCGGGACCAAACCGGTCTACCAAGGTCGTTGCCAGCACATCCAACCGCCCGATATCCCCGGCCTTTGGTCCTGTGAGATGCAGCAGGAATTCGCCGTCATCTAAGGGTTCGCACCGCAGCCCACGGATCACGAAATTGCGGTTTCCTGCGCGGTTAAACAGCATCATCTCGCGCTTCATTTCTTGGGTGGTATCAAGAAACGTAATATCCGCAGGGAAAGCCAAAACATCGCGCAAAGCGGCCGGGCGGCGGTGCCGTTCTTCGGTCATTGTGCGGCTAAACGTGCGGTAGCCAGGGGTGATTTCAAAGCTGTTAATTTGGTCTGTGGTTAGTTTTTCAAATGACGTGTTCACATAGCCCGCATCATCAATACCAAATGCGTCGTCCATCTGGCGCAGCGTCAACAGACGCAATGGATCGGTTTCGCTTTCGGCCTTGGCAAAGCTGATGGGCTCTTCGGTCAGGTCCACAAACCCACGCACAGCCGTGGTGCCGTAACTATGGCCTGCACCTTCAGAGCGTTCTTTGAACAAACCAAGGATTGGGATGTCCTTGTCGCTTGCGACATTGAGCGCACGTTCGTGCCAATCGGCGACTGATTTGGCCACAACGTCAAACCGGACACCGCCAACTGGCGTTTTCATGTTTGGTAGATATTTTGCGAAAACCGGATCGTTTGTATCAAGAAAGTTAGGTTCAAAGAATTCGCCGCCGGAATAGCTTTCGACGGTACATAGGCCAACTTTACCCATGGTTTTCATCAGCGCTTTTTCGGCCGCTTTTTTGAATTTACCATAGGCAATGGCCGCGTCGGTTCCGAACAGTTCTTCGGCGCGCATCCTGACAGACAGCGGATAGACAGCCGCCGCGCCAAAGCCCAAAGCACAGGCGATGTGATGCGACGAACAAATTTGCCCGCTTTCGACAACTAACGATACCTTGAAACGCACACCTTCTTGGATCAGGCGTTGATTGATCGCGGAAACGGCCAATGTCATCGGCAGCGGCGATTTCGCGCGGCACAGGTGACGGTCAGTTAAAATAGCGATGCCACCTTGTGTGCGCGCGAAGTCGACAACTTGGTTGGCCACGTCGTCAATAGCGTCAATAAGGGCGGTTTCATTGGCAGCGGCGTCACTGAAAACCGGCGTGTACAGCGTATCAAAACGCGCCCAAGGGGTGTCTTTTTGCGCTTTGATCTTAAGCATATCGATCATGCGCAAGACCGGCGAATTCACCACAATCTGACGTGAACGGCTGTGGCCAAGGTGCGGTTTTTCACCAAGCGCGACCCGCAGCGTCATCCCGTCAGATTCGCGGATTGAATCAAGCGGTGGGTTTGTGACCTGTGCAAAACGCTGGCTAAAGTATTTCGCAACGCCGCCTTCATTGTCAGACAATGCGTTGATCGCATTGCCGTATCCCATTGCGGATACCTTTTCGACCCCGGTTTGCAGCATTGGGTCCATCAGGAATTTGAAGCTTTCCTGATTGAGCGTGTAACCAACGTAGCGGGCAGGGCGTTCCAAGTCGCCTTCATAGCGGCCTGCGGCCTCTGCCGGGTTACTCTCGGAGTGGGGAAGATCGTCAATGTTGATCTGTGCGGCGGCCAACAGCGCGGGATAGTCTTTGGCCTTGGCTAGCATTTCTAGCGCTTCGGTGGTTTCGTATGTTCGGCCCGTGCTGTGGTCGAAATAAATCATCCCACCTGCTTCGACGCGGCCACGGCGCAGCACGTCATTGGGCGGAAAGTTAATCTGCCCCGCCTCTGACATGACGGCAAGATATTCACGTGTTTCAACCGAACGCATTGGCCGCAAGCCAAGCCGGTCTAGCCGCGCCCCGATCAGGGTTCCATTGCCAAACACAAGCGCGGCGGGGCCGTCGTTTTTCTCTTCGGACAGAGAGAAATATTCAAGCATGGTACGCACTTGGGGGGACAGGCGCGTGTCATTTTCCCATGCGGGGGGCATCATGGCGACAACGGCTGTGATCAGGTCGAGCCCTTCGTCGTAGACACGAGAGTTCAGAGTCTGATCCAAGCGGCAGCTATCAGATTGCCCTTTGGGGCGCTGAATGGATTTGTTGCGGGCGAGCGCAATTGCGGCCTCGGACAGTCGGTTCTTTTTATCTGTGTTCAGCTCTCCGTTATGCGCCATGAGCCGAAATGGCTGGGCCATTGATGGGTGCGGATCAGTATTGGTCGAAAATCGCGTGTGGAAATACATCGTGTGAACCGAGTGTTCAGGGTCGGACAGGTCCTTGAAATAGGGGATGATTTCCCATGAATTTAAGCGACCTTTGAAAACCTGCATCCGCGATGACAACGAAAGCGGGTATAACCCATCAAGTGCTGGTTGGGTGTATGCGTCGGCTTCGATTGCTAATAATACTTGATGAATACGGCGATCAAACGTGTCTTGCGGCATTCTATCGGGGGCCGCGAAAATCCATTGACGCACCAACAATTGATGTTTGACAGCGCGGTCGCCGATTGCACTATTGTCGACGGGAACATCGCGGCTGTGCAGGACTGTCATGCCCTCGGCCAGAAGCGCGGTTTCGATCAGGGTGTTCGCCTGTTCATGTTGCGCAATATCCACCGGCAGAAAGAAATTCCCAACGCCAAATTGCCCAGCTGATAGGGGCTGACCGCAAAGTTTGCTAAAGAAATTCAGCGACAAATCAACAGATATGCCTGCCCCGTCGCCAACGCCTTCGGATGACATGCCACCGCGATGCGGCACCGCACACAAGGCTTCGTGCCCACGCTTCAGAACGTCATACGTCTGCTGGCCATCTTTTCGGGTCAGGAACCCAACGCCACATGCGCTGTGTTCAAGTGTTGGATCATAAAGACCGTATGTCGATGGATTGACCTGCAAGCCGATCTCCCAAAAGTCAAAGAGTGCGCAAAGGGTTAACTTTACGGCACAATGATTTATGTGGTGTCTGGCTATTCGCTGGATCGCTTTGAAAGCGTGAAATGTCGATAAACGTCAAATCCCAAAACTGCAAGAATATGAGATGAAAATTCGTGTGGCGGCGCGAATGAATGCACCGGGCCACTATCAATTTCTGCCGCGTAGCTTAAGGGAGGTTGGATATTAAGGAGAATGAACGATGGAAACTTCACAAACTGTGCCGGAACTGGTTGCGGCTGCGCAGGCCGATGCAAAAACGTCCCAAGACAAGATTGTAGCGGTTCGGGAACATTTTGAAGGCTCCGACGGATCAAAGGCACAAGTTGAAGACTTGCGCGCCGCCTATGTTGCGCTTGAAGCTGTTGTTGTGGACACGTTTACGTTGTTCGAACGGCAGATGCAGCACCACTTTAGGCGCGGACCGTTTTCGCGAAAACTAACAGCAGCGTTATCGGATGCTGGGAAAGCCGACCTCGCGGAGCGGGTGCATCAATACTATCTTGCGGTGAATGTGCTGAAACATGGTAAGGGCGCGAGCTATCGTGAACTGCTTGCTGCGCCTTCTGGAATTATCCATGTCAGACCTGCTGAAATTTCGTATCAAGATGAAGGGCCGGCACCTTCTGGGTTGATTGATATTGGTGTTCCGGGATTCTTTGACGGGCTCGCGGCGACGCTTCTTGAGGCGTATCAGTTTTTGGAAAATCGCTAGTGCTGTGAACGCATTAGAATAGTAAAGCGGCGTCTGCGCCCCCAATTAAGAAAGTCCACTCATCCAATGGCTGATCCATGCATGAAAATGGTGTTGGTAACACCTGAAATTCCTTACAATACCGGCGCTATTGGGCGGACAAGCGTTGCTTTGAATCTCGAACTGATCTTAATCAAACCCTATGGGTTTTCCTTAGATGAAAAAGCCGTGCGGCGTGCCGGAACGGATTATTGGAAACATGTAAATCTGACGGAATATGACAGTTGGCAGTGCTTTTTGGATGATCAAAAACCATCGTTAGATCAGCTTTTCTTTTTCGAAGAACACGGGTCGCAAACGATCTATGATCCCGTTTACCCGGAGGATGCCTATTTGGTATTTGGATGTGAATCCAAAGGGCTACCGCCCGAGGTTTTAAATGGCATGGACGATCGGATATTCAGTTTGCCGATGCTTGATACCCGTGTGCGATCGTTGAATTTGGCCAATGTCGCCACTGCTGTCATCTATCAAGCAATGCGCGGCCAGTTGGGCGGCTGAAAACAGCCGACAACGAATGTGTGTCACATCCGTGTCACTTAAAGATCGTCACCTTTGATCAACCCCAAGTGGTTTTGTGATGCAAGGCCACGCAGATCAAAAAGGTGCCCCCATGCCCAACGTTAGTGCGTCCACCCCATCGAGTGCAGTTGACCCGTCTTCGGTCGATCCAGATAACATTGCGGCGTGGGAAGATGCCCAAGAACAAGCCAAAGATGCAGGTATTCGTTGGGAACGTCCGGCGAATGACAGGCGCACAGCGCAAGAAATCGTTGATGACAGCCCGCTGTTAAAAAACCTTGGCAATCAAAGCGGTGTGCGGGATGCGCTGGAAAAGCGGGTTGGTGGTAAGATTGGTGTTGACGCTGATGCCACCTATCGCGCGGCGCAGGTTTTGGAGCATATCGAACGTTTTGATGCCAAAGGCGATCGTCAGGTTGGCGGCGGCGTAGGCGATGATAAAATCAATGGTTTTAAGAAAAGCGGTGATGCGGTTCATGGAACCGAGGCAGGTCGCTTACAAGATTTCGGCAAATACGGGTTTTCGCACCTTGAGGGCGAGTTGCAGCATATCACGACAGCTGCCGAAGACCCTGTTGCGCGTGAGCAGGCAGAGGCGCTTGGGATTGTGTGGGAATTGCCAGATGGTGATACCCGTAGTGCGCAAGATATTATCGATGACAATCCGCTGCTGCGGAACCTAGGCACGCAAAGCAACGTCAAAGAGATGCTAAAAGAACGGGTTGGCGACTTTGAAAATGATGCAGATGCTGCTTATCGCGCGGTACAAGTTTTGCGGCATGTTGAACAGTTTGATGGCGACGGAAACCGGATCGCGAACACCGACATCGGGAACGGCAGGATTGACGGTTTCACGAGCAGCGACGAAGCGCGGAATGGAACCGAAGCAGGGCGCCTGCAAGACTTTGGCAAATATGGGTTGTCCAATCTGAAAGGCCAAATTCGACAGACGTCAAAGGCTGCAGACAACACGAAGGCACAGGAACTGGCTGCCGCGCTAGGGATTCAATGGGAACGCCCCGAAGGCGATCAACGCAGCGCCCGCCAGATTATTGACGATGCCCCGTTACTGAAAAACCTTGGTAACCAAAGCGACATTAAAACAATGCTGAAAGAGCAGGTCGGCGATTTCGAAAACGATCCTGATGCGGCGTTTCGTGCGGTTCAGGTTCTAAAACACATCGAAACCTATGATGATGACGGGAACAGTACCGGCGGTGGGAACGTCGGCAATGGAAGCATCGATGGCTTTGGCAAAAGCGGAGAGGCAAAGCACGGCAGTGAAGCTGGGCGGTTGCAGGATTTCGGAAAATTCGGGTTCTCAAGCCTTAAAGGTGAAATGGAGGATGTGATTACTCCTGCAATGGACGCCAAAGAAACCAAAGAACGCACGGATGCTGTGAACGCTGCACGCGAGGAAGCGGGCCTGCCGCGCTTGGAAGAGCTTGACATCGCGGCATTGGATACAACGGAAAAAGACAAAGACGGTAATGTCCTAACGGTTACCGAATTGGCATGGCAGACTGTTATGGCCGATTGGAAGGCTGGTATCGACGACGGGTCGATTGCGGCGGATGACGACCGTGCCAAATTGTTTCGGGCGCTTAAGGCTGGGTCGTATCTGGATGATGGTGCAGGGGTGTTTACCTTGAACATCAGCACAGGTGTCGATGTAGAACCCGTGCTGGGCCGCGATTTTGAAGACATCATTGATGAAACCAAAGTGAACGACACAATTGCTGAATTGATGAGTTCGGAGGCTGTATCGGCGGATATTACAGAGGCCCGCGAGATCGCGTTAGGCAAGGTTGAAGGCGGCGCTGATATTGTCCAAGACCTAAAGGATATGGCCTTTGGCGCGGATTATGTGAAAATGATCCAAGACCTGATTACTGATGGGAAAGATCAAGTCGCTCAGGATGATATCACAGCAACCTATACGTCATTGTTGGCGGCCGATCCCGACGCAGCGGCAGAGTTCGCCCAAAACATGGAGCTGAATTCCATGACGATGGAGCTGGACAGCCTGATGGCGGACCCCAGCATGATTAGCGAAGAAAACCTGACCCAAGCGGGTACTGACCTTGTTAAAGTGTTCCTGACGCTAATCAAAAAAGGCGGGCTTGATCTGGGGCGGCGTGGTGCCGAGGCCGAAAAATTCTTTACCGAGATGCTGGGAAATAAAAAAACCGCCAAAGATTTCAGTGCCGCACTTCAGGAACTGGGTGCGACTTATTCTAAGACAGGCACTGTGACAGAAAAAGACGTCGATAAGGTGCTAGGTAATGGCAAATATAGCAGCCTAGAGGGATCGACCGTTCGTGCCGTCTTTAATGACCTGACCAAGAAAGGCATCATCGGATCATTGGGGGGTGCGGTGTCCCTGATTTCAGCGATTTATCAACTGTCTGGTAAGGGTGGCACGCTGGCCGACACCCCAGAAGAACGATTGGCGATAGCCAAGGATTTCATCAGCTTTATCGGGTCGGGAAAACACTTTGCTGATTTGGCGAACAACATCATCGGCGACTACAATAAAGAGGTCAAAGCCTATAACGAGAATATCGACCGCGAGTATGAAAATGCAGGACGCCCTGCGGACCAAGACCCGGACGCCAAAAAGAAGTCTCCAGCTAAGCCACTGATTGGAATGGATAAGACTCTTGATGATTTGCTCAAGGCCCCGTCCGAGGTCACCCACGGCGAAAACCGGGATATTCGTGCGTTTGAAGCCGCATTTGAAAGCGCGATTGATAGCGCGTCAAAGGGCGATACCTACAAAAGCACCGTCATTGACATGAGCGATGCTGAATACGGAAAACTGGTTCAAGGTATCGAGCAAGGTTATCAGCTGCGCCCCGAAGTCAAAGGGCCGGATGGCAAGCCAGCTTCTGGTTTCCACAAGGCCGCCTCTGCGGCGCTGGTCGTGATGAGCGCAGGCGCGGATACTTTTGCAGGGGCCGCCGATATCGTGATTGGGGCGCTGACCATCGAAAAAGGTTTGGCCAAAGGGGATGATGTCACCACATCAAAGGGCGCACTTCAGGTTGCGGCTGGTGGGTTCGGGCTTGTCGGGGGATTTGCGTCATCTTTGGGACTGGTGAAAGGGCTTAGCTTTATTAAATCGGCGGCTGCGCCATCATTCTTTATCTCAGCTATCTTGTCGATTGCGACGGTTATTCCGGACATTCTAAACGACATCAAACGGACCAAGCAAATCACCGGCTATCGTGAAGACATGCAAGACTTTTTTAAACAGTTAGACGCAGACGGGTTGTTGACAGAAGATGGGTTAGACAAGTTCCGTTTTCTGGATGCCTATATGGCTAACTATGGGCAGCGGGATGCGCCCGATGGGATCAGCCTATTTGATTATCGCCGCGATGAAGTGGCGCATTTCCTTGAGTATTGGGAAGGCGAAAAAGGCGCGGCAGCACGGGACCGCGGACAGTTTTCTTCTGGGTTCGGATTGGACGAAGATAACCACAAAGATTATGGTGGCGATGGTGATAACCTATCGTCCGATCTTGAAGGTACCGGTGGATTGTCGTGAAAATTACAGAGCCAGCATCGCGTCGCGATTGCTGGCTCTTTTGATGTTATCCGTTATGGATCGCGCGGCGGTCTGCTATTTTAGATAGTAGTTTTCGTCGTTCCCTGCGCCACCTTTGAACATTTTGTCTAATTCCGCTTCGGCTTTGGCGTGCTTTTGTCCTTGCAACGCCATTTTGCCGATGGTCGCCACAGCAACGACGGCCAAACCAAAGCCAGTCATAATCGGGAACAGAGGTCCGCTGAGTGCCGAAACTTCGAGAACGCCACCAATCCAACCAGCGGCACCAAACCCGCCTGACAATGTCAGACCAACCCCGGCCAAGGTATCAAGCGTACCCATTTCATATTCGCCCGCGCTAAAGTCGTTATACGCGGCGTCATAATTCAGGCCTGCGTACAGCAAATCCCCAATTGGCGCGAGCCCAACAAGCACCTTTAGGAAATAGGCGGCCCCCTTGGATGACGTTGCTTCGACCAGCCTTCCTACGGCTTCGTCGCCGCCATTTTCGGAGATTTCAGCGATTTGTTCGTGTACCAGTTCAGGGTTTGAGAGCGCTTCCTCTTCTGTGATGGTTTCTAGACCATGCTCTTCGCGCAGGCCGCTGACATTGAGTGCTTCGTTCAGGTCGGCAGTCATATCGGGATGCATGTTTTCGATGCCGTCAGGGGTTGGAACGTCAAAATCCAGATCGGGATTGAATGCGGGAATTGGATCAAGGCCTGCGTCTTCGAATATCTGCGATATTTCCTGTTCGATGTCGTCGACGCTGACGGTAGTGTTTTCAGGAAAATAGTCTTTGCCAAAGAAATCAGTAGCGAATTGATCAATATCTTCCACCGTGGACAAATCAATGGCTTCGTAATTGATCGGCTCTCCTCCGACGCCCATTGTATCGCGGAACCGTTCGATCGCGGCATCAATTGCCGCCTTGCCCTTTGCGTTTGGAGCAGCGTTTCTAATGTCCACCATTTCCATTGGGGTGATGATGCCATCTGCCAGGGCTTCATCGACGATTTCGGGGATTTTGCCACCGAAGGCTTGCTTGACGGACTGATAGAAATTTTGTGTCGCCGCGATAAGATTGCGGGCCTTTGGAGCAATACCAATGGCCTTCCAGAATGGTACGCTGCCTGCGATCTGACCTGTCATTGAAAATGCATCAGCCACAAATAGCAACTTTTGCTGAGGGGTTAGTTCTTGGCCACCCACGTTGCGGAAGTTAGCAAAAAAAGCGACCCCAGCAAGGACAGTCCCGAATACGCCAAGCGCTTCAGAGGCTTTGAGCTGGGCAACTATCTCTTCTCCGGCGTTCGCTTCAGCCGTCGTAAGATCAGAATGGTTATTGAACAACTCGCTAAGTTCGCTTGGCTTTTTGCCGCTTGTAAAGAATTCGGCGATTGCTGTTGCCACGCGTTCCCGGCTTTCTGTGCTTAATTTTTCATAAGCCCCAGCAAAGCTGCCGACGGTCCCGTTCGTGATACGCGAAATAGAAAGCGATCCAGTCAACATCTGTTCGACGTAAACGGTCAGTTCTTCGACTGTCATGTTTTCAAGATTGGTTGGGTCCAGAATGTCGTCCAATGTGCGACTTGCCTCGGCACCACGTAATTCGTTTGCCTTCTTAGAGTCGAACATGCCCACGGTGTCGATCAGGTTTTTGACGTATCGTGCACGCACGCCGGGTTCCAATTGATCCAAACGGTCTTGGACTTCTGCATGGCTCAGAATGTCTTCGACCTCTGCAACAACTTGATCGCCTGTTTTACCCGTAACTTCGCGACATACGGTGTCTTCGATCCGTTCTTGGATCGCGACGATTTCGGGGTCGTCCAACAGGGCGGCGATGTCTTTTTCCAGCTTGTCCTTGTCGACCTTGCCTTTGAATTTCGGTTGATCCGCATTGGCATACATGTGGATGAGATTGTGCAAAATTTTGGCTTTTGAACCTTTTGGCGCTTTGTCCAGCTCTTCGTTCAGCATTTCATGGGCTTTGGTGCTGATTTCTTCGCGGTCATCCAGCGACAGGGGCATTGCGGGCAGGTCGTCAGGCGCGCCTATCCCGTCGCGCGGAATGTCGCGTTTGTCCAGCCCAACAGGAATGCCATCAATGTCAGCATGGCCGGTTAGCGTGCTATACCCGTGATCAATAAAGTCTTGGAAACGGCCCGCTTCGGTGCCGTGTTTTGCTTCTGACTTTGGATCGTTTCGATTGGCGCGCGTAAAGCCGTTGATCGCGCCGTTATGCACGTCTTTGCCAGTTAGCCGGTTCCCGTCGGCATCAAAGTATTCGATATGGTTCAAAACGGCGACCGCCCGGAATGCGGCATCCGGGTCGTTTTCAAAATCACCAACCCGCCGTTTGAGCGCTTGTTTATCCTTGTCCGACAGATTGGCGAGGATTGGATTGTCTTCGATGATGTCCTTGGCGGATCTATCATCGCCGGTTGGCCGGACGGATTCTGCGGATATTTCGCCATGTATTCGGGTGTGTTCCGGGGGCTTTGTATCCTTTTTCATCCCGTGGATGGTCGCGTCATCCCCGTGCAGGGTCCGAAAGCCATTGTTGCCAAAATCCTCTAGTCGCTGTTTGCGGTATTTTGGATAGGCAGAGGCCGCTTTGCTTCCTGTACGCTTTGCGGTCGGGACAAAGTTACCGTTAGCGTCGAAATTACGAATGTGGTTCAGGACAGACACCGCCCGATAGGCCGCGTCTGCATCGTTTTCAAAATCCCCGCAGTGCTTTTTGAGATAAGATTTTTCCTTGTCGGACAGATTTTTCAGCTCTGGGTTATCATTGATGATCTGCTTGGCCGAGCGCGGATCGTCATCGGGGCGGGTGGTAAAGCGATCAAGCCCGCTGTCGGCGACATCGCCGTTGTATTTGCCATCGGCTGCGGCGTCGCCTTTAAGTGATTCAAACCCATATTTGATGAAATCCTGAAACCGGCCCGCTTCGGTGCCATGTTTTGCTTCGGATTTTCTGTCATTGCGGTTGGCACGTGTCCAACCGCTGATCGTGCCGTCACCAACCTTGTCACCAAACAGTTCATTGCCGCTTTCATCGAAATGTTCGATTTGGTTGATCACAGATGAGGCCCGATAGGCCGCGTCCGCATCGGTTTCGAAATCACCGACAAGATCTTTCAACGCGTCTTTGTCTTTCTTAGACAGATTAGCGAGCGATGGGTTGTCTTTGATAATATCTTCGGCGCTACGGCTGTCGGCTTTGGGGCGTTTGGTATTTTGGTTCAACCCATTGCTGGCCTCGCCATTAACGGGCCGACCTTCGATTGGGATTTTATCGTCAAAGGCACTGAAACCTTCGTCTAAAAAATCTTCGAACCGGGCGGCTTCGCTGCCGCCTTTGGCTTTGCGGTCAATATGTGCGGTGAACCAAGCATAGAATGGAATTGTTGAATCAAAATCGAGTGCTTTGTAATAGCCGTCGATCTTACCATTGCCAGTATCCCCATTATAAAGCGGGGTGCCGTCAGCGCTGTAATTCTCAATCATGTTGATGACAGCAACCGCGCGATAGGCGGCGTCAGCGTCATTTTCAAAGTCGCCGACTTTTAGTTTCAGGCGCTCTTTGTCGCCGGGGGCAAGGTTTTTTAATGTTGGGCACGTGTCGATGATGTCCTGAGCAGAGCGGGTATCGCCCTCAGGCCGCACGGTAAATCGATCCAATCCATTGGCGGCTTCGTCACCGCGCGGCTTACCATCGGCGGCGGTGTCGCCCTTAAAGAACGAATAGCCATATTTGGTGAAATCCTGAAAGCGCCCGGCCTCTGTGCCGTGCTTTGCTTCGGATTTGCGATCATTGCGGTTGGCGCGTGTCCAGCCGCTGATGGTACCATCGCCCACACTGTCGCCGGTGATTTCTTTGCCGTCTTCGTCGAAATGTTCGATGTGATTAATGACAGATGATGCGCGGTAGGCGGCGTCGGGATCATTGTGATAATCACCGACCTTTTCAGCCAACGCTTTTTGGTCTTTTGCGGCAAGATGCGCGAGCGTGGGGTTTGATTTAATAATCTCTTCTGCGGAACGGTCATCGCCGCGGGGGCGTTTCATATCAGGGCCGAATTTTTGTTCGCCGGGTAGGGGGCGATCATCAACCGTAGAGGGCTTGGGGTGCTTTTTGAGAAATTTAGTAATGTCGGGGGTTTCCCCGGCTTCGGTCTTTGGAACTGCGACCCCCAAAACAAGCTTTGTGATAAATGCCGATTCTAGCGTTACTTCGCTGGGATCAAATTTTGATGGTTCGTCGCTTGTGATGGAATTCGCCATGTCTATCTCCTTGTACGATCTTAAGAAGAATAAAGACGGCGAATACCTATGGTATCATATGCGCTACGTAGAACACTACGCAGGACCTAGGGGTGTCAAATGTCTAATACGAACTTTTCCAGATCCTGCATCGAGCTACAGTCGGTCTTGCGGTAAATGTTGTGCCGGTGGGTTTCGACAGTGCGCACAGAAATGTTTAGGTTTTCTGCGACTTCGCGTGTTGATGCGCCGCTGACGCAGGCTTCTAGAACTTCCATTTCTCGCGATGATAATCCAAACATATTTCCGCTACGCACCAGACTGCGGCGTGCATCCAGAAACGCCGAAATGATGTCTGTTGGCAGGTAGGAATGATTTTTAAGCGCCGCGCGCACGGCGTTTAGATAGTCATCGGCGCTTGCCTTGCGGGTTAGAACGCTGATCACCCCCTTGGACAAAGCATATATCGCGTTTGGCACAGATGTATCTTCGGTAACAGCAATGATTTTTAGGTCAGGCAGGCTCGACCTTAGACGTGAAAGCGTTTCAACCCCAGATGGATAAGCGATCGCCATATCAAGAAGAAGGATGTCTGGTTGAAACTGTCGACACGCTTTGATCGTGCTATAACCATCATCCGTTTCGGCTGCCACGGTAATGCCACAATTGTCTGCGATGTGTCGCGCAACCGTTTCACGAACGATCTCTTGTGTTTCGGCAACTATGACGGTTGGTCTTGTATCATGCGTCATGTGATCTCCCCCTATTTCCGAAAAGCCAACGACTGATCAGAAATTGACCATGTTAATAGTGCCTTTAGGGTGCAGCTTATGGTTGGGAAGTAAATCTTTTTTGTCTTTGTTTGGCTTTCAGTAATTTCTCAAAAACTGGCAGATCTGAGAGCCAAAATTCATGTTCTGAATGTCTAATACAAATGAATTATTGTCTGATACGTTTCGCCACAGAAATGACATTATTGGGGGGCTCCGAGAACTGAAAGCGGAAAACTACGTACGTCCTGGGCGATTTCATGCGGCGCAAAGACCATAAGATCGATGTTATTTGCGGCGAGAATCCGCCGAAAGCGACGCCGCAAATCCGAAGATATTACAACCGCAACGTGCTTGCTGCGTGATCCGCTGTCTCGAATCAAATTGTGAAGATCGGCAAGAACTGATTCCAACGTTCCTTCGGGTAAATTCAGGTCATTTTCCTGAATCGCGGTATCGGCGCGACGGCCTGAAATACGCTTGCGCAGGGCTCGTTCTAGCTCTGGACCGACCATGACCAGCCCCAAAATATCATCGTCGCCAACAGCCGCATGACACATTTGACGGCGCATGGATAACCGTATTCCGTCTGCCAATGCTTCGGGTTCAACGACGCCTTTTTCGTCGACCCACGCTTGCAATCCTGACAGCAATAAATTGAGCGGCCTAAGCGGCACGCCTTCTTCGACCAAATGGCGAAAGGCGGCAAATAGCGCTGCAGAACCTGTTTTCGTGACCGCGCTTTCGATTGCGCTTTGATCGACGGCGCGGCAACGGTCGATCAGGTCATCAAATTGCGGCCGCGAAAACAGATTACCAACATAGCGTTGATGCATTCCGAACAGTTGATCCCCCAAGGCGGTGCCTAATGCGATTTCTCCGATGGCGGGATCGTCGGTTGTTGCGTTGGCCAGCGTATTGCCGGCTTCGATTTCTGATACGGCAACACCGTTGAATGCATGCCAATCGATAGGGCGCAGTTTGTGGCTGTCACATTGTGCAAGGGTCGCGGCCTTGTCGACGGATAGCCGGAACAAGCGTGTGTAGGCGGGAATATTGTCACGCAAAACGGGGACCTCATCCAGTTCAAGCGCAAAGCTGTCAGGATCAAGATCGGGCGAAACAATAATATCGGGGCGTTGAAAATTGACCCCGCTACGTTGGTTTAGCGTCAGAAACTGGCGTTCGGCCCGGTCACACATAGCAGTGATATTCACGCGGTCGGCAAGGTTGGAACCCAGTCGTAAAACCAACCGATTGCTGATTTCAAGCGTTGGGTTAGGCACCAGCAGGTCGTCTGCTGACGATGGCGCCTCTGTCGCGTCTATATCATCGACAGGGGCTGCATTATCGCGTTTCAGTTTTGTCGCGGTCAAAACCGACAACACCAAAAGAACGGCTGCCGCGCTACCAAACATAACGATGGGAAAGCCGGGCACCAAGCCGATGCCCAAAACGACCACCGCTGCGACGGCAGGAACGCGGGGTTCTGTGATCAGCTCTTTTCCGATGTCAGACCCAAGGTCTTGGTTGTCGGCGTTGGTGGCGCGCGTCACGATAATACCGGCACAAAGGGACATCAAAAGCGCGGGAACTTGGGCGACCAAGCCGTCACCGATAGTCAGCAGTGAAAACACGGCTCCTGCCTCGGATAGGCTTAGGTCATGGGTTGTCACGCCAACAGCAATGCCGCCAATCAGGTTGATTGCGATAATGATCAGCCCGGCAATCGCATCACCTTTGACGAATTTCATTGCCCCATCCATTGACCCAAAAAATTGGCTGTCCCGATACAGCCGCTTGCGCATTTGTTCGCCAACTTCGGGGTCAAGCGTGCCAGCGCGGATGTCAGCGTCAATGCTCATTTGCTTGCCGGGCAGGGCATCAAGCGCAAAGCGCGCGCCAACTTCAGCGACCCGTTCGGCACCTTTGGTCACAACAAGAAATTGCACGACCGTGATGATCAAAAAGATAACAAGCCCGATAGCGACGCTGCCTTGGACGACGAAATTACCAAAGGTTTCGATGATCGCGCCGCCGTCTGCCTCGCTAAGGATCAGGCGGGTGGTGCCGATCGATAGCGCCAGCCGAAACGCGGTGCCAATCAAGATGACAGAGGGAAAAGTAGAAAAATCAGAGGGTTGTTTCAGGTAAATTGCGACCGTCAGCAGAACAACCGCCAGCGTGATATTCACCGAAAGAAGGAGATCAATCACCATCTGGTCAAGCGGGATGATCATGAGCATCAAAATGGCCACCAGAAGGCCAACGAGCAATAGATCCTTACGAAGTGACATGCGGGTGTTTCCCTCTATCTCGGTTTGCGCTGAAACGTCTTGCGCTAAAAATGAATTGGGGCGGTCGTTGGACCGCCCCAATTCGAAACGATAGGGCCAATTTAGCCTTTACCAGCGTTCTGGTTGTCAGTCTTAAAGGGCTCAACGGCTTCTTTAAATTCGACCTGCTTTTCCATCATTTTGATGTAAAGCGCTTGGAAACGACCTTCGAGAGCGGCTTGGTTCGCATCAGATGCTTCGAGGTCACCTTCGCCCGCTGACGAGCTTACTGTATCTGCCATGTTTGGCTCCTTGTTTTGACTTTGCTTATCGGGCTGTTTGGCCCCCACATCCGGCGCCCCTTTGGGACACCGATCTTTCCCGGATTTCCTTTCAACCTTGGTGCGGCATGCGCCATTTGATGTTGAAAGTTCGGGATCTCGTAGAATGCGTTTGAAGGCATCGTCGTTCCCGTGGCGTGTGAAACGGGATGCGCAACCGCGCTGACTTTTGTCGATGCTAAAACTCATTCCAAATCTCCTTCCTTGCTTCATTTTGTGACATGCGCGGTGCGATGCGGACTGTGATTGATACGCAAAATGCTACGTGCCACTTTTCAATCTGAAATGGGGGTGTTGCTTTGTTCAGCGGTGATGCCGCGGCGCACAATCACGTTGCGACCCGGTCGCGCAGGGGCGGAAAACGCGACCTTTGCAGGCACAGATTCAATCACCGCCTCGACCAGTGCCAACATCCGTGGCGGGCCGGAAATGGCGACGGTCGATTCCTCGGCTGTGGCCCGGATCGGATAGCGTTCAAGCTTTAGACCCGCTTCATCAAGCACGTCGATGGCGTCGTCAGGGCTTAGGTCGCCAAGACGGATCAGCCGTGTCATGGCTTCTTCGCGGGCCGAAACATGAACAACCCCGTTGAAGGCAAACCAGTCTAGCCGCTGTGAATCTGCAACATCATCCAAGATTTCGCTGACGGTGCCGGTCAAGCGTGTGTCGCTGATCGTTCCCCTGACCCGATCCGATACATCAAGCCGAAGCCCGCGATTTTGCGCCATAAGTTCAAGGAACGCGGCAACAGGTTGGCGCAGAACCAAATAGTCATCGGTTTGGGTCAGCGCGGCATCCGTGTTTGTTTGATCTGTGATGGCCGCAGTGGCGGACTGCGTATCTGCCCATACCGTCATCGGTGCACTGCAAGCCAAGGCGACCGCGGCGCATCTTAATATAGCCTGTTTGGTTTGGGGCATTGGCGCGTCCTTTGTTGCGGCTGTTGCGCTTAGAATGACCGTGCGCAGGCCACGTCGTCTTGCGCGGCGGCTACGTAGTTTTCTACGTGCCACAGGCCGCGATGCGTAGCGCACGTCATGCCCGCAATCGGCGCTGTCGGGCATGTTCCATGATGACAACTGGCCGTTCATGCCACGAAAAAGGAGCAATTGATGGAACCCGTAGACGGTGAAACCGCAGCGCCCGAGACTGAACCAACTGAAGAAGAAATTCAGGAAAAAGCATTCGAGTTGATCGCAACCATGCTTTTGACCGATTTGATAACCGACAACATCCGCGACAATGAATAGCTGCGTTGCCGATATCACCCCTGACGAAGGCCTGTCACAGACGACGTGTATGACACTGGACGAGGCGATGGGGCAGGCCCGGTCAGAGGCGGCGCAGCAATCCAACTTTGCCGATATCGCATCGCGTGCGGTCGGGCAGGCGACAACACGGCCTGCGGTGCACAACGATTTTATGCAGGCCGAACGTGACGCGCTGTCTGGGCCGGGGTCCGGCGCAGTTGGCGATGCAAAGCAGCAGGTGCTGTCTGATGTCGAACGGCCCGGTGCCGCCAAACGCGATGATAACGTCGATGGCGCGGATCAGGGCGAGCAGCTCGAAGATCGTGTGCGTTCGCTTTATTTGGAACTGACCAACTATCAAGTGGCTTGGAAAATCGCACAGCGTATTCAACAAGACACGTCGCAGCTTTTAAGGGGGCAATAACCGATGATCGGTGACTTGCCATCGCAGTTCCAATGGCTTTGGGGGCGCGCACGTGCGCGTCTGTCAGGTTTTGTACAAGACGACCCTGCCGTTTCGGTCGAGATCACCGTCACCAGCGGTCTGATGCAAGGCGAAATGGCGACCTTTGCCCAAAACGAAATATCGCTGGGTTCCGGTGATCATGATGACAGTCAGTTGTTTGACGAAGGGATTGTCGAAGGCCACGCGGTGCTGTGCTTGCGCCGTTCTATCTTTGGGACGTTGGCGACAGTGCAGACAGGCGACGGCAAGGTTCAATTCGCAGGCGAAACCGTTGCGCAAAACACGAGGTCGGGTGAATACCGGCTGCCGGTCGATATTGTGCTGGGCGGAACGACGTTGCACATGCGTGGTTGTGCTGTGCCAGAAACACAAACAGGCCGGTTCATTGCTGGGGCTTTGGTGTCTGCCGTTGCCGCCTTTGGTTTGTTGGCTGTGCTGTTGGTCCCGTCGCAAAAGTCGACACTGACATTCCGCGCCGTGGAAAGCCCACGCGCTATTGTTACCAATGTGGCTGACACGCCATTTATCGCAACATCGGTCCATGCGCGCAGTCGGCTGATCGCATTGGGGCTTACACCCTATCTGAACACAGATGTCGCTGATAATGGTACGCTGACAGTATCAGGTGTCATACCCAGCCGACTTGAACGCGATTGGCAGCAATTTACGCAGTGGTACGATAGCCAGCCTAGCGCCCCAGTGCTTGTGCGGCAGGTGACGGTAACCCAAGGCTTAAACGATCTGCCTCCGATTGCGCTGATCCAACTGCATCCGCCAAAGCGCGTGGTCTTTGCGGATGGTACGGTGTCGGTGCAGGGGGATGTTATCTTTGATAATTGGGCAATCGACGCGATTGACACGGATGCCCTGACCTTGACCCGTCAGGGCGAACGTATTCGCGTCGCGTATTGAACGAAAAAGGGTAGGATATGACACGTATCGGTACATCACCCACAGGCTTAGGGCATATACCTGCGCCACGCCGCAATCAGGTTGATCCGGTGTCAGAGCCGGTCGATTTAGGCCAAGACCCCAAGTCGGAGCGCATCCCACAGTCACCCGTTCGCGCAGGTTTGTATGAACAGGATACCCCGGGCTGGACAACGATGATTGATCCGGCTTTGGCTGACCCCGCGTTGATTGCCCGCATTGCCAATGCAGAACCACGGCAGTTGGCCTATGACGTGGCGACGACATCGTTGCGGCTGCGCGCCCAAGCCGAAGAAACAGGCGCGCAGGATGCATTACCCGGTTGCGACGCTTTGGATCGACAGGCGTTGCTGTTCGAACATTTGCATATGCTATGCACTGAATCGCCCGAGGTGATCGGATGAAACACGAAACCGACCCCTTTGTGGCTGATGTGGCGGACCAATCTAACGTGCAGATGAATGCTGATGTGGCGCTGATCAACGGGCTCGCGGCGGTGCATATATCCTATGGGCGATTCAATTCGGCTGCAGATCTGATTGGCCTTGCCCAATGGTGCGCGCCAGCAGACCCCGAAACCCAAGGGCTCGCTGCACGTTTGGCGGCAAAGCGTGGGGACCAGACGACGGCAATCACCATCTTACGCAAAATCCGCCGCGACAACGACACGATGCCCGCACGCGACGTTGCTTTATTGGCCCGGCTCACGCGCTTGGCCCATTAGCCAAGCAGGTGTTTACGATGAAATTCCGCTAGCTTTTCGCTTTGTCAGATCAACTGTTTCGTGCGTTCTTGTAGGGCGGGAATGATGTCGTCTTCGAACCACGGGTTGGCTTTCAACCATCGGTTATTTCTGGGGCTGGGGTGCGGTAAGATCAGTTGCTTTGGCCACAGCCGAACCCATGATTTTACGGCAGCGGTTACTGTGGAACTGGAATACGTGGGTAGGTGCCAATCAATGGCATAACGCCCGATGATCAGAGTTAGCTCAACAGCTTGCAGCGTTGGCAGTATGCGCTCTCTCCAGGTTAAGGCGCATTCGGTACGCGGAGGCAGGTCGCCGCTTTTACCGGTTCCGGGAAAAACGCGGTTATATAACATGTAAATTGTCTATTCCATGGCTATCCAATTGATATCCCTATGTTTTCCCGTGAAGTCAAAATAAAACCGTCTATAGACAGTTTCTTTCGAGTAACTGCTCAGCGAAAAGTGAGTTATTTCCTCTCAGATTCACTTAGATTTTGTCTCACGCTTTGCTGAATTCTTGGAATGACATCAGCTTCGAACCAAGGGTTTTGCCTAAGCCATCTGTTGTTTCGCGGACTTGGGTGGGGCAGTACAAAGAACCGGTCTTGGCCTTCAGAAGACTGTTTGACTGCTTCTGCAACGGTCTTTCCATTCAGGTGAGGCAAGTGCCATGCGATGGCATAGGCACCCAAGACCAAAGTCAGTTCGACACTCTTGAGAGCTGCCATTGTTTTCTTCCGCCATGTTGTCGCGCAAATTTCTGGTGGAGGTTTGTCGCCTGAAGAACCTGCACCAGGGAAGCAAAGTCCCATTGGAAAAATGCCGATCTGGGGATCCGCGTAGAAAGCAGACTTATCAATCCCAAGCCATTCTCGCAAACGATCCCCAGAGGGATCGTCAAAGGGGCGATTTTTTAGATGAGTAATGCGTCCGGGAGCTTGGCCAATGATCAAGATCTTTGCCCGCTCATCCAGCTGAAAAATGGGGTTTGGACCAAGCGGAAGATCCTTACATAGCCTGCAAGCCTGCATCTCCAATTTGAGCCTATGAAAGTCCTTTAGCATCCGTTCCCAACTAATCAGTTTCAATACCTACAGACTAAAACTGTGAGTATATTCTCGCTCTCATACTTTTTTGCCCATGTCAGCAATATGCTTTCTCAATCTCTTGTTGTCATCCGCCAGCCTTTCTTTCGTTTCGATCGCTTGCTGCAGCGCTCGTTCGGCTTGCACCAAGCTGACTTCTACATGGCTCAAACGCAGTTCTGATCGTTCAAGATTCTTCCTCATAGTACGACATTCGACCCTTAGTTCTTCTACTTGCCTAGCCCTGTTAGCCGTTTGTCGACCACCTGCGATGAGTGTCTTAAGGTCGCGATACTTGGCTGTGTGCAGAGTCGAAAGCCCGCGTGATGCCTCCAAAGCGACTGTCGAATTATTGAGCTTGAGTTTGCCTTGAATTGCTTTCAGCTTGAGCGCTTCATTTATCGGTTTCCCTAGTTTGATTCGCTCAATTGCTTCCAAGAAATCTTGCCTTACACTATCAATCACGAACTCCCCCATCAGTGATGTCCAATTTCGGACTTTGACCACCACCCCTTGAAGGGGGCCCCGCGTTAAGAGTAGAATCTTCAGGTGGGAGAGGCTCTCCGATGCCTCGAAGGAGTGCCTCAGCCTGCCTTGTTCTGTCCTTTATGATGCGAAGTGAGGCGGCGTCAGCCCCTTGCGCTAGCGCGCTTTCAATGAATTGTTTGCCCGCTCGGTATCGTTCAGTCCAAAAAGCTCTGTGCGAGCCCATCATGATGAAATTTTTACAACCGACACATGTCCCTGCGGAACGCTTACTTAGATTAGGTTGATGATCATCCAAGAATTCGGGTTTATCGTTTCGCGCCTTGCAGCGCATTTCAGATGGAGCGACATTTAGACACCCACCGTGAGAACTCTCATAAAAGCGCAGGTCGTGCTTCTGAATCCACTTTGCGGTCTCGATCCAAATCTGTTGACCGCTATTTTGCGTATCAGCCTTCAGTTGCTGGAAATCGTCGTCCATGGCTAGTGCGGAGACAGCTCTACCGGTGACCGCTTCACCATTTATCAGTTCCATCATTCTTCGCAGCGTCAATGCACGCTCGACTTCATCTGCTGATTCGAGCTGCTTAGGGTTGTGGGTATACTGATAGGTCATCGCCAACGACGAGTGCCCGTACTGAACACGTAGGGCTTCGACAAGGCGCGGGTCAGTTATGTAAGCAAAGTTAGCGTAAAGCTTTCTTATCATATGGTTCGAAATGCCCGTGTTGGTGTTTGTAGCTTGACGAAGAAAGCAGCAAGTTTGAGGTTTCTAGGTCAATATCACCATTCGACTTCTTTTCATATCGGGAAGACAAAAGTTCGCAAATTTCAAATACCAAATAGTCTTGAAATGCGGCATTTTCTAAGTCTGTGAAGTGCGATCTAGCACTTTGAATCTCTTCAAGTATTTGGTGCGCGCGATATATGGGACTAACCCTATAGTCCGATGAAAGAGCGTAGAATAATATCCGCACCAGCGACTTCAATCGCGCAAACGCATCTGCGCGTTGGTCAATCGCAACACTCCCAGAACACAGAACTCCCAACGCTTTCACTGATTTTGATACATCTGAGTATATTCGGCTACTTATTGTACTAAAATCAGCGCTGGTACGACCAACGATCAGGCGAAGTTCCTCCAAGAAGAATCTAAATTCCGCCTTGGTTTTCCGCTGGTCGTCAGGGTCACTGTCGAGCGGTTTTTCCGCAGTCTTGAGCATATCTCCACAAAGCGCGGCAACCGACTGCTTCGCACTGGTGATGTCTGTAACAAATGGGCGTGGCAAAACTTGGCGTTTGGCAGAGTTAGCGTACAGTTTATACGCCTCAAGTTGTTCATTTATGGTTTCTTCGATTGCCGTCAGGGACGCCTCAGTTTTAGCAAAAATAAAGAAGTCATCAACGTAGCGTCGGAGCGCGTAATCTGTATCCTCGTCAAACCTTGCATTCAATGCACTGGTAATGTTGAGGTCAATTCTCTGAAAAATCACCTCAGCAAAAACCCGTGAAATTTCCGGGCCTACAACTATCCCATTAGTTTCATTGAAATTTGCCCTTTGCATCAATGTATCA
The DNA here is from genome assembly GCF_002933395.1 of Yoonia maritima. Classification (GTDB taxonomy): domain Bacteria; phylum Pseudomonadota; class Alphaproteobacteria; order Rhodobacterales; family Rhodobacteraceae; genus Yoonia; species Yoonia maritima_A. The sequence continues at coordinate 111,096 of NZ_CM009490.1, forward strand.
AATTGTTGTTCGAAGGAATATTTTTGGGCATGGATTTTGGAAAATTCCTTCCCTTTGATCGCCCAACTTACCGAATGGGTATAGATATTGAAGAAACACTTTGTAACATCAAGCCGTAACAAAAAGGGGAATCTGCTTTCAAGCCGCAGTAATTCATTTGACGAGTAGAAGCTGTCCAGAAGATTGTATTTTCTCAGGCTGAAATATGAAGGGGCAAAGTTTAGATCTAAAACTCCTTCACTGGGAGCGATGTGCGGTATCCCGAGTTTCTTTACCTTGCCAACCTTCTTCATCGCGCTTTTCGTTACAGCAGGGAGTATTTGATGCGGGGCACGCAGCGTGTTTTGGCTCTTACTACACTCGTTGATCAGCGTCTGTTCATGAAGAAAAACAAAGTTCGCCATCTTTAACTGATGGAGCGGATGAACAATACTGAGAGTGTTCACAGAACTGCCACCCTTTCGGATCTTGTAGTTTAGTGGCTTTGTATATTTGGTTACTTCAGGCCTGATTTTTCCGAGTGCGGTTTTCAAGTCTTGCGAAAGCTTCTCTCGTCGGACCTCCGAGACCAAAAGCATCTCGTTGGAAAACACAATGGGCACTTCATATGGCAATGTTTAGGTAAGAAGTGCGCGCCTTTTTCGTGCTATTATCTGGAGGTTAGGCATTTTGCCAAGCCTTTCTAATGTCTGAGACTTGTGCCCGTGTAAACCGCTTGGTCATACGTTTACTGAAGCCAGCATAGAATGAAAGTTGGCGAAGCGCCGCCATTTCAGCTAACGACAAGTTTACCTCAACTTGCGACCGAAATTCGCTGTTCGCGCCCCATAGTAGAGAATTCATAAATCCGTCTAACGCTTTGAGATCATGCGCATCATGTTCAGCTAGTCTTTACCGCGCATCCTCATTTTGCAGGCGTCGCAGGAACAGCGCCGCTGGCGCCATTCTAGACACGAGGATCAGACTGCCTGCCGATCCGCTTGGCCATGTGCCTTGGCCCAGTGTCGCATGTGTTGGATGAACAGCGTGAAGGCGCGCATCTGATGCGTGCGGTCGGGATAATATAGGTGCAGCTCAGGCAGTGGCGGCACCCACTTGTCCAGAACAGATTCCAGATCGCCGGATGCCAGATGCGCGCTTACCAGATCCAGCGGCATGTAACTGAGGCCGGTTCCTGACAAGGTGGCATTCAGCGCGACCTGGGCGTCCGAGACGATCAGTTGCGACGGCACCCGTACGCGAAAGTCGCGGTCGCCTTCTTCGAACTCCCATGCGAACAGTTCACCGCTGCCGGAAAATCGCATATTGATGCAGCTGTGCCGCGCCAGATCGGCGGGGTGTTCGGGGCGGGCGCGGCGCGCGAAATAGGCGGGCGCACCGACGATGCGGACTGGCATCGCATCGCGTACGCGAAAGGAAATCATATCCTGTTCGACACTTTCGCCCACTCGAATCCCCGCATCGAATTTACCCGCCACGATATCGACCAGCCCGTTGTCGATCACCGCTTCTACGGCAATGCCCGAATGCGCGGTCAAAAAATCCCGCATCGCCGGTTCCAGCACGACAAGCGCGGCATACTCGGATGTCGTGATCCGCAGCATGCCCTCGGCAGCCTCGCTTTGCGAACCGAGCGCGTCGATCTCACGTCGGATCGTGCCAAGGCCGTCGCTGACGGCGGTGAACATGCGTTCTCCCGCGGGTGTCATCGCAACCGAGCGCGTGGAGCGTACCAACAAGCGCAGACCAAGGCGCGCCTCAAGGCGGCGGATCGCCTGACTGAGGGCAGAGGCGCTGATGTTCAGCCGTGCTGCCGCGCGGGTAAAGTTCAGTTCCTCGGCCACCACCAGAAAGCTATCAAGATCGTCGAATTGGCCCGCCATTATTAATCCTCACTTCACAAGCCTTGCGCAAATGCGCATATTATTTCACCTGACTTCAATTGATAGGGTTTGTCCAGAGCGCGCACCTCCTGCGCGACCTAGACAAAGGACAGATCATGCGTTTCACCTCTCCCCCTGCCACCTCTTGCCTTGCTTTTGCGGCGGCATTTTCGATTTTTGGCAGCACGGCATTTGCCGATGCGGTCTCACCTGCGACCTTGACGCTGATTGATATGGCGGACAGTGCGCCGATGTCAGCGGCAGCCGTTGATCTTACGGCATTTGGGTACAGCGAGTTGGAGTTTTTCACCGAAGGGACAGCACAGCGCTATCGCGGTGCCACACTTGGTGAGATGGACACCGCCGAGGTGATCGACGACGGCTATTCCTATCGCAGCCGCGTGCTGTTACGCCGCCCTTCGCAAGAGGCCTTCAACGGTACGTTAGTGGTGGAATGGACAAATGTGACCGCGGGGCAGGACATCGATTTTGCCTTTGCAGAAATGCACGAACATTTGCTTTCACAAGGCTATGCTGTGGCCGTTATTTCGGCTCAGAAGAACGGAGTGGATCGACTGAAAACCTGGAGCCTTGAACGCTACGGTAGCCTCACCGTTGATGCCGACAATGTCGATCCGCAAGGCGGGGTGGTGGATACTTGCGTCGCGGGGCCAGATTGTCCGGTCGATCCGCTGGCCTGGGATATCTTTTCACAAACGGTGGTCACTTTGAAAAGCACGGGCAACGGGGCACCTCTGGCGGGTTATGACATCGAGACCGTCATAGCTTTGGGGCAATCACAATCTGCGTTCCGTCTTTCAAGCTATTACAACACAATCCAACCGTTGACGGGTTTGTTCAACGGCTTCTTGTTTGACGATCTTGCCCCGCAACTGCGCACCGATCTGCAAGTGCCAGCAATAAGCGTAAATTCCGAGGTGACGGCGGACATGTTCCCGCCCACTGAGCCAAGCGATTTTGTACGGATCTGGGATCTGGCGGGGGCGGCGCACAGTTCTGTCTATGGCGCGGAATATGTCGACCGTATGGTGCTGCGCGATGCGTCCTATCCGGGCGCAAACGGGCCGCTCAGCTTTACGGAGACGCTTGCCAGCCAGAATTGCGCCATGCCGTCCAGCTATTCTGAGGTGGACACCGGCGCGGCGCTTTCGGCGGCTTTGGTGTCGCTGGAGGCATGGGCCGAAGAGGGTACGCCAGCCCCGGCATCGCAGGTCTTTGCCCGCGATGCGGACGGAAAGGTGCTGCGCGATGCGGAGGGGCTGCCGATTGGAGGACTGCAATTGCCTGAATTCGCCGTTCCCGCAACCAGCAATGCGATCAACGGACCCACAGTTTTCTGCACCCTTTCGGGCTATTCGCAGGACCTGACTCCCGACGAAATGACCACCCGCTACGGTACAAAAGACGCCTATGTCGCGGCTGTGCAGGCATCCGGGCAGGATTTGATAGAAGCCGGATATTTACTGCCCGACGACGCCAAAGCAAGTGTCGCACGGGCTGAAGCGGTCGATTTTGCACAATAACGTCACTTTGCATCCCGCACGTCGTGCGGGGTGCCTATTCCCGATAACGCAGCCGATCCAAGAGTAGAGAAAAGGCGGCTGAGGGATGTTTGCGACTGGGATAATACAGATGATATCCGGGAAAAGACGGGCACCAATCTTCCAGAACCCGCACGAGACGGCCCGCAGCGATATGGCCAAGAACCTGATCTTCGGGCAGATAGGCGATCCCCAAGCCATCCAGCGCCGCCGAAATTCGCAAGCCAAGCGTGTTAAGCACCATTTGGCCCTCGCTGCGCACCTTCACCTGATGCCCGTTCTTTTCCAGCCCCCACTGAAAAATGCTGCCGTAGGTCGGCAAGCGCGAACTGATGCAGTTATGCGCCATCAGGTCTTCGGCCGTATGCGGAGCCGGACGGCGGGCAAAATAACTGGGCGCAGCCACGACGGCCATCCGCATCTCGGGCCCGATCCGGATCGCAACCATATCTTTTTCCAGCTGCTCCCCCAGCCGAACCCCCGCGTCAAACCCCTGCGCGACAATGTCGGCGAGTCCGTAGTCGACAATCAGTTCAACCTTGATCTCGGGAAATCCGGGCAGGAACTCTGCCAGAGCCGGTTGGAGGATCGAAACAGCTGGATGTTCCCCGGCCGTAAGACGGATGGTGCCTGCAGGTCGGTCACGCATGGCGCGCAGATCAGCAATGGCGTGCTCTATCTCTTCAAATTTCGGAGAGATTGTCGTGAGCAGCCTCTCTCCCGCTTCCGTCGGAGCCACACTGCGCGTGGTGCGCGTCAACAGCCGCACCCCAAGCCGCGCCTCCAGATTCTGGACCTGCTGGCTCAATGCAGATTGGGAAATCCCCAGTTTTGCTGCGGCACGGGTGAAGCTGCGTTCACGAGCCACCGTCGCGAAGGTGGCCAAGGCGTTGAAGTTCTCGCTCATCACTTATCAGTTTACCTAATAGGCCCATCCGGTTTCCTAGCTCTAATCAATGAATAGTGGAGCGATTAGAGTCAATAACGTCAGCCACAACGTTCATCCATCAGCAAAACACCATGTCACACACCTACAGCCGGAGAACCGATGAAACCTAAACTCACCCGGACAACCTTTGTCGCGGCCCTTGGAATTGGAACCTTTACCGCCCTATTGGCCACAGCCGAGGAAACGCGCGTCACGTTCCCCGACCTTGACGCGTTGATTCACTATACCACGGTCAATCGCGGCAATGTGACCGAGCATATGCTGACGACGCAGGCCGCAATTGATGCCGCGCAGGCCGGACAGAAGATCCCCGATGGAACACAGGTGGTTCTGGTCGATTACCGTGAAGGCGAGGTCTACCGCTATTTCGTGATGGAAAAAGGTCCGGGCTGGGGCGCAGAATATGACGATGGCCGTCGCACGGGCGACTGGCAATTCCAGTTCTACTGGGGTGATCAATCAATCAACATGGAAGAGAGCACCGCCCGCTGCCAAAGCTGCCATCAAGCGCGATCAGATGTAGAATACATGTATACTTACAACGATCTGCGGAGGTTCGCGCAATGACCCTCACCTCTAATATTTCGGGGTGCCTGTGATGCTGCGCTCGCGAATTCTGTTGGATTTCATTGCTGTCCTCCTGTTCGTGTCGGCAATGGCCTATTGGGCATTTGGTAACCTGGCACATGAGGTGATTGGCACTGTGTTCTTTGCGCTGTTGATTGCCCACAATGTGTTTAATCAGCGCTGGTATGGCACCGTGCGGCGTGTGCGCCCTGATCCCGTGCGCCTGTTCAATATGGTGATCATTGCGGCGATGGCGCTGTCCATGATGATCCTTTTGGTCACGAGCATCCTAATCTCGAAAGATGTTTTCGCCGCGGTTGCACTGAATGCCGCCTTTGCCGTGCGTGCAGCCCATATGTTCGTAGCTTTCTGGGCGCTGGTTTTCCTTGGGGTGCATCTGGGTACGCGATGGACGCTTGTGATGACCATCGCAGGTCGGGCTTTTGGCTTTGCAAAACCTAACCTGCTACGTGCTTGGGCGCTTTGGGTAATGGTCGCGGCAGTAGCTGTTAAAGGCGCCTTCGCCATGCGCGAGATGGGGATCTTCACGCGGTTGCGGTTTCAATACGCGCTCGACATGTGGGATTTCAACGCGGACATGATCGGGTTCTTTGTAAATTACCTGTCCATCATCGGCCTTCTTGCGGCGCTGACTTATTACAGCCAGCGCATTTGGCGTTCCCTGCCGCGGCGCATTGTGCGGGGGAAGGCGCAATGAGACAGTCGCAAACGTACTTCATCGCCTTCCTTCTGCTGGCTTTCTTCGGTCAATCCTCGTGTGCGCAAGAGGCGGGCCCGGCTCAAGCGCAGACAACGCTTGCGGACATTACTTGGCCAATCAGTGAGCATCTGGCTTCGGACGCACGGCTGGCGGATATCCTTGACAATCCCGCTTTTGCGGGTTTTGCCGAACGTATCTTGCCATGGCATGGTCGTAGGTACGACCCCGCGATGCCGCTCGGGCATATTGGCCCCCTCGTTCCTTATCACACGGTTTTGAATGTCGAAACTATGGTCTCCGCCCTGAATCTAGTGATCGACGAGGCCAATGCAGGGCAGACCATCTTTTATGAGCTCTATTCCGAGGCAGAAATCAGGGCCGATCCGTCCAAGGCCGCGGCGGGGCTTTTCGTGTTTCGGGGCCGCCCCGGAGCACCTTTTGCAGTTATCGCGGCCGGCGGAGCCTTTTCGCATGTGGCGTCGTTGCACGAGGGCTTTCCTTATGCGCAGGGGATCAGCGAGATGGGGTTCAATGCCTTCGTGGTGACCTACCGCACAGGGCAAGGCGGGCGCGTTGCGACCGAAGACATGGCACGCGCGATTGCCTGGATTTTCGACAATGCGGTACGTCTAGAAGTCAGCACTCTGGATTATTCGGTTTGGGGCAGCTCCGCGGGGGCGCGTATGGCGGCGTACATTGGTTCACATGGACCAGCGGCTTTCGGTGCCGATGACTTGCCCAAACCGGCGGCGGTTATCATGGCCTATACCAGCCATTCTGATCTGGCCGCGACCGAACCTCCGACTTTCGTCGTGGTGGGCGAAGACGATCGTATTGCCCCTCCCATCAATATGGAGCGACGGATTGCCGATCTGCGCCGCCTTGGCACGCTGGTGGAATATCACCGCTTCCCCAACGTTGGACACGGTTTCGGAGCGGGTATCGGAACGAGCGCCGAAGGCTGGATCGCGCAAGCAGTACGCTTTTGGGATGCCGCTCAAAAGTGACAGCTACAGACTTACTTCTTCATCACAAGGACATGACAAGATGACAAATGAAAATGGCTTAAACGTCGGCCGCCGAGGATTCTTTGGCGCAGCAGGTGGCCTTGCCGCGGCACCGCTGCTGGTTGCGAACGGAACACCGGCCGCTGCTCAAGAGCCGCAAAGCGCGGGGGTTTATGCCAGCGCGGCGCGCATTAGCAGCAAGCGTATGCTTGGCACGCTTGAGGTGTCCAGCATCGGCATGGGGGTGCAGAACATGTATCGCACCTATCAAACCACGCGCCCCTCAAGGCCCGAGATGGTCAACATTATCCGCTCTGCACATAATCACGGTGTGACCTTCTTTGACACCGCCGAAGCCTACGGCCCGCATCACTGCGAACGGATTTTGGGCGAGGCCATCGCATCGTTTCGCGACGAGGTGACCATCACTTCGAAATTCGGCTGGAATATCGATTTGGAAACCGGCGCGCGGCTTCCGGGCCTTAATAGCAAGCCCGATCACATCAAGCTTGTGGTCGAGGGGATGCTAAAGCGGCTGAACACCGACCGCATTGACCTGCTTTATCAGCACCGCGTTGATCCCGACGTGCCGATCGAAGATGTGGCGGGCGCGATCAGTGACCTGATGGATGAGGGCAAGGTGCTGCATTGGGGCCTGTCGGAAATGGGACTTGGCACGCTGCGCCGCGCCCATGCGGCCCTGCCTGTAACGGCCGTTCAAAACGAATATTCGATGCTGTGGCGCGGACCTGAGGCAGAGGTTTTGCCGCTTTGCGAGGAACTGGGGATCGGTTTCGTGCCGTGGAGCCCACTGGGTGTGGGCTTCCTGACCGGGGCCATTGATGCGGCAACCCGCTTTGCCGAAGGCGATATCCGCGCGGTCGAGGGGCGTTTTAGGCCCGAAAACCTGCCCGCCAACCTTGCCCTTGTCACCTTGTTGACTGACTGGGCCGCTCGCAAAGAAGCAACGTTGGGGCAAATCGCACTTGCGTGGCTGCTGGCGCAAAAACCTTGGATCGTGCCGATCCCCGGTACGACGCAAATGGCGCACATGCTGGATAATGTCGGTGCGGTAGAGGTCACGTTTACGCCTGAAGAAATCGCCGAACTGAACGCCGCAGTCGCGTCCATCGAGATTCAAGGCCAGCGTCTACCCGATTTCGTACTGGCGTTTTCAAACGTCGAAGCCCCAGCGCAACAATAAAGGAAAACGACAATGAATTACAGAAAACTTGGAAACCTTGAGGTGTCCGCGCTTGGCCTTGGATGCATGGGCATGACTGGGGTCTATGGATCAGGTGCAGATAGATCTGCGATGATCCGGTTGATCCACGATGCCTATGAACGCGGTGTGACGTTTTTCGACACTGCCGAGGCCTACGGCCCCTTTGCCAATGAGGCGCTCCTCGGAGAGGCCTTGCAGCCTATCCGCGACAAGGTGGTGATCGCCACCAAGTTTGGCTTTGACATCGATCTGGAAACTGGGGCTCGCACAGGCGGAACCAACAGTCGCCCCGAGCATATCAAGGCGGTCGCCGATGCCGCGTTGAAACGTCTTAAAACCGACCGCATTGATCTGTTTTACCAGCATCGCGTTGATCCCGCCGTGCCGATCGAGGATGTCGCGGGGGCGGTCAAGGATTTGATCGACGCAGGCAAGGTCGGCCACTTTGGCCTGTCAGAGGCAGGCGTGCAGACCATCCGTCGCGCCCATGCGGTGCAGCCCGTGACGGCTGTACAGATCGAATATTCCCTCTTCTGGCGTGGGCCAGAGGTTGAGCTTCTCACCGAATTGGAAAAGCTTGGAATTGGTTTTGTGCCTTTCAGCCCATTGGGGGCAGGCTTCTTGACTGGGAAGATCGACGAAACCACCACATTTGAGAAGGACGATTTCCGCAACCTTGTACCGCGTCTCGCGCCAGAAGTCCGCACGGCAAATATGGCGCTGGTTGAGGTGGTCAAAAGCGTTGCTGCACGCAAGGCCGCGACGCCAGCGCAGGTCGCTCTTGGTTGGCTCTTGGCGCAAAAACCTTGGATTGTGCCGATCCCCGGTACGACCAAGGTGCATCGGCTGGAAGAAAACCTCGGCGCGGTTGATCTCGACCTTACACCGAATGATCTGGCTGAGATTAACGCTGAAGCAGCAAAAGTCGAAGTTCAAGGCGACCGGCTGCCCGAGGCGGTGCTGAAGATGACCGAGAATTGAGTAATTCTGCCAGCTTGCTGGCGGCCAGATTGCGGAACGCGATCTGGCCGTCACTGAATGCCGCCATGGCCCGAGATGAGTCGGGACCACCTCGATAAGTGTTTGATACCACGGTAAAGGTGCGAGCCATTTATCAGAATGGAAAGCAGAATTGTGGAGAAAACCCGTTACGTCACGTGGTTGGTGAGTAATGAACGGATCAACGACGCCTGTCAAAGCATGAATTCAAGGTCTCTAAACGATCTTTTAAGTCATTTGAGCGAAAGCTGACATTGGCGCGCTCGCAGAGAAAGCTCACTTTGTCCCGCCACCCTGTCATTTCGTACCGATCGCGGCGAAAGTCGGGAGTTAGTTGAGTTCCTTGCGATGCTCGACATCTGACCAATGCTTGTTGATAGGCAACTGACGTGCTCGTCGCGCGACATCATCGAATGTAACCGGCATGAAATCCCAGACATCAACGCCGACATTGACGGAGTTGCGTGAGCCGCGCCAGTTGTTGTGTACGTGCCCAAACAACTGGAGAGCTTGGCGTCTCGCGTGGTTCCATGTGATCATTGGGTAGTGGCAAAGCGTGTTTCGCTGCTTCTTCGGCCCATCGGTCACTTCGGCCATCAATGAAACCGACGTCCAATCCAACGACTGGGTGAGAACGCTGTCGTGATTTCCAACAATCAGGTGCTTACGCGCTCCGGGCAGCTGCCCAAAGATCAGTTGGAGGTAAGCCGCATCCTTGGCTGGTGCACCGAAGGCAAAGTCTCCGATAATCCACAAATCATCATCCGGCTTCACAACCTTCCACATGTTTTCGAGCATGATGCCGTCCATGTGAGACGCTGACTTGAAAGGGCGGTCGCAAAACCGAATGACGTTTTCATGCCCAAAATGCGTGTCCGCAGTGTACCAGTTCGTCATCTCGCAATTCTCAATCAATGGCTCGTTTTGTGGCTTCAGTACCAGCTGTTTCAGACCGCAACAGGACGGCGCATACCTCTGGCGGTCACCCGCTTCCAGTCAAGGCCTTCGAATAAGGCCTCAAACTGGGATTTGTTCATGTTGATCATACCATCCTGAATGCGCGGCCACTCGAATCCTTTGCCTTCGATGCGCTTGTAAGTCATCACAAGGCCTGTGCCGTCCCAAACGATCAGCTTAAGCCGGTCCGCACGTTTTGAACGGAAGATAAAAATGGCACCACTAAACGGGTCAAGATCAAATTCGTTTTGAACAATCGCTGCGAGGCCGTCCATCCCCTTTCGGAAGTCGACGGGCTTGCTGGCCACGTAAAATTTGAAGTTGCCCGCCGGAGAAATCATGATCCGCTTTCGAATGCACGTATGAGGCCGACCAAATCAGCGACGGGGTAAGTAGATGGCAGCAACAATTCACATCCGGCGCGTTTGAAAACAATGTGAGACGCCTCAGCCAGTTCAACTGGCACATCATGTTGAACCTTGATCTCGGCAAATACTGGTACGGATTCCTGGACCTTTTGTCGCTTTGCCGATTTCTTTTGCTTCGGCCCCTTCCGCCAAGCATAGGCGGTCTTGTCCGAAATCTGGCACGTCTTTTGGACATCACCGATTGAGAGCGTACCGGATCTCATGCGCTTCGACATTTCGCGCTTGAACTTTGTAGGCCACAAACGGCGGCCATCTTTTCCGACCGGGATGGAGTAGCCGAAGGCGTGGAAGACTTTGTCGATTTTCTGATCACTTGAGAGCGCACCTAATGTTTGAGTATTCATGATGCCTGTATCCTTTTTAGGGACATCATATTTTCTCAAATCGAGTGTGCTAAGCCCCTATTTAGGGGGTCAGATGCAACGCTTACCTTATGTAGAGCAAGTTTTCAATCAGTTGCCGGGTGCAGCACGTCCCCTGGTTATTGGCAACCACGATCACAAACCAACACTAGAGCTATCTTGGGATTCAATCTCCCATTTTGCAGAGTTGCGAGACGGGCCGCAAAACCAGCTCAACACATTGTGCCACTACCCAATGATTACGTGGAACCATGCTCGCAGAGGCGCGCTACAGCTGGCATCGGGGCTGAGAGTTCATCCAACGCTGCGCACCAGAAGCTCCGTCGGATGTCGACGCCACTACGGTCGAATGCCTCTCGAACCTTTGAATCGAAGAGATCATTCAGAGACTTTCCGTTAGGGCGTAGAAAATCAACCGCATCTGACAACGACATTGCTCCGGCCAGCGCACTTGTTTGAACACGAGGAATACAACGCGAGAGATCATGAAAATCGCTGATCGCAGTCTCGCTTCCTTCCAAACCATGGAGCGCGATCATTGCCCTTGTTTCACTAAGAGAAAACGCGGGGCATAGGACTTCTTTGGTCTCCTCAGGCAGGTTCATTTTTGATAGCCTAGAGGTGCGGCATGTGATTAGAATTCGGACGTTGGAGGGAAGATCTGTGAAAGCAACTAACTGATCCACAAAGCACCTTTGTGGCGGAGTTTGTGTAGCTGCGTGAGTCACGATGTTGTCGGCCGCGTCGATAATAATCACCAACAAGGAACCTGGGTTCTCTCGACCAAAAATCTCAGACGCGGTTTCCAGCTTTTGGCGGAACGGTGGAGCCATGTCCTCCCGTTCACTGTACGGGAAGAACAGCGGTGTATTGGTCGACCTTGCAAGCTCGTTGGATAATTGCGTGAATCCCTGCCAGGAACTATGTCTTGGCCTTGACGGGTCACGATAGCTGCCTGCACCGTAGCAGTCGTAAACTATGGTTCTCGAGCCAATCGGCAAGGCAGTCTCTAGACTTCTAGCCGTGGTTGTTTTCCCACAACCTCCTTTCCCATGCAGAACAACCAGTGGATGCTTTTGAACCTCACTGGCAAGAGTTTCCGTAGTAGATCGTGGGATCGCCTCTGAAAGGGGCTCGAGCTCTGGTTCGCAAGGAAACAGTCCTTGCCCTCTTCCAAGGTTGAACCAACTCAACACCGTATCGCGTTTGACGGTTCTGTTCCCTTCCGGTCCAAGTAACTCCTGAATGCGTACTCGCAGATTGTCCGCCATGTCTTTGACTGGGCTCAAAACGAGTTCGGAGATTTCCTTCGTATTCTGCTCACGGAGCTCTGCTCTGGCGCTTTCACCGCCTTCAAGTACCAGCACCTTACAAAATTGGATTAGTTGGTTTTTTCCGAGACCAGTTGCACGCTTTAGCGAGTTGTAATCGTCTCCTTGCAACTTGCAACTTGCAACTTGCAACTTGCTGCCTTGAATATTGGACCTGTCGCGGTTTGATGCCGCTCCTTTGATAGCATTTACTGCAGCAAAGGAGACTGACTATGGGACTGAAACGGACGGACGAATTCCGCCAGGACGCGGTGCGCATCGCATTGACCAGTGGGCTAACACGTAAGCAGGTGGCTGATGATCTTGGCGTTGGAATTGCTATGATAATGCTGCCGTCGAGACGTTCTTCAAAACCATCAAAGCAGAATTGATCTGGCGGCATCCTTGGGAGACAAGACGGAAAGCTGAGATGGCAATCTTTGAATACATCAATGGCTTCTACAATCCACGCCGCCGCCACTCAGCACTGGGCTGGAAAAGCCCTGTCGCATTCGAACGGAAGGTGGCCTAAACGAGCACTTGGGGCGGCACGAAAGCGCGACAGGTCCATATACTACCTTGCAGCTTTTTTGCTATTGGCTGGTTCGTTACCAGTTTGATGCTCAGCGATGCCTCCACTTGACGAGGTTTCCGCCCCTTAATCGCGCCCTTGAACGCGTCCGCAAGCCTTCGCGCAACGGAGTTGTTGCCTGTCTTCTTTGTTGATGTGCAAAAACGAGCTAGTGTCCAACTTTTGTTCTGGCCAGTCACCGAGTACTTCAGCTGAATGAATTCAACGCGAGAGTTCTCGGGCTTCTCGTTATTGTCGAAGTATAATGCGCAGTCCACTCCGTCCCAATTGGTACTATTATTGGTTTCTGCGGCGTCCCTGACACCCTCGACAGTTAATTCAGTAAGACCTGTAGCTGGGTCTAGCAATTTCAAGGCATTTCCGAGCGCCCAGGCTTCATGAAATTCATCTCCCGCGTTGGATGCGGGTGCACCAAGTACGTCTAACGGTCTGCTCAATATTAGGTCTTTCCGATGCTGAAAATAACTTTGGTGAAGAATCCCCTTTGACATTCCCACCGTTAGCTCTTCGAAACAAGGTGTTAGCGAGACTGATCTACCGCGAATAGCAGAAATGATGGGCTGCAACGCAAAACCCAAACACTGCGCCTCTGGTCGGCTTAGCGTCGCTTGACCAAATCCGATAGAAGTCATATCAACAACTTGGCCTTCACGCAGGCCGGTGTGCCCGCCATGCAAAGCTAAGCAGCGTATTCAGCTTTGAATTGAAACACTGCGCAAGTTGCGTGGGATGATTAGCAGCGGGCACCTAGTCAGATCCTATTGGAGATGACACATGACAAACTATCAGATGAAAAAAATTAGAACTTTGGGAAAGCGGTATGCGCGAGCGACTGCAATGGCACACACTGACGCTTTGACCATCCTGGCCATGGAGTTTGGCTTCGCTCACTGGAAATCTCTTACCGATGAGGTGAAAGAAGATTGGCAGCCGAGTGAAGAAGCGCTCGCTCAGGTCGAAGAATTCGTGCGCGAAGCAGGTGCCATACCGGATGCAAGAAATGACGCCTCGCACTTCCACGAACCAGAACCGGAAAACGGAGAGCTTTGCGGTCATCAATTTCAGATTGGAAGCTCCCTCGGGGATGTCTTCGTCTCGGGGAACGGATGGGAATTACGCATTCCAGAAGCTCCCTTCAAAGCACCTATTGTTGAAATTGATGAACGCCACGCAGAAACCAGCCCAGTCAAATATCCAAGCTTTGTGGCCAAGCTTATTGAGATCGCACAAGGGCGCAGTAACCAACTTCTCAAACGGTTCCCCGAAGGGTCATCGAACGGAATTCCTTTTTGGTGAGTGATCCGCCCCGGTGCCTGTCCGACGATCAAAAGGCGAGCCGTCGCGCTGATCTGCAAGATGGGACGCGGTCCAAGGGGCAGGTCTTTGCAAACCGTGCAAGCCTTTACTTCGTCCAACAATGTGTTCACGGCGCGATCGTCCTTTATAGTTGGCCTTAGATAAAACGGCCGCGATCAGTATGTGGCCTGATCTGGTATCGATAGAGCCTTGGGACCGATAGAACAGACAGGTCAGGCACCACGTAGTACCAGAAATCCAAGCTAAAAAAACCGGTACAATTGTCTTGGCAACAACGGCAATGCCGATAGGGCGAAATGCAGGTTGTCGTGACGGGGCACGCATAGCACCCAATTTATGATCTGTCGGGTTGGTTGTGCAGCGCCATGCGTCGTGGCGTGTGACCGGCCAAAGCGGACTGACGAGACCTTCCAATCATTGGAAGGTCTCGTTGTTTTGTGGGATTAATCTCTTAGGTTGCTGATGATCCATGCCGACACAATGGCTTCGCGTTGGTTATGGGGCGGGCAATGGCCTGGAAGGTGAAACACAACCGACTCTGCGTTTTCCGCTTGGTCCAGCAAACGTGACATGTCATCTAAAGACGCGACCGGGTCATCATGTGTGTTGATTGCCAAAAGGGGCGTCGTGATTTTATCCCCGTCGAACAGGCCCTGATTTTCCAAAGACAGAACCCGCACTGCGTCAGCCAGATCTTGATATGATGCGTCCAATTCAAGACCGACACGGATTTTCACGCCGTCAATCGTGTAACGCGGGAAATTTTCATATGCTTCTGGAGGGGCAAGAAAGGCTTGGTGAAGGGGGCCGCAGGTATAGATAACGCCAGCTAGATCCAGTTCGGGCTTGTCGAGAAACAAACGTGCAGCGGCGTTGCCGCCGAAACTGACACCTTGCAAGAAAACGTTGTTGGATTGCAGGTTTGGCTGCGTTTTCGCCCAAGCCGCAGCAGCTGCGTGCAGTTTATCTGTCTGACCGTCACGAACGTCATACGCGATGCTGTCGCCCATTCCTGGCGTGTCGAGTGTCAGAAAGGCGATGCCTTTTGGCTGTAAGTGTGTTTCGTAATAATTCAGGGCTGTCACTTTTGACATGTCAGACCCATTTGACATGACAAGCACGGGAAAGGGGCCTTCGCCCTCTGGTAGGTGTAAGAACGCTTGAAAGCTTTGATTTTCATGCGCGATGTCGACAACTTCAAAATCGCTCGCGACGGTTGATGCGGCCTGAACGTAAGCTGCGTTCGCGCTTTGTAATGCTGCGACACTGTTGGGATCGTTCGTATGGGGTGCTGAAGCGGTGTGGTAATAGATCGCCGCTGCCTTGTGGTTGCCTGCCGCCATGGCCGCATCACCAGCAAGAGTAAATTCGTAAATCCAATTGCCGGGGCCGTATGCGATCTGAGTATCTGGCTGATCCGGATCGACCCGCGGCCCATCGCTATCGGCAACACGTTCGAGAATTTCGTAGACAGTCGTTTCGTCAGCGCCAAAATAGGTCCACATTTCTGGTTCAATTGGATGATACCATTGGCCTTCTTCGATTGCCCGGAACTTTGTTCCATCTACAGTTTGTGCAAAACCTGCTGTGCAAAATGTCGACGCACAGAGAAGAAAAGATACGTACTTCATCATGATTAATGACCTTTCAGTTTGAGTTGTGAGTTCGGTTTTGGAGTGAATAGGGCGCGTTCAACGCCGGTCTATTCCCAGATTAAAAGCTGTAGCGCAGTCCAACTTCGATCGACTTTGTCGTGTCGTTTCCGACCTGACTGACAAGCGGGCTGTCGGCGATTTTTGACCCGTACTGCTCTATGGACATTGCGGAATAGACTGTAGCGTTGTCAGTGATCAGGTAATCAATTCCGGCGCTGAGAGTTGTGCTCTTGTATCCGCCGTCGGTCGTGTAGGGTGCCAGCCCGCTGGCCAAAGAGACAGCATTTGAAATACCCACTTCGGTATTCATGTGTTCTGCATCCGCAAAGCTTAACGCCAACGAGGTGTTAAAGCTGAGCCGGTCAGTCACATCATGGTCGTATTGTGCACCCAAAAAGCCGACAAGACCTTTTCCTTTGCCCAACAGGTCCTGTTGGAAGCCGACGCCCACGCCGATGGGCCCGACTTCGTGCAAATACATTGCCTGAATTTCCCACGTGTCTTCGATTGCGTCGAAAGGTTCTAAAATCGTATCGTCATCACTGTCGCGGCCCGGTTCATATTCCAAAGATGCTGTGATCGCGGAACCGTCGTTGATCCGATACCGGACACCTAGGCCGCCAAATGCCAAGATCCATTGTAGGTGTGCTGACGCAGTGTATTGTGCCACCGCGCCATATGATAATGCGGTGACGTTACTGTCCGAGCCGACATAGGTCGGTTCAGATTCAGCACCGACTGACAGCGTATAAGACCACCCAAGCTCTTGTGCGGCTGCGCTGTGGGACATGACGCACAGACAAAGCAGGGTACATGAAGGTAAAATGATGTGTCGCATATGTAAGACCTATGTTGTTTACATCTGGTCTTGGACGCGATCTGGCTTATCATTTCATCGGGCCTATGACGGAAGTTTTCCATATTCGATGGTCATCCGGCAAATGACATATGTCCTTTATGGGGTAACGAAATATCCTATCCACAAGGAGATTTAGATGTTTCAACACCACGAACGCCCCGCAATCATTGGGGCTATTTGTATTCTGGTCGTTATG
Source organism: Yoonia maritima (assembly GCF_002933395.1). Lineage (GTDB taxonomy): Bacteria > Pseudomonadota > Alphaproteobacteria > Rhodobacterales > Rhodobacteraceae > Yoonia > Yoonia maritima_A. Next base: position 127,685 of record NZ_CM009490.1, read on the forward strand.
GCCGGGCTAGATATCTTGGACGATGCGCGCCAAGGCGAAAGCCTTAGTATGTTGATCTGGGATGTCGTGCTGGTCGGGGCTGTTACCGCGCTTTTGACCTATATTTTCATTTTTCAGCCCTACGCCTCTTATTTGAGGACGCGCAAGTTAGAGAACGAGGCGGTTGAGCAAACGGCTGAACTGACGACTCTTGCACGCCAAGCCCGCAAACAGCTCGAGGGACTGGGGGTCTACATCAGCGCACAATTCGACATTTGGAAATTAACGCCTGCCGAAAGCGAGGTTGCGCTTTTGTTGTTAAAGGGGCTTTCAATGAAAGAAATTGCAAACGTCCGCGGAATTTCGGAACGCACTGCGCGGCAGCAAGCAACGACAGTTTACGGCAAGGCCAATTTGGATGGGCGTACTGGTTTATCGGCCTTCTTTTTGGAAGATCTACTGCTGCCCGTTTCGCCAGCTGAGTAACAGTTGCAGCCGAAAGATAAGCACTGAAGGCTTAAGGTGCCGCCCTTTACTCTCAATCGGTCACTGTCAGCGGCCGGCTTGCAATCGCTGTTTCGCCTTGTCCCAGAAAATACCTCAACTCGTAACGACCGGGTATTTCTGGTGCGGTGACGGTCAGCGGGTTGCCTTCGTGGGTATAGCTCCAGCTTCCTGAAAGGGGTCCTGCATCATCCAACGTACCAATCGCGACGAAATCATATTGGTAGCCCGGCCCATCCCAATTTACAGTCAGCGGTTGGCCTGATCTGATAGTGTCCGCCGCATCAAGGCTGGCCGAGACCGGGGTCAGGCTAATCGTGCTGGCAAGCAAAACGGTTTCATCCTGACCGGCGTGATATCTGATTTCATATTCACCCGGTTCACTAGGCATTAACAAATGCGCAGGGTTGCCTTCGTGAAGGTAAACAAAGTTCACGTAACTTTCTTCTCCGACTGGGCCGACAGCAAGGTAATCACCTTCGTTCTCTGGTCCAATCCAGGGTAAATTAAGCGTTTCACCGGCGTGCGCAGTTGCGGGGCTATCAACGTGAATGTCGGCGGCGGCTATCGTGATGGATGTTGCAAAAACGACCCTATCGTTTTGTCCCTCGTGATATCTGATTTCGTAAATGCCCGGTTCAATCGGCATCACCAATGGCACGGGGTTACCCTCGTAGAGATAGGAAAAATTGACGTAAGTTTCGTCCTCTGCTGGGCCGACGGCAAGGTAATCGCCTTCGTTTGCTGGACCTGACCATGGCAAGCGCAGCGTTTCACCCGCAAGCGCTGTGGCGGGTGCTTTGATCATCGCATCGGCAGGCGTCACTGCAATCAATTGAACCGCTGCAATGTCACTGTTCGGGCCGTAGACATAACGGATTTCATATGTTCCCGGATCGGCAGGCATACGCAATTGCGCGGGTTGATCCGCCTCGACATACACAAAATTTACAAAACTTTCTGCTTCTGGCTGGGCAACGGTCAAACTATCGCCCTCTGCGGCTGGTCCTTCCCACATCACTTCAATGGTGCTGCCGGCAACAGCGGTGCTTGGCGCGGCAATGCTGGCTTCAGGCGTCAGTGGGGTCTCAGGCAGGGTATCGGGTTCTGCGACAACAGTTGCGATAGCTTCGTTTAGCGCGGCCGCATCAGCGGCTCTTAGAAAGCGACCACCAGTGGCGTCGGCGATGCACTGCATCTGCGCTAATGCGTCGGGGTCATTTACGTCGAAACCGATTACATGCGTGGTAAAGTTTACGCCTGACTGATCAAGATGGCGCGCCGCAGCACAGGGATCTGGATGACAGGTTTCCACGCCATCGGACACCAGAATGACGGTTGCAGTCCGGCTGGTATAGTCGAGCGCATCCGCTGCGGCGATCACTGCGTCGGTCATTGGCGTTTTGCCAAGTGGGCTGATGCTGTTTACCGCTGTTCGAATATCCTCTGCTGTGCCGGTTGCGGGGGCAACGATCGTTTCGATATCGGTGCAACTGCCTTTTTGGCGGTGCCCATAGAGCGTGAGCCCAAGCTGCTCATCCTGTGGGAAATCGTCTAAAATTGTGCCAACAGCCTGCTGGGCAATGGTGATCTTGGCAGTGCCATCAATCTGCCCCCACATTGACCCAGAGCCATCAAGGATCAGAACGGTGCCCACGTTGTCCTGAGCTATAGCAGCGGTCGATATCGTCGCTGCCAACACAAAAGCTAAAGAGCGCATCAAAATCCCCCGGAAGTCTAATGTCTCTTTTCGTAGTTAGCCGAGGGACGGTTTGTAAATAGATGACTTAGCCGTCGCCGCGTTTCAGCGGAAATAGACCGACGTATGATAGCCATAAGGCAATCCGTACTAGGTTCTTGTAGAACCAAAATGGATGGTTTCGCGAAAGCAACGCCACATCGTTTTGCGAAGATAGCGGAGCAGCAGATCACAGGCGGTCACAATAGTATCGCCGTCAGATCTATGGAACTTTTAGATTTGCTTTCAGCGCAAGCGCATAGTGGCTTCTGTCGCAAAATCCGTGCCATTGTCCGGCCTCAATCGGCAAAAAGGACCAATCGCCTTCTTCGGACAAATCGGCGGGTTTGCGTTGCACCAACCGCGACAGCGCGAGCCCGCGCCGCGCGAGCGTTGCAGAGGCTTCTGGCATCGCAAGGCCCGCCATTGTGACACTGCGCATGATTGAAATCCCCATGCCAGCGTGGGCAGCCGTCGTGATTTCACGCAAGCCCCGATGCCGAGACAAAAGAACAACATGCCGATCCGCATGTGTCATCTTTCCTTTCACAGCGCAGAGCATATCTCGTGTTTCGCGACCCGCATCGGAAAACCAACGAAAAACCACCGGCTCTAGATGGCCCTGATGTTCGGTGGTGGCTGGTAACCCGACAAGATTTTGCGCGATCTGAATGGCAGGTAAAAAGCGGTCGCGCGAAATAGCCAAAATATCGCTTAGCTTTGATAGGTTGTGTGACCCATCCCTGACAACATGTTCACTGTCGACCAAATACCGCTGGTAAGAGGCCGTTACAGAACCGGATATCGCGGCAATCGGATCAGACCGCGACATAGGAACAATCCATGCCATATTGGCTTTGGTATGATGCAAAAATTGACTGCATTTTAAATTTATAACTCACTAATTAAGGGCGAATTGTCCCCGACACCTGCTTTTCGGGGAAAACTATACACAATTGCTACTGGTATGCACGTATTGTTGCTGGGGTTTGCCCCGCTCTTGGGAACAGGTCCCGCATTTGGAAGGCCGATATAAGCAGGGGCGCTACGTAGCCGCGCAGGCTCTACGCAAAATTTTACGTATGTGATCCAGCCTTAGGCCGGGGCCGTCTGCGGCATAGATAAGGCAGCGCAGCCGCGCACCCACCAGTTCCGAGGCGACGATGCCCATGCTTAGACGCTTATTTGATATCTCACAGGCTGTTCGTATGGCCGCACTATTGGCGCTTACGCTGCTGGTCAGTGGGTGTAAGGAACCGCTGTATTCCAATCTGGACGAAAACCAAGCAAACGAGATGATCGCGATCCTTCAGGCTGCGCATATCGCTGCTGGTCGTGAAGGCGATGGCGATGGGCAATATGTGGTAAAGGTGCTGCCCGATGACGTAGGGATCGCTGTGACCCTGCTGCGTGCACGTGGTTATCCGCGCCGGACATTCACGACCTTGGGCGATGTGTTTCCAGACGAAGGTATCGTTGGCACCCCGTTCGAGGAACGTGCCCGGTTTATGTATGCCCTAAACGAAGAACTGGCCCATACCATTTCCGATATTGCAGGTGTGCGTCAGGCGCGTGTGCAGGTGATCATCCCGCCATCGCCAAGGTTTGGTGAACAGACGGCACTATCGACGGCGGCAGTTGCTGTTTATTACGAAGCCGGGGTGGAACTGACGCCGCTGGTGCCTACGATCAAATCACTAGTTGCCCATTCGGTGCCGAACTTGCGTTACGACGACGTAGAGGTCGCGCTGCTGATGGCGGGTGGCACGCAAATGGAAGCGGTGCCTGCTGTGACGCCAGATACGCTTGTTGCGGTGAAACCTGCGCAAGCGACGATGCTACCAATACAGGTTTCGTGGCGGGTGATGGCGTCTATCGGTGTTTTGCTTGCCCTGTCGTTGACGGCCATGTTTGTTTACTGGTCTGGCGTCTGGCGCGCGGTATTCCGCAAATGACGGCGGCCGCACAAATTCTGGAACTTGCGCAAGAACATCGCGCGGGAACCAGCGGCAGCATTTCACATGTCGCCCTTGGCACGATTACGGATCCACGCCTGCGAAATGCGATGATCGCGAACCCCCGGCTGGGCGGCCAACTGCGTGCGCGGCTTGAAAAGGGTGGGGCGCTTGCTTTGCCCGATCAGCTTGTTGAGTTTGATGGTGACGCTGCGCTGTGCCAACTTTTATCAGGTGATTTAGATACCACCCGTCAGGGGCTAGGGCTTGCTTGGTTCGCCAATGTCTTGTCGCCTGCATTGATGCGCGGTGATCCCTTGCCGATCAACGTATCGCGCGTGACTATTCGCTGGGCGTTGACCTTGCGCGCATTTGCACCGGCACTTTCGCAAACGGGCAGGGACCTTCCCGACACGGATGATGTGATGCGCGCCGGCAGGCTGTGTCTGGCTGCGTGGTGCGGTGCATTGTCCGATGTGCCCGCCATGATCGCGCTCGAACTTGGCGCGATGGATCATACTGACATGCGCGAAGCCGCCGCCGAAAGCACAGACATCCGGGCGCGCCGGCGACAGCTAACTAACCGCTGGCTTGATGCGGTGAGACAGGCAGAGGTTCCGGCATGACAGCGCAACGGATCACAAAAGCAGACCTTTCGCGGCGTATTTCTCTAGATGCAGCGCGCAAAGGTGCCCTGCGCAGCGCAGATGAAATTCTTGACCGCGCGCGTGCGCAAGCGGCGCAGATCACGAGTGCAGCCGAGGCCGCAAGTGAACAGCAGCGCGCGGCGCTGGGTCAGTTGTCAGATGCACAGCTTGCACATTTTATTGACCGGACCCGGATCGAAGGCACCGCCCACGCGATGCTGCAAATCATGTCCGAGGCAACCCGGCTGACCGAACGGTTTGACGTCATTGGTCCGTGGGTTGGTGATATGGTTGATACCGCGCTACGTCGGATTTTGGGAACATATGAAGCCCAAGATTTGCATCGACAGATCGTCGCGCAAGCCTTGGCCGAGGGGCGCGCGGATTGGCATGTCACCATCCGCGTTGCGCCGCAGGATGCCGCCGCGCTGCGCGCTGCTTTGCACGACAAGGCAGGTCAAATTCGTTCAGATTTTGCCGGATTACGTGAAATTGTCGCTGATCCCAAATTGCAAAAGGGTAGCTGTCTGTTGGTGTCCGACCACGGCGCCGTCGATATTTCGCTTGAAACCCAAGTATCTGCACTGGTTCAGCAAATTCGGCATCATGATGCGCGGCCTATGTCATCAGACGACGAAACAGGTGGTCCATTTTGACGCTTCATAGCCCGATCCGCGCCGAAGACGCGCCTGACGACACAGCGACCTGCGAAAGGTTGCGCGGGTTGCTTGAACAAGCGACATCGCGCCCTGTGCTTGGATGGGTGCGCGCAATCAGTGGGGGCGTAGTGCATGCCGCACTGGCCGAGGCACCGATTGGCGCAATCTGTCGTATTGGCGTTGGCGCAGACGCTGTAACCGCCGAAGTGATCGGTGCCGCCGATGATACCGCAATTCTAAGCCCCTTTGGGGGGACTGCCGGGCTTTCGACTGGGATGATTGTGCGGATCGTAAACAGATGTTTGCGCGTCCCAGTCGGTGACGCGCTTTTGGGTCGTGTCATGGATGGCATGGGGCAACCGATTGATAAACGAGGTCCCGTCGCTGCGACCGCGCTACACCCGATCCGTGCCGCAGCCCCTGATCCGCTGTCGCGTCCGTTAATCGATACGCAGCTGGTAACGGGATTACGTGCCATTGATGCGTTTACGCCTATCGGTCGCGGGCAGCGGCTTGGTATCTTTGGGCCGCCGGGTGCCGGGAAATCGGGGCTGCTGTCGGCGCTTGCGGCTGGCTGTGATGCAGATGTGATTGTAATCGCTTTGGTCGGGGAACGTGGTCGCGAGGTGCGCGAATTCATAGAGATCGCGCTGCCGCCTGATAAACGACACCGTGCTGTCGTTGTCGCTGCAACATCGGATCGTCCTCCGCTTGAACGTGTTGCCTGTGTTCACACCGCCACCGCCATTGCCGAAGATTTTCGGGCACGGGGTAAATCGGTTTTGCTTTTGGTGGATAGCCTGACCCGAGTGGCACGTGCGCTTCGTGAAATTGGGCTTGCGTCCGGGGAACCACCGACGCGGCGTGGTTATCCGGCGTCCGTCTATGCGGCTTTGCCAGAAATCATTGAACGCGCCGGGGCGAGCGCCACTGGCAGTATCACCGCGCTTTATACTGTTCTTGTCGAAGGGACCGGCGAAGGCGATCCAATCGCCGAAGAGGTGCGGTCGCTGACCGACGGGCACATCACGCTAAGTGCCGAGATTGCGTCGCGCGGCCGGTATCCTGCAGTTGATGTTTTGGCCAGTCTTAGCCGATTGGCGCCTGCGATCGCGGACCCCGCCGATCAAGATGCCGCCCGTCAAGCACGCGGTTTACTGACAAAGTACAACGAAATCGCGTTGTTGCTGCAGGTTGGTGAATACGTCGAAGGCGTTGATGCTATCGCCGACCACGCCATTCGGGCGCAAGCGAACATAGATCGCTTTATGGCGCAAGATTTATCCGAAGAATACAGTGCGCTGGCCCGGACACGCGCCTTGTTACAAGAGGCGCTTCAATGACGGATCTGATGCAATTGGGCCGTTTGCGGCAGCTTCGTACGAATACGGCCAAACGGCTAGAGGCGGCTGTGATCGTTGCGCGTTCAGCCGTGGTAACGGCTGATGCCGTCAGTCACCGCGCGGCACAAGACCTTTTGGATTGGCGCGATGGGCGTCAGGCGCGGTTGGTCAAGAACCTTGCAGAGGCCGGAAATCACCGTGATGCACATAAGCAAATTTCGGTGGTGTATGCCGCCCGTGCGACAGAGCAAGCAAACGAAGCGCGCTTGTATCGGGCCGATGTCGCGGCGCAGAATGCTATGGTCCAAGCGCGCGATGACCGCGATGTTTTGATCCAGCAGCATAGCCAGGCAGTGCGCAAAACAGAAATTCTTGAACAGTTGTTGCGGGTAATGCAACGCCGTGAAGACCAACGCCAAGAACTGCTGGAAGAGGACGATCTGCCACTACGGCCCTTGGGCAAAGCTATCACGCCCCAGGTCAGAGTACCGCTGTCACCAACGGGGGTAGTTGTATGACGTTTCAGCGTAAACTTGATGGGCCGCGCACGGATGTTAGCCCACGCCGGATTGGCCCTGCGGCGCTTGCTACGCGGGTGATGACGGCTAGTCAGGCGAAACTGCAAAATCAGTTTGCAGCACGCGATATGAACTTGCGGGTGCAGGACCCTTTGCTTGGCACGTTGATCGTCGAAAAGGCCGATTCCAAAAATGCGCCACCACCTGCCGCCGAGACAATCATGCTGGACTGTAACGGTGTTCCGTTCAATCTGTCTTTGACGCGACCTATGCTGGGTGGGCTATTGGACAACGCGGGTTTTGGGCCGGAATTCCCCGCATTACAGCAAGATACGAACCTTGCAGCGCTCGTGGCAGAACACCTTTTGTCGGCGCTGCTAGGGGATGTTGAACAACAAACGGGTCTGAACGTTACGCTATGCGATATCGTATTTGGGCCGACCGACGCGCGCGCCACGGCGACCCGACAGGCGTATCAGGTCACATGTGATCTTTGGCAGGATCCCGTGCAGGCAGAGCTTTGGTCTGATGATCCGGCGGCTGGCACTGTGTTTGAAAAATTGACTGCACAGTTGCCAGTTCAAATGGGTTTGTCGTTGGCGTCTCGGGCTGCGCGCGGCACGCCTGTTCTCGTATCTGTACGTGCCGCCAGTCAAACGCTGTCGATGAATGACCTTGCCGCTTTGCGGATTGGTGACGGGGTGTTGTGTGGGCGGGACTTTAGCGCGCAAACTGGGCTGACACTGGTCATTGCGAATTCCCTTGCCGGACCATGCGTTGCGGATGCCACAGGCGGAAGGCTGACGATGGCCGGCCCGCTAAGCCCCCTGAATGAGACAATGGAGATAACAATGAAACCACATGATGGTGATATTGCCGGGATCGGCGACCTTCCGGTGACGTTGACGCTTGAGCTAGACCGGATGGAAATTGCGTTCAATGAATTGGCAGACATGCACAAAGGTAGCGTGGTCACGTTTTCGAACAGTGACAGTCTGGTGCGTCTGGCGGCAAATGGCCGGCCCTTTGCAACGGGCCATCTGGTGGCGTTGCAAGAGGACGACGGCACAGTGCGCCATGCCATACAGATCGAAACATTCGCCGCGACGCATGACGCAGACATCAACGATACACCACAGCAAAGCAACGCTGAACCCGAAGCCAGTTTCGCGGAATGAACGAACTGGCTTCACCGCTGATTATTGGATTTGTTGGCAGCTTCTTTTTGTTGGCGATGCTCACACTGACCGCGTTTATTAAGCTATCGGTCGTGTTCATGATTTTGCGCAACGCGCTGGGGCTTCAACAAGTGCCGTCGAATATGATCGTCATGGCGGTATCGCTGTTTTTGTCCATTTTCATATCACTACCGGTTATTTCAGCCTCTCTCGCGGCGCTTTCCGAAGTCGACATGACAGATTTGACGCCGGATCAGATTTACGAAATTGCCAAGATCGGTATCGCCCCGTTTCAGGCCTTTCTGACCGCCAATATTGATCCCGTGCAAATCGACATCTTTGTCGAAATTGCAAACCGGGTTTGGGAAGGCTCTGGGATGACGGGGACACGGGATGATTTCATCATTCAAGTTCCTGCTTTTATGCTGTCTGAACTGACCCGCGCGTTTGAAATTGGGTTCATGATTTACCTACCGTTCGTCGCAATTGATCTGGCCGTCACGGGCATTTTGATGGCGCTTGGTATGCAGATGGTACAGCCCAACATCATATCTGTTCCGTTCAAGCTGTTGGTTTTTGTCACGCTGAACGGCTGGCTGTCCCTCGTGGAAAGCCTGCTTACCAGTTACACAGTTTAAGGAAGGCGCCTGCAATGGAAGACACTACCTATGTTGGTCATCTTGTTGCGTTCATGCTGGACGCGGCAATTATCGCCGGTATTCCGCTTGCGGTGGCGACTGTTGTTGGGCTGGTGATTTCGATCTTTCAGGCGGTGACCCAAATTCAAGATCAGACACTGGCGCAGACGGCGAAAATTGTATCAATCGCGTTTGTTTTGCTGACATTTGGCGGGTATCTGGTGTCGCCGCTGATGACGCATACTGCCAACCTGTTTGGTGATCTGGCGTCGGTCGGTCGATAGCCGATGGATGACATTGTCATCACACGATTTTTGTCGCTTCCGTTGGAATCGGTTTTCCTCTTTATCGCGCTGAACATGTTGCGACCGTTCGGTCTGATGTTTGGGTTTCTGGCCTTTGGCTGGGGAATGGCGACATCGGTATTGCCGCGCGCCGCCATATCGATTGCCTTATCGTTGCCGATCATGCTGACAAGTATCGAAGGCTTTGCTGATTTGCGTGCCAATCTTGGCGGAGCGAATATTGCGTTGGTCCTGATCAAGGAATTTGCGCTGGGTTATGGGCTGGGCGTATTGGCGAGCCTGCCATTTCTGGCGCTGCAATTCGCGGGCGCGATTACAGATACCTATCGAGGCGAATCCAATGCGGGCACCGCGGACCCATCAGGGGGGCAGTTACAGACCTTTGGTTTGCTTTATTTACTTATCGGCCTGTCCGGCTTTTTCGCAGCTGGCGGCCTGTGGCGATTGATTGACGGCGTCTACCAAAGCTATGTGATCTGGCCTATTGGGCTGGTTCTGCCTGATCTTTCTGGCGATGCGGGATTGATCGTGGCCGGGCTTGTTGATGCGTTGCTACGTGATGCCTTGCTGATTGCAGCGCCATTGTTGATTATCTTTGTCGCCATTGATTTCGCGCTCGCGATTGCGGCACGGCTAGCGCAACGGTTTCGGCTATATGAACATGCGTTTTTGTCAAAGAACCTGACTGCCATGGTCGCGCTTCCCATTCTGGTGCTGTACGTGGCGCGGGCAAATGATGGGCGGATGGCCCAATCGCTGTTCGCCTTACCATTGCTGGATGGGCTTCTTAAATGAGCGAAACAGAGGAAAAAACCAAACCGGCAACCGCCAAAAAATTGCGTAAGCAGCGCGAGGAAGGCAACGTGCCCCAATCGCAGGCGATGACGTCATTTTTTACGACCGCGCTAGGGCTTTTGACGCTGCTGATCATCGGGCAGTTTGTTTTACTGCAGTTAGAAGACATCTTTGCCCAGATTTTTTTGGCTGTGCCCCAGCCTTTGTCAGAAACGCGCGGTGCGCTGTTCGCGCTGACCGTGAACACCGTTGCGCGTACGGTTGCCCCTGTTGCACTGGCAACCATGGCTGGCGCGGTCATCATCACGATTTTGTTTCACAAAGGCATTCCGTTTTCTGTCAAACCGCTGACGCCCAAGTTCGAAAAGCTATCACCGGCATCGGGGCTAAAGCGGGTTTTTGGCCGCCGTGCATGGATTGAAAATGGGGTTGGGCTCGTGCGGGTGGTCATCTGGTTTGGCGCGGCATTTATTGGGATTTGGACGTTGCGGGACATCTTGTTTCGTCTGGACCTATGCCCTGTATCATGCACGTTTCAGGTGTCTCAGATGCTTATCTGGCGTTTGGTACCGGTCGCCATTGTTGTGCTGTTGTTGTCGTCAGGGTTGGACATGTTGGTGCAAATCAACGCCTATCTATTCGAACAAAAAATGTCTGTGTCCGAACATAAGCGCGAACAAAAAGACGTATTTGGCGCACCAGAAATTCGCCAAGAACGAAACCGGCTTCGCAAAGGATCCGCGCGTGGCGCTGAACATGTCGGCCCTGAATTGGCGAATATGTGTTTTTATTCCCAAGAAGGGGCCGTTGGCATACGGTATCATCCCGAAAAATCCCCTTTGCCACGTGTTTCAGCGGTGGCCCGTAGCCCGCAAGACGCCGCGAAACTGCGCGCGATTATTCGCGATAACGGTCACCCAGAACGAAATGCGCCGCAGATCACCAGCCTATGCTTGCGCACGAGCCTTGGGGCGCCTGTGCCAGAAACCGTATTTGTTGAACTTGCCACGGCGATGCGCGAAATGTTCGGCTAAGAAAATTCGCAAACATATCTGCCGTTAACCTTTGTACCATCCAAGAAACCAATTGGCGTTCTCCGTTTTGGCGCATAGACAGGGATGATGTGTTTCATCAGGGTGCGACCCTGATCCGGATAAGAAGGCAAAGGGCACGATGGCGGACGACGACCTGAACGATATCGACGGCGACGACAGAAAGTTCGTTTCAGCGCTTGCGCGTGGTTTGGATATTCTGCGCGCATTTCGCCCGCATGAAACCACATTGACCAATCTGGAAATCGCCACACGGACCGGGTTACCAAAGCCAACGATTTCGCGGTTAACGCATACTTTGTGCAAGCTTGAGTATCTTGTTTATTCAGAAAGAACCGGGACCTACCGGCTTGGTGGTGGGGTTCTGGCGCTTGGCTTTGGCGTATTGTCTGGCATCGAAATGTCGGATCGTGCTGTGGAAGAATTGATTGACTTGTGCGCAGGGCCCAACCCGCATTTGACGGCGTCATTTGGGGAACGGTTCCGGATGTCGGTCGTTTACACCGCAGTGCGCCGGAGCCAGCAGGCGGTTTCGCTAAATAATAACGTCGGTGCGCGAATACCATTATTTCATAGTGCAATTGGGCGGGTCGTTCTGGCGACGATGCCAGAAGATGAACGCCAAACGATTGTGGATGCTGCGGTCGCGGAACGCCCGGATGAAAAGGCGCGTATCCATGATGGTTTAGGTCAAGGTCTTGATGATTATGACAAATATGGCTTTTGTACATCCTTTGGTGATTGGCTGCCAGAGGTGAACGGTATCGCCGCGCCGGTGTTTTCGCTGAATGGTGAACGGACCTGTGCGATAAACTTGGGTGGTCCCGCATTCCTTGTTGAACCGTCAGAGCTGATCGAGGTTTACGGTCCACGTATTCGGGCCGCGACAGAGCGGCTTTCTTATGGCGCGGTTCAGTCTACGGGTGGTGCAAAATAAAAAGGGGCGCCAAAGCGCCCCCTGATACCGCGTTTGCCACTTACATTAAAATGTTCGCGCGATCTTTAAGCCAAGGGCAACTGTCGTGTTGTCGTCAAACATGCTGCCAGCATTCGAAACGGCATCCCCGTTGCTAAGCACTTTTACAATTCCTGTGATCTTGGTTTGGTCCATTGTGTAGGTCGCACCGACACCCAATCCAAGTTTGCCATCAGTCGGCGACAAATCTGATACAGGGCTATCGGTCGCAGGTTCAAAGTCTACCGAAACAATGCCCGCCCATTCTTTGCTGAACGCCCGGCCAACACCGATGGATGTTTGCAGTGTGTTGTCCGAGTAAGACACCAGATCGCCAAAGCTGTTTGTGTTGATGTCGAGAGACTTCCAATCGATATAGCGCGCGCTGCCAAACACGATTGTCGTCGCTGAGATCGCACGCCGGAATTCAAGATTAAACGATGATGGCATATCGAACGTTGTATCGCCGTCATCAGCGCCGTTAAAGCTGACGTCGGCATTGTGTTCGACCACAGAATGATAGGTTAACGAGATCCGCGCCGCCTTTGCGGGGATTTCGTAGGCGGCACCGACAGTATAGCCAAAACCTGTGCTAGCTTCGATTGTGTTCTCGGCACCTGCAGCCGGCAGGTTTACGTCGATCTCTAAGGTTTCTGCGCGTAAGCCGCCATGGAGGCTAAAGCCGTTGCCCAGTCTATATCGCCCAAGAGCGGTGATCGCTGAGCTGTTCCATTCGGTGTTGGCGTCTGAGAAAACCCCATTTGTGGCATCCATATTATAGGTGATATCTGCCCCCCACGGTTGATCAAAGATCACACCAAAGGACAGCGTATCGTCGATATCTTTCTTAAAGGCTCCTCCAAACCCGTAATAAGTATCGCCCAAATCGCTGATGTCGTCGCCGCCTGATGTTTCCCCGGTTAGGTCAGGCGAAACTGCAGAAAAGGTGAATTCTCCGTATGTGCCTCGTTCAAAGATCGACGCGACCGACTGCCCGGAGCGTTCAGGCGTGCCCGCCACGGCGGCTGTCGCGCCCATCACGCAGACGGCGGTCGAAATCTTTAGCAAAGTTGTGTGTATTTTCTTCGTCATTTTTTCCTCCCTGGTGCACCTGACAAGGTGCGTGGGAACAAGATTTTGTGACCAAGAGGGCTGTGTCAATAAAAATGCGAAATTAAGTTTCGCAACTGCTATAAAAATGCGAAATTAAGTTTCGCAGTTGTGGATTCGTGTCAGTTGGCGCGCGTTCAGGACACACAAAACTGGATCGATTCGGTTTTTGAAGACCGGATCGAATCACGTTTGCGACTGCTTTGATGATGCAAGATCGCCCCGATGAAACAGGCCACGATGATGGAAAGACGGATACGATGATTGAACAAACTCTTGATGATGGCGTGCTTATTTTGACTATATCTGCCCCAGAACGCCGAAACCCAATCGGGCATCCAGTGCGACAAATGCTGGTGAATGCGCTGGCTAAGGCCGAGAATGATACCGAGGTCGGCGCAGTGGTACTGACCGGGGCAGGAGGCCATTTTTCGGCTGGTGGGGATATTCGCGAAATGGGGGGCACCAGCTTTGCCGAGTCACGCGATCGGTTTTCGGTTATGAAAGATCTGACAAGCCGGATGATGCGGTTTCCCAAACCACTGATCGCTGCCGTTGAAGGTTGGGCGGCTGGCGCTGGGTTTTCGACGACGCTCGCATGCGAGACAATTGTTGCCGCCACGGATGCCCGTTTCATCGCAAGTTTTGCCAAGATTGGTCTGATCCCAGATATGGGTATGTTGGCGACCTTGCCGGCGCGTGTTGGGGTTGGGCGTGCGCAGCAGATTATGCTGAACCCGACACCCATTGATGCGCCCCGTGCAGAGGCAATCGGAATGGTGGATCACCTGACCGACCCCGGCAGTGCGCTTGATCTGGGGGTGTCGCTGGCGCGCACCGCGATGCAGGCAGCCCCAATGCCGCGCGCTTACATCCGCGATTTCTTGGCATGGCAGGTTGATGCCGCTTTGGAATATGAACGTCAGATGCAGCCGTTGTTAGCCCGTAGCGCTGATGCTGCCGAAGGACGGGATGCGTTTCTAGCAAAGCGTGCGCCTATCTTCACTGGGAATTAACATAATGCGAAATATAATTTCGCTATGCGGTATTGGCAGTATGGTATTCGCCGACTAAGATAGATTTCGTCGGGCGCTATTGCGTCGGATTGCACAGGGCGTGATGGCCCCGTGGGGAGGAAACATTTATTTGGTTAGTCTGCGCTGCGCGGACTGGTCAGTCCTTTGCCGCGCTTGTGCGTCCGGTCATTTGCATCGCCCAAATTGGAATGACCCAAGGAGCCCGCATGGCACACACAGATACGCCCTTTGAGATGAACAATCTTGAGATGTCCGACAAAGCCAAGCCATTGCTGGCAGCCGTGACAAAGCACATCGCGGAAAATGTGGATCCGATCACTGAAGAATTTCATGCGGCTGCAAATACGGGCGAGGCGCGTTGGTCATTGTCTCTGCGTCAGGCAGAATTGTTAGAAGCAGCAAAGCAAAAGGCGCGGGATGCCGGGCTTTGGAATTTCTTTCTTCCAAACGCCCAAACTGGCGAAGGTCTTTCGAACCTTGATTACGCGTACATTGCGTTTGAACTGGGCAAGAACCCTTTGGCGTCCCAGACACTCAATTGTTCGGCACCAGATACGGGCAATATGGAAGTATTGGAACGCGTGGGGACGACTGCGCAAAAAGAGAAATGGCTAAAGCCGTTGCTTGCCGGTGAAATCCGGTCCTGCTTTGGCATGACAGAACCGCGACATGCGTCGTCGGATGCACGCAATATCCAGACCTCTGCCGTATTGGACGGTGACGAATGGGTCATAAACGGCGAGAAATACTATATTTCCGGGGCAGGCGACACGCGCTGCAAAGTGATGATCTGTATGGTCAAAACATCTCCCGAGGCAGAGACATTCCGGCAGCAGTCACAAATTCTGATCCCAATGGACACACCGGGATTAGAGATCGTTGGTCCGATGACGGTGTTTGGTGCCGACCATGCGCCGCACGGCCATATGCATTTGCGATTGAACAACGTCCGTGTTCCCAAGGAAAACATCCTGATGGGCGAGGGCTGCGGGTTTGAGATTAGCCAGTTGCGCTTGGGGCCGGGCCGTATTCACCACTGTATGCGGTCGATCGGCATGGCGGAAAAATCGTTGGACCTGTTCATGTCCCGTGGGCTTGGCCGAGAGGCGTTCGGCGACAAGCTGATCAACCTTGGTAAGAATATGGAAACTCTGTCACGCGCGCGGATCGAAATCGAAGCGATGCGTTTGATGGTTCTTAAGGCGGCAAAGGCGATGGATACGCTGGGCAACAAAGAGGCTCGCATTTGGGTGTCGATGATCAAGGCGATGGTCCCCGAAAAGGTGTGTCAGATCATTGATCAAACCATCCAAATTCACGGCGCGACAGGCATGTCCCAATGGTCAGAGCTGCCTGAGATGTACGCAAATCAAAGGACATTACGTTTCGCGGATGGTCCGGACGAGGTTCACCATGCTGTCGTCGCCCGCGCCGAGGTGAAGGCATTTCAGGCGTCAAACACGCGAAACGGGGGGTAAGCCATGTTTGATCTTTCAGGAAAGACGGCGCTGCTGACGGGCGCATCAAAGGGCATGGGGCTGGCGATGGCGACTGCGCTGGCAGGGCAGGGGGCGCGGGTGGTGATTTCATCGCGCAAGCAAGATCAGCTAGACGAAGCCGCCGCAGGTATTAACGCGTCCGTTGGCAAGGATTGCGCCACCGGAATTGCGGCCAACGTCGGTTACAAGGATCAGCTAGAGGCGCTGGTGGCCCAGACCAAATCAGACGTTGGGCCAGTTGATATCGTGATCGGGAACGCAGGGGTAAATCCCTTTTACGGCAAGACCTCTGAAATTCCTGACGCGGCGTATGAAAAAATCATGACCGCGAATGTGCAGTCTAACCTTTGGCTGGCGCAGTTGCTTGCCCCGGATATGGTCGCCAATGGCGGCGGTTCGATGATATTTACCGCGTCGGTTGGGGCCTACAAACCATCCACCATGCTTGGGCATTATGGCATGTCAAAACTGGCGCTGATCGGTTTAGTGCGCAATCTCGCGCTGGAATACGGGCCGCAGGGCATTCGCTGTAATGCGATTTGCCCCGGTGTGATCAAGACAGATTTTGCCAAGGAACTATGGGATAACCCCGAAGCCGCTGAACGGGCGCGCAACGAAATCCCGCTTCGCAGGTTGGGTGAACCAGAGGATTTCAAAGGGCTGGCCGTTTTCCTCGCCTCTGATGCCAGTAGCTATATGACCGGGCAGGCGCTGACGGTCTGTGGCGGCACAAATATGTGGGCGTGAGATCATGGAGATCAGCGGAAAGATTGCCGTTGTCACAGGCGCGGCCAGCGGGATTGGCCGTGCGCTCGCGCTTCGGTTGGC
Organism: Yoonia maritima; assembly: GCF_002933395.1. Lineage (GTDB taxonomy): Bacteria > Pseudomonadota > Alphaproteobacteria > Rhodobacterales > Rhodobacteraceae > Yoonia > Yoonia maritima_A. The sequence continues at coordinate 144,425 of NZ_CM009490.1, forward strand.
GGCTGAAGGTGCGAAATGCGTTGTCTGTGTTGATCTAAACGCCGAAGGCGCTGCTGAGACGGCTGCCGCCAGTGGTGGTGTGTCGTATCAGGTGAATGTTGGTATCGAGGCAGAGATCGCGCAGCTTATCGCGGACGTTGAAACCAATATTGGCCCGATTGATCTGTTTTGTTCGAATGCCGGGATCATGGTCAAAGGCGGTGCAGAGGCCGCGAATGAAGACTGGCAGCGGATATGGGATATCAACGTCATGGCCCATGTCTGGGCCGCACGTCATCTTGTGCCATTGATGATCGCCCGTGGTGGCGGGTATTTGCTGAATACGGCGTCAGCGGCGGGGCTATTAAGCCAAGTCGGCGCGGCGCCCTATAGCGTTAGTAAGCATGCGGCTGTTGGTTTGGCCGAATGGTTGGCCCTGACCCACGGCGATGATGGTATTGGTGTTTCGGTTCTATGCCCACAGGCCGTGCGGTCCGACATGACACGCGGCAATGAACAATCCGTCGCGTCGCTTGATGGGTTGCTAGAGCCAGAACCCGTGGCAGAGGCCTGTGTGCAGGCGATCAAAGAAGAGACATTCCTTGTTTTGCCGCATCCAGAGGTGTTGGGATATTTCCGTAAAAAATCTGAAAATTATGACCGCTGGATTGGTGGTATGCGCAAGCTGAACAGAATATTCCGTAAGTCGTAATGAGAAAGCCCGGCGCATATGTGCGCCGGGCCATTGCCTAGACTTCAAGCCATTCTTTCCGAACAGCGTCATTCGCTTTTAGCTCTTGCGGTGTGCCTTCGAACACGACCCGCCCGTGGCCCATCACATAGACGCGGTCAGAAATATCCATCGCGATATCCAGCTTTTGTTCCACCAACAGTGTCGAAATACCGCGCTTGGCAATTTCTTTCAGAACTTCGGCGACCTTTTGCACCATCTGCGGGGCAAGCCCTTCGGTCGGTTCGTCAATCATGATCAGGTCAGGATCCCCCATCAACGCCCGGCACATGGTCAGCATCTGCTTTTCACCGCCGGACAGAACGCTGGCCTCGGTGTCGGCGCGGTTGTTTAGGTTTTCGAACATGTCGAACATGTCCTGCAAAGACCAGCGCCCCGATCCGTCCTTTTGACCCGGCTTTAATCCAAGGATCAGGTTTTGCCGTGTCGTGAGCCCCGGAAAGATGTCGCGGTTTTCAGGAACATAGCCAAGACCTAGGCGGGCGATGTCGAATGCTTTTTTGCCTGCAATTTCGGTGCCTTTGAAACGCACAGACCCATGCGGGGGAACTTCTCCGATCACGGTTTTGCATGTGGTTGAACGGCCAACACCGTTGCGGCCCAAAAGCGCGACAATTTCGCCTTCTTTGATGTTCATGTTCACGCCTTGCAGCACGTGGGATTTGCCGTAGTAGGCGTGCAGATTTTCGATTTCCAGCATGTCAGTGTTCCGCCGTGATTGCCGTACCAAGGTAGGCTTCTTGTACTTTGGGGTTTGCGCGGACCTCTTCTGGGGTGCCTGTCGCGACGATCTGGCCATAGACTAGAACCGAAATGCGGTCGGCCAGCCCAAAGACAACGCCCATATCGTGTTCAACCATCACCAAGGTTTTGCCGACGGTCACCTTTCGGATCAGATCAACGATATAGTCCGTTTCTGTGTTGCTCATCCCGGCGGTGGGTTCGTCAAGCATGATAACGTCAGCACCACCAGCAATCGTCAGCCCGATTTCAAGCGCACGCTGTTCGGCATAGGATAACACCCCAGCAGGCAGATCGCGCCGCGAGGTCAGGTTGATCTGTTCGATGATGGCATCTGCGGCTTCGGTTAATGGCTTTGACCTGTCGACCATTGTCCAGAATGAATACTTAAACCCCATTGAATAAAACAGCGCACAGCGCACGTTTTCAAACACGCTAAGGCGTGGAAAGATGTTGCTGATCTGAAATGACCGGCTTAGCCCCATGCGGTTTACTTTGAACGGGACAAGACCGTGTAGGTCTTGCCCATGCAGATGCACCTTACCTTCGGTGGGTGCCATGCGCCGGGTTATCAGGTTGAACAGCGTTGATTTGCCAGCGCCGTTTGGCCCGATAATCGCGTGGCGTTCGCCTTTGTCGATTTTCAGATCAACGCCGCGAATGATCTCGGCTTTGCCATAGCTTTTCTTAAGATCACTGAGTTCAAGCGCGTGGTTCATTTCGCACCTCCTTCGACGGTATTGGCGTCGTGCCATGCATCATTGATTTGCGGGATGAGCTTGCGCGTGATGACCATGGCCGCCAGCGTGCCGCCGATTGCGATAACCCACGCGAACGGGCTGTGACTGTCAAAGGTGATCCCAAACAGCCCCATTTCATGTTGCCCCGGCGTGGCGTGGCGAACGTGGAACAGCATTTCAAACACTGCCGCACTGCCAAGGACAGCCACCGTTCCTGGGATCACCAGTTTTAGATAGGGCGCGAGCAGAAGCCGTAGTTTGCCAAGCCTGTATGCCGGTTCGTGCATCATAAGCAGCCCTGCCAATCCACGCGGACAATACATCACGGTCAGAACAAAGATCGTGCCAATGTAAAGCGCGCCAAGCTCAGTGTAGCGGCTAAGCACGGTTGTCAGCAGGGTGAAGACAATCGCACCGATGATCGGTCCGACGAAAAACCCCATACCGCCTAGAAAGGTGATCAGCAGGATCTTGCCAGATTGCACGAGGCTCATGTTTTCGGTCGTCATGATTTCATAGTTCAGCGCGAACAAGCCACCAGCGATACCCGCAAAGAACCCTGAAAAGATGAACGAATAGAAACGTACCCATCGTGCAGAATATCCTAAGAATTCAGCGCGTTCCGGGTTGTCACGTACCGCGTTGGCCATGCGCCCCATTGGTGTGCGGGTGTATAGATACATTAGCAAAACGGATAGCAGCAGCCAGCCAGCAATCAGATAATAGACTTCGGATTGGCGCAAAAATTCGACACCAAAGACCGGCAGCCCATATGTCCGGTCAGCTGATACGCCAGTTTCACCGCCAAAGAAGGCGACGAAAATCAGCGAACAGGCCGCGATCAGTTCACCAACACCAAGCGAGATCATCGCAAAGACGGTTCCGGCTTGCCGTGTTGAAAAGCTGCCGATGATGCAAGCAAAGATCAGCCCGGCAATTCCGCCAAATATCGGCAACAATGGAAGCGGCAGTGGGGCACCGAATACTTCGACATAGCTCATGACGTGGACGGCAAAGACGCCGCCGATGCCCATAAACACCGCATGACCGAACGATAGCATCCCGCCTTGTCCCAACAGCATGTTGTAAGCCAAGGCAAAGATGATCGTAATGGCCATCTGGTTCATGACCGTAATGGTCGAATTCGCCGAAAACACAAAGGGTAGCAAAAGCAGTACGATTGTCGCGACTAGCCACGGCATGACAGTGCGGAGGCTGATACCAAATGGTCGTGAAAAACTGTGGGTCGTATCGGTCATAAGCCACCCTTTCGGAATAGGCCGTGAGGGCGGAAGATCAGCGTCAGCACCATCAACAAGTAAGGTAAGATCGGGCCAATCTGTGACAGGGTGATTTGCCAGAAATCACGCCATGGGCTGTTTGCCATATCAACAGGTTTGCTGATCCCGATTGCGGTTAAAATCTCGGCCAAGCCAACGTTGTAGGACGCAGCAAAGGTTGTCATCCAGCCAATCAGAAGGGATGCAAACAACGCACCCCAAAGCGACCCCAGCCCGCCAATCACGATGGTAACGAACACGATTGAGCCCAAGACAAACGCCATGCCTGGGAAGGTGCCCAATACAGGCCCCGCAATGACACCCGCAACAGCCGCAAGTGCGGTTCCAACGCCAAAGACGCACATAAAGATGAGTGGAACGTTGTGGCCCAATGCTTCGACTGTGCGTGGAAAGCTAAGCGCGGCTTGGATGATCATGCCGATCCGGGTTTTCGTCAGTACGTATAACAGCCCCGCAAATATTCCGATCGCGATAAAAATCATAAAGATTTTGTAGGCTGGGATCGCATTGCCGGAAATTGAGAATAGCGCAAAATCAAGCGCCTCTGGCACCATGAATGGCACTTGGCTTTTGCCCCAGAAAAATTGAACGGCTTCTTCAATCAGCAGTGCCAAACCAAAGGTAAAGATCAGTTCGGCAACGTGGCCGTGTTGATGGACGCGGCGCAGGCCGTATCGTTCGACCCCGGCGCCAAAAATGCCGACAATAATAGGCGCAAACAAAAGCGCCATCCAAAAGCCCATGTACTGGCTGATCTGATAACCAAAATAAGCGCCAAGCATGTAAAAACTGGCGTGTGCAAAGTTCAAAACACCCATCATAGAAAAGATGAGCGTCAATCCTGCTGAAAGCATAAACAGCAAAAGGCCTGTGACGAGACCGTCAATAAGGTTGACGAGTATCAGGTCCATTTCGTTCCTCCGGGGGGTTAGTCTAACACCAAATGGCGTAAAATGCGCCTGACCGGGGAATGACGATCAGGCGCGGGCGCGATGATGGATCAGGGACGATCCATCTCACAGGTTGTGGCGGAATCCCGGCCAGCGGCGACAACGGAATCTGACACAAGAAGACCATAGGGCGATCCGTCTAGTGAATTTGTAACCCCGTCATCGGTGTGGGCCATCACGTGCACATCTTGAATGACTTGATGGTTGTCTGGGCGCATATAGAGCGTTCCACCAAATGGGTTTTCGATCTCAAGGCCTTCGAGCGCGTTCGCAACGGCCACCACGTCAGTCGCTGTTCCGGCCTCGTTGATTGCGGCGGCCAACATGCGGATCACGTTGGATGTGCGCGCAAGGGTAAAGTTTTCACCGGGGAAGGCTTCTTTGAAGCCAGCAACATATTGTTCTGCTTCTTCAGATGCGGGTGGGTTTGTTTGACCTTCGGCAAGGATGAATAGCGATCCTTTTCCTGCTTCGCCAAACCCAGCTGTGATACCGCTTGCCGCTGCATAGTAGGTATAGATTGGGCCGGTGAAACCGTTCGCAATCAGGGACGTCCCCAACCCATACATGTCTGCGCCCCACGCCCCTGTGATGACAAAGTCAGCGCCAGATGAAACGATTTTCCGTGCGTAGGGGGTAAAGTCTTTGACCTGCCCAATCGGGTGAACTTCGTCCCCGGCGATCGTGATATCGGGGCGCTTGTCTGCGAGCATTGATGTCGCGCTTGCCGCGACCGCCCGGCCAAAGCTGTAGTCTTGGTTGATTAAATAGGCGGAGGTAAGATCCGGATTTTCCGCGATCACATCCGTCAGCGCATCCATTTTCAGGTCAGAGTTTGCATCAAAGCTAAAGTGCCAAAAGCTACACGCCTCATTCGTGAGCGCAGGATCAATCGCCGCATAGTTTAGAAACAGAACCTGTTGGTCAGGGTTGCGGCGGTTATGTTTGTTGATCGCGTCAATCAGCGCGGCAGCCACACCCGATGATTGCCCCTGCACAATATAACGTACACCATCGTCAATTGCGGTTTGCAGGTGGATCAGGGTTTCGGTCGCACTGATTTTATTATCAAGACCAACGATCTCGAATGTGTCGCCGTCTAGAACCCCGCCTTGATCGTTTACGACTGCGTCGACGGCATATTGAAACAAATGAAACGCATTTTCCCCAGTTGCGGCGAATGGGCCAGACAGTGGGTCGATAAAGGCAATTTTTACCGTGTCAGCAACAGATGCCGAGGTACTTAGCATTAGCGCCGTAAGCGCACCGAGTACGCCTGTTTTGGTCTTGTTCATCTTTTTCTCCTCCCAAAGAATAAAGTCGCGACGTTCCTCCGATGTGACGACCTTCGATTATTGAATCAGTTTTGCACAACTGCCCTATGATTCAAACAATTTTGTTCCGCATTGCGAAATCTAATTTCGGCTTTTGTGATTTATGCTTGTTCCAATGCCTCTAGTCCGCGTTGTGCAAACAGCGGGACTTTTTCTCCGGTTTTTTTCGCGCGCTCTGGGTTTGACGCGTTGCCGGTCATCCCGCGTTTACGCACGCCTTGAATGATTGCTGCCATACGAAAAAAGCAAAACGATAAGTAAAAACCAAAGTTTGCGATTTCTGGGATGCCGCGTCGGTCGCAATACTGAGCGATGAAATCACCGTCACTGGGTAACCCATGCGCGCCTCTGTCGATCCCTTCCAACCCGCGTCCTTCGGGCCCCGCAGGCATTTGCCACTGCATGATCACGGCGGCCAAATCTGCATAAGGATGACCTATTGTGGACAGCTCCCAATCTAAAACAGCCAGACAATTGGTGCCGTCTTTGGCAAACATCATATTGTCGATCCGATAGTCGCCATGCACCAATGTTCGCTGGCCGTCATCGGCGGGTATTTGGTTGTTCAGCGCGTCAATTAGCCGATCCATAGCTGGCAGTTTTTCGGTTTCAGAGGCGCGGTATTGTTTCGTCCATCGCCCGATTTGCCGTTCGAAATAATTGCCCGGCGGGCCATAGTCAGACAGCCCGCGCGCATCGATGTCGATATCGTGCAACGCAGCAAGCACACGGTTCATTTCGCGGATGACGGCACCACGGTCCGCCGATGTCAGGTCAGGTAGTGTCGGCAGGTTAAAGTTCCGGCCATCAACGTGGTCCATGATATAGAACATTGATCCGATGATGCTGTCATCCTCGCAAAGGTGGTGCATCGTGGCGACAGGCACATCGCTGTCGGCAAGCGCCTTTTGTACGCGGTATTCGCGATCCACTGCATGTGCGGACTTGAGCAATTGTCCCGGTGGTTTTCGCCGTAGGACAAAACGTTTCGTTGGGGTATCCAGCAGGAATGTCGGGTTTGACTGACCTTGTTGAAACTTGGAAACACTTAACGGGCCAGCAAACCCTGGTAGGTGATCTGATAGATAATCGGTGATCACCGGGATATCGAGATTTTGCGTATCGGTTGTCATCGCGTCCCTAACTATAACTGATCATCTTGGCCCCTTCGCCATTTGCGAAATGCGGGGTGCTGTTGAATTCGTGCAGGTGGAAACCACGGTCCGAATAAACAAAGCGGGTTATGGCTGTGTTCTTGATCTGCAAGTTCAGCGTCATCATGTTTTCTACTGGGCCACCTAGCGTATGGGACACCATTTGACCGATCACGCCGCCAGAACTCACGACCAATACGCGTTTCGCGTCACTAGAAATTGCAAACTGACGGGCAGCCTCAACACGGGTGGTAAAGCTGTCCCATGTTTCGGTCGGGTCGGGTATTTCGCCACGCATCCACGCATGGACAGTTTCGCGCAAAAGCCGGAAATGCGCCTTGCGGTCATCGGACGATATTTTGGTATTACTGCGGGCCCTTAGCAGGTCTTGAAAATCATATTCGTTGAACCCCGCATGGCGTTCTGGATCGATAGCAAAACCCATAGCCGCGAGCGTATCGACCTGCCGGGTCAATGTGCCTGAAATGACCCGGTCAGGTGTCCAGCCGGACGCCCGCAAAGTATCCCCAATCAGGGTTGCCTGCTGGTGCCCCAACGCGGATAGCGCATCATAATTTGCCGCCCCAAAGGACGCTTGGCCGTGTCTGATGATCAACAACTCAGCCATCGAATTCCGCCACCAATGCCTGTCCGGCTGCGTGATATTCGCGGTCTATCCGGTTGATAAGGTTTGCGACATCAGTGACGTTACTAACCGCACCGATACCTTGGCCTGAACCCCAGACGTCTTTCCAAGCCTTGGGTTTGGCAGCGCCATCGGCAAAGCTCATGCTATCTTGGGTGCCATGGGGCAGATGATCGGCGTCTAGTCCCGCCCGCGTGATGGATGGTTTCAGATAGTTGCCTGTCACACCGGTAAAGAGTGACGAAGTGATAATATCTTCGGCCCCACAATCAGTGACCATTTGTTTGTGGTCGCTTGTGGCGTTCGCCTCTGTCGTGGCGATAAAGGGCGATCCCATATAGCCAAGGTCGGCCCCCATCGCACGCGCGGCGAGCAGGCTTTGGCCCGTCGCAATGGACCCAGACAAAAGAAGTGGGCCGTGAAACCAGCTGCGGATTTCACTAATCAGCGCCAATGGCGACTGTGCGCCTGTATGCCCACCTGCGCCAGCCGCAACGGCGATCAGCCCATCGGCACCTTTGTCGATCGCTTTGTGGGCGAAGGTGTTATTGATCACATCGTGCAGCACAATACCGCCACAGCTACGCGCTGCATCGTTCACTTCGGGGCGGGCACCTAATGATGTGATCCAAATCGGGACACGCCATTTTGTACAAATCTCAAGGTCGCGTTCCAATCTCGTGTTTGAGCGATGCACAATCTGATTCACCGCAAACGGTGCTGCCGGCGTATCTGGGTTTGCTTGGTTGTAGCGATCAAGTTCTTCTGTGATCTGGCGCAGCCAAATGTCCAACATCGGCGGTTCGCTGTTATCTTCGCGCGCATTCAACGCTGGAAATGATCCCACGATCCCGGCCTTGCATTGCGCAAAGACCAATTCAGGACCCGAAATGATAAATAGCGGTGCCGACACCAGAGGAATCCGCAACCCTTGTAGGGCTGCGGGTAAATGGCTGTCGTCACGATTGGATGTAATCCGTGCCATCAAAAGATTTCGAACAGACCGGCAGCACCCATGCCGCCACCGACACACATGGTTACGACGGCGTATTTCACGCCACGGCGTTTGCCTTCGATCAGGGCATGACCCGCCATGCGCGCGCCGGACATGCCATAAGGGTGACCGATCGAAATCGCGCCGCCATTCACGTTAAGGATTTCGTCAGGAATACCCAGTTGATCACGGCTATAAAGAACCTGAACGGCGAAGGCTTCGTTCAGTTCCCACAGGCCGATATCGTCCATCTTTAGGCCATGCGCCTTAAGCAGTTTGGGCACGGCAAAGACCGGACCAATGCCCATCTCATCGGGTTCACACCCGGCCGCAGTGATGCCAACACAGCGCCCTAGTGGGGTTGAACCGTTCTTGGCCGCGAATTTCTCTTCCATGATGACCATCGCTGAACCACCGTCAGATAGCTGGCTCGCGTTACCGGCGGTGATGTGTTTGCCTTCTTTGATGTGGATGCCGTCCTTAAAGACGGGATCCAGCGACGCAAGGCTTTCTGCGGTGGTCGCAGGGCGGTTGCCTTCGTCCTTGGTTAGCGTGACCTCTTCTTCGAACCATTCACCGGTTTCGCGGTTTTCAACCTTTTTGATCGTGGTCATCGGGACAATTTCGTCGTCGAATTTTCCAGCCTGTTGCGCGGCGTGGGTGCGTGCCTGCGATTGTGCGGCGTAAGCATCCTGATATTCGCGCGAAAGGCCGTAGCGTTCGCCAACCGTTTCAGCCGTTTCAAGCATGGACATATAGGCTTCGGGTTTGTTTGCGATCAGCCATGGGTCAGTGCCGCCCCGGAATTCTTTGTTTTGCACCATTGAAACGCTTTCGACGCCGCCGCCGATCACAACATCCATTCCATCCATTGCTACCTGTTTGCACGCGGTGCCAATGGCCATCAGCCCAGACGCACATTGGCGATCAATCGACATGCCGCCGACGGTCACAGGCAGCCCGGCACGCAATGCGGCACGCCGCCCGATGTTTCCGCCTTGGACGCCCTGCTGCAATGACGCGCCGAAAATGCTATCTTCGATCAGGGCAGGGTCAACGTTCGCACGCTGCACGGCGTTAGTAATAGCATGGGCCGCAAGAGCAGTGGGTGTGGTCGCGTTGAACGCACCACGGAATGCTTTCCCGATCGGTGTTCGGGTGGTCGAGACGATAACTGCGTTACGCATAGAGTGTTCCTTTGTCCGTCAAAAAATGGCTGCAACAGGCCGCTGATCTGTGTGATTGATCAGAATCCGCGAAGCCTTGCGATTTGTTCGGCGTGGTAGCCGTAGTCACCCAGCCATTCGGCTGCAACGCGGGCGCGTTTCATGTAAAACCCCATGTCGAATTCATCGGTCATGCCAATGCCGCCATGCATTTGAACACCTTCGACGACGGCAAGTTTCGCCGTGCGGATGGCACGTGCTTTGGCAAGCGAAACAGCAAGCGTGGCGTCGCAAGGGTTTTCATCAAGCGCGCGTCCAGCGTTGAGTACAGCAGATGTGGTCACCTCGGTTTCGCACCACAAATGCGCGGCGCGGTGTTGAAGCGCCTGAAAGCTGCTGATTTTAACGCCAAACTGGCTGCGTTCTTTTAGGTAGCTAACGGTCATATCCATCGCGGCAGTCGCAAGCCCGATGGTTTCAGCTGCAAGCGCGGCTTGCCCTGCCGCCAGCGCTGGCTGCAAAACGGACATCGCATCATTGATCGTGCCGACGATGTCATCACCCGTGGCCGCAACATTATCAAAACTAAGTGCCGCCGCATTGCGGCTATCGATCATGTTGTTTTGGGTCGTCGTTAACCCGGCGCTGTTGGCCGCTATATCGAATAGGGTTAGTCCGCCATCGGTGCGCGCCAGAACCAGCACACGATCTGCAAGACCACCATCGACGACAAAGGCCTTGTGCCCATTCAGCTGGAAACCGTTGCCGTCTGCAGTCGCCATCAACTGCGTGTTCTCTGGGGCGAACTTCGCGTGTTCGTCGATTGCGAGCGCATAAATGGATTGCCCACTGGCAATCGCCCGCATTGCAAGGGTGGCACCTGCTTGTCGCAAGGCCGTTGCAGCAATGACTGCTGTGGATAGGAAAGGGCTAGTCGCCAACGTCTTTCCCATTTCCTGGGCAAGCACACAGGCAGCCGAAAATCCCATGTCGCTTCCGCCAGCGTCTTCTGGGATTAAAATACCGGCCCAGCCCATCGCGACCATTTGTGTCCAAAGTACCGGATCATGGATTTCACCAGCGTCACGCAGTTTGCGCAAGTGTCCGACAGGGGCCGCGTCATCAAGAAAACCTCGCGCCATTTCGGCCAGCATGGTTTCCTCTTCGGTTCTGACGAGTTTTGCCATTGCTGTGGTCCTATTTCAGATCAAGAACGCGGCGCGCGATGATGCCAAGCATCACTTCGGATGTGCCGCCTTCGATTGAATTTGCTTTGGTGCGTAGCCACGGGGCGGCAAGGCCAGCATCCCAATCCAACGCATCACTGCCGTTTGCGGACATGATCAGTTCGTGCCGCGTCTTGTTCAGTTCGGTCCCCATGTATTTCAACATGGCCGACGCATGGCCTGTGCCTTGGCCAGTCAAGGATTGATCCTTGTAACGGTCAATGGTCAGCGAAATGGCAAGTGCATCTATTTCGGCGTCCATTGCTTGGGCGCGCAGTGATGTATCGGTCAGCCCGTCGGGATACGCATCAGCGATAACAGCCCCCAGCGCACGTCCACCCGACACGCCCGTGCCGCCGCCTGAAATCATCTCGCGTTCATGGGTCAACAGGTACTTGGCAACATCCCAGCCGCGGTTCACATCGCCGACGACGTGACCTTTGGGTACTTTGACATCATCAAAGAAGGTTTCGCAAAACGGCGAGCTGCCAGAGATAAGCCGGATTGGTTTCGTGCTGACGCCTTTGGCTGCCATATCGATCAACAAGAACGAAATGCCTTTGTGTTTGGGCGCGTCTTTGTCCGTGCGGACAAGCGCAAAGATGGCATCGGCCTTATCTGCGTAAGACGTCCAAATCTTCTGCCCGTTAACCAGCCAATGATCGCCCATGTCCTCGCATTTGGTCTGCACACTGGCGAGGTCAGACCCCGCGCCCGGTTCTGAATAGCCCTGACACCATCGTATTTCGCCTCGCGCAATGGGCGGAAGGTAGGTTTCTTTTTGTTCATGCGTTCCGAAGTTCAACAACGCAGGCCCCAGCATCCAGATGCCAAAGCTTTGAAGCGGTAGGCGGGCGTTTATGCGCGCTAGCTCTTCGCGGTAAATCTTCTCGCGTGTGCGCTCTAACCCTGCGCCGCCGTATTCGCGCGGCCACGTCGGGACCGTCAGCCCAAGGGCAGACGCGCGTTCCAGCCAGATTTGCTGCGCATCTGATTCATAAGCCCAGTTTTTGCCGCCCCAGCAGATATGATCTGGGGTGTTTTGACCGTCGCGCATTTCGACAGGGCAGTTGTCATCCAACCACATGCGAATCGCGGACCTGAATGCGTTGGGATCCGTAATATCTAACATTTATTCCTCCCCGGTCGTCATATGTGCGATCAGCGTCAGCATATATTTCGCATAGCAGAATTGCATTTCGCAAAATGATTGACAACCCGATTATCTTTCGATGTTGTGCAAAACTGAAATTCCCGAGGAGGAGACAGCCCGATGAAAGCGATGCTTAGCAAAGAACCCGGTGGCCCTGAAATGTTGGAAATGACGGAACTGCCGACGCCGGAACCGAAAGCGGGCGAGCTTTTGATCAAGGTGCATGCGGCTGGTGTGAACTTTCCAGATACGCTGATTATTAGGGACCTATATCAGTTCAAACCGCAGCGCCCCTTTGCCCCGGGTGGCGAAGTAAGCGGCGAAATAATGACCATCGGTGAAGGCGTCACTGGGTTTACCATCGGGGAACGGGTGCTCGCGTTAACGGGTCACGGCGCATTTGCCACACATATGACATTAGAGGCTGCCCGCGCGGTCAAAGTACCTGACGCGATGCCGTCTGCAGATGCCGCATGCTTTATCTTTACTTACGGCACATCCCACCACGCCCTAAAAGATCGCGCGCAAATCAAACCCGGCGAAACGCTGTTGATTTTGGGTGCCGCAGGTGGTGTTGGTGCTGCTGCTATTGAATTGGGCAAAGCGGCAGGCGCCACGGTGATCGCCGCGGTCTCGACCGAAGATAAGGCTGCGTTCTGCAAATCTATTGGTGCAGATCATACGATCATCTATCCACGCGACATGGATCGTGATGCGCAGCGGGCGTTTTCTACCAAGATCAAAGAACTGTCAGGCGGCGACGGTGTAGATGTCGTTTACGATGCCGTTGGCGGCGATTACGCCGAACCAGCGTTGCGCGCTATTGGCTGGCAGGGACGGTATCTGGTTGTTGGTTTTCCTGCGGGCATTCCAAAACTGCCGCTAAATCTGCCGCTTTTGAAAGGCAGCCAGATTATGGGGGTCTTTTGGGGGGCGGCTGTCCGGCGCGATCCAAAAGGCCATGCAGAAAACATGGGTGATCTGTTTCGCTTATATGCGGAAGGTAAAATTCGGCCGCACATTCACGCCAGTTATCCGCTTGCACAGGCGGGCGATGCGATCAACATGATGTCGGACCGCAAGGCAATGGGCAAAGTCATCGTAAAAGTCGCTGAATAATCGACACTGTTGAAGGAAGTGAAATGTCTGCAATCGCAAGGTCCTTGGCCGCGTCTGAACCGTTGATCAGTCAAGAAGTCGCTGTCTCTGATTGGGTGTTGGTTGATCAGGCGCGTATAGATGCCTTTGCGGCTGCAACGTTGGATCACCAGTGGATACACACCGACCCAGATCGCGCTGCGCAAACGCCGTTCGGTGGCACGATCGCGCATGGGTTTTTGACATTGTCATTGGCCGCCCATTTTGCGCAGTCTTCGCTACCGTCGTCCAAAGAGAGCGTGATGGGCGTGAACTATGGTTTTGACAAAATCCGCTTTCTGGCGCCCGTCCGCGCTGGGTCGCGATTGCGTGGGCGGTTTACGCTAAACAATGTGATAAAGCGTAAGCCGACCGAATTGCTCAAAACCCACACGTTGACCATAGACATCGAAGGAGCAGAAATCCCCGCCCTGACCGCGGTTTGGTTGGGGCTCACGATTTTCAGCGATTAGATCAGATTATTGCGACAGCCCAAGCATCACTTTGAGCGCGTTTACCTTCGCGATCAGTTTGGGACCCACTTCGTCATGTATCCGGTCATTGTCCATTTCATCCATGCCAGCGCCGCATAGAAACGCAAAGGGCAGGCCGGTTTGGTCGGGTACAAAAGGTACGGCGCAGGCGTTCACCTCGGCGTTCCAGCCGCCCAGCGATGTGACATAGCCCTTGATGATCAGCGCTTGGCGATCCTCAAAGGTTAATGGCAGGTCATCGGGTTTTGGTGTCGCAAATGCTTTAATCGCGCGACCTGGTGCACTGCGATCCATTGGAAGCCGGTGACCTTCTTGCAACCAGATTGCAGGGCGTTCCAAGGGCCGCCAGACCCGCGCCAACATCACCGCATCACCATCTTGGACACCTACCGCGACCAGTGCAGAAATATCATTAGCCAGTTCTTGCATCAAAGCGTCCGCGAGAGACAAGAATGAAAACCCTTCGCGGGCGGTGTACCCAAGCGCAATCGCTGCAGGTCCCAAACGGAACGATTCGGACGGTTGGAGCTGTACAAGAAATCCATGTTTCGCGAGCGTGTAGGTCATTCGCGAAACCGTCGAAGAATGTATGCCAGTACGCCGGGCAATTTCGCGATTCCCAAGTGATGCGTCTTTTTGGCTGAACGCGCGCAATACCTGCAAACCCTTAGCCAGCGTTGACGCATATCGTCTATCAGTTTCGTCGACCACTTAATTTCCTTCGCAAAAACGTGCGTGCGGCCCACCTTACCTGTCTGAACAAAGCGGGTGAAGCACTTGCTCATCTTATTCAAAGTGCTTTACATAGTAAAGCACTGCACTGCATGTTGACGCAACGTGCTACGTGTGTATGTTTCTCCTTAAGGGGAGAACATTTGGCCATGATGCAAAGAATCCATGATTTGATTGGGGGAAATCCGTCTGACAGCGTAGCAGTGATCGCGGATGACGGTCGGAGTTACACCTATGGTGATCTCGACCGTATCTCGGACGAGATGGCGCAGATGTTACGCGTCCACGGCGTTCGCGGGGGTGACCGTGTTGTTCTGCTTGCCGAAAACGGGATGACCTATGTCGCTGCGATTTTAGCGATCAGCAAGGTTGACGCGTGGATTGTTCCGCTAAATGCACGCGTGACCGAACGTGATATCGACACCGCGCTAGCCCATTCCGATGCGCGCTGCATTCTTTACACGGTTGATGATTCTTCTGCGGCCCAAGCACATGCTACCCGTGTCGGGGGCGTTGAATTGGGCACGCTGGATTGTGGGCGTATCGTTGCTTCACCCGCGCGTGACGTAGCGGTTGAACCTGTTGTGACCGGTGCAGATCAGGTCGCAGCATTGTTTTATACGTCAGGCACGACCGGCGCGCCAAAAGGGGTGATGCTAACCCACGCAAACCTTATCTTTGTTGCAACCGCAACGTCCCGCATACGCGAAATGGGCGATAATGATGTGGTTCTGGGCGTATTGCCCGGAACGCATGTTTACGGATTTGGCGCAATCCTTCTTCCGGTTTGGGATATCGGAGCAACCATTCGGTTGATGCCACGGTTTGACGCAAGGCGGGTTTTGGATGCGCTGCAAGACAACGTGACGTTGTTCCCAGCGGTGCCGCAGATGTACGCCGCCATTTTAAAAGAACTGCATGACACAGGTGTAGACCATGTCGAGACACCGCTTCGCGTTATGTCTTCGGGTGGTGCGCCGCTTGATCCGCATTGGAAATCCGAGATCGAGCGCAAATTCGGTGTGCATATGGATAACGGCTACGGGATGACCGAAGCTTCGCCGACAATATCGGTCACGCGGCGTGATGACCTACGGCAAGACACGTCTGTTGGGCTTGCGCTACCGGGCTTGGAAGTCGTGCTTCGCGGTATCACCGAAGATGGGGCTGGTGAAATCTGTGTACGCGGTCCAAATGTGATGAAGGGCTATTACAAAGACACTGATGCGACTGCAAAAGCTATCACTGCTGACGGTTTCCTAAAGACAGGCGATGTCGGTCGTATTGACCCCGACGGTGCGATTCACATCGTTGGTCGCTGCAAAGAATTGATCGTGCATTCGGGTTTCAACGTCTACCCGGCCGAAGTGGAAAGCGCATTGAATGCGCATAAATCGGTGGTGCAATCCGCTGTCGTCGGGCGCGAACGTGCGGGTAACGAAGACGTTTTGGCCTTTGTTACCGTGTCAGGTGACGTGACCGAAGCAGAGTTGCGAAGCTGGATGCGCGAGAACGTCGTTTCCTACAAAATTCCTCTGCACATTGTTCTGGTGGATAGCCTACCACAGGCCGCGACGGGCAAAATCCTGAAAGGATCTTTAACGACCATCTTTGCCGAAATGCTTAGCCAGATGGACACTGAAAAAGATGCTTAATGCTTTTGTTTATGACGGGCTGCGCAGCCCGTTTGGCCGCCATGGTGGCGCGCTTGCTGCGATCCGGCCTGATGACTTAGCCGCCCAAGTTATCGCAAAATTAGTGAGACGCAGCCCGTTTCCGCCTGAGATGATCGAAGACGTTATTTTGGGGAATGTTTGCCAATCTGGTGAAGACAGCCGCAATATCGCGCGCTTTGCCGGATTGCTGGCTGGTTTGCCGATTGAGGTGGGCGGTCTGACAGTGAACCGTTTGTGCGGCTCGTCAATGGCGTCGGCGCTTGACGCCGCGCGGTCTGTAACGCTGGGCGAGGCCCCGCTTTATATCGCGGGCGGCGTCGAAAGCATGACGCGTGCGCCATTTGCCATCGGAAAAAGTGCCAGCGCTTGGGATCGTAACAACACGATATATGACACCGCAATTGGCACCCGCTTTCCCAATCCGAAAATAGCCGAGATGTACGGCGATTTTCCGATGCCGGAAACGGCTGACAACCTTGCCGTTGATTATGAAGTCACGCGCGATGCGTCAGATGCTTTTGCCTTTGCTTCACAACAACGGTTCGAAGCGGCACGTGCGCGTGGTTTCTTTGATGAAGAGATTACCCCGATCAACGTGACCGGAAAACGGGGCGCGGTTACGGTGGTGGACCAAGACGAACACCCCCGGCCCGACGCGAACCTTGAAAAGATGAACGCGATGCGCCCGCTTTTTGCAGGGGGCGTTACGACCGCCGCCAATGCGTCAGGGATCAACGATGGGGCCGCAATGCTGATGATCGGCGCAGCGTCGGACAAGGCCAAGCCAATTGGCCGGATTGTTGCAGGCGCGGTCGCTGGTGTACCGCCGCGTATCATGGGGATCGGTCCGGCCTTTGCGGTTCCCAAAGCATTGGAACGCGCTGGCCTAACCATGGCTGATATGGATCTGATCGAAATTAACGAAGCCTTTGCCGCGCAGGCGGTTGCCTGCTGCAAACATTTGGGCATCGACGCGAACGACAGCCGTGTGAACCCACATGGCGGGGCAATCGCGGTGGGTCATCCATTGGGCGCAAGCGGCGCACGGATCATCCTGACAGCATTACGAAATTTACAAGAAACAGGCGGAAAATATGCCTGCCTCTCGATGTGTATCGGGGTGGGGCAGGGCATCGCCATTATCGTGGAGTCTATTAAATGAGGGTCTTAGTCCCTGTTAAACGTGTCATCGACTATAACGTCAAAGTGCGCGTCAAAGCGGACGGCACAGGTGTCGATCTGGCCAACGTCAAAATGTCGATGAACCCCTTCGACGAAATCGCCGTCGAAGAAGCAATCCGTCTAAAGGAAGCAGGCACAGTCGACGAAGTTGTCGTTGTTTCCATTGGCGTCAAACAGGCGCAAGAAACGCTGCGCACTGCGCTTGCAATGGGTGCAGACCGCGCGATTTTGATCGAAGCGGTTACAGATGTGCACGACGATATCGAACCGCTAAGCGTTGCGAAATTGCTGGCCGAGGTGGTGAAGCAAGAAGCGCCGGGTTTGGTGCTTTGCGGCAAACAGGCGATCGACAATGACATGAACGCCACAGGGCAGATGCTGTCGGCATTGTTGGGTTGGTCGCAGGCGACCTTTGCGTCCGAAGTTGGCGTTGACGGTGATCATGCGACGGTCACACGCGAAGTCGACGGCGGGTTGCAAACCATCAAGGTTAAGATGCCGACGATTATCACCGTCGATCTACGCCTAAACGAACCGCGCTATGCGTCGCTGCCCAATATCATGAAAGCCAAGAAAAAGCCGCTTGAGGTGAAAACACCCGCCGAATTGGGTGTCGATGTTACCCCGCGTCTTCAGATTATCAGCACCAAAGAACCCGCACAGCGTTCGGCAGGCGTGATCGTCAAAGACGTGAACGAACTGATTGCGAAACTCAAAGACGAAGCGGGGGTCATCTGATGGCTGTATTACTATTGGCCGAAATGCAGGGCGGGGAAATCTCGCTTGATCAAACTGGCAAGGCTGTCACTGCGGCGCAGGCGCTTGGTGATGTGACTCTTCTTTGTGCATCTGCAGGATGCGCGGATGCGGCAGCACAGGGTGCAAAACTGGCGGGTGTTAGCAAAGTTCTATGTGCTGACGATGCCGCCTATGGAAATGGCTTGGCTGAACCCGTGGCGGCGCTGATCGTATCACTGGCAGGGGATTATTCGCATATCGTTGCCCCGGCGACCGCTAGCGCGAAAAACATCCTGCCACGTGTTTCGGCGCTGCTTGATGTGATGGTTTTGACGGATGTCACTGCGGTTGTTGATGGCGATACGTTTGAACGCCCAATTTATGCGGGCAATGCGATCCAGACAGTAAAATCGACTGACCCGACCAAGGTGCTGACAGTACGTACCGCGGGTTTTAGCGCTGCTGCCCAAACAGGGTCCGCGACCGTCGAAACCATTGCGGCCGCGTATGATCCCGGTCTGTCCGAATGGGTCGAAGATAAGGTCCAGCAAAGCGACCGCCCAGATCTGACCTCGGCCAAGATCGTTGTGTCCGGTGGGCGTGGCGTTGGATCCGAAGAACATTTCAAAATTATCGAAGCCTTGGCGGATAAACTTGATGCGGCTGTTGGTGCGTCCCGTGCCGCCGTTGATTCAGGCTATGCGCCCAACGATTGGCAGGTGGGGCAGACTGGTAAGGTCGTCGCCCCTGATCTTTATATCGCCGCCGGTATTTCGGGCGCGATCCAGCATCTGGCGGGCATGAAAGACAGCAAGATCATCGTCGCCATCAACAAAGACGAAGAAGCGCCGATTTTTCAGGTCGCGGATTATGGGTTGGTCGCCGACCTATTCGATGCCGTGCCTACGCTGACCGAAGCACTTTGACCAGATCGAGAGAAACATGACTGAAGTCGTTACAATTCAAAAATTCGATGACATCGCGACGATCTGCATCGACAACCCCCCAGTGAATGCTGCGGGTCACGCGATGCGCAAAGGCGTTGTTGATGCATTAGACACGCTTGAGGCCGACCCGGCGGTAAAGGCGATCGCGCTATATTGCGCAGGCCGCACATTTGTCGCGGGTGCCGATATTCGTGAATTTGGCAAGCCGTCCCAACCGCCCGTGTTGCCTGATGTGTGCAATCGGTTAGAGGCATCTTCGAAACCCATCGTGGCAATCCTGCACGGCACCGCGCTTGGTGGCGGGCTTGAGGTGGCGCTGTGCTGTCACGCCCGTGTCGGGATCACAGGGTCCAAGGTTGGTCTGCCCGAGGTAAATCTTGGTCTGCTGCCCGGCTCGGGTGGGACTATCCGCCTGCCACGTGTCGCGGATACGGCGACCACAATTAAGATGATCACCGGCGGCGCGCCTATTTCGGCGGAAGACGCGCTAAAGCATGGCATTATTGATCGGCTAGAAGATGGCGATCCCGCACAGGTTGCCGTCGCCATGGCCAAAGAATTGCGTGACGGCAAATTAAAGGCCCGTGTCACGCGTGATCTGCTGGTCAACCTAAGCGCCGACAAAATGTCTGCCGCCCGGTCGAAATTCGAAGCGTTAGGATCAAAAGGTGTGGTCGCCTTGCGTGCCTTGCGCGCAATTGAGGGTGCCACAAAACTGGTGAACGAAGGATTGGCAGCGGAACGGGCGCTGTTCATCGAAGCATTGGCGAGCGACGAACATCATGGCCTGAAACACGCGTTCTTTGCTGAACGCGCAGTGGCAAACATCCCCGAAGCCAAGGAACCACCGCGCGAGATTAAGACCGCGGGTGTGATTGGCGGCGGCACGATGGGATCAGGTATTGCGACGTCCATGTTGCTGGCCGGCATTCCTGTCACTGTCATTGAAATGGCAGAGGACCGCGTCGCATTTGCGGTGAAAACGATCACCGGCAATCTGCAAGGCGCGGTCAAACGCGGGAAACTATCCCAACAAGCCTTTGACGCGACGGTCGCCAAGCTGACGGTGACCACGGATATGAACAGCCTTTCCGACGTTGATCTGGTGATCGAGGCGGTGTTTGAAAGCATGGAAGTCAAGCACGAGGTATTCGCCAAGTTAGATGCCGTTTGCAAAACCGGTGCAATTCTTGCCTCTAACACATCATACCTGAACATAGACGAAATCGCGAAGGCGGTGACACGTCCGCAAGACGTGATCGGTTTGCACTTCTTTTCGCCCGCGCATGTGATGCGCCTGTTAGAAGTCGTCGTCGCGGGTAAAACCGCGCCGGATGTTGTAGCGACGGGTTTTGCCTTGGCAAAGCGCCTGCGCAAAGTCGCTGTGCGGGCAGGGGTCTGTGACGGCTTTATCGGTAATCGGATATTGGCGCACTATGCGCGGTCCACGGGTTACATGATGATGGACGGCGCCGATTATGAACAGATCGACAATGCGCTGGTCGGGTTTGGTGCGGCCATGGGGCCGTTCACCGTCGGTGATCTGTCTGGTCTTGATATCGGCTGGGCAGAACGTAAACGCCGTGCACCGCTACGACCTGCCGAGGAACGCTATGTCGGGGTTGCTGATAAAATCTGCGAAGCGGGCGACTTTGGCCGAAAGACTGGCAAGGGTTACTATGTGTATTGGCCCGATGGTTCGAAAACGAAGAACCCAGATGTCGCCCAGTTCATCGCGGATGAACAAGCCGAACGGGGCATCACCCCGCGCAGCTTTACCGATAAAGAAATCGTTGATCGTTATATCACTGCAATGATCGTTGAATGCGCGCGCGTCGTCGAAGAAGGCATCGCGCTGCGCCCTATCGATGTTGATGCGGTGTTTTTGTTTGGCTACGGCTTTCCACGCCATCGCGGTGGCCCGCTTTGTTATGCGGATAAGATCGGTGCGCAAACGCTGGTCGCGCGGATCAACACCTATGCCAAAGATGACGCCTATTACTGGCGCGTTCCCGCAATGCTGCAAAAAATGGCCGATGACGGCACCACATTCGCTGATTTGAACAAGGAGCGCTGATCATGGATCTGCAATTCACCAAGGAAGAAGAAGACTTCCGCGACGAGGTCAAAGCATTCCTTCGGGATAATCTGCCAAAGGATATCCAACGCAAGGTGCGTAACAACACGCCCTTGGATAAGGCCGATTATGAAAATTGGCACGCCATCATGCAAAGCCGGAATTGGCTGGGAATGACTTGGCCGGTGGAACACGGCGGACCCGGTTGGAATAACTATCAACGGCATATCGTTGGCGAAGAAACCGCACTGGCCTATGCGCCGCGTTTGGTTGCATTTGGCGTCGCGATGTTGGGGCCTGTGTTGTTGAAATTCGGGACTGAAGAACAAAAGGCCGATATTCTGCCGGGTATCTTGGATGGTATCGACTGGTGGTGTCAGGGTTATTCCGAACCGGGCGCTGGTTCTGATCTGGCCAGCCTGAAAACCCGCGCGGTGCGTGACGGTGATGACTATATCATCAACGGGCAAAAGACGTGGACCACCCTTGGGCAGTACGCCAATAAAATTTTCTGCCTTGTCCGGACCGACGCCGCCGCAAAAGCCCAAGAAGGTATCAGCTTTATCTTGGTTGATCTCGATACGCCCGGCATTGAAATGCGTCCCATCAAATTGATCGAAGGCGGTCACGAGGTGAACGAGGTCTTCTTTACCGATGTGCGTGTCCCTGTTTCCAACTTGGTCGGGAAAGAAAACGAAGGCTGGACCATCGCGAAATACCTGCTGACCCACGAACGGACCAACATTGCCGGCACCGGTTTTGCGATCCGCGATCTTGCCGCGCTTAAGGCACTGGCAGCCAAGACTATTCGCAACGGCAAACCACTGATCGAAGACCCACTATTTGCAAAAGAAATCGCCGAGACCGAGATCGACCTTGAGGCGATCCGCATCACCAACCTGCGCGTTCTGTCCGAGAGCGAAACAGGGGCGGCGAGTGGGTACGAAAGCTCGATGTTGAAAATCAAGGGCACTGTGATCGTGCAGCGTCTGAATAGTCTGACACGTCAGGCATTAGGTGCAGCCGCCGCGCCTTTCCCGGCCGAAAAATTGCCAGCCAATGCGCTGACTGTTCCCGAAGATGCTGCCGCTGCTGCGGCCGCCTATTTTAACAACCGCAAACTGTCGATTTTCGGTGGATCAAACGAGATCCAGCGCAACATTATCGCCAAAGATCTGTTCAGAGGATAACGCCATGGATTTCAACCTAAGTGAAGACCGCCGGATGCTCTCGGACACACTGCGCCGATATTTGACAGAGCAATACGATATCGAAACGCGTAACAAAGCGGCCTATGAAGCACCGTTTTACGTGCCGGAAAAATACATCGAGATGGCCGATCTGGGCGTCATCGGTGCGTTTGTCACTGAAGACCAAGGTGGGTTTGGTGGCCAAGGGTTCGATATCACCACCGTGTTCGAAGAACTGGGCCGAGCCATTTGCCCTGAACCTATGCTGGCCTCTTTGATGTCGGTGCGTTTGCTTGCTGATTTGGGGCAGGACGCGATGGTCGAAGATATCATCGGTGGCAGCAAACGCCCGGCGCTTGCCGTGTTCGAACCAGAGGCAGGTGAGCGACTGGCTGATATCACGGCATCTTTTGCCAATGGTAAGCTGACTGGTCGCAAATCGGTCGTCTATGGTGCGCCAAATGCTGACGTTATTCTTGTCGCGGCAAGGGCTGATGGCAAAATCGGCCTCTATCTGACTGAAACCGCCGAAACCATTGATTATGCGATGATCGATGGTGGTGGTGCAGCGGAAGTCATTCTTGATAACACCGCCGCCGTTTGTCTGGCAGAAGATTCCGAAGCAGCGTTGGAAGCTGCATTTGATGCGGGTCGTTTGGCGCTGTGCGCCGAGGCCGTGGGCGCAATGGACGTTCTGCTTGCGATGACCGTCGACTTCATGAAACAGCGTCAGCAGTTTGGTCGCCCGATTGCCGTCTTTCAGGCGCTGCAACACCGCGTTGTCGATATGGCGATCGAGATCGAACAATGCCGCTCAATCACGGTTCTGGCGGCGTCGCATCTCGCATCTGACCAACGTGCAAAATACGTCGCGATGGCAAAGAACCTGATCGGACGCACCTCTGTGAAGTTATCCGAGGAAGTGATCCAATTGCATGGCGGTATCGGCATGACGTGGGAATATCCGGGCGCGCATTATGCAAAGCGCCTGACCATGATTGACCATCAGCTGGGCGATGCATTGATCCAACTTCACAAAGTGATGCACGCCGCCTAGCGCCATTCATTCAGCACAACGAATCCCAATTTGAGAGGGAACAAAGATCATGGAAGAGTCTGACTACATTATTGTCGGTGGCGGATCATCGGGCTGTGTGATGGCCGAAAGGTTATCCGAAAACCCAATGACGAAGGTCTTGATGATTGAACGTGGTCGCAATGACTTTCACCCGTGGATTCATATTCCCGCCGCGTTTTTCAAAATTCTGAAAAGCGGGCGGGATATTAAAAACTATGTTGCGGCCCCGTCCGAAGCGATGGCCGGTCGGCCAACCATCGTCCCAACGGGCAAGGTGATCGGCGGCGGTAGTTCTGTGAACGCGATGCTTTATGTGCGCGGCCAAAGCGAAGATTACGACAACTGGGCGCAGTTGGGTGCAAAGGGGTGGTCGTACAACGACTGCCTTCCGGTGTTCCGAGATCTCGAGAATAACGAGCTGTACAGCAACGACTATCACGGCAGCACCGGCGATTTGCACGTTTCAGAACCAAAGTTCAAACACCCGCTAAGTGAAGCGTTTGTTGCCGCGGCCCAAGAAACCGGCATCCCATTCAACCCGGACTTTAACGGCGCGGTACAAGAAGGCGTCGGCTTTTATCAAACGACCACGCATAACGGTCGGCGTTGGAGCGCGGCACAAGCATTTCTGCGCAAGGCTGAAAAACGCCCAAACCTAAAGATCATGAAAAACACGAGCGTCACTAAGCTGACGTTTGATGGCACGCGGGCAACGGGTGTGATGTTGGAAAGTGGTCCAAAGATCAAAGCAAGATCCGAGGTGGTGATGTGTGCCGGGGCCTTTGAAACGCCGCGATTGCTGCAACTGTCAGGCATTGGGAACGCCCAAGACCTACGCGATCTGGGTATCGACGTGATAAGCGATCTACCCGGTGTAGGCGAGAATTACCAAGACCACCTTGAATCGACAGTGCAGGGCGAAACCATCGACCCGATTTCGAACTATCGTCATGACAAGGGCCTGCGTGCGGCGATGCATATGCTGCAATATCTGACCACGCGCAAAGGTCTGCTAACGTCGAATGTCTGTGAAACGGGCGGATTTATTGATGTGTCAGATGCTGGCATCCCTGATCTTCAGTTCCACGTATTGCCGTCGATGGTCGCAGGTCTGGACCGCCCAGCGATCGAGGCGCATGGGGTGTCTATCGGTCAATGTTTCTTGCGGCCAAAGTCGCGAGGGTCATACAAAATTAGGTCCGCTGATCCCACAAAAAAACCCGTTTTCATCAGTGGTGCGCTAACCGACAAGCACGATGTTGACCTGTTGATGCGTGGTGTACGCAAATCTATCGAGATTTTGGATGCGCCCGCTTTGGCCAAATACATCAAACGTCGGCATATGCCCGCACCTGATGTGGAAAACGATGATGCCGCGCTTGAAGAATATGTGCGTAAGACCGCAAAGACGCTCTTTCACCCGTCCTGCACGGTCAAAATGGGCGCAGATTCCGACCGCATGGCATGCCTTGATAGTGAACTACGTGTACGCGGCGTGCAGGGGCTTCGGGTTTGCGACGCATCAGCAATGCCCGCATTGATCAGCGGCAATACCAACGCGCCAACCATGATGATCGCCGAACGCGCGGCGCGGTTCATCTTGGGCAAAGATACAATTGCAACGCAATCAGCCTAAGCGCAGCGCCAAAGGAAGAACAATGAGCCAAGCAAATAATGACTTTTTAGACGTCAGTCGTTGGACCGGTAAAATATACTCAAACGGGTGGGTCACGGCCCAAGGCGGCACACAGACCGTCACCGCGCCTGCAAATGGCGCGCATCTGGCCGACGTTGGCCGGGCAACCCCCGATGATCTAAGAACTGCCGCCGCTGCTGCAAGCCTTGTGCAACCCGTATGGGAAGCAACACCAGGTGCCGAGCGCGCCAAGATTTTGAACAAAGCGGCTGAGATCCTTCAAGCGAACGCAGATGAACTTGCCCCTTGGATCGTCCGCGAAAGCGGGGCGACTGCGCCAAAAGCCGCGAATGAAATTGCACATAGCGCCGGTTTTATCCGCGCCGCTGCAGCAGCCGCGCTTGAAAACCATAACACCACTTTGAAATCGGTTGATGGTCGGAACGCACAAGAAGAAATGATCCGTGTCCCACACGGCGTTGTTGGTGTGATCTCGGCGTTTAATTTTCCGCTGTTCCTGTCGATCCGTGCGATTGCGGGGGCGCTCGCCACTGGGAATGCAGTTGTGCACAAGCCAGACCCGCGCACTGCGATTTCGGGCGGTGTCATTATCGCCCGCATATTCGAAGAAGCGGGGCTTCCTATGGGGCTATTGCACATCATTTCTGGTGGGGGCGATGTCGGTGCCGCAATCTGCGAAGACCCGAACATCGCGATGGTATCCTTTACGGGCTCATCTGCCGTGGGTGCCAAAGTCGGCGAAGCATGCGGGCGTAATTTAAAGAAAGTTCAGCTCGAGCTTGGCGGAAAGAACGCGATGATTGTGCTGGATGATGCTGACATGGACGTTGCTGCATCAAACTGCGCGTGGGGTGCATGGATACACCAAGGGCAGGTATGCATTGCGGCTGGTCTTATTTTGGTCCCGGCTGCAAAGGCTGAAACACTGGCCGCGGCGCTGACCGCCAAGGCGCATCGGTTACCTGTCGGGGATCCCGCGACCGAACAATGCGCACTTGGCCCGCTGATCGTCGAAGCCGAATGTAAGCGGATCGAAGCCATTGTCGAAGATGCCGTTGCAAAAGGCGCAACGCTTCATGTTGGCGGCAAAGCCAAAGGCACAATGTTTCCTGCCACCGTTTTATCTGGCGTAAAACCGGGCATGCGTGCATTTGACGAAGAAATTTTTGGCCCGGTGGCGGTGATTGCATCCTTTGATGATGATGATCACGCGGTCGCATTGGCGAAGATGTCCGATTTTGGACTTGCTGGCAGCGTGATTGGCGGCGATGTCGCGCGTGCCCGTGCGGTTGGTAACCGTCTTCGGGTTGGTCATCTGCACATCAACGATCAACCTGTCATTTCATCACCACTCGCCCCATTTGGCGGACGCGGAAAATCTGGCAACGGCACACGGATCTCTGGGCCTGCTATTTGGGAAGAATTCACACAATACGTCTGGATCACGACCAAACCCGCCGCCACGGCGTATCCGTTTTGAACCAACACTGGGATAGGGCCAACATGCCATAGTGACCAGCGCTCGCGATGACTGCGACGACTGATGGTGTATGTGTGGTGCCTATGGTCAAAGCTATCGCGTATTTGGCAGCTCAAGTACCCTTTTTTTCGCAGTCGTGCATAAATTTTCTTGACGCTTTCTAGTTATTTCCAATATTCATGAAATATGGAAGATTTACTGATAGAACGCCTTGCAACTCTTAGCCATCCGCAGCGGATGGCCGTGTTTCGCTTGCTTATGCGGCGTTGCCCGGATGAATTGCCTGCCGGTGAGATCGCCGATGCGCTTAGCCTTAAGGCAAGCACTGCCTCGGTATATCTATCGGCTTTGACCCAAGTGGGTCTCATTTCGCAGCGTCGGGATAAGACGCGTTTGCTCTATGCGGTCAACTTAGAGACAGCCGGCGCAGTTGTGTCTGGTCTTTTCGTTGACTGTTGCCGTGGCCGCGCCGACCTTTGTCCACCTCCATTTTCAGAAGTGATCAAGCATATGTCTTCAACCACCGCTCCTAAATTCAATGTTTTATTCGTGTGTACCGGCAATTCGGCGCGTTCGATCTTTGCTGAAACCATCCTGCGGGATATGGCAGGGGATCGATTTACGGCCTACTCGGCAGGTACAATGCATCGCTCTGATCTGAACCCGCTGGCAGTTGAAATGCTGCAGTCAAAGGGGCACGATGTATCGCTTTTGCGGTCCAAAAATGTATCAGAGTTTCAGGGCGCTAATGCGCCAAACATGGATTTCGTATTTACCGTCTGCGATCATGCGGCGAACGAAGAATGTCCCACGTGGCCGGGGCAACCTGTTTCTGGGCATTGGGGTATGCCAGACCCCGTTAAGGCAGAGGGAACAGATGCAGAAAAGCGTCTTGCATTCCACCAAACCTACGGCGCGCTGCATAACCGGATTCAGGCATTTACCGCGTTGTCTTTCGCTTTGTTGGATCGTGCCACGTTACAAAAGAATGTTGATGAAATTGGCAAATAAGCCATTAGACAGGAATAATCAGTTATGACCACTTACGCCCTAAACGGCCTTGGCCGCATTGGTAAACTTGCGCTGCGCCCACTATTAGAAGCTGGCGCAGAGATCGCGTTTATCAATGACGCCGTCGGCGACCCAGAGATGCACGCGCATCTGCTGGAATTCGATTCCATCCACGGGCGCTGGCCTGCGACCTTTGAAACCCAAACGGATGCAATTTGCATCGACGGGAAGTCCATCCCTGTCACGAGCACCCGCAAGCTAGATGATTTGCCGCTGGATGGCGTAGACGTGGTGATTGATTGCACTGGTGCTTTTAAGACTGAAGCAGCGCTAGCCCCCTATTTCGCGGCGGGTGTGAAAAAGGTTGTCGTTTCAGCCCCAGTCAAAGATGGGCCAACGGCAAACATCGTGTTTGGCGTGAATGATGACATCTATGACCCCGACACCCATCAGATTGTAACTGCTGCTAGCTGCACAACGAACTGTTTGGCCCCCGTGGTAAAGGTGCTTCTTGAAGGGATCGGGATTAAGCATGGCTCAATCACGACCATCCATGACGTGACGAACACGCAAACAATTGTCGATCGCCCGGCAAAGGATTTGCGCCGTGCGCGGTCTGCGTTGACGAACCTTATCCCCACGACAACGGGGTCGGCTACCGCGATTACGCTGATCTATCCTGAACTGGCGGGTAAGCTAAATGGTCACGCCGTTCGTGTGCCGCTGCTAAATGCATCTATCACCGATTGCGTCTTTGAAATGGCCCGCGAAACAAGCGTTGAAGAAGTCAACGCATTGTTCAAAGCGGCCGCCGAGGGCGAATTGCAGGGTATTCTAGGCTATGAAGAACGTCCGTTGGTGTCGTGTGATTACACAAACGACACACGCAGCTCTATCATTGATGCACCGTCAACGATGGTCGTGAACGGTACGCAGCTAAAAGTCTATGCATGGTATGATAACGAATACGGCTATGCGCATCGGTTGGTTGATGTGGCTTTGATGGTGGGTGGAAAACTGTGACACGCCCAACTGGATTTACGGCATATATCACCGTGACCGCGGCCTATTGGGCCTTTATGTTAACTGATGGCGCATTGCGTATGTTGGTGCTGTTACATTTCCACACCTTGGGCTTTTCACCAGTTCAACTGGCCTATCTGTTTGTGCTGTATGAAATCGCTGGTGTCGTAACGAACCTGTCGGCAGGTTGGATCGCCGCGCGATTTGGTTTGACGTCTACGCTTTATGCCGGGCTTACCTTGCAGATTATCGCGTTATTGGCGCTGACCCAACTGAACCCGCTGTGGGGTGTTAGCGTCTCGGTGGTGTTTGTCATGTTGGTGCAGGGATTGTCTGGCGTGGCAAAAGACCTCGCAAAGATGAGCTCTAAAAGCGCGGTGAAGATCCTCGCCCCCAGCGAAGGCGGCGGGCTGTTTCGCTGGGTCGCTCTTTTAACCGGCTCCAAAAATGCGGTCAAAGGCTGCGGCTTTTTGCTGGGCGCGGTTTTGCTGGCAGTCTTGGGGTTCGTGCCATCTGTGCTGGCGATGGCGGCGATCCTTTTTGCCATCCTCATCGGGGTGATTGTGGGAATGCCTGCCGGGCTACCTGTTGGGCGTAAAGACGCGAAATTCTCTGAAGTGTTTTCGAAGAACCGCAACATCAATTGGCTCAGCGCGGCGCGGCTTTTTTTGTTTGGGGCGCGTGATGTTTGGTTTGTCGTTGGTATCCCAATCTATTTCTATGCGGTTCTGTCTGACGGCAGCGAAGCCGGGAATCGCACAGCGTTCTTTATGATTGGCACCTTTATGGCGGTCTGGACAATTCTTTACGGGATCGTTCAGGGCTGGGCGCCACGCATTTTGAATGCATCTGCACGGACAGAGGCGGGGATGCTCGGGCAAGCGAAACGATGGGTTGCTATGCTGATTGTTGTGCCAGCATTGCTTGCTGGGTTGGTATTGGTTTCGGCCGAACCGTCCAATATTTTGACCGCAACAATTGTGCTGGGGCTTTTGATTTTTGGCGGAATCTTCGCTGTGAATTCGGCGTTGCATTCTTTTTTGATCCTCAACTTCACAGATGCAAAGCGTGTCACAATGGATGTGGGGTTTTACTATATGGCGAACGCGGCAGGTCGTTTGGTCGGAACTGTACTATCTGGGCTGACGTATCAATTGGGCGGGCTTGCGCTGTGCCTTGCGACCGCGGCAGTGATGATTTGCTTAAGCTGGGTCGGTGTGTCCCAGCTTAGAACCCAAGAAGGACAAGAGATCCCAGAATGAATATTTTCGAAAAATACCTGTCCGTTTGGATCGCATTGGCGATGGGGGCGGGTATCCTTTTGGGGAATATCGCCCCTGGTTTGGTTAGTGCAATCGCAGCGGCCGAATTCGCCAGCGTCAATCTGGTCGTTGCGGTGCTGATCTGGGCGATGGTCTATCCGATGATGGTTGGCGTTGATCCACGATCATTGCGCGACGTGGCAAAGCAGCCCCGGGGGTTGCTGATTACGCTTATCGTGAATTGGCTGATCAAACCTTTCACAATGGCCGCTTTCGCCGTTTTATTTTTTCAATACATCTTTGCACCGTGGATCCCGCGCGAAGACGCAATGCAGTATATTGCCGGGCTAATTTTGCTAGGCGCTGCGCCTTGCACAGCGATGGTCTTCGTTTGGTCACAGCTCACACGTGGTGACGCGACTTATACGCTGTTACAGGTGTCGGTGAATGACCTGATTATGGTCATCGCATTTGCCCCAATCGTCGCCTTTTTGCTAGGCGTCACAGACATCACCGTGCCTTGGTCGACCTTGGTGCTTTCGGTTCTGTTGTTCATCGCACTGCCGCTTGCCGCTGGGATTTTAACCCGGCGACGCCTTGGGTCAGAGCCCGCAATCGAAACGTTTCAGGCCCGTGTAAAGCCCTATTCGGTCGTTGGATTGATCGTAACGGTCATGATCCTATTTGGATTACAGGGCCAAGTTATTGTTTCAAAACCTTTTATCATCGTGCTGATCGCAGTGCCCATCATCTTGCAAAGCTATGGCATCTTTGCGATCGCCTATGCCGCAGCCTTTGCAATGAAGGTGCCACACCGCATCGCGGCACCTTGCGCGCTGATCGGCACGTCGAACTTTTTCGAACTCGCCGTAGCCGTCGCGATTAGCCTGTTTGGCCTGAACTCGGGCGCAGCCCTCGCAACCGTGGTAGGGGTCTTGGTCGAAGTACCTGTTATGCTAACCCTTGTTGCATTCGCTAACCGAACACGCACAAAATTCGCACCTTAAAACGCCGCCCACTTAGGGTTGCGGTATGGCAGGAATTTCAGGCGGGCGCGAAAATATCTGAAAATACTTTGAGAAATTCGCCAGCGGCGCGTTTCCGACGTAAATTGCGTCACCGTCACGTAGCTGGAAACGGTTTGCGCGCAAACGCTCTGCGGGGTTGGAATAATCCACACGGAATATCACGTCACCGTATACGGTTCGGTGTTCCCCATTTTCAGATTTAAGCAGAAAGGATTCACCCGTCGGCTGCCTGCGAAACACAAACAATGACTTTGGGTTGGCGCGGCTGTCTTGCAAGCCACCTGCTTGGGCGACCGCGCCAGCCAACGTCAGCGCGCCTTCGACGAAATCAAACGTCCCAGTAGAGCCAAGCGCGCCATCGGCCACGAAACTTGCGTCACCACCGCCGACAATAAGCGTATCGCCCGGTAGTAACGGGATGTTTCGGCTGTCTTGGCTGATAACATTGGAAAGCATTTCTTGGCCACGGCGACCTTGACGTAATACGGTCACAACTGTGGCGTCAGGATCACTGGATGCCCCGCCAGCGTTTGCAAGGCCATCAAGGACATTTTCGCCCCGAGACGTCAACGTGAACACACCAGCAGATGCCACAGCACCTTGGACAGTATAGGTGTCGCGTTCCATCCGCGAAATACTAACTGTTGCATAGGGATCAACAGCAGTTTCGCGTAGCTTGTTGGTGATCAGGTTTTGCGCCGCGCTGACCGATTTTCCAGCGACATTGATTGTTCCCGCAAAGGGAAGCGCCACAAGACCGCTTTGGGATACAGTAAAATCGCCTAAGGGTAGTGTCGCGCTTTCACTGGCGTTGAACAGCCCAGAATTGCCGGTGCCAAAAGCAGTTACGCTGATCGTGTCACCGGGTTTGATGATACCGGGGACATAGCTTTGCGTTCCCAAAGACTGAAACCCTGTGCCTGCGTGGGGCGTTCCAAGCGCGCGTACGACGCCTTCGTTCAGTTGCAGAATTGGCGTGTCGCTTTGGCGTGCTTGGTGAATAACCTGCGACGTTTTTGGTCCATCAGCAGGCGCACAAGCGGCAAGGCCAATGCAGGCAGAGATAAAAGCAATTCTAATGGTCATATGTTTGGCCTTACTATTCTTCCTCAGACGACGCGCCAATCTGGCCACCGTCCTTCAATTTACGGTTAAGGATGACAACTAAAGCGGCAACATCAAGCGTTGCCCCCGCAATAATCGCGTCCTGTGCTAAATGATCTGCTGCTTGTTGTGCGGATGGCGCATCCTGCAAAACGCGCATAATTTCGGTTTCCGTTGTGACGGATATCAGACCCGGAGAACATAGCAGATATCTGTCCCCGGGCTTTGCTTCTCCTAGCTGGCTTTCAAGGGATAGTTGACGTGTAGCACCGACAGCGCGGGTGATTACCTGTGGTAAAAGCGGATCAATATGATCGCGTGTCAGCAATGATAGATGCCCGTCACGCAACAGGTAACAGCGTACATTTCCACACCACAGGATCGCATGACGACTGCCTTGCACCAATAACGTAGCGCAAGACGTGGCAAAAACGTCACCACTGTGCAAACCACGCGCGCAAAGCATGGCGTTAGCACGGCCTAGTTTGCCTTTTGCTTCGGCAATGAGATCGGTTAGCGAAAATGGCTCGGCAATCGTTTCAAGCGTGCTGCGGACTGTCTCTACAGTACCGCGCAGACCGGGATGCGACCCAATACCGCTGATTAGGCTGAGTGCTTGGTGGTCTTCGCCAATAGCAGCCGCATCAGTCAAAACCGCGCTACGCGTACCCTTAAGCGCGGAAGCCGCACATTCGATATCCAACAAGACATGAGACGAGCCTTGCTCTTGGGGGGGCGTTTCAGATGTCTGGCTGGTATCGGCTATCGCTTGCGGTGTTTCTTGGGTAGCCGTGTTTGGCTTGTCTTCGGTCGATGCCTCGGCGGACAAGAAAACCGTGTGAAACTCTTCTGGGGCAGGTAAATCATCAAAGCCTGCAACAGGCCGATTTTCAGCCCACCAAAGACTACGGGATGAATCCGTTTCGTGTGAACGTAGGTTAGGTTGGTACCAATGTTCCGCACTCAAGGCCGCAAGCTCAGCATCGAATGCGTCACGCTGAAAGTCTGGTGATAAGGTTGATAGCGCAAGCGCTTCGGCCTGTACAAACCATCCCTCGATTTGGCGGGGCAAATTGCTGAGCGGGCCACGATGATCGGTTAATGATACGGCTAAAATTAACGGGAAATAGCGCCCGACGCGGTCTACGCTGGGCATCATTACCATTGCAACGGCATCAGGGCACACAACATCTGCCGCGGCGACACCGCGCCATACCGGGGCCACCAAAAATGCATCTAACCAACCGCGGCCCAACGCGCGTTGGCTTTCACGCACGCTATGGCGCGTCCAGCTATCAAGCGCGTCAACGAAGGTCCGCGATAGATTACATTGCACAAAATCCCCATGCGTCGGGATTTTACCGAAATAGCCGGACCCAATCAAAGAAGGTCTATTTTCTGATGCCCCGCGTCCCAAACTCTAGTCCAACATTGTCTGGGGGCATGCAAATTCGGCAATCGCAGGAAGCCGGAACGGGTTATTCACACTTCCTGCGGTTACGCGAAACGCTACCTGACGGTTATCAACCGTGAAAGCTGCATCAAATTCGTTGTCCGAAACGGTGGAAATACGGGCCAAGTCAAACAGACGGAAGGGGGACCATTCACCCCCGGTACTCAGCGCGTCTTCGCGATTTCCAGGCAGGATGGTGATACGCGACGTTGACGCGGAATCGCCCGGCCATGCAAGCGATCGTTTTTCCGCGCGGTCTAAGCCATGTACCGAATTTCCACCGCCAATTTCTACGAGCGCAATGCGAGAATTTGGGTCAAGCGACAGCAGATCAAAGGTGACATTCACACGCGGTTTGGTTTCCCCACTTGGGAAAAATGCGGTCCGAATTGCAGCCGCGCGTTGGAACTGTTGCAACGCGACCGAACTTTCTCCAGATGTTCCCAGCCCCCCGTTCCACGTCCATGGATCTGTCGAGACATTAACAAAACTAGCAAGATTTTGATCGAAGAAAGTCTGAAATAGTCCCGCTGGGCCAAACATACGCGTAAAGTCATTCAACGTGACTTCGGCCACTCCTTGGGGATGAAAAGGATAGCGCCCTGTCACCGCACGACGACATTCAATTGCACCTTCTGCCGCCCATAGCTGAGACACCTGACGACGCGCGCGGTTCATTGCGGTGCCCGCCAAATCCGTCGCAAAGCCAACGGTCCACGCATCGACCGGTGCAGGCAAGGTCCGCCCTACGGTCACGAGTTGCTGCACCGCCACATTTAACTGACTATCTGCCGCAAACACTTCGGTTGCGCGCGCGTCTGTCGCGCTAACGCGGCCTAACTGTTGTGCAATGTCATCCAAAAGCGGGGCAATTTGATCGCCATCTTCTTCGTTTTCTGCATTTGCTAATGATCGGCGCAGTTGACGAAATGGATCAGGCGCGGCCAACGGGTCAAACGCAAGATCACTCGCGCGGACCAAAGACGTCATTGGTGCATCGCTCTGGCCAAGAGCACCTGTCAAATTGGTTGCCGTGGATATTTCGCTGGCTAATCGACCAATCGGATCAGCCTGCGACGCCAGCAACGCCACCAAGTCCGATGCATCTGCCAAACCGTTTGGAGGCGTAATTTTCAGGTCGGACACCAGCGCGCGCCACTCCCCTTCGAATTCGGTCCAGTACAGTTGAACTGCGTCGCGCGTAATATCGCTGACGCTGGTGATACGCGGGGCGTTTGGGCCACGCACCCAGTCTTCGTTCGAAGCGATTTCAGCCAGTGTTCCGACGAATGGCAAGACAACTGTGTGATAACCTTCGCGCGTATAAAGCCCTGCGATGCCATCCCCAATAGGAACACCTGATGATCGTACAAATGCCGATGACCCAGCCGGACCAAGCGCAACAGCAGGTGACCAAACACCTAAATCACGCGCGGTTTTGCGGGTCGCAAGCAGATCCAACGTACGCTGTGCGGGGCTGCGATTGGCGATAATTTCACGCGTGTCAGAAACAAGCGCATCATCGATGGCCATCACAGGCAATTCACCAATTTCGAGCATGGCACTCATGTGGCGCATCAATTCGGTGCGTGTTCTTGATCGGCCTGAACCGGGGTAAATATCTGCAAAAATTGTCTCGGCTTGGGCAAGTAACGCATCCGGGTCAATTGGCCCTAGACCCGCCAGTGACAAGTAATGTTTGAGCGTCTCAAAGGCGTCAGCTTCACTTAGGTCCGGCGTTTTCAACCGATCCTGAAGGGCAACCATATAGCGCGGCATCAGATACGCACCAAGCGCCTCGGCGTAAACTTCGCTATGGCGTGCCACGATACGGCGTTCTTGTCCTAACCCCATACCAACCCGCCAAATTGGGGCGTCATCTGCCTGCATATCGAAAGAGGCGGGAGCCTGTTTGATCAAGTTAAGCGCTGGTAGAACGCGCAAAAAATCAGGGTCTGCAACGGCAGTAACGGGGATGTTTACAGCACGATCATCGTATTGCGCCAGCACGTTTTCGGCCTGAACAAGCGCCCGAGAATTGAACATATAGGACCCAATCCATGATCCCGCGAGCAAAACGGCACCCACGCCGACAACACCATATGCAATACCCGTTGCAATACGTTTACGCCGACTAGACCGGCGATCACGTGACACCAAAGCGGCTTCGCCCAAAATCACATTGCCAAACAATCGATTTACGAAAAAGCTACGGTTCATGGAACGGGCAGGTGCGACTGCATTGCGTTGCGCATCTATTTCTTGGGTCGCAGATGCAAAATAGACGCCTCGGATCATCGGCTCGGCGACGTTTGCATTCCCCGAGGCGAGCTCTTCAATAATTTCACGTAAGCTATCGTGCAATGCGGCGACTTGGGCCGGAAAACGAAAGATTGCGCCACGCCGCGCGATGTCGGTTTCCTGTTGTAAGCGTTCCAAAAGCAAACCAGCTAGGCGATCTTGAAGCGCGCGAAACTCGCGGCTGAATATTTCAGGCAACGTTCCGGGTGTGGTCGTTTCCCAATCAAACGTCATGCCCCAAACCTGTTCGCGCGACTGACCGCCAAGCTCTTCGAAAAACTGCGAAAACCCGTTCAGTTTGTCAGCTTTTGTTAGGACAACATAAACCGGAATACGTGCACCCAGTGTTTCATCAATTTCTGACAACCGTTGACGGATAGCACGGGTTTCGCGCAACCGCTCGTCTGGGTCCTGCATCAGCAAGTCAGTTAAAGACAATGTAAGGATGATGCCATTGATCGGTTGCGCGCGACGGTGTTTGCGCAACATTGCAAGAAACCCTAAAAACCCTTTGTGGTCGCGTTCACGTTGGCTGTCTTGCGTGGTGTAGCGGCCCGCAGTGTCGATCAAAATCGCCCGATCCGTGAACCACCAATTGCAGTTGCGCGTACCGCCGACGCCCTGCACAGGTTCGGCACCCATCGCATCCCCCAAAGGAAACTTTAGCCCTGAATTGGTCAGCAGCGTGGTCTTACCAGCACCCGGCGGACCCATCATCAGGTACCATGGAAATTCGTAAGCATACCCCATGCGGCGGCGCGCGACCTTGCGCATCAATACCATCGCCGCCTGCAGGCGCGTTTGCAGCTGGGCGATATCTTCGCGGGTTTCAGATGCTGCACGTTCTTCTTCGGTTTGTACCGCATCATCTTCTAGCGCTTTGTCGGCGCGGCGGTTACGAAACCACGATACAAGCGTCCAAACCAGCCAGATGAATAAAACCACACCGATAGCGGTCAGACGTTGCCCTACTGTCGTCAGCGGGGCGAAGTCGCCAATCGCCAGCTTTGGGCCGAAAATCCAGATCACGGCACAGATTGCGCCGACCCAGATCAAGGATAGAAAACGCCGCCCCAAAACGCTGGTGTAGCTGTCCAGCGTCGAACGCAAATTGGTCCACATGCCAAGAGGATTCATGGTTGCGTCTCCGGTGTGTTGGTTTGTGGATCAGCGGAAAAATCGTCCGCGTCGCCTTGGCTGAACAAAGATGGTGGTACAGCTTGGCCAGCCCCCCGCACGATAATTTCTGTACGGCGGTTTGCTTCGCGACCTTGGGCTGTATCATTATCGCCGATTGGCCGGGTGTCTGCCTCGCCGCGGACCTCGATCCGGTCGCTTCCGATATAGCTAGCCAAAATATCGCGCACTGCGCTTGCGCGGGCGTTAGACAAATGAAAGTTCGATGGAAATGGGGCTGAACGGATTGGTTGGTTATCGGTGTGACCCAGAACAGTCACGTCAAAATTCTCGGCCGTTAGGGCTTGTCCAATCCGATCAAAAATAGGCAGCGATTCATCGTTGATCCGAGCTCCACCAACGTCAAATGTTCCATTGTTTTTCACACGTACAAGCACTGCATCGCCATTGCGAAACACCCGAACAAGGCCTTCGTCGATCTCAGGTTGAAGGAATGACAGAAAAATTTCGATAGGCGGAATTGTTGGCGCGACAGGTGTAGGGATAGGATCAGGCGTCGGCACGACAATCGCTGGTTCAACGGGCGGGGGGGCTTCTTTGACAGGTTCTGGAATGAATAATGTTGGCGTGCCATTCGGCGGCAGCGTCGCCATACGTGCCAGCGTTGTATCAGACGCGCGTCCCAACAACACCGAAAACACCAAAAACAGCAGCGCCAACGCAAGCACAAGCAAGCCAGTGATTAGCCAGAATCGCACGTCAGATCGCAAAGGCGCGTGTGCGGCTTCTTCACCACGCCAATTAGGTGACAAATCGCGGTCAACAGCGCCGAATTGACCGCGGAGCACCCGGTAAAGACTGTCACGCGTGTGGGCTAATTCCATTCCACCACGGGCGGACACCCGCGTACGTCCCTCGAACCCAAGCGACAGGCATAGGTAAATCAGCAACAAAAGATCCCGGTTCGCACCCGCGTTTGTTTGAAAATGCGCAAGCAATTCAAAAACTTTATCACCGCCGGTCACATCATGATGGAAGGTCGAAACCAATCCTTCGACAGCCCAGCCTTCGCCCCACGGGCGGTTGCGGATTACATCGTCAAGTGTGGCACACACAACGTAGTGGGCCGCGCGTGCCTGTTCAGGTGAAATTCCATCAGCGCTTAGTTTGGTTTCATAGGCTTTGACCGCGCGAATTGTATCACGCCGCAGCTCTGTCATTTCGGGGGCTGCTTCGCGTTCACGCAAGGCATGCGCAAGATTTAGCAGCGGTGACGCCTCTGCCACCATCAATGGGACATCATCCCCGTCAATGCGAAAACCGCTAAGGATATCAGGTACAGATAGCGCAGAAACCGTTTTTAGCTCGGGTACTGGCTCGAGACTGGTTTCGACAACAAACGGATCATGGCGGCGTTTCCCCGGTGTGGGCAAAACGATGCGGCCAGGTTCAGTGTTGGAAGGATCCTTAGGGGGTTTCACGCGCGAATTCCCCAAAGTTCAAGTTCAAGACCCGGAAAATCTGATGAAAAGTGCAGCGCTATCGTGCCGGATGCAACAATTTCGCGCCACATCTCGCCTGTGGTATCCAGTTCAAAATAGGTGTTGCCACTGCGAAACGGCAACTGGCGCGGGGCGACGGGCATTGGGCGCACATCAACGCCGGGCAAGGCCACATTGACCAATTCTGAAATACGTTCGACGGGCCCAACTTTGATTTGATTTGGCAACAGACGACGCAGTTTTTCGGCTGTAATGCTCGAACGGACAGCCAATACCAAACCAGCGTCTGTCTTAAGGCCAGAATCCGAAATCATCCCAACACGGACACCATGGCGGCGTTCCTCAAGCGGAATAAGAACCGCGCTTTGATCCAAGACTGCCGACAAAGCGCGCCGCAACTCTGTCATGACCGGAACAAATGTCGCCGCAGGGTCAGCATGGCGATATTCGGGTAACTCTGCAGGCAAGCGGGATGTTGCGGTAAAGGTCGCCAGCTCTCCAGCAAGCGAAATCAAGGCGCGATAGGCCGTTTCAGGATGAATTTGTGCCGCCTGCGCCGCTAAATGGGCAATTGTTGGCGTGGTCCGGTTCAATGCCTGTAGCATTAAATAGTCGCCAAGTTCTGCTGACCCCCGCAAAGACGGATCACCAGTTCGCCGTGCAATCGCTTCGGATCGGTGGCGCAGTAACCCAAGTAATTCATTCAAAAATCCGCTTAAATGTGGCGAGGCACCGACATTCATAACCGGTGGTATCATCTCATCGTCAAGAACAACCGCGAGGTCGGATCGCACTTCAATCACGTGCGCCAGCTTAATCGTTTCCAATCCGGCAAGTTCTTCGTTGCTATGACGCAACCCAAGATCCATGCGCCCGATTTCGATGGCCGCGTTGAACGACGTGTCGGCATTGGCATCATCAGCATCAAGGTCTTCGCGCGTCATGCGTACCCCCGTGGCACCGCCCGCTGGGGCGAACTCGGCGGCACCGGGGCGCAGCATCGGCAGCGTAAGGTGAATGTCTAAATCCGACATTCCTTCGGTTAGCTTTATCGGTGCGGGAAGATCACACTGATCAGGTGCGGAAAACGGTGTCCCGTCTGGTAGAATCCCTTTGATCGACGAAAGACCAAACCGCCCAATCCCCAATGCCGCTTTGTCGATAGACATTTCAAGAATGCCCCAAGGATAAGGTGCCAAGGGGCGCGTTGCGTCGCGCACCAACTGATCAGTCCAACGATCAGACTGCTGAAAGTGCTGCACCCTAAGGAACATACCTTCTGTCCAGGCAACGCGGTTCCGGATTTTTGCCATCAGATATCTTCCCGTGTGTCTTCGATGTTGGCCGCAAGTGTTTCGCGCAAAGTGCCGAGGTTCAGCGGTGAATTGTCTTCTGTCCAGCGCCGCATGTTTTCATCCCACGCGGCGGCCTTTGGGCGTAAACGTTCCGACATCGCGCTTTTGCTGGCGACGGCGGCGCGAATATTGTCTGGATCAAGCCTATCGCGTGCGTGTGTGATGGTCGCTAGTAGGGTCTCAAAAACCGCGGTTTGTCGGGCCAAAGTGGCGTCAATCCGCCGTGATAGCCCAAGGCAGATGTCGCCTTGTAAATCTGACAAGATTGCGCCCGGATCCATTGTAACTTGATCGCGCGCTTGCGCCGTTTGGGGCGTTACATCAAAATCGTTCAATATGCGATTAAGGTTGCGTTCCATCTCGGCTAGCCCGGCCAAGGTAGCGGCAAGCGCCGTACCCGCATTTGCAAGTTGAATTTCGTCAGGCGCGTCGACTTCGCCGTCATAAAGACCTGCAGCTTCGCGCAGAATACGCGCGTCAGGTTGAGATTGTACTGGATCTGGCCTGTGATCCGTTTGGTTCATGTTTACCGATTGGCGGTTGGGCGCGCCCTGTTCCGCCCGATTTGCCGTATCGCTTGCAGGCACGTTCCAGTCATCTGGAAGCATCTTATGCGATGTATCGAAAGGATCGGAAGTGTTCGCCCCAAACGGGTTTGTGAAAGCGGGATTAGGAACCAAGGGATCAGACGCAGAAGAGTCCCCACCATACGCCCCCAAACGGTCCCAATCGGGACGGCTGCGGTTCGGCGCGGCGGTAAAGCTGTCTAACCATTCCTCACCAGTACGCCCCGGCAATGGGCCAGAGGCCGCGTCGCCACCGGGACTAACGTCTGATAAGATTGCACTGATTGTTGGCTGAGTTGTATCACGATAGGCATCCGCACCCCCCGAAAGATTGGGCATTACATCTGCCTGTGCGATATGCGCCGTCAATAAATGCGGACCAATTTCGATTTCTGCACCTTGATGAAGCGGCAGTTCTGCACCTACATTGAGAGACTGACCATTGACGCTGACATGGCCAAAACCTTCGATCAAAAATTGATCGTTGTCACTGCGCACAAAGGCGTCGCCTTGCATGGCGCTAAGCTCTGCGGTCAAGCGCCAAGTGTTGCCCGCGCCGGTCCCAATTGAAAACTGGGTAGTCCCATCAATCACCCGTGATGTTCCCGCCGCATGACCCGAGCGCAACGTTAAAGTAAGCGTTTTCATACTTTGCCCCCCAGTGATGTTGTACTGTGCCGGGGTGATGACCCAATAACTGCATCACCACTGTGATCCATAACCGGCGCACTGCGCGCCCAAGAGTTCCAGCCCAAACGCGGTGCTGGTCCATCACCACCAAGCTGAGTTTCAGGTACATCCCGACGGTCGAGTATGATTTGAATGTCGTAGTCTAACACCGGTCCGACATAGAATTTGACCAAACGGCGTAATCGATCAAGCCGAGGCTGCCCTTCTTCGAGGGTGACAAAATCCGCATAGCGGACCGGGCCGATCACCAGTCGCACCTGACCTGCCCTGTCGGGCACTTGGGTGCCCGCACCGGATGTAATGCCCAATTGTGTGCTGCCATCCATGCGTGATTGTTCGGCAAGAGGCAGCATGCGCCAGCGTAAATGGAACTGCTCTATCTTCACGGGTAGTCCGGTTTCTGCGCCTACCAACGCGCTCAGGCCTTCTGCGCTTCGGGTTTGTTGGGCAAACAGCCCGGCATAACGCAATATTTCATCGCCGGGCAGGGGGGATAGGTCTGTAATCTTAGCTGTACCAAGCCCCAACATGCTTCGCATCATCGTGAGGATACGCGGCGCGGCCTGGTCGCTAAACGACCATTGCAGCTGTCTGGCAACATCGTATTTTTCGACTGTCGCAACAAACAGATGTGTCAGCCGATCCGTAAACGCATCGACAAACGCAGCAAGACCACCGGCACGCCTGCGCCGATCACGGGCAGCTATTTCATTGTAGACTGGCGGCAAAGGGGACAGCGGCCCGAATAACCCAACAATACTAGTGTCCAAAACGACAGCTTGGTCCGTCTCGGTGGCACTACTGATTGCAGCATGTGACAGGCGGCGTTCAGGGGCTGATACGATAACCAATGCACGCTCGCTTTGCTTTGCCGCGCGCTGTGCTACGCGGATACCGGTTGCGGCATCAAAGACCTTTGGGTTGGTCACAAGCGCGTGGATATCGCTGGTTGTTGTGTGTCCCGTCATACCAGCGCCCGATCCCCTGAACGCGCTGGAAAACAAGCGAGATCATCAGTGCGTCCTCTTAGCCGAAGTGTGAGACGGGTAAATGTATTTAGCGTGACGTATGCCCCCAAAAATCTGTCCAAAACCGCGCCAAACAGATGCGCCGCCCCATCGCCAATTTGATCGGGGTCAAAGGTGATCGTCACATCAACGCCGCTAACCATAACCGCCTGAATACGCGCAATACCGGGCGATGTCGTGACATCGACAATGGCGTCGATCATCTGGGATGTTTCACGGCTATCACCGGGATCATACAAACGTAGGATCGCACGCAGTGCCGCTGCACCATCTGTCTCTAGCGACAGATGATTAAGCGACATATGTGAAATCAACTGCCAAACACGATCAGGGTCCACATTACTACGTGGTGATAGCGTGATGGGGCGCAATGCAGTGACGCGGGTGACAATGTCCAGCGGCGCAGACAGCTTCAAATGTGGTTGCCCGCCTCCGAACGGAAGAGCACGGGGTAGGTCGCCATTGGTCGCAATGATATCGATGGCCGCCGTGCTTTTGGGGCGCGCCACGGGATCAGTGCGATGATCCACGAATGATATTGATGTCGCGCCGGGGCGCGTGTCGCCATTGGAACCATGACGCACAAGTTGATAGTAAATCCCACCTGCAGATTTGTTTGTTAACCGGTGAAAGAACGATTCAGCCGTTTGCGTTGCGCCGCCGTCATCTGCCAATGTAACATCGGTAATCGAATGAACTTGCCGTGTTTTGGGTCGCCTCGCATCGGCAAGCAGTGGCCACGTACTGCGTGTCCCGTCAAGCACGACAGGTTCCGTACGCGACGCAAATAAATTAACGACTGGGGTTGCGCCCAGCTTGACTGCGCCAAGATCGATCCGCCGTTCCATATCGCCGGGTGCACGGTCCAAATACACATAAACATCAAGTCTATCGCGTTGGATTGGACCCCTCTGTGATGTCCCGACATCAATATCAACAAAAAGAAACTTTTCTGGCAGGGCAAAGTATTCGGACAGTAACCGGTAACCCGGAAAAGACCGTTCTGGCGCAGGAAGTGCTGCTTCATCAGCGGTAAACCCCGTCGCACGCACTGCGGATTTGGGTAAAATACGCGGTGCGGTATCGCTGGAATGATCCGCAATAGCGACGCCCAAACAATGTTGTGTAAGCAGATGATAAAGATCATTCGCCTGCCGCCCACTGCCCAAATACAGCCGCAGTGTCGTCAGCCCAAGATCCACGATCTTTGCCTTACCCAGCGGCGCAAGTGTCAGCGCAAGACATCCCATTGGGTTACCATTGGGGAATGCGGGTGCCTCGATTGGGCGGTTCATCAAAGATACTTTGGTGATTTCTATCGGAGCAATCGCAACGTCCTGCGTTGTGCGAAACCGGCAGGTATCGCCTTCGATTGGGGCAGATTCAATTTCGGTACCACGTGGCACATATCGTA
Source organism: Yoonia maritima (assembly GCF_002933395.1). GTDB lineage: Bacteria > Pseudomonadota > Alphaproteobacteria > Rhodobacterales > Rhodobacteraceae > Yoonia > Yoonia maritima_A. The sequence continues at coordinate 187,822 of NZ_CM009490.1, forward strand.
TTTCCTGCGCGCCCGGGTCAGACGTGAAGTCGACAATCGTCATCGCGGGAAGCGGTGCCAGAAAATGCGGGTACAGCGTTTCAAGCAACCCTTCGCTAAGTTCCGGAAACCCATCATCCAGCTTTTGGCGAAGGCGGGCCGCGGTATAGGCGAAACTTTGGATCAGACGTTCAACGTGAGGGTCATCGCTGGTTTCCGGCGCAAGGCGCAAACGGCCTGCAATTTTAGGAAAGGCGTCAGCAAAGCGCGTGGCACGATTGCGCAACGCATCCAATTCATCCGTGTAGTGTTTCAGGAACCGATTAGCCACGCCCGCGCCCACTTACAACTTTGAAATGATGGGTTACTGGGTCAAGCCGTGTGTCAAAGACCATAGGTGGCAATCCGGGGCGTGCACGATAGCGGGCCGAAATGCGTAAACGCAGGCTCCGACGGTCGTCATCGGATTGGCTTGGCAACGACACAGATAGATCTTCAAGGCGGGGTTCGAACCGCGCGATACGATCTTGCAGCCGAGCAGCAAAGTTTTTGCGTTGCATGTCTGTGACTAAGCTCGCGTTGAAAAAATCCTCAACGCCGAAGGCAACTAAACTGTCAACAAGCGGAACCAAATCAGCAGGATGCGACGTTGGGCGACAGCGCGTATTCAGCAAAATGGACAGATCGCGGCGCAAACTTTCACGCAATCCATTGGACGTTTCGGCCTCTAAAACAGCCGGATCAGTGGCGCGTTCGGGTTCTGAATCGAGCAAGCGATCCAAAATAGAAGCGGCCTGTAGCGGCTGGTTGTGGGGCAAGCGAACCATCAGTCTTGCTGCGCCTCAAATGTGATAGTCTGCGCATCGAGACAGCCAAATACATCATCCCCGACAAGCCAACATCTTTGTCCTTGCCCCGCAGTGAGACCACCCGGAAGGTCACGAAAATCGGTGGTGCGGCCCAGTTGTTCGGCGGCCGTGATTGGCGCAGGATAAATCGCAGGAACGCGGATATCTGCCGCAGACCCGTCATGCAGCGTGACACGCGCCCGGCGTAATACGCCATCAATTGGCCGGGTGGCTGGTTGAAATTCCAGCTGCGCTATACGTTCAAAGTCGATCCACAGATAATGCCCACCGCCGGTCAAGGCCTCGATCGCATGCGGAAGCCGATCATCAAGATCACGAATGTCGTCAACAAAATCCCCATCCCATGATGCAGGCTGCGCACCTCTTGCCGTTTCCAACGCATCCAGCGCTGTTTTGGCCGCGTTGCCGTCACCGTCGCGCAAGGCAACGTTCACGCGTACAGCAAGCGTGGACAAAGACGATGGGCCATTCGGAAAAGTCGGCAGGGCACCGGTCGACCACCATTCTGTTCGCGCATGAAGCGCGCGCAGATGTTGACGAAATACACCTATCCCCAATGTTGCATCAGGTACTGCCGTCGCGGCAAGGCGGGCTTGGGTTTCTGCCCGGGATAGATCACCAAGGATCACAGATAGTTCGGCAAGGAACATTCGCGCTTCGGCATCTTGTGGGGCGATTTTCACACGAGCAAGCGCAATGTCTCTTGCTGCGGTCGGGTTATCATCGCGCAAGGCTATGGCAATATCATGGGCAAGTGTCATGCGGCGGGGCTCCGTAAACTATCGGGGGCTTCTGCCACCAAGTGAAAACTGGTTGATACGTCATCAAGCTGAAAGTGCGGTTGCAAACGAATAGTGCAGCCAAAACATCCCGGGCGGCCCGGCAGCGGGCGCACCGACACCCCCGCATCGCGCAACGGATATTGCGCCTTTAAATCTTCGCCCGCATCGTCGTTACCTAGGCAATAGCTACGCAACCAATTGTCCAACCGGTGTTCAAGAACAGAAGGGTCAGCAATGGTTCCCACCTCATCACGCATCATGACTTTCAGGTAGTGGGCAAACCGCGAGGTACAGAGCACATATTGTAACATTGCTGCCAGACGCGCATTTTGCGTCGCGATGGCGGTGTCATAGGTCCGTGGCGCGTGGACAGACGGCAGAGTGTTAAAGACCGGATCATGATCAAGATAAAGCGTAGACAGCGGAACAACACCCAACTGTACCATCCGTTCTTCTTGTGCACTGGTTAAACGGTAGCTGACTGGTGAGTACGCGGACAGACCATGCAGATCGGTGCCAAAATCCAACGGCTCAAGTCCTTCTACACGACCTCCGCCCGGCTGATCCTGATAGGCACCACGGATCGCGGCAAACCAACCGCTATCGCGATATGCGTCGACGATTGTCGCCGCCAAACCAAAGGCACCATTCAGTAAAATATGGTCAGAGAGGGCCGCATTCGGAACAAAGCCGCGGGGCATGTCGTAGCCGGGTTTGCGCGCCAGCACTAAATCGGGGGCAATAAGCCCAAAGAACCGTGTGTCTTCGGCCTGACGCAAAGCAACCCAACGCGCATAATTTGGGTCTTCTCTTAGGATCGACTGCGCATCAGACAGGTCGCTAATATCATCCAACTCGCTGATATCAGTAAGCCCTAAAATCTCGCCCCCAGCGCGTGCGATGACAGGGCAAAACGCTGCCGCGCCGACCGATGCTAGGCGACGCACGGTTTCGATCGGATCAGCAGACCCTGAATCGCATACATGCGATAACGTATAGTCGCAAAGCAGCATACCGAACGGCAGGCCACCCGGCATTCCGAATTCATTGTCGTACACCAAACGGTGCAAGTGGCTTTGGTCAAAATCAGCAGATCGTTCCAGATCACGCGCTACGACAGGCCACGTTGCATTCAGAACCCGAACGATCACCGTTTCATCAGGCCCTGTGCGTGACAACAACTGATACAAACCCCGCCATCGCGCTTCTAAGGCCATGTATTTTTGGTCACGGCAAACGGCATCAACCTGTTTGGACAATGCGTCGTCAATCAGTGCGATAATGCGATCAATCCGTGCGAAAAGAGCCCGTTGCCGCGTAGCGGAAACCCGGTCATCTGCCCCGGTCATATCTGACCGAGACAGCATGTTTGCACTTTCATGCATGTTTAGTTCTTCTCGGGAATCCGCGCGACCATCCGCAACGATGTGGTAAGCTCTTCCATCTGCAACCAAGGACGCATCCACGCCACAGCGTTATAGCTGCCGGGCTTACCTGGAATTTCCTCGACCGAAACACGTGCATCACGCAACGGATGCGAAGCGCGTGATTCTGGACCAGCTTTGTCGTTTGCGTTGACGTAGTTGTTGATCCAACGGTTCAGCCAATCTTCGCAGTCTTCGGCTTCCATGAAGGAACCAATTTTATCGCGGCCAATCACCTTGAGATAATGTGCAAACCGCGAGGTCGCCATCATGTAAGGCAAACGTGCCGAAATCGCGGCATTGGCCGTTGCTTCGGGTTGGTCGTATTTTTTGGCCTTGTGGGTTGTTTGCGCGCCAAAAAATACCGCGTAATCCGTGTTTTTGTAGTGGCACAGTGGTAAAAAGCCCATATTGCCCAGCTCAGAATCCCGGCGATCGGTGATGCCGATTTCTGTTGGGCATTTTATACCTGTATCGCCTTCGTCGGTAGAAAACAGGTGCGTTGGCAGACCTTCGACCTTACCGCCATTTTCAGTGCCACGAATTGCGGTACACCATCCGGTTTGGGTGAAGGCGTCGCTCATCCGGCCTGCCATGACGTAGGCCGCATTCATCCAGCAATAGTTGTTGTGCGGGATCTTATCGCCTTCAAAACCAAGCGCCTCGTTGTAGTCGAACTCATCAATGCGTTTGCTGTCATTACCGTAAGGCATCCGTGCCAGCACACGCGGCAATGTCAGCGTGACAAAGCGGCTGTCTTCGCTTTCGCGGAACCCACGCCATTTAGCATATTCGCTGCTGTCAAAAATTTTCGACAGATCGCGTGGCTTACTTAGCTCTGTATAGTCGTCAAAACCGAACAATTTAGGCGAAGCCGCAGAAATGAACGGCGCAAAGGAAGCAGCCGACACTTGTGACAGTCCGGTCAGCGTTTCGATATCGTCAAAGCTATTATCGAATTCATAGTCGCCAATCAGCGCACCAATAGGTTCGCCGCCGGGTGTGCCAAATTCATCTTCGTAAATAGACTTGAACAGCCGAGATTGATCAAATTCCACCGCCTTAGAAAGATCACGACCCAGTTCACGTTTGGATGCATTCAGAACACGAATTTTCAGGTTTGATCCCGTGTTGCTTCCGCGAACGAGATGCGCCAACCCGCGCCAAGACCCTTCGAGCTTTGAAAACTCGGGGGCTTGCATCACAACGGCAAGTTGGCCAGAAATTTTTGCGTCGATCGCTTCGATGGCTTTGGTCAAAGTCACCGTAAGGTTGCGGTCATAGGTGACGGTCCCAGCCAACGCGGCGTCCGTCAGGGTGCGCATCAGATCAGCGGCGCGGTCAGGTTCTGTCTGACGGGTCGCGCCAATGACTTGATCAAGAAGACCAACCTCTGCGTCTTTGGTGATCGTGGATTCAGCTTCCTGATTTTGGGTTTCGATAGCCATTATTCCGCCTCCCCAGTCTTCAGTTCTTCAACCATGCGGCGTACGGCGTCATTGTCTTGCAAGATTTCTTCGAGCAGAGTTTCCAGTTCTTCAGAGCGATCAGCCTTGGTCAGCAAATCACGTAGTTGGTTGCGGCTTTCCAGCAGCGCCTTAAGCGCAGGTACCTGTTCTACAACGCTTGCAGGGTCAAAATCGGACAACGATTTGAACTCTAGATCGACAGCCAAATCGCTGCCATCATCGCTCAGTGTATTTTCAACCTTTAAGTTAAGACCGGGCGTCATGCGCTCCATGACCTGATCAAAGTTATCTTTGTCGATTTGAACAAATTTACGTTCGCCAAACGAAGGAAGTGGCTTTGTCGGGTCACCTGAAAAGTCACCAAGAACACCGATGACAAAGGGCAATTCCTTTTCGACCATCGCACCTTCAGTTTCGACTTCATATTTGATGTGGACGCGAGGCTTGCGCACCTTATCGAGCTTGTCGTGAATACTTGCCAATGTCCGGCTCCCCTAATTTCAACTCTGAATTGTTAACAATACATGTAGTACATGAACCAGTTTCGCGACGGCTGCGCATGCGAATTCAGAATACTATTGCTTATTCGGCGGAATCTGGCGCATCGGGTGTGTCCTTGATCCCTGCGGTTGTCAGGAAAGACACTCTGGCATTTTCGTCTGGGATTAATTCCGTCAACAACGTCATGAAATCCATCCGGCCACGCCGTACCAGAGTCTCTATTGTATGTGACATTGGCGAATGCGGTTCAGTACGGCGGAAAAATCGCGCTACATCACTCAATGTTCGAAGCGCATCTTCGCGGGTTTCAATCCGACCTGCGGTTGGCGTTCCGGCGCCCGTAGCTGCGGGGTTCCCCGATTCCGTAACATCGTCGGTTGCTGGATCGTCGGCCGCTGTTGGCACATCCGAAAGGCCAGATAGGCGGCGAATCGTACGGGCGGTATCATCAAGCAAGTCGATGATTCGTGCGAATGGCGGCGCATCAGCCCCCCGTAACTCAGTCAGCACCGCGTTCAGGCCCGCAAATGCAGTACAGGTAGCAACCACATTTCCCAGATACGCTAACATCGCAGTATCACCCGCTGTCGACATCGCGGCTTGCACCGCTTCGGTCTTTCCAGCCGTTTCAACATCCCAAATTGTGTGACTGCCATATTCGAAATCTGGCACAAGCGGCAACAGCCGTAGCGGCTGAATCAAGGTCCCCTCACGCCCCAATCCATTCAATCCACCAAGCGATTCAAAGGTGTCATCCTCTACATCCTCTGGTTGGGGATGCAGATCGTTGCCCCACATTTTTACCATTTCAGAAACAGCGTTCACCGCAGCAGATAGGCCAGTGTACCCGCGCGTACGCGCCGTCGCTTCGATCAGCCAGACTGCCACTTCCACATCAAGCGCATGATCCGAGAGGATCTCTCGTGATAGATCGTGTACTTCGCCCCACTCGGCCGGCGCTGCCATAATAATGTGCCCATCTTCGCCTGGAATCTCTTGCGCGCGCTCTGCTGCGCGCGCCTTTGATCGGGCATCTCGAAGGCTGCGGTAAACCGCCTGAATCCCCGGATTTATGCGCGGATTTTCGCCAAGATTTTCGGAGAAATTGTAAGGCACTGTATTGGTTGAATTATTACTTTGCGAACTTGTCATGGTTGTGTCTCTTTAGCTGTCTATCCGGGTGTCACAACGGCATATTTAGGAGTTGAGACATGCCCTTACAGGTATTTCGGACCTCTTCAAGAAACGCAACCGGTTGCATCTTGGACCATCATTTGAAACCTAATGAAGAGTGATTTGTTATAGTCCGGTGAGTGTCATTTTAGCGCTGCACTGGGGATTTTCCTAGGCGGGTTTTGCAGTGACGACCATTGATCTCCATACATTGTTCAAGCGTCTTTCTGAAAGTGCGAGCGCCGCAATTGAAGGCGCGGCCGCATTGGCTGTTCGACACACCCACAGCACCGTAGAGCTAGAGCATTTCATCGCGAGCCTCGCGAAGAATGACGCATTTGCACAGATCATTTCGGACAGTGGTGTGAACCCAGCAGAGGTCGCAGGCGAAGCTATGACATGCGTTCAAGGCTTCATGCGCGGGTCATCCGGCGCACCATCGCTTTCACAACCACTAATTGCATTAGCGCGTGAATCTTGGCTAAGTTCGTCTTTGCGGTTCGGTCAAAATCAGGTCGGGCCAGCGTCAATTCTACTGACGATGATTTCTGAAACTGAACCACGCTCAATCTTGCGCCGCGCTGTGCCGTCATTGTTGAAAATGTCCACAAGTAACCTCGAGGCCGCGATTGAAGAAACCGCACCTGCAGCGGAATCTGGTGAGCCAAATCACCAGCGCCGCGCAGCTGGCGACGAAGATTTTTTAGCAGAGTACGCCGTTGATTTAACCCAACAGGCCCGAGACGGAAAAATCGATACGATCGTCGGACGTGATGCTGAGCTTCGGCAAATGGTCGACATTTTGGTGCGCCGCCGCCAAAATAACCCGATCCTTGTCGGGGAAGCGGGTGTTGGGAAAACAGCCATCGTCGAGGCATTTGCACTGGCCATCGTGAATGGTGACGTGCCTGCGCGGCTAACTGATGTTGCGCTTCATGTTCTAGATCTCAGCCTTCTTCAGGCTGGCGCCGGTGTGAAGGGCGAATTCGAACGCCGGTTAAAAGGCGTTGTGGATCAGGTCGCAACATCTGAAACGCCGATTATCCTGTTCATTGACGAAGCCCATTCGATGATCGGAGCAGGTGGTGCGGCAGGGCAGGGTGACGCAGCCAACATTTTGAAACCTGCGCTTGCACGCGGTGAATTGCGCACCATCGCTGCAACGACATGGTCTGAATACAAGAAATATTTTGAAAAAGACCCTGCTCTTAGCCGCCGCTTTCAGACAGTGAAAATTGACGAACCAGATATTGAACGCGCGGTACGTATGATCCGCGCCATCGCCCCCAAGTTTCAAGAACACCATGGCGTTGCGGTGCGCGACAGTGCGGTGCGGGCCGCGGTTGAATTGTCTGCACGATACCTGCCGGAACGCCAATTACCTGACAAGGCTGTCAGCCTCATTGACACGGCTGGCGCCGCTGTTTCGATGAGCCGCGAAATTGAACCCGAAGCGTTAGAACAACGCCGCCGCGAGGCGATTTACCTGCAAAGCGAGATTAACGCGCTGTCAATGGAACCCGACGCTGGCGGCTTTGCCGAACGGCTTGAAGGTTTGCAAAACGATCTTGCCGCGGCGCGTCGCGAAGAAACGCAGATCGCAACCGCCCTTGATGCACAACGCAAGTTGATGGACGAAGCAGATGCAATCGTAGCCGAAGGAGGCGACGATGCGATGGTGCGTTTGGCAGACATCGAAGCGCGGATGGCTGAGCTGGCTGGCGAAACGCCCTTGGTTCATCGCGTCGTCGACGGTGCGGCAATCGCTGCTGTCATTGCGCGCTGGACAGGTATCCCCGCAGGACGGATGCTGCGCAGTCAGATCGACGCAGTTGCTTCGCTGCCGGACCGCATGAAAGCCCGCGTTTTGGGGCAGGATAGTGCAATTGATGCGCTGTGTGAATCCGTGTCCGTGTCGCGGGCAGGTCTACGTGACCCGCGCAGGCCACAAGGTGTGTTCTTAATGTTGGGCACGTCAGGGATCGGCAAAACCGAAACGGCGATGGCGTTAGCAGATGAACTGCATGGCGGAACATCTGCGCTGACGGTTATCAACATGTCCGAATTCAAAGAAGAACATAAGGTTTCGCTGCTGATGGGGTCTCCTCCGGGCTACGTTGGATACGGCGAAGGCGGCGTATTAACCGAAGCCGTACGTCGGCGCCCGCACGGTGTTTTATTGCTGGATGAAATCGATAAAGCGCATGAGGGCGTACAAGAGATTTTTTATCAAGTGTTCGACAAGGGCACGTTGCGCGACGGCGAAGGCCGCGATGTCGATTTTCGCAACATCACAATTTTGATGACTGCTAATTCAGGCACTGAAACACTTGCCACTTTGGCCGAAGATCCTGACGCTATGCCCGAAGGTGATGGGCTTGTGGATATGCTACGTCCCGAACTGTCACGCGATTTCAAACCGGCGTTTTTAGGGCGGCTTGATATTTTGCCATTCTTGCCGCTGTCCGCAGACATTCTTGGCGGGATCGTAGATTTGCAAATTGCGCGCATCGCAGAACGGACAGAGACCACGCACGGCACAGCGTTGCAGGTCACACCCGCCGCCCGCGCCGCAATGATTGAACGTGCGGTGGCAGGTGACACTGGCGCGCGCGCAATCGAGGCAATGCTTTCGCGGCAGGTTTTGCCACGTTTGGCTGACTTTTTCCTGAACTCACTGGCGCATGGAACACCTCCGCCGTCAGTGCAGATCGATCTGGGGGCGCAGGACACATTTGTCGTGTCTGAACTCAGCTCGGCACGAGGTGAGCAGGGGCGTGAAAATGCGCGCCAACTCATTTGAACCCTAACTTAAACCAAACAATCGGAGAATTATAAGATGCCTATTTATGTACAACTTGACGGAATTCCTGGCGACGCAACACATGAGACACACAAAAAATGGATGGATATCGAATCCATGCACTGGAACGTGTCACGTAACATGACGACTTCTGCTGGCTCTACAGCCAACCGCGAAGCGTCAGAACCAACAGTTAGCGAAGTCGTTCTGACAAAAGTGTCCGATAGCTCGTCCACTAAATTGTTCGCAGAGGCCTGCACTGGTCGTACTGGCAAAAACACAACAATCCACATGGTTACCACCGGCAACCCCGGCGAAACCTACATCGAATACAAGCTGACCAACACATTGGTTGCGAACTATTCTGTGGACACGTCTGGTGATCGTCCAGTTGAAACCATTCGTCTGAACTTCACCAAGATGGAAGTGAAATACATCCCACACGACGAAAACCACAAGCCACTGTCGCCAATGATCGCAAGCTACGACCTGACGACAACACGCGCGTCCTAATTTCGGACATGACATCGCCTTTCCGGTGCGCATCATCGGAAAGGCATTTTAATTGATATCACCATCCCTTTTTTGGTCGACCGGCATTTAAAAATCAAAAAGCGAGAATAATAAAGTGAGCACATCACCGAATGAACGCAAGCTGACAAGCGGTGAGAAAAACCTGCTTAACCGGTTTTTCAACTGCACGATGTCGCTCGAAATGGTCAGGGTTTATACGACTGCCCACCCCTCAGTTAGTCAAAGCAGTACGCGTGCACATAGCGCGGGTAACAATATATATTTCCCACAAAGACACCGTTATTACGACGACTTCTCGAAACTGCCTGTGTGGAAACTCGCGGTATTCATTCACGAAATGGCCCATATCTGGCAGTATCAAACAGGTCGACGTGCGACATTACCAGTTAACCGTACCATTAGGGAATATGAGAGTTACCTTGACCAAATCAAAGTCTCGAGAACGGGGGTTTCACTTGATACATATCTGAAAAACAGAAATGCAAACGGTAGGCACCGGCAAACATTGGGAGGTGTAAGTGCAGCGCTGAACACAAACCCAATGAAGTTCGATGCAGAACCCGCAATCCGCGTGAATACTACACTTGCGGGTGGGCAACAGCGAACGGTCACTGTCGCGAGCGGGGCACCGAGTATGACATTGGCGGAATATATGGCGTCAGGTCATGATTTCACCGAGAATGAAATACGAGCAAGTTGGTCGCGGAATTCAGATTACGATTACATGCCAATTGATTGGAAAACGGCGGACTTCGATGCCTTGAACGACGAAGCGCAAGCGCAGATGATCACGGATTACTTTTTGATCAAAAACGAAGCGAGCCCACGTACAGTTAACACCCATATTTATGCTTCTGGCAAAGACCCGCTACCGCTTGTTGTGTACGAACTTATCGTTCCCTTCGCCAAGGCCGCATGTCGATAGATAGAGAGCTAACATAGGGGGTAAATTTGCAAGAAATCGCTTAGCATGTGACCTAAAATATCATGCGGCGGCGAATTGCCTATTTTCCCGTACGAACGGCGTAATCACGCGAACCTGCTACACAGGTGGCATTCGGTATGCTACGCCTTAGGTTGTAGATTTGCATTAACTTTGCGAGGCACGATTTTATGAACGTAGCGTCTGATTTTATCCAAGCCGAACGTATTCTTCGCATTGATGGGCTTCTTGGCGCGGATGATTTGCTAGCCGAAACATTGGTGTTTCGCGAAGCAATCAACGAACTGTTCACAGGCGAGATCGAGCTTCGTGCAAAATCTGATGACCTCAAGCCGGATCAGATTGTCGGTAAAACCTGCGACATTTCGCTTGAACTGGGTGATGGGCAGCGGCGCAACTGGAATGCATTAGTCACGAATATGGCGGTTGGCCCCAAGGTCGCGCGTGGTTTGCAAAGCTATCGGCTGACGCTTCGTCCCAGCATGTGGTTACTTAGCCAGCGTTCAGACTGCCGAATTTGGCAAGACATGAGCAGCATTGAAGTTTGCGAAACGCTCATGACCGAGCATGGACTACCTAGCCCTGCTGTGCGCGGCATTGTCGCCCCCCCGGAAAAGCAACACTATTCATGCCAGTTTAATGAAACAGACCTCGCCTATCTCGCGCGGCGTCTAGAGGCAGATGGAATTTTCTATTTCTTCACGCACGAGGCCGGGCAACATGTCTTGAACCTTGGGTCACATGCTGCCGCCTATACCGGTGGCGAAGATGTACGTTTTGCGCATGGCTCTACCGATCTGAACCACATTAACCGATTTGAGACTTCTTTTTCCTATACGCCAGGTCAGCGCAGTGCGCGGGATTGGAACTTTCAAACACCAAGCATGGTCCCCGAAGGCGGGACGCCAAGCCTTGTGAAACTCCCCAAAAATGGCGACTATGAGCTGTTTGAATATCCAATGGTCGGCGGTTACGGCACTGGTAACGCATCAGATGCAATCGACAATGCAAGCGTCGCACGACAATCCAAGCTACGTATGCAAGCCAGCGAAGCAGATCATCGACGTGTTGACGGTGCATCAAACACACGTACCCTTGCGGCAGGTGCAAAGTTCACGCCTTATGATGTGGCCAATCCATCCAACAGTTTCGATCAGCATGTGATCCTTGCGATTGAACATCGCGCGACCGATCAGACATATGAAACCGGCGGTGGTCAGCCAGACTATCAGAACCGGTTTTTGGCATTACCTGCCGACACACCCGCAACACCGCACCGCGCAACACCCCGCCCAAGAATTGACGGGACACAAGTTGCTATCGTTGCAGGCCCGCCGGATGAAGAAATCCACCCGGACGAATATGGCCGCATCAAACTGTGGTTCCCGTGGGACAGACGCGCAAAGAAAGATGGTTCTGACTCTTGCTGGGTGCGTGTCACCCAAAACTGGGCGGGTGCAGGCTGGGGCGGGCAGGTCATCCCCCGCATCGGAATGGAGGTCATGGTCACCTATCTTGACGGCGATCCAGACCGCCCAGTCGTTACCGGTGTCGTGCCAAACGCCAATCAAAAAGTGCCCTACGCGCTCCCTGGGAATAAAACCAAGAGCGTGTTTCGGACGAACACACATAAGGGTCAGGGCTTTAACGAACTTAGTTTTGAAGATCAGGCCAACGAAGAGTTGATTTACATGCATGGTCAAAAGGACCAGCAAATCAACATTTTAAATAACCGCGATAAATCAATCGGGCAGGATCAGACAGAAACTGTAGGCCGCGATAAATCAATTGCTGTTGGTCAGGACCATGTCGAAAGCATCGGACGCGATGCCCGTCATAACATCGGCCGTGATGTTCTATATAACGTCGCGCAAAACCAACAAGAGAGTTTTGGCAAAGACCACATTCACAACGTTGGGAATATCCACAAACAAGCGATCTATGGAGACCATCTTAGTTCAATCGGCCGCAATTTCGAAGGCACCGTAAAAGGCAGATATGCCTTGAACGTCAACCAATCGATCACGAATAATACCAAACGCCACGTTTTGATGGCATTCGAAAAATTCGAGATCAAAGGCCCGGGTGGTAAAATCACAATCGATAGTTCGGGGATCACGCTTGAAGCGGCGCAAATCAAACTCAAGGGCAATGTATCAATGGGCGGCACAGGTGGATCACAAGTGCCAACGCTATTAGGGGCCGCAAACGCCGGTCTCCCGCTTTGCGAGGAATGCCCCAAACCCAACGGCGAAAACTGATGCCCCCAATCGCCAGAGTTGGGGACGTCCACGACTGTCCAAGACACGGTAAAAACGCTATCGTTTCGGGCGGTCAAGCCACAGCCGACGGGCGTCCCATTGCCCGCGTTGGTGATAAATGCGGCTGCGGTGCGACAATCATCGACGGAGCAAGCAGCGGATCACAAGACGGCAAGCCTGTTGCGTATCAGGGTAGTAAGACCAGCTGCGGAGGCGTGATCACAACTGGATCGCCCACGCATTCGGTTAAGGTCTAAATAGTTTTCCCAAAGTTTCGCTCGCCACAGTCACCATATGCCGACACTCCGTTGCTGTGTTTATTGCTCATGGAGGGCAAAAAGCTACAGATGCTGTGGACTTGTCGTGTTTAAGTTCCGACCCTTGTCACCTAAGCGGCCTTCCTTTCGAATGCCACGGGGCTTTTGTATCTGTTTGATCCGACTGCAGCGCTGAAAGAATTGCGCGGACTGATCGGTGGCAAGATCAGAGAAAAGCTGATCGTTGAAAAGTGGCCTGGTGTACTGCGCGCTGTGGCCACGATGGCCGCAGGTATCATGCCACCAAGCCAGTTGCTGATGTCCCAACCCCCCGAGGACCAATTGAGGTGAGTATTCAAAACAGCACAGCAAAAATCAACAGCACAGTGCCCGTCGATTTTTTTGACGGAAGGAGGAAAATAACCGTCTTGCCCGCTCGCCGCACGACAATAGCATTCTAAGCCAGTCGGTTATCGTCCTATCATAACTTACCCACGACAAATTAGCCTAAGGCCTGTGCGATTTCATCAATGGTAACCAGCGGCATGCCTTGCGCAGCTTGAAGGGTTGCGATGTCTGCGTAACAGGCCATACGCCCATCGTCTGTCATCGCTTCGCACAGCACACCCGAAGCAGGCAGGCCTGCCAGTTGCATCAAAGCAAGCGTCGATTCCGTGTGGCCACGCCGCGCCCTTAGGCCTTCTTTGTGCGCCACCAACGGGAATACGTGGCCAGGGCTACGTAGATCTGAAGCCGTAGCCGTTTCCTGCGTAAGTGCCTTAATCGTTTGGGTTCGGTCACTGGCAGACACCCCAGTGGTGACGCCTTTTGCAGCCTCAATGGATACGGTAAATGGTGTTTTGAACGGCGATGCATTGTCCGCCACCATCGGCGGCAGCCCCATGCGATCAGCATGTTCTTGCGTGACAACAGCGCAGACGATCCCTGACCCATGGCGGATCATAAGGGCCATTTGCGCTTCGGTCAGGGTTTGCGCGGCAAAAATGAAATCGCATTCGTTCTCACGGTCCGCATCGTCCGCCACAATAACACCTTCGCCACGCTGCAATGCTGCAATCGCATCCACGACAGCGGCAGGCATTGCGGTTTTATAAGGTATCGTTTTTAGATGTTGCATGGTGCTTTCTCCCATTATGCAATTTTGGCGAGCGTGCTAAAGCTACCGTCGTGGTAGGCAAGCGGCTGCGTCATTTCCTGCAACCAGACATCTTGGATTTGCCCAAACAGGACCGTGTGGGTACCTTGGGTCATCTCATGTGATGTTTTGCAATCGAAGTTGACGCAAGCGCCGCTCAATACAGGCGCACCTGTTTCCAACTGCCCCCACGTTCCTAATTCGAAACGTGTTTCCCGGTTCTTAGGCGTTGCAAAACGCATTGCGATATCTGCTTGGCTGACAGACAGAACGTTGACACAGAAATGGCCCGCTTGCGTCAGGTGATCGTGGATCGATGCCGTACGGTTCACGCAAATCAAAAGGGTAGGGGGCTCTGCACAAACTGAGGTTACGGCAGTCGCGATCAAACCATAACGTTGGTTGTCCCACGTTGTCGTGATCAGACTGACACCCGCAGCAAGGCGGCGCATTCCGGCGGTAAAGGCTTCAGGTTGGGGCATGGGACTGCTCCTGTAGGTTAGGGTTTTTTAGAAGTGTAGCCGCGATCTCTAGCAACCGTCCATCGCTGCCACGCGGACCAACAAGCTGAATTCCGATTGGTAGACCGCCGTGATGTGAAATAGGTAAGGCGACACAGGGCATTTGCAGTGCGGTCCACATGGCGTTAAAAATCGGATTTCCCGGACCGCGGCCCAAAGGTGCAACGCCCGGAGCCGCTGGCACAACTAGCGCGTCGATACCGTTGGCGATCATTTGACTTTCCAACAAGGCAGCGCAACGCGCCAATTCATCACGCGCCAAAAATGCAGCGCGCATCGTATCAGCAGTGCGACTGTTGATGCGGGTGTAAAAGTCGTCGTGTAAATCGTCTGGCGACGTACGTGCCAAGGGAAGAAAGGCGGCCGCGCCTTCGGCAAACATCACAGACCGGTGTAAATCATCAAGGCGTTCAAATTCCAGCGGTAGGTCAAAGGCGCGTAGATTTTCCAGCTCTGCGACTCGGCGTAGCATTTGCGCCATAGGCGCAGTTAACTGGTCGTGAAATGGCGTGCTGCTCACTCCAAGCATAAAGGGCGCCGCATTCAAAGTATCTGGCAAGTCGAAAAGCTTGGCAGCTAGCATGAGATCCGAGATTTCACGCCCGTAAAACCCCACTGTGTCGAAACTGGGTGCATAGCATTTCATACCTTCGGTTGAAATGATCCCAAAGCTAGGTTTCATGCCAAAAATCCCGCAAAAGCTGGCCGGGCGAATGGTCGACCCGCCAGTTTGCGTCGCTAACGCCAGCGGTACATGAAAATCAGCGACAGCAGCGGCAGACCCGGCGGATGACCCACCGGGGGTGTGGGCCAAATTCGCGGGATTACCTGATGCTGCATCGCGCCCGGCGGCGGCAAATTCGGTTGTGTCAGTTTTACCAATGATAATCGCGCCTGCTGCACGAAGCATCATGACGGCGGCTGCGTCCAACGCCGGTTGGTAATCGGCAAATATTGAAGAGTTATAGGTCGTGGGCATATCCGATGTATCGAACACGTCTTTAACCCCGATAGGCAGGCCTGCCAGTGGGCGGGGATCGTCTGGTGAAATCTGGGCGGCTTCCTGTTCTGCATTTGGGTTAAGGCACAGCCATGCCTTAATCATACCGTCGCGCGCCCGAATGCGACCCAAGCAGGCGCGGGTTAGCTCAAGCGCGGTAAAGTCACCACGCCGTAAGCCTGCCAAGGCAGATGTCGCACTAAGAGTGTTGAGCGTTTCTATGGGCATGGCAGGTGGTGATCGGTGACGGATTGAAATGCCGCACCAAGAGAAAGGCAAAGAGCATCATCAAACGGTCGGCCAACGATCTGAAGCCCGATAGGCAACCCGCTGGACCCGAACCCGCTTGGCAGCATCAATGACGGAAAGCCCGTTAGGTCCCAGATCATTGTATTTTGCGAGATAGCATCGAACCCTAGCTTTTGATCGTTGACGTCAATCGTGAGGCTATCCAAATGCCCTGCTTCACCACCAAGACCGGGCGTAACAATGACATCAACGTTCCAACGTTCCGTCAGTTGGTTGATAAGTTTGGTGCGGTGCGACAGCGCGAGCAGATATTCCGCCGCGGTTATCATATCACCACGTGCGATGCGCGCTTGAAGCCCTGTATCTTGAAGGTGGCGGTTGGCGGCATTGTTGCGTTGCGACGCTGATAATTCACTCGTCAAAATTGTCCAACCGGCCTCGTGGTTTACGGCCATGTCGCCAAACATCGCGACCGTACTGAAAGGAACGCAGATTGCCCCAAGGGTTTCCATCACGCGCAAGGCGTCTTGCCAGCCCTGTAATACAGCCGTGTCGACTTTATCGGTGAACCACCCGTCAGGTACGCCGATGCGCAGATTTTTCAACGGCTGTTGGATCTGAAATGTGCTGACCTCTGTCGCGACGTTCATAATATAAGACAGATCAGCGGCCGATAACCCCATGGGACCAACGTGATCAAGCGTCCAGCTGAGCGGTGCAACACCTTCGGTCGAAAGCAGCGCCCGAGTTGGTTTCAAACCAGTTATTCCACACCAACACGACGGTACGCGAATTGATCCGCCTGTATCCGTACCCAGTGCAAACGGCAGCATCCGGCGCGCAACGGCTGCACCTGAGCCGGTCGATGAACCGCCTGTCCAGCGCGTGTCGTCAAACGGGTTGGTCACAACGCCGTGGCGCGGATTAAACGGTGAACCAGCCGCAAATTCTGTCGTAGCGAGCATCGCAACCGGAATGGCACCTGCGGCGCGAAGACGTGCAACAATAGGCGCATCTTTCGCCGCGATCCTTGTTCCCGTGGTGAAGGACCCGCAAGTTATATCTGCGCCTTCCACATCGATAATAGCTTTTACCCCAAAGGGGATGCCTTCAAGCGGTCGCGCGGTATTGGCTTTCCAGCGGTCGGCTGACGTTTGAACCGCCCGAGCGCATGCGATCTTTGACACGACGGCTTCGGCAGCAGACGGGTTCTTTGTCGCCGTAACAAATCTGGCAACTTGGGCTACGGGTGTCGTTTCGCCTGACTTATATTGTGCCAGTAGGTCACATACACCATTGGGCACGGGGGGCGCTGTTTGGTTGGTTGTATCTACTTTGGCTGCATGTCGCGACGTATTGCGCGGATTGGATGTGCCAAATGGGTTGGCAGGCAGCACGTAATGCTGCCCGCTTGTGACTTTCGTATCCATTACTCTGCAGCGACGGCCGCGAGTTTGTCTTGGCGACATTTCATCAGCGGTTGGATTTTTTGACCAAAGACATCAATGCCCTCTAGAAAATCGTCAAAGGTCATCATGATGCCTTTGACACCGTCGACGCTTGCGACTTCGTCGAGCATGCCGGCAATGGTTTCATGCGAACCAACCAAAGTCCCCATATTGAAATTAACAGCGCCTTCTGGAAGGTTGATATGCGTCGCAGTAGAGGTTTCATCTGCGGTCTTATCCTTGGATCCCTGATCAGCCATCCACGCCAGAGCGTCAGCATCAACGCCCGAACGTAGATGTTCCCAGCGTGCCATTGCTTTTTCATCGGTTTCATCGGCGATGATCATGAACAAAACATATGCCCCGACATCACGGCCTGTTTTTTCCGCCGCAGCGACAAGATTGGCTGCGCCTTCTTTAAAGGCTGTCGGCGTGTTGATACCGGCACCCATAACAAAGTTATAATCAGCGTGTTGGGCTGCAAATTCCAAACCCTTAGCAGATTGACCGGCGGCGACGATCTCTACTTTCTGCGGCTGCGGAGAAAGTTTGCAGTCGTCCATTTTGAAATGCTCGCCCTTGAAGTCAGAGCTGCCGTTTTGCCAAAGTTCGCGCATAACTTGCACATATTCAGCGCCATAGTTGTAGCGGTAACCAAAATACGCATCGCCGGGCCAAGCACCCATCTGTGTGTATTCGTTTTTGGCCCAACCTGTGACGATATTCACCCCGAAGCGGCCCGGCGCAATATTATCGATTGTGGTAGCCATACGCGCGACAAGCGCAGGCGGCAGAGTCAAGATAGCTGTGGATGCGAACAATTTAATTTTGGTTGTTACAGCCGCCAAGCCAGCCATCAACGTAAAACTTTCTAGATTGTGGTCCCAAAATTCTGTTTTGCCACCAAAGCCGCGCAGCTTGATCATGGAAAGTGCGAATTCCAAGCCATAGCCTTCGGCCTTTTGAACAACCTGTTTGTTCAGCTCAAACGTTGGCATGTACTGCGGTGCAGTTTCAGAAATTAGCCAGCCGTTATTCCCGATAGGAATGAAGACACCCATGTCCATGGTAAAATCCTTTCTCGTTGCATTTGTATGGACATATCCGACCATTCGAGAAGGGGTGCCAATGGAATTCTGGCTATTTGTACGTACAATCAATGGTGATCTTGTGGGTGCCTGTTTTTTTTGCGGTATTTCGGTAATGGCGATTGGAGTTTGTGCGCACCGCGCCTACTGCTCGTCCGCCAGCAGAATCGTCCGGTAATTAAAGCGTTCAGTGGGCAGGGTCTGGATCGCATATTCAAGCATCCGTCCACGTGAAGACAAATAGCGCCGTGTCATGCGCAAACCTAATGATCCCGGGATGACATCCAATTTCTCCGCCAGCATACCTTCGATTTGAATAGGCTTTAGTTCTTGGTGGATAGACGTGATACGTTCTCCGGTGTAGTTTTCGATCATTTGAAAAAGCGCCTTACGTAGAACATCAACACCCTGCAGCACCTCTTTTACGCTTTCATCAAGATAGGCTTCGTTCCAACAAAACGGAACGTCTTCGCCTTTAAAATAGCGCAATCCGGCGGCATGGGTGAACTTTCTGCCCGCTGTTACCTGTAGCTCTTCTGCTAAAGCACCACGCGCAATGACTTCGGTCTTGGTTTCAAAGTGCAGTTCAGATTCGTTTGAGAAGTCAAAAAGATCGTGGCGCGACTGACCACGAAAACGTGTGCTCGCATCCGAACCGCGCGATTCTACTTTTGTGCCTACGCCCTTGCGGGCAGACAAGATGCCGTTCCGTTTCAGCTGTTCAATCGCTTGGCGGACAGTGTGCCGCGAAACCTGAAAGGCTTCGACCAGTTCTGCTTCGGTAGGAAGCAAACTGCCTACGGGATATACCTCATCGCGGATACGCTGTTCGAGCCTGTGCGCAATTTGAAGGTAAAGGGGCGTATCGCGGTTTAGGTGTGCCAACTGAATTTCTGCCTCTTGTAATTTGTACGTACATATGAGCATTGTTGCGTGCACGATTGCGGAAGGTATGCTCTTGTTCCACTCTATTATGACAACAGGTACGGACTTTGGCGAGGCCAAGTCTAACCCAACCCATCTTTGGCTGACATTAGGTCGCATGACCGGAGTACAGATTGCCGCCAGCGCGAGCGTACTGGGGCTTACGGCCTTAGCGCCGATCGTTGCCGAAACCTTGGGCGTTGGCGCATATTGGATCGGCTACCAAGTAAGCTTTATCTATTTTGCGGGTCTGTTTGCATCCCTGAGCGCGGGCAGCCTTGTTCAACGATTAAGCGGCGAAGCCATTATTTTGGTTGAACTCATTTTGTTGATTGCCGGTTTACTTTTGCTAGTCACAGCGGCCCCGGCACTGATGATTTTGGGCTCTATCTTGCTTGGGATCGCTTATGGGATCAACAATCCTGCCTCATCCATCATCCTACACAAGGTGACGCCCGACTCGCGGCGTAGTCTGATCTTTTCGTTGAAACAAAGCGGTGTGCCTTTGGGGGCAGTTGTAGCCAATGTCGTTCTACCCGCTTTGGCGCTTTGGCTTGGTGGCTGGCAAGCCGCGATCCTAATGCTCGCGATTTTGCCGCTTCTTCTTTTACCTGCCACGTTTCGTCGGATGATACGCGCCAATCCGCCAAGTCGCTCTGCGAGCAAGGGGGTGTTCGCAACGGCCATCGCAGAACAACAGGCCGTGCTGCGCGATCCGTCGCTGCGCACGCTGGCGGCGCTGGGGTGTCTGTTCTCTGCGATGCAATTGACGGTTACGGCCTTCGCTGTTGTTTCGCTCGTCGATATCGGCTGGAGCATTCCTGCCGCTGGCCTTTTAGGGGCCGCCCTGCAAATCGCGGGGGCTACGGGGCGCGTAGGGTGGGGCGTAGTTGCTGATCGCTGGGGGCCGTTTCGGGTGCTTTCGATGCTTGGGTTTGTTGGTGGCACCCTTTCATGTGCGCTTTATTTCCAGCCCGCCCTGCCAGTTCCGGTCTTGTCGCTGATTATGATCTGCCTTGGCGCCTGCGCATCAGGTTGGAACGGCGTGTTTTTGGCCGCGATCGCCCGCACCGCCGAGCCCGGCCGTGTCGGTGCGGCAACCGGTGCGATCCTATCTTACACGTTTGTGGGGGTCATCGTGGGTCCGTCGGTATTCGCTTTGATCTTTCATATCTTGGGCAGCTATCAGCTTTGCTTTGCCGTATTTTCGATTCCTGGGTTCCTCGGCGGCATACTTGGTGTGCGCCGGCATTTAAAAAATAAGATTGTACGGACATAAAAATATCACATCAAACACTATTATTAGCTCAAAAAGGCGGCATAAAAGAAATATTGGCGCAAAAGTTGGATTCTGCATTCGGAATATATTATAATGTACGTACATAATGAAGTTGCACCAACAGAGGGAACTTCAGGATGACGATTCGTAACACTATATGGCTAATTCCAATGCTCTTGCCCGGCGCTGTGCAGGCTGACACGATGGCCGACGCTGAGGCGCTTATTGCGACCCACAGCGAAATACCTGTGTTTACCCCACCGGGGGAACCGTTTGATGCCCGCGCCTGCATGGCCGACAAATCTGTATTTTCGATCCCTGTCACGATGACAATTCCATTTGCCGTGGCGCTCGAAGATGGAATGGCGCGCGCAGCAGCTGAGGTCGGATTTGAATACACTGTATGGGAAACACAGGGCGGGATGGATTCCTATATTCAAGGCGTAGATCAGGCAGTGACGCAGGGCTATGACCTGATTGATCTTGCTGGCGGTTTGAACCCTGTTTGGATCGGGCCGCAGTTGATGCAAGCCAAAGAGGCTGGCGCGACCATCACCACCACCCACCTTTATGACGAAACCCAAGAACAGGCAGATTTTGTCGATGCCTCTGCCAAGGTGCCCTTTTCGACGGTTGGCGAAATTATGGCCGCATGGGCCTTTGTTGAGACAGACGGCAAACCGAACGTGTTGATTATCGGTTCAGACGATGTTCTGCCAACCGGACCGTTTGTCGAAAGCATTCAAAGCCAACTAAGTGCGTATTGCCCAGAGTGCGAGCAGCAGTATTTGAATGTGCCACTGGCTGAATGGGGCACACGCATTCAATCGGGTGTGCAGTCGGCACTGCTGGCGAACCCAGATATTAACTACATCCTGCCAATCTATGACAGCATGTCCCAGTTCGTGACGCCTGCGTTGCGGATTGCGGGCGCGGATGTACCAATCGCAAGCTTCAATGGCACACCGTTTGTACTGGATATGGTGCGCGATGGAATCGTCAAAATGGACATCGGCGAAAGCCTTGGCTGGGCCGGATACGCGGCTGTTGATGCGCAGATGCGCCAATTATGTGGTCTTGAGGTGCCCGAAGACTTGGGCATTCCGTTGATGATTTTCGACAGTTCAAATGTGGAAACTGCCGGTATTCCAGCCAACTTTGATGATGGATATGGGGATGCGCACATCGAAGGGTATCGCAAGCTCTGGATGTTGGATTAACCCATGACAGTGCAGCCTCTTGATGCCCTTAACGTGGCACACCATGACGCGGATATTTTGCGCATGTCCAACATCCGCATGAAATTCGGGTCTGTCGAAATCCTAAAGGATGTGAACCTAACCTTGCGCCGCAAGGAAATTGTGGGGTTGCTTGGCGCAAATGGCTCTGGGAAATCCACCTTAATCAAGGTTTTGGCGGGTTTTAACTCGCCAGAGCCAAATAGCGTTGTTCGGCTGTGGGGGGAAACATTACCCCTGCCGCTGGACGCAAACCGCATTCGGCAAATGGGGGTGGCATTCGTCCACCAACACCTTGCTCTTGTTCCGAGCCTATCCGTGATCGACAACATGCTGATATCGGACACGTCACGCAGACCTTACGGCATCCGCTGGCGCGCAGAGAAGCGTAAAATCCAAACGTTGCTGGATGAATTTGGACTTGCGATTGATCCCACCGCAACGATCGAAACACTATCACCCGTTGAACGCGCATTCGTCGCAATCGTGCGTGCCTTCGCTGAATTACGCCGGTCCGATGCCGGACGCGCGGGCGAGGGCATTCTTGTTCTTGATGAACCGACGCCGTTCCTGTCGGTAGAGGACGTTGAAAAGCTGTTTGGCGTGTTGCGCAACATCAAAGAAACGGGCGCGTCAGTCATTATCGTTACGCACGACATTGACGAAGTCCTAAGCCTGACCGACCGCGTCGCCGTAATGCGCGACGGCCGGCTTGCCGCAATGATGAAGACTAACGAAACAACGCGCCAAGAAATTCTTGATACCATTGTTGGACGCGCGACGTCTGCCTATGTTCGGGCGCCGCGCACAACACCCGGCGCGCCCAACGTGTCCATTCAGGGGTTGTCAGGCGGGCGTTGCACCAGCTTTGACGCCGAGATCAAAACAGGCGAAATCCTTGGCGTTTCCGGCCTTATTGGGTCAGGGTTTGCCGATGTGCCTTACCTGTTGTTTGGCGCTGGTGACGGTGCGGGTCAGATTACCGTCGGTGACAGTGATCTCGACGCTGCACGCCTGCCACCCGCCAAGGCGCACGCAGCAGGGGTTGCGTTATTGCCCGGAGACCGCATGGGGCAGGGTGGTATCGCGACGTTATCCGTGGCGGAAAACGCGACCTTTCTTGCATTGCCCCGCATGAAAGGTGGCTTTGGTATAAGCCAAGCCAAAATGACCACAGCGACACAGGCCTTGATCGCAACGCATGATGTGCGGCCCGCCAATGCACGGGCGGATCTTGGTAATTTATCGGGTGGAAATCAGCAAAAGGTACTGCTTGGTAAATGGCTTGCCGAAAAACCCAAACTGTTATGTCTGGATGAACCGACGCAGGGTGTGGATTACGGTGCAAGACAGCAAATTTTCAAAGCCCTCGATGACGCGGCAGCGGACGGTATGTCGATCATCGTCGCGTCTACAGACCATGAACAATTGGCGCAGCTTTGCGACCGCGTCGTGGTGTTCAGACGTGGCGAACCCGTTCTCACCCTTTCTGGCCCGGACGTTACGAAAGACAAAATCGCGCGCGCCTGTTTGGCCAGCGATGTTCCTCAATCTCAAAATTCCCAACTGACGGAGGTTTCCGCATGACCGCGCAAACAACAACGCCACCCGCCACTTTTTCTCGGCGTAACTGGGCAAAAGATGCTGAACGTTTCGCCCTGTTAGGAGCCTGGGCCGTCTTAATTACCATCTTCGCCTTTGCCGTGCCTGATACATTTTTCACGTGGCGCACGTTTAGTTCGATGTTCGGATCTCAGGCTGTCCTTGTGGTGCTAAGCTTGGCAATACTTGTGCCGCTCACGGCAGGGGACTTTGACCTATCTGCGGCGAATGTACTTGTCTTTTCTGCGATGCTTGTCGCGGTGACGAACGTGCAGCTGGGGTTGCCGGTTGGCCTTTCGATGATCTTAGCCATTGGCGTTGGTGCCTTGGTGGGCGCTATAAATGCTGTGTTTATCCTCTACTTTCGGATTCATTCGTTGATCATTACGCTTGGCGTCGGGACATTTCTTCAAGGGCTTACGCTTTGGATGTCGCAAAGCCGCACGATATCAGGCATTTCGATGAACCTTGTCGAAATGGTTGTCATTAAACGCCTATTCGGAATTCCGCTCGCGTTTTACTATGGGCTCGCGCTGGCGCTGATTATGTGGTGGGTGCTGGAATACACCATTGCGGGCCGCAAGCTGTTGTTCGTCGGCCGAGGCCGCGAGGTCGCGCGATTGAATGGGGTCAAGGTTGATCGGGTCCGGATGTTGTCGCTGGTCGCATCCTCTACCTTGGCCGCCATTGCAGGCGTGCTCTATGCAGGAATGACAGGATCGGCCGATCCAAACTCTGGTTCAACCTTGCTGTTGCCTGCCTTTGCGGCGGCGTTTCTTGGGGCAACTACGCTTTATCCGGGGCGGTTTAACCCTTTGGGGACATTGCTGTCGGTCTATTTCTTGATCACTGGGATTACAGGCCTCACAATGCTTGGCGCTGACGCCTTTGTTCAAAGCCTGTTTTACGGTGGGGCACTGGTTGTTGCGGTTTCATTGTCGCAATTGGTTCGTGGCCGCCAACCGCAGAGCTTTGGCTGATGTCAGATGCTCAACTGACAACTTTTTTAGGTCGTGCGCCCACAGATGCCGACCGTGCTATCTATGCTGACCAAGCCAAGCGGCTTGCTGCAATATACGACACACCGCTTTTGCCTTTGACAGAAGGGCTGCAAGCGCTTTCCCCGTTTAGCGGTGCAAAGCCATGACGTTGCCCGCACTCGAAACAATCGCGTCAATGCGAGCAGCGCTGGATCAAGGTGTGATTTCAGCACAGGAATTACAAAACAGCGCAATCGCCAAGGCCAACAATAGTTCCGCCTTTGCCCTCGTGCGTTCATTACCCGCAAAAAATGGACCGCTGGCGGGGATACCGCTAGCACATAAGGACATGTTCGACCGCAAGTCCGAACAAACCGGTATGGGCGCACACCCAAGCGCGGCGCGTATGGCAGTAAGTAATGCGACCGTGGTGGCGCGGCTGGATAGGGCAGGGCAAGCGGACATTGGTCGTCTTAGAATGAGCGAATTTGCAATGGGGCCATCAGGACATAATGCGCACCATCCGATGCCTGAAAATCCACTGGTTGCTGGCGGTATTTCTGGGGGGTCATCGTCAGGGTCAGGTGTGGCGGTCGGGGCAGGGATCGTACCTGCAGCGCTGGGGTCAGATACGGGCGGTTCTATCCGCATTCCCGCAGCCTGCAACGGTGTGGTTGGGTTCAAACCAACCCAAGGCTTAGTTCCCATTGATGGGGCGATGCCTTTGTCATGGACACAAGACTGCATTGGTCCGCTTGCCGCCTCTGTTTCATGTGCTGCCAAAGTGATGCAGATTATCGCCGCGCGTTCGTTCGACACAGCGGCGCATAGCTTACGGATAGGACTACTATCGGGCGATATGCAATCAAGTGCATCCGATCGCATGCAGGGCGCAATGGGCGATGTTGGCCGGGTTTTGGAACGCAACGGCCACAATATTTTTGACACGGCACTCGCGTTTTTCGACGATATCACTGAACCTGCCAACGTCATCGCGATCAGCGAAGCCGCGACAGTCCACGCGGATCGCCTTGTGCAGCATAGCGATACCTATGGTGAACAAGTTCTAGCGCGTTTGGCCCAAGCCGCCGCCATACCAGCGCAGGCCTATTTGCGCGCGATGCAGATACGCGCCGCGGCCCAATCGAAAATGACAGAGCTCTTTGAAACCTGTGACCTTATCTTGATGCCGACGCTCGCTGATGCGCCGCCGCAAGGGGCGACGGTTGATGTTGGCAATGACCCAAATCTGGCACAAGTGATTGCAGGGCTTACACGCTTCACGCGCCCTGCGTCAGTCTTGGGCTTGCCTGCGATCAGCCTGCCAATCGCCATGACGCCCGAAGGCCCTTTATCCCTTCAAATTATAGCCAAACCCTTTGCGGAACATCGCATAATTGCATTGGCGACAGAAATCGAAACCTCAATGGCTTTACGGCCTGCATCCTAACCAAAGAGAGACATATGCTCGATACTGACTTTTCGCCCAACGACGAAACCGTCGCCCGCCTGTTCACCGACGCGCGCAGCCAAAACGGCTGGTTAGATCGTGATGTATCTAATGATACTTTGCGCGCATTGTGGGACATCCTAAAATACGGCCCGACATCGGCCAATTGTTCGCCCGGCCGTTTTGTGTTTGTCGCGACAGATGAGGGGCGTGAAAAGCTGCGCCCGGCGCTATCGGGCGGAAATTTGGACAAAACAATGGCGGCGCCAGTCTGCGCAATTATTGCTTGGGACCCTGCATTTTATGACCAGTTGCCTCAGCTATTCCCGCATGCTGATGCGCGCCCTTGGTTCACGGGCTCAGAAGAAATTGCACATGAAACGGCATTTAGAAACGGCACCCTGATGGGTGGTTATTTGATGCTGGCAGCCCGCGCACTTGGCTTAGATGTGGGGCCGATGTCAGGCTTTGACCCCAAATTAGTCGAGGATACATTCTTGGCTGAACGTGGCTGGAAGGCCAACTTTTTGTGCAATATTGGCTATGGTGACCCAAGCAAGGTGTTCGACCGATTGCCGCGCCTCGATTTCGATGAAGCCTGCGTTATTGTTTAACGCTCAATAAAGCCTAAAAGAGGGATTGGCCGATGTGGCTTCACCCCTCTGTTTTAGACTGCGAGGGTCGCCAAGTAGTCCAGCGTCGTCTTTTCAGAGACGACATCGGCATATTTTGCGTTCATATCGAATAGATTAGCGTTGTGGGGATCATCATGCCGATCCCCACAGGCATCGGCGACAACAATTGTGCGAAAGCCATGGCTCATGGAATCGACGCAACTCGCACGTACGCAGCCAGACGTCGAAAGCCCCGTCAGTATCACGCTATCACACCCCAAAAAATTCAAGGTAGACGCCAACGAGGTGGCAAAGAACGCGCTTGGGTATTGCTTTGGTAGAATGATTTCGTTCTCACGGGGCACCAGACCGTCCGCAAATTCACCTGTTTTCGCACCTGGCAGAAACGCCTTAAGTGGCGTGGCCTTTTCAAAAAAGCGCCCTGCGGTAATGCCGTTAGAATCCAATACCATCTTTGTTAGGACAATTGGAATTTCAGCCTGAGTTGCAGCCTCGCGAATTCTTAGTGCTGACATTAGCGCATCATCCACCTCAGCATAGAGAGGACAGTCTGGATCAAAGTAGGCATGTGCAAAATCAATAAGAATTAAGCATGGCTTCGTGCCGAACCCGATTTGCGTATTATAAACATCTGCATAGTTTTGGCTTAAGTCGACCATGTATCCCTCACCTTAAATCTTGCCATCTAATTTGTACGTACATTTAGTTAATCGTCAATGGGCAGTATACGTAAATTTGACTTGAAGCAGCAGGATGCCCAGCTCTTGTCGGGCGCTGATGATTGTTAGGGACTTTAGAAATAACCGGACAGGTTGATTTTCAAAGGGTGGCTCCGCTTTTTAAGGTTAAGTTCGTTCAGCCAGACAATCGGGCTTCGTGTTCCTCGACTCGTTCATGATGATCCAAACATCGCGAACAAGTATCATATCAGGCTCATTAATTATATTTAACATAACTAACCTTATCAGGCTTCGACTTGTGTGGG
>NZ_PKFN01000001.1 GCF_002933395.1 Yoonia maritima
TGGAGCCCCGGCCACCGCGCCACCCGCCGCGACGGCGCGGTTCACCCGTTCCCGTCATGCGGGCGGCGACCCCAACGCGCCGATCGAAATTGTCGTCAACCACATTGCCGGCACCGGCCAGACCGCCCAGATGAAGCGCCGCGTCGCGCCAGGTGCCGCTTTCCGCCGCACGCCCGCAGGCGTCGTCGAAGAGGTCGCCAACACCGCCGACCGCTGGCGCGTCGTCGGGCGTGAGGTGCCCAACGACAAGGGCTTGACACTGCGCAGCTACGCTCAGCTTCACACTGTCGGTGCTGGGTTCGAACCGCTGGCACTGTTCGACGCCGTTGGTCGCGCCACGACGATGCACTACGATCCGATGGGCCGCCTCAACGGCTCGGAAACGCCCGCCGGGTTCATGACCGAGGCACGCCGGACGCCTTGGACATTAGTGACTTTTGACGAGAATGATACCATCGAGCGCTCCCGAGCCTTTACCGAGCGCCTGCCCGCAGGCGAAATCGCAAACCCGGCCACCGTCGACGCCATAAACACCGCACGCGCCCACAATGACACGCCGATCACGGCGCACCTCGACGCAAAGGGCCGCCAATTCCTGACCGACACGCTCACGGTTGCGGGCGCGCCGCGGGCACGGATGCACCTGGCCTACGACGCAATGGGCAGAACACAGTCGCTGACCGATGCCCGTCAGTTCGCTGCAAACGCGGGCCGCCCGCCCGCAGCGCAAGTCGAAAACGCGAACTACGTGCGAGACATGCAGGGCGTCCCTATCGTGGAAACGACCGCCGACGCCGGAACGACCTTGACGCTCACAGATACGCTCCAGCAGATCACCCACGTCTGGCATGCCAGCGGAACCCACATCGTCAATACCCGCGACGCCGCCGGGCGCCTGACCGAGGTTCGGGCCGAAGGTCCGGGCGGCGGCGGCCTCCGCACGCTCGAGCGTCACCGCTACGAGCCCGCAAGCGCGGCCGCCGCAAGCCGGAACACCGTCGGAAGGCTCGTCGAGACCCGAGACCAGGCGGGACTGCGCGAAACATTGCGCTACGATCACACCGGTCGCACGCTGGAAACCGCCCGCCGCTTCGCGCAAACCTATCGCACCGAAATCGACTGGGCCGCCGCGCCCCAGCTGGAGGCCGAGACCTTCCACACCGCCGTCACCTACGACGCGCTTGGCCGCAAGCTGGTCGAGCAACGCGCCGACGGCAGCGAGCACCGGACCGTCTACGACGTCGGTAGCGCGATCGCGTCGATTCGCGTTTTGGCCGCGAACGGCGCAGTGGACGAGACGTTTTTCCAGGGCGCGACCGACGACGCCCGCGCCGACCGTATCGAAGAGCGTTTCGGAAATGGCACGGTATCGACTCTGGGCTACGAGGCCGATACTGGCCGCCTGTCGCGTCAGGTCACGCGCCGTGGTGCGGCGACGCTCGCTGAGCTGGACTATGCCTACGACCCAGTCGGCAATCTGACGTTCCGCCGCAATCGCACGCGGTCACACATCCTGAACAACCTGCCCGCAGCGCCACCGGGGCAAGAGGCAGAGCGCTTTGTCTACGACGCGCTCTATCGTCTGACCGAGGCGACAGGCTGGACACATATGGCGCTGTCGATGCGGGGCACGCAGGGGCGGATGCCGGGACTGGTCGGCGGGGCGAACCGGATTTCGCTGAACGATGGCCAGATGCTAAGGCAGTATCGGCGCACTTATCGCTGGGACGCAGCGAACAACCTCGAAGAAATGCGCCACATCTCGGCGGCGGGGAACTTCACGCGGACGATGTGGGTCGCCGACGACAGCAATCGCAGCATAACCCGCGACGGACCGGGCGGCGCACCCCGACCGAACCCGGCGGGCGTCTACGACGCCGCGGGGCGGCTGAACCACCTCGATCACCTCGAAAGCATGACGTGGTCGTCCTTCGACCAGCTCGCATCGGCTACTGTCATCGCTCGGCCCGGCGGCATCGACGACGCGGAATACTACGTCTACGATTCCAGCGGCCAACGCGCCCGCAAGGTCGAGGAACGCGACGTCGGCGGTGAGCGGCTGATCATTGAGACCCGCTATCTCGGCGGCTGCCGGATCACGCGGCGCAGACGTGGCGCGGTCGAATTGTTCGAGCGCCATACGTCCGACGCACTCCACGGCAACCGGGTGCTGGGCATCGTCCACCACTGGGTCCGCGATACCCAGAACCGCGAGGTCGATGCCGATGGCACCACGGCTATCCGATATTCGGTCCAGGTCGCGGGAGGGCACATTCAACTGGTCCTCGACGGCGCTGGTCAAGTGGTATCCTACGAAGAACATGCGCCCTTCGGCGAAACCGTCTTTGTCGCGGGCGACAATGTGCGCGACCTGCTGCCCCGCCAGCACCGCTTTGCCGCGCGCGAACGCGACGACGTCACCGGCTTCGTCGCCTTCCCGTTCCGCTACTTCGCGCCTTGGCTTTGCCGCTGGATCAGCCCGGACCCGCTGGGCATCGGCGATGGTCCGAACCAATACGCCTACGCCCACGACAACCCTTTGACCTACCGTGATGATCTCGGCCTGGAAACCGACGCCGAACGTCAGCAGCGCGAATGGCAGGACCTGATGAGCCACGCCGTGGACTTCAATAGCCTGACACCGGATCAGCAGGCCGTCGCGCGGTCGGGCTGGCTTCACGCTTCGGAACAAGGCGCGCGGGTCTACATTTTCGACACCTCGTCCAGCAACCTCTATGGCTTCAACGACCCCTCTCAGGCACTGGAGGCGGTGCAGTCCGGACGTGCCATCGCGGTCACGACGATCAATCCGGGCGCGGCCACTGTGACACGTATGTTCGACGAACTCGCCGCCGAGAACCCGGGCCTGTTCGCGCCTTTCTCGGACTCGCCCTTCTCCCTCGACAACGTGCCCGATCCCGTGCCCATCGGCGGAAACGACCCGGCGAATTCCGCCGGAACGCCTCCTGGCGGCACAACACCGAGAGGAACCGGCAACACCACGCCAACGAACACGACGCCCGCTAACACGGCTCCAACCCAGACAAACGGCACCGGCGCAACGACGACGACCCCGAACAACACAACCAACGCGCCCGCGAGAACCGAAGCTGAAAGCGCACCCTCGAACGAAGGCGACGGAGTTTTGCCCAGCCATACGGCCTCGGCGGCCGGGCATGCGATGCGGCAAATTCCCGGCACACCGACGCCAGCCGCGCCGCCGAATCCGGTATCGCCCGACCTGCCGCCCGAAGCCCATCTCTGGGGCGACAGCGGCGACGCGCGTCGGGCGCTCCTGTCGCAACCCGAGTTCCAGAACGGCATGGTGCCGCGCGACTACGGCATGGAGGGCCTGCCACAGTCGCGCCTCGACGAGCTTCACGCCGACCTCTCGGCGCGCAGCCCGGCCTACGCCGACGCCTTCGACTCACCAATACAGGCGCGAGACCTCCCTGACGGAGTGACGGCCGGCCAGATTGATCCGTTCGGTCCGACCAACGGACAATATGGCCATGTTGGCGTCTACAACCAGATGTCCTCGGCCGAGACAGGCCGTCGCGCGGACTACCTCGATCAGGACAACCCCAGACGCGCCGAAATCCTGACCGAGCGCGAACACGGCGCGGCGCGCGGACAACTGGCCGAAGTCGGTCGCCGCCCGGACGGCACGACGCAATATACGAACCGAGGCGCGGGTAACAGTTACCAGAACGACATCGCCTACTGGAACGACCGCGAGGCGGCGCTGAACAAGACCCATGGCAATCGAGGCGGCCCGGGGGCGGACAACCCGGTGACCAGCGACATGCAGGCCCGCTCGCGCGCAGGACAAGGCCATGACATCGCCGAAACCTTCATCGACGCGCGCGAGAACGCACAGCGCGCCAGGATCGCGACCAATTCACCGGTACCTGCCGCATCCGTCGACCAGGCAATCTTCCACCAGATGGCGAATTTCCACGGCAACGGCGCCGCAGACGCCGCCGAGTTTTTCGATGGCGTGGATCAAGCCGATCTGGACCGCATGGCCGCCAACGTGGACGACGCATTTGATGCGACATTCAATATCGACGCCCCAAGCGTGCCCGACGCCCCCAATCCGGGTCGCGGCGCGCGGGCGCTTGGCGGGCTGAAGGCTGGCGGACGAGTGGCGCTTGAGGCACTCGGCCCACTTGGTACGGGCCTCAGCGTCTACAGCTTCGCCACCGCACGCACGACCGAGGACCGCATTCTGACCGGCGCCGATCTCGGGGCAGACCTGATCGGCTACGCGGGTCCGCTCGGCGCGACCTTCTCGATCAGCTACGGCGTCACACGCGCCGTCGACGAAGGCATCGGTTGGGCCTCTCGCGAGTATCTCGGCACAGATCTGTCGCCGACGAACCTGATCTCCGAGGAAATGGTGGAACTCGATCAGGCACTGACAAGCCTTTGGGCGGATCCGTCAAAACCGGCCTACACCCAGACGCTGGGCTGGAAGATCGCCGACTGGCTCGAGTCGTTCTGACCGCGCTTGCGGTGCGTCACGTCATCCCCGCCGCCTCTTTCAGTGCGGCGAAGACGGCGTCCGCCCCTTCTCGTTGCTTGAGCGAGGCAAAGACCACTGGCAGGTCCGCACGCATTCGCGCCGAATCCGCGCGCATGACGTCCAATGACGCGCCGACATGCGGCGCCAGGTCCGTCTTGTTGATGACCAACACGTCGGACTTGGTGATTGCCGGTTCAAAGTCGGGCGCCTTCTTCGATGACAATCCTGTCTAATCCAAGACTTGCAAGCACAAAATCCTCAAAGACCCATGGAGGATCGGACCAATCCTATCACCCAGCCAAGACGTTAGCGGCACATGCTGTGCGTTCTGTGTGCAATCAATCTTAGAGGTCTGCAAAGCGCAGGGGAGCAGACCTTCGCCGCCACTGATCGAACGGCACAAAAGTCCCGCACTGCCGACCTTCAGCCACGAAAAATGCTGCGCGATGCACGAATGGCCGGTCTGGTGAAGCTGCACCGCGGCGATCGGCCAGGGACTGAAAGGCAGCTCAGGGCCGTCCTCAACGTGTTTCACAATTCGTCCAAGAGAGGCCTTGGCTGTGACTTGCGGCGGCGCTATCACGGCCTTCCGAACATCTAGAGGAACCCACCATGACCCCTGTCGCTGACCGCATTGCCCATAACATCGCGACCGACATTGGCGCGCGCGCTGAGCAGGTCATAGCGACAGTTGCGATGCTTGATGGCGGCGACACTGTGCCTTTCGTCGCCCGCTACCGCAAGGAAGCGACGGGCGGGTTGGATGACGCACAACTGCGCCGTTTAGCCGAGCGTTTGGACTACCTGCGCGATTTGGAAAAGGGCAATTGTTACGACAACGCCGCCGTTGAAACGTTCTTCAAAACCATCAAAGCAGAGCTGATCTGGCGAAGGTCGTGGCAAACGCGCAGAGACGCCGAACTAGCCATCTTCCAATACATCAACGGCTTCTACAATCCACGGCGCCGGCACTCAGCACTGGGCTGGAAAAGTCCGGTCGCCTTCGAACGAAAAGTGGCCTAAACGAGCACTTGGGGCGGCACTAAAACGGGACAGGTCCACAACTTTACGCCCTATTTTGTGCTCAACCCAGTTAGATCCCTATTTGTTCTCCCTTGGCGTTACTCAGCGAACAAACCTTGCGATGACCCCTTAAGCAGGTCGTTCTGCATGTTCATCTCGGCATACATCTTCTTGAGGCGACAGTTCTGTTCGGCCATGTCCTTCATCTCAGCGATCGAAGACGCATCCATCCCGCCAAACTTTGTGCGCCACTTGTAGAAGCTGGCGCTGCTCATGCCATGCTCGCGGCACAGCTCAGAAACGGGCGTACCACCTTCAGCCTGCTTCAACACTGCCATGATCTGTGCGTCGCTAAATCGTCCGTTCTTCATCGTAAATCTCATCAGATATCTTGCCGAGAAAATTCCACTTTTGAACACCACTAATTTTAGGGGGGGATTATCGCTTAAGATCCTGATAACCTAAATCTTATCGTTGCCGCCAAGGATTTTCGACAGTCTCGAGATAATGCTGGAATGCCAAAACCTGAGGTGTTTCTATCGGATCGTTTAGCTCAAACGGAAATACTTGATCCATTTTTGCAATGATCGGAGAAAAATAGCGGTAAGGGGGCAGAATTTGCGCGTCTGGCGGGCTTTGCATATCCAGCGCATTTTCCAGAATACGGTCAAGCGACTTGGCATGTGACCGGATAAGTTGCTGTGCACCAGCAACGTCAGGTTTTGACAACGCGTTGCGGATATTCACTGGCGCTTTATCAACGTGGTCAGCACCGTCGAGCAGACGCGCGACAATATCGTTGGGCAAAACGTCCTGATCGTCGCGCATCAGAGACATCCTCAAATCCGGCGAAAAGTCCCTGTTTTGCAGGGCCACTGCGCCCGCACGTAGCAGCGTACCATACGCCATGAATGCGTCAATTGCGGATTCAAAAAACTGTATTCTCGGTCTCATCGGTCACACTCGTTTGGGTTGCCTGCACGGATTGACGCACGTGACGGGTTGGATGGTGCGCGGTCATTCCACGCCGTATGCCAGTAGTCTTTGACTTGATCACGCGACACCGCACCCGTGCGCGGACCAGGAAGCCAGACCTGTTCACCCCCGCCACGCAACATCTGTCCCGGATGGTTCTCGAGGGCTTGGGGCGCAATTTCTCCAACAAAACCTGCGGGTGGTGGAGGCACCTCTGCGCGAATGAAAGCGCCAGCTTCATTCCAGTCGTTTTTCACAGCATCGCGTGCGCGCCACAAGGCCTCGTCATCCGGTGGCATTGATTTGCTCCAAAAACTGCCTGTATGACCATCTGCTTTATCAATCACACGGTACAGACTTTGGTTCGGGGTAAAGCTCTCATAGTGCGGTTTGCTGCCAAACGTGGCCATCTGCCTGCGAAAGAAATCAGGGGATGCTTCTGCTTGGTCACGCAAATATCGCGGTAAATTCGGATCGGCGAGCAGTTCTTCAGCCCATTGCGCGGCAAGCCTGTCTTGGTTTCTCAGAAATTGACTGGTTGCCGCGTCAATCGGTTCGGCACCGGCCTCGCGTGCAGCTTTGTCGAAACCGATCCGGCGCATCGTGTCTTGCCATACCGAATAGGTCTGTCGCGTCGCCTGCATCGCGCGCCTGATGATAATGCCTTGTCCGGGCATCACCCGCCAAGCACGCGACGCGAAACCAGCAAGACCACGCAGAATGCGTTCGCGTATTTCTTGCGCCACACGCGGGAACATATCCTTTGCCATGCCGCGCACACGTTCAATCGTCGCCCGCAGCGTATCGCCGGTCCAGCGTGGAATCCGATTCAAACACGTGTCGAGAAATTCGTCGAACTTTTGCGTCACAAAACCAACATGTCCGGCAAGATCATCCGCCAGATTTTTCAAGAACCGGTAACCATTGACCCGCATACCAGTGCGATGCAGGGCTTTGTTAATGTAGATCAGGATCTTGCCAACCTCACCCGCATTGCGCCAAACTAGTTTTATCACCCCTTTGGCAAGCGATCCTAACGACGGGATCAGCCCAATCAGACAGGCAAAAACACCTACCCAGACGCCGATCTCGGTATAGCGGCGATCCCAAATCAGCGCCTTCCCGTTCGCAATCAAATCACGCGCATCCGCAACTTGATCGACAACTGGCACAGCCGTCACAATCGCGTTCGTGATAATTTGGCCAGTGGACATGTTTTCGTTGAAATCGCCCTGTGCGACGTCCCACGTCCATTCGGCTCCGCTCATCACCGCGTCTGCCGCACTTTGTAACCAGTTGCGTTCATCTGCAACGGGTTGCGGCTCTTCAAATGGTACGGGTTCAGTTGGATCGTCAAAAACGAAAACTTCGACAGCGCCAGAATGGGCACCTAGATCGACATGAACAAAGTCATGCTCTGCATCAGGCCCGATGGTAATGACACCTTCCGCCAAAACGGTTCCGCCCGGCTCCCCATCATTTGGGGCCTGCACAACAAAAACGGCATCACCGACAGGATCGCCTTCGGTATACTCATACCGTACGTGTATCCAGTTGCCAGTATGGCATTCGGCGCAACCGCCACCGACGGCGTCACCGCTTTGGGACGCAGCCGCATCTTGGGTTGCTGCATATTCACTACTACGACCAGCCATGTATTCTTTAATTCTCTTTTAACACTGCAATACGATGTTCAATTTCAGACAATAAATGCTCTTCAAATTTGCTGGTGTCGCCAAAAATATCAATTAGTCTCTCTTGCAAAGGGTCATCAAGAAAATATGGCGTGTATAAGGCCGATAGGGTGTAATGCGCCATCTGACGTTCAAAATCGTCAAGCGCCTTGGCCTGCTGTCGCGCCTGACAAGTTTGAATAAACCGTTGCACCGTATCGGCGTCATGAAACCCGAACTCAGGCGTGTACACTTCGATCAGATGGTCTTGCGTGATCCCCTTGCGTTCAAAGGCAAAGCGTAAGTGCGACAGCAGTTTTGTAATACCGGCGGCACCCGTCATTGTGTCCAACGGGACGGCTTTATGCAAAGCCTCTTCAAAGCGTTTGGCGCGCAGCCCCGACGCTAATTTTGTATCCGTCAGATGATACTGGCTTAACCCTGCGATGCGCGGGTCGTGCAGAAAATGCGTCCCATAGAAAAGCGCGCAACTCGCCATGCGCCCAAGATCGCTGCGTTTGGTGAATCCCAACGGCTTGAGATACTCAATTATGCGGGTCACCATTTGCGCCAATGCATCATGACCCTCGACGCCTAAAACACTGCTGCGAACTGGCGCGGTCCTGACCAAAGACACCGCAAAATCACGCGCAAACCTGCTTTCAACAGACGCATCAAACGAAACCCGGTGGCCTGTTGTCAGTTTGAACGGCTTGGCCTTATCAAGCATCGGTTCCGGCGGCGTGATGGCGTAGGTCACGTCCTTTGTCGATGCATAGAAAGAATGGAAAACACAGCCGTTTGGCGGGGTCAGCAGGCGCGCCGAGTCTGGGTGTGTAACAAGCTCGACGAACGCGTTCGGCTCCCAGAACCGAAAGTAGAACCACTTCTCATCCTCGTCCTGCACCCTCGTGAATTTGCGAAAATGCTTCCAGATATCGTCAAGCGTGCGGGTTGAGCGCAGATATATCCCCAGTTCGCTGTCCCACATGTGCCAAGGCACGTCGGAGCGCGTGAACAGATTGCGGGTAAAGCTGTTGCCCTCTTCCAGCCGCACGATCCAAGGGGCCACATTCTTCATTTCATCGTATGCCGCGCCCTTAAATAGGCAGCGGTGTTCCAACCCCGAAGCCTCCAACATTTCAGGTAGGCTCACCACCTTGGCGGCATCAAGGATTGCGTAGGTTTGCAGAGGCGGGACTTTATCAAGATCATTGCCTGCAGTTGCAAGTGTGACACCTGTCGTGTCCGGCTGGCCAAAGAGCGGCTCGTAAAGCGCATCCGGTACGGTCGCGGGTTGGTCGACCCCGAACTGGTCATCCAACGGTTCAACGCCGTCGATGGTTTCTACCTGCAAAAGCGGCTCTGGGTGCTGTTCCGTGGTACTCGTCCGCTGGGTCCAGATATCATCAAAATCATCATGCGCAGTCATAAGCGACGGGCCTATATAAGGTAACGTGAAGTAGAACTAAAATGTGCCTTCGTTATGAAACTTGAGGCCATGCCAAACAAGGCGTATTTCCCGTATAGGCATATTTACGCTTTGGGGTTCGAAACGGGCGAGACATTTGCCGTGCGCTCTAGATCGCCCGTAGAATCTGCAGTTTCGCCCACCTCTATAATCTTCGCCAGCAAGGGTGCGGCGCGTGGGCGGTTGTCGAGTGCAATGAAGTCGCCAATGTCTATGGCGTTGTTGCACGGATCGGCCAAGAACAGGATCTACCCGTCCCAGTATTTGGCGATGTATTTGAGCGCAGCCCCCGTTGGGGATTTGACTGAGACTTGATGGGACGCTTGGTCTATCTGTGAGAAACTCATCCGATATCTCCATAGAGAAACTCCTATCAAATCTACAAGGAGCGGAATCGCAGATCACACAGCAATACGGAAGGTCGGGTCAAAACACCGCTTACGGTCTTCTGGTAGTCATGTGAGCAATATTGCGACCCGCGATCCGTGTGATGGATACAGCCTTTAGGCGGTTTGCGTAGATTGATCGCCATTTCCAAGGCTCGGATTACCAGATCACGCTTCATGCGATTGGAGACAGCCCAGCCAATGACACGGCGTGAGTGGAGGTCCAAGATCACAGCCAAATACAACCAACCTTCGCGGGTCCAGATGTAGCTGATGTCGCCTGCCCATTTCTGGTTTGGCTTATCAGCGTTGAAGTCGCGATCCAACAGGTTTGGAGCAATATTGAACTTGTGGTTGCTGTCTGTGGTCACCTTGTATTTCTTTGACCGTTTAACGCAAATACTGCTCTCACGCATGATACGACCAACACGACGGTGTCCTACGTCGACGCCGATCTCCTTCAGTTCTTCTGTCATTCTGGGGCGGCCATAACTAGGCAAACTGTTCCCTGATATGTGCCAACACAATCAAGTCTTTACGCTGGCTGGTGCTTAACGGCCGGGAGCAAAAGGAACGATAGCCACGCGGGCTAACGTCCATAATTTGACACAGTCGATTACCCCAATGGCTTCACAAATATGGCTACAATTCACCTCGCCTGATATCGTCAAGTTGTTGGCGGAGGTTTGAGTTTTAGGATCATCACATCAAATGTTCGACGGGCGGTGCGGCCACAAACCGCCATGCGCGGCGCGGGCCGGCCATGACGTTGAGGTAGTACATCTCGAACCCGTGCGGTGCGCCACAGGGGTGGTGGCCGCGCGGCACGCAGACCACATCGCCGTCATGCACTGCCATGGTTTCGTTCAGTGTTAGATCATCGGTGTACACGCGCTGGATGCCGAAACCGTCGGCGGGATTTAGACGGTGGTAATAAGTCTCTTCAAGGTATGTAATGCGCGGGAAGTCATCTTCGTCATGGCGGTGACTGGGATAGGACGACCAGTTACCCGCGGGGGTGAAGACTTCGGTCACAAGCAAACTGTCGCAATAGTCTTCGTTTTCCATAGCGATATTGTTGATGAAGCGTGTGTTGCTGCCCTCGCCGCGCTGCGTCAACTCAATCCGATCAGGGCCGATCTGGCGCGCCTCGTGACCCGATTTTCCTGGTGCCTTGCAGATTGCGATGGTCGCATCTGTGGTGGTCTCAAGCGCCCAATCGGTATCGTTGGGAACGTACAGACAATGCGGCGGGGTCTTTTCGAACACGTTCATCCGCTCACCCAACTCGCCCCAATCCTTGCCCGCGGCTTGGATCTTGGCTTTGCCTTCGACCATCACGAGGATCACTTCGGTCTCGCCCGTGGCCTCGGCCCATGTCTCGCCCGCTCGCAGTTTGAGCAGTTCAAAGCCGACGTAACGCCAACCTGCGCTCTCAGGTGTGATGTGATGAACTTTACCGTGTGTGCCGAAGGGGCGTTTGAGTAGGTCGGGCATATCAGTCGTCCTTTGGATCGTCAGAGAGTGATGACGTCTGTGCGTCGGGCGAATAGGTCAAAAAAAGGCGGTAGGCAGCCAAAGCGCCAAGAGCGAGGAAAATGATCGCGAACCCCGGACTACCGGTCAGCAATTCCACCATCCCCCAGCC
Organism: Yoonia maritima; assembly: GCF_002933395.1. GTDB lineage: Bacteria > Pseudomonadota > Alphaproteobacteria > Rhodobacterales > Rhodobacteraceae > Yoonia > Yoonia maritima_A. The sequence continues at coordinate 11,705 of NZ_PKFN01000001.1, forward strand.
CAGACAGACCGCAACGATCACGGCGCGGCGCCACACAGGGCGGTAGAAGGGGTCATTGGCATTCAGCATCGCGGTGGTCTCCTTAGGCGGGCATTAGGCCCGTTTCGCGGGCAATCCGCTTGAGGGTATGCAGACCAAGGGTTTGATACAACAGCGGGTTACGCTGATTGGGGTCCTGTTCGGCTTCGATCACGATCCATCCGTCATAGTCGCTCTCGGCGAGAATTTGCAAAAGCGGGGCAAAGTCCACCGCTCCTTCTTGATCTCCCGGAACGGTAAAGACCGATCCGCGCACGCCATCCATGAACGACCAGCCTTCGCCTTCGACTTGCTTACGCACGGCAGGACGCACGTTTTTGGCGTGGAAGTGGCGCACGCGGCCCACGTGTTTACGCAGCACCGCTTCGGGATCACCGCCACCGAAATAGCAGTGGCCCGCATCGAATAACAACTTGGTCGCCCCACCCGCATCGGCCGTAGCCGCCATAAAGGCGTCGATGTCCTCGGGGGATTGCACGACCGTGCCCATGTGGTGGTGATAGACCAAATCAATGCCCTGCGCGGCACAATGTGCAGCGATGGCTTCAACCCGTTCGGCGAAATCTTTCATGCCTGCGGCATCCAATACAGGACGCTCTGAAAGAGGCTTTTGATCGCCCTGAATGGTGTTCGACGTCTCGCAGGCAATGCAAACTGTGCAAGCATTGTGCTTAAGCTTGTCGAGATGCGGCTGGATTGCGGCTTTTTCGTCCTCGATGGAATTGGTTAGTACGTTGAGAGAATGCCACCCAGATATGAACGCCATGCCGTAATCGGCTAGAAGCACACGCAGCGCTTCGGGGTCGTCTTGCGGCCAGCGGTGGCCGTTCTCGATCCCGTCGAACCCGATCTGGCGGCCCGCCTCTTCTAGGATACGCTCGGTGGGGATATCTTGGCCCAGCGTTTGGTCGTCATCATTAGCCCATGCAATGGGGTTGGTGCCGAATTTGATCATGAGCGCGCTCCTTAGTTGACGAGGCTCTGGCCTGAAATTTGAGTGATATACTCCGCATAGCGGTCGCGTTGTTCTTGGCGCTCTGACACCTGCGGGACAGCTACATCCCAAAAGTAGCCATGCGCGCCTGCCGTAGTCTCCAGCCCCGTTCCAGGGAAGTCCTTAGCGATAGTTTCAATGACAATCACTGTAGGGATATTGCGAGAACGGGCAGCCTTGAGTTCCGCTTCCAACTGATCCGTTCCAGCGGCTTTGACGGCATAGGCACCCATTGACGCGGCATGGGCCACATAGTTGATCTCGGGCTGGTCCTCGACGTTGCAATCCACGTACATGTTATTGAACGGCTCACCGCCGCAGCCCATGGTTTGCAGGCGGTTGATGCAGCCATAGCCACGGTTGTCCGTCAGCACCACGGTAAAGGGAATGCGCCGCATGACAGCTGTGGCCAGCTCGGAGTTGGCCATCATATAGGACCCGTCGCCGACAAAGCAGATCACCTCGCGTTGGGGTTCGGCCAACTTGAGCCCCATGGCCCCCGCAACCTCGTAGCCCATACACGAATAACCGTATTCCATGTGGTAGCCGCCCTGTGACGGTTGCCACAATAGCTTGAGCGCACCAGGCATGGTGCCCGCCGCACACATCGCAATCGCGGTGTCGGTGGTTCCGCGTTGCACGGCACCGATCACTTGCCCGTCAGTGGGCTTGGCCAGCTGATCGTCGGGACGTGCGCAATAGGCATCGACAGCACGCAGCCAATCCTCGCGGGCCGCCGCATCCGCAGACCCTGCTTTATAGTTGCCAATCAACACGCCTAACTGGTCGAGCACGACCTTGGCATCGCCGACAAGGCTTTCCGCCCCATGTTTCGCCGCATCATAGCCGTGGATGTTGATTGACACGAGCTTGGCGCCGTCTCGGATCAAGGTGCGCGAACCAGTGGTGAAATCCTGCAACCGTGTACCGACGCCAATCACCAAATCCGCCGCCTCAGTCGCCGCATTGGCCGCCCCCGAGCCGTCCACACCCGACGCGCCGAAATTCATCGGGTGGTCTTGCGATAGGCCCGATTTACCCGCCTGCGTTTCCGCTACAGGGATGTTGTGTTTAAGCGCAAAGGCCGCGAGCGTGTCCTCGGCCTCGGAATAGATCGTGCCACCACCGGAAATAATCACGGGGCGGGCGGCTGCTTTGATCATCTCGGCCACACGCGCCAACTCGCCCGCATCAGGTGCGGGGCGACGAATGCGCCAGACGCGCGGTTCAAAGAACGACACAGGGTAATCATAGGCCTCGGCCTGTACATCTTGGCAAAACGACAGGGTCGCGGGGCCGCAATTGGCGGGATCAGTCATCACGCGAAGCGCACGTGGCAACGCCGTCAGGATATGCTCCGGCCGCGTGATCCTATCGAAATACCGCGACACGGGACGGAAGCAATCGGACGCGGACACGGTGCCATCATCAAAGTCTTCTACCTGTTGCAAGACGGGGTCGGGGCGGCGGTTAGCAAAGACATCGCCCGCCACAACCAGCATCGGCAGACGGTTTACATGCGCCAGCGCGGCAGCCGTCACGACATTCGTGGACCCCGGCCCGATAGAGGATGTCACAGCCATGGCTCGGGTGCGTTTTTTGCCCTTGGCATAGGCAATCGCGGCATGCGCCATGGTCTGCTCGTTCTGACCGCGCCAAGTCGGAAAAACGTCCTGATAGGCATGCAGCGCCTCGCCGATCCCTGCCACATTGCCGTGGCCGAAAATCGCCCACATACCGTCGATGTAGCGCTCACCCGCATCGGTCATCTGCACCGAAAGCCATTTGATCATCGCTTGCGCGGCAGTCAGCCGGATTGTGTTTGACATGTCTCTCTCCTTACTCGGTAGCGGTCGAACGGGAATTGTCCCAAACGGAACATAGACGCGCATAACGCTCAGACATCTGTGCCACAGCCGCCTCGTCGCTCATTTCTCCTGCGAACCACGCACGGGCGGCATCCCCGAAGATCGTGCGGCCGACAGCGAAGCCTCTGACCAGCGGGTATCTCGCCGCCACTTCAAAGGACGCGGCCAGTTCCGCCTCGGGGGCATCAAGCCCAAGAAGCACAATGCCGCGTGTATGGCGATCGTATTCTTCGATGGCAGATACAGTGGCGGTCCAGCCCTCTGCATCCGCCATCGGTTCCAGCTTCCACCAGTCGGGGTAAACACCCGCCTCATAGAATTGCCGGATCAAGGTCGCGGTTGTACCGGGAGCTACAGGACCGACCTTGGATGGGATCACTTCGAGCAGGAACTCGAGGCCATTGGAGCGCGCGGCCGTGTAAAGCCGCTTGACGCGGGCCTCTTGGAAAGCACGGGTTTGGGCATCATCGTCAGGGTGGCAGAAAACCAAAAGCTTCACCACATTCTCGCGCGCCCATTCTTTGAACTGCCCCAAATCATCGCCCAACTCGGGCTCGAACGCGATGGGACGTGATCCGGGTAATTCGGTTGGACGCCCGATCCACAGTCCCGACCCCGACGCCGCATGCAGCGCTGTGCGCCCGATGCGGTTGTCGCATAAAATGCCATAGCCGTCCCGTCCGCCTTGCACGTCAATCGCGGCTTTCAGGCACAACTCCTTGAACGCTCCTCCACGTTCGAGCGTGTAGCCCTCCATCTCTTCGAGCTGCAAACGGTGGTCAAAAGCAAATGTGCGCACAGTAGACCAATCGCCCGTGGTGCGCGTGTAGCGTGTGGTCGCCCAGTGGATTTGCTCTAAGGCTGGATCGTTACGCAAGTCTTTTTGCACCACGCCGCGCTCGAGGAAAAATTCGAGTTCAGTCAGCGATGGGTAAGCAGGTGTGCAGCCGTGGCGCGATACAGCAAAGGCACCACAGGCATTGGCGTATTTGAGCGCTATCGGCCAATCGATATTGTCTACATCGGCGCAATCCAACCAGCCCTTAAGCAAACCCGAGAAAAAGCCATCGCCCGCGCCCAACACGTTGAACACTTCGATGGGGAACCCTTCCCCGGTTTGCCCGTCATCAAGGCTCTCGGGGATTGCGCCCTCAAAGGCAACCGCGCCCAAAGCACCGCGTTTGCACACCAGTGTCGCCGTCGAATGCTCGCGCACTTTGCGTAGTGCAGCCAACGTATCGGTGGTTCCGCCCGCGATATGGAATTCTTCCTCTGTGCCGACGATCAGGTCAAAATAGTGTAGCGTAGACAGCAGCTTGGCGGTCACTTCCGCACTTTCGGCAAAGCGGCTTTCGCCTTCGCCATGACCCAAAACACCCCAAAGGTTCGGACGGTAGTCGATATCGAGCGCTGTGCGCGCACCGTGCGTGCGCGCAAGCTCAAGCGCCTTTAGCGTCGCGGCTTCAGTGCGCGGGTTCGACAGGTGCGTGCCCGTCGCGACAACCGCACGCGTCCGCGCAATGAACGCGGGGTCGATGTCGTCTTCACACAGCGCCATATCGGCGCAGTTCTCACGGTAAAAGATTAGCGGAAACTGGTCCTCGTCGCGAATGCCAAGGATCACCAGCGCGGTCAGCCGTTCGGGATCGGTCGCGACACCATCGGTGCATACGCCTTCGCGGATCAACTGTTCACGGATAAAACGGCCCATGTGTTCGTCGCCCACGCGACTGATAAGACCGGATTTCAGTCCAAGGCGCGATGTCCCGCAGGCAATGTTCGTAGGGCTGCCACCGATATACTTGTCGAAAGACCCCATGTCCTCCAATCGACCCCCAATCTGGGAACCATACAAATCAACGCCGGAGCGCCCTATCGTAATTACGTCAAGATCTTTGGTCATGGGTCTGCCTGTGGTCTATCGTTGTCTGAGGGTCTGAGAGGCGGGATCACAGCCCTGCCCCCGGTTTTTTATACGATCAAACGGAGCGATTGACGTAGTCGATGGAGGCCGACACCGCGGCATAGCTATCAGGAACGTCGTGCACTTCGGCCGCGAAGGGCTCAAAGCTGAACGGGCCGTCATAGCCCAACGCGCGCAGAGTTTTGATCTGAGCGATGTTTTCAAGACGGTCGTCTGCACCCACCAACACGCGGTGATCATCGAGCATGTCGTCGACCCCCACGTGCGGGTCGGTTACGCCTGAGATGTGCACAAGCCCGGTCCAGTCGGGAAAGACCTCCGTCTCTGACGCAAGGTGGTGGTGGAAGGTATCGTGCATCAACTTATAGGTGCCCTCTCCGTCCGCCGCCTTGATCGCTTCGATCGCGGTGGATTTCTTGCGCAGCGATGAAATCGGGAAGCCGAGCGGCTCAACCAAACCTGTCAGCTCGCGGACATCTAGGATCGGCTTCATCGCCTTGAGCGCGGCCACAAGATCATCGAACGCCACCGGCGTCCCATCATTGAGCGGGCACATAACGAGCGCCTTTGCACCCGCAGCTTGGGCATAGTCGGCCATCGCTTCGGCTCGCGCGGGCAAGTCATCCGACCAAACGTTGAACGGGTAAAGCGCGTTAATAGACACGATGGTGACACCTGCCGCCTCCGCCGTAGCTTTGACCTCGGATGGTGCCATGGTGCCAACAACATCAGGGAGATCATTGCGGATTTCGACCTCAGTGATGCCGAGCGCTTTCGACATCTCGAAAAAGTCCGACAGCGACTGTTTCGGCGCCGCGATATGGTTCAGAGCAAAACGCATGGTCATACCTTACGAATAAAGCGCGGGGCGCGCAGGGTTGGTGATGGTGACGGCATCGCCATCGGCGTCTTGGGCTTCGACGCAGGCATCACAGGTGACCGCCGCCATATAGCCATCCCAAGATGTCGGACCCGCTGCGGTGCCATCGGACGCCGCTTTGATAAAGTCCTGAAGCTCAACGTCATAGGAATCGACAAAACGATCTTTCCAATCGGTGAGAATTTCGCTTTGCTTGGACGCCGCGAGACGCAGAGTGATCGCTTGCGGATCGGGTAGATGGGCAATGCCCTCTTCGCCTACGACCTGACACTGGATGTCGTAACCATATTTACAGTTCACATAGATTTCGGTGTTGATCACCACGCCTTTTGCAGTCGTCAAAGTGACGATCTGGGGATCGCGCAGCTTGGCGTGGCTGGCCTCGCAAGTGCGTGGGAAAGTCACGCGGGCGGACACATAATCATCATCCAGCAACCAGCGGAACACGTCGATTTCATGCACAAACGTATCGTGGATCGCCATCGGCGTGACGTATTGCTCGGGCACAGTCGGGTTGCGGTGGGCGGCGTGGACCATAATAGGCGTGCCCGTTTTAGAAACGACCGCTTCTTTGAGCGCAACATAGCCGCTGTCGTAGCGACGCATGAAGCCCACTTGTACCAGCCGTTTGCCAGCTGCGACTTCGGCGTCGACGATCCGCTTTGCACCTTCAGCCGTGGTGGCCAGCGGCTTTTCGCAGAACACCGGCTTTCCGGCCTCAATCGCAGCAAGCACGTATTGTTCGTGGGTTGATCCAGTAGAACACACCAGCACAGCATCAACCGTGTTGGCAGAAATTAACTCTTCGCCTGTTTCATAGACGGTTGCGTCGGGCGCGAGGTCGGCTTGCACTGCTTTCGCGGCGTCGATGGAGTAGTCGGAAAGCGCGACGACTTTCGCGCCAGCGAGTACTTGTTGGATGCGGCGCGTGTGGTCACGACCGATCATGCCTGTGCCGATAACACCGATTTTGAGCGTCATGGTGGTCGTCCTTATTTGAAGTATGTGTCGATGTAGCGCTTCGTCTCAGAGAGCATGAAACGCGCACTGTCCTCGGCGCGGTCTTCCCACGCGAAAACGCAGTTAGAGAGAACGCCGTCGAATTTCAGATCAGCGAGGGTGGAAAAAAACACGTCCCAGTCGATCTCTCCCTGCCCAAAGTCGAGGTGCTGGTGCACACGGACCTTTGATTCGGGTGGGTTGACGATATAGCGCAGCTCCGAAGACTTGTTATGATCATAGGTGTCGGCAAGCCGCACGTGTTCCAACAAACCCTCGGTCGCCCGCAGATTTGCCTCCATATCAGGCCCGTAAAAGAAGGTGTGAGGCGCGATAAACGACGCACGCACCATCGGCGAATGGATCGTCTTGATAATGTCGATTGCGGGGTGGATTTCCTCCACCCAGTCCTCGGGATGTGCCTCAAGCGAAAGCTTAATACCTTCGCGTTCGAGAAGCGGCACCAGCACGTCCATGGCGCGAAAGAACTGACCCTCGCAGACCTCGGGACGGTGAAGACCAGAGGTGTCGTTGAGCGAACGATTGGGTGAGCCACCGCGTCCAAACTCGGACACGAACATCGGGCATTCCAGCTCGACGGCCAGCTCGATTGCGCGTTTCCAGTTCTCGATCGCCACGTCCCACTCATCTTGGTACGGGCTGGCCCAGCGGTACATCGGCTGGATCGTCGCGAGGCCGACGTTATTGTCTTTCAACGCTTTTTTAAAGCTCTGGATTTTCTCAGGATAAAGTTTGGGGCGTGTCCACCATGAAAAGAAATCTGGACGCGGGGACATTTCCACATAGTCGTAGCCAAGCTCAGCGACTTTGCGGACAGTGTCCTCCAAAGACAGATGACGGATCATATGCGGATCAAGTGTGTGCTTCATAGTGTGGCTCCGTATGTCAAACGAAAGAAAGTAGGGGCCTCATCCGCACATCGGCGGACGAGGCAGGGGGGACCAGCTAAATCACCCGGCTTCGGGGTACTCGGCACCGGTTTTTGCGCCCGTGATATAGGCCACGACATCTTCGGGCTTTAGCGTCTCGTCCACCTTGATGTTGGCGCAGATGCGGCCACGGCGGAACACGACGATCCGATCCATCAGGTCAAACACCTGACGCATGTTGTGGCTGATCAGGATCACAGGCTCGTTTTGCTCTTTGAGCGTGCGAATAATGTTCTCGACCTGTGCGGTTTCCTGAACCCCGAGCGCCGCAGTCGGCTCGTCCATGATGGTGAGCTTTGAGTGGAACGCTGCGGTGCGTGCAATGGCCACACATTGGCGCTGACCGCCCGACATGTTCTGGATCGAGTTGAGAATATTAGGAATCTTAACCCCTGTCTTCTCAAGGCCCGCCATCGTCGCATCGCGCATCGCTTTGTTATCGAGTATCGAAAACGGCCCAAGCTTGAACTTCACCTTCTCGCGGCCCAGAAACAGGTTCGACGGAACGTCAAGGTCGTCGGCCAGTGCAAGGTTCTGGAAAACAGTCTCGATTCCAGCCTCACGCGCCTTGATCGGCCCGTCGAAGTGGGTCGGTTCTCCGTGCAGAATGATGTCGCCGCGTGTGCGTTGCTCGACGGCTGTGATCTGGCGCACAAAGGTCGATTTACCCGCCCCGTTGTCGCCCATAATTGCGACATGCTCACCTTGGTGAATTTTGAAGTTTGCGCCTTCGAGGGCATGAACGCCGCCGTAGTGCTTGGTTAGATCGCGCGTCTCAAGGACGACATCGGAAGTGCTGTAATCCAACATGTTGTTCTCCTTACATCCGTGCTGAGTTGCGTTTTTGGCGGTACTGGTCGAGCACAACCGCCCCGACGATGATCACACCCTTGACCATTTCTTGGTAGTAAGCGTCGAGACGCAAGAACGTGAAGCCCGAGATGATCACACCGAAGATCAGCGCACCTAAGACGGTCCCCAGGATCGAACCACGTCCACCTGCGAGGGACACACCGCCAATAACGGTCATCGCGATGGCGTCGAGCTCATACATGACGCCCATACCCGCCTGCGCGGTAAGGTTTTTGGACGACAACACAATAGCCGCAAGGGCCGCGAGAACGCCCGCAATGGTGTAGACGAGAACCTTGTGCTGTTCGACTTTGATGCCCGACATGCGGCTGGCCTGTTCGTTAGAGCCAATGGCGTAGGTGTGTTTGCCGTAGACGGTGTAATTCAGGATGAAGTGAAACAGCACGGCCAAAGCAATAAAGATGTAGACAGGCGTCATGCCGGAACCAAGAGCCGCATAGCTGTCGGTAGGAAAGGAAATCGGCTGCCCTTTGGACCACCATTTCGCAACGCCACGAGCAAAAACCATCATGCCGAGGGTGGCGATAAAGGGCGGAATTTTGGTGTAGGCGATCAACACGCCGTTGATGCCGCCAGCCAACACACCACAGGTAATACCCACAAGGATAGGCACAATCACCGGCAGATCAGACACCCCGTCGAACATCAGTTTTGGGTTGGCCATGCCGCTGATTTCAGCGACCTGCGCGAATGACATGGCGACCATAGCAGTCGCACCCACAATCGATCCAGGTGATAGGTCGATCCCGCCCAGAATGATGACTTGGGTCGCGCCCAAAGCGATGATGCCGATAATCGACACTTGAAGGATGATGATCTTGAGACGGGCGACATTGAAAATCCCGTCAAAGCGGTCGGCGCTGTCAAACAACAGGCTCTGACCCATCAAAAGCGCTCCCAATCCTTCGAAAATGGCAATGATCAAAGCCAGCGCAAACAAGATGTTCCATTCAGGCGCCCGCGCTTTCTTTTTATCGTCAAAGGTCAACCCCCCGATGCCGTGCGATAGTTTCGACATGTTTTGCTCCCAGTTGTCGGCTCACCCGCAAGAGCGCAGGTGCCACATGTGAAGCGGGGCTCGCGCTCCGCTTCACGGCGTCGTTTTTTACACAAAGCTGTGTTCGGTTTACTTGGTGTAATCGCCGAGGTTCGCATGTGTGACCAATTCGAAAGGCACATAGACCTTCTGATCGACATCCTCGCCAGCGGCCAGTCTGAGTGCAGCGTCAAGCGCGCCAGCGCCCTGCCCCGCTGCGTTTTGGAAAACGGTCACATCCAATTCGCCTGCTGCCATAGATGCAAGCGCATCCGCAGTCGCGTCGACGCCGCCGACTTCGACGCTATCCATGTCAATCCCTGCCGCTTTCATCGCCTGCAACGCACCGATGGCCATCTCGTCATTGTTGGCGATCAGCGCATCAAACGGCTCGCCCGAGGACAGCCAGTTTGTCATAAGATCTTGGGCCTCATCACGCGACCAGTTGGCAGTCTGCTGATCAACCACTTCGATGAAGCTGCACATGTCCATGGAAAGAACGTCTTCGATGTCTTTGGTGCGCTGAACCGCGGCTTGGTTGGACAGCTCGCCCATCATGACGTAAGCGCGTGCGCCGCCACCTTTGCCCGCTGCGCGCAGGTTCTTACAAATCTCGAATGCCTCAAGCGTACCGGATTCAATTTCGTTGGATGCCACGAACGCTTGGTTGTCAGGGAGCATGTCGACGTTGATCGGCTGACGGTTAACATAGACAAGCGGTACGCCAGCGGCTTCGGCAGCCGCGGTCATGGCTTGGGTCGCAGAGGTGTCGACAGGGTTGACGATGATCGCATCAACGCCCGAGGCCACAAAGTTGTTAATCTGGTCAAGCTGCTTTGCCACGTCATTCTGGGCATCTTCAACTTGAATGTCCACGCCATCCATACCTTCGGCCATCTCGATCATGCCGTTGCGCAGAACTGTCAGAAAGTTGTCGTCGAACAGTGCCATGGACACACCGACACTCTGGGCCATTGATGTGGTTGCCATCAAGGATGCGACACCAGCCGCCAATAAGGTATTCTTCATAGTTTCCTCCCATAACTGGCCTCCGGCACACCAGTCGGTTTACATTTTCAATCCGGACCGACCTCCGTCGATGACGCGGGCCGTCGCTCCCTAATCGACACCTCCTCGTGCCGCTCAAAGAAAAACTTATGGGGCGACGCACACTCTCTGAATCCGCAACGACCATGTCGCGAAACGAACGCTACCGACCCATTCAGCCGATCACGTTGACGATCAAAATTTCTGTGTACGTCCTCCCAAACGGTGAGCCGGCGACGCCGTCCATCGTGTGAAGGGAGCATGCGATATTGAACACTAAACCGTCAATGGATTGCCCTGATACTGCATCATTGATGATGTTTACGCCGTGCCACATTGATGTATTAACATCATGCAAATGACTCAGGAAGATAGATGTGTGGCTGTAAGAAATGCTGCCCAAGCACCCCAGCGCCACCGTTTCTCACAGCGTTTACCATCATTTCAACCAGATCACTGCAAAGTTGCCGCAAGGGCGTAGAGATCACCATCGTGACGTAGCCATCGACTAGGGCGGCGCGACTATCTTCGGTTAACTCATTCACAACCAAGGCCACCTGACGCGGCCTGACTGTTTCTCTAAGCGCCGCAATAGCCCCCTCCATCCCGCCGCCAGCAATGTATACACCCCGTAAATCGGGATGGCGCGCGACCAGGTCGAGCGTGGCTTCATAGGTCAATTGCCGTGTCTCAAGGTTGACCAGCGTATCGAGAACGGTGAAATCAGGCGTACTGTCCCGCACAAAACTGCGAAACCCTGTTTCCCGCAATTCATGCCCATGCCAACGGTTGCCACCAACGAACACTGCAAGTTTCCCGGCCTTCTGCGCCGCAGTGGTGGCCATCCACCCCGCCTGACGCCCAACCTGCATATTATTCAGACCCAAATAGTTCTCGCGAATGCCCTGCGCAAAATCATTTAAAAGCGCAAATGTCGGAAGACCGTCCTCTTTCAGCCGCTGGACCGCCTGTGTAATACTTTGATGATTGACGGCGGAACTTGCGAGCGCATCGACCTTTGGCGCCAATGCGTCTATTTCTTCCAAAAAATCCGAAGGGGATTGTGAGGCAGAGAACCGTATCACTGCACGCCCCCGAATATCAGTACGCTCCGCGACCGCGCGTTCGAGTTCATTGGCGAAATTTTGATAGAACTGTTGGCGCCCCTTATGTAGCACCACACCAAAGCTCATTTCAGGCGCCGATGTGCTTAAGCGCTGATCAATGAGGGTCGAGGCGTGATATCCTATCCGATGCGCAGCCTCAGCGACCTTGCGCATGGTTTCCTCACGGACAACACCGCGCCCGTTGAGCACCCTATCTACGGTCGCAGGCCCGACACCCGCCTCGCGCGCGACATCCTTGATCGTTGGTCGATTAGCCATATACACCCCCACAATGATGAAAAACTATCTCATGATAATTTTACATCAGCATTTTGGAACAAAGCCCAAACGTCAACAATATTCCTCCAGATACATCCGAACAGGTGTTTCCGTTTGGATCGGCGGCGACACCAATCTGCCGAATAGAACTGCAGGCGCGTAAATACGCCTATGCGTGTAATTAGCCTTGCCTGAATCAGCCCCACGTTACATAAAGCAAGCACATTTTACCGTTGAATTTCAAACCACCTCACTAGGTCCGCCACCATGACCCCGCATGACGATCTTGATGATATCTGGTCCTTCGGGTCACGCGAACAATGCTCAAAGGCTGCGCAAACGCCAACCTTCCAGATTGAGCATATCGGTAGTGTGGAACCACTGGATGCGCAGTTCGGCCTAGATCACCCCAAGACAGTACCGGAACCACTTTCTGAACTGTTTTTTGGTCAACCGGGTCCGTCAGAGCTTGCAATGATGGGTGGTGAGCCAGATAAAGTCCCGCCCTTGCAAACCTATGCAATTCTTGACGCCGCCAAAGTCACCAACTTTGTTGAAATGCTAGAAGCCTCTAGCCTAGAGCATTGCTGCCTGTTCAAGGGTGACGCTGAAGACGAATTGAAAAATGTTGCCCCGTGGATCGTGCGGCTTGAAGAAGGCAACGCTTTCACCCGCAATCTATTCACGCGCTCTGAGGCTCCTTGGCACCTTTGGGACAGCGAGCCGGGAATATACCTACGGTCACGCAGTACGCTGGAGGACATGCGGAAGCACTTCAGGAAATTTATAAAGCTCAAAAGTATAGATGAGAAATGGTTTTATTTCAGATTTTGGGAAGCATCTGTAATACCTGCATTTTTGTCCGAGATAGACGTAGAACAACAAGCTCGTTTCCAGGGGCTTTTTTGCGGTACCGACAGCGCACCGATTGCGGAAATTTACTTTATTTCCGTGAGAACAAGATGTTGTACAACCGTCAAGGGTCATCCGCTTTCAACGAGTGGCAACCTCAAATTGCCTATTCAAATTAAGCTGACCGAGGAAGATTTTACCGATCTTGCCAAGGCGATGCGGACCACTTTTTTCAAACGAATGCGACAAGATTTCGAGGATCGTGCGCTGGCACAATACGGGATGTCGAAAAGTGACTTTTCCACATATTATGGTCGGACATTGCGCAAAGCAGCGGATTACCAAATGGTCACAGAAAAAGACGTAGCGTCGTTCGTTTATGTGACCTTTGAGCAAGGCATTACCTTTTGGGACAAGCCAGATGTCATGAAAATAACCTCGGATAAGCATCTGAAATCATCGCACCGTGTGATGGATGCAATATTATATCGTTTAAAGAAGGGTGATCTATAGTGACTGACAACACCAACTTGGATGACATCTCCGTTTATGAATGGGCTGCGCCCTACGAACGTCAGCTTGATGAGATGGATCAGGCCTATGCAAATCGTTTGGAAATGTTGGTTGATGTGTCACTTGCATCACAAGATTTAGAAACACTGGATCGTATTTTTTGGGCACTGATAATTGATCTGGGTTTACCCGTTGATCGTCCAATCGGAGTTCCGTGTACTGAAAAAAATGATGCGATTGCGATTGCTGCTGTTCAAGGGGTCCATCCCGAAGCATGGATGTACGCCACGCCAGCGGCCAAGGGGCTTAGGTTTCCCTTTTCAAAGCAGTGGTTCGCCGGAAAACGGCTCGCTCTCGGGTATTCCTTTGAAGATCTAGCCGGTTCGATTTTGGACTCAGACTCACCGTTGGGAAAAACGCTATTTCTTGGAGCTGATGGCTTTCCATATCTGATTGATGGCTCCGACCCTGCCATCGGTAACTTTCGGGTTGGTGAGACATCTCCAGTTCCGGATTTGCTAAAACGACTTGTCGGCATCGAACAGGACATGGTTTCCAACCGTTCACAAAGAGATGTCCAATGAGTTATGGAAACGAAGACGGCGTTCCGTCAAATGAATACCCCCCAGTTGGCCAGTACAGAGGCAGTGCCACACGATATGATGATGCCAACTGTGCAACGCAGCAGTGTCCTTACGTTCTCGTAACCGAATTGTCTTACGAGCGGCAAATTGACGAGCCAGATGGCCCATATCATAGACGCTTGCGTGAACGCTTAGATACTGCCCGGTCTCATGGGAATATCCAAGAGATGGCTGCTATCTACAGCGCTTTACAGATCGACATTGGAATACCCGAAGACGGGTTGCACGTGCCATGTCGCGATGAAAACGAGTGGTTAGTGCTTGCTTATATTCAGAACGTCAAACCAGAAGCGTGGTTGTATGCCGAACGCATGGTGGATGATGTTGACGAGGATCGTTGGTACACCCCTGGCCCAAGCGTCGAAGGTTTTACGTTATGGAAAGAACTGCGATCCATCTTTGATCCGGCAGGTTCCAGAATAGGATCGGTTACATTTCTAGGACCTGACGGCATTGAGTATAGCTTACTTGGCGCTAACCCAGAGATTGGGGATTACTTTGCATATCAAAATCGCAGTTTGGTTGCCCTTCTCAAAGAGGTAGCACGCGAGTTAGGCGTCAATCCTTTTGAACGCTTGCAAGGTGTCGACGAAGAAGACTTCGGATATCAAACGACAGATCCGCAGCTCGTGCCTATTCGCAGCGTGCTATTTGAATACGAAGTGTTTCAGCCCAGTGGTGAGGTCGATCATGGTGAGAACGTTTTACTTGCCCAAGGTCCGACACGCAACGATGCGATCAACGGAAATATCTCAGGGGCGTTTGGGCAACCATCTAGTGGACCAAAGTCAAACGTCGGATCAAATATAGCCAGGACTTGGCGTATCATCGTCCATAACGGGCGTGGCGGGCCGTTTGTAACTCTTTACAGGCAGGGCTTGGACGCCGTCTTAGGGCGAGAGGGGCTATCACGCCCCCAGTTCCTGCAACTGCGCACCGCAAACCCCGCCCGCTATCGCGATATCCGCAACCGGGCCATGCAATCGGCAAGACTGCGCATACCAGGCGTGCGAGCAGATATGCAGGGGGCAGCACGGCGCGGAGATCAGATTGTTCAAGCAAATGGCGGAACGCCGAACTTTCGTACCTTCAGGTCTTCAGACGAGCGTGGAAATACCGTCTACGTACGGCCAGATGGGTTTGGTCAAACTGGCAATGTTCAGGAAGTGAAGCTGGTCCGTTACCAAGCCAATACGCAGCAGATACAAGCTGAGATGAGACTCGCGACAAATCGCGGTGTGAGCTTCGAGTTGACTGTTCAAACTCGAACAGTTTTATCTGGACCTCTGCGAAACTTGGTAGCACAGAGAAGAATAATTTTGAGACATGAACCATGATCAACGAACATATACCTGACGAGTATACGCGGATGCGGGTAATCGTAAAAAACCCTACAGTTGATCGGCTACTCGAAGCCGTAATGTCTTTGCCTGAGGGTCTTGTTCCAGAATACTGGTTTCAGCTTGAACCTAGGCCAAAGTCCAAACGGATATATCTAGCTGAATCCAAGGCAGTTTTTGATCAGAAAGCTACAATTTCCAGTGGTGGTTTTTTTAATCATAAGAAAATCTGGATCACACATGGAGACTTTAGAATAGAAGAAACTAGAGAAAATTCGAATTTTTTCACTAATGACTTGGGTGTGGGATCAAACATTAATAATTGCAGAGACGAGGAAGATATTGGCGCGCTGTTGCGCGTTCACGATCATCTCATTAGGGCTTTTGACACCTACTACGCTTGCGCAATCCCCTACCGTGCCCTTGAACAAATCGTTAAAGCGCGCGCAAGAGCGCTTGAAACAGATCCGCCATTCGAGATGTTCGCACTTGATCCAGAACAATTTACAGATCAGCCGTTCAACTACGCAGAAGCCAAGCATAGCTTCCCAATGATGGGGTGGATCACGTATTTGTCGCAGGAATGTATTGACGATTACGCGCTGGATATGGACCGTATCAGAGCCGTTGCGCAAAAAGTCGAAGAAGTCGGCCCCACCAAAAGCGCGGGCATGTTGTTCCGCATCCAATTCCACGAGGGCCGGGACGACTGGCAAGAGACGCTTCCCGCGATTACACAAATGTGCCTTGAGGCAGATCAACACCGCTACAAGCTGGGAGAGTATCGTGAGCGCCCTCCGGAAGAACGGTCGGTTGATGGCTGGCATACATGGCTTTTGCCGGACGAATGGTGGAAGAGCTGAAGCGAAGCGGGCGGGTAATCCCCCCATTTTAATGGGGGATTGGCGCGGTGCTAACTAGACATCAAACTCGCGCTCGAACCGTCGCCGCTGGATTGCAGGGTGTGGGCTATGCCGGTCCTCGTGTTCAATCGGGGTCAGCAACAGGCGGTCCAGAACTGCAACCGCCAATGACGCAACCAAAGTGCCCGCGAGTGTCAGGCACACACGTTGAAAGGCGGCCAATTCCGGGTTGCTTGTGGTCAATGACGTTGCGACCAGAACCGCCGCAACGGACAAGCCGAATTGATAAACCGAAGCAGACAGGCGGCCGTGCATCATAGCGATGCCAAATCCCCAGCCGGTCAGAAACATCAGCAATAACAACACCAGGAAATGCGCCGAAAACCCGTAGATCGCCAATACGACCAAGGCAATGATGCCACCAAGGATGGTGGCCCAACTTCGCTCTGCGGCTTCGGCAAAGGCTTCGTGCTTGGTTGGGAAGATCAGCGGGAAAACCGCCGCAATGGCCAGGATCAAATCCGACACGGGTAGTACGGCGTACAGCCAAAAACACAGCGCCGTCAGAACCACAGATCGGATCAGCGCGCCCCCACCGTGGTGTCCAGCCGCAGGGCGAGGCGCGTCTTCGTGGAGGTCTTTGGTGCGGGCGGGGATCAACAGATAAAGGGTGGGGATGGTCACAGCCGCAACCACGCACCCTAACAGAAAGCCATCACGAAAGATGTTCAGCATCGCCGGATTTTTCATGCCAACAATCGACATAAGCGCCGCCGCGATCAGAACCAGCATCCCAAAAGGGCTGCCTGTCCGCCGGGTGACAAAAAAACCAAGAAAATAGAACAAGAACATCCCCAGCAGCATCAGCATTGGCACTGGCCGGGTGATTGCCACGATCCCAGCCATCAGCCAGACCACAATCCCAAAGGCGACGGCCCCTCCAATGGCGCGCGCCGGGTTGAACGCCTTGCGCAGCCCGGCAATCAGTCCGATGGGCAAAGCGACGCAGATAGGGGCCAGTTGCGGTTGTAGCACGGCCATGGCCACAAACCCGGCAACGACAGCCAATCCTAGGCGAATGGCAAAATGCGGGTCGTCCGCGACCTTGGGGCGGGGGGCAACATACATGCCTGTGCCCTTAGTATAGGGCCGTCGTCCAGCTGCTGATGCGCTGGAAGAAGGCCGAGGTTTTCGTAACCCAATGATCGCCGCCATCGGGATGGATCAGCACGCTAACCTTACCGCCAATCCGGGCGGAGCGGGGCCAGGCGTCAATCCCACCCTCAACAACGATACGCACCGGCATTTTACGAGCGGGTTCAAACCATTGCGTCGCGGGGGTGTTGACGGGAAGGCCGCCGACCTCAGATCGCCCGGGATTAATCCCCCAACCAAGGCTTTCGACGTGACCTGCGAAAATCTGGCCTGGAATGGCATCAAACATCAGCGTCACCCGATCATCTGGCAGTACATTCACCAGCTGGTTTTCCCGCAGATCGGCTGTGATCCAGATCGCTTCGCCATCGATAAAGGTGATGGTGGGTGGGCCCGCGCCAACATATTGACCAAGTCCCAGATGGACGTTCGTCACCACACCGGGGCCGGGCGCGCGCACGAGGGTGCTAAGCAGGTCATATTCTGCTGTTTCAAGCGCCAGTTCGGCGGCGCGCAACTGTGGATTATCGGATCCTGTGGCGCCAAGCTGACGGCGCGCGCTTTCGGCGTTCGCCTCAGCGGCACCAAGCGCGGCTGCGGCTGCATCTGAATTCGCCTGTGCTTGATCCTGTGCGGCACGGGATGCGATCCCGCGTTCAAAAAGCGACTCGGCGCGGGTGGCAGCCTCCCGCGCAGCTTCGGCATTTGCGCGGGCCTGCGCGACCTGCGCCTGCGCCGCTTCGATTTGGGCGATAGAGGCGTCGATCCCCTGCGCCGCCTGCGCGAGCGATGCGCGCGCACGCTCGACACCCAGTTCAAAGGGGCGTGGATCAATCTGAAACAGTGGGTCCCCGGTGGCGAGAATGGCGTTGTCATAGGTTTCGACCGCGATGACCCGGCCTGAAACCCGTGGGGCAATTTGCACCACGCTGGCGGACACAATCCCGCGCTACGTGCCCGGCGCATAGTGGTCTTTGGCGACCGTCCACGACACGATCCCCGTGATCAGCACCAGCACAATGACAAGCACACGCAGAATGGGGCGTACGTCGATTTTTTCAGCGATTTCAGATGTATCAACGTGGTGTTGCGACGATTTATCGGTTGCAAGATTGCTTGCTTCTACTGTGACCATCTTTAGGCGGCTTTCATTGATATCATTACTAATCTTGGCGAGGGCAGTCTGATTTCGCGTCGCTTTTTAGCAGGCCTAGCCAATGCGCACAGGGATTGCCAACCTAAATGGACACTGATATCCGCTTACGTTAGGGGTGACCCGACAAAGGAGCAAAAAAAACATGAAGCAGCGCACTGATGCCCGACGAAACCGTGATGCCCTTTTGGACGCCGCTGAACAGGTGTTCGCGCATCAGGGGGCATCCGCGCCGCTAGAGCTTGTGCACTTAAAGGCTGGGCTTGGCCGTGCAACGTTGTATCGCAATTTCCCTGATCGCCAGGCACTGTTATTTGCGCTGGCCGATCGGGCGATGCAGCGCATCGAAAGCGAAACCAATGAATTCTGGAGTTTCCTGACAACGGCCGCAGAGTTCGTCGCCCAAAGCGAGGCGGTTCAAGCGATCTGGGAAGAAGCAACGCAAGATACGCCAGCGATTGAATCCGGGCGCAAGCGTCTGACGGATATTGCTGATGGGCATCTGCGCGCCGCCAAGCGCGCCGGGCAGGTTAGCGAAAATATTCAGGTGTCAGATATCATGTTGATCCTGCGGATGATCGGCGGCGCGGCGCGAAGGCAACCTCCAGAAAGTCGAAAATCAACGGCGCAAAGGGCGCTTGCCCTGCTACATGACGGCATGACCGCCGGATGTCGTGTTCCGGCCCCTGGCGGGGCTGGGCTTGTTGCAATGTGATGCCGCGCCACAAAGTGGCGCGGCTGCGAGGTTAGGAAGCCCGCGTTCGTTTACAGGGGTCGTGTGTGCGTACTCCCGGTTTTGCAAGGTTTTTCTGAATGAATGGGACAAGATTGAATGCGGTCGTGTGTCAGACCTCATATTTGCGACTTTTCACACGCCGCGGGCTTTTCGCGCCCGACCCCTATCTGGTTTTCCCGATCAGTTTAACTTCAATCGACGTCCATATTTATCCTCCTGTTGGCAACAGAAAGGGCGTGGGCTATGCAAATCCGTCATCTTCCTAACCGGGATCACCGCCAAAGCAGCGTCACCACTCTCAAGTTCGCATCACCCCATGGACCACGTTTTTTAACGGGGTTCCGCCCTCGGACGGACCACCAATAAGCGAACGGCCGCTCCCCTTCATGGCGCGACCGTAGCACAGGCTATTTCTACAGCGCACAGGCGGGCCCAACCCGGAAAGGTTTTTTAAGATGTAGCGCTCCTCCTTGAGAATGCGGTTTTCTTTTCGCAGTTCGGCGACCTCGCGTTCAAGATCGGACTGGGCTGTTGGCTTCTCAGATTGCGCCGGTCCCTCTGGATCCAACGGCTCAGCGTCGAGAAGCCAACGCCAAAATCTGCTGCCACCTGCTTACGCGGCAGTCCGCTGGTTAACGCTACCCGCACAACCTCTGCGCGGAATTCCGGGGTTGGTTTCTGTGCCATGATGTTTCTCCTTTGTGGCAAAATACCAAGTCAAAGGAATGGAACAATTCGGCGGCAGGTCCAGTAACGCTATCAATAGTATAGTGTACTCCCCTTGCTTTACCGGGGCGCTTTATGCTCCGATACGACAGATTAAGGCTCACGAGAATTTGCATGAAACAGATCGCCTCCGGCAAAAGAGGACGTGTTTATGATCTGGGCGATGGCCAGATTGCGAAATACTATGTCCCTGACGCGCCAGACACCGCTTTAGAGCGCGAAGTCTTGGCTGCCAGGCTGGCCCATGATCACGGCGTGCCCACGCCCAAGGTGCTTAGCGTCGATCGTGACATCGCACAGGGCCGGGTTGTTTTTGAATATGTGTCAGGGGTGGCCGTGTCGTGGTATGTCCTAAAACGACCATGGCGGCTGTTTTGGGCAAGCAGGGAAATGGCGCGTTGTCTGGCCAATTTGCACACCATCCCCGACACACAGACCCCAAATCTGAAAACAGAGATGTGCAAAGAGATCGACAGCCTCTCTTGCCTGACCTCCGACACAAAACAAGAGATCCGGGATCAGATCAACCAGTTCAGCGGCCCCGACAGGTTGTGTCACTTCGACTATCATTCGAGCAATGTCATGGTGTCAGACGGAGCCTGCGTGGTGATTGATTGGGGCGCTGCGCGGAGTGGGCCTCCTCTCGCGGATCTAGCCCAAACCTGTGTAATCAACCGTGTCGATAGCTTTCCCGATGGCACCGGAGGCGTAATGCGGCTGGTGATCCGAGCGTTGCGTTGGCTGCATATTGAACTGTTGATCGCGTTCTACAGCCACTACAGCCAAGACCACAGCTATGCTTCGGTCCGGCGCGGCATTCGTGCGTGGCAGCGCCCTATCGCAGCCGCCCGTTTGGCGGATGACATTGCCTATGAACGCACTGCCTTGCTGAAGTTGGTGAACAGCCGGACCTCGTCGCTCTAGATCAGGTTCACAAACGGCGGAAACTCGGGGTCTAGTCGGTACACCCCACCCACTTGGTTCGAAGGGAAGGTTACGGCAAAAACCGCCAATCCATCGGGTTGCGCCACAATCGGGCCAAACCCTGATCCCTGATACAATATGGGCTGCCCGACCTGCGTTCCTGTGGCCACGTCATAGACGTAGATCAACCCATCGCCCCGCACGCTGACCCCTGACACAAAGAGATAGGCCCCATCCGCTGAAAAACACAGGCTGGGCCTGTAAATGGCCAGAGACCGCATTGGCGGGACATAGGATATCTGCGTGTTGATCCCCACAGGTTGGACTGTGATGTCAGAGGTTCTGACAAAAAATATGCGCCCACCGATCGCCTTTCCCTGAGGCCGCGACCACACAGCCAACAGTGATCCGTTCTGAGACAAGCTCATCGGTCCTGCTTGGTATGAGGTGCCCCCTGATGTCAGCGCCAACGTTGTCGAGGATGTGCCCAAACTCGGGGTCAAAGTGATGTGGCCCAAACCTCCGCTGTCGCTGTGAAAAATGTTTTGCGCTGATACTGCCAGCCCGCGGTCATCCAACGCGGGCACGCTGACCATCGGCGCGGTATAGGTCGACCAATCCTGTGATGTGTCGATGTAATAGATCGCCGGTGTGCCGCTGTTCTTGTAGCTGCTGTACACGACATGGCTGCCGTCGGGCGTGGTAGCGATGGCCCCTCCGTCTTGCATGGCCGCATGGGGGATGTTTGTGAAGTTAGCCGACGCCGCAATGGATGATGATTGCGTGGCAAGCAAGGTCGCATCCAGTTTGACAATATCTTGCGCCAGCCCGGTGCTGTCCTGACGCACGACATAGACCATGGTGTTTGTTGGATTGGCCGCGACATTCACCGGAATCAGCCCATCAGCAAAAGCGGTCTTTGATGTTTCGGCCAAGGTTGCGGTGGAAAACTGATACAGCTGCGCCTGCGCATCTGCACCCAAAGCAGGGGCAAAGACTGATTGCGCATCGGGTGCGGAACAGACCGTGGAGAGATAAGAATACCCGCTCGCGGCTACAACCTGATTTGTTGTCCAGACCGCGTTGACCTTGGCATTTGCTACAGGATCGGTTTGGGGCGTCCTGTTGGCGTTGTAGCTGGCCAAATCATATTGGCACAACAGCGGCGTTTGTACTGAAACCGGCACGCTTAAAGGCCCTGATGGGTCAAGCTGCGCTTGTCCGACGTGCTGCACCGAAGAAATCGTGACAGAGGTGGTGTTTTGCGTCTGCCAGTCCAACTCCACTGCCGATGCATCAGGCGCAACACTGACTGCAAAGCTTTTGGTCTTTTGCACCGGGTCTTTATCAACCGTCAGTTCCAGGAACTGGTCGTTGAAACCGGGGAAATTCTTGGTTTGGATAAACGCCACAGATTGTGGGTTGCTCGGGTCAATCGGCAAAGCTGTGCAGATGTTGCGCAGGTAGATGTTCAGAAATGGATCGGCGTTGCCTGCGCTGATCGAGGTAAAGACATGTTGATTGGTGGCGGTCGGTTTGACACGCCACACAGGGGCTGTGGCGTCATCGCTGACGTCTACTGTTACCTCCCAGTTCGACGTGGATAACACCCCTTCGCGGTTGGAACTCAAAGAGATATCAATGTTCCGCCCACTGGTCGGGCTAATGTAACCTTGGGATTTGGTTGAATTATCTGTCAGGGCAAAATTCGGATCGATATTGGACAACGCGTTGGCATAAGGAAACCGGATGGTAAATTCCGGCGATTTGCTGGTGTCAAAGGATTTGATCAACGCTTGAAGTGGGTCGTACCCGGTGTGCGTTTCAGGGCGGTTGTTCTGACCTTTGAACGCGAATGACAGCTGAACTGTGTTCAACACAACGCTTGCGGGTTTGATATTGGCGGACGCGGGTTTGACGCTGGGTTCGATTTTGTTGGTCGACGCCAGACTGTTGGTGGCCCCAGTGATGGTCGCGTCCACCTCTAACGCGCGGTTCGGCCCCATCAATGTTTGATTGTCCGTGCTTGGCACCGCCGTGCAAATCAGCAAATGCTGCGCTTGCAGATCGGCAAATGGGATGGATTGTGACACGACAATCGACCCGTTGACCGCCGTCGTCGGAACGATTGTTGACAAGGTCAACGTCATCATCTCGTTGGATTTCACAACGATGTCAGCTTTGGGGACAAGCGAAAACGTATAATACGGGTCAGCCGACCCGTTGGGATTGGCCAGCTTGGTTTTGGTCCACGCCGTATCAACCGTGATATTCGCTGCATTGGTGATCGAGATCATCTTGCCCGGAAACTTCAGTGTCATCGTTTCCGTCGTCTTGAACGTCACATCAAATGCGGTCAGGTTTTTGATCTCTAGCTCAATCGCGTTGGGCGTTGTTGACCCGACATAAATCGTGTTCAGCTGTCCTTTGGTCAATGCCGGGTTTTTCAGGTTAAGTGAGAAATTCGCCATGAGACCCTACCCGTCTGCGCGTTTCATCAATAACCAGCCATCCACCAGACTTTGCGGCGTATCTGGAAAGGTCGGGTTGGTCATGTTTTGGGCCCCTGAAATATGGCTGCCTTGTGGGGTCAGGGTTGTCACCCATTCCCATTCAAAGCCGGGCTGAGGCGGGATAGGTAACTCCGGCACTGGTGTGCGGGTCAAAACCGGAGCCGTCAGGAACGTGATTTCGATATCACGTAACACACGATTGAATTGTTCTTCAGGGATTTTGACCGACGACACCGGCAAAACGCCTGTGGTCGCATGCACTGCCGCGCGCGGGTCCATGATAAAGGTCATCACCGACGGCCTGCCGTTCGGCGTGATTTTGACTGGAAAATCGGCGTCATCCTCAGACAGCGAAACAATGCCTGCCGATGATGTCAACTCAACTGGGGTGTAGAATTTGGTGAAATCCCCATCGACAAAATACCCCGACAACCCATCGTCAAAATAGGGAAAGCGGTCTTGGTTCGGCAATTTCACCATCGCGGTACCAACCCGAGTTGGCAGTGTGACATCCGGCAAGCCCGCGTCATTAAAGTTGTCCAAATGATAAGGAATGTATTCTGAACTGGTCAGCGTGAACTGCGGCCCGTTTTCGTTCCATTTAGGATAGGTGCTGTAATCGGACGCGCGGTCGATGTTGCCTTTGAGTTCGACCCCGATTTCGGCTTGTGTCACCACCAAAGGTCGCCCGACAAACAAACTCAGATCCGCAGAGTTTTGCAGCGCCTTGGTGATCACAAAGCTTTGGGATTTTTCCAAGACAGCAAGGAACGTGTTGAACTGGGTAGCCGTGGCTTTGGTGGCATCGCCAAACAGGAACTGGGTCAAAACGGAGGTGAACACCGAGTTCGCGCCGGCTGCCTGAAGGTAATCCATCATCGCCTGACGATTGCTGATCGTGACGCTTGTTGTCTTCCCGGGCACCGGGAACCAGTGCACCAAAGGTCCGTCCGCGGGGTTGGGAGTACCCTGCAATCCCAAAGACCCCAAATGCTGGCCGTTATGGTCATAAAGCGACACGGAATTGTCCAGATGGTTCGGCCAGAGCCAACCGCAAACGGGCGACACGGCGGGAATGGCATTTCCCGGTTCTGCAAACGGTCTGGCAGACAAAGACGTTTGCGCCCCGATCCAGTCAAAATTCACCCGCGCGGGCTGAACGATGCGCGGCGGCAAATAGACGTCATTGGGGGCCAAGGTGTCCGACATGCTTTCGGCCACATAAGTGGGTTCGGGTGCTGTCAAGCTGACATAGCGCCCAAACACATCAACAAGCTGGATTGCTTGCATCGACAATTTGCCCGCCCGCAAAGGGTTGAAATCGACAAATTCGGCGTTGCTTTGTAACGCTAAAGGGTTGGGTGCCAGATCGTTCCAATTCGCGGGCCAATCCGCAGATTGTGCGTGCAGAAACTGTGTCGGCCAAAAATCAGCCGTAGACAACGTGCCTGACGTCCACTTGGTGGGGATATTCACCGGCAATTGCATTTCCTGCACACGTTGCACCAAAGCCGGGTTAAACCCAGACAGACCCTGACTTAGAATACGTTTACTTTTGTAGGCGGTATATGCGCCGTGGAACAAAGCCTTGGTGTCGTAGTCAGAGGCGCTCTTGTCCGGCGGGAGCTTGGGATCGTAATCCAGATAGGTCATGCAATATTTCGAAATCTGTTCGCACAGGCTGTAGGTCGCATTCGAAGACATGGCGATCACACCGCGCAGATCAAAGCTGTACGCGCCGTTGCTGCCTCCGGTAAAGTTCCCCTTTGACGCCGCCGTAAGATGGTTTTCCACCTCATATGACCCCAATTTGAACTGCTTCATAAAGTCTGCAGGCAGGTTTTCTGCCGCAAGGTCGAATTTGTCAGAAAACGTGTAAGTCGCGTTCCACCAGATAAACAAAGGCAAAAACGGATCGTTGTCAGTGCGCCAGTTATACGCCACGTAGTACGGCAATTTGCCGGTCAGCCCTGTGGGCGCGGGGTTCAGCGCCACGTGACTGTTAGCATCGAATTTGATCGTTTCATTGCTTTTTGCTGCTGCGGCAAGGTCGTTTTCTGTGACCGGAGAGCCTAATTCCGGGGTCAGCAAAACCGCCTCTTGAGCGAGGCTTTGGAACACCGCGCTTAACCCCCGTTGGGTTGGCTTGATTTTGGTTCCGATTGAATTGATCTGCGCAGGATAATCCGGTGGATGGGTGGCGTTAACGATTTCTGACGGCATCCGACAGGGGATGATATCGGCTTTGCCATTGCGGGTGAACGGTTTCAAAATCGTCTCTCCGCTCTCGTCCTGACCCATCAGGATGACAGGTTCGTTTGGCGCGGAAAACGAATTGGCCGGGGTAGCAACCAATTCGAACTGGCTTTTGATGCGGTCATACAAAGCGGTGTTGTAGATGCTAACTTGTTGCGCACCGGGAAGCCTGTCCAACACCTGCTTTGTGGCGGACTGCATGTCGGTGCCAATGTCCCGCCAGTCCTGCCCCAACAAGGTCGCGGCAATGGCTGGAAGGTCCGTGGCACCCTGCCCCAACATCGCATTCAAAGAAGCCAAAGCACCGCTGATGTTCGCAGGCGTAGCCGACAAGTCCGCTTGCACGCTGGCCAGTGTTTGTGATGCGATTGTCTCTAGCGCGGCCAGCGCCGCTGCAACGTCCACCCCCGTCAGTTTCGCAGCTGCGGCGGTCAGATCGGATGCGATTTGGGTCGAGTTTTCCTCTGCCTGCATGAGCGTTTGCAAGCAATATTGCATGTAATAGGCGCCAGTGATGTTCCACGGATCACTGGATTGGATCACATAGATATGCGCGCAGGCCAGATAATACCCGGCAAGGCTGGTGTCAGAAACAAACGCCGGTTTTCCCCCGGCCCCGCCATAGGTGTCCAGCAACTCTTTGACGCCCGGAAAACCCGCCGACCCGCTGGCAAATTGCGCCAGCGTCTGCGCGTCAGACGGTTGCAGTGTGTCTTTGAAAGCTGTGGCGGGCGGCAATGGTAAGGGGGTCGGTACGGTTGTGACGGTTGTGTACCCTTTGAACGCCGTCACCAACGCTTTGATCGACGCCGCGTCGCGCGTGACTTCTGCCGACAGCGCCTCTACGCCTGTGGTCTGATTGGTCAGATCAGCGGCAAACTCCGCCGCTTTTTTCAACGCTTTGCTAGCGTCCGTCAGGGTTTCAATCGCATTGTCTATCAGCGTGCTGATCTGGCTTTGTGCCGACGGCGCCGCAGCGGGCACAATTTGTGCCAGTTCCAGCAAATCAACCGTTTCACGCAGGCTCGAAAGACCCAAAGGCACCAATTCTTGGGCCGTTGCTTCCGCATTGATCGCCAAATTCACCAGTTCCGACGCAAACCCTCCGGCGGTTGGATTAAAGGCAGAAAGAAAGGAATAGGATGCGATGTCGCTGGGCAGGCTGCTATGGGCCGCCGCAGGTAAGGCTATGTTGAAACTGTCCGCAGTCGGCACATAAGCCGATGTTGGCTGGGTCAGGTCAGTGTAATTGCCCGCCGCATAAAGCATCGGAAAGTAATGCAGTATCCCATCCACAACAAAAGACCCGGTCACATCATTGGTCAGGCTTTGCCCCGATCCGCCGAACACGTTGCTCTGAAGTTGCCCTGCATGATAGGACCAGTCGAGGAATAACTGCCGCCGCTGACTGGCGATTTTGTCGCGCGTTTGATCAAACGCACGCTGCGCGGTGTTCAGATCGGCCAGAACTTTTCCCAGATAGGGCGGTAACGGCACTTCGTTGTTGTTGCCCTGCCCTTGAGATTGAGTGCTGTCCCTATCCTGCTGCACCGCCCAAACATAACCTCCGGGTGCGCTTGAGAACCCCGAGGAATGCAAGAACTCTTGTAACTGTCCCACCCCGGCGGCCCCTGAATCCAGCTTGGGCAATTGGTCAAATTGCAACGCGTTCAAAAGCCATTCCGTTTTTTGATCCACTTCTGGCGCGTTGGGATTAAAGAACGGATCTAGCACTGTGCCATTGAGATAGGCTGACAACGCATCCGCAGTGTTCGACCCAATGCTCACCTTGATGCCTTGCTGCGTCGGAGTGCCGGTGGGATAGGTCAGAACCGATCCTGATGACATCTTCCATGTGATGTCGGCCACAAGCCCGCTCATCACGGCCTGTGTTGTCGGGATCGCCGAAGCAGTCAGTCCGCCGTAATCGCTCAGCGACCATTTCAGCTCGGTCGTCATGATCTGTTCAATATACGCCTCGAGGCTGGGTTTGTCGCGGGATGGCAATTGCCCGTAATCTGCGAGCGCTTGTTTCAGCGTGATATTGCAAATGTCCGAAGCCGTGTCGCTGACCCAGCCCACCACGAAATAAGACGCGCTGAATTCGGCATCTGTGGTCAGCTGATTGGGTTTGGTGAAGTAATCATCCAAAGGATCGTACAGCCCTAGAATATTACCTGAACTCGGCAAATAAGCGGTGAACGTCTCGCCTGATCCATAGGGCGCCTGGAACTGCGATCCCAGATACCCGGGATCTTGGCTGCCCGCGCGGGCCGCAAGGGTCTGCATCCCGGTGTTGGGCTCGCTCCAGGTGTCGGTGATGTGCAGCTTGCGACCCAGCAGGTTGCCTTTAAGGCCTTGAATATCGCTGGAATTGTCCATCCATGGCGCGAGCGAGCCGCCCACCGGTGCCGCCCCCGACGCAACAGTGTGCGCATCGCTTTCCAACATCCAAAGCCGAGTATCGGTTGCAGGTTTTCCCGCACCCGGTTTGGCGTTTTTCAGCATACGGATGACCAGCCACCGGTTTGGCAGAACCGGAAAGCTGATGGCGCCAGTGTCACGATTTTGCGTGCCCTTGGTATAGGCCCGCGGCAAAGACCAGTGCAGATGGATGCCCGGTTGGGTGCCCAGATTAGTCACAGACGAAGAAAAGTTCTCCGCAGCGATCATCCCGCTGCCCGCAGAGCTGGCAACTTTGCCCAGTTCGTCAAACTTATACAGCGCTGTCTTCGCCTCTTGCGAGGTGTTGGACGTGACCCTAAGGGCTTCGACATGGATGGGAATAATGATGGTCATGACTTGGCCGCCGGTGCTTGTTTGTTGATGAAAGAGACAAGGCCGACGCCCTGCACCATCTCCATCCCAAAATCAGACGAAACGAGATGGTCGATATATGGCTCGGGCGGGGGGGTATTGCCCGCCCCTGCGGCCTGATAATACCCCGGCGCCGTGCCGTCTTTTTTCAAAGTCGTGGCCATCCATTCGCTGATCGCGGCCATGTTCAAAACCCGCTCAGACGGGTCGTGAAACGCGTTGTCCATCTGCTTTTGGCTAAGCGAGTTATAAGGCGATTTTTCTTGTTGCCACCCGGCAGTGGGATACCGCAAGTCTTTGATAACATTCGGCGGCGACGCCGTTGGATTAATCTGATCAAACCCGCAATGAATCGCTTCGGCAGGCTGGTGGAACACCAGTTCGAACAGCTCACCCTTAAAGATGCCAAACAACACGTCATCGGATAATTGTACCAACCGCACGATGTCCAAAGGCACAACTTTGACCTTGGAGTTGAGGTTATTGTCATAAGGTGACGCCCCCGAAGGATAGCCTGCCACATCCATGCTGGGCCAGCCTCTGACCACTTTGGAGCGCAACAAAAACCCCGTCATCACCGGCGCCTGAGCCAACGCAACAGGCGTTGCGACGCCTTGGGTACTGCACATCTTTTGCATTTTGGCATAGGCGCGCGCGGGAAGTTCGCGTTTGGGGATTTGCGATAACTGGGTCTGGCGGAGCATCTGTTTCATCTCAGCCGTCTGCGACCGCGCGGACAACAGGTTGGCATGTTCAGCCTGCTGCGCCAGCCCCAAAGCGTTCTGGCTTTCGAAATGTCGTCCAATACTCATGGCGCCGTCGATCAGAGCATTGATCCAATTGGGATCAATATGGAATTGGCGCAGCGTTTCGGGCGGTAACATCTTACTGTCAGGCAGCAGGTAATTGAATGGGACACCCACCAAATTTTCCAGATGTGTCAGCCAGTTCGCTAAATCGTCGGGCATGGGATCGGCGGCTGTAGCCTGCGCCAGTTCGGCCAGACGCGCGGAATGCTCACTCATTGTCGCCTCCTTTCTGAGCCGCCACCACAAGGCTGCTGACGGCGGATTGAAGCAGCGTATGGGTCGGAGGGCCACTGCGGGTTCTGGTCAGTTCGTGAATCGCAAAGGAGACTTCGCGCTGTGGCGCGAAAGGCTGCGTCACACTATCCATTTCATAGGCTGCGCGCAGGCTGTAGACGCGACTGCGCTGCCATTGGTAATAGGCCGTCGAAAAACTCTGGTCGTTTAGCGCCATCAACCGCCCCAATTGCCATGCCGCCGCATAAGACGTGTCGTAGAGCCCGACATCGGGGTCGAATTTCAGCAAAGCATCCCCCGAATAGACCATATGCGCCACAGTGCTATTCTGAACGCTGCCCCCCAAAGGCCCGTCTGCGTCCGCAGGCACGACAAACGGTGCCAAAGGTCCGCGATACCACGACACGGTCTGGATTGGCTCGGCCCCATTGGCGGTCACATCTGGTACGCGGGTCAGATGGTTCATCGGCACATACCCAAGGCTTAGCATGGTTTGAACCGTATTTTCAGCCGGCGTCGGTTGCGAATAGCTGGGCGGATTGGGCAACCGCATCAAGGGATCGTCCAATGGCGTGCTTTCTGGATCATCCTCGTCCGGCACTCGCTTATTCAAATGCTCAAGCAGGGTCACAAATTCAAAACTGGTGTCCTGATAAGAGGTAAATTCCCACTGGGTCAGCACCACAAGCCGCACAAAACCCTTGGGATTGGCCTGAATGGTGGATTTAAAATAGCTCGCATCCGCATAGCCACGCAACGCGCATTCCAGATATTCCAACGATACCACCATCGCGGCATTGGCACCTTTGGGGTTTTCACCAGGTGTTGGATTGTCCAGTGCCGATGTCGGCAAAGACTGTGGAAGCCGGTTGGCCATCATTACGGCATATTCGCCCTCCGGGTCGATCACATCACTGTCAGCCAGTGCCTTGTTATCCATCCTGACCGACCGAACATGGGACATCATCCGCAAATCTTGCATCGTCGGGGCCAGTTTCGCGAACAGCCCGACAGGAATATCGATAAAGCTGATGGGATCCGTGCCGTCATAGCCGACACCGGGGTCAAGTTCTGTCCCCGCCGGTTGGGTCTCCCCACTTTCAAACACATAGGAAAACGAGGAATAACCTTTCGTCGCGGGCATCTTTCCGGGGGCGGCTTTACCCAAAGACCGCACCGTCATTGTGTCGGGTATCAGATCTGCAACCGTGCCTTTTTGCACCATCTGGCGCGGCATCGTGCCATCGAAATCTGACGCGCTCAGCACCATGATAAACAGCCAACTCGCCTTGTCGTCATCATATTTACCGGTGGGATTGGTCGCAGGATAGGCGTGCGTATGGATCTGTGGCTCTTGATGATAATAGGGCGTGCGGATCCACGGCAGCTTGACCGCATTTTTCAAAACGATCTGAGGCAGCGCCGTCGAAAATTCACCCTGTGCCCCTGCGGCGGGATAGATGCTGTGGATGAACCTTGTGGGCAGGGTGTATTTTTCCCCCTCCACCCCGAAGGAATGCGACACAACAGGCAACGCCCCGTTGGTCACCGACGCGCCCTTGTCATCGTCGATCTTTTGCTGGGCTGTGACAGTATATTTGCCCGCGCTCAACCCCGGCAAGCTGTGTTGAACAAACGAAGCACTAACCTGAAACAGGGGCGATTCATTTGTGGTCACAATGGTCTGTTTTGTGGTCATCTATCTGGTCGCTTTTCGGTTCTGGTGCGGGGCGTATGGGGTCCTGTATTCAGGCAGCGGTCATGTGAACCAGCTCAGCCGGTTGCACGTAGTTCTGAGTGCTCAGTTTAGCGGAATTTTCCAAATTCAGTTGGGCGAACCCTAGGGTATTTAATGCATCAACCGCCGCGCTGCGCGTAGCCTGGGTCGTGGCAAAGGCACTGCCATCCGCCATGTCTTCAAGGATCGTCGTTGGGTTGGAAAACGGTGTCTGATCCAGTACCGGAGCTGTGTCTTGTTCCAAAAACACATTATTGGTCGTAAACACCAAATAGTAATACTGGATATAAGACGTATGGCTGGGGAAATAGAGGTTGGGTAGAAACTCAACCCCGACCACCGTGCCGGTCATTGTGTTGGACCCGTCCGGAACCGGGTTGCTTTCCGATCCCCATAGCGCGGGGGAAACACCCGATTTGATCAACCGGATCATGACCTCTTTATAGTTGCCGTGTTCGTCTTTTAACGTCGTAATCAACGTACTGGTCAGCTTGTCCAGTTTTTGTGGCGGGCTGCCGATGACCACGTCAAACCAGCTTGGGTCATTCGCCGCAGGAGCCGGGTCGATGATGTAGGGGTGGTGATCAACCAGTTTGGGGTTGTCCCTGAACTGCTGTCGCAGATTGCCTGGCCGCAGGTAATAGGTTTCATCCGTGGACAGGTCCGCGGCATTGTAGCTAATGACATTTGACGGGGCGCTGCACTGGGTGCGGATCACAAAATGATTGGCATCCACGATAAATTCCACGCCCGAAGCCGTTGCCGCAGCCTGATCGCGGGGCAATTTGCCCTTATTCACCTCGACCGATACCAGCGTTTTGTTAGAAGCCGAAGCCAAAGGTGCAGCATTCTTCAATGCCACCGGTTCCATCAAGGCAAAGGCCTTGATCGGCGCAGCGCGCATCACGGGGGTAGGTGTCTGGCTCTCAGTCTTGCTGGGCAGGAAGTTGATAAATTCCTCCCAATTCAGGGTCGGAGCGTCCTGTTTCGAACTGCCAAAGTCAATTGCAAAGGAAATGATCGACAGATCAACAACCGCACGTCCGCCAAAATCCGGGCCCCAGACGTCCAGACCCACACCGACATGGATGGTCATCTTGATCGTGACAAACCCGATATCCAACGCAAATGTCGCACCAAGCACAATCCCGACATGGGCCTGATAGGTAAACGGTTTCCACCCAATCAGGAAATCGGCACTGGCGTGGAACCACGCGGTAATCGGGCCCAGATCGGCTGTGGCTTTGATGTCGATCCCGGCCATCAAAGCCGTGGGCACCAGCGCGAAATAGCCTTCGCCCTCAATTGTGAGTATGTCGATCTTTGCCTTAAGCGACAGTCGCGGCACATCAGGGTACAGGGCAGGTTTTTGGTAAAACGGGCTGTAGCCGCCGATGGTCAGAACAAAATCGCCCGCATGCGGCCCGCCCGTCCAGACATAGAACGCAAACCCGCCACCCAATCGGATGTCTTTGGTTAGGATGAACGACGACGGCGTGATCTCCCCTAATATCGAAATGCGATCGTTGGCCGAGGAATAGGAGACAAGGAAATTGATCTGAATATAGGCCAACGGATCGCCGCCCACATCCACAGGTAAGGTCATGCCCGAACTGCCGATAACCGCCAGTTGCAGGTCGTTGCCAATCGACACCGACAATATCGCCGTTGTCTTGATCATCTCATAGGTGGTCACATCCAGACCGGCCGCAAACCAATACTGGCCTTTACGCTGCGGAAAGAACGTCGCCAGATTTTGCAGCGCCGTCTGCATTTTCTCCAGCTTCTGCGCCGCACTGATACCGCTAAGCTCTGTCATAGACGGAATGCTGTTACCCGACGGGAGCAACGGATAATCCGCCAATTGGTCGATCGTCGGCAAAACAAAATCGCGGTTGACACCAAATCCACCCGACACACCATCGATAAAGAAGCTGGGCGGCCCGCCAATCGGCGCCGTCAGATGCACAAACAGAAACAGTGACGGGTCAGAAAGGTCGCCGGAAAACGCCCCGTAAGCGTCCAAGCCATAAGGCCCGGCTGTGACCGACAATTGTCCCAGCATGTCCAGGCTGTCACCGGGAAGATTCAAAAACCCTCCGGCGATTGTCAGGTTGGGTTTTTCGAGGCTCATAAACAGCCCGTTCAGATGGAAATGTATCTGGGAAATCGGGTCTTTCACTGTGCCGCCGGGTTTCGGAAGCGGGAAGGTGATGCCTAACCCATCTAGATACAAATCCAATCCTGCAAGGGTAAAACCACCATTAAAATAGACGCCAAACACGCCCAGTTCGCCGCCCTCCCCTTTGGGCGGGGTGGAATAGCTTAGCCCGACCTTTTCCAAGGACACAGGGCCGATGGTCTTGTTCAAATCCAGCCACGCAATCGGCGCACTGGTGGTCGTTTGGTCGGCGGCAAACGATTGCGTGCCCTGCGCAGGCGCCGCTGTCGGTGCGCCCAAGCTCATGCTGCCATCGCTATCGTCGCTGCCGAAGCTTTCCCCTGACAATGCCGCCGCTTCGATCACTGCGCTGTCGGTGGAACTCTTGTCCTCATCTTTGGCAAACAGTGCCAAAAGGTTGAATTTTGGCCCATTTAGTTTTGCTTTGGTGAAATTGGACTTTTTCTCTTCGATCTTGGCCAGATCGGGCAATGAAAACGTCAGTTTTGAACTTTTGGTCGGGAAGGTCGCGTTGGTGTAATAAAACCCTAGCTTATCGATGTTGTATTGCTCAATTCCCGGGATCGACCCGACCAATGGCAGATTGCTCACGTCCATCGGCCCGCCCAAAGCCACCCCAAAGACATAAGGCAGAGGCGTTTTGGGCGCCGCAGCGACCGCCTCATCGTCGCAGACAGCCACCGTAACTGCCGTTTTGTCTTTTTTCTCAGCGTCAAAGGTGGTGTCGTTGGTGTAGGCGAAATACAGGCTCCAATCTGTATTTCCGCCGACATCTAGGTCAAATTGACCCGCAGCATGTACTTTGGTCGGTTTGCCGGTTGCCTCTGTCGCATCCACGATCATTTTTGACAGTGTGGCGTCCCAATTCAGCGCCTGCGGGAATTGGGATGCCACATCTAGCTTCTTACCCAGCAGCACCAGAAAATCAGACAAGCCCGGAGGGTTCTTCCCCGACCAAACCGCACGCGTCGTTTTGGTGCTGACACCTTTCACGGTGCTGTTCGTGAAAGTAAGTGAGAATTTCAGGTCAACCCCGTCTTCACTATATGTCAAAACGGCTGAGATAACTTGTGTCCAAGTATTGGCAGCCTCGTGGGTCAACCCGATAGTCAACACCACAGCTAACCCCGGCTCGGCTGTGTCCTTCAGCGTGACTGTGAACGTATAATTCTTGGATTTTGTATTATACGTCACCGCCAGATTGCTTAGTGTGATGCCGGTCAACCAATCGGGCAGGTCAACTTGCCCGAACAGATTGGCGAAATCACTGATCCACGTGCCAAAGTGGATCGGATGCGTGTCGGTGGTGCCTTTGAAATCCACCCCGGAATCGGCCTTGGCATTCAGCGCGGCGCTCAAGGTTACGGTGACGCCGCCAATCTCCAGCTTGCCTTCGAAATTGCCTTTGTAATCAAACTCGCTCGACTGCGCCAAAGCGGTCGATGTCTTGGGCGTGCGAGACAAGTCAAACGACAGCGACTTGATGCTCAGATGGTTGTCGATCAACACCCATTCGTCCGTCGAAGCCGCCGATAGCTCAAACGTCTTGTCCTTAGGTTTCACTGTAAGGTTGGCCTTGGAAAACACGATTTGGGGCGCGGTGTCCGGCACCTCGATCACCCCATCAAACAACTGACTGGCAACCCAGGTCAGGTTCAGCTTTTGATCCGGTAGCAACCCGGCTTCGATCACCCAATCCTGATCCTTGGCAGTGTTCTTGATCCGGCAAAACAATGGCGCGGTGGCTATGTTGAACGCACCATAGACCTCTCCGATCACCTTGCGGTCTGCAGGCACATTGGCATCGGTGATGTCAAAATCCAGCTTGACCTGTTCAACGACAAAATAGTTCGGCAACACTGTCCAAGCATGGGCGGTCTGAACCTTGAAACTGACCTCTTTGATCACATCCGCCGTGGAATCGAACACCACATTCAGCCGGTCGATGTCGATACTGGGCAAGGTCGCAATCGCCGCGGGCAAGCTAGAGGCAAAACTCGTATCGCCTGCTAAAGACAACAGATCGGCAAATGTGTTGACTGTCGCGGTTTTTCCCGGTTGCAGGCCAAATTGCCAAATGGCCGCGTCATCAATCGTTGCATCCAATCTAAGCGGCAACTCTGTCCCACCCAGTTTCAAAGTGCCCTTGATCTGAGCTTCAGTGTGTTTTTCGGATGTCGCGGCAGCGGCTTTGACACCTTTTGCAGCCTGCTGCTTTTCGGTCATCGTAAACGACAAGCCCAGGCCAGGCTCTAAGGTCACACCGGGCGCGATCGGCCAAGCGTCAGACACTGAAAAACCGGTGTTGAAATAGCTTAAATCATCGGTTTTGGCGTTGAACGTTGCCTCTAAACCGGTCATGGCAAAAGATGTCAGCGCAGTTTCCAATTTCGCCGGCAACAGTTCATTCAACGCGCTGCCGCCTAACAACGTGACCACCTGCGCACTGGTCAGGGTTTCGTTGGTGCCGCTTGCCACGGTCATCGACCACACGCCGCCGCCTTGATAATCTAGGGTCACTGGCACCGCTGTGCCGGTGTCTAGTTTCAAAGAGGCCCCAAAATGGAATTTGGCCACCGCTCTGGTTTCCGTAATCGTCCCCCAGAACGCCACATCTTCCAGCGTGATCCATGTCAACAAAGGCAAATGCACCGCCGCCCCCGCGCCCAGATCACACGAAATCGTCGCAGTGACTGACGCCCCGTCCAGCTTAAACGTTAGGGTGACCACAATCCCGGTATAGTCAAAAACATCCGCTGTCCCTTGCAGCGTGGCGCTGTCCTGACCGATGATGACTGTGGTCGAGGTGAACTTGACCGAAGTTGATTGCAGCAAAAAGTTGAACACGTTGTCCACAAACGCCAAGTTGAACGTCTGTGGGGTCAGCGTAATGTCGCTGCCACTGGTCGGAAACTTCTTGAATGCGGTGATGATGGTCTGAAACGTGCTCATGGCTTTACCCTAGCGTGACGACAGAAGCAGGCGCGAAATCCGACCCAAGACCCAAGGCCTTTGACAGATCCGTTTTCAACGCATTGGTGCGGGTGGTACCCGCAGGGGTGCCCAGAGTTTTGACCTGGGGGGTGATCACGCGGTCGCTGCTGGGCGTGTCCGCGAAATAAGTCGCGCGATTTGGAAAACCCGCGGCCCCTTTGACATCCAGAACCGTTGTGCTGCCGGGATGTTGGGGATCAAGGTACAGCGTGATCGATGCAGGCACCGGGATCACTGTTCCATCCGGTCCCAAAACATCCTGTCCACCGATCTGGTGATACAGCTCTGGCACTTGCAATGTCTGTAGCGCTTTGCCTGCCAGCAAAGGCGACAGCGCGATAAAGGCCGGGTCAGCATTGGTGTCGCTAGCTGTTTTGTAAGCCGTCGCTGCAGCCGATAAATGGCTGCTGACCGTGGTGTCGCAAGCCTTAGCTAGGGTCAAAGAAGACCCCGCGCGCGGCAAGTCCTCGAAAATTTCCTGATACATCGTGGCCAGCAACGCAGGCGAAATCGCAGGCACCGCCACCGCCACATTGGCCGTGCGGGTTACAAAGGCATCTACAGAGCTTTTATCAGCCCCAGTGTAAATCGACTCCCACAAGGTCATGCTCGCGGCAAAGCCCTGCACCAAAAACGTGGCCATTTCCGGCAGGCCCAGCACACTGGCGTTGCCGGTGGCATCCGCTGTCCACAATCTGTTGGGTGTCCGCAGATTGACAGTTTGGGTCTCTAACTCTGACCCATTTGCATTCAGCGTCGTAACCTGCGCGGGTTGATACGATCCGTCCACGCCCCCCTGCCCCGGTAGCGCCGAAAATAGACCTGTATCTTCCAGCCCCGCGACCGACGCAATAAGCGCCGCGCTGGTGTCCGGTGTATGAGGAACAAAGGCCGAGGCCACGATAGCGCTGCTCGACAATCCGGTGATAGAAAACGTGCTGCTTACCGCACATATGGCGCCCATCGTCAGGTAAAACGCGCTGCCGATCGTGGTCACATTCGCATCCGGCTGGATCAACACGTTGGCCGTCAGGCTCGATGTTTGCTGACGTTGCTGGGCGGTCAATGGCGGCGCTGTCAGGCTTTGACGGTACCCATAGGACGTCGCCACCGGCTGCGTAGTCTGAGACGACGGGTTGCGCGGCAAAATCAGTTGCACGGGCAATGGTTGTAACTGCGCAGCCAATGCCTTGTCAGTATTGGCCGCCACCGCTTTGTTGAAAATTTCGGCCAGCGAATTTTGCTGAAAGCTGGTCTTGGTCGCGCGGTTGACCGCCTCGGATACACCACAGATCAAACAATCGATCTCAACGTCCCGTGGCTCATAGGTCACCCAGATTGTGTTGCCAAAGCGATTTGGGTCAAACATCGACCCCGCCGACGGAGCGCCAGATACCACCAGCTCAACCTCAAGATTTTGTTGGCCTGTGTGGCCAAATATATCGCCCATAGGCACGATCTGTTTGATCCCCAGCAGGTGAAACATGCTGTCGAACTGATCTGCGTACAATGCCTGCAATGCGGCCCGATCGACATAGAACCGGGTGCATGCGGTTTTTATGTTGGCCACTACCTGCGTCGACGCAAGGTCCAGCGCGGATTTCACAATCGGCTGTGCGGCGAAAAACGTGTCCAGATTGGTTTGATACTGCGCCGAAGTAATCGACCCTGTTGCGGATGTCGGCAGGATGTTGGCCGCGAAATAACTATCATACCCGTCCGGCGCCGGAGCGGAGCCCTTCGCCATCTGGCCCTGAACGGCAGGCTGCACCAGCCGGTCCAACAGGCCAGCTAACATCGACAAAACATCTTCCGCTTGTAACGCAGCGCTGGCGAAGCCATACGCCTCTGCCCCTAAACCGCCCTGATCGGTGGGTTGGGCAAATGTAGTGACAAGCGCGGTCTGCGCCTCGGTCAGGTAGCTGATATATAATGCCGCTCTTAGCAAATCCGGAGGCGTAACAGCTAAATCCGCCAAACGAGCCGATATGTCAGAATAGTTCATGTTCACCACATCCTGTGGATAAAATTTTATTCCCGATACAGCCTATTTCAATCATCAGGCCTCCATTCATTCCACCTTGAGTTGCAGCTGTATCTCTGATTTTGCCCTGATGTAGCCAACCATAGATCCAGCGCCGAATCCCTCAAGGGAAACAATTCAACCAATTGTTTTAACTACATTATTTATAAAATTAATACAATTTAATCATCAAACGCTTTACAATTAATAATTGAACGCTAACAATTGAAAACCATTATGGCTAGTATTTTTTGACGCCTTTGGTGTTTCGAGAGACAGATGCAATTTTTAGACTTAGAGGCTGTTACACGATTTGAAGAAATCAACTCAAAAGTTGGTTTGTCATTACGCGACTCAACCGTTCCTGATGAGTTTGAGATCGCGCAGGGCCAGACAAAGACGCTTACATCGGATGACACATCCGATGTTGTACTCCCGCAAACCACTTTGGAAAGCGTGGCGCATTTTGCCGATATCGCAGCGCTGGCCTATCGTGGTAAGGGTCACACTCCGAAATCTTCCTACGTCGTTCCGGACACGGCGCAGATTGATGCACTGGCAGCGGCGGCTGATCAGGGGTTACATGCGCTGTCTTCGGATCAGCGCATGCTGTTGCACAGCGCGCTTTGCGATGTGGTAGCAGACGGCGCAGGCCGCGGCGGCGCTTTGCTTGAAATCGCTGATCAGGTTCTGTTTCCCACTGCCACAAGCCTGTTTGTCACACCACGTGTGGTGATCCGCGACGGTGCGCTTTTGCGCTTTGCCGGAGCTATGCCGGTGCTGGTCAATATCGGGCAGCTTGTAATCGAAGGGGTCGGTTGCTTTGCCAGCCACACCCAGATGATGTTTTTCGCCCAATCCACTGTGGTGCAGGCTCAGGACGACCGGGCGCTTACGCTGACATCTTCCGGTCTGCATGTTAATCCCAATATCAATTTCGTGCCGCCGGATTTGCCTGTTGCAGCAACAGGCGATCCAGGGACAAATGGTACCCAGCCCGCCAAGGCGGCCAATGGCAAAAGCCACCAATCCACAACCGGAACTTGCCCTTATGTTTGCGATAAGGCGCCAGGTGATGGCGCCAAAGGGAATCCGGGCGGCACAGGTATTGTAGGTGCAAAAGGCGGCGCAGGCACGAGTATCAACCCGCCATTCCCACTCAACTTCGGAGCGGTGACAGGGGTCGTCACAGTCAATTACGGTGGCGGCAACGGACAGACCGGCGGTACCGGAGGCCCTGGCGGGCCCGGCGGACCGGGCGGCCAACCCGGGGATGCGCCCACAGGCTGTACAGCGAAAACTCAAGGACCAGTGGGTCAAGGCGGACGCGGAGGTCCTGGCGGGCCGGGGGGGCCGGGCGGCTCGGCGCCCCCCGGCCCTTATACGTACAGCGGACAAGGCAGCATCGAAATCGCATACAACGACGC
>NZ_PKFN01000003.1 GCF_002933395.1 Yoonia maritima
GCGCGGGGCTTGCGTGCTTTCCGCAGTCGGCCTGCCAGCCGCAGGCAACGATCTGATCTGGTCACGCTGGCGCACATCAAAGAACAGTCTCGTCTCAGCATGGGAAGCTATGGCAGGCCGCTGATGACCGAAGAGCTGAAAGAGATTGGTTTGAATGTGGGGCATCGTCGTGTTGGCAGATTAATGCGTCAGAACGGCATATCTGTTGTGAGAGCACGCAAACATAGGGTCACAACTGATAGCGCCCACAAGTTCAACATCGCGCCCAACCTATTGGATCGGAACTTCACGGCGGATCAACCAACACTGCTCGAAACCTCCTCCGCAGGCGTTCGTCCGAAGAAGCTCTAATGGCCTTGTTGAAGAATATTATCTCTCACATTGAAGAAGTTTGGACCTGTCCCGTTTTAGTGCCGCCCCAAGTGCTCGTTTAGGCCACTTTTCGTTCGAAGGCGACCGGACTTTTCCAGCCCAGTGCTGAGTGCCGGCGCCGTGGATTGTAGAAGCCGTTGATGTATTGGAAGATGGCTAGTTCGGCGTCTCTGCGCGTTTGCCACGACCTTCGCCAGATCAGCTCTGCTTTGATGGTTTTGAAGAACGTTTCAACGGCGGCGTTGTCGTAACAATTGCCCTTTCCAGACATCGATACCTTGAACCCTTTTGGGCGCAGGATCTTTTGGTAATCGTGCGAACAATATTGGCTGCCACGATCCGTATGATGGATGCAGCCTTTGGGCGGGGAACGGAACGCAAAGGCCATCTTCAACGCACGGATCGCCAGATCACGCTTCATGCGGTTGCTGACCGCCCAACCAATGACGCGGCGGGAATGAAGGTCCAGGATCACTGCCAGATAAAGCCAACCTTCGCGTGTCCAGACATAGCTGATGTCACCGGCCCATTTCTGGTTTGGTGCATCCGCCACAAAGTCACGATCCAACAGATTGGGCGCGATGTTGAACTTGTGATCGCTATCCGTTGTCACCTTGTGTTTGCGGGTTCTGACCACTGATATGCCGTTCTTGCGCATCAGACGACCAACACGACGATGGCCAACATCCAAGCCGATCTCTTTCAACTCTTCCGTCATGCGTGGTCGACCATAGCTGCCCAAGCTAAGACGGGATTGTTCTTTGATATGGGCCAACGTGATCAAATCAGACCGTTGT
The DNA here is from genome assembly GCF_002933395.1 of Yoonia maritima. Taxonomy (GTDB): domain Bacteria; phylum Pseudomonadota; class Alphaproteobacteria; order Rhodobacterales; family Rhodobacteraceae; genus Yoonia; species Yoonia maritima_A. Next base: position 1,170 of record NZ_PKFN01000003.1, read on the forward strand.
CTGCGGCTGGCTGGACGGCTGCGGAACGCACGCAAACCACGTGAACTGACGCCAACAACATCACACCACCGATTGGCTGGAAAGCTGGACCTATGTTCTTCGACAAACCTAAATCTCATTGCTTTAGGCCCGCAAAGAACTGGGTGGCCTTTTTTAGAATTTCCCTCTCCTCCTTGAGGAGTTTGATCTCGCGCCGAAGTCGATCATTCTCTTTGGCGAGATCTAAATCTTCTTTCGGCACCACGCCAGTATCTCGATGCGCGGTGATCCACTTGTTCAGCGTCGACATGCCGACACCCAGATCGTCAGCCACCTGCTGGCGCGTAAGCCCACTTGTCAGCGCGATACGCACCGCATCAGCGCGGAATTCGTCCGTCCGTTTCAGTCCCATAATTCATCTCCTTTGCTGCAGTAAATGCTATCAAAGGAGCGGCATCAAACCGCGACAGGTCCAGTTAATCATGATCAGACAGACAATTTGAGGAACACAGCCCAAAAAAATGAGGGGTACAAAGAACCTCATTTGAATCCGTCAGTTAAAGAAGAAGATTCATTTAGGATTGAAGTTGGGCCAGACGAGATGGAATGCGCCTACGCTAGAGCTGAACGCGGTGGATGCGCTGGTTACTTCTCGGTTCAGAAAGAGACGACACCGGCGATGCTGGTGTCGCCATGGGTTCGTCCACAGGGAGGAGGTAGAGGACGAATTAGGTTAGAATACAAAGCTTTAAATATAAGTTTCATATTTCATTCTTGTTCTGCAAAATCACTCCAGTTCGATGAGGAGGTCTTTTGCGTCGATTTGAGCGCCTGGTGTGATGTGTATAGCGGTGACGGTCGCGGTTTTTTCGGCGTGGATTGCGGTTTCCATTTTCATGGCTTCGATGGTCAGCAGCAGGTCGCCGGGGTGGACTTGTTGGCCCAGGGTGACGCCGATGCTTGCCACCACGCCGGGCATCGGGGCGCCGATGTGGTTTGGCTCGCCCTCAGTCGCTTTGAGGCGTTGGGCGGTGGCGGATTTGACCAGACGGTTGGGCACCCGGATCACCCGGGGCTGGCCGTTCAGTTCAAAGAACACCTTCACTTCGCCGTCCTCACCGATTTCGCCCACCGCCTGCAGGCGGATTTCCAGCGTCTTGCCCGGGTCGATCTCGGCGCTGATTTCTTCGCCCGGCGCCATGCCGTAAAAGAACGTCCGGGTCGGCAGGGTGCGCACCGGGCCATAGGTATCATGGCGGCTGGCGTACTCGGCAAAGACGCGTGGATACATCAGATAGCCGTTCAGATCTTCGTCATCCAGATCACAGCCCAGCTCGGCGCTGGCGGCGGCGCGGGTGGCCTCAAGATCGACCGCGTCCAGGTGTTTGCCGGGGCGGGTCAGATTGGGTTTCTCGTCCTTCAGGACCTTGTTCACGATTGTATCCGGGAAGCCGCCGGGGGGCTGGCCCAGATTGCCGCGCATCATGTCGACGACACTATCGGGGAAGGCCACATCGGTGTCGGGGCTTTCCACATCATCGCGGCTCAGACCCTGTGACACCATCATCAGCGCCATGTCCCCCACCACCTTGGACGACGGCGTCACCTTGACGATATCGCCAAACATCTGGTTCACATCCGCATAGGTCTGGGCGACCTCGTGCCAGCGCTCTTCAAGCCCCAAGGACCGCGCCTGTGCTTTCAGGTTGGTGAACTGGCCGCCGGGCATTTCATGCAGGTAGACCTCGGATGCGGGGGCCTGAAGCCCGCTTTCAAAGGCGGCGTATTGGGCGCGCACGCCCTCCCAATACTCAGAGATCCGGCGGATCGCGCCGATGTCCAGACCGGTGTCGCGGTCGGTGTTGCGCAGGGCCTCGACCACCGAGCCAAGGCAGGGCTGCGAGGTGCCGCCCGAGAAGGCATCCATCGCCGCATCCACAGCATCGACGCCGGCATCCGAGGCCGCCAGAATGGTCGCCCCGGCAATGCCCGATGTATCATGGGTGTGGAAGTGGACCGGCAGGCCGAGCTCTTCTTTCAGGGCTTTGATCAGCAGGCTGGCCGAGGCCGGTTTAAGCAGCCCGGCCATGTCTTTCAGGCCCAGAATATGGGCGCCGGCGGCCTCCAGCTCCTTGGCCATATTGACGTAATAGGCCACGTTATATTTGGCGCGGGCCGGGTCCAGTATATCGCCGGTGTAACAGATCGTGCCTTCGCAGATCTTGCCCGACTCATTCACCGCATCCATCGCGACGCGCATGTTTTCCACCCAGTTCAGGCTGTCAAAGACGCGGAACACATCAACGCCGGTTTTGGCCGCCTGCGCCACAAAGCTTTGCACCACATTATCCGGGTAGTTGGTGTAACCCACGCCGTTTGAGGCGCGCAACAGCATCTGCGTCAGCAGGTTGGGCATGGCGGCGCGCAGATCGCGCAGGCGCTGCCACGGACATTCCTGCAAGAACCGGTACGCCACATCAAACGTCGCCCCGCCCCAGCATTCCACCGAGAACAGCCCCGACAGATCACTGGCGTAAGAGGGCGCCACCTTGATCATATCAATCGAGCGCATCCGCGTCGCCAGCAAGGACTGGTGGCCATCACGCATGGTGGTGTCGGTCAGCAGCAGCTGGGGCTGCGCCGACAGCCAATCGGCAACCGCCTTGGCGCCGTCGCGCTCAAGGATCTGGCGGGTGCCTTCGGGGCGCTCTTCGCCCGGCTGTGGCGCCTTGGGCGCTTTGAGCCCCTCGGCGGGGGCGGCGCGCCCTTCGGTTTCAGGGTGCCCGTTGACGGTGATGTCGGCGATATAGGTCAGCACCTTAGTTCCCCGGTCGCGGCGCGGTTTAAAATCAAACAGCCCCGGCGTGTCGTCGATGAACTTGGTGGTATAGCTGTTGTCCAGAAAGGTCGGGTGTTTCAGCAGGTTTTCCACGAAGGCAATGTTGGTGGACACGCCCCGGATGCGGAACTCGCGCAGCGCCCGGTCCATCCGCGCAATCGCCTTTTCCGGCGTCGGCGCCCAGGCGGTGACCTTGGTCAGCAGGCTGTCGTAATAGCGCGTGATCACCCCGCCCGCATAGGCCGTGCCGCCATCTAGACGGATGCCCATGCCGGTGGCCGAGCGGTACGCGGTAATGCGGCCATAATCGGGGATGAAGTTGTTGGTCGGGTCTTCGGTGGTGACCCGGGTCTGCAGCGCATGACCGTTCAGGCGGATGTCGTCTTGGCTGGCCTTGCCGGTGGCCTCGGCGATGGTCTTGCCTTCGGCTATCAGGATCTGCGCCTGCACGATGTCGATGCCGGTGACCTCTTCGGTGACCGTGTGTTCGACCTGCACCCGCGGGTTGACCTCGATGAAGTAGAACGCGCCACTGTCCATATCCATCAGGAACTCGACCGTGCCCGCCGCCTGATAGTTCACATGCTTACAGATCTTATAGCCCAGCTCGCAGATCTCGGCGCGCTGTTCTTGGGTCAGATAGGGCGCAGGCGCGCGTTCCACGACCTTCTGGTTGCGCCGCTGCACCGAGCAATCCCGTTCAAACAGGTGATACATGCCGCCATGCGTGTCGCCCAGAATCTGCACCTCAACGTGGCGGGCGCGGATGATCATCTTTTCCAGATACCCCTCGCCATTGCCAAAGGCTGCCTCGGCCTCGCGCCGGCCTTCCAGCACCTTTTCCTCAACCTCGTCGGGGCCGTGAATGGGGCGCATGCCGCGCCCGCCGCCGCCCCAGCTGGCCTTCAGCATCAAAGGATAGCCAACCTTGGCGGCCTCGGCCTTGACCGTCGCCATGTCATCGCCCAGCACCTCGGTCGCGGGCACCACCGGCACGCCAGCCGCAATCGCCACCTTGCGCGCGCTGGCTTTGTCGCCCAAGGAGCGCATGGTCTCGGCCTTGGGGCCAATGAAAGTGATGCCATTGGCGGCGCAGGCGTCGACAAAATCAGGGTTTTCCGACAGCAGACCATAGCCCGGATGGATCGCATCCGCGCCCGACAACTTGGCAACCCGGATGATCTCGTCAATGCTTAAGTAAGCCGCAACAGGGCCCATCCCCGCACCGATCTTATAGGCCTCATCCGCCTTAAAACGGTGCAAGGACAACTTGTCCTCCTCCGCATATATCGCAACGGTCTTCTTCCCCAACTCATTCGCAGCCCGCATCACACGGATTGCAATTTCACCACGGTTGGCAATTAGGATTTTGCTGAAGCTGGTCATGAGACAGAGTTCACTTAATTGGTTTAATGAAAGAAAGACGCCGCGCCCTTTTTACAAAAACGGGCGCGACGCAAACGGTTGATAGCCTTAACCTCAGTTTTTTAAGCGCTGACGTTGATCTGAGCTTCGAGGTCAGCCATGCTTTCACCTCCGGCCATAAGGTCGGTGATTTCTTCACGGCTTTTCTCGCCCTTTTTGAAATCAGCTGCGATGCCGCCACGTATAAGAACAGCAAAGTGATCGCCCACAGCCAAAGCGTGCATCACTTGGTGTGTGATGAAAATCACCGCAAGGCCGCGGCTTTTGGCCTCATTCACGATACGCAGTACGTGGGCGGACTGCTTCACCCCGAGCGCCGCTGTGGGCTCGTCTAGGATCAATACACGTGCACCAAAATAAACCGCGCGGGCAATTGCAAGTGACTGACGCTCACCTCCTGACAGGCCGCCGACGAGACGGTCGCCATCATCGATACGTGTGATGCCGAAGTTTCGCACCTCATGCACAGCAATCTCGTTTGCTTTTTTCCGATCGAAGACTTTGAATGGACCCCAGCCTTTTGTTGGCTCAACCCCGGCAAAGAAGCTGCGACTGATCGACATCAACGGGAAGGTCCCACCGAACTGGTGCACGCATGCGATGCCAGCTTCCTGTGCGGCTTTTGGGCCGCGGAACGAGACCGGTTTGCCATCCATAAGAAGCTCACCATTGGTTGGTGCGTGCACTCCTGCCATGGTTTTGATCAACGTCGATTTACCGGCGCCATTGTCGCCCAACAGGCAGAGCACTTCTCCTGCTTTTACGGAAAGGTTGATATTGTGAAGGACGTCGATCGGCCCGAAAGATTTGTCGACATTGCAGAGTTCGAGGACAGGCTTTTCTTCGGACATTCTTAGTCCTCCTTCTTGCCAGTAGACCAGCTAGTGGCCAGTTTTTGGAATGTGCCATTCATCAAAACTGCGAGCAGCAACATCACGCCGATGATCAATGATGAAAGGTTACGATCGATTTCTGTGTAACCGATACCTTGTTGAACGATGCCCAAGGTCATTGTGCCAAAGAAAATGCCAACCAAGGTACCAAACCCACCTGTCAGGACAACGCCACCGACGACACAAGCAATGATGGTATTAAAGATCAGCGGGAAGTTGGTCGCGCTTTGTGCCGAGTTAAACTGAATAACTTGACACATACCTGCGAAAGCTGTGCAAACTGAGCAAAGGACAAAAAGAGAGATTTTTAGTCGATTGGTTGGTATGCCTGCATTGCGGGCGCTTTCCTGATCGCCGCCGACTGCAAAAATCCAATTACCCCAAGGAGATTTGTGCAGGACGAAGAAAAACACTCCGGTCAGTAACAGCCACCAGAACACTGCAGCCCTGAAACCGAAATACCGGTCCCCGAACAAAGCCTTCGCCCAGTCCGGTGCGTAATAGGCAACCTGCGGACGATCAACGAAAATCACGGATAGGGTAAGCGTTAGTCCACCTACTGCAAACAGAGTTGCGAGTGTCACAATGAAGGAGGGAACTTTTGTGCGGGTCACCAAAAGGCCATTGACCAAGCCAACAAGAGCCGCGACGCCAAATGTGATTATCATGCCCAATGCGATTGGCAATTCAAAATGACCAGACAAAACGCCCAAGGTCATAGCGGAGGCGGGCATCATCGCGCCAACTGAAATGTCCAACTCACCTGCAATCATCAAAAAGCCGACAGGGATTGCCACAATACCAATAGTACTGGCAAAATTCATCCAGTTGGCAATGCCACCAAGTGTTAAAAAGTTACGATGATAGCCAAAGGCAGCAAAGATGCAAAAGACTAAAATCATTCCGACGAAGGCACCCATTGCTGGACTGCGGATTAGTTCGCCAACGGCAAGTCGGCTGGATGTGCTCTTCGAGCTCTTGGTAGTTTGGATGGCTTCGGACACTGGCCCACTCCCCCTGAAATTTGTTCACAAACGGATATTGACAGAACTGGCTGGGAACTAGCCCCAGCCAGAAATGTCAATTTGGCACGATTAGCGAGTGCCAGCCTCAACACCGGCGAAGGTGGCATCGATGTTGGCAGCATCAACAATCGCTGGCCCAGTAAGAACCGGAGCAGTCGCGATTTTGGTACCGAAATCAATGTGAGCTGCCAGCGTGGATACCGACAGGAAGCCTTGGTAGTAAGGCGTTTGGTCGATTGCCATCATCTGTGTACCTGCTTTGATCCGGTCGAGTGTCGACGGGCTCAAGTCGAATGTACCCAGCATGACGCTATCGGTTTTGCCCAGGCCGTCAATCGCACCATAAGCGGCATCCGCAGCCCACGTTGCCAGCGTGATGACCCCGTCGATCGATGGGTCGCCGTTCAACTCAGCTTCAATCGCGGCCGACGTACCTGCAATGTCTTGGTCGAGGTTGGCAGGCAGAGGCAATTCACGTGCGTTTGCTCCTGCTTCAGTCGCGCCATCAACAACGCCGCGACAACGTGAATCGAGGTTAGCAGTACCCGGGGTCTGGTTGTGGCAAAGAATGTTCTTTGCGCCTGCCATTGCAAGGTACTTGCCGCCTTCAAAGCCAGCTGTGTACTCCTCAGAACCAAAGTAATTTAGCGCCCCGGATTCGTCCAGAGAGTCGCTACCGCCGTTTAGCAGGGTAACCTTAATGCCAGCCTCGATGGCTGCGTGAATTGCAGGCATCTGTGCTTCTGGAACAGGCAGAACAGTCGCGATGCCGTCAACGCCCTGAGCCGTTGCCTGCTCGATCAGAACTGCGAGGTCGGGGCCATAGTTCTCATAACCCTGCGTCTGCAGGATGTTCAGCGATCCACCACGTGCTTCGATAATCGTTGCAGCGTCTTCGGCACCTTTTTTCACAACATTCCAGAATGCATCTTGGTTTGAACCGATAACGAGGGCGATGTCCGCCGCCATAGCCGTACCTGCCGTCATCGAAGCTACTACAGCTCCTACGAAAATTTTCTTAATAGTCATGTTTTCTCGTCTCCCTTGATATGAAGCTGATATCGTGTTGCGACATCAGTTTTTGGCCTGTCTGGCCATGAACACACTGTTTTTAAGTGCGCTCATCCGTACTGGGCCGTACCCAGCCGGGTTCATTCCGCTGGCTCCTCCCGCGGAAATTCCTGTCTCTTCTGTTCGTAAAGCGCCGGCTTGGCAGGAGTTTTGATCGCCTGCTTGGATCCAGCCTCTAGTGCGATGACGCCGGCTTCAGCGACAAGCGTCGAGCATAATCCGTCCCAAGCGGTGGCCAAACGAGGGTCCGGCGTACCGTTGGCAATCCCGTCAATCCAAGCTCTGTTTTGCAGACGATAGGCATCGGAAAAGCGTGGTCGCCAGTCCTCGTCAAAGCGTTGCGCTGATTGAAGTGAGACGTTGTAAGTTGCGTGCTTCGGCGCACCGAGATCAATGCTACCCGCTTCTCCGACCAACTCGCCGCGTACGTCGTAGCCGTAGGCCGCATTGTTGTTTACCTCGATATTAACAAGCTGCCCGTCCGCGGTTTCCAATGTCATGAATACGGGTGCAATGGTGCGCCCACTGGCGCTTTGCGCAACCGTGATTGAAACGTAATCGCTACACAGCATAAAACGCCCAATGTCGAACTCATGCGGGGCCGAATTGGAAATTGCCATTTGGCCGGTGAACCAATCGGGTGCCGAAACGTTCCTATGAAAGTTGTGCATCATCAAAGGTCGGCCGATTAAACCATCGTTCAACGCGGTTTTCATGGCTGTATATGCTGGGTCGAAACGACGCATAAACCCGACATGTACGCGGCGTTCACCCAGCCGGATCTCGGCCTCGATCACGCGTAAGCAATCGGCGTAGGTTGGTGCCAATGGCTTCTCACAAAGCACATGTTTGCCCGCCTGTAGAGCCGCGATGGACAGAGCGGCGTGGGTGTCGTCTGGGCTGGCGATCAGCACTGCATCTACATCATCGCGCGACAGGGCCGCCATTGGGTCTGTCAGAACATGCTTGGCACCGAGTGTTTCACCGAGATCTATGGCGCGCGCCTCACTCGCATCGCAAATGACTTGCAATTGTGCCGCTGGCACGTCTTTGGCCAAAATGCGGGCATGGTCGGCGCCCATGACGCCTGCGCCTATAACTGCTACACGAACCGACATTATTCGACGAGCCTCACTGCGGGGCCGGGCGCTTGCGCGTCATAGCCACCCCAGACCGATTGGTCGTAATGGATCACAGCGCCAGTCATCATTCCGGCATCATCAGAGGCTAGAAATACAGCAGTCCGTGCGACTTCCTCGGGGTCTAGTAGACGCCCGAATGGCAAACTTGCGTTGGCTTTGGTTTCCCAGTCGGGGTCACCGGATTCCTCCAGCTGCAATTGCCGCTCGTGGTCTGATGCCATCCAGCCGATATCCAGCTGGTTCACATGAATGCCGTTGCGCATCAACGCATAGCCTGAACTGCGCGTTAGTGTCGACAAAGCAGCTTTCGAAGCGCAATACGGCGCGATGAATGGCTGCCCCGCATTGGACGAGGTCGAGCCGATATTGACGATCCGCCCACCATTGCCTTCGCGTTCCATTACCTTGACCGCATCTTGCATCAGAAAAAATGGTGCTCGGGTATTAACGGCAAACATTTGATCAAACATTTCAGGCGAGGTGTTCAGCAGGTTGCCCCGATCTGTGAGGCCCGCTGCATTCACAAGGATATCAACAGTGCCAAATGCTGCGTCAGCTGCAGGGATAATGCGGCGAAGATCGGCGATACTACCCAGATCCGCCGAGATCATTTCGACGGGCACCCCAGTTTCTGCAGTGATCGCAGCCGCTTTCGCCTGACCTTTTTCTAAGCCACGCCCGATAATGGCGACACCTGCCGCACCGGATTGCGCCAAACGCAAAGCAATCGCCGCGCCCAAACCTTGTGTGCCGCCAGTAACGACCGCGATTTTTCCATTAACGCTGTTCATGATTTTACCACCTCATACCCTGCCGCATTCAAGACACGGAACAGTTCTGCGCGCCCTTTTTTGGCCATCTCAAGCGGGGGGTTTGCGACCGGGTCCTGCTCAGCTTCGATGACGAACCAACCTTCATATCCCTTTGCGGCCAGTGCCTTGATGAGCGCCTCAAAATCAAGGCTGCCATCACCGGGCACCGTGAAAGCGCCCTTAATGACAGCGTCCAAAAAGCTTTCTTTGGCGCGGTCGAGTTGGGCCACAACATCGCCCCGGATGTCTTTGGCATGAACATGGCTGATACGAGCGTGGTGATTGTCGATCACGCGGAAGTTGTCACCTCCAGCAAATGCCATATGGCCTGCATCGAAAAGCAGCGGGACGGAAGAGTGCTTCATGAAGAGGTCAAGTTCCTCTTCGGTTTCCACAGCCGCAGCCATGTGGTGGTGATAACTCAAAGCCATCCCCTCCTTGGCGCACCAATCGGCAAAATCAGAGATCTTGCGGCCATAAGCGGCCATCTCGGCCTCTGATAGTTTTGGCTTTTGCGCCAAAGGTGTGTGCCGTTCGCCCTGAACCGAGCGCGCGGTTTCACCATAGACTATGCAAGGCGCACCTGCTGCTTTGAAAAAGGCAAGTTGTTCAGCGATGCGGTCTTTCTCGACTTCGAGATCGCCATCCAGAAGTAGGCCGGAGAACCAGCCGCCACAGACGGACATCCGATGCTTGTCGAGTACTGGACCCAGTTCATTCATGTTCATGGGGAACCGACGCCCGGTTTCCATGCCCGTCAAGCCAGCTTCGGCCGCCTGACGCAGGCATTCATCAAGGCTGACATCATCAGACAGCTCTTCAAGATCGTCGTTCCACCAAGCAATTGGCGCTATTCCAAGTTTAGCTTTCAACATTTTCGGTTAGACTCCATGCCGCTGTTTTTTGCGGAAATCTTCTTGGCCTTTACGGGCCTCATTCACGGTTTCCCGAGGGCTCACTTCCGGCACCGCGACATACCAATCAGCGCCGCCTGGGGTCCAAGTGTAGGCGTCAGAATTGATGCTGATCACTGTTGTTGCATCTGTCGTTTGTGCCCATTCCATCGCCGCTTCTAGGTCGGCGAGGCTGTCGCAATGACGCGCATAGGCGCCCATAGATTCGGCATGCTTGACGAAATCGACGTGGCGGACGTTGTTACGATCAACGACACGGCTGTCTTTCAAAAGGTTGTTGAAGCCCGCCCCACCCATGCCTGTTTGCAACCGGTTGATGACGCCAAAGCCACCATTGTCGCAGACAACAACAATCATTTTGTGCCCAGCGATCACGGACGAATGGATGTCCGAATTCATCATCATGTATGATCCGTCGCCCAACATGACGATTGGCGTGCCTTTCCCTGCCATGGCCATCGCATGGCCCCACGCACCCGCAATCTCATAACCCATGCACGAGAAACCAAATTCACAGTCAAACGTGTGTGGTGACTTGCAGCGCCAATTTTTGATCGTTTCACCCGGAAGACCGCCCGCCGCTGTGATCAAAACGTCTTCGGCGCGCGCTGTTTTATTCACGATGCCGATAACTTGCGCGTAGGAAGGCACTTCATGATTGGTTGGGGCCTGACCCTCATCTAGAAGGTCGTTCCATTCCTTGTACCAAGCCTTGGCCTGCTCCATCCGAGCCGCAGGTGCCGCCCAGTCGCCGAGCGCCGCGTCCAACTCATTCACGCACTCCAGCGCGTCACCAACAATTGGCGTCGCGCGGTGCTTGAGCGAGTCAAAGCGAGCCGCATTGATATTGATGAACTGAGCATCCTTTGGGAATGTCGTCCAGGAACCGGTAGTGAAATCCTGCATGCGCGTGCCGATCGCGATGACGACGTCCGCGGTTTCAGACAGCTGCCGAGCCGCCTCGCTACCCTCGATACCCATAGCGCCGACATAAACCGGATCGTTATGGCAAACCGCGCCTTTACCCGCGATGGTTTCTGCCATTGGAATGCCGCGCTTCTTGGCAAAAGCTGCAACCACGTTTTCCGCACCAGAGTAGCGCACCCCGCCGCCTGAAATGATCAACGGGTTTTTGGCCGTTTTCAGAACCTCGACTGCTTTAATTACTTGATCGACTGAGGCTCTCGGGCGCGGAATGGTCCAGACTTTTTCCTCGAAGAACTCTTCGGGGTATTCATATGCCAGCTCTTGTGTATCCTGCGGGATGCCAATGAAAGCAGGACCACAATCGGCCGGATCCAGCATCGTTGCAATTGCTTGGGGCAATGATTGTATAATCTGGGCCGGATGCACGATGCGATCCCAGTACCGTGTTACGGCTTTGAAGCTGTCATTCACTGTGAGCGTCGGATCACCAAAGTGCTCGACTTGCTGCAAGACAGGGTCAGGGAGGCGATTCACATATGTATCACCAGAGATTAGCAGCACCGGCAAACGATTCGCATGCGCCACCCCAGCTGCTGTCACCATGTTTGTTGCACCAGGGCCAACAGAGGAGGTTGCGATCATGAGCTGGCGGCGTTTTTTTGACTTAGCATAGCCAATCGCCGCAAGCGCCATGGACTGTTCATTCTGACCGCGCCATGTTGGCAGTTGCTCCTGTACACGTTCAAGCGCTTCGGCAAAACAGGTAACGTTGCCATGTCCAAAAATCCCAAAAACACCCGCAAAAAGAGGAACTACTTCTCCATCGATCTCGGTTTTCTGAGCGCAGAGATACCTCACAAGCGCTTGCGCCATCGTTAGGCGCACGGTGATTGAATCCAATTCTATTTCCTCCCTAGGATACCCCATCAGCGCTGCTCCATCAGCGCCGTGTGAAATACTTATTGACATTCTTTGCATTCTGCAGCGATCATTGCAACAAGAAAAATGGGAGGGCAAGATGCCAAGAATTTCTGTACTCGGCTGCGGGCGAATTGGGCGTATGCATGCCGACAATATCGCCGCGCATCCTCAAGCTACGCTCGCGGGTGTTTTTGACACGCACGCGCCTTTTGCCAACGAAGTCGCCGAAAAACATGGGGTTTCAAACTTCGCTTCTGCGGAAGAGGCAATCAGGTCTGATAGCGTTGACGCCGTGCTGATCGCGACCCCGACCTCCACCCATGTGGACCTACTTGAGGCCTGCGTGAAGGCAGGCAAAGCGGTGCTTTGCGAGAAGCCGATTGACCTGTCTTTGGACCGGGTGAATCAGTTGGCACAGCGAATCGCGGGCACCCAGGTGCCGATCATGTTGGGCTTTGTCCGGCGATTCGATCCGGGTCACGCAGCTGCCCAAAAAGCGTGTGCTGACGGAGAGATAGGTGAGCTGCATCAGGTTACCATTACCTCGCGCGACCCAGGCATGGCGCCTGACGGTTACATCAAAACGTCAGGCGGTATCTTCCGCGACATGACAATCCACGATCTTGATCTAGCGCGGTTTTTGTTAGGGGAAGAGGTTACAGAAGTTACTGCCACAGGATCGCGCCTAGTGAACCCAAGTCTCATGGACGAATGCGATGACTACGACACTGTTGTGGTTATTCTGAAAACTGCCAGCGGCAAGCAGGCTGTGATTACCAACTCACGCGAAGCAGTCTACGGCTACGACCAGCGTATCGAGATGCTGGGCTCTAAAGGCATGTTGGTCACCGACAATCATCACAATCATACAATGAAAAAGTACTTGGGAGCTGAAACCAATGTTTCGTCACCCCTGCAGCATTTTTTCATCGAACGGTATGGCGAAGCTTTCGACATCGAGATTAGCAAATTCGTCGACGCCATTGATAATGGGTCACCAGTGCCGGTGGGCTTTGAAGATGGTCGCCTGGCTTTGTTGCTGGCAGATGCTTGCTTCAAATCCGTGGCTGAAGGCCGCACAGTAATGACAAGTGAGTTTGCCTGATATGTACGGAAATTTTGGACTTTTCATCGACGGCGCTTGGTCGCAGGGCTCAGGCACCGCGCAAGTCATGTCTCCGGTAACGGAAAAGCCGCTTGGCGATGTTGCCACTGCTTCAGTTGCAGACACGCAACGGGCGATTGACGCGGCCTCTAAGGCGCTTCCGGCTCTGGTGGCCATGGGCGGGTTTGGCCGGGCCGATGCGCTGCACAAAGCGGCTGACGAGATGTTCGCTAGGGCCGATGAGGCGGCGACCATGATTGCATCCGAGACCGGCAAACCAATTGCACAAGCGGGCCGCGAATGGGTTCTCGCGAGCGAACAATTTCGGTGGTACGCCGAAGAAGCTCGACGTATTTATGGCCGGACCGTTGAAAGCCGCGTGCCCGGCGGACGCTTTGAAATCAGTCGTGGGCCAGTAGGCATCGTTGGCGCGTTCACTGCTTGGAATTTCCCTGCTGCCCTACCAGCACGCAAACTTGCCCCAGCGCTTGCCGCCGGTTGTCCGGTCGTTCTGCGCCCCTCTTCTCAAACCCCTGGAGTCGCGATGGTTCTTGTGGATTGTTTGCGCGCTGCCGGGTTGCCGGAAGGTGCCGTCAATCTGGTGGTTGGCTCGACCGGGGACACCTACGCACCGGTGATGGCTGATCCCCGCGTGCGTAAAGTTTCACTGACTGGATCAACGCGCGTGGGACAGCAAATGATTCGTGACGCGGCAGAGACGGTAAAGAAAGTCTCTATGGAGTTGGGCGGTAACGCGCCATTGATCGTCTATGATGATGCTGATTTGGATGCCGCGCTTGATGCGATTGTTCCGACGAAATACGCGAATTGCGGCCAGGTATGTGTGACACCGGACCGGATGTTCGTGCACCAGTCCTTGCACGACCGGTTTGTCGAGGGTTTTGTCACTCGCGCCAGCCAGATTAAACTGGGTGATGGTCTGGACCCGAGCGTAGGCATGGGCCCCCTGATCAATAGCCGTAGCCTTGAGACAATCGACCGGATTGTTCAAGCAGCAGTTGCGGGCGGCGCTACACTTGCCTTGGGAGGCAAGCGCTCGTCGGCTTTCAACGAAGGGCATTTCTACGAACCAACTATCCTGACCAATGTTACTGACGAACATGAAGTATTCGCAGAAGAAAATTTCGGGCCGGTCGCAGCAATCACCACCTTCGAAAGCGATGACGAAGTGCTGGCGCGAGCGAACAATTCGACCATGGGTTTAGCGGCCTATGCCTTCACCTCGTCAGCGGACCGAGCGCGCCGGACCGTTGCAACGCTGAAAGCCGGTATGGTGGGCATCAACAGTTTCGCACTTGCAGCCGCAGAAGCACCATTTGGCGGAACCAATTTTTCCGGTCTAGGTCGTGAAGGCGGAAGTGAAGGAATCGAAGACTATCTCGACACCAAGCTCGCCCAGATCGTATTTTAAGGTGCCATTATGACAATAAACAAAGTGAAAGCCCTCTGGGCTGAAGGCAAACCTGTGCTGCATGGCTGGCTCTCTATTGGCAATCCCTTCACTGCCGAAATCATGTCTGCGCAAGGCTATGATGCTATTTCCATCGACATCCAGCACGGCGCGCTCGATTACTCGTCTGCGTTGCCAATGTTTCAGGCGATGCGTGCGAGTGGGGTAACCATTGGCGCGCGGGTGCCATGGCTTGATCCGGCAATCATTATGAAAGTGCTGGATGCGGGGGCAATGAACGTGATCTGCCCGATGATCAACACTGCCGAGCAGGCTGCCGAATTTGTCAGTTATATGCGTTACCCCCCTCATGGGCAGCGCAGTTTTGGACCGACGCGTGCAGGTATTGCCATGCCGGGCTATGGCCCAGCAATGAACTCAGAGATTTTGGCGCTCGCAATGATCGAAACCGCCGAAGGCGTTGCAAACCTGGAGGCCATCGCGGCAACACCGGGCTTGGACGGGATATACGTTGGCCCCGCTGATCTTACACTTGGTACGCAAGAGGGGCGGCTTCCACCGGGTTTTGATCGGGAAGAGCCCGAGATGATCGAACTCATTCAGCGTATCGCCAAGGTTTGCCAAAAGAACGGCATTAAAGCCTGCCTTCATTGCGGCACTCCAGAGTATGCAGCGCGGGCCATCGGTTGGGGGTACAGCCTGACCACCGTTTCCGGCGACAGTCGGCTTTTGGCTGGGGCGGCTGCGGCCAGCGTCAAATGTTTCCGCGATTTAACTGGCAACGTGACAAAGCCGGAAGCAACAGGGGGGACATACTGATGCCACATATTGTTGTCGCAGGACCGCTGCACCCGTCAGGCTGTGAGCTGCTAGACAAAGCACAGGGTGTAACTGTTACTTACATCGCCGAGACATCGGAGGCGAGCCTCGCGGCCGAGATCGCGACGGCAGACGCCGTATTGCTCAGAACCCAGCCGGTCACCGCACCAACCATCGAGCTTGCCGGCGACCTTAAGATTATCTCGCGGCACGGCGTCGGCTATGACGCAGTGGATGTGGCGGCGCTGAACCGTCGGGGTATCGCCTTGGCAGTCTGCGGCGATGTCAATTCCGCTTCGGTGGCAGAGCATGCTGCCATGATGATCCTAGCTGCCTGCAAGCGCTTGATCCGTTCCGATGCTTCTGTCCGCACAGGACCATGGGAATGGCGCAACAAGCTTGAAGCGCGAGATGTGAACGGACAGAATCTGCTTCTGGTTGGGTACGGCCGCATTGGGCGTAAAACCGGAGAAATGATGCGCGCGCTCGGTATGAATGTGCGCGCCTATGATCCCTTTTTGTTGACCCAGAAATGGCCCGAAACCGGTGTGCCCGCAGTTGAAACGTTAGACGAAGGGTTGGCTTGGGCGGATGTATTGTCATTTTGCCTGCCCCATACCGGCAAGGCGCTGATTGGGGCCGAAGAGATCGCAAAGATGCGCGATGGTGTGGTGCTGGTAAACACATCCCGCGGGGGCATCATTGACGAAGAGGCCATGATTGCGGCGCTTCAAAGCGGAAAAATAGGAGCTGCGGGTCTGGACGTTTTCCAACAAGAGCCAGTACCGCAAAACCATCCATTGGTCGCGTTTGATCAAGTCCTGCTCTCTCCGCATATCGGGGGGCTAACGCAGGATGCGGCTGAACGCATGGCAATCTCGTCGGCTGAAAACATTCTCAACTATTTCAACAATACAATCGACCCCGCGCTGATTGTGAACAAGGACCACATTCATGTCGAACTCAAAACCTAAAATCAAAGTCGGATTGATTGGCACGGGCTTCATGGGCAAGGCCCATGCCTTCGGGTTCACCAACGCCTCGCGTGTTTTCGATCTTCCGGTTGTTGCAGAGCTGGACACCGTCGCTGACATTAATGAAGCAGAGGCTCGGAATGCTGCGCGGGCCTTTGGATTTACGAATGCGACCACCGATTGGCGTGACATCATCAACGATCCAGAGATTGGAATCGTCTCGATAACCGCGCCAAATGCCTTGCACAAAGAGATGTCGCTTGCCGCCATCGCTGCTGGAAAACATGTCTACTGCGAAAAGCCGCTGGCCCCGCTTGCGCAAGACGCGCGTGAAATGGCAGATGCCGCCGAGGCTGCGGGCATAAAAACGCAGGTTGGTTTCAACTACCTCTGCAACCCGATGCTGCAGCTTGCACGCGCGATGATCGAGTCCGGTGAACTGGGAGAGATCCGCGGTTATCGTGGTTTGCACGCTGAAGATTATATGGCTGACGCTTCTGGCCCGTTTACTTTTCGTCATGATCCTGCGGGCGGTGGGGCGCTGGCTGATCTTGGCAGCCATGCCTTGGCCACGGCAGAGTTTCTGCTTGGACCCGTGACAGAGGTTATGGGCGATTGCGTGACGGTCATCCCCAATCGAAAGGATAGATCTGGCACTGTGCGCGCGGTTGAAGTCGATGATATCGGACGCGCATTCTTACGGTTTGAAAACGGAGCGTCAGGATCGATCGAAGCCAATTGGATCGCGACGGGCCGCAAGATGCAGCATGATTTCGAGGTCTTCGGATCGAAAGGTGCGCTGACCTTCAGCCAGGAACGGTTCAACGAGTTGCATTTTTATTCAAATGACGATGCCGAGGGCCGTCAGGGGTTCCGCCGGATCGAAGCCTCGCCCGCGCATCCGCCGTATGGTCAATTCTGCGTCGCACCAGGGCATCAAATAGGCTTCAATGATCTCAAAGCGATTGAGGTCGCGGGCTATCTGAGTGCCATCAATGACGATGCCGCTGAACCGTTCAATTTTCGCGCAGGGCTACGCATCCAGACGCTCGTAGAGGACATCCAGACATCCTCGGCCCAGCAGGCCTGGCGCAAGGTAGGAGGCTGATATGACTGTACGTTATGCTGTCGTTGGGGCTGGCTGGATTTCACAAATCGCGTTCCTGCCGGGTGTGGATCTGACCGGAAACTCAAAGACCACCGCTTTGGTCAGTGGTAATCGTGAGGCATCGGAGCGTCTTGCGAAATTCTACGATATCGAGAACGTCTTTTCCTACGATCAATATGATGAGATGCTCGCGGCTGATGTGGTCGACGCGGTTTATATTGCACTGCCAAATTCGATGCATGCGGATTATGCGATCCGCGCAGCGAAGGCGGGCAAACATGTGATCGTTGAAAAACCTTTGGCGATCTCGGTTGCTGAATGTGAGGCGATGATAGCCGCCGCCGACGCGGCCGGCGTCTTTTTGATGACTGCTTATAGGCTGCACAACGAGCCGGGCACAGTCCATGCGTTGGAATTGATCCGTTCTGGTGCGATTGGCGACCCACGGCTCTTTACCTCGCTGTTTTCCTTCCAGGCCGGGGTGGACAATCACCGATTGAAAGCCTCTAATTGGGGTGGGCCATTACAGGATATTGGCATCTATTGCCTGAATGCTGTGCGCCATGTGTTTGCCGATGAGCCGTTCGAAGTCACGGCCGTGCGCAACCACGTGGATGATGCGCGTTTTAAAGAGGTCGAGGAAAGCTTTGCCGCGACGATGATGTTCCCTAAAGGGCGGGTCGCGCAATTCTCCGCAAGTTTCGGGGCCGAGCAGCTTGATATGTACCGTATCGCGGGAACAAAAGGAGAAATCGCGGTCGAGCGCGCTTTTGATTTCCAATCACCCACCATTGTCCGCCTGACGCGTGGAGCAGAGGTCATTGAACACGAGTTTGAGCAGACCGATCAGTTTGCGGGCCAAACTGCTTATTTCTCGGATTGCATCACGGCAGGCGTCGCTCCGGAAGCGGACGGAGCCGAAGGGTTGGCAGATGTGGCAATTTTGTTGGCCCTTGAGCAAGCCGCCAAGACTGGAGTTGCGCAGAAAATCAAGCTAGAACAGCGCGAACGACACCCGGACAAGGGCACGGTCCGACGCATTCCCCCAACGGTGAGGCGTTTGATGATCTAACGCCCAGACTCTGGGCCCGGGAGGAGGAAGCCAGTGGATAAGAATGTGACGCCGCCACCAAACGATTTCGAAGCGCTTGTGTTACTAATACACGAGCGTTTTGAAAGTATGAGCAAATCTTACCAACAGATTTCGCGCTTTCTGACACAAAATCCCAATGAGGTAGCAGTTCATTCGGTTAATTCGATTGCTCAGCGCTGCGGAGTTCACGCCTCCAGTTTTGTCCGCTTCGCGCAGGCGCTTGGATATACCGGGTTTAAGGATATCCAACTTCTGTTCCAAAAGCGCTTAGAAACAGCTGCACCCGGTTTCGACGCGCGTGTACGAGCGTTGGAGAGCGAGCTCGAAAATCGCGATGACTTGACAGATTTCGGGTTCTTGCGCGACCTAGTTGTTAAAGACATTGCTTCACTGCAATCGCTCTTGGACAATATAGACCCAGAGCAGTTATCACACGCTGCTGACTTGTTGAGTGAAGCAAGTACGATTTATCTTATTGGACAATTGAGATCCGCTCCGGTCGTTGAGTTTTTCCGCTACATGTTGACGATGATTGGCAAGCGCTGCGTCATTCTTGACCCAAGCGGTGGATTGGCCACACACATGGCTAAAACCATGACCACACAAGATGTTCTGATCGCTGTCTCGTTCCGCTACTATGCTACTGAGGTTGTCTCCATCGTAAATGATGCACGAGAGCAAGAAATTAAGATGGTTGCAATTTCAGACAGTACGCTTTCTCCACTTGCAAAATCCGCAGATTGTTTTTTTGAAGTGCCTGAACATAGCCACACCTTTTCCAGATCTATCGCAGCACCATCCTGCGTGGCCCAAGCCATTGTACTCGCAACGGCTGCCCGTTTGCAGAGTGGTTCAACTCAGCCCAAGATACCAACCGTCACGCAAGGTTGATTGAAGATGTTATCCTTTTCTAGCATTTTTCTCTGTGCAAATTAGTTTATGATCTGAGGCGCCTGAGCAGCTCCAGTTTTGTTTGGAGTCTGGCTATCTTAACGAGGGACAATTGAAGGTGTGAATAGCCTCTAGTATTGTAGACACTTTCTTCCCTAATTTTGAGGCAAGGAGGCCGTTATGGGGAAGCCAAATTTCAGTGACGATTTTAAGCGCGATGCAGTGCATCAAATTACAGTTCGGGGTTATCCAGTTCGTGGGGTTTCCGAGCGATTGGGTGTCAGCACTTATTCACTCTACAAATGGATGAAGCTTTACGCGAAAGCCGCGTCACAGGCATCATCTGTGGATCATGAAGCTGAGAATCGCTGGCTCAAGCGTGAGCTTACACGGATGACTGAGGAGCGCGATATCCTAAAAAGCGGCCGCGTACTTCGCAAAGGATGCAAGGTGAAGTACGCGTTCATAGGCATTTTGAAACCATCGTAAATCGATATCGAGAATTTCAGTGTGTACGCCTAACCCGCAACAGCGTGGCAGGCTTCAAAAATGGTTCACTCTAAATACTACGAAGACACCTATACGAACGACGATGTCTCGGCGCTTTGCCAGATCGCGGGCCTGCGGCCGGAAGACCTGGATAAATTTCGCGAATGCCCGTTTCTTTACAAATCCATTTAACAACGCTTGGCGGCTTTCGCTTGTCGTCAACCTTCTTTTGAATTTTCTTTCCATGAGGGCCCTTCTTGGTGTCAAAGTAGAGCCAGAAACAGTCTGCTGCATCCGCAACGGAATTTTGCGCGACGACGATTGCATCAAGGCAAGTATCGCAAGTGAAATCGCCGATGAGCTTCACTGCCGACAGTGGTATATAGTTCTCTAATTCGTGGCCGACCGTCTCTAACACTGTGCCGACATATACTGGTGCAGGGTGGGTTGGATTCAAATTTCGTTTCGTATGATTGTTAACGACCTTTCGAGCAGTCTCGCCTAAATGGTCACATGGGGAAACTCGGTCTGTGTCGACGACACAGATTGCAATCCTTTGTTTCGTAATTTCTCCTTCAAATGCCGTTACGGTCGTGTCTCCTCCACCTAAAACGAAGTCTACGGTATGCATCCCCAATTTTGTCTGCAGTGTTCCATTCGTTCCGAGATAGATAAAACCGTAGAGGAGAGTTTGTAGTGGACTTCACTTCGATCATTCGGTTCAGCTCAGACCCGTTCACCAAGTCATGAGACAGGACGTCGTATCCCGCGTAATTGTCATCAAGTCCCGTCCACTACGGGTCCTTTAAAATTCCCAGCGCCTTGGGTCTCTGTTTTTCATACTCGAGCTGCTTCGAAAGCTGATAGACAAAGTTGTTCTTAAACCTGACCCAGAAGGCTCAGGTCTCGTGATCGACCTGCACGGTGACTTAGCGGGGATTCTCAGCATGGCGACCAAAACTGATACTGCACCAACTGGCTCAGACTTTGCGCTAGAGATGTCCCAAAAAACCGAAAAGCCCCCAGAGGGGGCCTTCGTGGTATCACCAAAGCTGGTTGCGGGAGTAGGATTTG
Organism: Yoonia maritima; assembly: GCF_002933395.1. Lineage (GTDB taxonomy): Bacteria > Pseudomonadota > Alphaproteobacteria > Rhodobacterales > Rhodobacteraceae > Yoonia > Yoonia maritima_A. Next base: position 22,103 of record NZ_PKFN01000003.1, read on the forward strand.
AACCTACGACCTTCAGGTTATGAGCCTGACGAGCTACCGGGCTGCTCCATCCCGCG
>NZ_PKFN01000004.1 GCF_002933395.1 Yoonia maritima
GTTTCAGTCCCATAGTCAGTCTCCTTTGCTGCAGTAAATGCTATCAAAGGAGCGGCATCAAACCGCGACAGGTCCAGTTCGTGCGCCACGCACGCAAGAGCATCTTCCAGTTGGCTGAGGTGGCCGTGCTAGGCAACGTCTTCGGCCAAATCCTCTCTGCCATCCGCGCCCTCAAGCCGCCGCCGGTGCCAGTGTCACCGCAACATTCCAGACACCGAACAAAACTGGCTCAACACATGTGTCTCGAGGGCGCATAAATCGCCCCATCTGCCCGCCTGACACGCACTTTGCTACCTCAATGGCCCCTGAACCCGGCGCACACCGCCCGGACCATCCCCGAGACTTGAAAATGAGCGTGATTTCGGTTAAAATCTTAACTTTCACTAATTCAGTAATTTTACCTCGTTGTCGTTTTCATTTTCCATTCTGGGAGATATATCCGATGGACTTCGAAGATTTCATTGCGCTAGACGCCCTTTCCGGCCAATCCCCCCAACAAATCGAAGCGGAAAAATCCGAACTGTTTTCCAAGCTTCAGGTTCGTTTGCGCGACAGATTGAAACGGTCGGTCGAAGGACACTTTGCCGAGCAACCGGAAGCCGTACGTGAAGTCGTTCGAGCACTTGATTTCGATGACCCGGTGCGCGCGGTTCCGCGCCGCGATATCGAGGCGCGCCTCAGAGCCGCCGAGTTGCCCGAGCGCGAAATGGCGGCGGGACTAGCGCGTCTGGCAGAGTTCGAATTGCCTGCTCAACCGCGGGCATTGATGCACCGTGGCACCGCGATTGCGGCAAACCCGCTGTTCGCGAAAGAACTGGCAACGGCGCGATCCTTCCGGCTGGCCAAAGAGGCCGAGGTCGCGCCCGAAATCGCCGAACGGCTTGTCGCGGATGGTGTGCAGTTGTTTTCGTTGAAAGACGACGACCTCACCGCTCTGGCCGAACGCCAGGTCCTCGACGACGAAGCCGCCTCCCGGCTCGGCAAGCGGCTTTCGCTTTACCGTCTATTGGAAGAAGACTTCGCCCTTGTCGATGTCGTGCAGCAGAATGTTCGTCTGCCTGATGGCGCCGGAGCGTCCGATACGCTTCGGCCACTGGCGGCACTCAGCGCCGACGATTGGGCGGGTGTATTGGAGGCCGCCGATTCGCCCCCACCGCCGGGCCTCAAGCGCGCCGAACACGCCCGTCTCATTGAACGCAAAGTCGCCGCTTTGTTCCCGACCGCCGCCATTCTGCGCAACGTCGAGCCGGGCGACGCCCCCAGCGCCGACCTTGTGGATCGGTTGAAACCGCTTGCCGTTGCCGGCGTCAGCTCCAATGCGCGCCCCGGCACGTTCGACCTATCCGGAAACGACGACATCGACGACAATGCTCGCGAGGCTGCCGAGGCCGCGCACAAGGATGCCTTTGCGCTGATATCGAAGTACCCAGGCCTGAAGATCGGCGACGTTCTGGACGACACGGAGACCGATTCAAATGAGCGCACCCAAATCATTGCGAAACGCATTGAAGCCGAGAAGACTTTCCGCAACGCGAACGCCGATGTCGAATTCCTGTCGCTCGATCTGACGCAGTCCAACGAAGACCTTGAGGACGTGCTGGACCTCGGCAACATCGATGCCGAAATGCGTCCCTTCGTGCTGGCGAACGCGCGCGCCTATCAGCGCGCCTATGCGGTTGCCGACGAAGACGCGCTGGATGCCTCCGAACTGGTGGTTAGCGGTTTCTCAGGCGCCACCGCTATCGCCTCGATGACCGAAACCGCCTTTGTCGCGGCGACGAATTTCGATGAGGCGACGGCCAAAACCTATCACGCCAAGGCACTCTCCATCGCGGCCGAGGTCGGGATTGCCGCCGTGGGCATCCACGACGCAGTGGCCGGGGGACTCAACTGGTTTGACGCAGGAAACATCGGCCCCGACATCGGCGATTTCTTCCGCCAGCTCGACGGCTGGGAAGAATTGTTCGGCGCTCAAACCTTCTGCGACTGCCCCGAGTGTGCATCGGTCCTTGGTGCGGCGGCCTATTTCGCCGACCTGATGAAGTTCGTCGAAGACAACGTCCTCGACCATGTTTTCACCGGTGCCAACGCGAACGCCGTTCTTTCCTTGCGCAACCGGCGGCCCGACCTGTGGAACATGCAACTCAGTTGCGCCAACACGAACACCGAAATTCCGCTCCTGATGATCGTGAACGAAGTGCTGGAGACCTATCTGGCCGGCCGCGAAGGTTTCGTCGGTGGCGGTGACCGGCAAGCGCTGATGCGGTTCGTCTATCGCGATCACATCGCCACGACCGTCGAAAGCTTCGATCAGCCGATGGTCTTGCCGCATGAGACACTGAAGATTTATCTCGAACACTTCAAGCTCAAGCGCTCCGCCGTCCTGCCCTTCGTCAACGTTGACGCCGCGCAGACGCAGGCGCTCGGTCTCAACGTCGCGCGGATCGAGCGCGATCTCATTGCAACGCCGAACACGCAACGCGCGCATCTGCGCCGCGTGTACGGTCACAACTTCGCTGGTGCGGGCCAGACGGTGAACGCCTTCGACAGCGCGGTGCTGACGGCTGCGACCGGTCTCGAAGGGGCGGATTTGACGGCGTTGGTCCGGTCCGGGTTCGTCCGCAACCGGGGCGCCGACACCCCGGTCCTACGAGGCGAAAAGCGCGACAACATGAGCGTGCAGTTCGACATAGAACGCGCGCGCGGGTTCAACCTTGGCGTGCTGGACCGCATGCACCGCTTCCTGCGCTTGTCGCGCGCCACGGGCCTAAGCTTCCCGTCGCTCGATATCATCGATGTGGCGGTCCGGCAATCCGGGCGCGGCGGCGACCTGACTGAAGCGCTCGGCGACATTGTTGCGCTTCACGACTTGTCAAAGCGCTATGGCGGCGACATCTCCGAGGCCGCCTCTCTTCTGGGTCGTGTCTCGAACGAGCCCGGCGACCGAGGCACCAGCCTGCTAAAGCGTCGCTTTAACGCCGATTATCACCTCGAACGTGACGTCGCCTGGCCCAGTGCCGCGACCGCTTTCGTTCACCCGGTTCACGCACTTGCGCCCAACGCCGCGACCGAGGCCATGATGGGTCGGCTGCGCGGCGGACTGAAATTGAAGGCCGACGTACTGGGCGAACTGATCGAAATGCTGGCGGCACCTCTTGGCGCGGACCTCGCCGGAGCAGACGACGCCACACGCAGCTTTGCACTTTCCGCGGACAATCTTGGCCTTCTGTTCCGCCACGCGTCGCTCTTGAACTGGCTGGGCATTTCGGTGGCGGAGTTCGCCCAACTGGTCGCGATGGCCCCGGGCATCGCCGGTCCCGAGATCGCGGACTTCGATCAGGTCATTGCTCTGCTGGAATTCGCTGACCGGCTTGGCGGCTCTCCTTTGTCGATCCAAAACGCTTTCCGGGCCACGGGCGACGCCGATCTGGCGACCGATGCCGGCGACCTAGCGCAAGCGTTGGCGGATCGTGTCGCATCCGGACTGGGGAGCGTCTTTGCCGGAACGATCTTCGCGGGCGTTGGCGAGATTACCAACCTCCTGTCCGAGGAAATTATCAATGCAAACGCCGCCATCATCGAACCGATAGCTGACGAAGGCTTCTTCCGCATCATCGCAGGCGCTGATCTAGCCCCAGCGCTCGCGCTACCGGCAGGCGTGGTCGCCGATGATGCAGCGCTCAAGGAGCGTCTCGCCGAACACCACATTCCGTCGCTGCTCGCCGAAGCCATGGCCGGACAACTGGCCACAACTCGCGCGGCCGCCGAGACACTGATCACCGTCAGTGGCATCGACACGACCGCCGCGAACATCGCCGATGCATTGCGCGGCGACAATGTAACCGATCCGATGCTGCCCGCCATGACGGCCCTCCTGCGTGTCACCGCTGCCATGCCGCCAGCCGGAACCGCTGCCGAAGTACTGGCCTACGCCGCCGCCAACATGCCATTTTTCGGCGCTGCTGACGCGGGCGCAATCGATGCACCGGTCGCCATGCGCCTCGCCGGGTTCGCGCGCCTGACCGCCGACGCCGCAGCGGCAATCACGCCCGTGCTGGAGGGCTACGACGGCGCCAGCTTCGACCCTGCGACCGCCGCCGCTTTGGGCGAATACCTCGGCCTCAACTCCGGCGCGGCCATGGCGCTGAACGACACCGTTGCGTTGCCAGCCAACGCGCTCGACGCACTGGGGCTTCTGGAAATGGCCAGCGCGCTCACCCAGACGCTGGGCGTCACCGCCGACTTCCTCGGCAATGCCGCGTCAAATGACTACGATCAGCTGAACGCCGCCGCGAACGCCGTCATCGCCGCGCTCCGCGTCCAGCACCCGGATGACGAACAGTGGGACGAGGTGAACGAGCCATACGAGGCCAAAATCCTCAACGCCAAACGTGACGGTCTTGCGGCCTATCTGATCCATTCGATCCATCCTGAATTCGAAAACCACACACAGCTTTACGACTACTTCTTGCTGCCGACCGAGGTAGACGGCTGCTTCCCGACATCTCGCATCGTGGCAGGCACCACTTCGCTTCAGGCCTACGTCCACCGTATCCAGTTGAAACGCGAGGAAAGCGCCAACGGCGAGATAAAGGTCGACCCCGGCCTGATCCCGGCGGACGAATGGGAGTGGCGCAAGAACTTCCAAGTCTGGAAAGCGAACCGGAAGGTGTTCCTCTGGACCGAAAACTACCTCGACCCCGAGTTTCGCGACAACAAGACCCACCTGTTCGAAGAACTGGAGTCCGAGGTCCTCCAGAGCGAATTGGACGAACAGGTCATCCTCGACGCCTATTCCCGCTATCTCGAAGGTTTCGAGGTTCTTGCTAACCTGCGCATTGCGGGATCCTACCACGCAATTGACGACGCAAATGAAACCGACACGTTGCACCTGATCGGCGTGACGCCGGGCGATCCGCCGACCTTCTACTACCGCACTGCGGAGAACGTGAAATACGGACACCGAAGCCGCACGAAATACACCAAATGGAACCCGTGGAATCCGATCAACATCAAGATCCCGGTCCGCGAAGTGTCTCCGGTTATGCACGATGGTCGGCTGCACATCTTCTGGGTCGAAATCGTCACGACAGCCCAGAACGAAGTCCGCGACGCAGGCTCGAAATTCATCGGCTACAAGCACACCTTCGCGGTAAAGTTCTCGACATTGCGATTGGACGGTGAATGGACAGTTCCACAGTCGATCTCGCTCTATGGCACACGTCCCTTTGGCGAAACCGATGGCATCCTCGCCGATCCGCTGATCGAGCCGGAAGAGCTGGAGGCCTTCAAGGATGCCATCAAGGACATGTTCGGCTTCGGTATATTCTCGTTCGACCCCAGCAGTCTGGACGACGAAATCAAGGACATGCTGACACCCCGCTACGACTTCGAACCGCACACCACAGCACGCGAGGGATATACGCTCGACACCAAGGAATGGACCCGGGTTTATCCGGAGTCCTCTACTTCGGGCATCGTACTTGCGGGCATCGGCTACCAGATGCGCGCTTTTGTCGATCTATTCGACAAGGACACACGCATTGCCCCCGACACGAAAACGCAAGCGCGTATGTCGTGGGTCAAGAACGCTTCACCGCCTTCCCCGATCCTAAGCGAGCGGAACGGCCAGCTATACTTCGGTCAACTCTCGTCCGCACCGTTCGATGACTACGCCTTCGTCGCCCTAGCAGCCGACAGCGCAGCCCGCGAGCGGGTCCAGCGCTATGCGCCAGATGACTTCCGAGACCTATCGCAGGACGGCCTGTTCCAGGCGAAACTGGCGAACCTGCGCGGTGCCGACGTTTATCCTGTCAACGGCTCAATGATAGATGCAGTCATCGACTGGCGTGGAGATTTGCTGCTCTTCCAAGGCACCGCCCTGCCCGGACAGAATTGGGTTCTGAAACGCATCGGCACCACGCTCGCCCGTCTCATTGCCCGACGACTGTTCACTGGCGGTATCGATGGCCTGTTGTCGACGTCGGTTCAGGAAAGCCTGCGCGAGAGAAACACGCCGATCCAGCTGACCAGTTCATCGGTCATCGACATGATCGTCGACGACGGAATCGACTTTGATGGGCCATTCGGAACCTACTACCGAGAAATCTTCTTCCACGTCCCGTTCCTGCTTGCGCGCACTTTGCAGGCGCAAGGGAACCACGCGGAAGCAAAGCGTTGGTACGAATACATCTTCAACCCGACCACGACCGAAACCGTCGATGACGACCCCGCCCTGAGCGATGCGCAAAACGCCGCGCGGCAACGGGATCGGAATTGGCGATATGTCGAATTCCGGGGGCTGTCCGTCCCGAGGCTACGCACCATTCTGACTCAGCAACAAGCCATCGCGACCTACCGCGAAGACCCGTTCAATCCGCACGCCATCGCACGGCTCAGGCTGTCGGCCTATCAGAAGTCCACGGTCATGTCCTACGTAAGGAATGAGATCGACTGGGGCGACAAGTTGTTCCGCCAGTTCCAGCAAGAGACCATTGCCGAAGCCATCGTCCACTACCAGACGGCCCGCGAAATCCTCGGGCCGCGCCCGAGAAAGATCGGCGATTGCGGCCAGACCGGCGGCAGCCGCAGCTATACCGCGATCAAGCCCGCGCTCGAACGCGGTTCGGAATTCCTTGCCGAACTGGAAAACTGGCTGCTCATCCCCGCCATGCCGACAGGTCCCGCCGTGATGGACCTCGGGTTCGCTCTTGACGTGGAAATGGCTTCCTCGGCAACCTGGAAGGCGGCGAACTCGCTCGAAATGAAGGCCAAGGGCATGATGGTCGTCGGTGAAAGCCATCTGGACGGCCGCCGCGCGACGATCAAGCTCGAAGGGTCGCGAAACCGAACCATGCGCGCCAGCACGAACTTCGAGGCCAACGTCGCCGGGCCCGTGCGCACTGACGAGCCGCTGGTCAATCCCGGTATCATGGCAGTCGCCGCCGCCCCCGCCGAGCCGGAACTTCGCCTGACCGCAGAGGTCGCCAACGGTCGCGCCCGGTTCGTACCCGGCACAGCCGTTGTCGCCTTTGACGATCTGAAGGACCGCACCCGTGACACCGCCCCGGTGTTCGAACCCGGCAACTGGAAGGCCGTCGACAAGAAACGCCGCGGCCGAAAGCGCGGTCCGCGTTTTGTCGTCTCCGTGCTCAAGACGATCTCGCCCGCTTTCTGCGTGCCCGGCAATGTCGAGCTTCTGGAGTTCTGGGACGACGTCGAGGACCGGCTCTACAAGATCCACAATTGTCTCGACATCGACGGCAACCGCCGCCAGCTTTCGCTGTTCGCACCCGAGATCGACCCGCGCGCCCTGATCCGCGCACGTGGCGCAGGATTGTCGACCGACGACATCCTCGCTGCCCTGAATGGCAGCGCGCCCCCACTCAGGTTCTCGGCGCTGATCGACCGGGCCAAGCAATTCGCCGGGACCGTTCAATCCTTCGGCAGCGCGCTTCAGGCCGCGCTGGAGAAGAAGGACGGCGAGGAACTGAACCTTCTGCGTCTGTCGCAAGGGTTGGACGTTCTGCAACGCACGACTCAAACACGCAACTGGGAACGCGACATTGCACTCAGAAGCCACGAAGCAATGCTGGCGCGTCAGGAGACCCTCAGCAACGCGCTCGGTCGTGTCGAAGACCTGATCGACGAAGGTCTGAACGATGCCGAAGTCGTCCAACGCATCGCACACCATACCGCATCCGCACTGCGGGCGGCCGAAGCCGTCCTCGGCTTCCTCTCCGGCGCGTTGCACCTGATCCCTCAGGTCGGCAGTCCGTTTGCGATGAAGTATGGCGGGATAGAAACCGGCAGCTCCGCGCACCGCTTCGCAGTTGGCACGCGCGCTCTGGCCGACCTTGCCAGCATCGTCGCCTCGTCGGCGGCGCTCGAAGCGACATTCGCCCGCCGCGCCGAGGGCTGGGAACACCAGGCCGCACAACAGCGCGACCAGTTGAAGGAACTGGAGAAAGAGGTCGCGGCCTCGGACCTCAGGCGCCAGGTAGCCGTCCGCGCGGTGGAACTGCACGAGTTGTCGATCACCCACGCCGAGGAATTGCAAACTCAGGCCGAGAACAAATTCAGCAACCTCGATTTCCACTCTTGGGTTGCGGCCACCTTGCAGACCGTGCATCGCGACGCCTTCAACTGCGCGATGTCGCTGGCCCGCATGGCCGAGACCGCCTACCGGTTCGAGCGAAACGACCAGACGTCTGAGCTTCTGAGCGGCAACTACTGGGACAGCGGCCGCTCCGGCCTGCACGCCGGGTCGCGGTTGATGGTCGACCTTCAGAACCTAGAAAAACGGTTCATCGAGACGACGCCGTCCTACCAGGAAATCGACCAGACGTTCTCTCTGTTCCAGATGGACCCGGCGGCGCTGGTCGAACTCAAGACAACAGGGAGCACGACCTTCTCGATTCCGGAACAGTTCTGCGACCTGTTCTATCCCGGTCAGTTCCTCCGCCTTATCAAGGCGCTGCGTGTGACTATCCCTTCCGTCGCCGGACCACACGCCAACATAAGTGCGGCGCTGACGCTAGAAGACAGTTTCATCCGGCGAGACCCCGATTCAGCAGTTGCGCTTCAGGCGGTCCCGGCAGCGCGCGGCCAGACGATCTCGACCAGTACCGCCCAAAACGACGCGGGCGTGTTCGAGTTGAGCTTCGGTGGCCCGCGTTACCTGCCGTTCGAAGGCGCGGGCGTCGTCAGCCAGTGGCGCCTGACCCTGCCGCAGCCGGATGGCTTCCCGCCATTCGACTACTCCTCGATCAGCGACGTTTTGCTTCGGATCAGCTACACGGCGGAATTCGACGACGTGCTGCGCGACCATGTTGAAACCCAGAACGCCGCACTGGCGGGGACGTTAGCCCAGACGTTCCAGGACGACGGCCTGCAGCGCGTCATCAGCCTGCGTCAGGAACACAACGATGTCTTCCAGACGCTCGTGGAAGGTCCGCTCAACACGCCGGTCGATCTGACCATCGGCGCACGCCACTTCCCGATCTTCGTAGCGGGTCGCGCGTTGACGGCCACCAACTTCAGGATCGCGGTGGAAACGGACGGCGGTGTCGGAGCGCTGGCCTTCTCGGTTGATGGCGACCCGACCGCCGCCTTCGGCGCCGCCGCCGATCTGGGCGACATGCCGGGTGCCGCAGTGGGTGCATTCGCCGGAAACGATCCGCGCGCCACGCTGCCGGTCGCAGTGATCAACGCAGGCGACATCGGCGGCGCGAACGGTGCGGCGCTGGATGGCAGCGCAATCCGCGATATTTATGTCGTGGTGGACTATTCGGTCGGAGCGCGCCAGTGACCGCCGGGCCGCCGCTCCCTGACTTTGCGCCGGGGCCGATCGGCTTCGGCGAAAGTCTCGAGGTTAACCCGAGTGACGGAAGCGTCGGACTGACTGTGCCGATGCCTTTCGCTGCCGACCGCACCGGTAACACACCACCACTCAGCCTGACACACACCGGAGGCGGCAACTCCGCCTTTGGGCTTGGCTGGGCGATGGACCCGCCGTCTATCACTCGGCTCGGCGACCGGGGGGCATCGAGGTACGACGATACCGACCGATTCTCGCTCAGCGGTCTGGGGCAACTCAGCCCGATGCTCGAACAGGTCGGTGGCAACTGGCAACCCGTCAGGCGGACCATCGGCGCAACGCGTATCGACCGCTTCCGTCCGGTCGTCGGCGCCGACGACCACGTGATCGAACGCTGGACCGACCGCGCAACGGGCATCGCGCAATGGCGCGTCGCCGATCCTGACGGCGGCGTCGCGATCTACGGCGAAACTGCCGCCGCCCGTATCGCCGACCCGGCGAAACCGGCCCGGATCGCCGCGTGGAACCTGGAATACCATCGCGACGCCAACGGCAATGCGGCCAGCTTTGTCTACAAGCCCGAAGACTTCACAAACGTCCCGCGCACCCACGCCGCCGAGGCGCGGCGCATGGCGGGCCCCGGCCTCGCCGCGCGCTACCTGAAGCGCGTCCTTTACGGCAACCGAGTGCCCTACGACCAGGCCAACCCGGGCGCCGATTTGCAATTCCGGCTTGAGGTTGTCTTCGACTATGGCGAACACGACACCGCCGCGCCGGCCAATGCCTCCGACGAAACCGCGCCCTGGCCGATGCGACCCGATCCTTTCTCGACCTATCCCGGCTTCGAAGTGCGCCGCTACCGCCGGTGCCGCGCGCTCTTGCTCGCAAACCGCTATCCGACGCTCGCCGCGAACGAACGCCTGACCGACATCATCACCTTCGACTATGGCCCCGACGACGAAGCCGCTACCGGATCCCGCCTGCGTGCGATTACCCGCACCGGACGACGAGGCGATGAGAACTGGACGGCTTCCGGACCGCCACTGACCTTCCGCTACGCGCAAGCTCGAGCCGCAGCCACTCCAAGACTGCTTCAACGTGGCGATGGCACACCTCTTCGCGCCGGGCACCCGCCGCAATGGGCCGACCCCTTTGGCGAAGGCATCAGCCACGCCCTATTCAAGCGCGGCGGAGAATGGGCGCTTCGGCGGAACCTCGGCGGCGGACGCTTCGGCGAAGAAGAACGCATCAGCACCCTGCCCAGTGCCTCGGCGGTCGGGCGCGGCGTGTTGGGCGACGTTGAAACCGATGGCGCACGCGACCTTGTGGTCGCTTCGCCCACGACCTCCGGGTTCCACCGCTACGACGCAACCGCTGCGAACTGGGACGCCATGCAAAGCTTCGACCAGGTCGCCCGTCCCGGCACCGGCGCGCCGGGTTTGATGGATTGCAGCGGCAACGGACAGACCGATCTGCTGCTCGGCGGCGGCGACGATGTCGTCTGGATCGAAAGCGACGGGCGCGCGGGCGATCACCTGCCACTCAGGCGCGCGGGCGGCGAAGACGGCCCTCCGGCGCTCGCGCCAACGCCCGGTCGCGGCATCTTCACAGCCGACGTGACCGGCAGTGGCCTGGCCGATATTGTCGAACTTGGGAACGGTCAAATGCGCTACTGGCCGAACCTCGGCCACGGCCACTTCGGGCCCGCCGTGCCGGTCGCGAACGCACCGCGCTTTGATCATTCCGACGATTACGACCCCTACCGCGTCCGCTTCGCCGACGTCACCGGCAGCGGCCTGCCGGACCTTCTGTACCTCGGCCCCGACCGCACCGAGGTCTGGGAAAACCTTTCCGGCAACGCCTTCCGCCGCGCCGCCGATCTGCCGGGCCTGACCATGGCGCACGCCTCGCAAGGGGCCGAACTGGTGGACCTCCTCGCCGACGGGACGCTCTGTCTCGTGTCCTACTCCGGCCTGCCCGGCGACGCGGGCGGCCCGGTGACCTACCTGCCGCTGATGACCGACGGCCCGGCCGGACGGCTGACTGGCTACGCCAACAACCTCGGCGGCGAAGTGACCATCGAATACGGCTCGTCCGCCGCGCTCTATATCGAGGCGCAGGCATCCACGGCGCCCTGGCTCATGCCGGTCCCGTCGCATCCCATCGTCGTCCGCCGGATCGAGCGCACCGACCACATCACCGCCGCCTTCACCGTCGAGCGCTTCACCTACCGCGATGGCATCTCCGACCCGGAAACCGGCGGGCTAGCCCATTTCGGCATGGTCGAACGCCACGACAGCGAAGCCCCCGGCGCGGGCGATGCGGGCGAGCTCATCGCCGCCACCGTGCGAACGTGGTTCCACGCGGGCGAGCGCGAAGACGCACGCATGATCGCGCACCGGCAAACGCAGATCTTCAACGCCAACGCCGAGGCTCGCCCGGTCACGCCCAGCAGCGTGGAAGCGGGCGCTTGGCCCGGCGCCGCCTCGGACCTGCGAACGCGAACCGTGACGCGGCGCGCGTTGCAAGGCCAGAGCATCCGGCAAGAGGTCTACGCCGATCGCGACTTCGACGCGCCTTTTCAGATCAGCGAAAGCCGTTTCCGGGTCCTCCCGCAGCAACCCGCGACCCAGGCGCCAGCGGGCCGACGCGGCGCGGCGCAGCTTCTACCACGAGAAACACTGATCCACCTCTACGAAGGCGGCAACGCCGATGCGCGCATCGAACACACGCTGCATCTTGCCGCCGACCGCTTCGGACGAACGACCGATCTGGCGACCGTCGCCTATGGTCGCCGAGGTGGGCGGGCGGTACATCCCGATCAGGCGGTGACGCATATAGCGCTGGAGGTCACCACTTCGGTCGACCGCGACGGCGCCAACGCCGCCACACTGCGCGCCGCTTCCGACCGAGCGCTCGGCACCCTGATCGAACGCCAGCGCTTCGAACTGACCGGCATTGCGCTCGACCCGGACGGCTACTTGACAGCCCGGACGCTTGCCCCCCAAGCCACCGCCGCGCGCGAGGCGGGTTCGTTG
>NZ_PKFN01000006.1:0-2500 GCF_002933395.1 Yoonia maritima
TGGTTGCGGGAGTAGGATTTGAACCTACGACCTTCAGGTTATGAGCCTGACGAGCTACCGGGCTGCTCCATCCCGCGCTATTGTGCCTCGCGGTGTTTTGAGAGGGCTTTTTTTGTTATCGTATAGAGAGAAGTGTTTCTTATTAGGTTTGGCAATGACTTACTCTCCCACGCCTTAAGACGCAGTACCATCAGCGCAGCGGCACTTAACTGCCGAGTTCGGGATGGGATCGGGTGTTTTGCTCGCGCTATTATCACCAAACCAAAAAAGAAACACTGGCTAGGATTGATGTCCTAGCCGATAACATCAGGTTTTGTTCCATGTTCATCGTATACTGATGATTGTGTGTGTATGTGTTTTGATTTGTTTCAGTAAGTCTTACTATTACTGGATCAAATCAAGCCTATCGAGCCATTAGTACCAGTCAACTGAACGCCTTACAGCGCTTACATCTCTGGCCTATCGACGAGGTGGTCTACCTCGGCTCTCAGGGATATCTTGTTTTGAAGGGGGCTTCCCGCTTAGATGCCTTCAGCGGTTATCCTGTCCGATCATAGCTACTCAGCACTGCCGTTGGCACGACAACTGATCCACCAGTGGATCGTTCACCCCGGTCCTCTCGTACTAGGGGCAACTCTTCTCAAATATCCTACACCCACGGAAGATAGGGACCGAACTGTCTCACGACGTTCTAAACCCAGCTCACGTACCTCTTTAAACGGCGAACAGCCGTACCCTTGGGACCTGCTCCAGCCCCAGGATGAGATGAGCCGACATCGAGGTGCCAAACGGTGCCGTCGATATGGACTCTTGGGCACCATCAGCCTGTTATCCCCAGCGTACCTTTTATCCGTTGAGCGATGGCCCTTCCACTCGGGACCACCGGATCACTATGGCCGTCTTTCGACTCTGCTCGACTTGTCAGTCTCGCAGTCAGGCTGGCTTCTGCCATTGCACTCAACGAGCGATTTCCGACCGCTCTGAGCCAACCTTCGCGCGCCTCCGTTACAATTTGGGAGGCGACCGCCCCAGTCAAACTACCCACCACGCAGGGTCCCGGACCCGGATAACGGGCCGCGGTTAGACATCAAGCAGAATAAGGGTGGTATCTCAAGGGAGGCTCCACGGAAACTGGCGTTCCCGCTTCGAAGCCTACCACCTATCCTGCACATACTGTGCCTGATGCCAATGCGAAGCTATAGTAAAGGTGCATGGGGTCTTTCCGTCTAACCGCGGGTATCCTGCATCTTGACAGGAAATTCAATTTCGCTGAGTCCACATTTGAGACAGCGGGGAAGTCGTTACGCCATTCGTGCAGGTCGGAACTTACCCGACAAGGAATTTCGCTACCTTAGGACCGTTATAGTTACGGCCGCCGTTTACCTGGGCTTCAATTCGGAGCTTGCACTCCTCCTTTTAACCTTCAGGCACCGGGCAGGCGTCAGACCCTATACGTCGTCTTGCGACTTCGCAGAGCCCTGTGTTTTTAGTAAACAGTCGCCACCCCCTGGTTTGTGCCCCCGCCCAAAACTTGCGTTCTGAACGGGCCTCCTTCTCGCGAACTTACGGAGGTATTTTGCCGAGTTCCTTAAATGTGGTTCTCTCAAGCGCCTTGGTATTCTCTACCAGTCCACCTGTGTCGGTTTAGGGTACGATCTTATAGGAGGGCTATTTCCAGGAACCTGTTGGCAGCCCATTCAATCCGATAAGGATGAACTACGTTTCAGATCCGTCACCACTCCATGGCCCAGGAATATTAACCTGGTTCCCATCGACTACGCCTTTCGGCCTCGCCTTAGGGGTCGGCTTACCCTGCTCAGATTAGCTTTAAGCAGGAACCCTTGGACTTTCGGCGAGGGAGTCTCTCACTCCCTTTGTCGCTACTCATGTCATCATTCTCACTAGTGATCTCTCCACCGGATCCCTCACAGGCCGGCTTCACAGAAAACTCCGCGTCTCCAATACTTCCGAAGAAGTTAAGGAGACATGGAATTATGTCACACTACGCTCTGCTACCATGCGATAAATCGCATCCTAGACTTCGGCTCATGGCTTGAGCCCCGTTACATCTTCGCCGCAGGACAACTTATTTAGACCAGTGAGCTGTTACGCTATCTTTAAAGGATGGCTGCTTCTAAGCCAACCTCCTGGTTGTTTTGGTCGTCCCACCTGCTTTCCCACTTAGCCATGAATTAGGGGCCTTAGTCGTAGGTCAGGGTTGTTTCCCTCTCCACAACGGACGTTAGCACCCGCTGTGTGTCTGCCGGATATTACTCCTCGGTATTCGGAGTTTGATTAGGATCAGTAAGGCTGTGGGCCCCCATTACCCATTCAGTGCTCTACCCCCGAGGGTATTCGTCCGACGCTCTACCTAAATAGATTTCGCAGAGAACCAGCTATCTCCGAGTTTGATTGGCCTTTCACCCCTAGGCACACCTCATCCCGACCTTTTTCAACAGGTGTGGGTTCGGACCTCCAGTAAGTGTTACCTTACCTTCAT
>NZ_PKFN01000007.1 GCF_002933395.1 Yoonia maritima
TGGAAAAGCCCTGTCGCATTCGAACGGAAGGTGGCCTAAACGAGCACTTGGGGCGGCACGAAAGCGCGACAGGTCCACAATAGTGTTTTCTGGGTATAACTCAGCTATGCTTTTGAACAGTCGAACAATTTGTTTATCGGTGAGGCGTGCTACTTGATAAATACGGTTTTCGGACAATTTGCTATTCCTAAAAATTTAACTCGGTCTTCCCCACAAATCATACTCCCCAGCTTCCTCAACAACAACCTTCACGACATCACCCACGGCCAACCCTTCGGTTCCCTCGTCGATGAACAGGTTCCCGTCGATCTCGGGGGCGTCGGCCCATGTGCGGCAGGTGGCGATGCCGTCTTCGTCGATGTCGTCTACGATGACCTCTAGGGTTTTGCCGACCTTGGCTTCGAGTTTGGCTTCGGAAATGGCTTGGGCTTTGGCCATGAAGCGGTCCCAGCGGTCTTGTTTGACTTCGGGTGCGACGTGGTCGGGCAGGGCGTTGGAGCGGGCTCCGTCGACGTTTTCGTATTGGAAGCAGCCAACGCGGTCGAGTTGGGCTTCGTCCAGCCAATCAAGCATGTGCTGGAATTCTTCCTCGGTCTCGCCGGGGTAGCCCACGATAAATGTGGATCGCAGCGTGATGTCGGGGCAGATTTCGCGCCATGCCCGGATTTCTTCTAGCGTCTTTGCGCCCGCCGCTGGCCGTGCCATCCGCCGCAGCACATCGGGGTGCGAATGTTGGAACGGGATATCCAGATAGGGCAGGATGCCGTTGCTTGGGTCGGCCATCAGCGGGATCAGGTCGCGCACGTGCGGGTAGGGGTAGACGTAGTGCAGCCGCACCCACGCGCCCAGCTTGCCCAGTTCACGCGTGAGGTCGAGGATATGGCTGCGGACTTCGCCGTCTTTCCACGGATTAACGTCATATTTACGGTCCAGCCCATAGGCTGAGGTATCTTGAGAGATAACGAGGAGTTCTTTGACGCCAGCCTGCACCAGCTTTTCCGCCTCGCGCAGCACCGCATGCGCAGGCCGTGACGCCAGTTTGCCGCGCATATCGGGGATGATGCAGAATTTACACTTGTGGTTACAGCCCTCGGATATCTTCAGGTAGCTGTAGTGCCGCGGTGTCAGGGATACCCCTGTCGCGGGCAACAGGTCGATGAATGGATCGGGGTTCGCGGGAACGGCGCTGTGCACTGCATCAAGCACCTGTTCGTATTGGTGTGGTCCGGTGACTGCCAGAATGTTGGGGTGATGTTCCCGGATGTAATCGGGTTCTGCACCGAGGCAGCCTGTCACGATGACTTTGCCGTTTTCGGTCAGCGCCTCGCCGATCGCATCAAGTGATTCTGCCTTAGCGGAATCAAGGAACCCGCAGGTGTTTACGATGACCGCTTCGGCACCGGAATAGTCGGGCGAAATCGCGTAACCTTCGGCGCGGAGCCGGGTCAGGATGCGTTCTGAATCCACCAAGGCCTTGGGGCACCCGAGGCTGACCATACCGATGGTCGGCTGGCCGGGGCGGCTGGCGTCAGTAATCTTGGCCGCAGGGGCAAGGTCGGGGCGGAGCGAAGGTGGGTTCTGGGTCATAGGGGCCATATAGCGAAGGGCGAGCGTGTTGGGAATGGGCATAACGGCCGAGCATGTACCTGCCATTCCAAATAGATTTTTTTGATGGCGCGGAACCAAATCGCCGTCAGTGCATTGTCTTCCCGAGAACGATGAACAAATTGGAGAATACAATGTTGGAAGTTACCGGTATCGGCAGTCTGCTTGTCCTCATCCTTGATGTAGTGGCGATTATTTCAATTGTTGGTTCAGGTGGCTCGACGGGAAACAAGGTATTGTGGGTGTTGTTGGTGCTATTGCTGCCTCTCATCGGCTTTATCATTTGGCTGATCGCCGGACCACGCGCCAATAAGCGGCTTGTCTAAGCGACAAACACTCACCTCGAACAATGAAACACAGCACGGAGCGCTTAGCACATTGGCGGCTAAGCGGGTGCTTTTACACGGAAGGAAAACCAATGAACTGGGATCAAATCGAAGGTAAATGGAAAGAAATGTCAGGCAACCTGAAAGCTAAATGGGGTGAACTGACGGATGATGAGATCGCCGAAATCAATGGTGACCGTGAGGCGTTGGAAGGCAAAATCCAAGCTAAATACGGTAAAACCAAAGAGCAGGCGAAAGAAGAAGTCGATACGTTCCTTGATAACGCTTGATGAACGGATGAGGTGGCCTGCGGGTCGCCTCTTTTCGTTGACCGAAACGTACGAGAGTGAAGGAGAGACCAATGAAGTCTGTACTTGCTGAAAAACCCCAAGAGCATGATGTGAACACAGGGGTTGGTGACCCCAAAGCCGTGGCTGATGGGTTAAGTGATGTATTGGCAGATACATATCGTATATTGATCAAGACCCATATCGTGCATTGGAACGTCGAAGGTCCGATGTTTTATGCGGTCCACAATTTGACCGAAACGCAATACGAAGAGCTGTTCGCTGCGACTGACGTGATTGCCGAACGTATTCGTGCGCTTGGGCATTTGACGCAGATGTCGTCAGCTGCGTTGCTGTCAGAATCTGTGATCAAAGATGTGTCGTCGCCACAAAGCGCCGGGGGTATGTGTCAGAACCTTGCCGAAGATCACAACAAGATCGCGAAGCGTCTTCATGATCTGATCGCAGCCGCTGGCGATGCGGGCGATCCTGTAACAGAGGACCTCGCGACTGCGCGTTCGGCCTTTCATGAAAAGGCGGCTTGGATGTTGCGTTCAATCTCGAAAAGCTGATTTCGCTAAAGACGCGCTAGGCGCTTCCGTTCGGGCGGGTTAACACAAATGTGCCCGCGCCGATCATGCAGATGGATTGGATCGCGATGATCATGGGACGCATCCCCATAAGTATGCTGGCCGTCAAAGCGGCGGCCATCATCACGACCGCGATTGCTTTGTATTTCGGGGCGATCGCACCTGTGGCATTCCATTCCGCGATCATCGGACCAAAAGTGCGATGATCGTGGAGACGCTTTTGCAACTTGGGTGATCCGTTACCAAATGCGAACGCCGCGAGGATCACAAACGGAGTGGTCGGCAACACCGGCAGGACAACCCCAACGGCCCCAAGCCCAAGCGCAGTCCACCCAACAAGCAGCCATAGGCCACGTTTTATCTTTGTCCGAGAGGCAGAGGTAAAAGGCACGGGGTTCCTGACATCGACGGTGAAGCAACAAACTTAAGATAAGCCAAAGCTTGCCGGATGTAAGGGGATGGTGGAAGGTAAAGGCATATTTTCCGAAAGTGATTTCATAGCTAACCCAAAAGACCCGAACCAGAATCCTTGGTACATCCTGATGACCTTGCATGGGGAGCAGATGGGGGAAACGATTGATTGGGAGTTGCACGAGAAGAATCGGACTTCATGGAACGATATTAACTCGAACATTGTACCCGATTCAGCCAGTGTCAAATTTTCTGCTGTGGGTCTAAATATGCTTGATCGTGAAGGCGGTCAGGATAAGTAATTTGGCTTGGCGTCATGCTGTCCGGCATCCGGATGGTTGATAGATAAAAGGCCGCCTAAAAAGGCGGCCTTGGTTGGTGGATCAAGATCCACCCTACGTAATTTCATTTTACCGCCGACGGTCGCGACGTGAAGACATAGGTTGGAATGCAACGCCGACGTGGGCTTCGCAGTAGGGTTTGCCAGCTTGTACACCAAGGCCACAGAACCAAAAATCGTCAGTGGCCGGGTCGCCGACGGGCCATTTGCAGGTCTTTTCTGTAAGCTCCATCAGGCTGATACGCTTAGCAGTTTTTTCGACTTCGCTGACTTTTGCCAGTGCCTCGGGGCTGATTTCATTTGCTGACGGCTGTGGTGGCAAAGGCTGGCCTGCAGGGATGATAGCCCGGCGAGCGGCCGAAATAGGGATGCCGTTTTCGTCGAGTTCGACCTCTTCTTTCACGGCTGGCACCGATGCGGCGGGAGCAGGGGTTGGCTTTGGCTTTGGTGCCGGCTTTGGCACGGACGGTTTGGCCGCTGCTGCAGGTTTCTCTTTGGGGGCTGCTTTGGTAGCAGATGCACCGCCAGAGCCAGCACGGTTTGACAGGCCCAAGCGATGGACCTTACCGATCACAGCGTTACGGGTCACGCCGCCCAGTTCCTTGGCGATTTGGCTAGCGGACTGGCCTTCGCCCCACATCTTTTTGAGCGTCTCGACGCGCTCGTCTGTCCAGGACATATGGATTCCTTTGGTTCAGCGGACCGGACAAAGCAGTTTGTCGGGCCTGAAAATCTGTTCAAGCCTTATATTAGTCATTGTGAGCAGGGATGTGAAGCGCGGGATCAAGGTTTTCGCCGGGTATGGCAGAATGAACCCATCTAGATGCCACTGTGGGCGCGTGTTTTTACGTCCTGCACTGGTCAATTCTGCCTGATAGGTTATGTCACAGCGCTAGGATAAGGACATTGAGCATGACCACAAAGACTGCAATGGGTGTTCGCCGCTTTGGGCGCGTGAACTGGCTGGGGACTTGGACATTGGTGCGCCGCGAAATTCGCAGGTTTATGAATGTTTGGTCGCAGACGGTGATGGCCCCTTTGATCAACGCGGGCCTGTTTTTGATGATTTTCACCATCGCGATTGGTCCACAGCGTGGTGACGTGATGGGGGTTCCTTTTATTAGTTTTCTTGCTCCGGGCATTCTGACAATGACTGTTATTCAGAACGCGTTTGCGAATACGTCCTCGAGCCTTGCGTCCGCGAAAGTGCAGGGGAATATCGTCGATACGTTGATGCCGCCTTTGTCTGCGGGCGAATTGGTATTTGGCTATATCGGTGGCGCGGTCGCGCGTGGCGCATTGGTTGCCGTTGTGATCGCAATTGGATCGATGCTGTTCTTGGGCGTTGGCATGCAGAACCCGGGTTGGGTTGTCCTGTTTGTCCTGATGGGATCTGTCTTGATGGGTGGCTTGGGCATGATTGCCGGCATCTTCGCGAATAAGTTTGATCAGCTTTCGGCGATTTCGAACTTTTTGGTGACCCCTTTGGCGTTTTTGTCGGGGACCTTCTATTCCATCGACGCGCTGCCCGGGTTTCTTCAGGTCCTTAGCCACGCGAACCCGTTCTTTTATATTATCGACGGTGTCCGCTTTGGGATGATTGGGGTCAGCGATAGCAGCCCTTGGGTTGGTGTCGTTGTCGTCGGTATTGCCTGTGTTGCCGTGCTAAGCGTTTGCTTGCGCTGGATGCACACTGGGTACCGTCTAAAGGCCTAAGCTTTGGCGCGTGTTTCACGCCAAGCAAGTAGAACCGCACCGCCAACGATAAGAAGCGCGCCGATCATGCTGATGTGGTCGGGGCGTTCGCCGAATATGATCGCATCATAGAGCGTTGCGAAGATCAGCGTGATGTAGCTGAATGGCGTGATAAAGCTGGCGTCGGCCCGCGCGACGGCGTTCACAAAGCAGGTTTGTGCCGTTGCCATTAACACCCCAATCCCAGCAAGGGCGGCCCACTGCGGTGCCGTTGGCATGACCCATACCGGCAAAACCGCCGCTGTTGCGATAGCAAGCCCGATCCCGTTGTTGATCAGTAGGACTTGGAAGGCGGGTTCGCTGTCTGCCAGTTTCTTCAGAAAGATGAGCTCCATCCCCATCATCAATGCTGCACCAAGCGCCAGTAGTCCTGCCAATTGAAATGAGCTTGCGCCGGGGCGCAGTAGCACAATCGCCCCTATCATCGCCGCGAAGGCTGCAAACCAACGCCAAGGGCCGACACGTTCACCCAAAAGGGGGATGGCAAGGATCATTGCGAAGACAGGGTTTAGAAAACTGATCGCGGTGGCATCGGACAGGCGCATGTTGGCAGCGGCTGCAAACATCAGGCTGACCCCGGCCCATCCAAACACAGTACGGCCGATATGGAGCCGCAGTCGGGGCTGTTTGATTTTCGGTCGTAGAATGCTTGCCACTGTACCGATCGCAATGAACGCAAATAAAAACCGTCCGTGGCTGACCTGTAGCGGGTGCAACGGCGGCCCCAAAACATCGGTGCCAAGCGTTTTCGCGAGCAACATAGTGCCCGCGATGAATGCCGTTGCTGTGACGATCAGTGCCACCGCAAGGCGTGGATTTTGTGCGCGCAAAGTCATTGCCGCATCTGGACCGCGTTTGCCGAATTTTGCAACGTCAGAATGCTGCTGGCATTTTTTATCTTCACGGCTTCAATGATTTAGGCTATCGGGGGCATATGAAGATGCGCACAACATACGTAAGCCGACGCCGACGCTAATTTAGCGCCGCAGTTTGTCACGTCTTCTACTATCCCTAAAACATTGACACTTTGCCCTTGGTCCTGCACCAATCGGGCTTATTGATAAGGATGATCGCCATGATCGCATCTATTTTGCCAACCTATTCACGTGCCCCGCTGACGTTTGTGTCCGGCGAAGGGTCATGGTTGACGGAAGCAGATGGGCGCCGATTTTTGGATTTGGGCGCTGGGATTGCGGTGAACGCGCTTGGTCATGCCAACCCCGCGTTGGTTGACGCATTGACGACCCAAGCGCAGTCGGTTTGGCACTTGTCTAACCTTTACAACATTCCTGCCCAACAAAAGCTGGCTGATGCATTGGTTGATAAGACCTTTGCGGACACAGTGTTTTTCACCAACTCGGGCACCGAAGCCTGTGAATTGGCCGTAAAAATGGCCCGCAAGTATTGGTTTGATAAAGGCCAGCCTGAGCGGACCGATATCATCACCTTCTCTGGCTCTTTCCATGGCCGGTCAAGCGCAGGTATTGCGGCTGCTGGGTCTGAGAAAATGACCAAAGGCTTTGGCCCGTTGTTGCCCGGCTTTGTTCATCTGGAATTCGGTGACCTGATGGGCCTGACGGATGCGCTGGGCGAAAACACGGCTGCTGTGGTGATCGAACCTGTTCAGGGCGAGGGCGGTATTCGTCCCGTGCCTGACGGGGATCTAAAAGCGATGCGCGAATTGTGCGATGCGAATGGTGCCCTGCTGATCCTTGACGAAGTCCAATGCGGTATGGGCCGTACTGGCAAACTGTTTGCCCATGAATGGGCGGGGGTGACGCCTGATATTATGATGGTCGCAAAGGGGATTGGCGGCGGCTTTCCGTTGGGCGCGGTTCTCGCCACTGAAAACGCGGCCTCTGGTATGACTGCGGGTACGCATGGGTCGACTTATGGTGGTAACCCATTGGCCTGTGCCGTCGGTGCAAAGGTGATGGAGATCATCGCCGATGATGCGTTTCTTGCAGAGGTAAACCGCAAGGCGGGGCTATTGCGCCAAAAGTTGGAAGGGTTGGTTTCATCCCACCCTGATGTATTTGAAGCTGTGCGTGGGTCAGGCCTTATGTTGGGTCTGAAATGCAAAGCGGTGAACACAGAGGTGGTTCAGGCCGGCTATGCACAGGGTGTTTTGACTGTGCCTGCGGCTGACAATGTGATCCGGCTGTTGCCGCCACTTAATATTACAGATGAGGACATTACTGTCGCGGTTGAGCTGTTGGATGCAGCAGCCGCACAGATGTAGGGTATATGCGCAATTACGATTTCCGTCAGTTAACTCGGGATGATCTACCTTTATTGCGCCGCTGGTTCACGGTGGCGCATGTCAAGGCGTGGTGGCCGGATGCGGAACGACAGATTGCGCAGATTATACAGGATTTGGACGATCCGAACGTCGATATGCGGATTGTTGGCGTGGCGCGTATACCGTTCGCGTTTATCAGGGACTTTGATACGCAGGTATCAAAGAAATCTGAGTATGCAGATTTACCAAAGGGGTCGCGTGGCATGTCGACATTTGTCGGCAATCCAGATTTCTTGGGGCCGGGGCATTCAACCGGCTATATCGAAGCACGCGTCCGCGACATGCGCCGAAACAATGCGCTGGTTGCGGTAGGTCCAAATTCGACCGATACACGAACCATATCCATCTATAAGCAGGCGGGGTTTCAGCCCCGACGACTGGCTAGCACCAATGATGGCAAACTTGTTCAGGTGATGACTCACCTATGATTTACTGGCCGATGGCCCAACAACAAAGCGAACTCTATGACGCATTTTCTTGATATCCACACGACGCCCGCAGAAGATCTGTATGAAATCATCCGTAATGGCCGCGCCATGAAAGACGCGCGTAAGGGCTTGCCCAAAGGGACCCTGGACGCGGACCAACCGCTTGCCAATCACATGGTCGCGCTGATCTTTGAAAAGCCATCGACCCGTACCCGTGTGTCGTTCGATGTTGGGGTGCGCCAAATGGGTGGGCAGACCATGGTTCTATCAGGCAGCGATATGCAGCTTGGGCACGGCGAAACCATCGCCGACACCGCCCGCGTGCTGTCGCGCTATGTTGACATGATCATGATCCGTACATTCGAGGAACAGACCCTGCTAGAGATGGCGGAATACGCGTCGGTTCCGGTGATCAACGGCCTGACAGATCGTACGCACCCGTGTCAGATCATGGCTGACATCATGACATTCGAGGAACACAGCGGCCCGATCAAAGGCAAGCGGGTGGTTTGGTCCGGTGACGGCAACAACGTGTTTGCCAGCTTTGCGCATGCCGCAAAACAGTTCGATTTTGACCTGGTGTTTACAGGGCCAGAAACGCTTGACCCTGAACCCGCGCTTGCTGGGCTTTATACAACAGAGCGTAACCCCGATAAGGCGGTGCAAGGCGCTGATCTTGTTGTGACCGATACGTGGGTATCTATGCACGACCCACAGTCTGCCCGTGAGCGTCGCCACAACCAACTGCGCGGTTATCAGGTGAATGATGCTTTGATGGAGAAGGCCAAGGATGAAGCGTTATTTATGCACTGCCTACCAGCGCACCGTGACGACGAAGCAACAAGCAGCGTTATGGACGGGAAACATTCGGTGATCTTTGATGAGGCGGAAAACCGTCTGCACGCTCAAAAGGCAATCATGCGCTACTGTTTGGGCAAGTAATCTTAAGTGACCAACAAAAAGGGCCAATTCCTAATCAGGAATTGGCCCTTCTTTTTTCGTAGGGTGGATTTTAATCCACCGCACCTTAGACAAACGCGGCTTGTAGTCCCAAGAAGATGACAGCTGAAATCAACGCTGCTGCAGGCACTGTGATCACCCATGCTGCGATGATCGTCATAAAGTGTGACCGACGTACCAGCTTGCGGCGGCGGCGTTCTTCTGGGGCGATGCGCTTGGCTTCTGGGCGCTTGGCTGACGAATTGCGCACGCGGCGCTCTTCGTGCCATTCGCGGAAGAAACCAACGCCAAAGACGCCACCCACAGCGATGTGTGTTGATGATACAGGAAGGCCCAGCCAGCTTGCGATGATGACTGTGATCGCGGCTGATAGGGCGACGCAGTAAGCGCGCATCGGGTTTAGCTTGGTAATCTGGCTGCCGACCATGCGGATCAGCTTTGGTCCGAATAGGATCAGACCAAACGAGATCCCGAACGCGCCGATCACCATAACCCATGTTGGAATATCTACTTTGCCGGCGAAAGTGCCAAAGCTTTCGGCGTGCACGATTGCGGCCAGTGGCCCAACGGCGTTGGCAACGTCATTGGCACCATGCGCGAATGACAACAGAGCTGCGGAAAGGATCAGCGGAATGTTGAATAGTACCTTCAAAGACCTGTTGCGGTTCTCAAGCCCTTCGGACTGACGGCGCACAAGCGGAGCAGACACGGCGTAGATGGTCGCACCCAAGACCAGACCAATCAGGCAAGCTGTGACTAGATCGATCTTTACGATCTTTTTAAGCCCCTTCATCGCGAGATACATTGAGAACACGCCGCCCATGATCCCGATCAGCACCGGCACCCAACGGCGGGCGGCTGCGATTTTATCGTCTTGGTAGATGATCGCGGATTTGATGAAGGCAAGGAACGCAGCCGCAATAACGCCACCTAGAAGCGGTGAGATCACCCAGCTGGCCGCGATTGCACCCATCGTTGGCCAGTTCACGGCAGCAAAACCAGCGGCGGCGATACCGGCGCCCATCACGCCCCCAACAACCGAATGGGTCGTGGACACGGGCGCGCCGATCCAAGTCGCGAGGTTCACCCACAATGCGGATGAAATCAAAGCGGCCATCATTGCCCAGATAAAGATTTCGCTGCTTGCGACGCTTTCAGGGTCAATAATCCCTTTCGAGATGGTGGAAACCACGTCACCACCGGCAAGCAATGCGCCTGCGCTTTCGCAAAGTGCGGCGATGACAATCGCGCCCCCCATGGTCAGCGCATTCGCCCCCACCGCAGGGCCCATGTTGTTGGCAACATCGTTTGCGCCGATGTTAACCGCCATATAGGCACCAAAGGCAGCCGCGGCGATGACGACATAAGACACTGAATCACCGCCGAAAAACAGCGTGCTTGCAAGTGCGGCTACGATAATAAAGGCGAGCGAAATGCCCAATCCCACCAAGGGTTTGCCTACGTATTGCGTTGCGTATTCGACTGCGCCGATACGGCCAAGATCGCGATCAAGCGTCTTCCATTGGTGCGATGGTTTTGATTCAGGCATTGTGTCCCTCGGTTTTGAATTGGGCCGGGGGTAACGTTATTGGGGTGATGTCACAATATGTTTATAAAGTTATGCCTTAGACCGCAAAGTCACTGAGGACCTGCTGCAAGCCAGGTTCATCAACCAATTCCGCAGCCCGTGATGGTGACGCCCACATGCGATCACGCCGCTCTGCTTCGGGGTAGGTTTTCGATAGCTTTTTGACCTTAAACGGAAAGACTTTAACTTCGCAGGGAATGACCGTGCCGTTGTCGAAACGCTTTTCTCCGATGAACGATTGCACGGCGGTTTCGTCGGGTGACGCTTTTTTCACGCCGCCTTCTTCCCATGCTTCTTGCTTGGCGGCTTCGACTGCGGACAGCCCGTCGATGGGCCAGCCTTTTGGCAAGATCCAACGCCCGCTTGAACTGCTGACAAGCAGCACCTCTGTGCCGGCGTCACCTTCGCGGTGGCACAGGGCTGCGACCTGCAAAGCAGGCGGTCGTTTAAAGAGCGGACGCAATGCGCCCTGCCACAGGGTGTTCAACATGGAAGTCATCGTCTGCCTGCCAATAGTCTTGTTTTATTGACCTTTTATTAACACGCGCTGATTCGGAATGCAAATCACCCTCATGTGCCGCGCGGTTTTGCGCGCAAAGTGGGGTCCGCTTGGGTCGGGTCTTCGGGCCAAGGGTGGCGTGGATAGCGACCGCGCATGTCGCGCCGGACATCGGCATATGATGACGCCCAAAAGCCAACGATGTCTTGGGTGACTTGGACCGGTTTTTGACCCGGAGAGAGAAGCGTCACGCGAAGCGGGGTTTTCCCCACGGTTGGGTGTTTGGTGACACCGAACATTTCTTGTAGGCGCAGCGTAATGCCGGGTGCTTCTCCGTCGTAGTCGATTGGTATTTTGCGCCCAAGTGGTGTTTCGAAATGCGCAGGCGCAGCTTGGTCAAGCCGCTGCATCTGGTTCCAATCTAGCATGCCGCGAAGGGCTGGTAGCAGATCAAACGATTTCCAATCAGCAGTGCTGCGCACCCCACTTAGGTGGGGCAAAAGCCATGTTTCTAGCCTATTCATCAGCGCATCTTCATCCATCGCTGGCAGATCATCAAGTAACGCGACCCTCGCACGGAACCGGTTCGCAGCCGCGTTCGGGCGCAGGCCCAGTTGCCGTATGCCATCTAGCATTGCGACGGCTACTGCATCGTCGGGCGGATCCGACCAGTTGCGGTCAGCTAACACCAATGCGCCTAGCCGTTCTTGTTTACGCGTCAGCACCCGGCCTTCGCGGCGGGACCACGTGCAAACATCAGCCCATTTGATTTGGTCGCCAAAGGTCTCGCGCAGTTCGCTGTCAGTAATGGCAACGGCTTGTCTAATGCGCGCCTCGCGGTTGTCGCCATCCAGATCGGTCGCAACAATCAGGCGTTGCCCAGCGAGAGGATCACTTGCATCCAACACAGCACCCTTGCCACCGGACAAGACGTAGCGCGGGTCATCGCCCTTGCGGCGCAGCCCGATGCGATCAGGATAGGCCAGTGCGGCCATGCAGGCCAGCGACATTGGTGCAGCCTTAGGCAACCCTTTGGATAGGCGCGGTATTTCAGATTTGATCTGTGAAAGGGCCGCATGGTTCACTTGGCCCGGCCCATCATAGCGGCGGTTCAGTGCGGTGATCCGAAGCGACAGATCACTGGATGCACCGCGCAAAGGATCGCGTGCAGCAAGGAGAGCAGCCAGCGGTGCCGCCTGTGTGCCGGCGATTTGTAGCATATGGGCAAGGCGAGGGTGCAGCGGTAGTGCCGCCAGCGCACGCCCATGCGCGGTGATCCGTAGGTCAGCATCCAACGCGCCAAGCCCCTGTAGAAGGGAACGCGCCTCGGCCAAGGCGCATTCGGGTGGGGGTGTTAGGAAGAGCAGATCGTCACTGCCCCATGTCGCAATTTCAAGTGCGAGGCTGGAAAGGTCGGCGGCTTCGATTTCGGCTGGGGCGAAAGCGGGCAGGGCGCCTTCTTCGCCTTTGGTCCAAAGGCAATACGCATCGCCGGGGGCGACGCGGCCCGCACGGCCTGCGCGTTGGGTGGCCTCGGCGCGGCTGACGCGTTCGGTAACAAGGCGGGACATGCCTGAACCGGGGTCAAATCGTGCGCGACGGGATTTGCCTGCATCCACGACCACGCGGATGTCTTCGATGGTGAGCGAGGTTTCAGCGATGGAAGTCGACAGCACGATTTTGCGTCCCGATTTCACGTGGGCAATGGCGGCGCGTTGGTCTTTGAACGGCAAGGCGCCGTAAAGGGGGCGGATCTGACAATCCTCGGGCAAACGGCCTGACAGGTTTTGCGCGACGCGTCGAATTTCACCTTCGCCGGGCAGGAATACGAGCATCCCGCCGCTGGTCTCATGCGCGGCTTTGACGATCAGGTCCGCTGTCGCAGCCTCAAGCCGGGTTCCTTTGGGCAGGGATTTGTCGAGATGGTGGGTGGTGACCGGGAATGACCGACCCTCAGAAGTCATGATAGGCGCGTTGTCGAGCAGGGCGGCAACTGGTGCTGCGTCTAGGGTTGCGGACATGACCACAACGATGAGGTCAGGTCGCAAAACCTGACGCGATTCCCATGCAAGCGCGAGTCCAAGGTCGGCGTTTAAGGACCGTTCGTGGAATTCGTCAAAGATGATCGCGCCGACCCCGGTCAGATCAGGATCAGACTGGATCATGCGGGTCAGGATGCCTTCGGTCACGACCTCGATTTTGCTACCCGCCTTGCTGTCGCCACGCATACGGTAACCGACCGTCTGGCCCGGTTTTTCGTCCAACCCTTCTGCCAAGCGTTCGGCAGCTGCACGCGCGGCCAGTCGGCGGGGTTCTAGCATGATGATCTTGCCGTCCGTGAGATCAGCCTTGAGCATAGCCAGCGGGACACGTGTGGTCTTACCTGCACCCGGCGGGGCTTGCAGTACTGCACAGCCTTGGGCGCGGATGGCGGTGATCAGTTCGGGTAAGATGGGATCAATAGGAAGGGTAGTCATGGCCAGTGTCTGGGCCATTCAAGAGGGGTGGGTCAAGACCCACCCTACGGGCGTCGCGTTTGTCGAGGCGTCGTAGGGTGGATTTTAATCCACCCCTGCAAACAGAAAAACCCGGCAGCCAAAAGGCAACCGGGTTTCATAAACTCTAAAAAGAGAATCGCTTAAGCAGCAGTTGCTTTTGAGATTTCTTTTTTCACTTTCAGTGCGTCTGCAGAAAGCTCAGCATCTTTGGCTTTCGCCATGAACGCGTCCAGACCACCGCGGTGATCAACGGTGCGCAGAGCAGCGTTAGAGATTTTGAACTTGAACGAACGGCCAAGCACGTCAGACTGCAGTGTAACGTCTTGCAGGTTTGGCAGGAACCGACGGCGTGTGCGGTTCTTAGCGTGGCTTACGTTGTTGCCCGACATCGGGCCTTTTCCGGTCAATTCGCAACGGCGCGACATGAGCTGTTCCTTGTACTGTGGACATCACCAAACCAGATGTTTGGGCGTCCTGTCATAGGGGTGATGGCCCCACCAAGGCAGGGTCGTGAATAAGATTAGCGCCAGATAGGCGGATTCCTTAGACCCGTCAACCCGATTTGCCATCGCTGGCCGATCAATTCGCCCAACTGGGTGCCATTTATTGTGCCTGCGAATAGTTGGTCAAAGGTTTGTTGGCCTACT
This sequence comes from Yoonia maritima, assembly GCF_002933395.1. Taxonomy (GTDB): domain Bacteria; phylum Pseudomonadota; class Alphaproteobacteria; order Rhodobacterales; family Rhodobacteraceae; genus Yoonia; species Yoonia maritima_A. Next base: position 14,237 of record NZ_PKFN01000007.1, read on the forward strand.
TAGCTTCTACGAAAACGCGAAAGCACTGTTTCGGCGGCCATAGCAGGGGTTGTTTTGCCGGTGGCGACATCGTTTTGCGCAATTTGCATTTGCTCTTTGGTTTGTGGATCATCCAGCAAAAGTTGGAGCAGCCCTTGGTGGACGTCTTCTTTGAACCAATAGCTGGCTTGGTCTTTGCGGGTTTGGTCCCAAATGCCGGTTTCGCGTCGCCAGTCACGCAGGGTTTTTATTTCGTCCCATGCGGTCTCGAGCCCGACGATTTCAAGTGCGGATACGGTCAGCGCTTTGGGAAACCCTTCTGGGTCTTGGGGGCGTTTGCGCAGTAGCCGCAGTGCCCCGGCATAATCGGCACGGGTCCGGGTTGCTTGTGCCTTTAGGTCTCCGTCTGCTTTGTTCACGAGGATCACGTCGGCCATTTCCATGATGCCGCGTTTGACGCCTTGTAATTCGTCCCCGCCAGCTGGTGCCAAAAGCAAAAGGAAGAGGTCGGACATCTGCGCCACAACCGTTTCTGATTGCCCAACACCCACAGTTTCGATCAGTACCACGTCGTATCCTGCGGCCTCGCAAAGCGCGACGGCTTCTCGGGTGCGGCGGGCCACACCGCCAAGTTGGGTTTGGCTGGGGGAGGGGCGGATAAACGCATTGGGGTCGCGGGCAAGATGATCCATCCGGGTTTTGTCACCCAAGATCGAACCGCCAGACCGGGCAGAGGATGGGTCGACTGCAAGAACGGCCACCCGCAGCCCTTGGCCCGTCAGCATTAACCCAAAGCTTTCGATGAATGTCGATTTCCCGACGCCGGGCGTACCCGACAGACCGATGCGCATGGCTTGGCGGTCGGTGCCAAGCAGCGTGAGAAGTTCAAGCGCTTGGGTCCGATGGTCAGCGCGTCCGCTTTCGACCAGGGTAATCGCGCGGGCCAATGCACGGCGGTCGCCAGTGCGAACGCCCTCGGCGAGGGCAGTGATATCAATTTTCTTGCTCATGCTTGCATTCATATCGGGCAGGTGGCGGCTGTCTAGTGGCTTAGGGTCGCAAGCCAGAGTGGGTCAATAAGTGTTGCGATATGTGGGGCTTTGATATTGAACCTTATGAAAGCAGAATTGGTTTAAGGTCAGGATTGCATGTTTGGTAACGATACGGTGGTGTTCCAGTTCGCGGGGCCTTTTGGCGTGCGGGTGGATGTGGGGCAGTCTTTGGCGATGCTCGTTTTATTCATCGTCGTGCTGTCGGGTGGCAATTTGGTAGGCAGCCTGATTTTTGCGACGATGCTCGTGCTTGCGATATCTTTACATGAATTCGGCCACGCGTGGGCTTGCATCGTTCAAGGCATACCTGTGCGACGCGTTATGCTGTACGGCGGTGGCGGCTTTTGCGAGCCTGCCCGGTCAACGACGCGCTATCAAAGCGAGCTGATCATCGCGATGGGACCAATTGTGAACCTTGCGCTTTGGGCGCTGTGTTCGATTGCGGTCAAAATGATTTGGAGCGCAGAGGCTTTGCCATCTGAGGCGATGAGGCAGTTTGCGTCTTATCTGTATATGTTTGGGTTCCTGAACTTGTCGCTATTCATATTTAACCTGATCCCAGTGCAGCCTTTGGATGGTGGCAAGTTGCTCCATCTGCTTTTGCTGCGGTTCCTAAAGCCCGGCGTGGCACATCGGACAGCTGGCGTTATTGGCTTGGTGATGGCTATCGCTTGGATACCTGCGATGATCTTTGTTTATGCCACTTATGGCTGGGTGCTGTTCTTTATGCCCTCGATCCCGTCGCATTACCGTATGGCGCGCGGGCAGTTGGCCTGATGCGTGTTTTGTTCGTATGCTTGGGGAATATCTGTCGGTCGCCTGCGGCCGAAGGCGTTGTGCGTGCCATGGCGCCGCAACTAACGCTTGATAGTGCAGGAACCGGGGGCTGGCATGTTGGTGATCCGCCTTATGGTCCGATGCAAGACGCGGCAGGGCAGCGTGGGTATGACCTTAGCCCGCTGCGGGCACGCCAATTCACGGCGGCGGATTTCGATGCGTTTGATCTGATCGTCGCGATGGATCGGCAGAACAGGGCAGACATTGAACGGCTTCGGCCCAGTGGAAACAACACGCCTGTGCGCCTGATGGCGGCCCAAAACGTGCCTGATCCGTATTACACCCGTGATTTTGACGGGTGTCTTGATATTATCGAAGATGCCGCGCGGATTATGCTACGGGAACACAGACTTGAGACGCCATCTCGGTGAAGCCTTTGTAGCGTTTCCAGAATGCTTCTGAGCTGGGGTTCTCTGATTGACGGGTGTCTTGGGCAAGTTGCGGTTCTGTAAAGAACGCCACCGCGCGGGATTGATCACGGCCCGAAAGCGTTTGGTTTGCCACACCCTGCACGCAGCCACATAGTGCAGGCGACGCCGCCTTACGATCCGCGGCCATGCAGGCCTGACTGATAGGGCCTGTCGCACTGGGAACGCCACTCGAACGGCTATCGCCGCCGCAAGACGCCAAACAAGCCAAAGCCCCGACTAAAAATAAATACCGCATATTGCCTCTCTCTGGCCGCTGTCTGCGCAGACGGTCCGACTGATGATGCCCTCGGGACAGATTATGGCGAGGGAAGGGGCGCGATGCAATTGGGGAATGTGGTGGCGGGCTGCAGCAATGGGATCGTGTTCGGATCATGAGTGTTAGTTTCAGGCTTGCATTGGTTGCATCGTGATGATTGCATTAAATAAATTTACTCAGGAATTTTCTAATGCGTATTTGGCTCTCCTTAGCACTTTTTTGTTTACAAGCAGCATCCTTGCAGGCCGCAATAACGCCCGAAGAATTGCGTGGATTGGCGTATGCAGGGGACATTGATGGTGCGGAACAGGCACTGCGCCAAGCCCATGCCGAAAGTCTTGATGGGACCATCAGTTTTGCCGAACTCCGCGAACTCGCCACGATACTAAATGTATCGCATCCCGACGTGATCGAATTTGTTAAAGATTGGCTGCTGAAATATCCCACTTCACCCTATGCGAAGTCCCTAAGGGCGTTTCAGATGCGAGAAACAGCATGGAGACTGAGAGGGACTAGGTTCGTTTCCGATACCCATCCAGATGCGCTTCATGCATTTAGTGATCTGCAAAACCGAGGAATGAACCTTGCCTTGGAGGCCTATGCTGATGCACCTGATTATGTGCTCGCGTCTGACGCAGTGTTTACCCACCAACTGACAACTAAGCGTCTAGACTGGGACACGGTCGGTGTTGTTGTCGATGATGTAATGACTGCGACCCCTAGCCGCGATTCCCTCATGAGGATTAGCTTGCTCACATTACCGCAATGGGGCGGGGTCGGGCATCAAGGCATTGTTGCCTTGTGTGAACAATATGCGGGACAAATCACCGATGTCGAGGAGGGGTACAGCCCGGATGTATGCACTATTGATTTGATCCATAGCACAACACCTTCAAATCAGGCCAAATCATACGCCGCGCGACTTCTTGGTGACAGTATTCACCCAAACATGCTTCGTGCGCGTTTACGGCGAGCGGCCGAAAGAAAAAACGACGAGGATCAAGAGTTAATTCTATCGTTTTTATCTCATGTTGGTGTTTCTGACTACGAATTTGCTGAGCATTTAGCACGTCATGTCCGACATAACGATCGGGTTGAGGAGCAGATGCATGCACTTGATGCACGTTGGCAGGCTGAAGCAAGTATAGCAATTGCGCACGATCCTTATAACTCGGATCTTATCGATATTTTATTGCGCAAGTATTCGTTGCCCATGTCCTTTAGCTATTCACCTGACAATGAACGCGCCGAAATCTTGATAAGACGTCACGCTACCGCTGTTTTGTTTGATGGGTCTGCATGGGCCCGCGCAGCTTCTACCCTGAACGGAGAGCTGACCGCGATGGACCCTGCGCTCGCGGATCCGTTTTTTGTTAATGCGATTTACTATAGCGATTACTACCCGGATCAAATAGCCGCGATGATTGATTTCAAATCACGTACCTATGCCGAGCATCAGTTAATGGTCGACTACAACGCACCACTAAATATGACTGATGATGAAGTCGTAGCAGAGTTATTATGTCCGATTGTGCGCCTCGATAGACTGTTTCGTGAAGTATGTGACGTATCCCCACAGCCCGATGGAGCGTGTTCGGATTTGACGTTGTGGGCGCGGTTTTACCCTGTTGCTATAGAGCGGGTTAGCACTGAAGGACTATGTCAAAAAGAGCAGACAGCGCCCATCAGTGAGTTGATGTACCAACCTATGCGCCCAGATATGAACGCTCTGCACGAAGGTATTGCTAACCGGTAAATATTTTAAGCGAGCTTGGCTGGTTGAACGGTGCGTCACCAACCGAATTGAACCTGAAGAGGCTTGTTCGACATCATCTCTGCTCTTGCAAAACCATTGTTCTTTGGCCATTGACGGTTCAAACTTTGCATAGGGCTTCCCCTTCATGACTGACCTCGATCACATCCGTAACTTCTCTATCGTCGCGCATATTGACCACGGTAAGTCCACGCTTGCCGATCGGTTGATCCAAGAGACCAACACGGTGGCCTTGCGCGACATGAAGGCGCAGCTGCTGGACAGCATGGATATCGAACGTGAACGCGGGATCACGATCAAGGCCAACACGGTGCGCATCGATTATACCGCGCAAAACGGTGAAACCTATGTGTTGAACCTGATCGACACTCCGGGTCACGTGGATTTCGCCTATGAGGTGTCTCGGTCCATGCGTGCGGTCGAAGGGTCGCTCTTGGTTGTGGATAGCACCCAAGGGGTCGAAGCCCAGACGCTGGCTAACGTGTATCACGCGATTGATGCGGACCATGAAATTGTGCCTGTGCTAAACAAGATCGATCTGCCTGCGTCCGAATGCGATCAAGTTGCCGCACAGATTGAAGACGTGATCGGGATCGACGCGTCTGAAGCGATCCGCGTGTCAGCGAAAACCGGTGTTGGTATTGTCGAAACGCTTGAGGCTATTGTGCATAAGCTGCCAGCGCCCAAGGGCGACCGCGATGCGCCGCTGAAGGCGATGCTGGTGGACAGTTGGTACGACAGCTATCTGGGCGTGATCGTTCTGGTGCGGATCATCGACGGCACCATGAAGAAAAACGACCGGATCAAATTCATGTCCAACGGGACTGTGCATGGGATCGACAAAATCGGTGTGTTCCGTCCGCAGATGCAGGATGTCGCTGATCTTGGGCCGGGCGAGATTGGGTTCATCACCGCATCCATCAAGCAGGTGCGCGATACGCGGGTGGGTGATACCATCACATCCGAGAAAAAGGGCACCGAAGTCGCGCTGCCGGGCTTTAAGCCTGCGCAACCGGTTGTGTTCTGTGGCTTGTTCCCCGTGGATAGCGCCGAATTCGAAGACCTGCGCGATGCGATTGATAAACTGGCGCTGAACGACGCGTCATTCAGCCACGAGATGGAAACATCTGCCGCGCTGGGCTTTGGCTTCCGCTGTGGTTTCCTTGGGTTGCTGCACCTTGAGGTGATCCGCGACCGGATTGAACGCGAATATAACATTGAGCTGATCACAACCGCGCCGTCGGTGGTTTACCACGTCTATATGCGTGACGAGACGATGATTGACCTGCACAACCCTGCTGACATGCCTGACATGACCCATGTGGACCATATCGAGGAACCGCGGATCAAGGCGACGATCCTTGTGCCCGATGATTATCTGGGTGACGTGCTGAAACTGTGCCAAGATCGCCGTGGTGTGCAGCTAGACCTGACCTATGCGGGTAGCCGCGCGATGGTGGTTTATGACCTGCCATTGAACGAAGTCGTGTTTGATTTCTACGACCGCCTGAAATCGGTGACCAAGGGCTATGCGTCGTTTGATTATCAAATGACGGGCTATCAGCAGGATAACCTTGTGAAAATGTCGGTTCTGGTCAACGACGAACCCGTTGATGCGCTGTCGATGATGGTGCACCGCGACCGCGCTGAACAGCGGGGCCGGGCGATGGTTGAAAAGCTAAAAGACCTGATCCCGCGCCACATGTTCAAAATCCCGATCCAAGCGGCCATCGGCGGCAAAGTCATCGCCCGCGAGACCCTATCGGCCCTTCGCAAAGACGTGACCGCCAAATGCTACGGCGGCGACGCGTCTCGGAAACGCAAACTGCTAGATAAGCAGAAGGCGGGTAAGAAAAAGATGCGGCAGTTTGGGAAAGTGGATATTCCTCAGGAAGCGTTTATTTCCGCGCTTAAAATGGACAGCTAAGAGCTGTCCGTTTTTGGAGCGCGTGTGGGAAAGAGGAAGATGAAGGCCGTTCCAGCAGTTACTACATACGACAACTATATTTAGAAAATGGTGTATTCGATGAGTAAGTTAAATCCGAAGTGCGGAATGGTTATGCCGATTTCTGAATGTGATGGCTGCGGCGAAGCTCATTGGAAAGAAGTTCTAATTCTTTTGGAACGAGCTGCAAGGGAAGCTGGCTTCACGCCTCATCTCGTGAGCGATGCGGACGATGCAGGCGTAATCCAGAAACGAATTGTTCAGAACTTGTATGAATGCCCAGTAGTCGTGTGTGACATTAGTGGTCGAAATGCAAACGTCATGTTTGAGTTGGGAATGAGGCTAGCATTCGACAAGCCAACCGTAATCATCAAAGATGATCAGACGCCATATTCATTTGATACATCTCCGTTTGATACCATAAGTTATCCACGCGATTTGAGGTATACAAAAGTAGAAGCATTTCATAACGCTCTCGTTTCAAAGATTAAAAATACGGCAAGTTCAGACGGTAGCGATAGTTTTTTAAAGAGCTTTGGTTCGTTTAAAGTAGCAGACCTTTCCGTCGAAAAAGCGCCAGCGGACGAACTAATATTAGAAGAAATGTCGCTAATAAAGACTGAATTGCGGGCCATGCGAAATCAAGCGCGTAATTCTGAACATATGTACGTAAAGTCGTCAAATAAATTAACTCAGCTGTATGGCGGAATTCACCCTTAAAGTATGAAACAAACCGAACTTCTCTATATTGGAAATCAGAGTCAGGGGGGCCTTATTGATGGTGTTGAACAGTTGTTAACTAATGTACGCAATACGCCAGGAGTTTTAGAAGCTGATACGACGAAAATCGACGGTGAGGTTTATCTATCAGTAACTTATGAGATCGATTCTGACCGAAGTGAAGGAAAAGCATCAAGGATGATAGTAGGATCGTGTATTCATGACCTAAAAAATAGGAAAAACCTGTGAAAGCCAAATCTCCGATTTGGCAGCGCCCGGGCGAGGGCTTCGCCCATTTTCACCCTAATTGATCCACTGGATCAATTTCAAGACGGTTCAAACCCTCCCCCATGGGGAGGGCGCTTCGCACCCCCCGCGCTTTGCGCGTTTACCGCTGAAACTGTCCTCGACAGTTTCCAGGACGCGGCTCACCCCCGAGGTCCACGCGCCGGATACTGATGGGCACCGTGTTAACGAAACGCCTTCTGTGGCCGTACTCTTTTGCGCCTCACGCGGTCCCTCGGACCGTTTGTCGATCCAAGCGCGGCTTGCCTCAAGTGACGAGAAATCCAATAATGATTTGTGGCAATATTGGAAGTTGTGATAGCGATGCCTCGACCAGTGAATTGTGAAAAAAATGATTATACATCCTACCGAAATTACCAAATCTGACGGGCGTGTCCGTGTTTCATCTGTGGTTGAGATCGAGACCCCGGGTAAGGTGTTTACTGCAAATAACGCTGCGACGATGGAGCTTTGGATTGACTGGCCCGAGGCGTATTTTGTGCCCGATACGCCCGATGCCGGACCGTTTGCGCTTATTTGTTTGACGGCGGCGATGTGTCTGAAAGAGCGGTTGGTTATAAAAACGCCAATATCGCAATCATTGCTTATTAATATGCTTGAGGCGATGGAGATTTATGCGAACGATTTCCCGCACCTATGCGAAATAATTCCGCTTGAGGTCGCGACGTATGATCTGCCACGTAACCCGCAAACCCGGGTGGGGTCTTTTTATTCCGGTGGCGTGGATTCTCTTTATAATATTGCTGAACACAGACGGTTGGAAACCCAATTCGGAGTAGTGCCGGTTTCTGATCTTTGGCTTATTCAGGGGATGGATATCGGTCTGCAACAGGATGAGCTTTGGAATGAAACCAAAGATCTTTTGCAGGCGTCGGTTGCCCAAAATGAACAACTGCGCTGCGTTGATATTCGCACGAATGCGCGCGAGTTTCAGGGCAAGATCGTGAGCTGGGACGAACTAGGCTTTAGCGCGATACTTGGCGGTATCGCGAAGTGTTTCGCACCCATCGTGAATACGGCTTTGATTGGTTCATATGCAAAATACAAAGATATCATGCCGCATGCTAGTTCTCCGATGATTGATCCCATGTGGTCGTGCGACCGTCAAACTGTCAGGCATTTTTCATGCCGTGCAGATCGCATGGAGAAGATTCGAGTCATTTCAGAATGCGCCCCTGAGTTGCTAAAAACGCTAAGAGTCTGTTATTCAAACTTTGACGGTGAATATAATTGCGGTCGGTGCGAAAAGTGCCTGCGTACCCAAATGCAGTTGCTTTTGTGTGGGAGCATCGACAAGTGCGAAATGTTCAATAAGAAAATTGTCGCTGACGATCTTCGTCAATTGAAGCTGCCGTGGAAAAAGAAGAATAATTACACTTGGGATTTTTGGCGTGATATCCACGCGGCTTGCCACGAGGCTGGCATGGACGATTTTGAACGTGAGCTTACGCGGCAATTCAAACGCAACCGCGTGAGAGCGGTGGTGAAACGAATGATCGACAGAATGCGCAGTGCGTTTAACCAATAGTCTGGTTACGGCGCCGTTAAACGCATTCAGGCCTCGCATCGTGCAAGACCTGAAAAAATTCTGTCCGATCGCGCTTAAAGATCGTTTTGTACGTCTTGGCTTTCTTCTGTAATCGCGTCGCCTGCGTTGGAAATGTCTTGGCCGGCACCTTTGACGGTTTCGCAGGCGCTAAGGGTAAAGGCGGCTAGGATCAGGGCAATCATGGGTGACTTACGCATTGGGTCGTCCTTTCATTTATAAATATCTATGGGGTCAACGCGTGATTGTCGCGTCGGTTCCATAATTGCGCAGATTGTCTTGACCCAAATCAAAGCGTCACGGCTGAAACCCGGTCATTGTCGTGAAAGCTTTAGGAGGCACGACATGGATATTGATACCTATGAACAGACGCTAATCGCGCGTCGCGCAGAGCTGGTGGGCGATATGGTTGAGATCGAAGATCAGTTGGACGATCCGCCGTCCAAGGACTGGGATGACCGATCAACCGAACGTCAGGTAGAGGCGCTGGGGAATAGTGACTTGGCCGAGATTAAGCGGATTGACGCGGCACTTGCACGCATCAAGGCGGGTACATACGGCTATTGTCAGAAATGCGGTGAGCAGATTTCTGACGCACGGTTGACGCTGTTGCCTGACACGCCATTCTGCAAGACATGTGCCTGAACAACCGCTGGCCCTTGGGCCGCAAACCGGGTATCCCAGAGATATGATTTGCCCCCTTTGCCAAACGCCCGATACGCCGCTTTCAAGCTTTCCTGTGACGGGTGGCCCTGAAGGGGCAACCGTCGAGATTTGCGGGACGTGTGTCGCGCAGCTTGATAACCCGTCCGAGGATCATTTCCGCGCGCTTGCCAGTACAATGTGGTCCGAAGACCCCGGTATTGCCGTGCTTGCCGCGCGGGTGCTGGTGAAAATCGGCACGCCGTGGGCGCTTGATCTGGCCGATCAGCAGTATTTGGACGATGAGACCCGCGCATGGGCCGATAACGTGGTCGCAGCAAGCGAACACAAAGATGCCCATGGCGCGACCCTGAATGCGGGTGACACTGTGGTCTTGATCAAAGATCTGCCTGTCAAAGGCGCGGGCTTTACCGCCAAACGTGGCACGGCGGTCCGCGGTATTTCATTAGTCGCTGAAAACGCAGGCCACATCGAAGGCCGGGTTGAGGGGCAGCGTATCGTCATCCTGACTGAGTTCGTTAAGAAAAAATAACGACGGAAATTTCAGGCGGCTGCGTATTAGCTTTGTCTAACGATGGAGCCGCCCGATGTACTATTACCTTCCCCATGCTTTTGTTGCCCTGATGGGCGGTCTAAGTGTCGCAACCTTTATGACGTCATGCGTGATTTAAGGCTGCTGCGTAAGCTGTGTCCATGCGGCGTGATCTGCGCGTTTTAGCCGTGCCAGCGCATTTTCAGCGTCGGTGCGCAATGCGTCTTTGGTATCGGATTTTACCTCTTCAATCTCGGTGATCAGCCTGTCGATTTCCGGCAAGGCGACCCCGGTTTTGTCTGACAGTAGTTTCAGCGCCTCAAGCACTTTGCCTAGCTGTTTGCCATAGCTGGCGACTTCGGTCTGGATCTTATGTTCGATTATCGCGTTGCCTTTGATTTCGGGTGAAAACAGGCGCGGCGTGATTTCTTGGGTGACGTCACCCGAAAACGGTGCCCTGAAAATGGGGGACCAAATGTCAAATGGGGCGATCATGGCAATCTCCTTTTTGATGAATAAAAGGATGCGACCAGTTTGTAGTTGGTTGAGTCAAGATGCCCTGACTGTGTTGCCAAAATTATGCGCGCAACGCCCGAAAGATAAGCGCGTCGTTAAAGCGCGTCACTGACCGCTTCGCCTGCGTTGGTGATGTCGCGTCCGACGCCTTTGACAGTCTCGCAGGCGGATAGGCTAAAGACGGATAGAATGAGAAAAACGCGGATCAGCATCTAGTGCCCTCTGGGTTACGGTTTCGTGAAAATCCTAGTCGTTGGCAATCCACCAATCAACCCGCGGTTGGCATGTTTAGAAAAGCTGTTGCCGCGGCTTCGAACTCGCGTGGTTTCTCCGCGTGGAGCCAGTGGCCAGCGTCCGGAATTTTTGCGAATTTTGCGTTCGGAAATAGCTGTTTTATGATGGGCCGATATTCAGGAAGCACGTAATCTGAATTTGCGCCTGACAAGAACAGGGTCGGGCCTTCGAATGTCCCGGCGACGTCAGGGAACCCGACGATTTGTGCCATATAACTGTCGAGCACATCAAGGTTTAGCCGCCAGCGCTTTTCTTTCATATCAAGGCTTTGCAATAGGAAATCTGCGACACCTGGTTCAAGTTCGCCAAGCTGCTCTTTCGCGTCGTTACGGTTGGCGATTGCTGATAGATCGACCTGACGCATCGCATTCAGCGGCCCAATTTGAGTGTGTTGATAGGCAACCGGTGCGATGTCGGCGACGATCAGCCTCCGCAATTTTTCGGGGTATTTCAGTGCCAGCACCATAGAGGCTTTGCCCCCCATCGAATGCCCCAAAACATCCATCGGTTGGTCGATGATTTCGGCCAAATCTTCCGCCATGTCGGCATAGCTTTGACTGTCAAACCACGGGCTGTTTCCGTGGTTGCGCATGTCCACTGCGATCACAGGGCGTTCTGCCGACACGCGCTTGGCGATCACCCCCCAGTTTCGTGCAGATCCGTACAGACCATGTGCAATTAAAAGGGGTGTGCCCGCGGGCCCATCATATCGTACCGTGTTTAACATGCATCTGTTCTAACCCTTTGTACGACCAGAGTGCCAGAGGCATTGAGCGAAGCAGCGTTTACAATTACCGGATGGAATATGGTGCATACGATTGATCAACAGGTGGCAGAGATTCGCGGGTTGCTTGAGACCAAGTTACGCGTGCGTGGTCCTTCGCTTGCCGTGCAGGTGCGCAAGGCTGGGCGGGCAGTGCCGCGCGCTGTGCGACGTGATTTGGCGTATATGGTTCAATCTGCTGATTTGGTGAAAAACCCGAAATTGGCGCGTATGGTTGACCCATCGCATGCACAACGTGCGCATCGGAATGCGGTGACCTATCTGAACACGATCAATCCGCGTGAACGACGTATCACGGCTGCCGTTAATGTTGCCGCGTCTATTGCGCTTGTGCTGTTGGTGACTGGGGCTGTTCTACTTTACGTTTTGGTGCAACGGGGCTTTGTCTAAGTGGGTCTTTGACGACCAACGTGACAGTGGCGAAGGCCACATAAAGCAACAGATACCACGACCCGATCTTTGCAAAGCTGACCAGTTCCAACGGGTTTTGCCCGCTGTAAATCCATGTGCCTGTCAGCGTGCCGATGTTTTCTGCAATCCAAAGGAATAAACTACTAAAGAACGCAGCGAGGGGCAGGGGCATCCAGTACCAGTTTGCGCCGATCCGGAACCAAATGCGCGTGCGGATGTAGAATAGGACCGTCGCCGCAAACATCAGATTGCGGAAATCCCAGATGTAGTGATGGCTGAAAAAGTTGACGTAAACCGTCACGGCCAACCCAAAGTGCAGCGCCATCGGTGGGAAGGGGGCGAACTGCATGTCAAACAAGCGGATCACTCGCGCCATGTAGCTGCCGACGGCGGCGTACATGAAACCAGAAAACAGCGGCACACCGTATAGCTTGAACAAAGCGGGCTCGGGATAGCCCCATGACCCGGCGCTAACCTTGAACCACTCCATCGCGGTGCCAGTGATGTGAAACAACAAGATCACGCGCGCCTCGGCCCATGTTTCTAGCTTGTACCACAAAAACAACGCCTGCAGTCCAAGGGCGATTAGAAAAAGCGCGTCATAACGGGCGAGGGGCCAATCGTCATGCCAGATCATCTTGGTCGCAATAATCGCCGCCAAAAGGCAGGCGCCAAATAGGCAGGCCCATGCTTGTTTGAGAACAAACATGACAAATTCGGCCACCCTAGCGGGAAGCCGGCGGCGCATGGCATCGCCAAGACGGCGTTCAGTGATATGGGTTTGGGTCATGGTGTTAGCATGCAACGTATCTCTAAAAAATTTCGTGATGTTTTGTGAAGTTATTCAAGAAGCCTCTATGACTGTCCCGTTTATCAAGTGTCAAAGGAACTGCTTGTGCCGTCGGAGCAGGCTTTGATACGAAGTCAGCGTGACAAGGAGAATTTCGTGCCCCAAGACCACTATCAAGATTTTCTAAAGTATGAACGTCTTGGCCTTCGGGATGAAGCGCAAAAATCAGTTCTGCTTTTTGTAAAATCGGTGTCGAGCTTTGCGGATAAAGAAATTTGGACGCATGCCAATCTCTTGAGTGTCGAGAGGAACCGCTCTTTTCAAATTCGACATGAAATATATGATGTCATCGCCTACCCGGTACTATTGGAAGGGTACAAACGAGATGATCCTGAGTGTTTGTATCTGATGGGAATGACATTTCAAAATCTAATCTATTATATGAAGCAACCTCTAGGTATTAGCTGGTGCGACCGAGAGGACTTGCTCAAACGTGCGTATTTTTCTGAACCTTCATCAGGAAAATATCGCACGGCTTTGCTGAGTGCGCTTATGGATAAGTTTCGAGATTGCGACCATGAGTGGCCAGTTGGAATTTTGGGAGACGTTTTTCCATTTTCCGAGCTAAAGCAGGATATAGTTCTTGCTCTAAAATTGGACAAGAGAAGTCAATGCGCGGATAGAATTTCTGAGTTCTCAGATCGAGTTGATCAATATATTGAACGAATTCAAACTCGTCGGTCTGATAAGCTAGATAAAACTGACTAGAAAAAACTTTAAGTGCGTGAGTTGGGTGGGCCGAAGCCCACCCAATTATTCTTATAGGTTTGGATACATCGGGAACTTGTCGCAGAGCGCTTCGACTTCGGCGCGGACTTTGGCTTCGACTTCGCCGTTGCCCTCTTCGCCGTTGGCGGCAAGCCCGTCGGTGACTTCGACGATCCAATCAGCGATTTGACGGAACTCGGCCTCGCCGAACCCGCGTGTTGTGCCTGCGGGTGAACCCAGACGGATGCCGGATGTGACCATTGGCTTTTCTGGGTCAAACGGGATGCCGTTTTTGTTGCAGGTGATATGCGCACGACCAAGCGAGTTTTCAGTCGCGTTGCCTTTGACGCCTTTGGGGCGCAGGTCGACCAGCATCAGGTGGCTGTCGGTGCCGCCGGATACGATATCAAGGCCGCCTTTCATCAGCTGGTCAGCCAAGGCTTGGGCGTTTTTGACGACTTGTTCTTGGTAGGTTTTGAACTCGGGGCGTAGGGCTTCGCCGAATGCCACGGCTTTACCAGCGATGACATGCATCAGCGGGCCGCCTTGGATGCCGGGGAAGATGGCAGAGTTCACCTTTTTCGCGATGTCCGCGTCGTTGGTGCAGATCATGCCGCCACGTGGGCCGCGCAATGTTTTGTGCGTGGTTGTTGTCGCAACATGTGCGTGTGGGAACGGCGATGGGTAGATGCCTGCCGCAACAAGACCCGCAAAGTGGGCCATATCAACCATCAGAATCGCGCCAACGCTGTCCGCAATTTCGCGCATTTTTGCGAAATCAATGATGCGTGGGATGGCGGAACCACCAGCGATGATCATTTTTGGCTGGTGTTCAGTCGCAAGTGCCTGCACCTCGTCATAATCCAGCAGGCTGTCCTGACGGCGTACACCGTATTGGATTGCGTTGTAGATTTTGCCGGATTGGTTTGGTTTTGCACCGTGTGTCAGGTGGCCGCCTGCGTCCAGTGACATCCCCAAAATGGTGTCGCCGGGTTTGATCAGCGCCTGATACACACCTTGGTTCGCCTGAGAACCAGAGTTCGGCTGGACGTTCACGAACTCACAGCCAAACAGCTGCTTGGCGCGGTCGATAGCGATGGTTTCTGCGACATCAACATGTTCGCAGCCACCGTAATAGCGGCGTCCGGGATAACCTTCGGCGTATTTGTTTGTCATCACGCTGCCTTGGGCTTGCATCACGGCGGCGGACACGATGTTTTCGGATGCGATCAGTTCGATCTCTTTGCGCTGGCGGCCCAGTTCGCCTTGGATCGCGGCGTGGATTTCTGGGTCGCGTGTATCCAGTGTTTCGGTGAAAAAGCCGGCGTCGCGGACTGCAGATGTCATGGATGTTTTCCCTTCTCAGGTGCCAAAAGCGGTAAGACTGGCCTCTCATACCGTAGGAATGCCCTGTTCTAAAGCATCAAAACGACCATGATCTTTATGAGCGCGTCATGAAGGTTTCGTATCGGCGTCTTGCGTTTCAGGTGCGATCCAATCAGAACTATCCAGAACAAGAGGAAACTTTCGCCAATGTCGCAGCCTAAAATCGCGTTTGTTGCCAGTCCCGTTCCGACCGCGCAAAATGCGTTGAAAGAGCTATCGGCCTTATATGGCAGTGTTTTACAAGATCAGGCCGATGTCATTGTGGCTCTAGGCGGTGACGGTTTCATGCTTGATACCTTGCATAGCACAAAGGGGCTGGATGTTCCTGTTTACGGTATGAACCGTGGCACGGTCGGTTTTTTGATGAATGAATTTCAGTCAGAGGAATTGCCTGAGCGGCTGAATGCCGCAGTGGAAGAGGTTATCAACCCGCTTGCGATGACAGCGTTGACTGTCGATGGGCATATGCATGAGGCATTGGCGATTAATGAAGTTAGCCTGCTGCGTGCCGGCCCGCAGGCGGCAAAGCTACGGATCACGGTGGATAGCCGTTTGCGAATGCCGGAACTGGTTTGCGACGGCGCATTGCTGGCCACACCTGCAGGATCGACCGCATATAACTATTCTGCGCACGGTCCGATCCTACCGATCGGGTCTGATGTGCTTGCGTTAACCGCAATGTCTGCATTCCGTCCCCGCCGCTGGCGCGGTGCGCTGCTGCCTAAACGTGCGGTGGTGCGGTTTGATGTGATCGACCCCGGTAAACGCCCGGTTATGGCCGACGCTGACGGTAAGTCAGTGCGCAATGTTGCCAGTGTCGAGATCAGGTCAGAGCCTATGGTCAAACACCGGATACTCTTTGATCCGGGTCATGGGTTGGAAGAACGACTAATCAGAGAACAATTTGTTTGATTAAAGCACATGCAGCCCAAGCTGGCTAAGAAGCTCGGCGGCCTGCTGTTTCGATATGATAGCGCCTTTGTAGTGCGTAGAATCCGATATTTGGATACCGCCTAAGTTCGCGTCGCGTAGATCGGCACCTTCAAACCTGCAGTCGTGCAGACGGGCGTCTCTTAAAAGGCAGTCCTCGAATATTGTTTCCCGAAAATCGCAGTTGCGCAGATCAGCCTCGCTAAAGTCTAACTGTTTCAGCGTGGCGTTCTTGAACGAGAAACCAGACAGGGTGGCCATGACAAAGAGGACTTCGTTGAAGCTAACATCTAGTGCGCGCACTTCTGTCATCTCTGTTCTGGTTAATTTGCAACGCATGATGTTGGCTGATGACAGTGTGGCGCCGCGAAAACTGGTATTGCTAAAGTCGCCACCGTCGATGATCGCATCTGTGAGGTCTGCACCGGGAAAGTTCGCGCCTGTTGCACGGCAGCCTTTGAAATGGCTTCCTTCAAGTTGCGTGCTGCTGAAATCGGCATTGTTCAAATTGCAGTGCTCGAACCTCCAGCCCGACAGGTCAAGTCGTGAAAAATCCAAGTTTGCACCGCGACAGTTATTTAGGGTTTGCGGCTGACCTGCATTGCTAAGCCGAACAAGTTCAGTGCGTGTCGGCAGGGAGATTAGAGGCTCGTCATGTTGCCGCGCCATCTTTTGATCCTCTTTTGAGAGTAGATATTCAAGCATCACCGCCGATAGAATGCCCCCAACGGAATAATTACGCTGGGGGTATGTGTGTGTTGGTCAGGCGCAGCTTAGCTGTCCGCATCAACCCGTGTGATGAACTTGTCGGTGGCGCGTCGTACTTTGGCTTGATCATTCAGCCAATCGCCGTCGGCATCGCGGTAACCTAGGGGCAGGATGGCGACTGAACGTAGGCCGCGTTCGCGCAGGCCTAGGATTTCGTCGAATTTGTCGGCTTCAAAGCCTTCCATTGGCGTGCTGTCGACTTCTTCGAATGCGGCGGCGGTGAGTGCGATGCCAAGGCCGATGTAGGCTTGGCGGGCGGCATGTTCAAAGTTCACTTCGGCAGGGCGGGACAGATACATGCCTTTTAGGCGATCATAGTATCCGGTCAGTGCTTCGGTCAGTCCGCCACGGGCGGCGGCCGTATCATTCACCACGCCGTCGATCCGTTCTTCGGTATAGTTATCCCAAGCGGCAAAGATCAAAACATGGCTGCCATCGACAAGCTGGGCTTGGTCAAATGCGGCGTCTTTCAGTTTGGCACGTACAGCTGGATCCGTCACTACGATCACTTCGAACGGCTGAAGGCCACTGGAGGTTGGCGCAAGGCGCGTTGCCTCGAGGATAGCGTCGACTTTTTCATCCGGGACGGCTTTGTCCGGGTCCATTTTCTTGGTGGCGTAACGCCAATTCAAGCGATCGAGAAGCATTTTAGATTTCCTGTCTTTGCGGGATAAACGTGCGTGTGATTATTCTGATCAACAGTTGATGGTTGCGGCGAACCTTCGGAACCCTGTAGTGGCGCACACACCATGTGTTTCACCGCACATCTTGCTGGTCGATAGCCCCGAATGCGCTTTTAAAATTGATCAAGTGGTCAATATGTGTGTGCGTCTGCAGCATGGACGAATCGGTAAATTTTGCTGTGCCGCAGAATTTAGGACGATTCGCCGTATCATAGGTGTGACGGCAATAAACAGACCGAATAATCATGATAAGGTATGAATTTTGGGCGAATTCCCCGCATCAGCGCTATTTCCCGAAGGCAGCAAACTGCCTATAGTCGTTTGAAAAGCGGGGACAAACTCGCTGTATCTGATATGTGTATTTTGGGAGGCTACTTGTTATGATCCGATCTGAATTGATTCAAAAAATCGCCGATGAAAACCCTCATTTGTATCAGCGCGATGTCGAAAAAATTGTGAATACTATCTTTGAAGAAATCACGGACGCTATGTCGCGTGGTGATCGTGTCGAATTACGTGGCTTTGGCGCGTTTTCGGTGAAAAAACGTGACCAGCGTATCGGCCGCAATCCTCGCACGGGTGAAGCGGTTGAAGTTGAAGAGAAACATGTTCCGTTTTTCAAGACCGGAAAGCTCTTGCGGGATCGCTTAAACGGTAACTAAGAGGGTACTATGAAAACCATTCGTTATGTCTTTTGGGCCATTGTTGGCTTGTGTTTGATCCTGATCGGGTTGGCGAACCGGGATGCAGTGACTGTGCGTGCAATGCCGACGCCCGTCGCGGATCTGCTCGGTTTGTCGCCTGACATTCAGCTTCCGTTGTTTATCGTTATATTCTTAGGGGTTGGCGCGGGGCTACTGATTGGTTTCCTTTGGGAATGGGTGCGCGAGCATCGTATTCGCGCTGAATCCCGTGTGAAGAGCCGTGAATTGGACGCACTACGCCGCGAAGTTAAAAAGCTTCGCGGTGAAGCGGTTGGCGCGAAAAGCAGTGATGATGTTCTAGCGCTGTTGGAAAACGCGAGCTGATGGACGCTGGCATTCGGATTAAGGTTTGTGGTCTTCGGACTGCAGCTGACGTGCTGTCTGCAGCAGAAGCAGGCGCGACTTACCTTGGGTTCAACTTCTTTCCGAAGTCGCCGCGCTATGTCAATTTTGACGAAGCGCGCGACCTTGCTGTCGAAGTACCAGTTGGCGTCGCCAAAGTCGGGCTTGTCGTGAATGCTGATGATGCGCTGCTTGACGCGCTGACAGATCGGGTGCCGCTTGACATGTTGCAGCTTCATGGCAGCGAAACACCAGAGCGGGTTGCTGAAATTCGTGCACGCTATGGGCTGCCAGTGATGAAAGTGCTGGGCATATCGGGCCCGGCGGATATGGACGCGATTGATATCTACAGCGCTGTTGCGGACCAGTTGATGCTGGATGCAAAGCCACCAAAAGACGCTGTTTTGCCCGGTGGAAATGGGATCAGCTTTGATTGGTCGCTGTTGTCAGGGCGTAAATATTGGACCAAACCTTGGATGCTTGCCGGTGGCTTGAATGCCGATAACGTGGCTGAGGCGATCATGCGTACCGGAACCAAGCAAGTTGATGTTGCTTCGGGTGTTGAATCCGCGCCAGGTGTCAAAGACGCGGATCTAATGAAAGCTTTCTGCGCGGCTGCACAAAGCGCTTAAAATTCAGCGGTCCCGGTATTTGCTGGGCCGCATTTGCTTTACCATCCTGACCAATGTCGATAGTCCTGACGGGCACGATACAAAGAGGTGTGACATGCCCAACGATCTATTCAACAGTTTCATGACCGGTCCCGATGAAAAGGGACGCTTTGGTGATTTTGGGGGCCGTTTTGTTTCGGAAACCCTGATGCCGCTGATCCTTGAACTTGAGGAACAGTATGAATTTGCCAAGACGGACGATGCGTTCTGGGCAGAGATGAATGATCTTTGGACGAACTATGTCGGTCGCCCAAGCCCACTTTATCATGCAGAGCGCCTGTCAGAGCATCTGGGCGGCGCTAAGATTTATCTTAAGCGCGATGAGCTGAACCACACGGGTGCGCATAAAATAAACAACGTACTTGGGCAGATCATTCTGGCCCGCCGTATGGGCAAGACCCGCATTATCGCTGAAACAGGTGCTGGACAGCACGGCGTTGCAACGGCGACCGTTTGTGCAAAATTCGGTCTGAAATGCGTTGTTTATATGGGCGCGCACGATGTTGAACGCCAAGCCCCGAACGTATTCCGCATGCGCCTGTTAGGTGCCGAAGTTGTTCCTGTGACCTCTGGTCGTGGCACGTTAAAAGACGCGATGAACGATGCCCTACGTGACTGGGTAACCAACGTTCGCGACACGTTCTATTGCATCGGCACGGTTGCGGGTCCGCACCCATACCCTGCGATGGTCCGTGATTTTCAGGCCATCATCGGCAAGGAAACCAAAGAGCAGATGCAAGCCGCCGAAGGTCGGTTACCTGATACGTTGATTGCTGCGATCGGTGGCGGTTCCAACGCGATGGGCCTGTTCTTTCCGTTCCTTGACGATAAAGAGGTCAACATCATCGGCGTAGAGGCCGGCGGCAAAGGCGTGAACGCCAAAATGGAACATTGCGCGTCGCTGACGGGTGGTCGCCCCGGTGTGCTGCACGGGAACCGGACGTATCTGTTGCAAGATGATGACGGCCAGATCTTGGAAGGCTTCAGCATCTCGGCTGGCCTTGATTACCCGGGTATCGGACCAGAGCACGCATGGCTGCATGAGATTGGCCGCGCGAAATACGTGTCGATCACAGATGTCGAAGCGCTTGAGGCGTTCCAGCTTTGCTGTGCGCTGGAAGGGATTATTCCTGCGTTGGAACCGTCCCATGCGCTGGCGCATGTGATGAAGATCGCACCAACACTGCCCAAAGATCACCTGCTGGTCATGAACATGTGTGGGCGTGGTGACAAAGATATCTTTACCGTCGCCAAACACCTTGGCTTTGATATGAAGACCTAAGCTACTTTTGGAATGACCGGGGCAGGGGGATTTTCTGCTTCGGTTGTTGCTATCATTGCATCAACAAAGCCCCCATAAGTTGGGGGCGATTTGTTACCTTAACCTCGCGAGAATCGCATCGACTGGGCCAGAGGTTAGAAACCGTTGGTTACGCTGACCCAAGCATCAACGGTTGATCCGCCGATGTTTTCCTTGCCGGCTGTTATCGTCGCGCTGCCGTGCCCGCCCGATTTATTGTTGACGCCCAGCGTTACTAAACCGCTGATGTCGATGCCTAACCTGTTTTGATTTGTTTGTGGTTCACTGGCTGCTGCCATCGCGGCCTGTCGCGCGGCGTCTTGCCGGCTGACGGGCAAGTCCAAGATAAGGTCTGACAGGACTTCACCTGTCGTCCGACTGACAATCACCTCGCGTCTGTGCACGCCATTGTTTGCCATGATCCGTGTGCGGCCAAGCGTTGTGATCGAGACGTCTTCGATTTCATAATTGGTCACGACCAAGCCGTTCACAACATCATGATAGTCATGGTTCTGCGTGATTTCGTAGGAATTTTCTAAACCGCCGAGGTTGGCGTTTTGCGCTATGCCCATGGTTGGGATGCTTGCAGTAAGGCATAGCAAAGGTAGGAAATGATGAATGGCCATAGTCAATTCTCCGGTGTTTGGTTGCGTTGGTTTAGGCCGGTTCCTCGTTTGCTACTATGTGTCTGTGGGTGGATTATGGGGTTGAACACCTGTCGGTTGATGGGGCGTTTGTCAACTGGCAGGACGTTCGGTTGCATAGATCCGCAGCACGTCGATCGATACGATTTCAAGCGCGCGGACGTGGGTGCCGTGCAGATTGACTTGCGGTGCGCAGCCTTCTTCGTGTGCTTGCAGGAACCGGCTTGCGCATAGGCACCAGCTGTCGCCAGCTTTCAATCCCGCAAATCCGTATTCGGGGCGCGGTGTGCTTAGGTCGTTGCCGACGTATTTCGAATAGGCCAGAAATTCATCCGTCATCACGGCGCAGACTGTGTGGCTGCTTTGGTCTTGGGCGCAGGTATCGCATGACCCATTGCGAAAGAACCCGGTCATCGGTTCTGTAGAGCAAGGGGTCAGGCTGCTGCCAAGGACGTTAAAGGACGGGTCTTTTTCCATGGTTCTTTAGGCTTTCTGCGATCTCTTGAAAGATCACTTCGTTTTCGCGGCTGACGCCATCTTCGCGGAATGCCCGGTCGGCACTATGCGTGGCGATGACGACGTTGTTGATACGATCAATGTATATGTATTGCCCGTAAATGCCACGGGCCAATACTTGCCCGTCTTCATAGCCAAGTGGTATCCACCATTGGTAACCATATCCGATTTCATCAGGTGCGGTTTTTGCGCTCGCGGTTGTTGACACGTTGACCCAATCCTCGGGCACGATTTGTTTGCCGTTCCATTGACCACCCTGCGCCATCATTTGCCCAAAGCGGGCGTTGTCACGGGTTGTGCAATTCAAGCCGCCCAAAACAAACGCCACGCCATTGCCATCAGTAAGGTAGTAGGGGGCTTGTTCCATGCCCAATGGCGCGATGATTTTTTCGTGCAGCAGTTCCGCGATGCCGCGCCCTGTTGCACGCCTGATAACCATCCCGATGATGTGAGTGTCGATAGAGACATATTCCATCCGTTCACCGGGCTGCGCGGCGCTTTTGGTTTGCCGTTTTGCAAAGCCGTCCATTGACCCGCCAAGCGCAAGAACCCGGCCCATCCGGTTAATGTCGGAAAAGAAGGCAAGATAGTCTTCGTCAAAGGCAAGGCCCGACGACATTTGCAGGACGTCTTTGATTGTCGCATCTTTATAGGCGGTGCCAGATAGTTCGGGCGCGTATTTGGTGACGGGGTCGTCAATGCTTTCGATTGCGCCTTCGGCCAAGACTACGCCAAATAGGGCCGACAGATAGCTTTTTGATACTGACCAGTTGATCCGCAGATCATTTGGCCCAGTGCCGTGAAAGTAGTCTTCGCATACCAATTCACCGTCTTTTAGCACGACCAACGCGGTCACATTGCGGTCTTTGATCCACTGATGCACCTGCGGCGATAGTGTAGCGGTTGTGCCTGTCTTAAGCGGAATTGAAGCGGATGAAGCAGGAAGTTGATCCGACAGGAACACGGAGTTCATGTGTGAGAAATTATGCACGATCTTGTCGGCTGAAAAAAGGTTCAACACATGGCGTAGTCGTCTAAGCTCTGTCCGTTTCCAAAATGCTAAGGCCACTAAGCCGCCAAAAGTGGCGATTGCCGCCGAAGATATTATGTTCATTATGTTTTCCGTCGTAATTCAGCTGAACATGCCTTGCCGAGCCTAGCGTTACAATGCCTGTTTATGGGGCAGCCCAATGCACCCAGCGCCCATGAAAATCAGCGCGTCCGAGAGGTATGGTTAAGTCGCCCGGCCATAGGCGCAGCGTTAGCGCCGCTCCGGGGCTTTGATCGTCTGCCTCCATCCCAAACCAAGCAAGAGGCGTATCATCTGTTGCCGCTTCGCCCGCGTTGGCAATCACCGCCGTTCCTTCGGCCTGTTTGTCCGCTGGAAAATACTGCCAAGCGATGGTGCTGTAGATCAGGTGCAGCTCGCCCGGTTTATGGTGAAGCCGGGAGCGCAGCCAATCAATCGCATCGCTTTGATCAACCGGTGTCTGAGCTGCGGCAATGGCCGCCTGAGTGAGTCGCAGCCGTTCGGGTTGGTCTGGCCATAGGTAGGCCTGCAAGCGTAGTGCGTCGCTTTGCGGCTTAAGCGGGTTCAAATCCACACCTGCGCGGTTAATCACGTTTGGCTGGGTCTTTGGGGGCAGGGGGCCAGTCCAATCAGGGCGCAGCGTGAGGACGGGGGTATCGTGGCCAAAACGCTGCCCGTTAACCTCTAATGTATAGCGATCCCACTGCAGGTTCAGGCCGGCACTTGCGCCCAACTCAGATGTGCGGATTGGCAGGCCAAAGCGATCAGTCAAGAGATGCCCGACGGCGATAAGCACGGCAGACCTACGGACTTCGTTGGTTTGAGGTGGACTGTCGAGCCATGCCATGATGGTTGGGGATTGGTCGCACAGTGTCTGGCTGACCGCCTGCCATAAAATGCCGTCTGGCACGGCATGGGGTGGATAGACCGCATCAAGCACGGCGTCGCCATTTAGGCGTACGGCATGTAATGCTCCGGCAAGCCGCAAGGGCACCGATTGGCTGCGCGGACTTAGATCACCTTTCCATTGGAATATCCGATCCGTGACCGGGCAGTTAGGCCATTCGCGCGCCGCGCAAAGGCCCATGAGTTGGCCCATAAAGGGCGACCCAAGTTCCGTACAGGATTGGGATTGATTGGCGAATGCCGCAGAGACATTCGCGGGGATCACCGAAAGCGATCCACCAATTTTTGCATGGGCGACCGCGAGTCGTTGTCTGGCTCTGGTGCTGCGACCGTTGGTTTCGGCTTTGGCTTGCTTGTCGATGACCGCGGGGGCGCGACGCGTAGCGCAATCGCGTTTAGAAATTTGGGTCCGTCACCCGCAACAAGATTTACGATGCCATCACTGATCCCGCGCATTTCATCGTCCAGCCATTCAGCGTCAGACTTGGCAAAATCGCGCAGCACGTATCCAGCGACCGCATCCTTGTGGCCGGGGTGCCCGATGCCCATTCGCACGCGGTCGTAATCAGGACCGATGTGCCCGTGGATTGACCGCAATCCGTTGTGTCCCGCATGACCGCCACCTGTTTTCAGGCGAACCTTACCGGGAGCAAGATCCAGCTCATCGTGGAACACAATGATGTCTTCGGGCGCAAGTTTAAGATAGCGCATTGCCTCGCCTACGGATTGGCCAGACAGGTTCATGAATGTTTCGGGTTTGAGCAGGGCAACCTTTTCAGAGCCAAACCGCCCTTCGGAGATCTGTCCTTGGAATTTGCTACGCCACGGTGAAAAACCGTGGTCTGCTGCGATAACATCCATGGCCATAAAGCCGATGTTGTGACGATTTTGCGCGTATTTCGCGCCGGGATTACCTAGGCCTACGATAAGTTTCATAGCGTTTACTTAACCCATGCCGCACCGCAGCGCTAGTGCGCGGTTTCGCACAGGCTATGATCGGCAAGAGATGTCAGAACATAGCAATCGCTTGCCCGCCCTTTTCCGTCACAGTGGGTGGCGATCCGGACCAGTTCCGTTTCCAGCCGCTGTAAGCGCGCAATCTTGGCACGCACGTCATCAAGTTGGCTTGTGGCAATGGCATTTGCGGTCGCACAAGAATGATCCGGGTGATCGTTTAGATCAATTAGCGCGCGTATCGACTCGATGGTGAATCCCAGATCGCGAGCGTGTTTGATAAAGCCCAACCGGTCCAGCCCAGCCTGTGTATAGCGTCGCTGATTGCCTGCCGTGCGTTCAGGTTCAGGCAGTAACCCCATTTCTTCGTAGTAACGAATTGTCGGGATTTTGACCCCCGTACGGTCAGAAAGTGTGCCGATGGAAAACATCTAAAAAAAACCTCTTGAACCTCTAGTTACTAGAGACGTTAGATCATGAGTCGCAAAGATGAAAGGATCTTAAGATGGCAGGTTGTTGCGGGCATGATGCCCAATTTGAAGGGGTGTCAGCCGACTATAAACGGCGTCTTTGGGCCGTGATCGCGATTAACGCTGGTATGTTCGTGGTTGAAATGACAGCCGGTCATATGGCGCGTAGCCAAGCATTGCAGGCCGACGCGTTGGATTTCTTCGGGGATGCAGTGACTTATGGTATTTCATTGGCCGTTATTGGTGCGTCACTACGGGTGCGTAGCACGGCTGCATTGGCCAAAGGGGTTAGCCTGCTTCTGATGGGGATGTGGGTGTTTGGATCGACGGCTTACCGTGTATTCACAATTGGTGTGCCAACTGCAGAGGTAATGGGGATCATTGGATTTCTGGCGCTTGTCGCTAACCTTGCCAGTGTGGGACTGCTGATGCGTTACAAAGATGGCGACGCCAACGTGCGGTCCGTCTGGTTATGTTCACGCAACGACGCGATTGGGAATATTGCGGTTATGATTGCAGCCTTTGGTGTTTGGGGAACCGCGACGGGCTGGCCGGACTTGATTGTTGCTGCGATCATGGCGGGGCTGTTTTTATCTTCGGCGGTGCAGATTATCAGACAGTCCTTGGCCGAAGGGCGCGCGTCCGCTGGCCATCAACATGGGTGACTGCTCTTAACAACGCTACGATCGTGACCTAAAAGCCCCTTACACCTTACATGGTGGTAGGGGCAGTGAGTGGATGGAACAGCGCGATGGCACATACCTATAATTACGAGAGATACGAGGACATGGTCACCGATCCTGCGTGGCGCAAGAGATTACTGTCTTTGAATAAAGCCTTGGCAAAAACGATGCATGGGATGGATGAGTTACCGTCGTTAAACGGTAATCTATTTTATGCGCACAAGGATCTAGAGTTTATTGAAGGCGAACTGCTTGAACGTTTTGAAGTAAAGCGGAAGAATTTTTTTCAATTGGCAAAGCACATTTCGTCTCTTTTAGAGGTAGGGGTGAATGGGGGGCATAGTCTATTTCTTGCGCTCAGTGCGAACCCATCGCTTAAGGTTGTCGGTATTGATGTGTGCGAGCCGCTAGATCCAAGCTGGGCACCTGTACACAAATATGTGCCTGCAGCATTTCGCTGGCTCAAGAAAGAGTTTCCTGGCCGTTGTACCTTTATCAAAGGGAATTCGCTTGTTGAGCTGCCAAAGTTTGCTTTGAAAAATGAAACAACAGTGGTTGATGCTGTCCACCTTGATGGTGCTAAAGATACCCACCTGCGCGAGCTTCTGGCGATATTGCCGCTTATGAATGAAGACGGCTATGTTGTGTTCGATGATGCGAACACCAAACCCGTAAGAAAAGGCATTGATCAGGTGAAAAAGCTAAACATCGCTAGACCGCGTGACCTGAGCCATATGGGAATAGAGCGAACGCCGGGGCATCGGGTTTTTCCAATACTGAATGCGGGTGGGTAAACTGCGCGGTGTTGATTTTATGTCGAAGTGCGCGTGTGACCAGCGTATTTGGCCCTAAAACATAATATTGTAACGAAAAAGGGCACCCGATTGGGTGCCCTTTGATCCACGCGTCTGCGTTGGATTATTCTGCTGCGGCTTCTTCAGTCGCGCCTTCTTCTGCTTCATCTTCATCGTCGGCAGCCAGCGTACGTGGTGCTGCGATGTTTGCGATGACGAAGTCACGGTCGATAACCGGTTTCGCACCTTCAGGAAGTGTTACTTCGCTGATGTGGATGGTGTCGCCCATTTCGTGTGACGCCAGATCGATCGTCAGGTGATCAGGGATGTCGCCAGCCAGAACGTCAAGTTCGACTTCGTTACGAACAACAGTCAGCGTGCCGCCTTTTTTGATACCTGGGCATGTGTCTGCGTTAACAAACTCAACAGGGATGAAAAGTTTCACACGGCTTGTGCGCTTAAGGCGCATCAGGTCGATGTGGCGGGGCAAGTCTTTGACAACGTCGCGCTGAACGCCACGGCAGATCACACGTACGTCTTCTTGGCCTTCAACCTTGAGGTTGAAAAGCGTAGACATAAAGCGGCCTTTGCGCAGCATAGTCAGCAGGTAGTTAAATGGGATGCTAATGGATTGGGGCTCTGCGCCACCACCATAAACAATGCCAGGTACGTCGCCATCACGGCGAGCTTGGCGGGCGGCCCCCTTGCCTGTCCCCGCGCGTACCTTGGCGTTAAGATCTGGGATCTTTCCAGCCATAGTCATATTCCTTAATGTAGGGGCCCGCCTCCAAGGGTGTCCGAGCCCGATGAAGCCCGCGCTATAGGCGAGATTCGCACGTTTGGAAAGCCATTTTTACCTTTTAAACACTGTTTTCGTTCGAAAGGGGCTTGTCTTGATCGGTAGGTGCATTGTGCCGCCGCATTGGCGGCAAAACAAGGGGTTTAGCGCGGTTAGGGGGTGTTTGGTTCAGATGACTTTACCTGCGTCAAAACCGCACTCGCGCTTGGCAGATAATTCCAATACACCGCCCCTCATGCGTCACAAATTTGGCATCACCAGTAGGCTTTTTGTTACCTTGGCATTGTTCATTGCCTTGGCGGCGGCAGGCGTGTCGACAGTCGCAAAGAAACCTGCGCTAACCGCTGATCTTGCCGCGTATTTGGCTGCTGGCGGGTCATTTTCTGACCTTTGTGGTGATACGACTGATCCTAGCAAAGCTGCATTTACGCATTGTGCGGCCTGTCATTTGATTGCAGCTGTAGTGCTGCCATCAGTTTGCCATGGCCCACCTCTGGTTGTGGCTGGTGACTATGACAAGCTGATCGCCGTTGCCCAAAACATCCGAAACGCGCAACGCTTAGACCCTGCGCGGCTGTCGCGGGCACCGCCCCACGCCTGATCTCTCTCCCAATTGAGTTCAACACATCTGCCAACCGGCAGAGCAATAGGCTTGGAGCCAACTTATGACGACGACTGATACGAATACGCAGCCTGCGGGTGGCGTGAATAAACTTTATTTTGCTGCATGGCGCTGGCATTTTTATACTGGCCTAGTGGTGATCCCATTCCTTACCATCCTTGCAGTTACAGGTATGTTGATGCTGTGGATCGCTTGGATTGATGGGCGGGACGGGGAACGCACTGTGGTAACACCACAAGACATATTAGCCCCGATTTCCACCCAAGCGGATGCTGTGGTGGCTGCCATTCCCGATGGGGTATTGAAGCAATATGTTGCCCCACGGACCGACGATGTTGCGGCGCTATTTCGTGTGGATCAAGGGGATGACGCGATCATGGTCGCAGTTGACCCCTACACGGCGCAGGTGATTGAAACCTTTCCGCGGCGCAGCGGCTGGTACGACTTTGTCGACGGTATCCATAGTGATCTGATGCTTGGCGTGGCAGGGGATCGGATGATTGAGACGGCAGCGTCGCTTTGCCTCGTGCTGGTTGCGACGGGCTTGTACATGTGGTGGCCACGGCAGGGCGGGTGGAAACGGGCTTTGTTACCGACATTCGGGCGAGGGCGCGGTCTTTGGAAATCCTTGCACGGTGTTGTGGGGATTTGGGTGTCTCTGATCTTGGTGCTCTTCTTGATTTCGGGCCTGTCGTGGGCTGGAATATGGGGTGGTAAAATGGTCCAAGCTTGGAGCCAGTTTCCGGCTGAAAAATGGGATAACATCCCCCTATCAGACGAGACACACGCAAGCATGAACCATAGTCGCCACGAAGTCCCATGGGCGCTAGAGCAAACGCCGATGCCTGCGTCGGGCGGTGACGCGGGGCAGGTTGCTATCACCGGTGCGGTGACAATCGATACGGTCGATGCATTGGCGCGCGAGATCGGCTTTGATGCGCGGTATCAGCTAAACGTGCCGAGCGGCGACGCGGGTGTTTGGACCCTAAGCCGCGATTCAATGAGCACAGATAGTACCAACCCAACGTCTGACCGGACGGTGCACGTTGACCGGTTCACTGGCAAAGTTCTGGCCGATGTACGCTACGCAGACTATTCGCTTGCTGGCAAAGCAATGGCTGTTGGGATTGCGCTACATATGGGCACGTTGGGCCTATGGAGTGTCTTGGCCAACACTGTCGTTTGTCTATCGGTGATATTCCTATGCGTCAGCGCGCTTGTGCTGTGGTGGAAACGCCGCCCAACAAAAGCAGGCCGTCTTGCTGCGCCGCCAATGCCAAAAGAAATGCCGCTATGGCAGGGGGCGGCATTGGTCGGTTTGGGGGTATCAATGGCATTCCCAATGGCCGGTTTGGCGCTTCTTACAGTGCTAGCAATAGACACGCTGATCCTGTCGCGGATACCGAAACTACGTGATGTACTAAGCTAAATTATGGCAGCACACCCAGCTTTGGTTGGGTGTGGTGAGATGCCGGAGAAGTGCGTGTTATGCGGCTTTCGTGGGTCCAAGTCCGTAGCGCTTTGAGAGCGAACGGAAGCCCGGGTGATAGTTGAAGAATTTGAAACTTGCTTTGGGAGAAAATATCGGTCAGCCATTGCGTCATGTCTATTTAGAACGCTCTTTTTCTATCCCGTCGCCCCGCTGCCGCCTTTGTTGTCGTCGGCATGTTTTGGGGGTGCTTTGCCGCATATGTCCCACATATTAAGGCCACTTTGGACGTGTCCGACGCGATGTTTGGCACATTGCTGCTCGGATCGGCGACCGGGCTTGTGTCTTCGATGTGGCTTGCGCCGATCATGGATCGGTGGCTTGGCGCGCGTGCTTTGCAAGTGGGCGTTGCCTTTCTTGCGGCCGCTTGGCTGGTTCCCGGGTTTATGTCGACGCCGCTGGCATTTGCGGCGTCGCTCGCTTTGGTCGGTTTGGCGTCAGGTCTGTTGGATGTGATCATGAATGCGCGGGTTAGTATGCTTGAGACAACGCATGAAACACCGCTGATGAACGCAAACCATGCGATGTTTTCAGTGGCGTATGGTGCTGCAGCTTTGGTCGTTGCATTCACACGCGAAGCGGGCCTTCCGCCCGCGCCTGTGTTCGCGGGTTTTGCGGTGCTAAGCTGCCTTATCGTGTCGTTTGTCTGGATGGAGGTTACTGATGTTGCCCCAGATGCGGACAGTGTGAATGCCCGCTACCCGCTTTGGCCGATCGTCATTTGTGGTGCCGTTGTACTGGTGGCCTTCATGTCTGAAGCAACAGTGGAGGCTTGGTCTGCGTTGCATCTTGAACGTACTTTGCACGGGGGTGCGGCCGAAGGCGCGCTTGGGCCGGTGATGTTGGGCCTGACGATGGCGATTGGTCGCTTTTCAGGGCAGGCCGTTGCGGCCCGTTGGAGTGAAATCACAGTTGTTATTGTGGCCGCAATTATTTCCGCCTGCGGCGCGGTCATTGCTGCGTTCGCCCCTGTTCCTTTGGTTGCATATGTGGGTTTCGGTATCTTGGGATTAGGCGTTTCCGTTATTGGGCCGATGGGGCTTGCGTTGGTTGGTCAGCTTGTCGCGCCGCATTTGCGTACCGAAGCCATTGGGCGCACTGCGGTGATAGGGTTTTCGGGCTTCTTTTTCGCCCCTGTCCTTATGGGGGTTGTGTCAGATGCGTTCGGGCTGCGTATGGCCTTTGCTGGCGTGGCGCTATTGTTACTCACGGCGATACCTTTGGCGTTGATCATCGCAAAACTGCCAAAATGGCATAAAAAAGGGGCTGGCAAAGCGCCAACCCCATAATCCTATCAGCATGTGCCGATTGATTTGATATCCGCTGAAGCAGCGGACATTTTTTAGTCTTCTGACGCAGCAGCCGCGATGAGCAGCGCAGCAACAACACCAACAACGATGTATGTTGGGTTTACAGAAGACGTTTTTGGTGCTTCCATAACTTCTGGTGTTTCGATGACAGTGGGTGCAACACCGCCAGCAAAAGCAGATGTAGAAACGACAGCCAGAGTAGCCGCAGCGGCGAGAGTTGTTGTGATGCGCATTGTAGTGCTCCTAGTTAATTACTTTTTCACGCGAGTGCTGATTGGCAAAATTTTCGCCTGAGCAGCATTCGCTGGTAAACTTCATTTGAATTGATGTGAGGTCAATGTTTTCATCGCGAATTTTTCCCC
Source organism: Yoonia maritima (assembly GCF_002933395.1). Lineage (GTDB taxonomy): Bacteria > Pseudomonadota > Alphaproteobacteria > Rhodobacterales > Rhodobacteraceae > Yoonia > Yoonia maritima_A. The sequence continues at coordinate 45,204 of NZ_PKFN01000007.1, forward strand.
TTTTCTGAACGAATTTTCAGAAAGGTGGTGCATTTCACACGAATGTTGAAAACGGTTTCACAAAGCCTATCTACTAACGCCAATTTCCTTCGAAATCTTGCGGTATCAATAGCACTTCGGGATCAAGCGTGGTCACGTCACGCCGCCCGCACAGTGCCATCGTAACGTCGAGCTCTTTGTGAATGACCTCGAGCGCCGTCGTAACGCCTTTTTCGCCCATCGCGCCCAAGCCATAGATAAACGCGCGACCGATATAGACGCCCTTTGCACCCAGTGCCAAAGCCTTGAGCACGTCTTGGCCAGAGCGAATGCCGCTGTCCATGTGGACCTCTACTTGATCCCCAACAGCCGCCACGATGGATGGCAGCATGCGGATCGCGGAAAGTGCACCGTCAAGTTGGCGACCACCGTGGTTACTCACGATGATCGCGTCTGCGCCGATCTCAACCGCTTTCTTCGCGTCTTCGACGTCTAGAATACCCTTGAGGATCAGTTTGCCGCCCCATTTTTCTTTGAGCTTTGCAATCATGCCCCAGTCTAGTTTGGGTTCGAACTGTTCAGCGGTCCAAGATGACAGGCTGCTGGTGTCACCAACATTTTTCGCGTGACCAACGATGTTGCCAAACGTGCGGCGTTTGGTTTGCAGCATCTCGATCCCCCAGCGCCATTTGGTCGATAGGTTGATCATAGTCGGGATCGTCATCTTGGGCGGGGCGGTTAGACCGTTCTTTAGGTCCTTGTGCCGCTGTCCAAGAATTTGCAGATCAAGCGTGAGGACCAGCGCCGAACAGCCTGCGTTCTTGGCGCGGGCTACGATGTTGTCGACGAATTCTTCGTCTCGCATGACGTATAGCTGAAACCAAAATGGGTTTTTGGTGTTCGCGGCCACATCCTCGATCGAACAAATCGACATGGTGGATAGGGTAAAAGGAACGCCGAATTTTTCGGCGGCTTTAGCCGCCTTAATTTCCCCATCCGCGCATTGCATCCCCGTCAACCCAACAGGGGCGAGCGCCACAGGCATCGCCACATCCTGCCCGATCATCTGGGATTTCGTCGTGCGGTTCGACATATCCACCGCGACGCGTTGGCGTAGGCGGATTTGGTCAAAGTCAGTCGTGTTCTCGCGAAACGTCTGTTCGGTCCAGCTACCGCTTTCGGCGTAATCATAAAACATCTTAGGCGCGCGACGTTTGTGCAGGCGCTTAAGGTCGTCGATAGTGGTAATGACTGGCATGGCTGAGATCCTGAAATTGGTAATTATTTATTACCGATATTAGGGCTTCATGCAAGATGCTAAGGCGTTTCATGTCCTAAGATTGCCTCACCGCTGCGGTATGCTTGGCAAAGTGCGGAAACGAGTAACAACAGGGCAAAAATACCCACAAGCTGTGAGAGGTAACTCATAATTGTGCCGATCAGGCTGAAAGTGCCGTAATCGTCCCAGACAGAGTATGGCAAGCCAGCTCTTTGCCATTCGGCAAACAACTTGTTCGTACCCCATCCAAATAAAACCGGTCCAATCAGAATGTTTTGTACGAGGAACCAGCGCCGCCCCTTACTGCGCAACGCGGCCTGGGCAAGGCCGGGGTTGGTACCAATTGCGGCTGCCGGTAAGGCAGATCCGAACCGCCCCAAAAAGTAAAAATTGAACAAAATCAAAATAAGGATGGGAAAAAGGAGGAACGCCGGGACGATATTAGGACCCAGATATGTTTCTGCGGACAACAAGAAGATGATTGATGCGTAGATTGCCGCATTCAACGTAAAAAACGGTAGGGATGTTTTTAGAAATCTTCGCGAAGGAATAACGCGCGTTGTAAAAAGGTCCCGCGGTCGGAACGATTCATTGAGCATCATGATCCGGTGTCCAATAAATGCGATAGGCACGGCGCACACCACATTTATGATCAAACTCAACAACGCCAACACGGGATTGCCTTGTAGTAACAAGGCTTCGATCCCGACAAGGATTAGACCAAGTGTTGCGAAAAATAGAAAGTTACCGAAAAACGCATCACGCGCTGTGCCATAGATATGCTCAAGAATACCCGTCAGCGGCGTGTGTTGGTTCAATTCACTTCCGCGATCGTTCATTACCCCCGATGCGTCCCATCCGCCAACGACTTCACAAACGCTAGCACGTCAGCGACGCTTTCGCCTTTGCCGATTTTGTCGACGATGGCGGACCCCACGACGGCGCCATCGGCGATGCTCGCGATGTTTTCGGCGGCTTCGGGTGTTTTGATCCCGAAACCTACGATCACGGGTAGGTCGGTCTTGGCTTTGATCCGTGCGACCTCTGGGGCGACGTCTCCTGCTTGGGCCTCGGCGGTGCCGGTGATGCCTGTGACGGAGACGTAGTAAACAAAGCCGGATGTGTTTTGCAGCACTTTGGGCAGGCGTTTATCGTCGGTCGTTGGGGTCGCTAGACGGATAAAGTTGATACCTGCGGCTTGGGCGGGAATGCACAGTTCGTCGTCTTCTTCGGGCGGCAGATCCACGATGATCAGCCCATCGATCCCGGCCTCGACCGCGTCTTTTAGGAACTTATCAACGCCGCGCGAATAAATTGGGTTGTAGTACCCCATCATCACAATCGGCGTGGTGTCGTCATTTTTGCGGAATTCACGGGCATATTGCAGCGTTTTTTCAAGCGTCTGACCTGCCTCGAGCGCGCGCTGGCCCGCCAGCTGAATTGTCGAACCGTCTGCCATCGGGTCGGTAAAGGGCACACCAAGTTCGATGATATCGACGCCCGCATCTGGCAGACCTTTGACGATCTCAAGCCCGGTGTCATAATCGGGATCACCTGCCATCACATAGGCAACAAATGCCTTTTTGCCTTCGGCCTGCAACTGCGCAAATTTCGCGTCGATTCTGCTCATCTCAATCCCCAGTATAATTCTTGGGTTCGAGTTTGCGCGAAGAAAGGCGGAAAATCAATGGGGCGCACGCAATTGCACCCTGTTTATCTTGCACCAAACCCATTCCCCCCCTAGAAGCCCACAAGAGTTTCAAGGAGAGCTGACATGGGTTTCAAGATGGGTATCGTGGGTTTGCCAAATGTGGGCAAATCAACCCTGTTCAATGCGTTGACGAAAACCGCCGCCGCGCAGGCTGCGAACTTTCCGTTTTGTACGATTGAACCCAATGTGGGTGACGTGGCTGTGCCTGATGCGCGCCTTGATAAATTGGCTGAAATTGCTGGGTCCAAGCAGATCATCCCGACCCGGATGACGTTTGTTGATATCGCTGGTCTGGTCAAAGGCGCGTCCAAGGGGGAAGGTCTAGGTAACCAGTTTCTTGCCAACATCCGTGAATGTGATGCGATTGCCCATGTGTTGCGTTGCTTTGAAGACGACGACATTACCCATGTCGAAGGTCGCGTTGACCCGGTTGAAGACGCCAATGTGATTGAAACCGAACTGATGCTGTCCGATCTGGAAAGCATTGAAAAGCGCCTGCAGAACCTAACACGTAAGGTCCGTGGCGGCGACAAAGATGCAGTTCAGCAAGTGCGCTTGCTTGAGGCGGCCCAAGCTGTGCTGGAAGATGGCAAACCTGCACGGACCGTTGAGGTCGATGCCGATGACGCCAAGGCGTGGAAGATGCTGCAACTGCTGACTACCAAGCCCGTTCTTTATGTGTGCAATGTCGAAGAAGAAAGCGCTGGCGCTGGTAACAGCCAATCCACACGTGTGGCCGAAATGGCCGCGGCGCAGGGCAATTCCCATGTTGTGATCTCTGCCCGGATCGAAGAAGAGATCAGCCAGTTGGACGCTGAAGAGGCCGAGATGTTTTTGGGCGAAATGGGCCTAGAGGAAGCGGGCCTCGACCGTCTGATCCGTGCTGGCTACGAACTGTTGCACCTACAGACTTATTTTACCGTCGGCCCGAAAGAGGCCCGCGCATGGACTATCAAAGAAGGAACATCCGCCCCACAGGCCGCTGGCGTTATTCATGGCGACTTTGAACGCGGGTTTATACGTGCGGAAACAATCGGCTATGACGATTTTGTCGGCCTTGGTGGCGAACAAGCCGCGAAAGAAGCTGGTAAGATGAAGGCCGAAGGCAAAGGCTACATCGTTAAAGACGGCGACGTGATGCATTTCTTGTTCAATACATAAAACGATGCTTCGGGGTTGAGTATAAGTCTGTAGTTTTGTGCTGGAGTATAGCCATATTGTGGCGAGAGCCCCTACATATGATTCTTCTATAGATCTCTTCGAAACGCCCGTAAAGCGGTAGATGGACTGCCAGTCATCACCGACCGCGAAAAGAGCCGGGCGGGAAAATGTCCGAAGGGACGTGCTCGGTTCGAGAGATTGCTGACATCGCAGAATTTGCGGAACTTCTGTCAGGGTTGCGCACAAATGAAGCGCTGATCTACGGGGTGCCGAAGGGTATGGATACCGCCAAGATTGAGCGCAATGCGACGAGAGGTGCAATCTGCATTGCCAAAACGGTCACCGGATTACCCGAGTATTCATCGCAAGTATTCAGAAACTCACCGAAGAGTTTCGGATCCTTAATTGCGGCGTGGTTTTTCGTCTTTGGTGATGCGACGAGCCCCCGCAAATCTGGGCTGGGGTCGCGGGACGCAAGGCCAGCTGCAATACCGTGACGCATCACCTGCCCGACATATGCTCGGGTGCGGGCTGGACGGCTGAAGGCGATATGCGGGTGCTGGGCAATGTCCCGATTTGGGGCGATCCGACCGAAGCCGAAACTTGGATTGAGGTGGAAGACGCCTTGCGCCGCCAGTTCCGTCACCCGCTGGGCGGCGTGTTGAACGTAGACGCTGCCGTGATTGATAGCGGCAAGAGCACCTTTTTGCAGCACGTTGTTTCATGTCCTGACCTTGAAATAATTGAGGGTACGGCCCACCAGGGACCGGCAAGTCGAGCCTTGCAGACCTGATCGCTACGCATGCTGGAACAGCGACGACTGAGATTGATGCATCTGCAGGTGCGGCCGCGTTTCGGGTTGCTGGCGTTGAAGCAGGCTGGTCCACACGTCAAATCGGCGAGCCTTTACGGCTGATCGCAGATACCGGCTGCCCTAACCCCATGATCATCGTGAATGAGGTCGATAAAGCAGCAGGTGGTGTGCGGTCATCAGGCGGGACATCAAGTTCACTGCCAAATGCTCTCCTGCCGTTTTTGGAGCGTGGAACCGCGCGCAAGTTTCACTGCCCGGCCAGCGGGTTGGTTTGCAATATGTCGCATGTCAGCTGGATCTTGACTGCCAACAGCCTGCAACATGTGTCTGTGCCTTTACGGACGCGTTGTGAGGTTATTGAAGTGCCGGCGTTGACCGAGGCCATACGAGCAACAAAATAGTTCAGCGGTCTGCGGCATGGCATCGGCAAAAAAGATACCCCAATGATACCCAAGAGTTTATTCGGCCTTACAGTCTAAACAGGAAGGCCGCCTAAGTCATTGTATTAATTTGATTTAAATGGTGCCCAGGGGCGGAATCGAACCACCGACACGAGGATTTTCAATTTTCCTAGGTGTCCAGTCAAACTCTCGCACTCTGGTTCAGGCCGACGCAAAAATTCTTTAGCTTCAATGCCCTGTGGTCTCCAATCAATCGCAGAGTAAACCAACCCAATTCACTCTAGCCCACTGCTTTTGGCACCCATAACGCACCCAGCGGTCAATTCTAACCTCTTTACGATCAGATAAAGCTAGTCGGAAATTTCCCGGTTTCGGCTTTAAGGTCTTCTCATTGGTCGATATCCTGAGAACCTAGCTCTTCTGTTATATTTACTTGAAAGTTCCTTAATATTGAACCGTTTACAGCCAAAACCGTTGGTGGGCTTCCTTCTTAACCCCTTTGGCAAGCATGCCAAAGTCATGAGGTATGATGGCAATGAGATTGTCATCCAAGCTAGCCGTGCGGCCACTGGCACGCTGAGAGAGCTTTCTTCGGCTCCAACAGTTGAGAGTAGGTTTTGCGGGGCTACACTAAGGCTCCAATTTGATGACGAACCTATTCATTTGCTCAAAGGAGCGCGGTTCAAAGATGCGGTAGACTTCTCGGATAGCATTCGCTCGGACTGGGAAGCGACCAACCAAGCCGAATTTGAAAACAGCCGAAGGGCCATCGATGCGTTACTCTTGGAAATTGAAGGGCTTTCGAACCCAGTAGCCTATCCGGCAGCCTGCGTGGTGGCTCCAATTCTGGAACGCGCTCGTGGTCTCGACCAGCGCCTTCTTTCAAAGCTACCACAGGAGGCTCTAGGGGACGTCCATCGAGATCAAATCAAAGAAACTCAGTCGTTTTTGCAACATGCCCAGCAGATTAGGCAGCAATCGATCTCAGCATTTGAGGAACGCCAACTGGTTGAGTGGTCAGAATTCTTTGAAACCTTTGAAAGCAATCCACTGACACCAGAACAGCGAAAATCAATCGTTTCGGATGAAGATGCAACACTGGTTTTGGCAGGCGCAGGCTCAGGAAAAACCAGCGTCATAACGGCCAAAGCTGGTTACCTGTTAAAGTCTGGTGCACGCAGACCAGAGGAAGTTCTGCTGTTGGCGTTTGCAAGTGCTGCCGCCAAAGAAATGAGTGAGCGGATTGAGGCAAAGTGCGGTGAGCCGTTGGAGGCCAGAACGTTTCATTCGTTGGCCTATGACATCATAGGAACAGTTGAGGGAAGCAAGCCAGCGCTGGCCGCACATGCTACCGACGACAAGGCGTATCTGGCCTTGATCCGAGATATTCTGAGGGCCTTGGTCAAGACGGCTTCAGAGGTGTCAAAGTCTATTGTTGGCTGGTTCTCCCACACCCGTTTGGAAGAAAAAAGCGAGTGGGATTTCAAGAAAAAGCACAGTTACTACACTTACATTGAAAAGCTCGACCTCCGCACCCTTCAAGGGGAGCAGGTCAAAAGCTTTGAAGAGTTGATGATTGCCAACTGGCTGTATGAGAACGGCATCGAGTACGAGTACGAACCTGATTACGAGCACAAGGTTTCCGAAGGCGGTTTCCGTGATTACTGCCCAGATTTTCGCTTAACAAAAAGCGGCACTTACATTGAGCACTTTGGGGTTCGCCGTACGGAATCGTCAGATGGAAGCTATCGCCTGACGACAGCTCCATTTGTTGATCGCGAAGAATATCTCGCGGGTATGGAATGGAAGCGCGGGGTTCACGCTGAACATGAAACGACTTTGATCGAGACGTTCAGCTATGAGCGTAAAGACGGTCAGCTGCTTGAGGCGCTTGCGGAGAAAATTGCGCCCTTTGAGACCATCAGTCCGAGGTCACCAGAAACGCTCTTTGACAGGGTGGTGGAGCTAAACCAAGCAGACAGTTTTGTGCAGCTTCTTGGAACCTTCTTGAAGCACTACAAAGGGGGTGGATACCACATCAACGAATGCGCCGAGAAGGGGCAGACCTTGAAACTTGGCAAACGTGCCAAGGCGTTCCTGTCAATCTTTGAGCCTGTCTATTTGGAGTACCAAAAACAGTTAAACGGACGGATCGATTTTGAAGATATGATCCTTCGGGCGACCAAGTATGCCGAGACGGGAGAGTATGCCAGCCCGTTCAAACACATCTTAGTGGATGAGTTTCAAGACATATCGCGCAGCCGAGGGCGCTTGGTCAAAGCTCTAAAAGCCCAACACAGTGATGCACGCATTTTCGCAGTTGGTGATGACTGGCAATCGATCTACCGATTTGCCGGGTCTGACATCAACCTCATGCGAAATTTCGGCGACGAGTTTGGGGGCGTCTTTGACGGGCAATCAGGAGTTCATCGCACTGTGGATCTGGGAAGGACTTTCCGTTCCGTCGATCAGATTGCACATGCTGCGAAGAGATTTGTGCTACAAAACCCGGCTCAGTTGAACAAGACAGTGATACCAGCAGGCACGTCAGATACGCCTGCGTTGCAGGTTGTCTCGACGATCAAAGCCGACGAGAAAAACAAGCTGGAGCAAGTGCTTCATTCATTGCAAGGGACGGCTCAACGAAAGCAGCCAGTCTCGGTTTTGTTGCTTGGCCGTTATCGACACTTAGCCCCATCCAATCTTGCGCAACTGCGTCGCGAGTTCTCTGATTTGGACATCTCGTTTCGCACGATCCATGCATCCAAAGGGCTGGAGGCTGATCACGTGGTGATCCTGAACATGTTTCGTGGCCGTACAGGCTTTCCGTCAGAAATTGTTGACGACCCACTCCTAAGCCTTGTTTCGCCGGAGGCTGAGCCATTTGAGAATGCCGAAGAACGCCGGGTTATGTACGTTGCGCTTACACGTGCCCGAAAATCCGTGACTCTCATGGGTTCAGCTTCAAAACAATCGGCTTTCATTACCGAGTTACTGGATGATCCTGAGTACGGGACAGCTGGCGCTGACGACCAAGTGGAATTCAATCATACCTGCGGCGAATGTGGTGGGCATTTGGTTCCTGTCCCGACCAAAGATGGCCGGACATGGTACAGGTGCGAACATGCCACGCTCTGCGGACATTCTTTGAATGCTTGTTCTTCCTGCGGTATTGGTCTGCCAGTTCGAAAAAAAAGCACAGGTTTGAGCAAGTGTTCTTGCGGCGCTGAATACCCGAGCTGTCCCAGTTGTGAAGACGGCTGGCTGGTCGAAAGGAAAGGGCGATACGGAGCGTTTCTTGGATGTGTCAGCTACCCACGCTGCAAAGGAAAGGCGAAGATTTCGAAGTCATAGCCGGGCCCAACTAGGGAGTAATGGCCAACCTCAGTTCCACAGCGCAACCTTTCGGAAAAATGCGCGCGATATCTGCGAAAATTCAAATCGGACCGATTACGCCTTGCCCTCCTCCTGGGCAATGCCAAGTCGGCTCTTCGCGACAATTCGTAGATGCTCACCTGCGCCATTCTGAACCTTTATTTAACACTGTCTGACCATCCGTTTCTCAAAATTCACTTTTCCCAAATCGCAGGGAACACATCTCAAATGGTTTTAGCAAAACCGTGAATGGCAATCACAACATCCTGAAACAGATGCACTTTCTGGATGCAGCAGGAACCACTCATTTCAAGACTAGCCGTATGCTGGCAATACTTCACTCACAAAATGCCACCCAAGGGCGAGTCCGACCAAACTGCAAGGATGTTCCAAATAGCGGTCATTCAAATGGAAATGATCTGACCAATCCATTTTGGCTCAGGCTGATGTCACCCATATGGCACCCAAGTCAAATGCGACAAGAACAGTCGCCACATCCACGGCGGGTTTTATTAATTTTTATCAGTGTGTTAAATGGTGCCCGGGGGCGGAATCGAACCACCGACACGAGGATTTTCAATCCACTGCTCTACCCCTGAGCTACCCGGGCACGGGTTGGATATGCTTGCTGCATCCCCTTGGGTAGCGGCGTTTTAGACGCGGGGGCGGGGGGTGTCCAGAGGGAAGTTGGGTTAATTTCGTACTTAGTGCGGTTTCTTTTCTTCGGCGGCACGAAGTTCGTTTTCCAACTCTTCTGCATCGTCGGGATTGGCGGCTGGAATTGCGTAGCTTCCGCTAAACCATTTGGCCAGATCGATGTCTGCACACCGCTTGGAACAAAAGGGTCTAAATGCTGTCTTAGTTGGTTTTTTGCAGATCGGACAGGCCATTAGAGGTTCGCAAAGAGTTGTTTGGGGAACGGCGCGCGTTCGCGTTTTCGCTGTAGTTCAAACAGACCCATCGGGGTCCAGCCGACGAGCGAGGTTTCGATTGGGTCGTTCTTAAATGCGGCACGTAGCGATTGCTCAAGCTGTTTACGGTGCGCCTTGGACATCGAAACGAAATCTACGCTGACTTGTCCGGCAAGTCCGCGCAGCCGTAGGGCGCGGGGCAGGGCGCGGGCGGCGGCAAGGTTGGCCTTGAGAGCGGCCGCTGGCGATGTGTCATTGCCGGTGTTGACGTCAACGGCGACGAGGGCGCGGGTTGGTTCGACGTACATCGTGCCTTCACCCAATGGCACCAAAGCACCTTCAAGCGCGGCTAGCTGATCGAGCACGCCGTGAGTTTCAAAACTGCCTGTGTCGGTCACGACGTTTGCCACGCTGGACCATTCGCGCCATGCGATCGTGTGCGGGCCGTCGCCTTCGGTCAGTGCCTCGGGGGTGGTGCCTTCGGCGTCATCAAGGACTGCGTCTGCAAGCGATAGCATGGCAACGATGTCTTCGGCGATTTCAGCCTCATCCGCGCCTTCGCATGATGACCGCAGGATTAAGCCATGTTCGCTGTCAAAGACTTCATGCGCGATGGCCAATATGTTGTCGCGTGTGTCTTCGTCTGTGATTTGACGCGAGATGTTCAGGCCGGGCTTGCCCGGGGTGACAATCGCGTAGCGGCTTTTGAAAAGTACGCGGTCAGTCACTGGAATTGCTTTGCCGCCTTCGCTGTATCCGGTCACTTGGATCAGCAGCGGTTGGCCGGGACGCAGGCCTTTGCCCGCGCGTAAAAATGCGGTTTCGCCGTCAGGTAGGCGCAACATCATCCCGCCTTGGCCCTTGATAGGGCGGTCACAGATGCCACGGAAAATTGCGCCGGGCCGCGGGGCGTCAATGTCGTCGATCAGCAGATCGTCGAGCTTGCCATCGACCAGATATGCGGCGACTTCGATATCGCCAATGTGGTCAAGAATGATTGAGCGACCCTTCATGTGTCACCTTTATAAAGTGGGAAACCTGCTGCGGTCAAAAGTCCGGCGGTCTCTGTTAACGGTAGGCCGACGATCCCAGTGTACGATCCATTGATCCACGGGATGAATGCGCCTGCTGGGCCTTGGATGGCGTATCCGCCTGCTTTGCCTTGCCAGTCGCCGCTTGCAAGGTAGGCGTTCACTTCGGCATCTGAGAGCTGCTTCATCGCGACGGTGCTTTGGACGTCTTTTTGCCAAATCTGATCACCGCGTTTGACGGCGACCGATGTGATCACCTTATGCCGCCTGCCAGAGAGTGCATATAAAAATGCGGCAGCTTCGCCCGTATCGCTGGGTTTCCCCATGATACGCCGGCCCAATGCGACGGTGGTATCTGCGCAAAGCACGATCTCGCCTTCGCCCGCAACAACGGCAGCAGCCTTTTCAGCAGCGATCCGGTTTACGTAATCGCGCGGCAGTTCAGCTTTGTAAGGGTCTTCGTCAATGTCGGGTGGGCGAATCGCGATGGGCGTTACGCCGAGCTGCGCTAACAGTTCAAGCCGCCGTGGCGAGCCAGATCCGAGGACAAGCTGAAGGTCTTGGAGAGGGGGGAGCGTCGTCATTGGGTTGCCGTTTCGCTGTTGCTAAGCAGCGGCCGCGTTTCGCCCAAAGGCAAAACGCCGACCCGCAGTGGGCGAAACATGCGTTTCGCCTTATTTAAAGCGATAATTGATCCGACCTTTGGTCAGATCGTAGGGTGTCATCTCGACTTGGACTTTGTCGCCAGCCAGAACCCGGATGCGGTTTTTGCGCATCTTGCCTGCCGTATGCGCGATGATCTCATGGCCGTTTTCCAGCTCGACCCGAAACGTCGCGTTTGGCAGAAGTTCTTTTACGACACCGGGGAATTCGAGCAGTTCTTCCTTGGCCATGTGATCTCCTGTGTTTCACATCCGCCCAAAGATTGGCGGACGGCGTCTAGATGCGCCCGAAACCGTCAGTTTTCAAGGCCTAATCAGCGTAACCTCGCGGATGTGGCGGTTTTGATGTCGAATTTTAACCGATTTAGGCTTTCTGGGTGGCTTTGACCTTGCCCGGCCCCCAGCGCGCGATCAATCGGTCCCTGATTTGGTCACGTGCTTGACGATACATGTTCAATTGCGCTTCGCGATTGTTACCAATGCCCGTCGGGTCGAGAATTGGCCAATATTCCACATCAAGGTGATAAAACTGCGTTAAATCCAGCGCCCGACGTTGGCTTGCTGGTGATAGCGCAAGAACAAGGTCAAAAGACGAAAGGTCATCCCCCCATTCTTCCATTTCGTCGAACGTCCGGGATCGATGACGGGATAGTTCCACCCCGATTTCGGCGCAAACTGCGATTGAAAACCCGTCGATTTCAAGGTCGTTTTTTACGCCAACTGATTGGATGTAACAGTCTTTGCCGTAAAGGCTTTTCATGATTCCTTCGGCCATGGGGGACCGCACGGAATTATAGTCGCAGCAAAATAACACTGACTGCGGTAGAGGCTCGAATTTGTCGCCGTCCACCAATTCAGCCACCAAAATGAAGAACGCAAATAAGGGTGAATAGACGGCGCGCGGTGTCGGTGTCGACGTCGGCTTTGCCTTCTAGGCGCTCTTGCAGGACGCGGGCGCCCTCATTGTGAATGCCGCGCCGCGCCATATCGATGGTTTCGATCTGACTGGGGGGCAATGTTTTGACCGCGTCGAAATAGCTTTCGCAGATTTGAAAATAATCTTTGACGACTTGGCGAAACGGACCAAGCGAAAGGTGGAATTCACCTGCCGGGCTTTCGTCGTCGGTTTGGATATCAAACACAAGACGACGTTCGCGAATAGATAGGCCAAGCCGATACGGCCCCGGCGGCACTTCGCGGCCTTCGCGAACGGGCAGGTCAAAGCTGTTATCTTCGAGCAGGTCAAACATCGCGACTTTGCGCTCTTGTTCGATCTCGGGCGTGGGCGCGGGCAGGCCGCTATCATCGATTGTGATGTGGCTGATTTTGCTCATGGTTCACCTGCATTCAGACGATCCAAGCGCGCGCGAACAGATAGCCCGTGCGCCTCTAGGCTCTCGGATTTGGCAAGCCGTTCTGCGGCTGGGCCAATTGCGGCCAACGCTTCTGGGGTCATGCGTGATAAGGTCGTGCGTTTGATGAAATCCATGACGGATAATCCACTTGAGAAACGAGCAGAACGTGCCGTGGGCAGAACGTGGTTCGGTCCCCCAATGTAGTCACCAATCGCTTCGGGTGTCCAACCCCCGATAAAGATCGCGCCAGCGTGCGTCACCTGATCGGCCAATTTTTCAGCATCTGCTGTACATAGCTCTAGGTGTTCGGGCGCGATGCGATCAGACAGGGCGACGGCTTCGTCCATGTTCGCCACAGTGATCACCGCACCAAAATCACGCCAACTGGCACCCGCGATTTCGCGGCGTTCCAGCGTTTCTAACCGCTTTTCAACTGCAGCTACCACGGCCTGACCGAAATCAGCGTCGTCTGTAATCAACAGCGATTGTGCACTTTCGTCGTGCTCTGCTTGGCTTAGTAGGTCGAGCGCGATCCAGTCGGGGTCGTTGTCTTTGTCGGCAATGACCACGATTTCGGATGGGCCAGCGATCATGTCGATGCCGACCTTACCAAAGACACGGCGTTTGGCGGCTGCAACAAAGGCGTTGCCGGGTCCCGTGATTTTATCAACAGGCGCAATTGAGTCGGTGCCATAAGCCAGCGCAGCAACGGCCTGCGCTCCGCCGATGCGATAGATTTCGTCAACGCCAGCGATCTTTGCGGCCATCAGAACCAAAGGGTTGGTTACACCGTCCGGTGTTGGCACGACGATAGCCAAACGACCAACGCCAGCAACTTTTGCCGGGATCGCGTTCATCAAGACAGATGACGGGTAAGATGCCAAACCGCCCGGCACATATAGCCCTGCAGCTGAAACGGGGGTCCAGCGCCAACCCAAGGTCGCGCCCGCGTCGTCGGTCCACATATCATCTGCGGGCATCTGGCGGGCGTGATACGCGCCAATCCGTTCGGCAGCTAATTCAAGCGCTGCGCGGTCCTCATTGCTGACCTTGGCGCATTCTGCTTCGATCTCGGTTGCTGAAAACCGCATTGTTTCAGGTGTAAGTTCCAAACGGTCAAATTTGGCCGTCAGTTCCAGCACCGCCGCATCGCCACGCGCGCGCACGTCAGCGATGATATCTGCCACAATATGATCGACATCTGGGCTGTCTTCGCGCTTTGCGCCCAACAGGGCGATAAAGCGGTTCTCGAAATCGGCATCAGATGTGTTTAGAAACTGTGGCATGGGGCACTCCTTCAGCGCAGGACATAGCCGCCCGTGCGGCGCGCATCAATGCGCCATTCTATCACTCTGGGTGTGTTGGGGCCTTACCCGACGGCGCGACATAGGGGCGGGTCACATCGCGCAAGATAACCTCAAGCGCTTCGACCTCGAACGCGATGGCGCCATCGCCCGCGAGCGTTAGCTCAATACGACCTGCACCGTCTTTGCCGGGGGTAAAGCTGATGGACAACAGTGAAAACACCATCTCGGGGTCGGATTTGTCGACGCCTTGGCTTTGCACACGCATCACATCTTCGAAAGCAAGAACCGCTTGGACCCGTTCGTGGCCGTGGCGTACTGAATTTTCAGCGTCCTCCCAACGGTAACGGTTCAGCAGCAAGGCAAAGCGACGCGCCTTGCGATCCCAGCGCATTTCAGACGCGGGGAATACGGCATCTTGCACCAGTGCAGCGATCACTGTCAGGTCGTCGGCATCCAGTGCTTTCAGGCGTAGCGGGGCCTCTTTGCCATCTTCGAAACGTGCGTCTTCGGTCATGATTCAGATACCCGTTCAATTTGTGCGCCAATCGCGCCTAGTTTTTCTTCAACATGTTCGTAACCGCGATCAAGGTGATAAACGCGGCTGACGACGGTTTCGCCTTCGGCGGCAAGACCCGCCAGAATCAGTGAAACAGAGGCGCGCAAATCGGTCGCCATCACGCGGGCACCTTTCAGACGTTCAACACCGTTCACAGTGGCTGTGCCGCCGTGGACTTCGATGTTTGCACCCATGCGGATCAGTTCCGGGGCGTGCATAAAGCGGTTTTCAAAGATTTTCTCTTCCAGAACAGAGGTCCCTTCGGCGGTACACAGCATCGCCATCATCTGCGCCTGAAGGTCAGTTGGGAAGCCGGGGAACACTTCGGTCGTGACATCAACGGCATTCGCACGATCGCCACGGCGTTTCACCTTTAGCCCATCAGGGGTTTCGGTCACATCAACGCCAGCAGCGTCCAGTTTTTCAACAAATGAGGTCACCAAATCCATCCGACCACCAAGGCATTCCACCTCACCACCTGCAAAGACAGGGGCCAGCATATATGTGCCCAGCTCAATCCGGTCAGTCACAACAGGGTGGGTTGCCGCGCCAAGGCTGTCGACACCTTGGATGGTGATCGTGCTCGTGCCTTCGCCTTCGATCTGCGCGCCCATGCGACGCAAACAATGCGCAAGGTCAACGATTTCGGGTTCGCGGGCTGCGTTTTCAATGACGGTCGTGCCTTTGGCCAATGTCGCCGCCATCAATACGTTTTCGGTCGCGCCGACGGATGCAAAGCGAAGCGGAACGCGCGCACCTTTCAGGCCGCCTTTGGCTTTGGCATGCAGATAGCCGTCTTTCAATTCAATCTCTGCGCCCATCGCCTCGAGGGCGGTGACGTGGATATCCATTGGGCGTGCGCCAATCGCACAGCCGCCGGGGAGCGACACAACAGCCTGATGATGACGGGCGAGCAGGGGGCCAAGAACAAGGTTCGAGGCACGCATTTTACGCACGATTTCATAATCGGCAGTCGTTGATGTCATGTCATGAGATGACAGAACCTGCACTTTGCCACCTTGCATGGATGTGACTTCAACACCCAAAGACTGCAAAAGAGCGGTCATTGTCTTGATGTCCGACAGGCGTGGCGCGTTGGTCAGCGTCAGCGGTTCCTCTGATAGCAGGGTCGCAGGCATCAGCGTCAGCGCGGCATTCTTTGCCCCTGCGATCTGGATTTTTCCGTTCAGGGGTTTGCCGCCTTTGACAACAATCGAATCCATGCCTGCCTACTCTTTCTCTTTTTTATCGTTACCCGCAGCGCGAGCACGGGCCTGCGCCTTGCGCTTGGCCATATTTGCCTTGAGCGCCGCCTTTAGCCGATCTTCGCGGCTTGTGGCAGTCTTGCCCTTACTACTCTTGGTTTGTTTGTCGCTCATGACAGCCCTGTTAGCAATATGTGCAAAAAGCGTCCAGTCAGGGCTTGCACCATCGCGCATTTGCGTCTAATTCCCGGCTCAGATGCTGTGGTAGCTCAGTGGTAGAGCGCGTCATTGGTAATGACGAGGTCGGGAGTTCAATTCTCCCTCGCAGCACCATCACAAATCATGGAAATTGTTATCTTAGCGTCCAGACCTTCGCATGTGTCCGTGGCGGCGGGTCGTACAAGTTAACTGTAATTCATATCGATGAATGGGTTTTGCCCTGCTTTTGGCGCGAACTAATTCATTGTAGCACAGATTTGTTGGTCTAAAACTGTGACTGCTACTTCTACGTCCCAGTCAACGGCATCTTCTCCGAGCGCGTCTCTGATCGCCTCGCGTGTCAATGGCCCCATAATATTGTCTAGCGGGCCGGGGGGAATGCCTGCGCGGTCTAGTAATCGTTGCAAAGTGAGGATCGGTGGCCCATCCGGCAACAGGGCGAGGCCACAGGGCGGCGGAACTTCTTGGAATGTTTCTTCTTGTGCGTCTGAAGTCGTTTCTGAAGTTTCGATGTTCTCGACTAATGGCAAAACTTCTACGGTGGGTGTAACCACGTCTTCCGGTCCTAAGATGTCCTCTTCGGTCAAGGTGTCACCCAATAGGCATCGCCCAAGGGTGGCTGCGATATCTTGGGCGGTATCGGATGGGTTACCAATATTGGAATACGCGCATTCACCGATTGTACTGTCACAGACAAAATTAATACGCCATTCCGACGCTCGCTTGCTTTCGGCCAAAATACCGTCCCCGGTGGGATAAAGCCAGTAAACGTAATCGCCTATCCGTCCTTCTTGCCAGACCCCAGGCGCACGCGCAGAGGGCACGTCCGCATGACGCCATTCGACGTTGGTCGCGCCAGGCAGCGGTTTGTCAAAGGTCGAAAGGACACAGGGTGCGGCCAGCGTAGATGTTGCAATAACAGTGCAGGACACCGCAGCAATTGTAGCAATCAGCTTCACTTTTCTACCATTAAAAGTGGGCCGTTTGCTCGAAACGCCAAAGACGCGAGCACAACGGCGTTTGTGTTTGTCGTGAATGACGCGTTGGTTGAGCCGTCAATTTCATAGATACCTTCTGGCCAGCCGCGTTCGGGGTCCGCCACTGGTGCAATCGCCGCCATGAGTTCGCGCGTATAATCGGTGCCAAACAAAGCGTCCCAAGCGAAAGCAATCTTGGTGCTTGTCGTGCGCTTACTATCAAGTCGTTCACCCTGAAACGTAAGCACCGCCCAAGGTGCGCCACCGCCCCATACGGTAGAATAGATAAAATAGGGTGCCTCGTCGATATGGCTTTCGCTGACTGCCGTCAGAACGCCGGTATCGCGATACCGGTTTTCTTGGGCTTGGTAGATCGCAGTTGCAAATCGCGCAGACCGCGCATCAAACCCGAACTCAAGACCATCAAAAACATATGGTTCACTCACGGTGAATGCAGGCGTTACGTTGCGATGCAGGCGTGTATCCACTGGGATGGGCTGACCATAAACTTCTTTTGTCATCAGGTGGTCTTCGGCATTATAGGACCGGTACATATTATAACCGAGCGTCATCATTGCCTTAGCAGCATACTGTTCATAACCGACGCGCCCTTCTTGATCTTCGCGCAGCCCATTTTCGGAAATGTTACCGCCGAACAACTGACCGTCGTTCACCATGCGTGACAAATCCCAATGTGCGATTACTTTCGATATACTCGGCGCGAGATCCGGATGATGATGTTCGACAACGGCAAGCGTCGCGACGATACGGGCGACATCCAATGCCGACCAGCCAAGCCCTTCTTCCGAGGGTTGGTTTGCGTAGTCTACTAATTCCCCTGTTGATACGTTGTAAGCTTTATTCGGCAATATTTCACCGTAAAGCCGCTGTTCAGACAGCGTGTTTAGCGCCAAATCAATCCGTGACGTGGCTTCGTCAGGTGAAATCAAGCCCAGCAGCTCAGCCGAAATGACTGCAATGAAATATGACCCCGTTTCCCACATGGTAGTGGATGGGTATTTATCCGCTGAATTGACTAACCCCGTGCTCGGGTTTGTGTTGTTCTCAAAATACCGCCATGCGATCGTCGCGTAGGCGATATCTTCTTCAGAACTGGTGCCAGTGATTGCCAGTGGGAGGGGGGTAATCGCATCAAATGCATCCATCGGGTCATTGGGTGTTTCGACCACTAGTGGATCCCCGTTCTTAATCTCTTCGGTTTTGGCATTTGTTTCGAGTTTGGTAACCAGTAGCAACCCGAAACCGAGCGCGGCCAAGAAAACGAGATGGCTTCTCGCATTAATAAGGTTTTGTTGGAAGCTCATTCATCAATGTCCTTTGTATCTGTGGGCGGCTGCCACATCGCAGCGGCGACTATGCCGGCCATCGCAAAGCAGTTGTTCAGCCCCCAAGCGATGTTCGCAACGACGCCAGAGGCGGTATGAGGGGTTCCACCAATCACCAAGGCGCCGATCCCCCACACGGCTGCAACACCAGTCATCACAATAATGCCAAGCTGCGGTTTTACGAGACTAAGGAAGCGGCCTGACTGTCGATCCTTAGGAGTGACTGGAAACGATATCTTTTCACCACGTAGCACCGCCCATATGGCCCGTAACCCAAGCGGAAAAAACGATAGATAGCTCGCTTTTGCAGAGTACCCAGATATACCCCAAGATCCTACCATCATCGCCAGTTCTAGCGTTACTAAAAATGGAATGAGATGGAGGAAAAATTCGTTAGAGTAGGCCGCAACAGGTGAAATGCCGGTCAGAAGATAGAGGGCAGGCGCAACCAAAAAGATTACGTTCCAGATTGGTGCCAAATAGGAATAAAAGGTCGTTCCGTACATCAAGCGCTGTGGAAAGGTGAGGCCGCGCCGAAAAATAGGGTTGTCGTTCACAAGTATATCCAAGCTCCCACCAGCATATTTATACCGTTGAATGGTCCAGGTCAGCAGGTCCTGTGGCGATAGCATTTTACTTTCGACAATCGGATGCATCATGGATTTCCAACCGCGTTCACGGTCTGAATGCAAAACAATTGATGTGTATATGTCTTCGGAAACGTGGAACCGATAAGGTGTAAGAACTTCGGTCGTTGCAGCTTGTGTACGGATCGCCTGCATGAGTTCTGGATCTACGGTGCGTTCCTTACTGGAAACTGTAAATTCTTCTTCAACGGCGAACGTGCGTTTTTCAACATTCGCACCGAAACTGCGTAATGCTGCCTCCATAACGGCTTCGCGTCGGTGGATGGAGCCGGCGCCACAGCAAAAGGACGCGTTTACCCAGTTCCGCCGTCTTAGGATAACATCATAGAACATCTTGGGGTCATTCACGAATGGGTCGTTTCCGACTTGGACTGGCCCGATAACCTTTTCAACGAAATGTGCGACTTTGGCGCCTCTCGGTCCAAATCTTCGTTCCCAATTTTTGTGGAGCCGTTCACCTTCGGGAAGGTCGTAGAACCATTGCGGGGTTTGCACCCACGCCATCTTTGGATCGCGAAAATACCCAAGTGTATGTTCTAAAATGGTCGGGAATGGGCGCGTATCCGCGTCGCAAATCACAAGGAAATCGCCCGAGGTTCGCTCCATCGCATTACGCAGATTGCCCGCTTTAAACCCTTCGTTTGTTGTGCGCGAAATATAGTTCACATCTTCTTCGTCGCATACGGCGCGCATTTCTGGGCGGCGGCCGTCATCCAGAATGTGAATTCGGACATCGATCGGATGAGGGTAGGCGATGTTCTTAGCGTCATGAATACCCAAGCGTACCAATTCCGGTTCTTCGTTGTATGTCGCGAACATCACGTCGACGGATATAAGTCGTTCACCGTCTGGATGGTTAGGGTACACGTCAGCCAAGGCCGCAGGGGCAGGTTCAAGTTTGGTTGGCTGATCTTTCCACAAGTTGAAGACAAACAGAACCATGCCGAAAAATGCACAGGTTTCTGCAAATACCAGTGGGATAGCAAACCACATCGCATCAGGGTTCAGTGAATGAGTCCAGCGCCACCAAATGTACCACCCGCCGACCACCAGCGCGACAACAGCTAAAAATTGCCAAATGCTTTCTCTGACTGCCGAATAGGGGAGCGGTTCTGGCGGGCGGCGCTGTTCAAACTTTAGAAAGTAATCATCCATCGTTTATGTGCCCGCCTTCGCAGATTTGTTCTTTTGGCTCCACGGCGTTGGACCAAGCCCAACCGTCCACGCAAGCAGTTTGACCCGCGAAATACCAACAGCGAGCAGTAGGGACCCGGGAAGAACCAAAATATAACGCATAATAACAATCACCCAAGGTTCGATCGCGCCCGACATGCCCGATTTGAACAGGGCAACGTCAAATAAGTCGATGACCAGCGGGTGAACGAGATAAACGCCAAAAGTGAATTGCGCGAGCTTAGACCAGGTTGGTGACCAAACCAGATACTGCCCCCCAATAAACAGTGAGAACATAAACAGCGGCATGAGGAAATGACCGTAAAAATCCCATCCTGTGCGGACTCCCCACTGGCCAGTTTCGATGGCGTGGCCATAGAATGGGATCGTTGCTAGATAAGCCATAACAGCGAAATAAATGCCCCCACGACGGATGAGCCGCGATTCACCACGTGGGATGCCGTCCTTCCACAACCCAAACAAGGCAAAGGCAGCAAGGCCATACCCGACATAGCCCCATATTTTGACGCCCCGAACAAGATAGTCACGCAGTACAGGATCAATATCTATACTCCACAGGTAGGCATGTACGCTGTTCATTGCGCCAAGTGTCGCGAATACGGCCAAACCAAGAATTGGGAAACGCGTCCCAAGCCGCATCACAGGGTAAAACAGGAACAGCGCGAATAAGGTTGGTAAAAAGTGCATGTGGTATTGGGACTTTCCCAATACGAAATACCCAACCCAGCTTTGCCAGTGGCCTAACTGTTCCCAGATGTAAGGCGAGTACCCAAACGCGCTTGCCTTTAGTAAACGAAAGAACGCATAAAATATGACCCAAAATGCGAATGGGATGAGGAGGCGTTGCGCTTGTTGATGAATTGCGGTGCCGTATTTTGGCATGTATTTGTCGACGCGCATTGCCATCAAAAACAGCGAAAACAGGAAGAACATTTCTGATCCCGAAAATTCGCCGATTGACCGTAGGAACACTGGAAATACCCGTTCGCCGGATGTCGCGCTAGCAAACGGCTGGCCCGAAAAGTCCGTGGACGAATGGATTAGCACGACGCCAAGCGCTGCAAATACGCGGTTTGCGTCAAACCAAACTAATCTTGACTTGGCGGCTTGGCTCATGGGTTGGCCTCAGGGATTGGGCAGCTTTGCGGCAATACAGGTTGCGCAGTTGGGGCCGGCAGGTTGTGTTCCTCGGGCGCGCAGTCTGTCGCGGCGACACCTTCTGCGGTAATCACTGGACGGCAGTATTTGAATTCCTCGATTGGGATGACTGGAGGGATCGTCGTGGGGTTCGCACAGGCACAGCACGGCACTTCGACGACCATATTATTGGGGTGGCATTTGTTTTCTCGAATGTCAGTGCCAGAAAACGACGTATCCCACACTTGGGTGTTATTGTTCGTTGCTTGCAAGATTGGCCCCTGAACCTTGTAGAGCAGGGCCGCAAGAATAACGCCGTTATTGTTTGCAGTTTGAAGCGGAATAAATCCATTTCCGTTTTCGTACAGGCCTTCATAAAAACCGCGGTCGGGCAACGATAAATCAGCTACGGATTCGAAGAGAAGATCAGTGTATTCGGTTTCCCAAAGCGCCCAAAGACCAATGGCTGCTTTGGCTGCCACTGCGGAACGGTCCGGTGAATAATCCCCGCCCGGCGCGAGGGTGTTCCAAGCGTATCCGTCTGCAAAGATTGAGTCATAAACAAAGTAGGGGCTACCTTCGACTTGGTGTTCGGATCGGGCAGTAACGATCCCTGTTTGTTCAAACCGACGCTGCTGAACCAAATAAATCCGGTTTGCAAATTCGGCACGCCATCCATTACTGGCGACAAGTCCATCGTTCTCTCGGTCACGCGGCAAGTCCCACCCCATCTCTAACCCATCCAAGATGTAGCCTTCGGTCAGAACATAGTTTTGGTTTTTAAAAATTCTGGGATCACGCCCATCGTAGGGAACGTCAACACCATAGATATTAACGTACTCTAAAGGCTGTGGGGCTTGAGCGCGTTGAGTGTCAAATCCCCATAATGCAAAACCCTTTGCTGCGTATTCTTCATAGCCTAGACGGCCTTCTTGTACGTAACGTGTTGCGCCTTCTTCGCGCACAAGTGATCCGAACATCCGGCCGTCATTTTCGGGTATAATATTGCAAAAGTTCCAGCGCATGGGGACGCTATCCACGCTGTTTGCCAAGTAGGGGTTTCGTTCCTTAAGGATTTTCAACCAGACCAGCATACGCCCTAAATCCAAGGCCGAGACGCCGACTTCTCCCGGTTCGTTGGCATAGTTAACTTTTGCGCCGGTTTGGGTTTGATAAACTTTGTTAGGTGCCTCGCCGCGGAACAGATCAAGGTTGCGCAGCGTTTGCAGCAGTTTTGTCGCACGTTCATCAAATTCACGTTTGTCGATCACGCAAAGCTCATGGGCGGCGACCAATGCGCTAATGTACGATGCGGTATCCCACATCGTCGTCGATGGGTAACTTCCCACGGCGTTTACAAGGCCGGTTTCCGGTTGGTAGCGTTCAACAAAATACGACCAAGCTGTTTGTGCCATCGCATATTCACGCGGGGTCAGTGCCCCATTGCGCCCAAAGTGAGGGGTCGCGTTAAGTGAACGCGCATTTTGGCAGGTGGGTCCAGTTGCCGCTGCCGCCTCTGATAGTGATAATCTAAGCGGTGAATCGGACGTAATTGTTACGCTGTTGTATCTGGTGCCATCAACAAGAATGTCGTCAATTGTAACGGCCAGTGGTTCATCTGGTGTGTCTTCTTGTGCCAATGATGCTGTGGGCAACGATAGTGCCATGACGGCAGTCCCAACAGTTAAGATAGTTTTTGTGATGTCTCTTAATTGCATGTTGAAACTCCGCGGTTCAGTGAAACTGGAAAATAAGCTCTGATCATTCATGGACCCCATTTTCGAACGTGAGTGATAGCCGGTTTTGATTATCCCAAGGGCCGTATTGGACATCGTTTGCGCATTGCAAAATGAGCGCCAAGCCACGACCGCTTTCGGCCATTTCATCAATATCTGACATGTCAGGCGCATGTTCCCGAATATCAAAATACGTTGCGCCAACAGGATCGAAGATGTCGACGATTACCTTGTCGTTTTTTAAGGTTAGCGTAATTTGAACTGGCGCGTTAACGTCGGACGTTTTCGCATGTTTGACCACGTTAGTGAGCGCTTCTATTACGCAGATGTCAAAACGAAACAGTGCGTCGTCTTCGAGCAACCCCTCAATAGCATCCTTCAATGACAGCACCGTTTTATCAACGCTGTCAATGCTGTTGGGCATACTGAAGGCCGTTTGTGTCATAGGCGCTCGCTCATGGATTGAACGGCTATTTCGGCATTTGGGTAAGACGTGAACACGCGATCCATTCGCGAGATACGGAACATCTGCTCTATGCTGGCACCCAAGCTGCACACTGTCAGCTCGCCGCGGCTACCCACCTTTTTTAAGATGCCAACCAAGACGCCTAAACCTGACGAATCCAAAAAGCTAACGTCTTTGAAATCAATAACAAGTTGATACGCGCCTTGCTCAATCAAGGTTGAAACTTCGTCCTTGAATTCGCGCGCGTTTACAGCAGTCAAACGTTCAACCCCGGGCCTGATAACCGTGATTTCGTCGTTGTGTCGTGTGGTATGTATCATGCGGTTATATCCTCTCTATAGCCACAACAGTTAAATCATCCTCTAACGGTTCTCCGCTGCGCCAATTGTTGAGCGCATCAATAACTTGGTCAGGGATATTCGCGGGCCCTATTTGGGGGGCGGTCGCAGCGACGCTCTGGAGCCGATCTTCGCCGAATGGAATGTTGGCGTGGTTTTCAGCCTCGATCGCCGCATCTGAACACAGGATCAATGATGCGCCGGGATCGAACGTAAGCGAATGGTTTTCATAATCAGCAAAGGCAAGCATACCGACAGGGAACCCACCATCACCGATCGCTTGTATCTGGCCATTTGAGGTCACGTAGTACGGAGATGGATGACCTGCCTGACAATAATCAAAATGGCCGTTCTCTTTGTCGATAATTCCGCAAAACATCGTGAAATATTCATCACTATCAAAACCACAAAATCGCTGATTTAGGTCTGTAACAAGTGCGGCAGGGGCAATTGTCGTATCTGAAAGAATTGCTTTGGTTCCAAAGAATTCAGGGGTGATTAGATGGCCGATTGCAACAGAGAGCAGCGAGGCCTGAACCCCGTGACCAGACACGTCGACCATATAAAAACCAAGCTTAGTGTCGCTTAAGGGGAAACAGCCAAACATATCGCCGGAAACAAATGAGGATGGAACGAAGGCTGATGAGACGCGAAACCCCATAATGTCATCATGTATTTCAGGTAACAGCCTGCGCTGGGCAATGGCGGCTGAACGTAGATCTTTCTGAATGCGATCATTCGATTCTTTAAGAATACGGTTCCTTTCGGCCAGTTCTTTTTCATGGTGAATAAGGCGCGTAGCTGCCCGCAATCTTGCGGTCAGCATTGCGATATTCATCCCCTTCGGCATGAAGTCGTCAACGCCTGATTCAAGCGCTTTGCTACGTATGTCGTTTTCGTCCTGCCCGGTAAGCATAATCACGTGTACGTAGCGGTCCAACGAGAGCTTTCGAATTTCAACCGTTAATTCGATTCCGTTTAGGTTGGGCATGTTAAGATCGCTGATCAGTATCTGGGCGTCAGATTCGCAAATCAACTTTAACGCTTGCAAGCCGTCTTCGGCAGGAATGGTTTCATAACCCAGTTTATTGATCAGCATGCACATATATGCGCGCTGCACCCCGTGATCTTCAGCGACGATCACTTTTAGTTTTGGTGCGTTCAACATCCGAACACCTTTTGAAGATGCGTTGCGGATGGCTGTCTGACGTTGGCTATCGGGGGAATTGTTTTACGGCAACATTTGTATCGGGAACTATCATTCCGATTAGATAAAGGCGGCAAATTCGTGCCGCTAACTAACTGAGAATGAAATATCTCCGACATTAGCTCCAACATTGTACTCGTGGTTACATTACTACTAATGGGCGAATCCACTTATGTGAAGGTACTTTGTAGAATTAACATAATGCAATGATATTTCTTTGTAATTAAGGGATAAGTGAATATCTTGTGGGTATTGATCTACACCTTTAGGGGTGGTGACTATCCGTTTGGGTCTTTGCTGTTAAATGTGAAGAATGTATAACGATAAAGCAAAATGTCGTGATCATCGTGATACCTGAGAACGGATTGTGGCTATTCGGCCTGAGTTTTGCCCCGCGTCAGCAGGTCAATTTAGGCAGCAATAATATATGTTAGGAAGGGATCGCGCATGAAGGGTACAGTATTTGTCGAGCTTCTAAAAATGGCCGAAGGCGCATTTGGAGAAGACGTCGTAGACGATGTTCTTGATAAGGCAGACCTGGAAAATGGTGGGGCATTTACGACTGTAGGAAACTACCCATGTTCTGATTTGGTGAAAATCGTAGAAGCTTTTAGTGACCACTCTGGATTGAGCGCGGAAGTTCTTCAGCGCAAATTTGGCGCGTGGATGATGGATCATTTCGGAGAGAACTACCCCGATTTTTTCAAGGATAAGTCGAACTCTTTTGCTATGCTTGAAGCCGTGGATGGTGAAATACACGTTGAAGTGCGCAAGCTATATCCCGATGCCGAGTTGCCAAAATTTGTGACAGAGCGGAAGTCGGACACACATCTAGAAATGACTTACTCTTCGCCGCGTCCACTGGCGGCGTTTTGTCATGGGCTGATTGAGGCATGTGTGGAAAGGTTTGATGAAACTGCTGAAATTGATCGTGGCCCGACGCGCCCCGCGGATAACAGCACAACATTCCAGATCAAAATAGAATAGTATCAGGTTAAAAGTATGTCGAGTGAAACAGATGATCGCGTATCGCGACGGCGATATGAACGTGAGCAACGTGCTCGCGAAGAAGCTGAAGCCCTTCTTGAGCAAAAAAGCCGTGAACTGTTTCTAGCCAATAAACAATTGAGCGAGTATTCTACAACATTAGAGGGGGCTGTTCTGGATAGGACAGCTAAGCTGCGCAGCGCCTTAGAAAAAGCCGAGGCCGCATCGACGATGCGGTCAAGGTTTGTTGCAACAATGAGCCATGAGATACGAACGCCTTTGGGTGGCTTGCTTGGCATGATTGACCTGCTTGCCACGGATGAAACTGATGCCTCCAAGCTCGAACTTCTGAAGTATGCAAAGACGTCAGGCGAGGCGCTGAACCGGATCGTGAACGACGTACTTGATTTTTCAAAAATGGATGCTGGTGTTTTTGTTTTCGAAGAAGAAAGTGTTGATCTGCGTGCGCTTGTCGAAAGCGTGATTGCACTCGCACGTACTAATCGCAAATGTGAAGACCGTTCGATATTTGCAAAAGTGGATAGCACCGTACCCAAACTGTTTTTCGGGGATGCGACGCGGATCCGACAGATCATTTCTAACTTTGTAAGTAACGCGTTGCGTTATTCCGTCGAGGGTCCAATCATCGTGCGTGCCAAGGCGACCCCTGATCCGAAGGGAGTGTTGCTTAGGGTTGAGGTCGAAGACTTTGGGATTGGTATAGAGCCTGATCAAATCGGCAATTTGTTTAAAGACTTCTCGCAAATTTCGACATCGCTCACAGCGGCTGCGCAAGGGACTGGACTTGGGCTGGCTATTAGCAAGCGCATCGTCGAGGGGTGCGGAGGTCAGATTGGTGTTGATAGTACGCCAGCAGTAGGTTCGACATTTTGGTTTGAGCTTCCGGTAGAGGTATTGGCCGCACCGCAAGCTTTAGAACTGGACGCGCAAACGGACGCTCAGGATAGCAGTGGCGTGTCGCTTGTTGGAAAACGGGTCCTGCTCGCAGAGGATAACGTGATCAATCAAAAGCTGCTGCTCACTTATCTCAAGCGGATGGAGGTTGACGCGGACTTGGCCGAAAACGGACGGGTTGCCTTGGAAAAATTCGAGCCTGGAAAATACGATCTGGTTCTTATGGACGTCGCAATGCCCGAGATCGATGGGCTAGATGCAATTCGTCAAATTCGCACGAAATGGACTGAAGATGTCTTGCCTCCGATTTTGATCCTGACGGCTCATGTAATGGACGCGATTCAGGATGAAGCCGCATCGGTGGGTGTCGAGACCGTCCTCAGCAAGCCGATCCCTTATGATGAGCTGAAGTTAGCGATGCAATCGGCCGTTGGTGCAATGAAAAACGATGTGCCTGTGCCCCCGGAGCCACCCGTTATTCCAAAGAACGAAAGTCCTGACGTGTTTGCGTTAATGTCTGCAGACGCGGTCCAGCAGCTACTCGAAACGTTTTCGCCTGAGGATTTAACAGATTTGGTAAAACGCTATGTCATTGATGCCCAGTCAATTGTTGCGGATATGCGGGTGCTTTATGAAAATAATTCGCATAAACAGCTGAGTGCACAGGCCCATTCTTTGAAGGGGTCGTCGCTTTTGCTTGGTTTTTCACGTATCGCAGAGCTTGCGGGAGAAGTCGAAATGCGAGCCGAGCATATTGATGCTACTATGATGGCGGATATGACCGACGAAATTTCGAATATTTTGGTCAATTTGATGGGCAAATGCGATTAATACTTTGATCTATTAGGCGTTTGGGCAGGCCGAATTCGGTATTTTAGCTGCCACCGCAGCAACGCCTGCGGAACTTGCTTGCCTGTTCAGAAGCACAATAGATTGCGTGGGTCTGCTTACAAAACCTAGTGGAATGCCTATCATCGCCCGCCGCGAATTTTCTCTTCGTTCAACAATGCAGCGAAGTTTTGGCGCTTTTATTCCGTTTTCTGCGCAATCGGTTGGTCGAACCTATCCCTTTGATACCGGCCCAATCCCATTCCGCAGGGTTTTGATCCCTTTGGTGGCGAGACAGGCGGCTTTGCGTTTGGGTAAAACATATCTCAAGCGCCAGGCGTTATATTTCGCAAGCTAACTTAGTCCGCGGCGCAACGAAATTGAAAGAATTGAAACCTAATTCAGAGCGCCCACCGCAAGTCTTTGCCAGATGCCCTGAACTTTGAAATCGAGATCGGAAATAGAATGCCTAACGCGATTGTAAACGGAATTTATGGCTTTGTCGGAACAACTCAGAATGACACGATGGCCGATGGATATAAGTCTGTCGACGGGACTGTTTTGTCGGCAAGCTCTGATGAGGTTGTAAAAGTGAACGGGCGCGACGGAAGCGACAGCATCGTCACAGGTCACGGTAATAATCTCGCCGCCGGAGATATGGTGGGCAATGAATGGGTCTATGTTGACGGTCGTTGGGTATATATCCCCAGCGCACTTGTCTTGAGCGACTTTGGACTGAACAGATCATATGACGACGTCATCATTACAGGCGCTGGAAACGATGTTCTTCTGGGAAATGGCGGTGATGACAGCCTGTATGCAGGTGCTGGTAACGACATCCTGAATGCTGGGCGTGGCAACGACAAAGCCTTCGGCGGCAACGGTAACGACATCATCAATCTTGAAGATGGCAACGACTATACAGAAGCAGGGCTGGGCGACGATATCGTCAACGCCGGCGATGGCGACGATGTTATCTACGGTGACGTTAAAGGGAGTAACTTGCTGGCGGAAAACGGGAATAAGGCAACGACATTTGCCGAGATGGCACAGTCTAGCGCTTGGACCATGGTTGACTCGTTTGGATCCTCTGCGATTTCACAGTCAATGGAAACCGAGGCAGGCGAAAGCTATACGATCTCATTTGATCTTGCCGCGAACTTGGCTGGCGGACACGCAACTGGCATCGTCGAAGTCATCTGGAACGGAGAGGTTATCGATACTGTAGAGGCTACTTCCGGCGCATATCAAACCTTTGAAATTGATGTTGTTAGCAATGGCAACGAAGGCGAACTTCGTTTTCGTGCAGTAGAGCCAGAAGACACCACAACATATAACTTTGACGGTCCTATTGTGTCATACGACAAAGAAATGTCGATTGGTGGCGCAGATGTTGCGGTCAAAGGGTTCGCCGCTGGTCAGGCCAAACTGTATCAGGTCATTGACGGCCACCTGAAGGTCTTTGACGTCCAAGCCAAAGAATACGTCGATGTTGGCAGCGCGCCAGGCTTTAAAATCAATTCTGTTGGCTTCAATGTTGAGGACGATCTTATTTACGGCGTAGCAAAGTCAGCAGGCGTCGATTCACTTGGCAACGCAGTGAAAAGCACTGATATCGTGATGATTGATGCGGCAGGCGCGACGTATCGCATCGGCGACGGTTTCTATGGTGACTATGTTGGTGACTTTGATGACAACGGAAATCTTTGGACGTTCCATTCCGCTTTGAACCGGGTCAGCGTTGTTGATGTTGATCAAATGGATGCAAACGGCAACCCAATCATTACCCACTTTAAGTTTCCGCCTGACATGTTCACTGATCGTACATATGATTTGGCTTACAATGCAGAGGACGGCAATTTTTACGCTGTCGTTTCACCTTCTAGCAACGGTGCGGCAGGCAAGGTTGTAAAGATTGATCTAAGCAAAGTAGCAGATGGCGGCGTGCCGACATTTTCTGAAATTGCAATTACAGGAACACTGTATGGCGATCAAATGGAAGCCGGTATGGCAAAAGGCGCTTACGGAGCCGTGTTCTTGGACGGTGACGGCAATCTGTATTACGGCCTGAACAATGGCGATCACGACCTTGACGCATCGACAGGTACCAAGGGTGCAATCTTTAAGGTCAACGTCGATTGGGAAGCAGGTCAAGCCTATTCCGAATTTATGTCCGAAGCGCCCGCCACAGGTTCAAATGACGGTGCGGTTGACCCGCGGTCCACGGATGCATTTTCACAAGTGGATGCGGACGCTGCTGTGTTGATCCGTGAACCTTCATTGACGCATGTTGACGGTGGCAACGACATTCTTCGCGGCGGAGCAGGGAATGATGAGATACATGGCAACGAAGGTAACGACGACCTAAACGGCGGTACAGGTGATGATGTATTGCATGGCGACCAAGGCAACGACAAAGTTGCTGGCGGCAGCGGTAATGACACAATGTTTGGCGGTACAGGCGACGATAAAATGCGCGGCCAAAGCGGCGACGACACCATGAACGGCAATGATGGTGCAGACTATCTTGATGGTGGTTCAGGAAATGACCAACTGTCAGGTAACGCAGGTGTAGACAAGATTGTAGGCGGTGCTGGCGCAGACACAATCGAGGGGGGCGCTGGCAATGATCACCTATGGGGTGGGAACTGGGCTGGCGACGACACGTCAGATACTTTTGTATTCGCGGCGGGTTCTGGTAAAGACTACGTGCATGATTTCGAAGTAGATCATGACCTTATTGATCTGTCCGCTTTTGACGTGGATATGGAAGACGTCCAAGCTGCTACAAAAGATATTGGCTGGTGCACGATTATCGATCTTCAGCAATTGCCGGGCGGATGCGATGATGATCGTATTGTTCTTAAATCAGTGGATGCGGTAGATCTTAGCTATGATAGCTTCATCTTCTAAGTTTGAACTGTTTTAACCCTGCAGGGGTAAAGTGTTCTTTTTGCGCGAAGTGCCAATTTTAATTGGTGCTTCGCGTGTCATATACGCGATCGCGTGACTGGCATAATCATATAGTTGGCTGGAATGGATTTGCTACAGTCTAGTATGCCCACGAGTGTTGTAATCAGTTCTCAACGCTGGCTCTTTCACGCAGTGACGTCGTGACTAAAACACCGACTTTAGTGTAATCCCAACTGACATGCTATCGCGGGTGTACCGGCTGACGTTACTTTCAGACAGGCTGCGATTCAGGCTGAGGCCGGGCGTGAAGCCAGCGTAAGTTGCGTCAGGAAAACCAACGTTGATGTTATAAAATAGCGTATCATCGGTGCGCCCACCGGTTACCGGATATAGAAGTCGGTAGTCAGGGTAATCCGTGCGCGTGTACCCCGCACCAACAGAAATGGTTACGGGGCCAATCGGATCTTTCCAGTTGTATCCTCCCTGAATAGTCATCGTATTCGAAGTGTAGTTTACACTGTCGCCCACGCTATCGGTCGCACTAATAGATGCGTGCCAGCTGTCCCCGCTGCTTAGCGCGTGGATATATGACATGCTGAGGGTGTTACGCTGCACCTCACCGATAGCTTCCTCAAGATAGCTGAGCTGTTCTGTTCGCGCTGCCAACGCAACCTTAGATCGATCTGAAAGTGGCGTTTGGTAGCTAAGCCCAAAGCGGAGGATGTCGTATTTTTGAAACTCGACATCTTGATCGCCTGTCGTGGCTTCACGATAATCTGAAACGCCCACCGACGCATTTAAACCAAAATTTCCATGCGGTAGGGCGCGATCATAGCGTAGGCTTAATTCCGCGGCATTGGTGTCGAACGCATCGTCTGGAATGTCGATGTCATCTGTAAGCCGAACGCGGGCACCGCTGTACTTTAGGCCAACGGTGGTACGACTGGTTTTGTTTTCATGAAGGCGGTACCGGGTGCGAAGGCTAAACGACGCGCGTATTCCTGAAAGCGCGCGGGCGTCATCCGACAGCGTGCCAGTGGGGTTTCCGGGCGCAGTAAGGGTCGTGCCTTCTGCACCACCGTTGACATTGTCTGACGGAACTACCGAAAATCCAAAATGTGTCGACCACGGGTTGCGCCGTTTAATTATCCGGGCGTCGGCGAGGGTCTGTGCATATTCTGCGTCGTTTGGGGCAACGGTTAACGCACGGCGGAGCCAGAGTGTTGAAAGTGTGAACCGTTCTTCTTTGGCAGCGGCCAGCGCGGTCAGCCGGGCGGCTTCGTATTTCTGGGGGGCTGTCTGGGATAACCGCCAGGCGCGGGCGCCAGCGGTACGACCCTCGGTCGGGTTTTCGGACTGCGTAGCGGTGGCCGCAAGAATAAGCAACGCCGTGCGATCATCCGGATCTTGGGCCAACAATTGGCGAGCGATTTCTTGCGCAAGCTGAACATCACCAGCGCGCACCGCGTGGGCCGCGATAGCGCGGGCTTGGTCCACCTGAATATCGACCGTTGATTGCGCCAAGGCGGGTTGCGCCATCAGGCATGTAATCAAGGCTATAGCGCGTGTGTGCATCGGGGATGTCTCTGAACAGTCGATTTTTGGGCACACTGCCATAGGTAGATCGGCGCAACCAGCAACATCTTGGGTGCCTGCGGCTGGCAGACACTCTATAGTAGCCGCAACGCGAATCTAGCAGCCGGAGAAAAATATGCCCATCACCGCCGAACAACAGGCCGAAATCGACGAACTACGTTCAAACGCAAAACCAACATTGCGGGCTGTGGCCGAAGGGATGGAGAACCACCTGTACAAGGCGCATGACGTGCTGGATCACGGGTTTATCCGGGTGATCGACTATATGGGCGACGATGCGGCGATCTGTCAGGCGGCACGGGTGTCTTACGGCAAAGGCACAAAATCCGTGCAAAACGACGAAGGGCTGATCCGCTATCTGATGCGCCACTGGCATTCGACGCCGTTTGAAATGTGCGAAATCAAACTGCACGTGAAATTGCCTGTCTTTGTTGCGCGTCAGTGGATCCGGCACCGTTATGTATTATGACTACCTTCCTAAACGAAACCTGTTAAGTTGTTGAAGAAACGGTAGTGTCGGAGGCCTGCTGAGTGGAGCCCCGCGTAGCTCAGGCGAAGCAGGCCGGGCGGTGCGCATGAGTAACGGATTTTCAGCAGATGCAGGGTAATAGACATCGACCGAAGGTGGCGCACTACAGGTTAATTTTGCCTCAAAAGAATGATCTCAGCCTTTTCGGGACCGAGGCGGTCAAGCTTGCTGGGATCCCCATTGTCATCAGTAATGAAGGCCGTCTTGAGACGATCGTTACTGATTTTATGATCGAACGCTCACTTGGAAGTTGGTGCGGTTTCAGTGGTGCTCGCCTTTCAGCCAACTCCATTCTCGACTTGGCCAGAGATATTATTGGTTTCCTGAACTACTGTGCTGCACTCGGCGTCGATTGGGTGTCTTTAGAGAGAGGCGATGAGACCAAACCGGCGAGCGTGGTTGGTTATGCCAACGCGATGGATGTTGGTTCCTGGGCTTTCGGAAGTAGGCCAATATCGTCGCATACAATCAGTCGGCGAGCCCAGAGTCACCAATGCTGCGTATTGCACTAATGACAGCTACCGATGCTCCTTCGGCACCCAGTCTTCGGCAACGCTGTTCCAGAACCTGTTGGGATTGTCCTCGTCCAATCCGCGAATGTGGAGTGTCCTCACACATGGCCCTGCGAAGACAACTGGTTCTTCATAGGGGTGGGATGCATAGATAGCCTTCAGAACCCGCACGGCATTGGCTTCGGCGTCGCCTATGAAAAATGACAGTTCCACGCAGGGCACTTCGACCACCTTCTCGGTAGCGGCGTTGCGTCCGCTTCCCAGCGACCTGAATTGCTGGGTTCCCGGCGCTGTCCGATACGTCACGGAGTCATAGTCTCCGTATCTTAGTGCATCTTCGGCCAAAATCGCATCCACAATCTTTTGCGTGTGGGTTTCGGGCACCTGGACCGTGATCCGTAGGCCCCTTTCGGGAACGAACCTGTCGTTGTCTAGCTTGGGCAGTGTCATGGGGAACTCCGGCTGGTTTGCAGTCCGAATAACCCAGATCGGCGATGCTGTAAGAAAAGACAGTTCGCTATCGACCGAACTCTCAGACCGGATCGCCGAGATCAATGTCAAGCCGGTTCAGACCGAACCAGCGTTCAAGTGCATCGAAACCGTCATCAGTGACGATCAGCGCCCGACTGCCTGTACGGCGCTCAAGCCAATTTGCCTCAAGAAACTTCTGCATGATAGCCGTCGCCAGCGGACCGGAGATGTGATGCCGCCGTTCTGTCCAATCGAGACAAAGCTTTGCTGGAGGCTTTCCCATGCCCCCAAATGGTATCTCGATGCCGATGTCATCAAGAAAGACCTGATAATGTGGGCCAGCAATGATTGCGTCATCGCGCACGGTCAGCACATCGCGCGCGACCAGGTGATCCGTCATCAAGACACCCAACTTGCCAGCGATGTGGTTGTAGCAGCTGCGCGCGCGCGGCGTGTCAGCGTCGTGCCGACCGGGCCGCGACAAATGGTCGGTCGGCGAAAGCTGGGCCAGACCTTCAAGGGTGGCGGCCACGTCTGCATTGGCAATCCGGTGATAGACGTGTCGCCCGCTGCGTAGCGAGGCGGTTAGACCGGCCCCTTCGAGCTGCTTAAGATGCGCGCTCGCGGTCTGCGGGCTGATACAGGCCGCGCACGCCAGCTCCTTATTGGTGAAGGCCCGGCCATCCATCAGCTCGCACAGAATGCGGGAACGGCTTGGATCGGCCAGCGCCGCGCCGATGATGTCCAGTCTTGGTTCGATGGTCATGCACTTCAGTTTACAGGCAGAACACAAAAACAGCCATGATGAACAATTCGACAGTGAACGTAGCATGACGTTGACTCTGAGCAACCGCAGAAACTTGACGTTACAGCGAACGGCGGGAATGGGCCGTTCTCAACTGGGCAAACCTGCCTGAGATCCTACATGCTGCTCGAGCTCCGATGGCTGCAACGAGCCCAAAGTGCTTTGTGCTGCATGATGCACCAATGTCAGCTTTCGGATATTAGAAGAAAATGCCGCCTTGCTCCTGCGCAAACAAATCTCCGCGATGGGCGACGACGACATTATGCGTCGAGAGTTTTTCTAATACGTCGTATACCACGTCCATGTCTGTTCGTGTTTCGACAACATTGCCCATGGTCAATTCGAACTTTGGAAGAGCTTGCGCTGTTTCGCGTGTCTCATAGTCCCGCTGGTAATCCGTTTGCTCGATCAGATGACAGTCTGGTGAGATGTCCTGCGCTGGCGAGGCGTCAAACGGAATGTAAACCAAAGCACCGCGCAGTAACCTCTGGTCGTCATTATTTTCGAGGTTCAGGAGGATTGGCCCAACCGATGATGCCAGGTATTTTTCCAACCTACGCACGTAGAAACCGGTTTTTCGAAACGCATAAAGGGCAGCAGATTTCGCCTTCGGCTTGGATAGACCGTAGAGGTCCGCGACCTCGGCACTGCCGGTCAATTGCGCAAGATACTGCGCGCGTTCGACGATTTTTTGTGGGTCAATTCCGCGCGATGTCCGCGCTTGCTCCAGCAGATCATGCGCGATCTGTTCATCCCGCACATTCACAGCAAGTATATCGCGTCCGCCATGTAACACGAAACGTTGCTTGGTCACGTTCTGCAGCAAAGAAATCCGCCGGGCGCTTTCAAAGATGACGTTTTGACCGTCGGGGATATTCACCAAGAGAACCCGCTTTTCTTGATTACGTTTAACGAAACTGGTGTAGTCGATCTCCGATCGCTCAATTCGCAGAAACAGAAACCCGCTTTCGTCCGATACGATCCTTTTCGACAGCCTTTCAGACAACGCCGGTGCGATACCTTGGAGTATCGTTTCAATGGCTTTGGGACCTGTCGCGATCTTCGCGGCGCCCTGTCGGGCTTGGATTTCCTCAACCAGCGGATAGCGCAGAATATACTCGAAAACGGCTTCCTTTGCGCCGCCATATCGCAGTGATGGAACCGCATCTGACCCGCCGTGCAGCATGCGAAGGGTATGCGCGATCCCGCGTCCGTCGGGCCGAGGCGAAACGATCCGCTGATGGACGTCTGGCGCATGGGCAAGACAAGATCGAAATTTTATAC
Organism: Yoonia maritima; assembly: GCF_002933395.1. Taxonomy (GTDB): domain Bacteria; phylum Pseudomonadota; class Alphaproteobacteria; order Rhodobacterales; family Rhodobacteraceae; genus Yoonia; species Yoonia maritima_A. The sequence continues at coordinate 81,058 of NZ_PKFN01000007.1, forward strand.
TGAAGGGGTCGAGGACGAAGCAAATATTCGAAGCAATGAGATACAGCGTGGCGTCTGCAATATCGTCCGCCAGCGGATTGCCGCCTTTGTTCATATTGTGACGGAACGCCTCAATTTCAGAGATACAGGCTTCGAACTGGCCATAGATCGTTTCTTCATGATCTGGAACCAACCGTGACAGGGTCTGATGGACGTAAAGGTGGAAACACAAGGCGATTTGTTCATAGTTTATCAAGAGTGGGTTCTTGTCATTATGATCAACGAAAAAAATGTCGTCGCCCCATGCTTTGAACGCCTCACTTTTCGCGTCGGTGTCGTACAAAAGCCAATTGTGGAAACGATCGTGTACGCTTGGCTTTAAGGCAGCGACCATAGCCCCCATCAAGGGATGATCGTTCGCGGCGTAGCCGGTATCTGATCTGTAAGTTTCAAAGGCATCGCAAAATGCGTCGGACAGGATAATCGCGGGATTATGATCCACGAATCCGTCGTGTTCGTGTTTCATCACTGCAAACCGATAAGAAATACCCTTGTAGCGTGGCGTGGCGACGGCGCTAAACCCGATGTTTCCGACAGTCGCCTTTGCATCCTCAAACCCATATTGTGTTGTGACCGGTTTGCCGCCCCACGGATCGCGCAACAAAATTGGGGTCGATGACATCACTGCCCCCAACATCGCCGCGCGCTGACGCATAAGGTCGGCCGTATTTATCGCACCGCCGTCTGGCAATTGATCAAGCTCTGCCCCTTCGGTCATTTGCCCCATCTGTTCCCTTAAGATCGTGAGATCATAGCGCGCATCGCGCACCATTTTATTAAAGGCATAGCGGGACAGGCCGCTGGCCGAGGCGACATCCCGGTAACGCGCAATCGTGTTCAGGAGCAGATTTTCCGCGTGGATTTGCCCAAGATGCGCGTCGATTTCAGCTTCAAGGCGCTGACCGAACGTTTCGCCAGCGTGCAAGGTTTCGATATCCGAAATATTGTCGAAAAATGTATAAACGCTCACGTCATTTGGCATGGTAAACATGGTGGGCCAATCTGGAATGCTGTCTCTTTTCTTTTAAAAGCAGGAAACGAGCCCATTGACCAGAACAAGCCAAGCAGCGGCCCCCGAAGAGGCCGCTGTAGTAGATTTCGTTCGGTTGACCCCTTAGGCGTCAGGCCATGCAACTGCGCGGATTTGATCAAAGGTCTGCACCTTTTTGATCTCACCGTTCAGAAACACACATTCCAAGGCTTCCGCCCCTTCGGGTATGTTCGCTGCCGGTCTGGCAACAAATAGGCCAGAATCGGACCGCATGACCCCTTGTTTGCCTTTCTTGGAGGTCTTGCTACCGTTTGCGGTGATTGGGTCCTTAAAGACATCGTGCCACATGCCATCATAGAACACGGCAGAGGCCTTCATTGCGTATCCAAAACTGTCACGATCGATCTTTTGCAATAGGCCACCGCCCATCCCGAACGCGATGTTCCCAATCGCTAGACCACGGTCAATCATCACATCCATGATCTGCACTATGGACTCCTTGTTTACCCCATCCCCTTGGATCACGCGGACTTTTTCTGGCAAAATGCGGTAGCCCTGTTTGGTCAGATCATATCCGAATTTGGCCATCAATGCCTCGATCACATCGGGGACGATCTCTAACGGGTCGCCACTATCGGGTCTAACAACCAAGACACCATCACGCGCCAACACATTGTCTTTCAACGCACCGCCCCAATAGTCTTTGACCGCGCGCATCAGATCATAACTGTCGCTGACACAGGCGATGATGCCCTGCGGGTTCTTTTGCAAGAACCGGCGCATCTGGTCCAATTCACCGCTTTCGCCTGCAGCAGTCATGGTGGAGTGTTCACTGGCAGGAATTGAGAACCCAGCCATATCAGCACCATAAAAGTTTCGCGCGTAGACCAACCCTGCAATAGTATCGGTGCCCAAAGAACTCACAAGGTGTGCTGCCCCGCCAATGCCCGCGGCCTCAAAGCAAGTCGCACCCCGCGCACCAAAGTCGTGAAGTTTGAACTCTGCACCGGTGATGTCCCCATCAGTCATTACAAGACGCGCCCGGATTTCGTTCATGACATAATAAGACAGGCTTGCCACACTTGATGGATACCAGACAGCCCGCAGCAAACGTGTTTCCAGATATGACACCAACCAGTAGCAGTTGGGATCAGTGTTTTCGATCCGCAGTTGCGGGATCGCGGCGGGCGCAAGTGTGCCTTCGGGCAGGGCTTCAATCAGGATTGGCAGGCGACCATCGTGTGTTTCGAGGATGTACTGCCAGCCCTCAACGAAGATATCGAAACCGTGCGCTTTCAAAAACGGAGTTGCTTCATCCAACATGGCTTGGGTCACAACCTGCCCGGCCAGTTTTGCCAGTTCGATCTGCAAACCAAAGAACATTACTTTGTCGATTTGGCCCCATGCCTTACGCGGCTCGACGTATGATGACACATATTGGGTGCCTTCAGGGTACTGGGAATAATGGGATAGTTTGTAGCTGTCAGTATCGAACAGAATGTTGGCTACATCTACAGCATCTTGGAAAAGCGCGTGCGCGCCCATTGGGTCGTAAGTCATTGTCCTGTTCCTCCTCGGATTTGGACGGATATGAAACCTGCGGACCTCCCGCAGATTTAGGATGCAAAGATATGCTCTTTGCGGGCAACGGGCCTTAGCTTTGCGCCATCAGAATGGACGAATAAGCAAAGGGCACATCGGGGACGAGGGCTTGGATGATATCAAAGTGATCCTCGAATATTGTATCTGGCATAATCTCGGTAATCGGGACCCACCGCGCGTTGGCTGCATCGTCGCCCGCCTTGAGTTTCTCAAGTGTTTTGCGGTCTTGCAGTTCGAACACGAAAGCCTCTGTCCGCACCCAGCCGCGTTCAGACCGGTCAGGGTGATCAAACACACGCCGAGCCCGCAACCGCCCACGCATCGCGCCTTTGGGCATGTCGAGGCCCGCCTCTTCGTAAAGCTCGCGTAGGCTGGCTTCTTCCGCGGTTTCCCCAGGATCGATGTGGCCGCCAGGCAAAGCCCATAAGCCTTTTCCCGGTTCCATCTTGCGTTCGACCATTAAGATATGACCGGACTGGATCACAACAGCGTCTGCGGTGTTGATTGGGATAGGGTAACCATAGACGGCCTCTGCGGCGTCAATGCGGTCCTGATAGCTGCGAACGAACGCGCCTTCTTTGCGGATTGTATCAACGGCATCGGGCCTTTGATCCATCCATTGCTGGACTGCAGCCACCTGTTGATGCCCAAATCTATCCGCCAAGTCAGTCACATCTTCTCCAAAGAAGAGCCCTCCGCGCAAATCAGTCGCGCTAATGACATCCCCATTGTGCAGGGTGGGTGAGATAGACTTCAACGACCAAGACGGGAACCAGTTCAGGTATTGGGATGACTTGTCTTTTTCTAAACCAACCAACAGGATTTGGGTCTGATCCGGGTCCAATCCGACCTTGCGCATATGCAATGTTACAGCGGTACGAACGTTGGTCGTCCACGCGCGATCATTGTACAACGTATCCACAAGCGGCAATGTCGCGACCGGTTTGGCGGTGCCTTGCGTTGCATCACGAATGAACGACATGCGTTCGTTATATGAGAAAGGGTTTTTCCAACTGCGTGGGCGATAAGAACTGCCGACCAAAATCAACAAACTGTCAGATTGTGCCAAAGCGTTTTCGACGACATCCATGTGCCCGACGTGAAATGGTTGAAAACGGCCGATAAAAACGGCCAATGTGTGCATCTTGCTCATTACGCGCGACCTCCGCTGCGAATATTTATCGATCAGGACCTCCCTGATCGGCTTTAAGCTAACAAATTATATTCTCTTGAACAAGAGCGGCATCGTCAAAGGTGATATGCAACGGTTGCATAGAGCTCGTGACGCGGTGAGTGGCCCGCAAAAGCGACCATTCATGCAATGTTGTCGGATGGCGGCTTTGTCCGCAGACCGTGAGTTCGAGCATACCCGGATTTCGCGCACGCAGCGAATGTCGGGAAAGGGGGCTGCGACCGCAGCATCACGTATACACATCCAAAGTCGGGAATGGGCTGTTCTGACTTGACTCAAATGGCCGCCGAGGCGGGAACCGCTGCGATATTTGAGGTCTACGCGCTTCCCGCCTCGGCTACCGTAGCGCCTGTTGTATCAAATTGGATTCCATGCCGCTGCAAAAATGGACATCATGCAGTGTGCTTTCGGAATACGCACTGGATCAAGCTCTGAGATATCAAACTTAAGATTTTCGGATTTCAGGGATGCCCGAGCCGTACGCGAGTTCGAGAGAACAGATGGGAATGTGTTCTCGGTTCAATCCGTTTTGGACCATGAATCTATTGGTACAACAATGCGTTATCTTAATCAGAAGAGCCGTGTTGAAGAGATGTTTCGAAAATTTGCCACAGTTACGGGTGCAGCATTGGAGGAAGTGCAAGAAGGCAACGGAATTGATCCGAAGACGTTGATGGCCCGTTGTTATTCAGGTTCGCTTTCCGATATTTCGGATGAGTTACGCTCCAAGCTACGTGGGGGGCGTACGCCGTCGGGGGCAAGATGCCAAAGTCCACGCCAACCACCTCCTCATATTGACCCCAGTCATAGAAAAGGGGAACTCTGTTCTATGTATAGATGCGTTTTGTGTTCAGAGGGTTTGTTCTTTCCTAATGAAGCAGGAGCCTATGAGGCCATTTTGGCCCGAGCTTGGAGACTATACGACCTTAAGAAAACGATTTCACCTCAAGAATGGATTGGGACGGATGCGGACCATGAAATGAATGCTATTATTGCTTTAGCGTATTCTTTCTATCCCAATCTAATCGCTGCGTTTCCGACTTTGGATTGAGTGAAGTATTGCATACTGGGCGGCGTTTCCTCAGTAGTTTGGCGGCCCAAAATTAAACCGATTCCGTTGAAAGCCTCAGAGAGGCTCAACTTATACCAACGCATGAATTTGTCACATCAAATATCAAATAACGGCAGAAATGAGCCCACTTTCACCGATGCTGCGCGGTGTTCGAATGTCGGCTTAGTTAGTTTGGGACAGCGCGACAGCTTGATCTAGAAAGCCCGTGCAGGTTTTGGTCTTTACATCGCCAGCACTGCGTAGTTTGACGTGCCGTCGAAACTTTCCAGTCCCTTCCAGCACACCGTCCGGGTCTTCGAATTGGACACCATTGGCAAACTCAAATGACACGTAATCGGCATAGACGTAGAAACCGCCAATGCGGCTTTTTGGGTTGTCTGTTTCAAGTTCGACCACTGTGCCGCCATACATCGGTCGCAGGTTAGCATCAGGTGCCAGCTCAATTATCATTTCTTCCAAGCTGTCGGTGATCTTCGTTTTCGTCGCGTCGTCCATGTCACACCGAACCTTGGATGGGAGAGGCAATCTCGACGATACAGCCGTCCAGATCGCGGACATAGGAGACTGTCTGCCCCCACGGCTTTTCGCTAGGAGCGCTGACTGGCTGGCAACCCTCTGACAGTGCTCGCTCATAAGCGGTTGCCACATCATCCGTGACAAAACAGATTTCCCATGCAGCGGCGGGTCCATCTGGGGTATTCGGCATGATGGCCAGACCGTTCATCTCGGCGGCTTCGGTCCCTGCAAAAGCTAGGATTGTATCACCAGTTTCCATCTCTCCATAAAGATTGCTCTCGTGAATAAAGCGTTGTTTGAGCCCGAAGGCGGCTTCGTAGAATGCGACCGTTTTGGGCACATCTGCTACATAAATTATTGTGTATCCGAGTTTCATCAGATGATCGTATCCCACGCCAACATGTAGGTCTTGAATAAATCGGACCTATTTGGGAGGGATGTCTGGCAATGACAAGTCTGTTGGAATCCCGCTTGGTGTGAACCCACCAAAACGGCGAAAGGTGCGGGCCATATGCGCATGATCTGAATACCCACCTTCGAACGCGGCGGCGATGATCGGAACATTACCATTGGTGATTAATTTGAGTGTGCGATGGAACTGTATAAGCTGTGCGTAGGTCTTGGCAGAAAGACCAATATTGCGGCGAAAGAGACGGTTCAGATGCCGGGCAGTACATGAAACGAATTGCGCCAATGCATCAATGCGCAGCCGTCCACCAGACGCGTGAAGTATGTCAATTGCACGCGTAAGTCGCGGTTCGACATCAGGCCAAGTTTGGGCGGGGATAATCTGCGCTAAAGCATCGAGCGTCAGGGCTGCCCCATGAAGCGCGGCGAGCGAAGGCAAGCGATCCAGCGCTTCCGGTCCCCTCAAGACGCTGTCAGGCGCATTGCCCAAATCATCTTGCCACAATGCCGCACCATGTTCCGGGCGTAGGCGGATGCCAAACCACTGGTCGCCTGTATCGTAATCAATACGATAAGGCTGCGTCGCGGGTCCAGTGATGATCGGCGTAACTTCATCCGGTGTGCTGGCATGGTTGCGCACAATGATATCGCAACGCCCATCCGGCAGAATGACGGCACTGCCGGAAGTGCATGCAGAAAACGACCATATCGCCTCAATGCGACGGGCCATTTTAGGCGTTTTTAGCGCTTCATTGTAACCAATGGGTATCGGGATGAGAGACGTTCCTCAATGTGAGCTGTCTCAGTAGTGTTACTCATTCCTTACAGCCCCGCCAGTAACAACTAAGCAGCCATTGGCGCAGTTGCAGCGAAAGCTACCTTTGTCCCGCAACTTACCAGTTCATGCACCGCGCAGCGAAGAGCCGCTCTCCCGCTTTTCCGAGGGGAAAAAATTCCTTACCGCCCTATTCTGCACTCAGCCGGAGTCGACCCCTTATTGGCTGTGCTGGAACATAGCAGCAACGATGGCTTCTGGCGCGTCCTCTTGAACCAGATGTCCAGCGTCTGGGATCACCGTGATCTGGCCGTCAGTCAACATACCTGCCAATTTGTGACCGCGTTCCAGGGGTATCCACTCGTCCTTTTCGCCCCAAAGCAACGTGGTGGGACAATCCAGTGACGCATACTGGCTCTCGACCTCATCGGTGTATTTCTGATCCATCTGTGCGATCTGACGATAGAAAGCTGGCTGTCCCACCTCGCCCTGCCAAGGTGCCATGTAGACCTGTAGTGCTTCGTCCGTTAGTTTCTTGTGCGCGGCACTTTGCAAATAAGCCCGCAAAAGCGCATCGTGGGCATAGGCCGGTAGCCCTGCAAATGCAGCCTCGTACTGTCTGACATGCGCAACGAACGGCGAGCCCCACGGAGCGACCGCAACAGGGTCAAAAATCGTCATGCGTTTGTATCTCAGGTCATTCAGATAGTAGGCCCGCAGAGCGGTCGCGCCCCCAAAATCATGACACAGAATTTCGGGACGATCCAAATCCCAATGGTTGAACATGGCGGCCAGAAGATCATTCTGCACGGCCAGAGATACATCCTGATTGTCTGTCTTCTCCGACAGGCCATAGCCAATCAAATCGAAAAAATAGACAGTCCATCGTTGGGCCAACAAAGGCGCGATCCGTCGCCAGACCTGTGATGAGAACGGCGTCCCATGCACCAGCACAAGCGGATCACCTGTTCCCATTTTCCCCCAGGCAATAGATTGTCCGTTGTGATCGTAACGTTCGGATAGCGACAGCATAGCTATTTTCCCGTAATGCTTTATGATAAATAAGCGGTTACACCATTTTTCAACGAATGTAACCTATAAAATATTAAATGAGGTTACCATGTGGTCAGATGAGAATTTTGTGGGGGGGCATATGGCCTTGGATTTCCTCAACACCGTTGGGGACACCGATAAGTCGCGGTCAGCCAATTTGATCACGTCACCTGACGCGCTGCTGGATTGGCTCACGGCCAGCATTACTGAGGATGAAGACGCAAAAGGCCGCTCGCCATCGCAAGATGATGTGGACGCGCTGGTAAAGTTTCGGGAGCTTGCACACTGCGTCCTTTCGGCCTCGTTGGGGAATACGACAGCCGATCCTGCTGACATCCAGAAATTTGAGGCTCAAATCAAGTCGTCTCTGGGACACGCACATTTGGATTTGAGCACCACCCCAGCAAAATGGATCACCACCGGCAACCATAGCCATTACTGGATCGACCGATTTGTCCTGCTTGTCGAAGGGTTCCTCTGCTCCCCCGAAGCAGCAAAGCTGCGCCAATGCGAAGGATGCAGCTGGTTTTTCTTGAACTCAGGCAGAGGACGGGGCCGCCGTTGGTGCAATATGTCAACTTGCGGTAATCGACATAAGGTAGCGGCGCATCGCAGAAGGCTTTCGGAAGGTGATCAAAGGTAACTTGAGAGGGATGCAATGCTGTCATTGGCGATTGTAACGACCGGGGCATCCTAATTGTTCAAATGCAGCGCTTTGAATGATCACGGCTTCAGTTTGTTCTCCGCTTGTTCTTGGAAACGCCCAAATATGCATGTTCGGTCCTGTTGGGCCTACTTGTTGCCGTTCCACAGCCTTCTTATGGTCACAACCGAACGCTAAGTATATTTGGACGAGGTTCCAAATGACTTTCAAGCAAGCCATCAAATCCAGCCTTTGGGACAAATACTCCACCTTCGAAGGTCGCGCATCGCGCCGTGAGTATTGGTATTTCGTGTTGTGTTGCGTCTCGGTCCGTATCTGCGTCGAGATCTTTTTGGGAACTTGGTTCAGCACATCGCTTGTCGAAAAAGTCCTCGGCGGGACCCATCGCTTTTATCTGCTCGGCACCCTCGGTACGCTGATTAACATTGCTCTTATTCTCCCGTTGCTTGCGGTTGGCGTGCGCCGCAGCCAGGATTTTGGGTTATCGGGTCGCCTGTATCTTGGGGTTCTTTTGGGCTCTATCGCGTTCGCTGTTATTGTACTGAATAGCCCAATTCTCGGAGCGTTCACCAGCCTTCTATTTGCCGTCTATGTCGGCCTAAGGAAAGGCGACACATACCAAAACCGCTATGGCGATGTCCCAACTACATCCCATGATCCTGTGCCCGAGACGTCCGAGACGGGATCGCGACGCTTGATCGGCCAGTTGTGTATAGGGATCGGATTGCTCGCGGCACTCGATCTCACCCTCGGTTATCTGGTCAACGACACAGAAGCGTCGAATGCACCGTCCTATGCGGAGATGATTGGGCAAAAAACCGTTCTGTTTGAGCCTGGTAGCACGCGCTATAGTGAAGGCACTGACAGTCTCATCTGGGCGTTCAACTTTCCCATTGGTATGAATGTCGATCCCGTTCTCGCCGTAAATGATGCAATCGTTGGATTTGATGCCGACAGACCAGTTGTGACAATACGCGACGGTTTTCGAGTGTTTCGACCCATCATGGAGCGACGGCTTCAATCCATCGAAAATTCTTCAACTCCGGTGAGGCTCTTGTTCTCGTTGCCTGATTTTGGAAATGTTCAGGGCGAGTTTGACGATCAGCCGACATCGTCCCTTCATGTTACGCTCCAACCTGAACCCCGCAGATACGCCACTCAGAAAGACTGGGGCACTTCACCTTCATTCATGGATGAAGTTGAAAAAACTGACCCAATTCGAATGTGTGATCGACGGCGAGATTGCACCCGGTATCGCACGGTATCGCGAGCCTACGTTGGCGGAGTCCGAAAACATACTGCAACGCCATAAAGACCGAGGCCCACGCTTTGAATATCGCGAAGGTTGCATTGGGCGTGCGGCAACAAGTGGTGCGGCGTTCACAGTCTTGAATGATGCGGGTGAACCGTCAGGATTTGGCCGGTGCGCAAAATACCGGTCCTCCGCAGCGTTTGGCAGCTGTCGTTTTACATTCTGGCTGCCGCAAGAGCGCTTTGTCGAATACCGCTTTTCGGAGCAGTTTTTGCCTGACCTTCGTCAAATCGATGCGTTCGTTCGGACTCAACTAGCGAACGCTACTGTTCTACATGCATCTCAGAATGTTCCAAATCTCTGATGCCCGCATATAGGGCTCTCCATTGCTAAAGCGGACCTCAGCGCAGCTGCAGCGAAAGAGCGCTCCGTCCCGCATCTTACCGGTTCATGCGCCGTGCAGCGAAAGTCAGTTCATCCTAGACCAGCCGTTCGTGGTCTGCGCAGCTTATGACCGCGAAGAGCCCACTTTGACCGATACAGCGTAATACACAAATGGCTGCTTTCCTGATTGGAAGAATGATGGGCTCAAACGACGCGGCTGAGGTCGAGGTGAGGGTTAAGTTTCAGGCGTTGTATGTCCAGCCCCCGAATTATCAGGGGTTGTGATTTTGTCTTGACTAAGAGCTTTCGGTAAAGGCCCACGCTGCATCAAAGTTCCGCTTGGCCAGATCATCAAAAGCGATGAAAAAACCAATTTGCCCCGTGTGCCAGAAATTCAGATTAGAATCGTGTTCAAGAGTTAATAGGCGGATAGTATCGGGTTTGTACGGACCGGAATAGCCGGGCGGCGTATCTATGCCTAACAAATGATGCTGTTTTTTTTCTTCACGGCGTCGCTGCCCACTCGGCATGGGTACAGTGCCCCAAGGGCCACGCTTTTTATGGCCCGATTTATCAGCCATTCTAAACATATTGTCCCACTCATCGATGGTCTTATTAAGCGCATACGTCCAATAGTCATCGTTAGGAAACCTATTTTCATGAATGATGCCAAAGTTCGCAAAAGTAATTGGCCAGTGCCGGAATGACTTCACCGGGTTCTTCTTCCACCAGTACATCATATGTGAGTCGTCAAAGTCATCCGGGAATTGAGGCTGGGATTGCTTGGGACTATCCGAGATGTCATCTTTGACATAGATGATCTTGTAGTTGGGGTTTCGTACATTTTTCTCGGCATTACCTACATAGTCTGCAAAGAAGAACAATGTCCCTTCAAGAGGTAAGTCGATCATGCCGGGTGCTCTTGGCACCTCAGCCAAATTGATCTGTGCGAAGAAATGCATCGGATATAGCGGACCTACCTTGGGAAGCGGCTTGTTGTTCCTAGCATAATAGTCATGTAATTCTTCTGGTATCGGCACCGACTTCACCCACGGCCATTCAATGTGCGCCGGCAATGTTGGATCACCACCTAACCAGCAGCCCGACGCCCCGGGCGTTTCGTCGGTGATCGTCTTTATTATCAAAACACTCGGAACGCGGGACGCCTCGACCATCTGTTCGACTTCATCGGGATCCAGTTGGCGATTACGGTTGGACTGGTCATCCCAAAGCGCCAGCGTTGCGTCGTCAATTTTGGGCATAAGTCAAAGCCTTTAACATATAGCAGGAGATCGAACGAAACGATAGGGAGCCACTGTGGCACTCTTGTGTTAGAAAGTAGGCGGTTTTCCTACGCAGCGGGAGTCCGGAAGTGCAGAGCAGACACTAGATATTTCCCCCACAAGGGCGGCTTCGTCCCGCGAACTGTGAATCCGCGACCCTCTTGTTTTCGCGGTCGCAGCGAATGGCCGGTATTGCAAGGTCTTGCGAGGCCGCTCGTTAAGCTGGTGTACGACGGCGCTGAGTTTAGCTTGGCTAAAGCCTGATATGTCATAGTGAATATGCTGGCAGCCAACGCTGATCCCAAGTTGCGGCTCGCGATCGAGAAAAACTTGGAACTAGCAGTTGAAACTGATAAATACTCAATTATGCAAATCTATGTGAACGCATATCCTCAGTTACGCACTTTGTGCTGGAACCGCCCTGACAATGCTGTCTTGGACGGACTTGAGGCGCTTGGCCTGTACGAAAACAACTGGCGATTAGTAGACGCTGGGAGCTTCGACGTAGAAGAGAAGCAGTTGCTTGATACTCTTGTTGCCCGTTTCGGCAACGGCGTATTCATGCCTACTTGAAAGGACGTTCAAAGAAGTCTCGTTTCATCGCGACCACCACAACGTCATCGTCGGCTCTGAACGCGGTGGCACCTCGGCTGTCATCATCTACACCCTCATGGAAACCGCAAAGCTCAACAACGTGGATCCGCAGGCTTGGCTGACGGATGTCCTCACTCGTATTGCCGACCACAAGATCAAACCGAGGGCGAAGCGTAGGTCTCGAACCAGTCGATCTGCGAAAGCGAGCTAGAGCCGTTTGAGGTTGCTGTTGGTAGTCTTCCGTTTTGGTCGAGATTACGTGACACCGGCATCGTTGCCGGTTTCGTTTTGAGCGATAGACAGGGCAGGGGATCGACGGGCTAAGTGTCGTTTAGGTTGATATTGATTAAACGACGTCAATTGAAATTTATCAGTTCATACTCGCCCCAACAGTCCGCTCAGGCAAACATGCGAATTGAAAGAGAATTTCCACCGTGTTCTTTCAGAATTGTCTCAACTGGAAGCGTCTTGGTTTCGCCTGATATACTCATGCAAAGTGCATGTAGGGTCGCCATCGCTGAGGGATATGCTGCTGATCTTCTCCCACAGGTCCGCATCAAAGTCGGGGAAAAATGTATCGGCATTAGGAACCTCAATATCCACTTCGGAAATCAACAACCTATGCGCAAGCGGCAGCATTTCTTGATAAATTTGCGCTCCACCTATGCCATATATACGGCTCAAACCTGCCCCACGCGCATAATTGATCGCGGCGGCGACCGACGGAGCAGCAATTTCCGCTGCATTTGGATTTGAGGATACGACAATGTTGAGACGCTTGGATAGCGGTTTAAACGGAAGGCTATCCCAGGTGTTGCGTCCCATGATGATCGCTCCCCCAACCGTTTCACGCTGGAAGAATTTTAAGTCTTGCGGGATGTCCCAAGGAATTGATCCCTCCAACCCTATTGCACCTTCGGCTGCGCGCGCGACAATCAAAGAAATCATGGCTTAAACCGCCACAGGTGCGCGGATGGCAGGATCGGGGTCATAATCTATGAACTCAAAATCCTCGTACTTAAAGTCAAAGATGGAGGTCACTTTACGATTGATTCTTACTGTTGGTAGCGCCTTCGGAGTCCGCGAAAGCTGCAATTTGACTTGATCCATGTGGTTCGAATAGATGTGTGCGTCTCCAAGGGTGTGGACGAAATCACCTGGCTCATACTGCATCACATGTGACAGCATAACCTGAAGCAACGCGTAGGATGCGATGTTAAAGGGAACGCCAAGAAACATGTCAGCCGATCTCTGATAGAGCTGAAGGTGCAACCGACCATTATGAATACGGACCTGCCACATCGTATGGCATGGAGGGAGCGCCATCTGTGGCACGTCGGCAGGGTTCCAGGCGGATACAATAAGGCGCCTGCTATCAGGTGTCGCGTTAATCATATCAATAAGATTTGTGATCTGATCGACGCCCCGTTCCTTATAAAGAGGCTTACCCTCAAACATCTGCCCAGTAGGCTCAAGCGATGAAAAAGCGCGCCATTGGCGGCCATAGACAGGTCCCAGATCGCCATTTTTGTCAGCCCACTCATCCCAAATCGAAACGCCATTATCTTTCAGATAGCCGATATTGGTCTCGCCTGACAAAAACCAAAGAAGTTCGTGAATGATCGACTTCAGGTGCAGTTTTTTGGTCGTTACCAGCGGAAAGCCGTCGGACAGGCGATACCTCGACTGCAAGCCAAAGTAGGAGAGTGTTCCCGTGCCCGTGCGGTCAGTCGATTCCTCACCGCATTCCAAAATGGTGTTTAACGCATCATGATACTGCTGCACTTCGATCTCCCTAGGTCACACAATTTTTCTAGTTCTGGTACTTGGCAAAGCCTGGAAAATTATTCAATCACCAAAGATGCCAGAGCTGTTGCGGCTTTCTCTCTCAACCAAGGTAGTCCTTTCGGCTTGTATCCAAAAGAGGTTCGATGATCATTATCGCGATTGTTTTGTTAATTTTGCTTCGTGGCGTAGCTTGCGGTTCTCAGCCTCGAGATCAATGGCTCGCTTCCTCAAGACCAAGAGTTCCGCCGCTAATGTACTCAGCTGCTTGTTTACAATTTTCAGCGTCTTTGCCCCGTTGTTTTTCAGGTCTGACGTATGTTGCACGGCCTCCGGGGATAGTTTGCCGATCCATTCACGAACCTCTTGTTTCAATAAGGAATGCTCTTTTTTATGCAGTGTTTGTTCGGTAATCCCCGCAACTTGGCACACGGCCCTCAAAGTGATCTTTGGCCGTTTAGTGCTCGAAGCTGACGGCACCTCGGGTTCCATCTTCAGCATAGCATCCCGAACGCGTTGGACTGTGGATGCCTTCGTGCGGCTTGAATAATCGGCGAGAGACGACACCTTATAAATACCCCTGAACCTTAAGCTTGAATTTCTTCACTCTGGTTGAGATCGAAGCTATGCGGGGTTCCGCCAAGGCGTCAATGAATTTGAGGTAAAGCGGTTCATCTTTAAATTCCTGTATAAGCCAGTCCCGGCCTTCAAAAGCGTCAACCAGCGCTTCCACTGCTTCTGAAACCAAAAGTGCTTCATTTTTGTCAATGCTACTCCAATGCTCAAGATAGGTTTCAATAACCTGCCGTAGGTCCTCCACCACCGCAGCGGTCTCAAACCTCCACAAGCAGTCCGATTTACAGTTTGTGAAATCTTGTACGCCCCTTCGGTTGGAGCATCGGCCAAGCTCCATTCCCCGCGCTGAGCAAAGGACCCCACGCCTTACAATTCGGAAAGACGACCCAATGGCTCGTCGTGCGTCGGCAACACTGGTCTCGCCAGTATCTTCTTCTCCGTTTTTTGGCATTTCTGAACCTTGGTCTGCAGCCGTCAGAATGGGTTCAATGAACTGCTCCAGTTTTGGAGGCACAATACCATCCTGATATTCCTTAATGATTTCAGACCCAAGCGCCTCGTCGACTTCTGATATGAGCTCAGAAAACTCGACGTCCCAATCCCCTCGAGCGTTGTAATATCCAACTGTTTGAGCGATGTTTTTGTGACCCAAAGTAACAGTTGCGGCCAAAGTACCACCTTTGATCGACAGAGCCACCAGTCTTGCGGCTGATGTACGTATTCTATAGATGGTCACTGCGTCGATATTGGAAAACGGCTCGCCCTCTGGGTGCCCGCCGCCTATTCCGCCTTCGAAGACTACCGCATGGGCGGAGCCAACCTATCCGGCAAGGCGATTGACTGCGTGCGACGTATGCTTAAGGGTGAAAAGGTCACGCAGGAAACCTCTGGGATGAGCAAAGGTGAATGGCGGGAGTTTGAAGGGATTATTGGGTGAGTGGATTCAATGAGTGTAACGTACTTGCTTTTTGAACAGGTACCGCGGTGATCGAGGCGCGAAAAGGCTTTGATCTAAGTGTTGCGCTAAATGCGATCTCCAGCGCCCGAACCATCAATGGTGACGGCTCCATTAGCTTACCAAGTATTACTGCAATGGATAAATGGGAAAGCTATTTGGCTTCGGCACTTATTGCGCGAGGGAAATCTGATGCTTTCATTCGAAGCGTGGTCGGCAGAGCAATAAAGGCCAAGCAAGACCTGTCGATCGGAGAGTTCTTAAAAGACTGCCGACGTGTCGCACATGAATTAGAAAAAGATAGAACCAAGAACTATAAAGTTCTGTTTCCAATGTGGGGGAACTCAAATCTACTCAGTGGACGACGGAAGCAGTGCGAGGTTTGGCTAAATTTTGGATTTTCGACGAACAGTACCTTTATTAAGAAAGCGGTCAAAGAGAGGGTAAATCAGGTAGATGGGCGAGATTTCTCGGCCGATCTTCCAGGCTATAGTTTCCCAATTTTGCCACTAGCGATTGGCACTGTGAAGGCCATTGATCCCGAAGATGCTTACATGCAAGCGGATGATGCAATATCGTTGGAACTGGGGGTCTTGTCAGTTCTTTGTGGTCGGGGCCAAAGCATCATACCAACAACTCCAAACACGCCAATTGCGACGACACTTGTAGCACCGCAGATTACGGTCCATGAAATGGACGGTGCTTTGTCTACAGATACTTTTTGGTATGATAAATGGTCCTTGAGAAGCAAAAGTAAGGAGTTGGATGCTGAGCGCACTAAAGTGGTGCTTGAGTATGCGCATAAGATTAGGAGTTCGCTTCCCAACCTTCCTTGGAGACAAGAAGCCGGAGAGGCGTTGCGCCGACACTACCGAGCATTTCGACACACTGACCCGGAAGCGGCTTTCTTGGACGCTTGGCGACTCCTCGAATTAATCGCAGGTCCGAACTATACAAAAAACGACTTGCTTGTTGAGAGGGCGGCGTCGTTTTTTAGAGACCGAAAAGAAATGCGCGAACTTGGTCGTCACTTGATGCATCGTAGGAACTCTATTTCACATGGAAAACCTATCCGTGCAGATGACTCCGAGTCGCTTGTCTTTCAAGTGCGTTCGCTAATTCAGCCTATGCTAATGAATTTCCTTACGAACCCATTTGAGTTTTCTCAACTGACAGAATTCTGGTCCTTTGCCGACCTTGACGAGTCGACGGAGAAACGTGAAAGACAAAAATACTTGTTGGAGTGTGCAGCAAGATTTCGCAAAGAATGTTGACCACAGCCCGGCATCGCCGGGCAGCGCCCGGACCTCCCCCATGGGGAGGGCGCTTCGCACCCCCTGCGCTTCGCACCCCCTGCGCTTCGCACCCCCTGCGCTTCGCACCCCCTGCGCTTCGCACCCCCTGCGCTTCGCGCGTTCACCGCTGAAAAGGTCCACTGGACCTTTTCCTGGACGCGGTTCACCCCCGAGGTCCGAACGCTCCCCTAGTGTTTCATGAAACATAGACCGCAGGTTCCGCCCATCTTATTGTGCATGACTTCCTGCACCGCTAAGGTCGCCCGGCAACTAAACCGGACCCAAGCACATGATCCTTTATGGCCTTCCCACCTGTTCCGACTGCAAGGCGGCTGTCAAGGCGCTTGAAGCTGCGGGGCGGGATGTGGATTTTCGTGATGTGCGGGCCGATCCATTGTCCGAAGCAGAGTGGGCACCGCTCATTGCGGAATTCGGCGACAATATCATCGACCGTAAGTCACAGACCTACCGCAACCTGAATGCGTGGCTCCGCGAGAGCGAGGCAGATGCGCAGCTAGAGGCACAACCCGCCCTCATGGCACGCCCCATCATCACAGATGGAACGCAGTGGACGTTAGGTTGGGGGAGTGACGCCCGGGCGGTCTGGCTCTAGGGGTGTGGGTCGGCAAAGATGTGCCGATCTTTGTCTGCCGAAATGCTAGATTGGTGGCGAAAACGCCATCAAAATGAAAATTCCGACTGATTCTGTTGGTCAAAGGCGGTATTTCCTTCAGCCTTACCCAAAGTATAGGTTGAGCGATTCTTCTGGTTGTGGGCTGGTCTCTTTTGCATACCTCAAGGCCGCATGACCTAGCGTCACTTGATGCAACCTATCCGCTTTTCCCCATAAGTTATGGGCTGTTTTGCGATATATATGGTTTTGTAAATACGTCCCAGCTAACGAACAGAGAGCCAGGTCTAGTGATGAGTGAACACATGAATACCCAACCAAATACCGACACTGCGCCACGCGACACATTTTCCCCAATCCGCATGGATTTGGTGGATCGCTTGACCCGCACTTGCGACCGTCTGGCAAACGGCCAGGCCCACATCGAGCGGGCCAAGCTAAAGATCGCGGCTTAACGCGGTCAACCCTGCGCTAAGTTCCCGGCCATCTTGCGGCCGTCTCGTCCTTCGATCAAATCGAAGGTCACCTTTTCATTGTCGGCGAGCCCTGTCAGGCCTGCTTGTTCGACGGCTGAAATATGGACGAACACGTCCGATCCGCCTTCATCTGGCGCGATAAATCCAAACCCTTTGGTCGTGTTGAACCATTTTACAGTGCCGCTTGGCATGAGTCTTCCTCCGTTTCGTCGTCTTTACTTGAGTGAGCGCACCCAAGCCTTGTCTCTCTAGAGTTAGGTGTTCTATGCAAAATGCAAGTGACACTTCGTCTGATTGGCGAAAGGTTGCGAATTGCTCATTCAGGAGGCGTTATGCGTTTTTTCGGTCTAAAATCATGCGATACGTGTCGCAAAGCATTAAAGGCACTACTCGCTGCGGGACACGACCCGCAGGTCATAGATGTTCGCGCTGATGGCGTATCAGACGCGGATCGCGCCCAAATTATTGCCCAGTTTGGTGACAAAGCGATTAACCGCGCTTCGACAACATGGCGTGGTTTGTCTGATGAGGAAAAGGCCAGTGATCCTGCTGCGCTATTGGCGGCGCACCCAACATTGATGAAGCGCCCAGTAATCGAGGCCGATGGCCAATGGACGATCGGTTGGAAGGCCGACGCACAGGCCGTACACCTTGGCGAATAGCCAACGCGTGTTTATGTGACGTCCGAGCAGTAAGGAGACACAGATGCGCAATGCCGCACTCACCCTTGGCCTGATTGCAGGCATCATGGGTATTTTTGTTGGCCTGTTTGGCTATGGCTATGCCGAATTGACTGAACGACATACTGAGGTGGGGGAGGTGTTTGGTGTCTTCGATAACCCAAGCTTTATCCGTTTTGCGAGCTTCATGGCCCCATTGCTGGCGATTGCAGGTGGTGCGATGGCCAAAGCGCGCGCCCTTTGGGGTGGCGGGCTGATGATCCTATCGGCGTTGTGTTTTTACACCGCGTTTGGGTTCAATGTAGCGACCATGTTCCCAATTGGATTTGCGGGGCTTGGTGGCGTGTTGGCCATCGCAGCCGGTAAACCGGATGAGCCTAAGGCGCATTTTTGAACAGCAAGCGGTCGGCGGATAATGCGCCGGCCCCTTTGAAGACCAGTGTCACCAGACACAGCACCCAGAACGCGCGTTGATCTAGGATTAATCCATCTGGCACGCGATCAAACCACGCGCCCAAAGTTCCGTCATGTGCAATACCCCCGTGACCGAATAGGTCAGTCAGGGATTGCAACACGATAAACCCAATCATCCCAAGTGCTGCAAGTCGCGTCAAAAGCCCGATGACGATGAGAAGGGGCAAGATGAACTCGGCCAATGTGCCTGCCGTGACAACCGCCCAATGAAACAGGGATAGTTGCGACGTATCATAGCCCGCCGCCTCCATCGCGCGAGGAAAGATTTGTACGTATGCGCCTGACGAAGGCGACAAGAAGCCAAATATCCCGTCACCTAATTTGGTCAGGCCCGAATTCCAGAAATACATCAGCAGAACTGCCGCAAAGACAAATCGCGTAAGCAAGGGAAGGGCCTGATCACCTAAACGGTTCAACTGATCGGCGCTCCGGGTAATGAATGGGGGGAGTTGCATGTCTGCTCCTTTCAGTGAATTTCAGTAATCGCGGATTGGCCGAGCAAAAGCGACAGCGTCGCGCCTAGATCCAAACGGTCGTCGGTCAGGGTCTCGCCCAATGGGGTGTTATCCATCAGCGCGGTGACGCAAGTCGCGGTGCTGCGGTCGATAAGGTGGATTTGCGGATCAAAGCCGGGTCGGGTAATCAGAACTGCTTCAGGCTGCATCACGGGTTTGGGTGCGTCATTGGTGGTATTTGCACGGTATATACCGTGGATTGGATAGTCAGAGGTTAGCACCTGTACCGGCGGCGCAAGACGCAAGCGCGACGCAAGCAACGCATCTGGTGCAAGCGCGGCGAGCGCCTGAGGGTCAACCGCTGTCGCATCTGCGGCGTGATATGCTCGGCGCATTGCCAACTCTAGCTTTGCGATGTCAGGTAGATACGGCAGGCTTTGTGCTGGGGGGAAACGGCGCAAGAACTGCGGCATCTTTTCCCCGTAGAACATCATCAGCGGAGAAGTCGGTTGATGTTTGCGCAGGTAGACGCCAGCCATCGCACGGAAGAACTGATCGCCGACAAGTTTGCGGATCACCGGAAAGGCGGCCTCTAGCGCGTCAGACAGGCTGACGGCGACGTTATTGCGGTAGACATCGAAACGTTTTGTTGCGGGTGCGCCGTCGGGGTTTTGCAGCCCAGTCGGGGCAGGCGCTGCGGGATCAAACAGCCCGGCCTGAAACGCTTCTTGGTTCACTTTCATGCTGCGACCTTTGTCAGCGCAGTTGCGGCGCGGGTGGCTTCTTTTGCCAATGTGGCCCAATCGGGCACATCGTTATCCCATTCGATCAACAGCGGCTTTGGGCCAGACCGTTCAAGCGTGTAGTCCAGTAGCGACCAAACAGGATCGACGATTGCCTTGCCGTGGCTGTCGATCAGCAGTGGCGCGCCGGTTTCATCTTCGTCCTCGTCATGGCCACCAAGGTGCAATTCGCCGACGGCCTCTAGTGGGAAGGCGTCGATATAGGCTTGGGGGGATGTTTTGAGGTTGGTCGCGCTGACAAAGACGTTGTTCACGTCAAGTAGCAGGCCACAGCCGGTGCGCGCGGCGATCTCGCGTAGGAATTCGGTTTCGGACAGCGTGGATTCCGCAAAGGCCAGATAGCTGGATGGGTTTTCTAATAACATCTGACGACCAAGCGTATCTTGGACTTGGGTAATGTGGCTGGCCACCTGCGCAAGCGTTGTTTCGGTGTAGGGCAGGGGTAATAGGTCGTTCAGAAAATGACTGTCGTGGGTCGACCACGCGAGGTGCTCAGAAAAGCTGGCAGGGTTCAGCCAATCAACAAGATGCTTGAGCCGGGCAAGGTGATCGGGGTCAAGGTCGCCCTCGGATCCGATAGAAAGGCCGACACCATGAACCGAAATCGGAAAGCGTTCAGCAAGGTGGCGCAATTGGGCGATGGGGCGTCCGCCGTCACCCATATAGTTTTCAGCATGAATTTCGAGCCAACCAACAGGGTCAGGATTTTTGATAATGTCAGCGTAGTGCTGTGGCTTGTAGCCAACACCGGGAAGCGGGGGTAGCGGGGCATCGCGAGACACATCAAACATGGCAGGCTCCTGTCAGAACGGGTGTAAGGTGGGCGTAAACCCACCTTACCATATTTTGGGCTTATGCAGGGATGTCGCGCTCTAGCGCTTCTAGTGAACCCATGCGCTCTTTGCCGTCAGCCATCGCGGGTAGTTCCATCGTTGTGCATGTGCCTTCTGGAACCAGCGACCAAGCGTTGCCCTGATAATCAACAGAAGATGTGCCTGCGCAGCTTGTGCCTGGGCCAGCAGCACAGTCGTTTTCACCGGCAAGTGAAACACCATAGCATTTTTCGTCAGCAGCGTGGGCAGTCGTTGCAAGACCAGCAACAGCAGATGCAACAGCAGTAGCAAGAACAAGTGATTTTTTGGTGTTGGACATGGAAGGTTTCCTTCAGTTGGATCAAATTTTTGCGTCGCCTATCAGCGGCGATGCCTAAATGTTAATCGTTCCGGTTGTCGGGTTTCTATTCACAGCCGCGTGCATCGCGTTTCCGTGAGGTCGTGTGAACACGTATGGGTTGCTGCGGCGCCCTGTCGCACTAAGGGATTTGACAAAAAAGAACCCGCCGGGCGAAATGCCCGGCGGGTTTGTTACAGCTTCCAGCGCTGGAATGTTACAAAAGATCGGGTGCTGTGGCGCTTTTTCCCAACTCTGCAACGATCTCATCAAGAGATGTTACAGACGTTTTGTTTTCGCCAAGGCGGCGGACAGTCACAGTTTTCTCGGTCACTTCGCGCGCCCCCAGCGCCAGAATGACCGGAACTTTACCGACAGAGTGTTCACGAACCTTGTAGTTGATCTTCTCATTTCGGGTGTCGGCCTCGGCGCGGACACCAACGGCGCGCAGCGCTTTGACCACTTCGTTCGCGTAATCATCGGCGTCAGAAACGATGGTCGCAACAACCACCTGACGCGGGGTCAGCCAGAACGGTAGCTTGCCAGCGTGTTCTTCGATTAAGATACCGATAAAGCGTTCGAACGACCCAAGTGTCGCGCGGTGCAGCATGACGGGGCGGTGTTTGGCGCCGTCTTCACCAACAAAGTTAGCGTCCAGACGTTCGGGCAGGTTGGCATCTACTTGTAGCGTACCACATTGCCAGTTCCGGCCAATCGCGTCGGTCAGGGTGAACTCTAGCTTTGGACCGTAGAACGCGCCTTCACCTTCAAGCACTTCGTATTCGTACCCAGCCGCACGGCAGGCATCGCCAAGCGCCTTTTCCATGTGATCCCATGTTTCATCCGAACCGATCCGCTTTTCAGGGCGGGTGGATAGTTTGATGGTCCAATCGTGGAACCCAAGGTCAGCATAAACCTTCGACAGGAATTCGATGAAGCGCGCTGTTTCTGCTTCGATCTGATCATCTGTACAGAAGATATGCCCATCATCTTGGGTAAAGCCACGCACACGCATGATGCCGTGCAGCGCACCTGACGGTTCGTAGCGGGCACAAGACCCGAATTCCGCCATACGCAACGGCAGGTCACGATAGGATTTAAGACCCTGATTGAAAATCTGCACGTGGCACGGGCAGTTCATTGGCTTCAGCGCGTTCACGGCTTTTTCGCGGGCATGCTCTTCGTCGACTTCGACGATGAACATGTTCTCTTGGTACTTTTCCCAGTGGCCTGAGGCTTCCCAAAGCTTCCGATCAACGACTTGCGGGGTGTTCACCTCTACATAGCCGCCCTTACGTTGCTGGCGGCGCATGTAGTCTTGCAGTTCAGTGTAAACAGTCCAGCCGTTGGGGTGCCAGAACACCTGACCGGGCGCTTCTTCTTGCATGTGGAACAGGTTCATCTCGCGGCCCAGCTTGCGGTGGTCGCGTTTGGCTGCTTCTTCCAGCATATGCAGGTGGGCTTTCAGGCCTTCTTTGTTGGTAAAGGCCGCGCCGTAGATACGTTGCAGCATCGGGCGGTCGCTGTCACCGCGCCAGTACGCACCTGCGATAGACATCAGTTTGAAACCGTCCGCCGGAACTTGGCCGGTGTGCTGCAGGTGTGGGCCGCGGCACAGGTCTTGCCAGTCACCGTGCCAATACATGCGCAGCGGTTCATCACCCGGGATGCTTTCGATCAGCTCGACCTTATAGGGTTCACCGCGATCTTCGTAGTAGGCGATCGCCTTTTCACGTTCCCAAATCTCGGTCCGGACCTCATCACGCTTGTTGATGATTTCCTTCATCTTCTTTTCGATGACAGTCAGGTCTTCGGGGGTAAACGGTTCTTTGCGGTCAAAGTCGTAGTACCAACCGTCCTTGATTACCGGCCCAATGGTCACCTGAACGTCAGGCCACAGTTCTTGAACCGCGCGCGCCATGATGTGCGCCAGATCGTGACGGACCAGTTCTAGCGCGGGTTCTTCGTCTTTCATGGTGTTAATGGCGATACTGCTGTCCGCATCAATCGGCCACTGAAGATCCCAGTGTTGGTCGTTTACAGTCGCAGAGATCGCTTTTTTGCGCAGCGACGACGAAATGTCAGCAGCGACTTCGGCGGCGGTTACGCCAGCGTCATAGGAACGGCTGTTGCCATCAGGAAATGTAAGGGAGATTTGGGCCATATGTTCGGCTCCTCGTCAGTTTGGCGCCCACGGAACGCCCGGTTGCGGGTTATGTGTGTGCTGCTAAATGGAGCCAATAAAAACGGCTGTCAAGCAATGCCTGACAGCCGAAATAGTTCAGGGTGCTGTAAAGACAGCAATTCCCATGACCAGAACGCAAAGCACGCCAAGATTAAAGATCAACGGGCGCAGCGGCATTTTCAATCGGCCAGAGATCATCCCGACGGCATGAATGATCCTGATCCAGAAAAACGCGGTTCACATACCCTCCATCAGATATGCGCCGCCAAAGTGCGCGGGTTTGCCGGTTTCCAACCAAGTTTTAAGCCCTGCGATGCTGCGTACCCAGCCGTCTGCAGTGCCGTCTGACGGATCGTTGTTCAGGTTTTCATGCAATACGGTCAGACAGCAAAAATCGCCTTCGACTGCGATTTCATAGGTAATCTTGGATGGTGGGGCATCGGGTTCCCAAGTTGGTTCAAAGGTCGTGACAAGCTTGGTCTTAGGCGTCACCACTAGGTCGCAAGCATAAAGGGTGACGGTACCGTCAGGCATCATATAGGTGACTTTGTCGTTATCGCGTGTCGCGGTTTGTTGAAGAAAATCATAGTGCTGGAAAGCATCGGCATTTATCAACGCGTCCCACAACGCGTCTTGGGTGCAGTTAATATAGGTTTGCATCATAAATTTTGGTTTATCAGTCATCATCGTTTCCTTTGTTACATCGCCGCTTTAAGCGCAGCGCCAGTTTCGAGGTATGATTTGAGAGAGGCTGCTAATCGCGCCCAGCCTTCGGCAAATCCTTCTTGGCCCGGTGCGATATCGTAATGTTCAATGGTCAGTTTGCATTGACCTCCCTGATCTTCGATCAGATAGACCATGTGGCTAGACGGGGCATTGGGACCCATGAAAAGCGGTTCAAACGTCATCGCAATACGGGTTTTGGGATCAAATGCGGTCGTCACTTGTCGCAACATTGCGTCGCCATTGGGCAGGATAAACGCGGTCGGTTGATCGATAGCAGCATTCCCTTGCACCACGTTACAGGCAAAGTGATAGGCCGCCATTTGGTCAGCCTCTGTCAGGGCAGACCAAAGCGCATCTTGGGTGCAGCGGATAAATGTCTGCATCATGAAATCGGGTTTTCCCATTCTCGTGTCTCTCTCAAGTTTCTGTTTTAATGCGGTCAAAGCACGGGCCTGTGGCTGCAAAAATGGTGCAACCCAGCGATCCATCAATTCCTGTAACGGGAGTGCATTTAGATAGTGATATTTGAACCGCCCTTGTCTGCGCGTGACGATCAGCCCTGCGTCTTCAAGTGACTTCAGGTGTTTCATTACGCCAAAACGGCTCAGACTTAGCACCTGTTCAAGATCACTTAGGCTTTGTCCGTCTTGCTTGCGCAAGCTGTCTAATAGCGCACGGCGGGCAGGGTCGTTGAGAGCTTTGAATATCTTGTCCATAGAATCGCTTATATGTTACTTTTTAGTAACGTGATAATAGGGTAACCTAATGGGGCTTGCAGGATAGCGCTGCTTGTGATGATTTCACCCTATGACAAAGACCTCTGACACCCCGACATTCACCACGCCACAAGGGCGCAAAATTGCATATCATCTGACCGATGGTACTGGCCCGGCAATCGTGTTCCTTGGCGGCTTTAAATCGGATATGGGCGGTACAAAGGCCGTGTATTTAGAAGACTGGGCGCGCAAAGAAGGTCGCGCATTTCTACGGTTCGATTATTCGGGTCATGGCGAAAGCGATGGGGAATTCACAGACGGCACAATAGGTGACTGGTTCGAAGACGCCTGCGCCGCGCTGGGCCTGCTTGCTGGGAACCTCGTGCTTGTCGGGTCGTCGATGGGGGGGTGGATTTCGTTGCAGGTTGCCCGCGCAATGCCAGAACGTATCGTGGGAATGGTTACGATCGCCGCTGCCCCCGATTTCACCGAGGACAGTATGTGGGGCGGGTTTAACGACGCGCAGAAAGCCGAATTAGAAGCAGGGCAGGTCGCGTTGCCATCCGATTATGGCGAACCGTATATCATTACGAAAAGATTGATCGAAGAAGGCCGTAATCGACTGGTACTGCGTGACCCGCTTTCACTGCCATTCCCTGTGCGGTTTTTACAAGGGACAGCCGATGAGGATGTCGACATGTCCGTTGCACTGCGATTGTTAGATCACGCCACTGGGCCGGATATGCGTTTGACCTTGGTCGATGGTGCAGATCATCGGTTCTCTGATGATACCTGTCTGACACTGATTGAACAGTCGGTTACCGAGGTGCTGCACGCCGCAGGGTAACCACTGGTCCAAGGCCGAAGCCTTGGCTATGGTGTTCTGCAACATGAATAAAATGGTGATTTTGATGGATATCACAACGCTTGAACAGGATTTGGCTGCCGCAGAGGCGAAGGTTCCAAATTTGCGGCCCGGTTGTGAAAAGCACATCGTGTGGGCCGGTGAACCAAGCACTAAAACTCCGGTCGTTATTCTGAATATCCATGGGTTTTCCGCATCACCTGCGGAATTGCGCCCGCTTCCAGAACGTGTTGCCCAAGATCTTGGGGCGAATATCTTTTTCACACGACTATCTGGGCATGGCCAAGATGGTCCGGCGATGGCGACCGCTACATTTGCTGAATGGACCCAAGACGTGGCCGAGGCAGTCGAAATCGCCCAAACCATCGGAGATGAAATCATTCTGATGGGGTGTTCTACAGGCTGTACCTTGGCAACGCTTGCCCTAGCCCAAGGGGTAGAGGCCAAAGCCGCAATTTTGATTTCCCCGAACTATGGTTTGCGTAGCTGGATCGCACAGACCCTGCTGGATATGCCGGGTGTGCGGAAATGGGGCCGTTATGTGGTGGGGAAAACACGGAGCTTTGTACCCATTAACGATGGGCACAGCGCGTATTGGACGACATCTTACCCCACCGAGGCGCTATACCCGATGGCTGATGCCGTGCGTGCAGCGCGCCATGCCGATCTGTCACAAATCACAACGCCTGCTTTGTTTGTCATGAACGAAGCTGACACTGTCGTGCACCCCAAACTGACCCGTAAAGTCATCGCGCGCTGGGGTGGTCCGACAACCGAAGACATCGTAATTCCAGGTCCGGGCGACGATGTGAATGGGCATGTTATGGCAGGTGATGTCTTTAGTCCTAACCAGACGGAACCACTTGCTCGGCGGATTTCGGCTTGGCTTAAGACGCTTTAACGCTGCCGAATGGTTGCGTGGGGCAGCATACCGCGTCAGAGTTGTGCGAACGAAAAACCTAAAAGGTTAGGTATGCAGACAGGTCTAAGCATAAATGCCATGTGAGACGCTGGTGATGATCCCACCAATGCTGTGCGATGCACGCATTTTCGAACCGCAGATCAGTGATCTCGGGTCGGATCATGCTGTGATGTTTGCGCCGACCACTAAGGGTGAGCGGATGGAGGAAGTCGCTTCGCAAATCCTGTCATGGGCGCCGTCAAAATTTGCACTAGCAGGCATGGGGATGGGCGGCATGGTCGCGATGGAGGTTCTGCGTAGGGCGCCAGAACGCGTCACGCGTATCGCGTTGATTAGCACGAGCCCACAGCCTGACACGCCCGAAGCGGCCTCTGCGCGGGAACCACAAATTATTGCGGCACGGGCGGGGCGCTGGGCCGATGTGCTGCAGCATGAAATTCATTCGACATGGATGTCTCCGAATATCGATAAAGTTGCTCTCGTGCGGTTGCTCACGATGATGGGTAATCAGCTGGGGCCCGAAGCCTATGTCAAACAGGCGCGGGCGATGCAGCGCCGTAAGGACCAACAACCTGTTTTGCGCAAGATCACACAGCCTGCACTTGTGATTTGCGGCCGTCATGATGGCCACTATCCAGTGAAACGTCACGAGTTTATGGCTGAACTTATTCCCTATGCGACGCTCGAGGTGATCGAGGATGCAGGGTATCTTCCGACTGTCGAAGCCGCGAATGCGGTAACAGCAGCGCTTCGGACTTGGATGAAAGCGCCGCTGATGTTGCGTAACTAGGCTAGGCGGCGGCGTTTTTGTTTGCGGCTTTCTGCTTTTTAGGCTCGTCAGAATTCGCGTCGATGAAATCAAGCACAAGTGGGCGGATGTTATTGCGCCAGCTTCCGCCCGCAAAGATACCATAGTGACCTGCACCGGGTTCAACATGCGACGCTTTTTTGCTGTCAGGCAGGTTGGTCAACAGGTCCAGCGCAGCAAGGCACTGACCGGGCGCTGAGATATCATCCTTTTCGCCCTCAACAATTTTCACTGCGACTGTTGTGATTTTCCCAATATCAACCTTGCGGCCTGCAACGCTGAAATCGTTGCGCGCGATGTCACGATTTTTGAAGACCCGTTCAACGGTTGATAGGTAGAATTCGGCGGTCATATCCATGACGGCAAGATATTCGTCATAGAACGCGTTATGCTTATCGTGTTCGCGTGCTTCGCCCTTGGCGGTCTTGATGATCTGATCGCGAAACGCGTTGGCATGCGTTTCACCATTCATCGAGATAAATGAAGCGAGCTGAAGCAGTCCGGGGTAAACGGTACGACCAACACCTGCGTATTTGAAGCCGACGCGCTGGATCATGGTCTGTTCCAGCTGACCCATGGTGACAGAACGACCAAAGTCGGTGACTTCGGTGTGGTTCGCCTCTGGGTCAACCGGGCCGCCGATTAGGGTCAGCGAACGCGGCTGCGCTTTGGGGTCTTCTTCGGCAAGATAGGCAGTCGCAGCCAACGCCAAAGGCACAGGCTGACAGACGGCAATCACGTGAATATCAGAGCCGAGTTCACGCATGAAATCGACCAAGTATAGCGTGTAGTCTTCGACATCAAACTTGCCTTCGCTGACGGGAATGTCACGGGCATTGTGCCAGTCAGTAATGTAAACGTCACAATCAGGCAGCAGGCTGATCACAGTTTTACGAAGCAAAGTGGCGTAGTGACCCGACATCGGTGCGGCAATTAACACCCGACGTTTGCTTGGCTTACGGCCAGGGATCGTAAAGTGGATCAAATCACCAAAAGGGCGTTCAATGACAGTTTCAATGACGACAGGGTGGTCTTTGCCTTTTTCGCAGGTGACCGGCGGAATGTTCCAATCAGGCTTGACGATCATACGTGCAAACGTGCGTTCCGTAACTTCACCCCACGCCATAAGCCAATCCATCGCAGGGTTCGCCCCAACCGACATCATTGGATATGATGCAAAGGCACGTGCGGTCGCCCCAAGCCATTGGTTTGTGTTTCGCGCGCTTTCCATCAGGTCGTAGGTCATCATATACTTCATCAGAACATCTCCGGTTAGGGGCGCGCAGATCATGCTGCACTTGCAGCATAGGCATGGGAACGTGAATATGACAACTAACGATTTAGAAACAAACGCGGCGTCTGATCACAATGTTACAACTTTAGAGGCTAATCTTGTCCATATTGAGGAGCTGACGCAACGTCTCCTTAAGGCAATGAGCCACGGACGTAAGATCCCCTCTGCTCTGCAAGGACCAAGTCAAGAGCTCTATTTAAAGGCCGCAAGCGCTTATATGGGCGAAATGATGCAAAATCCGGCCAAACTGATCGAGCATCAGATCGAATTTTGGGGAAAATCCGTAAAGCATTTCGTCGAGGCGCAGCACCTTTTGGTACAAGGCAAACTTTCGCCTGCTACGGATGAAACACCAACGGACCGCCGATTTTCGCATGAACTGTGGGAAACCAACCCGTATTTCAACTATATCAAACAGCAATATATGATGAATTCCGCTGCGGTGCAGCAGGCGGTCGAGGATATAGATACGCTTGATTCGGATGAAAAGAAGCGGTTGCGCTACTTCAGTCAGCAGATTTTAGACATGGCGTGCCCAACAAATTTTCTTGCGACCAACCCCGAGGCATTAGCCCTTGCCGCCGAGACAGAGGGTGAAAGCCTGATTGCCGGGCTGGAAAACATGATCGCTGATCTCGAAGCGAACAATGGTGATCTGGTCGTGACTTTGGCGGATAAATCGGCGTTTCAATTGGGGCAGAACATTGCGACGACGCCAGGGTCCGTGGTGTTTCGGAACCATTTGTTTGAACTGATCCAATATGCACCTACGACCGAAACAGTTCATGAAATGCCGCTGGTCATTTTTCCGCCGTGGATCAACAAATTCTACATTCTCGACCTTAAGCCGCAGAATAGCCTGATCAAATGGGCGGTTGATCAAGGGCACACTGTGTTTGTCGTCTCATGGGTTAACCCGGACGCAAGTTACAAAGACACATCGATGACAGACTATATCGAAGACGGTTTTCTGACTGCAATCAACGAAGTGAAAAAAATCTGCGACGTGAAAAAAGTAAACGCGGTGGGGTATTGCATTGCGGGCACCACGTTGTCGCTGACGCTCGCGCTTATGAAGCAGCGTAAGGATACATCTGTGAATAGCGCTACCTTATTCACGACGTTGACCGATTTTTCGGAACGCGGCGAAGTTGGCGTGTTCCTTGATGATGATTTTGTAAATGGCATCGCGGAAGAGGTGGCCGAAAGCGGGATATTGGATTCGTTCTATATGTCGCGTACGTTTTCATTCTTGCGATCGAATGATTTGATCTACGGTCCGGCCATCAAAAGCTACATGATGGGGCAAGCGCCGCCTGCGTTTGATTTGTTGTATTGGAATGGGGATGGAACAAATCTACCGGCGAAAATGGCCGTCGAGTATTTGCGGGGGTTATGTCAGCACGACGAATTCGCAACTAATGGCTTCGAGGTTTGTGGCACGAAAGTAAAGATACAAGATGTATCGGTCCCATTGTTCGCAATCGCCTGCGAGACTGATCACATTGCCGCGTGGAAAAGCAGTTATGCTGGTGTTCAAAAGATGGGATCAAAGGATAAGACGTTCATTCTTTCCCAATCTGGACATATTGCAGGTATCATTAATCCGCCGTCAAAACGGAAATATGGCCACTATACAAATCCAGAGTTGGGGTTAGATGCGTCGGATTGGTTGGCGTTGGCAGACAAGCATGACGGGTCTTGGTGGGCGCGATGGGATTCGTGGTTGTCTGAAAAATCAGTTAAAAGTGTCGACGCTAGACAACCAGGGGGTGATTTTAATCCTGTTTTGGCTCCAGCGCCGGGTACATATGTGTCGCCTAAGTAGTGGAATAGGTTGCTAATTTTTGCAGCTGCAAAATTAAGTATGCTGCATTGCAGAAAAAACTTGCAATGCTGCACTGCAGCATTCATATTGGTGTCAGAGTTTCACAGCGTGGCAAATATCACGCTTCACCCGAAAGGCTGATACCAATGGCTACTAAGACACAAGATTTCACTGCGATCTTTAAAGATATGGCAGACTCTTTCCCTGTCGATACAAAAGCGATGGAAGAGCAGTTCAAGAACCAAACTGCGTTGGCAGAAAAAATGTCTACTGTTGCGTTGGACGCCGCTGGTAAATCAGCAGAGCAGTCCGCAAAGTGGACACAAGATACGATCGCAAAGCTTGAAGAAATGTCAAAAGCAAAATCAGAACCTGCTGATTATGCGAAAGCGATGACTGATTTCGCATCTGCAACAGCTGAATCTGCCGCCGAGCATATGTCTGCTTTTGCTGAGATCGCCAAAAAAGTTCAGACACAGACGATGGAATTGGTTCTGGCTGCGGGCAAAGACATTTCCGAAGATATGACTGCTGCTGCTAAGAAAGCGACAACAGAAGTGACGGCCGCTGCGAAAAAAGCATCAGCATCTGCAAAGTAATAACGGAGAAATCTACCCGTGCCTCCCTCATGGTATGATTTCCCGAAACGGCTCGCGATTTGCGGGCCGTTTTTTTGTGCTGATATGCGTTTTGCTATGCGCCTACAGCATTCCCGTTAAGTCAGGGTATCTAAAACGCTTTCTTTTTGCGCAGGCGCGGCATAGGCTTCTCTGCACTGCAATATATCTTGGGAGGGATCGCTGTGGCTGACACAAATAAACCGCTTCTCATTAAGCGCTACGCGAGCCGACGTTTGTACAATACCGAAACAAGCGACTATGTGACGCTTGAGGATATCGCTTTGTTCATTCGTGAAGGGCGCGAAGTTCAAATTGTTGATTTGAAGTCCGGGGATGATCTGACGCGGCAATATCTTCTTCAGATTATCGCCGAGCACGAAAGCCGCGGTGAAAGCGTTCTGCCCGTTGACGTATTGACCGATCTTGTTCGCAGCTACACGAGCCAAGCTGCGTCAGTTGTACCTGAGTTCCTGCAAGCGAGCTTTGAAATGCTACGTGAAGGCCAATCCAAAGCGCTGGACAATATGGGTAAGGCGAACCCAATGACTGCGATGCCAGGGTTCGAGGCGATGCAGGCACAGCAAGCCGCGTTCTTTAAAGCGATGACCGGTGGCATAATGCCAACACCGAGCGCGCAAGAAAAATCCAGCGATGACTTGGGTGAAATAAAGGACCAGCTTGCAGCGCTGCAGGAAAAACTTGCAAAGATGGGGAAGTAGGGCGAAGGAATTTCTAGAAATTCCTTCTGGGAGATCAAATTTTTTTAAAATTTGATCGCTGCTAGCAGATCAATTCGATTGCTCCATCGTTGCAGATGATGACGTAATAATTGTTGGTGCGGATCATTCGAAATCCGCGCCGTTTTACTTCTGCAATTAACGCGTCTGTACCGATTTCACGCTCAACATCAATAATCTGGCGGCGGATCACTCCGCCGATTATCGCTGCACGACACTGAAAAATTTGTGCAAGCCAGTCACGTCCATCCCGTCTATGATATCGCATAATTTCCATCGCCACAGTATTGTGTGGCGATGGTTAACCGCAGCTTAAGCGATGTCTGCAAAAACGCCATCAAGGGCTTTTTCAAGTTTGCTGAACATCTCGTCCATGTGGTTCGGCGTGAAAATGAACGGTGGGCACAACACAACAGCTTGCCCCAACGGGCGGCAAATGAGGCCCTGATCGGTACAGGCGTTCGCAATCCGTTCGCTAACAGATAGGGATCCGTCAAATGGGCGCTTAGTGTCTTTGTCGGCGACGGCCTCAAGAGCCCCCATCAACCCTTTACCCCGCCATTCACCGATATTCTTCTTCTGGGAGAGCCGCGCCATACCTTCTTCAAAGAGCGGTGTTAGCGTACGTACGTTTTCCTCCAAACCTTCGTTCATCACGACGTCAATTGCCTTAAGTGCGATTGCGCAACCAACTGGATGTCCAGATGCTGTAAACCCATGCGGGAATTCTTCTATGGCCTCTGAAGCCGCTTGTAGACGATCCGTCAGATCAGGCCCAAGGATCACGGCACCCATCGGAAAGAACCCAGCTGTTAGGTTCTTTGACGAAATGATAGCGTCAGGAACAAAATCATATGTCTGGCAACCCCAAGTGTTCCCCGTACGGCCAAACCCGGTGATGACTTCATCAGCGATCAGCGGAATACCGTATTTCTTGAGAATTGGCTGGATGGCTTGGAAGTACCCGGCGGACGGAGGGATTACGCCGCCAGCACCCATGACAGGTTCTGCGAAAAATCCTGCGATCGTCTCTGGGCCCTCGCGCAGAATGGTTTCCTCTAGCTCGGATGCCATGCGGGCCGTGAACTGCGTTTCGGTCTCGCCTTCTTTGCCAAAGCGCCAGTAGTGTGGGCAGGATAGGTGAATGAACCCGTCTAGGGGCAGGCCAAATACGCTGTTGTACGGTTTCCCAGTCATAGAGGCTGATACTGCCGTAACTCCGTGATAGCCGTTAATACGGGTCAGGATCTTGCGGCGTTCGGGTTTGCCTTCGGCTCCGCCCAGAAACCACAGCATTTTGACCATTGTGTCGTTCGCTTCGGAACCCGAGTTCGTGTAAAATACTTTGCCGCGCGGAAATGGTGAAACTTCGACTAGTTTTTCAGACAGCATCACTGTCTGATCGGACATACGTCCAAACAGCGCGTGATAGCCCGGGAAACGGTCATACTGTTCCTTGGCAGCGGCAATGAGGCCAGGATGGTCGAAACCAGCGACCATATTCCAAAGACCAGAATTCGCATCAAGATATTCGCGCCCGTGTACGTCGTAAACATAAGGCCCTTTGCCGTGCGTAAGCACGACGGTGCCGCGTTCTTTGACTGTGGGCAAATCAGTGAACCCGTAAAACGAATTCTCGCTCGCGCGGGCTTCCCAGCTGTTGGGGGTGTCGTCAGACATTTTGAACCTCATGGATGTACTGAAATAACGATATGCCTGTCTGAAAGACCTTACAATGACCTGATTGATGCGCCCTGCATTTCCGCCTAGCTTGGCAAGCAGCGGACGAGAGGATCAGATGGCGACGACAGGTAAAATCACGCTTTGGGGGGTAGAGGTCTTTGTCGCGACGGCGGAGGAAGCGTCGATTTCTGGGGCGGCAAGGCGCTTAGGTAGCTCTGCTGCGACGGTCAGCCAGCAACTGACAAATCTCGAAGGCGCAATTGGTGCGACTTTACTTAATCGTAGTGAGCGACCAGTGACCCTTACGCCTGCTGGCGAGATGTTTTTGCGCCGCGCCAACACGATCCTGAACGAGGCAGACCAAGCCAAAGCGGAACTCGCTATGGCTGATTTTAGTCGCCTGACCCGATTTCGTTTGGGCATGATCGAAGATTTTGATGCAGACGTGACACCCGGTCTTTTGACCGCGATGAGCGATGACTTGAAGAACTGTCAATTCCTTCTGGAAACAGGCGCATCGCACCGGCTATTCGACCTGCTTGATAGCCGCGCATTGGACGTGATTGTCGCTGGCGATATGGGGCAGGCCAGCGCCGGGATGGAGGTGCACCCGCTGTTAGAAGAACCCTTTGTCGTTGCTGTTCCTAAAGGCGCGATCAAAGATGGAGATGTCGCCAAGCAACTACGCCGGATGCAGTTGATCCAATACACAACGCGCCACCATATGGGCCGGGTGATTGCTGCGCATCTTGCTCGGCAGAACCTACGAATTACGCACAAGTTCGAATTGGATAGCTACCACGCGATTATGGCAATGGTGGCAGCTGGGTCGGGATGGACGATTTTAACGCCTTTGGGGTGCCTGCGTGCGCAAAGGTTCAGCGAAGATGTTGATCTTCTCCCTCTACCATTTGCGCCATTGTCGCGAACAATATCTTTGACCGCACGGCAGGATATACTTGGCGATATGCCAACAACCATCGCCACACGGCTAATGCCGTTGTTATCGGATATGATCGTGCAGCCTGCAGTAAAGAACTACCCTTGGCTACAAGATCAGCTGCGCCTGCTTTAGCCGTATGCGCGGGCAGGGGACATTGTTTCGGCTGCCGCATCGGTGATGATTCGTGCAATCACATCACATTCGTCCAAGGTCAGCCGTGCTGGTAGGCGCACATCACATGCTTTCATCAACATCGCCCGTGTTTTGGGTAAGTCAGGGATTGGTCCGATAAACTGCCAATTCCAAAACGCGCGTGCGTTATCCTCGCTTTGGCCAAATACTTGGATTTTGACACCTGCGGCTGCGGCGGCATCGACAAAGCGGGCGGTGTCACGGTTCGACATATCGACCAAATTAAACTGAATTGAATCGGGTGCCCGTTCTTCGGATGGCAAACAGTTCGGCACGCTGAGCCATGCGGATTCATTCAATAACGCGGCGACGTGATCATGGTTTCTGCGTCCATCTGCGACACGGCGTGGCAATTCATTTAATTGCGGGCGGATAAGCGTAGCTGACAAGTTATTCAGGCGCTGGTTATAAAGCGGCAGCTTGTTTTGCCACTTTGCAAAGCTATCCAGCAGGACTGGATGCTTTTTCCAATTGTGTTCATAGGCACCGGACATAATTACGGCGCGTGCTATCAGGTCTGCATCGTCGGTCACCATAATGCCGCCTTCGCCTGCGTTCAGCAGTTTGTAAGACTGAAAACTAAAGCAGCCAATCTGGCCGATGGTTCCGATTTTGCGTCCACCCCAAGTGGTTCCAATCGAGTGTGCTGCATCTTCGATCACAGGAACGCCCGCGTCATCACAAAGCTGCATAATTGCATCCATGTCAGAGGTATGACCGCGCATGTGGCTGATAATAATGGCGTCCACGGTTGGCAGCTTGGCGGCAAAATCATCTATGTCGATGCGGTAATTGTCACCACATTCACAAAGTACAGGAATACAATCGGCATGCACGACAGCCGACGGAACGGCCCCAAAGGTAAACGCCGGGATCATAACCCTTGCATCACGAGGTAGCCCAAGCGCCTTAAGCGATAGGAACAGCGCGGCAGAGCATGATGAAACAGCCAACGCATATTTACTTCCTAGCGCTGTGGCGAACTCTGCCTCAAGCAACGCGACAGGGGAGTCGTTCGATGTATAGCGGAACAAGTCACCTGACCGCAAAATGCGGGTTACTTCGGCCAAGGCCGATTCTGGAATGGGCTCTGCGTCGTAAACATTGGGAACTTGGGTCATGTGTTCAGCTTTTCCGAAATCATATTTCGGCAAAACTTAACACACCCCGCGTTACAAATCTATGACAGTCAAACCCCCCAATCGATCACGTAATGCGTACCACGTCATCGCCAAGGTCAGCAGCGGCGCGCGGAATGTGGGTCCGCCCGGAAAGTTGGGGACTTTTATCCCTGATAGCATATCAAACCGGCTTGCTTGTCCGGCGATTGCCTCGGCCATGACCTTGCCTGCCAGTCCCGATAGCGCCACACCATGCCCAGAGAACCCGGCGCCAGAAAGGATATTTGGCGCAACGCGTTGAACGGCGGGCAGGCGGGTCATTGTGATGCCCAATGTACCGCCCCAAACGTAGTCGACCTTCACGTCTGACAGTTGGGGAAACAGGTTCGTCATACGTTGGATGAGGGCGGTGTTGATGTCCTTGGGAAAACCAATGGAGTAGCTTTCGCGCCCGCCAAACAAGAACCGATTATCTTCGGACATGCGATAATAGTTCACGACGAATTTGCTATCTGCTACTGCGATATCGCGGGCCAATACGGATGCGGCGCGATCCCCCAACGGCTCTGTCGCGCAGATGAAGCTGTTGATCGGCATGACCTTTGCTGACGTCTTGCGGTCGATGTTGGGTAGGTAGCCGTTGCCAGCGATAATGACGTGGCGGGCTTTGACGGTTCCTTTTGGAGTGTGCAGGGTTACGGGGTCGCCATGCTCGATCTGAGTGACTTCGGTTCGTTCAAAGATACGCGCACCTGCGGCCTCGGCCAGACGGGCAAGCCCAAGAACATAGCGCAGCGGGTGGATGTGACCCGCGCCCATATCTAACAGGCCGCCTTGATATAGTGGCGATTTGACCACGTCGCGCATGGCGTCAGGCCCAAGCACCTCAATCTGGTCATAGCCATAGTTATCGGCGAGATAGGCGGCGTCAGCAGCATAGCTGTCTGCCTCTTTCGCATTATAGAAACCATGCGCCACACCGGGACGATAACGGGCCTCTGGGATTGCACTTTCGCACAAATCACGGACGTCTTGTTTAGCGTCTTCCGCTAATGCCCACAGGGCGGTGGCCGCGTCACCGCCCAGCTTCTTGGCCAAAGTGCTTTGGTCGTTATTGTAGCCACTGCCAACCTGACCGCCGTTGCGTCCTGATGCGCCAAAGCCCGCACGGTGGGCATCGAGCACAACAACATCAAGCCCCTTGGCAGCCAGATGGCGTGCAGCAGATAGGCCTGTAAACCCCGCGCCGATAATGCAGACATCAACCGACAGATCACCATCCAGTGAAGGGCGTTCCCTTGGTAAATCCGTACTGGCCACATACCAGCTGTTTGGGAATTCGCCGGGTTTGTCATTGCGATAAAGCGGGTTCATAGGGTGCGTCCAAAGCTTGCGTTATTGGGTTATTGATATGCATGCTGATGAAAACCCGCAATCGAAACTGAAAGGGATACGGCATGCCATCAAGCGATACCTACAACGGCGCCTGCCATTGCGGCGCAGTACAGTTCAAAGTCACACTAAAAGGCGGGTTAGAAAGTGCGCGACGGTGTACCTGTTCATATTGCTCAATGCGTGGCGCCGTGGCGGTGACAGCTGCGTTGGATGGCCTAAACTTTACGAAAGGCAAGGACCTGATGACGCTGTATCAATTCAACACGAAATCAGCTGAACATTATTTCTGCCCGACCTGCGGGATTTACACACACCATAGACGGCGCTCAAACCCGAATGAATTTGGCGTGAACGCCGCATGTCTTCAAGGGATCAGCCCGTTTGATTTCGCCGAGGTGATCGTGAACAACGGTGTGCAGCATCCCAACGATGACCCTAACGCGCCAACTGTCGCCGGGGTGCTGCGGTTTGTTAAGGCTTAGACGTTCAGCAGCAAGTGTTCGCGTTCCCATGGGCTGATGACTTGAAGGAACTCTTTGTACTCTAACCGTTTCACGATGGAATAGACCCGCGCAAAATCGGGGCCAAGGACGTCGTGCAGGTCTTTGCATTCCTCAAAAAGATCCAGCGCTTCACTAAGCGAGCCAGAGATTTCAGCCTCTGATTCATAGGCTTCACCGCGCCAGCGCTTGTCAGGGCGGATTTCGTTCTTCAGGCCCAAATATCCGCAAGCTAGCGATGCGGCGATGCAGAGGTAAGGGTTACAGTCCATACCGGGCAGGCGGTTTTCGATCCTGCGCGCGGATGGATCGCTGATTGGGATACGAATTCCTGTCGTCCGGTTGTCGCGCCCCCATTCAAGGTTAACAGGCGCGGCGCTGTCCGGAACATAGCGACGGTAGCTGTTCACATAGGGCGCGATCAACGCGATTGCGCTAGGCATGTATTCTTGTAGTCCGCCGATAAAGTGAAAGAACGCGTCGGTTTCGCCGCCCTGCGGACCAGTAAAGATATTCCGCCCATTCTCATCAAGGACGGAATGATGGACATGCATTGCGCTCCCGGGTTCACCCTCGATTGGTTTGGCCATGAACGTCGCAAAACAATCATGCTTTAATGCGGCTTCGCGGATAAGACGTTTGAAAAAGAATACTTCGTCAGCCAGTTTAATCGGGTTGCCATGACGCAGGTTGATTTCAAGCTGACCTGCGCCACCTTCTTGGGCGATACCGTCGATCTCAAAACCTTGGATTTCGGCATATTCATAGATGTCATCAATCACCGGGCCATAGTCATCGACAGCGGTCATTGAATAGGCCTGACGCCCAGCAGCAGGGCGACCGGTACGGCCCATCATTGGCTCAATTGGTTTCGCTGGGTCGATGTTGCGGGCAACCAGATAGAATTCCATTTCAGGGGCGACAACTGGGGTCCAGCCTTCGGCTTTGTACAGATCTACGACGTGGCGCAATACGTTGCGTGGGGAAAACGGAACTGGCTTTCCCTTCTGGTCGAACGCGTCATGGATGACTTGAAGCGTGCCATCGTCAGCCCAAGGCGCTGCGGTTGCGGTGGACATGTCAGGCTTTAGGATCATGTCAGGTTCTAGGAACCCATCCGGACCTGATGCTTCGCCCCATTCGCCGGTGATCGTTTGAAAGAAGATCGAGTTTGGAAGATGGAAATGCGCCTGCTTTTCCCATTTTCCTGCTGGAACGGCCTTACCGCGGGCAATACCGGGTAGGTCAGCGATAACGCATTCGACCTCGTCTAAGCGATTGTTTTCTAGATATGTACGGGCGGCCTCTGGGATTTTGTCGGTCCAGCTCATGCCAATTGTCTTTCTTTAAAAAACTGCGCGATCTGCGCAGCAAGACGGTCGCTATCGACCGGTT
This sequence comes from Yoonia maritima, assembly GCF_002933395.1. Lineage (GTDB taxonomy): Bacteria > Pseudomonadota > Alphaproteobacteria > Rhodobacterales > Rhodobacteraceae > Yoonia > Yoonia maritima_A. The sequence continues at coordinate 120,113 of NZ_PKFN01000007.1, forward strand.
TGTTCAAATTATCGCGGACGTCTGCAAGCTGCTCATCCGGGACATTGCCCGGACCGCGGTAGGTCGCGAGGCCATCAATGACAGCGGTGTCGAATTCCGGATGTGGCTGCACGGTAAAAGCACGTTTGCCATAAAGTAACGCGGCATTTGTGCAAAAGTCGTTGCTGCCAATCACCGTGGCGTCGGCGGGGGCGCTGATGACCTGATCTTGATGCCACGCATTAAGCGCGATCTGTTCACCGTTCAGATCGTAAGTTTGGCGGCCCACGGCCCAGCCACCATCGAACTTAGCGACTTTGCCACCCAATGCTTGCGCAATGATCTGATGGCCAAAACAAATTCCTACTAGCGGGATATTGGCGGCATAAATCTCGCGGATAAGGCTTTCGAGAGGGGGAATGAACGGGTGATCCTCATATGCGCCATGCTTGGACCCGGTGATCAACCAGCCATCGCAATCTGTGATCACCTTTGGGAAATCCATGTCGACAACATTGTAGGTGCGAAATTCGAAATTATGCCCTGCGAGTAAGCGTTCGAACAGATCGGCGAAATCGCCAAGTTTTGGGCGCAATTCGTCCGGCGCGTGACCTGTTTGTAAAATACCGATTTTCATGAATTCACCGTCGTTTAGGTTTCATCCCAAACTACATCGGCGTGTGGGTTGCCGCAAGCGCGAAGGATTTTAGCTAAAATCCTTCTACTTGGTAAATTTCGCGAAATTTACCTTGGTCAAACGGTGTCTAGATAAAGGTCAAGTTGTTCTTCTGCGCTGAGTTCTTTGAAGTGGTACATTTCTTGGCGCTTGGTACGGATCAAGTTGTCGACCAATTGCCCATTGAAGATACGTCTAGCGAGTGTGCTTTGTTCAAACGAGTCAATTGCTTCGCTCCAACTTCCGGGGACTTGGGGCAGTTTCTGATCATATGCGTTGCCTGTGATTGGGGCTGGTGGTGTCAGCTTGTCTTCGATCCCGACAAGTGCGGACCCTAGCACCGCAGCCAAGAATAGATATGGGTTTACATCGCCACCAGCGAGGCGGTGTTCAATCCGACGCGCCTTATAGCTACCGCCGGGAACGCGTACCGATGCGGTGCGGTTGTCATAAGCCCAACATATCCCCGTGGGCGCATGGCTACCGGGGACCAGTCGTTCATAGCTGTTGCCATGTGGCGCAAAGATAAGAGCAAGGTCAGGGATGCCTTTTAAACAGCCTGCAATGGCGTGTTGTAAAAGGAGGGTGCCTTTATGTGTGTCATTGGCAAACACATTATTACCGTCAGCATCGATTACCGAAAAATGGGTGTGCAATCCGTTGCCTGCATAGTCTTCATAGGGCTTGGCCATAAAACTGGCGGCCATTCCGTGATTGCGGGCCAAGCCACGTACGAGCATCTTAAAGAGCCATGCGTCATCCGCCGCCTTTAGTGCATCAGGCACGTGTTCAAGATTGACTTCGAACTGGCCAAGCCCACCTTCCGAGATCGCAGCCTCGGCCGGGATATCCATTGCATCGCAAGCGTCGTAAAGATCGTTGAAAAACTGGTCAAAAGCATCCAACGCGCGAAGCGATAGAACCTCGGCGCCAGCGCGACGTTTGCCTGATTTTGGCGATTTGGGTTGGCGGATGCCACGCCCGGAATCATCAACCAAATAGAATTCCATTTCGGTGGCGGCAACGGGGGTTAAGCCAAGTGCTTTATAGCGTGCAACGACCTGTGCCAGTGCATGACGGGGATCGCCGGCAAATGCTGTTCCATCTTCGTGAAACGCCCACAGCGGCAGGATCGCGGAAGGCGAAGAGAGCCAAGGCATCGGCACATAGCCGCGTTCAGTTGGTAATAAAACGCCGTCGGCGTCGCCGCTTTCGAATACCAGTGGGCTGTCGTCAATGTCTTCGCCCCAAATATCAAGGTTCAGCACAGAGAGCGGAAATCGTGTGCCTTCCTGTTCTAGCTTTGCCGCGAAACGGCGCGGGACACGTTTACCACGTGCCTGACCGTTTAGGTCGGCCGCACCACATCTTACATTTTTTACGTCCGGGTTGTCGTCCAACCAACTCATCTAATGACCTGCGGTTTGATTTTCAGCCGCTTGCGCAGCCTTTGAGGAAGATGGCGATTAAGTCGGGTATTCACCAGCCCAAAAATGCCAATCACAACCAAAGTAAGCAGAATAAAATACCCAGCGAGGATGGGGTAGGGAATGAATGGGTTAAACGTCTTATCGGCAAAGTAGTTTGCGTAGTAAAGCGCATCACCGCGTTGCTGTAACGCTGGAAAGCCAGAGAAGAACACAAGCGTTGTCGCATGGAACAAAAATATGGCTTCGTTCGTATAGGCGGGCCAAGCAAGGCGCAGCATGGTTGGCCAGATCACACGACGAAAACGCGACCAACCTGAAAGCCCGTATGCGTCAGCGGCTTCAATCTCTCCCTTAGGGATGGATTGAAGCGCCCCGTAAAAGATTTCTGCGGAATAGGCGGCAGTGTTCAAGAACAATACAACCAACGCCCCGGCCCATGCAGAGGTCAGCGGGCTGAAAATTGGATACTGTGCTTTTAGGCTAAGGAATAGGAAGTAGGCAAAGAAGAACTGGATGAACAGCGGCGATCCACGGAAGATAAAGATGAACCAATCCGCTGGTTTGCGTATCCAAGCTGATTGCGCGGCTTTGCCCAATGCGACAGCCGTCGCCATGAAGAATCCGGTGCAAAGCGCGATCAGCCCGAAATACGCATTCCAGATCATCCCTGAGCCGATCAGCGTAAACTGCTGGCACAGCGTGAAATCGTTGCGTGGCAATAGACGTTCACCAATACCTTGGCTGCGTAGACCGTAATCAATAATTGTTTCCCAACAGCTCATGTCGCGGCCTTTCGCTGTGCTTCGCCTGCAGCAGTTGCTTGGCCGCGTGTTAGGCGCGCCATGATGCGATCGAGAACGACTTCGGATACTTTGGTGAACGCGAGGTAGAACACCAGCAGGGCAAGGAAATACCACATCCGCCAGTCGGCGTGCGGGTAGTCCGTAAACTGAGGCCGCTTGGACCCGCCCAATTCACGCGCCCAATAGACAATGTCTTCGACACCAAGCAAGAAAAGTAATGGTGTTGCTTTTATCAGGACCATCCAAAGGTTGGACAGGCCGGGTAGGGCGTAGACCCACATTTGAGGCACAAGAATGCGCCAGAATGTTTGGCGGCGCGACATGCCATAGGCCTCTGCGGTTTCTAACTGGCCGTGGGGTACTGCGCGCATGGCACCGAAAAGCACGTTGGCGGCAAATGCACCAAAAACGATTGCAAACGTGAGGACCGCCAAAGCGAAGCCATAGGTTTCATGCACCCATTGAGGCGCGTTGCTTAACGGAAGTTTAGCGGCGGTACAGACCACAAAATCATTGCCTTGCCGGATTGGTTCGTTCCAATCGGGGCATTTGATTTTGTGGCGGATGAATTCGAACGCTTGATCAAGAGCAATCACAAAAAATAGAAAGAAAGCAATGTCGGGAATGCCCCGTACAATCGCGATATAGGTGTTACCGATCCAACGTAGTGGTGCAAAATGGCTGCGGGCCGCTGATGCGCCGCCAAAGCCAAACGCCAATGCAACGGGGGCAGTGATTGCCAACAACAGCAACACTGTGCCGACTGCATAATACATCGACATATGCTTGCCAGTGGTCAGATAGCACGACAACCAAGTCAGCCCTTCTAGGGCGGCGGGATCAGAGCAATAGTTAAAAATGGTAGGGCCTATCTACGCAGGGTGTCGTCATGGCAAGGTCTTGATGCTCCGGCTCTGCACGTATGCAAAGCCGGAGTTTATCAGCTTAGTAAGTACCGATTTCTTCGCCAAACCACTTGATCAGCAGTTCATTCAAAGAGCCGTCGTCTTTCATTGAGGTAATCGCAGTATCAAGTTTGGCGCGAAGATCAGCATCGCTTTCGCGGATACCAAGGCCGATGCCGCCACCCAGCGGAACACCTTCGCCGACAACCATCAAATCAGCTTCGTCAGCATAAGGAAGCAAGAAATCTTTGTCGGCGAAAACAGCGTCAGCTTCGCCGTTACGAACGGCTGCGATGGTTTCGTCACCCGTAGCGAACTCAAGCAAGGTCGCGCCAGTTTCGGCAACATAGCCGGCCTGAATAGTGCCGGTTTGTGCGGCGACAACACCTGTCAGGTCGGCCCCATCAGACGCACCAAGATAGACAGATTCGGTCGGTGGATAGTAATCTTGTGTGAAGTCGATAACTTCATCACGTTCATCCGTGATGGACATGCCAGCGATGATCGCATCGTAGTTGCCGGACACGAGGTTCGGAATGATGCTATCCCATTCGTTGGTGACCCATTCACAAGTCAGTTCCGCACGTGCGCATAGTTCGTCACCTAGTTCACGCTCAAAACCGTCAACTTCGCCAGCGTCGTTGATGAAGTTGTATGGAGGGTAGGCGCCCTCGGTGCCCAGACGGACAACAGAGTGGCTTTCGGCCATCGCCATGCTGCCAGCAACGGCAAGCACTGCAGTGCTTAGGATCAGGTTTTTCATCAGTTTTCTCCCAATTGATGATTATGAAACCGTCGCGGATAGAAACCCGCGAAGTCGGTCGGTTTTTGGTTGCCCGAATAGAACGTCTGGTGCGCCCTCTTCTTCGATCTTACCTTGGTGCAAGAACACGACATGGTCGCTGACGTCAGCGGCCATACGCATGTCGTGTGTCACAATCAGCATTGTCCGGCCTTCGTTTGCCAGATCTTTGATCACTTTGACCACTTCTTGTTCCAATTCAGGATCAAGCGCGCTTGTCGGTTCGTCAAACAACAGGGCCTTTGGCTCCATGCATAGGGCACGCGCGATTGCGGCACGCTGTTGTTGCCCGCCGGACAGTTGGGCAGGGAAGGCATCGCATTTATCGCCAATACCGACCTTGGCAAGATACTTGCGTGCGGCTTCCTCGACCTCTGCCTTGTCGCGTTTAAGCACGGTAACCGGTGCTTCCATAACGTTTTGCAGAATCGTCATATGGGCCCACAGGTTAAACTGCTGAAACACCATCGACAGATTCGTCCGAATACGGATCAGCTGGTCGTGGTCGCCGGGGCGACGGCCTGCACCCGCACCTTTCCAAATAACAGGTTCGCCACAAAACAAAACTTCGCCTTGCTGGCTGTCTTCTAACAAATTGGCGCAGCGCAAAAGTGTTGATTTTCCAGACCCTGACGATCCGATCAAAGATACGACATGTCCGGCGGGTGCGGTGATATCGACGCCTTTCAATACCTCCAAATCACCATAGGCTTTGTGAAGGTTTCGGATTTCGATTACAGGGGCTTGGTCTGACACGTTTGATCGCTTTTGTTGATTGTGCTGGTAATTAGGGCTTATTTTTTTAGCTTTTGCAACGAGAGCATCGCGTCAATCGCTGATTACAGGTGCAAAGGCCTAAGGCTTGGGCGGAAGCGGCAGATCATAGGCGCTTTGCGGCAATGGCTAGCGCGTTAAGAATGCGGCGCAACCGGGTGTAGGCATGCATTATCAGGCTTGGGATCACTTAACGTGGTGTAACCCGAAGACGGGCGGCGTTACTGTCTTGGTCAGAAACACCTAGCAAGGATGATATCATGCGCATATTGCTGTCTTCTTCTTCGCCACGCACGCCGTCCGCCATAACCACGGACCACATTGCTTCGACTACAGCGACACGGTGATCATGCGCAACCGCATCTTTGATAGCGCGCGTAAAGCGCACTGTATCGGGGGCTTCCGCCTCGAGCGCTTCGCAGTCTTTGCGCAACGCAACGGCATCCTCGTCTGACAGGCCATAACGCGCAACAAGCGCTTGATCGATTTGTGCGATTTCCTCTGCGGCATAATCGCCATCAGCACGCGCAAGACGCACGAGCAATGCGCCAAGCGCAAGACGCGCATCGGGATCAGAAAGAGGCTCTGGGGCGGGGGCGGTCAAGCGCCGAAGGAAATCACCAAACATTCGATATACATAGTCCTGTGCGTTCAGCCTGCAAAGTCAGGCGGGCTTCAGTTTTTTGTGAAAGAGCTGTCCAAGGCGTGCAGATTCTTGTTCAAAACCGTAGGGGGCATTTACCACGAACAGCCCAGATCCCACCATGCGGTGGCCCGGACGCGCAGGTGGGAATGATACCTCTGACACGACGCCATCAGGAATGGCTGCGCGCAGGGCGTCAATCATTGGCTTGTGCGGGGCGTCGGTCAGGATCGGATACCAGAGCATAATCACCCCAACGCCCCATTTGCGGTGAAGCTTGGTGATCGTGTCTGGGATAGTGTCGTAATCTGATTTCACTTCAAACGACGGATCAATCAGCAACAGCCCACGGCGCGGATCTGGCGGGCACAGCGACATCGCCATCTCCCAGCCATCACGCTGGCGATAGATGCCGCCATATGCGGCCATATTGCCCTGAAGGGCGGCGAATTCTTGTGGGTGCAGTTCGGACAGGTGGATGTTGTCCATCGGTCGAATGCTTTCGGCGGCAACAAGTGGTGAACCGGGATAAGCGGTGGCACCATGTTTTGCACGAATACGATCCAAGACCTGCGCATAAGGATGATCAGAGGCGAACCAATCAGCGGCGATTGCAATGCCTTTGGCCGCCTCACCAGTTTTAACTGATGCTTCGTCTGTCATATCATACAGACCGCGACCCGCATGAGTTTCCAGATAACTAAGCGGTTTATCCTTGCGAGTCATATACGCCAGCGACCACGCCAGCAGCGCGTGCTTGTGCACGTCTGCCATGTTTCCGGCGTGGTAACCATGTTGATACGATAGCATCAGGCGCTCTTTCGATCAGAATCATGTGCGGGCAACGCCCGCTCATTGAGGTCAAACAAGGCGCGATACTTCGACTGCGGCGCGGACAAAATCAGCGAACAGCGGATGCGGTGCGAATGGCTTGGATTTCAGTTCTGGGTGGAACTGCACTCCGATGAACCAAGGGTGGTCTTGCCATTCGACGATTTCCGGCAGTTTGCCATCAGGCGACATGCCTGAGAAGTTTAGCCCAGCTTTTTCCAGTTCAGCACGATACTTCGTGTCAACCTCATAGCGGTGGCGGTGACGCTCTTCGATTGTGGTATCACCATAGACTTCGGCAACTTTGGAACCTTCGGTTAGCGTCGCATTATATGCGCCCAAACGCATGGTGCCGCCCTTGTCATCATCTGCTTTGCGGGCGACCTTATGGTTGCCTTGGACCCATTCTTTCAGGTGATAGACGACAGGTTCGAAACGTTTTTTACCTGCTTCGTGGTCGAATTCTTCAGAGCCAGCTTTGTCCATGCCAGCGACGTTGCGCGCAGCTTCGATCACGGCCATCTGCATGCCTAGGCAAATCCCGAGGTATGGAATTTTCTTTTCGCGCGCGAATTGGGCCGCTTTGATTTTACCTTCGGTGCCGCGTTCGCCAAATCCACCAGGAACAAGGATCGCGTGGAAGCCTTCCAGATATGGCGTCGCGTCTTTGTCGTCGAACAGCTCTGCGTCGACCCATTCGATTTTGACCTTCACGCGGTTCGCCATGCCACCGTGGGTTAGGGCCTCGGCGATGGATTTATACGCGTCTTCTAGCTGGGTGTATTTCCCAACGATGGCAACTTTGACTTCACCTTCGGGGTTGTGAATGCGGTCATACACATCGTGCCATACGTCCAGTTTCGGAGATGGGGCAGGCGAAATGTCGAACGCATCCAGCACAGCTTGGTCAAGACCCTGCTTGTGATAGGCAAGCGGCGCCTCATAGATCGATTTCAGGTCGTAGGCTGCAACAACGCATTCTTTGCGGACGTTGCAGAACAGGGCGATCTTTTCACGCTCTTTTTCCGGGATCGGCTGTTCGGAACGGCAAACCAGAACATCAGGCGCAATACCGATGGATTGCAGTTCTTTTACACTATGTTGGGTCGGCTTGGTTTTTAGCTCACCACTTGCGGCCAGATAGGGCAGCAGTGTCAGGTGCATAAAGATACATTGGCCGCGTGGCTTGTCGTGGCTAAACTGACGGATCGCTTCAAAGAAGGGCAGGCCTTCAATGTCACCGACGGTGCCACCGATTTCACAAAGCATAAAGTCGACTTCGTCTTCGCCAATGCTGATGAAATCTTTGATTTCGTTGGTGACGTGCGGAACCACCTGGATGGTTTTGCCTAGGTAGTCACCACGACGTTCTTTTTCGAGAACGTTGGAATAGATGCGACCAGAGCTGACCGAATCTGTTTTGCGGGCGGGGACACCCGTGAAACGCTCATAATGACCAAGGTCCAGATCAGTCTCGGCACCATCATCTGTGACGAATACCTCACCATGTTCAAACGGGGACATCGTGCCCGGATCAACGTTGAGATATGGGTCAAGTTTGCGCAAACGCACAGAAAATCCGCGTGCTTGCAGCAGTGATCCCAGCGCGGCTGATGCGAGCCCTTTGCCAAGTGACGAAACCACGCCACCTGTAATGAAAATGAAACGCGCCATGAGCAGGGATCCCCCGTGAAAACTTACAGTAATTGTTGGAAAACGAACGCCGAAATTCGCACCATCACGGGATTTAACTCATACCGGATTCGGATGAGTTGCGCAACCGCTGACGCAATATGGTGTTGCCGAACGTTGCCGCCCGGCAATCAGTAGTGGTTAGTCGGCAGATGGAACCAAAGGTGCATCATCGCTAGACGGTGGAAGCAAGCTTTCGCCAAGGTCAGGAAGCGGCACACCGTCAGACGATTCAGTTGGAACGTCGATACGGTCAACAACAGAAGAGTTCGATGAGTTGCTTGCTGCGATTAATGTCAGCGCGATCGACGTGCAGATAAACGCGACAGCAAGAATCCAAGTGAACTTGCTCATCGCTGTGGGGGCCGGACGCCCGCCGGATGCACCGCCACCGCCGCCGCCGCCCATGCCAAGACCGCCACCTTCAGACCGTTGCAAAAGAACGGAACCAATCAGGCTTAGGGCCAGGATCAGGTGGATGACAAGGACAACATTTTCCATCGAGGTGCCTTTCGGGGCGTGCGTGAACACGCGGTATCTAAAAGCTGCGAGCCAATGCCGCAACCCCTGAAAATCGAGTTATTCGTCTAGATCGTCGACATCCGTCTGCCCAGTAAGGCGTCTGCGGACAATTGACCAGCTTAGCCCAATGGCCAAAACAATCGAAAGTGCGACAATTGCGATCCATGTATTGATGGTTGGATTGTCCAAGCTGATCAGCCCCTGATCGTAAATGACCCATAACAACGTCGCGACAACGGCGAGAATAAGAATCATACCGAATATGCCAATGGATCGCAGTGTCGCGCGCAGATATATAATATAGCCGACAAATAGGATCAGTCCGAACAATACGGTCACTGATAAGCTGGTTTCATAGTTTGCCATGCTCCAGCGCACAAAGTTCCACTGGCTGGGATTGTAGGTGCCTGCAAGTAGCCCGAATGCGAATATCCAGCGTATTATGAAACCCATAGGTGCCTCTTTTTGTCTTTCGGGGCTGACAATGCAGTCCGGATCGGTGCCTGTCTAGCCAACGGGCGCAAATTTGCGGTTCCCCAAGCAGTCATGCAACGATATAGGAGGCACGAAGTTCAAAAAGGACAATACTCTTATGGCAAATGTGGTGGTCGTTGGTGCTCAGTGGGGCGACGAAGGCAAAGGCAAGATCGTTGATTGGCTTTCAGAACGTGCAGACGTTATTGCACGGTTCCAAGGCGGACATAATGCGGGCCATACATTGGTTGTTGATGGCGAAGTTTATAAACTACACGCGCTGCCATCAGGTGTTGTCCGTGGTGGCAAGCTGTCGGTGATCGGTAATGGCGTCGTTTTAGACCCATGGCACCTGATAAAAGAAATCGAAACCATCCGTGCTCAAGGCGTGTCGATCACACCCGAGACACTGATGATTGCGGAAAATACGCCGCTGATCCTGCCGTTCCACGGTGAATTGGATCGTGCCCGTGAAAACCAAAACTCTGTTGCTAAGATCGGTACAACTGGCCGTGGCATCGGACCATGCTATGAAGATAAGGTCGGTCGCCGCGTGATCCGGGTTGCCGATTTGGCTGATGCGGCGACGCTTGAACTGCGCCTTGATCGCGCGTTGGTACACCACGATGCGCTGCGCCGGGGGCTGGGCCTAGAGCCAATTAAGCGTGACGAAGTTCTTGCGCAACTGCGTGAAATTTCTGCTGAAATTCTGCAATATGCTGCCCCCGTATGGAAAGTGCTGAACGAAAAGCGCAAAGCAGGTAAGCGGATTTTGTTTGAAGGTGCGCAAGGCGCGCTGCTGGATATCGATTTTGGCACATATCCGTTTGTGACATCTTCTAACGTCATTGCTGGTCAGGCCGCGACAGGTGTCGGTGTTGGACCGGGTGCGATTGATTTCGTGTTGGGCATCGTTAAAGCCTATACCACCCGCGTTGGCGAGGGGCCGTTCCCAACAGAACTAGACGACGCTGATGGTCAGCGCCTTGGCGAACGTGGTCATGAATTTGGCACGACAACAGGCCGGAAACGCCGTTGTGGTTGGTTCGATGCCTGTCTCGTACGTCAAACCTGTGCGACCTCTGGCGTATCAGGCATTTCATTGACAAAGCTGGACGTTCTGGACGGTTTTGAGACACTGAAAATCTGTGTAGGCTATGAACTGGACGGAAAATCACTTGATTACCTTCCGACTGCGGCTGACGAACAGGCGCGCTGCACGCCAGTCTATGAAGAAATCGAAGGCTGGTCTGAATCTACCGAGGGCGCGCGGTCTTGGGCAGATCTGCCAGCACAGGCGATCAAATACGTGCGCCGCATCGAAGAGCTGATCGAATGTCCCGTGGCACTGGTATCAACCTCGCCTGAGCGTGAGGATACGATCCTCGTCACCGATCCATTCTCGGACTGATGGCAATGGGGTATAAAGGCCGTAAACGCCTTGCGATCTTTATATTGGTGATTGGTTTGCCTGCCTATATCGTGCTGGCCGTCACCATGATGAATATCGCGCCGGGTTTTGCAAAGCCTATTGAACTGCTGATCTACGTCTTGCTTGGTGTTGGTTGGATTTTTCCGCTGAAATGGGTGTTCATGGGAATTGGCCAAGCCAACCCGGATCAAGAAGACGAACACAATTAAGTTGACCGCATGCAGTGATCAAACAAGGCTGTGAAGGCAGCCTTGTTTGTGGAAGCCTCGGTGGTCAATGAAATCAGCCTTACTTTGATATTGATGGCGGCGCTGGTCGCAAGCGCGGTAGCGGCGGATCAGTCCGGCGCGCTTGTATTAATGCGGATATGAATAAAAAAGGCGAGGATTTCTCCTCGCCTTTCGATCAGTGTGTTTTGGTTTTATGCTGATGTGCCATCCGGGCGAAAACGTGTGTTTTCCGACACTTGGAAGCGCCCATTGTTCAGCTTGTGGATTTTACTTTGACGCAGCAAGCGACCAAATGAACGCAACCCGTCCTCGCGGCTGATTTCTTGCGCGGTGGCGCTTTGGACTTTCTTCATAACCTGAGGGCGCGAGAAATCATCGTCACCTTCCACGAATGCGATATACGCTGCCGCCGCCTCAAGAAGATCGCCCAGCTCTGTAACGCCTTGTTCCTTTGCAAAGGCTGCGAAACCGCCGGAATTAGTCGACGTTGTCGATTCTTTCTTCGACGCGATTTTACGCAACCGTTCTGCTGCGGCATCCACGGGTTTATCCGCATCTGCCGAACGCTGGGATGGTACTAGGCGCAGCGGGGCAGGTTCACGCGCCTCGCTTTTTATGTCGGCCTCATGTGCACCAAGATCTTCGCGAAACGCGTCGCTCTTTTCGTCAGTGGGGCCATCGTCGCCCAGCTGTCGGGCTGCTTCTGTCGCCGCTACGGCGGCTTTGAGTTGCGCAAAAGCATCACGATGCCGGCGGCCTTCTGGCTCGTTTAAGCGTTCATCAGTTTGCGATAGGATTCGGCTCATCGACGATTCAGGCGGCTCGGGAAGTTCTTCGCGTTTGTCCGTCTGGGCGTCACGTTCTTCGATTTCGCGCGCAACGTCTTCGACTTCAGCTTTTAGGTCGAAATGATCTTCGTCAGCGAATTCTTCTTCCGCGTCATCTTCATCATCTGCGGCGACTGTCAGAACCAATGGTCCGGTGCCTTCGTCATCATCAAAGGATGTTTCAAACGCTTCATCTTCGGATTCTTCAGAGTTTTCTTCTACAGACCGCGCTTCTTCCTCGGCTGCGGCATCAGCCGCAGCGAGTTCTGCGTTGCGTCTTGCAAGGTCGGCAAGACGCTGGGCAAGTGGATTTACCGGGACTTCGTCCTCGTCGTCGTCATCTTCTTCAAGCTGGGTGGTTTGTTCCGGTTTTTCGGCTACGGGTGCCTGAACGTGGCCACGTCCGACGACCGCACGAATGCGTTGAAGCTTGGCTGCGATGCTTTCTTCTTCCTCGGCATAGTCTTCGTCAGCAATAACGTCTTCGTCTTGGGCGGAAATCGGTGCTGCTTCGTCTTCCAAGTCCTCGACGAATTCCTCTTCTTCGTCGGTTATGTTGGTAAAGTCATCATCGTCAAACGCATCTTCGGCGTCATCTTCATCTGTAAGCAGAATAGGGTGTTCATCATCCACACGATCGTCTTCGAAGTCATCGCTTGGGTCATCGTCATCTGTCGCGATGTTTTCAGTGGCGACTTCATCATCTGCGGCGAACGCGTCTTCTTCGTCAGATGCGACACGCAGGCTGACGTTTTGGCCTTCACCCGCAATTTCAACATCTGTATCTGCTTGCTCTGCAGTGAGCAGTGCAAGAGTTTCCATATCCGGCGCTTGGGGGGCGACATCCATAAAGCGATCATGGCCTGCAAGATCGTGAAAATAAGAGACGACAGTTTTCATCGTTTCAACCGAATCCTCGAAACCTTCTAGTCGGCATGAGAAGGTTCCATAGGAGACATCTAAAATCTGGTTGCTTTTGGTCATAGATGATGCGCTTTCTTCGGTTTTCATGGCAGTCCGCTCGAATTGGCGATTGCTCTTAGTCGCGTACAAGATGAGATTACATTCGGGATCATTTTGTGACCGTTTTGGGGAATGTTTGTGAATGGGAATTGAAGTGTTAGTTAACGACGCAATTGTTTCGAGTAATCATACGGTCTGCATTGTCGGTGGTGCAAGGGTGCATGCTGACACAATTTCGTATGTTTTACCGCTAGTTGAGCGATTTATTGCCGCCGACAGCGGTGCCGATCATTTGCTTGCTGCGGGCATTTTCCCGGCGGCAGTGATCGGTGACATGGACAGTATTTCTAAGTCCGCCCGTGCCACATTTGACGTTGTTATTCATCACATTCCTGAACAGGACACGACAGACTTTGAAAAAACGCTGAGCCGTGTCGACGCACCGGTGGTTTTGGCCATGGGTTTAACGGGGGGGCGTATGGACCATACGCTTGCGGTTTTGAATGTGCTTGCGCGTTATCGTGACCGGGCCGTTATTTTACTCGATGAGACCGATCTTTGCTTTGTGGCACCCGAAGGGGAAACACGTGTCGATGCGCCTATTGGCACGCGCATGTCATTGATGCCGCTTGCTGATTGTCGGGTTTCTGTCCAAGGCTTGCGCTGGTCGTTCGAGGACCAAGATATGCATCCGATTGGTTTTATTAGTTCATCAAATGAAATTGCCGGTGACGTCGTTATTCAGGCAGAGGGCCCGCTTTTGGTCACACTGCCGATGGCGCATTTGTCGTCAGCTTTGCAAGCCGTCGTTCGCGCATAATAATGTAAAGCCCTGCCGCCACAGTGATGCAAATTCCCAACGCGGCCAATCCGTTAGGTAAATCCGCAAAGATCATCCAGCCGATAAGAGTTCCAAATGGAATTTCCAGATACTGCATAGGGGCGAGTGTCGATGCCGGAGCAAACCGTAGGCTCCACGTCATGAATAAATGCGCAAGCGTTCCGAGTACGCCCAAAAAGAACAGCATGCCCCACGTGGTCGCAGTCAGCGCGGCAGTGTCTTGCGATGAAAACGCCAATAGCGGTGCAATCATAACACAGGCCTGTAGTCCGCTAACCGCCTGAAGCTTAATCGGGTCGATCTCCTTTGCGAGCCGCCGTGTCACCATCATGAACAACGCAAATATGACTGCGACACCGAGCGGGAACAATGCTGGTAGACCGACCGCGATAAAGTTGGGTTGAATAACCAGCAAGGTGCCTGCAAATCCGACGGCACAAGCGGCCAAACGATGGATACCGACCTCTTCGCCCATTATGAAATAGCCAAGTAGTAACATGATGAAAGGCATCACGAACGCAATCACAATCGCGTCGGCAAGGGGCAGATAACGCAAGGCCGTAAACATCAGGCCGATCCCAGTAATGTGCAATACCGTGCGCGATAGAGTGATGCCGAATGTGCCCTTGGGCAACCTTAGCCCTTCGCCACTATGCCAGACCAGTGGTAGCAAAATCGCGGCCTGTACCGCAAAGCGGACAAAGACCAGCGTGCCCAAATAGACCGTGCCACCCAGCAGTTTACCGATGCTGTCCCCCAAAGGGGCCAACACACAAAATGCAAGCATCAGCATAATGCCAAGCAAAGGGCGGTCAGCAGTTTGGGACATTCACTGCTAAACCGCCAAGCGCGGTTTCCTTGTATTTTTCAGACATATCAACGCCGGTCTGGCGCATCGTTTCTACTGCAACATCAAGGGATACAAGGTGCTGACCATCCCCGCGCAAAGCAAGCGACGCGGCGGACACTGCTTTTATCGCGCCTAATCCGTTACGTTCAATACACGGGACTTGGACCAGACCTTTGACCGGATCACAGGTCATGCCAAGGTGATGTTCCAACGCGATCTCGGCTGCGTTTTCAACTTGTTCGGGCGTACCACCCATCACTGCGGCCAATCCTGCAGCTGCCATCGCAGCAGCACTGCCGACCTCCGCCTGGCACCCACATTCAGCGCCAGAAATCGAGGCGTTGAATTTAATCAACCCGCCAATCGCGGCGGCGGTCAGCAGGAATTCGGGAACGCGGTTACTGGTCGCTCCGGGCACGTGATCGAGCCAATATCGGATCGTTGCAGGCACGACCCCGGCTGCGCCATTCGTGGGTGCCGTAACAACCTGACCACCGGCGGCGTTTTCTTCGTTCACGGCCATTGCATAAGTCGACATGTAGTCATTGATTGTGTGCGGCGCGGTCAGGTTCATCCCGCGCTCCGCCATCAGTGCGTCATAAATACCTTTGGCACGTCTGCGCACGTTTAGGCCGCCCGGCAAAATACCCTCTGTCTGCAGGCCGCGATCGATGCAGTTGTTCATAACCTCCCAAATGCGCGCAAGGCCGCGATCAAGATCAACGTTTTGCATCCGAGATTGTTCATTCGCGCGTTTCATTGCCGCAATGGATTTACCGGACGTGGATGCCATGCGCATCATTTCGTCAGCGCTATGAAATGGGTAGGGGACAGGCGGGCCGCTGTCGGTATCTTTGCCCGCGCTTAGCTCTGCTTCGGTCAACACGAAACCGCCACCAATAGAATAGTAAGTCACTTGGGTAAGTATGTCGCCCTGAGCGTCCGTTCCGGCCAAAATCATCCCGTTCGCATGTCCGGAAAGTGCTGGGCCGTAGTCGAAGATCAGGTCATCGGATGGGGCGAAACGCAGTGCGCCAAGCGCTTCTGGTTGCACATTTTTTTCTGCTTTTATCCGTAGCAGTTCTGTCTCTGCTTTTTCCGCGTCATAGTCATCAGGGCGAAACCCAGCGAGCCCAAGTATGACGGCCCTATCAGTTGCGTGGCCAACCCCGGTAAACGCCAAGCTGCCGTATAGTGATGCCCGTACGCCAACCACTTTAAAAGGTTGGGCACGCAGATGGTCTAGAAACCGTGCCGCTGCAACCATCGGTCCTATGGTGTGCGAAGAAGACGGGCCAACGCCGACCTTGAACATATCAAACACGGATAGAAACATTAAAGCGCGGTTCCTTCTGGTGGATTGCACGGTGACGGACAAGAGATGGGTGTTGATCCCAGCCCCTCGGCTTTGGCGGCGCGCATGACGGCAGGTTTACGTTCAACGCGTTGTGCAAAGGCATTCAACTTTGGCCAGCGGGACAGATCAAACCAATCGGTTGATCCGCCATAAAGACCGCTCCAACGTAGCATCGGCGCGAGATAGCACGCGTGAATCGTCGGCGCATCTTGATCACGCCAACCAGCGGTTTGCGCCGCTTCCAGAAGATCGAGCTGCTTAATCAGCCGTGCACGGGTCGCTGTACGCAGGGTTTCTGCATCATTTGGGGAATACTGGTCGGGGTAAAACAACATGCGTAATGACGCATGAAAGGTGTTTGATAGCCAGAAGAGCCACTGTAACGCATGTGCACGCTCGGGGCTGCTGGGTGCCGGGATCAATTTTTGCTCTTTGTCGGCAAGCCAAAGCAAAATTGCGGCGGTTTCAAACATCGGCCCCTGAGGTGTTTCAAGAACCGGAATTAAGCCATTGGGGTTCATCGCTAAATACTGTTCCGATTTTTGTGCCGATGTGCTTCTATCCACGAGAACGGGTTCGAAGGGCAGTCCCAATTCCTCTAGGGCGATGCGGATACAAAGTGACGCATTATCTGGTGCGTAATGAAGGCGTAAAATCTGTTCCATGTCTAAAACTTAGCTGATGCTGCGGTCGAGTGCTGCCCAAATACGACGCCTTCTTTCGAAAAACGTAGCAAGCCCAAGAATATTAACAGCAATTGGGGTCTCGCGCCCTGTTTAAATCTTGCCTATAAGTTCACAGGACTTTTGGGGGATTAAGTGCATGACTAGTGAATTGTCACCGATCGACAAGGCGAAGTTTCTCGCTGCGAAACAAGCAACGGAATACGTTGAAAGCGGGATGAAGGTTGGCCTTGGGACGGGGTCGACCGCAGCTTGGCTTGTACAATGCCTGGGGGAGATGGTTCGTGAGGACGGTCTGAAAATCAAGGGTGTGCCAACATCGACGCGCACGGCGAACTTAGCGCGTAAAGTTGGCATCGAAGTGATCACGTTGGATGAGGCCAAATGGCTTGACGTGACGATTGACGGCACTGACGAATATGATGCAAATTTGACGCTGATCAAAGGTGGCGGTGGGGCACATCTTCAGGAAAAAGTGGTTGCAACAGCAAGCGACCGCATGATTGTGATCGCAGATGCGAGCAAAAAGGTTGATACGCTTGGGGCGTTTCCGTTGCCTGTCGAAGTTATCCCTTTTGGTGCAAAGATCACAAAACGACTGATTGAAGAAACGTTGATCGGGATGGATGTGCTTGGGCGTGAAGTTACGCAACGCATGAATGGGGATAAGCCGTTCATCTCAGATGAGGGCAACTTTATCTTTGACCTGCATCTCAAGCGGATTGGAAGCCCACATCAACTTAGCCTCGCGCTTAATCAAATTCCGGGCTTGGTTGAAAACGGACTGTTCATAGATATCTGTGATGTGGTGATCGTCGGCCATGGTGACGGGCGTGTTGACGTCCGTGATGTGGATAATGACACAGAGGAAGTCGTGCGTTTTGATCTGCGCGATGATGACAATATTTTTGCGGATCTGGACGATTAAGTCCTTGATTTGCTTAACACGGATGGAGCGTGCAGATGACGTTTGACTATGACCTTTTTGTCATTGGTGGTGGCTCTGGTGGGGTGCGTGCTGGGCGCGTTGCCGCAGCGAACGGTGCCAAGGTTGCCTTGGCCGAAGAATTTCGCATGGGCGGAACCTGTGTTATTCGCGGCTGTGTACCCAAAAAGCTGATGGTTTTTGCGTCAGGTTATTCTGAAATGTTTGACGATGCGCGGGCTTATGGGTGGGATGTCGAAAGCGGCGAATTCAATTGGCCGCGCTTTCGTGGCAAGCTTGACGCCGAACTTGAGCGCCTTGAAGGTATTTATCGCAAGCTGCTGAACGGATCGGATGTCGAAATCTTTGACGCCCGTGCCACGATCAAAGACGCGCATACCGTGACGTTATCGACGGGGCAGGACATCACTGCAAAACACATCTTGGTCGCAACGGGTGGTCGCCCTGTCGTGCCAGACATGCCGGGCGCTGAACTTGGCATTACCTCAAACGAGATTTTTAATCTCGAAACGATGCCCAAATCGATCTTAATTGTTGGCGGCGGTTACATTGCTTCTGAATTTTCTGGCATTTTGAATGGCTTGGGCGTTCAGGTCACTCAATTCTACCGTGGTGCACAAATCTTGCGTGGTTTCGATGACGAGGCGCGCGGGCTTGTCGCGGAAGGTATGCGCGCCAAAGGCGTTGACTTACATTTGGGCACAAATGTCGTCGAAATGCGCGCGGCGACCGAAGACGACTTGAAAGGTATCGACAGTGGTACTCTCATGGATGGGGGCAAACCTGCGCCTATGCCGGGTAGGGCTGCTGGTCATGGGATTTGGGTGAAGGCCACAAACGGTAACGAACAAGTCTATGATCAGGTGATGTTTGCCACAGGTCGTGCGCCCAATACCGATGATATGGGGCTGGAAAACATTGGTGTAACGCTTGGCCGTAAAGGCGAAATTATCGTCGACGAATACAGCCAGACCAAAGTGCCGTCGATTTATGCAATCGGTGATGTCACGGATCGCGTTCAACTGACGCCTGTCGCAATCCGCGAAGGTATGGCGTTTGTAGAGACGGTGTTTAAAGGTAACCCGACGGCAGTTGATCACGAATTGATCCCATCTGCGGTGTTCACACAGCCGGAACTTGGTACAATCGGATTGACCGAAGAACAGGCTGCCGAAAATGGCCCGATTGAGGTATATTGTTCATCATTCAAGCCGATGAACCATTCCTTTGCTGGTCGCGATGATCGCGTGTTGATGAAATTGATTGTCTGTGCCGACACACGTAAGGTGCTTGGCTGTCACATCGTGTCCGATCACGCGGGCGAATTGATCCAGCTTGCTGGTATCGCGGTAAAGATGGGGGCGACGAAAGAAGATTTTGATCGTACAGTGGCGGTCCATCCAACGATGGCGGAAGAGCTTGTTACGATGAAAGAACCCGTCCGGACCGCTTGATTTAGCGGGCTTTGGGCACACATGGCATTATGAAAGCCCAACGCGATGGGTGACGAATAAAGGAAGCTGAGACAGAACATGGCAGGAAATTCAGGTGGCCCTTGGGGCGGCGGCGGTAACAATGGCGGAGGCGGTGATGATGATCGCAACCGTGGTGGCGGACGTAAGCCAAGTAACGACGGCGCAGGTATCCCCGAAATTGACGAGCTGGTGAACAAAGGCCGCGAACAACTGCGCGTGCTTATGGGCGGCCGCAGCGACAATGGCGGCAACCGACCATCGCAAGGCGGCGGCGAAGGCCCCGAAATCACGCGTGGCATGGTTGGGCTTGGTGCATTTGCTGCTGTTACGCTTTGGCTTCTGGCATCGACCTATACTGTGAAGCCCGAAGAGCGTTCGATTGAACTGTTCCTTGGTAAATTTACCCAAATTGGCGAACCAGGCCTGAACTTTGCGCCTTGGCCATTGGTGAAATACGAAAAGGTCCAAGTGACCCAAGAGCAACGTATCGCGATTGGCACATCAACTAGCGGTCAAGAAGCGGGCCTCATGTTGACGGGGGATGAAAACATCGTTGATGTCGATTTCCAAGTTGTTTGGAACATCGATAACCCTGCTGAATATAAATTTACGCTTGAAGACCCTGAAGCCACTATTCGTGCTGTTGCTGAGTCTGCAATGCGCGAGATTATTGCGCAGTCTGAACTGACGCCGATCTTGAACACGAACCGTGGTCAAATTGGTGAACAGCTTGAGGTTCTGATCCAGCAAACGCTTGATGAATACCAAAGTGGCGTGAACATTGTCCGGGTTAACTTGAACAAAGCCGAAGCTCCTGACATTCGTGTCGAAGTGACCGATGCCGAAGGCACAATTTCGCTCACCTCGCCATTTGATGCGTTCCGCGAAGTTCAAAATGCAGAACAAGAAGGATCACGTTTGCAAAATGTTGCGGATGCTTATGCAAACCGTGTTGTTGCAGAGGCGCGCGGTGAAGCCGCACAAATCCTTGAGCAAGCCGAAGGTTATCGTGCTGAGGTCGTGAACAACGCCTTGGGTGAGGCTTCGCGGTTCAGCGCCGTTCTTGCACAATACGAACTGGCACCAGAAGTGACCCGCAAGCGGATTTATCTGGAAACGATGGAGCAGGTAATCGGCGGTGTCGATGTGATCTTGCTTGATGAAAATAGCGATGGCGGGCAGGGCGTTGTCCCTTATCTTCCGCTGAATGAACTACGTCGCTCCGGAGGGTCAAACTAATGAAACGTTCCGTATTTATCTTACCGGTCCTGGTAGTTGTTCTACTGGCCGCTTTGTCGTCGATGTTCATCGTAGACGAACGTGAAAAAAAGTTGGTATTGCGTTTTGGCCGCGTCGTCGCTGTTCATGAAGATCCAGGTTTGGCGTTTAAGGTGCCATTGATTGATGAAGTGGTCCCTTACAGCGATTTGATCTTGTCACGCGATCCCGACCCGATCCGGGTCACACCGCAAGATCAACGTATCTTGATCGTTGACGCATTTGCGCGTTACCGGATCGAAGATGTGACTAAATTTCGTCAAGCGGTGGGTTCTGGTGGGCAAGCCAATGCTGCTAGCTCGCTAGATAAAATTCTTGATGATAGTATCCGCGAAGTGCTGGGTTCTGTGACATCGAATGATATCTTATCCGTTGACCGCGCCACGTTGATGAACCGTATTCGTGACCGGACGAACACACGTGCGGATAACCTTGGTTTGACGATCATTGATGTACGTCTGAAACGGACTGATTTGCCGGCGGAAAACCAAACAGCGACGTTTGCGCGTATGATTGCAGAACGTGACGAAGAAGCTGCTGACTTGCGTGCCCGAGGCCGCGAAGCACAGCAGCGTATTCAGGCATCTGCGGACCGAACTGCGGTCGAGCTTCGTTCTGATGCACGTCGTGAGGCGCTGATTACACGCGGTGAAGCTGACGCCGAACGCAACCGTATCTTTGCCGATGCATTTGGTGCCGATCCCGAGTTCTTTGAATTCTATCGGTCAATGACTGCGTATCAAACTGCGTTGCAGGGGGGGAATACCACAATGGTTCTGTCTCCAGACAATGCGTTCTTTAACTATCTTAAGTCGGATACTGGCAACGCCACGTCTGAATAAAGTGACGCGATATATCAAATTCAAAAGGGCTGGTGGAAACGCTGGCCCTTTTCTTTCAGATTTATGTTAAAAGATCACAGGCTGGTGACATAGTTTGTGTTGAATCTTTCCTGTCCTACATAGAACAATGCGAACACTGGGCGCGGTATTTCAGCGCCTCTTACCAAAACAAGGAGTAATGCCCGTGGAATCTAAGGCAATCGCAATTCAGCAAGATCAGGGGCAGGCGCGCCGCTTGCTTATCGCGGGTTTTGCGGCACTGACACTGGCCGTGGCCTTTGTCTTTGCACAGGTTACAATAGCGTATGCACAAGAGCGTCCAGCGACCTTTGCTGACCTCGCCGATCAAGTAAGCCCGTCTGTGGTCAATATCACGACTTCGACTGTGATCGCGGGGCGGACTGGTCCACAAGGGCTGCTGCCAGAAGGGTCACCATTCGAGGATTTTTTCAATGACCTTGAGCGCGGCCCGGGCCAAGGGCAAGGCGCACAGCGCTCGTCGGCATTGGGCTCTGGTTTTGTCATTTCCGCTGATGGATATATCGTCACCAACAACCACGTCATCGAAGGTGCGGATGAAATTCTAATCGAATTTTACCCTGGTGGTGAGCCAGGTGTGCCAGCGGAATTGATCGGTACTGATCCAAACACTGACATTGCCGTACTGAAGGTCGATCTTGAAGATCTGCCTTATGTAGAATTTGGCGATAGCAACGATGTTGGCGCCCGTGTGGGCGACTGGGTTTTGGCCATGGGCAACCCTCTTGGTCAAGGTTTCTCGATCTCGGCTGGTATTGTTTCAGCGCGCAACCGTTCGCTTCAGGGAACATATGACGATTACATTCAGACCGATGCCGCGATTAACCGTGGTAACTCTGGTGGGCCATTGTTCAACATGGATGGTCAGGTTGTCGGTGTGAACACAGCGATCCTTTCACCAAATGGTGGGTCAATTGGGATCGGCTTTGCGATGTCTTCAGCAGTTGTGAAAAACGTTGTCGATCAACTAAAAGAATTCGGTGAAACACGCCGTGGTTGGTTGGGCGTGCGCATCCAAGACGTGACCCCTGATATGATAGATGCGATTGACGGTCTTGATCTTGCGCGTGGTGCGCTGGTTACTGATGTACCTGCGGGGCCGGCCGAAGATGCTGGTATGCTTTCGGGTGATGTCATCGTAAATTTCGATGGTATCGCGATCGAAGACACCCGCGAACTTGTTCGGATTGTGGGTAATTCACCCGTCGGCAAAGAAGTCCCCGTTGAGGTGCTTCGCAATGGCGATATGGCAGAGTTGACAGTTGTTTTGGGCCGTCGTGAAACGTCAGAGGCTGTTGCGTTCCCTGTCTCTGAAGAGGTCGAGGAAGCACCAGAAGCAGCTGAGATATTGGGTTTAACCCTGTCGGAAATCACTGAAGAACTGGTCGAACAATACGGTTTGAACGTTGATAGTGGCCTTGTGATTACGGGTATCAACCCAAGCTCAGAAGCCGCGTCAAAAGGTTTGATCGAAGGTGATGTAATCACCGAAGCGGGCCAGCAAGAAGTGGCATCGGTAGTGGACCTTGAAGATCGCATCGAAGAAGCCAAGGATGGTGGTCGTAAGTCACTTCTGATGCTTGTGCGTCGTGGTGGTGATCCGCGCTTTGTGGCGCTTCCGCTCGAAGACTAATTGGATTAATCAATACTTACAAAAAGGGCGGACTGCTTTGTGCGGTCCGCCCTTTTTTATGTCTGGTTCTGCGGCAACCCATCACCGATATCGTAATAGTCGCCTTTTTTGCTGACATAGATATGCATCGACAGCTTCATTTGTGTGGGCTGATCTAGGGCACCCATCGCCACTGACGTCCAATCGCGAAACACAGGGTCCCAGAAAAGAGTTGATCCGCAAGTGTTACAGAATCCGCGACGGACTTTTTCAGATGACTGATACCATTTGATATGGTCTTCGCCTTTGATGGTCAGCGCATTACGGGCGACGTCAAAGGACGCCCAATAATGGCCTGACTGTTTACGGCAGCTTGTGCAGTGGCACGCGTCTCCTGTTGATACATCTGCATCAATCGTGAACGAAATAGCGCCACACATGCAGCGACCGGAATGTGCCATGGTTATGCCCCTTGCTTCATTCCCCGACGATTCCAAATCAACAACCCGATGACAAGGGCCGCACCAATAACATGCAGCCAGATGGGGGCCGGCCACAGGCAGGCCGCCCCGGCAATCAGCAAAATCGCACGGGTCAGCATCCCGACTGGCTGCTCCATGCAGCCCTGTAAAGCGCCCGCAATTGCATAGATGCCGACAACACCGAACCCAAAAATTACGATCATCGCAGCCCAATCCCCGGACAGGAAGGGAGTGTAGGCGATCATCAGTGGTACGATGTACAGTCCCTTGGCCAGCTTCCAACTGGCGAATCCCGTGGCCATGGCAGGGGCCTTGGCAATGGCCGCAGCCGTAAACGCCGCAAGCGCCACAGGTGGTGTGACGTTACTGTCCTGTGATAGCCAAAAGATGATCATATGCGCAGATAGCAATGCGGCCATGGCGACATCTTGCGGTACAACAAGGTCACGCAGTGGTGCTGCGACTTCTAGTGGTAGTGTTTTCACAATCACAGCGGCCTCGGCGCTGGTCAGCGGGCCAGCCAAAACAGACGGATCTGGGATACCAAACATCAAGATCGCGTTGCCCGCGTCGCCTAATGTTCCTGCGGCCAACGCATCAATTACGAAGCGGTCGCTGATCATACCAGCAAGGGCAGGGGCCGATAGAGTGGCCAGTACGATATAGGCGGCGGTCACAGGTAGCCCCATGCCCAGTACAAGGCTGGCAATTGCGATCAGCACGATTGCGATCAACAGGTTGCCGCCAGCCCATTTCGCGATCATCAGGCTAAAGGTGTTACCGATGCCTGCGGTGGCGATGACATTCACAACAAGCCCCACAGCGCATAGCAAAACGGCTGTCATGATCATGCCTTTGGTGCCCATGATCATCGCCTCAATCACGGCGCGTGGGGTCATTGGGTTCTGGGTCAGCCAGCTAGAGCCGATCACGGCGAGGATACCAAAGACCGCGGCATAGGCAGGGGTAAACCCGGCAACCAGCATTCCGATCAGCCCACCGATTGGGATGACGAAACTCGCGCCACCCTTGGCAAATGCAGAGCCGAGCGTCTCTCCATCGCTTTCCATTGGCTTGAGCCCTAGGCGACGTGCTTCGATCCGGACAAAGAAGGTGACTGACAGGAAATATAGCAACGCGGGCAGGGCGGCGACTGCGACAATTGTCTCGTAAGGAATTTGGGTAAAGCTAGCCATAACAAAGGCACCCGCGCCCATGATGGGCGGCATAAGCTGGCCACCAGTAGATGATGCGGCCTCTACTCCGCCGGCGAATTTCGCGGGAAAGCCCGCCTTCTTCATCAGTGGGATCGTGATGACCCCAGTGGACGCGGTGTTTGCGACAGCAGATCCCGAAATTGTTCCGGTCAATCCGGAGGCGATCACCGCAACAATGCCGGGACCACCGACCATGCGGCCAGCAACCGCGCGGGCAAGGTTGATTACGAAATCGCCGGCGCCAGATCGCAGTAAGAATGCGCCGAAGATGATGAATAAGAATACATAGGTAGATGAAATGCGGGCAATGGTCCCGAACATCGCATCATCACCATAGATCGACCGAAACGCGATGGATTCCCACGAAAGGCCCGGAAATGAAAAGACGCCCCCAATGTATTTGCCCCAAAACCCGATATAGGTCATTGCCACGATGATCAGTATCGGAATGACCCATCCTGTTAATCTGCGGGTAAGTTCAATCGCGCCAACGACACATAAAATCGCCGCGACCCAATCAAGGGTGATGAATTTGACGCCGCGCGCATAAACTCCGTCTTCGGCATAGGGTAGGTAGATCGCTGATGCCGCGATCAATACGCCAAAGCTAAGATCGCACGCCAACATGCCTCGGCTACGAGTTGCGCCGGAAATAGCGGGGTGCAACACCGCTGCTAAGAATGCGAACCCAGCAAAGTGATAGGCATTGCGTTGTGTTTCCGAAATGATCGGATCGAAAGCCACATAGATATGGCCAATGGCAATCAAAAAGCACAAAATAGAAAGAGCGATATTGGCAGGGCCATCAAAGGCACGCTGCGCCAACCCTTCGGCGGGGCGTTCATCGGACATGGAAATTCCTTAGATGCAAAAAGGCCCGCAGCAATCTGCGGGCCAATATGGGCTTAGTTCGCGATCAGGCGGTCAGGGATATCAACCCCAACTTCTTGGTAATAGCGCACAGCACCGGGGTGCAGCGGCACTGGCAGACCTGCGATAGCAGATTCAATTGCCATCACCTTTGTTGCCGGGTGGATCGCCTGAAGGAATGGCAGGTTCTCGTAGATCGCTTTGGTTATCTGATAGACGTTTTCTTCTGGCAGATCAGCGTGCGTCGCAAGGAAGTTCGGCTGCGCGATAGTGTTCACGTCGGCCTCTTGACCCGGATAAGTACCCGCCGGGATCACATAGGGTGTCCACAGTTCACGACCACCGTCTGCAGCGGCCAGTTCTTCGTCGGTGAAAGAAAGCATCGTGACGCTATCGCCTGCCGCTGCCATCAACTGGCTGATCGCGCCGGTTGGCACGCCCGCAGGTGTACCGATACCTTTAACTTGACCGTTTTGCAGGGCCTCGGCGGATGGGCCGTAGCCGCCGTAAACCAGTTCGTAGTCAGTGTTAATATCAACACCCAGACCGGACAGCAGCGCAGCGTTGGAACCGATGGTGCCAGAGTTCTGGTTGCCAAAGGCCATTGCTTCGCCTGTCAGCGCGACCATATCAGCCATCGTACCGCTGGTTGCGGCGTCTGACGCAATCACGAATTGCTCGACGTTTTGCCACAGCATGGTGACCGAACGCAGGTGTTCTTGTGGACCTGATTCTTCGAGCGGGCCTGTGCCAGTTGCCGCGTAGTAACCGTAAAGCCCCTGAAGGATTGCAAACTGTGCCTCGCCTTCGCGGATCAAACGCACATTTTCGCCTGATCCAGCAGAGCTGATTGCGGACATGCCGATCTTTTCGCTTGGCTCAAGTTTGACCTTCACCAGTGTCGAAAGAGCGACGCCAACCGGGTAGTACGTACCACCAGTCGATGCAGTTGCCAGAATATAACTTGCTTCCTCGGCTTGGGCCGCTGGGGCTGCTAGAACAAAACCTGCTGCAATTGCAGCTTTCAAAAATGTCATGGTGTCTCCTCCCAAAGATATCGTTGTCGCCGACTTTGTCAGCGTACCGGGTTAGGAAACATTGTCACTGACAAAGGGGCAAGGCATTTGTGCGAAAGCTGCGCAACTTTATGTTTTGTCTGACAATCTATGGTGGAGATGGCGGTTAATACGGCGCAGTGTGTGGAAAATCGCACGATTTGTGCGTAACGTTTTGCTGCATACGTTTGTGATTAGCGCTGGCCCCGCGTTTGTAGCTGAATTACTAATGCCTGAAACACACGAAAAGCACGAAGGATCATAGCAAGATGGCCAAGATTACCTATGTCGAACACAGTGGCAAAGAACACGTCGTGGATGTTGCCAATGGGCTGACCGTCATGGAAGGCGCACGCGACAACGGTATCCCGGGTATCGAGGCTGACTGCGGCGGCGCATGTGCGTGTTCAACCTGCCATGTTTATATCGATGATGCATGGGTCGAAAAACTGCCAGCCAAAGACGGTATGGAAGAAGACATGCTTGATTTCGCCTATGAGCCAGACGCAGTGAAATCTCGCCTGACATGCCAGATCAAAGTCACTGACGCGCTCGAAGGTTTGCGCGTGCAGATGCCAGAAAAGCAAATCTGATGCGGCTCTGCGCGCTTGCTTTGGCTATGTGGCCTGCAGTGGCAGGGGCGCAGACGATTACTTCGGCGGAATTCGTTGAACCCACAACACGCTATGATCACGGGATCTTAGGTGATGCGGTGGAATGGGGCGGGTTGGAGATTACGACTAATGGTGGTGCGGCTGATAGTGGGCCAATCTTACGTGGATCGCGCAAGACAACGTGGCTCATTGATCTACCTGACGATCAAGTGTTCGAGGATGTTGAACCCCGCTTATGGGATGTAACAGGTGATGGATTTCCTGAAGTGGTCGTTATCCATACCCACCTAGAATACGGTGCGCGATTGCTTGTTATGGGCGTTGGTGATCGACAGGCGCCAGTTGAGATCGCCCAAACCCCTTACATTGGTCGTACCCATCGCTGGCTTGCTCCCATTGGTGCTGCTGACTTGGATGGCGATGGGGCCGTGGAAATCGCATATATTGATCGCCCTCATCTGGCAAAGACGTTGCGTATTTGGCGTTTTGTGGATGGTGCGCTGACCCATGTTCATGATGTGCCGGGGCTGACCAATCACCGGATCGGTGAGGATAACATTGCAGGCGGGATACGTGACTGTGGGCAGGGGCCCGAGATGATCACCGCCAATGCGAATTGGACCCGCATCATGGCAACAACATTTGTCGATGGGCGCGCACAGACCCGCGACATTGGCGTACACGAAAGCCGCGCTTCCTTTGATGCTGCTATGGCCTGCGATGCTAGCTGAGTATAACCAGTAGCAACAAAACCTCGGTGATTTGCTGAGTCGCCCCCAGAATATCGCCCGTTTGCCCGCCGACTTTTCGCTGGGCAATCAAACCGCAAATCAGAACGGCGATTGCTGCGGCGAATATTAGGCTTATCTGCCCACAAAACACCGCAATGACGGCTGATATCCCCACGGCAACCCATGCGGTTGGTGCAGACGGTCGGCCCACGCTTTGGCTTAGCCCGCTTGCGCGCGCGTTCGTCATGGCGGTCATCAAAACGACCATGCCACCACGGCTGAGTACTGCGATAGCAATTAAGCCTGTCCAGTGAATTTCTAACACGATGAGCGCACTAATGCCCATCCAACGGATCAACAGCGAGAGCGCTAAGGCCAGTACACCATAGACCCCGATACTGCTGTCTTTCATGATCTCAAGACGCCGCGCGCGGTCCCAACCGCCCCAAAGCCCGTCTGCGCTGTCGGCAAGCCCGTCTTCGTGCATAGCACCTGTCACAATCGCGCCAACGGCCAGAACAAGCGCTGAAATGATCCCAACGGGCAGGCCAATCCATGACAAGACACTGACTGACGCGGCCAAAATCACCCCAATCACGACACCAGCCAGCGGGTAGGCCCAAGCTGCGGCTGCACCGCGTTCAATCGCACGTTCTTGCGGGACGGGAATTGGTAGTCGCGTTAACAGCCCAATCGCTGCGGGTAGATCAATAGCTTCAATCAGTTTGACGTCGCGATTGTCCAATAGGATGCCCCTTGTAGTCTTTTCATTACGTGCCTGATCGTTAGACATAACCAACGATTCACGCAACGAGGTCACGATGCAAGCGCCCTTCACCACACTTTCCGAATTTCGCGAAACCTTGGCGAAAGCGCCAGAATCCGATGCCGCTGCCTTTCAGGAGGCTCAGGAACGTAATAGTCAGCTAACCAAACCACCCGGCGCCTTGGGGCGGCTAGAGGATCTTGCGATTTGGTATGCGGGTTGGCGGGGAAACCCACAGCCACAAATCAATGCACCACAGGTGGTGATTTTTGCGGGTAACCACGGTGTCTGTGCCCAAGGTGTGTCTGCGTTTCCGCCAGAAGTGACAATGCAGATGGTCGCAAATTTCGAACATGGTGGTGCGGCAATTAACCAACTATCGAAAGCATTCGGCGCTACGATGAACGTGCACGCTTTGTCACTTGAAACGCCGACCGCTGATTTTACCCAAACGCCCGCAATGACCGAAGCCGAAGTTGTGAGTGCCTTGCAAATCGGCTGGGAGGCTGTTGATCCTGCCAGTGATCTGTTGGTCACGGGCGAAATGGGGATTGGGAATACGACATCCGCTGCCGCAGTTTCCGCTGCGATTATCGGGGGCGATGCTGCGGACTGGACGGGACGTGGTACAGGTGTAGATGATGCTGGGCTTACACGTAAAACCGAAGTCGTCGCGAAAGGGATCGCGCTTCATGCGTCCCGCGATCCGCTAGAGATATTGCGTTGTTTGGGCGGTCGTGAACTTGCTGCTATGGCTGGTGCGATTGCAGCCGCACGTCACTACCGCATCCCAGTGATCCTTGACGGGTTCATCTGTTGTGCTGCTGCTGCGACTTTGGCCAAGGCCGCTGATGGTGCTTTGGATCACGCTGTTGCAGGTCATCAAAGTGCAGAAGCGGCTCATGCGCGTCTTTTGAACGCGCTTGGAAAAGAACCGTTGTTAAGCCTAGGTTTGCGCCTTGGCGAAGGGTCAGGTGCAGCGCTTGCGATTGGCGTCCTGAAAGGCGCTGTCGCCTGCCATTCCGGAATGCTCACATTTGCCGAGGCCGGTGTAAGCGCGGGTTAAGATTTCTTGTTTTCGTTCGCTTGTTGGCGCGTCGCGAGCGCCGTTTCTAAATCATTGTTGAGCGCGCGAGAGCGCTCAACATAATCGGGAAGATCAGCAACCGGAATGCCTGGTTTCCACAGGCTCGCCAGTTCGCGCATTGCTTTGCGGTCATGCTGATAAAAGGTCTGTTCGGCCTCTGCTGCTTCAAAGTCTGACAGGCCAAGATTTTCCAAAGCATAGCGACCAGCACGCAAAGAGCTGTCGAACATTTCGCGCACAATGTCATTGGCACCAGCTGCGTATAGTTCATAGACGTGCACCCGGTCACGCGCACGGGCGACGATATGAAGGTCGGGCCGGGTTTTGCGTGCATAGGCGACCAGCTTAGTTGCTGACGCTTTGTCGTCGATGGCGACAACCAATACTTTGGCCTCTTCGAAGCCGGCCGCGCTCAGTAGATCTGGCCGTGTTGGATCACCAAAGAAGCCACGGAACCCGAATTTCCGCATCATTTGTACGGTTTGCAGATTGCTATCAATCACGACTGTCGAAAATCCGGCGCTTTGCACTAGCCGGTTCACAATCTGTCCAAAACGACCGATCCCAGCGATGATGACTGTGCCTTTTTCGTCGACTTCGTCATGTTCTGGGTCGTCGGGTTCGCTCATCCGGCGGCTTAGCAATTCATAGATAATGAACAGAAGTGGTGTGATGAGCATCGAAAGTGCAATCACCAGCAATAACCGCCCCGCTAATCCATCTGATAGCACGCCCTGTTGCGATGAAAATGACACCAACACAAAGCCAAATTCGCCAGCCTGCGCCAGCCCAAGGGTGAAAAGCCACTGATCCTTGCCTTTCAATTGGAATGCGCGCCCAAGCCCGTAAAGGATCACACCTTTGGTGAGCATCACGCCAAGCGTCAGAGCGAAAATGTACAGGGGCTCGGCAAAAAGCAGGTCAAAGTTGATCCCCGCGCCAACGGTAATAAAGAACAAGCCAAGCAAAAGCCCCTTGAAAGGTTCAAGGTCGCTTTCAAGTTCATGCCGAAATTCGGAGTTTGCAAGCACCACGCCAGCCAAGAAGGTTCCCAAAGCAGGGGACAGGCCAACCATCCCCATGAGCACGGCGATCGAGACAACCAAGAGCAACGCAAAGGCCGTATACATTTCGCGTAAACGGGCGTGATGGATGTACCTGAACAATGGGCGGATCAGAAATATGCCAGCTAGAATGATCGTGACCACCGCCCCCAGCGTAACCAACGTCACGCCCCAGCCGGGCAACCCATCAACCAAACTCATACTACCATGCGCGCCATGTGTATCATCGGTTACGCGCTGCACTGATCCATCGGGCGCAAGCCGCAGTAACACGGGCGTCGTAAGCAGCGGTAAAAGCGCTAGCATTGGAATGACTGATATATCTTGGGTTAAAAGAACCGAAAACGTGGATCGCCCTCCGCCGGTTTGCATGAGCTTCTTTTCAGTTAGCGTTTGCAAAACGATCGCTGTCGATGACAGGGCGAAAATCATGCCAATGGCCAGTGATATCGTCCAGTCATATCCCATAGCGATGCTGATCCCCATGATCGCTAGCATCGTTAGCAGGACTTGCATTCCACCAAGCCCGATCAGTCGTTTGCGCATATCCCACAAGGCGCGCGGTTCAAGCTCTAGCCCGATTAAAAACAGCATCATGACAACGCCGAATTCCGCAAAATGCTGGATATCTTGGGCTTCGGTGCCGACTAACCCTGTGACCGGACCAATGACGATCCCTGCCAGCAAGTAGCCCAACACGGACCCAAGACCAAGACGCGCGGCAAAAGGTACCGCGATAACCGCGGCCCCAAGGTATATCGTGGCCTGAAGAAGAAAGTTTTCCATGTGTCCAGATATGGCGGCCCGCTGCGAATTGCGCAACGCGCGAAGTACTGCCGCTGCGATAAATTGCTAACTGTGTCGATTGGTGGGTTTCTTAACTACCCGGAAGTTCAAGAACGACCGTGCGCCCACGCTTCACGTAGTTCAGGATGCCGTCACCAATCGCGGTTACTTGCCCACCATCAAGGCTACTGCCAATTTCGACGTGTGCATAACGCCCATTTCCAAGCCGCACGAGCGCACGGGGCGAATTGGGTCTGCCATAAATACCGATCAGGTTTAGGTCACGTAATCGAATGGCGCCGTCTTGTGTTGCGGCGCGCGCGACACCGCCCGGGACGGGGGCATAGTTTTGCGGGGCAACAGATGCCGCAGCCGGAGGTGGAGCTATAGCAGCCACAGTTGGTTGTGATGCCTGTCTTTGACGTGCAGCCGCTACAACGCGATCAAAGTTATTTGGACGTGTTTCAGGGCGGCGCGACGATGCAACCGCTTGGTCTGTCATTCCGACAAAGGGGTCCGTCGCGCTTTCGGCGATAACATCTTGCAGAATTGCTGTAATGTCAGGTGTGCTCGGGTCCGGGGTTGGTGACAGCGTCACCAAACCATCTGGTCGAGCCTGCGGCCGGACTGCGTTTGGCAAAGATGCCGCGATCAAGCTGTCTGTTTCAGACGTTAGCGTATCTAACTCAACACCACCTGGTGTGGGTGTTTGTGTAATTTCAGTATCTTGTTCGTCGGGGAGAGCTGCATTCGCAGGACGTAATGGTGGCACGATGTCTGGGCGGCCAAGAATGACCACAACGCCATCTGGTACATCAGAGACAAGCGCCATACGCGCCAGTTCGTCGTCTGATAAATCGGGCCGTTCACGTAGGGTCAAATCCGGCAAGCCTGCATAGACCACTGCGCCTTCGGGGGTCAGCGTACCTTCGGCAGTCGGAAGAATATGCCCGTCGGCATCAATAGCAAAAACAACATCCGGGGCGGGCGGGTTCACCGGGGCGATAAAGCTTAGGTCGGGCTCCATGCCGTCGCGTGCGGGCAGGGCCGGTTGCGCAGGATGGTCGGGCGCGGGCAAGCTGACAGGCAGATCAACAGCAGCAGTAACTTCGACGCGTGGCTTATCGAAAAGCCGCGGCGCGCGTTGCCAAACCCCAGTTGTATCATAGGCGGCTTGTGCTTCGGCTGGGCTGAGCACCCGGCCAGATGACGCGGGCAACGACGCAAGCGGTGCGTCAGTGGGGACCGGCGGTGTTGTGGTGAATAATGTCGGTGGCAAGTCAACTGCGCTTGCAACCAACGGATCAGGCGCCGATGGTATGGTAACCGCGTTTAACTGTGCCGGAATATGCGCGTTGTTGTCGTCCATATCCAAAGACGACAGCTCAGTAATGCTTCGCTCTGAAACTGTGGGGGCCGTATCCGACAGTGGAGATTGGGCGACGACTGTTTCTTCTATCGCCGTATTTTCAATTGTGGGGGCTAGGACAACATCGGCGACTTCAGGTGTTTCAATGCTATTGGTTTCAACCGCTTGCATGGTTTCGGCAGAACCATCCATTTGTATCCACGCGAATAGCGCGATGGCTGCGACGCTTGCGGCAAGCCCGCCCGCGATGAACAACGGTTTTTTAGTGCTATTTGCCGCAACCGGCGTTGGACGTGTTTTCGTCGCAGTCAGTCCAGCACCTTTAAGAGGTGTCGCTAATTTGGGCGCAGTGGCGCTTAAAATTGGCTTTTTCACTGCATTTGCATGATATTCCGCAATGATCAGATTTAAGCCGCTGATGTCAGCAAGGGCCGGATTATCTGCAATAACTGGCGCACGCGGGGCAATGATTGCAGTCGGCGTGGGGACAGCGGGCTTGGGAGTGTGGATTTCGCGAACGATCCTGTCGATCCAGATGGTTGTTTCGATAGTTGGCAGCGCAGGGGCCTCAATGGCCACCTCGGGTATGGTGTCTAGGGGGGGTGTTTCTTCGGCGATGATTGGGGCGAGCGCGGCGGCAAGATCAAACCCTTCGTTATCTTCTGCGATCGCGTCGGGCAGCGGATCCATGATCAATAAACGGGATTTAACGCGGGTGCCGACTTTCATGACCGGCAGTTGGTCGCGTTCAACTGTCAGATCCGGGCCTAGGATGTCAGCAGCTACGGATGTCGCGCCAAAAAAGACTTCTTTTTGAAATGTGAATGGCTCTGGAATGGCGACGAATGCAACGGGGTTGAACTGATGGGCACTGGCAAAACTTTCCGCCTCTTGCAGGGTCTCACGGGCCACGGCAGCGATATGCGTGCGACCACCAGAGCGTTCGTAATCTACAACCAAATCGTCCAGATCATAAGGGGTGGCACCATCAAGTGCGGCATGGATGTCATCAAGGTTAGTCTGAGTACTATCGATTGCCAGATATTTGATTTGTTCCATCGGGATCACAAGTTTTGTGCGTATCCCGCTTGGTTCCAGCTTAATCGCCGTTGCGCGCAAATCTGCAAGAACAGTGTCAAGGTTTTCTGCTTCGACATCCGCTCTGCCGACACGTTTCCAACCACGTGCAACACGATGTAAAAGTTCAATGCCTTCGAAAGAAAGAGAGAGCGCAAAATTTGTCGTCATGTGCCGTATCTAGCATATTGGTGTTACCGGCAAAACGCGTTTTGCCCCCGCAGCCAAAGCCTATAGCAGAAACCCGCCCACGCCAAGGGCACGGACGGGTTTGTGATGTATCAGCTTGTCGCCGCCGAAAGCGCCTGATCTAGGTCCGCAATTAGGTCGTTCGCGTCCTCAATCCCGATAGATAAACGCACGATGTTTGGCCCAGCGCCAGCGGCTTCTTGCTGTTCGGGTGATAGCTGCCTGTGGGTCGTGCTAGCCGAATGGATAATCAGGCTGCGTGTGTCACCTAAATTCGCCACGTGACTAAATATATTAAGGTTATCAACTAGTTTAATGCAGGCATCATATCCACCTTTTACGGCAACTGTGAACAAAGCACCTGCACCCTTTGGGCATATTTTAGGCACTAGCCCAGCATATGGCGAAGAATCCAATCCGGCATAGGTCACGTAATCGACCCGCGGATCCGCCTCGAGCCATGTTGCGACGGTTTTCGCGTTCTGCACGTGCCGGTCCATCCGCAGCGAAAGGGTCTCTATACCCATTAACGTATAATGTGCAGCTTGTGGGTTCATTGTCATCCCGAGGTCGCGCAGGCCAACGGCGATCGAATGAAAGGTAAACGCAAGCGGTCCGAAGGTCTCGGCGAAGGTCATGCCGTGGTAGGCGGGTTCGGGTGCCGATAGCGACGCGAATTTGTCATTGGCGGACCAGTCAAATTTCCCGCTATCCACGACACAGCCGCCCGTTACGGTACCATTGCCTGTGAGATATTTCGTGGTGGAGTGCACAACCAAAGTCGCACCGTGTTCAATCGGACGGCATAGGTATGGCGTTGCTGACGTGTTATCGACGATCAGGGGGATGCCAGCATCGTCTGAAATAGCAGAAATCGCATCCAAATCTGAGATATGCCCGCCCGGGTTTGCGATTGTCTCGCAAAATACCGCACGAGTTTTATCATTGATCGCGGCCTTAACCGCTGCGTGGTCATCGAAATCAACAAATATTGCAGACCATCCGAAACGTTTAATCGTTTGGCTGAATTGCGTGACGGTGCCACCGTATAACCGGCTTGAAGCCACGATGTTACAGCCTGGCTGCATCAACGGAAATAGCGCCATAATTTGTGCCGCGTGCCCCGAAGAGCAACACACAGCTCCGGCGCCACCTTCCAATGTGGCGATACGTTCTTGCAGGGCGGCAACTGTTGGATTGGTTAAGCGAGAATAAATATAGCCCACTTCTTGGAGGTTGAATAAAGCTGCTGCATGGTCTGCGTCGCGAAAGACATAAGCGGTTGTTTGGTAAATAGGCACTTGTCGCGCACCAGTGGCCGGATCAGGGCGCGCACCTGCGTGCACCTGAAGTGTGTCGAACCCTAAATTGGGGCTATCGGTCATTGTCTCTCTCCCTATGAAAATTCATATTGAAAAGTCTAGGTGGGCCGCTTGGTTCGCTCAAGAGGTATCAGATAAGGGATTGTACCAATGCTTGTTCCATTTCACTTTGCTTTTCACGTGACAGATCTGGATGTTGCGCGCGATTTCTATGGGAACGCGCTAGGTGCGACCGAAGGGCGGTCGACCCAGACTTGGGTGGATTTTGATTTCTATGGGCATCAACTGAGCCTGCACTTGGGTGACCCTTTTCCAAACGCGGCCACAGGTAAGGTCGGCGATCACATGGTGCCAATGCCGCATTTCGGCGTTGTGCTACCGTTGGATGGTTGGAATACTTTGGCAGGGCGGCTTGAAGAACGGCAAACGGATTTTATCATCGCACCATCCGTGCGGTTCAAGGGAGAACCGGGTGAACAATGGACGATGTTCTTTCGCGACCCTTCTGGTAATCCAATAGAAATTAAAGGTTTTGCTGACGTAGACGGCGTTTTCGAAACCTAAATTCGGCCAGTCATTCGGTTGCACGTTTAATGAATGACGAAATGCGTCCAAAGGTCTTGGCCGGTCTTTCGCCGGGCGCAAGTTCGCAGTGCCCATGACTATGCCGGTCAGAGCGCAAGAGTTCAAAGCGACTTCCAAGTTTCCCAGCCAACATTTGAACGCCATCAATGGGGACACGCGTTTCAGTGGGGTTGTGAACCGCAAGGGAAAGAAGATCACGGTCGGGGGCGACAAAGTCTGGGTAATTAAAGCTACCTGTCGCCGAAAAAATGCCTTGGATATTATGCTCTGGCAAACCAAGGTGTCGTGCGAGATAGGCGATGTTGAAAGCGGTGATAGCTCCTGCTGATGCACCTCCGACGACACGTTTATCCCCCCAGCCAAAGGTTGTCTGATTATCGCCAGCCCATTGCAGAAAGCGAACGCCGTCTTCCAGCGCAACAAGCGATCTTTCCTGACATAGCCCAGGACGCAAGAGTTTCGCCTGCGCAGGCTTAAT
Source organism: Yoonia maritima (assembly GCF_002933395.1). Lineage (GTDB taxonomy): Bacteria > Pseudomonadota > Alphaproteobacteria > Rhodobacterales > Rhodobacteraceae > Yoonia > Yoonia maritima_A. The sequence goes on from NZ_PKFN01000007.1 coordinate 156,711, forward strand.
ACGACCAATATTATCTAACACGGTTTGCGATAGGTCGTCTGCGGTACCCGCAAGCCGGTACTGTACGGATGCAATAGCGATGCCTGACATTGTTAGTCGTCGACCAAATTTGCGAAACAGGTTGTGGTTGTGGTCCCCGAATTTGAATGAACCTTGGTGAAACCACACAAATAAGGGGGGCGGGGTTTCAGGTGCTGTCGGCGCGAAAATTGAACAATGTAGCGTGACGCTATCCCCATTGTGCCGCGCCGTGCCGAACGGGACATCATCATATCGTGTGAAATGTGATGTTTCTATAGTTGGGGGATATGGTGACTTGGTCATGTCTTTCGCAATGTTCTGATTATAATTCGATTTTCGTAAGCAGGAACATTAGCGCATCCAGAATCCAGCGGATTTTATCTTGTTGCGAAGTGATTTTTCGAACCGAGGCAAGTTGCTTTGATCAAACATCGCTCGTACTTTTTGTCCGCGTCCTTGATAGATCATGCGTTTGAACGGGTCGTATTGTTTTAACAGCTTTTTGACTTTGTTCGGGGCCGCGATCGTTTCTAAAGCCGTGATCGCGGCATCGCTTTCGCGGGCGTAGAATAGTGGTAGCACCCGGTAGTGGCAGGTAATGTCTCCGTCGAGCCCGTCAAGTTCTGGGCCGGGGCGGCCGCCGCCGAAGGAATGGATAACAAGCGGCAGTACAATTTGGTCCAGCCACGGGTCTAGCGGCTGGATGACCAGTTCTGCAGGTGGGTTGATGCGGATTGATCTCGCGTATTCGGTAAATCGTTCACCAAAGGCGACCGGATCGGCCCCAAAGAACCAGCCTGCGTTGAAGTACAAATATCGTTCCCAATATTCATCGGGTTGGGACATATCGAGGCTGCTTTCAAAATCCAAACCAAAGCGGTCATACAGTGATTTCCAAATGGCTGTATATCCGGGCCAATACAGTTCTTCGACGGGCCAAGTGCCTTCGCGTTGCATCGATGCCGCGGGCCGATCAAAGTTAAAGGGCAGGGCGCAAATGTCGCCCGTGATGATCGTGTCGGTGTCGAAGAAGATGAAGGGTTCGCCTTCGGGCATCGCCTTGAGTGCTTCGATCTTGTTGCCGTAGGGATATGACGTACCAAAGTGATCTGACGAGAAGGGCAGGATCTCTGCATCAAGCGCAACGAGCGCTTCTTTTAGATTGTTAGGCATGCGCGGATCACCATCCCAGCGAGGGCCGGGTTGTGGTTCGGCAACAAAAAGTTTTCCCTGAAAGTTAGGTGAAAAATGTCGCAGGGAGGCGGCGAATAGGATTGCCTCGTATGCAAGCCGGCCAGACTGGCCGATGATGACGATATTGAAGTTTTGATTCGGCATCATTGATAATCCAGTCGCAGTTTCGGCACGCAATAAGTCCTATACTGTTGTCTGCTCGTCACGCAACTAAATGCCGGTGGCTGGCGTTATACCCTTGGTTGAATTGCTGTAATTTAAATCAACCCAAATGTATGAATTCTATCATCTAAGATTCGCTTGAACGGTCACAATGTGCTATTCTGCGCCTGCGATCAAATGTACGAATATTATGCTGCAACTGCGAAGGTCATACTTTCCGTTCATAAAATTTCGATTTTTGCAGTATTTAGCGATGTTTTGTATATCAACTTGTTAAAAACGTATAGGATGAGATCGCAATCATCCGGCAGTCTTAGTGAACGCGTTGCCAAAGCAACCCGTCGACTTTTTGGGAGGAAAATATGAATACTCTTCGTAATACTGCGCTGGGGCTAACCCTGGGCGTAGCCGGTGCCTCTATGGCTTTTGCTGGCGAACTTACTATTGCGACTGTGAACAACGGTCACATGATTGAAATGCAGAAACTCACACCTGCATTCGAAGCTGCTAACCCTGGCGTTACCGTGAACTGGGTTACTTTGGACGAAGGCACACTGCGTAGCCGCGTCACAACAGACATCACCACAAAAGGTGGTCAGTTCGACGTTATGACAATCGGCATGTACGAAGCGCCGATCTGGGGTGAACGTGGCTGGCTGGAAGCGCTAGAATTTTCTGACGCTTACGACGTTGACGATCTGCTGCCAGCAATGCGCAACGGTCTAAGCCACGACGGCACGCTTTATGCTGCACCGTTCTACGGCGAATCTTCGATGATCATGTATCGCAAAGACCTGCTGGACGCTGCTGGTATGGAAATGCCTGACAACCCAAGCTGGGGTCACATCCAAGACGCTGCTGCGGCAATGACTGACAAAGACAATGGCGTTTACGGCATCTGTCTACGCGGTAAGCCGGGTTGGGGCGATAACATGGCGTTCTTGTCCACAATGGCGAACTCTTTCGGCGCACAGTGGTTCAACGAAGATTGGACACCTGCACTGGATAGCCCAGCATGGAACCACGCTGTAAACTTCTACGTTGACCTGCTCAACAACTACGGCCCTCCAGGTTCTTCTGGTAACTCGTTCAACGAAATCCTTGCCCTGATCAACGAAGGCAAATGCGGCATGTGGATCGATGCGACTATCGCAGCGTCCTTCGTGTCCAACCCTGAGCAGTCTCAGGTTGCTGACGTGATCGCATTCGCACAGTCGCCACAAGCGGTGACAACACGCGGTGCGAACTGGCTGTGGGCATGGGCATTGGCTGTACCAGCAGGTACGAACCAAGCTGAAGACGCACAGAAGTTCATCGAATGGGCGACTTCAAAAGAGTACATCGAGCTGGTTGCTGAAACCAACGGTTGGGGTGCTGTTCCAACAGGCACACGTCAGTCAACATACGACAATCCGAACTTCACAGACGCTGCTGTCTTCGCAGAAGCTGAACTGAAGGCGATCCTGTCGGCTGACCCTGAGAACTCTACACAGAACCCATCACCTTACACAGGCGTACAGTTCGCTGCGATCCCAGAATTCCAAGCAATTGGTACCGCTGTTGGTCAGCAAATGACTGCTGCACTGGCTGGTGACATCACCGTAGAGGAAGCTCTTGAAGCTGCTCAAGAAGCTGCCGACCGCGAAATGCGCAAGGCTGGCTACTACTAAATTCCTCCCGATTGGGGGCGGCGCATCTTGCCGCCCCCAATTTTTTTCGATCAGCAGGAAATCCGGTCATGAACCCCACCCTTGTTAGATGGCTCCAAGCGCCAAGTATCATCGTCCTGTTTCTGTGGATGATCGTACCGCTCTCGATGACAGTCTATTTTTCGACAATTCGCTACAACCTGCTCTACCCAGAGCGCACTGGTTTTATTGGTCTTCAGAACTACGAGTTCTTTTGGACTGACCCGTCTTTCTTTCCGGCGCTGCTGAACACGTTGGTCCTTGTTGGATCAATCCTTGTGATTACAGTCGTCGTTGGTTTGGCAGTGTCCCTTTTGATCGACCGCCCATTCAAGGGGCGCGGCATCGTCCGGGTTATGCTGATTTCACCATTCTTTATCATGCCAACTGTTTCTGCGCTGATCTGGAAGAACATGCTTATGGATCCTAACAACGGGCTGTTCGCGTTCTTTGCCAACGTCATTGGCGCGACACCAGTTGAATGGCTGCAAGATATGCCACTGGCGTCGATCATCGTGATGGTCAGCTGGCAGTGGACCCCGTTTGCGATCCTGATCTTCATGACCTCGCTGCAGTCGCAAGACCAAGAACAAAAAGAAGCCGCCACTTTGGATGGCGCTGGTTTCTGGTCGCAGTTCTATAACCTGACCTTACCACATCTGGCGCGTCCGATCTCAATCGTGATCCTGATCCAATTGATCTTTCACCTTGCGATTTTCGCTGAGATCTTTGTCACAACAAGTGGCGGACCCGGTGTGCAATCTACGAACCTGACCTACCTGATCTACATCCAATCCCAGCAAGCGTTTGATGTGGGCGTGGCCTCTGCCGGTGGTGTCTTTGCAATTATCCTCGCCAATATCGTTGCGATCTTCTTGATCCGTGCGGTTGGCAAAACGCTGACGGTGTAAACATGACTGATAAACAACGCGAGCACCTAAAGAACCGTATTGCTGTCGTCTTCGCATGGATCGTTGCCTGTATCTTTTTCTTTCCGATCTTTTGGATGGTTCTGACCAGCTTTAAGACCGAAGCACAGGCAATTGCGATCCCGCCGCAGCTATTCTTTGAACCAACGCTAGAAAACTATACCGAAATTCAGTCGCGCACGAACTATAGCAAGTTTGCGATCAACTCGGTTATCACCGCATTCGGCGGCACGCTATTGGCTCTGCTGATTGCAATTCCGTCGGCTTATGCGATGGCGTTTAACACGGGCCGTTGGACCAAAGACATTCTGATGTGGATGCTATCGACTAAGATGTTGCCTGCCGTTGGTGTGTTGATGCCGATCTACTTTTTGGCGCAAAAGACAGGGCTTTATGACACCAAGGGGCTGCTGGTCATTATCTATGCGCTCATGAACCTGCCTATCGTGATGTTGATCCTGTTCAACTATTTTCGCGAAATCCCCAAGGAAATCCTTGAGGCATCCCGCATGGACGGCACATCAACCTATAACGAAATCCGCCAGATTGTGATGCCTTTGGCATGGGGTGGGATTGCGTCAACTGCGTTGCTGTCGATCATCCTTTGCTGGAACGAGGCATTCTGGTCGATCGTTTTGACAACAACAGACGCGACCACGCTGACATCATTTGTTGCATCATTCCAAGCACCTGAAGGTCTGTTCTGGGCCAAAGTATCAGCTGTTTCGACGCTCGCTTGTGCACCCATCGTGGTCTTTGGCTGGCTTGCGCAAAAGCAACTGGTGCAAGGTCTGACATTCGGGGCGGTGAAGTAATGGCCCTGAATCCTGCCCCTGTTGATCTGACTGGCAAGGTCTGTTTGGTGACTGGCGCTTGCGGTGGCATCGGTGCCGCTGCAGTCGCCCACTTTGCAGCGCTTGGCGCGACAGTTTACGCAACTGATGTGGCCGACAGCTTTGACGGTCCGGCGACGTACAAGCAGTTTGATTTGCTATCTGACGATGGTCTGGCCGCTGCATTGGAATGGATCAAATCCATTTCACCTGACGTGTTGTTCAACAACGCGGCAATCTTTGACATGGGCGATGTGTTGACCGCTGATCTTGCGCAATACGATCGATTGTTTGGGGTCAACGTCCGTGCGTTCTATGCCGTTATGCAGGCAACAGCACAGGCGATGGTAACCGCAGATAAACCCGGATCTATCATCAACTTGTCCAGCCAAGCAGGGCACCGCGGCGAAGCCTTGGTTGCGCATTATTGCGCCACCAAAGCGGCTGTTATCAGTTATACGCAATCTGCGGCGTTAGCTTTGGCACCACATAAAATCCGTGTGAACGCGATATCCCCGGGTGTGATAGACACACCGATGTGGAAACATGTTGATAGCCTATTCGCAAAGTTCGAAGGCAAAGAGCCCGGACAGAAAAAACGCGAAGTCGGCGAGGCCGTTCCACTTGGCTATATGGGGTCACCAGACGACGTGGCCCGCGTGGCGGTTTTCCTTGCATCGGAACAATCATCCTACCTGACCGCACAGACCATCGGCGTCGATGGCGGCAATGTTCTGAGGTAGCGCGATGTCGATTATCCAACCCGAGCTAGAGGTCCTAGAAAGCAGTCCCGACAGTCTGCGCTATTTAGAACATGGCTGGCCTGATCCATTATGCCGCTGGCATTCGCATAAGGAATGCGAATTGCACCTGATCGTGGCAACCAATGGGCGTAGCTATGTTGGTGACTACATTGGTGACTTTGCACCGGGTGATTTATTCCTGATCGGGCCACATCTACCGCATAACTGGATCACAGACGAAGTCTGGACTGAACCTGTGGCGCAACGCGATATGGTGATTCAGTTTGATCACGAAAAAGTCGATGGGCTGGTACAATGGTTTCCGGAGTTTGAGCCGTCTCAAAACCTCATCAAACGCTCTCAGTGTGGGATAAAATTCAACGGCTATCCGTTAGACGATGCGATGGCGCGGCTTGCATCATTGCGTGATGGTACCGGCCCAAATCGTATTTTGGAGTTTCTCGACTTTCTTACGATATTGGCCGATCATGCGGATTCCGAAACCATGTCAATCCAGAAGATTGATCATGCAAAGCGCAGCAAGCAGCAGATCAAGATTTGCGATGTGGTTGATCATATCGTTCAAAATTTCTCTGACGAAGTATCTGTTGAAAGCGCGGCCAATATGGCTGGCATGACCGAGGCAACATTCCGTCGGAATTTTCAAGCTACTACAGGGCATAGGTTTGTTGAATTTGTGAACGGGGTGCGGATCGGTCAGGCCTGCGGGATGCTTTATGCAACTGACGAACAAGTGGCCGCGATCTGTTACCAAGTTGGGTTCCAGAACCTTGCAAACTTTAACCGGCACTTTCTGAAGATGAAGGGCATGACGCCGTCTGCCTATCGGGACAAAGCCCGAAAAGATTTGATCCCTACAAAGGAAACCGCGTGATGACTCAATCCGCTAAGGCCAATATCTTTGAGACGACATACGACCGTACGAACTGCGCGGTTGGTGTTGTGCATCTGGGATTTGGCGCCTTCCACCGCGCACACCAAGCCCAGTACATTGATGACTATATGCAAGAAACGGGCGATCTTGCCTGGGGCATTGCTGCCGTAAACCTGCGCGCACCAGAGGCCGACGCATTTGCGCAATGCGCGACTTGGGAAAATGGCTACCTGCTGAAATCGACAACGCCAGAAGGTGTGGTTTCGCTACGTCGGGTCCGCAGCCATGTGGGTTTTGCCGATTGGTCAAAAGATGCGTCAGGCGCCGAAGCGCTGTTAGAGCAGCCAAGCGTACACATGGTGAGCATCACGGTCACCGAAAGCGGCTATTATACGGACCCGAAAGGTGCATTGGACGCGAATGACCCGACCATCAAGGCCGAGGTTTCGGGCGGGGCACAGACAACAGTCTATGCCTATCTGCAGGCCGCACTTTTGCGTCGGATGGCCGCTGGCGGTCAGCCGATTACAATTTGTTGCTGCGATAACATCCGCCAAAACGGCAAAATGCTGAAAGCAAACTTTGCGGCATATCTGGGGCTGACTGGGCAGGGTGATTTGGTCGCTTGGGTCGCGGAAAACGTCACTTTCCCTTGCTCAATGGTTGACAGGATCACTCCGCGTTCGACAGATGCGTTAACGACCGAGCTATCTGAAATAACCGGCGAAGCCGTTGTGCAACCCATAGCAGCCGAAGCATTCGTTCAGTGGGTTCTGCAGGACAATTTTGCAGGTCCCATGCCTGCGTTGGACAAGGTCGATGTCACGGTCACGAGTAATGTTGATCCTTACGAAGAAACCAAAATCCGGGTCCTGAACGGCGGGCATACTTGCCTGACGTATCTTGGGGCGTTGCACGGGATCGAAACCTTTGATCAGGCGATGCGTGTTCCAGAACTGTTCGATCATTTCTGGAATTACGAAACCCAAGAGGTGCTGCCCGCGCTAACGATCGAGCTACCTTTTTCGAAAGAGGCGTATCTTGATGATATCGCGGCACGGTTTAAGAACGAAGCCATTGCCGACACTGTCGCCCGTATCTGCGCTGACGGTGTCGCAAAGTTTCCGATCTTTATTCGCCCAACGCTAGAAGGGTGCCTCAAGCAAGGTATCATGCCACATCACGGTATTCGCAGCATCGCGAGCTGGTACGTGTTTTCGCAACACGTTGCAGCTGGCCGCATCCCTTTTGATTATCTCGAACCAAGCTGGGATGCCCTAAAGGCCATGCTTGGCGCCGATGATTTTGTAACCTCTCAGCAGCTTTGGGGTGATCTTCCCACAGCCTTCCCAGAATTCGCCGACACATTGCGTGCGGCCATTAAAGACATGGAGCAATCATGGCCAGTTTGACAATTCGCGACGTACGCAAATCTTATGGTCCAGTGCAGGTAATGCACGGGATCGACCTTGATATCGAAGACGGCGAATTCGTCGTGTTTGTTGGCCCGTCAGGTTGCGGTAAATCTACGCTGTTGCGGATGATTGCCGGTCTAGAAGATATCACCAGCGGGACGGTCGCAATCGACGATAACGTCGTGAACGAGGTTGCGCCATCCAAGCGCGAAGTCGCAATGGTGTTCCAGACATATGCGCTTTATCCGCATATGACCGTGTATAAAAACATGGCGTTTGGTCTGCAGCAAATCAAAACACCGGAAGACGAAATTGATCGCCGCGTGAAAGCCGCAGCCGAAGTTCTGCAAATCACTGATTATCTGGACCGCAGCCCACGCAACCTGTCGGGTGGTCAGCGTCAGCGTGTGGCCATTGGCCGTGCGATTGTCCGGGATCCTAAGGTGTTTTTGTTCGACGAGCCACTGTCCAACCTTGACGCTGCGCTGCGCGTGCAGACCCGGTTTGAAATTTCAAAACTACATGAACGCCTTGGGTCGACAATGATCTATGTGACTCACGATCAGGTCGAAGCGATGACACTTGCCGATAAGATCGTCGTGTTGCGCGATGGGCGGGTTGAACAAGTTGGGTCGCCAACGGACCTATATGATCGTCCTGACAATATGTTTGTCGCGCAATTCATCGGTAGCCCAAAGATGAACTTCTTTGTCCCTGCCGAGCTGGACGCAGGACTAGGCGTGCAGGTTGATGCGGGGCAGGTTCTAGGTATCCGTCCCGAGCATCTGATGCCCGCTGCAGAAGGTGAGGGATGGCTGTCTGGCACCGTCGATCTGGTTGAAAATCTAGGCGAATACGTTCTTGTTCACTTGACCACGCGCGAAGGAAATTCCTTTGTCGCAAAGATGGAACGCACTGCGATCAAAAGCGGCACAACGCTGTCGTTCAAAGCAGACCCAGCGATGACACATCGTTTTGACGAAGCGTCAGGCGCGCGGATTTAAGTATTAACTGCACCGCCCTGCGTTTTGCGGGGCGGTGGGTTAAAACCCACCCTACATTGTCCGATCAAATGTCTGACGTAATGCGACATCTAGATCATTCATCGTGACCGGCAGTCCAAGATCGACAAGGCTGGTCACGCCATGATCCGTGATCCCGCAGGGTACGATCCCTTCAAAGTGGCTTAGGTCTGGATCGACATTGATTGACATCCCGTGAAACGACACCCATTTGCGCAAGCGAATACCAAGGGCCGCAATTTTGTCTTCGGCGGGGTTTCCGTCTGCGTGCAGGGGCTTTTCTGGGCGCTGCACCCAGACACCCACCCGGCCTTCACGAATTTCGCCTTTGACGTTGAATGTATCTAGCGTCGCAATCACCCAAGTCTCGAGGTCTTTGACGAACTGTCGCACGTCACGTCCACGCTTTGCGACATCAAGCATAACATATGCAACGCGCTGACCTGGGCCGTGATAGGTATACTCGCCACCGCGGCGGGCTTCGAACACTGGGAAACGGTCTGGATCGATAAGGTCAGCTGATTTGGCAGATGTACCTGCCGTGTAAAGCGGGGGGTGCTCAAGTAGCCAAATGCAGTCTTCGGCCTCACCACGCGAAATCGCATCAACACGGGCTTCCATAAAGCGCAGGGCCTCGGCGTAGTCGGTTAGCCCGTCTGATATGATCCATTCAACCATGGTGTCGTGTCTCCTGTTGGTTTTGATATGGCCGTGTGCGGGTGAAATGTCACCCCTGTTCGCGCCAAGATGCGCTGGTTGTGCATTGAGTGCGTTTTGCCTCTTGGCAAGCCGGGACCGCTGCACTAGAAGCGCGGCAGCTAATGACTTGCGGTCGTGGCGGAATTGGTAGACGCGCAGCGTTGAGGTCGCTGTGAGGTAACACTCGTGGGGGTTCGAGTCCCCCCGACCGCACCATTTGGGTATGTCTTGGCCTTTTCTAAACTTTGAAGTGTTGATGGTGCTCTTCCGAGACGGTCTCTTGCGCCTGTGGTGCTGATCGGGGCAATGTCTGCGCAAATACGCAGTGAGGCAAAGATGATTCCAGTTCAGGGCTATGTAGGTCAGACAGTCGCCGTTTTGGGACTTGGCCGTTCGGGTCGTGCCACGGCTGCCGCACTTATTGAAGGTGGTGCTGATGTTGTTGTTTGGGACGACAGTGTGCCCGCGCGCGAGGCGGCAGAAGCGGATGGTTTGACGGTCCGTGACCTGAGCAAGCAAGGTGCATTTGATGGCGTTTCCAAACTGATCGTCAGCCCCGGAATCCCACATCTTTACCCGCACCCGAATCCTGTGATTGCCGCGGCTTGGGATGCCACGGTGCCCGTGGACAACGATATAGGGCTGTTTTTCCAATCTTTCGCGACAGATGCTTGGAACAGTTTTGATGTGGCGCCACGCGTCGTTGCGGTTACCGGATCAAATGGGAAATCTACGACCTCTGCGCTTATCCATCATATCCTGATCGAAAACGGTCGCCCGGCGCAGTTGGCTGGGAATATTGGGCGTGGGGTCTTGGATATTGAACCGGCACATGATGGTGAGGTTATCGTTCTTGAGCTGTCCTCCTACCAAACTGATCTGGCGCGTGCGCTGACCCCTGACATTGCTGTCTTTACCAATCTGTCGCCCGACCACTTGGACCGCCATGCAGGGCTTGGCGGGTATTTTGCGGCCAAGCGTCGCCTGTTCGCAGAGGGTGGTCCTGATCGGGCTATTATTGGCGTTGATGAGGCCGAAGGTCGCTACCTTGCCAATCAGTTGATCGAAGGGGCAGGGGATGATCGCGTGATCCAGATATCAACGGGTCGCAAGTTGACCGACGGTTGGGCGGTGTCCGCGCGCAAGGGGTTCTTGTCTGAAATGCGCAAGGGGCGGCAGGTTGCGTCGATAGATCTGCGTAATGTTCCGGGACTGCCGGGCGCGCATAACCACCAAAACGCCTGCGCCGCCTATGCGGTTTGCCGTAGCCTAGGGCTTGGTCCCAAGGGGATTGAGGCCGCGATGCACAGCTACCCCGGTTTGCCGCACCGGTCGCAACTGGTTACTGAGCATAACGGCGTGCGCTATGTGAACGACAGCAAGGCGACCAACGTCGATAGCGCCGCTAAGGCATTGCAGGCGTTCACAAAGATCCGTTGGATATGTGGTGGGCTGCAAAAAGAAGGTGGTTTGGATACGCTGCTGCCGCATCTGCAAAACGTGGGCAAAGCCTATGTGATTGGTCGGGAAGCTGAAGAATTTGCACGCCAGTTAAGCGGAGCTGAGGCCGAGGTATGTGGTACTATGGAGGCCGCAGTTGCCCGTGCCGCTGCCGAAGCACAGCCGGGTGATGTCGTGTTGCTGGCCCCAGCCGCTGCATCGTTTGATCAGTATGATAGCTTTGAGAAACGGGGCGAGGATTTCATCGCCTGCGTGCAAGAGGCGACATCCTAAGGTTCACCTGAAATGCGACCTCACGCAACGTTCGGTGATGTTTCGTGGAGTGCGTGGCTCTCTGGTCGGCCATTGATCACGAAGCATGTGTTAATGCTCGTGTTTATTCATGTTTTGGCAGTCGGCGATGCGTCGGCCCGACGTCGGCTTTGCGTCGGGCATCTGGTCGGTTCGTCGCTGGGTTAACGATGCGCGCGATTGTAGGATAAATGGCTTTTCCTATCATACAGGTGCAGAGCTAGACTTGGTCGAATTTCTGGTACCCCATACCCAGAAAATTCTGTTCGGCCAACGCAGCAACTAATTCATCTGACATAAAGCGCCCGATCGTGTATTTGTCGTGCCACGCATGGCAGCTGCCTATTTTCTTTGTGGAAAATACCATTTTGTCATTGCCATCGTAATTTGGCATATAGTGTTCATCTTCACCGACAGCCGGAATACAGGCATCCTTCGCCAACGTGTCAAGGCGATTACAAATGTAGAAAAAATATCGCTTTGCGATCACTTTGCCCCCCTGCTCTATGTCAACAGGAAGAAATTGATGCACATCAGGTTCGAAGCGTTCTACGATTTGTTTGAACTTCTCTGTGACAAGTAATCCCTTGCCCCATGCCTCAAACACCTCATAAAATGGAAACTCTTCGTTACCTTTGCGGCGCAAGCGCGTAGGCATATGCGTCGTGTCGATAGGCCGGCCGCTCCACCCCATGCCAAAACTAACACCCCATCGGCCATCTTGGCTTGGGTCGATCAATTCGACTTTATCAAAGTCACCATCAACTGGAATAAGAACCTCGGTCAGGATGCCCACCAGTTTAGGGTCAGGCGCGCCTCCGGAAATATGATATACCATTTCTAAACTCCGTCTTCTTTTCTCTATACCGATTTATCCATTCGCGGTTGACTTGATTGCTTGACCGGCCGCCCAGCCTGATGACCATGCCCATTGGAAATTATACCCGCCTAGCCAGCCCGTGACGTCGACTGCTTCGCCGATGAAATACAGGCCGGGGACGGATTTTGCGCCCATCGTTTTTGACGACAGCGCGTCCGTGTCGATCCCACCGAGTGTGACTTCGGCGGTGCGGTAGCCTTCTGTGCCGGATGGCGTCAGGTCCCAGTGCGATAGTTGGTCTGCGATTTCTTGTAGTCGTGCGTCGCTTTGGTCGGCGATGTTACCGGATAACTGTAGGTCGGCCGTCAGAAAGTCGACCAGTCGTGCAGGCAGATATTGTGACATTACCGTGGTTAGGGCTTTGCGGCCTTGGGTTTGGCGCGCGGATTTCAATGTGTTGAAAAGGCCCGCTGCGGGATCAACGTTAACGGTGATCTGCTCGCCTTCATGCCAATAGGACGAGGCTTGCAGCACGGCGGGGCCCGACAGGCCGCGGTGGGTGAAAAGGATGGCTTCGTCAAAGCTGGTGTTATTGGCGCTAACGCGTGCGGGCAGGGCGACCCCGGCGAGCGGCTTGAACCGGTCTTCGCCAAAGGTGAAGGGCACCAGCCCGGGCCGTGTTTCGATAACAGGCACATCAAACTGCCCGGCGATTTGATAGGCAAGACCCGTCGCGCCCATCTTTGGGATGGATTTGCCGCCAGAGGCCACAACAAGGTTTTTCGCAGCAATCTGCGTGATGCGCCCGTCACGTGTTAGCTGTGCATGAAAATGTGTGCCATCATGACGAATGTTGTCGACCGACGTTTGCAGCCAAAGCTGTGCGCCTGACTTGTCCATCTCGGCACGCAGCATTGCGACGATATCTTTGGCGGTGTCGTCGCAGAATAGTTGCCCGAGTGTTTTTTCATGCCATGCGATCCGGTACTGATCGACCAGCGCGATAAAGTCCCATTGCGTATAGCGTTTGAGCGCAGATTTGCAGAAGTGCGGGTTCTGGCTGATGAAGTTCGCGGGGCTGGCGTGCATGTTGGTGAAGTTGCAGCGTCCTCCGCCCGAGATCCGAATTTTCTCGCCCGCTGCTTTGGCGTGATCCACAACAAGCGTATTTGGCCCGGCATGGGCCGCGCACATCATGCCAGCAGCACCGGCGCCGATGATCAAAGTATCTATGTTCATTGGGCTGATGTGCCGTGGAACGGCGGTGCATGCAAGCGCGATCAAATTTAGCTAAATTTGATCTTATGACTGTCACGCCTTTCGCTAGGGTAAATTTCTGTAGAATCGCACGTAAATGCTGGCTATGCTACCATCAGACCCGGAAAACGGGCGGTTGAGGCAGTAAGGTGGTGATCCATGACAGAGATGGTCTATGGTGCGGTCCCGGTGCGATCCGGTGACCCGGTTCTTCCCCGGTGGTGGCGGACAATCGACAAGTGGACTTTGTCGAGCATTCTGATCCTGTTTGGGATCGGCCTATTGTTAGGCTTGGCATCTTCTCCGCCATTGGCGGCGAAAAATGGGCTTGAACCGTTTCACTATGTGACTCGGCAGGCCATTTTTGGCGGCATGGCCGTGATCGTCATGTTTTCTGTCTCGATGATGTCTCCAACCCTTGTGCGCCGATTGGCAGTTTTGGGGTTCATAGCGGCATTTGCCGCGCTTGTTATGTTGCCTGTGTTTGGCACGGACTTTGGTAAAGGCGCGACCCGCTGGTATTCGCTGGGCTTTGCATCTGTTCAGCCGTCAGAGTTCTTGAAACCTGGATTTATCGTGATGGCCGCATGGATGCTGTCAGCGTCGCAGCAGTTGGGTGGCCCGCCGGGCAAAGCGTATTCATTTATTTTGACCGTGACGATCGTGCTGATCCTTGCGATGCAGCCTGATTTTGGTCAGGCTTGTCTGATCCTGTTTTCATGGGGTGTGATGTATTTTGTTGCTGGCGCCCCGATGATGTTGCTCTTGGTGCTTGCCGGTCTTGTCGTCTTGGGTGGGACCGTTGCCTATAGCAACTCTGAACACTTCGCGCGCCGTATTGATGGGTTTTTGTCGCCTGATTTGGACCCGACAACACAGCTTGGCTATGCGACTAATGCCATCCGCGAGGGCGGATTTTTTGGTGTTGGTGTGGGCGAGGGCCAAGTGAAATGGTCTTTGCCAGATGCGCATACCGATTTCATTATCGCGGTTGCTGCCGAAGAATACGGGCTGATCTGCGTCTTAGTTATTATCGCACTTTATAGCGTGATCGTTGTGCGGTCATTGCTGCGTTTGATGAAAGAACGTGATCCGTTCATTCGCCTTGCCGGGACAGGGCTTGCTTGCGTGTTTGGTGTGCAGGCGATGATCAACATGGGTGTTGCCGTGCGTCTGCTACCAGCTAAGGGAATGACACTGCCGTTCGTGTCATATGGCGGATCATCGCTGATTGCGGGGGGGATTACTGTTGGAATGCTACTTGCATTTACCCGCTCGCGCCCGCAGGGCAAGATGGAAGATATTTTGCTACGTAGGGCCAATAGATGACCGCACCACTTTTGATTATTGCTGCTGGCGGAACAGGTGGACATATGTTCCCGGCGCAGGCTTTGGCCGAGGCAATGTTAGCCAAAGGCTGGCGCGTCCGTCTTTCGACAGATGCGCGTGGCGCGCGCTACACCAATGGTTTTCCCGATGCGGTCGAAATAAGCGTTGTGGGTAGTGCTACTTTTGCGCGTGGTGGTATCCTGCAAAAGCTAGCGGTTCCATTTCGGATCGTCGGCGGTATCGCTGCCGCCAAGTGGAAGATGCTGTTTGATCGTCCTGCCGTTGTTGTTGGTTTCGGTGGTTATCCGGCCATCCCTGCGATGACTGCAGCATGGGCCTTGCGTATTCCGCGCATGATTCATGAACAAAACGGTGTGCTGGGGCGCGTGAACCAATTGTTTGCTAAACGTGTTGACAAGGTCGCTTGTGGGACTTGGCCGACGGCTTTGCCAAACGCGGTTGAGGGTGTCCACACAGGTAATCCAGTGCGGTCTGCGGTTCTTGAACGTGCGGCCGCGCCATATATTCCGCCGGGTGACTATCCGATGTCGGTTGTCGTGTTGGGGGGCAGCCAGGGTGCGCGCATTATGTCAGATATTGCACCGCCAGCGATTTCTGCTTTGCCAGAACACATTCGCCGCAACGTGCGCGTTAGCCATCAGGCGCGTGACGAAGATCTTGAACGCGTGACAAATTATTACGACGCAGAGCTGATCAATGCAGATGTTCAGACATTTTTTGCCGATGTGCCCGAACGTATGGCCGAAGCACAGCTGGTGATCTCGCGATCTGGTGCGTCCACCGTCGCGGATGTCAGCACCATTGGACGCCCAGCGATCTGGGTGCCACTTGCAAGCGCCATCCGTGATGAACAGACCGCGAATGCGCGTCAGTTGGTCGAAAACGATGCGGCAGTTATCATGACGGAAACAGAATTCGAGGTCGCGCAGCTGACTGCGATGCTTGAAAAACTGCTGACCGATGAAACTGGTATGATGAAAATGTCCCAAGCTGCCGTGCGTTGCAGCGTGCCAGATGCAACCGAGCGCCTTGTTGAACTTGTCGAAGAACTGGCCACATCGGCCCAAAAATAAGATGGAAATCAAGCGATGAACGCTGCTGCAACAAAATTGCCTTTGGACGTTGGCCCGATTCACTTTGTCGGGATTGGTGGCATTGGGATGTCAGGCATTGCCGAGGTGTTGATTAACCACGGGTACACCGTGCAAGGGTCAGACCTGAAGGCATCGAAAATCACTGACAGGCTCAAGTCGCTTGGCGCTACAGTTTTTGAAGGCCAGCGTGCCGAGAACCTTGAGGGCGCTGAGGTCATCGTGATCTCCTCCGCCATCAAGCCGGGTAACCCTGAACTGGACGCCGCCCGCGCCAAAGGTTTGCCAGTTGTGCGCCGTGCCGAGATGTTGGCCGAATTGATGCGGTTGAAATCGAATATCGCTGTTGCTGGGACACACGGTAAAACGACGACGACGACAATGGTTGCAGCATTGCTGGATGAAGGCGGTATTGATCCGACTGTTATCAACGGTGGGATCATCCACGCCTATGGTTCGAACGCCCGCATGGGGCAGGGCGAATGGATGGTGGTCGAAGCTGATGAAAGTGATGGCACATTCAACCGTTTGCCCGCGACCATCGCGATTGTAACAAACATAGACCCAGAACACATGGAGCACTGGGGTACCGAAGAAGCCCTGCACAAGGGGTTCTATGATTTTGTGTCGAATATCCCGTTCTACGGGTTGGCTGTTTGCTGCACGGACGATCCTGACGTGCAGGCGCTTGTTGGTAAGATTTCTGATCGTCGTGTCACAACCTTTGGGTTTAACGCCCAAGCTGATGTGCGTGCGATTAACCTGACCTATAAGGCGGGTGTCGCGCATTTTGACGTTGCCTTGCAGGACGAAGGCACGACCATTGACGGTTGTGAACTGCCAATGCCGGGTGATCACAACGTGTCAAACGCGCTGTCCGCTGTGGCTGTTGCCCGCCATTTGGGCATGAAGAAAGATGAAATTCGCGCTGCGTTGAAAGGGTTCAAAGGTGTCAACCGCCGCTTTACCCGCGTTGGCGAAGTGAACGGTGTCACCATCATTGACGACTATGGCCACCATCCGGTTGAGATTTCCGCCGTGCTCAAGGCGGCGCGCCAAGCAACGCAAGGGCGGGTAATTGCGGTTCACCAACCGCATCGCTTTAGCCGTTTGTCGCATCACTTTGACGAATTCTGCGCGTGTTTTAACGACGCTGACGTCGTCGGTATTTCTGATGTGTTTGCGGCAGGAGAGGACCCAATTCCCGGCGCAGGCCGTGATGATCTAGTGGCTGGTCTTGTGCGGCATGGGCATCGTGATGCTCGCAATGTCGTATCAGAAGACGACCTTGAACGTCTGGTCCGTGAACAAAGCAAGCCGGGCGACATGGTTGTTTGCCTTGGGGCAGGGACCATTAGTGCGTGGGCGAACCGGTTGCCTGAAAGGCTGGCTAAGTAATGACGGCTTCGCTTTGGTTCGGGTGTTTGTGGATCGTTCTAGCGTTTGTGTTGCAATCGATCCCATCCAGTGACAACCACTGGCGCAGAGCATATGTTCTGATCGCACTTGGTATTCCCTTGCTGATTTGGATCGTGGTTCAAAATGGCGCAATGGTTGGTACGGTTTTTGCAATTGCTCAGGGCTCTGTTTTGCGCTGGCCTATCTATTATTCGTACAAATGGGTGCGTCATAAGTTTGACTAGAGATGTCGGTGTCGAAATTTGGCGATTGTCGGTCTAACTGGCTATGAAAGGAACGGGATGGTCGATTTCCCTGACGTGCGCGGCACATTAACGAAAAAACGTTCGATGGCGGAATTGACGTGGATGCGCGTTGGCGGGCCGGCCGACATGTTGTTTCAACCTGCCGATGTGGATGATCTGCGCGAGTTTTTAGCAGCACTGCCTGCCGATCTGCCCGTTTTCCCGATGGGAGTAGGGAGTAACCTTATCGTGCGCGATGGCGGTATCGGCGGCGTGGTGATCCGGCTAGGGCGCGGGTTTAACGCGATTGATACGTCTGGCGAACATGTCGTTGCGGGGGCCGCTGCTTTGGACGCGCATGTGGCGCGCAAATCTGCGGATGCTGGGCGTGATCTGACGTTTTTGCGGACTATTCCGGGCACGATTGGCGGCGCTGTTTGCATGAACGCAGGGTGTTATGGGGATTATGTTGCAGATGTTCTTGTGTCGGTCACGGTGGTTACACGTGCCGGAGAACTGGTCGAACTTGCGGCGGATGAGCTGCAATTCGCCTATCGTCAAAGTAGGCTTCCTAAGGGGGCGATTGTTGTCAGCGCGTGTTTTGAGGCGCCACAGGGTGATCCTGCCGCACTGGTCCAGCGCATGACTAAACAGTTGGCAAAACGGGATGAAACCCAACCCACCAAAGACCGCACAGCAGGGTCAACGTTTCGTAATCCTGCTGGTTTTTCGTCTACGGGACGTGCCGATGATGTGCATGACTTAAAGGCGTGGAAGGTGATTGATAATGCTGGCATGCGTGGCGCGACCCTTGGCGGGGCTGTGATGAATGAAAAACATTCGAACTTTTTAACCAACGCGGGCGGCGCCACTGCCGCCGATCTTGAAGATTTGGGCGAACGCGTGCGGAAAAAGGTTTACGATTCGCAAGGTATTACGCTAGAATGGGAAATTATGCGGGTTGGCGAACGCTTGATCGACAGCGGCGCAGAATAATAGGCCAAATAATGGCTTGATCCGCAAAAGGGTCACATAAAATTGACGGGTCACAAAGATCCGCGAAAGAGGCGGTTGGGTATGTCGAGCAGGGCAAACCCGGAAGTTGTTAAAGTTTTGGATCGGCCGATGGCAGCGCGGGCAGGCGCATCATCGTTTGTTAT
Organism: Yoonia maritima; assembly: GCF_002933395.1. Lineage (GTDB taxonomy): Bacteria > Pseudomonadota > Alphaproteobacteria > Rhodobacterales > Rhodobacteraceae > Yoonia > Yoonia maritima_A. The sequence goes on from NZ_PKFN01000007.1 coordinate 175,385, forward strand.
GGATTCTAGAGCAGCTTTACGGGGCAAAACATGTGAAGTGATTGTGACCGATGTTGGTCAGGCGAATGCGCCGGCGGAAACGTCATCCGGTGTTTGGGTGCTGGAGGCTGCGCTATGCGAAGTCTGATCCGGCGTCCTGCTACAACTGGTCCGCATGATCCGGCACCTTCGCGTTTGGGCTATCGCTATCAGCGGTTGCTTTTGACGCCGGGTTTTCGGGCGGCGACACGTATTGGCGTTCCTATTCTTTTGATTGCGGCGATCGCTGGATCGCATTTTTCCAAAGCGGAAAACCGTGCCGCTTTGGTTGCGCAGATCGAAAGTACCAAGCAACGTTTTCAAGAGCGCCCGCAATTCATGGTTAAAGCTATGACTATCACAGGTGCTGATCAGTCAACGATGACAGCTGTGATTGCGCTCTTGCCGACTGACTATCCTGTTTCTTCTTTTGATCTGGATCTTGAACACACGCGCCGCACAATCGAAGCGCTTGACCCGGTGAAAAGCGCAAGCGTGCGTGTCGGCGCGGCTGGCACGCTTGAGGTGCGGTTGACGCCGCGCGTGCCTTCGGCGCTTTGGCGTGATGGTGCGACGTTACGGTTGATCGATGAAACAGGGGTTGTGTCAGGCGTCGTGACGTCCCGGTCCGAGCGGCTCGACCTGCCTTTGATTGCTGGCGACGGCGCAGAACAGCACATCGAAGAGGCACTGGCGCTTTATGCTGGGGCTGGGCCGTTAAGCACCCGTGTGCGTGGCCTTGTTCGTATGGGCGAGCGCCGCTGGGATATCGTGCTGGATCGTGATCAACGCATTTTGTTGCCGGGTGACGGTGCGGTTGCCGCGCTGGATCGCGTTATCGCGCTGAATGCGGCGCAGGACATGTTGGAACGTGATGTGGCCGTTGTCGATATGCGCAATGCGAAACGTCCGACTTTGCGAATGAACGAAGAAGCGGTCGCCGCGTTGCGCCGCGTAAATGAAACAGTTTCTACAAACGGGGCGAACAACTGATGGGCGATGTATACGACAACCAGCGTGCAATGCGTCAAATGCGCAAAGCAGCGATGCAGCGCGGTGTTGTGGCTATTCTTGATGTAGGTACATCCAAGATCGCCTGCCTTGTTTTGCGGTTTGATGGCCCAGAGCAGTTCCGCAATGTTGATGGTGTCGGTTCGATGGCTGGCCAGTCGCAATTTCGCGTCATCGGTGCTGCGACGACCCGTTCGCGTGGTGTCCGCTTTGGCGAAATCGAAGCAATGCAAGAAACTGAACGTGCAATCCGTACGGTTGTTCAGGCTGCGCAAAAGATGGCGAAGGTCCGCGTTGACCACGTGATCGCGTCGCTTTCAGGTGCGCGCCCGCGTTCTTATGGCCTAGATGGCGCGCTGGACGTGTCGGGTGGTATGGTCACTGAACAAGATATTAGCCAAGTCATGGCGAACTGCGATGTACCCGATTACGGCGCGAACCGTGAAGTGTTGCATGCACAGCCGGTGAATTTTGCGCTAGATCACCGGTCTGGTCTTGCAGATCCACGTGGTCAAATAGGTCACAAGCTGACGACTGACATGCATATGCTGACGGTTGATTCAACGGCGCTGCAAAACTTGTTCTACTGTATTAAGCGCTGTGATCTTGAACTGGCTGGGCTGGCATCGTCTGCCTACGTGTCGGGGATGTCGTCGCTTGTTGAAGACGAACAGGAACTTGGCGCGGCGTGTATTGATCTGGGCGGTGGATCGACTGGTATTTCGGTGTTTATGAAGAAACACATGATCTATGCGGACTCTGTTCGGATGGGCGGGGACCACGTGACATCTGATATCTCGATGGGACTGCAAATTCCGACGGCGACGGCTGAGCGGATCAAGACGTTCTACGGCGGCGTTGTTGCGACCGGCATGGATGATCGTGAAATGATAGAAACCGGCGGTGATACTGGCGATTGGGAACATGATCGCCGCACGGTTAGCCGTGCCGAATTGATTGGCATCATGCGTCCGCGTGTCGAAGAGATTTTGGAAGAGGTCCGTGCGCGTCTGGATGCGGCTGGTTTTGAACACCTGCCAAGCCAACAGATCGTGTTGACCGGCGGCGGCAGCCAAATTCCTGGGCTTGATGGTTTGGCAAGTAAAATTCTGGGCCAGCAAGTGCGTCTTGGTCGCCCATTGCGTGTGCAGGGCCTTCCTCAAGCTGCGATTGGTCCCGCATTTTCAAGCGCGGTTGGTCTGTCGTTGTTTGCGGCGAACCCGCAAGATGAATGGTGGGATTTCGAAATTCCGGCGGATCGCTACCCGGCGAGATCGTTTAAACGTGCTGTGAAATGGTTCAAAGACAACTGGTGATGCGCGACATTTAGCCGATTGGCCGAAATCGAGCGGGCATCCGATAAAATTTGTCCAGATTTGGTGTCTATTTTGTGTTTTTCCCGTGACCTTTCGGCATCACCCGGTTAAGATGAGCCTAATAAGCAGTCAGGCGCCCGGTGGGACGGGCTCATAAAAACAGGCGGATCGAGCAATGACATTGAATCTCTCCCTCCCGGGGCATGACGAACTGAAGCCACGCATCACTGTATTTGGTGTGGGTGGCGCTGGCGGTAACGCTGTGAACAACATGATTGAGCAGGCGCTTGAAGGCGTCGAGTTCGTCGTTGCAAACACAGATGCGCAAGCCCTACAGCAATCGCGCTCAGAGCAGAAAATCCAGATGGGTCTAAAAGTGACCGAAGGTCTGGGGGCTGGTGCACGCGCAACTGTCGGCGCTGCAGCTGCTGAAGAAAGCATTGAACAAATCGTTGATCACCTTGCTGGGGCACACATGTGCTTTATCACAGCGGGTATGGGCGGCGGCACTGGTACTGGTGCAGCCCCGATCATCGCACAAGCAGCCCGTGAACTGGGCGTCCTGACTGTTGGTGTTGTCACCAAACCTTTCCAGTTCGAAGGCGGCAAACGCATGAAACAAGCTGATGCAGGCATCGAAGCCCTGCAAAAGGTTGTTGATACGCTGATCATCATTCCAAACCAGAACCTGTTCCGTTTGGCGAATGAAAACACAACATTTACCGAAGCTTTCGCCCTTGCAGATGACGTTCTGTACCAAGGTGTGAAAGGTGTGACTGACCTTATGGTTCGTCCGGGCCTTATCAACCTCGACTTTGCTGATGTTCGCGCCGTCATGGACGAAATGGGCAAGGCGATGATGGGTACCGGCGAGGCTGAAGGTGAAAACCGTGCGATTCAAGCTGCTGAAAAGGCCATCGCGAACCCATTGCTGGACGAAATCAGCCTCGAAGGCGCGAAGGGTGTTCTTATCAACATCACTGGTTCGCACGATCTGACATTGTTCGAACTGGACGAAGCTGCAAACAAAATCCGCGAAAAGGTCGACCCAGAAGCAAACATTATCGTTGGTTCTACGCTGGACACCAGCATGGAAGGCAAGATGCGCGTTTCCGTGGTTGCTACAGGTATCGACGCTGCAATGAGCAACGCAGACACGCCGCTACCACGTCGTAGCATGGCGGCACCTTTGGCGCAGCCGGTTGCGATTGAGACACCTGCACCTGCGCCAGTTCAAGAAGCGCCTGCTCAGGTCGCGGCGGCTGCACCGCAGCAAGAAGAACGCACATTGTTCCAAGATCTGGACATGCCGACTGCGGCTGCTCCGCAGCCCGCGCCAGTGCAACAACCGGCGCCGCAACCCGTCGCCGCACAGCCTGTCCAAACACAACAACCTGTGCAGCAACAGCCTGCAGCGTCACACGATTTGCCGCCGCCCGCATATACGCCGCGTCCTGAACCAACACTAAGCGAAGCTGATAGTTTTGTTGCGCCGCGCGCGCCGGGTACGCCTTCTCCCGAAGCTTTGGCGCGTTTGCAAGCGGCGGTTAGCCGCGCGCCGAAACAAAACGAACAGCAGCCACAAGCCGCTGCGCCTGTTGCCGAAGATGCTGAAAAGCCGCGTTTTGGGATCAACTCGTTGATCAACCGCATGACGGGTGCGCAGGCAGATGCTGCAGCTCAGCAACCTGCGCGCGCTCAGCCTCAGGTGACACCATTACACCAAGAGCCTGAAGCAAATGAAGATCAAGATCGCATCGAAATTCCTGCGTTCTTACGCCGTCAGGCGAACTAATATCCACGTCACAGAATTGTGACGTCAGGTAAGTATGACACAAAAGGTCGCCCAAGGGCGGCCTTTTTTCTTTAACTTACAGTGGGTTGTGATATTTGCCGCATTGCGGTCATGAAAGCGGCCAGGCATGTTTCATACCGTTGTAAAGAGTGAGTTGAGCCGAAGGCCATGGCGTTTTAACTATAACGTCAACAATTAACCCTGAAAGGCGCGTTACGCCGTGCAAACTACGCTTAAATCTCGGGTCACTTTTGACGGTATCGGTCTTCACTCTGGAGCGCCGGTCACGATTGTATTGCATCCGGCCGCCGCGAATACCGGGGTTGTGTTTCGTCGTGTCGATTTGACTGGAACACCGCAATTGGCTGCGAAGTGGGATAGCGTTATTGTTTCACCTTTGAATACGCGTTTGACCAACGCTGACGGTGTGACAGTGTCCACAATTGAACATTTGATGGCGGCCTTGTCGGGGTGTGGCGTGCATAACGTTTTGGTCGATATCGACGGTCCCGAAGTGCCAATTCTAGACGGCAGTGCTGCGACATTTGTGCGTGGAATTGTAAATGCTGGATTGACGCGCTTGTCCGCACCTTTGCGTGCAATCGAAATTTTGAAAGACGTATCCGTGTCTGAAGGCGAAGCCTTTGCGCAGCTTTCACCAGCCACTTCGCTACAAATTGATTTTGCGATCGATTTTGCGGATGCCGCAATTGGTAAGCAACGCAAGACGCTGAACATGGCCAATGGTACGTTCGTACGCGAGCTTTGTGATAGCCGTACATTCTGCCGTTCTGCTGATGTCGACGCGATGCGTGCAAATGGTCTGGCGCTTGGTGGTACGATGGAAAACGCTGTTGTCGTTGATGGCGCGACAGTGTTGACGCCCGGTGGTTTGCGCCATGCTGATGAGGCTGTGCGCCACAAGATGCTTGATGCATTGGGTGATTTATATACCGCAGGCGCACCAATTTTGGGCCGCTACACGGGTACACGGTCTGGTCATGCGATGACAAACCGTTTGCTACGCGCCTTGTTTGATGATTCCTCGGCTTGGCGTTGGGTGAATTGTGATGCAAAAATCGCGGCGCGGTTGCCCGGTGTGGGCGTCAGTGTTGCCGATCTTAACGCCGTTGCATAAGTCTACCGCGAACAGTTGATCACAGCGTGTTCAAAAGGCATTTTGCCCCTCATTTTTCTATGCTAGACCCATCCGTAACAAATGGTGCGCGTAAAGCGTGCGCAGTCAGTAATGAGGTCGCAGTCATGTCAGCCAGTTTGGATAAGTTCCGACGCCGCACAAAGGGGTGTGGCGCTGTTTTGGCGCTTGTGGTTCTTGCGGGCTGCGGTGGCGGCTTGGCAGAAGAACCGTTGGATAGCATGACTGCGCAGCAGATTTTCGAACGCGGTGAAGCGCAGGTTGAACGCGGAAACCCGGATGATGCTGCTTTTACATTTGGAGAGATCGAGCGACTTTATCCGTATTCTGAATTTGCTCAACGTGCGCTGATCATGCAGGCGTATTCATATCATCGTGATGGTGACTATGAAAACAGCCGCGCATCTGCGCAGCGATTTTTAGATTTCTATCCGGCGGAAGATGATGCACCCTATGCCGCCTATCTGTTGGCCCTGTCTTATTATGATCAGATCGATGATGTAGGCCGTGATCAAGGCTTAACGTTTCAAGCATTGCAGGCCTTGCGGGCCGTGATTGAACGTTACCCTGACAGTGATTACGCACGTAGTTCTATTCTTAAATTCGATCTGGCGTTTGACCATCTTGCCGCGAAAGAAATGGAAATTGGCCGCTACTACCTTAAGCGGGGACATTACGCTGCGGCTGCAAACCGATTCCGTACCGTTGTCGAAGATTTTCAAACTACGGTTCACACCCCCGAAGCCTTGCACCGCCTTGTCGAATCTTATCTGTCGATTGGATTGGTTGACGAAGCGCAAAGCGCTGGTGCGATTTTGGGACACAACTATCGTTCGACTGAATGGTATGAATCGAGTTACGCGTTGCTGAACGGGCAGGGGCTTCCGGCTGAGGTGTCCGGCGATAATTGGCTGGCATCAATCTATCGGCAGGTGCTGCGCGGTGAATGGCTGTAATCATAACATGGATCGGGGGCTAGGATGCTACGCGGTCTAGATATTCGCGACATGCTGATCATTGATCGGCTTGAGCTCGCTTTTCAGCCGGGTCTCAATGTTCTTACGGGTGAAACCGGTGCTGGTAAGTCAATTTTACTAGATTCATTGGGCTTTGTGCTTGGTTGGCGTGGGCGTGCGGAATTGGTTCGTCAAGGTGCAGATCAGGGCGAGGTGACAGCCTGGTTTGATCTGCCAGCAGGGCACCCCGGCTTTGCCGTGCTTGAAGATGCTGGCATTGCGATCGAGGATGAACTGATTTTACGTCGTGTGAATACGCGTGATGGTCGCAAGACGGCATGGATCAACGATCGTCGCGTGAGTGGCGAAGTGCTGCGCAATCTGTCTGAAACGCTGGTCGAGCTGCATGGTCAGCATGACGACCGCGGTTTGTTGAACCCGCGCGGGCACCGGCAGATGCTGGACACCTATGCCGGGTTACAGGGCAACCTTGATAAGGTACGTGCCGCGTGGCGTCAGTTGGCTGATGCGCGTAAGGCGCTAACTGCTGCTGAGGCGCGGATTGCCGAAGCCCAAGCCGAAGAAGAGTATTTACGCCATTCAGTCGCTGAGTTGGACGCCTTATCACCAGAAGCTGGGGAAGAGGCGACGCTGGATACGCAGCGCAGGCTGATGCAAGCGGCCGAAAAGATTCGCACTGATATTGGCAAAGCGGGCGAAGCGTTAGGCATGAATGGTGCCGAGGGGCTGGTCAGTGATGCGTCACGCTGGCTTGTTGGTGTTGCTGATAAAGCCGAGGGGCAGCTTGATGATCCGTTAGGCGCGATTGAACGGGTGATGCTTGCCTTGGATGAGGCGCAAAGTGGTATTGCAAGCTGCCTTGATACGCTGTCGTTTAATACATCAGAGCTAGAAGATATCGAAGAGCGCCTATTTGCGATCCGCGGATTGGCACGAAAACATGGCGTTCTGGCCGATGATCTACGCGACTTTGCGGATGGGTTACGTGGGCGCTTGGCTGTTCTAGACGACGGTGCGCGGGATCTCAAAACGTTGACAGGTAATTTGCAAACGGCGCAGGCGATCTTTGATGCGGCAGCGATCCAGCTAACAGAAAAGCGGACAAAAGCTGCGAAGTCATTGGATAAAGCAATGGCTGCAGAGCTTGCACCGCTAAAGATGGAGCGCGCGGTCTTTGTGACGAATATCACGCAATCAGACGCGGGCCCTGAAGGTGCTGACGCTGTTGCGTTTACCGTGGCAACAAACCCGGGCGCGCCAGCCGGGCCACTGAACAAAATCGCATCTGGCGGCGAACTTAGCCGATTTTTATTGGCGCTAAAGGTATGCCTGACAGAGTCCGACGCGGGCTTGACGATGATTTTTGACGAAATTGATCGAGGTGTCGGCGGTGCAACAGCTGATGCCGTTGGTAGGCGTCTGGCCGATCTTGCCGCTGGTGGGCAGGTTTTGGTTGTGACCCATTCACCGCAAGTCGCAGCATTGGGCGGATATCATTGGCGTGTTGAAAAGCAGCAGAACGAAGATGCGACAACATCGACTGTTGTACCGTTGGATGACGCGGCTCGGATTGACGAAATTGCGCGGATGATTTCTGGAGACCGTGTGACCGACGCTGCAAGAGAAGCTGCCAAGGCTCTTATTTCATCTTAGGACGAATTAGGGGCGGGGTATACCATCGCAGCGCGACAACACGTATACACCACCCCTAGAACTGTAGTACCCGACCCACTCATAACGCGCGTATCTCGGCCACTCACCTCCTCGACACGCCTTGTACAATCTGTCCTGAGAAAGGTCCGCAAACGACCCTTTCTTTAACGTTGAAATCACTTGGCTAAACACCGCGTCGACTTCAAGAATACTCGCCACAACACGAGAGCAAAATACCCCCTTCATCAAACTACCAGAGCGCGAAGTCGTTGATCAACCTGTCCCAAAGTATGTCATAATTGCTGACCTATGTGGATTTGCCCGGTGCTGCAATCATATGTTGAGTTTATGCGTCTTTGTTTTCAGCAGTTTATCGGCGCCAAAGCGGACTTCTATAGCGAATTTTTGTAAAATTCTGCTAAATATGAGGTTTTTATGCTGTTTGCTGAAATGGTTAGCGGTTTATGAAATATGAGACTTGTGTGGTGGTGCAACTTTGGGGGGATTTCCGAAAGTTAACGTATTTTTGACAGGGTTACTGTTCCCAGAAGGGACGTTACGTAAACCGTCGTGTGTCCGCACGAATGACGGGAAAACGCTCGCGAATCTATGGGCGAAGTGTTGGCGATTCGTTCAACTTTAGCGAATCATTTCCGCGTTGTGCAAATCACACGTGATCACGTCGTCTTATGTTCGCCCCTTGGACAGCTGCAGTGGATCGCATACACAAATTTTAAGCGCGTGTTGCGCATAGTATTGATGTAGGGCGCTGACCGGCATGGGCGAGCCGATTAAAATTTTACTGCGGCAAGGTGTCAGTGATGCGAAATCGGCCTGCTATGATGCTGCGCGTGTGGTCAAAACACGTGGCCCAACACAGATACAGTTCTGGTTCATTGCACTCATTATTGGCATCGGCGCAGGGTTGGCCGCGCTGTTTTTTAGGCTTGGGATCGAATATATTCAGTCGACGCTTTACGGTACGGACGATATCACCCGGCTTCATAGTTTTATCGCGGGCTTAAAGTGGTACCAGATTGTTGCAATCCCGGTTGCAGGTGGACTGGCCGTCGGTATCATTCTCGATAGGTTTACCGATGACGGGCGCGTCCGGTCTGTTGGTGACGTTATCGAAGGGGCGGCATTGTCTGAAGGCCGCGTAGAAGTACGGCGGGGCCTTGCTTCGGCTATCGCGTCGTTGTTGACCCTTTCATCTGGTGGGTCAACGGGCCGTGAAGGGCCGGTCGTTCACCTTGCCGCTGTACTTTCGACCATTGTCTGCCGATGGTTAAATGCGAACGGGATAACAGGTCGGGATTTGCTTGGGTGTGCCGTTGCTGCTGCTGTTTCAGCAAGTTTTAACGCGCCGATTGCTGGTGCGTTATTCGCTCTCGAGGTCGTGTTGCGCCACTTTGCAGTTCATGCATTTGCGCCGATTGTTATCGCGTCAGTCGCTGGCACAGTCATTAACCGACTGGCCTTTGGGGATGTCACTGAATTTGTTCTACCGGTGCAGAATGCGTTGGCGTTTTACGTCGAGCTGCCAGCATTTCTTATCCTTGGCCTCGTGTGCGGCCTCGTGGCCGTCATCTTGATGAAGGCTATCTTTTGGGCCGATGATTTCGGCACCTATGTTCAGCGCGAAACTGGTCTGCCGCGGTTTTTGCGGCCAGCGATTGCGGGAGGCTTGCTGGGGTGTATTGCAATCTGGTGGCCGCATATCATTGGGGTCGGGTATGAAACGACTTCGGCTGCGCTTCAAGGCAACCTTGTTTTACACGAAGCTATTACGTTTGGAATCTTAAAGGTGATGGCCGTTGCGATCACTATGGGTGGGCGTATGGGGGGCGGTGTGTTTTCTCCGTCCTTGATGGTGGGTGCACTGACAGGTTTGGCATTTGGTCTGATTGCAACAGCGATTTTCCCCACCGTATCAGGTGAAGGAACATTGTATGCGCTGGCCGGTATGGGCGCGGTCGCGGCTGCTGTGTTGGGGGCTCCGATTTCGACCACCTTGATCGTGTTTGAATTGACAGGCGATTGGCAGACCGGATTAGCGGTCATGGTTGCGGTGTCACTTTCGACGGCACTGTCATCACGTTTGGTCGATCGGTCGTTTTTTCTTACGCAACTTGAACGGCGTAACGTGCATTTGGCGGCGGGCCCTCAGGCCTACCTACTCGCAACTTTCAAGGTCGCGAGCGTGATGCGGCCTGCGGACACACCGCGGGCGGCACCAGAAGACGCCTGTTGGGATTTGATCCGTGACGGTGTGTATGTCGATGGGAATGCAACGCTGGAACAGGCCATGCCTTTGTTTGACCAAGCCAGTCACACGTTTATTCCGGTGGTCACGTTGGGGGGCGAAGACAGCCCACCGCAATTATGGGGCGCGCTGTTTCAGGTGGATGCGTTGAAGGCAATGAACCGGGCGTTGTCAGAGACAGCCGCCGAGGAACACTCTTAAACCTGTTCGACGGCGACCTTATTTGTGTGAAATGCAAGGTGATCTTTAATCTCGGCAACATCCGCGTTGGGGTCGGTATAGGACCATACTGCGTCTGCAATCGGGCCGCTTTTTGCAACGATTGAAAAATAGCTTGCTTCGCCTTTGAATGGGCACGACGATTTCGTCTCGGACGGTTCAAGAAAGGCCATCGCAATATCGCTGCGCGGGAAATAGATTACCGCAGGATAGTCACCTTCTGTCAGTTCAAGTGCGTTCTGGCTTTCGCCAAGGACAGCGCCACCTGCACGTACAACCCAAGTTCCAGTTGCCGGACGAATTTTGATGTGATCAGCCATGAGCGAATTCCTTTTGGTGAAGGCCGCAACAATTGTTACCGCCGTAGCGTGTTATGGGCGCAGTATGACAGTTTCATGTCAAAGCGGAGCGCAGGCCTTAGACAGCCAAGCGCGCGTCGCATCATCAAGACGCGGCGCAAGAAGCGTGACTGTATCCGCATGGTAGCGATCAATCCAGTCCCGTTCTGCCGTTGTCAGCAAGTCAGTATCAATCAGGTGTCGATCTAGGGGGACAAAGGTCAAGGTGTCAAAGGACAACATGTCTCGCTTGTCAGCGCCTGACAATTCTGGGGCAGGGACCACGGTGATCAGGTTTTCAATCCGAATGCCAAATTCCCCCTCGCGGTAGTAACCGGGCTCGTTTGACAGGATCATACCGGGCTCGAGCGCAATGTCTGACCGGCGCGAGATACCTTGCGGTCCTTCGTGGACGCTCAGGTAGCTGCCAACCCCATGGCCTGTACCGTGATCATAGTCCTGCCCCGCCAACCACAGGTTTGCACGTGCCAGAGAATCCAAATGCTGCCCTGCGACGCCTTTGGGGAACCGAATGCGGCTGATCGCGATCATGCCCTGCAGCACACGCGTGTAGCAAATCCGATGTTCAGCTGTTGATGTGCCGACGATGATGGTGCGCGTGATGTCTGTTGTGCCATCCACGTATTGGCCACCACTATCAACTAAAAGAAGCTCGCCTGTGTGGACTGTGCGGTTGGTCTTTTCGTTGACCCGGTAATGCACAATCGCGCCATTCGGGCCTGCGCCACTGATGGTTTCAAAGCTGATGTCACGCAGGGCATTTGTCTGAACGCGAAATGCCTCGAGCGCTTTGACCACATCGATTTCGGTTAGCTGACCTTTTGGTGCTTCGTCGTCTAACCATGCCAAGAATTTGACCATCGCAACAGCATCGCGGGCATGCGCAGCTTTTGCGCCCGAAATTTCTGTCGGGTTCTTAACTGCTTTTGGCAATAAACACGGATCTGGCCGTTTCACGGTTTCGATCTTTGCGTTTTCCAATGTGCTTTCAACGATGTTTGGGCAAGATCCAGCATCAATTTGTACAGATCCAGGTAGCCGTGCGACATTTTCCAAGAAATGTGCGATATCGTGCACGGTTACATCATGGCCAAGGTGTTCGGAAACGCCGTCCGCCTTGCCGGTGCCTGCGAACAGATCAACCTGCCCAGTGGCATGAAGAATAGCAAAGGCCTGAGGGACAGGATTTCGTTCAACATCTGTCCCCCGTATGTTCAAAAGCCAAGCGATACTATCTGGGAGTGTGATAATAGCAGACTGCGCGGATAGGTTTTTAGCAATGCGCGCGCGTTTTATGGTGTGTGTTTCACCTGCGTGCTCAATTGCATGGGGGGTGAAAGGCGCAGCTGGTGCCGTTGGTTGATCGTCCCATATTGTATCAATTAAATTGTCGACGGGGCGAAGTACATAGTCTTGCAAGTCTTTAGTTAGATTGTTGATTTCCTGCGCGGTATGAAGCCACGGGTCAAATCCGATCGTTGCGCTAGGTGGCAAGTGTTTCGCTATCCAATCAGCGAGCAGGGTTTCAGGCCAGTCCACCGGCGTGAACACGCTGTCCACTTCAGTGCGAACTTGCACGCGGTATCGTCCATCAACGAACACACCGGCGATGTCAGGCAGTACCGCGCAAAATCCTGCGGACCCCGAAAACCCTGTCAGCCAAGCCAATCGTGCATCGCGAGGTGCCACATATTCACCTTGGTGCGCATCGGCACGTGGGACGAGAAAAGCATCGAGCCCTTGTGCTTTCATTTGCGCGCGTAGCTCTGCAAGTCGGGGTGGGCCTTGTTCCGGGTTCGTTTGCGCCGCAAAATTTTGAAACATATCAATGCCCTAAAAGTAAGGTTTCTAAAAACACGACGCCGGTAGATCAAATTTAGCTAAATTTGATCGCGCCTAGCCCGCTTTTCGCATTCCAAGAACACGTGCGCGTTTTCGCGGATCGGTGTCGAATAGGCTCGCAAGTTGTTCGGTCATTGCCCCGGCAAGCTGCTCAACATCGGTAATTGTCACTGCGCGTTCGTAATAGCGTGTCACATCGTGACCGATCCCAATCGCAACCAATTCGACGGCTTTACGCTTTTCGACCATGGCAATCACATCACGCAGGTGTTTCTCTAGGTAGTTGGCGGGGTTCACTGACAGAGTGGAATCATCCACCGGCGCGCCGTCCGAGATTACCATTAGTACTTTGCGCTGCTCTGGTCGGTTTACAACACGGCGGTGCGCCCATTCAAGCGCCTCTCCGTCGATGTTTTCTTTCAGCAAGCCCTCTTTCATCATCAGCCCAAGGTTCGGACGGGTCCTGCGCCATGGTGCGTCAGCAGATTTGTAGATGATGTGGCGTAGGTCGTTCAGGCGACCTGGCTTAGCCTCGCGGCCTTCCCCAAGCCATTTTTCACGAGACTGCCCGCCTTTCCACGCTTTGGTGGTGAAACCTAAAATCTCAACTTTGACATCGCAGCGTTCCAGCGTCCGTGCCATCACATCTGCACAGATTGCAGCGATCGAGATCGGCCGACCGCGCATTGAGCCTGAGTTGTCGAGTAATAGCGTCACAACGGTATCGCGAAATTCAGTGTCTTTTTCCACTTTGAACGAAAGCGGGGTCGTCGGCGATGCAACGACGCGCGCCAAACGGCCAGCGTCCAAAATACCCTCTTCGCGGTCGAATTCCCACGACCGGTTTTGTTGTGCTTGAAGACGGCGCTGCAGTTTATTGGCTAGCCGGCTGACGGCACCTTTCAGCGGATCCAGCTGTTGGTCGAGGTATGCGCGTAGGCGTTCAAGCTCTGCAACTTCGGCTAAATCTTCGGCACCGATTTCTTCGTCGAATTCGGTCGTAAAGACCGTGTAATCAGGATCAGCATCAGACACCGGTTGTGGAGCAGGTGGCTCAAGCGGGGCTTCGCCCTCGGGCATTTCGGCTTCTTCGCCCATTTCTTGGTCAGCCTGTTCGTCCATGCTGACCTGCGCCTGACTGGCGTCTTGTTGTTCGTCTTGTGATTGCTCTGGTGCGGCATCGGCTTCTTCGCCTTCGTCATCATCGTCGCCGGTGCTATCCGGTTCTTGCTGATCTTCGTCGCTACCTTCTTCGGCTTGGTCGTCTTGATCATCATCAAGACTGTCTGGATCATCGCCAAGCTGATCGCCATAGCCCATGTCACTGATCAACTGGCGTGCAAGTTTCGCAAAGGCTTGTTGGTCGTTCAGTGTGTTTTCAAGATTATCGAGCGTGCCGTCGCAGTGATCCTCGATAAAGCCACGCCACAGTTCCATGACGTTGTCTGCACCCTTGGGTAGATCACGACCGGTCGCCATGTGGCGAATCAAGTAGCCAGTGGCGACCGACAAAGGTGCGTCAGCAGCCTGCGTGATCTGGTCATAGCCCTTGCGCATTGCTTCGTTTTCGATTTTGGCGTCGATGTTGCCAGCGGTGCCGGGCATGTGTTGCGCGCCAACGGCTTCGATCCGGGCGGTTTCCATCGCATCATACAGATCACGTGCCATTTGCCCTTGGGGCATGTAGCGCGCGGATACTTTTGGATCGTGGAATTTGTGGCGGAGCGCAAAAGCATCTGCCGTGCCGCGTGCCAAAAGCACCTCATCACGGGTCATGCGCCGCGTCACTTGAGGCAGGCGTATGCTGTCGGCTGTCTGGCCTGCAGGATCCACCGAATAGGTGACCGACAATTCAGAATCGTCGGCCAGAACTTTGGTCGCCTCGGCAAGTGCCTTTTTGAACGGGTCGGCAGGATTATCGGTAGGTTTGTTCATCGGCAGCGTCCTTTGTTGCTTTGCAAACTAGAACCCGATGCACGCAATGACCAGAGGGCAGACGCCGAAACCTAGGCTATTCTTCCTCCAAGTGATCGTATTCAAATGTAATCATAGCCTCGGGTGCGATTTCAAATACGCTATCAACCATTTCATGCATGTTGTTCAACCGCGCAACGCCGCGAATGACGGTGCCTTCTTCGTCCACAAAAGCGAGCCGTGGCTGATAGGTTTTACCGCCAACTTCGATCGATCCTTCGTCAAATAGATACGCTAATTCGGTCACGATACCTTCGACGTTGGCCTTTGCGATGTCTTCGCTCATGCTTTCTGCAAATAAAGGAAGTAGCGTGTGTGCGACAAGCGTTGTCGCGGCTTCGACCAAATCTTCGTGACCGATAACATAGCCATCAGGAAGTTCGGTCCCAATTTTCATTTTCATGTTAATCTCCTACTCTTAAACTTTTCGTAATAATACGGTGAAAACCGACGGGATTGTGACATTCTCGGGGCGTTTCAAGTACAGCTTTAAGTTTAGCTTAATAAAAGTCCAGTACACTCTCGGATTAGGCGGGTCGCCTGATTCTGTGCCCAATTGGCATCGTAAGGATCATCGTTGAATGCAGCGCGGGTCAAGAGGGCAGCGTGCGCTGATTTCGACGCAATACGCCAACTTAGGACATCACGTGCATGGTCTGTCGGCATAATCGCGTTAATGAGCTGTACCATGTTGTCGCGCTGGGTCTGCGTCACTTCTGAACCTTCTCCGTCAAACATCCACTGAAATTCCATTGTCGCTGAAAATCTTCCAGCGCAGGTTGCGAACACGCGAAGCTGTTCATCTTCGGGACCGAAATCGGCGTGGGCTGCCTGTATGGTCATCATGACACAAAGGGCTAATTTGATTAGATGGTGCGCGAAATGTTCCATAATTTTATGCTATCTGGGCACTGTGCGCGATCAACGCCCCAAGAGTATTGCCAGCGCTCCATTCGCATAGGTGTTTGTGCGGAAGGGGTGTAGGGATTGTCTTCATTCGCGCACAGACGCTGCGCTCGTGTGTGGATTGTCGACGGCGTGCTTAGCCTTAAGTTAATCGTAGAAATGAAATCAAACCTAGGAGATGACGATGTCCACCCTCCCTAAAATTGCTGTAATCATTGGTTCGACCCGTGAAACTCGCTTTGCTGATAAACCAGCTGCTTGGCTAATGAAGCAGGCCGAGGCGCGTGATGATTTTACCGCAGAGCTTGTCGATCTGCGTGATTATGATTTGCCACTGTTTAACGAAGCCGCATCAAATAAATGGATGCCAAGCACCGATCCCAAAGCCATCGCGTGGCAGGAAAAGCTGGCCGAGTTCGACGGCTATATTTTTGTTGTCGCTGAATATAACCATTCGATCACTGGCGCGCTGAAAAATGCGTTGGATCAGGCGTACAATGAATGGAACCGTAAACCGATGGGCTATCTAGGGTATGGCGGGGTCGGTGCGGCGCGCGCGGTGGAACATCTGCGTCTGATTGGTGTCGAGCTTGCCATGGTGCCCGTCCACGGTGCCGTTCACATCGGTGGTGGGGACTTTATGGCTGTGCATCCAATGGGTTCTGATGATCCGATTGAAACAATCGAAGACCACATCTTGCCCGCCGCGAACGATATGTTCGATGATATGGTTTGGTGGGGGAACGCCACCAAAGCCGTACGTTAAATACAAGAAAGGCGGGGAACTCCCCGCCTTTTTCAATGTGATATTGCTTACCCGAGGCTCAGGCTAGCTGCGCTTTCAGGTAGCTCTTCGTCAAAGCAGCGTTGATAGAATTCAGCAACGGTTTGACGTTCGAGTTCATCGCATTTGTTCAAGAACGATAGGCGGAACGCGTATCCGACGTCTTGGAAGATGCGGGTGTTTTCTGCCCATGCCAATACGGTACGCGGTGACATCACAGTGGACAAATCACCGTTCATAAATGCGGTGCGGGTCAGATCCGCGACAGTAACCATCTGGCTGATCATTTTGCGGCCTTGTTCGGTATTGAAATGCGGTGATTTCGACACCACGATAGCTGCTTCGGCATCGTGTGAAAGGTAGTTCAGCGTTGCCACAAGTGACCAACGGTCCATTTGGGCTTGGTTAATCTGCTGTGTCCCGTGGTACAGCCCAGTTGTATCGCCCAAGCCTACAGTATTCGCCGTCGCAAACAGTCGGAAATATTTGTTGGGGGTGATGATCTCGTTCTGATCCATCAAGGTCAGTTTACCATCTGCTTCGAGAACGCGTTGAATGACGAACATAACGTCAGCGCGGCCTGCGTCATATTCATCAAATACGATTGCAACCGGGTTGCGAAGCGCCCAAGGCAAAATGCCTTCGTGAAATTCGGTAACCTGTACGCCATCACGCAATTTAATCGCGTCTTTCCCGATAAGGTCGATGCGGGAAATGTGGCTGTCAAGGTTCACACGTACCGCTGGCCAGTTCAGTCGCGCGGCAACTTGTTCGATGTGGGAAGATTTACCTGTCCCGTGGTACCCTTGGATCATGACGCGGCGATTGTAGCCGAATCCAGCAAGAATCGCCAAAGTGGTATCTGGGTCGAACTTATATGTGCTGTCGATGTCAGGAACGCGATCTGTGCGATCGGCAAAGCCCTTGATTTTCATATCACTGTCGATGCCAAACACTTCGCGGACCGAAATATCTTCGGTCGGTTTTGCGTTCATATCCAGTGTGCCGTCAGCCATGTGTGCCGCCTTTGCGTTAATCGTCTAATGTTGCGTTATCGGATGCACCATATCGCGTGCCACGGCAAGTACCAGAGGGCGCGGCAAAGTTTGCAAAACCGATTTGGCCTTTGCGTTTTTATGTGCTTAGGTTTTGGGCAGCAAGGAGTGACCATGACATCGCTTGAAGACATTGAACACTATATCGATCGTATCGCTTTGGGGGATCGTGATGCATTCGCGTCACTATATAATTCGACCTCGGCGAAACTTTTTGGCGTCACCTTGCGTGTGTTGAATAACCGCGCTGAAGCGGACGACGCATTGCAGGAGGTTTACATCAAGGTTTGGCGTGCCGCAGGCCGCTATCAGTCAAATGGCCTAAGCCCGATGACATGGCTGATCACAATAGCACGAAATCACGCTATTGATCGGTTGCGTGCCCGTAAAAAAGGGCAAGCGGGTTTGGACGAAGTCGCTGAGCTTGCTGATCCGGCTGCCGGACCAGAGGCGCAAGCGATTGCATCTTCGCAAAGGGCGCAGATTAACGACTGTCTTGATGAATTGCCCGCTGACCGGGCCGAATCTGTGCGACGCGCCTATCTTGATGGCGACACTTATCAAGATTTGGCGGACCTGATGCAGGTGCCGTTGAATACGATCCGTACATGGCTGCGCCGCAGCCTGATCAAATTAAAGGACTGTCTGTCAAAATGACTGATGACGTCACAGATGATGCCCCCCTTTCGGCTGCTGCCGAATATGCGCTGGGCCTGTTAACCCCTTCAGAGGCGCGCGCCTTTGAAGAGCAGATGAATCGCGACCTCAATTTGCGAGCAGAGCTTGTGCTATGGCAGGAACACCTTGTCACGCTTACTGATGATATCGCTCCGGTTGCTCCGCCTGAACATACGTTTCAAGAGATTGCGAATAGATTGTTTGGTGTTCAACAGAAACGTTGGAGCCTGACTTCGCTTCTTGCCGGCGCCGTGAGCGCGATTGCTTTGGCAGCAGCGGTTGCATTTGTTGTTCTTCCCGCGCCCAACCCCACGCAAAACGATCTTATCGCTGGATTGGTCGGTGATGAGATTGGTCTGCAAGTGGATGCCGTCTTTGACCCCGATACGAATACGCTGACCGTCGATCGCGTGGCCGGTGGCCCCGCAGAAGGCCGCGTGTTTGAAATTTGGTTGATCGCGGGCGATGATGCGCCTGTATCGCTAGGTCTGCTACCAGATGCGCCAAATGGCCAAGTGCAGATTGCAACTGAACTTGCAGCACTATTTGCAGGTGGCGTTCTTGCGCTGAGTGATGAACCCCCCGGCGGGTCACCAACAGGCGCGCCAACAGGCGATGTGGTTGCGGTTGCACCGTTTAGCAACGTCTAGACCTTCCTGATTTAAGGATTAGGTGGCCGCCCTGTAAAAGCAGGGCGGCCTTTTTTCAACAAAAAACAGTTGTTTAAAATTTTTTTGAGAAACGCTGAAACTATTTGCACAGCCAACGCGTGGTTTCTCTCGACCGCGGCAAAAACGCCCCGGAAACTTTGGAGAGACCGATGATGAAATTTACTAAAACATTCACAACAACGATCGCTTTGACAATCGCAGCGGGCACTGCATTCGCGGCAAGCCATGCAATGAACCCGACAGTTGGCGGCGCTGAGATGTTGGAATCTAAAAACATCGTTGAAAATGCAGTGAACAGCCCGATCCACAAAACTTTGGTTGCTGCTGTCGTTCAAGCAGAGCTTGCTGAAACACTGTCTGGTGAAGGTCCGTTCACAGTATTCGCACCGACAGACGATGCATTTGCAAAACTCCCTGCAGGTTCGGTCGAAGAACTACTGAAGCCAGAAAACGCAGATCGCTTGGTGCAAATTTTGACATGCCACGTCGTAGCCGCTGATGCGATGTCTGATGCAATTCAAGGTATGATCGCGGACGACAACGGACGTCATCCAGTTCCAACTCTCGGCGGGTGTACACTGCAAGCGACATATGACAACGGAACAATCATGCTCGAGGACGAACAGGGTCAGGTCGCTACAGTGACTGTCGCTGATGTGAAGCAATCAAACGGTGTTATCCACGTGATTGATACTGTGATGCTGCCCGCCGTTCAGGGCTAACGAGGTTGTGCAGGGCGGCAGGTGGTTGGTTTCCCCGTACTTTTGTAATGCCGCTTCTCACAGCAAGGTGCATCGCCTGAAATATGGCGATGCGCTACAATATCCCAAAGTCGATAGGAGAATACACCATGCAACGCAGAAATTTTATGGCACTGTCGCTTGCCGCAATTGCGTCTGGACGTGGCGTGTTCGCGCAGGAAGCGTTTGAGGTGACGCGCTCTGAACGTGAATGGCGCGCGATGTTGACCGACATTCAATACCAAGTGATGCGCGAAGAAGCGACAGAGCGCGCGGGATCATCACCCTTGGATAAAAACTATGCCGACGGAACCTATTATTGTCGCGGATGCGATTTGGCGCTTTATCCATCCGACACGAAGTATGACAGCGGTACAGGCTGGCCGAGCTTTTATGAAAGCCTGCCCAACGCAATTGGTACAAAAGAAGATCGGAAGCTGTTTTCAGTTAGAACTGAATGCCATTGCCGTCGATGCGGTAGCCATTTGGGGCATATTTTTGACGATGGTCCACAGCCAACAGGTAAACGGCACTGTCTAAATGGCGTCAGCTTGGTCTTTCGTGCTGCGTAAATAAACATGGCAAAATATGGGCGTTGCGCCCGTTTTTTTGGCCGTAGGTTCCTGTTTTGGCGACAGTGTTAGGCATATCGTCACACTGTCGTTGAGGAATTGTTTCAGCTTAACCCCTCAGGGTTTTGCTAATTATTTGATAATAAGAAATAATACACCTGCGTATCGCATCAGCGGCATGTTGCCTTTTTTCTTGTTTGGATCGGCGGAATGTGGCACAAAAATGTCGATGGGGGTGTTGTGAGTGTGTCAAAACGCACTTTTTGAAAACATGCGTTCCCATAGTTGATGATTGACGATGTGAGTTTGGGGATAGTTGAGATGTTAAGTTATTTTTTAAATATTTTACGTTTGACAAAGGGGGAAAGGGCACTTGCAACCGCATACGCCGGAGTAAGCGCCACCTCTGCTGGAATTATGATGCTTGTTATGGCTGGTGTAAAAGGTGGGCAGCTTCAGTCCGTTTACCCGGTCGGATATGAAATTTGGATTATCATGGCTGGCGCGATAAGTGGGGCAGTTGCGCTTTACCTTACACGCGGCTGGATGGGGCTGTCAGGTGGTCTTGGGATTGTGCGGGCGTTGTTCGGGGGCTGTGCGACTGCGTTGATTGCGTCCTTGATTGGCGGCACTTTGATCGTTCCCGTTTATGGCACTTTTTTCGCACCAATCATGGTGGTCGCAGCCTTTGGCTTAAATCCTTGGCTGGCTGTCTCTTGGTTCGCGGTGATTTTAGCGGCGCACGGGTTGTTGATGCGCCGTATTGCAGAGCTACGCGAGGCGGCTCTTGCAGCTGATGATTCAGCGATTGGGCAGCTTAGCCCGATGTCACAGGCCAACCTATATCCAAAGCATAAACATTTATAGAAATGATGAGTTGAATGAGACGCGTAAAAAGGGGCCAGTTGGCCCCTTTTTTTATTTAATCAGTCTTTATCGCGAAAGTGCTTGCTGACTTTGATTTGCTCCCAAGCCCAGACAACCTCTGACAGTTGTTCTTCTTGGCTTCGGTCGCCACCGTTCATGTCCGGGTGGAGTACCTTGATCAGCGACTTATAGACTTTGCGAATTTGCGGTTTTGACCAGTTGTCATCCGCTTCTAAAATATCGACCGCGCGGCGTTCGGTTGGCGGCAATTTGCGGCCTTTCTTAGCGCCTTTGCCCGGATTGCGTGTTGCGTTTGCACCAAGCACCTGATGCGGATCTTCAATACCAAGGCGAGCCCAAGCACGTTCTTCGACGCTACGCTTCATTGGCTTGGTTGGACGTTCCCAGACGCGGTCTTGGGTCATCTGTGCCGCTAGTTCGGCCTCTGTGGTTGTTTCAAAGAAATTCCACTTGAGGTTATATTCACGGACGTGTTGTTGGCAGAACCATAGATAATCGTCCAAAATATCGGGCGATTTCGGCGCACGGAACTTTGCAGGTTCTTCGCAGCCTTCGTGTTCGCAAACGCGCTGGGATGTCTCGGACGCGCCGGACAAACCGCGACGACCGCGGGGGTTCTTTTTCTTAGAACTCGACACTGACATGTCGAAACCAAAGGGATCATCTTTTTTCATGGTGCGTCTCACCTTTCCGACTCGGACAACAGACTTTAAACCCCACAGCGTGAGATTGAAGAGGGTAGAGGAAAAATAATGGCCTTAGAGGCAGAAATTCGCACAGCATTGGCTACACTTTCACCAACTGTGCTTGAAGTGATTAACGAAAGTGCCATGCATAGTGGACATGCTGGCGATGACGGGTCGGGCGAAAGCCACTGGCGGGTTGTTGTGAAGGCCGCGCAGTTGGACGATATGTCACGCATCGCCCGGCACCGGGCCATTCACGCCGCCCTAGGAAAAGATATCATCGGCCGCATTCATGCGTTGGCTATTGATATCCAATAACTATTCCGCAGCGACCTCTGACGAGGGCTTAGCCGGGGGTGTGACCTTTTTGGGTTCGACCTTTGGTTCTGCCTCGTCAGCGGGATTTTCAGCTTTGGGTGATTCAACCTTTGGCTCGGGCTTGGGCGCTGGGGTTGTAACAGCGGGCGCGGGTGTTTTCGGGCGCTGCGCTTTTTTTGCGCGACGGAACACCAACATATTTTGATAGACGGTTGTTTTGCCCATCAAGCCTTCGCGTTGTTCTGAAGGCAGTGTATCTGCACGCAGATAGTCCCAACCGTCACCAGCCATTTTGTTCATCACTGTTTCCAGCGCGATTGCAAAACGATCTTCGGCTGTTTTTGCGCCTTTGGCTTTTACACCGCGCGTAGGTGCCGGCACGACCATGTATTCGTATGACATTCCGTCACCCCTAATTTCCACCAACAGCATATAGCAATTACGGTGCGCGATTCCAAGCGCGCACCGTGACGCATAAGTTGCTTTAAAGGCCGAGCTTTGCGGCGACCAATTTGTTGACGGCTGCCGGGTTTGCCTTGCCGCCTGTTGCTTTCATCACCTGACCAACGAACCAGCCTGACAGTTTAGGGTTGGCTTTGGCTTTTTCGACCTGCGCAGGGTTGGCGGCGATGATCTCGTCCACGGCGGCTTCAATCGCGCCTGTGTCCGTGACCTGTTTCATACCTTCGGTTTCAACGATCTCTTCGGGATCGCGACCAGTTGTGTAGCAGATCTCGAACACGTCTTTTGCAATTTTTCCTGAGATCACATCAGATTTGATTAGCGCAATGATTTGACCCAGTTGTGCAGCACTTACTGGGCTATCTTCGATGCCCTTGTCTTCGTCTTTCTTCAGGCGGCCGAACAGTTCGTTGATGACCCAGTTTGCAGCCAATTTGCCGTCTTTGCCCTCCGCTACCTGTTCGAAGTACTGGGCATTCGCAACTTCGGCAGTCAGCACAGAAGCATCGTAATCAGACAGCCCAAAATCTGCGATAAAGCGCGCTTTCTTGGCGTCGGGCAATTCTGGTAGGGATGCCGCGATATCATCGACCCAGGCCTGTTCAATTTCAAGAGGAAGCAGGTCGGGATCCGGGAAGTAGCGATAATCATGCGCTTCTTCCTTGGACCGCATTGAACGGGTTTCGTTTTTGTCTGGATCATACAGACGCGTTTCTTGCACGACGTCTTTGCCGTCTTCCAGCAAGGCAATTTGACGACGCGCCTCTACATCAATCGCGGCTTGGATAAACCGGGTCGAGTTCATGTTCTTGATTTCACAACGGGTGCCAAGGTGGCTGAAATCTTGGGTCGCTTGATATTTCTCGTAATCGCCAGGGCGGCAGATCGACACGTTGACGTCGGCACGCATGTTGCCGTTTTGCATGTTGCCGTCACAAGTGCCCAAGTACCGCAGGATTTGGCGCAGCTTTAGAACATATGCCGCGGCCTCTTCCGGGCCACGAATGTCCGGGCGGCTGACGATTTCCATCAGTGCAACGCCTGTACGGTTCAGGTCGACGAAAGACATGTTCGGGTCCATGTCGTGGATGGATTTACCAGCGTCTTGTTCTAGGTGAATGCGTTCGATCCGTACGTTACGCGCGGTTCCGTCACCCATTTCAACCAAGACTTCGCCTTCGCCCACAATCGGGTGGTAAAGCTGCGAAATCTGATAGCCCTGCGGCAGGTCAGGGTAGAAATAGTTTTTGCGGTCAAAGGCAGACATCAGGTTGATTTCCGCCTTTAGCCCCAATCCGGTGCGCACAGCCTGTGCGACACATGCTTCGTTGATGACAGGCAACATGCCGGGCATACCTGCGTCCACAAACGCAACGTTGCTGTTGGGCTCGGCCCCGAATTGCGTCGACGCACCCGAGAAAAGTTTTGCCTTGGTCGCGACCTGCGCGTGCACTTCCAGCCCGATCACAAGTTCCCAGTCTTCTTTGGCGCCTGCGATCACCTTTGGTGTCGGGGCTTCGTATGTCAGATCGAGCATCTGCGCATCCTTTGTATTGTTTGGCTGCTGTCTAAAAGAACCTGCAGCCAGCTTCAAGTGAATCAGCCTAAGATACGCGTGACCATTTCCGTGGTATCACGCGACAGGTTTGATGTGTCTGCGATGCGCTGCAATGCCCTGCGCATTTTTGATTGCCGATCCGCATCATAGCGTTTCCACGTGTCAAAGGATGTGCTCATCCTTGCGGTGGTTTGCGGGTTCAGTGCGTCAAGCTTGATAAGCCAGTCCGCTAACAGTTCGTAGGCCTGACCGGATGGATCGTGGAAGCCCGCAGTGTTACCTTTAAGCGCCCCAAACACAGCGCGGAACCGGTTTGGGTTCTTCATGGTGAATGCTGGGTGCTCGGTCAGTTTGGCTGCGACTTTCGCTGCATCCTCTGGCGCGGCGCAGCTGACCTGTAGGCCAAACCACTTGTCCATAACCAGACGATCATGATGCCACCGTTGTTCAAACGCCGCCAGTTCATTCGCGCCTTTACCGATTTTCAACAATGATGCCAGCGCCGCGAGCTGCTGGGTCATGTTGTCGGCATTGGCATATTGTTGCGAGGCTTGTTTGCCACCGTCCAGTTTCGACATCAGTGACAGCATCCGGTTGCCAAGTGACCGTTTGCCCGCCGAAATTGCGTCAGGCGTATAGGCACCTGTAACCGTCATGTCCGCATAGATGCGGGGCAGGGTGTCTTGCAGGTGCTGTGCGATGTGCAGCGTCAGCGCCTCGTGTGCGCGATAGATCGCTGTGGGGTCAGGTGTTTCGCCCGCATCGACCAGCGCTTGCGCCGTGTCGTCTTGGCTTGGCAATGAAAGGGCCAATGCGCGGAAGGCTGGATCAAGGCTGTCGTCACGTAGGAGTGCCAGCAACCCGTCTAAGTAGGCCGTATCAGGTGCCGCGTCTTCGCGAACCATTTGAAGCAGTACATCTTGGGCCAGTGTTCGGCCTGCTTCCCAGCGATTGAATGGGTCCGTATCATGTGCCAGCAGGAACGCACGTTCGGCGTTGGTTTGGTCGTGCTCTAGGATGATTGGGGCGGAAAACCCGCGCAAGATGGACGGGACTGGTTTGCTGGCCAATCCATCGAAAGTGAAGGTTTGCGACGCTTCGGTTAGTTCTAGGATGCGTGTCGGAACGATTTCGTCACCGTTATCGTTCAAAAGGCCCACGGCGACAGGGATGACCATCGGCGTCTTTTCATCTTGGTCCGGTGTGGCTGGCGTTTGCTGTGAAAGCGTCAACGAGTACGCGCCATCTGCATAGCTGTCAGTGACAGAAACACGCGGTGTCCCGGCTTGCGAATACCATTTCGCAAACTGACTCAGGTCGCGGCCGGTTGCGTCTTCGAACACCTGTAGCCAATCTTCGATCGTGGCGGCATCGCCATCGTGACGGTCAAAGTAAAGATCGAGGGCCTTCTTATACCCTTCGTCACCAACTAGCCGTTTGAGCATGCCGATAATCTCGGCACCTTTTTCATAGACAGTCACGGTGTAGAAGTTGTTAATCTCGACAAAGCTTTCTGGCCGCACTGGGTGGGCAAGCGGGCCGTTATCTTCGCGGAACTGATGCGCACGCAGAACAACGGCATCGTCGATCCGTTTCACTGCTTGGCTACGCATATCACCGGTGAACTGCTGATCGCGGAATACAGTCAGCCCTTCTTTTAGGCATAGCTGGAACCAATCGCGGCAGGTAATCCGGTTGCCTGTCCAGTTGTGGAAATACTCGTGCGCGATGATCGCTTCGATCCGTTCAAAGTTCGCGTCAGTCGATGTTTCCGGGCTGGCCAAAACAGCGGAAGAGTTGAAAATATTCAAACCCTTGTTTTCCATCGCCCCCATGTTGAAGTCATCAACAGCAACAATGTTGAAGATATCCAAGTCGTATTCACGACCGTAAACGTCTTCGTCCCACTTCATCGACTTCTTCAGCGCCTCCATCCCGAAGGCACATTTTTGTTCGTCATCACCGGGACGGACCCAGATGTTCAGTTCAACATCTTTGCCGGACATGGTGCTGAAGCGATCAGGGTGGTTCACAAGATCGCCACCGACAAGTGCAAACAGATAGGCGGGTTTGGGCCATGGATCATGCCATTCGGCCCAACCGTCGCCCTTGGCCGCCGGATTGCCGTTGGATAGCAATACAGGCAGGTCGCTTTCGATGCGGACGGTAAAGACTGACATGACATCAGGGCGGTCAGGGTAGTAGGTAATCTTACGGAACCCTTCGGCCTCGCATTGGGTGCAGTACATGCCGTTCGACATATAAAGGCCTTCAAGCGCGGTGTTGGTTTCGGGGCTGATTTCGACCTCTGCCTCGAACACAAACGGTGCATTGGGTACTGTGTGCGTCAGCCCGGTCGCGGTGACCTCTGGGGTGATCGACACGCCGTCGATGGACGCTGAGATTAGCTTGAGCTGTTCACCGTGCAAAAAGAAGTCGCGCGACTGCGCATCTGGGTTCGGGCGAAACGCGATGCGGGATAAGACGCGTGTCGCCGTTGGTGCCAGCTTGAAGGTCAATTCGACGCTGTCCACCAGATAGGCGGGCGGCGTGTAGTCTTTGAGGTATATCTTTTGCGGTGCAGCGGTTTGCATGGGGATTTCCTTGTTCTTTGCGCAAACGTTATGCTTGTGTCCGACCCGCTGCAACCGGCGTTGGGGCGCGATTGCCTTGTGTTTGAAATAGGTGCTGCTGGGATGTGCGAAGAATTGGTAAAAAAACATTACCGCGTTTGTTGCCTATCGGAAACTTCTGTTCTAACCCTATCGGAATATGCAACGTTGTCGCCACTGGCTGGCTGAGCAAAAGGGGAGATGTCATGACAGAACGGGTCGAGAAGCACGGATTGCAGGTCGCAACTGAACTTGCGCAATTCATTGATGAAAAGGCGCTTGTCGGAACTGGCGTAAGTGCTGATGCGTTTTGGAAAGGCTTTGCTGATCTTGTCACCGAGATGGGTCCACGTGGCCGTGACCTGCTGCAAAAGCGGGAAAACATCCAAGCCGCCGTCGATGACTGGCACGTTGCGAACCGCGGCAAGCCGCATGATGCGGTCGCCTATCAAGCATTTTTGCAAGAACTAGGGTATCTGGTTCCCGAAGGCCCAGAATTCGCCATTGAAACTGCCAGTGTTGATCCCGAAATCGCAACAGTGCCAGGCCCGCAGCTGGTTGTGCCCATCACAAACGCCCGTTTTGCATTGAACGCGGCCAATGCGCGTTGGGGCAGCCTTTATGATGCGCTTTATGGCACTGATGCGCTGGGCGATTTGCCAGCAGGTAAGGGCTATGATGCTGAACGCGGCGCACGCGTTATTGCGTGGGGGCGGGCGCATCTGGATAAGGTAGCACCGCTCGCGGACGGTTCATGGGCCGATATTGCAGGCGTGAGTGTTTCCGGTGGTGTCCTAACGCCAGCCTTGAAAGACCCAAGCCAGTTCGCAGGTCATAACGCCGATGCAGAGGTTTTCCTGCGCGCGAACGGTTTGCTGATCAAGATAGTAGTTGACGCATCTAGCACGATTGGCGCGACAGACGCGGCTGGCATTTCTGACATTGTCTTGGAATCTGCATTGTCGACGATCATGGATTGCGAAGACTCGGTCGCCGCAGTGGATGCCGAAGACAAGGTGGTTGCCTATACCAACTGGCTTGGTCTGATGCGCGGCGATCTGGAAGAAGAGGTTAGTAAGGGCGGCAAGACATTTACACGCAAGCTGAACCCAGATGTGACCTATACTGCGCCAGATGGTTCAGCGCAGGTACACAAGGGCCGGTCACTGATGTTGGTCCGTAACGTGGGCCACCTGATGACCAACCCTGCGATTTTGGATGCGGATGGCGAAGAAGTCGGCGAAGGCCTGATGGACGCGATGTGCACCACACTGATTGCGATGCATGATTTGCAGCGTGATGGTGGCAACTCACTTCATGGCTCTGTCTATGTCGTGAAGCCCAAGATGCATGGCCCCGAAGAAGTCAGCTTTGCCTGCGAAATCTTTGATCGGGTCGAAGCTGCGCTGGGCCTGCCTGCGAACACAGTTAAGCTGGGTATCATGGACGAAGAACGCCGCACGTCGGTGAACCTTAAAGAATGTATCCGTGCGGCGAAAACGCGGGTGGCCTTTATCAATACTGGATTCCTTGATCGCACAGGCGATGAAATTCACACCAGCATGGAAGCTGGTCCAATGATCCCAAAGGGCGAAATGAAAGACAGCGCTTGGATCAAATCCTACGAAGACCGGAACGTGGATATCGGTTTGGCTTGCGGCTTGCAGGGCAAGGCGCAAATCGGCAAAGGGATGTGGGCGATGCCCGACAAGATGGCTGATATGTTGGTCGCTAAGGTTGGGCACCCGATGTCTGGTGCGAACTGCGCGTGGGTGCCGTCACCAACAGCTGCGACACTGCACGCGACGCATTACCATGCCATCGACGTGATCGCGCGTCAGGATGAGATTAAGGCCGGCGGTGCGCGTGGCACGCTTGATGACCTGCTAAGCATTCCGGTCGCAACAAACCCGAATTGGTCCGATGACGTGATCACGCTTGAGCTCGAAAACAACGCGCAGGGTATTCTTGGATATGTTGTGCGCTGGATTGATCAGGGCGTCGGCTGTTCCAAAGTGCCTGACATCCACGATGTTGGCCTGATGGAAGACCGCGCGACTTGCCGGATTTCCAGCCAAGCGCTTGCCAACTGGCTGCACCATGATGTCGTGTCTGAGGCGCAAGTGATGGATGCGATGCGCAAGATGGCGGCTGTTGTGGACGGCCAGAACGCGAATGACCCGGCTTATCGCCCAATGGCACCAAATTTCGATGGTATCGCCTTTCAGGCGGCCTGCGATCTGGTATTCAAAGGCCGTATCCAGCCATCAGGCTATACCGAACCCGTGCTGCACCAGCGTCGTCTGGAACTTAAGGCGCAGCGCAACCATTAACGCGGGTGGATTAAAATCCACCCTACGAGGAGACCACAGATGGCAGAGATTTCAGCGAGCAAAGCACGTACGATTATTCGTAAGGCAATGGCCAAGGGCGACGAAATGGGGTTCAAACCACTTTCTGTTGTTGTCTTAGATGCAGGCGGGCATGTGAAAGCGTTTGAACGCGCTGATGGTGCGGCACCGGGTCGTTTCGGTATCGCACATGGTAAAGCCTATGGAGCAATCATGCTGGGTATGGCGGGCACCGCGCAGATGGCACGTGCCGAGCAGCAGGCCTATTTCATGGCTGCCGTGAACGGCGTTTATGGTGGTCAGGTTGTTCCTGTTCCGGGCGGCGTTTTGGTGCATGACAAGCGTGGCGCAGTTATCGGCGCTGTTGGCGTGACAGGCGACACATCCGACAATGACGTGATTGCTGCGATGGCTGGCCTTGAGGGTGCAGGGTTAACCGGCGAAGCATAACCAAGCCGTATTGCTAACTATTTTGGCCGCGTCTTTGCAAAAGGGCGCGGCTTTGTTCAATTTGATTATGGGTGCTGCACGGATGTGCTGTGCATTCTAGACGTGAGGGCTGTGCAGTTACGATATCTTTTGTTCGTGTCCGATCGGCGCTAAACAAAGATATACAAAAGGACATAGCGTTATGAAGCCAGTCATTGGTATCATTGGAAATAGCCACCTCATTAACGACGAATACCCGGCATTTGCTGCTGGAGAAATGAACGTCCGCGCGGTTGCGGATGTATCGGATGCGTTACCCTTGATTGTGCCGACTGGGGCTGGGACGGTCTGTGTGCAGTCGCTCATGGAGCGGTGCGATGGCTTTTTGTTCACAGGCGGCCGTCCAAACGTGCACCCTGAAGAATACGGTGAGAAAGCAACCGAAGCGCATGGCGCATTTGATCGTGAACGCGATGGGATTGCATTACCACTGATCCGGGCTTGTGTGATGCGTGGTCAGCCGATTTTAGGCATTTGTCGCGGCTTTCAAGAGGTGAACGTCGCCATGGGCGGTACGCTTTACCCTGAAATTCGCGATCTGCCGGGGCGCGATAACCACCGCATGCCCCCTGATGGCACGTTAGAGGAAAAATTTGCACTGCGTCACAAAGTGACCTTCAGCAAAGATGGCCCGTTTCAAGCCATGATGGGTGCCCAAGAGGTGATGACCAATACGCTTCACGGGCAGGGGATTAAGACGCCGGGAACACGTATTGTGATTGATGGCTATGCGCCTGACGGTACGCCAGAGGCGATTTATATCGCTGATGCACCCGGTTTTACGATGTCCGTACAGTGGCACCCTGAATGGAACGCTGGCGACGATCCTGTATCCCGGCCCTTGTTTCAGGCGTTTGGTGCCGCGTGTCGCGATTGGGCAGCAGGCGGGATGCGTAAAAGCGCCTAAGCTGTCTTGCCTCGCACGGGGTTTTTCGGCATCACTTCCGTAAACGTTTTAGGAGGTGAAGCATGAAACGGTCCCGGATCAACGATATTATGGCTGAGGCGGATGATATGATCCGCTCATATGGGTTCACTTTGCCGCCTTGGGCGTATTGGACACCTGAAGAATTCAAAGAACGCGCAGGTGAGGCCAAAGCCGTGATCGAGGCGCGCAATGGCTGGGACATCACGGATTACGGCGCTGGTCGATATGAGGAAATGGGCCTGTTTTTGTTCACGTTGCGCAACGGCCGTTTGGCTGATCTGCAGCGCGGTGGCGGGATGTGTTATGCAGAGAAACTTTTGATTTCTAAGCAAGACCAGCTTTCTCCGATGCACACACATGTCATCAAAGCCGAAGACATTATTAACCGCGGTGGCGCCACGTTGGTTATTGAGCTGTTTGGTTCTGATGCTGACGGAAATTTTGACGAAACCAAAGGCGGGACAGTGTTCTGTGATGGTATTCGCCGCGACTATGCACCGGGCGAAAAGATCAGCTTTGCCCCCGGTGAAAGCGTCACATTGATGCCCGGCGATTGGCATGCGTTTTGGGGCGAGGGCGGCGATGTGTTGATTGGCGAAGTCTCGACCGTTAACGATGACGAGACTGACAATATCTTCCGTGAACCGATCGGCCGCTTTGCAGACATCGAAGAAGATGTTGCGCCAACCCATCTATTGGTCAGCGACTACAAGGCGTGGCTGTCGTAAATGATCGCGCATTCTTGACACCAGTGCGTAGTCGGTTCAACGCTGCCACATGCTTGATTTACGCCCTGTTGGATATGTAGTTGGTCTTCTTGTTGCCGCGCTTGGCGCGACAATGCTGGTGTCATTGTTTGCCGATGTCTTGGCGCAAAACGGGCATTGGCCGGTCTTTTTCGAAAGCGCGGTTATCACCATTTTAACGGGTGGATTGATGGCAATGGCCTGCTCAAACGGGGTTGGTCAGGGGCTATCGTTGCGCCAGACCTTTCTATTGACGTCGCTGGTATGGCTGACTTTGCCCGTTTTTGGTGCACTGCCGTTGATGTTAGGTGCACCCAACGCCAGCTTTACCGATGCTTTTTTCGAGGCAATGTCTGGGCTGACAACCACAGGATCGACCACATTCGAAGGTTTGGATGCGCTGCCTGAAGGTATTAAGCTTTGGCGTGCAACCTTGCAGTGGTTGGGTGGCGTCGGGATCATTGTGGTTGCGATGGTGTTCTTGCCCGAACTTCGCGTTGGCGGGATGCAGATTTTCCGATCTGAAGCCTTTGACACAATGGGGAAAATTCTACCGCGTGCAGGTCAAATCGCCAGCAGTATTTCAGTGATCTATATCGGGCTAACGGTGACCTGTACGCTGGCCTATAGCGCGGCGGGAATGAACGCGTTTGATGCGTTGGTGCATGCCATGACGACTGTATCAACTGGCGGAATGGCGAATTACGACAGTTCTTTTGGCAGTTTCAGTGCGGCGGCGCACTATATCGGGACAGTGTTCATGATCCTTGCTGCCCTTCCGTTTGTGCGGTTTGTGCAGCTTGTCAGCGGAACCGCAAAGCCGATCTTACACGACAGCCAAATTCGCGTCTTTCTGTCCGTTATCAGTATATGCGTTCTGTTGATCACATCATGGGTGTGGGGCCGAGAAGGCGAATTTACGGAACTCGCCTTTCGTGAAGCGCTATTCAACGTCGTGTCTGTCATGTCTGGTACAGGGTATTCAAGCGCGGACTATATGACTTGGGGAACGTTCCCTGTTGTGATTTTCTTTTTTGTTGGATTGGTGGGGGGCTGTGCGGGATCCACGGCTTGTTCAGTTAAGATATTTCGCTATCAAATTCTATTCGCATCGATCAAAGCGCAGGTGCGTCAAATCCATTCACCACATGGTATCTTCACCCCGCGCTTTGAAGGGCGCACGATTAGCGAAGACGTCATGAGCTCTGTCATGGCGTTTTTTGTGGCTTTCGTGCTGTTGCTTGGGGTGACGGCTGTGCTGTTGGCGATGACCGGTCTTGATTTCATCACATCCGTATCTGGCGCTGCAACTGCCATTGCGAATATCGGTCCCGGTCTTGGGCCTGAAATTGGCCCAGCCGGAAACTTTGTGCATATAAACGACAGCGCGAAATGGATTTTATCCATGGCGATGTTTATTGGTCGGCTTGAGATTATGGTCGTGCTGACCATCCTTACCGTGAAGTTCTGGAAGACCTAGTTACCAGCAGCTGACCAACACAGTGATGTCAGCCGCGCGGCGTGTCATTGCTACAGGCGACATTTCCTGCGTGTCTTCGCTGCGTGTCGCGGTGATCCCGTTGCTTTCCAGCGTGGCGGTGATCTGTCCCGCGTCCAAAGAAAAGTTAACTTCTGGCGGTAAGACCTGCGCATTGCCATCAATTCGCGGCAATAGCATGCCTATCACCGCGCCGAATTTATCAAAGACAGGGCCGCCTGCATCGCTTGGCTGGGGAAGGATCGATAGCCGTCCTATCCGATCATCACCGGACAGATTACGGATATCAACAACCTGCCCATATGTCAGTGTCGGGGCGCTTAGCACGCCGTTGTAGGGATAGCCGCCTACAACGATCTGATCTTGAAGGCGTGGCGTACGGATTTCAAACGCCGCTACATTCAAGGGCGAGATGCTTTCTGTGGGGCGCAACAAAGCGATGCCAAGGTCTGCATCTGTCATGATTGGCTCGGCTTCATATTCCCGATCCAGCGTGATGCGTTCACAGCTCTCGATTGCCTCTGGGGTGGTCGCGACAATGCCGTTGTCTGAAACAAAAAATCCTGATCTCGACATACGGGGCTGGCGTACGGCAAGACCGGCCACCATATCGATCGCCTGATCTTCATTCGGGGGGGCAATTGCGGGATCCAAAACACCATCAAGCCGAGAAAAGCTTGATTTCATAATGTCGAGAACGCGTTCCCGGCGTGCTTCGTCTCCGGCTGGCCAAACTAGAGTAAACCCTTTGATATCAGTACCTTCTAGCGAAACACTTGTGTAAGAATGAAGGTCGTCATTTATCCCTTCGATCTCGAAGCTCGACTTCGTCAGGGTGCGCGATCCTGTCGTGGGGACAATGTCCAGAATTTGCATGATTTCATACAAGCCCTTTAGGCGCCCGGCATCCCCTTGTTGGGAAATGAACAGCACTTGCGCCTCTGCGACGTCGGCACTTGGGTCGAACCGTACGAATGGCGGCTTGTATTCGGTGAAGGCAACAAGACCGGTTGGGATTTGCATCTGAATGCCAGATGCATCGTCACGAACCAGCCGCATACGTGTGCCTTCAAGGACGCTATTATATTGGTCAAACAGCATCTCGCGTTGGCGGGTGGTTAAAATGCCAGAAGGGTCTTGGTTGTTGGCGACTTGCCATGCTTGCATCGCGCTCCGCGTGCCGCGACCAAAAGACCCGTCAATTGCAGCGCTATAAAAGCCCGCCCACTTCAATGCCTTTTGCAATTCTTCACGCGCAGGGCGGTCTAATTCGGATTCTGATGCGCGCGCCTGCGCTGGGGTTTCATCCGATAATGGGGCTGCGTCCGATATGTTCGCTGAAACAGGAGTTTCTAATGTGGCTTGCGGCAATTGCGCAGAGGACGCCGTGCGCCCTCCAATGGGCCAAAATTGCTGTTGGAAAAAACGACCGTTTTTAACAAAGCTGTCGCTTGGGATCACGCCTAGCCCAAGCAAAGTACCTAGTGCGGTCTCAGCACTGGCTTCTGAATACGGGCCAATAAAGATACCGTAGAAACCGTCACCCAAATAATATCCGTGGACTGAATCGATTGTTCCTGCGTATTCGCGTGCGCGGTCTTGTGCGCCGGTCAACGTTTTTCGTGCCTCAATTTGAACCCAGAAAGTGTCTTGTGCTGTCGCCGAAACGGCTGAAACGCCCAAAAATAAAAACGCCGCAAGTAACTTGATCATTTCCACCCCAAAGATCTTCGTTTTATCGTGGGGGTATGACTGACCCTTGCATTCGTGGGGCGCAAGGGCTGCATGGACAATTCATACGAAATTCAAACATTATGTCGCAACCCGTTGCCCAATTGACCCTTTGGGCGCAGCAGCCTATTGAACGCTTAATCGTAGACGAGGGTCATCATGGCAGACAAACCACGCAGTTTTCAGGAAATTATCCTGCGGCTTCAAAACTATTGGGCCAGCAAAGGCTGTGCCATTTTGCAACCCTATGACATGGAGGTCGGGGCAGGCACATTCCACCCGGCCACAACCCTGCGTGCGCTGGGTTCGAAATCATGGGCCGCAGCCTATGTGCAGCCGTCGCGTCGCCCAACAGATGGCCGCTATGGTGAGAACCCGAACCGCCTACAGCACTATTATCAATATCAGGTTTTGATCAAACCAAGCCCGCCGGATTTGCAGGAACTCTATCTTGGTTCATTGAAAGCCATCGGCATTGATGCATCCCTGCACGACATCCGCTTTGTGGAGGACGACTGGGAAAGCCCAACATTGGGTGCTTGGGGCCTT
Source organism: Yoonia maritima (assembly GCF_002933395.1). Taxonomy (GTDB): domain Bacteria; phylum Pseudomonadota; class Alphaproteobacteria; order Rhodobacterales; family Rhodobacteraceae; genus Yoonia; species Yoonia maritima_A. The sequence continues at coordinate 210,193 of NZ_PKFN01000007.1, forward strand.
GGTTGGGAAGTCTGGTGCGATGGGATGGAAGTATCCCAGTTTACCTATTTCCAGCAGGTTGGTGGCCATGACTGTAAACCAGTCTCAGGCGAGCTGACATATGGTCTGGAGCGCCTGGCGATGTACGTCTTGGGCGTGGATCACGTAATGGATATGCCATTCAACGACCCACAATCCCCCAGCCCGCTGACTTACCGTGATGTGTTTAAACAAACCGAAGAAGAATACGCGCGCTGGAACTTTGACATCGCCGACACGGATATCCTGTTACAGCACTTCAAGGACGCCGAGGCAGAATGCCAACGCATCTTAGAACAGCCCGCAGAGGATCCCAAAACCGGTAAGCGCATCATCATGGCGCACCCCGCCTATGATCAATGCATCAAAGCATCACACCTGTTCAACCTGCTCGACGCACGCGGCGTGATTTCGGTCACCGAACGCCAAGCCTATATCGGACGCGTCCGGACATTGGCCAAAGCCTGCGCAGACGCGTTCGTCCAAACCGAAGCAGGCGGGGCAGCGGCATAATGCCTTGGAACCGTATCGCAATTGTGGGGATCGTCGTGTCAGCTTTGATCGCAGGAGCCGCGCTTTATTACCTTCAGGTGTACGCCTACTACACGCCAGTAGCGGGCGATAACGCGCGTGTTGAACTGACCTCGGTCGTGACCGGCGAGGCCGAGCCGATCATCTTTGACAGCTTTGATGGCATCGATTCCGACAGCAGCCCAATCCGTTACCGTGCGTGTTTCACGACTGTTCTTAGCCAAGCCATGCTAACAGAAACCTATGTGATCAAGGATGATGCGGAACCACGCGTCGCGCCCAGCTGGTTTGACTGTTTCGACGCAGAACAGATCGGTGCTGACCTCGAACAGGGCGATGCGATTGCATTTCTTGGTACCGAAAACATCCACTATGGGATCGACCGCATTGTTGCGATTTACCCTGATGGCCGCGCCTATGCGTGGCACCAAATCAATGCCTGTGGCGAGGTCGTCTTTGACGGCAATCCGGCCCCTGACACCTGCCCACCTGTACCCGAAAGCCAGAACTGATGCCTGATCTTCTGATTGAACTTTTCTCCGAAGAAATCCCTGCGCGGATGCAAAAACGCGCCAGCGATGATCTGAAAAAACTGGTCACTGACGGTCTGGTCGAGGCTGGATTGACCTATTCGGGCGCAGCTGCGTTTTCGACACCGCGCCGCCTGGCGCTGTCCGTCGAAGGGCTGACGACCGAAAGCCAAGCCACCCGTGAAGAACGGAAGGGTCCGAAGGTAGGCGCGCCTGATAAAGCCATCGAAGGGTTCTTGCGTGGCGCTGGCGTGACCCGCGATGATCTAGAGATCCGCGACGACAAGAAGGGCCAAGTTTACTTTGCCGTGATCGAAAAGCCGGGCCGCTTGGCTGCGGATATCATTGCCGAAGTTCTTGAAAACGCGATCCGTAACTTCCCATGGCCGAAATCCATGCGCTGGGGTGACGGCCCGTTGAAATGGGTACGCCCGCTGCATTCAATCCTGTGCATCACATCAGACGAGGCAGGCGCGCAGGTCGTGCCGCTGGACGTTGATGGGATCACATCTGGCAACACCACGCGCGGGCACCGTTTCCTTGCGCCTGATACAATCACCGTCACAGGTTTCGATGATTATGAGGCAAAACTGAAACGCGCCCACGTCATCCTGCGCGCGGATGAACGGGCCGAGATGATCTGGCATGAAGCCACCAATCAGGCCTTTGCCTTGGGGCTAGAGGTCGTCGAAGATCGCGGTCTATTGGCCGAGGTTGCCGGGCTGGTCGAATGGCCCGTCGTGTTGCTGGGCAAGATCGACGATGATTTTCTGGGCCTGCCACCAGAGGTGCTCCAAACATCGATGAAAGAACACCAAAAGTTCTTTTCCGTCCGTAACCCCAAATCCAACCGGATTGAGCGTTTCGTGACCGTCGCCAACATGGAAACCGCTGATAACGGGGCGACCATTCTGGCAGGCAACCAAAAGGTGCTGTCGGCGCGTCTGGCTGATGCCAAATTCTTTTGGGAAAACGATTTGCGCACGGTTAAGACCGTTGGTCTGGAAGGCATGGGCGCAAGCCTTGCCGATGTGACATTCCACAACAAATTGGGATCGCAGGCTGACCGGATCAAACGGATCGAGGCGTTGGCACGCGAGATTGCACCTGCTGTCGGTGCAAAGCCTGATCTGGCTGCCGAGGCCGCGCGGATTTGTAAGGCCGACCTATCGTCTGAAATGGTCTATGAATTCCCAGAAGTGCAGGGGCTTATGGGGCGTTATTATGCAGAGGCTGCTGGTCACGACGATGGTGTGCCTGCCGCATGCCAAGAGCATTGGCAACCGCTGGGGCCATCAGACGATGTGCCATCCGCGCCGATCTCAGTTGCAGTCGCACTAGCTGATAAGATCGACACGCTGACAGGGTTCTGGGCGATTGATGAAAAACCAACAGGTTCGAAAGACCCCTTCGCCCTGCGCCGCGCTGCGTTGGGGGTTATCCGGTTGGTTTTGGAGAATGGTTTAAGTCTATCTTTAGACACATTAATTAAGGATGCTTACGCTACATTATTGTCGACATCACTTTCATGTGGGGCCAAGTCTGTTTGGGTATCTGCCGTTTTGGAAGGTGCCGATGATTCTGGAAACCGAACCCAGCTTGATGAGCGAATTTGGGCGGACGGTGATCCAATTTCACTTGTTCTTGATTATCAGTTCCCCCAAGGGTCAGGCATGCAAAATGTTTGTATCGAGTATGCGAGTGAGACTGTTATATCCTACGACTATGGGAAGAGTAGGCTCTTTGAATCTAGTGAATGGGTTCTTTGGGATCTCCTCTCCTTCTTTCACGACCGCTTGAAAGTCTTCCTAAAGGACAAAGGCATCCGTCACGATATCATTGACGCTTGCATTGCGATGCCGGGGAATGATGATCTGACGCTTTTGGTCAAACGGGCAGAGGCTTTGGCGGCGACTTTGGCCACTGATGACGGTGAGAACCTGATTCAGGGGTTCAAGCGCGCCAACAACATTCTGACCCAAGCTGAAGAAAAAGACGGCGTTGAATATTCATACGGCGCGGACATTAAATTTGCCGAAGATGACGCTGAAAAGGCGCTGTTTTCTGCCCTTGATGCTGCAGATGCAAAGATCGCGCCAGCGATGAAAAACGAGGATTTCAGCACCGCGATGACCGCTATGGCGGCACTTCGTGGGCCGATTGATGCATTTTTCACCGATGTGCAAGTTAACGCCGATAGTCAGGTTTTGCGCCGTAATCGGCTTAACCTATTGTCACGCATTCGAAATATCTGCTTGTCCGTTGCGGATTTGACCAAAATCGAAGGCTAGTTACAAAAGCTTTAAGTTTTCTTTGCTAAATAGGGGGGGAACCCCCTATGCTGCACTCACAGAATAAGGTGACGCCGCAGTGCAGCATATGACCGATATACAGCCTTTGACCTTGATCACACCGACCGCAGCAATGTCGGCCGGTGTCCATGGTGGCCGCGCGAAATGCTTACAGCGTCTGGTGCGGTTGGATATGCCAGTCCCGATGACAGTTGCGCTGTCGTTTGACACCGTGCGTAGTATTGCGCAGGGGCACATGCCTGACATGAATGCGCTACTGGCCCCGTTTGGCGAACAGCCGTTTTTATCTGTCCGTCCGTCCAGCCTTGACCCTGATTGGGGCGGGCCTAGCGCGGTTTTGAACGTTGGCATGAATGATGCCCGCCATGCGCGTTTAAGTGCGGATATTGGTGTTGAAGCTGCGACCGCGATCTATTTGCGGTTTGTGCAGTCTTATGCGGTTCATGTTGCCCGGCTTGATCCTGATGAGTTCTTTTTGCCCGATGTCGCGGATGCCGACAGCCTGAAGGCGATGCTTGACACCTACGAATTCGAAACCGACGAACCATTTCCGCAAGATGCCAGCGTGCAATTGGCCGAAGTGCTACGGTCGATGGCCCGTGCATGGGATGGAACCACCGCCCGATTGTTGCGTCAGGCGAAAGGTGCACCCATCGACGCGGGGCTAGGTCTTGTCGTGCAGGCGATGGCGATGGGCGTGGGGCAGGGTGAATGCGGTTCTGGCGTGATCGAATTTGTCGATGCGACCTCGGGGCTGCCGAAAATCGTTGGGCGTTACCTTAGTCAAAGCCAAGGCCGCGAAACTATCCGTGACGCCGAAGGTGCGATGTATTTGAACCGGGACGATCGTGGTCCGTCGCTTGAGGAACGATGCCCTGATGTGTTCGCGCAACTGCTGGTGTTCGGTGATCTGGCGCGTAAAAAGTTGCGCGAAGAAATGCAGATCAAGTTCACCATTGAACATGGTGTGTTGCGCATTTTGGACGCCATCCGCGTACAACGTTCATCGCGTGCGACTGTGCGTATTGCTGTGGCGCTTGCCAACGATGGAATTATCCCGCGCGAAGAAGCCGTGATGCGGGTTGAGCCTGCGGCGCTGTCTGAATTGTTGCACCGTCAAGTCGATCCACGCGCAAAGCGTGATCTGATTGTACGCGGTATTGCCGCAAGTCCGGGTGCCTCTGCTGGTCGTATCGTATTGACCGCGGCCGAGGCCCAAGCAAGCGCTGCCAGAGGCGAGCCTTGCGTATTGGTGCGCCGCGAAACCACGCCAGAAGATATTCGCGGGATGCATGCCGCACAAGCCGTCTTAACCATGCGTGGCGGTGTCACCAGCCATGCTGCTGTGATTGGCCGCGGATTGGGATTGCCGTGCGTTGTTGGTGCCTCTGACCTGTCGATTGATCGTAAAAAAGGCGTGATTAGCGGCCCAGACGGCCGCAAATTCACTGCTGGTGATCTGATTACAGTTGACGGCACCACGGGGCAGATCCTTGCGGGTGAAGCCCCAATGCATGAGGCTGCGCTTGATGGGGCGTTTCAGACGCTTCTGGAATGGGCCGATGATTACCGTGATATTGGCGTGCGGGCGAATGCGGATACGCCTGCCGATGCCCAAGCTGCGCGTAATTTTGCAGCCGAAGGTATCGGTCTATGCCGGACAGAGCATATGTTCTTTGAGGGTGACCGGCTCGGCGTCATGCGCGAAATGATCTTTGCTGAAGGGTCGGATGATCGTCGTGCTGTGCTGGACCGTTTGTTGCCGATGCAGCGTGACGATTTTGAGGCGCTCTTTACCATCATGGCCGGCAAGAACGTCTGTGTGCGTCTGTTTGATCCGCCGCTGCACGAATTCTTGCCATCGGATAAGGCAGGCATGCGTGATTTGGCGGAACAACTTGCGTTGCCGATGCCAGAGGTGACTGAGCGCGTAAATGCGTTGACTGAATACAACCCGATGCTTGGTATGCGTGGGGTGCGGCTTGGTATCGCGATTCCTGAAATTTACGATATGCAGGCGCGTGCCATTTTTGATGCCATGGTCGCGGTCGGTAAAGCCGGAGTCGATATCTCGGTTGAGATTATGATCCCGCTGGTTAGCGCGATGCGCGAAGTCGAACTGGTGAAGACCCGCGTTGATGGCGTTGCGAATGCTGTGCGTGCGAAAAGCAAAACAGCGTTAAATTACCGCTTGGGCGTTATGGTTGAAACGCCACGCGCCGCGTTGCGTGCACAAGACATCGCCGGACACGCTGAATTTTTGTCATTCGGCACTAACGACCTTACCCAGATGACGTACGGCCTGTCGCGTGATGACGCAGGGCGTTTTATGTCGGCCTATGTGCAGCAGGGCGTCTATGCCGAAGATCCGTTCCACACCTTGGATGTTGAAGGCGTTGGTGAACTTGTCGCACTAGGTGCAGAGCGCGGGCGGATGGGACGAAAAGATGTGATTCTTTCGATCTGTGGCGAACACGCTGGCAGTCGGACCGCGATTGCATTCTGCCGTGAGCATAAATTTGATTACGTTTCTTGTTCGCCGTTTCGCGTACCCGTTGCGCGACTCACTGCGGCGCAGCTTGCAATTGCAAGTAAGGTAAAATCGTAGTTAGCAACATATTATTGTTGCATTCTCTGTCCAAATGTCCTGATATTACCTTGTAATGCGCAGACTATCGCTGTGCCGTGGCGTCTTTTGGGCGCCCGGTGACGTTGGGGTAGACGGAAGCGCTTCTTTCCCCTAAAGACACCAGCGCCTGCGTGGGGCTGTTCCACGTAGTTTCCTGGGTGGGAAAAGATGACGTTTTTTAGATCAGTTTTGGCCGCAGTTATCGCGGCATCCGTTTCGTTTGGCGCATCGACCGCAGTCGCTGACGAATTGATGGCAAGTCGCCTCGGTGCGATTTTAGGGCAAGAGCGTGAAGCGCTCGCGGTGGTCCCTGACAGCCGCTTAAATCTTTTGACCAGCTTGCCGCCAGCTGATGAACGTGGCGTCGACACGCAAACCGGCGAAATCTACAACCGCGAATACCTTGCAACACAGCCCGCTGCCACGGGTGGTGATCAATGGGAATGCCTATCAGAAGCCTTGTATTTTGAAGCGCGCGGCGAAAGCGTTGAAGGCCTGTTTGCTGTTGGCGAAGTGATCTTGAACCGCGTGGACAGTAATTCCTACCCTGACAGCCTGTGTGCTGTGATCAATCAGGGCACTGGTCGTCGTTTTGCTTGCCAGTTCACATACACCTGTGATGGCCGTGCCGAAGTTATCGCCGAACCACGCGCATGGGCGCGTGTTGGCAAAGTGGCACGCATCTTGATCGATGGTGCGCCGCGTGTGCTAACAGGTGGTGCTACGCACTATCACACCAAAGCTGTGAACCCTTCATGGGCACAACGCTTTCCGCGTACGGCTTCTATTGGGTCGCACTACTTTTACCGCCAGCCGGTTCGCACCGCTTCTAAATAAAGTCGCATGTGTGACTGCGGGCGTCGTGGGTGGCGCTTGTCGGAATGGTCTTGGCCCTGTATCTGGGCCGGGATTTACCTCGATTGAGTGGACGCCCAATGACCGATGATATTCGCCTTGCCTTTGCGCACCCAAGTGAACGGGCAGAGGCAAGCAGTCAAACCCCGTGTGACAGAATTTCCTTGCGCGACTATGTTGTCGAAGTGGAAATCGGTGCGTTTCAGCAGGAACGCGGACATTTGCAACGGGTCCGTTTCAACGTCGTTGTCGAGGTTTCACCGCTTGGCGTGATAGACGACGATGTCGACCGCATCCTTTCTTATGATAAAGTGACCGAAGCGATCGGTGCGGAGCTAGAGGCAGAGCGGATTAACCTGCTTGAAACCCTCGCTGCGCGCGTCGCAGAACGTATTTTGCTAGAACCCCAAGCGGAACGTGTGTTTGTACGTATCGAAAAGCTGGACCGGGGCCCGTTTTCATTGGGTGTTGAAATCGTACGTGCGCGCGATGGCGTTTCGGGCGCAGGGCAAACCCATGTCGAAGCGCCGCATCCGCGCGTTGTATACTTATCCAACGCAGCAATGGCATCGCCGCATTTAGGCGGGTGGGTTGATCAGCTTGCTGATCGTGATGCGCCCCTGATCATATGTGTCGGGCAGGCAGATGTTGCCGCACCACAGTCTAGCAATGCGCTTGCGCAGCGCCGCATTGATTTGCTTGCAATTGAACAGAACGCTTGGCTGCTTGCCAGCCGTGACCGCCGATGCATGGTCGTCGGGACCCGAACAGAGCTAGACTGGGCGATGAAGAACGACCAAATTTGTGTCTGGGCGCCATCAAAAATTGTTTTGGATGCGGTCGATGGCCCATCTGCCAGCCCACGCGCTGCCGTTGAACTGGCCGCTTGGTTCGCGCAAGAAATGACCGCGACCGAGCTGTTAGTAATCGGTGCTGAAGCGCCGGCATCATCGGTGCCTGTATGTGTAATGGATGGCACGCAACAGGCACTGTCATGACTGAATATTATCAGCCGATAGCGCGGTTGGGCCGACACAGAAGCGCTGCTGCACATTCAATCGCGGGTGGCGCATGTTGGTTTGACCGGGCAATTGTTCGGCAGCGTGGATGCGAAGACCGGCTCGTTCATATTGATACTTTGCCTGCAGATGTTGTTGATCGGATTTCTGCGCCGCGCGCAGTGATCGCGGGTATGGCTATGGACACCCCGCAGGTCATGGGGATCTTAAACGTAACGCCTGATAGCTTTTCAGATGGCGGCATGTTCATTGGGCAAGATGACGCTGTGCGTCATGCGCTGGCGATGGCTGATGCAGGTGCTGCAATCATTGATATTGGCGGTGAGAGCACGCGACCGGGTGCGAAGACCGTGAGTGTGCACGATGAAATTACACGTACTGCACCTGTTATTGCTGCGATCCGTGCTGTCAGTACAATTCCTATATCGATTGATACGCGCAAAGCAGCCGTCGCAAAGGCTGCTATCGAAGCAGGGGCGAACCTCGTAAACGATGTGGCTGCACTTAGCTACGATGCTGATCTTGCTGATGTCACCGCGCGTTCAGGTCTTCCTGTGTGCCTCATGCATGCGCAGGGTGATCCGGCGACAATGCAAGACGACCCGCAATATGACGATGTATTGCTTGATGTGTTTGATTTTCTAGAACAGCGTGTTCGCACCGCCGAAGCGGCTGGTATTGCTAGGCATAGTATCGTTGTTGATCCCGGTATCGGTTTTGGTAAGTCGCTAGACCACAATCTAGCACTGTTGCGTGGACTTTCGCTGTTTCACGCCTTGGGCTGTCCCATTTTGTTGGGTGCGTCTCGGAAAAAGTTCATTGGCACGTTGGGCGGTGGTGTATCAGCCACTGACCGTGTGGCAGGTTCGGTCGCTGTTGCGTTGCATGGCGCACGACAGGGGGTGCAACTCTTGCGGGTCCACGATACATTCGAAACCAAACAGGCGCTCGACCTGGAGTGGGCAATAAATAAGGCAGTATAATCATGGCACGTAAGTTCTTTGGCACAGATGGTGTGCGCGGCAAAGCGAACACATATCCGATGACCGCTGACATGGCTTTGAAAATTGGGGCCGCGGCAGGCCGGTATTTCCGCAACGATGGGTCAAACGGACACCGCGTTGTGATAGGGAAAGATACGCGCCTATCTGGCTATATGTTTGAAAACGCATTGACTGCGGGTTTGACAAGCACCGGAATGAACGTGCTGTTGCTTGGTCCTGTGCCAACACCCGCTGTTGGTTTGCTAACGACATCTATGCGTGCCGACGTTGGGATTATGATTTCGGCCAGCCATAATCCGCACCATGATAATGGCATTAAGTTTTTCGGTCCCGACGGGTTCAAGCTTTCAGATGATGCAGAAACGGACATTGAAGCGTTGATCGAAAGTGAAATCGAACCTGCACAGGCGCAAAACATTGGTCGCGCGAGGCGCGTTGATGATGGGCGGTTCCGCTATGCTGAGCGTATTAAATCTACATTCCCACATGGTATGCGCTTAGATGGTTTGAAGGTGGTGATAGATTGCGCTAATGGCGCAGCCCACCGTGTCGCCCCAGAGGTGCTTTGGGAACTTGGTGCTGAAGTTATTCCAGTGGGCGTTAGCCCGAACGGGCTGAACATCAACGAAAACTGCGGATCGACCAGCACAGGGACGGCTGCGGCCAAGATACTTGAGACTGGCGCCGACGTCGGCATTTGCCTTGACGGCGACGCGGACCGCGTGATGATCATTGACGAAAAGGGGCAGGTTGCAGATGGCGATCAGCTTATGGCGCTTATGGCGGCGCGTTGGGCGGACCAAGATCGCTTGAACGGCGGGACGCTTGTTGCGACCGTTATGTCGAACCTAGGCTTAGAGCGCTATCTTGACGGGCGGGGACTGAGGCTGGAACGTACAGCCGTCGGTGACCGTTATGTGGTCGAGGCGATGCGCGCGAATGGATGGAACCTTGGTGGGGAGCAGTCCGGGCATATTGTCATGACGGATTATGCCACGACAGGTGATGGGCTGCTTGCGGGGCTTCAGTTTTTATCAGCGATGATTGAAACAGGACAAAAAGCCAGCGCATTGACCACGTCATTTGAAACCGTTCCTCAGCTCTTGAAAAACGTGCGCTATGCCGCAGGCCAAGATCCGTTGGCGGCAGCGTCCGTTCAAAAGGTAATCGCAGATGCCGAGGAAAAGCTGATTGGTACAGGTCGGCTGCTTATCCGTAAGTCAGGGACAGAGCCGTTGATCCGCGTCATGGCGGAATGCGAAGATGATGCGCTGCTGGCGCAGGTTGTCGGTGGTATCGTCGCCGAGGTTGAGGCAGCCGCTTAAGTCATACTTTGATTACTTATGGGGGCCTGTTGACTGATGACCATGTACAGCAGGTTATACGATATAGCGCGCATCATATTCAAACACTCCCGCTTGAGGATATATATGATCGCGCTTGGATCGCTTCTTGCCGTGGATTGCTATGGTTGATGTATTTACAGCGGTGCATTTGAACGCAAAAGTTTCCTGAAAGCATTCCACTGGCTTATCAAAAGCCCGCTGAGGATAAGCGCGAGCGCTGCAAAAAAACGGATTGGTAAATCTTCGTTTAGAATGATTGCCCCGAATATCATTGACCAGATAGGCACCTGATAGTTCACGAGTGTCATAAATATCGCGCCTGCAGATCGGATTATCAAAACGCGGATCAGCGCAGCAAGCGCGGTGGGAACAATCCCCAGCAATACGATTGCGACCACTGTTCGATGATCGGTGGCCGCGGGCATGCCTTCGACGATTAGCATCGCGGGAATTAACGCGCAGGCGCCCACAACCAGCAACAATGCGGCCATTGTGATCGGGTCGATCGGCGGGCACCGCCGGGTCATGATGGCGGATATTGCATAAGATAGCGCCGCAAGGATACATGCGATTTGCCCCAACGGCTGCATCCCTGTGCCGATCTGTAAAACGCCGGGCCCGATCAACACGAGAGCGCCCGTAAAGCCAAGCGCGACACCAAGCCCGTTGCGCAGATTCATTTTCTCATCTGTAAACACATGGGCCAGCGGCAGTACAAATAGTGGTAAGATCGCCATTGAAATGCCAGCGAAGGCTGACGGCACAAACTGTTGCCCCCAGCTTAACAGCGTAAAAGGTATCGCTGTGTTCAGAACCCCAATAATCAGCAAATACTTCACCATAGTGGGTGTAAACATAGGCATCGGGCGGCGCATTGCCCGCATAAGCACCAGTAGCGCCAAAGCACCTAAGCTGGTGCGCGCGCAGGCAACTGTTAGCGGTCCGTACCCTTCCAGCGCAATCGCGACGACCATAAACGTACCGCCCCAGATTAGTCCAAGCGCGAGGATCGATAGCCAATTAGACAGACTTGGTTGGGTTGTCATCGCGCACATTCCATCACTTTTGAGTTCGTTGGCTATCTGTGGGTGCCTATGCACAATGATGCAAGTCCATGCGGTCCAGAGATGTGTCGCCAACAAACGGAAGGATGAATTTTTCCTTTTGTCGGCTGGTCCGATACCTTTCGGGGGTATTCTGCAGACGCGGGCTGACGCTGCGTTTCTCTTGAATGGGGGCGATCTATCGCCAAGCTGTAGACATGACAGAACAATCCACAGACCCCGCAGAGATTTTTGACGCTCAGGCTGCACATGTGCCGGACCGCCGCGTTAGCTTTGATTTCGATGCGCGCCGAGACGCGTTATTACGTTTGAAGCAAGCGATTATAGCCCGTGAAGATGCGATCATCGCAGCGCTTGGTGCGGACTTCGGTAAACATCCGGTTGAGGTGCGGTTGACCGAAATCGTACCGATCTATCAAGAAATCGGTGATGCGCTGCGCCATCTGCGGCGCTGGATGCGCCCCAAGCGCGTGATGCCGGGCCTTACGATGTTTGGCACATCGGGTCGGGTACAGCCGACACCCAAAGGTACTTCCTTGATTATCGCGCCTTGGAATTTTCCGTTTATGTTGGCCCTTGGGCCGCTTGTTTCGGCGCTGGCCGCTGGTTGTTCCGCCGTTATCAAGCCATCAGAAATGACGCCTGCAACTTCGGCCGTGATTGCCGATGTGATTGCTGATGCTTTTGAACCTGATTTGGTTGCGGTGGTGCAGGGTGGTCCAGACGTCGCGAACGCGCTGATGGAACAACCGTTCGACCATATTTTCTTTACCGGAAGTCCGGCGGTCGGCAAAATCGTGATGGCAGCAGCGGCCAAGACGCTCGCGAGTGTCACGCTTGAGTTGGGTGGGAAATCCCCTGTGGTGGTCGGGCCAGAAGCCGATGTTAAGAAGGCCGCGAAATGGATAGCGTGGGGGCGATTTATGAACGCAGGTCAGACCTGTGTCGCGCCCGACCACGTCTACGTTCACGAAAGCATCCATGATGCGCTAGTCGATGCGTTGCGTGCGCGGATTACCAAGATGTACGGGGATGATCCTGCGCAGTCCGCAGCGCTGGCAAAGGTAATCAATCCGCGTCACTGGGCGCGGTTGACTGGGCTGATCCGCGACGCCGAAGGTAAAGGTGCGCAGCTTGCTATCGGTTCCTCTGACGAAGCCAGTCGAACGATTACCCCAACCATTTTGCTGGATACACAGCCCGACATGGAAGTCTCACGAGAAGAGATTTTCGGTCCGGTCCTGCCGTTCATCAAATATAGCGACCTGTCGGATGTAATCGGGCAGATCAATGACGCGCCACATCCGCTCGCGCTTTATGTCTTTGGAGATGCCAAAACTGCGGATCGTGTGACCAATGGTACAACATCGGGTAGCGTTGGCGTGAACCTAACAATTCTGCCAGTCATTCATCCGAACCTTCCCTTTGGTGGTGTCGGGAATTCTGGGATGGGCGCGGCGCATGGCAAGGCTGGTTTCGATGCGTTTAGCCATCAGCGACCGGTGCTGCGCAACAGGTTTATCGCGTTGCCGATGATCTTTCCACCCTACACGCCGCGCGTTGAAAAACTATCAAAGATTCTGCTTCGGTTTATGGGGCGCTAACGAAAAAGGGCTGGCGTTTCCGCCAGCCCCAATCACGTGAACTAAGCAGACTTAGTTCTTTGCTTTGTCGACCATTTTGCCTTCGGAAATCCAAGGCATCATTGCGCGCAGCTTTGCACCAACTTGTTCGATCTGGTGCTCGTCGTTTGCACGACGGGACGCTTTGATTGTTGGCTGACCAACAGCGTTTTCCAGCATGAAGTCACGCACGAATTTGCCGGACTGAATGTCAGACAGCGTTTCTTTCATGGCTTTCTTTGTCTGCTCGTATGGCAGGATGCGTGGGCCGGAAACGTACTGACCGTATTCAGCAGTGTTCGAGATGGAGTAATCCATGTTCGCAATGCCGCCTTCATAGATCAGGTCAACGATCAGCTTGGTTTCGTGCAGGCACTCAAAGTAAGCCATTTCAGGCTCGTAACCAGCTTCGACGAGTGTTTCAAAACCACAACGGATCAGTTCAACGATACCGCCACACAGAACGGCTTGTTCGCCGAACAGGTCAGTTTCACATTCCTGACGGAAGTTGGTTTCAATAATGCCGGAGCGACCGCCACCGATTGCAGAACAGTATGACAGGCCGATTTCGTGGGCTTTGCCAGACGCGTCAGTGTCGACCGCGATCAGGCAAGGCACGCCGCCACCTTTGGTGTATTCGCCGCGAACAGTGTGACCTGGGCCCTTTGGCGCCATCATGATCACGTCAACGCCTTCTTTTGGCTCGATCAAGCCAAAGTGCACGTTCAGGCCGTGTGCGAATGCGATTGCTGCACCTGGCTTGATGTTGTCGTGGACGTATTTTTTGTATGTTTCTGCCTGCAGTTCGTCGGGCATTGTGAACATGATCACATCACACCAAGCAGCAGCTTCTGCGATGCCCATAACTTTCAGGCCTTCGCCTTCGGCTTTGGCTTGTGAAGGTGAACCTTCACGCAGCGCAACAACAAGGTTCTTCGCTCCAGAGTCACGCAGGTTCAGCGCATGCGCGTGACCTTGTGAACCATAGCCAAGAATAGCAACTTTTTTGTCTTTGATCAGGTTAACATCGCAATCGCGATCGTAATAAACGCGCATGTTCGCATTCCTTATTGGGTTATCTCTGATGCGGTTTATAGCGGTGTTTTGGGTGATATGTGAGTGTTGATTTCATGTAATTGTGTGATCTGGTGCGATTGTTATTCGTAAATACTCCAATTATATGAATTATTATGCTTGATGATGTTGATCGCCGAATTCTACGCCTGCTTCAGGCGGACCCAGCACAACCCGTGCCAGAGCTTGCCTCTGCGACGGGTATGACCGCAGCCCGTATAACGCGTCGTTTGGACCGATTGCGCGCGGACGGGGTTTTGATGCCAAGCCAAGCCGTGATTGATTGGCGTGCGCTTGGTTTCACCGTCGAGGTCAGTCTGCGTGTAACGCTGGATAAAACTGTCCCACGTGCCTTTGATGAGTTTCTGTCCGCCGCCCGTCAGGTGCGGGCTGTCATCGAAATTCAAACTTTCTTGGGCCGCGTAGATGTGCGTCTATCGCTGATTGCACGGGATTTACCCGACTATCAACGTATCTACCGCGAAGAAATTCTGACCCTTCCGCACATCGCAGACATTGAGGCGCTGATGACAGTTGCCCGTGTAAAATACGACGAAAGCCTACCGCTATGACCTTGGATGACATCGACCGAGAATTGCTGCGGGCAGTCGCGCTGAACGCAGACCAATCAACGACCCAGCTGGGACAAAAACTGGAGTTAAGCCAGCCTGCAACTTGGCGTCGGTTGCGGCGTTTACAAGATGCAGGCGTGATTTCAGGGCGGCGTTTGGTGCTGGACGCCGAGAAGGTCGGCTTTGGCGTGACTGTATTCTTGGGGGTAAAGCTCGCGACCAAAGGCCGGATTAGCCTTGAGGATTTTGAACGCGCCGTGTCAGCGATCCCTGAAGTTCAATCCGTCGAACACGTCTTGGGGCTATATGATTACCGTTTGCGTGTTGTCGCGCGTGACTTGGCAGATTTTGAGCGCGTATTGCGCCGGCGGGTCATGACCTTGCCGGGCGTGGGCAATGTCGAAGCAAATGTTTTGCTATCCGAAGAACGTAGACCCGGGCCGCTTTAGCGTCCGGCGCCTAGTCCCAATTCCATCAGCTTGCGGCGTACTGGGGTTAACCCATAAAGCATCTGAAGGCCTTTGGCGCGTAGGTCCTGCGCCAGTGCGCCGCCTGAAATGGATGCCCGGTTTAGCGCATCAATACCTGCGATACGTAGCTTAATATCTGGATGGCGCGCGCGGGCGTAGGCATCAAGCATCTGACGATCACCCAACTCCGTTGGATTTGCCTGCGCCAATTCCAAAAGGCTAGCCAGATCGCGCAGTGACATATTCAAACCCTGTGCTCCAATTGGGGGCATGACATGGGCCGCTTCGGCGACAAGCGCCACGCGCGGTCCTGTGATCTTATCTGCGATCTGACTAACGATCGGCCATACGCTGCGCTTGGATACAAGCGTTAGCGGGCCGTAAACACCTGCGGAACGATCATTCGCTGCGGCTTCGAATGCAGCTTGGTCGAGCTTGCTTAGGCGAACTGCCTCGGGGCCGTGATCCATCCAGACGACAGCAGAGCAGGGCTTGCCGTCGTGATCGGGTAGGGGAACCAGCGTGAAGGGGCCACCGTCACGATGTATCTCGGTCGATACATTGTTATGCGGCGCATCATGGGTCACGGCAAAAGTAATCGCCTTTTGCCCATAACGTTTTGTTTTTACGTCAATCTCAGCGGCATTGCGTACGGCTGAACCGCGCCCGTCAGCACCAATTACCAGCTTTGCATCTAACTGCGAGCCATCAGATAGCGTCACGATGGCAGTGCGGTCGCGGGCCAACATGTTTTTGAAACCTGTGCCCGGACGAAAATCGACATTCGGGAGTTCGCTCAAACGCGCAACCATTTCGCGGCGCAACAGCCAGTTGGGTAGGTTCCACCCAAATGGCTTGTCAGAGATATCTGCAGCGTCAAAGTCGCGGATTACATGTGGATCGGCGGCTGCATCTACAATGCGCATGATCTGAAGTGGTGCCGCGAATGGGGCAAGGCGCTGCCATAGACCTGCTGCCTCTAGGAATTGTTGTGCGGACTGCAAAAATGCCGTGGTGCGCAAATCCGCGCCAGTCGCTTCGCTACTTGTCACCGGAGGGGTCGGATCAACGATTGTAACGTCAAAGCCCGCGGTGTCAAATGCAGCTGCAGCTGTTAGCCCAGCGACACCGCCGCCCGCGATCAAAATATCGGTCGATTTGCGTTCCATAGGTCTGACATAGGGCGTTGATCGCGGCGCGGAAAGGGTTAGCGGGTTACCTGCGACAAGAAATCTGTCAGGTCATCGGTGCTATGGTGGACATATGGCGCATCCAGTGGCGTTTCATGCACGTGCACCGTCCGCATGCCAAGTGCATGGGGAACCGTAAGATTGCGTGCCTCATCTTCGAACATCGCGGCAGAAGTAGGGGTCACTTCTGCGCGTGCAAAGACGGTGGCAAAGCTTTGGGCATGGGGTTTGGGCGTAAGTTCGGCATGTTCAATCGCATAAACGGCGTCAAACGCATGTGACAAACCGCGCGCCTTTAGTACCCGCGTTGCGTGATAGTTCGATCCGTTCGTGTAAACGATCTTGCGGCCGGGCAAGATGCCGATAGCCTCGGCCAGATCGGGGGCTTTGGTCAGGTGCGAAATGTCGATATCGTGCACCTCGGCCAGAAAGTGATGCGGATCGACGTTATGTTCTTTCATCAGTCCTGCCAGCGTAGAACCATGCATCTGCCAATAAGCATTCGCTTGCTTGGCTGCGCGGTCTTCGTCAAAGCCGGTGACGCGCATAACATAGGCAGCAAATTTAGGATCCATCAGCCCAAATAAATCAGCCGATGGGTGATACAGCGTATTGTCGAGGTCAAAGACCCAAGTGTCGATATGTTCAAAGTGTTCAGCAACCATGCCCGGAACCTATGCGACTGTTTCGCACTGTACAATCAGTTTGGGTTGATTGCAGGGGGCGGGCAAGGGTAGGGTCGGCGGATCAAGAAAGGCCTAACGCCATGCACGATCCACGCGGAACCCAAAAAGATGCTTATGCCCTCATCCTGGAGGCTATAGATAGTCACATCTACAAGCCGGGTGACAGGCTGGTTGAAAGCGAATTGGCTGAACGATTTGGCGTGTCGCGCACCCCGATTCGCGAGGCATTGCAACGACTTGAGACGCAATCCTTGCTAACGCGTGATGGTCGGTCATTGATTGTAGCTTCGCTTGATCATACGCAATTGTCTGAACTTTATGTTGTCCGTGGTGAACTGGAAGGGCTTGCCGCCCGCCTTGCCGCGCGTCACGCGGCACCAGAAGAAATCAAGGTCCTGCGGGATATGCTCGAAGACGACAGGAAACTGGTCGGTGATCCTATGGCGCTTAGCCGTGCTAATCGGCGTTTTCATAAACAAATCCATCTTGCGTCGCACAATAGATTCTTGGTGCGTCAGCTGGATTTGGTGCACCGGTCAATGGCATTGTTGGCAACGACCTCACTTGCCGCCGAAGGCCGCGGGGCGGAAACGCTAGATGAGCATACCGTCATCGTCGAAGCGATTGAATCCGGCGATGGTGACGCGGCATATACGGCATTGCGTGACCACATTTCCGAGGCCTTTGTTACCCGTCTGCGGTTGGACGCCCAAGCGGTTGAGGCGGCTGAGTAGCGTCCTTGTTCCAGCTTTGTGGCAAAAGCACACCATGCGCTGTTTTATCCCAATAGAATGGTTTTACGATAAGTTCGTAAATACCTTTGTAGGCAGCCAATGACCCTAAAGGGAAATACAGAGTTAGGCTGAACGCCCATTTGAACAGCCAACGTTTGTTCGCCTTGCGCAGCGCAACGAATGCCACCAGCCAACCTATTATCTCTGAGGTAATAAATAGACTGGCGAGAGACCAAAACGCCCAAGTTGGAATGTATGCAGATAGGGGATGCGCAAATCCCATTGTTGGTAACCAAAATGTCCATAAAAGGGGCGCAAGTACAAATTGAGAAAGTGTTCCTAAAAACAAAAGCTGAACACCAAAGAAACGCCAGGCCCCGAGAT
Source organism: Yoonia maritima (assembly GCF_002933395.1). GTDB lineage: Bacteria > Pseudomonadota > Alphaproteobacteria > Rhodobacterales > Rhodobacteraceae > Yoonia > Yoonia maritima_A. The sequence goes on from NZ_PKFN01000007.1 coordinate 228,233, forward strand.
CACGCCACAGTTCACGTGGGTTACGCATGTGTACGCCATAAGTAATTGCATAGCCCTTCAACCAACGTGATCGTTGTTTTACCCACGGCCATGCGCGACCGTTAGCTTCTTCTTGGGTTACCGTATCAATTAATGCTGTACGATACCCATGTCGTGCAAGTCTTATCCCAAGATCGGCGTCTTCGGTAACGTTGTGTGCGTCCCAGCCGCCAAGTTCGTGTAGTGCCTCACGCTTGAAAAACAATGTTGTACCACCAAGCGGAACAGTTAGGCCAAGCCGTTGTAATCCTGGTAGAATAACCCGAAACCAACTCGCATATTCGATTGTAAAGCAGCGGGTTAGCCAATTTGAATCAGAATTATAGTAGTCGAGCGTTCCTTGAAGGCAAACGATATCTGGAGGCGCATTTGCAAAGGCTTTGGCAACTGTATGCAGTTGATCCTGCGCCGGTGCGTCCTCTGCATCCCAAATGCCGATAATGCTACCGCGCGCAAAATCTAACGCATAGTTTAGTGCGCGTGGTTTCGTTTTGATGGTCCCCTTGGGGACGATGATTGGGCGGATGCCATTAGGGAGTGTTGTGCGCGCCATGGTCGCACGGGTGGTCAAATCGTCAGCCTCAAGCACAAGGAAAACCTCAAGCAATTCAGGCGGGTAATTCAATGCGTTTAACCGCGCTAGTAAATGTTCAGCAATCGCTGTTTCATTGTAAAGGGGGACAAGCATGGTGATTGTGGGCAGGCGGGCAGGGGTGACATTTGGCAACGATGTCAGAGGGGCACGCCATCCGATTATCGCAGCGGAGGCTTTTAATCCGGTTGAGAGTATAAGCGTCACAATTGCCCATACGATAAAAAATGTAAGCAGTACGACTGGAACAAACACGGCGGATACGATCAATATTGCGACCACCGTGATGCCCAGAATAAAGCCGCGCGATGGGCTCCAATCGCGGCAGCTTTCACGCGCAGGTGTTTTGGATTCCGCTTCGATCACGAGAGAGCTTGCACAGTGTTGGGCAATAGAGCGATTAAGTTGGTCATTGGTTGTAATTGCCATGCGGACACGGCCAAAACATTCAGTCAGCTCCGGTAGGTGTTGGTGAAATTCGTCGGGGCGCGCTGATAGTATGATCGTGTGACCGCCAATTTTTCGCCAAGGTAATATCCCTGCTTGCAAACATCTGGTTGGTCCAAACATGTGAACGAGATCGGTATTCGCAGGTGTAGACAGTGGATCAATTAGTTGGGTTTTATGTTGAACTGACTGTGCGGTGCTTATGGAGTAATGTGACACCCCAAAACGGTTCGCGAGAACATCGGCAAGTCGCAACCCTCGGACCCGGGCGACGCGTTCGGCATCAGCCGCTATTTCTTCCGAAATGGCACCAAGAAGAAGTAGTTCTTGTGATAGTGGGCTAAGGTTGGCGCCCATCGGTTGACGGGCGCCATGAATTGCGATTTTGTTTTGAACGCCTAACATGACCGACCTAGCTGTTATACCAGTCAGATCATGCGCCTAGGTCAGTTAAAGTTTCATTAATTGCCGGAAACGATTAGGCGTCCATTGCCGCGGCAAAGCGTTCAAACAGATAGTAGCTATCTTGTGGACCAGGGCTGGCTTCTGGGTGGTATTGAACGCTGAATACCGGACGATCTGAGACTTTAATCCCGCAGTTGCTACCGTCAAACAGCGATACATGTGTTTCGACCACACCTTCGGGCAGTGTTTGTGCATCCACCGTGAACCCGTGGTTCATCGATGTGATCTCAACCTTGCCAGTTTCGTTGTCCTTCACCGGGTGGTTCGCACCATGGTGGCCGTGGTTCATTTTGATTGTCTTAGCACCCAAAGCTAACGCAAGCATTTGGTGACCCAAGCAAATTCCGAATACTGGGATATCCGCACCAAGCACACCCTTGATCATTGGAACCGCGTATTCGCCTGTCGCAGCCGGGTCGCCCGGGCCATTTGACAAAAAGACACCGTCCGGGTTCAGGGCAAGCACGTCTTCCGCAGTCGCAGTAGCGGGCAGAACAGTGACATCGCAGCCAGCGCTCGCTAGGCAACGCAAGATGTTGCGTTTTGCACCAAAATCAACGGCAACAACTTTGTGGCGTGGCTCTGTTTGGGTGCCAAACCCGTCGGGCCATGCCCAGCGGGTTTCGTTCCAGCTATATGACTGCGCACAGGTGACTTCTTTTGCAAGATCGAGGCCTTCAAGGCCCGCGAAATCACGGGCTTTTTGAACCAGTGCCGCAATGTCAAAATTACCGTCTGGATCATGTGCCAAGGCAACATGTGGCGCGCCTTGCTGGCGAATTGCACGGGTCAACCGACGTGTGTCGATCCCGCCCATTCCGATCCGATTTCGGCTTTTAAGCCATGTCGTCAGGTCTTGGGTCATGCGCCAGTTTGATGGTTCTGTCGGGTCCCATTTGACAACCATACCTTCGGCAACTGGGTCCGCAGTTTCGTCATCTTCGGGCGTTACACCGGTGTTGCCGATGTGTGGGAACGTAAATGTGACGACTTGCCCGGCATATGACGGATCAGTCATGATTTCCTGATACCCAGTCATTGCCGTATTAAAGCAAAGCTCTGCAACGGTTTCGCCGGTTGCACCAAATCCGATCCCGTAAAAGATCGTGCCATCCGCAAGTGCCAAGCAGGCTGTTGGTTTCTGCGTCATCCCATGTCTCCGATCAGTCAAATTGGGCCGGGTTTACGAGGGCAAGAAGGCAGGGTCAAGGCCGTATCGCGCCCTTTGAAACAAGGGGGTGACGCTGCGCACACTCGGCTTGTCATACGCAAACACCCGGATTAAGGTGGCCTTTCGTTTTAAGCTTCGTGATCGGGAAAACTCATGGACATGCGCGACCGGCTAACTTTGGCCCTTAAGGATGCGATGAAGTCAAAAGAGGCTGACCGCCTTTCGACATTGCGGCTGATTAATGCAGCCATCAAAGATAAAGATATTGCCCTGCGTGGCACTGCCGATGAAGAAGGCGGTGTGAGCGACGCAGACGTGCTTGGTATTCTGGGGAGAATGGTCAAGCAGCGCCAAGAAAGCGCGCGCGCCTATGAAGAAGGCGGGCGGCTCGAGTTGGCTGAAAAGGAACTGTCTGAAATCAAAGTGATAGAGGACTTTTTGCCACGCCAGCTATCGCCAGATGAGGCCGAGCAGGCCGTCGAGACTGCAATTGCAGATGCCGGTGCAGAAAGTATTCGGGATATGGGCAAGGTGATGGCGGTTTTGAAAGCCAAATACACGGGCCGTATGGATTTCGGCAAAGCCGGCCCAATGGTAAAGGCGCGGTTAGGATAATGATCCCGGGCGCTTGCTAACGAAACGCCCGTTTAAGATCATCGAATAACGCTGCGCGTTCTGACACATCTAAAAATGCGCCAATTTCAACTTCGCGGTCGCTGCCGCGAAGTGTGATGTAATTTTCGACAGGGCCGCCTTTTGGGTGAAAATGGACAGTAACCCAGTATCGGTTTGCTTGCCAAATTTGCTTACTGCCATCTGGATTATTGCGGATTAAATAGGCAGTCGTGCTGTCGACGGATAGTTCCTCAAGAACTTCACCCCGGCTGTAGCTGACGTTGATAGCCCACCAAAGACCCGAAAACATCAAGATAAAGAACGGTAAAACATACCATATCGCGCCGGTTCCCAGCATACCAATAAGCGGGATCAAGGTCAGCGTTGCCGTGCCACCCATGAAAATCACAAAGTCTTTGCGCAACAATGACCGGTAAGGCCAAAGGCTAAGCCGCCAATTTGCTTGGTCATCAGTCGGATGTGGGGTCCATTCGTAGGGCATATCGATATTATACGCCGCGCCGCACCCGAGTGAAACGTGCGTGTTTGTCGCGTCTGATCGCAGGATAAGCTTGGCTAGGTAAACAGTTGCGCGTCTTAGAATGGTTGGTTGCGGATATTTTGATGTGTTTCAGCCGTTGAAGACGAACGGCGTGATGTCGTTTGTCTAATTTTACTAACTGAACGTCACTACGGTTCTATTGTCGTTTCACCGATCAGTCTCGGTGCATCTGGGTCATTGGTCACCAACCGAATGTTACAGCCCACGAGGTATCTTGCAGCGCTGGTCCTGAAGGTAAACCCGAAGGTGCGAATGGTTCCGGGAATTCTTGCGCCAGCAGACAACGAAGATTCATCTTCGGGAATAAGAGGAATGGTTTCACTTCCGTAGTTTGGAAAAACCATCGCGCCGACGCCAATACGATCATCATCGTTGCGAAAAATCCTGTCATTGAGTTCTACGGATTCACCCGCGAACATAAGCTGTTCTGCTAACGGAACACCACCTGAATCAAATACGGTTTGTGTGAGTTGTCCCACGGCATCATAGAAACGCTGGTTGTCGTCTTCACGGTCTCGGTCCAATGACCTGTCTTGCTCGACAGCCCTGACAACCAATCCGAAAAATGGGTTTCTTGTCGTTGGGACGTTTTTAGAGCTGACAATTCCGACCTTGTCTGGTCGCCGTGGATCGCCGGCACCGACCCCATGGTTTGTCGGAAACAGGTTACCTGTCGTATAGCCGTGAACTCTGACTTCTGATCCAAAGTGCGTAATAAAAGCAAATTGCAGGCTAGGTTCATCTTTCGCGGCCGTCTCGCCCGGGTCGCCTTCGTCAGGATCTGTTACTTTCAAGCTCCATCTATTTTGTATCCAAGCCATCTAAAATCTCCATAAATTGATTAAATAATAATACGGATTTCAGCATTAATTCCTTTGAAGCGGTAGTCGGGTATTACTTACCCGGCGCGCACTTGGCGGTATAGGCGGGGAACCAGAGTATAAAAAAAGGCCCCACAAAATTGCGAGGCCTTTTTTTGGATCATATGCAGTTTAATGAGCGGGTTGCTTGTCCCAGTCTTCCTGCTTTGGAAGCATCTCGAATGTGTGCTCTGGAGGAGGGCACGGCAGTGTCCATTCGAGTGTATCCGCGAACTCGTTCCATGGGTTGTTCTCAGTCACGCGCTTACCTTTGGTGAGTGTCCAAACCATCACGCCGATGAAGAAGACAAACGAAGCGAATGACAGGAATGCGCCCCAGCTAGAAACAAGGTTCCAAGTTGCGAATGCATCGGGGTAGTCGATGTAACGGCGTGGCATACCCTGACGACCCAAGAAGTGTTGTGGGAAGAAGGTCAGGTTTGCACCGATGAACATCATCCAGAAGTGCAGCTTACCAGCCCATTCCGGTGCCATGCGGCCCGAGAATTTAGGCAGGTAAAAGTAGATACCCGCAAAGATCGAGAACACCGCACCGAGCGACATAACATAGTGGAAATGTGCAACCACATAGTATGTGTCGTGGTAAACGCGGTCGACGCCCGCTTGAGAAAGAACGATGCCTGTAACGCCACCAACGGTGAACAGGAATAGGAACCCGAACGCCCAAAGCATTGGCGTTCTCACTTCAATCGAGCCGCCCCACATTGTCGCGATCCAAGAGAAGATTTTAACCCCGGTTGGCACCGCGATAACCATTGTTGCCAGCATGAAGTAGGACTGCTGTGTCAGCGACATACCAACGGTGTACATGTGGTGCGCCCAAACGACAAAGCCCAAAACACCAATTGCAACCATCGCGTAAACCATCGGCAGGTAGCCGAAGATTGGCTTGCGAGAGAACGTCGCGATGATGTGGCTGATGATACCGAAGCCAGGGATGATGATGATGTACACTTCTGGGTGTCCAAAGAACCACAGGATGTGTTGATACAAGATCGGGTCGCCGCCGCCTTCTGGTTGGAAGAACGTGGTGCCAAAGTTACGGTCAGTCAGCAGCATTGTGATCGCGCCAGCCAGAACAGGCAGGGCAAGAAGGATCAGCCATGATGTAACAAAGATAGACCAAGCGAATAGCGGCACTTTGTGCAGGGTCATGCCCGGAGCACGCATGTTCAAGAACGTCGTGATCATGTTGATCGCGCCAAGGATCGAAGAGGCACCAGAAAGGTGAACCGCAAAGATCGCAAGATCCATCGACATGCCAGCTTCGGATGTCGACAGTGGTGGATATAGAACCCAACCAACGCCGGAACCCAGTTGACCGTTGCCGCCCGGTGTCAGCATTGAAGCCACGCCCAGTGAAGCACCCGCAACGAACATCCAGTAGGACAGGTTGTTCAGACGTGGGAATGCCATGTCCGGAGCACCAATTTGCAGCGGCATAAGGTAGTTACCAAAGCCCCCAAAAAGAGCAGGGATAACCACAAAGAACATCATTAGAACGCCGTGATAGGTGATCATCACGTTCCAAAGGTGTCCATTTGGTGTACATTCAGCTGCGCTATCAGCAATGAAACGCGCGCCTTCTAGACACATGTATTGAACGCCCGGATGCATCAATTCTAGACGCATATAGACTGTGAATAGCACGGAAACGAAACCTAGTGCACCAGCGGTGAACAGGTACAGAATCCCGATATCTTTATGGTTTGTCGACATAAACCACCGGGTAAAGAACCCCCGGTCGTCGTGATGTTCGTCGCCGTGGATGGCTGCATCTGCCATTTTGGCTCTCCTCGTGTTGGCTACTCTGCGACGGCGCCGATTCCGAAGAATGACGCGCGTTTGGGCTGGTTCTAATGCCTTGGGCGTAAAGGGGCAATAAAGGAAGCGCGTTTCGGGCTGGGTTATATTGGCGCAGGCTGTCTGGCGGAGGTCATTAACTATGACATTTGGCTTCTGTCATGACTGCTTTTTAAGCGATCGGTAACCTCTTGCGAGCATGACGTGGGTGGGGGTCGTCTCTGGATTGCACTGCTGCGCAAAAGGCTAGGTTGCACTTGTACTTTGTGTGGTGTCTCAGCGGGTCGGTTGGTAAGGGCAAATGACACTATAATGATGATCGTGGACTAGGCAAGAGATATGGCAACTGTATTTGAAGCAACCGCTGTCGCCCGTTTTGACGATTTATCAGGTGGAAGCTGGCAGCGTATTTTTGATTTTAGTACTGGCCCCGGTCCTGCGAATGACGCCATTGTATTCGGTCAGCTCGGCAATTCGAACGACATCTTTTTCGAAGTTTATGATAATAGTTCTGGTGGCTCCGACAATGGTACGCGCTATCGAATTATTGTTGAAGATGCGATCATTGAAGGCGAAACTGCAACTTGGAACGTCACTATTGATGACACCGGGCAGTTTACCATCATCAAAAATGGTGTCGAAATAGGTAGCCAAAACCTTGGTACTGATGCGGTTCCTGATGATGTCGAACGCGATTCAAATTTGATTGGGCAATCCAACTGGTTTTACGACGATGATCTTGATGGCACGGTGGAATCCTTAGTTGTTACCACCACATTTGAGAACGGTATCGATATTACCGATACGCAATCACTTGAGATGGTCGATGATCTGACACTGACCAATGCTGACGAGGTTATTGACGCATCGGGGACCACATCCAATTTAGTTGCCGACGGTAGCGGTGGGGCGGACACGATCACGGGTGGCTCGGGTGATGATGAATTAACAGGTGGTGATGGAAACGATACCCTTTCGGGCGGTGCCGGAAACGATACTTTAACCGGTGACGGCGGGACGCCGGGCGAAACCACTGCGGTAGATTATAGTGATATCCCTGATCCTGATGGCGATGGATCAACCATCGACAACGGCGATGACGTCAGCAACGGATTTACCGTGAATGCAGGGAACGTTGATGTAAGTTATTCCTTTGTCGATCAAAGTGGCAACGCGACGTTCACCTACGAGACAAATGAAGCGCAGTATATTAACGGCCTAGATGACGAGGTTGATCAACATGCTATTCGCCTAACCGGCGGTAACGCAAGTAACGGTGTTACACCGACCTCGACAACAACGATTAGCTTTTCGCCCGAGAACCCGGATGTTCCTGACGAAGTTGAAAATGTATCATTCCGCATCAACGACATCGATGACAATAATTGGAACGATGTCATCCGAATTCAGGCGTTTGACGAGAACGGTAATCCGGTTGAGGTAACCTTAACAGGTAGCCCAACAATGACGTTGACGGACACTGATGGCGTGTCCGGTAATGACACTGCTCGGGCGAATAACACCGGCAACAACTTAAACTCTGCTGATCAGAACGGTTCGTTGTTGGTTGAGATCGACGGGCCAGTGTCGTCGATCACGATTGAATACAGCAACGGCGAAACCAGTGGCCAGCGTGTTGATCTAACCGAACTCAGCTTTGATCCAGTTTCAAGTGGTTCTGACGACATCCTTGATGGTGGGGCGGGGGATGATACGCTCGCAGGTGGGATTGGTGCCGATACGTTAATCGGTGGCACCGGAAACGACTCTCTGGACGGTGGAGCTGGTAATGACTCGCTCGCTGGCGGAGGGGGTAATGACTCGCTTGTTGGCGGGGGCGGTAACGATACGCTTGATGGTGGTTCTGGGAACGACACGCTTGATGGGGGCGAAGGCAACGATACTCTGAGCGGCGGAGCCGGTAACGATACGATCAATGGCGGTGCTGGGACAAACACCGCTACTGGCGGTGGCGGGGATGATACGTTTGTTTATACAAACGGCGAAGATCTGACGATCAATGACTTTGGGACTGGAGCGACTGACGCCAATGATGGCGACGCGTCCAATAATGATTACATTGATCTGACCCCATACTACACAAATCAAAAAGAGCTTGAGGCCGATTTGGCCGACGATGGTTTGCTGAACCAAAGCGCAACTGGCGATGACGTCGATCTTACCGATAATACAGAGCTTACCGGTACAATCACCGGTTTGTCCGGCTTGAATGGTATCACAGCCTCAGAGCTTCTTGAACAAACGGGTGTCGCATGTTTTGCAGCGGATACGTTGATTGAAACGACTTCAGGTGAGCAGGAAATAAATCGTCTATCCTCTGGTGATTTTATCTTAAACACTGCAGGTCAGTCGCTGGAGATCAAGTGGATCGGTGGGCGCGAGGTGACCGCACAAGAGCTTGTTAATAACCCGAAACTGCGTCCAGTTCGTATTACCGCAGGTGCGCTTGGGAACGGATTACCCACACAAGATCTGTTGGTTTCGCGTCAGCACCGTATGCAGGTATCATCCAAAATTACGCAGCGCATGTTCGGCGAGCAAGATGTTCTTGTTGCCGCGATTAAGTTGACTGAACTGCCCGGTATCTTCATCGATGAAGCCGTTGATAACATTACTTATTACCACATGATGTTTGAAAAACATGAGGTGGTTCTGGCGAATGGTGCCCCATCAGAGAGCCTTTTTACGGGCCCTGAGGCACTCCGGTCTGTTTCTGAAGAAGCGCGCGAGGAAATTCTAACGATATTCCCGCAGATCGTGGATATAGATTATTGTTGTGAGCCGGCGTTGCCGCTTATCGAAGGTCCTGCGCGTCGCAACTTAATTGCGCGCCATGCGAAAAACGATCGCGCGCTTTTGGAAACGTGGAAGAACAACGCATCGCTTGTTGGTGCTTAATCGCAAGATTTGCGTGGAAGGTGCAGAGTAGTAACTTCGTAGTGGCAGTCGTACTGTGAAGTTACCACTCTGCTAAGAAGCGCAATTACACCAAGACGGGCAGGTCGTCGGTCGTAATCGTAATGTCTAACAAGGCGCGCCATTTCCTAAATCATCAGATGAAGGTCATTTCCGGGAGTGGTGTTTGCGTAAGGCACCTAAGTAGATTTCTTCTTATAATTTAAGATAAAGAAATGAACCTACCTGTACACTTGGGCAAAGGACTTGTTTTGTGCTCAAAAGCGACCGCACGCTATCCTTTCGGGTAGCTAAAATAGCCCGGCCTCGCGCGCGATTAGCGCAGCTTGGGTTCGGTTTGTTGCATCTACCTTGCGAAATAGTGTTTTCATGTGGAGCTTCACAGTCGGCTCTGTAATGTCTAAGTCACGCGCGATTTCTTTATTTGATTTGCCTTCTGTTACACCCTTTAGCACATCAAGTTCTCGCGAGGTTAGTTTCGCGGCAAGCGCATTTGTTGGGGTTTCTTCAACGTTCGTCATGAAATCGAGAGGGGCGTATTGTTCGCCCATTGCCATAAAGCGGACCGCATTGATCATTGATTTTGCGGGCAAAGTCTTTGGTACGAATCCAGCAGCACCTGCTTCAAGCGCTTGTTCTGCGATTTCGCGCGTCGCCTCGCCAGAAATAAGGGCAACACGTTGGCCGCCTTTCAGTGCAAGGGTTTCCGTTAGTCCTGTAAGCCCATTCATTCCCGGCATGTTGTAGTCAAGTAGGACAAGATCATACGGCGGGTCGTTTGCTATACGCTTGTGGGCGGCATCAAGTGTTCCTACCGCAGCGACCTGTATGCTGTTGCTGTTCTCTAAGAACATAACAAGCGTATCGCGTAATAGATCATGATCGTCAGCTATTAGCACTCTCACGGGCGGTCCTTTCGGGCACTAAGTCATCGTTGGCAATGACTATGTACTGATTTCGCCACGAACGTCACGTAACATTTTGCCGCTTTTGTGCATTTGGGGCAGGGGCGGCTACCTATATGGATCGCGTACGATGCTTTTGCTTCGAACATCTATCCTAAAGCTCAGTTGGATGATCAGCCATTTCGTGGCATTTTTGAACGGTAAAGATCAGTAGCGGAACTGTTTGTACGCATCCACGAAAAATAGTTTCGATTTTTTAGTGTGTTATCTTAGTAATGGGGTTCCTCAGGGTGCTTATACGAAGCATTTAGCCATGTTTCTTAGGCACAAGCCACCTACCCCAAGGGGTAGGTGGCTATCCTGATGCTTTAATGAGTAGTCAGCCCTTTTGTGTGATAGTGACGATGATTGAGTAATCTGGAGGCTACCATGTCCTACGCGTCAAAAGTTTTCTTACTTGGGTTAATCTCCATAGTAACCTTTTTTTCAAGCGCACATGCGGATGATCTTGCTTTGCCTACAAATGATGTAGTTTTGACCATCAGTGGCGATATCAGCGTTACGAATGTAGAAGATACAGCGCAATTCGACCTTGAAATGCTGTTTGATATTGATGCGCAGATTATTGAAACGTCCACGATATGGACCGACGGTGTTCAGAAGTTTCAAGGCGTGCCTCTGCATGTTTTGCTTGATTGCCTAGGCGTGACTTCTGGCACCATTTTGGCGACTGCGATCAATGACTATACCGTTGAAATTCCCGTTTCTGACGTGGTGGAAGGCGGCCCAATGATTGCGTATAAATTGAACGATGAGCTGATGTCCGTTCGCGACAAGGGACCGTTGTGGGTGGTATATCCATATGATGACAGCGCTGAGTATCGTACAGAAGTCGTTTATTCGCGCAGTATTTGGCAACTTGACCGGATCGAATTCGTACAAGCAGACTTGGGTCTTTGATCCATGACGATGGGCGTCTTTAAACAAAAATGGATTGGCAAAGCATATCTCGTGCTTGCTGGCTTTGCCATTTTAGGGGCGATCATATTTTTAGCTGCCACCGTCGCAAAAGATTTGGATGAATTGGAGTCTGCCAGTTCAGATAACGTTCAGTGGACTATTTCTCAAACAGAAGTGGAATTCTTAGAATTTAGAAAGCAACTGGCTGTGGTCGCGCAAAGGCCAGAGGCTAGTTTGCAGCAAATGCGCAGGCGCTTTGACGTGTTCTATAGTCGTATTGATACGTTGGAGTCTGCTTCAGTTTATCTGGCGCTTCAAACTGAACCGGACTATGCGACGGCGCTGCAAAGTGTCCGCAGGTTTCTTGATGAGCTGGTACCGCTGATTGACAGCGACGAGGTTGTGTTGCGAGAAAATATTTCTGAAATGATCCTCAAGGCCGAAGCCATTCGCCCCGAGGTTCGTCAGATTGCAAATTCTGCGCTTGATTATTTCGCGACAGAGGCAGACCGACGCCGCCAAGTGTTTGCCACGACTCTTTTGCAGTTGGCGGTACTGGTTTTGGTGCTGATTTTTGTGTTGGCGTTGGCAATCTATTATTTAAGGCGATTGAACCTTTCAAACATCAAACGTCGCCGTGAACTCCAGGAATCCGCGGAACGAATGAACACCGTTATCGAAACGTCCCTAGATGGCGTGATCGTTGTCGATTGTACGGGTCATATTCTTGCTTTCAATGCCGCGGCAGAGTCTATTTTTGGGTATCGTACCGAAGAAGTGATGGGAAAAACGCTTGGCCCTTTGATCGTGCCAGATCATTTACAGGCCGCCCATAGCAAAGGGATGAAACGTCTTCGCAGCGGTGGCGAGCGATATGTCGTTGGTAAAGGTCGGGTAGAACTGGAAGGAAAACGATCAAATGGTGAAGTATTCCCAGTTGAGCTCGCCGTGCAGGCCGCCAACACAGAGGCTGGTGAGATATTCGTAGCCTTCGTTCGCGATATTTCAGCAAGCGTTAAGGCCGAGAAGGAACTCATATCTGCACGCGATCAGGCATTAGCCGCCGACAGGTTGAAAACAGATTTTTTGGCGACCATGAGCCATGAAATTCGTACACCGCTCAATGGCTTACTCGGTAACCTTGCCTTGATACAGGATACGAAACTTTCGCCGCAACAACAGCGATATATTCGTAACATGGAAACGTCCGGGGATTTATTGCTTCGCCATGTTACTGATGTTCTTGATATTTCGCGATACGATGTTGGAAAGCTCGCAGTGCGTGAAGTCCCGGTAAATATTGGCGATCTGGTCCAAGCGATTGTTGATAATCAGACTGGGATGGCGGCATCGAACGATACATCGATAGAATGGAAGTGGATTGGAAAACCAACAGAATGGGTTCTTTCTGACCCCGACCGCTTGCAGCATATTTTGATGAATCTCGTTGGAAATGCTGTAAAGTTTACCCACGATGGTCAGGTCGCTGTTTCAATATCGGCCAAGAGCCTTGATGCTGATACCTACGAAGTGCAGTTTGCCGTTTCAGACACCGGACAAGGGATTGATGATGAACTCAAAGAACGCATTTTCGATGACTTCGTCACAGGAACGACAGCCTATGATCGAAAGGTTGGTGGCACGGGGCTAGGGCTGAGTATTGCCCGCAGATTTGCAACGGCTATGGGGGGCGAGATTACAGTTGATAGTGTTGTCGGAGAGGGGAGTACGTTTAGGGTAACACTTCCTCTTAAGGTGACTGACCCTATTACTGCTGATGCACCAAAGCCGATTAGCCAGCATCCGCAAATTGGATTGCATGTTCTTATTGTTGAAGACAATGAGATTAACCGTGCCGTTGTGCGAGGAATGCTGCATGCTGACGGGCATACCGCGACCGAAGTGCATGATGGCGCCGCAGCTGTCGAGATTGCAGCTAAAAAAGACTTTGACTTAATATTGATGGATATCAGTATGCCCATTATGGATGGTCGCGCTGCAACGCGCGCAATCCGTAGCGGAGCGGGAAAGCGTTCAAATGTGCCAATCGTTGCGCTTACTGCGAATGCGATGGCAAAAGAGCAGGAAGCGTTTATCAAAGACGGGATGAATGGCGTGTTAACAAAACCGCTGTCTCGTCGCGCGTTAAAAGATGTGCTGCAACGCATTTCAGACGAAATTCGAGGTAATGAAATAGTCATGGATGAGAATGAAAACCTAAATGATATGCGTGAAATCTTGGGTGATGAAACATATGAACAATTGAAAGTTCAATTCATTGAAGAGGTGGATGAGCTTCATACGTGGTTGGTTGATCACCCGAACCATGAGTTGAATGAAATTGCTGCGCGCTGTCACAAGGTCGCAGGTAGCGCTGCGGTTTTTGGAGCGACTGACTATCGTGCGGCGCTGATCGATATTGAGAACGCAGCCAAGGCTGATCAAAACGACAAGGTTGCCACGGTCATCATGGCGCTACCAGCAGTTTGGAATGCCGTTAAAGAAAGCATTTAAATTGGCTATATCCGGTAGGGCTTTTGTGGCCTTCGGGATATAGTCTTTGATCCTTGACGTATTTAAGTGTTTCGCTGACCTTAGCCCCAAGTTTTCTCCAGCTTTGCGCGGAGGCCTTGGGGTTAAATCTTTGACCTTAGGCGACCATCTTGCCCGTGCTCTTTCTCTGCAAGAATGCCATCTGGGTCAGGTTCCCCAAGGCTGAATGTGGTCTGCACCAATTGTAATCTTCCTACCATTCTTCAAGTGTACGGCTGAGCCCCATTAAAAATGGGGGGATTACCCGGACAGCGTGCCCAGGCGCTTCATTGAGGCATTCATCTCGCAGCTTTCCGTTATGACAAGAGCAGCGACAGATCATCGCCTGTCGGCCATATCTATGGAGATATCGTGACGTCGAATGACACGGAATCTGCTTCCCCTGGCTCATAAGCGCCTGTGCAATCCCAGCGTAGCGATCCCACGTATCCTGCCACGTTGTTCGTTGGCTCTGATACCACACAAATTAGACCATTCCCTAATGTCGTTGGGCTTGCGATAGGGGCCGCTAGCGTCGTGTAGGAAGGGGTTCTATCATAGATGATCACATCCGTTGCCGCGGTGTCGCTTGGGTTGGAGATGTAGATTCTATATCGTAAAATGTCACCTATCGCACCGCCGTTTGACGCACCTTCGGGAGTGTTTTGAGTAATATTTCGGACGGTCTTTGATAGTTCCAGGCGACCTTCGCCGCCCCCGGCAACAACGCGGTCCGTGTTTTTGACCGTGCTTACCACGGTTGTGCTGGTTAGTGATGTCGATGCGATTATATCGTAAGTGTATGTGCTTCCCGCTCCAATGCCGGAGTTCGCAGTGACCCGTGAGACAAGGCAAATGCGATCCCCAGCAGATACAGTTATCGGACCGTTGATGGCACTTTCTGGTGTCCCATCACAATCGGCATCCCGAAAGAGCGTCGCACCAAAGCTATTGGCCGGTGACATCGTGGGGTTGGCGTAGGAGAAGCCTACAGTTCCAGATGTGAACGCGGTGTATTCGTGACGTAGTGCTACGACCTGGCCGCTTTCAACACTCGCCTCTTGATCACGCGTGAGGGTGGGCGCCTTTACCACGCCCATGTCTAACCCTGCGTAGTTGCTGTTTGCATCTGGCGTGAAAGTGTAACGACCGTCATGCGGATCACTATTGACTAAAGAAGGTAGGCCAGTTGTGTTTTCAGAGACCGTAATTAGACCGGGAAGTGGCGTGACCGCGACTGTTAACGCTCCAGTGTATGCACCGTCCAATCCGTAGGCCCAGCTTCCGTCTGCTGCGATGGTTGGATTAGCAATTAGGCTACCCGCCCCGTCCAAGATCGACAGGACCGCGTTTTGAGTGCCGACTTCGGTGCCATTTAGCACTGCGTCATGCGCCGTGCCGCTATTGATGCCATTGTCCAAGAATACGGTTCCAGAGAGTAAGCGTTCGCCTGTATCAAGAACGACTGTCACACTTGCTTCGTCGTCATCAGCAATACCGTCGTTCAGATCATCGGTGACAATGCCGACGCCCGGATCACTGTCAGGGTCCTCGACCGAACTTGCTGTGATTTCGGCGACATTGGTATGATTTCCGGATGCCAACATCGTCACGCGAATTCTAAGCGTCTCGGTCGCACCGATAGCGACGCTTCCGATGGTCCAAATTCCGGTCGCCGCATTATATGTATCGCCCTGTGCGGCTGCATCATCTGATACATATGAAAACCCGCTAGGCAGGATGTCATTCACAGTAACGCCCGTCACAGCTGCTGGCCCATCGTTGGTGACAGCCAAAACAAAGTCGAGTTCTGTACCCGCTTGGGCAGATGTTACTGTTGATCCATCGGACGCCAATTCGACAGTTTTGGTAATAGACAGATCTGCGAGACCGGCGCTAAAGCCAAAGTCTAGCCCGCCACGTGTGCTGCCTGCGGTTACCCTGATCCCAGACAGCGGGTTTGGTGTCACAGTGGTGTACCCGGCCGGGAGGTCGGCATCATTGTCTTCGACTTCGACCCGATAGGTGATTTGCGCCGAAAGGTTTTCCACAAGATAGCTACCGTCGGCGGTGCTTACGACAGATGTAACCAGCGTGTCGTCTACAGTCGTTCCCGGCGTGCCGTTGTCATTATATACGTCGACCGATATGTTCGGGATACCTGTTTCACCAATCTCGAACGCGCCAGACCCATTGGTATCTTCGTAAACTGTCCCAGCTAAGGCACCTTCTGGAGGAAGCGGGCCAAGCCGTGAAGGACAACCTGCGCCGTCGTTGCGGAATTCTTCGCTGATGCTAAGGACACTGATAAGCTGACGGGCCGCCGAGCCATTCCCTGCGATGCCGACATCAACTTCGTACATCTCATTTGAGATGTTCTGGTTCACATACATGCGACCGTAAAAGTCAAACCAAATCGCGCCATAGTCCGCTGTCCAAATTGCTGGACCAAATTCAACGGGCGTGCGTGTGCCGGGCGCGCCGTCAGCTGGATCAAAATAAAATAGGCGATCTGTGACGTGGTTCACCCCATAGATCATTCCGTCGTTCGGGTTAAAGGCAATATCGAACGGATCGACCGATGATGTGAGCGTCACGCGCCCCAGATCGACAGGGTTCTGAGGGTCACTTATATCTAAAAGCTGAAAGTCGTTTGTATTTTGCACCCGATAGATCATCACACCGTTGGATAGAATATCGCCGGAGTTATAACCGGGTGCCGCAGTTGGCGGGATTGTCGCCACCACGCTAAACCGCCCGAGCGAGTCAAGTCGTACGAGATCACGTTCAAATTCGCGCACACCATAGAACAACCCATCAACAGCGTTGTAGCCCCAGCCGCCGTTGTACGCGACCCCTGCAGGTGAGCCGATGTTGGTGACGTCAATCGTGTAGCTGCCAGACCCGTTGTCAGAGAAGACTAAACGCTGAAGTTGTGAATCGACCCGAGCGACACGGTACAGTGTCCCGTCACAGGTGAATGGGACTGCGCCGTCAGAAAGTACGACCTTATAATCTTCGACTTCGCCGTCAAAGTTCAGCCCGTCAAATGGGTCGGCAGTGACACCGCTTGTGGTTGACCAGCGAATTCGCGCATAGGTAAAACCGCTGTCGATTGTATTGGGGACGTTGATGTCAAAACTGATCTGATTGTTGAATGTCCCGTCGGTATCGCCGGTTCCGCCATCACGGTAATCTGTCGCGACCTGTTCTGACGCATCGAAGATACCATTTTGATTGAAATCAACCCAAACCTGTAAGTTCGTAACCCCCTCGGTCACGGGGATTCCAAGCGCAAGTTGCAAGCTTAGGGTTTCGTGTGTTTGAACCGTCAATGATACCGTAGTACCCGCTTCAAAGACCGGGAAGACAGCAACAGAATCTTCGTCGTCAGCACCCGCGAAATCATCGGCATCAGCTTCAGCGCTATGCTGTGGGGTGATTTCTGTGTCGGGTATTCCAGCACCAAGGTAAATGTCGTTCACAACTATATTGCGCGGATCGCCATAGCTGGCAGGTGCATCACCACGGTCAACGAAATCAGCCGCAGCAATGACCAAAGAATAGTCTTCGACCTCTCCGTCAGGAGCAAATGATGTTGTCGTGAGGCTCGCGCTGCTTGAGTACCGAAAGCGCGCATATGTCGTGTTGGTCGTTGCATCCGTTGGTACTGAGACATCGATTTGTATCACGCCATCCCCGGCAACATTGTCGAAGGCCGTACCATCGTCACGTAAATCAACCGCAATGCGTTCACCCAGTGTTTCTTCAAATAAGCCATCGCCGTTGAAGTCGATCCAAGCCTGCAAGTTGCCCAGCCCGGTAACATCTACGTCCAGCGTGCTGATAGTGCCTTGGGTTAGAACCGGAAAAACCACACCATCTTCATCATCAATGTTGAGAATATCATCGGCTGTAGCCGCGGCGTCTGACTGCGCAACTAGTTCTGCGTCAGGTGCAACGGTTCCCAAAAATATCGTAGGTGTGTCCGGGACAGAATGTGATGCTGTCAAATAGCTGACAGGCGCATCGCCAAAGTCAAAGCCGTTCCCATCGTATACGGACACTGTGACCTTTGCGCGATCGCAATCGGTTGGGGTCACCGCGTCACATAGTTCATATTCTATTTCATATACGCCAGCGGGTACGCCTATAGGGACGGTAACACGACCTGCGTCAGCACCTGTTGTTTCGATCGTTGGTACTGGATCACCTGTGTTGGCAGGGGTCGCTGGGGTTATTACTTTTACGGTTGCGTTAAGTGGCGTTGCAGGGATCGCATTGATTGTGTCATTCGCCATTACTTCGCCGGCTGTGCCACCAGCAAGTGTATTGATCGGGGATGCACTGTAATCGTCATCTTCGGCGATGACGTTGGCCGAAATGTTTGAAATAGCGCAAAGCAAAATTCCTGAGCCGCGTGTTGCTGGTACGGTTGATGTCCCAGTGAACCCGTGAACGAATTCGCCTTCGGTAAAGGTATCAAATTCATACGTGACGTAGTTGTCAAAATCTGTCTCGTTTGGTTCATCTGTCCAATCCAAAGGATTACCGGTTTTGGCTGGGTCCTGCGCAACAGCCGATCCGCCAGAAGGGAAAGATGAGAGGAGTGCCGTATTGAAGAATGATATGACCGTGGCGGGTTCAATTGTACCGACGACATCTGAAGAATCGTCGCCCGTACCGCGGCTGTCTACATCCGTCTGTTGAAATATGAGGCCGTTAATCCGGCTTTGATCGATCAGCGTCCCAAGGGGATTTGAAGCCGTTGCAGATCCATCCTGAATTAAACGCAAGTTGTAGGTGACATAACCATTGTCGGTCGGCGTCATTCTGGCTTCGAGCCCCGTCGAAAGGCGAATATCTGTGGCGTTGCTTACCTGTGTTAACTGAAAGATGACGTCGATAGCGTTTCCGTTCGCGTCTGTCGTGACGTTATCAAACAAGAAAATGTCGTTGGTTGTCGGGGATGAAGCACTGCCTGATCCGCTAAGCTGGGTACGGGGTTGGCTTAAAACAGAGACGGGTGTGCATGTTTGCGGCCCCGGTTGACCTGGCAGGGTAAGTGCGGAAAGCGATAGGGATTGGGGGTTAGATTGAAGCCGCGAAACGAATGGTTGGCCGATTGCGCCGACCCCGGCAGTGGCCGTGCTATCGACGGTGCCGGTTAGCGCATCTGCTGCGGTTATTGTGTACGGCGAAGTACATGTCACGGTTCCGCCAGGTGCAATAGGCGCTGCAATTGCAGGGCATGTCACGGTTCCGATCAGGTCGTCTTCGATTATGACGTCTTGACCGACGTTAAAGGGCAGGGCGCCGTTATTTGTTACGGTATATTCATAAGTAACACTGTCACCCGCTAGTCCGGTGGTGGGTGTTACTGTCCGGCCGAGTGAAATTGTTTGTGTGACACTAAAGTCGACAGCCGAAAAGAAGCCACCGCCGCGCGCGGCAGGATCCTCAAATAGAAAAAGCGGGCGTACGTTCCCAATTGATTCATCATAGAATATTGTCGCAGAAGACGTATCGTTCGGGAAACTCGCGAGCACCGTACCAGTGTCGTCATTTGGAGAGGTTGGAGATGTGGTCGTCCCATCAATATAGATGCACTGGGCTTGGTTCGGTGCCAGCGCCCCTGTGCCACCAGATCCCGGCCCAGGCCCGGTCAGTACGACAGGTGTTGCCGATACCGCCGAAAGCGTCGGGTTTCCATTGTTCCCCGTTACTGTGATAAAGTCACATCGATCTTGTGCGTTATTATTGTCGGATGCATCAATATCAATAATTCTAAGCTGTAATCCGTCGACTGGAAAAACGATCCCACCAGATGTGAAGCTAATCGACGTGCTCACTGTTGCATCGCCAATGTTGGCCTGACCCGCTGGCGCGTCTGCCACAATAACGAGACTTTCGACGTTCCCACCAAAAATGGTGTCATCGTTTGGTGATGCTGGGCCGTAGCTTGCGAATGTTCCAGCAGCTTGAATGGTCGTGTCAATCTCAAAGCCGTACTGATCTTTGAGCACATATGTAAACGGGCCAAGTGCCCCTTCGGGCCAATCTATGACGCTCCAGTCCAGCCCAAAGTCACCAGCATTCACTTTCGTCGTTGTGCCAACAGAGCTTAATGATGTGAACATGATAAGCCCGAACGCCGCCTTGCGACCAAAGGAGCGCGGAACGAGAAAACTCTTTATAATCGACACAACATCAACCTTTCTGTACGTGCCGATCATCAGGCACGACATAAATCAATTCTCACCTCAGTCTATGTGCACTTAAACCTATGATTGTGGCCTGTTAGACGTGATGTATAGCTTTTCTAAAGATCATCCTAGTAAATCGGATCACGATGCACCAAAGAGCGGATGCACATACATCGGCGCATTCGAGCGATAAGCTATACTTTTGGATAGTATCACAGGTAATTTCCCAGTACCGGACAGAAATACGGTTTGTCCCCGGTCGAGAGCTAACCGGGGACAAACACAACACTCGCTTGGTCGGCGGTTCAGACTACATTCAGAAGCGCAATTGGGGGGCAGCTGGCTGTCTGAAAATAGACGCCATTTCCCGGTCAAATGTGGCCCAAGTGATGGTTGCTCGGTTGCCAGCATAGCCATCATAATAGGACCGGCCGGTACTTGTCGGCAAACCAGCCCAAACCTGTGCGAGGT
The DNA here is from genome assembly GCF_002933395.1 of Yoonia maritima. Lineage (GTDB taxonomy): Bacteria > Pseudomonadota > Alphaproteobacteria > Rhodobacterales > Rhodobacteraceae > Yoonia > Yoonia maritima_A. The sequence goes on from NZ_PKFN01000007.1 coordinate 248,819, forward strand.
TGTTCATAAAACGTGTGCGGCCAATGTGGCCTTCGACAAATTCTTCGTATCCGGCATCTTTCAGTAAGATGTCAGCAAGATTATCCTGCAACGCAGGCGTGAACTTCATATTGTATGAATAGCCGCTACGGCGCATCAAATCTCTGAGCGTGGAGGGGATAAATTGATATCGTCCAATCGCGTGAGGTTGATGTGGGGTTGCGTCAATCCAATCAATGATTTGCCCGACAGTCATATCAGTCGGCAGTTCATGCGGTAGCCGTGCTGCGCCGCGATGAATTGTATCGTAACCACGTGAATCCGCCTCTGCGACTGCAATCAGCGATTTTAGCCGAGATATATCGTCACCACTCGATTGGAAGTCTAACCGTGGTTGAGATGGCCGCCGTTGTGCTGCCCATTGGTCAAGACCGCGCTGTGTTTGCGCTGCATTCCAGAATTGGGCCGTTGATAGAGTGTCCCAGTCGTGACTGCTCGTGAACTGATCGAGTGAAGACAAATCAATGGTTTCCGCGGCCGCAGGTGCGGTAAACAACGCAAAAAGTGAAATGAAAATATGTCGTTTAAAACCGGTCATACTCGTATCCCTAGTCACCCAAACAATGTGCATTTCTACTTAGGATATCCTGCCATGCTTGAATGCTGGCGACTGACTAAAGAAAGGATAAGTGGAGAGAATAAAGGATAGTCCAATCACCTTTAGGATAGTTTTGAATGCTGGAATGTGCAGTCTAGGGTTGCATTGGGGTGCGTAAATCGTCGCCTATGTTCAGCGAAAGTTCTTCGTGAATTCGTGTTTGTTCTGCCATTTTGGCTATATTTCGCCGAATTCCTATTGAGGTCGCGCGTGGCGCATGCGACGCTGACTGCAATTAATGGTTGCGTGTGAATTTTCTCGCGCAAGTGTTTTTTGTATGGGGGCATACAGGACGTTCACGGTTGCTAGTGATTGTCCGCAAGACGTATTTGGCTGAGATTCAGTAGGACGAGATGGGTGCGCGCATTCGTCCCTGTAATTGAAGGAAAAATACGGGATAGACGAGGGAGTTGATGAAAATTTTAATTGCCGATGATCACGACATGGTGCGCGAGACGATTGCCTTATATTTGCAAAATGAACACGGAGAGCACATTACCCAAGCGGCAAATCTCGATGATGCCCTTATAGCCATTAAAAATAGTCCTCCTTTTGCTGTCGTAATACTTGATTACGATATGCCAGGGATGAATGGGCTTGACGGGCTGGAAAAGGCACTTGTGGAAAATGGTGGAAACCCCGTTGCTTTGATTTCAGGAACCGCAAATCGGGCAATTGCCGAGCAGGCCCTAGGTATGGGGGCCGCTGGATTTCTACCGAAAACAATGGCGGCTAAGTCTATGATTAATGCCATAAAGTTTATGGCATTGGGGGAAATTTATGCCCCGTTAGATTTCATGACTGCTGAAGAGGAAGAAAACGTTGCTGCCAGCCACTTGTCATTGCGTGAAAAGCAGGTGCTCAAGGGCATCGCTGAAGGAAAGTCTAACAAGGAAATCGCTCGTGATATCGACCTGCAAGAAGTTACCGTTAAGCTGCATGTCAAAACGCTCTGTCGTAAGCTTCATGCAAAGAACCGGACACATGCGGCCATGATAGCGCGTGATCGGAATATGATCTGATACATAGCAACCGACGATATACACGCTGGTTGCTATGCCAGTTTCGACTAAATCGGCGGTCGATACCTGTCTAGATTGCGAACTTTAAGCCAAATGTCCACAAATGTTCGTAGTTCCCTAATTCTATGTCGCCCGGAAGATACTGGACGAATACCGGAATTTTGTCGTGTGTAAATTCCAATCCGCCGATACCAATTATATCGGACCCTCCAACACTTATCGGAGTGTCGCTGCCTGTTTGCGGGTAATGTGCAATACCAACGAATGGGTGCACGTGAAACCCACCAGCGCTTAGGCTAATAAAATCTGATGTGAACGTGGCCGATGTGGCGATGTTCGAAAAGCTATTTCTGTGCACGCCTAGTCGTATGCTCGCGATATCACAATTCCACGAAACAAAGATACCGGGATTGAATTCGTCGAAATCTTGCTGGGCGTTTACGTGATGGGACCCTAACAGCACTGCAATGCCATCAGGTTTCATAATCTCACAATTTTCTGCAAAAAGCGGGTTTGCCGTGGCGGCAATTACGGCTGCAACTAAATACTGATTCATACTTATGGCTCTCTCTTCTCATCTTGGGCCGACTGACTTTTGACGCGCTGTGTAATCGGTAAGCTGGTAGGATTGTGTTTGCTAAAGTCTATGTGGTGGTAACATCGGGGTTAGAATACATTAGCACTATGGAATGTATTGTACTGCAAAGTGGAAGTATAGATTGCTACTGCTTTGGTATATTGCCCGCGCGTTCGTATAGCTGTTGATGCTGTCATCCCCATAAAAAGTATAAATATACCTAATTTTTTTGTTTTGCTGTGATTAAACTCACTAATGGACCGTTTTGATCATCCAAATAAACGCGCCTAAGGCGAGTATGCTGTCCTACACTTTCGTATAGTCGAATACCTAAAGAGCCATGCGGTGACCTTTTGAGAGGATATCGCTCTGCCTTGCTTTCAAGAAAAATTGAAACATCGAACTACGTGGGCTCGCCCTACGGTAGTCAAATTTTAAATGCCTAGCCGGCGTTCCGTCGGCCCTTGAGAGAAGGAATAAAGATAATGTCAATTCAGGCTATTGCATCATCGTTAAAGCTTTCGCTCGCTCCGGCGTTGGCGCTTGTTGCACATACCGCCGTTGCGCAAGAACTGAGCAGCTCCGCAGATTTCAAAATCGTTGAGTTTTCTGCTGACGGTGAGGAGATGCTGGTACAGCGTAGCGAAGTGCGACCGGGCGAAATTATTGAATATACGCTGATCCACAGCAACAACTCTGAAATGGATATGTCTGGGCTGTCCGTGTTTGCACCTGTCCCCGACGGTGTCACGCTTACCATTGGAAGCGACTTTTCAAGTGTTCAGGCGCAATTCGAAATTCAAGCCGAAATTGATCCTGAGCAAGAAGGACTGGAATGGTCGACCTTGCCTGCAATGCGCACCGTCATCAGCGAAGATGGCACGAAGATCCAAGAACCTGTTCCCGCCGAGGCCATAGAGGCCGTGCGTTGGAATTTGGAAGCGGCGCTCGCTGGGGGGGAGGCTGCTCTGAATACATATCGGGTGGTTGTTAACTAAGCGGGCGCACCTGCTTGGAATGACCAAGTCTGTAAAAATTAAATCGTAGAAAAGGTACAAGACAGTGAAATATCAAAAAACGTTACTCTCTAGCAGCGCTCTCGTTGCCGTAGCATTCGCCGGAACAGCGGCCTTTGCAGCACCACCCGAAGCTGGCACAGTGATTGGTAACCAAGCGGTTGCGACATACACAAACGGCGCAGGGGACACGATCACAGTCACCTCTAATAAAGTTGAGACCGTAGTGCAGCAGGTTGCAGGTGTGACGATCACATCTGACAATACTGAAAATGTGGCTCCGGGGGGGAAAGCCTTTCTACCACACATTATTACCAACGACGGTAACGGACCTGACGCGTTTACGCTAACTGCAACCGAAGGCGCAGGTGGTTACAATTTTGCGTCAGTTACCTTCTACGCTGATGCAGATATGGATGGTGTCGCCGATAGCGCCACGCCAATCACTCAAACACCGACACTGGCCGCTGGCGAACGCTTTGGTGTCGTCATTGACGCGACAGCACCATCAACAGCAACGGCTGGTCAGACAGAAACATTGACAGTCGCAGCGGCCAGTATCCTAACGGCGGCTGTCACGTCGTCGAACACTGACACGCTGACGGTATCATCGCAGGCCATCATGGAACTGGTCAAATCGATGGTTGTCGATAAAAGCGCTGGCGACCCAAGTATCGTTGACGCTGGTGATACAGTCACAATCACTTTGACCTATTCGAACACTGGTTTGGCGGCTGCTTCAGCCTATGCGGTCGAAGATATTATCGATACGAACCTGCCATACACTGTCACCTCTGCTCAGTGGTCCGATCGGACCGTCGCGGGTGGCTTGGATGAAACAAACGGCACTGGCGTTGATGCAACAAACGGCTCTGGTGAAACAATCGTTTACCAAGTCAACGCGGCAACAAACACGATCGATTTCACGATTTCTAGTGTTGCTCCAGGTCGTACAGGGTCGGTGACATTTGAAACCACAATCGACGCGCTTGCTGATGCTGGATTGATCGAAAACACTGCAACGCAGTCTGACGGAACTGGTGCCTATCCACCGTCAAACACTGCGTCTATAACGGTTGACCCGCAGTATGCGCATGTGATGGACGACACCTATACGCAAGCTGACACCACAGTCGTACGGTCTGCGACTGATGATGGTGCCGCTGGCGATGATGAAGTCACCGAAACCACGGATGTGTCGCAGGGTGCTGTGATTGGGTTTGAATTCGTCATCGGGAACGATTCAAATGAAATTGACAGTTACACGCTTGGCTTTACCGACGATGATTTTCCACCAGGTACGTCATTCCGCTTTGTCGGGGCAGACGGCATCACGCCTGTTGTCGGAAGCGTCGGTCCTCTTGCGCCGGGTGAAGCAACCAAAGTGACATTGCTGGCGACACTTCCGGGTAACGCTGCGCCTGCGGCAGCTGGTGCAACCAATTATACAGCGACAGTTGATGCAACGTCGGAAGCATCTGGTCAGGTGAATAGTGCGGTTGCCGAATTCACTGGCGCTGTTCTTGCCGCTACAGTCGATCTTGAAAACCGCGTTGTCGGTTCGGAGGGTGATGGGGCTGCACCTACGAACGGCGGAAACCCATGGGTAACAACAAGCAGCGATCCGGGCGTTGCGATTAGTTTCCCGATGTCAGTTGAAAACGAAGGTCCGACCTCTGACAGCTATAACTTGTCTTTGGCTGCACCTCTGCCAACAGGTTGGTCCGTCGAGTTCCAGCTTGAGGATGGAACTGTGGTTACGAACACAGGTACCGTTCCAGCAGGTGCGACACAAAACATTGTTGCGATCATCACATCAGATGATGGTGCGGCTCCACAAGACCAGCTGGTCGAAATTGTGCTGACGTCACCGGTTTCTGGTCAAAGCGATAGCATCGTGAACCAAGTTACTGTGAACGAAGTTATCGATGTCGCAATCGTTGCGGACCAAACAGTTCAGGCCGCGCCGGGTGGCGTTGTGGACATCCGTCACACAATCACCAACGAAGGTAATGTTACAATTACCGAAGGTGCAATCACGCAAAGTGGTCTGGTTGATTTCTCAGGCGCGATTTACTGGGATCAGAACGCGGATGGTGTCCTAGACCCATCAGATCCGGTGATCGATAACTTTGATGACATCGGTGGCCTTGCCGCAGGCGTTTCAGCTTCGTTGATCTATCGTGTTCAGGCCGGGTCTGTTCCAGGTGTCTCCGAAGTGGGTACGCTGACTTTGGCGACAAGCTTGAATGCTGGCGCGGAAACTGATGGTGATACTGCCGACAATACAGTTGAGGACCGCATCGTGGTCGTTTCTGGGGATGTGACTTTGGTGAAAACCCAAGCCATTGATCCAAGCTGCACCGGCGCTGCCGGAACCTTTAGCAAGGACCGTCAAGACGTCAATCCGGGGCAGTGCATTCGCTACCGTATCGAAGCAAGTAATACGGGTTCGGCCGCCGTTGCAAACGTTGAAATCAAGGATGTTGTTCCTGCTTACACCACGTTTGAAAGCTGCGGTGGCGGCTGTGATGCAGCAGTGACACCATCGGCGACCAGCACTGTGACAACGGCGACTGCGCCTAGTATCTCAAGCGCGCATGGTACCGTAGATCCCGGCAGTGTTGCGACGCTCGAATTCACCGTGAGGGTTGACGAGTAAGTTGCCACTACAGCTGCATTTTTTGGGTAGCTGCACGATAAAGTCCCCTCCGTTGCGTTCCGGGGGGGACAGTTTCCAACGTTTTCGCGTGTTCCTTGGTTGAAGGTTACAAGATGGAAAATTTTAGGTCTTTTAAATCATCGGTTGCCAACATTGGGTTCGCGTTCGGGGTAGCGCTATTTGGTTATGTCGCTGATGTATCTGCCGCGCCTGTGGCGTCGGGGGTGCGCATCGTAAATGTCGCGGGGGCGACATATTTTAATGCTAATCTTGGTGTGACCGAGACTGTTTACTCGAACCCGGTTGAAGCGATCGTTGCAGAAGTTCCTGCAATCGACGTAGTCGGCTATTCCGATCTAACGCTGTCGCGGGGCGCAGTTGATCAACATCACTTTGAAATACAAAATACTGGCAACACTGAACTTGCGTTAAACGCCGCCATGGACACTTCGCAAGAAAATGGTGTTTTGCGGAATGGAACGTTGTTTTGGGACCAAGATGCTGATGGCATCATTGATGACGGCGAGCCAAGGATCGATCCGACCGATGAAATACTTTTGGCCATGGGGGAAAGCGTTAGCTTCATCTACAGTCTGAATGTGAATGATGACGTAGCGCCGGGCGATATCGCGCTTTCTCGTTTGAACGTTACGCCGCGCAGCAGCACGTCTGATACCGAAGTTGCTGGTAGCCACGAAGCATTTGGGCGAGTCGTTGTCGTTGACGGCGGGTTGGAAATTTTGAAATCAGCATCGCGCCGTGTGATCGAAGCGGGCGAAGAGCTGACTTATAAAATAGCGCTGCGTAACAATTCAGAATCTGTGATCTCCACCTATGACGCAATTGATGGGGACATCATTCGTGTTGACGGCAGCGAACAACGTGGCGTTTTGGTCCGTGATACAGTGCCGTTGAACACAGTATTTGTGGACTTCGGAAGCTCTGGTGAATTCCAACCACTTTACCATGTTCAAGGTCAATTAGAGCAAGATTATCAGACCGCACTACCTGCAACATTGGCTGATGTTGATGCGGTCGCATTTTTGCTTCCGCAAGATTACGCTGTTGGTAGATCGACGGATTTATACTTTACTGTGTTTGTTCAGGATAATTTGGGTGATCTGATCGTTCACAACACAGCTGAGACCTACCAACCAAACGCGAGTGGTGTCGATACTATTCAGTCCAACACCGTGACTTTACGTTATTCTTCGGAGGCGGGTGTTTCTCTTGATTTTGTTTCCCCTGATACGCGTGAAAGCGCTGACTATGGTATCAACGGATCTGATACGATGCTGCGCCTTAGCGCTGGTGCATGTAACGTAACGTTGGGTGCCGATAACGTGGATATCACCGTAACGAGCCGCATCACAGGCGACACAGAGACAATCAGTGCACGCGAAACAGGTCCGAATACAGGTCTGTTCTATACGACCGCTTTGCCGATGGCATCTATGGTTGATCCTGTTTTTGGTGATGGCGTCATGGCGACGACAGACGGCGATGTGCTGGATAGCTACACTTCGTGTAGCGGCGCAACTGTCACTGATGCTTTGATAATAAACCCGGGGAATTTTGTCTTTAACAGTGTGACCAACGCACCAGTAGAGGGCGCGCTTGTACGGGTTGTAAATTCGTCGGGTGACGTTATCGCCGAAGCTACGACTGATCAACTCGGGTTCTTCACCTTGGGTGAAGTTACCGCGGGAACTTACTCTTACTCGGTCACACCGCCACGTGACTTTGCTTTTCCTTCGTCACGCCTGAGCTTTCCGAACTACGACCGCCAAACTGACAACGAAGTGTCATACGGCCAAGCGTTCCGTCACGCTGGTGGTGCAATGCATGTTGCGGATATTCCACTGGACCCATCCTATGGCGTGCCACTTTCGCTTGAGAAATCAGCAGACAAAGACCAAGTTCGCACAGGCGAATTCGTTGTGTACACAATCGATGCAACCAACAACATGGACGAGGCGCTGATTGGCGCTGAAATCCTAGACCGTTTACCGGCTGGCGCAGTTTATATTGCTGGTTCGACATTGCTTGATGGGCAGGCATGGCCGGATCCAATCGCAGATGGCACTGGTGATTATCGCTTTGAAATTGGCACTATGTTGCCCCTGCAAGAACGTGAGCTGACCTATGTTCTAAGCTTCACGTCGCAGGCACGTGTTGGCCGTAACTATAATACTGCGATCCTTGACGGTCGTCAGGCGGGCACAGGTGATTACCTCTCATCTAACGTCGCAAGCACCTATGTCACGCACGATAATTCTGGCGGTGTGTTTGCCCGCGAAGCATCAATCATAGGGTCTGTGTTTATGGATTGTAACGGTGATGGTCTGCGCGACGGCCCAGAAGAACGCGGGGTGCCTGGGGTGAAAATTGTGACCCAAAGCGGGTTGTCAGTCGTGACAGACATCGACGGTAAATATTCTTTGTTTGGTCTGCGCCCTGTATCGCATGTGCTTGCGGTTATGGCAGATACCCTGCCTGTTGAAACAGAGGTCACAGTCACACGAACAACAGATATGCGCCGGGGTGGTTCACGTTTGGTGCCGCTGACACGTGGTGAATTGCAGACAGAAAACTTTGCCTTGGCGTCCTGTACGCCTGAGGCATTGGCAGACGTGGCTGACCGTGTAACCACATTCGCAGACCGTCACAGCGGTGACAGCAACATGATCTCTGATTTGCCAATGACACCGTCACGTGGCGATCAGCGTTCGGCTCGTACAGAGGCGGGGATCGCGACGACAACGCAAATTTACACTGCAAACCGGCGTGCAGGTGCAACACCTGCACCAGAGCTTGCCGAAAAGGCCCGAGCAACATCGGCCATCCGTCAAGGTCTTGAGCCTTTGATGCGTAGCCTCACCAATGAGCCCGGTTTCATTGGTCTAACCGATGGCCAAGCCATGAGCCGCCGCACCGTCAATATTCAGGTGAAAGGCCCAGCTGATTTGACACTAAGCGTTCGCGTGAATGGCGATACGATTTCGGCAGCCCAGATCGGCGAACGTTCTGTTCTCGCGAGTGAAAACCTGCAAGCGATGGCATATATCGCGGTTCCGCTGAGTGCTGGTAAGAACTCTGTTGTTTTGGTGGGTGCAGACCCGTTTGGCAACGAGCGCGTTCGTGAAGAAATCACGCTGACTGCGCCCGGTGATCCGTCAAAGATTGAATTGATCGTTCCCGAAACTGCGTCTGCGACGCCGGGCTCAATTGTACCAGTTGTTGTACGCATTCTTGATGAGGCTGGCATGCCGCTTGACGCGTCTAGCACTGTCACACTGCGTGCACGTAACGCGACGTGGGATGTCACCGATATCCGTGACAACCAGCCCGGTGTACAGGTTTACATCGACAATGGCGAAGCGACATTTGGATTGCGTGCACCGCAAACGACAGGTCCGGACCTGATCGAGGTGCGCAGTAGCTTTGATAATGTCGAAGCCGAGATCTTGTTCACTCCAGACTTGGATGAACGTATCATGGTTGGTGTAATCGAGGGGGCGGTTGCACTGAACGGTCGCGGCGATCTGATCGAGGAAAACCGCATTAGCCCGTTCGAGGACACCGCAACAGGCCTGCGCGGCGAAGTATACCTTAAGGGCCGTATTCTGGGGGATGCACTGCTGACCCTGCGCTATAGCTCTGACAAAGATACAGATGATCGGTTATTCCGTGATATTCGCGGCGACGAATACTATCCTGTTTACGGCGATAATTCAGAGCGTGGCTTTGACGCGCAATCATCTGGTAATCTTTATGTCAAAATCGAAAATGGACAGTCTTATGTTCTGTATGGGGACATGGCGATCGAAGCCGAAAGCTCTGCTTTCCGCCTAGGTGGGTACAACCGCGTCGCAACCGGTGCAAAGGCGCACTGGGAAAGTAATGATGTGTCTGTGTCCGTTTTTGCCGCACATATCGCGCAGCAACAGCAGGTGCGTGAAATTGCAGGGCGGGGTATCTCTGGGCCATATGATCTTGATCTTGATGGATATCTAGAAGGTTCAGAAAAGATCGAAATCCTGATCCGCGACAGTGAAACGGGCGACGTGCTGGAAACATTCGCGCAGCGCCGTGGAACTGACTATGTGCTGGATTTCTTTCGCGATGCAATCGTGTTCAACACGCCGGTGGCGCAAGCCGATGCCGATGGTAACCCAGTTAGTATTCGCGTGACCTATGAAACGGAAGGCGATGATAACGATCGTTACTGGTTGTATGGCGGTGAAGTGTCTTACCAAGCGACCGAAGCGACAAAAATCGGCGCGCGCGTTGTGCATGCTGACGCTGATGGTGTGTCCGCCGAACGTGAACGTATTCGTGCGGTTTATACGCGGACTGAACTTAGCCGTGCTTCGAACGTAGAGCTGGAACTGGCGCAGTCTGAAAATAACGCTGGTGATACAGGAAACGCGGGCCGTATTGCTTATGAATTCGATGGTGCGGTTAGTACGCTGAAAATCGAGGCAACGCGTACCGATGAATATTTTGACCCGTCAGGCGCAGACACGCGCGCTGACAGCGATCTCGTGACCATCGACTTTGATCGCAAGCTCACGCGTAAAACAAGCGTGACCACAAGCGCACGTTATCTGGCTGACCGCATTGCTGATACGGAAACCGCCAGCTTGGAACTAACCTACAACCGCAAGGTAAATGACCGGTTAAGCAGCAGCATTGGTGTGCGAAGCAACGTTGACCTGTCAGCGGCAGGACAACCAACAGAGACCTATGTTTTGTTGGGCAGTACTTGGCAGCCTGAATCTGCACCATCACTGACGTTCACATCTGAACTTGAAGTTCCGGTCGAGGGAGGCCCGGTCTCAACGGCTAACCTTGGTGCGAACTACCGTTTCGGTGAAGGATGGACGTTGGGCGCATCTGTGGACATTGAATCCAACAGTCAAACCAACGAAGACAAAGTGACTAATGTACAGCTCAGTGCAGATTACCGCATTGGAGAGCTGGTTTCTGGCTACACCAATTACACTGCGAATGGGAACGATCTTGAACGTGCCCAAGTGGTGCAAGGGTTCCGCGCAGATTGGGCGATGACCGAGCAGCTTAAGCTACAAGCGAACTTTGAGCACACACAGCCATTGGATGACGACGGCAGCGCGCTGACAAGCCTATCTGTTGGCGCATCGTGGGAAGCAGAAGACCGGTCTTGGATCGTTGACATGGATGTTGACCAAACATTCGAAGATGCAGGGCGGACGATCTACGGGGACTTTGGCACCGCTGCGCAAATCTCTCCTGATCTGACATTCCTTGCGCGTTCGCGCATCGGTGTTGATCGTCGCGGCGATGGCCCAGACCACATACGTCACCGCGCGCGTGTAGGTGTTGCATATCGGCCTGTCGATGATGCGCGTTTGAACATGCTTGCTTGGTATGAACAGCAGCTTGAAAAGCGCGAGCAGACTAACACAACACATCTGTGGTCCATTGACGGCACATATGAAGCCGGTGAAACAGTGAAACTGAATGCAAAATATGCCGGCCAAGCCACCGAAATCAAAGTAGGCGAAGGTGCAAACACTGTGAACGCTGAAACCATGACACAGCTCGTGCAAGCAGGCATCGAGTGGGACTTTGGCGACGACCAATGGATTGCGGGTCTGAACCTGATGCATCTTTGGGATGACGCGGACTCAAGCACAAATGCAATCGGTGCAGAACTAGGATACGCGTTCGACGAAGGCGCGATGCTATCGTTGGGTTACAACAAATCCATCGGTCGGTCGCCGATCAACAGCCCGCTGACCCAAGAAGGCATGTATGTTCGGATGCGCATCATGCTTGATGAAACCCTGTGGGACCGTTTGGATCAGTTCGGACAAAAGTAAGCCTAGGGTTTGCGAGCGGTCACTACGACCATTTGAAAATACGATGATGCATCAACATTGAAATGTTGGTGCATCGTTGCTTTTGGGAGTGTTCACACTTTAATGATCCGCAGTTTTCCATTTATCGGGTGTGACGTATACGACGCTGTCATCAATGCTTACCATCACTTCGCCGTCCTGAATGGTTACGTTCAGCTTCATGGACCGATTTGCCAGTTTTGCTAGCTCAGCTGTGTGATCCTCGGAAAAGTTCACGACCTGTAGGTTATCAAAGCGGGTGGTGCTGTTTTTGATCTTTTCCCACCACATGTTAGCGGTCCTGCCGCCGTAGCTGTAAACCACCACCTTGTCAGCTTTACCACAGGATTGGCGGACGATTTTTTCACTAGGAAGCCCGAGCGCAACCCATAGCTCAAGCTCACCGCTCAGACTTTTTTGCCAAATATCAGGCTCGTCATCGGTGGATATGCCCTTCGTCATTTCCAGTTGCTCGTCCGCGTTCAGCGCGAAAGCAAGAATGCGCACCATGAGCCGCTCATCCGTTTCAGAAGGGTGTTTGGCAACGGTTAGTTTGTGAGTTTCATAATAATGACGATCCATATCGGACACGGAAAGTTCAACTTTATAAATGGTGGATTTCTGCGCCATGATATGTCCTGAAAATGCAAAGAAAGAGATGCCTAGTGCGTCGCCACACCACAAACAAAATCGGCCAAAGGGCCGATTGTACGATTAAAAATGAGTGGGTGGCGGAGGCTCAGGGATTCGAACCCTGGGAGGACTTTCACCCTCGTCGGTTTTCAAGACCGGTGCATTCGACCACTCTGCCAAGCCTCCGTTGGGCGGTCTCTAACGGGTCCGAAATGATTCGAAAAGCATCTTTTTGCAATGGGGAATTCCGCCGACAATTTTCGCAGTAGGGTTCCATAACGGGCGAGGGGGCGTTATCGTCCACGCAGACAGGTGCTGCGTTGGTGTTTGGCGTTATTTTGTGGTCAATCCGAACCCGTGGCGGGCAGAAATAAAAGCGACTGGTAAACAGTCAAAATCCCCTTAATTATGGGGCGCAACGTAGGGGCGAAAAAAATGACGGGCAAAAAATATTCCAATAGTGTCTCAAGACCCCTGGTTTTGGCGCTTGTGACGCTGACCGGGTTGGCAGCTTGTGATGAAAATGGCGGGTTTTCGGTTCCAAGCAAAGATGATGCGGCGACTGAGACAAGTCGTCAGCCGACACGGAAGCTTGTTCAAACTGATAGCGATGTCGAACGACCCGATGTATTTGAAGTGACTGACCGTGGTTTATGGGATGGTCGCCCATCTTTGGGCGGCGTTTGGGTGGCGCATCCAGATGTGTCTGACCCAGAACGTGTCATGATCCGGAACCCCGAAAACGGAAAGTCGGTTATTGGTGCGCTGTTCCGCCGTGAACGTGAAAACCCTGGTCCTTTGTTGCAAGTGTCATCCGATGCCGCCGAGGAACTAGGCCTATTGGCAGGTGCCCCGACAGAGTTAAATGTGGTGGCTTTACGTCGCGTCGAAATTGAAGTGCCTGAAGAACCCGTTGAAACACCAGACGAAAATCCTGTTGTTGCAAGCCTTGCTGCGCCAGTTGGCGTCGCTGAAACCAGCTTGGAGGCTGATATCGATAGTCCTGCCGCGGTCGCATCACCAGATGCGCCTTCGATTGATCCCATTGCGGGCGCTGCTGCCGCTATCGCTGCGGCAGAGGCTGGAGGGGCAGGTGGTTCTGTCACGACCGAGGTCACAGTGCCCGTTGTTGCAACCGCAACCGGTGAAGCGACGGCTCCATTTGCACAAGTCGGTGTCTTTAGCGTTGAGCGGAATGCAAACGGCGCTGCGCAAGAAATTCGTAACACTGGCATAAAGGCTAATGTGGAACCGCTTGATGCCGGTGGTCGTACCGTGTGGCGTGTTGTTGCTGGACCCGTGTCTGATGATGCTGCGCTAGAGCAGCTGAAATCCATTGGTTTTGTTGACGCGTTTGTTGTTCCCGCAGAGTAACACCCAAAATTCGGAGAATTGATCAAATGATCTTATCCAAACTACGTTTCGCCGCGATTGCGCTTTGCTTTGGTGCCACTGCCAGTTTCGCGCAAACTTTTGATACTGCTGCGCGTGCTGCATATGTCTTTGACCAGACAACGGGCACTGTGCTGTTGGCAAAAGAAGAAGACGTACCGCTGCCACCTGCGTCAATGTCCAAGCTCATGACCGTCTATATGGCGTTTGAGGCAATCGCGGATGGGCGTTTGACCATCGATGAAGAATTGCCCGTGTCGTCGCATGCTGCGGCCTATACTGGGTCGTCGATGTTCTTGGACACGACCGATCGGGTCACGGTCGAAGATCTGTTGCGTGGCGTGATTATTCTATCTGGCAATGACGCGAGCGCCGTTCTGGCCGAGGCGCTGTCCCCTGATGGATCAGAGGCTGGTTTTGCACGCATGATGACCCAACGTGCGCATCAGATGGGCATGGTCAACTCAACCTTTGCTAACTCTAACGGGTGGCCGGCCGCTGGACATCGCATGTCTGTAGAAGATCTTGGTATTCTAGCCGATCACCTAATCCGTGATTTTCCAACCTATTACCCGCTGTTCGCCGAACGCGAATTTGCCTTTGATGGCCGTGTTCCTGCGAACTCGCGCAATCGTAACCCGGTCCTATCGTTAGGTATCGGTGCTGACGGTTTGAAAACAGGCCACACCTCAGAGGCTGGTTATGGCCTTGTCGGGTCTGCGAAACAGGGCGATCGTCGTATTATTTTCGTGCTAACGGGGCTTTCGTCAGAGCAGGCACGCGCCGAAGAAGCAGAGCGTCTGGTCAATTGGGCCTATCGCCAATTTGCACAAAAGGATGTGGTCGATGCCGGGCACCGTATTGCAACAGCAGATGTTTGGCGTGGTGCTGCGCCGACCGTGGGGCTAACTGTCGCCGAAGATCTGTCTTTGCTGGTGCCAGTTCTGAACCAAGGAACGGTCGAGGCCGAGGTTGTTTATAACGGACCAATCGAAGCGCCCATTGCTGCAGGCGACCAATTGGCAGAGCTTGTGATCAACCTTGACGGCCTGCCCGAAAAACGTGTTCCGCTTATCGCTGACGCTGCGGTATCCGAAGGCGGCTTTGCGACACGGTTGCGTACGGCTGCAACGGTGCTATGGACCAAATTTGGCCCACAATCATCAGAGGCACCCGAAGAGGCATGACCACGCCCAAGTTCATTACGTTTGAAGGCATCGACGGTTCCGGAAAATCTACGCAGTCACGGTTGTTCGCAGATCATCTGCGGACGCAGGGGCATGATGTCATCTTAACGCGCGAACCGGGCGGTAGCCCCGGTGCCGAAGAAATCCGGCAACTTGTTTTAACTGGTGACCCGGACCGCTGGTCTGCCGAGACTGAGATTTTGCTATTCACTGCAGCCCGTCGTGATCATCTAGAAAAAACGATCCAGCCGGCTTTGGCTGCTGGAAAGACGGTTATCTGTGACCGCTTTGCCGATAGCACCCGCGTTTATCAGGGCGCGACACGTGGTGATCTTCGCGCGATGGTCGACAGCCTGCATGAACTGATGATCGGGCGCGAACCTGATCTGACCTTTATTATCGACATGGACCCGGCTACGGCGCTCGAGCGTGGTCTAGCGCGTAAATCTGGCGAAGACCGGTTCGAAGACTTCGGTCTGGGTTTCCAAGAAACGCTGCGCCACGGATTTCTAGCGCTGGCACATGCGCATCCAAATCGCTGTGTACTTGTCGATGGCAATCGGACGCCTGAACAAATTGCCAGCGAAATCGCGGCCCACCTATGACTGACGATACACTCCCTGAACCCGACAGGATCGAGGGCGCACCCCATCCGCGTGAAACAGCCCGCCTGTTTGGACAGTCAAAAGCCGAAGCTGATTTTCTAGACGCGTTTCAATCCGGGCGGATGCATTCTGGTTGGTTGATCACGGGGCCGCGTGGTGTTGGTAAGGCGACACTTGCGTGGAAGATAGCCACGTTCTTGCTGGCTGACGAAGGCGCCGGGCTGTTCGGTGATCCCACGCTTTATGTCGATCCAGAGCATCCAGACGCACGGTTGGTGCATTCTGGCGCGCATCCGCGCCTATCGGTAATCCGTCGTCCTTGGGATGAAAAGACAAAGAAGCTGCGCAGTGAAATCACTGTAGATGCTGTGCGTACGCTTAAAACATTTTTTCAGATGTCATCAGCGGATGGCGGGCGACGTGTTGTGATTGTTGATGCGGCGGATGAACTAAACCGCAACGCTGCCAACGCAATCCTGAAAGAACTGGAAGAGCCGCCCGCGAATACGGTGATTATGCTGATCGCGCATCAGCCGTCACGGCTATTGCCGACGATCCGGTCACGCTGCCGCGAATTGCGCTGTGGCACCCTAAATGCGGCTGACTTGCAGCAAGCGCTAGAACAATCCGGTCACGCCGCCGATAATGCCGAAAGCCTAGCGGCCTTGGCTGGCGGTTCGGCAGGCGATGCGATCCGGCTATTGAATCATGACGGCCTGCAGCTGTACGGCGAACTGGTCAAACTGTTCGATGGAATGCCGCGTATCGACCGGCCAGCGGCGCTCAAACTTGCGGATAGCTGCACAGGGCGTGCGGCTGACGTGCGCTTTGGTATGACGCTCGATTTGATCGATCTGTTCTTGTCGCGTGCCGCGCGGGCAGGGCTGATGGGTGAACCCAACGCCCAAGGCGCCATGGGCGAGGCCCGTTTGCTGACCCGGATATCACCGGATGACCGGATGGCCCGCAAGTGGGCGCAGCTTCAACAAGATTTGTCGAACCGATCTCGGCATGGGCGTGCGGTGAACCTTGACCCTGCTGCGCTGATCCTTGATATCATTTTTAAGATAGAAGAGACGGCGCTCGGCGTCGCAGCAGCCTGAAAGCCGCGCCATGAGCCAACCAACAATCGTCGATAGCCACTGCCACCTAGATTTTTCGGATTTCGATGCGGAACGCCCGGACGTCATTCAGCGTGCACTTGATGCTGGTGTCGAACGGATGGTGACAATTTGCACCCGCCTACGGCTGGAACCTCAAGTCCGTGCAATCGCCGAAGAATTCGCGCCCGTCTATTATGCCGCAGGCACCCACCCGATGAGCGCGGCTGAAGAACCGCTGGCGACGTTCGATGAATTGGTCAAATTGGCAGAACACCCAAAGTTTGTCGGGATTGGTGAGACGGGTCTAGATTACCACTACACCGCCGAAAGCATGGGCATTCAACAAGAAAGCTTGCGGGTGCATATTGCCGCTGCACGTGAAACCAAACTGCCATTGATTATCCACGCGCGTGCCGCTGACGATGATATGGCGCGGATCCTGGCCGAGGAATATGCGAACGGTGCCTACACTTGTGTGATGCATTGCTTTTCAAGCTCTGCCGAACTGGGCAAGGCGGCGCTTGATCTTGGGTTTTATCTGTCGATGTCCGGCATTGCGGCATTTCCCAAAAGCAAAGACCTGCGCGATATTTTCGCGAGCGCGCCGATTGACCGGGTCTTGGTTGAAACGGACAGCCCCTACCTTGCGCCACCGCCGCACCGCGGCAAACGGAATGAACCCGCCTATTCGGCACTGACCGCGCGCGTGGGGGCCGAAACCTTTGGCATGGACTACGCCGACTTTGCCCGCCAAACGACCGAGAACTTTGATCGGCTGTTCTGGAAAGCCGCGCAATGACAGATACGCTCACGGTGACTATTCTGGGCTGTGGTTCCTCTGGTGGGGTGCCAAGGCTTGGTGGACTGTGGGGGGACTGTGATCCGACCAATCCCAAGAACCGGCGTCGCCGTTGTTCTATTCTGCTGACCCGATCGAACGGGCAGGGCGAAACGCGGGTCTTGATCGACACGTCACCTGATGTGCGCGACCAACTTTTAGATGCCGATGTTGGGACATTGGATGCCGTGGTTTACACACATGGCCATGCTGACCATGTGCACGGGATCGACGATCTGCGGATGATCGTGTTCAACACACGTACCATGCTGCCGGTCTGGGCCGATCCCGAAACGGCGTCGGGTTTACGCAAACGTTTTGGGTACATCTTTGAAACGCCGGCAGGATCGTCCTACCCGCCGATTTGTAAATTGAAAGAAATCGCCCAAGACGTGACTGTTAACGGGGCAGGCGGCGCGATTACGCTGTCGTCCTTCACCGTCCGCCACGGTGAGATCGACGCGCTTGGTTTCAGGATGAATGACGTTGCCTATATCCCCGACGTTTCTGGGATATCCGAAGCTGCATGGGATCAACTCCAAAACCTAGACTGCTGGATTATTGATGCGCTGCGCCGTGCGCCGCATCCTTCGCATTCACATCTTGAACAAACGCTGAATTGGATCGCAAAGGCGCAGCCAAAACAGGCAGTTCTTACAAATATGCATAACGATTTGGATTACACGACGGTGGCAGCTGAGACGCCCGCGCATGTCGTGCCCGCCTATGATGGTATGACCCTGACGTTCGACGTGACCTAACCTTTAACAGAGGTGGGTTTAGCAAAGATCTGCGGCGCAGCCGTATCTAAAGGAATGGCTACTGATGACCGCGCTTATTGATGTTATTTTACCCGTCTTTTTTGTGATTGGGTTTGGATACCTTGCCGTTTGGAAGGGGTACTTTGACGAAATCGTTGTCGACGGATTGATGAAGTTCACGCAGGGATTTGCTATCCCGTGCCTTTTGTTCCGTGCGATTTCGACGTTGGATTTGCAGCAAAGCTTTGACGTCGCATTGCTATTTTCATTCTACACAGGTGCCATGGCAGGGTTCGTCGCTGGTTTTTTCGGGGCGCGCGTATTGTTTAAGCGTGACTGGGAAGATTGCGTGACTTTCGGCTTTTGCGGATTGTTTTCAAATTCGTTGTTATTGGGGTTGCCGATTACCGAACGTGCTTATGGTCCTAATGCGTTAGAAGCCAACTATGCCATTATCGCAATCCATTCGCCGTTTTGTTACGGCGTGGGCATTACCGCGATGGAGATCGTGCGCAATTGGGGCGGAAGCATTTCGACGCTGCCGCGCAAGGTGCTGACGGCGATGTTTAGCAACGCACTTATTATTGGTATCTGCCTTGGGTTTGTCGTTAACCTTGGTGGCATCCCGCTGCCTGGCGTTCTAACTGATGCGGTCGATCTGATTGCGCGGGCGGCTTTGCCTGCGGCGCTGTTTGGATTGGGTGGCGTGCTTTACCGCTATCGTCCCGAGGGCGACATGCGCGCGATTTTGTTCGTGGTGTCGATTTCGCTTCTATTGCATCCGGCAATCGTTTGGGTGCTTGCCGATATCAACGACTTGAGCGTATCCGCTTCGCGTTCAGCGATCCTGACCAGCGCAATGGCGCCCGGTGTGAATGCTTACGTCTTTGCTAACATGTATGGTCGGGCGCGTCGCGTTGCGGCTTCGGCTGTGTTGATGGGGACGGGACTATCGATCATTACCGTCTGGGGCTGGTTGCACGTTCTTCCCTGATACGGACGATCAGAAACGCAAAAGGCGGGCCGTGATTGGCCCGCCTTTTGCGTTCAGGATGTAGAATTGTTAGCTTGGTGACATACCGCGCAGGCGCTCTGACCGGCGGCGCAGCAGTTCCACAGTGGCCAGCAGCAAGATCGAAATGCCAACCAACACAGTCGCAACCGCTAGGATCGTCGGGCTGATTTGTTCGCGTAGGCCTGTGAACATCTGCCATGGCAGTGTTTTCTGTGCAGCGGCACCCACAAACAGCACCACGACGACCTCGTCAAACGACGTGATGAAGGCGAACAAGCCGCCTGAGATCACACCAGGCAGGATCAGTGGCATTTGCACCCGAAAGAACGTCACAGTAGGCGTAGCACCCATATTTGCAGCCGCACGTGTCAGTGACTGGTCAAAGCCAACAAGCGTCGCGGTCACAGTGATGATGACAAAGGGGATGCCCAATGCAGCATGTGCCAAGATGACCTTGATATAGCCGGACAGTGACTTTGAGATACCAAAGGTTTCTTCCATCCACAGGCCCATCTGGCTGTAGAAAAAGAACATGCCGGTCGCCGAGATAATCAATGGAACGATCATTGGTGAAATCAGGATCGCCATGATCCCACGGCGGAAAGGGACGTGTGATTGTGACAGGCCGATCGCGGCCAACGTGCCCAGTGAAACCGAGATGATCGTCGCGAACGGCGCGATGATCAGAGAGTTCTTGAGAGGTCTGATCCAGTCAGGGTTCGTAAAGAAATCACGGTAGTGTTTCAGCGAATACCCTTCGGGGTCCAACGCGAGCATCTTTGGTGTGAACGTAAAGAAGTTCTCGGCGTTAAACGACAGTGGGATGATGATGATGATCGGTGCGATCAAGAAAAACAGGATCAGCCCCACGATAACGCGGAAAGAATAATACCAGATCTTTTGACCGGTGGTTGCGTAGATTGGCAAGCTCATCAGATCAGCCCCCTAGTTTCACGTTGTCGATGCCGACGATCCGGTCATAGGCCCAGTAAAGCGCCAGAACGATTGCCAACAAGATTGCGCCAAGTGCCGCAGCCAAGCCCCAGTTAAGCGAGCTAGAGATGTGGTATGCGATCCGGTTTGAGATAAAGACACCCTTGGTACCACCCACGATTTCGGGGGTGATATAGTAACCAATAGATAGGATGAACACGAGGATCGACCCAGCGCCGATACCCGGCACGGATTGCGGAAAGTAGACGCGCCAGAAGGCTGTCCAGTTTGTGGCACCAAGCGATTTCGCTGCACGCAGGTAGGTAGCTGGGATCGTCTGCATGACAGAATACAGCGGCAAGATCATGAATGGCAGCAGAATGTGTGTCATTGCGATGACCGTACCTGTTGCATTATTGATCAATGCCAGACGGTTATCATCGGCGACGAAACCGACCCAAACTAGCAGATCATTGATGACCCCTTGGTTCTGCAGCAAGACTTTCCATGCGGAGGTTCGAACAAGAAGCGATGTCCAGAATGGTAGCAGCACAAGGATCATCAACAAGTTTGCTTTGCGTGCGGGCAGGTTCGCGAGCATCCACGCCACGGGGTAGCCTAACAAGATGCAACTGAACGTGATCGTCAAAGACATGACCATGGTACGCCAGAACAGAGTCAGATAGATCTGCTCGTTCTCTGGCTGCCATGCGACGCCTTCGTTTGTTTTCTGAAGATCAACAGAGTTCAAGAAGTAGCCATTCGTGTAGGCCGGGCTGTAGGTATAGATTGTTTCCCAAATTTCGGGGTTCTTCCAGTCGTCGTCAAAACCTTCAAAGGTGGCAACCACATCTTCGGTTTCAAAGCTAGGCACTGCTGCGGCAGCAGAACTGATTAAGCCTGACAATGGGCCGGTGACCTCTAACGATGGGTTCGCGGTCAGATCATTATAAAGAGCCAAGTAAACGACATGCCACGGCTCTTCCTCGGCTGGGCTGTCGTTATCTTCGGTTTGGATCACACGGGCAAAGTCAGCATAGATGCTGGCCGTCTGCGGTAGGACTGTTTTAGCCGCGCGTGACATGATGAACGCCGGCTCATCGCCAGTGCCATCCCATGCCTCACGTGCAGCAATCCATTTCGGATCAGCAAGCAGGCCGACCCATGTTGCGGGTTCTTCCCATGCAGGATCAAGCGCCACGAACTGATCGGTGTAAACTTCGCCGATGTCGTCAACCCTGCGGCCCGATTTGCGGAATAGGGATGAAATCCCCGACATTTCATAGTTTAGGCGACTACCAAGGCGTGTATGCTCTTTCAGCTCGACTGCGACCATTAGATCTTGGGCCAATGCATCGAACACGGGGGGAGGGGGGATATCGTCTGCGTCGTGGTCCCAGCTATCAAGTGCCTCGACGGTACGTGGAATTGTATCGCCAACGATCTGGTTCTCGACCGAGCGGAACAACATTTGTCCGATCGGGATAATGAACGTTAGCATAATGAACAAAAGCAGGGGCGCGATTAGCATCAGCGCGCGCATCTTTTGGCGGCGTAAGGCGCGGTTTAGGCTTGCCTTAAGTGGTGTGCCGTCTGCGGCAAGAACTTGCTCTGCCATGGTTTAGACCCCTTCTACCAAGATAATCATACTGGTTGCGTTTTCGCGGCGGATACGCGCGACTTCTTGGTATTCTTTGGAATAGTATAGCGCTTTGGCGCTATCAAAGTCTGGAAATTCAAAGATCACGTGGCGGTCAAAGTCGGCCCCTTCGGGCGTTTCGGACTGTCCGCCGCGGACAATGGGTGTACCGCCGAAAGCTTTGATCATGGGCGTATCTTTGACGATATACTCCTGATAGGCATCAGGATCGTTCACGGTGATATGACCGATGATATAGCCTTTTGGCATCTTGAATTCCCGTAGATGAAAATACGCAAGGCAGGTTCCCCCACCTTGCGCAGTTATTATGGCTTATTGAGCAAGCCAGCTTTGGAATTTTGCATCCAGATCGTCGCGGTAATCAGCCCACCATTCGTAGTTGTACAAGAAGGTGTTTGTCGCGTTCGCTGGGTCTGTTGGCATGTGTGGTGCCATGTCGATACCCAGTGTCGCGTGCTGACCAACAAGCGGCGCAGAAGATGCACGTGCTGGACCGTAAGAGATATACTTCGCTTGGTCAGCAAGACGCTGTGTGTCTGTCGCAAAGCGGATGTAGTCCAATGCGCGTGCTTCACGCTCTGGGCTTAGGCCCGCTGGGATGATCCAACCGTCAAGGTCAAACACTTGCGCGTCCCACAGCATGCCAACTGGCTGCTCTTGCTCAACGATCAGGCTGAACAGACGGCCGTTGTATGTTGTGCCCATGACGACTTCGCCATCAGCCAACAGCTGTGGCGTGTCAGCACCAGCAGACCACCAAACAACGCTGTCTTTGATTGTGTCAAGCTTAGCGAATGCTTGCGCTTGGCCTTCTTCTGTTTCCAGAACGTCATAGACGTCTTCTTTTGCGACGCCGTCACAAAGCAAAGCCCATTCCATGTTGTTGATTGGACGCTTTTCTAGCGAACGCATGCCTGGGTAGGCTTCAAGATCGAAGAACGCACAGATGGATGTTGGCGGTGTATCACCGACAAGGTCAGTGCGGTAGCCAGCAGTTGTCGAGTAAACGATCTGCGGGATGAAGCAATCAGAAACGATCAGGTCGCCAAAGTCTTCCGATGCAGTTGAACCGTCGTCGCCGTCTGCCAGCATTTCGTCCGCGTCGATTTCCATCGCGAGGCCTTCGTCGCACAGGCGGATCGCGTCAGATGCAACAACGTCAACAACATCCCAAGTCACGTTGCCAGCTTCGTTCATCGCGCGCAGTTTTGCGACCGCTTCGTTCGAGCTTTCGTCGTTGATGATCGTGACGCCGGTGTTTTCCATATAGGGGTCGTGATACGCGGCTTGTTGTGACGCAGAGTATGCGCCGCCCCAGCTAACGATGGTCATTTCGTCTGCCATGTGGCCGTCTGCAAAGGCAGTTGAACCGGCCAGCGTCAGAGCCGAAGTGGCCATGAGTGCTTTGGTCAAAGTCATTGTAGTCTCCCGTTATTATACCCGGTTTAGTTCGTTCGAGCCGGCCCTCCGGGTGAAGGCCTGCCCTATTTCAGCCGTTATGCGTCGAGCGCGCGGCAATCTTCTGCAAGCCAACCAATTTCGATTTGGCTTCCCGGTGTCAGACGGACTTGATCGGGGGCATTGCGTGTTTTGATGATGAATTCGTCGGTTCCAGCAACCCGAAGCCGTGTGCGGAAGATGTCACCCATATAAATGAACTCTAACACCTCAGCTTTCAGTGTGTGGGCGTCGGGGCTCAGACGGGATTTGTCAAACTCAACGCGCTCTGGGCGGATCGATACTTTGGTCCGTTCACCTACTTTGCTGACATTTACTGGGATTGCGTCGATAACGTCGCCGCTGTCCAGCTTGACAATACAGGTGTTGCCTTTGATTTCCTGAATAACGCCTTCCAGCGTGTTGTTTTCACCAATAAACTGCGCAACAAAGCTGTTTTGCGGCGCTTCGTACAGTTCGTCAGGTGGCGCAAGCTGTTGAATGCGGCCGTCGTCGAATACAGCGACGCGGTCGGACATTGTCAGGGCTTCGGTTTGGTCGTGAGTCACGTAAACCACGGTAATGCCCAGTTCATGCGCAAGGTTTGTGATTTCAAACTGCAGCGTTTCCCGTAGCTGTTTATCAAGCGCCCCAAGCGGTTCATCCATCAAAACCAATTCTGGTTCAAATACTAGTGCACGGGCAAGCGCGATACGTTGTTGTTGGCCACCAGACAGTTGGGCAGGACGGCGCCCTGCGAAATCTTGCATCTGCACCATACCAAGTGCGCGCATCACCTTTTCTTCACGGTCCGACTTGCCGATTTTACGTACTTCCAATGGGAAGGACAGGTTTTCGGCGACGGTCATATGTGGGAAAAGCGCATAGTTTTGAAAAACCATGCCAATGCCGCGTTTGTGCGGTGGGATGTTGTTGATGGAAACACCATCAAGCCGGATCGACCCATGCGTCGCAGTTTCAAAACCAGCCAACATCATCAGGCAGGTGGTTTTCCCAGACCCTGACGGCCCAAGCATTGTAAGGAATTCGCCCTTAGGCATTGATAGGTTCAAGTCTTTTACGACCAGATTTTCACCATCATAACTCTTTTGTACGCGTTCAAATTCTACGAACGCATTGTCGCTCTTGGCTTCTGACAAACCAGTTCCCCCGAGGATTGGCATTTTCGCCTCTAACTAAAACGGTCATCACAATGTTTTGCAACGCGAAAGGCGGAGTTTTTTTGTTTCAGGCCGTTTGCGTGCGTAACAGGTACCTATTTGGGGAAATATTATCGCTATTCATCGAGATTCGGTCGTTTTGGCTTTTCATCAATGCGTGCTCTCGTGTGCTAGTTGTGCGGTTCCGTGCATTGTTGGGTGCGGTGGTTGAATGTGTATTGTGCAATTGCGACTAATTATGACGTAGAAACGCCCTTGTGTGCCGGGATGAGCTGTTTACAGTTGCGAATAATTCTCATATGCATCTAATGCTAGTCACAGATCGGAGCTTTGCTATGCGTCATCTATTAAAATGCACATTTTTTGGGCTTATTGCTTCATTTGCGGGAAATACTGCTTTGGCTGACGATGAACGGTTCAAAGCGGTCACTACTTTTACCGTTATCGCGGACATGGCACGTAACGTGGCAGGGGATGCAGCAATTGTTGAAAGCATCACGAAACCCGGGGCAGAGATTCACGGATACCAACCGACCCCACGTGACATTATCCGCGCCCATGACGCTGATTTGATCCTATGGAACGGGCTGAACCTTGAACTTTGGTTCGAACAATTTCTTGCAAATCTCGGCGACGTACCCAGTGTAACACTTACCGATGGTATCGCGCCAATCGGTATCACGGCAGGTGAATACGAAGGTAAGCCCAATCCGCATGCGTGGATGAGTTTGGAAAGCGCTTTGATTTATGTTGATAATATCCGCGACGCCTTTGTTGCGCATGATCCGGAAAATGCGTCGATCTATACCGCAAATGCCGATCGCTATAAGGCAGAGATCGCAACAGCAATTGAGCCGCTACGTGCCGCAATTCTTGAAATACCCGAGGATCGGCGTTGGTTGGTCAGTTGCGAAGGTGCGTTTAGCTATCTTGCGCGTGATTTTAATATGCATGAACTATATCTGTGGCCCATCAACGCCGACAGCCAAGGCACGCCGCAACAGGTGCGCCGGGTGATAGATACAGTACGCGATAACGATATTCAGGCTGTATTTTGCGAAAGCACCGTATCGCAATCGCCTGCGCAGCAGGTCGCCCGTGAAACCGGTGCAAACTACGGTGGGGTTCTCTATGTCGATAGCCTGACCGAAGAAGACGGTCCGGTGCCAACCTATATCGATTTGCTGCGTGTGACTTCAGAAACGATTGCAACAGGACTAGCTGAATGACCGTCAAGCCGGGAATTATCGCAGACGATGTAACTGTTACTTACCGAAATGGTCACACAGCATTACGCCACGCCAGTTTTGAGATTCCGTCTGGAACGATCACTGCTTTGGTGGGCGTCAACGGCGCTGGGAAATCCACGCTTTTTAAAGCGATTATGGGATTTGTCCCTGCGGCCGGCGGCAGCATCAGCGTTCTTGGTATGCCCGTAAAAGAAGCCCTGCGGAAGAATATTGTCGCCTATGTCCCGCAGTCTGAGGAGGTCGATTGGTCATTTCCAGTATTGGTCGAAGACGTTGTGATGATGGGCCGTTATGGCCACATGGGGTTCTTTCGCACGCCTAAGCAGGCCGACCGCGATGCGGTGACTTCAGCGTTGGCGCGTGTCGGGATGGAAGAATTTCGCCATCGTCAGATCGGTGAATTGTCTGGCGGGCAACGCAAACGCGTATTCCTTGCCCGGGCTTTGGCGCAAGAAGGCCAAGTCATCTTGCTTGATGAACCCTTCACTGGTGTTGATGTCCAAACCGAAGAGGCGATTGTTCAGCTGCTGCGCGATATGCGCGACGAAGGGCGTGTGATGCTCGTTTCGACTCACAACCTTGGTTCGGTCCCAGAGTTTTGCGATAGGACCGTATTGGTCAAGGAAACGGTACTGGCTTATGGGCCAACCGAAACGACATTTACCCGCGAAAACCTAGAATTGGCTTTTGGCGGGGTCCTGCGTCATTTTGTGATCGGTGGCTCTGATCTGCACGACGATGACGACGAACGGCAGATCCGCGTGATTACCGACGATGAACGTCCCTTCGTTGTCTATGGCCATGACGAAGGCGACAGCACATGATCGAAA
The DNA here is from genome assembly GCF_002933395.1 of Yoonia maritima. Classification (GTDB taxonomy): domain Bacteria; phylum Pseudomonadota; class Alphaproteobacteria; order Rhodobacterales; family Rhodobacteraceae; genus Yoonia; species Yoonia maritima_A. Next base: position 275,443 of record NZ_PKFN01000007.1, read on the forward strand.
CGCTGCTTCAGCCATTCGGTTACAGCTACATGTTTAACGCCATGTGGGTCAGTGCTTTGGTCGGCGGGGTATGTGCATTTTTGTCTGCATATCTGATGCTTAAGGGCTGGTCTTTGATCGGTGACGCGCTGTCGCATTCAATCGTTCCGGGCGTCGCTGGGGCCTATATGCTGGGGCTTCCGTTCGCGTTGGGTGCTTTCGCCGCTGGCGGCTTGGCCGCCGGGGCAATGCTATTCCTGAACCAAAGGTCGGGGCTAAAAGAAGATACAATTATCGGGATCATCTTTACATCGTTCTTTGGGCTTGGCCTGTTCATGGTGTCCCTATCGCCGACATCCGTGAGCGTTGAGACTATCACGATGGGGAATATTCTTGCCATTACGCCATCCGACACACTGCAACTGGCGATTATTGGTTTCGTGACGCTGGCGATCCTGTTGGCAAAGTGGAAAGACCTGATGGTCACCTTTTTTGACGAAACACATGCACGGTCTATTGGGCTACGCGTTGATCTGTTGCGGGTGGTGTTCTTTACATTGCTATCGGCGTCATGCGTCGCAGCATTGCAGACCGTCGGCGCATTCCTTGTGATCGCGATGGTCGTCACACCGGGCGCAACGGCCTATTTGTTGACCGACCGTTTTCCGCGTCTGCTGATGCTGAGTGTCGCCATCGGCGCAGGGACCAGTTTTGTCGGGGCCTATCTTAGCTATTTTGTGGACGGGGCAACTGGCGGGATCATTGTGACGCTCCAAACGCTGATCTTCCTAGCCGTCTTTATACTCGCGCCCAAGCACGGCTATCTTGCTGCGCGTCGTCGCGCAGCAGAAGCATTGAGGGCGTTATAATGGAAGCGCTGCTATTTCCTTTTCAGTTCGCGTTCATGAACAAAGCTTTCTTGATGATGGCAATCATCGCGGTGCCAACAAGCCTGTTGTCTTGCTATCTGGTGCTTAAGGGCTGGTCGTTGATGGGCGACGCCATCAGCCATGCGGTGCTACCCGGTGTGGTGATTGCCTATCTGCTGAATATTCCGTTGATTATCGGGGCATTTGTGGCCGGGATGGTCTGCGCTGTGGGCACTGGTTTTCTGTCGGACAACAGTCGGGTGAAACAAGACACTGTGATGGGGATCGTGTTTTCCGGGATGTTTGGGTTTGGGATCGTGCTGTACACGAAAATCTCGACCGACGTTCACTTGGATCACATTCTATTCGGAAACATGCTTGGCGTTGGCACGGCAGACCTGTGGACCGCAGGGATTATCGCGGGCTTTGTTGCTGCCGTGATTTTGGCGAAACGACGCGATTTCCTGCTGCACGCTTTTGACCCGGTACAGGCGCAAGCCGTTGGGCTACGCGTCGGATGGCTGCACTATGGGCTGCTTTCGCTGATTTCGCTTACCATTGTTGCAACGCTCTCTGCTGTTGGGATCATTCTCGCGATTGGTCTGCTGATTGCGCCCGGCGCAATTGCGTTTCTGTTAACAAAGCGGTTCGAATTTATGCTGGCCATTGCCGTGGCCGTGACATTGTTTTCCGGAATTGCAGGCGTCTACATTAGCTTCTTTATCGACAGCGCACCTGCACCGACGATCATCCTTGTTCTGACAGCAATCTTCATTGCAGCGTTTATCCGGGCAGGGCGCAAGACGCGCCAAGCCGCTGCCGTTGTTTGATTTTTATTGATCCCAAACGCGTTGCATGAAAGCCTGCCTTTAGGGGCAGGTGAGTAGGCAAGACATATGGGGGATATCTGGGAAGGATTGGTCGCTGGCTTTTGGCTGGTTGTGACCCTTGATCCTGATCTTGTCGAAATCACGCTACGGTCTTTGCAAGTTACAGTTACGGCGACGGTGATCGCATCGCTGATTGCGCTTCCCTTTGGGGCTTGGTTGGTGATCAGACGGTTCAGGCATAGGCGCGCGACAATTGCTGTACTGAACGCATTGATGGGCCTGCCGCCCGTTGTGGTCGGCTTGATCGTGTATCTGCTTTTGTCACGGTCGGGCCCATTTGGCGTGTTTGGCCTGTTGTTCACGCCCACCGCGATGATTATCGCGCAGGTCATTATTATCACACCACTTATTGCGTCTATCGCCCATCAGTCCGTTCGCGACATCTGGGCCGAATATCATGACCTTCTGATCTCGTTTTCCACCACCAAACGACAGCGGATTGCCACACTCATTTGGGATGGCAGACGGGCACTAATGACGGCCGCGCTGGCTGGTTTTGGCCGTGCGATAGGCGAGGTTGGCGCGATCATGATTGTCGGTGGTAACATTGACCATGCGACGCGCGTGCTGACCACAGCGATTGCGCTTGAGACAGGAAAAGGCGATTTCGCCTTGGCGCTGGGCTTGGGCTTTGTCTTGATCGCTTTGGCGGTCGCGGTGAATATCGCAATTCACGCGATCGGCCAGACAGAGAGTGAGGGGAAATGGTGACCCCAATCCTTCCACTCGAGGTGTCAGAGGCGGTGGTAAAGCGTCGCGGTAAGACGCTGTTGGGGCCGGTTGATCTGACGGTTTCACAATCAGGGTTCACCATTGTGATGGGGCCGAATGGCGCAGGGAAAACGACATTTTTGCGCACGCTTCACGGGTTGGAGCGGCTATCGAAAGGCGAAGTGACGTGGCAGGTTCCATTGACCGAAGCGCGTTTGCGACAAGCCTTTGTCTTTCAAACACCGATCATGCTACGGCGCAGCGTGAGGGATAACCTAATCTATCCACTAACCCTGCGTGGGACCAAGAAGGTCAAGGCCCGCGCGCTGGCCGAAGAATGGGCGCTACGGGTTGGATTGGCCCGTACGCTTGAGCAGCAAGCGCCGCAATTGTCCGGTGGAGAAAAGCAGAAGCTCGCATTGGCGCGGGCGCTGATACTGGAACCTGACATTATATTTCTGGATGAACCCTGCGCCAATCTGGATGGGCGCGCCATGCGAGAGATTGAGACGATCCTACTAGACGCCTGCGCGGCTGGGACACGTATTATCATGGCAACGCATGACATTGGTCAGGCTAAACGGCTGGCCACGGATGTTGTGTTTCTCATGCATGGGCATATCATCGAAAACAGTCCCGCTCAGGATTTTTTCGCGGGGCCGAAAACGCCGCAAGCTGCGGCGCTACTTCAGGGAGATATTGTAGAATGATCCGCGTACTTGCATGTGTGTTGGCATTAACTGGTACTGCGTCTGCCGCCGAAGATTTGAAGATGGCGGTGACGACTTCGTTTCATAATTCTGGTTTGTCCGAAATTTTGTTGCCAGCGATCAAAGAAGACACCGGAATTGATGTACAGCTTTTGGTCGTGGGGACCGGGCAGGCGCTGCGTCTTGGCGAAGCTGGTGACGTGGATGCGATCCTTGTGCATTCGCGCGCCTCAGAGGAAGCGTTTATTGAAGGTGGCTATGGCACCCATCGCCGCGAAATTATGTATAATGACTTTGTCTTCATTGGCCCGGAAACTGATCCAGCAGATATTGCCGATGCCCCCACTGCCACCGATGCGCTGGTCCGTATCGCGCAGATAGAGGCACCATTCGTCAGCCGTGGCGATGATAGTGGTACCCACAAAAAAGAGCTATCGTTGTGGGATGCTGCGGGCGTGTCACGTGGGGGTGATTGGTATCGTCCTGTTGGGGCAGGGATGGGTGCATCGCTGAACACGGCGGCGGGTATGAATGCCTATATTCTTGCGGATCGCGCGAGCTGGCTCAACTTTGGTAACAAGGCTGATCTGGCACTGCTGTTTTCTGGCGACCCAGTGCTGTTTAACCAATACGCCTATATCCCAGTGAATCCGGAACTGCATCCGCATGTGAAGAATGAGCTGGCGATGGAATTGGAACGGTGGCTTACGGCACCACGTGCCGCGACATTGATCAACGACTATACCATAAACGGTGAAACCTTGTTCACGTTCAACGCGCAGCCCGCCTTTTAGGCGGCGCGATCAAATTTAGCTAAATTTGATCTGGCTCATCCAGCGAACCATGAACCGCAAACTGATCCAGCCCGGCAGATTGCGGTTCAACCATGCGGTAGCTTTCTTTCACGCCAGCCTCTGTTAATTCACGACTTACCATCAGTAGCGTGTTTGGGGGCTGGTCCGCACAAAGATCGCACATCTGGCTGATCTCTTCTTTTGCCACGCCCATTGCTGCATCAATGCTCGGCGCACCATAATGGCTGACAAAATGGCCGGCCAGCGCCTGTGCCAATGCATCGATTTCTTGGTCTTCGACTTTTGTAATCGCGACGACTGTAACCCGCCCGAATGTCTCAAGCCCTAGCCATCCGTTTGCAAATGCCTGACGCGATTTGCCTGATAGGTCGCCTTCGGACCAGTTTGAGAATTCAAAGCCACCCGAAATGCACCATTCGCCAGTGCGTGCAGGGGTATGAAAGATCATCTGATCGCTTTCGTCGAAATGGATCGCGCGGGCAAGGAAGCGGTCGGTCATGCGGGCTCCAGTAATTTGGTGAGCGGCGTCAGGATCATGACATCATCATATTTGGATAACAGTCCGAGGTCAGGGTCAAGGCCCAGTTCGCCTTCGTTTTTCTGCCATATCCCCGTGAACTCAGCGTGGATTGGGCGCGTGCCTTCATCCAGCCAGCGGTTGATCCAGACAAGAGTGTGGCGCGCCCAGCCCTCAATCAGGTCTATGGTGGTGATGTCAGAACAGCCTTCTGCATATAGTGCCGTCACATCCGGCGCTTCACCGGGTGGGTCATGCGCGGGCCACAGTGGTACGGTCAGTCCGACAGTTAGCCAATTCGGTAATTGATTATGAACCCCCGTCGCGCTTTGCGCCGTTAAAGCTCCGCAAGCTGCCCCATTCACCATAATCGTTCCGTCCCACTTGAGATGCACGGCGACCTCGGGCGGGGCCACAGACCCTAGGGCGTTTTGAAAGCCGATGCCGCAGACCGGCAGCATCGCCATTGCCTGCGCAAGCGGGACCTCGGGGGCAAAGATGATCGCGGCGCGTAGATCGCGGCCAGATAGATTGTACACGATTGTGCCGGCGTCGCAGCCCTGTCGTGCCATGTCTACGGCGACTTGCATCGGGTCATCGACGGTTGCCTGTCCCGTGAACAGTGGAGGGAATACGGGTCCGGTCATGCATCTCCGCTTTCGATCAACTTTCGTGCGACGGCGCGAAATGCTTGCGCTGGTGGGCTGTCGGGCTTTGATACCACAATCGGTGCACCACCATCCGCAGCAAGGCGGATATCCAAGTGCAATGGTAGTTCTGCGAGCAGTGGCACGTCCAGTTTGGCGGCCTCTTGCGCGACACCACCGTGACCAAACGTGTGTTCTTCGTGGCCACAGTTCGAACAGATGTGGGTGCTCATGTTTTCGATCATGCCGATGATGGGCGTACGCAGTTGTTTGAACATGTCGATCCCTTTACGGGCGTCAAGCAGCGCGATGTCTTGCGGAGTGGACACGACAATCGCGCCAGAAAGGTCGAACTTTTGCGCCAGCGTCATTTGAACATCGCCGGTCCCGGGGGGCAGGTCCACGATCAGGACATCAAGCGCACCCCATTGGACTTGGTTCATCATCTGCTGCAACGCGCCCATTAGCATAGGACCGCGCCAGACAACGGCCTGATCTTCGTTCTGCATAAGCCCAATCGACATCATCGTGACGCCGTGGTTGCGCATCGGCAGGATTGTCTTGCCATCGGGCGAGGCAGGGCGCCCAGAAACGCCAAGCATCCGTGGTTGCGATGGTCCGTAGACATCTGCATCCAGCAACCCAACGCGCCGTCCTTCGGCCGCGAGCGCACAGGCAAGATTGGCTGAAACGGTTGATTTTCCAACGCCACCTTTGCCAGATGCAATCGCGACGATCCGATCAATGCCGGGTACTTTTTGTGGACCTGTCGGTTCCGACTGACGGTTTGGTTTCAGATCGGGTGGGACTGCTTGACTGCTATGGGCCGTCATTATGGCCGAGACCGACCCAATGCCGGGCATGGCTTTCAGGGCCTCCTCTGCAGCGGCACGCACGGGTTCCAATTGCGGTACAAGCGATGGGGCTACTTCGAACACGAAGCGCACGTTGTCGTCATCCACGGATAGGGCCCGCACGAGGCCCGCTGCCATGATATCGTCGCCAGTAATGGGGTCTTTGATGGTCTTTAGGGTCGCGATAACCGCGTCACGGGTAATTGTCACTTTAGTCGTCCTGCCCCGTGATGGCGCCAGTTACGACATGTTCAAGATTTAGGTCCCCAATGGTCAGTACGACCTTGGCGTCAAATGATTTTCCGGCAGTGTCCGCGCCACGCATTGCCTCTTCTATTGCTTGTTGGGACGTGACCCCCACCTGTTTTAGAAACTTGCGCATGGACATGTTGAAATCGTCGCTCATGGGTTTTCCTTATTAGTGATCGCGGCGCTTGGACAGGTAGTCGTCTGTCGTGCGAACGCGTGGGCGTTCTGCGCCGGTGAATGGGTTGTCGGTAGAATGATACTGGGCCTGAATACGACAGTTGTCGCACATCTGAATCATTTTGGCGGCGTCAGGATTGCCAAACATCGCATGTTTGCCAGCCAGTTTTTCAGTGATCATCTCAATTGTCGATTTAACGCCAAATAGGCTGCCGCATTCGATACAGGCAAAAGGTTCTTCTTCGTTCAATACGACTTGGGTCAATGCCGTGTCGGTCGTGTTGAAGCGCGGTTCAAGTGTGATTGCTTTTTCCGGGCAGATATTGCTGCAAAGCCCGCACTGTAGGCAGGCATCTTCTTGGAACCGAAGCTGTGGCATGTCCGGGTTGTCAGCCAATGCGCCCGATGGACAAAGCGAAACACAAGATAGGCAAAGCGTACATGCGTCGGTATCAACCAGAACAGCGCCATAGGGCGCGGTTTCAGGCAGCGCGATGATATCGTTCGGGTTCAGTGCCTTGGTGGCTGTGCGTGTCACTTGGCGGCGTGTGCCAATAGGCAAAATCGGGGTTTCGACTGCGATACTTGGTGTCGCGTCGTATAATGCATCTGACATCGCGTCAGGATCCGCAACATCAAGAAGGGGCACCGCGCGACCGCTTAGCGTTGCGGCTAGTGCTGCCTCTCGTGTAATCGTGTCTCGGTCGGATTTGGGTGAAAGCAGAACGTGGACGTCTGCAAAACCAGCGCCAAAGGCGGCGAGCATCTCGGCATGACCAAAGCCAGCCAGCGCGGAGACTGCGAACGGGATTACATCACTCGGTAGACCGCGACCAAATCGCGCGGAAAGCTGTATCATCTCGGTGCCATGTGCATCATCGTGAACCAACAGGCGGGGGTTCTGACCGCCCGCTTTACGGTATGTCCGCGCAAGCGTTTCTAGCCGTCGGAAGGTGTTATCAACGGATGGCGCATCATATGCGATGGCCCCCGAAGGGCAAAGCGCTGAGCAGGCACCGCAGCCTGCACAAATCAGCGGGTCAATTGCGACATGATCCCCGGCGGACGTGATCGCACCGGTCGGGCAGGCGTTTAAACAGTTAGAACAGGCGGCCTGTTCGGCACGTGAATGGGCGCAAAGGCTTTCTTCTAGTTTGACATAAAGCGGTTTTTCAAATGTGCCGACCATTTGTGCCGCATCAAAAACAGCCTTCGCCACGGATGGCGCGTGCTTTGAATCAGCGCGTAAATAACCGTCGCGTTTTTCATGTGCCGGGAACAGCGGGCTGTTGCCGCTTAGATCAAGGATAATATCGCAATGTGATTGCGCGCCATCTTGGGGGGCGGTGAATTGCTGCACGCCGCGGCCAGTTGGGTCGACCTCTTGAAGGGCGTCGAAATGGATTTCAAAATGTGCCAAGCTACCGACCGCACGGGTGACTTGGCCTTTAACTGTATCAAAACTGCTACTCATTGGGGCGTTATCCGCTGCAGTCAAAAGCAAGGTCACGCTTAAGACCTCGGCCAGTTGTGTGGCCGCACCTATTGCAACGGGGCCTGTACCGATAATCAGACAAGTCCCTTCCGACGTGATGTCGCGTACCTTTGGTTCTGACTGCGGTAATAGGCCTTCGGCGATAAGCGCTGACATCTTTGGTGTGGGTGCGTCTTTGTCAGTGGTCCAGCCGGCACGGTCACGAATATCAACACATTCTGGCGGACTGACATTAAGATCATAGGCAAGTTCTTGGAAGCGTTCAGTTTCTTGCCCGCAGGCAATTATCACATCACCGCTACCAATTGCCTCGCTCGCGATGTCGATTTCGTGGGTGCAAAGCGCGGTGTGAACCTTCGAACAAGATAGGCCGGTCGATGCCGAGATCTCCTCTGGGTCGATCTTCTGTGTCCCGGAACAATCGCATAGAATCAGTCGCTTGCCGTGGGTTGGCTGGCTTGTCATTGGCTGTCTCTCCCCGCTCTACGTCACCGTAGTAGGATGAGCTTAGCCATTGCTGGTCCTGCAATCAAACCCCAAAAATGCGGACTCGTGATGCTGCGCTGCGGCGTAACCACGTGATAATAATGCTTTTTTTGAAAACGGTTTTGGTGCAGCATGTTGTTAGATTCTGGAAGAGGCAGCTTTGATACGCAACCCACATCAGTATCAGTCCATGCCAATGGGCATTGTCGTGCGTCGCACCCCGGGGGCAACGCGCTGGGCGAAATGGGCGTGGCGCGCAGTTGCGGTTCTGCCCGGTGCAGGGCCTGCTGACTGGGTAATTTTACGCGAAAAAGGTGACGTTGCTGAATTTCATGCACAGACGGTGCAACTGGAATTACATGGCGCCGAAAGCGAAGCTTATCTAACTGGTATCTCAGATAAAGAACCCGCGATTTATGTGGTCATGCGTGGCACTGATGACGCAGCGCGCCCATTCCATGTGACATTAGTGACTGCATCACCCTACGAGGCACAGGATTACGCTGACAATGGTGATGACATTGTCGAGAAAGTTCCGATGCCTGCTGGCTTAGTTGCTTGGGTTCGTGATTTTGCGCAGGCTTATTTTGAAGAAGAAGTATTCGTTAAGCGTCGCCGTGATCGCAAGCGCGTTGATGGCGCCGAAGATGGTGTGGGCGATGCAAGGATTGCGCAGCTTACCGACGTTTACCGTGCCCCGGTCCGCAAGGGGGCGGTCGCATGACACAAGATTTCTGGTCACGTCGCAAAGCAAAGGTCGCTGCCGAAACAGAGGCGGAGACGGAGGTTACAGTCGCAGAGCCAGAAATGACCGATGCAGAGGTCCTCGCTGCGTTTGATCTGCCGGATCCTGATACGCTGATTGCGGGTGATGATATCAAAGGGTTCATGGCGAAAGCTGTGCCGGATCACCTGCGCCGCCGGGCGCTACGTCGTTTGTGGCGGCTGAACCCGGTCTTGGCGAATGTTGATGGCCTTGTCGATTACGGCGAAGACTTTACCGATAGCGCTAAGGTCGTGGACCACATGCAAACAGCCTATCAGGTGGGCAAGGGCATGCTGACGCATCTTGAAAAATTGGCCGCACCGCCAGAGGTCATGGCCGAAGACGAAGATGAAGAACCAGAAGAAGCGCCAATTCAGATTGACGCCACGGTTACAGCCTACGCTGAAATTGAAACCGAATTAGACGAAGCCCCCGCACCGCGCCGTCGCATGCGCTTTGAATATCAGCAGGAGGTGGCATCGTGACAGCAATGCCTGACATCGCCCTAGTACATCCAGAAGACCGCATGCGTGCGGACCTGTACAATTTCCTTGGGGTGCTTTTGGCGGGGCCGCCGGATGAAATGTTGCTTGCGCAATGCGCGTCGCTTTCGGGTGACGACACGGCGCTTGGCCAAGCGATAGCGCAATTGGCGCAGGTTGCACGCGTTTCAAAACCCAAAGCGGTTACACGTGAATTCAACGCATTATTCATCGGCCTTGGGCGCGGTGAGTTATTACCATTTGCCAGCTACTATTTGACGGGTTTCTTGAACGAAAAACCACTCGCGGTGCTACGCGCCGATATGTCTGCACGTGGAATAGCCCGGGCAGAAAATGTATATGAACCAGAGGATAACATCGCATCCTTAATGGAAATGATGGGCGGTCTGATCGTTGGCCGCTTTGCTGGGGGCGCCGCTGACCTAAACGCGCAAAAGACATTTTTTAACAAACATGTCGGTCCTTGGGCTGGGCATTTTTATAGCGATCTGGAGGCGGCAAAGAACTCTGTTCTTTACGCATCAGTGGGCGCAGTTGGACGAGAATTTATGGGGATCGAACGCGAAGCGTTTCGAATGATTGCGGAGTAGTCCGCGTATTATCGGCGGCTTAGCCGCAATAAGTAAGGGGAGTGTATCTGATGGCAAAGAGCAAAAAGGACGGCAGCAGCCGCCGCGATTTTCTCAAACTTGGGGTGGCCGCACCGGCGGCGGCAGCAGTGGCGGTTTCGGGAACCGAAGCTGCGGCACAGCCGGTTGATCCGACCTCGGACAAGATGCAGGACACCGCCCATACCCGCGCATATTTCGAGAGCGCCCGTTTTTAATGGGTGTCTAATTTAATAACCGAGCAAGCCCGCATTGACGGCGCCAGCAAGGGAGACAAGACATGTTAAGAAAGAAGACGACAGGCGCTGCGCGCCGCGCTGGAATTCAATCGACCAGCACCAAAGGGGCCATTGATCGCCGCACATTTTTGCGCGGATCTGGCCTGACCATCGGTGGTCTAACGGCCATCGCCGCAACTGGCGGCACAGTCACCGCGGCAAATGCCCAAGAGACGATGGCCGGTGCGGTTGAAACCATTAAATCAGTTTGTACCCATTGTTCCGTCGGCTGCACCGTTCTAGCCGAAGTCGATAATGGGGTCTGGGTCGGACAAGAACCCGCTTGGGACAGCCCGTTCAACCTTGGTGCGCATTGCGCCAAAGGGGCGGCCGTTCGGGAACACGCCCATGGTGAACGTCGCCTGCGCTATCCGATGAAACGTGAAAACGGCGAGTGGGTTCGCATTAGCTGGGAACAGGCCATCGATGAAATCGGCGATGGTATGATGAACATCCGCGAAGAAAGCGGCCCGGACAGCGTTTATTGGCTGGGATCGGCTAAGCATAATAACGAACAAGCCTATCTATTCCGTAAATTTGCGGCCTATTGGGGCACGAATAACGTGGACCATCAGGCGCGTATTTGTCACTCGACCACGGTTGCTGGTGTGGCGAACACATGGGGCTATGGCGCCATGACCAACAGCTACAACGATATGCATCTGTCAAAGGCGATCTTTATCATCGGTGGTAATCCAGCCGAGGCGCACCCTGTTTCGTTGCAGCATATTTTGAAAGCCAAAGAGCAAAACAATGCGCCTTTGATCGTGTGTGATCCACGCTTTACCCGGACAGCGGCACATGCCGACGAATTTGTGCGCTTCCGTCCAGGTTCGGATGTTCCGCTTGTTTGGGGTATCCTGTGGCACATCTTTGAAAATAGCTGGGAAGATACCGAATTTATCCGCACCCGCGTTTGGGGGATGGATCAGATCCGCGAAGAAGTCGCGCGTTGGACACCAGACGAGGTGGAACGCGTCACTGGCGTTCCGGGTGAACAGCTGCGCCGCGTGGCATTTACGCTTGCGAACAACCGCCCCGGCACCGTCGTTTGGTGCATGGGTGGCACACAGCACACCACAGGCAACAACAATACCCGTGCGTACTGTGTATTACAGCTTGCGCTTGGTAACATGGGTACGTCCGGCGGCGGCACGAACATCTTCCGTGGCCATGACAACGTGCAGGGCGCGACCGACCTTGGGGTGCTGTCGCACACGTTGCCCGGCTACTACGGCCTTGCCGAAGGATCTTGGAAACATTGGGCGCGCGTCTGGAACGAAGACTATGATTGGCTGCAAGGGCAGTTCGAATCCAAGGACATGATGGAAGCTACGGGTATTCCTGTTTCGCGCTGGATTGATGGCGTTCTGGAAGACCCTGAAAACATGGACCAACCGAACAAAGTACGGGCCATGGTTCTTTGGGGGCATGCGCCAAATTCACAGACCCGGATGAAGGAAATGAAAACCGCGATGGAAGAGCTTGATATGCTTGTCGTCGTGGACCCTTATCCGACCGTATCAGCGGTTCTTCATGATCGGCAAGACGGCGTTTACCTGCTTCCGGCATGTACACAGTTTGAAACACGCGGATCAGTCACCGCATCAAACCGGTCATTGCAGTGGCGTGACAAGGTCGTTGAACCGCTGTTCGAAAGCCTGCCAGATCACGTGATCATGGCGAAGTTTGCGAATAAATTCGGTTGGTCCGATAGGTTATTCCGCAATATCGAAATGGAAGACAACGAAACGCCCAACATCGAAAGCCTCACGCGCGAATTCAATAAGGGCATGTGGACGGTTGGCTACACTGGGCAAAGCCCGGAACGCATAAAACTGCACATGGCGAACCAGCACACGTTCGACAAAACGACGTTGCAGGCGATTGGTGGTCCCGCTGATGGTGACTATTACGGTATGCCGTGGCCCTGCTGGGGCACGCCCGAAATGAAACACCCAGGCACGCCAAATCTGTATGACATGAGCAAGCCCGTCTCCAAAGGTGGTCTGACTTTCCGTGCCCGTTTCGGTGTGGAACGTGATGGCGACAACCTCTTGGCTGAAGGCGTCTATTCGGCAGGCTCTGAAATCACCGATGGTTATCCTGAATTCACCTATCAGATGCTGATTGATCTGGGTTGGGATAGCGATCTGACGGATGCCGAAAAGCGTGTCATCGGCTATATTGCTGGCGTTGAAGGGATGACTTCTGACGTGGGGCAGTCTGATGACGGCGCCGATGAAGAGGTCGGCGAGGCAGGCATGTCGCCGTTCCCATCTGACTATGATGGGCGTGTTTCTGGGATTAACTGGAAGACTGACCTTTCTGGCGGTATCCAGCGCGTTGCAATCAAACACGAATGCGCGCCCTTTGGGAACGCCAAGGCGCGTGCAGTCGTCTGGACATTTCCAGATCCCGTACCCATCCACCGCGAACCGCTTTATTCGAACCGCCGGGATTTGGTTGCAGATTATCCGACCTATGAGGACCGGAAATTCTACCGTCTTCCAACGCTTTACGCGTCGATCCAAAAGAATGATTTCTCAGAAGAGTATCCGATCATTCTGACATCGGGCCGATTGGTTGAATATGAAGGTGGCGGGGATGAAACCCGGTCAAACCCATGGCTGGCCGAGCTTCAGCAAGACATGTTCGTCGAGATTAATCCGCGCGATGCCAACAACCTTGGGGTTCGCGATGGCACCCAAGTCTGGGTCGAAGGCCCAGAAGGTGGCAAGGTCAAAGTAATGGCCATGGTGACTGAAAGGGTCGGTTCTGGCGTTGCCTTTATGCCGTTCCACTTTGGTGGCCATTTTGAGGGCGAAGACCTGCGGGGCAAATACCCAGACGGTGCGGACCCGTATGTTTTGGGCGAAAGCACAAACACCGCGCAGACCTATGGCTATGATTCAGTGACCCAGATGCAAGAGACCAAAGCGACCCTCTGCAAAATCTGGACAGCGTAAGGAGAAGTAAGATGGCAAGAGCAAAGTTCCTCTGCGACGCCGAACGCTGCATTGAATGCAACGCCTGCGTCACCGCGTGTAAAAACGAACACGAAGTCCCTTGGGGCATCAATCGCCGCAAGGTGGTTACGATCAATGACGGGAAACCGGGGGAAAGATCAATCTCGGTTGCTTGTATGCATTGTTCGGACGCGCCCTGCATGGCCGTTTGCCCAGTCGATTGCTTTTACCAAAGCGAAGAGGGGATCGTGCTGCACTCCAAAGACCTATGCATCGGTTGTGGCTACTGCTTTTATGCATGCCCCTTCGGTGCGCCGCAGTATCCGCAAGCCGGTAACTTTGGATCACGGGGCAAGATGGACAAATGTACCTTCTGTTCTGGCGGCCCCGAAGAAAACCACAGCGCTGCAGAATTCGCCAAATACGGACGCAACCGGATCGCCGAAGGCAAACTGCCGATCTGCGCCGAGATGTGTTCAACAAAGGCGCTGCTGGCGGGTGATGGTGACACGGTTTCCAGCATCTACCGTGAACGCGTTGTGGCACGCGGGTTTGGATCTGGTGCATGGGGCTGGGGCACAGCCTATGATCAAAAGGGCGGCTAAGCCGTTCACATTGGGCGAGGGGGCTCATCTATGATCCGGGCATTTATCGTAGGTCTTGTGATTTGTTTGTTGGCGCTGGGCGCGCGGGCGCAAGACGATCCTGTGCCTGACCGAAGCGCGACTGGCGGGGCGCAGACACTTGCCGATATCCTTGCGCGCCAAGATGCACAAAAGATCGATGACCGTTTTCGTCGTGACAATATCGGCGATCCTGCAGCTGGCGATACGACACAGGTGTTGGGCACGCGTGGTGGGCAATCGGACCCGGATTTATGGCGCGCGCTTCGTTATGACGAGGCGGATGTGACGACGCAATCGCGCGGGCCAGCCGGTGATGTGCTGATCCAAGATGGCGGGATGCGCTGGCTCACGTTCCGCCAAGGCCCTCTCCTCATATATGGCGGTTATTTGTTGCTTGGGACAATTGGGTTGCTTGGGCTGTTCTATCTTATTCGTGGGCGGATTCGCATTGATGGTGAAAAAACAGGGCGCACGATTACGCGGTTCAAAGCGATAGAGCGTTTCGCGCATTGGCTGATGGGCGGCTCTTTTATCTTGTTGGCGCTGACCGGGCTTTTGTCGCTATTTGGTCGTAAGTTTCTCATTCCCGTGTTTGGTCATGATAGTTTTGCGCTACTCGCGGTCGCATCGAAATGGGTTCACAACAACGTATCTTGGGCCTTTATGATTGGCCTAACGATGGTGTTTTTTATGTGGGTGTTCGAAAATATTCCCAATCGCCATGATCTGAAATGGGTCGCTGTCGGTGGTGGTCTGTTGAAAAAGGGCGTGCACCCGCCAGCAAAGAAATTCAACGCCGGTCAAAAGGTGATTTTTTGGTCGGTTATTTTGCTGGGTAGTTCGATCTCTGTTTCGGGACTGTCACTGCTGTTTCCATTTGAACTACCGATGTTTGCTAAAACATTCGCGCATTTAAACGATTTTGGACTGCCGCAATTTTTCGGCTTGGGGGATTTACCTGCGGTGTTAACACCCCAAGAAGAAATGCAATATGCGCAGCTGTGGCATGCAATCGTCGGCTTTATTCTTATGGCGATTATCATTGCACATATCTACATCGGATCTGTCGGCATGGAGGGTGCGTTCGATGCAATGGGCAATGGCGAAGTCGAAGAGCAATGGGCGCGCGAGCATCACAGTCTGTGGGTGGATGAGGTGGAGGCCAAGCGGGCTAAAGCTCAAACCAAAGCAGTAGAGTAGGACGAGGGTGATACCATGAAAACGATGCTCTTGGCTTTTTGTGCCGTGATTGGGATTGCGGTAATTGCCTATTTTGGCTTGCACGCGGTGGGCTTTGGTGCGGCTGAAACAACCGCGAGCACAGCTGTACGCCTTTCCGATTAATCCAGATGATCTGCTAACAGATGTCGCGTAAATTGGGGGCTAGTACCTGATTTCTAAATCGTTATAGTTTTCCCGAAACAAGGGAGGATTTCGATGAAAACGATTAAGGGACCAGGGCTGTTTTTAGCGCAGTTCGCAGGTGATGAAGCGCCGTTCAATACGTGGGATGGGATTACGAAATGGGCTGCCGACTGCGGCTATAAGGGCGTGCAGGTCCCCAGCTGGGACGGACGTTTTATTGATTTAGCAAAAGCGGCATCATCCAAAGATTATTGCGATGAATTCAAAGGTCATGCAGCTGCAAACGGTGTCGAAGTGACAGAGCTGTCGACGCACCTGCAAGGGCAGTTGGTCGCAGTGAACCCGGCTTATGACACAGCGTTTGACGGTTTTGCAGCCCCCGAGGTCCAAGGCGACCCAAAGGCGCGTCAAGCTTGGGCTGTTGATCAGGTCAAGATGGCGCTGTCCGCATCAAAGCATATGGGTATTTCGGAAATGGCAACGTTTTCCGGCGCGCTGGCCTGGCCCTATATCTACCCATGGCCGCAACGTCCGGCGGGACTGGTCGAGGCTGCGTTTGATGAGCTGGCTGCGCGCTGGCGTCCAATTCTGGATCACGCTGAGGATTGCGGCGTTGATGTCTGCTATGAAATCCATCCGGGCGAAGACCTGCATGACGGTGTGACCTTTGAGATGTTCCTAGAACGCCTAGATGGTCACGCGCGCTGCAACATGCTGTATGATCCGTCGCACTATGTGCTGCAGTGTTTGGACTATCTGGACAACATCGACATCTACAAAGACCGGATCAAAATGTTCCACGTCAAAGATGCAGAGTTTAACCCAACGGGCCGTCAGGGCGTTTACGGCGGCTATCAGTCTTGGGTTGATCGGGCTGGCCGTTTCCGGAGCCTTGGCGATGGTCAGGTTGATTTCGCAGCGATCTTTTCCAAGATGGCCGCCAATGATTTCAGCGGCTGGGCCGTGGTTGAGTGGGAATGCTGTCTGAAACACCCAGAGGATGGTGCCCGAGAAGGTGCGCAATTCGTCAAGGATCACATTATCCGTGTGACAGAACGTGCGTTCGATGATTTTGCCGGTGGCGAAGTCGATGAAGCCGCTAACCGTAAGATGCTTGGCCTCTGACGGCCCCTCCGGGGGGAGTATTTTGAACAAAGCGAGGGAGGGTCGAATATGCGACCGATAAGACTTGGAATGGTTGGGGGCGGGAATGACGCCTTTATTGGTGGCGTACACCGGATTGCGGCGCGCATTGATGGCCGCTTTGATTTGGTGGCGGGTGCATTGTCATCTACGCCCGAAAAAGCGCAAGCCTCTGGCGAAGCACTCGGGCTTGCGCCAGATCGCACCTATGACGATTTCAAAGCTATGGCGATCCGCGAGGCACGCCTGAAGGACGGGATCGAGGCGGTGGCGATTGTGACGCCCAATCACGTGCACTATGCCGCTGCCCGCGAATTCCTAAAGCGCGGAATTCACGTGATTTGTGATAAGCCGCTCACTGCGACGATGGCGGATGCCAAAAAGCTGGTGAAGGCGGCGAAGGACAGCGAAGCGCTGTTTGTTCTAACCCACAACTACACCGGCTATCCAATGATGCGCCAAGCGCGCGAGATGATCGCGAATGGCGAACTTGGCAACATCCGTCTTGTGCAGGTCGAATATGTCCAAGACTGGTTGACCCAACAAGATGACAGCAAACAAGCTGCGTGGCGCACGGACCCAGAACGGTCGGGCCTTGGTGGATCGACGGGCGACATTGGAACCCATGCGTTCAATCTCGCAAGCTTTGTCAGTGGGCTGACGCTTGAAAGTCTGAGTGCGGATTTACAGTCCTTTGTTCCGGGGCGTGCACTGGATGACAATGCCCATGTGATGATGCGCTATAAAGGCGGTGCGCGAGGTACGCTGTGGTGTTCGCAAGTTGCCCCCGGTAACGCAAATGGACTGCGTTTGCGCATCTATGGCGATAAGGGCGGGATTGACTGGCATCAGGAAAATCCAACGCAGCTATGGTTCACGCCGTTAGGCGAGCCAAAGCGCCTGCTAACCCGTGGTGGCGCCGGAACTGGCGATGCAGCTGCCCGTGTGACCCGTATTCCTGCCGGACACCCCGAAGGATATCTAGAAGGGTTCGCGACGATCTATAACGAAGCTGCCGAGGCGATAGAGGCCCACCGTGATGGCAAGCAGGTCAGCGTAGACGTGCATTATCCGACCATCGAAGATGGTCTGCTTGGTATGCAGTTCGTTGATGCTTGCGTCCGGTCGTCTAAACGCGATGCGGCTTGGGTGAAACTAGCGGGCTAGCGTTCGCGCGATGTCTTCGGAAAGAACGAGCAGTGCCGCCGCTTGTGCGTTGGCGATGCTCGACAGGCCTAGATCAGCCATCGGCTGGGTGATCGCAAAACGATGCGCGCTGTTTGGAAAGTTGATCCCGTCACCGCCCACGAAGAATTGGCCGGATAGGCGGAACATACCGTCGGCACCCGCCAGCATCTGCGTCACACGAATGTCAATCGCCACATCTGGCAGGCCAACAAACGGCCAAGGATCAGGGCCGACATCTGTGTTCAGTATATCACCTAATGTATCTGACAAGGCCAGCGTCACTGCGCGCTGCGGATCATCGGCCCATAAGATGTTGGCATTCGCGCTGATTAATCCGCTGGGCGATTCAACCGCGATTTCTTCGGCTGCGGCATAGGTTGGCAAGGATACCGTCCGGACCATCGCACTCCGCACAAGGGGACGTAATTCCAGCGATGATGGCGCAGCTGTCAGCGCAAGACGATCAGCAGGAGATGAACATGCAGCCATGACTGTGAGGGCCAAAAAGGCAATCTTTTTTAACATCATTAACGTCCTGTGAGCAGTGAACTAGGGTTACGTTGGATTGTCCGTGCAAGCGAAGTAAGCGCGTCGGCAGCAGATTGAATATCGCGCATAGTAGCCAGCGTTTCCGCGCTAAACCGGGACCTCTCACCATAGCTGGCAATGACGGCTTCGGTTTGTGACACAAGGCTGTTTGCGCGAGCGGATAGATCCGGCAGGCCTGCGACCGCATCTTCGATTGCTTGGGCGGCTTCGTTCGCAGAGGCCAGTGCGGCGTTGACGTTTTCGATCGCCCCACCTTCGCGGACTTCGGCAAGGAACAGGCGCATTTCTTCCAAAGACCCATTGAGAGCGCCGGGTAGGTCCATCGTGTCGTCGCTCGCGATCAACGCGTCGATTGAATCAAGCGTGCTATTGGCAGAGGCAACCAATGCGTTAAGCTCAAGCGCGTTGGCTTTTGCTGTCAGCGCTTCGATTTGGGCGGTGATTTCGGGAAGGTTGCGGGTCGCTTCTTCGATGTTGGCAGCCGCCTGACTTGCGCTGGTGATCGCGCCGTCAAGGTCGCCAACAAGATCAAGATCGGTCGCACGGCTAACAATCGCGTCAAGCTCTGCAATGACATCCCGCAGGTCTTTGGGGACGCTTTGTAGGTCGTCGTTTGCGATGAGCGCCCGGCCTTCGTCCAGTAAGGCGACCAATGATTCAGGTGCCATGCGCGTGTTTTCATCGTTGGCTAGCCGTTCGATGCTATCCATCAGATCAATTGCGCCGTCCATCAGTTCTTCGACCGGTAGCGCATTGATCCGCGCAAGGACGCCTTCGGCAGTGGCTGCGACATCGGAAATTTGTGATTCAGTGCTTGGAATGACTGGGTAGGGGCCTTCGGTAATAGTCATGATCGCAGGCAGCGCGTCTTCGACTTCAACAAGCTGGATCATCAACGTTCCGGATAAAATATTGCCTGTTACCATGCGTGCCCGCAGGCCGCGTGCGACGAAATCTGACAACAAGGCAATTGCGTCATCGGTGGTAGAGCCTTCGGGAAGCCCAAGCCTTGCGGGTTCAATCGCCAACACCGTCTGTAGGCGGACTTGTGCTGTGTCGCCTTCACCAACAACGATCGCGCTAATTTCGGTGACTTCACCAACGCGGATACCTTGGAAACGCACCTCTGACCCTGTTGTCAGGCCGCTTACCGATTGTTCAAACAGCACCGCAACGTTTAATACTTCGGCGTCCGGGTCCGTGAACAGGCTGTCACGGGCGGTTTGTTCGTCATAGAAAATTGAAAACGTATGGCCGTCGTCCACCGGGTCGCCGCCAGACACCACTGTGTCAAAGGCAACGCCACCTTCAATCAATGACGCGAGCGAATTCACATCAAGTGATACACCGCCCGTGCCGAATGAGACCGAAAAACCAGATGTGTCCCAAAACCGGGTGCTTGTGGTGATCCGACGATCATAGGGGCTTTCGATGAAGGCTGAAACCACAACTTCGGTCCCGTCGTAATTCAGTTCTGGTTTTTCCAGGTACCCGACTTCAATCCCTTTGTGCAAAACAGGAGAGCCGGCCGATACGGTGCTTCCTTCAGTCGTGCGTAGCACAACGCGTGTGCCGCGTTGCCCCGCCAAAGTCAGAACTGGCGCCTCAAGGCCAAAGAATTCCTCTTGGGCGACGTCTGCCTCTGTGTCCCAGTTGCCTTGAATGTAGACGCCAGACAACACGGTATCGAGACCAGTAATGCCGCGTACTGATACGTCAGGTCGGACGACCCAAAACTGGGCATCGTCATCAAGGTAAGGGGCGACTGTTTTGTCCACACGCGCATGCACCAACACATCGCCAAGACCGGGGGCAAATTCTACTTTTTCCACTTCACCGACGGTGACATCGCGGTATTTAATCAGGGTTTCACCGGCGGCGATCCCTGCGGCATTTTCAAAGCTGATCGTAATCAGCGTGCCGCGATCTGCATAGTTTTGCCATGCCGCAAAAAGCGATACCGCCAGCGCAAAGATCGGAACAATCCAGACCAAAGACAGCCGACGCCATATGCGTTGCTTTACCGGGCGCACATCCATTGGTGCGGGTCCTGTCGAATTCGTTTCACTCATCCTGCGTCCTATCGGCGTCCCATATCAGCCGAGAGTCAAAGCTCTGTGCTGATATCATCGTAAAAATCACTGATAAAGCAAAGCTAACGGCCGCGATACCAGGGTTTATCGTTGCGATTGTATCGAGTTGCACGAGGGCAGAAAGGATTGCAACGACAAACACATCAATCATTGACCAGCGCCCAATAAATTCGACCAGCTCATATGCTTTGTGGCGTTCGTGTTGTTGACTGTTTGATCTGCGCTGAACACTGAGCGCGAGATAAATCACCGCGATGAACTTTCCGATTGGGATCATCACGGATGCCACAAAAACGATGATCGCAATTCCCCATGACCCATGGTGCATCAGGTCCACAACACCGCCGACGATCGTGCTTTCTGTATGTTCCACCAAAGTGTTTGTTAAAAGCATGGGATAAAGATTTGCCGGGATATATGCGATCATGCCGGCGATCAGCCACGCCCATACTTTTTGGAGGCTTTCCGTATCACGGCTTTGCAGTGAGCCATCGCACCGTTTACAATAGCGCACACCCTGTGCATGCACTTGACCGCACCGCTGACAAGCGACCAATCCAGCCTCACGGGCTGACATTAGTCCGGTTACTGTTCCAGAGCTTCCCAAATCGAATACCTACAAATCATTTGATCTTTTAGGACGGTGATAATCACAACCCCAGCAAACGCCCAAAATGCGGGGCCCACAGTGACGGCGGCTAAACCCGCAACTTTCACAAGCGCAACTGTCACGCCAACAATGAAAATTTCTGCCATGCTCCATGGGCGCAAACGTTCCGCAAGGCCAAACGCGCGTTTGGCCCCAGCGCGGGGGCGTTGTTCGCGTACCAATGGCCCCAGTGCGTAAATCAGTGCGCCAAGCCGGATCAGCGGAATGACCACGATAAAGAACGCGACAGCCACAGCCAGCGGAATGGCAAAGCCTTTATTAAAGGCAAGCACCGCATCTAATACCGAGGTCGCGTTGTGTAACCCTTGGGCGTCAAGTGTTAAAAAGGGAAAACTAACGGCGGCGATCATCATGATGAAAGCCGTCAAAGCGAGGCTAAGAATACGCGCCATTGCCGCCGGTTGTGATGTCATCAGGATCGTGCCGCAACGCTGACAATAAGCGCGCGCATTTTCAGGCAAATCCTGCGCGACATGCAGCGTGTCACACTGATGGCATGCGACCAGATCGTCCAAAGGTGGCAATGTCTGCGGCAAAGTAAGCGATGTCCTGATCTACAATGGGGACTTGCCCCCCGGTGACCGCGAAGTTATCGCGTTGTTAATAGATAGGGTAGGTCCCCTGTCCGGACAACACAACAAAGCGAGAAATCTCAAGATGGCTCAGACTGTTTTTGCCCCCGCCGCAACGCCTATCATTCCAATCACGGATCATAGCGGTTTTCCGGTGCATCGTATTTTCTGTGTCGGGCGCAATTATGCAGCCCATGCCGCAGAGATGGGCCATGCTGTTGATCGTGAGGCACCGTTCTACTTCAATAAATCCGCGCATGCTTTGCTGTTGTCTGGCAACGACATGCCGTACCCGCCGCGCACGAATGATTTGCATCATGAAATGGAGCTGGTGATCGCGATTGGTTCTTCTGCCCAGAATATCTCGGTCGATGACGCGATGGATGTGGTGTTTGGCTATGCCTGCGGGCTGGATATGACGCGCCGTGACTTGCAAGCCGCTGCCAAAGACAAACGTCGCCCGTGGGACACCGGTAAGGATTTTGAGAATGCCGCGATTATTGCGCCGATCACAGTTGCGGCCGAATTTGGGTCACTCAAAGACCAAGTCATTCAGTTAACGGTCAACGGCGACACGCGCCAAGAGGCAACGCTGGCCGACATGGTGTGGTCTGTTCCCGAAATTATCGCAGATCTATCAACCCTTTATAACTTGCAGCCTGGTGATTTGATCATGACTGGCACGCCGGCAGGTGTTGGCGTCGTGACCCCAGGCGATGTTCTGCGCGGCACTATTGGCGATCTTGCACCGGTCGAAACCACAATAACCTAGGTTGCTAGGGATCAGATATTGCTACACTTTATTATTCAAACAATTGCGCGCTTAATGGCGCTTCTTGGTGGACTTGTTCTATGTCTAGTCATCTTGGCCGTCTGTATCAGTGTCGCTGGGCGCGAGGCTGCTGACCTCGCCAACACCGGATATCTGGGTGTTTTGGGCGCTTGGCTACTTGGCATCGGGCTTGGCCCAATCTTGGGTGATTTTGAACTGGTTGAGGCAGGCACTGCCTTTGCGATCTTTGCATTTTTGCCGATC
This sequence comes from Yoonia maritima, assembly GCF_002933395.1. Taxonomy (GTDB): domain Bacteria; phylum Pseudomonadota; class Alphaproteobacteria; order Rhodobacterales; family Rhodobacteraceae; genus Yoonia; species Yoonia maritima_A. The sequence continues at coordinate 298,208 of NZ_PKFN01000007.1, forward strand.
ACACAACTATCTGGCGCCCATGCGCGTGTTGATATCTTTACCGGCGGCCTTAGCGCGAAGACCCGGCATCGGATTGATACATTCTGGAGCATCGTGATGGCAGTGATCGTCTTGCTGATCACATGGCGGTTGTTTGAGGCGCTTCAAGATAAACACAGATATGGTGATACGACTTATCTGATCCAATTTCCCGTGTGGTGGGCCTATGCGGCCTGCTTTGGGGCAGCATTGGTTGCCTGCGCGATCAGCCTGTATTGTGCGGCAATGCAGAGCATGGGGAAAGAATAGGATGCTCAGTGATCTTGCCCTTGGGTATTTGTCGTTCCCGGTTTTGCTTTTACTTATCTTTGCGCGTGCGCCGATTGGTTTGGCGATGCTGATCTGCGGGATCGGTGGGTTATATTTTGCGACAGACGGCACGACGGTGTTCATGGCGCGCCTCAAGTCAGAGGTCTATTCGACGTTTTCAAACTATAACCTGTCGATCATCCCGATGTTTCTATTGATGGGTCAGTTCGCCACGCTCTCTGGCATGTCGCAAGCATTGTTCCGTGCGGCGCAAAGCTGGCTGGGCCACCGCAAGGGTGGCATGGCAATGGCCGCTGTTGGAGCCTGTGCTGGCTTTGGCGCGATTTGCGGGTCGTCGTTGGCCACTGCCGCCACCATGAGCAAGGTCGCCCTGCCAGAGCTGCGCAAATACGGTTATTCCGGTGGGTTTTCGACGGCGACACTTGCAGCGGGCGGAACATTAGGTATCTTGATCCCACCGTCCGTGATCCTTGTGATCTATGCGATGCTGACGGATCAAAACATCGCAAAGCTTTTTGCCGCCGCGATAATCCCCGGTATCTTAGCCGCGCTTGGCTACATGCTGACCATTGCGATTTATGTTCGCTTTCACGCGGATGAGGCCGGAACACACCCAAGTATGCCATTTGGCGAACGGTTCAAGGCATTGATCGCGGTTTGGCCTGTGCTGCTGGTTTTCGGTCTAGTTGTAGGGGGCATCTATCAAGGTTGGTTCACTCCAACAGAAGGGGCCGCTGTTGGCGCCGCAGGCACAGGGCTGATCGCCTTACTTTCGGGTAGCCTGAACTGGAAGGTTCTGCGCGGTAGTATTCTTGAGACGGCGACAGGCACTGGGATGATCTTTTTCATTGTCTTAGGTGCTGCGTTTTATAACGGGTTTCTTGCGTTGTCCCATGTGCCACAAGAATTGTCTGGCTGGGTGACAAGCCAAGGCTTTAGCCCATGGGCCGTAATGATCCTGATCTTGGTGTTTTATCTGATCTTGGGTTGCTTGATGGACAGCCTTTCAATGATCCTGTTGACGGTGCCGATCCTATGGCCAGTTATCAGTTCACTTGATTTCGGCATGACAACCGAGGAACTCGCAATCTGGTTCGGCATCATCGTTTTGATCGTGGTCGAGGTTGGGTTGATCACGCCGCCTGTGGGCATGAACCTGTTTATTATTAATAGCATGGATAAAGAAACGCCCATCACGGCGACCTATCGCGCCGTGATGTTCTTTGTCGCGTCTGACATCGCGCGGGTCGCAATACTGTTGCTTTTCCCCGCGATTACGCTGGTCTGGATCAGGTGATCACGTCGGGCGCGTCGCGTCCGGTGCGTGTCTTGATCTGAGCCAGTTCCTCGGCAGCGGCGATGACATCGGCAAGCGCTTCTTCCGGCGTCAGGTGCAGCTGGTTTGGCGATGTCTCGACCCGTTCAAGATAGACACGGATTGTTGCACCTTGGGTACCTGTGCCAGACAGGCGAAACACAACGCGCGAACCACCCGAAAACATTACGCGAATGCCCTGACCGCTGGTGTAGCTATCATCAACCGGATCACGATATACGAATTCGTCGGCCTCGGTCACCGTAAGCCCCGCAACGTGATGGCCGGGCAGGCTACCAAGTTGGCTGCGCAAGTGATCCATCAGACCGTTGGCTGCGTCGCTATCGACAGCCTCGTAATCGTGGCGGGAATAATAGTTGCGCCCGTAGGTCGTCCAGTGATTGTCCATCAGAACAGCGACAGAATGCCCGCTGGCCGCAATAATGTTCAGCCACATTAAAACAGCCCAAAGCCCGTCTTTTTCACGAATATGGTCAGAGCCGGTACCAGCGCTTTCTTCGCCGCATAGGTTTGCTTTGCCTGCGTCGAGCAACGTGCCAAAGAATTTCCATCCGGTCGGGGTTTCAAAACACGGGATGCCCTTTGCCTTGGCAACCCGGTCAACGGCACCAGAGGTCGGCATGGACCGCGCGACGCCGGAAAGCCCCGATTTGTATCCGGGCGCAAGATGCGCATGCGCCGCAATCAGCGCAAGGCTGTCGGAAGGGGTGACATAGGCTCCGCGACCCACAATCATATTGCGGTCGCCATCGCCATCGCTGGCCGCACCAAAGTCGGGTGCGTCGTGCCCAGTCATAAAGTCCATCAATTGATGGGCCCAAATTGGGTTTGGGTCGGGGTGGCCACCACCAAAGTCGGGCGAGGGAACACCATTCAGCACGGTTCCCTTAGGCGCACCAAGCGTCCCTTCAAGGATCGCGGTCGCGTAGGGTCCTGTCACGGCATGCATCGCGTCAAAGGCCATGCGAAATTCACCTGCAAACAGCGCACGAATTGCGTCAAAATCGAATAGCTCGCTCATCATGGCGGCGTAGTCGGCTACGGAGTCGATCACCGACACTTTCATTTCGCCAAGTGTGGTCTCGCCAATTTTTGCAAGGTCGATGTCGTGGGCGTCAAGGATGCTGTACTCTGTAAGCGTCGTTGTCTGTTCAAAAATTGCTTGGGTCACGGCCTCGGTGGCAGGGCCGCCGTTGGCCATGTTGAACTTAAGCCCAAAATCCGCGTCGATGCCGCCGGGGTTGTGGCTTGCCGATAGGATAAACCCACCATCAGTTTTCAGTTTGCGGATCAGATGCGACGCGGCCGGAGTGGAAAGGATGCCGTTTTGGCCCACGATGACATGTGTCGCGCCGTTTGCTGCAGCCATTCGCAAGATGACTTGAATAGCGCGGTCATTGAAATACCGGCCGTCGCCACCAACAACAAAGGTTTTGCCAGACGCACCATCAATGCCGTTTAAGATTGATTGAACGTAGTTTTCAAGAAAATGGGGGGCCATGAAGGCACGGGTCTGCTTGCGCAACCCGGATGTTCCTGCTTTTTGTCCTTCAATTGGCTGGGTTGCAATAATCTGTGCTGTCATAATCAAGCCTATGTTGTTGGGTCGGGCTGTGGTTGCCCATCAAATGTAAAAGCGCACGGTAATGCATGGTCGATCACGCGTTGCGCATTCGGAATGTCGTTACCTTCGGCGCGTCGGGTTGCGACAGCGCTCGAATAACTGAGGCTTAACCAGCGGTGGATAAGCCGCGCCCGCAATTCAGGCATCGGAACCTCGAGCCGGACAGTCACGTCCCAAAGCGGTGCAAGATCGCGCCAAGGTGCCTCATCGAACATAAGGTAATTGCCTTCGACGATGATAAACTGCGCATCTGCAGGAACTGTGACCGCGCCTGCAATCGAAATGTCGCGGGTGCGATCAAATTTGGGGGCATATACGTCGTTGCCCAGTTTAAGCGCGCGGACAAGGCGAATAAAACCATCAGCATCAAAGGTTTCAGGCGCGCCTTTGCGTTGAACCAACCCTTTTTCCTCTAGAACGGTGTTATCAAGGTGGAAACCATCCATTGGTACGACAACCGCTTTGCGGCGCTGCGCATTCAGGCGGCGCGCGACTTCGGCTGCGAGCGTTGTTTTGCCACAAGCCGGTGCGCCGGTGATTGCGACCAGCTGTCTGGCATCACCTTTTTGCAAAAGGTTTTCAGCCAGTGTGTTGATGTGAAGTGTTAGGTTATCCAATGATCTATGGCCTGTGCTCGGGCTTTGCCCATGTTTTACGTTGAGCCTATCGATAGTTCCAAGCACTGGCGACAGGTTTCTTATTTATGTGCCGATGATTGCCGATTGTTAAGCGGGAAACGTGGCAATCCATGGGACCTTGCCCTAGGTTGACGCAAAGGGTGATGGCAGCAACAGGTGCTAAAGTGATTTCCAAGTTAAAGCGCGTCTGGCATATCCTTTATGCCGTTTGGCAAACTGCCGGAGAAAAGCATCTTGGTCTGATTGCTGCTGGTGTGGCATTCTTTGGCATATTCGGGATATTTCCAGGCATAGCTGCGGTAATCGCTATCTTTGGGTTGTTGGCGGACCCCGTCGTGATTTCTGAGCAGCTGGTTTTGATGGATGAAATCATCCCGCCTGATGCTTATCGGCTTTTGTTGTCACAGATAAACCGTTTGGTTCTTGCTCCACCTGAAAAACTTGGTTGGGCGACCGTGGTATCCATTTCCGTTGCGCTTTGGTCGTGCCGAGCGGGTGTCGGGGGGTTGATCGGTGGCTTAAATGCGATTGCTGGGCAGCGTCAGCGTAATGGTATTTTACAGATGTTAATCGCATTTGCGCTGACAATCGCATTGGTATCGCTTGCGATTGTTGCGTTGACCGCTGTTGTCATTTTGCCGATCGTTCTAGCCTTCGTACCTGTTGCTGCGTCAACTGTCTGGATCGTGGAAGGGGCGCGTTGGTTGATTGCGCTTGGGGTGTTGATGCTGGGGTTGAGCTTGCTGTATCGCTTTGGCCCGGCGCGTATTGGTCCGCGTGGGCGCTGGATGACCGTGGGTGCTTTTACGGTGATCATTCTTTGGGTCGTCGTATCAATTGCGCTGTCGTACTACCTGACCAATTTCACAAGCTATAACGAAGTCTACGGGTCTATTGGCGCTGTGATCGGTCTGTTGTTGTGGCTGTATGTGACAGCATATTTGATCCTACTTGGCGCGGCTCTTAATGTCGAAGTTCATGGGTATGATGTGCCGCCATCCGGCGGCGACACGTCATTTTTGGACGAAAGCTAGGTAACCGCTGAACGGGCCTGATATGCAGGGCTATTCCACAGTTTATTTTGCATGACGTCGGCTATAATACTGATGGCCCTGTCAACGTCAGCGATGTCTATGAACAGTGGTGTAAACCCGAACCGCATGATGTCTGGCGCACGAAAGTCACCGACAACGCCACGGGCAATACAGGCCTGCATGGCAGCATAGCCTTGATCAAACGCGAACGACACCTGACTGCCGCGCTGTTCAGCGTCGCGCGGGCTTGCAAGGGTTAGCATGGGGCAGGTGGCCTCAATCCCTTTGATGAAACGTTCGCTCAGTTCGATCGAGGCGGCACGTAGGTCACCCATATCCACTGTGTCCCAGATATCTAGTGCTGCACTAAGTGCGGCCATTTGGATGACCGGAGGCGTGCCGACACGCATCCGTTCGATCCCAGTGCCGGGACGATAATCGAGGTCAAAGGCGAATGGGGCTTCGTGCCCTAGCCACCCCGACAGAGCAGGTTGACAGTTTTCAACATGTTGCGGTGCGACATAAATAAACGCCGGTGCCCCCGGGCCACCGTTGAGATATTTATAGCTACAGCCAACAGCAAAATCGGCATTGCCACCGGTTACGTCGACGGGTAGTGCGCCTGCCGAATGCGCCAAATCCCAGACTGCAACAGCCCCGACTGAATGCGCCTTAGCCGTCAATTGGGGCATATCGTGCAGACGGCCGGTGCGATAATCGACCTGCGTTAACATTAAAACTGCGACTTCGTCAGTGATCGCTTGCTCAACCTCTTCTGGTGCCACAACCCTGAGCTCATGACCACGGCCAAGCGCCTTTATTAACCCTTCAGCCATGTAGATATCAGACGGAAAGTTACCGCTGTCAGTCAGAATGACTTTGCGGTTTGGAACTAAATCTATTGCTGCGGCAAGCGCTTGGTAAACCTTAATCGACAACGTATCGCCGAGCACCACATGTCCTGTCGCTGCGCCAATCAGCCGACCGATACGATCACCTAACTTGGTGGGTTGCGCCATCCATCCGGCCTTGTTCCAGCCAGTGATCAGCATCTGCCCCCATTCGTCGCTCACAGTCTGGGCGATCTTAGTTTTAGCAGCAGTCGGTAATGGCCCCAGCGAGTTACCGTCGAGATAGATCATACCGTCGGGCAGATCGAATTGTGCTTTGGTCGCGCTAAAATCGGTCATAGGCCCACCAACATAGCGATTAGAGTAAGGGCTGCCGGAATAGTTTGGACATATAGCGCAGACTTGATGCCGCTAAGGTAACCAACACCCCCAGCAATAAGCACACAAATTACGATGAACGCGACCAGTTGGGCGTTCCCTAACAGCAGCCCAACGACAATCCCGGCTGCCAGAAACCCGTTGTACAAACCTTGGTTCAGCGCAAGCGATTTGGTCTGCGTGGCGAAATCTTCGGTCGTGCCAAACACGCGGCGTCCACGCGGTTTGTCCCAAAACAGCATTTCTAGAACAGTGATGTAAACATGGATCGCAGCAACGATCAGCGCGAGAATTGTTGAAAGCATTTGCTTTTCCTTATTAAGGGCAGGTTTGACCGCCCGCGATTTCTATCGTTTGACCATTCACGCTGCGCGCCCCATCGCTGCAAAGCCACAGCGCGGCTGATGCAATTTCATCGACACCCAGCAGTTTGTTGTGACGGTTGCCCGCGGCCATCCGCGCGGTTGCATCATCTTCGGTCATACCAAAGCGGGTTTGCATGCCGGTGATCTGATTGCGCACGATATCGGTTTCCACATAGCCGGGGCAAAGCGCGTTGAACGTGATGGGGCGGCCCATGTATTCCTCAGAAAGTCCATGGATCAGGCCGATGACCCCATGCTTGCTGGCCGTGTAAGGAACCCCGTTTTTCAATCCACGTACGCCAGCGATTGAACTGACACCAATCATGCGGCCTGACATCGTATCTGGCAGCGTCGCTAACGCAGCTTGTAGCGTTAAGAATACACCGTCTAAATTTGTGGCCATCATCGTGCGCCAATCCGACAAGCTGGTTTTCGCAAATGACCCGGCTGTCGCAATACCCGCATTTGCAACGCAGATCTGAATTGGGCCGCGCGCTATGGCTGCCTGCGCGATACCGTCGCGGACTGAGGTTTCGTGAGATACATCCATTTTTAATGGATGGAGGCGCGGATGATTTTGAGCCAATTGCACAAGTGTTTCCAAACGGCGGCCTGTAATTGTGACCTCTGCGCCAGCACCTGCCAAGGCTATCGCGATTGCGGCCCCAATCCCAGTCCCCCCGCCTGTTACAAGCGCGTGTTTTCCCTGATGTTCCATCGGTGCATCCTCCAATTGCCGTTATGGTATCTTTCGACGAACCATGGACAAGCGAAAACGAGCGCATCAGGGCCTACGCCGCGTTTATTCCGATGTCACCGTTTCGCTACGTTTATGTAGAAGACTGATTGTAGTTCAGTGTGAGGGATGTTTTATTGTGCGTGTCACGGTGAAACCATGCCGAAAATTTCGCATGGATCTGGCGCGGTTTGGTCGATGTAGGGCCCGCCGATTAAGGCTGTTAGCGTATGACATAAGGAAAACAGGGGTTTGGGAGTTGTAATATGCTAGTCTGCCATATAACAAATCGCGGATTGCTGACTGATTAATGGGGGATTGTCTGTGAAAATCGGCACACCAAAAGAGACGTTTGAAGGCGAGAATAGGGTCGCGATGACCCCGGCCTCGGCGAAAGATTTACAAAAGCTGGGCTATGAATGCTTGATCGAAACCGGCGCTGGCACGGCTGCTGGTTTTTCGGACCAAGCCTATGCTGATGTTGGCGTTGAGGTCGTAAAAACGGGTGCTGCGCTGTTTAAGACAGCTGATATCGTAGCAAAAGTTCGCCCGCCGTCAGACACCGAAGTAAAGCGTTTGCGCGATGGTCAGACGCTGATTTCGTTCTTCTATCCAGCGCAAAACACTGAGCTGATGGACGCCGCCAATAAAAAAGGTGCAAGCGTTATCGCGATGGACATGGTGCCACGCATTAGTCGCGCCCAAAAGATGGACGCGCTATCGTCGATGGCAAATATCGCGGGTTACCGCGCCGTGATCGAGGCTGGTAACAACTTTGGACGTTTCTTTACCGGGCAGATCACCGCGGCAGGTAAAGTTCCGCCCGCAAAGGTGTTGGTCGTTGGGGCAGGCGTTGCAGGTCTGGCTGCGATTGGTACGTCAACTAGTCTTGGTGCGATCACCTACGCTTTTGACGTGCGCCCGGAAGTGGCCGAACAAGTTGAATCGATGGGCGCTGAATTTGTATTCCTCGACTTTGAAGAAGAACAGCAAGACGGTTCCGCGACAGGTGGTTATGCCGCTGTTTCCAGCCCTGAATTTGCGGCGGCCCAATTGGCCAAGTTCCGCGAAATCGCGCCAGAAATGGACATCGTTATCACAACGGCCCTGATCCCGGGCCGCGACGCGCCAGAGCTATGGACCAAAGACATGGTCGAAAGCATGAAGCCGGGTTCGGTCATTATTGACCTCGCGGCCGAACGTGGCGGTAACTGTAAGCTGACCGTGAAAGACGAAAAGATTGTCACAGAAAACGGCGTGACCATCATCGGTTACACTGATTTCCCTAGCCGGATGGCGGCGCAGTCTTCGACGCTTTATGCGACGAACATTCGCCACATGATGACGGATCTGACACCCGAAAAAGACGGCGTGCCAAACCACAACATGGAAGACGATGTGATCCGCGGCGCAACAGTCACCCACAAAGGTGAAGTGACGTTCCCGCCACCCAAACCAAAGATCGCGGCGATTGCGGCAGCCCCTAAAAAGGAAGCGCCAAAGGAACTGACCGCCGAAGAAAAACGTGCCAAAGAAGTCGCAGACTTTAAGGCGCAAACCAAGAACCAAGTGACACTGCTTGCCGTTGGCGCAGCATTGTTGTTGGGCGTTGGGCTTGTTGCTCCGGCCAGCTTTATGCAGCACTTTATCGTGTTTGTATTGTCGGTCTTCGTCGGCTTCCAAGTGATTTGGAATGTCTCGCACTCGCTTCATACACCGCTGATGGCGGTGACGAACGCGATTTCATCAATCATCATTCTTGGTGCTCTTATGCAGATCGGATCAGGGTCAGCCCTTGTGATCGTTCTGGCGGCACTGTCGGTCTTTATGACAGGCATCAACATCTTTGGTGGTTTCCTCGTGACACGGCGCATGCTTGCCATGTTCCAAAAGTCTTAAGGGAGTAGGGACAAATGGATTTCGGATTTACAACAGCGGCCTATGTGGTCGCAGCAGTCCTCTTTATCCTCTCGCTTGGGGGGCTTTCGGGGCAAGAAAGCGCAAAACGCGCTGTATGGTATGGCATTGCAGGCATGGCGCTTGCGGTTGTCGCAACACTCATTGGACCAGGCTCTGGGCTTTGGTTCTTGTCGCTGGTTCTTATCGCCGGCGGTGGTGCCATCGGTTACATGCTGGCGACTAAAGTTCAGATGACCCAGATGCCAGAGCTGGTCGCAGCGATGCACAGCCTTGTTGGTCTGGCGGCGGTCTTTGTTGGCTTTATCGCCCACTTTGAAATCGGAAATGTTCTGAGCGGCATTTACGGTGATGATTTGGGTACCTTTGCTGACCTGATCGCGCATAAATCAGCGGTTGAGATCAATATCCTGCGCGTTGAACTGTTCCTCGGCATCTTTATCGGTGCGGTCACGTTCACAGGTTCGGTCATTGCTTATGGCAAGCTGGCTGGCAAAGTGAACTCTGCCGCGACGAAACTGCCGGGCGGTCACTTGTTGAATGCGGCTGCGGCTGCGATCTCTTTGATCGCGCTGATCTGGTACTTCAACACTGGTGGGTTCCTGCCGCTGTTCGTGATGACGCTGATGGCGCTGTTCATCGGTTATCATCTAATCATGGGCATTGGTGGCGCAGATATGCCTGTCGTGGTTTCCATGTTGAACAGCTACTCTGGCTGGGCAGCTGCTGCGATTGGTTTCAGCCTTGGCAACGATCTGTTGATCGTGGTGGGCGCGCTGGTTGGTTCGTCTGGTGCGATCCTGTCGTACATTATGTGTAAGGCGATGAACCGCAGCTTTGTTTCCGTGATCCTTGGTGGCTTCGGCGGTACTGCTGGGCCGCAGATGGAAGTCGAAGGCGAGCAGGTTGCGATCGATGCAGACGGTGTTGCAACTGCGCTGAACGAAGCTGACAGCATCATCATCATTCCGGGTTACGGTATGGCGGTGGCGCAGGCGCAGCAAAGCGTGTCTGAACTGGTGCGCAAGCTACGTGCCAAGGGCAAGAACGTGCGTTTCGCCATTCACCCTGTTGCGGGGCGTCTGCCGGGCCATATGAACGTGCTGCTGGCCGAAGCTAAGGTGCCGTATGACATCGTGATGGAAATGGACGAAATCAACGAAGACTTCCCTGATACGGACGTCGCCATCGTGATCGGGTCCAATGACATCGTGAACCCTGCGGCGCAGGACGATCCAAACAGCCCAATCGCTGGGATGCCTGTTCTAGAATGCTGGAAAGCGAAACAGGTGTTTGTATCCAAACGTGGTCAAGGTACCGGCTATTCCGGTATCGAAAACCCGCTGTTCTTTAAAGACAATACGCGGATGTTCTATGGCGATGCGAAGAAGTCTTTGGACGAGCTGTTGCCAAAAATCGATTAAGTGAGATGGATTAAAATCCACCCTACGCAGGCCTCGCCATTGAGTTGGCGGGGCCTTTTCGTTTTTGCGAATGACTGGTTCGATCCCACTGTGACCGGTGCTGGGAGCGTGTTTCAGCATTGCTGGGAAGCTCCGTTGTCATTACTGGTTCATTTCGCAATGGCCTAGCTGCACCTCCAAGCTTTGAGATTTTAACAAATGACATGCGCCCTTTGGATTCTTTTGGGCGCGACTGGTCTCAACTGGATTTGGATATGAATGTTACTCAGGCTTTCGAAGCTTAGAATTGGCGCATCGACTGTCCAGACTTTGACTGGCTGAAGCTCTCAATTATCAGGCAATCAAATAACGACGTGCTCTTGTTGGGTTCCCAACGTATTTTTCGGTATTCGTGTGCCGAGGCGATGCCCCGTAATTATTCTACTTGCCGTTAACCCATTTCGCGGGGCACCCTATAATTTCAGCCGCGGATATGGAGGCACCCAATGCCCATCACAGTTGGCCCGATCACCCTTTATATGGGCCCCGATACTGTGGGTGGGCCAGATAGCCTTGAGGCACCGATTATTGAATTCATCGGTGCCGCCCAGAATGAACTACTCGTCTGTGTGCAAGAGCTTGACCATCGTCCAATCGCGAACGCCTTGATTGCCGCCTCGCGACGTGGCGTACGCGTGCGTGCGATTATGGAGCAGGACTACCTACGCGAGAAAAACGCGCCCGATCCTGACAGCCTTGGTACGCAAGAGGTGAACCGCGAACTGCTTATGCGTATTTTGCGCGCAGGTGTGGACGCCAAAGCGGATTATAACCCAGCTATTTTCCATCAAAAGTTTATGATCCGAGACCGGGCTTCGGTGCTGACGGGGTCGACCAATTTCACAACAACGGGCGTTACTAAAAACCTGAACCATGTTTGCGTGATCCATGACGTCGAGGTCGCGCGCGAATATGGTCGCGAATTTCGGCAACTTCGGCAGGGAACATTCGGGGCGCGTAGCCTATTGATGCCACGTAAACCGCTTGAAGGGCATATCGTGGGCGGTATTCGCATAAAACCTCTTTTTGCGCCGGATCACATGCCAGAAATGGAGTTCATTAAGCAGATGATTAAAGCGGCTGAGCGGATCGATTTTGCGGTTTTCACATTTGCGCAGTCTTCTGGGATTGATGATGCACTGGTAAATGCGCGGCAGAAGGGGGTGGCGGTGAATGGCGTGTTGGACCGACGTCAAGCTAATCAGAAATGGGCCTCGAAGCGGACGTTGACCGACGGAGGTGTGACCTTGCATCAAAATCGAACCGGGACTGGTGTGCGCAAAATCCACCACAAGCTGATGGTTATGGATGATGGGCTGACGATTGTCGGTAGCTATAACTACACAGGCCCTGCGAATTTAGTGAATGACGAAAATATTATTGTGCTGGGGGATCTCGATTTACCAGATGGCGCAGACCGCGATGCACAACAAGAGCTTGGCGCATATGCACGCACCGAAATTGAGCGCATCATCACGCAGCAGTCAGAGCCGATCCCTGTTTGACGATTTTATGCTTGAGCTGGAGCGTACTCCAGCTTGTAGGCTGAGACGAATCAAACACAAAGGTGGATAAATCATGCTGATTGGAGATGTCGCGAAGCAAAGCGGTCTGACGGTCGATACCTTGCGATTTTACGAGAAAATTGGGTTGATCGCACCGCCGATGCGCAATGATGGTGGGCGGCGTGTCTATGGCGAAGACGTGCTTGGGTGGATCAAGTTCTTAGAACAGTTGAATGCCACGGGAATGAAGCAGGCGGATCGTATCCATTATGCCGCTTTGCGCCAGCAGGGGGATGCGACCCTGAGCGAGCGGCGCGAAATGCTAGAATTACATCGGGAAACCATCAAGGAAAAGCTTGCGCTGATGCAGGATACCTTGGCTCTCATGGATCGAAAAGTCGCCGCCTACCACGAAATGGAAGCCAAATAGAAAGGACACTAAGATGACGTTAACTGCATTAGAAAAAGGGCGTGCGCATGTCGCGAAGATGAACCCGGGTTTGGAAGAAACGCTTTCAGACCGTTATGATCACTTAGTACCTGATATGGCCGAAAGCCTGATTGAATGGGCATATGGACGCCATTATGTCCGCAAAGGTTTGGATGTGAAAACCCGGCAACTTTGTACCGTGGCTGCGTTAACTGCGTTGGGTGGTCAAACTGGTCCGCAGCTCAAGATTAACATCGCGCATTCGTTGGCAGTCGGGGTGACCGACAAAGAATTGGCCGAGGTCATTTGGCAGATGTCGGTTTATGGTGGCATGCCCGCGGCAATCAACGGGTTGAATGCTCTGCTTGACGTGCAAGCAGAGCAATAGTTCTATTGACCCCGAATACGTGGGTCCAAAGCATCACGCAGCCCGTCGCCGATATAGTTGACGGCCAACACAGTTAGTGAAATCGCGAGGCCAGGCCAGATGACGCGCTCAGGGAATGCTGTCATCCGGTCGACGCTATCAAACAGGATTTTCCCCCATGTGGGGAAATCTGACGGAAACCCAAGCCCAAGGAACGACAGTGCGCTTTCGGTGATGATCGCGGTGGCAAGACCCAGTGTTGCCGACACCATGATAGGCGACATCACGTTCGGCAGCAGGTGGCGCGTAATCATGCGGCGGGCAGGGGTCCCGATAGATCGCGCTGCCAGTACAAATTCACGTTCTTTCAAAGCCATAACATCACCACGGACGATCCGCGCGGTTTGCATCCAAGATGTGATCCCAATGCCCGTCACGATCAAAATAAAGATCCCGTTTTCGGGGCCAAAAGTAGCGCGCAGCGGGTCGCGGAACAAAAGCATCATCACCAGTAAAAGCGGTAGCAATGGCAGCGCAAGAACAAGATCGGTAAAGCGCATCAACAGGCCATCGAGCCGTTTGAAATACCCGGCAAAAACGCCGATCAACGTCCCAAGGAACACTGCTAATATCATAGCAGTCCAACCAACGGCTAGTGATACGCGGCCACCCGCCATGATGTTTGCCATGATATCGCGGCCGAGATTATCGGTGCCCATCGGGTTCGCCCACGCAACTTTGACATCGCTGCCAAACAATCCCATGTAGATCGGCCGCACGTTTTTATTGCGGATGTTGAGCTTACCAGGATCCACATCCCATAGAATAGGACCAACCGTGACAAACAACGTGATGAAAATCAGAAAGCATAACCCGGCGACAGCACCTTTGTGCGTTCTAAACTGGGCCCAGACATCCCACCATTGGTTGCGTGGCTTTTCGACGGCGCTCAGGGGTGCATCAGTCATAGCGGATCCTCGGATCAAGAATGCCGTATAGAACATCGGCGATTAGGTTCATCATGACGATCAGCACCGCCAGCAAGAATGTAATGGTCATCACCATTGGGATGTCGTTGCCCTGCAGCGCGATAATCAACAACTGCCCAAGCCCGTTCACCTTAAAGATTTGTTCGGTAATAATGGCGCCGCCAAAGATCGCGGGGATACCTAGCGCAATCACAGTAACAACGGGGATCATCGAGTTACGCAGCACATGTTTTAGAACAACAACGCTTTCCGTCATGCCTTTGGCACGGGCCGTACGGACGTAGTCTTGGGTCAAGTTATCAAGCATGGATGCACGCATGTAGCGGCTGACTTGCGCCGTTGTTTGCAGGGCTAAAACCATGACGGGCATCACCATCTGGCGCAGTTGAAACACAAAGCTATCCCAGTCGCTAACCACATGGGTGGTGTCATAGATCGACGGAAGCCACTTGAGTTGAACCGAGAAAATAACGATCAGCAATACGCCTGAAAAGAACGGCGGAACAGAAAAGCCAATCATGGACACGAACGTACCCGCCTGATCAAAGACTGAATACTGGCGATATGCACTGATGATCCCAATCGGCAGCGCAATTAGCACGCCGACGACATAGGACATACCAACCACCCAAAGTGTTTGCGGCATCCGTTCTGCGATGATTTCGAATACAGGACTGCGTGATTGAAAGCTAATGATCCGCTGCGCGCCATCGGCAAAGTTGGTCCCAAAGGCATTATCGATCCAGTACTGTGGTTCGACGACAAAGAATTGCTTTAGCCAAAGTGGAAAGCGCACCCACCACGGTTCACCAAGCCCAAGCGCGAGACGCATCTTTTCTTTAACTTCGGGCGGGATGGTCAAAGGCATTTGCGCCATTGGATCGCCGGGAGCGAGTTCAAGTAACATGAAGATCACGAAAGCGATGAACAAAAGCGTCGGGATCGAGATGAGCAACCTGCGAATAGTATAGATCAGCACTGGCAACGCCTTTGGTCAGAACTTTGATGAAGAGGCAGGGCGAAAGAAGTCCGCCCTGCAGTGTTTTGAAGCAGGGGTGGGTTAAAACCCACCCTACGTGGCCTTAACGGTTGTCGCCGACACGGTACCAATCAGCTGCGTTCCACAGCTCACTGTCCCATGTGTTCAGTACAACGCCTGCAAGGCTGTTTGCGTGTGCCGATACCCGACCACGATCAACCAGTGGCACAATGGTCATTGTGTCTTTGGTCAACATGTCGTTCAGCGCAATCGCGATACGGCTACGTTCTGCCTGATCGGCTGTCGCACCCAGTTCGGCGACCAATGCGTCATAGGCAGGATCGCAGAAGCGGTTGATGTTTTCACCCTGCCACTGGCTTTCCGGCTTTGGCGCCTTATCGCAAGTGTATTGGCCAAGGTAGGCCTGCGGGTCTGTGCCATCAAAGTTGTTGGCGTACATTTCAACGTCTGCATAGAACCGCTGGAATGTATCAGGCGAACCTGGGTCACCGCCAAAGAAGACAGAGGAGTCGATATTGCGCAGTTCGGTTTCAACACCGATTTCGCCCCACCATTCTTTGATCAACGCTTGGAAATCCTGACGGACGGCGTTTGTCGATGTTTGGTAAAGGATGCGCAGTTCGACGCCGTCTTTGTCACGGATACCGTCGCCATTGCTGTCGACCCAACCCGCGTCGTCAAGCAGCGCATTTGCACCTTCGATGTCTTGGACCAAGCAACCTGTGTTTTCAGTCGACGCATAGATTTCTGGGCCCGGAACAAGGTTACATGTCGGGCGACCAGCCTGACCATAGCCAACTTCGACCAGAAGGTCGCGATCGATTGCCATGGATAGCGCGCGGCGTACTGCTTCGTCGCTCAGGAATGGGTGCGGTGCTGCAGCTGTTGCACGAACGCCTTCTTCCAAGGATGGAGACGGGTCAGTCATGTTCATTTCTAGACGTTCGACCAATGTACCAAATGCTGACACAGGTGTACCGACGCCAGCTTCGGCCATGGACGCGATGACATCGGGTGCCAGTTGCAGGTTCCACGCATAGTCAAATTCGCCGGTTTCAAGAACCGCACGGCCAGCGGCAGTCGCATCACCACCACCCTTGAAGGTCACTGTCGCAAAAGCGGGTTTACTAGGGTCACGGTAGTTGTCGTTTGCGACAAGTTCGATCACGTCATTTGTACGGAAATCAGTCACAACGAATGGACCAGTACCAATCGGGCCAAAGTTCGCATCCGTACATTCCGGGGCCTTGGCGCCAAGGCATTCAGCGAATTGTGCAGCTTGAATGATTGGGGATTGGCCGCCCATGAATGGCTGATATGGGTTTGGCTGCGCTGCACCAAAAGTGACTTTTACAGTCAGATCGTCCAGCGCTTCAACAGATTCCACACCATCAAATTTTGACAACTGGGCGCAACCGCCTTCTGGATCCATGCAGTATTGTGCCGTGAAAACAACATCTGCGGATGTTACGGGTGTACCATCTGACCAAAGCAAGCCTTCTTTGAGCTTCCAAGTGATTGTGGTCAGGTCTTCTGAGACGCCGCCGTTGCCTACGGTTGGGATCTCTTCTGCCAGATACGGAACCATCGCACCAGTTTGGTCATAGCGCGCTAGGGGCTCGATGATCAGGCTAGATGCTTCGATGTCCTTTGTCCCGCCCGAAAGATAGGGGTTCAGGATTGATGGCGCTTGCCAGTAAATGATGTTGAGCTGACCGTCACGACCGCGTTCGCCTTCATGCGCTTCGGCAAATGCCATTGGCGCAAGTGCGATTGTCGCAACAGCACTCAGCAGAGCTGTCTTGAGTTTCATCTTATCTTCTCCTTGTTGGTGCTCTTGTTTGACCTCGGGACCTGCCGTTTAATCGGCAGTGTCGTTTGTATTTTGGTAAAGGTGGCACGCCGTGAAACGGCCTGGCGCGACCTCAAAGTATTCGGGTTCAACTGTTTTGCAAATGTCCATCACGGATGGGCAGCGGGTACAAAAATTACAGCCCTCCGGTGGATTCGCGGGCGACGGTACATCGCCTTGCAAAACGATACGTTCGTTGCTCGTCGCGAGGCTGGGGTCCGGTTCGGGTACAGCCGATAGCAGCGCCCTAGTGTAAGGATGCAGCGGTTCTGCGTATAGCTCTTCTCGGGGGGCAAGTTCGACGATTTTTCCAAGATACATTACCGCAACGCGCGTCGCGATATGGCGCACCATTGATAGATCATGGCTGATGAACAGGTAGGTCAAGCCAAGCTGTTCTTGCAAGTCCTCAAGTAGGTTCACGACCTGCGCCTGAATAGATACGTCCAGCGCGGCAATCGGTTCATCACAGACGATAAATTTAGGGTTCAGTGCAAGTGCACGGGCAATCCCAATACGTTGACGCTGGCCACCTGAAAACGCCTGTGGATATCGTTTGGCAAACTGGCGGTTCAGGCCAACGGCATCCATCAGTTCACCTACCTTTTCACGCTTTTCAGATTCGGAAAGCTTGGTGTGCTCGTCTAATGGTTCTTTGATGATCGCCTCAACGGTCATGCGTGGGTTCAAAGATGCTTGCGGGTCTTGGAATACCATCTGCATGGTTGGGCGCATCTTGCGCAGCTTGCTTTGTGAGGTATCGCCGATCTCTGCGCCGTCAATCGTGATTTCACCCGAAGTAATATCGTAAAGGCGCAACACCGCACGACCACATGTGGATTTACCGCAGCCAGATTCACCAACCAAACCCAGCGTCTCGCCCTCCATCACGTCAAAGCTGACACCATCGACGGCTTTGACTTCGCCGACACGTCGTCGCAAAAGTCCGGCGTGAATAGGAAAGTGCATTTTTAGATCGCGCACGCTGACCAGTGGCGTTTGAGGGGAATCAAGCATCGCGGGGTGCTCCGGTACGGGCGTTATAGAAACAAGCGGCGTCGTGACCGGCACCTAAATCATAGCGTTGCGGGTTTTCATTTTCGCAACGATCAAATGCGACATCGCAACGATCACGGAATGGGCAGGATGCGGGGGGCGCAGTCATAATCGGTGGTTGACCTTCGATGACCGTTAGCCGGGCCGCGCGTTCGCCATGGATCGTGGGGATCGTTTTTAGCAACGCACGTGTGTAGGGGTGCTGAGGATCATTAAACAGGTTCGCCACTGGGGCATGTTCAACCACTTGACCGCCGTACATGACCATCACGCGGTCGGCGATCCCTGCAATTACACCTAGATCATGGGTGATCCAGATAACGGCCATGCCCAGTTTGGTCCGCAGTTCTTTCATGAGTTCAAGAATTTGGGCCTGAATGGTCACGTCCAGCGCGGTGGTTGGTTCGTCAGCGATCAATACTTGCGGATCACAGGCGAGCGCAATCGCGATCATCACGCGCTGACGCATTCCGCCTGAAAACTGGTGCGGATAATCGCCCAAGCGTCGCTTGGCGTCTGGAATGCCAACAAGCTCTAGCAGTTCTTGCGAGCGCGCAGCGGCCTGTTTCTTTGACATGCCCATATGCTTGCGCAGCGGTTCCATGATTTGGACGCCAACAGTAAACACAGGGTTAAGCGAGGTCATCGGGTCTTGAAAGACAAATCCAATCTTGCCGCCACGCACCTTGCGCAGTGTTTCTGCATCGACGTTCAGCAGATCTTTGTCGTCAAACATGACGGACCCGTTGCGCACATCCGCAGGCGGAGAGGGCAGGAGCCCCAGCAACGACATCATCGTGACAGATTTCCCCGACCCACTTTCGCCAACAACGCCCAGCAGTTCGCCTGGACGCAGTGAGAAACTTACGTCATTCACGGCGTGTACTTCGCCGGATCGAGTTTTGAATACAGTTTTGAGGTCCCGGACATCCAGAACTGGCAAAGCCCCATCGGGCATATAGAACCTCCCACGTGGTTCGGATTAATTATTAGCACATCCACTGTTTTTTAGGCATTGTGGATTTTTACCAAACGGTAACATTTATTTTAGGGGCCGCAAGACGTTTCAAGTTTGCACCTGCCGCACAACCACGCAAGACTGCAGTTGCTGACACTTTAAACAGATGCTCATCGAAGTGGCGGCAATTGTAGCAAAAGAAGGAAAACGTATGACGCTCAGCGCGCGCGCCCTTATGGAACGTTTGGTTTCTTTTCCGACGGTAAGCTCGGACAGTAACCTAGAACTTATTGAATTTGTTGAAGGATATTTATCAAGCATCGGCGTGGATTCGCATCGCGTGCCAAACGCTGATGGAACCAAAGCGGCAATTTATGCCCACGTCGGACCGCAGGTCGATGGAGGAATCGTCCTATCAGGACACACCGATGTGGTCCCTGTCGAAGGACAGAATTGGGACAGTGACCCATTCACAGTGACGGAACGTCACGGCAACCTTTACGGTCGTGGCACATGCGACATGAAAGGATTTGATGCATTGGCCCTATGGGCTGTGACCCTTGCCAGCCAGAAAGAACTCAAACGCCCACTGCAAATCGCACTTAGCTATGACGAAGAAATTGGCTGCACCGGCGCTCCCCCCATGATTGAGCATATGATCAGCAATGGAATGCCGCGCGCGGATACCGTTATCGTTGGCGAACCATCAATGATGAAGGTCGTTACCGGCCATAAGGGCGGCATCGGATATCATATGCATTTCCATGGGTTCGAAGTGCATTCATCGCTGCTACATACGGGTGTCAGTGCGATCATGATGGCCGCGAAACTGATCGATTGGGCGAATCAGGTAAACGCAGAAAATGCTGCTACGCCCGTCATAAGTATTAATGCTGATTTTGTGCCACCTTATACGACACTACATGTCGGGATGATTAATGGTGGTACAGCGCACAACATTACCGCAAAGGACTGCACTTTTGATGTGACGTTCCGCGTTGTGCCGGGTGAAAGTATTACACTTTGGCGCGCGCGGTTCTTGCAAAAGGTCGCTGATTTACAAGCCGAAATGAAAAAGATCCATCCAGATGCGGGAATCACTGCGGAACAGTTCTTTGTTCTTCCGGGCTTAGCACCCGAAGCGGACGGCAGTGCAGAAGCAGTTGCGCGTCAGTTAACGGGTGCAAATGATAGCGATGTCGTCAGTTATGGCACAGAAGCTGGGCATTTTCAGGCACGTGGATATTCGGCTGTGGTTTGTGGACCGGGAAATATTGCACAGGCCCACCAGCCAAATGAATACATCAGCATCGAACAATTCCAGCAGGGCGAGGCGTTCATGGCCGCGCTCATCGAAAGACTTAGCTAAATGAAGCCGTTTCCAATTTCTATTGACGACCCGATCTCGTACCCCGGACCTCCCCCCTCAGACACAGATGTCGTCGTTATCGGCGGCGGAATTATTGGCGTTATGTCTGCGTGGGAACTCGCTAAGCGCGGTGTGAATGTCGTGCTATTGGAAAAAGGCCGCATCGCCGCAGAGCAATCCTCGCGAAATTGGGGGTGGATTCGTGCGCAGGGCAGGGACGCGGCAGAAGTCCCAATCATGCAAGAAGCAGCCACGATGTGGCGTCAGATGGCAGATGAAATCGGTGAAGACATTGGATTGCGCCAAAGTGGTGTCACCTATCTTGCGGCAAACGAAAAAAGTCTTGCCCGATACGAGGATTGGTTGCCAATCGCACATAATCACGGGCTCGATACCGTGTTAATGAGCGCGAAAGAAACGGCCGCACAATTTAAAGGATCAGCCACCACTTGGGCCGGGGCATTGTGGACGCCGGGCGATATGCGTGCGGAACCTTGGGTTGCTGTGCCAGCGTTGGCCCGCGCCGCTGCCCGCGATGGCGTGACAATTGTGGAAAGTTGCGCCGCGCGCATGATCGAAACCAAAGCAGGACGCGTGTCAGGTGTCATCACAGAATCAGGTACGATTAATGCGTCATCTGTTGTGGTTGCTGGCGGGGCTTGGTCGTCACTGTTTTTGCGTCGTCACGGTGTCAAAATCCCACAGCTATCCGTGCGTGCGACTGTCGCAGCGACCGCGCCTGTTGAAAACGTCCACGATGGTGCCGCTGTCGATGACCGACTTGCATTTCGCAGACGACAAGACGGCGGATACACCTTGGCTGCGTCGGGGTTTCATGAACTTTATGTGGGACCTGACGCGTTTCGGGCCGTGGGCAGCTTTGCCGCGCAGTTAATGCAAGACCCGCTGGGTACGCGGCTAAAACCAGTGCCGCCCCGAGATTATCCAGATGCATGGGGTACGTCACGCCGCTGGGACGCAGATGACATTAGCCCGTTTGAGAAAATGCGCGTGTTGGACCCTGCGCCGAACATGAAAAAAGTCGCGAGCATGGCCCAGTCGTTCGCCGATACCTACCCTCAGCTAGGTAAAGTCGAAATTACAACAGCTTGGGCTGGGATGATCGACACGATGCCTGACGTTGTTCCCGTTGTAGACACCGTTGCCAATATGCCGGGTCTAACGATTGCGACGGGGATGTGTGGTCATGGATTTGGCATCGGTCCCGGCTTTGGTCGCTTGGTTGCCCAGCTTGTGACTGGTGACACTCTAAACCATGATATCAGCCGTTTCCGGCTGTCTCGTTTTCACGATGGATCCAAGCTGACGCTTGGTCCTAACCTTTGACCCACCTGTGACCTGTGCACAAACACGACACGATCACGCCTTACCTACTGGAGAGACCCAAATGCCCGTCAAAAACCGTTTCGCAGAGCTGCTGCCAGAAATCACCGCATGGCGACGAGACTTGCACGAAAACCCCGAAATTCTGTTCGAGACACACCGGACATCAGCGATTGTCGCAGACAAGCTAAAGGAATTTGGTTGCGATGAAATCGTAACCGGGATTGGGCGCACGGGCGTTGTCGGAATCATCAAAGGTAAGTCTGATAAATCCGGTAAAGTCGTTGGTCTACGTGCCGATATGGATGCGCTGCCTATTCACGAACAAACCGGGCTTGAGTACAAATCCAAGACAGATGGCGCAATGCACGCTTGTGGTCATGATGGCCATACTGCGATGTTGCTGGGGGCGGCTAAATATCTGGCAGAGACGCGGAACTTTGACGGGACCGTTGTCGTGATTTTCCAACCTGCCGAAGAAGGTGGCGGTGGCGGCCGCGAGATGTGCGAAGACGGTATGATGGACCGCTGGAATATCCAAGAGGTCTATGGAATGCACAACTGGCCGGGCCACGAAGTCGGATCATTTGCCATTCGTCCCGGCGCGTTTTTCGCGGCGACAGACCAGTTCGACATCACTATCGAAGGGTTGGGTGGACACGCAGCAAAGCCGCATCAGACGGTCGATTCTGTTGTCGTAGCGGCACATGTTGTGACGGCACTGCAAACAATCGCCAGCCGTAACGCTGACCCGGTTGATCAGGTTGTTGTCTCAGTCACGTCAATCGAATCGTCATCCAAAGCATTCAACGTCATCGCGCAGCGCGTGCAGCTGAAGGGCACGGTGCGTACGATGTCAAAAGGGATGCGCGATCAGGCTGAAACCCGTCTTAAAGCCATTTGTGAAGGGACCGCTGCGACGTTCGGCGCGACTGCCGAAGTCACATACTATCGCGGCTACCCATGCATGGTAAACCACGAAGAACAGACCGAATTTGCAGCAGATGTGGCGAAATCCGTGTCAGGCGATTGCGATGACGCGCCACTTGTCATGGGCGGCGAAGATTTCGCATTCATGCTCGAAGAACGTCCGGGCGCGTATATTCTAGTTGGGAACGGTGATTCTGCTGACGTGCACAACCCGCATTACAATTTCAACGACGATGCGATTCCAGCCGGCTGTAGCTGGTGGGCTGAAATCGTTGAAAAACGGATGCCTGCTGCGTAAGAAAAGCGGTGGGTTGAAACCCACCCTACGGATTAGCCGCCTGTGTGTGACATATGGCGGCTAACCTGCCCGTCGACCTTTTGCCGAGAATAGTCGAAATCGTGGCCTTTGGGCTTTAGTGCGATTGCCGCGCGAATGGCGTCATCAAGTTCGGCATCTGCTTCTGAGGCACGAAGTGGGCCGCGAAGGTCTGAATGCCCTTCTTGCCCTAGGCAGGTATAAATCTCACCTGTGCAGGTGACCCGCACGCGGTTGCAGCTTTCGCAAAAGTTATGCGACAGGGGCGTGATAAAGCCGATCTTTTGGCCTGTGTTTTCCATGCGAATATAACGTGCCGGCCCGCCGGTTTTTTCAGTCAAATCGGTCAGCTCCGACCGAGACGCAAGCTGCGTACGCAGATCTTTGAGTGACCAGTATTGGCCAAAGCGATCTTCGTTGCCGATGTCGCCCATTGGCATGACCTCAATGAAGGTCAAGTCCATGTCACGTGACGCACACCAATCCGTCAGTGTGAATAATTCATCTTCGTTAAACCCTTTCAGCGCGACAGTATTGATCTTGACGCGCAGGCCAGCCTTCTGAGCGGCGTCAATGCCGCGGATCACTTGGGGCAGGCGGCCCCAGCGCGTGATGTCGGCGAATTTTTGTTCATCCAGCGTATCCAAAGACACGTTAATCCGGCGAACCCCTGCAGCGTATAGGTCGTTTGCAAAGCGTTCCAGTTGGCTACCGTTTGTGGTGACGGTCAGTTCCTTTAGCGCGCCGCTATCCAAATGCCGGGACATGCTGCGGAAAAACGTCATGATGTCGCGGCGGACCAAGGGTTCACCACCCGTGATGCGCAGCTTTTTGACGCCCAGTCGAATAAAGGCGGAACACATTCGGTCGAGCTCTTCGAGCGTCAGCAGTTCTTTCTTTGGTAGAAAGGTCATGTTTTCTGACATGCAATAGACGCAGCGGAAATCGCAACGATCGGTTACCGATACGCGAAGGTATTCGATGGCGCGGGCGAATGGGTCGATCAAGGGCTGGCTCATGCAAGTAACGTAGGGATGCGCGTTGATGAGCGCAAGCGCGCTGAGTGGTGTTGTAACCTGCCAAGGTGCTGATTAGGTTTGGTCTATGAATGCAAAACTGATCCTCCCGCTTGTTGCCTTGACTGGCTGTACGACACCTTCGTTTCAGGGTGTTTTCGCCCCAGGGAATACATCCGACGTGGCCGCGCCAACACCTACTTTGGACGAGACACCTGCGCCGCCGCCGCCAGCGAATGCCACAACGGTTGCGCAATTTGATACTACAACGGAAGATGATCGCGCTGCGGCGGTGACGCAGGTCACAACTGCAGAGACAAGGTTAGGTGTTTCAATTGCATCGCTTGGGTCGCCTACAGACCCTGGGATTTGGTTGAAAACACCGCTGATTGACGAACTGAGTAGAGGGCGGGTCGTTTACAACGGGACTTCGGTGAACGTTGAATTGCGACCATCAGGGGGCGCGCCCGGTTCTGGCAGCCAAATCAGCCTTGCCGCGATGCGATTAATCGAAGCGCCGCTGACGAGCTTGCCAGAGTTGGAAGTGTTCAAACAATAGGTGGATTAAAATCCACCCTACGCCGGCAAATTACGCTGGGCGGTTTTGACTGTAGATGGCTTCATGTCAGCACCGTGGCGGGTCAAGAACATTTGAACGCGATCAGCATCATGTTTGGATAGCTCGCGTAGCCAAAGACCCAACGCTTTTTGGATTTGACGGTCTTGGTCGGTGATATAGCCTGCCGCCCATCCCATGACACGATCACGTACCGCAAGATCAGTCGGCTTTGGGTTGTTTTTCTTTGTCCACGGTAGCGTCATGGTGAGTGCTGCGCGACGTGTCCACATGTGATTGGACACAGCCCATTCTGCGACCTGATCCAGACGGGTTGGGTCAGCGACAAGACGTTTTTGTCCTGCGGTGCTGACTTGATCTGCGATGGCCTCATCGTCGAGATCAGGAACCCACGACGCGATCAAAGCCCATGCTTCGCTGTCGTCGGGGCGAATACGTGCCTGGACAAGCAACTTAGCGGCAGCGATGCGTGCTTCGTGGACATTGCTTTTCCATAGGCCACGGGCCAGCGTAAGACGCGCGTCAAGGTCGTCTTCGGCGCGCCATTCTTTGACCATTTCGTCGATCACCGGATTGGCCAGACCAAGATAGGGGCGGTCGACCTTGTGGTACCGGTGCATTTCTGCGGCTTTGGCTGGATCGCCTGCTGCGCGTAATGCGTCCAAGGCTTCGCGTTTTGTGGTCATTCTACAGTCACCGATTTGGCTAGGTTACGTGGTTGATCCACATCTGTACCCTTTGCGATGGCGGTATGATAGGCCAATAACTGCGCGGGAACCGCATAAAGGATCGGCGCAAGGAATGGATCAATTTCGGGCATGATGATTGTGTCCCAAACACCTTCTCCAGCCTCTGATGCGCCTTTCTGATCGGTGATTAAAAGAACCTTGCCGCCGCGCGCCATGACTTCTTGCATGTTCGAGATTGTCTTGTCGAACAGCGCGTCGCGCGGTGCCATGACAATCACGGGCACATGCTGGTCAACTAGCGCGATTGGCCCATGTTTTAATTCGCCAGATGCGTAGGCTTCGGCATGTATGTAGCTGATTTCTTTTAGTTTTAATGCGCCTTCGTGGGCGAGGGGATACATCGCGCCGCGTCCCAGAAAGAGGATGTCGCGTGCTTCGGACAGCTCGGCTGCTACAATTTTTGTTCGGTCTTCGATACCAAGTGCAAGGTTTAAAATACCCGGCATACTGCGCAGGTTACCCAGCTTTTCAGAGAGTTCGGCATCAGTCATTCGGCCACGCGCATGTGCGGCGTTCAAGGCAAGGATTGCCAGTGTTGTCAGTTGGCATGTGAATGCTTTAGTCGATGCAACGCCGATTTCAGTACCTGCTAAGATTGGCAAAGAAAGGTTGCTTTCGCGTGCGATTGAACTTTCGGGGACATTCACGACAGATACGATTTTCGCGGCCTTGCCTTCCATATAGCGCAGGGCAGCCAAGGTATCAGCGGTTTCACCTGATTGGCTGACGAATAGCGCGACGGTACCCGGTGTGACGGGAGGTTCACGGTAGCGGAATTCTGACGCGACATCGACCTCTACTGGAATGCCCGCGATTTGTTCAAACCAGTATTTCGCAACCAAACAGGCGTAGAATGCTGTGCCGCAGGCAACCATCGTCATGCGTTCGACTTGTGTGAAATCCAAGCCCGGTTCGGGCAGGGTCACTGCGGTTGCGTCAGCGTTGATATAATGGGCGAGAGCGCCTTGCAGCACTGTTGGCTGCTCGGCGATTTCTTTGGCCATAAAGTGTTTGTAACCGCTTTTGTCGACCTGCGCGGTGTCGATTTGGATCGTCTTAATCGCGCGATTTGCAATGTTGCCTGCGCGGTCGCGGATTTCGATTGAAGTGCGGGTGATGACAGCCCAGTCACCTTCCTCTAGGTAGCTGATCCGATCTGTCATTGGGGCAAGTGCAATGGCGTCGGACCCAACGAACATTTCTCCATCGCCGTAACCGATTGCGAGGGGGGAGCCTTTGCGCGCTGCTATGAGCAGATCATCTTCGCCATCAAATAAGAAACAAAGCGCATATGCACCTTCGAGCCGGGCAATCGTTTGCGCCGCGGCATCCACAGGCGATAACCCTTGGTCGCGGTAGTATTGGGCGAGAAGGGCGACGGTTTCAGTATCGGTGTCGGTTTCGAAGCCGATGCCTTCGGTGGCAAGAAACTCGCGGAGTTCGCGGAAATTTTCGACAATACCGTTGTGCACAACCGCAACGCCGCCAGCGCGGTGGGGGTGAGCGTTACCAACATTCGGGACGCCATGTGTTGCCCAACGTGTATGCCCGATCCCGGCTTTGCCTGCGAGCGGTTCATGAACAAGCAAATCTGAGAGGTTCACCAGCTTTCCGACTGCGCGACGGCGGTCCAGCCGTAGGTCATTCACAGTTGCGATGCCTGCGCTATCGTAACCGCGATACTCGAGCCGCTTTAATGCCTCGACTAAGATTGGCGCGGCCTCGTGATTTCCCAGTACGCCTACAATACCACACATGATTATTTTCCTTTTGCTTTCAGCGCGCGCAATCTGTCGAACAGACGTACAGCGAGGCCAGCTTTGTTTTCTTGGCGTGCACGGGCGAGGGCCAAATCGCCAGCAGGCACGTCACGCGTGATGATCGAACCAGAGCCTGTCATTGCTTCTGCGCCGACTTCGACGGGGGCAACCAGCATTGTATTTGATCCTATAAAGGCATCAGGCCCGATGGTTGTCTTATGCTTAAAGAAACCATCGTAGTTACATGTGATGGTACCCGCGCCGATATTCGCGCGTGCGCCAATGGTTGCGTCACCGATATAAGACAAGTGGTTAACTTTGGCCCCTTCGTGAACTTGCGCATTCTTGATTTCGACGAAGTTCCCGACCTTTACGTCTTCGGCCAGTTCCGCGCCGGGGCGTAGGCGGGCATAGGGTCCTACGATCGCGCCGCGCGAAACATGGCAGCCTTCTAAATGTGAGAACGCGCGGATCGTTGCGCCCGTTTCCACGGTCACACCCGGCCCGAAAACGACGTTGGGTTCGATGACCGTATCGCGTCCAATATAGGTATCATGGGCAAAGAACACGGTCTCTGGCGCGGATAGCGTGACGCCGTCATCTTGTGCATTCGCACGCGCACGAGACTGATACAATGCTTCTGCCCGCGCCAACTCTGCCCGAGAGTTGATACCAAGTGTTTCGGATTCGTCGCAGCGCACAACGGTCGCAGATAGGCCGCGTGCACGTGCAATCCCAACGATGTCGGTTAAATAGAACTCTTCGGCGGCGTTGTCGTTTTCGACGGCGTCGATTAGATCAAAAAGAGTTTTTGAGTTGGCCGTAATAACGCCGCTATTGCAGAGAGTTACGGATCGTTCTTCGTCTGTTGCATCTTTGAATTCCACGATCCGATCTAATTGATCGTCTTTGGTAATCAATCGTCCATAACGTTCAGTTACGGCTGCCTCAAATCCTAAAACAACCACATCATGGGTTAGCCGCGCCGCTGTCATTGCAGCAAGCGTTTCAGGGCTGATAAATGGGGTGTCGCCGTAAAGAACAATCGCGTCGCCGTCGAAACCAGCTAAAGCCTCGCGGGCTTGAGCGACGGCATGCGCAGTACCAAGCTGTTCAGATTGCAATGCGATTGTCGCTTCTGGATCATAAGCTTTCGCAGCCTTTTCGACCTCGGCTGCGCCATGCCCGGCGACCACAACAGTGTGATCGGGATTGAGTGCGGCACCCGCCTTCATGGCGTGCACAAGCATGGGCGCGCCAGCGATCTGGTGCAGCACCTTTGGCATGTCAGAGTTCATGCGGGTGCCCATACCGGCGGCAAGAATAATTAATGCGGTCGTCATTACTGCCTCAACCTATCTATTTGGTCCGTCTTCTACTTGGGTTTTTCATTATCACAAGGGGCAAGGGCTTCACATCAGTTTACATGGCGTTACAGATGGTGCCGACTGAATTCAAAAAGGGCCATCATATGCGCACCGTTATCTTTGACCTCGATGGAACACTTGCGGATACGAGCGGTGACCTGATCGCAGCCGCGAATAGCTGTTTTCGTGGGCTGGGTTTAGGTGATCTGTTGAATGTCGAACATGATGCTGGCACCGCATTACGTGGTGGGCGCGCGATGTTGACGCTGGGCTTTTCGCGGGTTGAAGGTTTTGATCAGGATGAGGTCGATCGCCAATACCCGATTTTGTTGGATGCTTATGCGCAAGACATCAACAGCCATACGGTGTTGTATCCCGGCGCGATGGAAGCTGTCGAACAGCTTAAATCATTGGGCTATGCTGTTGGCATTGCCACGAATAAACCCGAAGATATTGCTGAAACCTTGATGCAAAGTCTTGGCGTGCGTGATGCATTCGCATCGCTTGTTGGGGCAGACACGTTGCCCGTTCGCAAGCCAGACCCAGAGCATCACTTTGAGGCGGTGCGTCGCGCGGGTGGGGATCCGCTCCAGTCGTTGTTGGTTGGCGATACTGCAACTGACCGTGATACATCCCGCAATGCTGGGGTGCCGTCTGTGCTCGTGACGTTTGGGCCGGGGCGGGATGATATACGTGCATTAGAACCTGAAGCAACGATTGATCACTTTGATGAATTGGTTGGTGTCGTCGCAAAGTTGATCGGGTAACTATTGACGGTGGTAAATTTGGTGCACAAAGTTCCGCAATGAATGAGATTTTTACAGGTAGCTTCACCCAGCAAGAACCAATCCCCGCCGAAGGGATTGCGGCAGCGAACGTAGTTATGCAGCACGGACGGTTGCATCGATACAACACGGTGGACGGCGAAGTGGCCGAAGTTGCTTTGCTCGAGGAAGAATTCGCAGACACTGTGGGCGCAAAATATTGTCTTGCGGTGGCGTCGGGTGGCTATGCAATGACGACTGCTTTGCGGGCATGTGGTGTCGGGCAGGGCGACCGGGTTTTAACCAATGCGTTTACTCTTGCCCCTGTGCCCGGTGCCATCGCTGCGGTCGGCGGAGTGCCCGTATTCGTTGGTGTAACAGATGCGCTTGTGATCGACTTGGATGATTTGGTTGCAAAGCTCGACCAAGCCAACGTACTGCTTCTAAGCCATATGCGGGGGCACATCTGCGATATGGAACGCCTGATGGCATTGTGTGACGCGGCCGGTGTGACTGTGATCGAGGATTGCGCGCATACGATGGGTGCTTCGTGGAATGGTGTGCCAAGCGGTCGATGGGGGCGTTTTGGGTGCTACTCGACGCAAACCTATAAGCACATAAATTCCGGTGAAGGTGGGCTGCTGATTTCCAACGATGCCGAAGGAATGGCGCGCGCAATCATGTTGTCGGGCAGTTATATGCTTTTTGACAGGCACCGCGCCGCGCCCGAACCCAAAGTGTTTGCCCAAATCAAATATGAAACGCCGAATATATCGGGGCGTATGGATAACCTGCGCGCGGCTGTTTTGCGTCCTCAGCTCAGGTGTCTGACTGAACAAGCCGACAAATGGAATGCGCGCTACCGCGAGGTCGAAAGCGGGCTGCGCGCTGTGCCGGGGTTAAGGCTGATTGATCGCCCCGAAGGGGAAAATTTTGTTGCATCGTCGTTTCAGTTTCTTTTGCTGGATTGGGCAAGCGATGCCGTGAACGATGTCATCCTACGCTGCGCGCGCCGCGGCGTGGAATTAAAGTGGTTTGGCGGCGCAGAACCCAAAGGGTTCACGTCGCGCTACGACAGTTGGCAATACGCGCCAAGCACGCCGATGCCGCAAACAGATCGCGTATTGGCAGGTATCGTTGATATGCGGTTACCACTGACTTTTAGCATCGAAGATTGCGCGCTGATCGCACGTATTATCCGCGCAGAGGTGAGCGCGGTGTTTCAAGCTCAGGTTTAGGGGCACAGTTCCGCCGTCCGATACATAAGGTCGAAATTCTGTCGTACTTCTGACTGAATTGCGCACTAATCGGACCCAAAAGGGGAGCTGAATGCCTTTTAGTTGGCCTACATTTGAACAAGCATTGTATCGCATTGCGCGGCTACGGCGTGTGATCTTTACGTCTGTGATTTTGGCTGGTTTGGTTCTTTTGCTTGTCGGTGTTTTGGATCCGACGACGTTACCGTTGCAGCGGGCCGTTAACATACTCTTGATCGTGAGCGCAGTAATTGTCGCACATGTCGTTTTGTTTCCCAACGTTCCACTTGAGGCCCTAAGCCTGTCTGTTTCGATCAGCGGTTTCATGGCTGTTGTGCCTTTGCTGAGTGTTTTTGCGAGCTTTGCGCCGATGCCGTATCGCGATGCGGCATTGCTGTTGCTGATTTGTTTGGGGATGCTTCTGGTGATCGTGGTCATGCTTGTTGCGCAATTCTTGATCGAAGCAATTGTCTACGTTGGCCCGGCTGTTCACCTTCGTCTAAAGACACATCTAGACGTTCCTTTTGCGACGTTTGTCGCCAGCCGCCAATTTGGTTTGCGCCCGGATACGCGACGTGGCCGCGTCATGACGGGTAGCGCGGACGATAAGGGTTTTTTTGATGTGGCGGTGGTGTCGCAGCATGACTTAGATCCCGATGACCCCACGCAGCCAATGGTCGTGAAGCTTGACGCAAAGGTGCTAAGGTCCGACGCGGCAAACCACGAAGTTATGCTGGTGCTTGCTGACGGCGCTGTGACCGTGACGTCATATAAATTTGTCGCCAAAGAAGGGGGATGTCAGGTCGAAATTACCGAAATACCCGGTGATTTTACGCTTGGTATGCACGCGGTTTTTTGGCTGATGGACCAGCAAACAGATAACTTGGTTGAAGTCGCCGAACTGTTGCAGGGCGGTCCAAGTTGCGCGAATGGTCTGTCGCATGCGGTATCGCTCCTTTCGATTGCCAGCATGGTTTTATCCCCACGACAGCCTTTATTGGATTAAGCCTGCCTTTGCCTCGTGATCTTATTGACCCTTCTTGGGGGCAGGGGTATGCAGCAGGAAGCTATATTTAGGTATGCAGATGCGCATGCCGTGCCAAAAAGGACCCGCTATGCAGGAAATGCTTTCTGAATATCTGCCGATCATGATTTTTCTTGGGCTGGCGGTCGCGTTGGGATTGATCCTGATTCTTGCGGCGGCGATCGTTGCGGTGCGTAACCCTGACCCTGAAAAAGTGTCGGCTTATGAATGTGGATTCAACGCATTTGATGATGCGCGGATGAAATTCGATGTTCGGTTTTACCTCGTGTCGATCTTGTTCATTATCTTTGATCTCGAAGTCGCGTTCCTGTTTCCGTGGGCTGTCGCATTCAAGGACATCAGCATGGTCGGTTTTTGGTCAATGATGGTGTTCTTAGGCGTTTTGACCGCAGGCTTTGCCTATGAGTGGAAAAAAGGCGCGCTTGAGTGGGAATGATCTAACTTTTCCGTTGGATTTTTTGAATGCCGGTTGCAATTGTGATCGGCATTTTTTGTAATAATGTGCAACGTTCTTTGCCGCGACGCGTATTATCGGTTAAATTCAGCACTATTCGTTGAAAACTGATTTTATTGATAGACTGTATGCGGCCGTGCTGTCTTGACCTTGGGGGGGACCAAGCGTAGTTCCTAACTTGCAAAAGGTAGGCCCTTGGTCTGCATGGTAACTGATAAGGAAAGACGCACTTATGGGGATCGCCACCGGCCCGAACGATGCGGGCGCCGACAAGGAAGCTGCCACCCAGACCCTTAATCGCGAACTGCAGGACAAGGGTTTCCTTGTGACCAGCACCGCAGATATGATTAATTGGGCGCGCACCGGATCACTGCACTGGATGACCTTTGGTCTTGCATGTTGCGCCGTGGAAATGATGCATACGTCTATGCCGCGCTATGACCTTGAAAGGTTTGGTACTGCGCCGCGGGCTTCCCCACGTCAATCTGACTTGATGATCGTTGCTGGTACGCTGACCAATAAAATGGCGCCTGCTCTGCGCAAGGTTTATGACCAGATGCCGGAACCACGTTACGTGATTTCGATGGGGTCATGTGCGAACGGTGGCGGCTATTACCACTATAGCTATTCAGTCGTACGCGGTTGCGATCGTATCGTACCTGTTGATGTCTATGTGCCAGGTTGCCCGCCAACCGCCGAAGCACTGTTGTACGGTATTTTGCAGTTGCAACGCAAAATTCGCCGGACCGGGACGATCGTGCGCTAAGGCGCGTGCTGAAAGGAAATAAAATGACCGAAGCACTCAATGAACTCGGCGCTCTGTTAGAAGCCAAGCGCAACGACTGTGTCCTGTCGTGGGACGTTACCCATGATGAGCTGACCGTCACTGTCGCGCCGTCCTCGCTTGTTACGTTTGTGGAGTTTTTGAAAACCGATCAGGCCTGCAAATTTTCCAGCCTTGTCGATATCACGGCTGTTGATTACCCAAGTCGGGCAAAGCGGTTTGACGTCGTTTACCATTTTCTTAGCATGTATCAGAACCATCGCATCCGACTGCGCGTTCAGATTCGCGAAGACGAAATGATGCCATCGATCTTGTCAGTGCACCCTAGTGCGAATTGGTTTGAACGCGAAATTTTTGACATGTTTGGCATTCTGTTTTCCGGGCATCCAGATTTGCGCCGGATACTGACAGATTATGGTTTCCGCGGATATCCGCTGCGCAAAGATTTTCCGACAACGGGTTACACCGAAGTGCGTTATGATGAAGTGCAAAAGCGCGTCGTTTATGAACCAGTGAAGCTGGTTCAAGAGTACCGCCAGTTCGACTTTATGTCACCATGGGAAGGGGCCCAATACATCCTGCCCGGCGACGAGAAAAAAGAGGAGGCGAAGTAATATGATGGACGGGAATATCCGTACGAATGCGTATGATGACGGTTCTACTGACGCCGCCACCGACGAACAGCAAATTCGTAATTTCAATATAAACTTTGGTCCGCAACACCCCGCGGCCCACGGTGTTTTGCGTCTTGTTCTTGAACTCGACGGCGAGATTGTTGAACGTTGTGACCCGCACATCGGCCTGTTGCACCGTGGCACCGAAAAGCTGATGGAAAGCCGCACTTACCTACAGAACCTGCCGTATTTTGATCGGTTGGACTATGTCGCGCCCATGAACCAAGAACATGCTTGGTGTCTTGCGATTGAAAAGCTGACAGGCACCGAAGTGCCGCGTCGTGCGTCGCTGATCCGCGTGCTTTATTCTGAAATTGGCCGGGTGTTGAATCATCTTCTGAACGTTACGACCCAAGCGATGGACGTTGGTGCGCTGACCCCACCTCTCTGGGGCTTTGAAGAGCGTGAAAAGCTGATGGTGTTTTACGAGCGCGCCTGTGGTGCCCGTTTGCACGCTGCATACTTCCGTCCGGGCGGTGTGCACCAAGATCTGCCTGATCAACTGATCGAGGACATTGATACTTGGGCTGTTGAGTTCCCAAAGGTTCTTGCTGACATTGACGGCCTGCTGACTGAAAACCGGATTTTCAAACAGCGTAACGCTGACATCGGCATCGTCACCGAAGAAGACATCCAAGAGTGGGGCTTCTCTGGTGTCATGGTGCGCGGTTCTGGCCTTGCGTGGGATTTGCGCCGTGCACAGCCCTACGAGTGCTACGATGAATTTGAATTCCAAATTCCGGTTGGCAAAAACGGCGACTGCTATGACCGTTATCTGTGTCGTATGGAAGAAATGCGCCAATCTACGTCGATTATCCGTCAGGCCTGCGAAAAGCTACGCCATGAAAAAGGTGATGTGATGGCGCGCGGTAAGATGACCCCGCCAACACGCGGTGAAATGAAAACATCGATGGAATCTTTGATCCATCACTTCAAACTATACACCGAAGGTTTCCACGTTCCTGCTGGCGAAGTTTACGCCGCCGTCGAGGCACCCAAAGGTGAGTTTGGCGTCTATCTGGTCGCTGATGGATCAAACAAACCTTACCGCGCCAAACTGCGTGCGCCGGGTTTCTTGCATTTGCAGGCGATGGATCACGTGGCCGGTGGTCACCAGCTTGCCGACGTTGCTGCGATTATCGGTACGATGGACGTCGTATTTGGTGAGATCGACCGCTAATGGGTTCGATTACGGTTGATATTTGGCTGCTGGTGCTTGGTGCCGTTTCTGGCATGGCTGGCGGGCTTGTCGCGCGTGGCCGTGGTCGGTTTGTGAAATCTGCGATTGCCGGTGCAGTCGCTGTGTTTTTGGTGACGTTTCTGCGTGGCCAACTTTGAACCGCTTAGCGGATATTGGAAGGAATAAAAGACATGAAGCGTAAACTGATCGGTCTTTCGTTTGTTGTGCTTTCGGCCTGTGCTGGCGGAACGTTTCAAGTGCCTGATTTTCGTCCCGATACCACGCCATCGCCTGCGCCTGTGGTTAATCCGCTGTCCGCCAAAGAACGGTTTGTCACCACAGTTGAACAAAACGGTTGTGTCGTGAACGAAAGCAACTCTTCCATCGTTCTTGCTGATGCGACGCTATCTGTCGAAGATCTGGGCCGCATCATGAACGAACTGAAAGCCGAAGGGCGAGGGCAGGTTGCTGCCGATCAACGGTCGTTTGAAATCATTTCTGCTAATTGCCCTTAACCAAAAAGGAGGTCGCTAGATGAGTACTCTTGGCTTGCCGGGCCTGCTGCTTTTGTTGGGTGGCCTTAATCCTGGTGGGATTGTTCCTACCACCTTGTTTGCGCTGACCACATCAGCCGCCGTAATGACTGGGATAAACTAATGCTACGCCGCCTATACCACGAACAACCAGCCACGTTTGCATTTACGCCTGATAACCAAAAATGGGCCGAAGCGCAGACAAAGAAATTCCCCGAAGGCCGTCAGGCCTCTGCCGTGATCCCGCTGTTGTGGCGCGCACAAGAGCAAGAGGGATGGCTGACCCGCCCTGCGATTGAACACATCGCAGAGATGTTGGACATGGCCTATATCCGGGTACTTGAGGTCGCGTCGTTCTACTTTATGTTCCAATTACAGCCCGTGGGTTCGATCGCACACATTCAGGTTTGCGGCACGTTGTCGTGCATGATTTGTGGTGCAGAAGATCTGATCGGTGTCTGTAAAGACAAGATCGCTGACAAGGCGCATGCGCTATCCGCTGATGGTAAATTTTCTTGGGAAGAAGTCGAATGCCTTGGTTCATGTGCGAACGCACCGATGGCCCAGATCGG
The DNA here is from genome assembly GCF_002933395.1 of Yoonia maritima. GTDB lineage: Bacteria > Pseudomonadota > Alphaproteobacteria > Rhodobacterales > Rhodobacteraceae > Yoonia > Yoonia maritima_A. The sequence goes on from NZ_PKFN01000007.1 coordinate 333,706, forward strand.
CAAAGACTATTACGAAGATTTGACCGCTGCACGTCTGAGCGAAATCATTGATGAATTAGCTGCAGGGCAGGTTCCTGTGCCGGGGCCACAAAATGGTCGTTTCGCGGCGGAGCCGCTTAAGGGACTGACGTCTTTGCGGGGCTATGACAGCGGCAAGACTAAGTATAACGCAAGCGTGCAAGCTGCTGTTGATATTGGTGACACGGTGAAGCGTATCGATGGGACCGAGGTTCCGCTTTTGACGCCATGGATTGATGACGGCAGCGCAGCCCCTCAAAAGCCGAAAGCGGCGGACAAACCCAAAGCCCCGAAACCTGCAGCCAAGAAGCCGGTCGATAAGACGGGTATCACGAAACAAGAAGCCGTCGCGCAATCGAAGGGCAAGCCGGAAGCGCAACCCGCACCGGCAGGCGATGTCGCAGAGAAAAAACCACGGACAATGAAGGCACCACGCAAAGCAGGTGCTGATGATCTGAAACGCATTAGCGGCGTCGGCCCAAAGCTAGAGGGCGTCTTGAACGAACTTGGTTTTTGGCACTTTGATCAGATCGCAAAATGGACCGACGCAGAGGTCGTTTGGGTTGATAGCCGGTTGAAGTTTAAAGGCCGTATTGTACGCGATAACTGGATTGCACAAGCTGCTGAGTTTGCAACGAAAGGCTAAGAACGCGGCGATTGGGCCGCATATTTGGCCTAATCGCTTGATTTTTCGACCTTTGCGATAAAATGTTTAGGTTTTTTCATCCTGGCGGGTAAATGTTTCGGGAAGCACGGTTCGGGAATGCCGAAATTGGCCGTGCTTTGACGAAACAGGACGGCGTCGGTGTGCTGCCGTCCGAGGGAGACTGAAAAGATGAACGAAGCAAAACCTATTACCACGCGTATGATTGCGATTGCGGCCTGTTTTGGCGGTGTTCTGGCTCTGCTCTTGCTGATTTTTAGCAAGCTTGGCTTTTTGGGCGCACTTTTGATTGGCTTGATTGTTGCAGCGATTGTTCTTGTTGTCCTGATGTTCGGCTGGGCCGATGCATTCGTAAAGCCCGTTGAGCCACCAGCCTCTGCTGCTGCGACTCCGGATACGACGCCCGCGCCAGAGATGGCACCCGCCCCTATTGTTGCACCGATTACAGCATCACCAATCATTGAACCAACGCCCGAGGTCGAACCAGAGGTTGCGGAGGAACCAGAGCCGATTGTCGCACCAGAGCCCGAGCCTGTTGTTGAGCAAGCGCCTGAACCGGTTATAGAAGCAGCGCCAGTTGCAGAACCAGAGCTAACCCAAGCGGAGCCAGTCGAAGAAGCGCCTGTCGCCCTTGCGGCAGAAGACGCCGGAAAACCTGTTGCGCTAAAGGCTGCACGTGAAGGTGGGGCAGATGATCTTAAAAAGATCAAAGGCGTTGGTCCAAAGCTTGAAACCATGCTCAACGGGATGGGAATTTACCACTTTGACCAGGTTGCATCATGGGGCGCATCGGAACAAAAGTGGGTCGATGAAAATTTGCAGGGCTTTAAGGGTCGTGCAACCCGTGACAAATGGGTAGAACAAGCCAAGACACTGGCGGCTGGCTAAGCCATCAGGTAAAGAAAACGAAAGGCGGCGTCGCAAGGCGCCGTTCCACACATGAGCCAAAAAACAGATGAAAAACAGGCAAAGGCGGGACAACGCACCGCGTTGATTCTTGCTGGAACTGGTGCTTTATGGATTTTGGCTACATGGGCGGGGTCACATTTCGGTTGGTCCATTCGGACACGCGCGTTATTTGACCTTGCAGCACTCGCTGGTTTTGGCTTTGCGCTGTGGCAGACATTTCAACTCTGGCGCGCGCGCCAGAACGACAAGGGCGAAAGCTGATGCTCAAAGACGAAGACCGTATTTTTACCAACCTTTATGGTATGCACGAGCGTACCTTGGCAGGCGCACAAGCACGTGGTCATTGGGATGGTACAGCCGCTATTATCAAAAAAGGGCGGGACTGGATCGTAGACGAGATGAAAGCCTCGGGCCTGCGTGGTCGTGGCGGTGCGGGCTTCCCGACTGGTTTGAAATGGTCGTTCATGCCCAAAGAAACCGACGGTCGCCCGTCTTATCTTGTGGTCAACGCTGACGAATCTGAGCCAGGCACATGTAAAGACCGCGAAATTATGCGCCACGATCCGCATACGCTGGTCGAAGGGTGCCTGATTGCGTCTTTCGCGATGAACGCACATGCCTGCTATATCTATATCCGTGGCGAATACATTCGCGAACGTGAAGCGCTACAAGCTGCCATTGACGAAGCATATGCTGCTGGTTTGGTTGGTAAGAACGCTGCCAAATCCGGCTGGGATTTCGACATTTACCTGACCCATGGGGCAGGGGCCTATATCTGTGGTGAAGAAACCGCACTTCTGGAAAGCCTTGAAGGCAAAAAGGGTATGCCGCGGATGAAGCCGCCATTCCCTGCGGGTGCCGGTCTTTATGGCTGCCCGACAACAGTGAACAACGTCGAATCGATCGCTGTGGTGCCGACGATTTTGCGTCGCGGTGGTGGTTGGTTTTCTGGCATTGGCCGCGCAAACAACGCGGGAACAAAGCTTTTCGCGATCTCAGGTCACGTGAACAACCCGTGTGTCGTCGAAGAAGAAATGGGGATTTCGTTCGAAGAGCTGATCGAAAAACACTGTGGTGGCATCAAAGGTGGTTGGGATAATCTGAAGGCTGTGATCCCTGGTGGTTCGTCTGTGCCAAACGTGCGTGGCGAAAACATGCGCGATGCGATTATGGACTTTGACGGCCTGAAAGAAAAAGGGTCATCGTTGGGGACTGCGGCCGTGATCGTGATGGATCAGTCAACTGACATGATAAAAGCGATCTGGCGTTTGTCCAAGTTTTATAAGCACGAAAGCTGTGGTCAGTGCACCCCATGTCGAGAAGGCACCGGCTGGATGATGCGCGTTATGGAGCGTTTGGTAAAAGGTGATGCATCGGTTGAAGAAATCGATATGCTTTTTGATGTGACCAAACAGGTTGAGGGCCACACAATTTGTGCGCTTGGTGATGCGGCCGCGTGGCCAATTCAGGCTCTTATCCGGAATTTCCGGGACGATATTGAAGACCGGATTAAACATAAACGTATTGCGGGGATTGCTGCAGAATGATCATACGCGGAGTAATGTTAGGAGCAGCTTTAAGCCTTGCTGCATGTGCAACCGGACCGGGCGCCGCGCGTTCGTTCGATGATCCGGCTGTGCAAAAGTTGTATAACATGTCGACACCAATGTATTATGCGACACTTAAGCTTGCGAATGATGTCGCGCGCAGCTGTCCTCGTTACCGCTATGATGCGATCTTGGATGCCGAGCTGAACGAAAAACGTAATGAGATTGGTCGGGGTTCGCTGTCCGCCATTCCGTTGCGCGTTGCCATCGAAACAGAAACAGGTGTGAGCGAGCGTAGCTTTGTTGCAAAACACGGCGTTGAGCTAACGGGTGCTGATCTTTGTGGCGCCGCTGACGCCGAAACGCTTGAAGGGACTGCTTTAAGCGCGCTTTTGGTCCCGGTCTAAACGCTGATGGCATTTCGTAATATTCTTGATGGGGCCGCCAGTTTCTGCGCGGCCCTTATCACGCTTACTGTTTGTGGCTTGCCTGCGTGGTTTACCGTTGTCGCGGTACGGTCCGATGTCGCACCAATTTGGGCGTATGGTGCGGCGGCTGGGCTTGCGATCATTGGGGGGATTTTGACTGTCGCCTTTTTGCGTAAGTCTTTTTCAGGAATTGCCCCAACACGCCAACGTAGGCGTTAGTGCCCTCGCGTAAGCGGGGATCGTTCGGCGTTTTGTCACCTAAAATACACCGTTGATATTGAATAACGTCGCGACAAACGCACATTGAGGGTCAGCTTAGCGCATGAATTGCCTTTGCCTCAAAGGAGAGACCGCATGACAAAAACATCAGGGATTATCGCCGCAATTGCCATTGCCGCCACAGGCATGGTCAGCCCTTTAGCTGCGCAAACCCCGCTGAAGGATGTTGCGCAGGTCCGCAACGGTATCATCTATGTTGGTATGGCATATGAGATTTCCCGCAAATGTGATGACATCGGCGCACGCACGTGGCGTGGGTTGAATTATCTCCAGTCTTTGAAGCGGCTTGCAAGCGATTTAGGGTATTCGGATGCTCAGATAGATGCCTATGTTCATGATGATGCCGAAAAAGATCGCCTTGAAAATATAGCGCGGCAGCAACTTGCGCAGCTCGGAGTCGTTCCCGCAGAGCCCGCGACATATTGCGCCGTGGGACATGCACAAATCGCTGCAAATACGCGCGTAGGCTGGTTGTTGCGCTAACACGCCGAATTTGACATGAAATTTGGCGTCTTTTTTGCCAAACTGACTGGCATCATGTTCCCGGTCGCGCTAGAACGCGTCCAACGCGGTCCCACCTCATATCGTTGGGGAAGGCGCGAACGGGAATATAAAGGCACGCCATGTCTGATCTACGCAAAGTCGTCATTGATGGAACTGAGGTCGAAGTTGATGGGGCGATGACCCTGATTCAGGCCTGTGAAGAGGCCGGGATCGAGATCCCGCGTTTCTGTTATCACGAACGTTTGTCGATTGCGGGTAACTGCCGCATGTGCTTGGTTGAGGTCGTCGGCGGTCCACCAAAGCCTGCTGCGTCTTGTGCGATGCAGGTGCGCGATTTGCGCCCCGGACCCGAAGGCCAGCCACCGGTTGTGAAAACCAATTCGCCCATGGTCAAAAAGGCCCGCGAAGGCGTGATGGAGTTCTTGCTGATAAACCATCCGCTTGATTGTCCGATTTGCGACCAAGGTGGCGAATGTGACCTTCAAGATCAGGCAATGGCCTATGGCGTAGACTTTAGCCGTTTCCGTGAACCAAAGCGTGCGACTGACGATCTGGATCTTGGCCCGCTTGTTGAGACCCACATGACGCGCTGCATTTCTTGCACGCGCTGCGTACGGTTCACGACCGAAGTAGCGGGCATTTCGCAGATGGGTCAGACTGGCCGTGGCGAAGATGCTGAAATCACGAGCTACCTTGGCGAAACGCTTGATTCGAATTTGCAGGGCAATATCATCGACCTTTGTCCCGTTGGTGCGCTGGTTTCGAAGCCATACGCATTTACTGCGCGTCCATGGGAACTAACAAAAACCGAATCTATCGATGTTATGGATGCGCTTGGTTCTAACATCCGCGTTGACACGAAGGGCCGCGAAGTGATGCGTATCATGCCGCGCAACCATGACGGTGTGAACGAAGAGTGGATCTCTGATAAGTCTCGTTTCGTTTGGGACGGTCTGCGTCGCCAGCGTTTGGATACACCTTATATTCGTGAAAACGGCAAGCTGCGCAAAGCAGGTTGGGGCGAGGCTCTGACGGCCGCTGCTGCTGCGATGAAGGATAAAAAGGTTGCTGGTCTCGTTGGCGACCTCGCGCCTGTTGAAGCGACCTATGCCCTAAAGCAATTGGTCGAAGGGCTGGGCGGCGTTGTCGAAAGCCGTATCAACGGCGCCAAACTGCCTGCTGATAACCGTTCTGCTTACGTTGGTACTGCTACGATTGAAGACATCGATGATGCAGAGACGATATTGCTTATCGGTACGGACCCTCGGGTCGAGGCACCTGTATTGAATGCGCGCATCCGTAAGGCTTGGTCCAAGGGTGCGAAAGTCACGCGGATCGGCGAAGTCACGGACCTTACTTATGACGTGCAAGAATTGGGCGTTGATCGCGCCGCTTTGGAAAAGCTTGCTGCGATGGATTATTCCGACAAGCAAGGCGTCCGTGGTGTTGTGATCATCGGCCAAGGTGCGCTGAGCGAAGTTGATGGTGAGGCTGTTCTAGGTCAAGCCATGAAGGCTGCTGGAAAAGCAGGCGCGAAATTTATGGTGCTGCACACTGCTGCGTCACGGGTTGGCGCGCTTGATGTCGGCGCAGTTGCTGACGGCGGTATGGATGCTGTTTCAGAGGCCGAGGTTGTTTATAACCTTGGTGCTGATGAGGTGGAAATCGCTTCTGGCGCATTTGTGATCTATCAAGGATCACACGGTGATCGTGGCGCACACCGTGCCGACATCATCCTGCCGGGCGCTGCCTATACCGAAGAAAACGGATTGTTTGTAAATACCGAAGGTCGCCCGCAACTTGCGATGCGCGCCAGCTTCCCTCCGGGTGAGGCAAAAGAAAACTGGGCAATCTTGCGGGCACTGTCCGCAGAATTAGGGGCGACCCTGCCGTTTGATAGTTTGGCGCAATTGCGTCAGGCGATCGTCGCGGCGCATCCGCATCTAGGACAGATTGACGAAGTCACGGAAAACGAATGGAACCCGATCCCGGTTAAAAAACCGGGTAAGGCAGATTTCAAGTACGCAATCACGGATTTCTACCTGACAAACCCAATCGCGCGCGCATCTGGACTGATGGCTGAACTGAGTGCGAATGCCAAAGCGCGGGCTAACCCTGCGATCGCGGCGGAGTAAGACGGGGCTTGCCCCATGAATTTCAGCCCTTTGGGCTGGCACCTGCGGCGTGAAATAGATACGCGCTGCATCAAAATTGGCACCGCCCAAAACGGTGTGAGGGAATAAAGATGGTCGAGTTCTTTACCAATACCAACCTTGGGATGGTCCTTGTTATTTTGGGCCAGTGTTTGCTGGTTCTGATTCCATTGTTGGTCGCTCTTGCGTTTCTTATGTACGCAGATCGCAAAATTTGGGCTGCTGTGCAGATGCGTAAGGGACCGAACATTGTGGGTGCCTTTGGGTTGCTGCAATCCTTTGCGGATTTCTTGAAATACATCGTCAAAGAGATCGTTGTGCCAGCGGGTGCCGACAAATTTGTCTTCTTCCTCGCGCCGATGATCTCCTTTGTGCTTGCGGTGGTTGCTTGGTCGGTCATTCCGTTTAACGACGGCTGGGTGTTGTCCAATATCAATGTTGCGATCTTGTTTGTCTTCGCGGTTTCCTCGCTTGAAGTATACGGCGTGATCATGGGCGGTTGGGCTTCGAACTCTAAATACCCATTCCTTGGGTCATTACGGTCCGCCGCGCAGATGATTTCTTACGAAGTGTCACTTGGTTTGATCATCATCGGTGTGATTATTTCAACCGGTTCGATGAACTTTGGCGATATCGTCGCGGCTCAAGACGGGGCAGGCGGATTGTTCAGCTGGTACTGGGTTGCACACTTCCCAATGCTGTTCCTCTTCTTCATCTCGGCCTTGGCTGAAACCAACCGCCCGCCATTTGACCTTCCCGAAGCGGAATCAGAACTGGTTGCTGGTTATCAGGTTGAATATTCCTCCACGCCATTCCTGCTGTTCATGATCGGTGAATTGATGGCCGTGGTTCTCATGTGCGCACTGATTTCACTGCTGTTCTTTGGGGGGTGGCTGTCACCACTGCCGTTTTTGCCCGATGGCATCCTGTGGATGATCCTGAAAATGGCGATGTGTTTCTTCATGTTCTCAATGGTAAAGGCGATTACGCCACGCTACCGCTATGACCAACTGATGCGGATCGGCTGGAAAGTATTTCTGCCACTGTCACTGGCATGGGTGGTTTTAGTGTCGTTCCTCGCGAAATTCGAAGTGCTCGGCGGATTCTGGGCCCGCTGGACGATGGGAGGCTGATATGAGCCAAATGGATTATACCCGTGCCGTAAAGTATTTCCTGCTTCAGGATTTCTATGTCGGTTTTAAATTGGGATTGAAGTATTTCTTCTCGCCCAAGGCGACGTTAAACTACCCGCATGAGAAGGGGCCGTTGAGCCCACGTTTTCGTGGTGAACACGCTTTGCGCCGTTATGCGAATGGTGAAGAGCGGTGTATCGCTTGTAAGCTTTGCGAGGCTGTTTGCCCGGCGCAGGCAATCACCATTGACGCGGAACCGCGTGATGATGGTTCGCGCCGCACCACGCGTTATGACATCGATATGACCAAATGCATCTACTGCGGCTTCTGCCAAGAAGCCTGTCCGGTGGATGCGATCGTTGAGGGGCCGAATTTTGAATTCAGCACCGAAACCCGCGAAGAACTTTATTATGATAAAGAGAAACTGCTGGCGAACGGCGACCGTTGGGAAGCCGAGATTGCCCGCAATCTCGAACTCGACGCACCGTATCGGTAGGGGACAAGACAATGGGCGCTTGGGGCGTAGGATCACTCGATAACGATGGCAGTCAAGACTGGCTAACTGACTTTAACGAATTCGGTGCATCCGCTGCATCTGATGTTCTTGACGCTTGCTCGGACGCAATCGCCAGTGGGTATGTCGAAAGCGACATCGGTTCTGCGATTGTTGCTTTGGCCGAAGTTGTTGTCGCAGCACTTGGTAAACCGGATGAGGATCTGGCTGACCAACTTGAAGAACCCGTTGAAAATCATAAAGACGCGTTGTTGGATATTGATAATGTTCAGGCCCGAACCAGCGAGGCGCTGGAAGCTCTGACCGCCGACTCCGATAGCTCTGAGCTGTATGATCTTTGGCAAGAGGCCGATGAGCTGGATCAATGGCTATCGCAGGTAAATACTTTGCGCGCGAGGTTGGACGCGGCATGAGTGATCAGAACCCCTTTGAAGCCATGATGCAGATTGGTCAAGACTGGGCCAAATCCATGAATGTTGACTTGGACGCCTTCACGCCCAAGGGATTTGAGAACCTATGGCCAACGATGCCCAAGGAAACAATGGAGATGTTCTTTGGCAAAGGCGTCAACCCTGACGGGCTTGATGCAAAGACGCGCCTTTTGTTGACGCTTGCGGGCTTGACTGTGCTGGGCGCGCAGGCCGAGGCGCAAATCCGGTTGACCGTTCGACACCTGACCGAAGCGGGCGCCACGAAACAGGAAATCGCTGAAACGATCGCCCAGATGGGTATGTTTGGCGGCGTTCCTGCAATGAATAAGGCCATGCAATTGGCCAACGAAGTGTTGGAAAAGGACGAAACCGCATGAGTGTTTTCGCGTTCACATTCTATCTGTTTGCGATCACCACGGTCGTAGGTGGGTTGTTTACAGTCATCAGCCGGAACCCAGTACATTCGGTGCTTTGGTTGATCCTTGCATTTCTGTCCTCGGCGGGGCTGTTTGTGACCCTTGGCGCTGAATTCGTCGCGATGCTGTTAATTATCGTTTACGTCGGCGCGGTCGCTGTTCTTTTCTTGTTTGTTGTCATGATGTTGGACGTCGACTTTGCCGAACTGAAGGCAGAAATGGCGAAATACATGCCGCTGGCTTTGTTGATCGGGATCGTCATTATCATGCAACTGGCGCTGGCATTCGGCGTTTGGGGCTTTTCTGACGGTGTTACCGACCGCATTGCGGCACCGCAGGGTGACGCGAATAACACAGCGGCCCTCGGGATGCTGATTTACGACAAATACATCATGCTATTCCAATTGGCTGGTCTGATCCTGCTGGTAGCGATGATTGGCGCGATCGTCCTGACGTTGCGCCACCGCGTGGATATCAAACGCCAGAATGTGATCGCGCAAATGCACCGTGATCCCGCGAAGGCAATGGAACTCAAAGACGTAAAACCGGGGCAGGGGCTGTGATGGGAAAATTTTCGAGAAAAATTTTCGACCCAGAAGGAAATTCTAGAATTTCCTTTGTGCGTATGACAGCAAAAGGAATGACACAATGATAGGACTTGAACATTATCTTGCGGTGGCTGCGGCCCTGTTTGTCATTGGCATCTTTGGTCTTTTCCTGAACCGAAAGAACGTCATCATCCTGCTGATGAGCATCGAATTGATGCTGTTGGCGGTGAACATCAACTTTGTTGCGTTCTCTAGCTACCTGAATGATCTGGTTGGTCAGGTCTTTACGCTTTTTGTTCTGACTGTTGCCGCCGCAGAGGCCGCGATTGGTCTGGCAATTCTTGTGTGTTTCTTCCGTAACCGCGGAACCATCGACGTTGAAGACGTCAACGTGATGAAGGGCTAACGCAAATGGAAACCACCATCCTTTTTGCCCCGTTAGTGGGCGCGATTATTGGCGGCTTTGGTTGGAAGCTGATCGGGGAAACCGCCGCGCAGTGGATTACTACAGGCCTGCTGTTCCTCGCGGCATTCCTGTCGTGGATCGTATTCCTGTCATTTGATGGCACGACCGAGACAATCCACATCCTGCGTTGGATCGAAAGCGGCACGCTGTCTACTGATTGGTCGATCCGTATGGACCGTCTGACCGCGATCATGTTGATCGTGATCACGACTGTTTCTGCGTTGGTGCACCTCTATTCATTCGGCTACATGGCCCATGATGAGCATTTCAGCGAAGGCCAGCACTACAAGGCCCGCTTCTTTGCGTACCTGTCGTTCTTTACCTTTGCGATGTTGATGCTGGTCACCTCTGACAACCTTGTTCAGATGTTCTTTGGTTGGGAAGGCGTGGGCGTTGCGTCTTACCTGTTGATCGGTTTCTACTACAAAAAGCCATCTGCCGGTGCCGCTGCGATCAAAGCGTTTGTTGTGAACCGTGTCGGTGACTTTGGTTTCGCGCTGGGTATCTTTGCACTGTATATGATGACGGACAGCATCCGCTTTGATGATATCTTTGCTGCCGTGCCCGACCTCGCGGAACAAAACCTGCACTTCCTTTGGAGAGACTGGTCCGCAACGAACCTGATTGCGATGCTTCTGTTCATCGGTGCGATGGGTAAATCGGCGCAACTGATCTTGCATACTTGGTTGCCTGACGCGATGGAGGGTCCGACACCTGTGTCAGCGCTGATCCATGCTGCGACCATGGTTACTGCGGGTGTCTTCCTGGTTTGCCGTATGTCACCGCTGATGGAATATGCGCCGGAAACGACGAACTTCATCGTGTTCCTTGGTGCGACGACTGCATTCTTTGCGGCGACCGTTGGTCTGGTGCAGAACGACATCAAACGCGTCATCGCGTATTCAACCTGTTCACAGCTGGGCTATATGTTCGTTGCCGCTGGCGTTGGTGTTTACTCGGTCGCGATGTTCCACCTGCTGACACACGCGTTCTTTAAAGCGATGCTGTTCCTTGGCGCCGGTTCTGTGATCCACGCGATGCACCACGAACAAGACATGCGGAACTACGGCGGTCTACGTAAAAAGATCCCTTACACATTCTGGGCGATGATGATCGGTACGCTGGCCATTACGGGTGTAGGCATTCCGCTGACGCACTTTGGTTTCGCTGGCTTCTTGTCCAAAGATGCGGTGATCGAAAGCGCATACGCAGGTACTTCTGGTGGTTATGCCTTCTGGATGCTGGTTATTGCGGCATTCATGACAAGCTTCTACAGCTGGCGCCTGATGTTCATGACGTTCTACGGCGAACCGCGTGGCGACAAACATACGCATGACCACGCGCATGAAAGCCCGACTGTTATGTTGATCCCATTAGGTGTTCTTAGCCTTGGTGCGATCTTTTCTGGGATGCTTTGGTACAGCTCGTTCTTTGGTGATCACCATAAGGTCGAAGTGTTCTTTGGTATTGCTGAAGCTGAAGCACATGTCGAAGATCACGCTGGCGGCTTTAGCCTAATCTCTGCAGCCTACGCAGCTGAGACAACACAGGGGTCTGACGACGGTCACGCAACCGAAGCCAACGAAGATGGCCACGGTGTTGCAGCTGTACCGGGGCAGGGCGCGATCCACATGTCTCCTGACAATCATGTTATGGATGATGCGCACCACGCTCCTATTTGGGTGAAAGTATCGCCATTCGTTGCGATGATCCTTGGCTTGGCTTTGGCTTATCTGATGTATATTCGTCGCCCCGATCTGCCCGCCAAATTGGCCCAGCAGCAGGCGCCGCTTTACAATTTCTTGCTCAACAAATGGTACTTTGATGAGCTGTACAACTTTATCTTCGTTCGGCCGGCTTTCGCCATTGGGCGGTTCCTGTGGAAGCAGGGTGATACGAAACTAATCGACGGTGGGATTAACGGTTTGGCAATGGGCATCATTCCATTCTTCACAAAGCTGGCAGGGCGTGCGCAGTCTGGCTATGTGTTCACTTATGCGCTGGCAATGGTCATAGGGATTGCGGTGCTGCTGACCTGGGTCACGATGACCGGGGGGGCAAACTAATGGGCAACATTCTTTCGCTGACCACGTTCATTCCGCTATTGGGTGCCGTCATTCTTGCGCTTTTCTTGCGCGGTGATGACGCTGCCGCCCAGCGGAACGCCAAATGGGTCGCCATGGTGACGACATTGGTTACGTTCCTGACGTCGCTGTTCATCTTGTCGAACTTCAACCCTAACGACACCGGCTTCCAAATGGTCGAGACACGGTCTTGGCTTGCTGGTTTGCAATATAAGATGGGTGTTGATGGTATCAGCATTCTGTTCGTGATGCTGACCACATTCCTGATGCCGCTTGTTATTGCGTCCTGCTGGAACGTCACAACACGTGTCAAAGAATACATGATCGCTTTCTTGCTCTTGGAAACTTTGATGCTGGGCGTGTTCATGGCGCTTGATCTGGTGTTGTTCTACCTGTTCTTCGAGGCGGGCCTGATCCCAATGTTCCTGATCATCGGGATTTGGGGTGGCAAGAACCGGATCTACGCATCTTTTAAGTTCTTCCTATACACCTTCCTTGGCTCAGTGCTGATGCTGGTTGCGATGGTTGCGATGTTCTCGCAAGCGGGTACGACCGACATTCCAACGTTGATGACATTCACTTTTGGATCTGAAAACTTCAGCATCCTTGGCGTGCAGATCGTTGGTGGTATGCAGACTCTGCTGTGGCTCGCGTTCTTTGCAAGCTTTGCTGTGAAAATGCCAATGTTGCCTGTGCACACATGGTTGCCAGATGCGCACGTTCAGGCGCCGACAGCTGGTTCGGTCGTGTTGGCGGCAATCCTGTTGAAGATGGGTGGCTACGGCTTCCTACGCTTCAGCCTGCCAATGTTCCCAATCGGGTCCGAGGTAATGGGGCCGCTGGTTCTATGGCTGTCCGCAATCGCGATCGTTTACACGTCGCTGGTCGCACTTGTCCAAGAAGACATGAAAAAGCTGATCGCCTATTCATCGGTAGCCCACATGGGGTACGTGACGATGGGGATCTTTGCGGTGAACCAACATGGTATCGACGGTGCGATTTTCCAGATGATCAGCCACGGCTTTATCTCTGGCGCGTTGTTCCTTTGTGTTGGTGTGATCTATGACCGCATGCATACACGTGAAATCGACGCTTACGGTGGTCTGGTTAACCGGATGCCTGCTTACGCGCTGATCTTTATGTTCTTCACCATGGCAAACGTTGGTCTCCCGGGCACATCTGGCTTTATCGGCGAATTCTTGGTTCTGGTTGGTATCTTCCAAGTGAACACCTGGGTGGCTGCTATCGCGACAACTGGTGTTATCTTCTCGGCGGCTTATGCGCTGTGGCTGTACCGCCGCGTTGTGATGGGTGACCTGATTAAGGAAAGCCTGAAGACGATCTCTGACATGACCAAGCGTGAAAAGGTAATCTTTATCCCACTGGTCGTCATGACCCTGCTGCTGGGTGTTTACCCTGCACTGGTTCTGGACATCATCGGGCCGAGCGTTGCTGCGCTGGTTGAAAATTACGAAACGGCTGTGGCGGGGTTTGAAACCGTCGGCCAAGTTGCGTCGCATTAAGGAACGGATGACATGATTTCCGCAGATATCCAAATCGTCATGCCTGAAATCCTGCTGGCAGTGTATGCCATGCTGGCCCTTCTTGGCGCTGTTTACACAACGAAAGACAAGATGGCGTCACTGCTGACTTGGGTGACTTCTGGCTTGTTTGTTTTGCTGGCCCTTTGGATCGGCATGAACGGACAGGGCACACAGACAGCCTTTGACGGCATGTTCAACGATGATGCGTTTGCGCGTTTCTCGAAGGTCACAATCCTGCTGTCCGCTGCCGCCGTGCTGGTCATGTCCGAAGCCTATATGAAACGCCGCGGTTTGCTGCGCTTTGAATACCCAATTCTTGTCGCACTTTCTGTCGTCGGCATGATGGTTATGGTCTCGGCTGGCGACCTGATGGCGCTTTACATGGGGCTAGAGCTGCAGTCGCTTGCGTTGTATGTTGTGGCATCGCTGCGCCGTGATAGCGTGAAATCGACCGAAGCTGGTCTGAAGTATTTTGTACTGGGCGCTTTGTCTTCTGGTCTACTGCTATACGGTGCATCGCTGACTTACGGTTTCGCGGGAACAACATTGTTTAGCGGCATCATTGAAGCGAGCGCACATCATCCATCATTGGGCCTGCTGTTCGGTATCGTGTTCTTGATTGCTGGTCTTGCATTCAAAGTGTCGGCTGCGCCGTTCCATATGTGGACACCAGATGTTTACCAAGGCTCCCCGACACCAGTCACAGCATTCTTTGCTACAGCGCCAAAGATCGCGGCAATGGCAATGTTTGCGCGCGTTGTACATGATGCGTTTGGCGGGATCGTTAGCGAATGGCAGCAAATTGTTGCGTTCTTGGCTGTTGTGTCCATGTTTCTTGGTGCGGTTGCCGCGATTGGTCAAAAAGACATCAAACGTCTGATGGCGTATTCGTCTATCGCGCACATGGGCTTTGCCTTGATGGGCCTTGCTGCGGGCACCGTTCTGGGTGTGCAGGCGATGCTGATCTATATGGTAATCTATGTGACCATGAACGTCGGTACATTCGCGTTTATCCTTGGGATGGAACGTGATGGTCGCCCGGTTACGTCGATTGAAAGCCTTAAGATGTATTCAAAGCGCCAGCCGCTGCGTGCACTTGCGATGCTGGTGCTGATGTTCAGCCTTGCTGGCGTGCCGCCAATGGTTGGCTTCTTCGGAAAATTCTATGTGTTGCGTGCAGCATATGATGCGGGCCTTGGCTGGTTGGCTATTGCTGGTGTGATCGCATCCGTGATTGGTGCGTTTTACTATCTGCGCATCGTTTACTACATGTACTTCGGCGAAGAAACTGACGCGCTTGACGGTAAGATGAACCCAGTTCTTTGGACATTCTTGATGGCCTCTGCACTGATCATGCTGGTTGGCGTCGTGAACTTGTTCGGCATCGAACCAATGGCCGCAAGCGCGGCAGCAGCGCTTGTCAACTGACGGTACACACGCGCATTGGCCTACCGGCTATGGGCGTGTGATCCACGATAGCGTGGATAGCACAATGGCCGAGGCTGCGCGCCTCGCGCCCACTTTAGAACAACCCACTTGGATAATGGCTCGCACCCAAACCGCTGCACGCGGTCGGCGCGGGCGGCCGTGGATCGTTCCTGCCGGAAATCTAAATGCGACTTTGGTCTTTAAACCCAGCTGTAGCCCCGCCGATGCGGCAAAGCGATCTTTCCTTGCCGCCAACGCACTTCAGGCCGCACTCGCGATTTATATCCAACCCGAAAAACTGGCGCTGAAATGGCCGAATGACGTGCTGCTTTCCGGCGGAAAGGTCGCTGGCATTTTGCTTGAAAGCAGCGGGCAGGGTAGCGTTGTTGATTGGCTGTCGATTGGGATAGGCGTAAATTTGGCCCACACGCCGGACGGTGTGACTGGCGCGGCCTTTGCCCCAACAAGCCTGCGCGCTGCAGGCGGATGGGACGTGGACCCAGAGGATTTTTTAGCGGTTCTGGCTGATACCTATGCAACGCAAGAAGACAAGCTGAGGACAATCGGCTTTGCACGTATCCGCGACGATTGGCTATCCAAGGCCGCCCGGCTAGGCGAGGTCATCACTGCCCGTACGGCGCGCGAAGAAATCACCGGTCTGTTTGAGACGGTCGATCTGGATGGCAATCTTGTGTTGCAAACAGCACAAGGGCCGCGGATCATTCCCGCCGCCGATGTCTATTTCTGATAAGGGGACGCTTCATGCTTTTGGCAATTGATTGCGGCAATACCAATACCGTTTTTTCGATCTGGGACGGTAAATCGTTTATCGCGACATGGCGTACGAGCACCGAATGGCAGCGTACGGCGGACCAGTACTATGTCTGGCTGTCCACGCTGATGGAATTCCAAAAGGTTGACGTGGCTATTAACGAGGTAATCATCAGTTCTACGGTTCCGCGTGTGGTGTTTAACTTGCGGGTGCTGTCAGATCGGTATTTTAATTGCCGCCCAATGGTTGTTGGTAAGCCTGATTGCTTGCTTCCCCAGTCCCCGCGTGTGGACGAAGGAACGCAAGTTGGGCCTGATCGGGTTGTTAACGCGGCGGGTGCGTTTGATCGCCACGGTGGTAACTTGGTTGTCGTTGACTTTGGCACCGCGACCACCTTTGATGTGGTCGATGTAGACGGGGCCTATGTTGGCGGGGTGATCGCACCGGGCGTAAATCTCAGTCTTGAAGCGCTGCATAATGCGGCAGCTGCGCTACCACATGTCGATATTTCCAAGCCCCAACGTGTCGTAGGGACAAATACTGTTGCGTGCATGCAATCGGGCGTCTTTTGGGGTTACATTGGCCTTGTCCGCGAGATATGTGCGCGGATCAAAGCAGAACGTGGCGTTCCAATGCAGGTCATCGCGACCGGGGGGCTTGCGCCTTTGTTCCAGCAGGCTGAAAACCTGTTCGACGCGTTCGAAGACGATCTGACGATGCACGGCCTGACCGTCATCCATAAATACAACAAGGATAACACATGACCGACCGCTTGATTTACCTGCCTCTAGGGGGCGCCGGCGAGATCGGCATGAACGCTTATGTCTATGGATATGGCGCTCCGGGTAAGGAACGGCTGATCGTTGTCGATCTGGGCGTGACATTTCCTGATATGGACGGGACGCCGGGTGTTGACCTGATCTTGCCAGACATTGCATGGCTTGAGAAACGCAAATCACAGATCGAAGGCATCTTTATCACGCACGCGCACGAAGACCATGTCGGCGCGATCGGCCACTATTGGGAACGTCTGGGTGCGCCTGTTTACGCCCGTCCGTTCACTGCGAATATTGCGCGCCGCAAGCTGGGTGAACATGGTTTGCCGGATAGCGTTGTAAACGTCGTTGACGTTTATCCTCAAGTTATCGATTGCGGCCCGTTCAAAGTATCCTACCTGCCGATCAGTCACTCTATTCCCGAAAGCGCGGGCTTGTTGATCGATACGCCTGATGGACGTGTGTTGCATTCGGGTGATTTTAAGATCGACGAAACGCCAGTGGTCGGCGACCCATGGAATGCAGCCCTATGGGAAGAAGTGTCCAAAGACGGTGTTAAGGCGCTTGTCTGTGATAGTACGAACATCTTCTCCAATGCAGAAGGCCGGTCAGAGGCGACCATCGGCGATGCAATCGCTGACATGATGAAAGAAGCGACAGGGATGGTCGTTGCGACAACCTTCGCATCGAATATCGCACGTCTGAAAACACTGGCAATTGCGGCGCAAAAAGGTGGTCGCTCTGTCGTGTTGCTTGGCCGTGCGATGCGCCGGATGGTAGAAGCGGCGACCGAAGTTGGCATCCTGTCGGGGTTCCCACCCGTGGTTTCCCCAGAAGACGCGCTGAACATGCCACGTGAGAACGTGATGCTGTTGGTGACCGGATCCCAAGGCGAACGCCGCGCCGCATCTGCACAGCTTGCCCAAGGGTCATATCTGGGCCTCAAGCTAAAGGAAGGGGATACCTTCCTGTTCTCATCCAAGACGATCCCTGGGAATGAGCGCGGCGTGATCCGTATCATGAACCAACTGTCCGAACTGGGCGTTGATGTGATCGACGATGCGGGTGGCAAATAC
This sequence comes from Yoonia maritima, assembly GCF_002933395.1. Lineage (GTDB taxonomy): Bacteria > Pseudomonadota > Alphaproteobacteria > Rhodobacterales > Rhodobacteraceae > Yoonia > Yoonia maritima_A. The sequence continues at coordinate 351,396 of NZ_PKFN01000007.1, forward strand.
CACGTGTCCGGTCACGCGAACCGCCCTGATCTGGAAACCATGCACCAGATCGTTAAGCCGCAAATCCTGATCCCAATGCATGGCGAACACCGTCACCTGCGTGAACACGTCAAGGTCGGCAATGCGGCAGGGCTTACGGGCATCGTGGCTGTCAATGGTATGATGATCAACCTATCAGGCAACGCACCTAAGGTCGCTGAATATATTGAAACCGGCCGCACCTATCTGGATGGGTCGGTACAGATCGGCGCAATGGACGGCATCGTGCGCGACCGCATCCGCATGGCGCTGAACGGCCATATGATTGTGACGCTTATCATCGACGAAAACGATGAGCCACTGGGTGATCCATGGGTCGAAATTTCGGGCCTTGCCGAAACCGGCAGGAACAACGCAGCCTTGGTCGAGGTCGTCGAAGAAGACCTGAGCCAATTCATCAACCGTGCAAATGCCAAAACCCTGCGCGACGAAGTGAAGCTGGAAAAAGAGCTAAGAACAATCGCGCGCCGTTCGGCCCAAGGCGAGATCGGGAAAAAGCCCGAAGTGACGGTGATTGTCAGCCGGTTGGGGTAATTTTTGAATGGGTTATTTAGGGGATGAGTAGATGAAATTAGTACATTTAGTGCTCGCATTGGGGATATTGATGGTGCTCGGTGCAGGGGGGATATTCGTCTTGCAGGGAGGTTTCCAAACACCTCCACCCATTGCACCAGAAATATCAGATGCCGGCGATGAAAGCCTTGAGGCTGCGCAGGAAAGGCTTGAACGCGTCATTAATGGTGATGGTGATGGTGATATCACTGATCTTCAACCCCGGAATGTTAGCCCTGAAGTTGCCGCTCAGTCGGCAGCGTTCGCCGAAGCGATGCGACAACGTACTGGTGCGGTGCCAGACGGCCAAACTCCGCCAGACGAGCAGCTTGTTATTCCGTCAAATACACGTTTCAAAGATGTCACGCCTCTTTATTACGATACTTGGGATGATCTAATGCAGCGCTGCTGGGTAAGTGTCTCTCAGAACGAACCATTTAACGAAGCAGGCTTGACCTCAAGAGGTGAGGATAGGGTGGATTACTCTGTGCCGTACACGCGACAAATGTGGTTTACGGTCGATAAGGCCTTCAAGGTTACCTACGAAATGTTGAGCACTTACTATGCGGATTCTGGTGTGGCACGTCGATGTCGGGTTGAAACCAATAGATTTGCTTTAGTAAATTCTGATGCAGTTGCCCTTTTGAAAGATGAGTATGATGTTTTATGGGGCGAAGAACATCAAATTGACGAGGTTTCAACATTTATTGAGTACCCATATACGATGCGGGAAGGAGACCAATACCATCGTGTAGAGACAAACTTTGGGTCGGTACAAGGTTGCCCGCTGATCATTGGATACAGCGATTTGAAAATCGCAAGCGAACGAGACGCGACGTTTGACGTAGGTGAGCAATCTAATTCAGAATGCCAAGCCCCGGCATTATAACCTAATTTTAGGATGCATAATTCGGACAGACGGGACGGAATGTAATTCCATCCCGTCCTATTTTATGTCTTTGCCCGTTCTTCAAAACTAAGCGCAATAAACGCTGGCGTATCGTCGCCCATGCCGACAATAGCTGGGCCGTTGTCGCGCGGTTGGTTGCGGCCGCGGTTGTTGCGGGGGCGTTCTTCGCGTGGCTTTTGTTCGCGCTTGGGCTTTTCTTCAGGTTTTGGCGCGTCGGCTTTTACTTCGGGCTTCGCGTCTTCTAGCATTTGATCCGACTTGCGGCTGCGTGACCTGCGAACACGTTTTGGTTTTTCTGCCTCTTCGCTTGCCTCGGGGGCGACAGATGGTGCAGGGGCTGCCTTTTTCGGTGCCTCGAGACGTGGTATCGCTTCCTTTACGAGCGCTTCGACATCAGCAAGGTTCTTTTCGTCGCGTGGCACGCAGATCATGATTGCCGTGCCAGTACGACCGGCACGGCCCGTACGGCCAATGCGGTGTACGTAGTCTTCGGCGTGGCTTGGCACATCAAAGTTGAACACATGCGTCACAGCAGGAATATCGAGGCCACGTGCAGCAACATCGGATGCCACGAGGAACCGTAGCTTGTTGTCGCGGAATGCTTCGAGGGTACGCGTCCGATGAGCTTGATCCAAATCACCGTGGATCGGCGCAGCCTCATAACCATATTTGTTCAATGACTTAGCGACGATATCGACATCCGACTTTCGGTTGCAAAAGATGATGGCATTGGAACATGCATCTCCTTCGACGTCGATCAACGCCCGCAAAAGTGCGCGCTTTTCGGATGGTTCTTTGCGTTTGTCAGATCCGCTAAACACCACAACACCTTGTTTGATGTTGGTGTTGGTCGTGGCTGCGCGCGCGACTTCAACTTTGGCAGGGTTGGACAGAAATGTATTGGTGATCCGTTCAATTTCAGGTGCCATTGTTGCCGAGAAGAAGAGGGTTTGGCGTGTGAACGGTGTGCGCTTAAATATTTCTTCGATGTCGGGGATGAACCCCATGTCGAGCATCCGGTCGGCCTCGTCCACGACCATGACCTTTACGTCCGTGAGGATCAGTTTGCCGCGTTCCAGGTGGTCCAACAGGCGACCTGGGGTCGCGATCAGCACGTCGACACCTTTGTCGATCAACTTGTCTTGGTCTTTGAATGATGTGCCACCGATCAGCAGCGCCTTGGTCAGTTTTGTGTATTTGGCATAGGCGTCAAAGTTTTCGGCAACCTGTGCCGCGAGCTCCCGCGTCGGAGCAAGAACAAGCGAACGTGGCATGCGGGCACGTGCACGCCCGCGACCTAGTAACGTGATCATTGGGAGTGTGAAACTTGCCGTTTTCCCGGTGCCGGTTTGGGCGATCCCCAGTACGTCGCGGCCTTCAAGGGCAGGGGGGATGGCCCCAGCTTGAATAGGGGTCGGTGTTTCGTAGCCAGTTTCGGCGACAGCTTTTAGAACCTTGGCATCAAGGTTCAAGTCTGAGAATTTCGTCATGTGCGTCCTAAGTGTGCGGGTTCGATCCGCATATGTGAAAGGACGCAATTTCCCCAGCGCCCCGGCGTCGACGACCAATATCGTCGACTGAGCGCATACCGAAAAACATGCTTAGGGTCAAGCGAAGCGCAGAATGACCATATTTAGGTCGTGGTCAGTTCGGCTCGCTTTAGGATTCGATGATAACCGCGTTTTTCAAAATTGCCGCGTTCCACGTCTGGGGGTCATGAATGGGTGTCATGTCACCGCGCAGCGTAATGCGTGCGCCCTCTTCAAGTCCTGGAACGGCAGTTTCAAGTGAAACTTGGACGCTCGCCCCGTGACTTGGGTCACCGCAAAATGGGCAAAACCCAATATCAGAAACAAGCACCAGTTCACGTACATCGGAACCCGGAGTTAAAGGCACAGCGTAGCCAGTCAAAACCATCCCTTCACGCCCGTTCTGGATCGCAGCAGGGAAAGTTTTGTTTACCTGATATGATGTGTCCGTCACGACCTCATCGACGGTGATCCCGCGCAACAAATCCCAGTCATCCGCCCAAGCACCTGTTGTGATTGTGGATAGGGCAACAGTTAGAGCGGTCGTGCTTACATTTTTCATGTTCGTCTCGTGCTTGATGCGTTGAACTGTATACGAAGAGTTTACCGGAATACCGATGAATTAAACAACTTTGATTTTACTATGGCAGCGGGGTTTTGCTGTGCCAACTCACTATCGCGTGCGCGCCGGATCGGGCGCGCACTGTGCTTAGACCATCATTTCCTTAGTCGCGGTCAGTTCGACGTCTGGATAGTCGCGCCCCACGCGGTCAATGTCCCATTGTAGGCGGGTTAGAAATACCGTGTCACCGTCGTTATCGGTCGCGATATGCTGTTTGTTTGCGTTCGCAAATTTATCGACCGCATCTTTGCCGCCGGACACCCAGCGTGCGGACGTGAACTGTGATTGTTCAAACCGCACGGGCAGCCCGTATTCCATCTCGATCCGGCTAGCGAGGACTTCGAACTGAAGCGCACCCACCACACCCACGATAAAACCGGACCCAAATGTCGGTTTGAATACCTTTGCTGCACCCTCTTCGGCGAATTGCATCAGCGCCTTTTCAAGGTGCTTGGCTTTCATCGGGTCGCCCGCGCGGCACGACTGAAGAAGTTCAGGCGCAAAAGACGGAATGCCAGAAACGCGAATTTCTTCGCCTTCGGTCAATGTGTCACCAATACGTAGCTGTCCGTGGTTCGGGATGCCGATGATATCACCAGCCCATGCTTCCTCGGCCAATTCACGGTCGGCTGCTAGGAACAGCACAGGGTTGCTGATCGCCATCTGCTTTTTGCTACGTACGTGCGTTAGCTTCATGCCGCGTTGGAAGTGACCGGATGCAAGGCGTACGAACGCCACGCGGTCCCGGTGTTTAGGGTCCATGTTCGCCTGAACTTTGAACACGAAACCAGCGACTTTGGTCTCTTCTGGGGCGATGTTGCGCGGTTGCGCGGACTGAATTTGTGGTTCAGGGCCGTAGGTGGCCAAGCCATCCATCAATTCCTTAACCCCGAACGAGTTCATTGCAGACCCGAACCAGATCGGTGTCATTGAACCGTTCAGTAGTGCCTCTGGATCAAGTGCCGGCAACAGTTCCTTGGCCATCTCGATTTCTTCGAGGAACTTTTCAAGCAGGTGTGCAGGGACGTGTTCCGCCAATTTGGGGTCGTCCAAGCCGCTGATTTGGATGCTTTCGGAAATCTTGTTGCGATCCGCACGGTCCATAAGTTCGAGCTTGTCGCGTAAGATATCGTAGCAACCGATGAATTCACGGCCAACGCCAATCGGCCATGACGCAGGCGTCACGTCGATTGCAAGGTTTTCTTGGATTTCGTCAATGATCTCGAATGTATCGCGGCTTTCACGGTCCATTTTGTTACAAAAGGTCAAGATCGGCAGGTCGCGCAAACGGCAGACTTCGAACAGTTTTTGCGTTTGGCTTTCAACACCCTTGGCACCATCGATCACCATGACCGCAGCATCCACGGCTGTCAGCGTGCGATAGGTATCTTCCGAAAAGTCAGAGTGACCGGGCGTATCAACAAGGTTGAAACGGTATTTTTCGAAATCAAACGACATTGCTGATGCCGAAACCGAAATCCCGCGATCCTTTTCCATCTGCATAAAGTCAGAACGGGTCCGTCGTGCTTCACCTTTTGCGCGCACCTGGCCCGCCATTTGAATGGCGCCACCATACAAAAGGAATTTTTCGGTCAATGTCGTCTTACCGGCATCCGGGTGCGAAATAATCGCAAAGGTGCGGCGGCGGGCAATTTCTGCGGGCAGTTCAGGGCGATTTGTCATGGCAGATGCTTTATGCGGTTGCAGAACAAAGGGCAATCCACACTACGCTTAACGATTGCTTTGGATTTGCTCCCTAAGTTGTCCAGATGATCTATCTAAAACACATTCTATTTTGCTGTATTATCTTGTTGGCCGGCTGTGGCGGGGGCGGCGGCGAAAGCCCCGGAAGCGGGATTGACCCACGTATCGCCCGGATCGATCGGTATGATGCTTTGAATGCGCGTGTGTTGGGGGACCTAAGTGTCGGGGCCATCGGTATGTCCGTTACCCCAGATGATATGCTGCCCGCTACAGGGACTGCGGAATTTGCGGGTTTCGCTACGATCCGTGTTGAAAATCCGGACACGCCTCTTGTTCTGTATGGCGATGCGAATATCATAGTGGGCTTTGATGACCATTCGGTGCAGGGCGGGCTGGATCGTTTTTTTGGAACGAATGCTGATGGGGATGTCACTGATTACAGTGGTGATATTGTTATCGATGGCGGGTCTGTCGGTGATGGCATCTCGCTCGGCTACGGTGGGGCTCTTGAGGCCGCAGGCGACACATTGACGTTAAGCGGGACGATGAACGGTGCGTTTTTTGGTGATCCGGTATCGGCAATTGCTGCTGCCGATTACGAGCCAGAGAGTACATATAACGGTGCTTGGGTTGATGCGACAGTTATTATCGTCGGTGAAACCGCAGGCGCACCTTAACCTGTCGATGCGCGGCGCAATAGGTTGGCGACATCAAGCTTTGGCACAAGGTTGCCTTGAATTTCATAGCCTTGGTGATTGCGTGGCGTATGATTTTGCAACGCACCGTTTTGTGCAAGGGCGCTTCGGCTTCGTTGATCAAGCAGGTGAGACTCTGCTGCGATTCCTTCGGCAAAGATGATGTAATGTTCGTCAAAAACCAATTGGAAATAGTCGACAAATCCTCCCTTGCGGCGAAGCACAGTCGTGTTGTCGATAAGATGACGCGCTTTGATCAGCACCTCTGCGCGTCCTGCGCCAAGATAGTCTTCGCGTTGATAGACCAATAATCTATGATCGGGGCGCACCACCAAATCGTTTTCGTTGTGCAGCGCGCCTTTGGTGATGACGACAGGCGCAAAGCGACCTGTGGCGCGCAACGTGCATTGGCCAACCATTTTAATCGGCTGTCGCCCACTATCGCGTGTCAGTATTTGATCCCCAGCAACAAGATCTTCAATCGGGCGCATTTCACCGCTGCCCATTGTGATCAATGTACCGCGTGCAAATGATCCGCCAGCCGCCTGCGCAAACCGGGTGGTCGCGGAGTGCCGTTCGATGCCGATGAGCCTGTAATCCGTCCCAACCACAAATTCCCCTAGCGGGAGGATATAGATTGCCTCTGCAATATCATCCGAGACTTCGACCAAAACAAGCGCCTCTTGCGTGCCGCCGTCAGGTGCGATCATCGTCAAGCAAGAATCGATATGCACCAGATTATGCGCGCCATCTGCACGGCGCAGCGACTCACCGTTATCAAGGAGCGACAAATCCAAGCTACGTGCATTCGGATGTAGCCGGTAGATATCGTCCATCACCAAGTCGTCGGCAAATGACATTGTGTCGCCGATGCGCACACCTTCGGTTGCCGTGAAATTTTCGGCCTTATAAATCTCAACGCTAAGTGCATGGTCAGTCATACTTTACTAGCTACACGCGTATGCCAGTGAATGGAATAGACCCGGCGCGGCCGGAGTGTTAGGTCTTTGGTAAATCATATTCGGAGGACACCCCATGGATCTTGGCATCAAAGGTAAACGCGCGCTTGTCTGCGCTTCTTCAAAAGGTTTAGGGCGTGGCTGTGCCGAAGCGCTTGCCGAGGCTGGTGTTGATCTGGTGCTAAACGCACGTGGGGCAGAAGCCCTTGAGGCGACCGCGACCGAGATTCGTCGTAAGTACGACGTGTCTGTCACGACTGTTGCCGCTGACGTGTCTACCGAAGACGGGCGCGCTGCGCTTTTAGCTGCGGCGGGTGATGTTGATATTTTGGTTAATAATGCTGGTGGGCCGCCCCCGGGGGTATGGTCAGACTGGGATCGCGACGATTTTATTTCAGCATTAGATGCGAACATGCTTGCGCCAATTGCGCTGATGAAAGCGCTGATGCCGGGTATGATTGATCGTGGATGGGGACGCGTCGTGAACATCACATCTGGGTCGGTCAAAGCGCCGATTCCACAGTTGGGCCTGTCGAATTCAGCCCGTGCTGGGTTGACTGGTTACGTTGCTGGCACATCGCGTCAGGTTGCGCAGCATGGCGTTAACATTAACAATCTACTGCCGGGCATTCATGCCACCGATCGCGCCGCGAGCCTAGATGCCGGCGTATCAAAGGCGCAAGGTATCGATATCGCTGCCGCAAAGGCGCAGCGCGAGGCAACGATCCCAGCGCGCCGTTACGGTACTGCAGCCGAATTCGGCGCGGCTTGTGCGTTTTTGTGTTCGCAGCATGCCGGGTTTATTGTTGGTCAGAACCTCGTCGTTGATGGTGGCGCGATCAACGCGACGATCTGATGGCGCAGGGCTTTAGTCTAAAGGATCAACTGTTCAACGCCGATACTGTTGGTCGGTTGGGCGATCATTTTGAAAAGGCGGGCGTCTTTGATGCCGCCCCCTTTGTGACGGATGTGATGGCGCAAATCGCCCCGTTAGAGCTAAAGGCACGTATCAATATGATGGCTGACGTATTGGCCGGATATTTGCCAGATGATTTTAATGCGGCGTCAGACGCCATTTTAGCTGCGCTGCCTCCCGCATTAGATCCAACAAAAACGGACGATGATTTTGGCCATTTCATCTATGCACCATTAGGGGTGTATGTCGAAACACAGGGTATTGAAAATCATCACGAGCGAAGCCTCTATTTGCTTGAGCAAATTACGCAGCGGTTTTCGATGGAGTTTTCAATTCGGGCGTTTTTAAACACTCATGAGGCCGCGACGCTGGAGCGGATGCAGGATTGGGTCAGCCACGATAGTTATCATGTTCGGCGTCTGGTGTCCGAAGGAACCAGACCAAAGCTGCCATGGGGGCAGGGGATCGGGCTTAGCAGTGATCAAACTTTGCCGCTTTTGGATCAGCTTTACGGTGACAGTACGCGGTTTGTGACACGATCGGTAGCAAACCATTTGAATGACATTACAAAAAATGACGGTGCTGCGGTAATTGACCGTCTAGAGGCATGGCAAGCAGCACATGGGCAGAAAAAGCTCGAGCTTGATTGGATACGCAAACATGCGTTGCGTGGCTTGATTAAATCGGGTGATCCGGCAGCTATGGTGCATCTTGGATATGCGCCAAATGCGAACGTGACGGTGTCTGATTTTTCTATTGCGCCTAACGTCGTGACTATCGACGACACCGTTGACGTTTCACTTAATATAACTGCCGCAGAGAACACGCCGTTGATCGTCGACTATGTGATCGATTTTGTGAAATCGAACGGCAAGACCGCGCCAAAGGTTTTTAAGCTTAAGCAGTTGGAAGTCCAAGCGGGGCAGACTGTATCAATCACGAAGAAACACAAGTTCAAAGGGGACGCGACCACGTTCCGTCTTTATCCCGGTGCACATCGTATTCACTGTCAAATTAACGGGCGTGTTGTACAAAGCCTTGATTTCGATCTGCGAAGCTTGCCCTAACCCGCATCGCTTGTTAGGTGCGGAAAACCCCAAATGTGTCAGTCAGGGATAAAGCCCGTTTTATGCAAGCCCCCCGCCTAGAGATCAAAAATATTGTCAAATCATTTGGTGGCCGTCAGGTTGTCGATGATGTCAGCCTTCAAGTGATGCCGGGCCAAGTGACCTGTCTTTTGGGGCCGTCTGGCTGTGGCAAATCAACGACGCTCCGCATTATCGCAGGCGTCGAAATGCAAGATACCGGCACGATCCATGTCGATGGGCAGTTAGTGTGCGATACGATTCATCGGGTGCCGCCCGAGGGACGGTCAATTGGATTAATGTTCCAAGATTTTGCGCTGTTCCCGCATCTTAGCGTAGGGCAAAATGTCGCTTTCGGTTTAAGAAAAGGCCGTGACGTTGGTGCCCGCGTGCAAGAGCTTTTGAACAAAGTGGGCATGGCGCGCTACATTGACGACTACCCGCATCAGTTGTCTGGTGGTGAACAGCAGCGTGTCGCGTTAGCCCGCGCGTTGGCGCCGCGTCCTCGGATCATGTTGATGGATGAACCGTTTTCGGGGTTGGATGACCGCCTACGCGACGATATTCGGGATGAAACGCTCGAAGTATTGAAGGGCGAAGGTACCGCAGTTTTACTTGTTACACATGAACCCGGCGAAGCGATGCGGATGGCCGATGAAATCGCGCTGATGCGGGACGGTAAAATTGTTCAGCAAGGCGCACCGTATAATATATACAACACGCCAGTAGATTTAAAATCAGCAGCATTTTTCAGCGATATCAATGTTATACGGGGTGAAGTTAAGGTCGCTTTGACTGAAACACCTTTCGGCCAGTTTCTTGCGCCGGGTGTGCCCGATGGTACGGCTGTTGATATTGTTATCCGCCCCCAACACTTGAAAATTGACTTTGATCGCGATGGGCGTGGCCCCAACCCAACTGCAGTGGATGGTACGCCTGCGCGCTGCGTTGTCGAACGCGCACGGTTTGTTGGCGCATCAAGCCTTGTTGAGTTTCGGATGGATCATGATGGTTCCGTGCTGAAAGCGACCGTTCCATCTGTGTTTTTGCCAAAGCCGGGGACACCCCTGTGGTTGATGATCCGGCGTGATCGATGCTTTGTGTTTCCACATTGATAATGGCTATTTAGCACGAAGTTATGAGGGCGTATCAGGCCCTGAACTAGCAGAATCTCGGGGGTCGCCAATGATACGTATTTTAATTTATAGAGAGTAAGCCCGGCAGTCGCTGTGGGGCTATAGTGGGTTAGAAAAGGGTTTATTTGCTATGTCTGTCGCGGAAGTGGGGTATCAACCTGACATTATCGAAGATTTCAGACATGCAAACGTAAGGGGAAAGCCCACTTCTTTGAGTATGCATTACTTCAAGGGAAAAGGTGCCGGTCCATCGCCAGTATTTGTTTGGCTTCATTCGGGTGGTTTCAAAACCGGACGCATTTTGCACAAAAATCACCGGATCATGGCGCGTTGGTTAACGGCATCTAACATTTCCGTCGTTTTTCCTGAGTACAGGTTAAGGTCACGTCCAAGAGATTTAACAAATCTGTCGCGGGAGGGCCTTGAGGCGATGAAGGCTTATGCGCGTCCTGATTTCCCGGCCAACTTCCGTGGTGCCGCCGCGATGGCAGCCTTAGAAGATGCGGTCGCTTTCTTGGCTTGGCTTGAGGGTAAGCGAGACGAATATGGATTTTCTGGGCCGATTGTCTTGGGGGGTAGCTCAGCTGGGGCGATCACTGCATTAAACGTGGTCTATCTTGCTCCGTTGCTTGAAATGACTAAGCAAGAAGTAGGAGGCGTAATATCCTGTTCTGGCGGATACGCGTATTCTCTAACGCCACCACTGGTGACCACTCCGGTGTTTGCTCTCCATAATCCGTCAGACCCAAGAGTACCCTCTCAGCCTATCATCGATCTTGCGAGTAAAAATTCGACAATAGAATTGATGTTGTCGGACCAGAACCATCATGGTTCTTGGAGCCTATCACCAAATGAAGCACGCCATAAAGCCTTTGCGCGTATGATTGGTAAAGTACGTGAATTCAGTGGTGTGAATGCGGCATAGCCGTGTTCAGTTTTATAACAGCTAATGAGGCTTTGCCCCGACCAGCTGGAAGTCACTTCGAACCGGCGACCAAAATGTGATTTATGTGATACGCGCTTTGCTTATTCTTGCTGCGCGTCCACCGCGTCGTTTTGTTATTTTGCCGGCGCGGCTTGGTAAATCTGTCATGATTTGGTGACGGGCTTCGGGTGTCATTTGTGACCATGATCCGATTTCATCGATGCTCCGAAGGCAGCCAGTGCAGAGCCTGCTTTCGCGGTGAATGACGCAAATTTTAATGCATGGGCTTTCGATTTCATTACGTGACCAAATGCCGTCAGTATCATCTGGTCCGCTCATGATGCGTTCCTTAGATTGGCGAGCCTATCCAACATGCCTTGTAGAATATATCCGGCGGCCACGTGATCAATGACCTCGCTGCGCCGTTTACGTGATGTGTCAGCTTCCAGTAAGGCGCGTTCGGCCGCGACCGTGGACAGGCGCTCGTCCCAATAGGTGATTGGTAAATCAGTGAGGCGTTCTAAATTGCGCGCAAACGCACGTGTTGCTTGGCAGCGTGGCCCTTCTGACCCGTCCATATTCATCGGTAGCCCTAAAACAAGCCCCTTGATCTGGCGCGCCGTCGTTATCTCAAGCAGCTTTGCCGCGTCGACGCCAAATTTCTTACGTTTGATGGTTTCAAGCGGCGTGGCGACGTTCTTCATCAGGTCGGATACGGCAACACCGATTGTGACAGTTCCCAAGTCCAGCCCTGCTATCGCCCCGAAGTCGGGGATGGCTGCGGCGAATTCCTGAGGCGTCTCACAGATCATTCCTGTATTCCTGCTTGCTCTGCTGCGTTGCGCAGCACTTCCATTGCTGCGTCGTTCGCACCAAATACATCTTGTGCTTCGACCCAGATGCCTCGTGCTGCGTCCTGATCGCCCAATACGCTGTATGCTGTGATTAGTCGTGCCCAGTCTGATGGTGATCCGCCTTCGTTTGCAAGCCGCGCTGATAAGCTTGCGACCATGCCGGCAATCATGGCGTCACGGTCAGCTTGTGACATGTCTTGGGCGTTTGCTATATCGGCAGCGGATGGGCCGCGTACTTCGGGGAGGGTGTAATCGACACCTGCGCGGAACGCGGCGTCTTCTATTTGAGAACGCGCTGACGCGACATGAAAATTCTGAACGTCGCCGTTTTCAGCAATGTCGCGCCACAGTCGATAGGCAAAATCAGGGCGGTCGGTCTGATTATACAACGCACCAAGGTAATAACGCCCTGCGATATTTTGCTCGTCGCGACCCAGTATTTGACGGATGGTCGTTTCTGCTTCGGGTGAAATCAGGCCGTTGGCTGCGGCGACTTGCAGGTCAACAAGGCGTTGTAAATCATCCGTTGATGCGTTTCCTGTGATCGAAATCAGGCGCTCTTGGGCACGTGCCGCCGCTGCAAAATTACGCAGTTCTGCTTCGTGAAAGGCAAGGCGCGACCATACTTCTGTGTCGTTGGGGCGTGTGGGTGCGATGACACGCAATTTTGCAATTGCATCAAGGTACTCTTGGGGCGCTTCAACCGGAGCAGCTACAGGGGCGTTTGCTTCAAGTTCTGCTTGTGAGGGGCGGTTCGCGCGTATGTCTTGGCTGGCTGCAAGACGTGCTTGAAGAGGTAGATCACCATATCCGGGCGCGCCAAGGCTTGCGTAAATGCCAAACGCCAATACTGCGATCAACGCGACACAGCTATAGATAATCATCGGGCGCGATTGCGTTGATGTTTGCGCAGGGCTTTCTAACTTGCTTGCGGCTAGTAGGCGGCGTGCGACCTCGGCGCGGGCGCGTTCGGCTTCATCAGCGGGCAAAACGCCACGTTCAAGATCGCGTGTGATTTCGGAAAGTTGGGCCTTATACACTGCAATATCGGGGTTTTCAGTATTGATAGAGGGCGCGCGTTTCATTGGCGCGGTCAAAATACCCGCGACACCTATGGTTAGTAGTCCGCAAATTAGCCAAAAAATCATTATATTCCACCGATAGCGTTCGGATTGACATAGCGGTCAGGGGCCTTGCTGAAAAGGGGCTGCTGCATGCTGGCGACTGAGGCGAAATGCCCTATGTCGTAAAATGACGGTCAGACGCCGCACATAGTATCCTCTTGGTTCTGGGATGCATACAGATAGAATGTAAGCCAAGGATCTGACCAAACTAGGGAATCGATGATCGCATGAAACGTTATTCCGCCTTTGCCATCGCCCGCGAAGCTATGCGCCAGCACACCGGATGGGACCGGGCCTGGGCCAAGCGTGAACCCAAGAAGAAATACGATGTAATTATCGTTGGGGCAGGTGGCCATGGTCTGGCGACCGCCTATTACCTTGGTAAGAATTTTGGCATCACGAATGTTGCGATCTTGGAAAAGGGCTGGCTTGGTGGCGGGAATACCGGTCGGAATACAACGATTATTCGGTCGAACTACCTTCAGGACCCATCTGCAGCGATCTATGAAAAGGCGCGCAGCCTGTATGAAACGATGTCGCAGGACTTGAACTATAATGTCATGTTCAGCCCGCGTGGCGTGATCATGTTGGCGCAAACCCAGCACGAAATTCGTGGCTATCAGCGGACAGCGCAAGCGAATGCGTTGCAGGGCGTTAAGACCGAGTGGATCGGTCCAAAGCGCGTCAAAGAACTGTGCCCGATCATGAATATCGACGGTCCGCGCTACCCGGTTTTGGGCGGCTTGTATCAGGAACGTGGCGGTACTGCCCGCCACGATGCGGTCGCGTGGGGCTATGCGCGTGCCTGTTCCGACATGGGCATGGATGTCATTCAGCAATGCGAAGTAACTGGCGTTCGCCAAGAAAACGGCAAAGTCGTTGGTGTCGATACCAGCAAGGGACCGATTGATTGCGATAAGCTGGGCATGGTCGTGGCTGGCCACGCCAGTGTGCTTGCCGAGAAGGCCGGTTTCCGGTTGCCTATGGAATCAGTCGCGCTTCAGGCGCTGGTGTCAGAGCCGATCAAACCTTGTATGGATGTCGTTGTGATGGCGAACACCGTCCATGGCTATATGTCTCAGTCCGACAAAGGCGAGATGGTCATTGGCGGCGGTACTGACGGTTATAACAACTACACCCAGCGCGGGTCGTTCCACCATATCGAGGAAACCGTGCGCGCCTTGGTCGAGACCTTCCCAATGATCTCGCGGCTTAAGATGTTGCGCCAGTGGGGTGGGATCGTGGATGTGACGGGTGACCGTTCGCCGATCCTATCCAAAACCCCGGTCGATGGCATCTTTGTGAATTGCGGTTGGGGGACTGGCGGGTTCAAGGCAATCCCCGGATCAGGCTGGGCCATGGCCGAACTGATGGCCAAAGGACAATCACCACTGACCGACGAATTCAGCATGTTCCGCTTCCGCGAAGGCAAGTTCATTGATGAAAGTGTCGCTGCCGGGGTAGCGCATTGATGACGCATAATCCGTCATTCATAAAAAACGGCATTCCTATGGCATCCATAAACCGCACGGCGGGTTTTGGCTTACCTGTGGTTGAGTATTCGGCTGTGAATAGCCAAAATTTCGCGGGGAATTTCGCTTATCTTTCAATGTGCCGTGGGATCAGCAAAGTAGACGCATCACAGCAAGGAGATGCGACATGCTTGATTTCACCAAAAAACCTCGGCGCAGTCGCGGCGGTTTTTCTTTCTTTTTCGGCGTGGGCATCGCGTTTGCTGGGATGCTTGCCGTCATTTTCGCGATGGGCCAAGCCTCGGCACAGGCCGCTCCCCACGGTCCTGCACCGATCTACCCTATTACGGTGTCTACACTTGACGGCACACCTGTCCCATCATCAGGGGCAACCACTCACTAACTCCTCACTTACTTCTTCCCAAGTCGTGAAAGGCGGGCGCAGCAATGCGTTCGCCTTTTGCGCTTGGTTCACTGGACTGACCCTAAATACCGAGGCTTCGCTATGCTGATCCTGCATTGTCCTTATTGCGGCGTTGATGCCGATGAAACTGATCTACATGCAGGCGGCCAAGCGCACCTGAAACGCGAAGGGCCGGGATCATCGGATGACGCATTCGAGGATTACCTGTTTATGCGCGAAAACCCAAAGGGCGTGCACTTCGAACGCTGGCGCCACGTCTATGGCTGCGGCAAGTGGTTTCACGCAGCACGTTGCACCGCAACACTAGAGGTGTTCGGAACTTATTCGGCCCAAACCCTAGAGCCACCACAAGACATCAAAGACAAGATCTCTGGGACGCGACCCGGCTGGTCATGGGGGATTTTTAAATGAGCACCCGTCTGGCCGCAATGGGCCGTTTGATTAATAATAACAAAGCCGTATCGTTTACCTTTAATGGAAAGCGCTTTCGCGGGTTTGAGGGCGACACGCTTGCCTCTGCATTGCTGGCGAATGACCAGATGCTGATGGGCCGTTCGTTTAAGTACCACCGTCCGCGTGGCGTTGTCGCCTCTGGTGCAGAAGAGCCAAACGCCTTGGTGAACCTTGGTGAGGGCGGGCAGTTTGAGCCCAATCAACGCGTCACCACGACAGAGCTGTTCGACGGTCTAACCGCGACCTCACAGAACCACTGGCCAAGCCTAGAGTTTGACGTTGGTGCGATCAACACTGCTTTCTCTCGGTTTTTGCCGGCTGGCTTTTACTACAAAATGTTCATGTATCCGCGTGCGTTTTGGAAACATGTCTATGAACCGATCATCCGCCAGTCCGCTGGTTTGGGCAAAGCCCCCAAAGATCGCGATAGCAGCACCTATGAACATTTTCATGCGCATGTCGATGTATTGGTCGTCGGCGGCGGGATCGCGGGGCTTGCCGCGGCGCTTGCTGCGGGCGAGCGTGGCGCGCGTGTTCTGTTGGTTGAACAGGGTGCATATTGGGGTGGCCGTGCGGTAGTTGATACGCCAAAGATCGACGGTTTACCTGCGGAGGAGTGGATTAATAGCACCATTCAAGCGCTTGAAAATATGTCAAATGTTGACATGCGTTTGCGCTGTATGGGGTCGGGTGTCTATGACCACGGCTACGCCTTGGCCTATGAGCGCCTGACCGATCACACGCCAGAGGTCGAAGGTCCACGCCATCGTTTGTGGCGCATCCGTGCCAAGCAAATTGTGACAGCAACTGGCGCGATTGAACGCCCGCTATCATTCGCGGGCAATGACATTCCCGGCGTGACCTTGGCTGCTGCGGTGCGTGATTATGTTGTGAACTATGGCGTGTCACTAGGCGACCGAACCGTCGTCGTGACGAATAACGACGACGCCTACCGTACGGCGATTATCTTAAAGCAAGCTGGCCTTGATATCCCCGCGATCATCGACGCCCGCCCAGAGGCCGAAGGCCCGTTGATTGATGAGGCACGCAACCTTGGTATCCGGGTTGAGCTTGGCAAAGGCATTGCCAAAGTCAAAGGCGGCAAGCGCGTGAAATCGGTTGGTCTTTGTGCCCAAGCTGGCGAAGGCGCGATCCTTGAGGAAATCGAATGTGATTGCGTCGCGATGTCGGGCGGCTGGTCGCCGGTCGTGCACTTGTGGTCGCATTGCGGCGGTAAGCTGGTGTGGGATGCAGATCAGGTTATGTTCCGGCCTGACCATGAAAAGCCGCCAACAGGTGCCGACGGTCAGCCTTTCGTGAACACCGCAGGTATCGCCAATGGTCATTTGTTCACCGCCGAGGCTGTTGCAGATGGTTGGGCCGCAGGTCGCGCGGCGGCAAAGGCGGCAGGGCACGCAAAACGCGGTGGTCAGGCCCCGATGGGCGAAGATATCGAGGAAGGCCCGATTGCTGCCGTTTGGCTGATGCCGCAGGGCGCAAAACATGCGCTGCGGTCGAAGGCTTGGTTGGATTTCCAGAACGACGTTAAGGTGTCCGATGTGCAGCTTGCTGCGCAAGAAGGCTTTGAAAGCGTTGAACATGCAAAGCGCTATACCACGCTAGGCATGGCCACGGATCAGGGCAAACTAAGCAACATCAACGGTTTGGCGATCCTATCGAAATCGTTGAATGCGGATATCCCCAATGTTGGGACGACGACGTTCCGTCCGCCTTATACGCCGATCTCTATGGGGGCGATTACAGGTGCTGCGCGCGACGCGCTGTTCCAGCCAATCCGGACAACCCCTGTTTCTGACTGGGCCAATGCAAACGGGGCTGACAACGAACCCGTCGGCCAATGGCGCAGGCCCTATACCTATCTGCGTGGCGAAGAAACGGTGCATGACGCCGTGAACCGTGAGGTGCGCAATGCCCGTGAAAACGTTGGCCTGTTGGATGCGTCAACGCTTGGTAAGCTGATCGTCAAAGGCCCCGATGCGGGCAAATTCCTTGATCTGATGTACACGAACATGATGTCCACGTTGCCTGTCGGTAAATGCCGGTATGGTCTGATGTGTTCTGAAAACGGGTTCTTGATGGATGACGGTGTCGTTGTTCGGATGGATGACAACACGTGGCTATGTCACACGACGACCGGCGGGGCCGAACGGATCCACGCCCATATGGAAGACTGGCTGCAGTGCGAATGGTGGGACATGCAGGTTTATGTGGCCAATGTGACCGAACAATACGCACAGATCGCGGTCGTCGGTCCCAAGGCGCGCAAGCTATTGCGTAAACTGGGTGGTGACATGGATCTGTCGGCTGAGGCGCTGCCATTCATGCAGTGGAAGGCCGGGAAAATCGGTGACTTCGACGCGCGTGTTTTTCGGATCAGTTTTTCGGGTGAATTATCTTACGAGGTTGCAGTGCCCGCCGGGCAGGGTGCCGCGTTCTGGGACGCACTGCTTGAGGCCGGAGAAGAGTTCGGCGTGATGCCCTACGGCACCGAGGCGCTGCACATCATGCGCGCCGAAAAGGGCTTTATCATGATCGGGGATGAAACTGACGGGACTGT
This sequence comes from Yoonia maritima, assembly GCF_002933395.1. Classification (GTDB taxonomy): domain Bacteria; phylum Pseudomonadota; class Alphaproteobacteria; order Rhodobacterales; family Rhodobacteraceae; genus Yoonia; species Yoonia maritima_A. The sequence continues at coordinate 369,373 of NZ_PKFN01000007.1, forward strand.
GATCCCGCAGGATCTGAACCTGAACTGGGCGCTATCCAAAAAGAAAGAAGACTATATTGGCAAGCGTGCACACACACGCAGCCATATGGCTGATCCAAACCGGTGGAAACTGGTTGGCTTGGAAACCGTCGATGGGTCTGTGTTGCCTGATGGTGCATATGCGATTGCCGAAGGCGACAATGAAAACGGCCAACGCAACACGCAAGGCCGCGTGACATCGACCTATCATTCGCCGACCCTTGATAAGGGGATCGCTATGGGACTCGTCCATAACGGCACTGATCGCATGGGCGAGGTGATTGAATTCAACAAGGTTGACGGCACAACCATAGCCGCGAAAATCGTCGATCCGGTGTTCTACGATAAGGAAGGGGAAAAGCAGAATGTCTAATGCAGTCAGCGCATTGAATGGCAAAGTTGCCCCAGGCGAAGTCACAATCAGCGACGCAGGCCTACGCGGCATGATCACGCTGCGCGGCGACCTGTCAGATAGTAAACTAAAGTCCGTTTGCACCGGACTAACTGGCGTCGATTTTCCTATGCCCGGCCACGCGAATTGCGTTGGTGAAAAGGGGCTGTGCTGGATGTCACCCGATGAAATGCTGATCCTTGTGCCATATGCCGAGGTCGACGCTGCGTCGGAATTGATCGCAAATAACCTGAAAAAGAAACACCATCTGGCAGAAAATGTGTCCGACGCGCGTGCGCTGATCCTTGTCGAAGGGGACTATGCACGCGATGTGATAGCAAAATTGGCGCCTGTCGACCTTCACCCTGACACATTCCAACCCGGTCGCTTCCGACGTACGCACCTTGGCCAAGTGGCCGCAGCGTTTTGGATGCGGGATGCAGACACAATCGAAGTGATCTGTTTCCGGTCCGTGGCTGATTACACTTTCAACCTTCTTGCCACATCGGCAAAGGCGGGCGCGGTGGGGCACTTTTGATATTGCCGAAGGGCACGAATGCCAGATCTAGAGCTGATCATATTTAATCATTATGCGCTGATTGGCACTGAAAATGATTTTCGTTCCGCGATCACAGCGCTTGTGCGTCGTGTAAGGAACGATGGGCATGCTGGTGTTCTATCGTATCACTTTTTCGTGAATGGGACAGACAGGGACGCACGGGCCGTGATCACATATCGTAATGCTGCGGCGTGGATCGGACACCATGATATCGCAATGGATTGGCCGGAAATGCAGGCACTTCACAAAGTAGCGACGCTTCGCGAGATAACCTTTTTGGGGGCAGTGACCGATGACATTAAGACGTGGCTTTCTGGTTCGAAGCTGACTGCGCAAGTCAATTTTGGAAATGAGTTTACGGCCGGATTTCAGCGATAAACGTCTGTTGCTTTCATCTTAGGTTTGTCGCCCGTCGTATTCCAACCGTGCGGCATTCACCTCGCTTAGGTTCACGCATGTCCAAGTGTAAATCGCGCGGTAGGGCCCCAGCAGCGACATGCCAAGCGGTGTCATCGCGTATTCCACGGCAACAGGTGATGTACTGCGCACAGTCCGCGAAATGATCCCGTTGCGTTCCAATTTGCGCAACGTCTGGGTTAGTGATTTTTGCGATACGCCTTCAAGACAGCGTTTTATGCCATTGAAACGGTGCGGTCCGGTATCAAGTACTGATAAAATCATCATCGACCATTTGTCTGCAATTTCTGCAAACAACAGACGATTTGGGCAATCTACGGTGAAATATTTGGTCTCGGCGCTGTCTTTGGGCATGTGGTTTCCTCAAGTAAACCTAGTGCAACAATAGTGCCTAATTGAAACTAAGTCTATAAAATATACTTAGGCGTTGTAGATCATATGGAGTAGATCAAATGACGCTTGATAACCCAGCAACAACAGCGGATGTCGCACCGCTTTTTAAACCATTTAAACATGGATCGCTTGAACTTAAGAACCGCATTGTCATGGCGCCGATGACACGTGGCATGGCGCCTGACGGTATCCCCGCGCAACAAAACGCCGACTACTATGCACGCCGTGCAGCGGGCAGCGTTGGGCTTATTTTGTCGGAAGGGACGGTTATTGATCGCCCCGTTTCACGAAATGAACCGGGAATTCCGTTTTTCCATGGCGATGACGCGTTGGAGGGTTGGAAAACTGTTGTCGATGCTGTGCATGCGGCGGGTGGCCGTATCGGCCCTCAGATTTGGCATACCGCCACCGCACCCAGCTCTAGCGGGTGGGAAGCGGACGCCCCGATGGAAAGCCCATCAGGTCTGTTCGCGCCGGGCAAGCCAAGCGGTAATGTCATGACTGAAAAGGACATCGAAGATACGATTGCGGCATTCGCAAGCGCCGCCGCAGATGCAAAGCGTCTGGGTTTTGATGTGGCGGAACTTCATGGTGCACACGGATATCTGATTGACCAGTTCTTCTGGGAAGGCACAAACCAGCGTGCAGATGGATGGGGCGGTAAAACCTTGGCCGAACGTTCCCGTTTCGCTGTTGAGGTTGTCAAAGCCGTCCGCGCTGCGGTTGGTCCGGATTTTCCGGTCATTTTGCGCCTTAGCCAATGGAAACAGCAGGATTACACAGCGCGATTGGCAGCAACACCTGATGAATTGGAAGCATGGCTTGCGCCATTGTCAGACGCAGGCGTTGATATATTCCACTGTTCACAGCGGCGGTTCTGGGAACCTGAATTCGCGGATATCGATGGCGACGACGGGTTGAACTTTGCCGGTTGGGCCAAGAAAATCACCGGAAAGCCGACGATCAGCGTTGGCTCTGTCGGGCTAGATGCTGATTTCTTTAGCGCGTTTTCTGGTGGCGGTTCAGCGAATGTTGGGATCGATAAACTGCTGACCCGCATGGACCGTGACGAATTTGATTTAATCGCGGTTGGGCGCGTGTTGCTGAGCGACCCAGACTGGGCCGAGAAAATCCGTACAGGTGATACGGCTTCTTTGGTCGGCTTTGATCCGAGCGATCTGGGTAAACTAACCTAAGCCACAAACACATATGGGGCGCCGCAATTGATGTGGCTCCCCATACTATGAAAGTCGTGTTGGGGTGCGACCCGAGACGATAAGAACAAGCAATGCCAGCGTCGCCCATACTGTTGAAAGCAAGATCACGGTGCGAAAACCTGCAAGTTGCGCAACAAGCCCCATCATAGAGCTCGCAATGAGAGCACCTATGTACAGGCTGTTCGTATACAGTGACGTGGCGCGGCCAAGGCGATCACCTGCAAAGCTTTGAATGTACAGCAAACCGACGGCGGCGAAGATGCCGTAATACAACCCCTCTAGTGATGCGCCGACAACCAGCTGTGACAGTGACTGAACGTTAGCCAATGTAAGAAATGCGCAGATAGCGATGACTGCTGCGACACCAAGACAGCGCTTGACACCCAGTGTCGTAATTAACCAGGGCGTCGATAAAATTGCCAGAATTTCAATGAACGTCTTTATGGAAAACGACAGGCCAGCCGCATAAACCGGGAGTCCAGCCTCGCGGATATAGAACTATGGCAATGAGCTTGTGGTTGCAGAATGCGCGAGCGAAAAAAGTAGACACACGCCTGCTGCAGTCCACATCGCTTTGGCATTGCCAGACAGGTTTCCACCGTCTGTTGACGGGTCTTTGATCCGCGACTGCTTTACGAAATCGCGCGGCATGACCATCCACCATAGGGTGGCCCAAACGGCTGTCAGCACGAGCGCGCTGATCATAACATAGCTTGCACCAAACGCGCCGGCGATCAGAAATGTGACGGCCGGGGCGATCATCCAACCAAGTGACGTTGTCGCACGCAGATAGGAATTGTAGCGCGCGATGTCCCATCCGTTTTGTTCAGCGCTTAGGTGACCAAAGCTGTACATGGTTGATACCGCAGCATTTGATAGTGCGAAACATGGCGCGCAGATGAAGATCAATACCGCATAGGTTTTGAAGACCAACATCGCGCATAGTGCAAAACCGAATGCCAATATCGATGTCAGAATTAGTGGGGCGATGCGCCTACCGTTATCGATCCATTCACCATAAATGCGGTTTACAACCACCGTCAAACTTAGGGTCAACATTGCATAGAGGCTGATCATCCACGGGTCTTTTCCCAGGATTTCGACGATATACACCCCCATAAATGGAATAAGCGATGCGGTGCATAAAGTGCCGGATAACAATAGCAGAAGAATAAAAACTGCGTGCGGGGTTCTGAAGCTAATCATATTTGCGGCTACCCCGAGATTGTAACAGTTGTGCAATGTGGTCAATCGCGTGATGAATGTGCATTCATGAACAAGGTGCTGTGAACCACCACTTCTAGCCGCTCTAGCCCTTGACGTTACGCTGCTATGTGACATGTATCATTGCATCCTGTCCTCAACACAGAAAGTTAAGACAATGGCTTTTACACTCCCTGATCTTCCATATGCTCATGACGCGCTTGCTGCGAAAGGTATGTCTGCAGAGACACTGGAATTCCACCACGACCTGCACCACAACGCCTATGTCACCAACGGCAACGCCGCAATCGCGGGCACCGAGTGGGAAGGCAAGTCTCTCGAAGAGATCATCAAGGGCACCTACAACCCAACGGCTGTGGCGCAAAACGGTATCTTCAACAACATTTCACAGCTTTGGAACCATAACCAGTTCTGGGAAATGATGAGCCCGAACGATACTGCGATCCCAACAGAGCTGGAAAAAGCACTGAACGAGAGCTTTGGCTCGGTTGACGAATTCAAAAAGCAGTTTAGCGCTGCTGGCGCTGGTCAGTTTGGTTCTGGCTGGGCTTGGTTGGTGAAAGATACTGACGGTAGCCTGAAAGTGACCAAGACCGAAAACGGCGTGAATCCACTTTGCTTTGGTCAAACTGCGCTGCTTGGTTGTGATGTTTGGGAACACTCATACTACATCGACTTCCGTAACAAGCGTCCTGTTTACCTGACCAACTTCCTAGATAACTTGGTCAACTGGGAAAACGTTGCAGGCCGCCTGTAACACCATCCTTATAAGCTGATTTGAGGGCCCGTCGCGCATCGCGTGGCGGGCCTTTGTCTTGAAAACAGCTAAGCGCGTACATATATATATGTATTGCTAGACCATTAATAACTAAAACTATTTTCGCGCAAATTCTGCGCATCTAGCCAAGTGTCGCCGCATTCAGCAGGCAGACGCACCGTATGACAACCGGCAAGAGGATCACCGCGAATGCGTTCGCAGTGTTGGTCTTTGTCTGCTGTGTCAAAACCGATCTTTTGAAAGGAAACCAGTTTGATTTTATTGCGTAGCTTTCCGCTTTCTTTGTCCATCTTTTGGCGCTTCTTGCTTGTCCTGCCGTTGTGGACCGCTTTCTATCTTGTGATTACGGTTTTTTCAGTTTTTGGCAGTCTGATGCTAATCGGGAGCAATCTATTTGTAACGCTTTTGGCGATGATCGTTATTCCGTTCGCCATCACGGCGATCGTCTATATTATTTCGATGCACCCGTACCTTATTGGGATCAGGATCGGCTTGCGGGTGCTCGGGTTTAGAACGGACCCCTCGCAAAAACGGTTGCTTATCGGTGCGACAGGCTATGGGCTGCTTGAGGCAATCGTCGCATTCATATTCACATCAATCCTGTTTGCGGGTTCATTGATTTTGCTAAGAAGCGAAGTCGGATTATTGACAGCATTGCAGGTCGATCCAACGGTTGATCCCATCGCAACCCTATCAAGGGAACTGGCCTTTGGTGCGATAACGGTCCTTTCGTTTCTAAGCGCGGTTGCCGTGATGGCGCTGCGCGCCGCAATACTTCCTGCACTCGCGAATTTCGCGGCAGGGCGTAGCCCAAATGGCGTATCTTATTCGTCTATTGATGGGTTTGGGTCAAACCTCATCACGATGATGGCTTTGCTATTGATGATCACAGGCATCTCTGCTGTGATTATTCCGTTTGCGGGCGACGCCTTTGGATACCTTGGGTTGACCAATGTGCTGACAAATGAACTGGGCGATATTGTTCTTTTCGTTTTTGACGACAAGGATGTGTCTTTCACAATGCTGCATGCCTTCATGGTGGCCGCTGCCATTCTAGTATCGATCTGGCTGTTTTGCCTGCAATGTGCTGGGGCCGCGCTTAGCTACGCAAGCCGTGCCGCGCAAAGTGCAGCGAGCCGGAATGCCGCAGTTGAGGCCCAGCACGCACGTTCTGAAGATATTGGCGCATTGCTACGGTCGCGAATGCAAAAACATCAAAAGTAAATACAATGATTGTCCATGGGGGGTGTTTTCATCCAACTCCCTTGTGGACAATGTTTTTGCACCGTGGGACACAATCGTATTTACTCTTGAGGCTGCAATGACTGGTCCGACTTTACCCGAAATTCATACGGCTGCTGACCTATTGTCTGGCGCTCTTATTCACACGCCCATCCTGCCGCTTACCTCCGGTCGTTGGAATGGTGTTTTGCCTGACTGCGCCAGCGTGACAGTTAAACTAGAGCTGTTTCAGCAAGCGGGATCGTTCAAGGCGCGCGGCGTTTATCTGGGGCTTAGCCAGTTGGACGACGCCCAGCGCGCTGCTGGTGTCGTTGCCGCAAGTGGCGGGAATCATGCGTTGGCTGTGTCGTGGGCGGCGCAGGCTGCGGGCGTAGATGCGCTGATCTGTATGCCGCGTGCGGTTGACCCGTCCCGTATTCAAGGCTGCGAGGCCTTGGGAGCCACTGTTCAGTTATACGATGACATGGCAGCTGCTTTTGCTGCGATGAACGATGCGGCCGACGCGGGGCGTACTTTGATGCATCCGTTTGAGGGTGAACACATGACGCTTGGCTCTGCGGTCTGCGGTGCAGAATACCATGCCCAAGCCCCAAAGATTGACACCTACGTCGTACCCATTGGGGGCGGGGGGCTGATTAGCGGGATGTCCTGCGCGATCAAACAGCTGAACCCGAATGCCACTGTCATTGGTGTCGAACCATTCGGCGCGGATAGCATGTACCGCAGTTTTGAGGCAGGCACACCCGCGACACTGGATCGGGTTAATACGATTGCCGATAGCCTTGGTGCGCCCTATGCCATGCCGTATTCCTATAGCGTCGCGCGGGCAAACGTGGACCGCATTGTGCGTGTCGAAGATACAGAACTGCTAAATGCGATGAACCACTATCAACGTATCCTGCGGATCACTGCGGAGCCTGCCTGCGCTGCGTCGCTTGCTGCTGTGCTGGGGCCGTTGCGTGACGAATTAGTCGGGCGGCACGTTGGGATTATCGCTTGTGGGTCGAATATCTCGATTACGCGGTATGCTGCGTTGATGGGTGATCTTGCGCAATGACCGACACGGTCAAGGGCATCATCGCAATCGTCGCGACCTGCGTGATCTGGGGGCTATCTCCGATCTATTACAAAGCATTGTCACATGTGCCCCCGTTAGAGGTACTATCGCATCGCGCGCTTTGGTCGTTTTTGCTGTTCGCGGTGATCTTGATCGTGCAGCGCCGTTTTGGTCAGATGTTTAGCCTGATCCGCGAACAGCCTGTACTGATGGGGCTGGCCGCGCTGATGATTTCCGCGAATTGGTTTCTATTCATCCTGTCATCTCAAATTGATCGGTCCACCGAGGCGAGCGTGGGGTATTACATCTATCCGTTGCTATCGGTGTTGATCGGGCGCTTTGTCTTGTCAGAGCCGCTAAGCCCCCTGAAATGGATCGCAATTGGCTTGGTTTTTACGGCAGTGACGGTGCTGACCCTTGGGCTTGGCGTTGTGCCGTTTGTGGCGCTGTCATTGGCAGTGACATTCGCGATCTATGGGCTGATCAAAAAGGGCGTGTCGGCAGGGCCAGTCCTAACGGTTGCAACCGAAGTCACGCTGGTACTGCCCTTGGCGGTTATCTGGCTGGCGGGCGTGCATTTTGCTGGGTTCGAAGGGTTTAAGCCAACCACGGGCGGCGCGTTCGGCAGTAACTGGCGCGATAGTATCTTGCTGATCTGCGCGGGGCCGATCACGTCGATCCCGCTATTGATGTTCAGCTATGGCGCGCGCCGCGTGTCGATGGCGACAACAGGCATCGCGTTCTACATCAATCCGACGCTCCAGTTCTTGGTCGCCGTTTTGATTTTTGCAGAGCCATTCGGCACCGTGCACATGATCGCATTCCCAATGATCTGGGCCGCGGTGATTTTGTATTCAGTGACAGCAATCCGGCAGGACAGGGCGGCGCGTTAGGTTTTGCCAAGTAAACGGCTAAAGAATGATCGCGACTTGGGTTTTGTTGCATTTAGTATCGATGGTACCGGAGTGTCCGCAGTGGCCTCTTTTTTATGGCTAAACTTCAGGCCTGTTAGATTAAGCGCCATCAATCGCTCTGCGAACGCGTCCGAGAACATCCGATCAGAATGCGCCATATCCACCCAAGCGTGGCGGCCGCCAATAGCTTCGCTGGAAAATACAACTCGGTCATTTTCTCTTTGACCCAGAGGACTGGGGCGCCAATACCCGTGCCCCTGGAGTGGCGGGTAGCAATGCTCCGTACTTAACGTACGAATGCGGTGACAAGCGATAAACCAGTAACGCAGAGCTACCTTCTCGCCTTTGACATAGATTTCCATCGGCCAGAATTGATGAACGTCGGGTTCCAACTCTTCCAGCACGTCTTTGAAGGACTGACAGACCAGAAGGTTACCACCATAATAGGTTTCCACGTCCAACAACGGAACACGTTCAATACCCCATGGTTCTCGACTAAGTTTTGTCGGAATATGATCAGGCTTCAACGGTCGTCCTACGCTTGGCGAACCATCTAAAATTCGGCGCCCATCATCCTGCGTTGCATCGACCAGCTTAATCAGATCGGTATCCCCATCCATTTCTTTAAACGACGAGTTTCCGCGGCGCTCTTTTGCGTGAAAACTCTCATCCGGAAGCGGATGACCACCTGTGATGAAATATGCCATGATGGTTCCCCCAGACGATCTAAAGTGCTTCTTTCAGCGTCACCTCGAGCGATGTCACGTCAGGTACGATCGACACATAAGATAGGATGTCATCGCCGGCAAAGCCTTGCTTTACGACATGTTCTAGCAACGTCCAAAGAGGGTCCCAGAACCCGTCAATGTTCAGCAGCACAATCGGTTTTGCGTGGAGTTTGAGTTGCCGCCAAGTGAGCGCCTCAAAGAATTCATCCAGTGATCCGGCCCCACCGGGTAGAACGACCACAGCGTCGGCGTTCATGAACATGACCTTTTTGCGTTCGTGCATCGTTTCGGTAATGACAAAGCTATCAAGGTCGCGTTTGCCGACTTCCCAATCCATCAAGTGAGTGGGGATGACGCCGAATGTGTTGCCGCCTGCGTCTTGGACCGCATTTGCGACCCGGCCCATCAGCCCGACATCCCCTGCGCCGTAAACCAGCCGCCAGCCATTTTGCACCAGCATTTCGCCGGTTGCTTTGGCAGCCTCTGCGTATGCGGGGGCAACGCCATCGCGGGACCCGCAATAGACGCAAACGGATTTAGGAAATGTGGACATGGGCAACCTTTTTGCGCAGCTAAACTTTGACGCCTGATTGTGGCGTTGTTACGGTGACTTAAGCATGTGCGGTAGGGACGCCGATTACAATGGCTTGTTAGGGGAAAAGACGTGACCGAAGAAACCAAATCAAACGCCATTCCGATTATGCTGGGCGCAGTGGCTGCCGTTGTTGTCGGGGTGGGTGTTGTTATGTTCGTGCCGCAGGCTGAAATCTCGGGGATACAGGATCAATCAAGTGCGGATACTGCAACGCCGGTCGTTTTGACGACACCAGTCGAAGATGTTGCTGCGGCTGCGTCGCCGCGCAAGTCATTTAGCCCGCAGTTTGACACATTCCGTGTTGAAGCTGACGGTAGCATGGTGGTCGCAGGGCGCGCGGAGCCGGGGCAGGTTGTTGCGATCATGCTTGCTGGCGAAGAACTTGAAAGAGCAACGGCTGATGCTTCTGGTAATTTCGTGGTGTTACCCTTGGCCGGAGTATCGCCGCTTCCGCGTAGTTTAACGCTGATTGCTGACCCCGACGGGAAGGCCATCCAGTCCGAGACAAGCTATATCGTATCACCAATCGCCGCACCCGAAGTCGTTGTGGCCGCGTTAGAGCCGCCCGCGCAAGATCTAGATGTAACGCAGGACGAAGCTGAAACCGCTACGCTCCCAAGCCCTCAGGCTGAAGAGCCGACTCCGACGCCAGACACGCCTGTTCTTCCAAAGCCCAGCGCCGAACCTGCCAATGTACCGCAGGCGCCGTCGGCGCCAACAGTGTTGCAAGCGGATGCTGATGGTGTGCGTGTTGTACAAGCGGGGCCCAGCCTTGATACCCCCAATGTGGGGCTTGATGCGATCACCTATGATCCCGAAGGTGAGGTGCAGCTATCTGGTCGTGCAGTCGGTGATGGTTCTGTGCAAGTCTATCTTGATAACGAACCTGTTTCGACGTCACCTGTGACCGAAGGTGGCGACTGGCGCATTGATCTGCAGGATGTGGAAACGGGTGTGTATACTCTTCGAGTGGATGAGGTGGATACAGCGGGTGCCGTTGTATCCCGGCTGGAGACGCCATTTAAACGCGAAGAGGCTGCGGATGTTGCCGCCGTTTTGGCAGAAGAGACGCAATCGGATGGTTTTGACGTTGCTGTTCGCACCGTTCAACCAGGTTCAACGCTTTGGGCAATTGCCGAAGAAAGTCTTGGGAATGGCGTCTATTACGTCCAAGTCTATGAGGCCAATAGTGATCTGATCCGTGATCCCGATTTGATTTACCCTGGTCAGATTTTCCGTATGCCGGAGATCAATCAATAGCATCGCAGGACTGGTATTCGGCACAGTGGCACTCTAACTAGAGGCGCTGCTAGCCGGAGTGCCCACATGCGTCGTTTATCCACTACCTCTGCCAATCTCGACAACACCAAAGTGCAGGGATGGGATGTGATCCGCCGCGTTGCGCCGTATTTGTGGCCAGATGGGCAGGCTTGGGTCAAACGCCGCGTCGTGCTAGCGATGGCGGTCCTATTTACCGCTAAGCTCATCGCGGTCACGACACCATTGTTTTACAAGCAGGCCGTTGATGCGCTTGCTCCTGAAGGCGCGTCAGCCGCGACATTCATGGGGCTTGGTGCCGTTGGTCTGACGTTGGCTTATGGTATTGCGCGGCTGATGAACGTTGGCTTTCAGCAGCTACGCGATGTCGTGTTCACTCCCGTAGGGCAGCGCGCGTTGCGGCAGCTCGCGCTTGAGACATTCACACATATTCACCGTCTTTCGATGCGTTACCACATCATGCGCAAAACAGGCGGGTTAAGCCGCGCGATTGAACGCGGTGTGAAGGGCGTTGAATTTTTGCTTCGCTTTTTGTTGTTCAGCATCGGTCCGCTGGTGCTTGAACTGCTGATGATCGCAGCGGTTCTGTTTTTCCTTTTTGATGTTTGGTACTTAGCCGTCGTTTTTGTGACGATTGCGCTATATATCACGTTTACATTCAAGGTTACCGAATGGCGGGTGAAGATCCGTAAGGTGATGAATGAACAGGATACGGACGCGAACCAAAAGGCGATTGATAGCCTGCTGAATTTTGAAACCGTCAAATACTTTGGTGCCGAAAGATGGGAAGCGGATCGTTACGATAGCGCGATGGCCCAGTACCAAAAGGCGGCTATTCGTACCAATTATTCTTTGGCGTTCCTGAACTTTGGGCAGTCGTTCCTGATCACCAGTGGCCTTGCTGCGGTTATGGTGATGGCGGCGATTGGGGTTGAGCGTGGTGATCTAACCGTCGGCGATTTCGTTATGGTCAACGCTTACATGATCCAAATCACCATGCCGCTGAATTTTCTTGGGACTGTGTATCGCGAAATTCGCCAGGCTTTGATCGATATGGGTGATATGTTTGATCTGCTCGAACAACCGGCCGAGGTCCAAGATAAGCCTGATGCCAAGCCGCTGACTGTAACTGGTGGGCAGGTGACATTGGACAACGTTGCTTTTGGCTATGATGCAGAGCGCCCAATCCTGAAGGGCATTGATTTGCGGGTTGAACCCGGCCAAACCGTTGCGATTGTTGGATCGTCCGGGTCTGGAAAGTCGACGATTGGGCGGCTTTTGTTCCGGTTCTACGATGTGAACGGTGGTGCCTTGCGTATTGACGGCCAAGACGTGCGCGATGTGACCCAAGACAGCCTGCACGCCCAGATCGGTGTCGTGCCGCAGGATACGGTGCTGTTTAACGACACGGTGCATTACAACATTGCCTATGGTCGTCCTACGGCTTCCCAGGATGAGATCATCACCGCAGCAAAGGCCGCAAAAATTCACGACTTTATCGTTAGCCTACCAGACGGCTACCAAACCACGGTTGGCGAGCGGGGTCTGAAACTGTCCGGTGGCGAGAAGCAGCGGGTCGGCATTGCCCGTACCTTGCTAAAGAACCCACCGATCTTGCTATTGGACGAGGCGACTTCTGCGCTGGATACCCAGACCGAGATGGAAATTCAGGCAGAGCTGAAGGCGATGGGTCAAGGGCGTACCGTCATTACGATTGCGCACCGCCTATCCACGATTGCCGATGCAGATCAGATCGTTGTCCTTGAAAACGGCGTGATTATTGAGCAGGGCAAACATGATGCGCTGCTGGCGCAGGGCGGACGTTACGCGAATCTATGGAACCGACAGTCAGAAGAGAGCGTTGCCTTATCGTAGCATCACAATGCGTAGGTAGGCACCATGCAGCAAGAGACACCGGTTTCAGACATTGTCGATAAAATAGATGAGACAGTGACTGACGATAATGTTAGGGCAGGCGAACTATTAGGTGCGTTTGGGCATAGCGCGCTTTTGCCGACATTGATCGTGCCTGCCTTACTGGTCACTTCACCGCTGAGTGCTATTCCGTTCTTTTCATCATTATGCGGGATCGCAATTGTTCTGATTGCGCTGCAAGGTGTCTTTGGACGCGGACAGCCCTGGCTTCCTGAATTTATATGCAGACGCCCAATTCCTGCTGAAAAAACACATAGGGCGACGAAAACGATGGCGCGTTTGGCTGGCTGGTTAGATAAGGTCACGCGGCAGCGCCTGCAGTTTCTTGTGGTTGGTCCTGCGCGACCTGTCGTCTATTTTATTTGCGCTTTGGCTGCGTCGATGATTCCGCTGCTCGAATTGGTGCCGATGTCATCATCGATGATTGGGGCAGGGGTATCGCTGCTGGCGATTGGTATGCTCGCGCGTGATGGCGTTTTCGCAGTGGTTGGTTTTTTGTTTGTATGCGTGGCAATGGCTGTGCCTTGGTTCATTTTTGCACAGGGCTCTGCGCTATTGACCTGATTGCCAGTGGGACAGCCCCCCGATAGCGTAGAGGTGATTCATACAATATCAGGTCTTCCCATGCCCATGTTACGCGCTGCCCTTATTCTGGGGCTTCTTTCTGCTGTTGGTCCGTTTGCGATCGACATGTATCTACCCGCAATGCCGGCGATCGCTGCATCTTTGAACGCAGATGTTGCGTCTGTACAGTTGACGCTGACATCATATTTCGTTGCCTTTGGCCTTGCTCAACTGTTCTATGGCCCTTGGGCTGATCAGGTCGGGCGTAAAGTCCCGCTATATGTTGGTATCGGAATTTTTGTCCTTGGTACTATCGGTTGTGCAATGGCGCCAACGATTGGCTGGCTTATTGCAGCGCGTGCGTTCCAAGGTATGGGGGGCGCCGTATTGATGGTTGTCCCACGTGCAATCGTCCGCGATATGCATACCGGTACTGAGGCAACTAAGCTGATGGCGATGATTATGCTGGTGATTTCTGTGTCACCCATGCTGGCTCCGCTTGCGGGGAGTGGTCTGATTGTGCTGGGCGATTGGCATATTATCTTCTGGGTGCTGGCCTTTGTGGCGTTGCTTAGCCTAGGCTTAGTTGGCGCTGTGTTGCCGGAAACGCTTCCGGTTGAGCATCGGGTGAAAGTCAACTTTGCCAATCTTTGGCATGGTACCAAAGTATTATTGCGTGACCCAGTCTTTATGGGGTTAACGTTGATCGGTGGCTTTGGCTTTTCCAGCTTTATGGTTTTCATCGCCAGCGCTGCCTTTGTTTACACCGAAGAATTCGGCCTAAGCCCAACAGGGTTTAGTGTGGCATTTGCGATCAATGCGCTGGGTTTTTTTGGTGCGTCGCAATTGGCGGGGCCTCTTGGGGAAAAATATGGAATTCTGCCTGTGATGCGCTGGGCGGTTATTGGCTTCGCTGGATTCGCTGTAACCCTGCTGCTTATCGGGTTTGCCGGTTTCGCGAGCCTCTATGTGATTATCGCTGGGTTGTTCTTGGCCAACGCATGCCTTGGTTTGATTTTACCAACGACAATGGTTGTCGCGCTCGATCCACATGGAGATATTGCCGGTCTTGCATCCAGTTTGGGTGGAACACTGCAGATGGTGACCGGCGGCGTTATGGTGGTTATCACCGGATTGTTCTTTGATGGCACCGCCGTCCCGATGATCGGCGCAATCGCACTATGTGCGGTGTTGGCACTTGTTTTGGCCCTGCGTACCCTTGGTATCATGGCCCGAGAGGAAGCCTTGGCAGCCTCGGTTGGCTGATAAAATCTCTGTGTAATGTTGATTAGGCGCCCCTTGGGGCGCCTTCTTACTTGTCCATCTGGCCCGCTTCACGATATGAACGCAAAAACAGAATATCGCGTTTTGCGTTAATTGGGGGCCAAGGTGAGCAACTCGGACAGTTTTATCGATGAAGTCACCGACGAGGTGAAGCGCGACAGGCTCTATGCACAAATGCGGAAATACGGCCCCATTGCCGTCGCTGTGGTGCTTGCGATTGTTGGTGGCGCGGCGTGGACTGAATATAGGTCGGCCCAAGACCAAGCCCGCGCAGAGGCCGCAGGTGATGCAATTTTTGATGCATTGGAAGAAACTGATGCCGAAGCCCGTGCCGCAGTGTTTGCCGATCTGCCTATTGAAGGTGATGCAACTGCGATTGCTGCACTGATGGCTGCATCATCCCAAGTCGATGCTGGCGAATTGGATTCGGCTGCGTCAATTTTGACCGCTTTAGCCGCTGATGATACGGCGCCAGAAATGTATCGTGATTTGGCCGCTTTAAAGGCCGCTATGCTGCCCAATGACGATACAGCTGCTAAGATCGCAGCGCTTGAACCTTTGGCGCGTCCGGGTCAGCCATATTATCTGCTTGCCATGGAACAAATTGCTTACGCAAACCTTGAAGGTGGGGACACGGATGCTGCAATCGCAGTATTTCGTCAGATCGAAGAAGATGCTGCATCATCACGGGGCTTGCGTGAACGCGTGCAAAATTTGATGATCGCTTTGGGCGAACCAATGCCCGAGCCAGTAGCGCAATAATACTTGGATTGGAACGCACCGTGACGGCAAAAACAATTCTCGGCGCGAGCCTTGCAATCGCGCTTTTGGCTGCTTGTGGCGAAGAAGACGTGATCCTCCCCGGAGAGCGGTTTGCACTACGAGATACGCCTGTATTCGAAAACACTGTACAACCCATTAGTCTTCCACAGGCACGGGCGAATGCCGATTGGACTGACCGTAATGGTGGTCCTTCGCATCAGATTACGCACCCAGCGCTTGGTGCGACGCTTACACCTTTGTTTACTGCTCCGATTGGAGCAGGTGACAGCCGTCGTGCCCGAATTACAGCAGAGCCCGTTGTCGCAGGTGGGATTGTCTATACAGTCGATGCACGCGCAACTGTAACCGCAACGACTGTAGATGGCCGCACTTTGTGGTCGCGTGACCTGACACCAGCCCGCGCACGCACTGCTGATGCGTCTGGGGGCGCGGTTATGGTCGGCGGCGGACGGGTTTATGCAACCACCGGATTTGGAGAGATCACATCGCTTGATGCCGCGACTGGCGCGACTGTCTGGGTGCAGGACCTTGATGCGCCGGTAAACGCGTCGGCGACATTGCGTGGTGATCTGGTTTATGTCGTTGGACGTGATAGCACGGCTTGGGCATTGGATGTGAACGACGGCCGCATTCGCTGGCAGCAAAATGGCACGCCTTCGGTTGCGAATTTTGATAGTGGCGCGTCACCTGCTGTTTCGGGTGATACGGTTATCTTGCCATTCCCATCAGGTGAAGTCATCGCAACTTATCCAGCTGGCGGTATTCGTCGCTGGTCCGCGGTCGTTTCTGGTGATCGCCTCGGCCGCGCCGCATCGTTGGTCAGCGATATCGCAGGTGATCCAGTGATCGCGGGCAACCGTGTTTATGTCGGGAACTTTGGTGGCCGAATCGTTGCGCTCAATTTGAAGGACGGAAGTCGCATTTGGACTGCATCCGAGGGCGCGCTTAGCCCTGTATGGCCGGTTGGTGATGCCGTTTTCGTTGTCAATGACCTGAACGAACTTGTGCGCCTAGACGCCGAAACAGGGAACCCAGTTTGGCGCGTCGATCTGCCAAACTTTACCGAGGGCAAAACAAGCCGTCAGCGCCGTGTTTATGCACATTATGGCCCTGTTCTGGCTGGTGGACGTCTGATTGTGACATCTTCAGATGGCTTTATCCGACAGTTTGATCCGACCTCTGGTGCGCTCATTGGGACCATTGATTTACCCGGTGGCGCGGCGTCTGCACCTGTTGTTGCTGGGCAAACGCTGTATGTTGTCAGCAAAGACGGCAAATTGCATGCTTTCCGTTAGGCGCTGATTGGTGTATCGGCGGGCCTCAACATCCGTCAGGAGCCGAAAAGATGAGTTTTACCCTTGCTATTGTGGGTCGTCCCAATGTGGGCAAGTCCACGCTGTTCAACCGTTTGGTTGGCAAAAAGCTGGCTTTGGTCGATGACCAGCCGGGGGTAACGCGCGACCTACGCGAAGGCGAGGGGCGGATCGCTGATCTACGATTCACCGTGATCGACAGTGCGGGTCTGGAAGAAGCCACCGACGACAGCCTTCAGGGCCGTATGCGCCGCCTTACAGAACGCGCCGTTGAAATGGCTGACGTCTGCCTGTTCATGATTGATGCCCGTGCGGGTGTTCTACCTGCCGATATGGTTTTCGCCGAAATCCTGCGTAAGAAAAACGCAAACGTCATCCTTGCCGCGAATAAGGGCGAAGGCAAAGCCGCCGATGCAACAATCCTAGAGGCTTATTCGCTTGGCCTTGGCGAACCAATCCGCATGTCTGCGGAGCATGGCGAAGGCATGGGCGAATTGATGGATATGTTGCGCCCGATCTATGACGAACACGAAGAACGCGCTGCCGCTGACGCGCCAGAGGTTGATGTCGACGTTGGTGAAGACGACGAAGACGCCCCACGTGTTCCAACAAATGCCAAGCCGCTTCAGATCGCTGTTGTTGGTCGTCCAAACGCGGGCAAGTCCACGCTGATCAACAAGATCATCGGCGAAGAGCGCCTGCTGACCGGCCCAGAGGCTGGTATCACCCGCGATGCGATTTCCGTCCAGCAAGACTGGGGCGGGGTGCCCATGCGGATATTTGACACCGCTGGTATGCGTAAAAAGGCCAAGGTTCAGGAAAAGCTAGAAAAGCTGTCGGTTTCCGATGGTCTGCGCGCTGTTAAATTCGCCGAAGTTGTCGTTGTCCTGTTGGACGTTGAAATCCCGTTTGAGCAGCAAGATCTGCGCATCGCCGATTTGGCCGAGCGCGAAGGCCGAGCCGTGGTTGTTGCGGTGAACAAGTGGGACATCGAAGACGAAAAGCAAACAAAGCTGAAAGAACTGCGCGAAAGCTTTGAACGTCACTTGCCACAGCTGCGCGGTGCGCCACTGGTGACTGTGTCTGCGAAGACAGGCAAGGGGATTGATCGTTTGCAGCAGGCCATCATGCGCGCCCATGATGTCTGGAACCGCCGCGTGAGCACCGCGAACTTGAACCGCTGGCTTGTTGGGATGCTGGAACAGCACCCGCCACCCGCGCCGGGCGGTAAGCGCATCAAGATGCGTTACATGACCCAAGTAAAGACGCGTCCGCCAGCGTTTGTTGTGATGACCTCGCACCCAGATTTGATGCCGGAAAGCTATAAGCGTTATCTTATCAATGGCTTGCGTGTCGACTTTGATATGCCGGGTACGCCAATTCGCCTGTACCTGCGCGATCAGGGCGACAAGAACCCATACAAAGACAAGAAGTCTTCGCAGCCTTCACGTCTATCGAAGCACCTTAAGAAGGGACCGAGTGACCGCTAGACGCGACGCTTAGTCCCAACAACACCACCGCCCCGATGCCTGCCAGAATGCTGACACCAAGAGGGGCGGTGCCGTTTGCGACAACAATACCCACCAGCGCCCAAACCACAGCAAGCCCATAGGCTGGCCTGCGGCTATGGCGCATGGTCGCCAGTGCGACAATTCCCTGTGTTCGCCGGAGCTCATCGATCTCGTCTTGCAGGTTTCGAATCTGCTGAGTGAGATGTTTGATGGCGCCGATTTCTGTCAGCATTTTATTAGAAAATTCGTTTAAAACCGCGTCGCATGCCTTATTTTGAATTGATCTACGCTCGCTTGAAGAGTTATTCACCAGACCTGCTAAATCCGTAAAGAGGTTGGCGTTGCGGCTAGAGATTGTGACGAGCCGCTCATATCCAGATTTCGCATAGTTGGTTGACAGCGATTGATCGCATGTCAAATCCGCTTGCTTAAACCTGCATCAAAGCCGCCCTTTACGACAATTTGTATAAAGAGCCGGCTTTGATGAACTATCCGAAAATAAGGCCAGTGTTGTAACGTGATGCCAACATCCATCCGAAATCCAACATTCCCTTATCTTCCACCCGCTTAGTCCAGACTGTTCAGGACGTCCTGGATTTCATTGAGGTTCTGGACGGCGCGTTGCACGTCGCTCATCTCGCCCCGTTCGATGGCAAGGTTCCAACGCAGCTGGTTGAAGTTCGCAGCCTCTGCCAGTTTTGTTGCATCATCAAATGATATGTCACCCGTTTGGTAGGCGGCGGCAGCGGAATAGGCGGCCAGCGTTATCTCGGCGGCAGTGCGCGCGCTTTCGGCATGCTTCATGAAAGTGGTTCTGCAATAGGCCGGATCAAACGCTGTGTCCGCATTGGTAGATGGTGCGGCTTTGGTGTCCAAAGCGGCGACAAAGACGGCGCCCGCTTGAAAAGCCTGGTAATTGTCCATTGGCACGCCAACGGCCACGGCACCTTCGGACACGGCAAGACCGATCGGGTCGTATTCCTCGACCATGCCGATGTTCCCATCCAGAAGCACATCCTGCGTGTCCCGGTCAAAAGTGATCAGACGGTCCCCTTGATATGTTGCCGCATATGCGGTCGTTAGCGCGACCTCTGTGCCAAAGCTTTCCTGTCGTGCCGTATCAGAGGGGCGGAACTCTGAAACGAGGGTCCTGTCGCGCAGGTCATAGATGTATGCCGCGCCGCGCGGATCATGGTTTTCTGAGTTCACGCCGCGTAGGGCCAAGGCCTCGGCACTCAGTGCTACGGGTGAGCCAATCATCAGGTGGAAGTCATGTAGTGCAATCGCCTGTCCGAACTGGGTTTCGTACCAGTTCTCTGGTTCAATTGTCTGCACGAGCCGTCCAGTGCATGTGTCAAAGACCTGCACGGCGGTGGTGTAGACGCCGTACTCATAACTATTGATCGCGATTTCATGGCTCCGACCGATCACGGCATACTGGTCGCTTAATGCAACGGACAAGACATCGGCCATCCGAATGTCAGTGCGGTCAGCCGCGATGCGCACCATTTTATCCGGCTCTTCCAGATCGAAGAGATAGGATTGTTCATAGCCCACCCGTGGGTGAGTATTGCCCACGCCGATCAGGGCTTGTGTTTCGGACAGGGCGATATTTGCCCCGAACCAGGCGGCATGAACCATATCGGGGTTAGAGAACCGGTGCACGAATTCGCCTGTGTTCAAGTCAAACAAGTAAGCAGCGCCATCCGTCTGTGCCGCACTTGGTGCGCCAATGAGCACGTATTTGCTGTTCATAGCGACAGCACTGCCAAATCCGGGGCTGTAGTTCACATAGCCGTCGTGCAACCGCTCTGTTGGTGCTGTCTCATCGACAGTTTCGGGCATTCTGAATGTCTGTAGCAGCGTGCCATCGCGGGTGTCGATGAGATAAGCGAGGCCCGCCTCACCGATGTTCTTGTAGTCGTGATCGGCCTCTTGGGCCCCGACAAGCAGCAGATGACCGCGCAAGGCGACCGCGCTGCCAAATTGATCCTGTTGCGCAATCAGACTGCCATAGTCATGTTCGCCCAACGCCAGCGCAGGACTGTAGATCGCCCGCACGTTTTCGTTGTGTGCGATCGGTGGCTGCTTAGGCAGCGAGATGTAATAATAGGTGCCGCCGCCAAGGGCTGCCATTGCGATCAGTGGAAGGATAACGTTTTTCATGTGGACTTTCTGCGAAGGTTTATCAGGATGCCGCGCGGCATACGCTGACTTTGCGCGTCACATTGTGAGTCGTCATTTTGTGGTTTTGTGTTAAGAGCTTTGATCAAAAAGAGTTGTTCACGCTCGGAAATTTGCCTCATGGTTGTGCAAGGTTTATGCATACATTGCGATTGATATCCTATATCACGTGCAAAGCTGGCGATTGTACGCTGATATTATCCATCGTTGCTCGGTTGTCATGGCGAAGAATATCATAGTAATTCCTCGTAACAGTCCTTTATGAATGAGTTACAGACATTCGTACTTTGGTTGCGAGTTGTCGTCCTTTGCGACAGAATTTTCTTACTACATGGGGCTGTGAGAAATCATCTCGACGGGGCTTTGTTCATAAACTGCGTAAAAATGATTTTGGCAGCACGTCGAAAAGTGCTGAGCTGGAACAAGAGGCCGCACTTCGTTACGAGAACTACGAAGTGCCGTATTTTGATCGTCACTAAGGAAACGCTGACGCGGTTTTCTTAGTCGGAGTGACCTAACCAGTCACTCACCTGCGAGCAGCGAAATGCAGCTCTGTCCCGCGACACTTAAGTTCGACCCTTCATTTATGCTCCGCCGCCAACGAATGACCGGATCTATCGCGGCGCTGCAGCACGCTAGGATGCGCACTTGCAGAGATTTCCGCGCTGCGAGCGCGCGCAGCGAAAAATGAAGGCTTCCGCTGTGGGCTCTCTTCCGACCTTAGCTGCGTGTTGCACCAACGACCGCTTTGAGAGTTCAGACAGCAATCGGCTTCCGAACATGCCTTGGAACGACGCGCTGCCAATCCAATCCCTCAAACAAGGCCTCGAATTGCGATCTGTTGATCGTAATCACACCATCCGTCATGCGGGGCCAGACAAATCCACTGCCTTCGATCCGCTTGTACGTCATCACCAAGCCGGTTCCGTCCCAGACGATTAACTTCATTCGATCAGATCGCTTGGAACGAAAAATGAAAATTGCGCCACTGAACGGATCCAAATCAAACTCATTCATGACGATTGCTGCCAACCCATCCATCCCCTTACGAAAATCCACTGGCTTCGAAGCGAGGTAGAGTTTGAAATTTCCAGAGGGCGAAATCACGCGCGGCCTTCTAGCGACAGAATAACTTTGATCAAGTCGGGGACCGGATAAGTGGAGGGAAGGGCAACCTCGATTTCGCGCCCGCGCAGAAGTATCTCTTTAGTTTGATTGGTCAGTGGGTCAGTTGGCTGGTTTTCGTCAACCACAATCTCTGAAAAGAATGCATCTTCCGTTGCTGTCGTCGTTCTGATCCGCGAAGCTTTGACGTCCGCCCGCCATTTGTAGACCAGCGACTGTGAGACGTTACATTCCTTCATGACGTCGGCGAGGACCAGTTTGCCGCTGTCGAGGCCTTCTTTGACGAAACGCTTGAAGCTAGGCGGCCAAACGCGACGGCCGCCGGCGTGGACTTCGATTTTGAAACCGTAGACTTCGAAGGACTGTCCTGAATGAACCATGCTGTAACCTCATTTGTTTTGAGGCATTATTGCACAGAGTGATACGTGTTGTGGGGGCTGTTTCGGGCCCCAGATGCAACGCTTACGGATGGTCGCCCAAATTGCGCTTTGGTTCGCGATGGCGAGCCACGGCGTGCCCACGGCAAGGCTGACGATCAAGGGTGCGCGGGCGCGGTCCCACCTGGGATCATTCTTATGTTTCCAAAGCCCGTAAACGGCAGAAATTACCAGCCATACGTAAATCACCCCCCAAATTGCAAAAGCGTAACCTGCAGGTTGGATTGGCGGTTTGATCTGCGGGATAGGCAGCTGATCAGCCGTAAACCCCGAAAAAGGGCTGGTCAGGAAGGGCGATACTACAAACGTTAAGGTCAGGATGAGTGTCAATATTGCGCGCATGTTCTTCATATATCACGATTTAGATCACGTTTGTAAAAATCAAATGCAGGGTAGGGAATTGCAGACTTGCCAGTAAATAGCGGTTTTTCCGAACATATCACTATTTATGGGGATGGATTTATTATGAAACGGATTGCTATTTTTTGCGACGGCACATGGAACCGCCATGATGCAGAACACCCGACCAACGTCGTACGTCTTGCGCAGGCGGTAAAACACACGGCCGAAGACGGTCGCAAGCAAGAAGTATTTTATGTACTGGGTGTCGGCACAGGGCGCGGGTCAAACAAGGTGGCACGTTGGCTTGATCGTACGCTGGGCGGTGCTATGGGCTTGGGTATGGTCGAAAACATCGAGGACGCATATCGCAGTGTTGTCTTTGCATATGAACCCGGCGATGAAATCTACATCTTTGGTTTCTCACGTGGCGCCTATACCGCGCGATCTCTGGCGGGGCTCATTCGGTCTTGTGGTATCCCGCCACGCGAAAATGTGCACCGCTTGGGTGAGGCGATGTCCCGCTATCGTTCGCGCGACAAGAATACCCACCCAGATGATCCCGAAAGCTTTCTGTTCCGCGCTGATTTCGCGCCCTATACTGCGACAAGCAAGGCAGAATGGAATTGGCGGCTAAAGACCCGGCCGAACCTCTGTGTCAACCTTGGGATCAATTATCTGGGCGTTTGGGATACGGTCGGTGCGCTTGGTGTCCCGGGCCATTGGGCCACTGCTAAGCTGTTCAACAAAAAACATCAATTTCATGACGCACACCTCAGCAGCATGGTTAAATCCGCCCGCCATGCCGTCGCAATTGACGAGCGGCGCAAAACGTTTCCCCCAGCGATGTGGTCAGAAAAGCTGGATGTAATGAACCGCGCGGCACTTGGCCTTGATGCTGACGTTTCGCTTGATCCAAAGCGCCGCGCGGAATGGGCATATCGGCAGGAATGGTTCCCGGGCGATCATGGATCGGTGGGTGGCGGTGGCGACCGCGTTGGGCTGTCTTCGTTTGCCTGTGACTGGATCGCCGAAGGGGCAGGGCGTGCCGGGCTTGAGATGGATAGCAACGTGTTGGACCGCGTGCGTGACACGCGAAATATTCGCGAACCGTTGATGAATCAAACCCGGATCGGGCTGATGAAGAAGGCGATGCTATGGAGCGCTATTGATCGTGATGGCCCGACACGGGTCGAAGATGTCAGTCAGATCACGTTGGATCGGATCGCGTGTGACAAGGACTATCAGCCCAAAACGCTGGCCAAAGTCATGACTAAGTTGCACGAGCAGATCACCAGTGATGATCTGCTCCCGCCTGATTAGACCAGTTGGCCGTCGGCAGAAATGCGTGTTTTGCCACCCAAGTAGGGGTGCAATACGGCTGGTAGATCAACAGAGCCGTCTTCTTGCTGGCCGTTCTCGACGACGGCGATCAAGCAGCGCCCGACAGCAAGGCCAGAGCCGTTCAAAGTGTGAACGTATTCAGGCTTGCCGCCTGCCGCAGGTTTAAAACGCGCATTCATGCGGCGTGCTTGGTAATCACCAGCAACCGAGATGGACGCGATTTCACGGTAGGCGTTCTGACCGGGTAGCCAAACTTCGATATCGTGGGTTTTGCGCATACCCGCGCCCAGATCGCCCGTGCACAGCACAACGGTGCGGTAAGGCAGTCCTAGTTTATCAAGAATGGTTTCCGCGCGCTTTGTCATAGCGAGGTGTTCGGCCGCACTATCTTCTGGCTTGGTTACGCTGACCATTTCGACTTTTTCGAATTGGTGCTGACGCAGCATACCAGATGTATCACGACCGGCAGAACCAGCTTCAGAGCGGAAACACTGCGTATGTGCAACATAGCGGCGGGGCAGGTAGCTTTCTTCGATGGTCACACCGTTAACGATGTTGGTAAGCGTGACCTCTGCCGTAGGAATAAGCCACCAACCGTTTGTGGTTTGATAACTGTCTTCGCCGAATTTTGGCAGCTGACCCGTTCCGTACATCATTTCTTCGCGCACCAGCACAGGGGTGATGGTTTCGGTCAGACCATGTTCGTCGACATGTGTATCAAGCATGAACTGCGCAAGCGCGCGGTGCAGGCGCGCGACGGCGCCTGACAACAGCACAAAGCGGCTACCGGATAGCTTTGCAGCGGTTTCGAAATCCATACCCGGACGGATGCCGGGGATGTCGTAATGCTCGACCGGCGTAAAGCTAAAGTTGCGCGGGTCACCTTCGCGTTTGATTTCGACGTTGTCTTCTTCGTCTTCGCCGTCCGGAATGCTTTCGTCTGGCAGGTTCGGAATGCGCATCAATAGATCGTTTAGCGCAGCATCTTGGGCTTTCGCTTCGTCGTTGAGTGCGGCGATTTGAGATTTCTTTTCAGCAACCAAAGCACGCAGGCGTTCAAATTCTGCTTCGTCACCCCGACCTTTAGCGGCGCCGACTTCTTTCGCGGCTTTGTTCGCTTCGGCCTGTGCGGTCTCTGCTGCCAAGATCTTGGCGCGACGAGCCTCGTCGAGCTCCAGAATTTCGGACGATGCAGCAGAGATCCCACGACGAGACAGAGCCGCATCAAAAGCGGCGGGGTTGTCACGGATGGCGCGAATATCGTGCATAGCATCGGTCCTTTTTGGCGTTAATTCTGCGCGTGATATGCCCTATCACTAACACCATGTGAACCCACAATTGTCATACATTGATTGCCTCTGGCTTGGTGGGGGCATTGAACGTGCCTTCAAATTGCTTGGCTGGCCTTGATATAACCTTGCATCTGGTTGCTAATTGCTTATCTCGCCAGTAACGTGCCGCGACTTTCGGGTCGTACGGCCCTTGCGAATTTAAAGGATTGCGAAATGAGACCTCAAGACCTGATAATGCTGCTGTTGATCTTTGGGATCATGTATTTTTTGCTGATCCGTCCACAGCAGAAAAAGCTGAAAGAGCATCAAACAATGCTTGAGGCACTACGCCGTGGCGACCAGATCGTGACCCAAGGTGGCGTGAAGGGTAAAGTGGTTAAAGTGAAAGACGACAACGAAGTTGAAGTTGAAATTGCTGACGGCGTGAATGTCCGTGTGGTGAAATCAACTATTACAACCGTTCTGAACAAAACCGAACCGGCGAAATCCTAACCGCCGAAGGGCCGCGTCATGCTGAATATTTCGATGCCGAAGCAGATCCTGATTTGGGGAACTGTTGTTCTTGGCTTGCTGTTTGCGATGCCCAATGCGTTTTATACGCGGGTAGAAACACATAATGACGCGGTCGCTGTCATAGATAGTGGGCAGGCCAATGCCGCGCTTGAAGCGGATGCGGCCCAGTGGCCAAACGTATTGCCTTCGGGTCTTGTGAACCTTGGCCTTGATCTGCGCGGCGGTGCGCATTTGTTGGTCGAGGTCGCGCTGGAAGATGTGCATGGATCATATCTAGAAGGTTTCTGGCCAGAAGTACGTGATACACTTGCTGCTGAACGTGACACTGTTGGCTTTGTGACACGTGATGACAGCCCAGCTGATGAATTGCGTGTGCGCATTTCCCAGACGGATGGCGCAACACGTGCGTTGGAACTGGTGCGCGGTCTTGGTCGCCCGGTGACATCCCTGACAGGGGCGGCAGGTAGCAATCTGGATGTGTCGATTAACGGGCCGGTTTTGACGATTAAGCTCAGCGAAGCAGAGCAAGTCGCCATGAACGACCGCACGATGGCGCAAACGCTGGAAATCGTGCGTCGTCGTATCGACGAAGCTGGTACACGCGAACCCACCATTCAACGCCAAGGCACGGATCGCGTGTTGATCCAAGTTCCCGGGGTTGGTTCCGCACAAGAGGTCATCGATCTAATTGGTACTACTGCCCAGCTGACGTTCAATTCCGTTTTAGGAAGCTCAAGCGACCCTGCGCAATCACCCGGTACTGGTAATATCTTAGCACCTGACGCAGAAAACGAAGGTCTGTTTTACATCCTTGAAAAGCGCGCCGTTGTAACAGGCGAAGATCTAGAAAATGCGCAGCTTGATTTTGACCAAAATGGATCACCTGCTGTTGCTTTCCGCTTTAACACAACTGCGGCCCGCAAATTTGGTGATTACACGTTAGAAAACATCGGGTCACCGTTTGCGATTGTTCTGGATGGCGAAGTTATCTCTGCGCCGCGTATCCAAAGCCACATTCCGGGCGGTTCGGGTATCATCACGGGTAACTTCACTGTCGAAGAAGCAACTAATCTTGCGATCCTCTTGCGCGCAGGGGCGCTGCCTGCACCATTGACCGTTCTTGAAGAACGCACTGTTGGCCCTGAACTTGGCCAAGACAGCATCGACGCTGGTAAGGTTGCTTGCATGGTTGCAGGTATCGCGATCCTTGTGTTTATGGTTCTAAGCTACGGCCTGTTTGGCCTGTTCGCGAACATCGCGCTCATCATCAACGTCGGCCTGATCTTTGGTCTGCTGTCGATCATCGGTGCCACGCTGACGCTGCCCGGCATTGCAGGTATCGTGCTGACCATTGGTATGGCCGTCGACGCCAACGTCATCATTTTTGAACGTATCCGCGAAGAACTGAAGACTGCCAAAGGTGCGGCACGCGCCATTGAACTTGGCTATGAAAAAGCCTTGTCGTCGATCATTGATGCGAACATCACCACCTTTATCACTGCGGTGATCTTGTTCGTGATCGGGTCTGGCCCGGTTAGTGGTTTTGCTGTGACTTTGGGCTTTGGTATCGTTACGTCGGTCTTTACCGCCATCTTTGTAACCCGATCACTGATCGTGATCTGGTTTGCCCGCGCCCGTCCTAAGACAATTAAGGTTTAAAATGCGCTTGAAACTTGTACGCGATAATACCTCCATCGACTTTTTCAGTAAGGCACGGATTTGGCTTGGCATATCGCTGGTCATGATGGTCGTGGCGCTTGGGTCGTTTCTGATCCAAGGGCTTGCCTTTGGGATCGATTTCCAAGGCGGGACAAGCATTCGTACCCAGTCTGAGGTCGCAGTCGATGTCGCGGCCTACCGCGGCGCGCTCGAGCCGTTAGAGCTTGGCGATATTTCTATCGCAGAGGTCAACGATCCAAGCTTTGCGGATAATCAGCACGTCGCAATGATCCGTATTCAAGCCCAAGAGGGCGATGAGAGGATCGCGTCTGACACCGTCGACGCAATCCAATCAGCGCTGGTTGGGCTTGATCCGACAATCACGTTTCAGTCGATTGAATCCGTTGGTCCGAAAGTATCAGGCGAATTGATTAATACCGCGATTTTGGCTGTGACTTTGGCCGTTGCCGCGATTTTGTTGTATATCTGGATGCGGTTCGAATGGCAGTTCGCGGTCGGTGCTGTGTTGGCGTTGGTGCATGATGTATTACTGACAATTGGTATCTTCTCAGAATTGCAGATCAAATTTGACCTCGCGATTATTGCCGCGCTGTTAACGATCGTTGGTTATTCGATCAACGACACTGTGATCGTGTTTGACAGGGTGCGTGAAAACCTGCGCAAATACAAACAAAAGGACCTCAAAGAGGTGCTGAACCTGTCGATCAACGAAACACTTAGCCGGACATTGATGACATCGGTCACCACCTTGCTGGCGCTTGTGTCATTGTATGTTCTTGGCGGTGATGTGATCCGCGGGTTTGTCTTTGCGATGATCTGGGGCGTTGTCATCGGGACCTATTCATCGATCTTTGTTGCTTCGACTATTCTGCTTGTGCTGGGTGTGAAACGCGACTGGTCCAAAAAGGATCCAGCCGCTGGCACGCGCTATGCGCACTTAGATCAGTAAGGATGCCCGATGCGTTTGAATGAAATCAACTATAACGATGCGACCCCGGTCGATGGATATGGTCCGGGTTTCTTTCGCATCGGAGGCACGAAACATGAGGGCCCAGTTGCGGCATTTGCGACTGGGGTAAAGGCGTGGGGCGGTTATGAAGATACCGCCACTTTGCTAGATCAGGCTGAAACGCTGGATGTCTTGTTTGTCGGCACGGGCGCAGAGGTCGCGCATTTGCCCGCCGACTTTCGTACCGCGCTAGAAGACGCCGGTATCGGGGTCGAAGCGATGGCATCACCCGCCGCCTGCCGGACCTACAATATTCTACTGTCAGAAGGGCGCCGCGTCGCTATCGCCCTGATCCCGGTCTAATGCTGCGCGTCAGTAACGTGACATGTGCACGGGGCGGAATCCCAGTGCTAAGCGACATAAGCTTTGACGTACATGCAGGGCAGGCGCTGATCCTGCGTGGTCCAAATGGTATCGGGAAAACGACGTTGCTGCGGACATTGGCGGGGCTGCAACCCGCTTTGGCTGGCGAAGTCGACCATCCGGCGGATGAGGTGGCCTATGCGAGCCACGCCGATGGGATCAAAACCGCGCTGAGCGTCACAGAGAACCTGAGCTTCTGGGCCGATGTCTATGGCCAGCCTGTACCCGACGATATTTGGGACACATTCGATTTGGCCGATTTGCGAGAGCGTATTGCAGGCACTCTTTCGGCTGGGCAAAAACGCCGGCTGGGGTTGGCGCGTCTTGGCGTGATCGGGCGCAAAGTGCTATTCTTAGACGAACCCACTGTGTCGCTTGACGGGTTTTCGGTTAGATTGTTCGCCGACTGGCTGCAAGACAAGCACCTTGCCAGCGGTGGTGTAGCTGTGATTGCGACGCATATTGACCTTGGCATTACAGCGCCTGAACTCGACCTGACGCCATTCAAATCCGCGCCAGAGGCAGGTGGTGCCACAGACGAGGCGTTCTTGTGATCGCTTTGCTCCTGCGTGACCTACGGCTTGCGGTACGGGCAGGGGGAGGGTTTGGACTAGGGCTCGCGTTTTTTCTGATCGTCGTTGTCCTTGTTCCACTTGGGGTGGGCCCGCAGACCGAATTGCTATCGCGAATTGCGCCAGGGATTTTATGGGTGGCTTCACTTTTGGCGGCCCTTCTTTCTCTTGACCGCATCTTTGCGTTGGATTTTGAGGATGGGTCGCTGGGCTTGCTCGCGACATCTCCGTTGCCTTTAGAGGGGGCCGCATTGGCCAAGGCGCTCGCGCATTGGATAACGACGGGACTGCCGCTGACGTTGGCGGCGCCCGCGCTTGGGTTTCTGTTGTCGCTCGCGCCAGAAGCCTACAAATACCTACTTTTGTCGCTGTTGTTGGGAACGCCTGCGCTGTCGATGATCGGGACGTTTGGCGCGGCGCTGACAGTCGGGCTGCGTCGCGGAGGATTGCTTTTGTCGCTACTCGTGTTGCCACTTTACGTTCCGACGTTGATTTTCGGGGCAGAGGCCGTGCGACGTGGCGCTGACGGTTTGGACCCAACTGGCGCTTTGATCCTGCTTGGTATGATTACGGCAGGTAGCTTTGCGGTGTTGCCCTTCGTGACTGCGGCCACGTTACGCATCAATCTGCGTTGATCGGGCGCAACGGGCAGGATAGGTAATCGAAATGTCGATCTGGGAATATGCAAATCCGAAAAAGTTTATGGGCTGGACCGCGCCCGTGCTGCCCTATGCATTTGGGCTGGCCGCGCTGTGCCTGATTGTGGGCTTGGTCTGGGGTTTTTTCTTTACGCCTGACGACTATCGGCAAGGATCGACGGTCAAGATTATCTACCTGCATGTCCCTGCTGCGCTGATGGCGATTAACGCATGGATCATGATGCTGGTGGCATCCCTGATCTGGGTGGTGCGTCGGCACCACGTGTCGGCACTGGCGGCGCGTGCGGCGGCCCCTGTGGGCCTGACGATGACGCTGATCGCGTTATTCACTGGCGCTATCTGGGGGCAGCCGATGTGGGGCACCTATTGGGCGTGGGACCCGCGGCTGACGTCATTTCTGATCCTATTTCTGTTTTACCTTGGCTACATCGCCCTTTGGGAAGCGATCGAAGACCCGGACACCGCTGCTGATCTAACTTCTGTCTTGTGCATGGTCGGGTCGATCTTTGCGATCTTGTCGCGCTACGCGGTGAATTTCTGGAACCAAGGGCTGCATCAAGGGGCGTCGCTGTCGCTCGATAAAGAGGAAAACGTATCAGACGTTTTCTGGCAACCGCTAGTGATTTGCATCGCTGGGTTTGTCCTGTTGTTTATTGGGCTGGTGCTGTTGCGCACACGTACTGAAATCCGTGCCCGTCGTATCCGGGCCCTAGAAGCGAGGGCGCGCCGTGCCTGATTTGGGAAAATATGCAGTCGAAGTCCTTGCTGCCTATGGTGTGAGCCTTGGGCTGTTGGCCGTCGTCGTTCTGCTAAGCTGGCGTCAGTCTGTTCGCGTGCGGGCTGCTTTGGAACGGATTGAAAACAATGGCTAAAATATCGCCTTTAATGATCCTGCCACCGGCGATCTTTGCCGCACTTGCAGGCATGTTCGCGGTGAGCATGTGGCAAGGAAAAAACGATGATCTGCCGTCCACGTTCATTGGACAACAAGCACCCGCCGTTCCGGTCGAGGCCGTAAATGGGACCCAGCAACTTACCGATGCCGACCTACGCAGTGGTGAAATCACACTGGTGAATTTCTGGGCGAGCTGGTGCCCGCCTTGCCGTGCCGAGCATCCGCAACTGTTAGAGCTTGCGGAACAAGGATACCGGATCGCAGGTGTCAATTTCCGCGATGCGCAGGATCAGGCGTCTGCCTATCTAACAGATTACGAAGACCCATTCTTTGCCACAGGATTTGACCTGCGGGGCAGAGTGGCCATCGACTGGGGCGTCACCGCACCGCCCGAGACATTCATCGTGGATGGCGATGGAACTGTGCTGTTCCGGTTCGTCGGTCCGCTGGTCGGGTCGGACTATGAGCAGCGGTTTTTGCCGGAGTTGATCAAGGCGGTGGAGTAGTGCCGAAAGGCAGATAAGCGGACAGGCCAGACCTTTATCGAATGTTGTTAAGAAAACTGTGCGTATCACCCCACGTGGTCGCGTCTAGAAGTTTGGAGAGAGCGGATGACCTGGGGTATCTATGAATCAACGAGTTTTGGTAGCTATCTGCCTGATGGTGAATATGTGGGCTATGACGAAGGGCTAAAACATTACTACTACGAAGTAATGAGCGATGCGGACAAAGAGCCTTTTGAGAACAGCGGTGGCAAACATATCGACTATTCTGCATATGTAACCAAAAAATTCACGAAAGAGCCGGGTTATATAAAGGATGGCCTGCCGCCTGCTGGCCCTGTGTTGGATCATGAAGCACCTAAAGAGTTTCGCTTGGCGAAGAAGCCATCCAAAGGGCTGAGCGCGATGATGCAGCTTGGGTATCGTGCCGTGAGCGAAGAATTAAAAACTGCCATCGAAGCGCTTGAGCCCGGGGTCCATGATTTTTGGCCTGTTCGGATCACGTTGCCTAAAGGGGAAGAATGGCCCGAACTCTATTACACGATCCGCTTTGGACGCTATCTGGAATGCTTTCAGCCGGATGAAAGTGATGAAGGGTCTTGGGAGCATCCAAGTGAGTTCGCATATTATGTTAATTTCCCAGAAAGTAAGCTCTGCTCAGGTCTCGCGATGTCCCGATCCGTGATTGGGTCCGCGCATCTTTGGAAGGAGCGCCTACTTGGTGCTCCGGAG
Source organism: Yoonia maritima (assembly GCF_002933395.1). Classification (GTDB taxonomy): domain Bacteria; phylum Pseudomonadota; class Alphaproteobacteria; order Rhodobacterales; family Rhodobacteraceae; genus Yoonia; species Yoonia maritima_A. Next base: position 401,221 of record NZ_PKFN01000007.1, read on the forward strand.
ATGTGTATGTCTGACGAAATGGCAGCGGCATTTAAAAAGGCGGGGTTCACAGGCTCTAAGCTTTACAAGCTGAAAGACGTTCCCTGATTGCGCATCAGGAGTCTTCGGCTTTGCAACCTCTTTGGCCGCTTGATGACACCCTATCTGCGGCTACGAAAGCTGTTTTTCTCTGTATATCTGGGCTTGAACGCGAAAATATGGCCTTGAATGGGCCCCGGCGTTTCCGCCGAGGCCTCTTTTTATTTTAAGACGCTTTTGCCAAGTTCCGCAGAACATAGTGCAGTACGCCGCCGTTTTCAATGTATTCGATTTCGACCGCTGTATCGATCCGACATTTGACCGTGATCTCTTTGGTAGTGCCGTCTGCCATTGTGATCTGTGCAGTCATTTCCTGCAGCGGTTTCACGGCATCCAGACCTTCGATGGTCACTGTTTCTTTGCCAGTCAGGCCAAGCGTTTTACGGCTGTCGCCACCAGTGAATTCGAATGGAACAACGCCCATACCAACAAGGTTAGAACGGTGGATACGTTCAAAGCTTTCTGCGATGACCGCTTTGACACCCAACAGGGCCGTACCTTTGGCTGCCCAGTCACGCGAAGACCCCGCGCCGTACTGTTCGCCCGCAAAGATCACAAGCGGTGTGCCTGCGTCTTGGTACTCCATCGCGGCATCAAAGATCGAAGTCTGATTGCCATCTGGGCCTTTGGTGTAACCACCTTCGACGCCGTCCAGCATTTCGTTCTTGATGCGGATGTTGGCAAATGTGCCGCGCATCATGACTTCGTGGTTACCACGACGAGACCCGTAAGAGTTAAATTCGCGCACAGGCACCTGACGTTCGATCAGGTACTGACCGGCAGGGGTCGTGTCTTTGAACGAACCCGCAGGGCTGATGTGGTCGGTTGTGACCATGTCGCCAAGGACAGCCAGAACTTTTGCGCCTTCAACGTTCTCGATTGTGCCTGCATCCTTGGACATGCCGCGGAAGTAGGGCGGGTTTTGAACGTATGTCGATGCGGCTGGCCAGTCGTAGGTTTCAGAATCAGGTGTCTGAACGGCCTGCCATTTTTCATCGCCTTTAAAGACGTCAGCATATTTGCTGATAAACGCCTCGCGGGTGACTGTTTTTTCAACCAGTTCGTTGATTTCTTGGTTGGTTGGCCAGATGTCTTTTAGGTACACATCATTGCCATCGCGGTCTTGCCCGATTGGGTCTTTGGTGATGTCGATATTCATATCACCGGCCAGCGCATAGGCGACAACAAGCGGCGGAGAGGCCAGATAGTTGGCGCGCACGTCAGGTGAAATACGTCCCTCGAAGTTGCGGTTACCAGATAGGACGGAGGTTGCGATCAGGTCACCTTTGGCGATGGCATCAGACAGTTCCTTTTGGATTGGGCCAGAGTTGCCGATACATGTCGTGCAGCCATAGCCGACCAAGTTGAACCCAATTTTGTCAAGATCTTCTTGGAGACCTGCGGCCTCTAGGTATTCCGACACGACCTGTGACCCCGGCGCGAGCGATGTCTTGACCCAAGGTTTCCGGTTCATGCCCAATGCAGCAGCTTTGCGTGCAACCAGCCCGGCCCCAATCATCACATATGGGTTGGATGTATTAGTGCATGATGTGATCGACGCGATCACGATTGAGCCGTCATGTAGTGTATAGTCTTCGCCTTCGACTTTTTGGCTTTTATGATGCCCTTCGTCACCTGGGATATGGTGGGGGGCGACCGGGCCTCCCTCTGATGCCATATCGATTTTTTCAGCTGGGGGTACGGCTTTTTCTGGGCGCTGACCGCTGATGTATTTCCCAAATGCGCCTGCTGCTTCGGTTAGCGCGATGTAATCTTGTGGGCGCTTTGGACCCGAGATCGCGGGAACGATTGTCCCCATATCAAGGTGAAGTTTCGCTGTGTAGACTGGGTTGTAATCCGCGTCGCGCCAAAAACCGTTCTCTTTGGCGTAGGCTTCGACCAGCGCAATGCGGTCTTCGTCACGGCCAGTATTCCGCAGGTAACGCAGTGTTTCGTTGTCGATTGGGAAGAAGCCACAAGTCGCGCCATATTCTGGCGCCATGTTTGCGATTGTCGCGCGGTCGGCCAGTGGCAGACGATCCAGACCTTCGCCGAAGAATTCGACGAATTTGCCGACAACGCCAAGTTCTCGCAACATTTCGACGACTTTTAGAACAAGGTCAGTCCCTGTGGTGCCTTCAACCATTTCGCCCGTTAGCTCAAAACCAACAACTTCGGGGATGAGCATCGAAATAGGCTGTCCCAGCATCGCGGCTTCGGCTTCGATACCGCCAACACCCCAACCAAGAACAGCAAGACCGTTCACCATTGTTGTATGAGAATCAGTGCCGACCAATGTGTCAGGGTATGCAACCTCGACGCCGTTTTGGTCTTTGTCAGTCCAAACAGTCTGTGCAAGGTATTCAAGGTTCACTTGGTGACAGATACCTGTGCCCGGTGGCACAACGCGAAAGTTATTAAACGCACCTTGGCCCCATTTTAGAAACTGGTAGCGCTCCATGTTGCGTTCATATTCACGGTCCACGTTCATTTGGAACGCGCGTGGATTACCGAATTCGTCAATCATGACCGAGTGGTCGATAACCAGATCAACAGGGTTCAGCGGGTTAATCTGCTGTGCGTCGCCGCCAAGCGCCACGATACCATCACGCATTGCGGCAAGGTCAACAACTGCTGGAACACCGGTGAAGTCCTGCATCAGAACGCGGGCAGGGCGGTAGGCGATTTCACGTGGGTTTTTACCACCCTTTTCAGCCCATTCAGAGAAAGCTTTGATGTCGTCTAAAGACACCGAAAAACCGTCATCTTCAAAACGTAAAAGGTTCTCTAAAACAACTTTTAACGCTGCGGGTAGTTTCGAAAAATCGCCCAAACCAGCAGCTTGGGCGGCGGGAATCGAATAATAGGCAACCGACTGGTTACCAACGCTTAGGGTTTTGCGTGTTTTGGCTGTATCTGCGCCGACTGTGATTGTCATGGCTATCCCTTTCAAAGGCAATTGCTGTGTAAGGCTATTTTACATTTCTGCATCAAGCCGCGACAGCGTACAAGAGGCTGTTAGACTATGTGTATACCATTGTGCACAATTCAACCTGTTGCCATTGAAACATACATAACAAACTGTTCTCAATTCATTGATTGGTCATTACAGCCGGGGCGGGCTACACCGATATTCAACTTGTAACAGGATGAACAATGCGTGCGATTTTCTCTACTCTTGCTGTGATTGGTGCGTTCCAGGTCGCGCCGGTTGTCGCACAAGCCGATCCGGTGGTCGTGGAGCTATATACGTCGCAAGGCTGTTCTTCTTGCCCGCCAGCGGATGAAATGCTGCATGATTTAGCACAGCGTGATGATGTTATCGCGCTCGCGCTTCATGTGGATTACTGGGATTACATCGGCTGGACGGATATTTTTGGCAGCGCAGAGAACACAGCCCGCCAACATGCCTATGCCCGCGCTGCGCGCGCGACAACGGTTTATACACCACAGATGATCATTGGTGGCGTTGATCGCGTTATTGGATCGCGACCAATGCAAGTGATGGATTTAATTCAAGCCCATGGACGTAACGATTATCCAGTTTCAGTGTCATTGTCCCGCACCGATGATCAGCTTCAGATATCCGCGACATCGACCGAGATTAGTAATTATATCGTTGAGCTTATACGCTATATTCCGACGGCAATCGTCGATATTCAGCGTGGTGAAAACGCAGGCCGTCAGCTGGAATACACAAATATTGTGAGCTCGCTTGATACAATCGCCGAGTGGGATGGGGCAGGTACGCTAAAAGTTACCGCAACGACCCCCGGCAGCGATGCAATCGTCGTGTTGGTTCAGGAAGGCGGGCATGGGCCCATCGTTGGAGCAGCCCAACTACGTTAACCGTCTTTACGTGCTTTCCAGCGTCGGTGAATCCAAAACCATTGCGCCGGATCACGTGCAATTTGTGCCTCAAGCCGTTGGGTGATTTCAGTCATCATCATTTCAGGCGTTCCAGTTTTAATTGGGGTCTCAACTTCGACAGCGAACGAAAGCCCGTCTGACTGTCTAATCCCGAAGTAGGGGATGACCAAAGCGTCCATCTTAATCGCGATGTCAGCCGCAGATGTCGCAGTATGCGCAGGCTGTCCTAAAAACGGTATTTTGGCGCCATTTGCTGACACGTCAAATAGCAATGTTCCCATGCCGCCGGATTTCAAATGCCGGGCAAATCCCATTGTGCCGCGGCGACCCTGCTCAAACACGGGTCCACCCCAAGACGTCATCGTTTTCGCATAGTGGGCGTTGAAATAGGGGTTCAGCATGGGCCGATAAAGCCCGCCAATGGTGTGGCCCATGGCGGTTAGCACTTGGCGTGGTGCTTCGTGATTGCCGTAATGCGCCGTCACAAAGATCACAGGCCGCTGTGTTTCTGCGGCCTCAGCAAGTGGTTCAAGCCCGTCTCCGGTTGGCACTGTGCCGCTAAGATGATTTGAAAATTCCCGCCAGGCGTAGTTTTCGATCAACGTCCTACCAAAGTTGTCGCAGCAATCGCGCGCGATTTGGCGTCGTTTATCGGCAGCCATGTTCGGATAAATGAATTTGAGATTTTCTTCGGCACGCTTTTGATAGCCAGCCAAAGGCGCGACCGCACTGCGCAAGGCGTGCCCCATCGCAGGTACCCGCCGTTCGTAGGGGAGACGCAGCATCGTACCGATGAGGCCGCGCAAAACACGATCTGCCAGCCAATCGGCCGTTGTCCCTTTGAGTGTTTTTCTCGTGCTCATCTATAAACCCACGCCTGAATTTCGATTAAATTGGCGCGAAGCGCATGAGACCGTTTCATGTGTCATGATTAATTCAAATTACTATCATCTGTCCACGCGCTATTCGTTATCGTTTGCACCAGGGTCAATAAATTCAATCGTTCCCGTTTCAGCCAATTCACGGATTGCAGCTGTCACAGCCGACATTGCGGTTTCGGCGTCTGCTTTTTTGACTGCACCAGTTTCTTCGGCGTCTTCTCGCATTTGAGCGGACATCCGTTGCGAGACATTACCCAAAATAAACTCAGCAGCGGCTGAAAGTGGGCCTTCGTCGGCTAAAGCGGCCGCAATTGCGCGCGCAAGCGTTTCTGCATCGACTGGTCGCAGGCAGGCGGAAATATCAGCAGGTTTAATCCGCGCTGGGATGTCTTTAAAAGTAAAGATTGCTTTGCGTAGATCTGTGGCGAATTCAGGGTTTTCGCTATCAAGTCCCTCAAGAAGGCTTTCACGCGTTTCAGCGACGGTCGAATTCAATATAGCACCCAATCGTTCGACCGGTGCATTTTCAAAGGCGCGATTGGCAGGGGTTGCGTAATTTTTGGCGAGGGACTGCCCAATACGGTGGACAACGTCGGGTGCCACCTTAGCGGTAAGTGACATCGCATATGTTATCCGGCGCGCGCGCTCTCCGGGAGTTTTTGTAAGAACCTCTGCTGCTTTTCCCACCGGGAGTTTTGATAGTACAACTGCACTTATTTCCACGCTTTCGCTCGTCATAATATCAACGATCCGTGGTGTTGAAAGGGACGACACAATTGGCCAGTGGTCGCCGTGTCGCACGGTATCGGTCTGAGCTTGAAGCCGCTCCGCAAGGGAGGGAGTAAGGTGTTCCGAGAGAGCATTAATTGCGTTATCCCGAGAGCCCGGAGCCGTCATTCCAACCGCCTCAAGCTGTGTCGTGAACTCTTTGGCAACCGACGCGACAGTCGTGCGATCAACGAGGCGAATCGCTCCAAGCTCTTCGGTTAAGAGTTCTTGCAGCGATTCGGGAAGCTGAGACAACGACAGGTTGCCGCCGTCGCTGATCATCATCTGGACGATCATTGCAGCCTTGCGTCGGCGAGAAATCGCCGGCGTGCTGAGGTCTAGGGTTTTTAGTGTCATACCCCCGTCTAGCAAGGCGGGGTAAATGAATGGTTATAGCTACAGCTTATGAGCCAGGATGTGTGAAAGAAATCGATAGGTTTTTCAGTTGCTGAACTGTTTCCGGCGTTAGCTGAGCTTTGTCAGCAGTGTTGGAGTGCAAGTATTTAACTTTGCTATATATTTCTGATATTTCGTCGTCTGTGAATTCGCGGTCTGCACGCGCACAACCGCATATACTAAGGCTATCGTCAGTTTTAAATGTACAAACCATGCCAAACGTCATTCCGTGGTCTGCAGCTTTTTGCATGACGCCTGCGGGATCTTCCAATTCGGACCAACGACAGGTCCCAGTGTTTTCGAATCCCCATGCTACCATTGGATCCGACATGACTAGTCCGTTTTGTGAATAGTAGTCGAGCCACGCCTTAGGGTATGATTGAAACATAAACTTTGGTGTAGTGTAGGCGATATGAAAGCCAAGTGCATATCCCGCCGGGGCGAGCTCACCCAAATTTTCCAGAATCTCACTTATGTTTAGTTCCGTTTGTGACATTCAGTTACTCGCTTTCCGGTTGCCAATGGTGGTCATATGGCAATACTCTCTGACAAAGTATTGTTCATTTGTATTGTACAGAAAACAGTGCAGAAGCAACAAGGCCTTTGTCAGAAATCAAAGGTTCGGGGAAAACGGATGGCGACATTGATGGGTCCGGACGAAATTGAGCAGCTCGCTCCGTCCGGATATTATATTGCGTTACGGATAGGTTTTGCCTTTCCAATGGAGGAGGTGAATGCTTTCCCTCCTGAATGGGTGCAGCACTATACGGCGCAGCGCTTTATGCTGTTCGATCCAATAGTTAGATGGGCCTATAGTAACGTTGGGATTTGCCGATGGAGCGAGATCCCACTCGACGATCCTAAGCGGATTATTGCTCAAGCGAAGACCTTTGGCTTGCGGTACGGGGTCACTGTTTCCGTTTTTGATGGTAACGTCGATGCCCAACGTTCCTTCGCGTCATTTACGCGCGCCGATCGTGAATATACCGACCTTGAGGTGAAACTCTTAAAGGCTTTACTCGTCAGGCGGCATAATGAAACGGCTCCTCCCACTAATTTAACACGCGCGGAATTAGAGGCGCTAGGTATGGTTAAAGATGGAAAGCGATTAAAGGAAATCGCCTTTGAGTTGAGTGTGAGCGAGGGCGCGGTAAAGCAGCGTTTAAAGAATGCAAAATTGAAATTGGGTGCGAAAACGGGCACCCAAGCTGCGGCACTTGCGAACCAGTACGGCCTAATCTGAAAAATACTATCAATTTTTTTATCACTTATTGAAAATTTGGCGCTAATTTGTTGGAGGCACGAAATTCGTGACAATCAACAGATGTAAACTGGCGTCAATATCGCTTATCGGTAGAGAGAAACCACCATGGAAAATATTTCGTTTAATTTTGCTCAGCTTCACCAGTACGGAACTGCCTTTTATGAATTTCTTGCATTGCGCAAACAGTTCTTTGTAGACCAGCTTGGTTGGGATATCCCGCACGATGATAGCGTTGAGATGGATCAATATGATAACCCTAACGCACATTATTCGTTAGTACTGCGCGACGGTAAGGTGATTGGCGGAATGCGCGCGATGGCGACGACGGCACAGTGGGGTTCGCATACCTATATGCTGCGTGATGCAGTTGCTGGCAAACTGATTGGTATTCCAGAAGACATTATCAAAATTGCGACCGTCACACCAAATGTTTGGGAGGCAACGCGTGTTGTCATTTCTGACGAGGTCAAAACCCAAGCTGAACGGTCTGAGTGTCTGGGTCTTGTGCTTGATGGTGTTGTTGATCAAGCTACTGCAAATGGCGGTACTGAAATCATGGCGCTTTGCCCGCCAGTTTTCGCGCGTACTTTACGCCAGCTCGGGTACGATGTTGATTTGATCGGTGACCCCTACGTGAACTGCCATGATAACCGTCGCTATGTCGCGATGAGTATGCCGGCAAAACATCGCCGTAAAACCAAAGTCGCGAATAGTGCTGCACAGGTCCGCAAGGCTGGCGCTGCGGGCGCACAAGCGCCGCTACACGCGCCTTCAGTCAAGTAAATCTATTTTACGGCCGGGCGGAGCATTTCCGTCCGGCCGTATATTTTAGTTATCGCCGAAAACGCGCTTGAAGATCGTTTCAACGTGCTTTGTGTGGTAGCCAAGGTCGAATTTTTCTTCGATCTCTTCGGCTGACAAGGCGGCAAGAACTTCATCATCGCCTAGCAGCTCTGTTTTGAAATCTTTGCCTTGTTCCCAAACTTTCATCGCGTTGCGCTGAACCAGTTTGTAGGCGTCTTCGCGGCTAACGCCTGCTTGTGTCAGGGCGAGAAGAACACGCTGTGACATCACGAGACCGCGGAACTTGTTCATGTTCGCGAGCATGTTGTCCGGATAGATCACCAGCTTTTCGATCACACCAGCCAGACGGTGCAGGGCAAAGTCCAGTGTTACAGTCGTATCTGGGCCGATCGCACGCTCGACAGAAGAATGACTGATGTCACGTTCGTGCCAAAGCGTCACGTTTTCCATTGCAGGAACGACAGACATGCGTACCAGACGGGCAAGACCAGTCAGGTTTTCAGTCAAAACTGGATTGCGTTTGTGTGGCATCGCAGATGAACCTTTTTGCCCCTTGGAGAAGAACTCTTCGGCCTCAAGGACTTCGGTGCGCTGCATGTGGCGGACTTCGGTTGCGATGTTTTCGATGGATGATGCGATGACGCCTAATGTTGCAAAGAACATGGCATGGCGGTCACGTGGAATGACTTGGGTGCTGATAGGTTCAGGCGAAAGACCAAGTTGTTCGCAAACGTGTTCTTCGACGGATGGATCGATGTTTGCGAATGTACCAACCGCGCCGGAGATTGCGCCGGTTGCGATTTCTTCACGCGCCGCAACAAGGCGTGTGCGCCCGCGGTCCATTTCTGCATAGAAACGTGCGAAGGTCAGACCCATTGTTGTGGGCTCTGCGTGAATACCGTGGCTACGGCCAATACGAACAGTGTCCTTGTGCTCAACGGCGCGGGTTTTCAATGCGGTCAACACGCGGTCCATGCCTGACAGCAGCAGATCAGCAGCGCGGACGAGTTGAACGTTGAATGTGGTATCCAGAACGTCGGATGATGTCATGCCTTGATGAACAAAGCGTGCCTCAGTTGATCCGATGTGTTCAGCCAGGTGTGTCAGAAACGCGATAACGTCGTGTTTTGTGACAGCTTCGATTTCATCGATCCGGGCCACGTCGAATTCAACGTCTTTAGCTTTCCAAACGGCCGCGGCGCTTTCTTTGGGGATCACACCAATCGCGGCCTGCGCGTCACAGGCGTGTGCTTCGATTTCGTACCAGATTTTGAATTTGGTGGCAGGTTCCCAGATTGCAGTCATTTCCGGGCGAGAATAGCGAGGGATCATGAGGTAGCACCTTTCTTGGGGTGGGCAGCAATGTTCCCCCGCGTCATAAAGGGGGCGGGCCAAAGCCTCAAGGGACAGATCACGCGAATGCTGGAATGCGAAGATTTTAAAGGGCGTTGGCAACTTTCGCGCGTGATCACAGACCGCTATAGTGATCAAGTTGGCACCTTGTCTGGAACTGCGCGGTTCGACCCTAACGGAGAGGGGGCCTTGTTATATTCTGAAGTCGGAGACTTGCGTTTCGGTGATGGTCCGACAATGGTTGCGAAACGTTGCAATCGGTGGGTGTTCGGCGTCAGTGCCGTTGACGTATTTTTCGAAGACGGCGGTGCATTTCATAGCTTTGTTCCGGCAGGCCAGCCTCAAGGTATCGACCATCCATGTGGCGCGGACTTCTATCAAGTGCGTTACGATTTTTTGGACTGGCCGCAATGGCAGGCGACGTGGCAGGTCAGCGGTCCGCGAAAAGATTATGAAATGGTATCGCAGTATTGGCGTTGATCTGCACAAACGCTGCACATCCCTTCACCTAAGATTGCAGCTCCGACGCGTTTAGTAAGGCCTAAATGTTGTTCAACGGAGCAGAAATCAATGCGTGTACTATTCCGCCGATTTGCGGCGTTCTCTTGCTTTTTTGTGTGTGTCGGCATCGTCCTAGGTTTCGCGGGCGGACTGCACCCTTTTGCAGATAGTGTCTCTTTGCTTCGTATGCCGTTGGGTGGGATGTGTCTTGTCGCGCTCGTATTTCCGGTGGCGCGCATATTGCGTTACATGCTTGCCGTGGCAGGCTTCGCAGCACTGATGACGACGGTGCCACTATTGATGCGATCGCAGCCACCTGGAAGCCTCATACTTTATACAAAAAACTTACTTTACCGAAATGATGAATGGGCTGCGTTAGCGGCAGATATTCGTGCAACTGATGCAGATGTCGTGACACTACAAGAAGTCAGTCAGCGCAATGATCCATTTCTGATGATACTTAAAGACGCTTACCCATTTCAACATTTGTGCCGATTTACCGGGTGGAGCGGGGTGGCGGTCTTGTCCAAGACACAGTTCGTTAGGCCGCCCCGGTGTTCTGACGTGACTGGTGTTGCTGCGGCGCAAATTGAAAACGATGGCTATCATATTTGGGTAGCCTCCGTGCATTTGCCGTGGCCGTATCCTTATCGTCAAAATGCGTCAACACAGGCAGCCGTGGCGTTGTTTGACGCGCTTGAAGGACCTTTGGTGATCGGCGGAGATTTCAATATCTTTCCGTGGGCGTCATCTGTTCGGCAGATACGACAGGCATCAGAGACGAAAATTGCTGGTCCGCTCCGGCCGACTTTTAAACTCTATGGTGCGCCGTTGTTTTTGGACCATGTTTATGCACCCGGCGGAGGCAGTTTGAGCTACCGCGGTTTGCTAGGGTCTGATCATTTGGGGGTGTTGGCGCATTTGGCGTTAGAGAGCTAGGTATTCAACGAAAAAGGCACCGCCGTAGCGGTGCCTTTTCCAAAATTAGGATCTGCGGAATTAGCAGCTGTAGTACAGCTTGTATTCCATTGGGTGTGGTGTGTGCTCGTATGCGTACACTTCTTCCCATTTCAATTCCATGTAGCCTTCAAGTTGATCTTTGGTGAATACGTCACCTTGGATCAAGAAGTCATGGTCAGCTTCAAGTGCTTCAAGTGCTTCGCGCAGTGAACCACAAACAGTTGGGATGCCTGCCAATTCTTCTGGTGGTAGATCGTAAAGATCTTTGTCAGAAGAGGGGCCCGGATCGATTTTGTTTTTGATGCCGTCAAGGCCAGCCATCAGCAGTGCTGCGAAGCACAGGTATGGGTTGGCTGCTGGATCAGGGAAACGTGCTTCGACGCGCTTTGCCTTTGGGTTTTCTGCCCAAGGGATACGTACACAACCCGAACGGTTCGACGCAGAGTATGCGCGCAGAACGGGTGCTTCAAAACCTGGGATCAGGCGCTTGTAGCTGTTTGTTGATGGGTTGGTGATCGCGTTCAGCGCTTTCGCGTGCTTCAGGATACCACCGATGAAGTATAGCGCTTCTTGTGACAGATCGGCGTATTTGTCGCCTGCGAACAGTGGCTTGCCGTCTTTGAAGATCGACATGTTCACATGCATACCTGTGCCGTTATCGCCAGCGATTGGCTTTGGCATGAATGTCGCAGATTTACCGTAAGCTTGGGCAACGTTGTGAACAACGTACTTATACTTTTGGATTTCGTCCGCTTGGTGCGTCAGTGAGCCAAAGATCAGGCCCAATTCGTGCTGGCAAGACGCCACTTCGTGATGGTGCTTGTCAACTTTCATGCCCATGCGCTTCATGGTGGAAAGCATTTCGGAACGCATTTCTTGCGCGTCATCGATTGGGTTTACAGGGAAATAGCCGCCCTTAACGCCCGGACGGTGACCTGTGTTGCCCATTTCGTATTCGGTGTCTGAATTCCAAGCACCATCAATTGCGTCAACTTGGTAGGATACTTTGTTCATGGACACTTGGAAGCGCACGTCGTCGAACACGAAGAATTCGGCTTCTGGACCAAAGTAAGCAACATCACCAATACCTGAAGATTTCAGGTATTCTTCAGCTTTTGCAGCTGTACCGCGTGGGTCACGGTCGTATGCTTCCATTGTGTCTGGCTCAACAACATCACAGTGGATGCAGACAGTTTTCTCAGCATAAAATGGGTCAACATAAGCGCTGCTTGCCTGAGGCATCAGTTTCATGTCGGATTTATCGATGGATTTCCAACCAGCGATGGAGGAACCGTCAAACATAAAGCCTTCTTCAAGGAAATCTTCGTCAACCAGATCAGAAACGACGGTCACGTGCTGCAATTTGCCGCGTGGATCAGTGAAGCGGATATCGACATAGTCGGCTTCCTCATCCTTGATCAGCTTGATGACATCTTTGTTTTCCATTTTGGTACCTTTCTTAACGTCTTTGGTATTCTTTGGGTCTCGGGCGTGGCCGAGACGAGATTAGAGTGCGTCGTCGCCAGATTCGCCGGTCCGGATACGGATCGCTTGCTCAACTGGGGATACGAAAATTTTGCCGTCACCGATTTTGTCGGTTTTTGCGGCGCCAATGATTGCTTCAACGGCGGCGTCGACTTGATCATCGGCCAATACGACTTCGATTTTTACTTTTGGCAAGAAATCGACAACATATTCTGCACCACGGTACAGTTCAGTGTGACCCTTTTGGCGGCCAAAGCCTTTGACTTCGACAACAGAAAGCCCTTGCACGCCCACTTCTTGGAGCGCTTCTTTCACTTCGTCGAGTTTGAATGGTTTGATGATCGCTTCGATCTTTTTCATAGGCCGCGACTCCCCTAGCGGTTATTTATGGTGGTCAGAACATTTCTGTTGCATCGGGACAATTCGTGGCGAACCTTGAAGGCAGATGCAACGGGGTAAAGAACAACAACTGATTAAATATTGTGCAATTATCCCGAAAAATATGCAAAATGAAAATTGGAATGCCTAAGTAGATGACCGAACTTTTAACCGCTGCCCAAATGCGCGCCATCGAAGCGGCTGCGATCGCCTCTGGCGAAGTCACCGGGTTAGAACTGATGGAGCGCGCGGGGCGGGGCGTTGTGGAAGCCATATTTGAGGAGTGGCCTGAGCTTGCACCGTCTTGGGGGCCAACCCCCAAACCCCCGGAGTATTTGTTGCAAGATGATGAGAAGAGGAAGCATAGGGCGGTCGTGTTATGCGGGCCGGGGAATAATGGCGGTGACGGTTTTGTTGTCGCGCGGCTGCTATATGAGGCCGGGTGGGGCGTTGAGGTGTTTTTGTATGGGGATGCTGAAAAGCTGCCACAGGATGCGCGGGTGAATTATGAGCGGTGGACGAAGCTGGGGGAGGTCTTTGGAGAAATTGCCGCTTATGGTTGGTCACATGGAGAAGTATATGAGGCAGAGCTGATCATCGATGCATTATTTGGGATTGGATTGACTCGGCCAATTGAGCAACCCTGGCGCGAAATCATTGATAAATTTGGTAATTATGGAAGTCAGCGATGTGTCGCAGTTGATATTCCAAGCGGGTTTAATGCGGATTCAGGTGCGTTAGTTGACTACTCTGACGCTTATTTAGCCGAGAAAATATCGTACACAGACCCTCAACTAATAGCAAATTTCAATCTAACTGTGACTTTTCACCGAAAGAAATTGGGGCACATGGTGGCTGCATGTGCATCTAAATGCGGTAAAATTATCATCGTGGATATTGGTCTATGACTAATGGGGGCAACGCTGCCGGCCGATCGCAGAGTGCTGATGTAATTGGGCAGCTTAGTAAGAATGATAGTGCCCACAAATACTCCCACGGTTACGCTCTCATCTTCTCTGGTGGCTCCGGCAAAGGAGGCGCGGCTCGGCTTGCGGCGCGGGGCGCTTTGCGGATTGGGGCAGGGGCTGTGACGGTTGGTTGCCCTGAGGGCGCGCTTATCGAGAATGCGGCGCAGTTAAATGCGGTTATGCTGACTGTAATCGAAGATGCTGAGACACTTGTGAGTGCCTTGGAGGATGAACGGATCAATGCGCTTTGCATTGGGCCGGGATTCGGTCTGGGTGATCGAGAGCGCAGCTTGGTCGCTGCTGTTCTTGGTAAGGGCGGGGTAAATCCACGCCCTACGGTTCTGGATGCGGACGCTTTGACGATATTGGCAGGCGACGCGCAGTTATTTGATTGTTTGCATGATCGTTGTGTGCTCACACCCCATGCGGGAGAATTTGCGCGGCTGTTTCCTGACATTGCTGAAAAGTTAAGCGCGCCTGCAACGACTGGCCCGGCCTATTCTAAGGTTAATGCCACGCGCGAAGCGGCCAAGCGGGCAGGGTGTGTTGTGCTATTCAAAGGGCCAAATACGGCGATCGCCGATCCAAGTGGGCGATGCAGTATTAACGCATCGGTTTATGAACGTGCAGCGCCGTGGTTGGCGACCGCCGGATCAGGTGATGTTTTGGCAGGCTTTATTGCTGGACTGCTGGCGCGTGGGTTTGCGCCGATGCAGGCTGCAGAAACAGGGTCGTGGTTACATACAGAATGCGCGATCAAGTTTGGTCCGGGGCTGATTGCAGAGGACCTACCAGAGCAGTTACCAAGGGTCATGCGTGACCTAAATCTATGACCTTCCAAACTTTCTGCACATTTGGTCGCAGAAAGCGCATTTTTCCTCTCGCATCCCGGTAACTCCTTTGCTAGTAAGCGCCCAACCTTGGGGTCGGACTTAATAACTGCCCCTTATAATCATGCGGGTGTGGCGGAATTGGTAGACGCACCAGATTTAGGTTCTGGCGCCGCGAGGCGTGGGGGTTCGAGTCCCTTCACCCGCACCATTAATTTATGAAGGACAGCACATGCAGGTCACTGAGACCCTCAACGAAGGCCTCAAGCGCGGCTACGCTATCACCGTTACGGCGGCTGAACTGGACGCGAAGGTTGAAGAGAAGCTTAAAGAAGCTCAGCCAACCGTTGAAATGAAGGGCTTTCGTAAGGGTAAAGTACCGATGGCGTTGCTGCGCAAGCAGTTTGGTCAACGTCTTATGGGCGAAAGCATGCAGGAAGCCATCGACGGCGCCCTGAGCAAGCACCTTGAAGAATCAGGTGACCGTCCTGCGGCACAGCCTGAAATGAAGATGACAAACGAAGACTGGAAAGAGGGCGATGATGTTGCCGTTGACGTTTCTTACGAGAAACTTCCGGAAATCGCGGACACAGATTTCAGCAAAATCAAGCTAGAGCGTCTGGTTGTTAAAGCCGACGAAGAATCAGTTAAGGAAGCGCTGGATAACCTCGCGTCTTCACCTCAGGCTGTTTCTTACGAAGCGAAAAAGACGCAAGCAAAGAAAGACGACCAAGTCGTTCTGGATTTTGTTGGTAAAGTTGACGGCGAAGCATTCGAAGGCGGCGCTGCGGAAGATTACCCACTTGTTATCGGTTCAAACTCTTTCATTCCTGGCTTTGAAGATGGCCTGCTGAAGGTCAAAGCTGGCGACGAAAAAGACATCGAAGTCACATTCCCAGAAGATTACCAAGCTGAAAACCTTGCTGGTAAGAAAGCTGTATTCACCTGCACAATCAAAGAAGTGAAGGCACCAAAGACGCCTGAGCTGGATGATGAGCTGGCGAAGAAATTCGGCGCAGAAGATCTGGAAGGCCTGAAGACACAGATCACTGAGCGTCTGGAAGCCGAATACACGGGTGCATCACGTGCTGTTGCAAAACGCGCGCTGCTGGACGAGTTGGACAAAGTTGTTTCTTTCGACCTGCCAGAATCTTTGGTTACTGCTGAAGCAAACCAGATCGCTCACCAGCTGTGGCACGAAGAAAACCCAGAAGTTGAAGGTCACGATCACCCAGAGATCGAACCAACTGACGAGCACAAGAAGCTTGCTGAGCGTCGCGTAAAGCTGGGTCTTCTATTGGCTGACATCGGTCAGAAGGCTGACGTGAAAGTCACCGATCAAGAAATGACACAAGCGATCATGAACCAAGCGCGCCAGTACCCAGGTCAAGAGCGTCAGTTCTTTGAATTCGTACAGCAGAACGCTCAGTTCCGTCAGCAACTGCAGGCGCCAATGTTCGAAGACAAAGTCGTCGACCACATCTTTGAAAAAGCTGCGGTCACTGACAAAGAAGTCAGCAAAGACGATCTGCAAAAAGCTGTTGAGAAGCTCGAAGAAGAGTAAGATCAACGCCAGATTTAATCTGAAAAAGGCGCTCCAGTTTGGGGCGCCTTTTGTTTTGAAGGTCTAGCCAAATAAGATTTGGCCCAGCCGCCCCATCAGAGGCTGGGCCCGATTTTGTCAAAGCGTGATGCGGAACAAAGCGAATCCAGATTCGCTGCTGCCTGCGGGTGTGATGGTCATGCCTGCAACGCTGTCTGCGTATTCTGCGCCAGCGGGCCCCGTTTCAAAGATGACGGTGGTGCCGTCCATCGGCACAAATGACCAATTCGCATCCGCGCGTGGGCTGACCGTACCTTTGTCGACGATGTAGCGCACGATCACGTCGCGATTCGTGTCGGGCCCTTCAAAAATGACCGTCGATCCATCTGCGCCGGGGAAGCTGCCTCCACCGGATGCCCGGTAGTTGTTCGTCGCAAGGATGAATTCTTGCGATGGGTCGATCGGTGCACCGTTGAATTGTAGATTTACGATGCGGTTTGTGTCGGCATTGATCACTTCGCCTTCACGGTCGAACATCGCCGGTTGGGATAGATCAATTTGGTAGGTGACCCCGTCGATTACATCGAAGTTGTAGCTTGGAAAATCAGGGTTCAGTAGCACTGCATCGGATGAACCGGGTTCGATTTGGTTGAACATCCCGGCGCTGCGTTCCAGCCAGTTCTTGACCTGCGCACCCGTTACCTTCACCGCTCGTACAGTATTGGGGTAGAGGTATAAATCCGCCACGTTTTTGATTGCCACGTCGCCAACGGGAACGTCGGTGAAATATTCGGGACCGCCGCGGCCACCAGCCTTGAACGGAGCGGCAGCGGATAGGATTGGTAGCCCTTCAAATTCGGTGCCGACCATTTGTTCCGTGATGTACCAAGTTTGCGCGTTCGACACGATTTGAACGGATGGATCATCGGCGACCAGCGCAAAATAGCTGTGAAGCGGTGCATCGGTTTTACCGACCGCTGTGCGCACATAGTCAAGTGTCTGATCGTGGATGTCTTGAATTGATTCCAAAACAGGTACGAAGTCTTCGACCAGTGGGGTGATGCTACGGTCTTCTTCGCGACGCGAGATTGGGCGCGCCTCGGACGTGTGCGAAAGAACCCGCCATCCGTTGCCGTCACGTTCAAGCAGTAGATCGACCAGTCCCATATGGCTGCCCCAAAAGCCGCCCATCACGCCGGGTTTGCCGTTGATCGTTCCTGCGGCGACATCAACGCCCGCCCAGTCGTCGTAGTTTGAAGATGGGAAGACGAGGTGGCTGTGGCCAGTCAAGATGGCATCAATGCCGTCCACGCCCGCCAAAGGTATCGCGGCGTTTTCCATGCCATCAGATTCATTCGCTTCGCCGATGCCAGAATGGCAAAGTGCGACGATGATATCTGCGCCTTGTTCCTTCATCTGTGGAACATATGCGCGGGCGGATGCGACGATATCGCGGGCCTGCACGTTGCCTTCTAGATGCTTGCGGTCCCAGTTCATAATCTGTGGTGGCACAAATCCGATAAGCCCGATCTTGATCGGGTGCGCGACACCGGACCCATCGGTCAGCGTGCGTTCAAGAATTGTGTAAGGTGGCAGCAGGGTAGTGTCAGCAGTGGGCGTTGCGCCCATTTCTTTGACGACGTTGGCAGACACAACAGGGAAGGCGGCCCCAGCGACCGACTTCATCAAAAATGGAATCCCATAGTTGAATTCGTGGTTGCCGAGCGTCGATGCATCAAACCCAAGTGTGTTCATCGCTGTGATGACTGGGTGCATGTCACCCTCTTTCATGCCGCGTTCATAGGCGATGTAATCGCCCATTGGGTTCCCTTGAAGAAAGTCACCATTGTCGAGCAGGAGTGAGTTTGTCGATTCTGCGCGCACGCCTTCGATGATGGATGCTGTCCGGGCAAGGCCGACCGTATCCACAGGGCGGTCAGCGTAATAGTCGTAAGGAAAAACATGGACGTGAAGGTCAGTGGTTTCCATCAAGCGCAGGTGCGCCTGATTGGTGGCCGCGCTGACAGAAAACGGATGCATCGCGATCAGCCCAGCAGAGCCTGCGATGAAGTGACGACGATTTAGACGAAGTGACATGAGATAATCCCCCGGATTTCTAGATGTTTGGTCAGTAGACATCTGGATGGGGTTTGTAACAAGTGTGTGTTTATACAGACCGTGCTGTCGCTATTGAATTGTCTCGTTTCAGTCGTAAGTTATTTGAATTGATAGAAAAATAGTCGTTCATGCGATTGTCGGCACGGTGTTATCCGCGTCGAAAGCTGAATATCGGAACGTTTTATGCTATCCTTTTCGCAAAAGAGGAACCTAATCAATGGAAGTTCATAAAGGTAGGCTTATTGATCATATCCACCTGCAGGTCGCTGATATTGTAGCGAGTAAGGTGTTTTATCGCTCCGTGTTAGCCGTACTTGGGCGGGACATTTCAGTGGAAGCTGAACAGTTCTTTATCGCTGATGAGCTGTATGTTTCTCAGTCTGCGGATAGGCACAGCAGCGTGCACATGGCTTTTCAGGCGGACGGCCGTGATCAAGTGAGAGCGTTTCATGAAGCGGCAATAGCAAACGGCGGCACCGACAATGGTGAACCGGGTGAGCGTGCGTATCACCCGGGCTATTTCGCAGCATATGCCTTGGACCCTGAGGGCAATAATATTGAAGCAGTCTACCACGGCCCAGCCACACGTTCAGCCGACAGTGTGGTCTTTCGTGCGCCGACTAACATGTAACTCATGCGATTCTACCGCGTTGACGCTAATCACTTTGGCCAATCAGGGTGAAGGTCTGTGCTCCGAAATGGCCGCTTACCTGTCCGCTTCCTGCGAATCCGCGTTCGTCAATTGCGATCTCGCCTGTTACGCGGCGTTCGCCGTTTGTATCGGTCTCAACATATTTGAAACCGATGTTGGTCGCCGTCGTGATACGCGTCCATCTGATACGTTCTTCGTTCGGCCGGATTTCAGTGTAGCGGCATTTGCCCAACGTGCGGGTACAGTCGTGTGGTTGGTAGCGCACTTCATAGCCGTCAGAGCGCTGCCATGAAAGGTAATTTCCATTGCCATCAAGCCGCGTGGTAAATGCCGGTGTTCCGGTTGGGCTCTGGCCCCGATAGCTTTCGACTAGGTAATCTTTGCCTTGGCGACCGTTGTACATGTGGTGGATGAGGCCAGAACGGCTTTGATGCACCGAGACGTAATCACCGGGGGAAAGTAATTCGGGTTTCCAGCGAATGTCACCGACTGGTACGGTACAGGCCGTTATCGCGGTGGTCAGAATAAGTGGGGCAAGAGTTTTCAGCTTTATTCTCCTGTCCTGCCGACTGTAACATAACTGGACGCGCACAAAATGGCCCGTGGCAGGATACTCGTTTAAAAAAGGCCGCTCCAAACGGAGCGGCCTAATGTACTGTAAAAGCAGATCGAATTAGTCTTCGTCGTTGCTTTGTGCAGGCGCTTCTTCGTCGTCACCGAATTCGTCAGCGGCAGAGCCGATGTCGTCAAACAGTTCCTGAATTTCGAATTCAGCAGCTGCTTCTTCTTCGGCGGCCAGTTCTGCGATAGATTTACCAGCTGCTTGCAGCTCGGCTTCTTCTGCGGAACGTGCAACGTTCAGTGTGATTGTTGCAGCGACTTCTGGGTGCAGGTTGACGGTTACGTCGTGCAGGCCCAAGTCTTTGATTGTTGCAGACAAAACAACTTGTTTTTTGTCGACGGTAAAGCCTGCTTCGGTTGCAACTTCGGCGGCGTCACGCGTTGTGACAGAACCGTAAAGCGCGCCAGAATCAGATGCAGAGCGGATGATGACGAATGTTTCGCCGTCCAGCTTTTCAGCCAATGCTGCTGCTTCTGTTTTGCTTTCAAGGTTGCGTGCTTCAAGCTGTGCTTTTTCTGCTTCGAAACGTGCAAGGTTTGCAGCGTTTACGCGCAGTGCTTTGCCTTGTGGCAGCAGGAAGTTACGTGCGTAGCCTTCTTTAACAGAAACGACTTCGCCCATTTGGCCCAGTTTGGCCACGCGCTCAAGGAGAATGATATCCATGTGATCGGTGTCCTTACTTTACTGCGTATGGCAGCAGGGCAAGGAAACGCGCGCGTTTGATCGCCTGGGCGAGCTTACGCTGGTTCTTGGCACCAACAGCTGTGATACGGGCTGGAACGATTTTACCGCGCTCAGAGATATAGCGCTGCAAAAGGCGAGTGTCTTTGTAGTCGATCTTTGGCGCGTTATCGCCTTCAAACGGATCGGACTTACGACGACGGAAAAATGGTTTAGTAGCCATGATTGTTGTCCTTATCTAAGATCTGATTAGCGGCGCTCGCGGCGTTCGCCACGTTCTTCGCGTTTCTGCATCTGTACAGATGGGCCATCTTCGTGTGCGTCGACTTTGATAGTCAGCACGCGCATGACATCGTCATGGAGGCGCATCAGACGTTCCATTTCCTGAATCGCAGGAATTGGCGCATCAGTCCGCAGTAGTGCGTAGTGACCCTTGCGGTTTTTGTTGATCTTATAGGCCATCGTTTTGACGCCCCAGTATTCGTTTTCCAGCAACTTGCCGCCATTGTCGGCAAGAACGGATCCGAAGTGTTCGATAAGTGCTTCAGCTTGCGAGTTGGAAAGATCCTGACGCGCAATCATGACATGCTCGTATAGCGGCATGCGTACTCCATTCATTATCAGCGCATTTCAAAGCGTGGGGCAGTGAACCTTTCTGCACCCCACCCACGAGAGACTGCGCAGTTCAACATTACACAGAAAGGTTGCGGCCTTATACAGGTCCAACCGGGTGATGCAAGTATCAAAGCCCTATTTTTATTGGCTGGAATTGGCTGCCATTTGTTTTCTATAACCTGCCATGCCAATGCCTATTTGTCGCCCTGATTTACTGTTATTTCATATGAAAACGACATCAAGGAGACGTCATGACTGGAAGCGTGGCAACTCAATTTTCAGGCGGTCAGGGGCAAATGGCAAAACCAACTCACTTTGCAGTAGAAGATACTTTTTGGGGGTATCAAATTCGGTCTGGTCGTGCGCCAGCGATTGGCGTGATGATGGCGCAGTTGTTCTCATATTTCTTTGGCGCGTGCTTTATGATTGCTGCGGTTAGCATGCTTGCCCTGCCTGTATTGTTTTTCAATGGCGATGTTGGTGTGATCCGGCTTGCCGCGTCAGTATTATTCGCGGCGGTTGGGTTTTATTTGCTGTGGTTTGCAAGTCGCGGGTCGCAGGCAGAAATTCATGTCGACACGAGCGTAGGCGAAATTCGTGAGGTTATCAGTAACCGCGCTGGCAAGCCTACCACGATCGGGGCTTACGGTTTCGACGCGATTGGTGGTGTTTTTATTGAATCTCAGCCGGAAAATGGCTTAGCGTCGCTCGTGCTGCAGTATCGCGATACCAATCAGCGTGTATGCGTGGCCGAAGCCATAGAGGCGCAACTGATTCCCTTGCGTGATCGACTGGCACAAGATTTGATGATCACGCCGCATAGCGCAGCCTGAAAGACCACGTCGACAGCGCCGGCTACTGTGTTGTCGAACACAATTTGTTCAGAATTGCAGAATTGCTTTGTGCGGTGATGCACCTTCAATAGAGGGTGTAAACTACTCACAACTGGAGATTCCAATGAAGAACGTACTTTTCGCAGCCGCAGTCGCTGCATCATCAATCGCCGCGCCAGCATTTGCAGCCCCTGAGGCATATGTGCTGGATGCAAGCCACAGCCAAATCATGTTCACATATAACCACCTTGGTTTTTCGACCGGCATGGGCATGTTTTCTGGCTTTGAAGGCGAAATCAGCTTTGACGCTGAAGACCCAGCAGCATCAAGCGTGAACGTTTCATTCCCAGTGCGCAGCATGCTGACAGGTTGGGAAGGCCGTTTCGAACACTTCATGTCAGGTGACTTCTTTGGTGCCGATGAGGACGAAATGGTGACATTCACGTCTACAGGTATCGAAGTTACTGGCGACAACACCGCATTGATCACTGGCGATTTGACGCTGAACGGTGTGACGAAATCTGTCGTGCTGGACGCGAAGCTAAATCAAACTGGTATGCACCCAATGGCTGAAAAAGAATGGGCAGGCTTCGACGCGACAACAACGCTGCTGCGTTCTGACTACGAAGTCGGAGCATTCGCGCCATATGTCAGCGACGAAGTCGAAGTCACGATTTCTGTTGAGGCGATGAAGGCTGAATAATTCAGCAACTCACTAGAAAAACTGGCTGCGCCTTGGTTGACCGAGGCGCAGCCTTTTTTGTTATCGTGTGGCGGTTAGGTTGATATTAACCCCCACGTCAAATCCGAGGCTGCTTTCGTCTGCCATGCTTTGCCCAATTTGGTAGTCGCGCCGATCAAGCGCGAGTGACCCAGCCATCTCGGCTGTATCACCCTCAAGGTTAAGTACGAAGGGCAGGGTGACAGGCAGCGTGATGTCTTTGATCTTTAGCGTGCCAGTTGCCAGATATGTACCGCCGTCGGCTGTAATGTCTGCGTCAAATGTCGCTGTGGGGAAGGCATCAGCAGCAAAGAAATCCGCGCCCATTGCCTGATCGCTAACCGACCCAAGGTGCAACGATCCGATCGCGATTGTTGTTGTGACGTGGCCAAGCGTACCTGTCGCGTTTGGATCAAAGTCGATGACAGCGGTCCAATCGTCGAACTGTCCCGATACCGGGTTTCCAAGCTGGCGCACCGTGATGCCGATAGTTCCGTCCGTCACCATCCAATCCGACGTGACTTGTTCTAATACGACAGCAGGTTCGCGATCTCCGTGCGAAAGCATTCCTGCCGCCGCAGCGCCGCCTGCCGCGACTATATAGATGCCGAGCGCAAAGATGGGGGCCAAAATCGCCTTTTCGCGTTCCGATGTGTCCGGTACTTGCGATTGCTTGAACCACATGCGGGATAGCGTCGCGTCTTTGTCGATGATTTGATGTTTAAGTGCACCAGCAATATGCAACAGGATTGAAGCGATGAGGATCTTGCTCCAGACCCAATGCAGCCCCGAGAAAATCTCGGCCAGTTTTTCGTTTTGAGGAATGAACGGAAGGCTTTGACCGATTGGCAGCCAAATAGGGGCAAACCCCGAAGTGGCTGCATGGTGTAGCCAGCCTGACAGCGGCACAACGACCAAGGCGACATAAAGTAACCAATGTACAATATGCGCAACCAGTGTTTCTAAGCGGCGGTCTGGATGAAGGTCTCCCGGTTTTGTCTGGGTCAATGCCCATAGGATGCGTGCCAACGCAACAAAGAATATAATGACGCCCAGTGTCTTGTGCGCCGAGAAGAGCGGCACCTTAAGGGGCGCATCAAAGGCAAGGTCTTCGGCAATTAGTCCTAATGGAATTACGGTGAGAATCAGTAAAGCAGTCAGCCAATGAAAAGCTTTGGTGACTGTACCGTATGTGCTGGCGGTATTTGTGGCGGGCATTGTTGTTCTCCGAATGATTGTAAGCACGCTATCACCAGCGTGGATTCGCGCAAATGATTGAGTGTGTGTGCCAGCTTACAGGCTTTGTGCATCACCGATCAGTTGACGGGTTGCTTGTGCGCTATGTCACAGCAAGGTAAGCCTGACCGCAAATAACATATCAAAGAGGAGAGGTCTGATGCGGGCATTCGTATTTCCGGGCCAAGGGGCGCAGACAATTGGAATGGGGCGGGCTTTGGCTGACGCTTATCCATCTGCAAAGGCGATTTTTGACGAAGTTGACGAGGCGCTTGGCGAAAACCTGTCTGGTTTAATTTGGGGTGGCGATATCGCGGAACTGACGCTGACGCGGAACGCGCAGCCTGCGTTGATGGCGACATCCTTGGCGACGATGCGCGCGCTTGAGGCTGAAGGCGTTTCTGTTTCGGCAGCAAGTTATGTTGCTGGGCATTCATTGGGCGAATATTCGGCCTTGGCTGCGGCTGGCGCATTGACGGTTGCGGACACCGCACGTTTGTTGCGCTTACGTGGAACTGCAATGCAAGATGCCGTGCCTGTCGGCGTTGGCGCAATGGCCGCGATTCTGGGGCTGGATTTCGCGACAGTTGCCGAAATTGCAGCAGAAGCCGCGCAAGGCGAGGTTTGCCAAGCCGCAAACGATAACGATCCGGGGCAGGTGGTTGTGTCAGGGCGCAAGGCTGCCGTTGAGCGGGCAACCGTCATTGCCAAAGAAAAAGGTGCAAAGCGCGCGTTACTATTGCCAGTAAGCGCCCCATTCCATTGTAGCTTGATGGCCCCGGCGGCTGCCGTGATGGCCGAGGCACTAGATGATGTTGAAATCAAAACACCAGCTGTACCAGTGGTCGCCAACGTTGAAGCGAGCAGCGTCACTGATCCAGCTTCAATCCGTTCATTGCTTGTTGAGCAGGTGACGGGTTCCGTGCGCTGGCGCGAAAGCGTTGGCTACATGGCCGCGCAGGGCGTGACTGAGGTGTTCGAAATCGGTGCTGGCAAGGCGCTATGTGGAATGGTTAAACGTATTGACCGTAGCCTGGCGACAGCAGCTGTTGGTACGCCCGAAGATATTGTTGCGGCTATCGCTGCGCTAAAAGATTGAAGAAGGAATTCGAAATGTTTGATCTAAATGGGAAAAATGTCCTTATTACCGGTGCTTCGGGTGGCATTGGTGGTGCAATCGCCAAGGCGTTGTACGGTGCTGGGGCGACTGTTGCACTGTCTGGTACGCGGGTTGAGCCGCTTGAGGCGTTGGCCGCCGAACTGGGCGATCGTGCGCATGTTTTACCATGTAACCTAAGCGACGCAGACGCTGTAAACGCGCTGCCGAAACAGGCTGCAGAGGCGATGGGTTCTGTTGACGTGCTTGTGAACAACGCGGGGATTACGCGTGACAATATCTTTATGCGCATGTCGGATGAAGAATGGTCGTCGGTTCTAGAGGTCAACCTGACATCGACCATGCGTCTTTGCAAAGGCGTGATCCGCGGCATGATGAAGTCGCGTTGGGGCCGCATCGTGAATATTTCTTCTATCGTTGGTGCAACAGGTAATCCGGGTCAGGCGAACTATGCGGCATCAAAGGCAGGTATGGTTGGGATGTCAAAATCCATCGCATATGAGGTTGCGAGCCGTGGAATCACCGTGAACTGCGTGGCACCCGGATTTATTACCACTGCGATGACAGATAAGCTGAATGATGAGCAAAAGGCAGGAATTTTGACGCAAGTTCCTGCTGGTCGTATGGGTGACGCCGAAGAGATTGCTGCGGCAGTTTTGTATCTTTCTAGCCCAGAGGCGGCTTATGTTACTGGTACCACCTTGCATGTGAACGGTGGGATGGCCATGCTTTAACAGCGGCTATGAAACCGTTTGCCTAAGCGGAATTCTCTGCTATAGGCCACCCAGATTTGCCGAAAAAGTGCATGTGACGCCACGTCGGATGTTTGCTGCGCAGATCGGTTGAACCCCGCAAGGGGAAAGTTAAGTCGGGCAACAGCCCAAATCAAAACGGGCACTGGCCCAGAAAGACGTGAGGAATTGACATGAGCGACGTTGCAGACCGCGTACGCAAGATCGTAGTAGAGCATCTTGGTGTTGAAGAAGACAAAGTGACGGAAACTGCGTCCTTCATCGATGATCTTGGTGCAGACAGCCTTGACACTGTTGAGCTGGTTATGGCGTTCGAAGAGGAATTCGGTATCGAAATCCCTGACGACGCTGCAGAAACCATCCAGACATTTGGTGACGCGGTTAAGTTCATCAACGGCGCACAATAAGCCGTTATCAAAGAACAAGGAAACGGCGCCATTACGGCGCCGTTTTTTTTGTATGAAGGTTGTTTTAAGCGCGTCTCGTGACTTAATGACAAACCAATCCGTTAAAGAGTGTTGTGCCAACGTGGCAGATAAAAGTTGAACAGTAATAGGCAAGAGTTGTTCCCTTGTAGGCAACCCGATGCTGGCGTTGTGACGCGGACTTGCTCCTGTGCTGTTGGCTAGGTTATTAGTGCATTCAAATACGCCAAAAGGTGAGGGCAGAATATGCGTCGTGTTGTTGTAACAGGCTTGGGTTTGGTAACCCCGCTAGCTGATGGAGTCGAAAAATCCTGGGAACGGATTTTGGACTGTCAATCTGGCGCTGGTAAAATTACGGGCTTTGATCCCAGTAAGGTAACCACGCAATATGCGTGCGAAGTTCCGTTGGGCGATGGCACCGATGGTACATTCAACGCCGACAAATACATGGAGCCGAAAGAACAGCGTAAGGTTGATACCTTTATCATGTTCGGTTTGGCTGCAGCCCAGCAAGCGATTGAAGACGCAGGTTGGATGCCCGAAGACCGTGAAAGCCTTGAGCGGACGGGTGTTCTGATGGGGTCGGGTATCGGTGGTTTGAATTCGATTGCGAACACTGCTGTGATGATGGCCGAAAAAGGCCCACGTCGCGTTTCCCCATTCTTTGTGCCCGGTGCGCTGATTAACCTGATTTCTGGTCAGGTTTCGATCAAATACGGGTTCCGTGGCCCGAACCACGCTGTTGTGACGGCCTGTTCTACAGGTGCGCACGCGATTGGTGATGCGTCTCGTTTGATCCAGCACGGCGATGCTGACGTTATGGTCGCTGGCGGTGCTGAAGCTGCGATTTGTGAAATTGGCATTGCGGGCTTTAACGCCTGTAAGGCGCTGAGCACGAAATATAACGACGACCCCGCAAAGGCGAGCCGCCCATGGGACGAAGACCGTGACGGTTTTGTCATGGGCGAGGGATCTGGGATGGTCGTTCTGGAAGAGTATGAACACGCTAAAGCCCGTGGTGCTAAAATCTATGCAGAGGTTCTGGGCTATGGTCTGAGCGGCGACGCCCACCACATCACAGCCCCACCACCTGATCATGAAGGTGCTGAGCGCGCGATGCGTGCTGCGTGCCGGAATGCCGGTATCGATCCAACGCAGATTGATTATGTAAACGCGCATGGTACCTCGACGATGGCTGATACCATTGAATTGGGCGCGGTAGAGCGTTTGGTTGGCCCAGAGGCTGCTGCGAAACTAACGATGTCATCGACCAAATCAGCGACGGGTCACCTTTTGGGGGCCGCTGGTGCGATTGAGGCGATCTTCTCGATCCTTGCGATCCGGGATCAGGTTGCACCGCCGACAATCAACTTGGACAATCCTGCCGTTGACACCGTGGTCGACCTTTGCGCGAATGCAAAGCGCGAGCGTAAGATCGATATCGCATTGTCGAACTCGTTCGGCTTTGGCGGCACGAATGCCAGTGTCGTGTTCGGAAAGGTCACCTAATGTGGCGCCACATAGCGTCTAATTTTTTGACGTTCTTTATTGTTGCTTTGTTCCTCTTGGTCGGTGGTATCGGCTGGGGAATGAAGCAATATTCTGCGCCGGGGCCCTTGGCGCAGGCAATTTGTTTCCAAGTCGATCGTGGGACTAACATGTCTCGTGTCGCTTCGAAACTGGTTGATCAAGGTGCGATTTCGTCTGAGTTCATTTTTGAGACGGGCGCAGATTATTCTGAAAAGTCGGGTCTTTTGAAAGCTGGTAGCTTTCTGGTGCCAGAGCAAGCGTCGATGGAAGATATCGTGAGCATCGTGACCCGTGGTGGTCAGAATACTTGCGGCACCGAAGTCGTTTACCGCGTTGGTATCAACAAGATGCTAATTCAGGTGCGCGAGCTTGACCCCGCGACGAACCGTTTTGTTGAGCTGGTGAATTATGATCCGAGTGAGGTCGAAACACCTGCGGAGTACACCGAAGTCCGTGAAGCATCCGATACCCGGTATCGTGTTGCATTGGCCGAAGGTGTGACCAGTTGGCAGATCGTAAACGAGCTGAGCGCGATTGATATCTTGGTTGCTGACGTGCAAGAGACCCCACCTGAGGGATCGCTCGCGCCTGATAGCTATGACATCACACCTGACACGCGTGTGTCGTCGATCATTGCGCAGATGACAGAGCGGCAGTCTGCGATCATCGCAGAAGCATGGGCAGAACGTGCTGATGGCTTACCTTTGGCTTCGCCAGAAGAAGCAATGATTCTGGCAAGTATCGTTGAGAAGGAAACAGGTGTTCCTGAAGAGCGTCGCCAAGTTGCGAGCGTCTTTGTGAACCGCCTGAACCAAGGCATGAAGCTGCAAACGGACCCGACGGTTATCTATGGACTCACGCAGGGTGAGGGAATTCTGGGTCGTGGTTTGCGTCAAAGTGAATTGCGTGGTGAGACACCTTGGAACACTTATGTGATCCCGGGTCTGCCGCCAACACCGATTGCCAACCCCGGTCGCGCGAGTATCGAAGCGGCGCTGAATCCAGACACCACAGAATATATCTTTTTTGTGGCTGATGGAACTGGTGGCCACGCTTTTGCGACAACATTGGACGAACATAATCGCAATGTTGCCCGCTGGCGCGAGATTGAAGCTGAGCGCGCATCTGATAATTAAGGCGCTGTAAAGGTTAATGAAAATTTAGCCGAGGGTGCGCGTCCGTACCCTCGGCTGATTGACTTCTGGGCCTGCCTGTGCCTATAGTTGTTGTGCTAGAAGGCGTCGATTATCGCCTCTCGATGTAACGGAAGCTCACCCCTTACAGGCGAATATA
Source organism: Yoonia maritima (assembly GCF_002933395.1). GTDB lineage: Bacteria > Pseudomonadota > Alphaproteobacteria > Rhodobacterales > Rhodobacteraceae > Yoonia > Yoonia maritima_A. The sequence continues at coordinate 429,895 of NZ_PKFN01000007.1, forward strand.
CATGAACAAATTAGACGATCAGGGGCAGGTGGCCCTTGATGATGCATCGGCCCGCGTGACCGAGATTGCGGAGCTGTATGTGAGTGTTCGGAATACTATCCGTCACATGATTGCAGAAATTGGGTTACCGACTGATGTGGCCTCTAAACCCCTTTTGACAAAGCTAAGCGAATTACAATCCGCGCATCTCAAGGTGCTTGCGGCAGAGGAGGCGTTTCATGCCCAACAGCAAGCCAATCAGTCCGACGCCGATATCGACTATGACGCCCTGCGCGCTGACATCGGGAGCCAGCTTGATCGCCTCCGCGCCGCGACCCGCGCAGGTTGAGTTTATAAACCAACTGACGTCTGCACAGATCGCATCACTGCCTTATCTGTTCGACTTTTGGGCGCTGCCGCACCAACTGCCGCCTGACGGTGATTGGCGCACTTGGGTCATTATGGGCGGCCGTGGTGCGGGCAAAACGCGGGCAGGGGCCGAGTGGGTGCGTGCGATGCTGGAAGGCCCACGCCCCACCGTGCCCGGCCGCGCCCGCCGCATGGCGATTGTCGCCGAAACCATGGATCAGGCTCGCGAGGTGATGGTCTTTGGCGAAAGTGGCATTATGGCGGTAAGCCCGCCGGATCGCCGCCCAGACTGGATTGCCACGCGCCGCTTGCTGGTTTGGCCCAACGGTGCGCAAGCGAAGTTGTTTTCTGCGCATGAACCAGAAAGCCTACGTGGCCCGCAGTTTGATGCCTTGTGGGCGGATGAATTGGCGAAATGGCGCAAAGGTGGTGACACGTGGGATATGTTGCAGTTTGGGTTGCGATTGGGTGATCATCCTCGGGCCTGTGTGACGACCACACCGCGCCGTGCGGCGGTTTTGCGTGATTTGCTTGAGATGGACACGACCGTGGTGACCCATGCACCTACGCAAGCGAACCGCGCGAACCTTGCCCCGAGTTTTATCGCCGAGATTGAGGCGCGTTATGGTGGTACGTCTTTGGGCCGCCAAGAAATCGATGGTGCGCTGTTGGATGACGTTGATGGTGCGCTTTGGGGGGCCGATCAATTGGCGGGGGTGCAGGCCGATCATTTGCCGCCCTGCACGCGTGTTGTCGTCGCAATTGACCCGCCGGGGACGTCGCATAAGGGATCTGATGAATGTGGGATTGTGGTTGCGGGTGTCGTAATGGATGGCCCCCCGCAGGAGTGGCGTGCCTATGTCTTGGCTGATGTGTCGATGTCTGCGGCGCGTCCAACTGATTGGGCGCAAGCTGCGATCAATGCAATGGATCGGTTTGGCGCTGATCGTTTGGTCGCTGAGGTCAATCAAGGAGGGGACATGGTCGAGGCCGTTTTGCGGCAGGTTGATCCAATGGTATCCTATCGGTCTGTTCACGCCTCAAAGGGTAAGGTTGCCCGAGCAGAGCCGATTGCCGCGCTTTATGAGCAAGGTCGTGTGCGTCACGCGCGTGGCTTAGCCAAGCTGGAAGACCAGATGTGTCAGCTAACCACCCAAGGATTCGTCGGTCGCGGATCGCCTGACCGGGTCGATGCGTTGGTTTGGGCGCTTTATGATTTGATGATTGAACCGGCCCAAAATTGGCGTAACCCCAGTATTCGCGGGCTTTGACCCCGTTGCGTAGGGGTGCGTACGCATCCCTACCATCTTTGTAATCATTTAAATGCAAATTGTTTTCATGGATCGCAGACGGTCATCAACGGCCGATTGGCACCAAAGGAGTTTTGAATGTTTGAATTCTTGAACCGCGCTACGCCGGAACAGCCGGTGGCTGAGGTTAAAGCCTCGGCCACGGGTCGTGTGATGGCGATGTCAGGTGCGGGTCGTGTGGCGTGGAGCCCGCGAGATGTCGTGTCACTGACCCGTACCGGGTTTGCGAATAACCCGATCGGGTTTCGTGCAGTTAAGATGATTGCTGAGGCGGCCGCTGCTGTTCCAGTCGTTTTGCAGGATGCAGAGCGCCGCTATGACACCCATCCGGTGTTGGCACTGTTGAACCGTCCAAATGCCGGGCATGGCCGTGCAGAGTTGCTTGAAGCGTTGTTTGGTCAACTGCTGTTGACCGGGAATGGATATCTTGAGGCTGTTGGCGATGATGGCTTGCCGCTCGAGATGCATGTCTTGCGCTCTGACCGGATGTCGGTTGTGCCGGGTACAGATGGTTGGCCGATGGCCTATGAATACAGTGTGAACGGTCGCAAGCATCGTTTCGCAGTTTCTGACGGGCAGGGTCCGATTTGCCATATTAAGAGTTTTCACCCGCAGGATGATCATTATGGACTGTCTGCTTTGCAGGCCGCTGCGAATGCGGTGGATGTTCACAACGCTGCTTCGCGTTGGTCAAAGGCTTTGCTGGATAATGCAGCCCGGCCATCTGGTGCGATTGTGTATCGCGGTGCGGACGGGCAGGCATCACTGTCGGCGGATCAGTATGATCGCCTGCTAAGCGAGATGGAAACCCAGCACCAGGGTGCCCGTAATGCTGGTCGCCCTATGCTGTTGGAAGGTGGGCTGGATTGGAAGCCAATGGGGTTTTCGCCATCAGATATGGAGTTCCAGAAAACCAAGGAAGCCGCCGCGCGTGAAATCGCGATTGCCTTTGGTGTGCCGCCGATGCTGTTGGGGATTCCGGGTGATGCGACCTATGCCAATTACCAAGAGGCAAACCGCGCGTTTTACCGTTTGACTGTGTTGCCGCTGGTGACACGCGTCACAAGTACGATTGCAGATTGGTTGTCCGATTTCACTAGCGAGCGGATCGAACTGCGCCCGGATTTGGACCAGATACCAGCGCTTTCAGCTGAACGAGATGCCCAATGGCGTCGTGTGGGAGAGGCTGCGTTTTTGACCGATCCCGAAAAGCGTGCGTTGCTTGGCCTTCCTGCAATTGAGGTTGGCGATGCCCGGTAAGGTCGTTGATCTGAAGCGTAAGCCACACCGTGAAGTGAAACCTCCGGTTTCGGATTTCTGGTTTGCCCAAGTCGATGTGCGCCTTGGTCGGATCGAATTCATGGTCACGCGGTTAGAGCGCCAAATTTGGGCCGTGGTCTGCGGCTGTTTTGGCCTGTTGGTTTTCGAAATTGTGAAAGCACTGAGCGGGAGAGCGCTATGAGTTTGGAACATAAATTTTGCCAGTTGGGTGCTGATGTCACAGTCACGGATGGATCGGTGATTAGTGGTTATGCATCCTTGTTTGGAAAGGCTGATCAGGGCGGTGATACTGTTGTGCCGGGTGCATATGCCGCGTCACTGGCGCAGGGCCGCCAGATCAAGATGCTATGGCAGCACGACCCCGCCCAGCCGATTGGCGTTTGGGATGAGGTGCGTGAAGACGCAAACGGCCTATGGGTTAAAGGCCGATTGCTGACCGATGTTGTTAAGGGGCGCGAAGCCGCCTCATTGGTCAGCGCCGGCGCGATTGATGGGCTGTCCATCGGATATCGCACCGTGAAGGCCCAAAAGAACGACAGGGGCGGACGCCTTTTGTCTCAGTTGGAGCTGTGGGAGGTGTCTTTGGTTACATTCCCCATGCTTCCCGATGCGCGTGTAGCGGCGAAGGGGGATGATCCTGCCGTCGGTGCGATGCGTGAATTGGCAGCGGTGTTTGAAGATGCCCGCCGTTTGATGGCGCGGGACTAACCCCCGCCGCACCACAATCAAAGGAAGATTGATGAGCAAGACTGAGAGCGATTCTCGGGTCGGGGAAGATGTGTCTCCTGCCCGAGAACTGAACGCGGCTGTTGTCGGGTTTATGAGCGAATTCAAAGACTTTTCTAACGGCGTTAATGCCAAACTTCAAAAACAGGATGACCGGATGAACAAGCTGGATCGTAAGACAATGATGACTTCTCGTGCGGCGTTGGCAACTTGTGCCGCCGAAAATGCTCCGCACCAAAAGGCGTTTGCCGCCTACCTGCGTTCAGGTGATGATGACGCGCTGCGCGGTCTGGAGCTGGACGGTAAATCGCTGAATACTTCAATTGCGGCTGATGGTGGCTACTTGGTTGATCCACAGACGTCGGACACCGTGAAAGGTACGCTTTCGTCTACGGCATCGATCCGTGCGATTGCGAATGTCGTGAACGTCGATGCGACGTCGTATGATGTGCTGGTTGATCATACCGAAATGGGTGCGGGCTGGGCGACTGAAGCGGGTTCGGTGGCTGAGACTGACACGCCGCAGATCGATCGTATCACGATCCCACTGCACGAATTGTCTGCGCTTCCTAAGGCGTCCCAGCGTTTGTTGGATGACAGCGCGTTCGACATCGAAGGTTGGCTGGCCGGTCGTATCGCCGATAAATTCGCTCGTTCTGAAGCGGGCGCGTTTATCAATGGTGATGGCATCGACAAACCTACTGGTCTGATGACGTATCCAACTGTCGACAATGACGTTTGGGCTTGGGGTAACATTGGTTATGTGCCGACGGGTACAGCCGGTGGCATTGATGGCGGCGACGCGATTGTGGACCTTGTTTATTCGCTGGGTGCTGAATATCGCGCGAACGGCACATTCGTAATGAATTCCAAGACGGCGGGCACAATTCGCAAGCTGAAAGACAATGATGGTCGTTTCCTTTGGTCTGATGGTCTGGCTGCGGGCGAGCCTGCGCGTCTGATGGGTTACCCAGTGCTGATTGCCGAAGACATGCCTGATATCGCGGCGGACGCGATGGCGATTGCCTTTGGTGATTTTGGTGCGGGTTACACCGTTGCTGAACGTCCAGATATACGCGTGCTGCGCGATCCGTTCTCGGCCAAGCCACATGTGCTGTTTTATGCCACGAAACGTGTTGGCGGTGCCGTCAGCGATTTTGGCGCAATCAAGCTTTTGAAGTTCGCGACCAGCTAAGTCTGGCGTGAAAGCGGGGGCGTGATTGCCCCCGGTCCCCGGACGCATCCAAGGCGATCCTGTGTCGTCTAGCAGCTTCCTTCCGTCCGAGTGATGCAGGGTGGCCTGCGTCCGGGGTTCTTGACCTTAACGGTCCCAAGATCAGAAGATTTCGGAGATAACCCATGATGTTAGTCGAAGAGACCACCGTGCCGCAATCGGCGCTTCCGGTCGCACAATTCAAAGACCATATGCGCCTTGGTTCGGGTTTCTCGGATGATGGGTTACAAGATGGTGTGCTGGAAAGTTATCTGCGCGCTGCTATGGCGGCGATCGAAGCGCGCACTGGTAAAATCCTCATCGAGCGCGAGTTTAGTTGGATGTTGACTGCGTGGCGCGATGCCCGCCGTCAGCCGCTTCCTGTTGCCCCTGTCAGCGCGATTTCGTCCGTCATATTGATCGCGATGAGTGGTGACGAGGTTATTCCTGATGTGGGGGCTTGGTATCTGGAGCCAGATATGCTGCGCCCCAGCATAAAGGCGAGCGCCGCTGCGCTGCCGTCTATCCCGACAAACGGCACCGTGCGCATTGGGTTGATGGCTGGCTTCGGTCCCGAGTGGTCAGATTTACCTGCTGATTTGGCGCACGCCGTATTGATGTTGGCTGCGCATTATTACGAATTCCGTCATGAGGTTTCGCACGGCACTGCGTCGATGCCGTTTGGCGTGTCTGCCTTGATCGAACAGTACCGCACCGTGCGTCTGTTTATGGGGAACCCGGTATGAAAGCGCCGCGTTTGAACCGCGCGTTTGTGTTAGAGGCCCCTTTGCAGGTGAGCGACGGTGCTGGTGGCTATGTTCGTGAATGGCAGCCGCTGGGCATTCATTGGGCAACGGTCAAGGCCGGCTCTGGCCGCGAGGCGGCCGCGTTTGCTGCGACTATTTCACGTGTACCTTACCGGATCACGGTGCGCGCCGCGCCCCAAGGCGCACAGTCGCGCCCCGTTGCAGGTCAGCGTTTTCGTGAAGGTAACCGTATTTTCAACATTACCGCAGTGGCAGAGCAGGGCAGTGATGGCCGGTTTCTGACCTGTCACGCGCTTGAGGAGACTGCATCATGAGTTATGGAGTTGCTTCTGCTTTGCAGGCCGCCGTCTATGGCCAGCTGTCGAATGATCCCGATCTTACAGGTCTTGTTGGCACAGCAATTTATGACGCACTGCCTAGTGGCGCACTACCGCCGTTGTATGTGGTGCTTGGTGCCGAAGATGTGCGCGATGCGTCGGACAAAACTGGCGGTGGTGCGCTGCACGAATTTACGGTGACTGTCGTGACCGAGAGCGCGGGGTTTTCGACGGCGAAGACTGCCGCTGCCGCCGTGTCTGACGCTTTGGTTGATGCTGATCTCACGTTGACCCGCGGCGCGCTGGTGTCCCTGAATTTCTATAAGGCGAAAGCCGCCCGTGTTGGCACGGGTGACGTCCGCCAGATCAACCTGATTTTCCGCGCGCGTGTCGCGGATAACGCTTAATCCCTAAAAGGAGTACTGGCTATGGTAGCCCAGAACGGTAAAGACCTGCTGGTCAAAATAGACATGACAGGCGGCGGTTTGTTTGAGACGGCAGCGGGCCTACGTGCAACCCGGATCAGTTTTAACGCTGAGAGCGTGGATGTTACGAGCCTTGAAAGCACAGGCGGGTGGCGTGAATTGCTTGGTGGCGCTGGTGTTAAGACTGCATCGATTTCGGGGTCCGGTGTGTTCAAAGATGACGCGACGGATGAACGTGCACGCCAGATTTTCTTTGATGGTGAGACCCCCAATTTTCAGGTGATCATTCCGGATTTCGGCACCGTTGAAGGCCCGTTTCAGATCACATCAATCGAATACGCTGGTTCGCATAACGGCGAGGCGACTTATGAGCTGTCGCTCGCATCGGCTGGTGCGCTGATCTTTACGGCGTTGATCTGATGGCGAACCCTTGGACCGGCGAAGCCGAGGTGCGCATAGATGGCGTTTCACACATTTGCAAACTGACTTTGGGCGCATTGGCCGAGCTTGAGACGCGCTTGGGTGAAGGGTCGTTGATTGACCTGATCCGCCGGTTCGAGGGCGGCGCGTTTTCAAGCCGCGATGTGATGGCGGTCGTTGTTGCGGGGCTACGCGGTGGTGGTTGGCGTGGGACGTCTGATGATCTGATGACCGCTGAAATTGAGGGTGGCCCCGTTGGGGCGGCACAGGTGGCGGCCACTTTGCTCGCGCGTGCCTTTGCCACGCCCACATGATCGGGCTGGATTGGCGCGGTTTGATGCAGGCAGGCTTGCATGGATTGCGCCTGACGCCCGATCAGTTTTGGGCGCTTACCCCGACTGAACTGCAAATCATGCTGGGCCTTGCTCAAACGTCGCCCCCAATGGGCCGGGACCGATTGGCCGAATTGCAGACCGCATTTCCTGATGTGGATAAGGAGAATTTGGATGGATGATTTGGATAAGATTGATCAGTTAGAGAGTGACGTCAGTGCGCTGGAGCAGACAATTGGAGATGCGTCACAAGTCACCGCAGCCTTTGATAGCCAGTTGCGCGGTGTCCAAGGCGCGCTTGCGGATACGACACGTGATTTAGGTAATCTTGAACGCGGATTTTCAGGCGGGCTTCGCCGTGCGTTTGATGGCCTGGTTCTGGATGGGATGAAGTTGTCTGACGCGCTGAGTGGTCTTGCGCAATCCATGATCAACACCGCCTATTCGGCCGCTGTTAATCCGGTAATGAACCACATGGGTGGTGTTTTAGCTGATGGTTTGAACTCGGCCGTGTCGAGCATGATGCCATTTGCCGATGGTGGTGCGTTTACCCAAGGCCGCGTGATGCCATTTGCCAAAGGTGGTGTTGTCAGCAGCCCAGTGACCTTTTCGATGCGCGGTGGCACCGGGTTGATGGGTGAGGCCGGGCCAGAGGCGATCATGCCGCTTTCACGTGGCGCTGATGGTCGTTTGGGCGTGCGTACCCAAGGGGGCGGTTCTGTGACTGTGAATATGAACATCACAACGCCAGACGCCCAGAGCTTTCAACGGTCCCAAGGGCAGGTTGCGTCACAGATGGCGCGCGCCTTGGGCCGTGGCCAACGTAACCGATAGGAGTAGAACTGATGGCATTTCATGACATAAGATTTCCCGCCTCGCTGAGTTTCGGTTCGGTGGGCGGCCCGGAACGCCGTACCGATATTGTGACGCTTGCGAATGGGTTTGAAGAACGCAACACGCCATGGGCGCACGCCCGTCGTCGTTATGACGCGGGTATGGGGTTACGGTCACTTGATGACGTAGAAACCTTGATCGCGTTTTTTGAGGCCCGCCAAGGCCAGCTTATTGGATTTCGTTGGAAAGATTGGAGCGATTTCAAATCCTGCTCGCCATCCAAGGAAATCGATGCAGAGGACCAGTTGATCGCGATTGGGGATGAAGTCACTGCCCAGTTCCAACTGAACAAGACTTATCGGTCTGGCGACACATCATACGCGCGTCCGATTTCTAAGCCTGTTCCAGGCTCAGTTCGTGTGTCGATTGGCGGGGTGCTGCAGCAAGAAGACGTTGATTTTAATGTCGACAACAACACGGGTGTGCTGAATTTTGGTCATCCGCCGGATGTTGGTTCGGATGTCCGCGCGGGCTTTGAGTTCGATGTGCCCGTAAGGTTCGATACTGATGCAATCATGACGTCGGTTTCAAATTTTCAGGCTGGTGAAGTTCCCAATGTTCCAATTGTGGAGGTCCGCGTATGACCGCCACAGTATTGCACGCCCATTTGGCGACCGGTACCACACATGTCTGCCATTGTTGGGCGCTAAGACGCGCGGATGGCGTGACATTGGGCTTTACCGACCATGATGTCGCCATTCAGTTTGACGGTATCACGTTTACCCCGGAAAGCGGGCTAAGCGCGCGTGCGCTGGCGAGTACCACAGGACTGTCTGTCAACAACACCGAAGCGATTGGTGTGCTGTCTGCGTCGGCTATTACCGAAGCGGACATTGATGCGGGGCGCTATGATGGGGCGGAAGTGACGACTTGGTTGGTTCAATGGGACAACCCAGCGGCCCGGCAGGTGCGGTTCTATGGCACGATAGGCGAGATCACGCGGGCGCAGGGTGGTTTTCAAGCGGAACTACGTGGTTTGACCGAGGCCCTGAACCAACCGCAGGGCCGATCTTATTTAAAGACGTGTAGTGCGGTTTTGGGTGATCGGCGATGTGGTGTCGATTTGGATGATCCGGCGTTTGCGGTTACGACTGAACTGACCATTGCAACAGATGGGCAGGTGTTTTCATTCGCTAACGTGTCTTCGTTTAATGACCAGTGGTTCGAAGGTGGCCAGCTCATCGTTGAGACTGGTTCGGCGGCCACGCTGCGCGGTGTGATCAAGTCCGATGATGTGATTGAAGGAAACCGAAAGATCACCTTGTGGGAGCCGATCCGCGCCACAATGGAAATCGGCGATCGTGTTCGCCTGATCGCAGGTTGCGATAGGCGTGCCGCGTCGTGTCGTGACAAGTTTAGCAATTTCATTAACTTTCAGGGCTTTCCTGACATTCCCGGTGACGATTGGCTGGTAAGCGTACCGCGTAATAATGGCATGAATTCCGGTGGGAGCCGTAGCCGATGACCTCTCAGATTGTCGAAGTGGCACGGGATTGGATTGGCACACCTTATCTACATCAGGCGTCTGTGCGGGGTGTCGGGTGCGATTGTTTGGGATTGCTGCGCGGTGTGTGGCGGACCCTTTATGGCGCTGAACCCGAACTTGTGCCGGCCTATACTGCGGATTGGTCCGAACCGCAGGGGCAAGAGGCGCTTTATCAGGCGGGGCTGCGCCATATGGGTGATGTGACGGGCACGCCTTTGGCAGCAGGCCAGGTTCTGCTGTTTCGAATGCGTAACGGGGCAGTCGCAAAGCATATTGGTATTCTCTCCAGCACCTGTAGCGCTCCTGCATTTATTCATTCGTATTCCGGGCATGGTGTGGTGGAAAGCCCGCTTTCCGCCCCATGGCGTCGACGTATCGCGGCGCAATTTGAGATTTCAAAAGGATAACTGGTCATGGCGACAATCGTTCTTTCCGCAGCTGGTATGGCTATTGGCGGTTCAATCGGTGGCACTGTCATGGGGCTGTCTATGGCGACCATTGGTCGTGCAGCAGGCGCTGCGATTGGCCGTCATATTGATCAAAAGATCATGGGCGCAGGTAGCGAACCTGTTGAAACGGGGCGCGTTGATCGTCTGCGTTTGACGGGTGCGAACGAAGGCGCCGACCTGCAGCAAATCTATGGCCGTATGCGCGTTCCCGGGCAGGTAATTTGGGCATCCGAGTTCAAAGAAAGCAGTAAGACATCTGGCGGTGGTAAAGGTGCGCCGCCGACGCCTGAGGTCAAATCGTTCTCGTACAGTGTCAGCATTGCGATTGCGCTTTGTGAAGGTGAGATTAGCCGGGTGGGCCGGATTTGGGCCGATGGCACCGAGGTGCCGCAAGATGATCTGAATATGCGCGTCTACACAGGCGCTATGGACCAACAGCCCGATCCCAAGATTGCAGCAGTGGAAGGGATCGACAATACCCCTGCCTACCGAGGCACCGCATATGTCGTGTTCGAAGACATGCCATTGGCGCAGTTCGGTAATCGGATTCCGCAACTGACGTTCGAAGTCATGCGCGCCGGTGAAGAAGAATTGGGTGATCTGGTAACGGGTGTCGCCCTGATTCCGGGTACAGGTGAATACGGGCTGGCGACGTCGCAGGTGTATATGTCGCCCTCATACGGTGAACAGGTCGCGGTTAATACGAATTCACCCCTAGGGCAAAGCGACTTTAGCGCCTCTATGGATGCGTTGCAGGGCGAAGTCCCGGCGTGTCAGTCCGTCGTTATGGTGGTCTCTTGGTTTGGCGATGACCTGCGCTGTGGTGAATGCCAGATCATGCCGAAGGTAGAACAGCGCCAAGTCGATGCGGACGCGATGCCTTGGGGGGTGTCAGGTGTCAGTCGTGCCACAGCCGAGGAAGTCCCCGAACTAGATGGTGCGCCGGTTTATGGCGGGACGCCAACCGATGCCTCTGTCGTTGAGGCACTGCGCGATATGAAGTCTCGCGGTCTATCGCCAGTCTTCTATCCGTTCATTCTGATGGAGCAGCTAAGCGATAATACTTTAACCGATCCATGGACAGGAAACCCCGGCCAACCTGCATTGCCATGGCGTGGGCGGATTACGACTGCGCTTGCCCCATATATGGATGGCACGACCGATGGCACCGCAGGGGCAGTGTCCGAGGTATCTGCATTTATGGGGCATGCGACTGCGTCTGATTTCAGCGTTGATGGAACGACCGTTAGCTATACTGGCCCTGCTGATTGGGGGTATCGCCGGTTCATACTTCATTATGCACACCTATGTGCAGCGGCCGGAGGTGTGTCCGCATTTTGTATCGGGTCCGAGATGCGGGCGCTGACCCAAATCCGTGGGGCGGGGAATAGTTTTCCTGCAGTAGATGCCCTGCGCCAGCTAGCAGCTGACGTCCGCGCAATCCTTGGGGCAGATTGTAAGATTAGCTATGCGGCGGATTGGTCCGAATACCATGGGTATCAGCCGATTGGGACTGCTGACAAACTATGCCATCTCGACCCGCTGTGGGCTGATCCTAATATCGATTTCATCGGGGTCGATAACTACATGCCATTATCCGATTGGCGGGATGGGGACGATCACGCTGATATAGAAGCCCAATCTATTTATAACTTGGATTACTTGCGCTCCAATGTGGCTGGAGGAGAGGGGTATGATTGGTACTACACAACACCGGAGGCACGCGAGGCCCAGCGTCGTACGCCGATCACTGATGGAGAAGGCGAGCCGTGGGTGTGGCGCAATAAGGATTTTCATGGTTGGTGGTCTAACCCGCACCATAACCGAATAGATGGGGTCCGAGAGGTAACTCCAACTGCGTGGATACCTGAAAGCAAACCGATCTGGTTCACTGAATTCGGCTGTGCGGCCATTGATAAGGGCGCGAACCAACCCAACAAGTTCATTGATCCCAAATCATCCGAGTCCCGATTGCCCCATTATTCTAATGGGAACCGTGATGACTTTATGCAGATGCAATATCTGCGCGCCGTCCATGGGCATTTCAGCGATGTTGCGAACAACCCGGTCTCAACGGAATACGGGGCACCTATGGTCGATACGAGCCGTATGCACGTATGGGCATGGGATGCGCGACCATATCCGTTCTTTCCCGGTAACCGGACGCTCTGGTCTGATGGAGAAAACTATGCGCGTGGGCATTGGTTGAATGGACGGGTTAGCAACCGTGCACTGGCATCTGTGGTTGCCGAGATATGTGAGCGCTCTGGGGTGACCCGCTATGACGTGTCACGGCTCTACGGTGTGGTGCGCGGTTTTGCCGTCGCTAACATCGGCTCTGGCCGCTCTGCGTTACAGCCGTTGATGATGGCCTACGGGTTTGATGCGATGGAACGCGATGGTGTGCTCGTCTTTGAAAACCGCGCTGGGCGTGCGGATCATGTGCTGACGCATGATGATCTGGCCATTGATACCGAAAAGGACCACTCAATTGCGCTGACGCGCAGTCCAGCCGCCGAAGTTGCAGCGCGTCTTCAGCTGGTTCACCTCGACAACGACGGAGACTACGAAGCCGTCGCTGCCGAGGCCGTACATCCGGACACCCAAACCTATGGGGTGAACAAGACCGAAGTTCCGCTTGCATTGACCCGGACAGAGGGGCGCAACACGGTAACCCGCTGGTTGCAAGAAGCGCGGGTTGCGCGCGATCAGGCCAGCTTTGCTTTGCCGCCGTCGCAAATGCAGGTTGGGGCAGGTGACGTTGTCGCGCTGGATACAGTAGATCATCGTGGTCGCTACCGTGTCGACCGTGTCGAAGAAGCCGGTTTGCGCCTGATTGAGGCCACGCGTATTGACGCCGAAGCCTATCGTGGGCAGACATTTGACGGTGACGGACCCGTGTTACAGCCATATGTCGGCCCAGTCCCTGTTGAGGCGCTCTTCATGGATCTGCCGATGCTGACTGGCGACGAACAACCCACTGCGCCCTATGTCGCCACGGCAGGGCGTCCTTGGCCGGGTAGTATCGCCCTTTATGGCTCATCCGAGGATAGCGGTTACACTTTGCAGACCGTGATGGATCGTTCTGCCACGATTGGTCTTACGGCAGGTGTGGTGAGGCAAGGGCCGATTGGTATTTGGGATCGGCAAGCAGGACTTGAGGTGACATTGATCAACGGGGAACTCAGTTCTGCCAGTGATGCCGCCGTTTTATCAGGTGCGAATACAATCGCGATTGGCGATGGTACGCCCGATAAATGGGAGATCATCCAGTTTCGCCAAGCCGTACCAATTGCAGAGCGTACATACCGGCTGACTGGATTACTGCGCGGGCAAGCGGGTAGTCATGCGTTAATGCCAGATGACTGGCCTGTCGGGGCGCGGATCGTCGTAATGGATGGCACGCCGGAGCAGGTCACCATTCCATCCGCGCTTCGCGGGCTACCAAGGCACTTCCGCTATGGTCCTGCGACACGCCCGATGACCGACGCCAGTTACCGTCATGTAATTCCCGCGTTTAAAGGAAATGGGTTACGGCCCTATCCAGTGGCTCACTTGCGTGGAAAGCGCGTGGAGGATGCTATCGAGCTGTCATGGATCCGATGTGGGCGGATTGACGGAGATATTTGGGGCGAAGGTGAAATCCCGCTTGGTGAAGAAAGCGAGGCCTACCAAATACGCGTGATGCAAGACGGTATCGTGCAGCGTCAAGACATCGTTAATACGGCCACTTGGTCTTACAGCGATAGCGCCCGCGCCGCAGAGGTCGGTACGTTGCCGTATCGGATCGAGGTCGCGCAACTATCAAGCCGATACGGCGCTGGGCCATTCGTCGGCGTGGATGTGCAGGTTTAGTGGTGCGGCCAGTCCAACTGGCCGATCTTGAGGTCGCCGTGCGGGTGCTATTGGCAGCGCCAGAAACTGCACGGCGACGAATGGTCGTTCAGCTGCATCAGGAGGCATCAATTGCTGCGCGCCACCGCGAAGCAACAGGAAAACCACATCCCTTGTATGGGACTGGGACGCTCATGTCGGCGGCTCAAAAACACAAAGCCGTACCGCGAAGCGCCTTTTGCGATGCGGATTATTTGCAATGTATGGCTATACTTACGACCATTTTGCCCATTGATCGTGATCAGTGATGGATAAAATCACAGCTTTGTTCTTGGCGACAGTACGTTTTATGATCTACACAAAGGGTCTGAAACGCAAAGGATACCCCTATGGCACATCTGAAACCCTCACTGCGCGAACTTGATCCTGTTTGGCAACGCATCTGTACTGAGGCCGAGGACGCAATCAAAGCAGAACCTTTGATTGGTGGGATGATTCACGCTTGTATCCTGCATCACAACGGTTTTGACGGCGCTTTGGCTTATCGATTGTCGATGAAGCTAGCCTCGCCCGAGATGTCCGAGCAAATCATTCGCGAAATTGCTGATGCTGCGTATGAAGAAAATTCCGCACTGACGGCTGCGGCGCGTGCGGACATCGTTGCGATTTTTGATCGCGACCCAGCATGCCATCGTTTCTTGCAACCATTGATGTTTTTTAAAGGCTTCCAAGCTGTACAAGCCTACCGCCTAGGTCATTGGCTGTGGACACAAGGCCGTCGCGATTTGGCTTATTTCGTGCAAATGCGCGTCAGTGAATTGTTTGGTGTTGATATCCATCCAGCAGCTCAGATCGGGCAGGGGATTATGATTGATCACGCGCATTCCATTGTTGTTGGTGAAACTGCTGTGGTCGGCGATAATGTATCAATGTTGCATTCCGTCACGCTTGGCGGGACCGGAAAAGAAGATGACGATCGCCACCCTAAGATTGGCAATGGTGTTCTAATTGGTGCGGGGGCCAAGGTGCTAGGCAACATTACGGTCGGGCATTGTAGCCGGGTCGCTGCTGGGTCAGTCGTTCTTGATGACGTGCCGCCAATGAAGACTGTCGCAGGTGTACCAGCGCGGATCGTAGGCGAGGCAGGGTGTTCTCAGCCGTCGATGACGATGAACCAATTTATCGATACAAAATAAGATGTAAGTCGTCTAAGCACGATGCAAAGCGGGGCAAATATGCCCCGCTTTTTTTGTATTACACAGCGCGAGTTGGCGTAATTTCTAGCGATCCGCGTGTCGCATCTGAATATGGGCAAACGTGATGCGCGCCAGCAATCAGATCGTCGGCAACATCATCCGCAACGCCGGGCAACGAGACTTCGATCTCGACTTTAATACCGAAACCATCATCATCACGTGGTCCAATGCCGACTGTTGCAGTGACTTCTGCATCGTCGGGCACAGCAATCTTTTTACCGCGCGCGTATGCTTTCATCGCGCCAAGGAAACAGGCGGCATAGCCTGCGGCAAAAAGTTGTTCGGGGTTCACACCTTCACCACCAGCACCGCCAAGTTCCTTGGGTGTAGACAGTTTGAGATCAAGCGCGCCGTCGTGGGTCTTTGATGTACCGTCACGTCCCCCCGTTGCAGTCGCCTTCGTAGAATAAAGAACTTTTGAAGCAGGCATATCGATTCCTTTCATTTGATTGTGTAGTAATACTTATTGCGCGATATAAATATGTCAATGCTTGCGATTGTATCGCGTGATAACTAAATTGGCATCACAGGAGATACCGATGACTACATGTATGATCACGCTTGACGATATGATTTGCTTTGACGTTTACGCGGCAAACTTGGCAATTGGTCGACTGTATAAACCATTACTGACACAGTTCGGCGTGACCTATCCTCAGTACCTTGTGTTGATGTCCTTGTGGGAAAAGGACGGACAGGCAGTCGGAGAGATAGGGGCATTACTCGGGTTGGAAAGTTCGACGCTGACGCCTTTGATCAAACGATTGGCTGCCGCAGGTATGGTCACGCGTCTGCGCGCGGTCGAAGATGAGCGAAAAGTCCACATTTCACTAACGGAAAAAGGGCGCGATATGGCAAACAGGCGCGATCAAATGGCTGAATGTTTGGTCGGCGCAGCAGGTCTGACGCTACAAGAGTTTCAGCAGCTTAGGGAATTACTTCGTAAGATGCGGTCGAACCTAGCTTAATCTCAGATCACCCCGAATAGACGTAGGTAATTTAACGCGCTTGCATTTCGATGCGAATCGTAACATTAATAGTTACATGAAAAAGGATAGCCGCCTTTCCTCTGTCTTGCATGCGCTTCTTCATATGGCCGAGCAGGACAAGCCTGTAACATCCGACATCCTTGCGATGTGTATGAAAACTAATCCTGTTGTCGTGCGTCGAACGATGGGTCTGTTGCGCAATGCGGGGCTTGTCACGTCTGAACGTGGGCACGCAGGCGGGTGGCGCATAACTGCAGACCAAAACAATATAACGCTTTTCGACCTACACGAGGCATTGGGCGAACCGACAGTGTTCGCAATCGGTAATCGCCAAGACAGCCCTGATTGTTTGGTCGAACAAGCTGTGAATAGCGCCCTTGATGATGCCTTTGCCGAGGCCGAAGCGCTTTTAATCGAACGATTTAAAACAGTTACACTCGCCAATCTTGCCGCTGACTTTGCGCAAAGACACGCGACATACCGACAACAAAAGGAATAGAACATGATCCATGACGTGATCGTCATCGGGGGCAGCTACGCCGGAATGGCAGCCGCCCTGCAGCTTTTGCGCGCACATCGCAAAGTGCTGATCATCGATGAAGGCAAACGGCGCAACCGTTTCGCGACACATGCACATGGCTTTGTCAGCCAAGACGGTATCGACCCTGCCGAGATTGCCGCAGCATCGAAGGCCCAGCTCGAAAAATATCCAACACTAACTTGGGTAACGGGCAAGGCACTGAGCGCGATAGGTGACAATGACAACTTCAGCGTTGCAACGGACGCCGGAAAAACCCACCAAGGCCGCCGCATTATCTTTGCCACAGGCGTTTCAGACGCATTGCCTGAAATCGAAGGGTTGCAGGAACGATGGGGCCGACACGTTTTCCATTGCCCTTATTGCCACGGGTATGAGCTGAATAAAGGCCGCATTGGCGTGATCGCGACGGGTCCGATGTCCGTCCATCAGGCGCGGCTGATCCCCGAATGGGGCGATGTCACGTTCTTCTTGAATGACGCACTGACATTAGATCAAGAAACGAGCGACCAGTTAATCGCGCGTGGCGTCGAGATCGAAACTGTTGCCATCTCGCGATTACAAGAAGAGGCCGACGTTGTTTTACAGGACGGTCGAATCCTATCTTTTGCGGGGCTATTCACAGCCTCGACGAATGCGCCTGCATCACCAATTGCGGAAAGCCTTGGATGTACAATCGTTGAAACGGGCTTTGGTACAATGATCGAAACCGACAGTGGCAAAGCCACCAGAATTCCAGGCGCTTACGCATGTGGCGACGTGGCCCGCGTGCCGCATTCTGTCTCGCTCGCCGTCGGTGACGGAGCATGGGCCGGTGCCCAAGTCCATGCGTCGCTTGTGTTTGGCTAATACAAATGAAAACAGCCGGCCTATTAAGGGCCGGCTGTTAAGCGTATTGTTGTGCTTAGGCTAGCATCGTCATTGGGTTTTCAAGGTTGTCCTTGATTGCGTTCAGCAGGTTTGCACCTAGAACGCCGTCAATCACGCGGTGATCGACCGACAATGTGCTGGACATGATTGTGCCAACGGTCAGTTCGCCGTCTGCGCCAACGATTGGTTTTTTGACGCCCGCGCCAACAGCCAAAATGGCCGAGTGCGGTGGGTTGATGATCGCGTCAAAGTTATCGATGCCAAACATGCCAAGGTTAGAAATCGCGAACGATCCACCTTGATATTCATGCGGCGCAAGTTTGCGATCACGGGCACGCGTGGCCAGATCTTTCATCTCACTTGAAAGGGCAGACAGGGATTTGCTGTCAGAGTCCTTCAAGACCGGGGTGAACAAACCACCATCAATAGCCACAGCAACGGCAACGTCCGATTTTTCGAACTTCAGCGTGCGGTCACCGGCCCAAACAGCGTTGGCTTCTGGAACTTGCTGCAATGCAAGCGCGCAGGCTTTGATGATAAAGTCGTTGACCGACAGCTTAACACCACGTGGTTCCAGCTGTTTGTTCAACTGGCTGCGGAATTTTAGCAGTGCATCAAGGTTGATGTCACGGCGCAGATAGAAATGCGGCACCGACTGTTTTGCTTCGGTCAGGCGGGCAGCAATAGTTTTGCGCATGCCGTCCAGTTTGACTTCTTCGAACGGTCGATCCGCATATGTTTTTAGAACCGCATCCGTTGACGGGCCAGCCGCCACTGCAGCAGCAGGCGCGTCAGTCTTGGCTGCTGCGGGTGCAGCGGCAGTTTTCGGCGCAGCGGTCGCGTTTTCAACATCTGCTTTCACGATACGACCATGTGGGCCGGAACCTGTGATCGCTGCCAGATCAAGACCTTTGTCCGCAGCGATGCGACGGGCCAAAGGCGTGGCAAACACGCGGTTACCATCTTTGACGGGTGCCGCTGGGGCAGGGGCGGCGACCTTATCGGAGCCCCCAGCGGGGGCTGCCTCTTCGGTCGCGGCGGGCTGCGCCGCTGGTGTTGCCGCAGGCGTCGCGGAAATGTCATCTGCGCTTTCGCCGTCTTCCAGCAAAATCGCGATCACATCGTTGACCTTCACACCTTCGGTGCCCTCGGCGATCAGGATTTTGCCCATCACACCTTCGTCGACAGCTTCGAATTCCATCGTGGCTTTGTCAGTTTCAATCTCGGCCATGATGTCACCAGAGGAGACAGTATCGCCCTCTTTGACGTGCCATTTGGCCAATGTGCCTTCCTCCATCGTGGGGGACAGGGCGGGCATCAGGATTTCTGTAGGCATCGCGTTGTCTCCTTAGCGGTAAGTCACTTTTTTGCAGGCGTCGACGACTTCGTCGGCGGTCAGCAAAGCGTGTTTTTCAAGGTTGGCTGCATATGGCATTGGAACGTCCTTGCCAGTGCAAGTGATGACAGGGGCATCGAGATAATCGAACGCCTCTTGCATGATGACGCCGCTGATATAACCGCCGACTGAACCCTGCGGCCAGCCTTCTTCGACGGTGACGCAGCGGTTGGTCTTGCGGACTGACGCAAGGATGGTTTCGGTATCCATCGGGCGTAATGTACGAAGGTTGATGACCTCGGCGTTGATGCCTTCCTCGGCCAGCTTTTCGGCTGCTGCCAAAGCGTAGGTCATACCAATCCCAAATGACACGATGGTTACATCGTCACCAGCGCGTTCGATCTTGGCCTTGCCAAATGGAATGGTGAAGTCATCCATCACAGGCACATCGAATGACTTGCCGTACATGATTTCGTTCTCAAGGAAGATCACCGGGTTAGGGTCACGGATCGCCGTCTTCATCAGACCTTTGGCGTCCGCCGCAGAGTAAGGCATCACGACCTTAAGGCCGGGAATCTGCATGTACCAAGCCGCGTAGTCTTGGCTGTGCTGTGCACCCACGCGTGCCGCTGCACCGTTTGGACCACGAAACACCATCGGCGCACCCATCTGACCGCCAGACATATACAGCGTCTTAGCGGCAGAGTTGATAAGGTGGTCAATGGCTTGCATGGCGAAGTTAAACGTCATGAATTCGACGATTGGCTTTAGTCCACCAAAGGCAGCACCAGTTGCGATACCAGCAAAACCGTGTTCGGTGATCGGTGTATCAATCACACGCTTGGCACCAAACTCATCCAGCAGACCTTGGGAAATTTTATAGGCACCTTGGTATTCAGCAACCTCTTCACCCATCAAGAACACGTCTTCGTCGCGACGCATTTCTTCGGCCATCGCATCACGAAGAGCCTCGCGAATGGTAGTTGATTTGACTTCAACGTCAGCGGGCCAATCAGGGGTCGTGTCCACGGCCGGGGCCGCAGGTGCCGCAGCAACGGCTGGTGCTGCCTGTGGTTCAGCAGCATCGGGTACTGCAGCGGGGGCGGATGCTGCGCTAACTTCTGGCACAGATTCGCCTTCTTCAACCAAGATCGCGATGACGTCGTTCACTTTGACACCTTCGGTGCCTTCAGCGATGACGATCTTACCAACGATACCTTCGTCTACGGCCTCGAATTCCATCGTGGCTTTGTCAGTTTCGATTTCGGCCATGATGTCGCCGGATGAAACAGTGTCACCCTCTTTCACAAGCCATTTGGCCAAGGTGCCTTCTTCCATCGTGGGCGAGAGGGCGGGCATCAGTATTTCAGTTGCCATTCATTTTCTCCGTTAAAGACCGGTAGCGCGGCAAGCCGCGCCGACTTCGGCAAGTGCCGCGAGGATCGCCTCGGCGGCGGGTTCTGGTTCGTTTACGTCAATTCTGAACAATAAATGCGGTGCTTCCCAAGTCATTTCGCAGGTCGCATCCACACAGCTTCCACGTCCGGTGTTTGCAACGTATTCCTGAAAAGACACTGCAGTATCGGTCGTGCGAATTGTTTGTGGGAATGGAGCCCCCATGTATGGGATTGCCAGCATAACACCTTTGCTTTGCGTAAGCAGGTTTGGTTCAATCGACGCGTTCTCATAGTCTAGTCGTGTCATATCAGCGAAAGTTGTGACCGCGAATGTGCCAGCTTCACCTGTTGGGATCGGACCAACGTAGTTCAGCGAAACATCACAATCATCAACCTGTGCCAAAGCTATCGATTGTGAATAAAACTCTGGCTGCGTCTCGTTGACGATTGAGATCGCTTTTGCCACGGCGACATCGACGTCTGAATCACTTATGCAGGCTGACAACGCAGCCAACGCACATAGAGAAACAGACAGCCGCATTTAAACGTGTTCCTCTGCGTAAATGTCTGTCCAAAGCTCTTCCAATGCGGGCTCTGGGCTTTCCTTTGAGAACTCAGCCGCGTCGTTGACGATCGCTTTGATCTCTTTGTCGATGGCCTTCAGGTCATCCTCGGTTGCATGTTTGCCAGTCAGCAGCATGTCACGGACCTGTTCAATCGGGTCACGCTCATCACGCATTTTCTGGACCTCATCGCGGGTCCGGTATTTCGCTGGGTCAGACATTGAGTGCCCACGGTAGCGGTATGTTTTGACCTCAAGGATATAGGGGCCTTTGCCCGCACGACAGTGCGCGACAGCGCGTTCGCCAGCTTCTTTTACAGCCAGCACGTTCATGCCGTCAACTTCTTCACCTTTGATGCCATATGCAGCACCACGTTCCCAAAGCGATGGGGACTTGGTGGAGCGGACCACTGATGTGCCCATCGCATAGCCGTTGTTTTCTATAACAAAAACAACGGGAAGGTCCCAAAGTTGCGCCATGTTGTAGGTTTCATAAACCTGACCTTGGTTCGCAGCACCGTCACCAAAATAGGTAAAGGTCACGCGGTCATTGCCTTTATATTTGTCTGAAAACGCAAGACCAGCACCCAAAGGTACCTGCGCGCCAACAATACCGTGGCCGCCATAGAAATGCTTCTCTTTCGAGAACATGTGCATGGAACCGCCTTTACCTTTGGAAAAACCACCTTCGCGGCCAGTCAGTTCAGCCATGATGCCCTTCGGGTCCATGCCGCAAGCCAACATGTGGCCGTGGTCGCGGTAAGATGTGACGCGCTTGTCGCCTTCATCGGCTGCAGCCTCTAGGCCAACAACAACGGCTTCTTGTCCGATATAAAGGTGGCAGAAACCGCCAATCAGGCCCATGCCGTACAGTTGGCCTGCTTTTTCCTCAAATCGACGGATCAGCAACATTTCACGGTAATGACCCAGCAATTCCTCGGCTGAGACGTTTGGTTTCGCGGCGGCCTTTTTTGGCGGCATGGGTGCTCCTCCAGCGTTTTTGCAATATAGTTTAATGTTAAACTATCTTATAACGGAAGTGTGCGCGAATTACGAGGGGTAAAGTGAATGGGGCGCGCTGTAGGTAATGTGAAGTTTCGATATTGCGAAGTTTTGCGTAGCCTGCACTGCTATATGTCGTTTGGCTGAACCGCAGCGAATGGCGACTAAGAGCCCATTGTGTACATCATCGCCGCAATCTAGTTTCGCCAAATGGATATCAATAACTGCATCCCGAAAGACAAGTTTGATACCGCAGCGATAGAGCGGGCGAACCAAATCGGTTTTCCTTCGCTCAATTCAATCCTCTCGGATTTACTGGAATGGGTACAGGATGCCAATTGGCCAGTCGCAGCTGAAACAGCCGTGCTACTTTCGAATGCTGGCCTCGAAATACTGCCTCATATCAAAACTATCTTGCGCTCAGACGATGGAACTTGGAAATATTGGGCAATCGACCTTGTTGTCAGGAATTTGGACGCAGATGTTCTTTTGGAACTGTGCGATGACCTTGTGAGGCTGACTGAAGATCCGACGCAATATGATCAAACGGAAGATGTTGCCGCTTTGGCGCAGAGCATCTTGATCACAAAGGAGATCCAAAGCTGAATAAAATTATGAAAGGCCGCAAAGTCCCACACAGCGGACTTTTGGGATGGTGCAAGTGCTACCGAATAACGACTTCATCCGCCCGAATTAGCCCCAGTACGTCGCGGGCTTGTTGGTCGAGTAGGTCAAGATCAAGGTAATTGTCCGACAGGCGCGAGGTGAGGTTTTCCATGCGCCCCACCTCCGCCTGAAGGATTGCCAGTTCCTGTTCCAGCGCGACGCCCTCCGCTTGGATCTCAATACGTTTGAATAGACCGTAGTCCCCCTGCACAGCGGCAAAGGTGAAATACAGCCCAAGCATTAACGCGCCTAGGAAATACAAAAGGGTGCCCATCGGGGGGCGGTTACGTCGGAACATGTGCTTGCCTCAAGTGTCGCCTCTTGCGGGTGACTGAAGCTAGAATCGCACAGATGATTCGGAATGTGAATCCCCTATTTTCCTGAAACAGGGGATAATCACATATTTTTAGCGGCTTTACGCCTTGCCGCGGTAGATATCCATCAGCTTGCCGAGCATGGCGAGCGCATCGTCGCGATCGCGCTGGAACGAGTTACGTCCAATGATCGAGCCATTGCCGCCACCATCGCGAATTGCGCGGGCATCGTCATAGACCGCATCAGCACCTTTGGCCGCACCGCCCGAGAAGACCATCAAGCGACGACCGCCCAAGGTGCTTTCGACACAATGCTTGACGCGTGCAGCTTGGGTGGAAATGTCGATACCTTCGGCCTCGTATACTTTTTTCGCTTCAGGCAGGGACAGGTGATCGGTCGAAAGCTTGATCTTGATGATATGCGCGCCTAGCAGCCCAGCGATTTGTGCCGCATAGGCAGCGATATCGATCGCAGTTTCACCGTCTTTGTCCAATGCTTCACCGCGTGGGTAAGACCATATCACAGTCGCAATGCCTTTGGCCGCGGCTTCACGGCGCATTTCGGCAATGTCGCTGAACATGTTCAATGCGGCGGATGATCCGGGGTAAACCGTGAAGCCAATTGCAGATGCGCCAAGCCGCAGCGCATCATCTACAGACGCAGTAATTGCCTGCGTCTTTGGTGCTGCGTCAGGGATAAGGGAATTGGCTGAATTCACTTTAAGGATGGTCGGGATTTGACCTGCGAATGTGTCGGCGCCAGCCTCTAACATCCCCAACGGGGCGGCATAGGCGTTAAGCCCGGCATCAATGGCAAGCTGAAAGTGATAATGTGGATCATAGGCTGCAGGGTTCGGGGCGAATGACCTGGCAGGTCCGTGTTCAAATCCTTGATCAACTGGAAGGATGATCATCTTACCAGTTCCGCCAAGCTTCCCTGCCATCATAATACGGGCAAGGTTTGCTTTGACGCCGGGTGTTTCACCTTCGTAGTTTGCTAAAATGCGTTGGACGGCTTTCGTGGTTTTCATGACGTGGCATCCCTTTAATGCTGTTCGCTCATAGGGGCTTTAGCAGCCAGAAAACGCAGTACAATAACGGTTGCGCTAACACTTTGAATGTTTGCGTTAACACTATGGAAACGGGCGGAGTTTAGCCGAATTTCAGCGTGGAAAGCCAATCGAGCACAACACGCACACGTGGCGAAAGATGGCGGTCTTTCGGGTATAATGCCGCAAGTGGAGAGGGTGTTGGTTTGTTGTCGGGAAGCAACTCTAACATGCGTCCGCTATCCAGATCATCGGCCAACCGGTATCGTGGAATTTGGGCAATACCCAAGCCCGCGCGCGCCGCGGAGATGAGGGTCTCAGTCCCGGTCACCGTTAAAGCGGTCGATAGCTTGCGGGTGACAACTTTGCCATCACAAACGAAGTCGAGCGGCAGGACATCTTGTGTTCGGCTTGAGAAAAAGCCGATCATCTGATGCTGTTCTAAATCGTCAATATCCTGAGGGGTGCCATGCGCCGCCACATAAGACGGCGCCGCAACCGTAACTTCTTTGAGCGTCCCTAAAGGCCGGCGGATCAGATCACTGTCATTCAGTGGGCCTGTGCGCAAAGCAATATCAACGCCTTCGCGGATCAGATCAACCAGCCGTTCTCCTTCGGACAAAACGAGCTCTAGCTTCGGGTAGCGGGCCAAGAATGCGGGTAGGGTTGGCAGCAACACTTCACGCGCCAGCGAACCAACCGCATCAAGTCGAACGCGCCCGGCGGGTTCCATCCCTTTGAATGCAGCTTCCGCATCTTCAACGGTTGCAGTGATGTTGCGACAGCGATCATACCATGCAATCCCATCGGGCGTTGGCGACACCACGCGTGTGGTTCGGTCCAAAAGTCGGGTCGTTAATCGGGCTTCGGTCCGTTTCACCGCATCAGTAACCGTTGATGGTGGTAATCCCAATGCGGCAGCCGCGCTGCGAAAGCTGCGTGCGTCAACGACGTGCATGAAAATGCGCATTTCATCGATCCGATCCATGCTGATCCTTTGTGCGGAAAGTGCAAATAGTGAAACCGATTTTTGGCATATTATCCGGCAATAGCAAATAAAATATATCGGTCCTATCAGAAACAGGAGACTGAAAATGCCAGATAACACACAAAAATCGGCCATCGTGACTGGCGCATCGCGCGGCATTGGCGCCGCAATTGCGCTGCGGCTTTCCAATGACGGGTATGCCGTCGTCGTGAATTACGCCGGACGTAAAGAAAACGCCGATGCAGTCGTCGACCAGATCAAACAGGCGGGTGGTACGTCAATCGCGGTGCAAGCGGATGTAAGCGACCCCGCGCAGGTCAAGTCGCTGTTTGATGCTACCGCAGAGCACTTTGGCGCACCGCATGTCTTGGTGAACAACGCCGGTGTTATGACGCTTGCGCCGCTGGTCGATACGACTGACGCTGATTTCGATGCAATGGTCGCGATCAACTTAAAGGGCGTGTTTAACTGTTTGCGCGAGGCTGGACAGCAGATGCCGGACGGGTCCCGGATCGTAAATATCTCGACAACGGCTCTGGCTGTTAACTTTCCCGGCTACGCGGGCTACTGCGCGGCAAAGGCTGGCGTCGAGGCAATGACACCAATCTTCGCCAAAGAACTGGGCGGGCGCAATATTACTGTCAACGCAGTCGCACCGGGTCCCGTCGGCACAGAGCTATATCTAACCGGAAAAACTCAAGAACAGCTCGACTTTGTTGCCGGGTTAAACCCAATGGGGAGGATTGGTGAACCCAACGATATCGCAAACGCGGTCTCGGCAATGGTGAGTGATGATGCAAAATGGACAAACGGCCAAACCATCCGCGTGAATGGTGGTATGGCCTAGGTCATTCGTTCGGGGCTGATGGTGGGGCAGGCGGGGTGGGAAGCGTACGATTTTGCCAGTTTCTAACCTACCTGCTTCGCCACATTCCGCCATTTTGTTGCACGATATTTTAAACTGACGTGGCCTAGCTGCCATCGCGGCGGCGATCAACAGGACAAAGAATTTTGTGGTTTTAGCCGCGATGCTAGGGCGTGACCGTAGCCCCGCAGAATGAAATGTCTGCACCCTTGCACTTCGGGGAACCGAAGTGCGTGAATTAATTCACCCCGAGACGAGCCGTGGACTATATAAGTTTGTTGCTGTGTGTTTGGTAAAAGCTCTACGTTTTTATCTTTGTATTCACTGATGAACAATGCGTGCTTGCAGTTGTTCGTTGTGGCGGCTCCAAAGAACTCGATCTTGTGGGGCGTTCGAATAGAATGCCCCACGCCACTAAAAACCACCACAAGCTGATCATTTACCCCTCTACGTTTAAGGGTATGAGCTGGCGATGTCAGTGAGTTCAGCCAACGTAAGCACCTTTCTCGTCTTGTCGTAGATGGTAAAAGGCTAGGTCTTACCCCAAGGCTGCGACGCCGGGCAGTTCCTTACCTTCCATCCACTCGAGGAATGCACCGCCAGCTGTTGAGATGTAGGTGAAATCGTCACCGTGGCCTGACGCGTTGATCGCTGCGACCGTGTCGCCGCCGCCGCCGACAGACACCAGTTTTCCGGCTTTGGTTTGGTCGGCGATTTCGTTCAAGATTGCAAACGTACCCGCATGGAATGGTTCAAGCTCGAATACACCTAGTGGGCCGTTCATGATGAGCGTTTTGGCACCGTCGACGACGTCGTTGATATAGGCGACGGTTTCTGGCCCTGCGTCAAAGATCATCGCGTCGTCAGGGCATTGGGTCGCGGCAACGGTTTCATTTTGTGCGTTGGCTTTGAATTCACGTGCGATCACGATGTCACGTGGCAGAATGATTTCGCATCCAGCGGCTTCTGCCTTGGTCAAAATATCGCGGGCAGTGTCGGCCAAATCATGTTCACACAGAGATTTGCCGACGTTGATGCCTTGCGCCGCAAGGAACGTGTTTGCCATGCCACCGCCAATCACGAGGTGATCGACTTTACCGACTAGATTACCAAGCAGGTCCAGCTTGGTTGAAACCTTAGCACCACCAACAACCGCAACAACCGGTCGTTCAGGGGAACCGAGCGCCTTTTCCAGTGCGCCCAATTCTTCGGCCATCAAACGACCTGCGCAAGCGGGCAAGAGGCGCGCAATTGCTTCGGTGCTGGCATGTGCGCGGTGGGCGGCAGAAAACGCATCGTTCACGTAGATGTCAGCAAGGCTAGCAAGACGCTTTGCGAAACCTTCGTCGTTCTTTTCTTCGCCCGGATTGAAACGCAGGTTTTCAAGCAACAACACGTCGCCTTCGTCCATCTCTGCGACGGCTTCTGCATAATCGCCGTTCACAAAGGTCACAGGTAGGCCAAGGACATCGGACACGGCCGGCGCGATGATCTCAAGCGACATTTCAGGGACAACTTGGCCCTTTGGACGCCCAAAGTGCGCCATTAGGATTACTTTGCCGCCTTTGGCTTGAATGTCATCGACCGTGGCGGCGATGCGTTCGATCCGGCTTGTATCCGTGACCACGCCGTTTTCGACAGGCACGTTGATATCGACACGCACCAATGCGCGCTTACCGGCAAAATCCATATCGTCCAGAGTTTTCCAAGTCATTTGATGTTCCTTTAGGGCGAGGTTTAGCGCTTTGTTGCGGTAATCAAGCGCCCGCGTCAACTAGACGTGCTTGGCATTTTGCGCTGAGGCACATATGTCTTTGGCCAATACAGAAAAGAGGAGCCCAAAATGGCCGATATTAAAGATCCAGAAAACACTATCATCATGACCCTTAAAGGCGGTGACGTTGTTATCGAACTGCTGCCTGATGTGGCCCCGGCCCATACAGCACGTATGAAAGAACTGGCGCGCGCAGGTTCTTACGACAACGTTGCATTCCACCGTGTGATTGACGGTTTCATGGCGCAGACAGGCGACGTGGCGAACGGCAATATGGAAGACAACTTTAACATTGGCCGTGCTGGTACAGGCGGTTCTGATTTGCCTGACCTGCCTGCTGAGTTCTCAAAAATCCCACACGCACGTGGATCTTTGGGCGCGGCACGTTCGCAAAACCCGAACTCTGCGAACAGCCAGTTCTTTATCAACTTTAAAGATAACGACTTTCTGAACGGTCAGTATACTGTTTACGGTCAGGTTATTTCCGGCATGGAACACGTTGATGCGATCGTCAAAGGCGAGCCGCCAATGAACCCAGATCGCATGATCAGCGTAAAAGTTGCTGCCGATGTATAAGGTCGCAGCACTTCTGGCTGTAATGGCCACACCCGCGTTCAGCGCGGGTCTTGAGATCGATGTCGAAGGCGAGGCCAACGGCACAATCGTCATCGACCTGTTCGAGGACACAGCACCGCTGCATGCCGCACAAATTACGGCGATTGCCGAATCTGGCAGTTATGACGGTGTGGTTTTTCACCGCGTGATTGACGGTTTCATGGCGCAGACCGGTGACGTGCAAAACGGCGTGCTGGGTGGTGATCTGTCGATGGCTGGTACCGGTGGTTCTGAATTCGCTGACATCCCGGCGGAATTCTCGGATCGTCCGTTTGAGCGCGGAATCGTTGGCATGGCCCGTGCGCAGAACCCGAACTCTGCGAACAGCCAGTTCTTTATCATGTTCGAGCCGGGCTACTTCCTGAACGGTCAATATACCGTTGTCGGTGAAGTCACCGAAGGCATGGATATTGTCGACGCGATCAAACGTGGTGCTGGGCAAAACGGCTCTGTTATCGGCAAGCCTGATGTCATGACTGCGGTGCGTGTCACCGAGTAATCCATTAAAGTGCCTCTTTAGATAAGGGGGCACTTTAACCTTTCCGGCATATGGTCCATTTGCCGATGCATATCATGCAAATTTACGGGTAACTTGCCTGTCATATTGCCAAATGTCTGATCCCGGCTAAGGCCTTGACTTAGCTGGGCTATCGGAATCAGTTGCGTCTATGGAACGCAAATCACAAATCGATACGTTTGGCGCAGTTGCCTTGACGGGTTTTGCCCTTTTTCTGGCTTTTAATCAGGTTGTGATTAAGGTCACGAATGGTGGGTTGCAGCCTGTGTTTTTTGCCGGGTTACGTTCGGCAGGCGCAGTCGTTTGCATCTGGCTGTACCTGCGCTGGCGCGGCATCCCATTACGGTTTGAACCGGGTACACGATTGGCTGGTTTTGTCGCGGGCGTATTCTTTGGAATCCAGTTTTTATGCCTATTCGTGGCGCTTGATCTTACAACCGTTGGACGCTCTGCTGTGATCTTTTATTCGATGCCTGTTTGGCTTGCGATTATTGCGCATTGGGTCATGCCTAGTGACAAGATTACCCCGATCAAAGCTATTGGATTGGCCTTTGCGATGGCTGGTGTGGCTTGGGCAATGCTTGATCGCAGTTCAGGGGCAGGAAGCATTTGGGGCGATCTTGCGGCGCTGGGTGGCGCTTTGGCTTGGGCGATTAATGCAATGATCGCAAAGGCATCGCCGCTGTCACGGGTGCGCCCTGAGATGCAGTTGTTTTGGCAAGTCGCGGTATCCACGCCCATCCTGCTGATAGCGGCGTTCTTTTTTGGGCCGTTTGTCCGTGAACTAGGTCCGATTCACATCGCAGGACTAGCGTTCCAGATTGTGGTTGTGGTCAGCGCCGGGTTCATCTTTTGGCTTTGGCTCTTGTCGATCTACCCGGCGTCTGGTGTGGCATCGTTCAGCTTTCTTTCACCAGTGCTAAGCGTTGGGCTCGGCTGGTTGCTGTTGGGTGAAGCAGTTGGGCCGCATTTAATCGGCGCTTTGGTTTTGGTCGCAATCGGAATTGTGCTGATCAACCGACCTTCTAAGTCCCGCAAAACGTCCGCGTCACCCGTTCATTCTGGGTAGGGGCACGCGCGTATTTTTCGGTCGTATCCGTCAGCGCGGCATAGGGTCGCGTGATGGCCGAGAGCATGCCATGAAATGGTGCAAAGTCACCTTCGCGGCCTGCATGAATCACGGCCTCGATCTGATGATTGCGCGGGATTATTTGCGGGTTCGCGGCCGCCATGATCTGCGCGGCGTTAGGCGATTTGCGTACCTCCCAGCGTGTTTTCCATGCGTCAAAGGCATCGCGGTCTAAGAACTGATCGCGGACGGAAATATCGGCGAGTTTCGCAAAGACGTTTGTAAAGTCCGCGCCATCTGTCGCCATGAGTTCCAGCAAATCCTTGATCAGCGCGGTGTCATCGTCGTCCACATTGTCAACGCCAAGTTTCGCAACAAATACATCCCGCCAAGCGTTGAGATAGATATCAGGAAAACGGTTAACGGCTTCGGTGAATTGTTCGATTGCCGCATCTTGATCGGGCATCAGCGGGATCAGTGCAGTAGCAAATTGTGCCATATTCCATGCGCCGATACCCGGCTGGTTTGAATAGGCATAGCGGCCCTGTTGGTCGATTGCGCTAAAGACCTGATCAGGATGAAATCCGTCTATAAAGGCGCAAGGGCCATAATCAATGGTCTCGCCTGCGATCGAAACGTTGTCGGTATTCATGACGCCGTGGATGAAACCAAGCCCCATCCATTTTGCAATCAGATGGGCGTACCGCGCGATAACTTGATCCAGCAAATCAGCGGGGCCCGTCGCAGTAGGGTAATGGCGGGCTATAACATGATCTGTCAGGGCTTGCAGCGCTTGGATATCTTGACGCGCGGCAAAGTATTGAAACGTGCCGACGCGAATATGGCTTTGGGCGACACGTGTTAACACCGCGCCGGGAAGGACTTCTTCACGGTATACGTCTTCGCCTGTTGTCACGGCGGCTAGGGCACGGGTCGTTGGAACACCCATCGCATGCATTGCTTCAGACACTAGATATTCGCGCAACACCGGACCTAGCCATGCACGTCCATCGCCACGCCGTGAAAACGGTGTTTGGCCTGATCCCTTAAGTTGGATGTCGCGGCGGATGCGGTCTTTGCCCACGACCTCGCCCAATAAAACCGCACGCCCATCGCCCAACTGTGGATTCCAATGGCCGAATTGATGGCCCGAATAGGCCTGTACAATAGGGGATGCACCCTCGGGTATTGCGTTTCCTGCAAAGATATCAGCGTCTGGATCTCCGGATATCCCTAAGGTCTCTGCAAGTGAATGATTGAAGGCAACCAATGCCGGCAACTGTACGGGCGTCGGGCGCTGCGCCGCATACATTTGTGCTGGTAGTTTTACATAGGTGTTATCGAACGGAATTTTCACAGCCGCGCCAATCTGTCAGCTAACAGGGCATAGAACCCTTCGGCATTCAAATCACCGACGAACAACGCGTTGGGTTCACGATCTGTCACGCCCCACCAGTCGGCGACGGTCATGCCAAGGGTTAGCTCTGATTCAACCTCGATTTCGACATTGATCTTCCGGCCAGTGAACAGAGAAGGATCAATGAGGTATGCAATCGTACAAGGGTCGTGCAGGGGGGCACCTTCTGATCCGTATTTTTCCATATCAAAGCGCTCAAAAAAGTCAGTCCACGCTGCGACCATATCACCGACCTTTGAGCCCATCGCGCGAAAGGCGTCAATGCGGCCCTTTGTTGTCAGCGCTTTATGGGTGACATCAAGCGGCATCACGACCAATGGCACACCAGAATCAAAGACAATTTTGGCGGCTTCAGGATCAACATAGATATTGAATTCCGCTGCGGGAGTGATGTTACCTACTTCGAAATAGGCACCGCCCATCAGAACAATTTCCTGAACGCGTGGGATGATGTCAGGGGCTTTTTCAAAGGCCGTTGCAATGTTGGTAAGCGGCCCGATTGGGCAAAGCGTAACTGTGCCTTCGGGTTCTGCGCGTAGGGTGTCAATAATATAGTCCACCGCATGCTGGGCTTGCAGCGACATTTTGGGGTCATCAAGTTGTGGACCATCAAGCCCAGTCTTCCCGTGAACATGTTCAGCGGTCACCAATTTACGGTGCATCGGCGCATCGCAGCCAGCAAAGACTAATGTGTCAGGCTTTCCCGCAAGTTCGCAGATGATCCGCGAGTTTTTCTCGGTAAGTGCTAGGGGAACATTCCCTGCGACTGCGGTGATCCCCAACAGGTCGATATCTTCAGGCGAGGCGAGCGCCAAAAGAATCGCGACCGCGTCGTCTTGGCCGGGGTCGGTGTCGATAATGATTTTGCGCGGAGCCATGTCGATATTCCTGTGGTGTTTCTTTGCTAACGTGTCCTTTGCGCGCAGCAGGGGCAAGGGGGCAAAAGGCATGTTTTCCAATCGGACGGTTGTTCACAATCGCGGCATTGGGGTGGGGCGGCTAAGCTTTGCCGTATATGTTGATTTTACAGAGTGAAAATCGGCCTGTTTGTATCGATTTGGGAAACATAAGCATATATTTGCTATCTTTGTTTCCTTATATGGCGGGCTTGCGCCGTTTTCTCTTTGCTTTTCGTTATGGCGTGGTAACCGGTGCTCAGGACAGCCATGTCTTATGGGGAAGGCACGATGACCTTCTTAATGTCCTTAATGGAGAACGATAATGACTAACCTAAAAACACTTCTGGCACCGACTGCTATCGTTATGACACTTGCTGTTCCTGCGTTCGCGCAAGACGCTGCTATCGATATCAATGGCGACGGAATGTACAGCTACCCAGAGCTGACAGCGGTTCTTCCTGATCTGACAGAAGCTGACTTTGAAGCAATGGATGTTTCTGCTGACGGCCTGCTGGACGCTGACGAAATTGCCACAGGGCAAGAAGCTGGCCTTCTGCCAAGCTAAGCGAAAGAGCGCCGGGTCAGGGGGCTGACCCGGCGCGTTCTATTACACAGCGCCACGTGACAGCGCAGCGACACCAGTGCGCGCAATTTCCTGCAAGCCCAGTGGCTGCATCAATTCTGCAAACGCATCAATTTTTTCGGGCGTTCCAGTTATTTCAAACACAAATGATTCCAATGTGCTATCGACCACGTTCGCGCGAAAGATATCGGCAAGGCGAACGGCTTCGATCCGGTTTTCACCTTTTCCCGCGACCTTGAATAAGGCCAATTCACGCTCTACTGATGGGCCCTCGACAGTAAGGTCGTTCACTTTGTGCACATCCACGATGCGACCCAGTTGTGCTTTGATCTGTTCGATGATTTGTGGTGTGCCCGATGTCACGATGGTGATCCGAGAGCGGTGACCAAGGTGGTCGACCTCGGCCACGGTCAGGCTGTCGATGTTGTAACCACGTCCCGAAAACAACCCGATCACACGGGCAAGAACACCGGGTTCGTTTTCAACGAGAACAGCCAGTGTGTGACGTTCAACAGTGTCCGAATAATTGGGACGGAGGTTATATGCAGAGTGGCTTGTAGCGCCTTTTTTGATTTTTAGTGCTGACATGTGATGTGCCTTGTTTTGATCTTTGACGGTCAGGCGCAAAGGGCGGCATCTGACCCTGGATTGAATGAAACCCGCCGCTTACGAACCGCGGCGGGCGAAAGCGTCTTAGACCAAAGCCTCGCCAGCGCCTTGAATGGCGCCCTCGGTCGAGTCATCCCCCAACAACATTTCGTTATGTGCCTTGCCTGATGGGATCATCGGGAAGCAGTTTTCGTGTTTTTCGACCAGACAATCGAACAGGACAGGTCCGTCATATGTGATCATTTCCATGATCGCGTCGTCCAGCGTGTCGGGATCGTGGCATTGGATACCTTTAGCACCGAATGCTTCGGCCAATTTTACGAAATCAGGCAGGGATTCAGACCAGCTTGATGAATAGCGTTCGCCATGTAGCAGTTGCTGCCACTGGCGCACCATGCCCAGACGTTCGTTATTCAGGATGAACTGTTTTACCGGCAGTTTGTACTGCATCGCGGTGCCTAGCTCTTGCATGTTCATCAGCCATGATGCTTCGCCTGCGACGTTGATGACCAACGCATCAGGATGCGCCATTTGCACACCGATTGAGGCAGGGAAACCGTAACCCATCGTACCCAGACCACCCGAAGTCATCCAACGGTTAGGGTCTTCAAAACCAAGGTATTGCGCTGCCCACATCTGGTGCTGGCCTACTTCGGTGGTGATGTAACGATCATGCTTCTTGGTCAGTTCTTCAAGACGTTGCAGGGCGTACTGCGGTTTGATGATCTTGCTGTCTTGTTTGTAATCCAAGCATTTCACATTGCGCCATTCGTTGATCTGATCCCACCAGTTGGACAGGCCTTCTTTGTCGGTCTTGCGGCCGCGGGCTTTCCAAACATTCAGAAGGTCTTCCAACACATGGGCAACGTCGCCCAAGATGGGAATATCAACATGAATGACTTTGTTGATGGAGGACGCGTCGATATCGATATGGGCCTTTTTTGATCCGGGGCTGAAGGCATCCAGACGTCCAGTAATCCGGTCGTCAAAACGCGCACCGATGTTAATCATCAGGTCGCAATCGTGCATGGCCATGTTGGCCTCGTACAACCCGTGCATGCCCAGCATACCCAGCCAGTTATCGCCAGAGGCAGGATAACACCCCAAACCCATCAAGGTTGATGTGATCGGGAAACCAGTCGCGGCAACCAATTCACGCAGCAATTGTGATGCCGCAGGACCAGAGTTGATAACGCCGCCGCCGGTATAAAACACGGGGCGTTTCGCCGTTTCCATAGCTTTCGCCAGTTCGGTGATCGCGTCCATGTCACCCTTA
The DNA here is from genome assembly GCF_002933395.1 of Yoonia maritima. Lineage (GTDB taxonomy): Bacteria > Pseudomonadota > Alphaproteobacteria > Rhodobacterales > Rhodobacteraceae > Yoonia > Yoonia maritima_A. The sequence continues at coordinate 464,288 of NZ_PKFN01000007.1, forward strand.
ACCTGCGGGTTATAATGGGTTTCGACTTGTTTCGCCTGCGTATATGTACCCGTCGCGAATTGAACATCCTTTGGAATGTCGATCAGAACCGGGCCGGGGCGGCCAGACGTCGCAACATGGAACGCCTCGTGCAGGGTTGCGGCCAGTTGGTCGGTTTCTTTGACCAGCCAGTTATGCTTGGTGCAGGGGCGGGTGATGCCAACGGTGTCGGCCTCTTGGAATGCATCCGACCCGATCATGAAGGTCGGAACCTGACCCGTCAGAACGATCAGTGGGATACTGTCCAGCAGTGCGTCAGTCAGGCCAGTCACAGCGTTTGTTGCGCCAGGACCGGATGTCACCAGCGCAACCCCTGGTTTGCCTGTGGAACGTGCATAGCCTTCGGCGGCGTGAACCGCACCCTGTTCATGACGCACCAAAACATGGGTAATGCTGTTTTGCTGAAAAATCTCGTCGTAGATCGGTAGGACGGCGCCACCGGGATATCCAAAGACGACTTCCACACCCTGATCGATCAGAGCCTGTACTACCATTTTTGCGCCCGTCATGGCTTTTGTCATTGTTCTCGCGTCCTATCCGCTATTTTATCATTGGTCACAAAAAAACCCCCGAGTTTGTCGGGGGCGCATGGGATCGTTATGGTCTTACCGTTACCGGCCCATGCGCGTGAATCTTAGAATGAGTACGACGTTGTTCATCGGGGTTCCTCTTGCGTGGGATGACAATAGTGTTGGCTCATCCAAGGGTCAACAGTCCGTTTGGAGAAAATGTCGTTTGCGCGGGCATTTTTGGAACTTTCTTTCATATCGTATGTTTCGTGCCCCAGCTTAAGTGTGCGTTAGGGGAATCAAATCATACCAACGACGTAGCAGTTGGGTTTTTAGTTGGTATGCAGAATTTTGTCGCATGGGTTGTGCCACGTCGTTGGTGGCACTGGGTAATTTCGATTTTGACGTGGGGGGGCGTCGTCGGTCTTTTGGGGTTTTTGTCGGAACTCGTTGTGCAAGACCACACAAATTACCATGCGGTAAGACATTTTTGGATGGCGATCATCACGTCTGCGCCGTTGGTGGTCTTTGCGATTGTGATACTGCGGCAGTCAAATCGATTGACGCAAGACGCGATTAATATGGCGTCAAAGGATCCGCTGACAGGTTTGCTAAATAGGCGCGCATTTCTTGATGCACTTTCTATGCAGTCGGCGGGCGTTTTGTTTATGCTGGACTTGGATCACTTTAAGATCATCAACGATAGTTACGGTCATCCTGCTGGCGATCAAGTTTTATGTGCAATGGGCCACGTGATGAAGAGTTTGGTGCGCAAAACCGATCTTGTTGGCCGATTAGGGGGCGAAGAATTTGCGGTGTTTGTTCCTGCTTTGACCCCAAATGAAGCTCAAAGCCTCGGCGAACGAATGTCTCTAGGCACGATATATTTGGATCCGTCTACGCAAAAGCAGATTTCAGTGACGGCTTCTGTTGGGGTGGTCGCAACAGGGTGTTGTGACAGTATCGAGAATATGCTGCGTTTTGCTGATAAGGCGCTGTATCATGCCAAAGCGGCGGGGCGGGCGCAGTTGGCATGGATCGACTGCGCTGATGATACACCCAACGCAATCATCTGACGTTGGATGCATCTTAGCTAAGGGTGGCGGTCTTACCCAATTTTATCTTGGGTTTTTGTATCAAAGTCGCCGGCATCATGGCGTTCGTGCAATTGACCTTCTGGCGGGCCAGATGTGCGGTTAACCATAGCACCACGCATAAATGCGGGACGCGACATAACCTCGTCCGCCCAACGGATCACGTTTTTGTAAATTCCCACATCGAGGAATTCGCCAGCATCGTAACCTTCGCCTTTGACCATGCGGCCGTACCAGGGCGCGGTTGCCATGTCAGCGATGGTATAGTCGCTGCCCGACAGGTAGCGATTATCGGCAAGTTGGCGATCAAGAACATCAAGTTGGCGCTTGGTCTCCATTGCAAAGCGATTGATCGGATATTCGAACTTTTCGGGTGCATAGGCGTAGAAGTGACCAAAGCCGCCGCCCAGATAAGGCGCAGACCCTTGGAGCCAGAACAGCCAATTCATCGCCTCAGTGCGAGCCGCTGGATCTGTCGGTAAAAACGCGCCGAACTTTTCGGCAAGATACAATAGTATCGCACCGCTTTCGAAAACACGGCTTCCGGTCCCATGATCCATAAGAGCAGGGATTTTTGAGTTAGGGTTCACATCAACAAAACCGCTGCCGAACTGATCGCCATCGCCGATCTTGATCAGCCAAGCATCATATTCGGCATCATGTCCCGCCGCGAGCAACTCTTCGAGCATAACGGTAACTTTTACCCCGTTTGGGGTCGCAAGAGAGTAAAGCTGTAGCGGATGCTTTCCAACCGGTAGCTCTTTGTCGTGGGTAGGGCCAGCAATGGGGCGATTGATACTGGCGAATTCACCGCCATTCTTGGCGTCCCATGTCCAGACTTTTGGTGGGACATACTTTGATGTTTCGGTCATCTTTCGCTCCGACTTGTGATCCGTTTTTCTGTCTGCAAATAGGCATTGCATGATGCCTAAGCGCAAGGCGGTTCTAAAATAATTGACGCTGTTTTCGCGGTGATATCAAGTGTTTCTGGGTTATTGTCGATGTAATTACATTATTTTCAAGACATTTTGAATTTCTGTGAAATAGTAAACACACGATAAATGATAAGCGAAAGGGATGATGAATGTCGAATGTTAGAACCCAAGCCGGTAAAATGGTCCTGCCACGAGTAACTTTGTTTTCTTCATCCGGTTTTGCCGCATTGTGCGCCATGAGTTTTGGGATTGTCGCGGCATCCGCCGGGCAAGTTCAAGCGCAAGAGCAGTGCACAAGTTATACGATTGTTCGCGGTGACACGCTTAGCCAGGTTGCAAAACGGGCAGAGGTCCCCGGCGGTTATCAGGTATTGTTCAACGCAAATACCGATGTCTTAGATAGCCCAAACTTGCTTGAGGTTGGGCAGGTTTTAAAGATCCCTTGTGCAGACGGCGCGCTCCCCGTGACTGAAGCGACGGCATCCGTTCCTGATGCCACACCAACATTGCAGCCTGAAAGCCTTGATCGCCCGCTTAGATTCGTGACTTCAAGCGGCTATGCGCCATTCACCGAAGAAAGCCTGCCCGGCGGTGGTCTTTTCACGCAGATGGTGCGTCGTTCAATGGAGCTTGGTAACGAAGATCAAGAATTTAACATCATGTTTGTCAATGACTGGAATTCGCACCTGCAAGATTTGCTGCCGTCGGGCGCGATCGACATGGCGTTCCCTTGGTTTAAGCCGGATTGTACAAAAGTGGATAATCTTTCTGCGCCGAACGCCTATCGGTGCACTGATTTCAATCATTCAGAGCCATTTTATGACGCGTTGGTGGGGTACTATACGCTCGCTGACAGTGCCTATGCCACTGCAGATAGCTATTCTGACCTGTTCGGCGCGCGATTGTGCCGCCCGGATGCGTGGTTCACGTTTGATTTAGAGGGTGAGGCACTTGTTTCCCCGAATATCGAACTCACTCAGCCGCCAACCCAAGCGGCATGCTGGGATTTGTTACGTGACGGCGAAGTGGATGTTGTGACCTACGATGCACTACCGGCGGAGGAAGACGCGACGAATGCAGGTATGAAAGAGGTTGTGGTCGATCTGCCCGCGCTGACATCTAAGCAAACGCTTCATGTGTTTGTGTCAAAAAGCAATCCGAATGGCGAAGCCTATATGGAGATCATTAATGCAGGGCTGGAAGAGCTCCGCCTGTCGGGTGAGTGGTTTGAGATCGTACGCGAAGGTATCAAAACCACGGTCGAAAACTAAACACTTGTACCGTGCCTAACTGTGTTGGGCACGGTTTCTCTAGATCCCAGTACCTTGAAGCACGCCATGTTCCATTGCGTATCGGGTTAGCCCAGCAGTAGAACTGATCCCAAGCTTTCCCTTGATGTTATTGCGGTGTGTTTCAACGGTCCGGACCGAGATGTTCAGCGTGTTTGCGACTTCTTTATTGGATTTGCCTTGGGCGAGTTCAAGCAAGATCGTTTGTTCACGACTGGTTAGGGTTTCGCGCCCGTCGCTAATTTTGGGGCGCAACGACCCTTTGGCGCCGGTGCACAGATATTGTTCGCCAGCCATCACCGCATCAATTGCATGCCGGATCGATTCTGTTGGTACATCTTTCAGAATATATCCGCGCGCGCCGTGGCTGAGCGCGGTAGAGATATAGGCCGGACTGTCATGCATCGAAAGGATTACGATTCGCGTATCTGGTCGTCTTTCCAATATGATCTCGGTTGCGTTTAATCCCGAAAGTCCGGGCATGTTCAGATCAAGCAAGATCACATCGGGTGCGAGTGCAATCACCTGATCCACCGCGTCTTGGCCGTTATTAAGCGCACCGACAACTTCGATGTCGTCATAGCTTTCTAAAATGGCTTGTATGCCTTCGGTGACCATGGGGTGATCATCCACGATCAAAATGCGGATCGTCATGCGTTTTCCTTTGGCGTCTTTTGTGGACTTAATAAGTGGGTCAGTGGGACCTGTGCTTCGATAATGGTTCCGGTGGGGGCGTTGCGTGATGTTTCAATGCGCAAGGTGCCTCCGATTTGTTCGATGCGTTCTTGCATATTTCGGAGCCCAAGGCCATGCGCGCCGCGCCGCTCTGGTTGCGGCCAGGCCATGCCCGACCCGTTGTCAGTGACGCGCAACATCGCACCTGACCGATGCCCCTTGAGCGTCATGTGAACATGTGTCGCGTTGGCGTGGCGTTCAATATTTGTCAGTGCCTCTTGGGCAATGCGATAAAGTGCGATCCTTGCATCTTGGTCTAGGCGATTGCGAAAAACGACCGTTTCAAATTCTGTATCGATTCCGGTACGTGTGCGAAATTCATCGGTCAACGCTTGCAGTGCTGGGCCCAACCCAAGATCGTCAAGCGCCCCAGGACGCAGGTCCCGGCTAATGCGCCGCACTTCTTGGATGGTTTGACCCAGCCCGTCGATCCCCTTGTTCAAGCTGTCGATGCTGTTGTCCCCAAGCTTGCGGCGGGTTAGTTCAAGCGCATAGCGCACACCGACCAGCATCTGGCTAATCCCGTCGTGTAATTCCCGCGCCACGCGACCGCGTTCTTCCTCTTGGGTATCGATGATGCGCTGGGTCAGTTCTTTGAGTTTCACATCGGCCAACCGCCGTTCGCGCAAGTTCAAAAACATGCCAGTCAGAAACACGCCAATCAGGGCAATGATCGCGATTACTACAATGTAGAAAGAGGTCCGTGTAATGCGTGCTTGGACTTCGGCGCGCGACGTGGCCACGTTATCAAGCACGTCATCGATAAAAATCCCGGTGCCAATGACCCAGCGCCAATCCTGAAAGCCGTTCACATAGGCGATCATACGCGCCTGTTCACCTGTTGATGGTTTCGTCCAGATAAAGCTGTGATAACCACCGCCCGTACGAGCAATCCGGATTAGTTCATTGGTGATCTCGATTCCGTTCGGGTCGGTAAGACCCAGCCAGTTTCGCCCAATGAGGTCGGTTTGGCGCGGCGCGACAAGGTTGTTTCCATCGTAGTCAAACACAAAGAAATACCCATCTTGCCCATAGAGCATCGAAGATAATTCTTGGGTGACTGCTAATTTTGCGACTTCGTCATCCGGAGCTGCACGTCCATAGGTATTCACCACAGCTGTGCGGGCAATGGACAAGTAGTTTTGAAGTTCCGCGCGTTTAGTCGCAATGAGCTGCGCCTCAAGGGCTTGAATTTCGCGTTCTGCAAGCTGACGCGACTGCGTTGCGACGACCAATGAAATCAGAAACACCGCTAAGACAAGCGGCACAGTGGCCAAAAGAAAGACCTTTTGCCCGTAGTCTATATTCAACATGTCGCGAAGGCGCGCAAATCTCCCATTCATGGTGTGATCGTTAGCGATGAATCGCTACGAATCAAACCCCAAGCCGTCGGCGTCGGTGTATATAGGTGGCTATGTTTGCCTAATAATAGTGCGGGATTGGTCAGGAAATGTAACAAAAATGCGCTTTCTACGTAAAACTACGTATTTTCGCTTCGTCAATCACGCGATAACCTGCCCGAACGAGAATGATCTGCTTTTGCCCGTGTTTTGGGTGGAAGAATAATATCTGGGAGGAAATTTCATGGATCGCCGTTCATTTCTAAAGAATTCTGCACTTGGCGGTACGGCCGCTGCTGCGACAGCGCTTGCTGCACCAGCATACGCGCAGGGCAACCGTACGCTTACGCTTGTGACAACGTGGGGACGTGGTCTGGCTGGTGTGCACGATGCTGCACAACGTGCTGCTGATACAATCACTGCGATGTCTGGCGGTTCGCTGACAGTCGACCTTAAGGCCGCTGGCGAACTTGTTGGTGCGTTTGAAGTATTTGATGCTGTGACTTCTGGTCAGGCTGACATGTACCATGGTGCGGACTACTACTTTGTGAACCAGCACCCTGGTTATGCATACTTCACATCCGTACCTTTCGGCATGACGCCACAAGAACTTGCAAACTGGTACTACCAAGGCGAAGGTCAGGGCTTCCACGACGAACTCGGCCAGATCTTTGGTCTGAAATCCTTCCTTGCTGGTAACACTGGTCCACAGGCTGGTGGTTGGTTCTCAAAAGAGATCACTGGCCCAGAGGATTTCCAAGGTCTGAAGTTCCGCATGCCAGGTCTGGGTGGTCAGGCACTGGGTAAAATGGGTGCATCTGTACAAAACCTGCCAGGTGCCGAAGTGTACCAAGCACTGGCTTCCGGCGCGATCGACGGAACTGAGTGGATCGGCCCATGGGCAGATGAAAAAGCTGGTTTCCAAGAAATTACTAAGTTCTATTACACAGCTGGTATGCACGAGCCGGGCGCTGGTCTGTCACTTGCGACGAACCTTGACGTGTTCGAAAGCCTAAGCCCAGAGCACCAGAAGATCATCGAAATCGCGTCTGGCGAAGCGCACCAGTGGAACCTTGCACAGTTCATGAACAACAACGGTGCAGCGTTGCAGCGTCTACAAGCTGGCGGTGTTAAGGTTCTGGAATTCCCTGACACAGTTTGGGATGCAATGGGTTCTGCTGCGAAAGAAACTCTGGACCAGTATGCTGGCGACGACATCTATGACCGTCTGCGTGCAAGCTACAACGCATCTATGGCTGCGTCTTCTGGCTGGATCCAGAAATCTGAAGGTGCTTACCGCGCCCAGCGTGACCGTGTAATGGGCTAAGGCCCATTCACTTAACGTGACTATCTAACGTGAGGGCCCGATGCGTTTTGCATAGGGGCCCTCATGCATAGGGGTGCAAGGGAAGCACCTATCAAAAAATTATCGCGACAGGGGGATTGGGACATGGGCCTGGTCGAAGCATGGGGGGGTAACCCCATTGGTTGGTTCTTTGCCAACCTAATCGAAGCATTTTACAATTTTGGCTACGCAGTGACACATCCCGGCCAATGGTTGTCGTGGATTCCCTTTACCAATTCAGCAATGGACGACCTTGAGGTCAAACAGGCGCTCATGCGCTTTATCTACTACGGCGCCTCGGTCGAATTGTTCTTTGTCGTATTTGTCATTTTCATGATCGTCAGCATCGTTGGCTTTGTGAACAACCAGTTCATGTGGGGCTGCGTGCGCGTGCTAGAAGGCATCGCAAACAAGGTCGGTCGCTTTTTCGCTTGGGCAGGGCTGCTGATGGTCCTGCAGCAGATCGTGATCATCTTTATGCAGCGCATCTTTGCGGTGTCTGAAATCGGTGTCGGCTTTGGCGTCAACTTTGCCAAGGACGTCAGCTGGTGGTCAGAAGAGCTCAAGCTTTATAACGCGATGATCGTCTGCATGTGCGCGAGCTATACATTCGTCCAAGGCGGCCACGTCCGCGTTGATCTGGTCTATTCCGCAGTAAGCCACCGTACCAAGCGGATCATCGATATGGTTGGTTCACTGTTGTTGATGGTGCCTGCCGCTATTCTAACATGGCTTTACGGCTGGTTCTTCTTGTGGCGCAACCTTGTGGTGCCGAACCCATCGGCGTCCGATAGCCTTGACCGTTTGGTGAACAAGGCACGCGCATTGCGTTGGAACGTTGAAACAATCGGCTTTTCGCCAAATGGGTTTAACGCCTACTTCCTGTTCAAAATCCTACTGGTGACCTTCACCATCATGGTGATGGTGCAGGCTGTCGCGTTCTTCTATCGCTCGTACCTTGAGCTAAAAGAAGGCCCGGACAGTGACGGCAAGAACCTTGACCGTGATGTCATCGGCGATGCGACCGCTGAACTTGTCGCAGAAATTCACTAAGGTAGGGCGCGAGATATGCTTTTAGGTTTAGATGGCGTAGAAATCGGCATCATCATCGTCTTTTTGACGTTGTTTGCTGGGATTTTGTCGGGCTTTCCTGTCGCTTTTGCGATTAGTGGTTCTGCCGTTATTTCATTCGGAATTATCGCCGCTCTCGACAGCTCTGGTCTGTTGATTCATGCCGCGATTGATACAAACTCTGCGGACTATGCAGGGCTGATTGCCGAAGGTGTGCGCCCGGACGCGATATCTGTGTTCCGATACCCCGAATTGCCGCGTTATGAACATGTGCTGTTCCCCAACGGTTGGGAACAAGCTCTTGATCGTAACGTTGGTTTCCTTGTGAACCGCATGAACGAACGTGTTCTTGCTGGTCAGTCTATCGAAACACTGCTTGCCGTTGTGATGTTCGTCATGATGGGCATCGTGCTAGAGCGGTCGCGGATCGCGGATGAATTGCTGACAACAATGGCCAAAGTATTCGGTCCATTGCCCGGCGGTTTGGCTGTATCCATCGTGATCGTGGGGGCGTTTCTGGCTGCGTCTACAGGTATCGTAGGTGCCACGGTTGTGACTATGGGCCTGCTGGCGCTGCCTACCATGCTTAAGAACGGATACTCGCCTGAACTATCGACAGGTGTGATCGCGGCCTCTGGTACACTTGGCCAGATCATTCCGCCGTCCATTGTTATCGTTCTATTGGGTACGCTTGCTGGTGACCTTTATTCAGCCGCCCAAGAAGAACGCGCGCAGCTTGCGGGTTGTTCTGATGCGCTGACATATCTGGGTGAACCTGCTGTTGTGTCCGTCGGCACGTTGTTCCAAGCAGCGATGCTGCCGGGGATTATGCTCGCGGTGCTTTATGCGGGTTATGCGTTTGTCTTTGCTCTGTTTAACCCGTCCAAAGCGCCTGCTGTTCAATTCGAAACTAGCGGCACAGGTGAAACAGTCACCCGGAACGAGGCCTTTACCTGGTTCCTTGCTGTACCGGTAGGGATCATTGGTTTGACCATCGGGCTTGGCCAAACTGGTTTGTTAGGCAATCAGACGATCATCGTTGATAGCTTTACCGATGCCGGACAAACCGCGTCACTACGCACAAACGTTGGTGACGACTGTGCCGCCGCAATGCTTGATCTTCATGGTGAAGAGGCATGGAATACTGCGTTGTCAGAACAAGCCGCCATCAACGAAGCAGGCGGCGTCGCCGAGGCGCGCGCGCTTAGCGACGAAGAACGCGCAACGCTGACTGCTGAACGTGTCGCGGCTGCTGCCCCGATTGGCAAAGGCATCGGCATCACCGCGATGTTCCTTGCGCTGACGCTCGCTATTGCGCGTGGTGTTGCACCAAGCAAGGACGCACGTCCATTGCTGATTGGTGTGGCCGGGGTTGTACTGCTGTTGCTCGCTGATCTTGCGTTCATTTCGCCGCTGACATCTCCGGGTGTTACGACCGTGATTATCGCGCTGCCGCTTTTGGTTGCCTTCTTCGGGATGCGTGTCGCGATCAAGTACCTTGCTGCGAATGAAATCCTGCGTGTGGTCTTTCCACCGCTGGTTCTGATCATTGCAGTGCTTGGTTCGATCCTTGGCGGGATCACAAACCCAACCCCGGCTGCGGCCTTGGGGGCAGGTGGTGCGCTATTGCTTGCTGCGTACCGCAAGCGTCAAGACCAAGGGCTGTCTGGCCGGATCGTTCTGCAAACCACAGGTGCTATTGCGCTGATGTTGCTGGTTGGTGTGAACTTTGACATGCGTATGGGCCAAGAGGTCGTGCTGTTCGAAAACCGCATCGCCTATCTCGTTGCGTTCGTTTCGTTCCTTTATGCGATGTTTGGTCTTGGGTGGTCATGTTGGGTTCTGCTTTCGGGCGGTGTACTTTCGCCCGTTGTCCGCGAAACAGCCAAGGTGACATCGATGGTGTTTACGATCCTGATCGGGTCGCAACTATTGAACCTCGTACTGATCTCGTTCGGTGGTGAACACTATATCCAGCAGTTCCTGCGGTCGTTTGACAACGAATGGCAGGTGTTCTTGCTGGTCATGTTCGTTCTGTTCATCCTAGGGTTCGTCTTGGACTTCCTTGAGATCATCTACATCGTAATCCCGATCGTTGGGCCAGTCATCTATGGCGGTACATTTGATCCCAAATGGGTCACGATCATGATTGCGGTGAACCTGCAGACATCGTTCCTGACGCCGCCATTCGGGTTTGCACTGTTCTATCTGCGCGGGGTTGCACCCAAGTCGATTACAACGGGCCAAATCTATCGTGGTGTGATGCCTTTCATCGCTATTCAGGTCGGCGCGTTGATGTTGCTAGCATTGGTGCCAAGCGTTGTGACAATCGTGCCAAACCTGCTCAAGTAAACGAGAAAACACAAAAGAAGGGCGCGTGCAGGAAACTGCGCGCGCCTTTTTCGTTGTCTGGCTGGATTTTAGATGCGTCCGTCAGGTAGCTTAATCTGCGCTACCTGTTCCGCAATCGGATCGTTCGATAGCGGATGTACATCAGAACTGTACTGGGATGGATCGCCCAAGGGTGTCCATTGGCCACCTTTGTAAATTTCTAAGCCTTCGAACTTGGCTTTGTAATCCATCTTACGGCTGCCGGGTACCCAATAGCCAAGATAGATATAGGGCAGGCCAAGCTCGCGCGCGATATTGATATGATCAAGAATGATATATGTCCCAAGAGACAGTTTTTCTAACGCCGGGTCGAAAAACGAATAGACCATCGAAAGCCCATCATCGAGAATATCAGTCAGACAAACCGCATGCAGTTTTCTGTTGTGTGTGTATTCGATCAGACGTGACCTGATAGGTGTTTCTTCGACCATCGCAGCAAATTCAAACATATCCATGTCTGCCATGCCGCCAGTCGCGTGGCGACCATCTAAGTATTCGCGAAACAGGTCGTATTGTTCTTCCGTTGCCCATGGGGATGTGGCACGCCGATCCAAATACGCGCCACGCTTACTAACGCGGCGTTGACTGCGTGTTGGCGTAAATTTTGAAACATCAATACGTGCAGACATACAGGCGGAGCATTCTGCGCAAGATGGACGGTAAAGCACATTTTGGGATCGACGAAACCCTTGTTTTGAAAGGGAATCGTTTAGTTTCGTGGCCGCGTCGCCTTGCAGTGCAGTAAACAGCTTCCGTTCCATCCTGCCCTCAAGGTAAGGGCAGGGTTGCGGTGCAGTCACATAGAACTGCGGTGCAATAGGAAGCGTGTGGCGCATGAGGTCATCCGAGTAATGTGTCTCAAAACCTTAACAATCCATTTTCATCAGGCCAAGCCCTGTTTCCGATCTGGCAACAACGCTTTCGTATATGTGTTACATCCGATGGTTGAGGTTTCTCACGCATAGCGGTTCATCGCATAGGTCCCAAGAAGGTAATCAGTCAGACCCTTGGATTCGCGCGACACTAGCATCAATATCACAGAGATAAGCTGCAAAGGTGCAATACAGACGCTTATTGTGTATCCCAGCGTGTGCGCAAGCGCAGTTCCTGAAGACAGCGGGCGACCGTATAGGTCCCTGAGTGTGATACCAAACATGCGCATGCCCCATGTCGCAGACCCGTTTGCGATGGTGAACCAGCGGTAGAAAAATCCAACAGTCAGCATCAGCGCGGGGAAAAAGAATATCCCGGTGAATGCTGTAAACGGCAAGGCGAGCGCGCAGAGGACGCCGATAATGATGATGTCAAAAATCCACGCGAGGCCGCGTTTTAATGTGACGCCAGAAAATGCGTCGGCGGTCGGGTAATACGGTGTGTCAGTCATTGGAATGCTCTGATTTAAATGAAAGGGGCAGGCGGCCCAAGGTGGTTGGGGCGCCTGTTCACTTGTTTAGTTGGCAGGTTCAGGGAGCGCATCGTCGCTTGTAGCGTTGGCACGTTCGTTCATGAACTGATCGAACTCGGCCTTATCCTTTGCATCGCGCAGACGTTTTAAGAAAGCTTCGAAATTATCCTGTTCTTCTTCAAGGCGGCGCAGGGTTTCGTGCTTGTACGCGTCAAAGGCGTTGTTCCCGCTAGATTGGCGCATGTGACGACGGTGCGATTTGTGACTGCAAGATTTGTTAAACATACGTTTGCTCCAGATCATATAGGCAAGAAGGGCAAGGCCGATTGGCCAGACAAAGATAAAGCCCAGAACCATTGCGGCGATCCAAGCCCCTTTTCCGCGCTCGTCTAGCCAAGATTCGGCTCGGGCGAAAAACCCAAGAGGATGGGGCGGGGCCATCTGGGATTGGGTGGCGGTGTTCATGGTGGGCTCCTTTATGTGGTTTGTTACTATGTGAATGCCTTTCACATGAGTAGATATCGGAACTGGGGCCATGACCTTCAAGGGTCTATGTGAATGTTTCTTACATTAACCTAAATTATACTTTAGGATCAGTGGTTTATGTGATAAAAAACTAGTATAAACGATCCGGGATAATTGGGAAAAGATGCCGAAGTGTCCCTGCAGACCCCCAAATTTCACTCAATTTAGACAAACGAGGATCCACAAAGGTCCTGATCGGATGGTGACACCATAGAGGCTGAGACAGCTGCCGATTGCCAAGCCCGTTTGCGCACGGATCATCCCAGCGTCTGCTGCTTGCTGCGCCATGCCAATTTCGCGCGGTGAAATATCCAATCCCGCATCATTTAGGACGCGAATGACCCATTTTAGGTTTTTGCTCATGATCTTCATGTCCTTTTTGATCTACTTTATCGGGCGGGTTCTGATTGACCGGATCGCTGTGCAAGGTAACTGTGGCGCATGTCTTTTACTGATCGCCTTACCCGTTACCCGCGCCCCTATGACTTAGACAGGGGACAAGATGCGCTATCGCATCTTCCTGATTTGCCAGCGGCGTTGGTTCCGCTGATCGAAGGCACAGCCGGGTGCAGCCCCTATCTCGCGACTTTGTTACAAGTCGAAGCGGCATGGATTGTTTCGGCAATGGAAGCCCCAGAGCAGGCTGTTGACGAAATCATGCGCGGATTGCCCGAAATCTCGCTCGACGCACTGACTGCACATTTACGCCAGTGCAAACGGCGGATCGCGCTGATTACCGCGTTGGCCGATTTAGGTGGCGTATGGCCATTAGAGACCGTTACACAAGTTTTAACCGACTTTGCGGATAGCGCTGTTCAGGCTGCTTTGGTGCGACTAGTCGAGGCAGAAGTAACGCGAGGCAAGCTGCCCAGTGGCAATGATCCGTCGCAAGCCGGCGGTCTGGTCGCGTTAGCGATGGGAAAGATGGGCGCGGGCGAATTGAACTATTCGTCCGATATCGATCTGATTTGCCTATTCGATGAAACCCGATTTGATCCCGACGACTATCACGAAATCCGCGCCAGCTTTATCCGCGTGACACGACGAATGGCTGCGATGCTGTCGGATGTTCGTGGGGGCGGGTATGTGTTTCGGACCGATCTGCGCTTGCGGCCTGATGCGTCAGCGACCCCGGTTTGTTTGTCGATGGAAGCCGCCGAACGGTATTATGAAAGTGTGGGCCGGACATGGGAGCGTGCCGCCTATATCAAGGCGCGCGCTTGCGCGGGCGATGTCGACGCCGGTGGTGGATTCCTAGATACACTGCGCCCGTTTGTATGGCGCAAGCATTTGGATTTCGCCGCGATCCAAGACGCCCATGACATGCGTCTGAAGATCCGTGACCACAAAGGACTGCACGGAAAACTTGTGCTTGAAGGGCACAATATGAAGTTAGGGCGCGGCGGTATCCGCGAGATCGAGTTCTTTACACAAACGCGGCAATTGATTGCAGGTGGGCGTGACCCGTCACTGCGCGTGCGCGGAACACGCGACGGGCTGAATAGGCTGTCGGCCGCTAATTGGTTGCCTGAAGATGATGCTGTAACGCTATACGATCATTATAAATTTCATCGCGAAGTCGAGCATCGATTGCAGATGATCAATGACGCGCAGACCCATCACTTGCCAAATGACGCGGACGGTTTCGAACGCCTTGCTGCATTCATGGGAACGGAAGTGGATGCACTAAGGTCGGAAATTTCGGATCGTATCGAAGAGGTGCACGCGTTAACCGAAGGCTTCTTTGCGCCCGATGCCGCGCCAAGCGAAACCAGCGATTGGGGCGCGGAAATTGTTGCGCGGTGGGCCAATTATCCAGCCTTCCGGTCATCTCGCGCAATCGAGATATTTGAACGGCTTAAGCCTGAAATTTTGGCTCGACTGCAAGAGGCCGCAAAGCCGGACGAGGCTTTGATCCAGTTTGATGGTTTCCTGTCCGGCCTTCCTGCTGGCGTGCAATTGTTTTCCTTGTTCGAGGCCAACCCGCAGCTGACCCAATTGATCGTGGATATCGCTGCGACTGCGCCAGAACTGTCGCAATATCTATCGCGTAACTCTGGCGTATTTGACGCCGTGATCGGCGGCGCGTTCTTTGACCCTTGGCCGGGCAAGGATGGTTTGCAGGCTGACCTGACCGCCACTTTGGGTTCTCTCGACGATTACGAAACCCAACTTATCGCTGCGCGCCGATGGGCAAAGGAATGGCATTTCCGCGTTGGTGTACATTTGCTGCGCGGTTTGATCAGCGCAGAGGTGGCGGGTAGCCAATATGCTGATCTGGCAGGGGCTGTTGTCGCGGGGCTATGGCCGATCATCGTTGAAGAATTCACCAAGAAACATGGTTCGATGCCGGGGCGCGGTGGCGTGGTTCTGGGCATGGGGTCGCTTGGAGCCGGGCGGTTGAACGCGGAATCAGATCTCGACCTGATTATGGTGTATGATGCCCAGGGGATTGAGGCATCAGACGGGCGTCGTGCGCTTGCGACCCGTCCATATTACGCGCGATTGACCCAAGCATTGGTAACCGCGCTTTCTGCGCCCATGTCAGAGGGGCGTTTGTACGAGGTGGATATGCGGTTGCGCCCGTCTGGCAGGCAGGGGCCGGTCGCAACCTCGTTTGAGGCGTTTACAGATTATCAGCGCAACCAAGCCTGGACGTGGGAGCATCTGGCGCTGACACGCGCGCGTGTGATGGCAGGTAATCCAGAGCTAGCGGAAGAGATTGAAAACGTCCGCGGTGCCGTCTTGGCCGAAAAGGGTAAAGGCGAAACCGTTCTTGCCGATGTCGCAGATATGCGTCGCCGGATTGCGGCTGCAAAACCTTCTCAAGGTGATTGGGATGCCAAGATTGGCCCCGGTCGCTTGCAGGATATCGAACTGTTCGCACAGACGGCATGTTTGCGTGCTGGGTCGTCGGCACGTGAATTGGACGCACAATTAAAGGCCGGTGTCGCAGACGGCTGGGTGAGTGCCGCTGACGCGCAGGCGGTGAACGACGCGGCGCGGCTTATGTGGCGCTTGCAAGCGGTTGCTCGTTTGTTAACCGGTGGGCCGCTGCGCCCTGATGAAGTTGGTGAAGGGGCCAAGCGTTTGATCTTGCGTGAAACAAATTGCCACGATCTGGCAGACCTGTCTGACCAGTTGCACGCGCAGGCCGCAGCTGCTGATGCGGTGATTAGCCGGATGTTGGGTGCAGCAGATGACGCGTGATCCCATCGATCCGACTGGCCTGATCCGTGAATCGTTCCGGATCGAGGGCATTACCACAGCAGAATGCCGGACAATATTTTTGGAATGGGCGATGGGGACCGATGGTGATGTCGACACCAAGGCCGCGATCAAAACGCATCTCGTGAATTACAGCGACATGCCGCAGGATCATCCGATGATCGTTACGCTAACAGCAGCATTGGATGATGTGCGCCCGCCCAAACGCAGGGGCGGCAGGCGAGCGCGCGTTCGTGATTAATCAGCTAGCTTGCAGCTGTGACGCCTCGTGGGCAAGCGCTGTAATGCCAGCCCAATCGCCCGCTAGTACCTTACCCTTGGGTGCAACCCAAGATCCGCCAACACAAAGAGTGTTGCTTAGGCTTAGGTAATCATTCGCATTTTTAAGGCTTACGCCGCCAGTCGGGCAGAACTTAACTTGTGGGATCGGTGCGCCGATCGCCTTAAGCGCAGGTGCGCCGCCGTTGGCTTCCGCAGGGAAGAATTTTTGCACGCTATAGCCGCGTTCCAGTAGGCGCATAGCCTCGGACGCAGTCGCAATACCAGGTAACAACGGCAGGTCATTTGCTTCGCACGCGTCTAGAAGTCGGTCGGTCGCGCCGGGTGATACGCCGAATGTTGCACCTGCTTCTTTTGCAGCTTCGACGTCTTTTGGTGTCAGCAATGTGCCAGCGCCAACAACACCGCCGGGCACTGACGCCATCTCGCGGATCGCGTCCAGAGCGGCAGGTGTACGCAATGTGACTTCAAGTGCGGGGAGGCCGCCAGCGACAAGCGCACGCGCCAAATCGGCTGCTGTGCTGGCGTCATCAATTACCAAGACAGGGACAACAGGGGCAAGCAGGCAGACTTTGGCAGCGGCGGCAGAGGCTTCTTGTGGGGTCATGTTCCAGGCTTTCATCGGTTATTGGTGCAGCGCGGCGTCGTTGACGCCGCGTTGGTATGCTTATGGGAAATATGTGTCAGCTAGACAACCACTGCGGCGCCTTCAGATGAAAGACCCACGTTGCGGCGGAAGACTTCGAACAATTCACGTCCAACACCGTTGCCGTTGCCAGTCAGGTCAGCGATTGCAGGGCTGCGCGTGGTCAGGTCCACACCCAAGACATCAATAGTTCCCTTTGTGGCGTCCAGACGCACCATGTCGCCGTCTTGGATCAGGCTGATTGGGCCGTTATCAGCGGCCTCGGGCGATAGGTGAATTGCTGACGGCACCTTGCCGGAAGCGCCAGACATACGACCGTCAGTGACCAGTGCTACTTTCAACCCACGATCTTGCAGAACGGCAAGCGTTGGTGTCAGCCCATGCAATTCGGGCATGCCGTTTGATTTCGGCCCTTGGAACCGAACCACGATGATTGTGTCTTCGGTAAACTCACCAGCTTTGAACGCGTCTTTGACGGCCTCTTGGGTGTGGAACACACGGGCAGGGGCTTCGACGATGTGGCGCTCTTTTGCGACGGCAGAGGCTTTGATTACGCCGCGGCCTAGGTTGCCGACAAGTTGCTTCAACCCACCTTCGGGCTGGAATGGGTCGCTTGCAGGGCGCAGGATCTTTTCGTTCAAGGATTTGCCAGCACCAGCGGAATAGGTAATCCGACCATCTGTCAGTTTGGGTTCCTGCATATACAAATGCAGCCCGTCACCCGCGACCGTTTTTACGTCATCGTGTAGCAGGCCAGCGTTCAGCAATTCACCAATCATAAACCCAAGACCGCCAGCAGCATGGAAGTGGTTCACATCTGCCAGCCCGTTTGGATAAACCTTCGCCATGAGCGGGGTTACATCTGATAGGTCGCTGAAATCTTGCAGATCAAGGATGATACCAGCCGCACGCGCCATTGCGGGCAGGTGCAGCACAAGGTTCGTTGATCCACCGGTGGCCATCAGGCCGACAAGGCCGTTCACAAATGCCTTTTCATCCAACACATCGCAAACAGGGGTGTATTGGTTGCCCAATGCCGTAATTTCCAACGCACGTTCGGTGCCCGCCGTTGTCAGCGCATCCCGCATTGGCGTGTTCGGGTTCACAAACGATGCGCCGGGTAGGTGCAGGCCCATGAACTCCATCAACATCTGGTTGGTGTTGGCTGTGCCATAGAAGGTACAAGTACCCGGCCCGTGATAGGATGCCATTTCAGAGGCCATCAATTCGTCGCGCCCAATTTCGCCGACAGCGAATTTCTGGCGGACTTTGGCTTTTTCGTCGTTCGGCAAACCGGATGTCATCGGACCTGCGGGCAGGAACACACTTGGAATATAGCCAAATGTTGCAGCGGCCATGACAAGGCCGGGAACGATTTTGTCACAGACGCCAAGATAGATCGCAGCGTCAAAGACGTTATGCGAAAGGCCAACACCCGCAGCCAGCGCAATCACGTCACGCGAAAATAGGGATAGCTCCATTCCGGTCTGGCCCTGCGTCACGCCGTCACACATAGCGGGAACGCCGCCTGCAACCTGCGCCGTGCCACCGGCCGCACGCGCAGCTGCACGGATCAGATTCGGATATAGTTCAAAGGGTTGGTGCGCCGACAACATGTCATTGTAGGCAGTGATAATTCCGATGTTCGGTGCGCGCCCCTCGGCCAATGTGGCTTTGTCTTCGCCCATCGCAGCATAAGCGTGGGCAAGGTTACCGCAGGCCATATGGGCGCGGCGTGGCCCTTCGGATGCGGCACGGGCCATATTTTCGAGGTAGGCTTGGCGCGTATCTTCCGAACGGGCGCGAATGCGGTCGGTGACCGCGGCGATTTTGGGATGAAGTGGCATTGGCTTCCTCATGGCATTTCTTTGATGCAATCTTATCACAGTCTGTTAGCGCTAACAAGTATCATGCGGGAAGGAAAATGACTAAAAGTTAGCTAGCACTACCTAAACGGTTACAAATTATGATTAAGCGTGCTAGCGGGTTGCGCGTTGAACTTCAAAGAAAAGACCAGGAGTTGTTTATGTTCAAAAGCTTACTAAGCCTAATGGTGCTGCTCATTGGGATGGCAGCATGTTCGTTGCCGACGTCACAGTCTGATGTGCGCCCTGTGATGGATCGGTCGTACACATTAACTGGTCTGAATTTTGCAGTTGCCGAAGGGTTAACCGTTTCTGAAGAAAATCGGTACTATCCGACATCCGACATTGTTTGGCGTGGCGATGCCCCGGGTCCGCGCGGCGATCAAATCGGCGCAATGTTTAAAACGGCTGCTGAGCGGAATAAATCGGTCATTCGTGGCGATGTTCCGATTGTGATCGATGTGCAGCTTTTGCGGTTTCACGGCGTTACCGAACGCACGCGCGCGTCGATTGGCGGTGTCTACAACATTATCTTCATGCTGACGGTTCGTGATGCGCGCACCGGCGAAGTGATTGAGCCGGCGCGCCGGGTTGTTGCCGATCTTCCTGCTCCAGGCGGTAGTGAAGCGATGGCGTTAGAGCACCAAGGCCGCACCGAAAAAGTCGAAGTGACCAATTTTCTTACTGCGACCTTGCGTAATCAGCTTATCTAAGACGTCTTCCCAAGCGGGGGTAAATAGGGGTAGGAGAGCAGTTATGAATACAACTGACACCTCCCCCGAATTGCCCGTCGTCCGCTTGATCCCCAAGGCCGAAGCCCGTGCCATCCGTCACGGCTTCCCTTGGGTCTATGCCAATGAATTGGTAACAGACCGACGCACCCGTAACCTAACGCCCGGCACGATTGCGCGGCTCGAAGATGCCAACCGCACGCCCATGGGTATTGTCGCGGTGACGCCTGCGTCAAAAATCATTTGCCGCATGTTGGACCAAGATCCAGATGCAGTGATCGATCAGGCTTGGTTCGCGACCCGCCTGACACGCGCTCTTGCGCATCGTGAACGTCTATGTGACGCGCCTTTTTATCGACTTGTTCATGCAGAATCTGATGGGTTGCCCGGTGTTATCATCGACCGCTTTGGCGACGTCGCCGTTGTTCAGCCAAATGCGGCATGGGCTGATGTTCTGATCACACCGCTTGTTGCGGCGTTGCAGGATGTCACCGGTGTAACCACCGTGATTATGAACGGCACAGGTCGGGCTCGCACGTTGGAAGGTCTCGAAGAAAAGACCGTCGTTCTTGTTGGCGATGCGCCAGCAGGACCGATCCCTGTGCCGATGAACGGTGCAACCTATATGGCCGACGTTATGGGCGGTCAGAAAACGGGTCTGTTCTTTGATCAGCGTCCGAACCATGCCTTTGCGGCAAGTCTGGCCAAGGACGCCCGTGTGCTTGATGTCTTCTCGCATGTTGGTGGTTTTGGTTTGGCTGCTTTGGCTGGCGGTGCGAAATCAGCATTGGCTGTCGACGGTTCAGCACCAGCGCTTGAACTGGCAGAGAAGGGCGCAGCAGCGATGGATGCCGCTGATCGCTTTGAAACGCGCAAAGGCGATGCGTTTGATGTCTTGGCCGCGTTAGCCGAAGAAAACGCAGAGTTCGATGTCGTCGTTTGTGACCCGCCAGCGTTTGCGCCGACACGCAACACCGCCGAGGCCGGGCTGCGGGCCTATGAGCGCGTTGCGCGTTTGGCGACGCCACTGGTTGCCGAAGGTGGTTACCTAGTGCTGTGTTCGTGTTCACACGCGGCTGACATCACCAAATTCCGCAATTCATGTTCGCGTGGGATTGGTCGGGCCGGACGGCGTGGGCAGATTATCTACACGGGCTTTGCTGGCCCCGATCACCCGCAGATGCCGCATTTGGCCGAAAGCGGATACCTAAAGGTAGTTGTCTACCGCCTATGAGGGTCATGATCGACGCCTGCGTTCTTTATCCAACAGTCATGCGCGAAGTCGTGCTTGGCTGTGCGGGCCACGGCCTTTTCGAACCGCGTTGGAGCCCGCGCATTTTAGAAGAATGGGCGCGGGCGACGATCAAGCTGGGACCGGAGCAAGAAGTCTGGGCGCGGGGTGAAATCGCGATGCTCAATGCAAAATTCCCAAAGGCAAGCGTTAGCTACGACACCGCAATTGAGGCGCGGTTTTGGCTACCAGACCCCGCCGACATTCACGTGCTTACAGCGGCAGTTGTTGGATCATGTGATGCGATTTTAACGATGAATGCCAAGGACTTCCCCGGGAATATTCTAGCAGAGGAAGACCTGATGCGCCGCGACCCAGATGGGTTCATTCGCCAGATGTTCGAGGATGCACCGGATAAGGTGCGTAACGTTGCCGATGGCGTTTTAGCCGAAGCAAACCGGCTGTCAGATCGACCATGGGAGATGCGCACCCTGATGAAAAAAGCGCGGCTTCCACGCTTTGGTAAGGCATTAGTGGCCTAGCGCCACTTTGCCTCGTTTGCTTCGATAGCTGCGATGCGTAGCGGCGTTTTAGGGTGGCTCATCAACCATGCAGGCGCGCTGGCACCACGTGCGCCAGTCAGCCCTTCAAGCTTCGCAAAGAGAGATTTTTGCGGTGCGGTGCCGATGCCGGATTTTGTCAGTAGCGCCGATGCATAGGCGTCCGCCTCGAACTCATCTGAACGTGACATGCCCGCAGCGACCAGTCGCATCGCCATCGTCGCCAGCCACGGGCCGATAACCGGAATAAACCGCCCAAGCACCATCGCAAGCGCGGTACGCATCGCGTTTTGCCCAGAAAAGTCGATCATTCGGCGCTTAGCATGCCCCAAGGCGACATGCCCCAATTCATGCGCAATGACGGATGCCATTTCTTCGGCGCTCACTTTGCCTTCGCGGTATTTGTTGAAAAATCCACGCGTGATGAAAATCCGGCCATCTGCGACGGCGAGCCCATTAACAGGTTCGATCTCGTAAATATGCACGCGGATGCGATCGATCTCTAGGGCTTTGGCCATACGTGCTGTTAACTGGTTTAGTACCGGATCGTCCATTTCGACCGACTTTGCGTCCAGTTCACGCGCGGTGCGCCAGACGGAGAACCGATACATCGCAAGCCCGTAGAGGACCGCCAGAAGAATAGGGGTAAATCTGATCATGTCTTAGATATTGGGGGCGAGTTGCAGAATAGCAATGGGGATCAGCGCCCCAATGACTTCATGCCAGCTTCGATACCTGACAATGTCATCGGCACCATACGGTCTGCGCCAAAGATATCTTGGATCATTTGAACGGATTGGGTGTAACCCCAATAGCGTTCATCTAGCGGGTTGATCCAAAGATGGCTTGGCCATTGGTCGCGTGCGCGGGTCAGCCATGTTTCGCCGGTTTCGGCGTTCCAATGTTCATTTGCGCCACCTTTGAACGCGATCTCATAGGGAGACATGCTCGCGTCGCCGACAAAGATGCATTTGTAGTCAGGACCATAGGTGCGCAACACGTCCCAAGTTGGCGTCTGGTCATCCCACCGGCGCGCATTGTCGCGCCACACACCTTCGTACAGGCAGTTGTGAAAGTAGAAATGCTCGAAATGTTTGAATTCAGATTTGGCCGCGCTGAACAGTTCTTCGACCAGCTTGATATGTGGATCCATGGAGCCGCCTATATCAAGGAAAAGCAGTACCTTTACGGCATTCCGGCGTTCCGGTTGCGTTTGCACATCCAGATAACCGTGTTCAGCAGTGGCGCGGATCGTCCCGTTAAGGTCTAGCTCATCATGTGCGCCATCACGTGCCCAGCGGCGTAGCCGTTTCAGCGCGACCTTGATATTGCGGGTGCCCAGTTCAACAGTGTCGTCCAAATTACGAAATTCACGTTTATCCCAGACTTTAACGGCACGTTGATGGCGGCTTTCTTTTTGGCCGATGCGTACGCCTTCGGGATTGTAGCCATATGCGCCAAACGGTGAAGTGCCGGCTGTGCCAACCCATTTGTTGCCGCCCTGATGACGTTCCTTTTGTTCCTCAAGCCGTTTTTTGAGCGTCTCCATCAGCTTGTCAAAGCCACCCATCGCGTCGATTTCAGCCTTTTCAGCCTCGGTCAGGTGTTTTTCAGCCAGCTTTTCCAACCAATCGGCGGGAATATCTACGGCGTTCATCACGGCCTCTGGTGGGATCGCGTCCAAGCCTTGAAAGGTCGCAGCAAAGGCGCGGTCGAATTTATCAAGGTTGCGTTCGTCTTTGACCATGATGGTCCGCGCGAGGAAATAAAACGCTTCGATATCATAGGTCGCAAGACCTGCTTTCATGCCCTCAAGAAACGACAGGAATTCGCGTAAGGATACTGGGACCCCTTGATTACGCAAATTGTCGAAGAAGGGCAAAAACATCTTTTACACGTAGCTGCGTTCGATGAAAATTAGGGTGAACAGTCCGACCAGTCCAAATATGATTGCAAAAACAAACGCCCATTGTACGATGTCCTTGCCAGCGCCACCGCGTATCTTGGCGCGCAAGGCCCCCAAAACAGCCCCGAATAAAATTCCGATCAGCGGGTAAATCATGGGTCAGCCCTTTGTTAGCTAGGTGGTTCTTGTGGTCGCAATGACGCGATTTCATTGAGCCGTTCAATCACTTCGTCACGACTTCCGAACCCGTAACGCCCCCATGCGAGACTGTCCAGTCGCAGTGCCATGCCTGCGTCAGTGTTACCTTGCATGTCCAGCGCTTCGGCTTTGAACATCATCAACAACGCCATAAGGGCCGCATTTTCGTGGCGGCGCGCGACGGGGATCGCCTGATCCGCGATACGTATCGTTGTTTGCGCATCGCCTGATATCAATGTGAATGCCGCCATCTGCACGGCGACATGGGCGGCGTGAATGTCGGTTGTTGGGCTTTGGGCGAAGGCAATGTTTGCTGCATTGAATGCATTCAGTGCTTGCGACGCATCATTGCTGATTTGAAGACGGCCATAGGCGTAATACGCAAAACCTTCGCGTGCGCCGCGCCACCCAAGTTGGTTCCCAATATCGATGGCGCGCGCTGCCGCCGTTCGCCGAGATGCTTCGCTGCCGCGGCCGCTTAGGGCGGTTTCCATCGCGTTAATCCACGTCCGTGGTGTTAACCGTACTGTCTGACCGCCACCGTGCTGGCCGCGCGGGTTTAGCCGTGCCAGAATGCTGGGTAGGCGGGCTGCGACGTCAGAACGTGACATGCCGTTGCGCAGTTCAGGGTCGTAAAAGACACGTAAAATCAATGTGTCAAAGCCGGTAAGCACAGCGTGAATATTGTCATCGTTGTAAACAGAATCAGGCAGGCGATAAAGATCGTTAAGCGGCCCGAGCCCTTGGGCTAATTCTTCGTGCAGGCAATCGCGCGCTTCTTGCGGAGGGATGCCTGTCGGGATGAAAATCGCCGCATGTTCGCGTTTGGTCAGCGTTCCCCAATTTAGCGCGCCATTGCGACCAGAGCGTTGAAGTTCTGACCAGCTTTGTACGCGCGGAACGACAAAACATGCCGCGTTCGGTGCTGCGCGCTGCATTTGACGCTGTGATACCGTTTCGATGACGATGCTTGCGTTCGGATTTTCGGTGCGACGAATGTCGATCCGCGCCTCTGACCGTAGCCGCGCGAGCAATAGATCCAAATCGCGTGACATCTGCGTGGGGACCTGTCCAACAGTGCTTACTGTGATCGGCTCTTCAAAGCGGGTGAGCGCAGCAAGGGGCTGACCGCTCTCCATCCGAAACACCAGATCAAGAAAATCTTGCGCGATTTCTGAATTTGGACGTTGTGGTGGGGTGGATGTGGCCGTGGCAAAGCTGCGCATCGCCGGGAACTCAAGCAGGGTCGGCGGCGGTCCCTCGGGGACTTGAGTACAAGCTGACACCAAGGCCAGTGCAAAAGCGGCAAAAGGTTTCATGCAGGCCTTTGGTATTTGATGAAATTGGTGAGCGTTCCAACCCGGTCATAAAGCTGGCGACCTGTCTGATTGTCGTCTTGGGTCAGCCAATAGACATTCGGAGCACCAGCATCATCAGCGGCTGAATAGACAGCCTCGATCAGTTTGCGGCCCACGCCAGTGCCGCGCACAGATGGCGCCGCGAACAGATCCTGCAAATAGCATACGTTTTCGACGCGCCAGCAGTGGCGGTGAAACAAGTAATGCACCAATCCGACGGGTTCACCGTTTTGCTCAGCGATCAGGCAGTTGAAGTCATGGCTGTCGTCGGTCAACAGTCGCGCGAATGTCGCGTCATAAACATCCGTTGGTAAAGAAGTTTTGTAGAAAGCTAGGTAGCGTTCCCATAGATTGTCCCAAGCGGGTCGATCCGTAGCGCGGAGCGGTCTGATTACCGTTTCTGTCATCTTTACCTGCTTATAACCTAAATGCGACCATATCTGTCTTTATGGGCGGTACCAGTAAAATAGCCGTGCGCGACTAACGTCCAGAGCGGGCCATGAATGCGAGTCGTTCAAACAAATGCACGTCTTGTTCATTCTTCAAAAGGGCACCGTGCAACTTGGGAAGCGCATTGGCACCATCACGCTTTAGGTCATCCGATGTTAAATCTTCGGCCAATAACAACTTGAGCCAATCCAGCACTTCTGACGTCGACGGCTTTTTCTTGAGGCCAGTTGTCTCGCGGATTTCGTAAAACTGAGTCAGTGCAGTTGTAAGAAGTGCCTCTTTGATGCCGGGGTGGTGGACCTCGACGATTTGGCGCAGCGTTTCCGCGTCCGGGAAGCGGATATAGTGGAAAAAGCAGCGGCGCAGAAACGCGTCAGGCAGTTCTTTTTCGTTATTGGATGTGATGATGATAAGCGGGCGATGCTGGGCGCGAATGGTTTCGCCTGTCTCATAGACGTGGAATTCCATTCGATCGAGTTCTTGCAAAAGGTCGTTCGGGAACTCGATATCGGCTTTGTCGATCTCGTCAATCAGCAGAACGGTCCGTTCGGGGGCCGCAAAGGCCTGCCAAAGTTTTCCTTTTTTGATGTAATTTGCGACATCATTCACACGCTCGTCGCCCAATTGGCTGTCACGCAAACGGCTGACTGCGTCATATTCGTACAAGCCTTGTTGCGCCTTGGTTGTGGACTTAATACTCCACTCAATCATAGGCATATTCAGCGCCGCGCTGACTTGCCGGGCCAGTTCTGTTTTGCCTGTGCCGGGTTCGCCCTTAACTAAAAGGGGTCTTTGCAATGTCATAGCAGCATTTACCGCCATATTTAGGTCATCTGTGGCAACGTAACTGTCGGTACCGGTAAACTGCATCTTCGCGAACCCTTTGATTTGTGTGGTCAACCTAGCAGGTCGCCAGCGATCATCAACATACCGCCAAAGGATAATTTCAGGGGGTGACAGTGAGCCCCCAAGAGAGTAAACCCCGCTTAAAATAGGGCAGAGGGAACGCAATTACGGCCCCAATCCTCTGCCACGCCGGAGAATTGATAGGGTATGACGATGAAAGCCGAAACGTTTCTGCCAGAAGACTATATTCCAGCCGATAATGAACCGTTCATGAACGAACGCCAAACGGAATACTTCCGCCGCAAGCTTTTAAACTGGAAATCTGAGCTTCTTGAAGACACCCGCGACACTGTCGCAGGCATGAAAGATCAGACTCGCAATATTCCCGATGTTGCAGACCGCGCATCCGAAGAAACTGACCGTTCGCTAGAGCTACGCACACGCGACCGTCAGCGCAAACTGGTCACCAAAATTGACGCAGCGCTGCGCCGCATCGACGAAGGTGAATACGGTTACTGCGAAATGACAGGCGAGCCGATTTCGCTTAAGCGCTTGGATGCACGTCCAATCGCCACAATGAGCCTTGAAGCACAAGAACGTCACGAGCGTCGCGAGAAGGTGCATCGCGACGACTAAGGTGCAACATAAAGCACAACGCAATGTCGCCATCATCGGTGGCGGCATCGGTGGCCTTACAGCAGCCTTGGCGTTCGCACGACAAGGCGCGGCGGTAACCGCTTACGAACAAGCGCCCGAACTGACCGAGGTTGGCGCAGGGCTGCAAATTACCCCTAATGGAATGCGGGCGCTTTATGCGCTGGGTCTGGAGGCCGCGCTCGATATGAGCGGGGTCAAAGCCAAGGCTGTGATACCGACGGATGCTTTGTCCGGGCGTGAAATTGCGCGCTTTGATCTGACTTCTCAATCTCCTCCATACCGTTTCTTTCACCGCGCGGCGCTAATTGATCTACTTGCACGGGGGTGCGCCGCAAATGGCGTGACCGTGCAGCTTAACGCGCGGATCACGGATGTACGGCCCGATGGATCGTTTGATGTCGATGGTATTCGTGTAACGCCAGACCTGACGATTGGGGCTGATGGTGTACGGTCGAACATACGTGGTTTGATCAACAAGCCGGCAGAGCCTTTCTTTACAGGTCAGGTAGCATGGCGCGCATTGGTTAAGGTCGAAGATGCTGATCCGGTGGCACGGATCTGGATGGCGCCGGGCCGGCATATGGTGACTTATCCGTTGTCTGGTGGGCGGCTGAACATCGTCGCAGTTCAGCAACGCAGTCAGTGGGCTGAAGAAGGCTGGCATCACCAAGATGACCCGGGCAATCTGCGCCAAGTTTTTGCAGACTGCCACTGGAGCCTGAAATCCATTCTGAGCGATGTTGAAAAGGTGAACCTGTGGGGGCTGTTCCGGCATCCGGTTGCCCAACGCTGGCATGCGGGATCAGTGGCAATACTTGGTGATGCAGCGCACCCGACGCTGCCATTCCTTGCGCAGGGTGCCAACCTTGCCATCGAAGACGCCTATGTGCTTGCGCATTGTTGTGATGAACACACCGATCTGGCACAAGGGTTGCAAGCCTATCAAGCAGCGCGGCGCGATCGTGTGGTCAAAGCTGTCAAAGGCGCGAACGCGAATGCGCGAAACTACCACCTTGGCGGCGTCCAACGCTTTGTTGCCCACGCTGGGCTGCGCACGATGGGAAAGGTCGCGCCAAACGCGTTCCTCAACCGGATGAACTGGCTTTATGATTTAGATGTGACGGCTTAGCGCCAGTGATTGTTGGTCATGTAGGTGACGCGCTCAAGCACTTCGAAGCTGCCAAAATCAACGCGGAATACATCATTTTCGACGCGCATATAGACCCAGCCATCACTGACAGGCGGCAGGCCGTAGTAGCGCGCGTTCATCAGTACCGAATGTTCCCCACGTTCTAAGTAGCTTCCGACTTCAACAGGGCTAGGGCGTGGAGCAGTAGACTTTGGAACGGACACGCAATTGGTCCCAGCGACCGCAATACGGCACTGTGCATATGAAATTGATGGAGTCATGCAGGCCGTAAACGCGGCCATAAACAAAGTTTTTCCGAGCATTTTAAACGCGCTCCTTACAGCTAACCAAATCTGCTCGATTATTGTTTTTTGTGTGTTTAGCCGCTTAAGCGGCTAGGTCAACCCATACGGGCACGTGATCTGATGGCTTTTCCTTGCCGCGCACCTCGGATTCGATCCAACAATTGTTCAGCAAATCGGCACATTGTGGCGTCAGCAAAAAGTGGTCGATGCGGATGCCGTTGTTCTTTTCCCAAGCGCCAGCTTGGTAATCCCAGAACGAATAATGGCCTGCACCAGATTCGCGCGCGCGGAAAGCTTCGGTAAAGCCAAGGTTCACGATCTTGCGGAATGCCGCGCGGCTTTCTGGGCGGAACAATGCGTCATCGCGCCACACATCTGGACGTGCGGCGTCTTCGGCTTGGGGGATGATGTTGTAGTCGCCTGCCATCAGGGCAGGGGTTTCTGCTGCCATCAACTCTTGGGCGCGATTATATAACCGATCCATCCAGCGCAATTTGTAGTCGTATTTCGGGCCGGGGGCGGGGTTTCCGTTTGGCAGGTAAAGCCCGCAAATGCGGATTGCGACATCGCCCACGACGGTTGCTTCTATATAGCGGGCTTCTTCGTCATCGACACCTTCACGTCCAGCGCCAGCGGCGCCCGGCAGGCCGCGTGTCACGTCTTCTAGCGGGAGCTTGGACAGGATCGCGACGCCGTTAAAACCCTTTTGACCATGGGTTTCGACGTTGTACCCTTTGTCTTCTAGGATTTCGCGCGGGAAGTTTTCGTCAACCGATTTGATCTCTTGCAGGATCGCGACATCGGGGTTGGCATCGTCCAACCAGTCAGTCAACGCGTTGATGCGTGCTTTCACGCCGTTGATGTTGAATGTCGCAATTTTCATGGCTGCCCCTCGTTTGGGGCAGTTTTGCCGCAGTAGGCGGCAATGCACAAGCGTTTAGCTTTTGGGTTTGTCGTCAGTGCGTACCGGGATGCGGGCAAGCGACGTCATCAGCCCCGGAAAACGTACAGTTTTCCCTTTGGTTTCTGCGTTATTCACATGCGCACGAAAAACAGCAAGCTGCACAAGCATCGCAACAGCGAAAATCGCCAAGGCGATCTCTGTTGGGGTTATCTTCATCAGTTGGTCGAGCATTGTGAGACTCCTCTGTCACAAGACGCTTAACATATTATGGGTCGCTGCGCAAAAGATTGCGAAAAGCGTCATAATTGGTTCGGCGACCTTTCAATTCAGATATAATTACGAATGCGCGCCTGCGGTAGGCTTGAACCCCGAAAAAAGCGGTGACCATCGCGATTGTAATACTGGCAGCGGTCAGAATATCGGCAGATCCATAGACCACGGCCCCAAATGCACCCAAGATAAGTCCGATAATTGTCCCCATGACAAGCCGACTTGGGATTAGGTCATTTTCGAGCTTGGCGATGTCGCTATCCAAATCTCGGATTTGATCGGTCAAAGATTCGGAAATTGCCTCGGCCAAGTCGCGGTAGATCATCGAATTCGTGGCGCGTGTGCCAGTAACCAGCCTGTTGCGCAGATCAATGCGTGATTGGCCAGTCGTGACCGCCTGATCCAACAGATCTGCGATCTCGATCTCGCGACCGCTCCAATCATCATCTCGTTCGTCGCGTTGCACCTGATCCAAGATCAGCCGCGCCAGCCTTGGATTGTTTTGCATTACATCGAAAACGAAGTGCCGCAGCCACAAGACGACGCAGCATTCG
The DNA here is from genome assembly GCF_002933395.1 of Yoonia maritima. GTDB lineage: Bacteria > Pseudomonadota > Alphaproteobacteria > Rhodobacterales > Rhodobacteraceae > Yoonia > Yoonia maritima_A. The sequence goes on from NZ_PKFN01000007.1 coordinate 494,083, forward strand.
GGTTTTCGATAACAAAGCGTGCGCCGATCAGCTCTTCAGAAAAATCAATGACGGCGTCAGCTAAAAAGGGCAGGGACACCGCGTCGATCACGACGGTTTCGCCGTTGTCAGACAGAACCAAATCATCTTCTTTTGGTTCGTCCAAGTCGATTTCATACTGAAAGCCCGAGCATCCGCCGCCTTCAACAGCGATGCGTAGCGCCTTTCCTTGGGACGCAGCCCCGATTTCTGCAAGCCTTTCAAAGGCGCGTGGGGTCACTTTGGGGGGAATCGTCAGCATTTTGCGACCTATTCGTTTGTGTTCAATTGCAATATAGGGATCACAGGCAAGACGGACAAGGCAGGCAAATATCATGACAGCGTCATATGCGACCGACCCGGAAAATGCGCGCGGGCGACTTTACCCCGAAGAAGAAAGCTATTTTCGTTCACCTTTTCAACGGGATCGCGACCGGATTATCCACGCGTCGGCGTTTCGGCGGTTAAAACACAAGACGCAAGTGTTTATTGAGCATGAAGGCGATTATTTCCGCACCCGTCTGACACATTCGATCGAGGTTGCGCAGGTTGCCCGTACGATTGCTGGCACGCTTGGTTTGAACGTGGAACTCACCGAAGCTGTCGCGCTGGCCCACGATCTGGGTCACACGCCCTTTGGTCACACCGGGGAAGAGGCGCTTGATGAATTGATGCAGCCCTACGGTGGTTTTGATCACAATGCGCAGGCCTTGCGGATCGTGACCGATCTTGAACGGCACTATGCTGAATGGGATGGCTTGAACCTGACGTGGGAGACGCTGGAAGGTATCGCCAAACACAATGGCCCGGTAACGGGCGACATTCCTTATGCATTGGCTGCGTACAACGCGCGGCATGATCTTGAATTGCATACGCACGCAAGCGCAGAGGCACAGGTTGCGGCATTGGCTGATGATATTGCCTATAATAATCATGACTTACACGACGGTCTTCGTGCAGAACTTTTCAGCACAGATGATCTTGCAGAGCTACCGATCTTGTCTGATTGCTTTGCTCGGGTTGACGCAAAATACCCCGGACTGAACTATTACCGCCGCCGCCACGAAGCGTTGCGTCGGTTCTTTGGGGTGTTGGTCGAAGATGTAATCACGGTCACGCAACGTAATTTGTCGGATCTAAATCCGGCGACAGTGCATGACATTCGCCATGCGGGACGCATGATGGTTCAGTTTTCGCCAGAACTCTGGACGGACTTAAAAGTCATACGAAAATTCCTGTTTGATCGTATGTATCGTGCGCCGGCAGTCGTGGAAATGCGCGTGGTTGTGACACAAATGATCAACGACCTGTTTCCATTCTTTATGGAAAATTCGGACGAGTTGCCAAAGCAATGGCGCAAGGATGTGGCGGATGCACCTGATCAAATTACGTTGGCACGCATCGTTGCTGACTATATTGCAGGCATGACGGATCGGTTCGCGATCCAAGAACATAAACGGTTAATCGGCGGTGAAGTCATTCCGGCGGGGGTCATTGATGGCAATTGAAGTTGAAGCAGGCGCAATGGCGCCAGTAATGGCGTTCGCGCTGGTGGGCGCACTTGGCGTCGGGTCACAGTGGCTTGCGTGGCGGTTGCGCATGCCAGCCATTGTGTTGATGTTGGTCGCGGGCGTTCTGGTCGGTCCAGTGGCCGGGGTGTTTGACCCAGCGCGTGATATTGGACCCTTGATGGGGCCGATTATCTCGATTGCTGTTGCGATCATCCTGTTTGAGGGCGGTTTGACACTGAACTTTCATTCGCTAAGTGACGCTGCCAAAGGCGTGCGGCGATTGGTGTTTGTTGGTGCCCCATTGGGATGGCTGACATCGACGTTGGCGTTGCGTTACGGGGCGGGGCTGTCATGGGAAAGCGCTGCTGTCTTTGGCGGTATCATGATTGTGACTGGACCCACGGTAATCGCACCTTTGCTGCGCACCGCGCGACTTTCCAAACGCCCTGCTGCACTTTTGCAGTGGGAAGCGATCATCAACGACCCAATCGGTGCGTTGGCGGCTGTTTTCGCGTACGAAGTCGTCTTGGTCTTAAACACTGCCACGACGGTGCAAGCTGCTGTGATGGATTTAGTGATCGGGATCGGCTTTGCGACGATTCTGGGTGTCGCAGCTGGTTATGGGCTTGCGCGGGCGTTCAAGCGCGGTTGGGTGCCTGAATATATGAAGGTACCAGTGTTGTTTGCGCTGTTGCTGGCAATCTTTGGCGTGTCAGATCACGTGCTTCATGAAAGTGGGCTTTTGGCGGTAACCATAATGGGGATCGTGATCGCGAACGCGAACCTTCCTAGCTATGAAGAGCTACGCCGCTTTAAAGAACATGCGACTGTTTTGTTGGTTTCGGGCGTGTTTATCCTGCTTGCTGCCAGCCTTGATTTCGGCGCGTTGCGGCAGTTGGATATACGGGCATTCACGTTTGTTTTGGCCGTTGTTCTTATTGCACGTCCGCTGACTGTCTTCTTATCCTTGCTAGGTTCTGGCGTTCCATACAAAGAGCAAATTCTCGTTGCCTTAACGGGGCCTCGCGGTGTTGTACTTGTTGCGGTGGCGGGGCTGTTTGGCGACCGACTGATTGGTCTTGGGTTCGAAGATGCGACACTCATCGCGCCACTGGCCTTTGTTCTGGTTGCGTTTACCGTTGTGTTACATGGTTTTACCCTCGCGCCGTTTGCGCGTTGGCTTGGGCTAACAGGGGCAGATGTGCCCGGTGTGGTCGTGATTGGTGGATCAACATGGACAACCGCGTTTGCAGAGGCTTTGAAAAAGGCCGACGTGCCAGTGCTCATGACTGATCCCAATTTTGGTAATCTGCGTGGTGCACGGGCAGCGGGTATTCCGACTTTTTCTGGAGATATTCTGTCCGAAGCGGCCGAACAGCGGCTAGAGTTGATCAGCTATGCAACATTGGTCGCAGCGACGGACAATGATGCCTACAACACGCTGGTCGCGACCGACCTTGCGCCTGAATTTGGTCGCGATTCCGTGTTCCAAGTGATGCGCACTAAAAACGATAGCGCGCGCCATCAATTGCCCCGTACCTTAGGTGGTCGTAAATTCGGTGCAGAGGAAACCCACTCCGGTTTAAATCGTATGATTGCGGACGGTTGGACGTTCCGGATTACACGCCTAACCGAGGAATACACGCTTGAAGATTGGCGGACAAAACGTCCCGATGCGCACCTGTTCGCGCGTATAGGTCCAAACGGTGCGATCCGTTTGATCCGCAAGGACGAGGAGGTCAAAGGCGCACCAGACGTGCGTATTATTGCCCTGCGGCCACCCGGTGACGAAGAGGGCGAACAACCGCCAGCAGACACATGACCGCGCAAGTAACACTGGCCGAATGTGAGGCCGCGCTTGGGCATGTGCTTGATGCGCCAAAAGATGGTGCCATCATAAATGAACTATGCCTGCGTCCTGATGTTGGGGCGCGCGCATTCCCGGACAGCCTAGAGCTAACGGTTGAAAACGGCATCATTGGTGATCGTTGGAAGACTTCACCGTGGCTTCGGTTGCCCGATGGATCACCCGACCCGAAAATTCAGGTGTCTGTATTGTCAAAGCGGGTCATGGATTTATGTTGGCGGGATCAAGAAAACAAAGACCGTCATCCCGGCGATCCACTGGTTGTCGATATGGACCTTGGCATGGAAAACCTGCCCGTGGGGACGCGCCTAAACGTTGGCACTGCCGTGATTGAGGTAAGTATCCAGTTCAATACCGGCTGCGTGAAATGGCGCAACAATTACGGCGCTGAGAGCGTCCGATGGATCAATCGACGCGCAAACCGCCCGTATCGTTTGCGTGGTATTCTATGTTCGATCGTGCAGGATGGTGTCATTCATGTCGGTGACCGACTTCTAAAGGCATAGGCCACAATTATATATGCAAGCCAGCCCGTGACAGGTTTTGCTTGCATTGACGCTGCTGGTTACGATGTTAAACCCGCAGAAACTCTGTTTCCGTCCCAAATGGGACCAAAGGACCGCTATGAACCTGTTTGCTGATATCCGTACCCGTGTGATTTCTTGCCTTGATCAGATGGTCACCGAGGGCACATTGCCCGAAGGTCTGTCTACTGCTGCTGTCGCGGTGGAGCCTCCTCGCGATCCGGCACATGGTGACATGGCAACCAACGCGGCGATGGTTTTGGCAAAGCCAGCAAAGATGAACCCGCGCGCAATCGCAGAGGCATTAGCTGCGAAATTGCTGACTGATCCGATGATCACAGTGGCCGAGGTCGCAGGGCCGGGTTTCTTGAACATGCGCTTGGACCCAAGCGTCTGGCAGGGTGTTGTTAAGACTGCTCTGACTGATCTAGGATTTGGTCAATCGTCATTGGGGCAGGGCCAAAAGATGATGGTGGAATACGTATCTGCCAACCCAACCGGCCCACTGCATGTTGGTCACACACGGGGCGCTGTATTTGGTGACGCGCTGGCGCGGTTGCTGGATTACGCAGGCTATGACGTGACCAAAGAATACTATGTCAACGATGGCGGGGCGCAGGTCGATGTTCTCGCGCGGTCAGTCTACTTGCGGTATCTTCAGGCCCATGGTCAGGACGTTGAGTTCCCCGAAGGCACATACCCGGGTGATTACCTGATCCCGGTAGGTGAGGCGCTGAAAGCCAATGTTGGCGACAAGTTCATCGACAAAGGTGAACAGTTCTGGCTTGAAGAAATCCGCGAATTCGCGACCGAAGAAATGATGAAGCTGATCCGCGAAGATCTGGCCCAGCTGAACGTCACGATGGATAGCTTCTTTTCCGAAAAATCGCTTTATGGTACTGGTCTGATTGAAAAGGCGATTGCCGAGTTGGACGCGAAGGGGCTGATTTATCGTGGTGTGCTTGAGCCGCCAAAAGGCAAAATGCCCGAAGATTGGGAGCCACGCGAACAGACGCTGTTCAAATCGACCGAGCATGGCGATGACGTGGACCGGCCTGTGCAAAAATCTGATGGTTCATGGACCTACTTTGCGCCTGATATTGCCTACCACTATGACAAGGTGCAGCGCGGCTTTGATCAGTTGATCGACGTCTTTGGCGCCGATCACGGTGGTTACGTCAAACGGATGAAGGCCGCAGTTTCAGCGCTTTCCGACGGTAAGGTGCCGCTTGATATCAAGCTGACCCAGCTGGTGAAGCTGTATAAAAACGGCGAGCCATTCAAAATGTCAAAACGGGCAGGGACCTTTGTGACCCTGCGCGACGTTGTTGATCAAGTTGGCCCTGACGTGACCCGGTTCCACATGCTGACGCGGAAAAACGACGCGCCGCTTGATTTCGACTTCGACAAAGTGCTTGAGCAATCCAAAGATAACCCCGTGTTTTATGTAAACTATGCATATGCGCGGGTGAATTCAGCCGTGAACAAGGCAAGCGCATTTGCAAAGGTCGACGATGCGACATTGGCAGGGGTGGATCTGTCCGGGCTGACCCACGATGCGGAATTGAACGTGATCAAGAAGCTTGCTGAATGGCCGCGTTTGGTAGAAATCGCAGCCAAAGGACATGAGCCGCACCGCATCGCGTTTTACCTGTACGACTTGGCGTCTGATTTCCATGCCCTGTACCACCGTGGCAACGACGAAACCGCACTACGTTTTGTACAAGAGAGTGACGCAGACACAACACAGGCGAAAATCGCCCTTATCAGGTCCGTAGCGATTGTTATTTCGCACGGATTGGGTATTCTTGGGGTCACTCCGGCGGAAGAGATGCGCTAACGCACAGGCTGCCGGATTGACCTGATTTAACGGACCCATAAGCCAAAAAGGCGCGGGCAGTGAGGCAGAGATGGCAGTTTATAACGAGGGGTTCGCCCCATCGGGTGACGTATCGCGCACCAATAACATCATGAATTTTGCAGGCGCTGGCCTGTCCCTTGCGCTGATCATTGGGGTTAGCTTTTGGGGCTATAAGCTGATTATGCGCGACGTCAGCGGGATCCCCGTTGTGCGCGCCATGGAAGGCGAGATGCGCGTGCTGCCTGACAATCCGGGTGGTGCAGTTGCTTCGCATACCGGCCTGTCAGTGAACGAAGTCGCTGCATTGGGCGGTGTAGGCGGGCCAGAAGACCGTCTGGTTCTGGCGCCAACGACATCGGGCTTGGCCCAAGAAGACCTTGATGCGCAGCCCGTTGCTGAATCCGGTGAAATGCGTGCAACTGCTGCGGCTGCTGATCCATCCACCACCTTAGCGAGCGCTGACGTGCCTGATTTGGCGACGATGGAAGTTGATGAAATTCTGGCACTGGCCGATCAAATTGCGGCTGGTGCTGACCCGATTGTCGACACTGACACGACGTCAGCGGATACAATTTCTGCGTCTGTTCCCGGCGTTTCACGTTCTTTGCGTCCGATCATTCGCCCAGCAAGTCTACGCGTTTCTACGCCAGTAGTGGCTACACCTGTGGCGACGAACTCAAACGAAGTTGCTGTCAGCACGACAAGCTTTGTTGCAGGTACCAACCTTGTGCAGTTGGGTGCATTCCCGTCGCCAGAGTTGGCCGCGACCCAATGGGCGTTGATCGAAGGCCGTTTTGACACGTTGATCGACGGCAAAGAACGGGTCATCCAAGTAAGCGATCAATCAAGTGGCACGTGGTACCGTCTTCGCGCAAGTGGGTTCGCCGATCGTGCCGAAGCGCGCCGTTTTTGTGCCGCCTTAGAAGCTGAAGGCGCTGACTGCATCGCAGTCGTGGTTAACTAAGTGGTCATGAATGCTTCGATTTTTGGGCCAGAGGGGCCCGAAATCACCGACTTTGAACGCGACTTTTTCCGAGATGTTCAGCCGCTTGGCTTTATTCTATTCGCGCGAAACATCGAAAATCCCGAACAGTTGCGTCGTTTGACATGTGATCTGCGTGATGCCGTAGGGCGCGAGGCACCGATCCTGATCGATCAAGAAGGCGGTCGGGTTCAACGGATGCGTAGCCCGCATTGGCGTGAATTCTTACCAGCGCTGGATCAGATGGAGCGCGCAAGTGATCCGCTGCGTGCCCACTGGATACGGAATCGGCTGATTGCAGATGATCTACATCGTGTTGGGATCGACGTGAACTGCGCACCCTTGGCTGACATTGCCGAAGACAGCACGCATCCGTTTCTGCAAAATCGCCTGTATGGGCGTGACCTTGAAACTGTCGTGGCTGCCGCACGCGTTTGTGCTGATGCGCATATTCATGGTGGCGTTTTGCCCGTTCTGAAACACATTCCGGGGCACGGGCGGGCGGCGGTGGATAGCCATCTTAATCTGCCGACGGTCACCGCGACACGCGATGAGCTGAACGTCAAAGACTTTGCGCCATTCAAAGCGCTGAATGACCTACCCATGGGGATGAGCGCGCATCTTGTCTTTACGGCGATTGACCCCACCGGCCCGGCAACCACGTCACCTGCGATGATCAAGGTCATTCGGAACGACATTGGGTTCGATGGGCTTTTGATGACAGATGATTTGTCGATGGAGGCATTATCGGGAACCGTTGCGGACCGCGCGACAGCGTCGATTGCGGCTGGCTGCGACGTTGTTTTGCACTGCAATGGCGACGCGGCCGAGATGCAGTTGGTGGCCGCAGCCGCTGGCGATATGACGAAGGCTGCGCAAAAACGCGCGGATTTCGCGCTATCGTTACGCAATCCTCCCGAAATTGTTGACATCGCGGCGCTGGAGGCCGAACTTGAAGCGCTTTTAGCGTGAGTAGAGATGCAGCAAGATTTAGACCTTCAAGACGATAAGCTGAGCGTTAGCGAACGGGTCGCCGCTGAGGCGTTGATCGTGGACGTTGGCGCGTTCGAAGGCCCGCTTGATTTGCTGCTGACGCTGTCACGCACCCAAAAAGTCGACCTAAGACAGATTTCCATTCTTGCACTGGCGCGACAGTATTTGGCCTTTGTTGAAAAGGCCAAGCAGTTGCGGTTGGAATTGGCTGCCGATTATTTGGTGATGGCGGCTTGGCTTGCGTTTCTAAAATCGCGCCTGCTGTTGCCACCTGACCCCAAAGAAGAGGGGCCGTCAGGTGAAGAGCTTGCTGCGCACCTCGCGTTCCAGCTCGAGCGGTTACAGGCCATGCGGGAATCTGCCGCCAAGCTGATGGCGCGTGACCAGCTGGGCCGCGATTTCTTTGCGCGTGGGATCACAGAAGACGTCCAACGCGTGCGGCGCGTTAGCTATACCGCGACCCTCTTGGATCTGATGCAGGGCTATGCGCGTATCCGGACACGCGATGATTTCCGGCCGTTTGTGATGGATCGTCAGCATGTTATGACGATGGAGCAAGCGTTAGAACGTATGCGTCATCTCATTGGCTTTGCGGGCAATTGGACTGAAATATCTAGCTACTTGCCCGATGGCTGGGATGCCGATCCGCAGCGTCGCCGTTCAACCACTGCTGCGACATTTGCCGCCAGCCTTGAGCTTGCCAAAGAGGGCAAGATCGAAATTCGGCAAGGTGAAACCTTTGCCCCGATTCAAATTCGTAAAAAGGCCCCACGTGATGAGTAAGCCCGAGAACGACAGCCTGTTTGAGGCGCCGCCAATGGGCGAACAAGAACGCATGGTAGAGGCGATCATGTTTGCAACGGCGGATCCTGTGACGGTGCAGGAATTGATCGGGCGGATGCCACATGGCTGTGACCCGGCCGCTGCGATTGCGCATCTGCGAAAACGTTACGAGGGCCGCGGTGTCAATCTGGTGAAGATCGACAATGCTTGGGCAATTCGGACCGCGCCGGACCTTGGGTTTCTCATGCAAAAGGAAACCGTTGAGACACGCAAACTGTCGCGTGCTGCAATCGAAACGCTGGCGATTGTTGCCTATCACCAACCCGTCACCCGTGCCGAAATCGAAGAAATTCGCGGTGTTGGTGTCAGCCGTGGGACAATTGACCAGCTGATTGAAATGGAATGGATCAGATTTGGGCGTAGGCGAATGACACCGGGGCGGCCCGTTACATTTGTTGTAACGCCAATGTTTCTTGATCATTTCGGTTTGGAAACTGCACGGGATCTGCCGGGGTTAAAAGACCTGCGCGCCGCTGGCTTGCTTGAAAACCGCCCGCCGCCAGGCAGTGTGGGGCTTATGGATACTGATGACGTTGATCCAGATAGTAACGAAGAAGATCAAACCGAACTCTTTTGAGCCGTCTTTAAATGTTGGTTCATCAATGTGGTGAATACTTGTTTGCGTGGAACGAAGGTGAATCGCGTGAACAGAACAAATTCAACACATCTTAGAAGCCGCGCGCGCTTTGCGTTCGTGCGGCAGGCGCATATGCTGCGTATTCCGCTCGCCGCGGTGTCTATGGCAGCAGGGGTTAGCGGGTTGCTCCTCAACTTATTTAACATACGGCTGTCACTGGGCAGCGTTGGCGCAACCTTGGGAACCCACCCGCTCACTGCGCTTATGATTATGTTGCTGTCTTTTGACATCCTAATGTTCCGTCTTGGTCGAAGGCGCCCGCTTTGGCGGTTTCTGCTGCTTGGGTCGGGGGGCGTGATACTTGGGTGCAACCTGTTTCTACCGGATCAATTGCATGCCCTGTTTTCCAACTGGTCAGCGGTGGCGGATAGCAGAATGGGCACAGACACCACGCTTTTGCTCGGGGCGCTTGTTCTCTCAATGTTGTTGGCCGGAAAAAATAATGGGTTAGGGGGCGTCTTTGCCGCCTTTGCTGTGTTTTCTCTTTTGTTCAGTTTTATGGAGCATAGTTTCAATGTGTATTTTCTTGAAACGCACCTTGCTTTGTCGACGCTTGTCGCGCTGATCCCTGCGTGTTTTGCGGTCCTCACGATTTATGCACATCACCCCGTGATGCGGCTATTTTTGATCGGTGATGCTATTGGCGCGCGCACGCGTTTCTTGTTTGGTGCGAGCTGCTTTTTGCCTTGGTTTGGCGGATTGGTGATTTACCGTATTGCGGATGCGCCAGTGCGGGTGTTTCCGGTCGAGGCGGCTGTCCTAAGCCTGATCATCTGTGCGATGACGGCCATTGTTCTTTACTCTGGTCGTATGCAAGAAAAAGGCGATAGCCAGCGGCGTATGCTTGAACGGCACATGGCGCATGTTGCGCATCATGATGCGCTAACAGGTGTGCTCAATCGCGAAGGCACGCAATCACATCTAAATTTTTTGTGGCGCCGGTTTGTGACCGAACAACGTAGCGCAGGGGTGATTTTACTGGATATTGACTACTTTAAGAAAATAAATGACAGCTATGGACATGACGTGGGTGACAAAGTTCTTGTGTCACTCTGTCAACAAATTCGCCCGTTCATTCGCAGTGATGATGCGTTGGGGCGGTGGGGCGGTGAAGAATTTCTTATTTTGGTGGATGGGGCGCAAATCGCGGGGGCGACGGCCGTGTGTCAGCGGATTAGAGAGGCGATTGCTGAGATGCACGCGCCTGACGGTCGACCATTTCCGTGCGGAGTAACAGCGTCATTTGGTGTTAGCGTCTTACTGGAAACGGACACAGGTGTCGCAGCCGCGCTAAAACGTGCTGATCTTGCACTTTACCGTGCAAAGGACGGAGGGCGTGACCAAGTGCAGTTTTATGAGAACGACGACCAAGGAATTGTCGCAGCATGACTGCACGACTTTGAATTTCGATCAAAGAGAGCTATATTATAATCTTAGTTCTCTGTGGGTTTTGAAAAATGAATATAAATCGCTTGATCAATATGGGAATGCGGATGCTTGTGAACGGCGGCATCAAGATGGCTGCGAACCGTGGAAAACGCACCGAAAACATGAGCGCCGACGAACGTAAATCTGCCCAAACTGCAAACCAAAGCATGCAAAAAGCACGCAAAGGTATGCGGATTATGCGCCGATTTATGCGTTAGATTTAAAGTGCTTAGATAGCTTTAGACCTTGGCCCTGATAATTTGACTTAATTTCGCGACCGTATAAGGCATCGGGCATAGCAGCCATATGTTCGTACACCAGCCGACCGACAACCTGTCCATGTTCCAACACAAACGGTGCCTCGTGGCATCTGACCTCAAGAACACCGCGTGATCCTTCTCCTCCCGCGTCGGCATAGCCAAAGCCGGGATCAAAGAAGCCAGCGTAATGGACGCGGAATTCGCCGACCATCGCCAAATATGGGGCCATTTCGGCGGCCTGCATCGGAGGTATTACAATCGATTCGCGGCTCACAAGGATATAGAAAGCGCCGGGATCCAAGATGATCCAGCCGTCGTCTGTATACACCGGTTCCCAAAAGTCAGCGGGATCATAGTGGTCAAGTTTTGACAAATCGACGACGCCAGTGTGTGGCTTTGCGCGATACCCGACAAGGTTACTGTGCGCGGGCTTAAGATCTACAGAAAAACCCAAACCATCAGAAATTACGGGATCACCTGACACGATGGGCGTTTGCGCATGTAGTCGGCGCAGATCGTCGTCGGACATCAGTGTTTTGCCTTGGCGAAAGATAATTTGGTTCAGCATTTGTCCGGGTTGGGCGACCACCGAAAACGAACGTGGGCAAATTTCGACGTAAAGTGGGCCAGTGTAACCATCAGTAACACGATCAAATTCGACGCCACGATCGGTAATAATCCGGGTGAGTAAATCGAGGCGGCCAATAGAGGATTTCGCGCTTGCTGCGGCTGTCATCCCTTGGGGTAAGGATAGGTTTTCCATCAATGGCACAACATAGACGCACCCTTTCTCGAGGACAGCACCACCGGTCAGGTCGATCTCATGCATTTGGAAGTCAGCAAGGCGATCTTTCACGCTCCGTTTATGACCAGCCAAGAATGAAGCGCGTACGCGGTAGGCTGTGGTGCCAAGCCGCAGGTCCAGTGACGCTGGTTGAATTTGCATTTCCGTAATAGGGGCCGTAGCACCAATATTGTCGGTCGCGATTAACGCGCGGATTTGATGATCAGCAAGAACGCCGGGTGTTTTCATCTGAGCCCCCAGAAGGATAACAAAACGCCCGCTGCGCCAAGACGCAAGCGGGCGGTTATGATTGGTCGGGCTAGCAGGACTCGAACCTGCGACCTTCCGTCCCCCAGACGGACGCGCTACCAGGCTGCGCTATAGCCCGACTAGGCGCTTTCATACCCGAAATGTTTGTGGGGGCAAGCCCGAAAAGCGACGACATGACTACTGTTTGTGCATCTGATCGCGCAGCTGTTCAAGACGCGCGAGAAGCGGCACAATTTGTGCTGCACGATCTTGCAGCGTAGCTGGATCGACAAGTCGTGCACCCACCAACCGCGCATTAAGCAAGGGTGGTTCTTCGGCCAGCGGTGGAATGTCAATTGTGAGATTCTGAGCTGGTGACGTAGTGGTAGTCAACGGTAAGGCATGTTGTACGACCCCGGGAGTCGGGGGCGATTCTGGAATGGAAACCGGTGCTTGAACAAGCGTTTTACCAAGCGTCGCGACGTGCTTAACACCCTTTTCACGCAGCAATTTCTGAGCACCTTTGATGGTCATCCCATCTTCGTGCAATAACTGCTTGATCCCCCCCAGCAACTCCATGTCGGATGGGCGGTAATATCTCCGGCTACCAGCCCCTTTTACGGGCTTGATCTGAGAGAATTTACTCTCCCAGAAACGTAGCACATGTGTCGGGGTATCAAGCCAATCAGCGACTTCGCTGATCGTACGAAAGGCGTCTTTGGCTTTGGCCATAACGTTAAGACTTGTTTCCCGCTGCGACCCGGTCTTTCATCAGGTGCGATGGACGGAACGTCAAAACGCGGCGCGGGTGAATGGGAACTTCCTCGCCCGTTTTTGGGTTACGGCCGACGCGTGCAGCTTTTTCGCGCACGGAAAATGTACCGAATGAAGAAATTTTCACGGTTTCGCCTGAAACGAGCGAATCCGACACATGAGTCAAAACGCTTTCAACAAGATCAGCGCTGTCATTACGTGAAAGTCCAACCTGTGAATGCACAGCATCAGCAAGGTCCATACGAGTTAGTGTTTTGTCTACCATTACGCTTCCCCTAAATATTTATTGAGCATAAGCGTGCGTTAATTTCAGAGTCAATAACAAGGGCTTGGCAATGGGGCTTAATCCCATATTTGTAAGCTACCAGCGCAATACGACCGATCCCCAAGCCAATCCGCCGCCGATTGCCTCTGTTACGACAAGGTCGCCGGGCTTAATTTGGCCGTTTGACACCCCAACAGAGAGCGCCAAGGGAATCGATGCCGCAGACGTGTTACCGTGATCTTGGACCGTGACAATCACCCGATCCATCCCAACGCCAAGCTTACGGGCCGTTGCTTGAATGATACGAATGTTTGCCTGATGGGGTACAACCCAATCAACGTCATCAGATGTCAGACCCACTTTATCAAGCGCGGTATCGGCGGTTTGGGCGAGCTTTTCCACCGCATGTCGGAATAGTTCCGGACCTTCCATGCGTACGACACCAGTGTTTTGTGTGGATACGCCACCGTCGACGTAAAGCAAATCTTTGTAACGACCGTCTGAATTCAGATCGACAGATAACACGCCGCGATCTTTGTTTGTTCCGTCGCCTGTTTCTGCCTGGAGGATGAGCGCACCTGCACCGTCACCAAAGAGCACACAGGTTGAACGGTCAGTCCAATCCATAATCCGGCTAAATGTTTCTGCGCCGATGACCAAGACGCGGTCGGCTTGGCCGGAGGCAATCAGCGCATTTGCGTTACTCAGCGCATAGATAAACCCTGCGCAAACGGCCTGAACGTCAAAGGCGTAACCTGACGTATTACCAATCGCGCTTTGCACCATTGTTGCGGCTGATGGGAATGTCATATCCGCCGTTGATGTTGCTACAATGATAGCGTCAAGGTCTTCGGCATCCATTTTCGCCATCGCAAGGGCGGCATTCGCGGCGCTGGTTGCCATTTGTGACGTGTTTTGGCCTTCGGCAGCAAAGTGCCTGCGTTCAATACCAGAACGGGTTTTGATCCACTCGTCAGACGTATCTAGCGTCTTTTCAAATTCAGAGTTTGGGACAATACGTTCCGGCAGATAATGCCCGATTCCCTTAACGACTGCGCGACGTGTCATGGATATTAGCCTGTTTTAGTGCCTGGTTTGTCAGAGCCAGCTTCTTGGGGGGTATCTTGGGCAAGTGATGCCGCAGATGCAACCCGAGCGGCCAGCTTGTCTGAGAAACCGCTTTGTGCGAGCTGGTAGGCCAAGTGAAGTGCCGCGGCGACGCCTGTTGCATCGGCTGATCCGTGGCTTTTGATGACCGTTTGGTTCAGCCCTAAAAACACGCCTCCATTGACGCGGCGGGGGTCAATGCGTTTGCGCAGCCGCTTTAACGATCCACGTGCAAATAACGCGCCTAATATGGACAAAGGCGTTTTCATGAGGCTTTCGCGCAGCAATTCTGAGATCAGCGTTGCGGTGCCTTCGCCTGTTTTAAGGGCGACGTTTCCGGTGAACCCATCGGTTACGATAACGTCGACTTTGTCTGATGGCAGGTCGCCACCTTCGATAAATCCGATGTATTCATATTCGCCAGCGTCAGCCGCTTCGCCGATGATCTCATGCGCGACTTTCAGCTCAGCGCGGCCTTTGTGTTCTTCGGTGCCAACATTAAGCAGCCCAACACGCGGGCGCGCAATATCAAGTCCGTTGCGTGCATAGGACGCGCCCATCAGAGCGTAAGTTAGTAGATCGTCCTGATCCGCCCGAATATCTGCACCTGCATCTAACATAACGTTAAAGCCAGCAGGGTTTCGGGATGGCCACAGGCACGCAATAGCAGGGCGGTTCACACCTTCTGCTTTGCGTAGGCGTAACATGGACATTGCCATCAAAGCGCCTGTGTTCCCACAACTGATACAGACGGCGGCCTTGTGGTCACGTACGGCTTCAATTGCGGACCACATTGACGTTGCCTTGCCATGGCGCAGCGCCTGGCTTGGCTTATCGGTCATATTCACAACATCATCTGCCGCACAGACCGTCACACGATCCGCAATTTTGTGCTTTTGCACGAGGGCGTCGAGTGTGCCTTGTGGCCCATGTAACATGGCGCGCGCGTCAGGGTTTTTGTTGAGAAACTTTGAAAGGCCCGCAACGACAGTTGCAGGCCCTTTATCGCCACCCATGGCGTCAACCGACAGCACATGAGATGCGTCAGAAGCCATCACAGGATTAGTGTCCGTCAGGCTCTGTGCCATATCAATGTGCCTACGACGCAGCTTATGCCGCGTCTTCGTCCAGATCGATTTCTGTTGTGTCTGCAATCACTTCGCGTGTCGCGTAGTGGTTGCAAGATGGGCAAACGTGGTGTGGGCGCTTCAGCTCACCACAGTTGTCACATTCGTTTGGGTTTGCCGCGACCAATGAGTCGTGCGAGCGCCGATTATTACGGCGGGATTTGGATACTTTATTCTGCTGGACAGCCATGTCTCAACCCTATGATAAGTGGGCCGGTGGCCCTGTTTTCGTGCGTTCTCGGCGGGTCCTACGCCAAACTGGCAGCCCTGTCGAGAGAGATATAAAAGAGGTCGCGAACATACTGCGATTTTGTATTAGCGCAACCTTTTTTCCTAGTGGCAGCTTAGACGACTATTTGTCCTTGTTTTCAAGTGCTTCTTTTAATGCCCCCAAGCCAGCAAATGGTTTTGCATCTTCATCTGTCATCGGTTTTGCACCAGGTTCGGTAAATACAGTTTGATCCAAATCGGCGTCTTCACTGCGTGGATAGGTTGGTAACGCAAGCGATAGGGCCTCAATCATGACCTGCGCCACATCAACCGACTCGGGCAGTGGGTCGATGGTATCATCCTCTGGCATTTCGACTTCGGCGGCGTCTATTTCGGGCAGATCAGCCATGTAGCGACGTGTGACTTCTTCATCGACGCGTGTGCTGACCGGCGCCAACGTCACGACGCATTCTTGTACAACTGTCGCGCCAATTTTGGCGGTTAGCGACCAGTCTGACCTGCCCATTGGCGTGAGAGCGCCTTCAAAACGAAGCTTTTTGATCCCTATGATTCCCAACGCTTCGGCAATCGCTTTGCGTTCAGCAGCGTTAGGGGTCAGATCAAACTGGGTTGCGCGGCGCGTGGTCAGGTCTGCCAAACGTAGGTGTGATGTAGGCAATTGGGCCAAAGGTGCTTCCATTCTTGAACAGTGGCGGGGTGTGATATAGTGGGGATAAAAGGCATAAGGCGCCAAAGCAAGAGGGCTGTCATGAGCAGGACTACCGGTAAAATCAAAATCGCGACACGTATTGTAGGGGTCGCACTGTTTTTGGCTGGCACTTCGGCGTGCACCAAGATTGACAAATTCCACGGTTTCGCGCCGTCGAACGAAGCCCTAACAGAGGTGGCGATCGGGCAGACCACCAAAGATGAGGTTATCGCGCGCTTTGGCCCGCCGATGTCAGAAGGTGCGCTGACCACTAACGCAGTCTATTATGCCTCGAGTCAATTTGTTCACTACGGTGCTTTTGCGCCCAAAGAAGTGGACCGACAGGTGGTTGCGATCCGTTTTGATAGCAATAATGTCACCCGCGATGTTGCGCGCTATACTTTGCAAGACGGCAAAGTTGTCGCGCTTGATCGCCGCGTGACCGAAGACGGCATTAATGACGTTTCAGTCATTGGACAGTTGCTTGGGGCGCTTGGCCGCGTAGATGCGGGCGCATTTTTGGGTGACGAATAGCCCCCTAAAGCCATCCTCTTGATCTTTAAACGACCTCTGCCTATCTCGCAGAGGTCGTTCTGTTTTGGGCGGCACGTTCTCAGGGCGGGGCGGAATTCCCCACCGGCGGTATGCCCATATGGGCGAGCCCGCGAGCGCAAGGGGTTTCCCCTTGGTCAGCAGATCAGGTGCGATGCCTGAGCCGACGGTCATAGTCCGGATGAAAGAGAATGGAGCAAATCTGGTGCGTTTTCGCGCCGGGTCTGTCCTGTTTTGCCTTGGGTCAATCGCAAAACGAAAGGACAGAAGCGATGATCCAAATTAAGACCATGAACCGCGGTGTCATTGTTGGCCCGCTATATTTTGTCATCGCGGGGGCGCTATTTGCCGGTTCTAATACTGCGGTGCAAGGCGCAGGGATGGTCTATGGTGTTCCCTCTGCAACGATTGCATTTTGGCAATATGCGCTGGCCAGTATCGCAGTGCTGCCAATGGTGTGGACCGCATCATGGCGCAGTGATCGGCCATTGATGCATCTTCTTCGGGTGGTGTTGGCCGCGATCGGCGTGCAGTTCTGGGTTGCCGGACTAGCGGTAGTACCAATTTGGCAGGCTGTCGCACTGATTCTGACCTCGCCGTTATTTGTCACGCTTGGGGCAGGGCTGTTCTTGAAAGAACACCTGTCGCGTTCGCGTGTGATCGCCGTATCGGTTGGGGCCGTTGGTGGGGCTATCATCCTCGCGCCTTGGAAAGACGCGTTTCAGTGGTCCGCACTAATGCCCGTCGCTGCTGCGGCGTTTTGGGCCGGGTCATCGCTTGTTACCAAAGAACTCACCAAAACCGAAAACGCCGGAACGCTAACGCTCGCTTTGCTGGTATTGCTGGTGCCTGTGAACGGGCTTGCCGCAGTGGGTAGCGGTTTCACCGTCACCCCCGAGGCGCTATGGTTGGTCATGCTCGCGGGATTGTTCGTCGCCGGAGCGCAATACCTGCTGGCGCGGGCCTATATGGTTGCAGATGCTGCGTATCTACAGCCGTTTGACCACCTGAAACTGCCACTCAACGTAGCGCTGGGGATCGTATTTTTCGGATTTGCACCGCCGGGTATGATGTGGATTGGAGCTGGCGTAATTATCGGGGCCAGCGCATGGGTGATGCGTGATGAGGTGGGGTGAGTATCAGTCTTCAGTTCTGACGTGAGATTGAAATGGCAGTCGTTCTTACCTGTATTAAGTCTATTAATCATAGAATAGTCGCTTGCCGTTTCGTAACATCATTTTGCTGTCATTTTCTGTATTTTTACCTTTGGGTGCCGCAGCAAGCGCGTATGAATCCGCGCCAGTTTTCGTAAAAAATTGACGCAAACGCGTTCTACACAGAAATTGAAGTTATCAGGGCCATCCAGAATGTCCGCAGACGTCACGACTGATGCTGCGCTTGGACGCCTGTGCGAGCAGGGACTGTTCCGGTTTTCGATTCGACAGTTGCTACGATTATACTTGGACTCGAGCAAGCCGGTGCGTGAGTGAAGCGGACTAGCCTCACTCACGCACCGGCTCAAACGTCATTGCGACCCCGTTCATACAATACCGTAGGCCTGTAGGTTGTGGGCCGTCGGGGAAGACGTGGCCGAGGTGGGCTTCGCAGCGGGCGCAGTGGACTTCGGTGCGTTTCATGAAAAACTTGCGGTCAACGCTTTCACCGACGGCCTCTGGGCTGATGGGTTGGTAAAAGGATGGCCAGCCTGTGCCGCTTTCGAATTTTGCAGATTGGTCGAATAAGTGCGCGCCACAGCAGACACACATGAATGTTCCGGGGTCTTTGGGGAAACTGTCATGCGTGCCGGACCGTTCGGTCCCATGTTTGCGCGTTACCTTATAGGCAAGATCGGATAGTTCTTCACGCCATTCGGCGTCAGATTTCACAATTTTGTCCATTGGGTTCATAATCCTTTTGCATTCTTAGCTTCTAACTTAAGCTGACAAGAGAGGTTCGCCAAGGTGGGCAGTGATGACATTTCCGTTCGAAAAGGGGCGTTTAACGGCTCGGCTTGCTGCCGGAGCGGAAGACTTGCGCGCGTGCCAGGGTTTTAGGCACCTTAGCTTTTTCGGGCGCGAGGGTGTCGACGTTGCTCCTTTGGATCCGCTATTTCAGCATTTGATGATTGAAGATGGCGCCGGAAAATTACTCGGGACATTGCGATTTCGTGTCTCGGTGCAGGGCGCTGAGCTCACCAATGGCTATGTCGCGCGGCATTATGATTTGGCCCGCTGGCAGCATGTTGCAGGCCCATTTCTAGAGATTGGTCGCTTTTGTACGCGTCCAAATGATCTGGACGCGGATCTTTTGCGGATGCTCTGGGGCGCTTTGACCCGTATTGTGGATGCACATGGAATTGCGATGCTGTTTGGCTGTACCAGTTTTACAGGAACGAACCCCAGCCGCTACGGTGCGGTGTTTCACCGCCTTGCCCGCAATCATCTAGGCCCAGCAGCGTTACGCCCTGATCTGCGCGACCCAAAAGCGCGGCGTTTCGATGATATTCCTGTTACCGGTATTGCCCCGATGCCCGCGCTGTTGAAATCCTATCTTTCGCTTGGCGGTTGGGTTGGAGACCATGTCGTCGTTGATCACGAAATGAATACGCTTCATGTGTTCACCTGCCTTGAAGTAAATGCCATGTCTGCGGCCCGTGTGGCGCGTCTGCGTGCTGTTGCTAGTTGACGACGCGCGCACCGCGCCGTAGCAGGCAATATGGCTAGAGCACCCTTACTCCAAATTTCCGACATCGCGCTGACCTTCGGCGGCGATCCTGTATTCGAAGACCTGTCATTGGTGGTTCAACCCGGTGACCGAGTGGCCCTTGTCGGGCGCAACGGTTCGGGTAAATCCACCTTGATGAAGGTCATGGCCGGTCTGGTCGAGGTCGACAGCGGCACCCGCGTCGCATCACCCGGCGTGCAAGTCGGCTATATGGAACAAGACCCCACCATGGAGGGGTTCGATACATTAGGCGAATACGCGGCCAGCGGGCTTGACCCGGATGAGGCGTATAAAGTCGATATGGTTGCTGAGGGGCTGAAGTTTGACCCCGCAGGCAAAGTGGCCACCGCATCGGGTGGGGAACGTCGTCGCGCTGCGTTGGCGAAACTAATGGCCGAAGCGCCTGAACTGATGCTTTTGGACGAACCGACAAACCATTTGGATATCGAAGCGATTGCGTGGCTTGAACAAGAACTGAAATCGACCCGAGCTGCATTTGTGTTGATCAGCCACGATAGGGCGTTTTTGCGTGCGCTGACGCGTGCCACGCTTTGGATCGATCGTGGCGCAGTACGTCGCGCCGAAGAAGGGTTTGAAAATTTTGAGGCTTGGCGTGATAAAATCTGGGAAGAAGAAGACCAGCAGCGTCACAAGCTGAACCGTAAGATCAAGCAAGAGGCCCGTTGGGCTGTCGAAGGTATTTCTGCGCGTCGTACCCGCAACCAAGGACGGCTTCGGGCGTTGCAAGATCTACGGGCCGAAAAGGCAGGGCAGATCAAACGCCAAGGCACAGCAGCCATGGCATTTGATGGTGGCAGCACCTCTGGTAAAAAGGTGGTCGAGGCGTTTGGCCTGACCAAATCCTTTGGTGATAAGCAGATTGTGCAGGGGCTAGACCTGACTGTGCAACGTGGCGATCGCATTGCGTTTGTTGGTCCAAATGGCGTCGGAAAAACGACACTTATCAAGATGTTATTGGGGCAAGTTGAACCAGATGAAGGGTCGGTTAAGCTGGGTACTAACCTGGATATCGCGTTGTTTGACCAGACCCGCGCTGCGCTCAACCCGGAAATGTCGCTTTGGGAAAACTTGGCGAATGATCCTGAACTTGGGGTGAGTGGTAAATCGGATCAGATCATGGTTCGGGGTAATCCGAAACATGTTGTTGGCTACCTGAAAGAGTTCTTGTTTGACGAGGCGCAAGCCCGCGCGCCTGTACGGTCACTGTCTGGTGGTGAAAAGGCGCGCCTACTGCTTGCACGCCTGATGGCACGCGAAAGCAATCTGTTGATCCTTGATGAGCCGACAAACGATCTGGATATCGAAACGCTTGATCTGTTGCAGGATATCTTGGGCGATTATGACGGCACTGTTCTGCTGGTTAGCCATGACCGTGATTTCCTTGACCGGGTCGCGACAACGACCATCGCGATGGAAGGCAACGGGCAGGCTGTTGTTTATGCAGGTGGCTGGACTGACTACCGCGCGCAACGCGGCGGGGACTTTGTGGAAAGCAAAGAAGCGTCGAAGCCATTGGCGAAAAAGCAAAAGCAGGCTGAAAAGAAAGCCGAGACCGGACTTTCATTCACCGAAAAACACCGTCTTGAAGAACTGCCGAGCGTGATTGATCAATTGACCGCAGAGATTGGCAAGCTCGAGGAACTGCTGGCAGATCCAGAGCTATTCACCAAGCAACCTGTGAAATTTCAGAAAGCTTCTGATGCGCTTGTCGCCCGCCAAATCGCACTATCGGACGCAGAAGACGAATGGATGACCCTTGAGGAAAAAGCGGCTGGGTAGTTTGTAGAAGAACGGCTAGCGTTTTCTCTGTCGTTTAATTTGATAGAGATATGTTCAGTATCGTTGACGTAAACACGTTGATCGCATTGACTGCGAATACGTATTTAACGAAGCAATATTGGAGACGCGATATGGCCAAAGGCAGTTGTGATTGCAGCGCAGTTAGTTTTGAGGTCAGTGGTTTAGGAGCCGAAGTGACGATTTGTCATTGCGGCCAGTGCCGACGGACAAGCGGTCATCAGTGGGCGTCAATACACGCATCTTTTGACAAGGTTGTTTTTACAAACGAGCAGGGACTGACTTGGTATAAGTCATCGGCCTTTGCAAAGCGTGGATTTTGCAAAAGCTGCGGTTCGAGCTTGTTCTATCGGATGAATGATGACGATAGCATCAGTATCGCGCCGGGGTGTCTGGACCAACCGACCGGTCTGACTATTGGTAAGCATATTTTTGTCAAAGACAAAGCTGACTACTATGAAATCATCGATGACGCGCCGCAGATAGAAACCTACTAGCTGAAGTGGTGCTATTAATGTGCCGTGACATCATTTGAACAGCCTAGTTCACAGCCGTTTTATCCTGCAAAAGCAGCTCGCCCGCAACGAGCAATGTCGTTGCGGGCGAGTAAGTCTTAGCGATGCGTCGTTGGGAGATGCCCCAGCTACTTATCCGTCGAAGTTAACTTCTTCCATGATCCGCAAGGATGCAGGGCGGTGTGACGCCAGTTCTTCTAGCTGAACGTCATCGGCCGTGAATTCACCCCAACCTGCAACCAGTTCAGACAGCTCTGCGCTTTCAAGCACTGGGTATTCGTAGTTCAGCTCTGCGTAGATGCTCTGTGCTTCTGGGGATACGAGGTATTCCATCAGCTGCAGCGCTTCTTCGCGGTTTGGTGCCGCTTTGGTCATCGCAACACCAGAGATGTTTACATGCGTGCCGCCGTTCTCAAATGTTGGGAACACGATACGGACAGAGTTCGCCCATTCGGTCTGCTCTTCGTCCTGCAGCATTTTGCCCATGTAGTATGTGTTACCAAGGCTAATGTCGCATTCGCCGGCCCAGATCGCTTTGACCTGTGCGCGGTCGTTACCTTCTGGCTTGCGCGCAAGGTTTTCACGAACGCCAGCGGCCCATTCGGCGGCACCTTCTTCGCCGTGATGCGCCACAACAGCAGAGGTCAGAGCAAGGTTGTAGTTGTGAACGCCGGAACGTGTGCAAATGCGGCCTTCCCAGTTGTCGGACGCCAGATCTTCGTATGTTGTGACTTCGCCGTCAGCAACGCGTTCACGTGAAGTATAAACGATACGCGCACGTTTGGTCAGGCCAAACCAACTGTTGTCTTCAGCGCGCAGTGACGCTGGTACTGCTGCTGTCAAGACGTCGCTTTCGACGGGCTGAATAACGCCGCCATCGACGATTTGTTGCAAGTTGGCGATATCGACAGTCATCACCAGATCAGCAGGGGAACGGTCGCCTTCAGCTTTAAGACGCTCAACGATGCCACCATCAACGAATGCCAAGTTTACGGCGATTCCTGTGGATTCCGTGAACGCATCCATAACGGGTTGGATCAGCTCTGGCTGGCGTGTTGTGTAGATGTTTACATCTGCAACAGCCGGGGCGGCAACGGCGGCGCATGCGCTTGCAAGTAGGTAGGTACGTAGGGTCATAAAGAGGCTCCTTGTTTAATCGGCGCCTATAAATCTGACTATTTTACTTGGGTCAATGTGTATTTGCCTAATTCGGCTTCGCTTCGCTCATTTTTGCATCATCCCAAAGGGCGTCCATTTCGGAAAGATCGCTATCGCTAGGCGTTTTTCCAATTGCAGCAAGCCCATCTTCGACTGCCTCAAATCGACGTGTGAATTTAGCATTCGTTCCGCGCAGCGCGGCCTCTGGGTCAAGGCCAAGATGCCGTCCAAGATTGGCGACAACAAATAATAGATCGCCGTATTCTTCTTCAACTTCCGCTTGGGTCAACGTGTCGCGTGCTTCGACCAGTTCGGCGGATTCTTCTTGGATTTTGTCGATGACTTGGCTGGTGTCAGGCCAATCAAACCCAACGCGCGCTGCACGTTTTTGCAATTTTACTGCGCGTGTTAAGGCCGGTAGCCCAGCCGCGACACCGTCAAGCGTCCGACCTTGTTTTTTACCGGCGCGTTCGGCTGCTTTGATCTTTTCCCAGTCTGCGGTTTGTTGATCTGCTGATTTGTCGCGCGATTCGTCGCCGAACACATGTGGATGGCGCGCGACCATTTTATCGGCCACGGATTTCACAACGCTGTCAAAGCTGAATAATCCAGCCTCTGATCCCATTTGCGTGTGATACACGGTCTGCAACAGAAGATCGCCCAGCTCTCCTTCCAGTTCTGGCCAATCCTCACGGGCGATAGCGTCGGCGACTTCGTAAGATTCTTCGATTGTGTAAGGCGCGATACTGTCAAAGTCTTGTTCAATGTCCCATGGGCAACCCGTTTCAGGGTCCCGTAAGCGGCGCATGATCTCAAGCAGGCGCGGGAGGCCGCCGTTTGGGTCATGAATTAGGGTGTCGTCAGTCATGCTGTGCCTCGTGCTATTTCGCATGACGCTATCGAATCGTGCCCCTAAGGCCAAGGGGCGGATTGTGATTGGAAAGCGGTTGACACCACCCCGAAATAGGCACTCTGTCAGTGCAAAGATTACCACCAATAAAGCGAGACCTAGAATGCCTGTGATTAATCGTATCGCTGACTATGCAAATGATATGCAGACATGGCGCCAGCATCTTCACGCCCATCCTGAATTGGCGTTTGACTGTCACAAAACCGCGGCCTTTGTGGTTGAACGTTTGCGTGAATTTGGCATCGACGAAATCCATGAAGGCATTGCGCAGTCCGGTGTTGTCGCGATTATTGATGGCCAAGGTGCGGGTCCGACCATTGGTTTGCGCGCGGATATGGATGCGCTTCCGATGGATGAACTGACTGGGCTGGATCATGCATCGACGGTAAAGGGCAAGATGCATGCCTGTGGGCACGATGGTCATACCACGATGCTGTTGGGTGCTGCGAAATACCTTGCAGAAACGCGAAATTTTTCAGGACGTGTCGCGCTTATTTTTCAGCCCGCCGAGGAAGATGGCGGGGGTGCTGATATCATGGTCAAAGAAGGAATATTAGACAAGTTTAACATCGGTCAGGTTTATGCGCTTCACAATGCGCCGGGAACGCCTGTGGGCGCTTTCTATACAACGCCGGGTCCGATTTTGGCTGCAGTGGACGAGTTTCGTGTGCGGATTACGGGTAAGGGTGGGCATGCCGCCCAGCCACAAGACACCGTTGACCCGATCGTTGCTGCGGTCGCCATTTATAATGCTGTTCAAACGATCATCAGCCGCAACCACTATCCACAAGATGATCTTGTGATATCGGTCACGCAATTTCATGCGGGATCAGCTGATAATGTTATCCCAGAAACAGCACTGGTGAGCGGAACAGTACGTACGTTCAAACGGGACGTACAGGCGATGGTGATGAAGCGGTTAGAAGAGATCGTTGCTGGGCAGGCGGCCGCATTCGGCGTTCACGCTGATCTTAGCTATGAGGTAGGTTATCCGGCTACTGTTAATGACGCTGACAAAACAGCCTTTGCGGTAAAGGTTGCGCGCGAAGTTTCAGCAGATGTCGTTGATGACGGTGGTCGCGAAATGGGCGCAGAGGATTTTGCCTATATGTTGGATAAACGCCCAGGCGCATATCTGTTCATTGGAAACGGCGACACGGCAGGCCTGCATCACCCGAATTACGATTTTGATGATACTGTTGCGCCTGTCGGTGCGTCATATTTTGCGCGTCTGGTTGAACGTGCGCAGCCAATCGGGTGATAGTAGACCAAATCAGAAACGGGGGGACACATGGCATTAGAAGACGCGAAGGGGCAGGTGGACCTTGCTTTCACACGGACCAATCGCAAGGGATTGGCCTATGAAAACGCCTTTGGTGGTGCAGTTTCGTTTCTGCGCCGAAACTACACCAAAGACCTTGATGGCGTTGATCTGGCGATTACAGGTATTCCATTTGATCAGGCGGTGACGCATCGCCCCGGCGCACGTTTCGGTCCGCGTGCCATCCGCGAGGCATCGTGCTTGCAGCCCTATGATCCGCCCTATGGTTGGGGCGGATTTGACCCCTTGTCTGAATTCGAGATTATCGATTACGGTGACATGCCCTTTGACTATGCTAATGTCGCCGAGGTGCCTGCGCTGATCGAAGCCCATTTTAAGCATATCTTGCACGCTGGTCCGGGGACGGTCGCTCTTGGCGGTGATCATTTCATGACGTTGCCGATTTTGCGTGCTTATGCTGCGAAGTATGGCCCGATGTCGGTCATCCAATTCGATGCCCATTCTGATTTATGGGCAGATGATGATATGAACCGCATCGATCATGGTACGTTCATGTACAAGGCGGTTAAGCTAGGGTTGATTGATGTCGAGCGATCCGTTCAAATCGGTATCCGCACGGAATGTGATGATTACCACGGCATTCAATACATCGACGCACGTACCTGTCATGAACAGGGGGCAGTTAACGTCGCCAAGCAGGTCAAGGATATTGTCGGAGGTCATCCGGCATATGTAACCTTTGACATAGACGCGCTTGATCCGGCGTTCGCGCCCGGTACTGGTACGCCTGTCTGGGGCGGCTTGGCGAGTTGGCAGGCAGCTGCGATCTTGCGCGATTTAGCAGGGATCAACATGGTCGGCGGCGACGTCGTCGAAGTATCACCACCCTATGATACAACTGGTGCCACAGCCATTGCGGGTGCACATGTCGCCACGGAACTATGTTGTCTAGCGTTGTGTAATAAACGTGAACTTCCTGTCGCGTGAATGAAAAGTGGTCTTCAATATGCTGATTCGAATCATAATTTTCGCTATTGTTATTGTTTTTGGCGTGATGCTTTATATCCGGTTTGCGCCAACGCGTGTGGATCAATGGCACAAGGCACCGTTGTCTTCAGGGGCAGGCGACTATCAATCCCCGGTTGGCTTTCGCGCGGAACGCAAACTGACTGCATCAACGCAGGACGCATTGCGCGCCGCAGAGCAGCGTGCGCTTGCAACGCCACGCACGAAATTGATCGCAGGAAGCGTCGATAAAGGCATGCTCACGTTTGAAACGCGATCGTTGATTATGGGCTTTCCAGATTACACGACCATCACGGCACAGGATGGGGTTCTGATAATTTCAGGGCGTCTTCGCTTTGGTAAATCCGACATGGGGGTAAACAAAGCACGCATAGTGGGGTGGCTGGAAACGCTTGCCCCCTTGACCGAGCCGCTTTGATCGGCCAATCGGGTTACCATGATAGCATCCGATAAAATTGAACAGATTATTGACCGGTTCCAGTTCCTAGAGGCCAAGATGGCCGATGGCGCTGCGGGGAACGAAATCGCGGCACTGGGGCGTGAATACGCCGAGCTAAGACCTGTGGTCGAAACCGTAACGGCCTACAAAGATTTGGTCGCACAAATTGCCGACGCCGAGGCGATGTTGTCCGACCCTGAAATGAAAGAATTGGCCGAAGCGGAATTGCCGGACCTAAAGGCGGCACTTGATGCCTCAGAGCACGATGTCCAGCTTGCGTTGTTGCCAAAGGATGCGGCTGACGGCCGCCCTGCGCTTATTGAAATTCGTCCTGGCACTGGCGGGGACGAGGCATCGCTCTTTGCAGGTGACCTGTTGCGCATGTACCAGCGCTATTCCGAAGGGCAAGCTTGGAAGTTCGAAATTCTAGAGATGTCCGAGACCGAACTTGGCGGCATTAAAGAAGTTGTCGCCCGCGTTGCGGGTGATGGTGTCTTTGCAAAACTGAAATATGAAAGCGGTGTGCACCGCGTGCAGCGCGTCCCTGAAACCGAAAGCGGCGGGCGCATTCATACGTCTGCTGCGACGGTCGCCGTTCTGCCAGAGGCCGAAGACGTTGATATCCAAATCAATCCGGGCGATTTGCGGATCGATACAATGCGTGCGTCAGGATCTGGCGGTCAACACGTGAACACGACCGATTCCGCTGTGCGCATTTTGCATATTCCAACGGGGATCATCGTGGTCAGCGCCGAAAAGTCCCAACACCGGAACCGTGAAATCGCGATGCAGGTTCTCAAGACACGGCTGTTTGATCTTGAACGCCAGCGCGTGGATGGCGAACGTTCTGCCGATCGCAAGGCGCAAGTTGGGTCGGGTGACCGATCTGAACGCATACGCACCTATAACTTCCCGCAGGGTCGCATGACGGATCACCGGATTAACCTGACACTTTATTCATTAGGCCCGATTATGCAGGGTGACCTAGAAGAAACGATCACTGCGCTGCAAGCGGACGCACAGGCGACATTGCTCGCGGAAATGGGCGCGTGATCACAGTCCAACAGGCGCTACAATCCGCGGTTTCACAGTTACGAGAGGCGAATATAGACGGCGCAGCAAGAGACGCACGTCTTTTGTTGGCTGCATCGTTGGGTGTCCCGTCTGATCGGTTAACACTGCATATGTATGACGAAATGGATGAAATGGCCAAGGCCGCCTTTTTTTCCTCTATTCTGTCTCGCGTATCTCGGGTTCCCGTTTCGCATTTGATCGGTGGCCGCGATTTTTATGGTCGGCGTTTCAAGGTTACTGCTGATGTTCTTGATCCGCGCCCCGATACAGAGAGCCTAATAGTCGCGGCGCTATCGCGTCCATTTACGGAGTTCTTGGATTTAGGGACTGGGAGCGGGGCGATCGCCGTGACGCTTGCCGCTGAACGCCCGCATGCAATAGGGATTGCATCTGATCTGTCACCGCACGCCCTAGAGGTCGCGAAGCAGAATGCGAAGACCCATCAGGTGAATGATCGCATCGAATGTGTACACTCGGGGTGGTATCAGGCGATTGCCGGTCGCTTCGACCTGATCGTGAGCAATCCACCATATATCGCTCTTGACGAGATGGATGATTTGCAGCCAGAGGTCCGCCTGCATGAACCACGTATGGCGCTCACTGACGAAGCCGATGGTTTATCCGCTTATCGCATTATCTGTCGTGATGCGCCTGCGCACTTAACGCCGGGGGGACGCTTGATTGTTGAAATCGGGCCAACCCAAGCTGTGGCCGTATCTCGATTCATGTCAGACGCTGGGTTGGTTAATATCGGTGTTCGTCCCGACCTAGACGGACGCGACCGCGTAGTCGCGGGGGAAATGCCCAAATAACGGTAGAAATGCATAATTATGGCGTAAAATTGCGCGTGATCGATAATTTATGCTTGTCTTGATGCCCCCCACATGTTTATTCAAATGCATCGGACGGTAAGAGGGCCAGTTTGGATCTCCCCCCGATCAGTCGCCAAAACATCGCAAGGCCAGAAATTTGAAACGCGCACAGGGCGCGACATAGGTCTAGCGCAACGACAGCCAAGGGCTTGAAAGCAAATCAATGAGATCATCGAAGTCACGGTCACGGAACAAGAACCGTAATAACCGGCCCTCGGGCGGGAACATCATTAACCGAGTGTTTGACAGCTCTGGTCCTGATGGCAAGGTGCGCGGCACCCCGCAGCAGATCATCGAGAAATACAATCAATTGCACCGTGATGCGCAGTTGTCAGGTGACCGCGTGAACGCGGAAAACTTCGCACAACACGCAGAGCACTACACACGTATGCTTGCCGAAGCGCAGCGCGAAGTCGACCAGCGCCGCGAAGAGCAAGAAGCCCAGAACCGCGAACGCCAAGCAGAACGTGATCGCGAACGCCAAGAGCGCGTAAAGGCACAAGAAGCAGCGTCGAACGATCCTGCGAATGCAGAGCAGCCACAGTCGGCTGGCTTTGAACAGCCAGTGCTGGATGCCGACGATAGCCAAGATAATGGTTTGGTCGAGACCCCAGAGGAAAAGCCAAAGCCACGTGCACGCAAGCCGCGTGCGCCGCGCAAGCCTAAGGTCGAAACACCGACCGAGACACCCAAAGGTGATAGCGCGCCAGAGGCCGCAGAATAAGAAAAAGCCCTCCGATCTCGGAGGGCTTTTGTTTTAAGGGGTGGCGGTTTCCAAACTGCGTGCAAGAGCGCAGAATGCTTCTAGCCCGACTTGTTCCGCCCGTTCAGTTGGCTTGATGCCTGCCGCGTTTAAGTGGTCTTCAATTTCAGGACTGACAGATTTGAGCGCGGAACGCAGCATCTTGCGCCGTTGATTAAATGCGGCTGCGACAACTTTGTTTAGAATGCCGGGATCTGCTGGAAATCTGGGCGCGGACAGGGCGGTTAGATGGACCACTGCAGAATTGACCTTTGGCGGCGGGCTAAATGCCTCTGGTGGTAATTCAAGCACGATACGTGGATCGGTACGCCATTGGGCGAGCAGAGCAAGCCGGCCATAGGCCTTGCTGCCCGGTTCCGCGACAATACGCTGTGCGACTTCGCGTTGGAACATCAGTGTGAGGCTTTCCCAAAATGGGGGCCAGTCAGGTGGCGTCAGCCAACGCACCAACAATTCAGTGCCGACGTTATAGGGCAGGTTTGCGGCTATCTTTATCGGGGCGGTCAAATGCTCAAGCGGGTTCACATCCAAGGCGTCGCCGTTGATCGTCTTCAGTTGGCCCGGATAGGCGTCGGCGATTTCAGCCAAGGCAGGCATGCAACGCGGGTCTTTTTCAATGGCAAGCACGCGGCGCGCACCTTCGGCTAATAAACCGCGTGTCAAACCTCCGGGGCCCGGTCCGATCTCCAGCACATCCGCACCCGATAAATCGCCAGCAAGGCGTGCGATCTTTGCAGTTAGATTCAGGTCTAACAGAAAGTTTTGACCGAGCGATTTTTTTGCTGCCAGCTCGTGGGTTGCGATGACATCTCGCAACGGGGGAAGGTTATCAATCGTGCTCATGTTTTGTTCTTACCGATGCGTTATGCGGTGGGGCAGATCAAATTTAGCTAAATTTGATCGCGGCTGTTCGCCATTGTTGCGGCCATTTTGATCGCGGCGATCATTGATGTTGGATCAGCCACGCCTTGGCCTGCGATATCAAATGCGGTGCCATGATCTGGGGATGTGCGAATAAAGGGAAGCCCCAGCGTCACGTTCACACCACCCGAAAAATCAATGGTCTTGATTGGGATCAGGGCTTGATCGTGATACATACAGACCGCAACATCATATTTCGCCCGCGCACCAGCATGGAACATTGTGTCCGCTGGCCAGGGTCCTGTCACGTCCATCCCTTGTGCACGCAACGCCGTCAGGACGGGCGTAATCATGTCGATTTCTTCATGTCCCATTTTTCCGTCTTCACCAGCATGAGGGTTTAGCCCCGTGACAGAAATGCGCGGTGCGGCGATCCCGAAATCGCGGCGCATTGCGGCATGGGTGATCAGCAAAGTGTCTGTCAGCAAGGATGCCGTGAGCTGGCGCGGCACCTCTGATAGTGGGATGTGGATCGTCGTTGGTACAACGCGTAGTTCATCGCACGCGAGCATCATGACAACACGGTCGATGTTAGCAAGTGCGGCTAAATATTCAGTATGGCCCGGATAAGGGAAATTTGCCCCGTCAATTAATGCTGCTTTGTGGATTGGCGCGGTGCACAATCCACTTGCTTTGCCATCTTGCACAAGCTGAACGCCATCGGCAATTGCATCAATAACGCTCTGCGCGTGGTCTGGGTTTGCGACGCCAGGCTGAACGTCAGACCCGAATTCACGAGGTAAAACAGGGAATGCGTTGCTGCAAAGATCGGCAGCAATGCTTGTATCATCTATCGTTTTAACGGGTGTCCCATCCGGCAGATGCCGTGGATCACCGATCCAAACGATCGGGACTTCATCGCGCAAAGCCCTCCACGCAGCGACCGCAATTTCAGGGCCAATGCCTGCTGGCTCACCGCAGCTGATTGCAATTGGCTTCATCGTGAAACAATAACGGCCGATGCCCGCAAATCTTCGACCAGCGCGTCAGCCAGCCCTGCCAGACGTTGGCTCGTGATTTGGTTACGGATCGCATCCGGATTAACGTCCGTATCACCCGCTTGACTACGTGCGCACATCATCAGGAATACAAGCGTTTGGCCATTGTCGCGTGTCAGATTGTAGGACACCTCGCCCGGATCAAGGCGTGCGAGTTCAAGCGCTACATCACGCGAGATTTCCGCAGGTGGGACATTAAAACGGTCGAGCGCCTCGGCTGGTTGATTCCGGGCGACACCGTAAAGATCGTCACATGTATCGATACGATTTTTGACACCAATGGCAGTGCGTAGTGCATCATCTGATTTGCCGCCGGGGATGTAATATGCCGCGTAGTCAATGCTGACCGGTGCGCTTGTTGCACGCGCGACCTCTCGCGTACCGCGTTTTTGGAACAAAGCAATCGCATTGGGAATTTCGATGGGGTCGGTGACTTCGCCCGGTTCAAGATCAAGCAACATTTGCTGCAATTGTGCTGGGTAGTTCGAAATCGGTAGCCAGCCTAAGCGCCCACCATTTTCACGCGATGGAAGTGCTGAAACCTGACGTGCCGCGGCTTCAAAATCTGCATATGAGCGCATTTGAGAAATTTCGCGCGCGGCTTCTTCTGCTTGTGCACGACGTTCAGGCGGCGGTGCGATGATGATTTCCGACAGAAGGACTTCGATCTGTGTGGGGCGGTTGCCTTGGCGTTGTTGCGCACGTTCGACATCCGCATCTGTCACGGTCACCTCGCGGCTATAGCGAGCGCGGATGTAATCCCGCCAAGCAACGCCGACTTTTACAAAGTCGCGTAGCGTAACGAGATCTACGTTGTTTTGCGCGAGAAGGTTGGTGAACTGTGGCAGGCTGAGGTTTGCGCGCCCAGCGAATTCTTCCATCGCGGTCTGCAATGATGCATCGCTAAGCTGTAAACCGACACGTGCCATTTCTTGTTGCTTTAGCCGATCTTCGATCAGACCAGTTCGCGCGACTTCGTTCAAATCGCCCGGAGTCCGAAACATTTCAAGCAGCCGCATACGCTGGTTTAGTTCATAGCGGGTGATCACTTGGTCGTTCACGGTGATCACCGGAGCAAGCTGCCCTTGTGCCAGTGCTGCTGTGCTGAATGTCAGCGCCCAAGCCAGAATAACGGCTATGTAGGTAAATGCGCGCATTTGGGTCCTCGTTATCAAATTTAGTTCCGGCACCCTGCCGCTAGCCCAGCTTTGGACCGCCCCGCAGAGAAACCTGTCAGTGAGCCGCTTAGCCCATAAGTCGTTGTTGGTTCAACCGTAGTGGAAGACGTATAGCGACGCGAGGCCGAAACGTTAATGTTCACGCATTCGTTCTGCCAGCCGATGCCAATGCCTGCTCTTACGGGGCTGTCGTCTGCGACGTTGTAACGACCGTCAAGGTCGATGCTCCATGCGTCATTGACGATAAAGCCAGCGTCGAGCGTCCATTCTGAAACGGTTTCAGTGCGATCCTCGGCGGCATCTTTTGCCTGCCATATGTACGCTGCCGCGAGTGATATACGGTCGTTTTTCCAGCCAATCCGGCTGTCGGTAACCGTGATGCCAAGGCTGTCGTCAAACAACGCGCGTGCATCCAATAAGAAGCCTTCGTCAGTTGTAAGTTGCCCTGCGACCAGCCAGTCAGACTGAAGCCCATCTAAACCAGATGATTTGGAAAATGCTGTTTGCACTTCGTCATGAACGACCCGACCAAACGCAAGCGTGGATGACACGCCGGATTTTCCTAATCGTGTATAGCTTATGCCTGCGGCACCTTGGTACCCGGTTTCTACGGCATCATCGCCAGAGAAACGAGACACATCAAATAGGTTACCTTGGTCCAATTCGCTGCGGGTGCTATCTTCGTTTGGTACGGTCGCACCGTAGCTTTCGGACCAAGACAGGTTTATAGTTGGCTCAATTAAGTGAGATGTACCGCTGGAAGAATAGGCTGCGAGCGGCCAGCGTAAGCCCGCGCGGAAAGTGGGCATCACGCGCGCATCACTCGTGGGAAAGCTATTATCGTCTAGTACATGATATAGATCCGCACGCATTCCTGCGCCAAGGTTCAGCAAAACGCCGCTACTGATGATCCAACTGTTATCCCAGTCGCCGAAAGCACCAATTCTGCTTACATCACGCCCAGAGTCACCGTTGACGTTGCTATAACGATAAGCGCTATCAATGCTTGCACCAGTCGTCAAAGTCCCGCCAATGTCCGGATAGTGCCGTGCCTCGTGGCTTGCGTCGGCAATAATCGGCGGCAGCGACGCGTTTGATTCATCGTCGCGTAGCGTCTGATAATATGTAAACCGCGTTTGCGTAAGTGTCGTATCGGTCACTTTGGTCAACGCAATTTCGCTATCCAGTCGATCTTTGTCGGAATAGCCGTAATCAAGCAAATATGCGGTATCGCTGACAGCTTCTATGTCGAAGGTAAGCTGGTAGCCGTCAGATAGATCAAATTCGCCCGCCGCAAAGACGTAGGATCGGGTCGCATCTTCTAAGGTATCATCGCTATAGGCGCCTTCGATGCGTAAATCACCGCCACGGAATGCTTGTCGATATATCAATTCCAAGGTGCGCGTTTCAGCCGATACGTAAGGAGTGAGAGTTACATCACGATGGTTTCCTAATGTAACGAAGTAAGGGATTTTGATCCCTGTTCCCAATTGTGATGTATTGCGCTGCTCAGGGATCAAGAACCCAGTAGCACGTTCTAAATTTGGATCAGGTAAACGCATTTGCGGAAGCCAGAGCACAGGGACATTACGAATGCGCAGGGTTGCATTTTCAAAGTAAAGTTGCTGTTCGATGTCGTCATGTACAACTCGTTGCGCACGGATGGACCACAGTGGTGGCTGATCTCCGCATACCTGACATGAGGTCGCGACCGTTTTGTAAAGCTGTGAATAGCGCCCATCTCGGCGGTCAATTTGGTTGGCGGCAAGCTGCAACTGCTGATCAAGAACGATGCGCGCGCCCTGCAAAACTCCGTTTTTCAATGTGGGATCAAGCTGTCCCGCCCGCGCCGTCAGGATCGTACCGTCATCGGCTTGAATGACGATCGGGCCAGTAATGCTAAGTTTATCACTGGTGCGGTCATACGTTATTTGCGCAGCCGTCATGCGTGTGTCCATATATAGAACCTCTACATTTCCGCTGGCGATCAATTCTTCGTTTTCCGTGACACGTACGCTGTCAGCGACCAATGTCGCGGCACTTTGGGCCAGTGCAAGTTGGGGGAATAACATCAATATGATCGTAGCAAATAGGCGCATTAGCCATCCTCATTGTGCAACAAAATACCCCAGCTAAGCCCGATTGCGGCCAGTGGAGGCGCCCAAGCTGCAAGTACCGCAGGCAATTGTCCGTTTTCACCTAATACTTGTGCAAAGTTACGGATGAAATAGATGACGAAGGCTAGCAAGATTGCGAACATCACCATCAATCCGGTGCGTCCGCCGCGCTGGTGGCGTAGCGTGAAGGCTGCTCCGATCATGACCATTGCGACCAAAAACAACGGTTGGGCAATTTCGGAATGGAACCAAACAACGTGACGCTGTGCTGAAAAACCGGCGTTGCGAAGGCGTTCGATAAAGGCAGGTAGCTCCCAAATTGGGATCGATGAAGGTGTGCCAAAGCTGTCACGAATTTGATCCGGTGTAAGTGTCGAAGGGATAGACATATTCGGCTGAATGAGTGCGGTTACCTCTGGTGTTGAACCGTCGTCAAAGCGCCAGAGTTTTGCGTCGCTAAGCTGCCAAGACCCGGTTTGTAATGCTGCAGATTTTGCATTGATACGCCGTGTTGGGCTTCCGTCCGGGCCAAAGCTGATAAAGGTCACATCGGTGAGCGCAGTACCGTCCAAATTTGCGCTTTGGGCGCGAATAACGGTTTGACCCAATTCGCCTCCCTGACGCAGCCAAAGCCCAGACGACCCAATAGAAAGGACTGAGCCATCCCCGCGCAACGCGCCAGAGCGTACCTCGTACTCTTTGGATGTGCTGGCGACAATTGGGTTCACAACACCCACTGCAAATAGACCAATCAAAAGGGCAACAAACAGCGGAGCATTCAGTGCACGCAACGCTGATCGTCCTGCAGCACGGGTGACAACCATTTCGGATGATCGCGCGAGACCAAGAAATAACGCGATTGAGGCCAAGATCATGATAAGTGGCAAAATGCGATACACGCCTTGCGGAATATTGAGCAAAGTCAGCGCCAAAATTGCCATAAACCCAGCGTCAGCCGACGCGTAACGGCGTAGCTGTTCCACAATGTCGAGGAACACCATGATCATAAAGAAAACCGCAAGCACCCCAAGAAAAGTCATTAAAAACCGACGTGCGAAATAGCGATGCAAAATCATGACGCGGCCTCTTCCTTGGCGCGACGTTTGAACAGATACGGTCGGGTTGCCCAAAACAGCAAGAACCACACGATTGCAAATCCTGCAACCGACGGAAGATACGTTGCCACCCAAAAACGTTCGTCGCTACGTGCTAGGTTCAGTCCTGCGGTTTCCATGGCCTTCACGACAACAATAAGCAGAATCGCGGCAACAATCTGCCGCCACACCCCAAATCGGCTGAAACCGCCAACAAGAAGCGTCGCAAATCCCAAAAGAGCTGCGACAGTGCCTAGTATAGATTGGCTAAAGCGATCATGGCCGCGCGCAATTAACTGCGCCTGTGAACGGCCGGTTTCGACCAGTATTTCTGGCGTTGGATGCAAAAGTTCCCAAGTCGAAAGATGTGAATCACGGCGTCCACGTTTGCTGGTTTTCTCAAGGAGGCTTCCGATGTTATAAGCGAAATCGTCGAAAGATGTTGTAGATAACCGCTGTCCGCTCAGTTGTAGGGTTTGGACCAAACCGTCAATCATCACCAATTGTGTTTCACCCGTGTCATTCACCAAAAATGCCCGTGTGGCGGTGTATGTCACGTGCTGCTCTGAACTGCGTGTATCAGACAAAAAGATGTCTTGTAGCTCGCCTGATGGGGTGATGTGGCGAATGTAGAATGTGACCCCGTTGATCGGTTCGATAAACTGACCTTCGGTCAAAAGCCGTGCGGTTATATTTTGTGAAATGTCCGATTGGCGCTCAGCAAGGCGCGCGGCGCTCATTGGGACAAGAAAATGCATAAGGATCATCATCAAAAATGCGACAATGATTCCGAAATACAAAACAGGGCGTGCTAAGCGAAACGCAGAGTACCCGGTGGCTTGTACAACGACCAATTCAGATTCGGTTGTCATTCGGTTCGTCACGTAAACCGACGCAGCAAAGGCCGCCAATGGAAGCGCAAGGCGAATGACTGAAGGTAAAGATAATGCCGTGAATTCAAGAAAAACACCTGCTGATTGCCCGTCAGCGATCAGTTGGTCGAACAGGACAACGGCCCGGTTAATCCAATAGATAAGCACCAATACAAGGCTAAAAAAGCCAAACAGAACCATCAATTGTGACAGTAGATATCTGTCAAATTTTGCCAAATGAGGATCCTTCGTGCAGGCGCTGCGCTTAATTGACGGCACGCTAGCCCATTGGCGCGCCGGATTGAACAGCTATCTGGTCATTGTGTGGTGCACGGGCTACCTATTGCAGAGATCAAATTCACCTTGAGGATTCATCATGACAACGCCAGCGGAAATTCAGTTCAAAGACGTCGATCTTGATGTGGTTGCGACCGCTGTCGGAAAGTTGGCCATATTTGTTGATAACGACGGAAAACTGGACCTTGGGGCACGCAAAGTTAACACCTTGACCCGCAAAGCGCTGTCGCGGTTTCTAGACAGCGAAAAGTTTGAGAGAATGAGCGCAGGAGATGTCTCTCAGATTGCGTATCCTGCCGGGCTGGCAGCCGAAGCCGTGATTGTGACTAAACTTTCACGCCGCCCTTCATCGCAAGAGGCGCGCAAAGCGGGGGCACAACTTGCCAAAGCGCAAGGCGATGCAAATTTGACAGTTCTCGCAGGTAGCATCGCGCGCGCGGACGAAATCGCGTTGGGGCTGGCGCTGCGCGGGTATAAATTTGATACGCATAAAACGGCTGAAAAAACGCCGACAGGCGCTGTTTCGTTCATGGTCGCCAACCCCGAAGATGTTGCAAAGACCGCAGCCCCAATGGCAGCGATAGCCGAAGGCGTGTTCTTTACCCGCGACCTGACAAACGAACCCGCGAATG
This sequence comes from Yoonia maritima, assembly GCF_002933395.1. GTDB lineage: Bacteria > Pseudomonadota > Alphaproteobacteria > Rhodobacterales > Rhodobacteraceae > Yoonia > Yoonia maritima_A. Next base: position 531,474 of record NZ_PKFN01000007.1, read on the forward strand.
TCCTAACGACGGATGACTTTGCTGCACGACTTGCCGCGATGCATGAACTGGGGCTTGAGGTTGAAATTCTCGAAGAAGACGATCTTGAACGGCTTGGCATGGGCAGTTTGCTGTGTGTCGGGCAGGGGTCCGATAGCCCATCGAAGGTTGTTGTGATGTCGTGGAACGGTGGTGGGGATGAAGCGCCATTTGCTTTGGTCGGGAAAGGCGTCGTCTTTGATACGGGCGGGATCAGCCTAAAAACAGCCGCAGGCATGGAAGACATGACAATGGATATGGGCGGGGCAGGCGTTGTCGCAGGTGTCATGCGCACATTGGCCTTGCGTAAAGCGAAAGCCAATGTTGTTGGCCTCGTTGGATTGGTTGAAAATATGCCGTCGGGCAATGCGGTTCGTCCCGGTGATGTCGTGAAATCGATGAAGGGTGATACAATCGAGGTCATTAACACAGACGCCGAAGGGCGTTTGGTCTTGGCCGATGTGATGTGGTACGCGCAGGAACGGTTTAAACCCGTTGGCATGATCAACCTTGCAACACTGACCGGTGCGATCCTTGTTGCTTTGGGGCATGAAAATGCTGGCGTGTTTTCGAATTCAGACGACCTATCCGATTCATTTATCAAAGCGGCCACACTTGAGGGTGAAGGCGCGTGGCGGATGCCGATGGGCAAAGCCTATGATGCGATGCTGAAATCGCGGATCGCTGATATAAAAAATATCGGTGGCCGCGTCGCCGGGTCGATTACAGCGGCGCAATTCTTGCAACGGTTCGTCAAGGAAGACCTGCCATGGTGCCATCTTGATATTGCTGGCGTCGCGAGCGTGAAATCGGAAACTGGGCTTGCGCCTGCTGGTGCCACTGGGTGGGGCGTTATGGCGCTGAACCGTCTGATTGCTGACAAATACGAGGCCTGATGTGGGCGCCGCCTATTTTTACCACTTAACGGACAGCCCGCTTGAGACGACTTTGCCGATGTTGATTGGCAAAGCGCGTGAGGCGGGCTGGCGTGTGCTGGTTCGCACGAATAATGATGGTTTAACAAAACGATTAGACGGCGTTCTGTGGCAGGGGCCTGACGATGGGTTTAATCCGCATGGGGTGGCTGGTGGTCCGCATGATTCCGATCAACCAGTGCTGTTGGGCAACGTGCCTGCTGAAGGGTTTCATTGTTTAATGAGCGTCGCAGGAGCGGATGTAACCGCCGAAGAAATCAACGCCGCAGAACGGACATGCATCTTGTTCGATGGATGGGACCAAGAGGCGCTACAGTATGCGCGCGGGCAGTGGAAAGCGCTGACTGACGCTGGCTGCAAAGCGCAGTACTGGGCCCAAGAAGACGGGCGCTGGACCAAAAAAGCCGAGAAGGCTTAGAATTCGAAGGTAGGATCGAAATCTTCGGGAAGTTCAGTCGGTGCAGGTGCACAAGCCACGAGTGAAAGTGCAAGTAAGAAGGCATATTTCATCGACTTAGGACCATTTGGTTGTTGCTGATTTCGATGTGATCAAAGCGGTTAAGGTAGGTCATACCTAATAGCGACATATCAATTTCGCCACCATTTACGACAGCGTTGATGTCCGTGTCTTTGATTTGACCCAGCGCGATACTGCTAATAACGACCGGTGCTGTGCGAACTTCGCCATTGGCGGTCATCGCATAGCCCCAGTAATTTAGCTTGTCCGGATCAATGCCAATGCGCTGAGCGTCTTGTTGGGTCAGGACAATCTGGCTTGCGCCGGTATCCACTACAAACCGAAGCGGTACATTGTTCACCACAAGCGTGAGATAATAGTGGCCGTCTTGACTACGGGGAACCTCAATCCGTCCGTCCGTCAGATATGCTTGGCGACCAGTGGTGTCGCGGCTGATGTCCTCCCACAGGCCATAGGCACCGATGACGCCTAGAAAGATGAATAGCCAAATTGCAGCCTGCTGCAACGTTTTGTTGAGACTTTCACGACCGGAAACAATAACTGACCCAGCAATAGCGAGGCCGAGAATGCCCAAGTATAGGGCGCGCATTGTTTGGTCGGTGGTCATGACATTCCCTTAACCGCCGATTCCAAAGCCACGTAGCCCGTCGAGGATGAATTGCACTGCAAGCGCAGCGAGCAACATTCCTAAGACGCGGGTTAGAATGTTTAGACCGGTTTTACCCAAGGCGCGTTCAATCGCGTTAGACGCAAGAAAGGCCAAAAATACGATCGACAAAACCGCAAGGATCACGCCGGCAATCGCGGCAAAATCTGTCGCACCCTGCGCTTGCCCTGCAAGCAGGATAACGGTTGTGATTGCACCGGGACCGACGATTAGCGGTAAAGCCAGTGGAAATACGGATGGGTCGTCGTGGTGTTCATCAAGCCCCTCTGCTGCGTTGTCCTCGCGGCGTGCTTGGCGTTTTTGAAACAGCATCTCTAGCGCGGTCAGAAACAGAAGAATGCCCCCAGCGATACGAAAAGCATCCATTGAAATCCCAATGAAACCAAGAACGGCTTCGCCAAGGAGGAGAAAGACCATCATCAAAAACGCGGAAACGACGCATGCACGGATCGCAATCGTGCGGCGCTGTGCGGATGACATGCCTTGAGTCATCGCGATAAACACTGGCGCAAGGCCCGGCGGGTCAATGATGATAAACATCGTTGTAAAGGCGGCGATCAACGCGTGAAGTTCTGTCATGTGAAACTTATGAACGAGGGAAGATCAAATTTCTAGAAATTTGATGCCTCCGGCGGGAGTATTATTGGCAAGATGATGTTCGTGCCGTGCGGTTTAAGCTATGCTTTCTCGGCTTTATCCAAACGTTCGAGCGCCACCATCCACATCGCTTCCGCGCGCTCTAGGGCGTCCATGACTTCGGCGTATTTTTTGTTCCATGTTGCTAGTTCTCCGGCTTTGCCGTCTTCGTACAAAACTGGGTCTGCGAGTTTTTTGGCAAGCTTATCACGCATTTCGTTGATCGTTTTTACGCGATCTTCGTTTTTACGCACGTCAGATCGTAGCGCCTGCAGTTTTTCACGGCTTGGTTTTGCAATTTTGGCAGGCTTGGGTTTGTCTTTCTCGACTTGCTTTTCGGGGGTGAGCAGCAGTTTGCGGTAGGCTTGGAGGTCTTCGTCATATGGTTTGACGTGCCCGTCTTTGACCAACCAGAGACGATCTGCGACCATCGACAGCAGGTGCATGTCGTGGCTGACGAGGATCACGGCCCCAGAGTAAGCGGTCAGCGCCTCGACTAGTGCTTCGCGGCTTTCGATATCAAGGTGGTTTGTCGGCTCATCGAGGATCAGCAGATGCGGTGCGGGCAGGGTGGCCAGCAGCAGGGATAATCGCGCCTTTTGACCACCCGATAGGCGACCTACTTCTGTATCGGCTTGGTCAGCACCCAATCCAAAGCCCGCAAGTCGTGCGCGCAGTTTGGCTTGGCCTTCGTGGCCGCGTTCGCGGAACAGGTGGTCAAGTGGGGTTTCTTCAATCCGCAGCTCGTCTACTTGGTGCTGCGCAAAGAAACCGATACGCAGCTTGTTTGATGTGACCATCTTGCCATTTGCGACTTCAAGCCGACCAGATAACATCTTGGAAAGCGTCGATTTTCCTTCGCCATTTCGCCCAAGTAGTGCAATGCGGTCGTCTTGGTCTATGCGCAAGTTTAGGTCGCGCAGAATGATCGTTTCATCATATCCAACGGCGGCACCTTCGGTCGCAATGATGGGCGGTGACAGTTCTTCCGGTTCTGGGAATGTGAACACTGTCCGCGCAGCATCTTCTGGTGCACGAATGGTTTCCATTTTTTCAAGTGCCTTCACACGAGACTGCGCCTGCTTTGCTTTGGATGCTTTTGCTTTAAAACGATCAACAAAAGCCTGAAGGTGTTGGCGTTGTGCATCTTGCTTTTTCGCGGCAGCAGCCTGAACAGCACGGTTTGCTGCGCGTTGCTTGGCGAACATGTCGTAGGTGCCTGTGTAATACACCAGCCCCTTATCTTCGAGATGTAGGATGCCACCAACAGAGCGGTTCAGTAGTTCGCGGTCGTGGCTGACGATCAGAACAGTATGGGGATATTTGACAAGATAGGCCTCGAGCCAAAGCGCGCCTTCGAGGTCAAGATAGTTTGTTGGCTCATCCAGCAGCAGAAGATCCGGTTCTGAAAACAACACTGCGGCCAACGCAACACGCATCCGCCAGCCGCCAGAAAAAGCAGAGCAGGGTTGCTGTTGTTCTTCATGTGTAAACCCAAGCCCCTTAAGGATCGTGGCTGCGCGCGCTTCGGCCGACCATGCGTCGATGTCGGCAAGGCGGGTTTGTACCTCTGCTATGCGTTCAGGATCGGTCGCTGTTTCTGCTTCCGCCATGAGTGCTTCGCGTTCGGTGTCCGCACGTAGCACTGTGTCAATAAGCGATACTTCGTTTCCGGGGACTTCTTGGCTCACACCGCCGATTTTCCAGCCTCGCGGGATGTTCACGCTACCGGTATCCAGCACCATTTCGCCGCGGATAATGCGGAACAGCGTTGTCTTGCCCGAACCATTGCGTCCGACAAGCCCCACCTTGTGGCCTGTTGGGATCGTGACGGTTGCATGTTCGACCAGCGTGCGGCCTTCGACAGAGTATGTGAGATCAGAAATTTTAAGCATAATGCGGCTATGCTTGATCCAAGGGGCCGGGTCAATCATATGATTTAGCCCTGTCATGAAAACGTCATCGGTATGTTACGCAAACGTTGTGGATCGGCTGCATGGGATGGCGCATAAGTAACCTGAGGACAATCATGACTTACCGTCTTTGCTGCCTGACTTCTGTTCTGGCTTTGACCGCTGGCATGGCGCACGCCGATGCTTTTAACCGTATTTCGTCTTTTCCAACGCATTTGAATATCGGAGAGGGCGACCAAAACGTCGAAACCTCTGCCGAGATTATCGCGGCCACCGATGATGGTATGACGCTGGTCTATACCGATAGCCCACTGGGTGTGATTGGGCGTATTGATATTACCGATCCTGCGAACCCTGCGCCGCTTGGCAACGTGGATGTCGGAGGTGAGCCGACATCTGTCGGTATCGTCGGCAAGATTGCATTCGTTGGAGTGAACACATCCGAAAGTTACACCGATCCTTCGGGTCGCTTGGCGGTTTTTGATGTGGTTTCAGGTGATGAGCTCGCAAGCTGTGTGTTGCCCGGTCAGCCAGATAGCATTGCAGTGGCAAAAGACGGAAGTTTTGTCGCGGTTGCGATTGAAAACGAACGTGACGAGGATTTGGGCGATGGTCGCACCGGTCAACTGCCGGCAGGTGCGTTGAGCTTGGTACAGATCGCGGATGGCATTGCCGATTGCGATACGCTGATCAATGTGGGCATGACAGATCTGGCCGAGGTTAGCCCAGAAGACCCAGAACCAGAGTTTGTCGATATCAATTCTGACGGCGATATCATTGTAACAATGCAGGAAAACAACCACATGGTTGTTGTTGGTCGTGATGGAGCGATCAAAAACCACTTTAGTGCGGGCACCGTAGATTTAGACGGAATCGACGCGACAGATGAACGCGCGGCGCTATTGTTTACTGAATCTCAATCTGATCTGCCGCGTGAACCAGATGCGGTAAAATGGATTGATGACGCGCATTTTGCCACCGCGAACGAGGGCGACATGGATGGCGGTACGCGGGGTTGGACACTCTTTAACGCCGATGGAACCATCGTATATGATAGCGGAACTCGCTTTGAATACGCGATCGTTCAGGCTGGCCATTACCCTGATAAACGCTCTGACAGTAAAGGCGTAGAGCCCGAGTCAATTGAAACGGCAACATTCAACGATACCCCTATGGTGTTCGTTGGTGCAGAGCGCGCTTCGATGGTTGGCGTGTACGACGTTTCTGATCTTGCGAATCCGACGCTGATGCAGCTTTTACCTTCGGGTATTGGGCCAGAGGGCTATGTTGCAATCCCATCGCGTAACCTGCTTGTTTCTGCAAACGAAGTTGATCTGATCGAAGATGGCGGCGTTCGCAGTCATGTGATGATCTTTGAATACTCTGACGCGGATGCATCTTATCCGATGATCACATCTGCTGGTGCTGATGACTTGATTGGCTGGGGGGCGTTATCTGGTCTTGCAGCGGTTGACGATAATACGCTGGTCGCCGTGAACGACAGTTTTTATAGCTACCAGCCAACGATCTTTACTATCGATGTCAGCGAAACCCCGGCGCGGATCACAGAGGCAACATCGGTGACACGTGGTGGCTACCCCGCGCAAAAGCTGGACATGGAAGGGATTGCGTCTGACGGCGCCGATGGTTTCTGGATCGCTTCCGAGGGTCGGATTGACCGTATGGTGCCCCACGCGATCTATCATGTTGATGCAAACGGAGAGATCGACGCAGAGATCGGGCTGCCAAATGCGCTGCTTGGCGTCCAGAAACGATTTGGTTTTGAAGGTATTACGGTTGTCGGTGATACGCTTTGGATGGCCGTGCAACGGGAATGGGAAGACGACGCCAAGGGGATGGTGAAATTGGTCGCCTATAACCTAGAAACCGAAGAATGGGGCGCGGTGCTTTATCCGCTGGAAACAGCTGAAACCGGGTGGATGGGCCTGTCCGAGATCGTTGCGCAAGGTGATTATGTATACCTGCTTGAGCGCGATAACCAGATCGGTGCAAACGCTGTGGTCAAGCAAATCACGCGTGTTTCGCTTGATCAAATGGTACCTGCGCCATTGGGTGGGGAACTGCCAGTGGTAACCAAAGAAGTCGTGCGCGACCTGATCCCAGATCTGACAGCCACTGGTGGTTATGTGCTAGACAAGGTTGAAGGGCTGACATTTACGCCAAATGGCACTGCCTATGTTGTGACAGATAACGACGGGGTTGATGACCATTCAGGCGAAACAATGTTCTTTGCTCTTGAGGGGCTCAACGACTAGCCGTTTCCCAACGAACTTAACAACAACCACCGATCTTACGTCGGTGGTTGTTTGCGTTTATGTCGCATTTAAAAGCTGAGCTTCGAATTGGCGTAAACACATGCGGGCTGTCGGACCAAAGGTGGTTGGCATGCTGCGCAATTCAGGGAAAATCGAAAACAGTTCTTCTCGGGCTGCGTGTTCGACAGCATCTAAGCCGGATGTTCCGGGAAAGAAACTTTCGGATGCGGCATTTTCTGCAAAGACGATTTCGTGCTGATCAAACATGATGTGGATATAAGTGACTTCATCAGCGGTTTCGCGAACAACTGTATCGTCATTCACAAGGTGCTTGGCCGCGATCAAGACTTCGTCTTGGTTAAAGTTAATTTGTGTTTTCCAGCCATCATAAATCATCCGATGTTGCGGTGACACAAGAAGGTCACGCGTGTTTGCAAATACACCGGCCTTTATACGAATAGGCGCGAGCTTTCCGATTGCGGGCACTGTGCGTTTGCCGATCCAGCGGATAGGCCTAGGGCCGTTACCTTTGGTCAAAACAGTATCGCCGATATCCAGTGTCTCAATCGGGCGCTGCCCATAAGGGGTCGCGATGCGCGTTCCAGCCGTAAAACAGATGATGACGTTTTCAATTTCAGAGAAATTGACGACAGTGCCGTCAGCTAAAGTGGCAAACCCACTCAGCCCGCCAGCTGCATCATCAGTGTTTGTGTATGTGACGTCACCAAAACCAATGAGATCTTGAAAGTTCAGCGTGTCACCGTCGGTCTCGTTCCCCTCGCCACCAGTGATCGTGATGGTTGATATGCCCGGTTCGCCTAGATCTGTGACAAGGAATGTATCATCGCCGTCGCCCCCGGTCGCGGTGTCGCCTTGGGCGACAGTGATGGTGTCATCACCGTCTTCACCGCGCAGTGTATCCGCGCCCAGACCGCCGTCGATAATATCATCCCCGGACCCGCCAAAGACACTATCGTCACCTTCGCCAGCGCTGATGGTATCGTTCCCCGCACCAGCAGATATGACATCGTCATTTCTATTGGTACCTGTTCCATCGGCACCATCAACAAAGTCATTATCAATATCGCCATCATAAGCTGCATCGATAACATCGTCACCCGACGTGCCGCTCACTACACCATCGCTCGAAAGCGTTACGCCGCCTACGACGTCAGATTCCCATGTACCGTCTGGGTCGCCATTCCCAAAGTCGGTCGTATCGAACTGCGTAAGAGCCGTTGCATCGCCCGAGCCTGGGAGGGTCGTTAGATTGCTGCCGCCATCCGTAAAACCGACGGTAGCCGGACCAGCGCCGGAATAACCCTCGGTCCATTCAATATTATCATAAATGAACTCGACCGAAAAATTGCCGCCTCCGGTATCGGAAAGAATCATTTGGAATGAATTTGAACCCGTTCCCGAGAAGGGAGCCACACCATCCCAAGTGACGGTGACCGTTCCATTGGCGGGATCAAGATCCCAATAAATTTCGCCGCCCTTGTTTAGGTCGACATCAGACCAAAATGGCGCAATTGCAGGGTCGGTGTAGTTAGAAATGCCAGACGGTTGATAAGAGGTCTCGGGACCTTCGAATGTAATGAGCCCGTTGGAATTGATGTAAATACCAGTGTAGTCGGTACCGTAATAATCAATGCCAGTTGCACCAAATACTGATGTCACATCGACAAGAATACTGCCATCGTCAACGTTTCCGGCCGTCAGTCCAGACGTCGAAAATACGTTTTCTCCATAGCCAGCTGGTCCGCCGAGCCCTGTATTCATAGTTGCCAATATGTGCTCCAATAGTGCCGGTGGCGATATATAGGAAGTTATTAACCCTTTAAGTTGCGCTTGAGTCAATCTTGAATTGTTATAAGTGTAAATCTGAACGACCCAGCGCATGGGAAAAAGGTCTGCGATATTTACGAATAGTCATGCCCTCTTTTCACGCCGCGCGCCCCATGTTAGGGGACGCGAGAAAACAAACCCTATGACATGAAAGACCTGTAAACATGGCTATTCAGCGTACATTCTCTATCATCAAACCAGACGCAACAAAGCGTAACCTGACTGGTGCAATCGCAGCGAAATTCGAAGAAGCTGGCCTGCGCATCGTCGCATCCAAGCGTATTCAGCTGACACTGGCGCAAGCACAAACGTTTTACGGTGTTCACTCTGAGCGCCCGTTCTTTGGCGAACTGTGTGAATTCATGATCTCTGAACCAATTGTTGTTCAAGTTCTTGAAGGCGAAGACGCGATCGCGAAAAACCGCGAAGTCATGGGCGCAACGAACCCAGCAGACGCGGCAGAAGGCACAATCCGTAAAGAGTTCGCACTGTCTATCGGTGAAAACTCTGTTCACGGTTCTGACGCCCCAGAAACTGCTGCTGAAGAAATCGCATTCTTCTTCTCAGGTCTTGAACTGGTTGGTTAATCCGACAGTAGGTTAGGGTTCGCCCAGCCAATATCTTTTGGGGCCGTCCGCACCGTTTTGGCGCGGGCGGCCTTTTTGTCGAGATTACGTTCAAGTGCACGGTAATTGCGGATGTTCGCATTATACACGGCATCAAAGATGTCACCGACGAGTGGAATGCTGCCAATAAAGAAATCTAGCAGTGTATTCAGGCTCATATAAGCCAGCGCACCCGGGGTTGCCCCAAGACGATGCGCTTGTTTGATCATCCAAAGCGATGGCACAAGCGCGGCTATGTCACCAACGACCGGTACAAGCCCTAAAATGTTATCCAGCCCGATCGAAATATTGGTGCCCGGGATGTAAAATAATGCGTCCATCCGCCACGCGACTATGCGCAGGCGGGAAAGTTCATGATTAATGTCTTGCTCAATGTTCATGCTATTAACATAAACGATTCTGCACTAAATGTGAAGGGTGTTTACTTTCGATCCACTTGGACCACGCCAATTTGGTTCAAAAACCGTTCCAGTTCGGATCGGCTTTCGTCGAAGCTTCCAGATTTTATTTTATCGAATTGCTTACGGAGCGACTTCTTTTCTTCGCCCTTACAGTCGTTCCATGGTCGTCCTTGAAGCGCCATGTGCAACACGTAGTACCCGATGAAATGAGGGCGGGCGCCGTTTTCTAATAGCTTTTGATAAGCTTCATCGGCACCGATTTCGCGCAGTTGTTCGGCTGTGGTTATGCCAGCTTCGGTCAGCGATTTTTCTAACGCGGGGCCAATATTCTTTATGCTAGTGAGTGCGCTCATGACGCGATTTTACGCGCGCCTTATACACATGCCTAGACTAGATACTCGCAAAGTCGAAAAAGATTTGACGCTTCGGTGCTTGTGGTTGCGGAGCCGGTGTTTTGGTTGGCTCCGCTTTTGTTTTCTTAGGGTCTGAATTAGCCATGATAGGTATCCTTTCTCCTGATGCAGTTAATGTAGCAGCGTTAAGCTGCTAGAAAACCGGGGAAAAAGTTCTAATACCTGTCAAATCTGCACAGTTACCTACCCTTTCGGGGAGGGGTGTTGCCACCTTTGCGTGGCTTTCCTTTGCCACCGGGAGGCACGAACCGCTTTGACGTGTCCTTGGCGTTACCTTTTGGCTTGCCGCCGCGCGGGCCACCATCAGATTTACCTTTGTAAGCAGGCTTTCCACCGTCTGACTTGCCTTTATAGGCAGGCTTCCCGCCGTCAGATTTACCTTTGTAGGGTGGTTTGCTCCGCTTTTCGACCAAAGCATCACCATGATCGCGGCGTTCGGGTTTGTGACGGGGCTTGCGCTTTGTGCTGTAATCGTCAGCTGCACCCGGAACTGGTTGAATCGCGGGTACATCATGTTGCGATGACGGTGGCGGAGCAGGGCGATCTCGTGGCGCTGTGCGTTTGGGCTTATCACCGTAGTCGCGCTTTGGCTTGTCCCCATAATCGCGCTTTGGCCGGTCGTCATAGTCACGCTTTGTTTTACGGGGCCCACGTTCACCAAGCTGCGGAGCACCATCAAGCGCCTTTAAGTTTGCTTGATTTTCAAGCTTCATGTCTGCGCCAACGGCCTTAAGGAAACCCGCGACTGCAGGTTCCGCGATTTCTACAAAGGTTTCATTAGGCTGAATCCGGATTGCACCGATTTCGTTCTTTGTAATGTCACCGGCTTTGCAGATCATTGGCAGCAGCCAACGTGCTTCGGCTTTGCCTTCGCGACCGACGTCGACGCTAAACCACTTGGACGGACCAAATGATTTGTGCTCGCGCGGTGCGCGTTCTGGACGTTCGCCACGCTGTGGGCCGTCTTTGTATTCAGACAGGACCTCGGGTGCAGAGTTTTTGCCGGCGTATAGGCGCAGATAAGCAGCTGCGATCTTTTCGGCATCGTGTTCAGCAAGCAGACGTTTGGCAAAGTCTTGTTCGCTGGCAGTGAATTCTTCAGACCAAACCGGATCTGTCAGCAGTCGTTCTTCGTCCTTGGCGTTTACTTCTTCCGCGGTGGGCGGTTCTGCCCATTCAGCTGTCAGTTTGCCCCACTTAAGCAGGTTTTCCGCGCGGCGTTTCATTTTTGCAGGCACGATCAGTGCTGAGATGCCTTTGCGACCGGCCCGACCTGTACGACCGGAACGGTGTAGCAAGGTCTCTGCGTTTGTTGGTAGCTCTGCGTGGATCACCAATTCGAGGTTTGGCAGGTCGATGCCGCGGGCGGCAACGTCTGTCGCAACACAAACCTTAGCACGGCCATCGCGCATCGCTTGCAGCGCGTGCGAACGTTCGTTCTGAGAAAGCTCACCAGACAGGGCAACTGTCGCAAAGCCACGGTTCGACAGGCGGGTCGTTAGGCGCGTCACCATTGCACGGGTGTTCGCAAATACGATTGCATTTGGTGCATCATAGTAGCGAAGGCAGTTGATGATCGCGGCGTCGATGTCGTGGTTCGCAACGCGAAGCGCGCGGTATTCGATGTCGCTGTGCTGCTTTTCTTTGGAAACAGTCGCAACGCGAACGGCGTCACGCTGATATGATTGCGCGAGTTTCGCGATCATTGGCGGCACTGTCGCCGAGAAGAGTAGGGTGCGGCGTGTTTCGGGCGCTTGTTCGAGAATGAATTCCAGATCTTCGCGGAAACCCAAATCAAGCATTTCGTCGGCTTCGTCCAAAACAACAGCTTTGATGTCGCTTAGGTCAATCGTGCCGCGCATGATGTGGTCGCGCAAACGGCCCGGCGTTGCCACGACGATATGTGCACCGCGTTCTAGGCTGCGACGTTCGTCGCGGAAATCCATCCCGCCAACACATGACGCCAGCGTTGCGCCAGCCCCTGCATAAAGCCACTGCAATTCGCGCTTCACCTGAAGCGCCAATTCGCGTGTCGGCGCGATGACCAACGCGTGCGGACGTCCGGCGGGACCGAATGTGCCGTCCTCTGCAAGGATTGTCGGCCCAATCGCCAAACCAAAGCCAACTGTTTTACCAGAACCTGTCTGTGCAGAGACAAGCAGGTCTTTGCTTTCAAGTTCTGGGTTGGTCACAGCCTCCTGAACGGGGGTCAGGTCGGTGTAGCCTTGTTTGGCTAGTGCATCGGCAAGGGTCTGGATCATCGTGGTCATCGGGGGGCTTTCTGGCGGGTAAGCGTGCGCACTACGCCGATGAAAGCCGTTTGTATAGGGGAAAGACGCTATTAAACGTTGCTTTTCTAGCCCTACGTCAGGTGTTTTGCAGAAACCACGCGTCAATACGCGACTTTAGAGCGTTCCAGATTGCCGGCGCGCCGCGTTGGACCTTTACCCCGACCCGCGAATGCAATTGCTTTGGTGTCACATTGTATTCGGGCCAAGTGCCGCCATTCGTTTCGAGGTTCGAAATGACAGGCTGTACGCGGTCGATGGATTTCGCAAAGATGGCATCGTCTGTTTGGGCTGCTTCGAATTCATCCCAAAGTGCGCGAAATGCAGCGGCTTGGTCGCTGGGGAGCAGACCAAAGATACGTTTAGCTGCGGCTTGTTCGACAGCTTCCATTTCAGCGGCGTCATAGTTGCCGTGGATTGGATTGTCGCCTGCATCGATCTCGACGATGTCATGGAGCAGCAGCATTTTGATAACGCGGTCGATATTGACGGCGCGCGCGGCATGTTCAGCCATGACCAATGCATAAAGCGCGATGTGCCAACTATGTTCGCCAGAGTTTTCGCGGCGTGATTGGTCGCACAATGTCGTCGCACGTAGCGTTGATTTCAGCTTATCCGCCTCGATTAGAAACGCGAGCTGCGCATCGATCCGATCGGACATTATCGCTTAACTCGTCGGGGCATGCCAACCGTTGGTTCTGGGGCTGATGTTTCGGGTTCTGCTTCGGGCTCTGGGGCTGGCGGGGTCTGTTTGGCGGCAGATTCTTCCGCGATCTTTGCTTCTTCGCGTTCTTTGTCTTCGTCAGACAGGCCTTGAAGGGGCGCAGCTTTGGGCGCTGGGGCGTCTTTATACCCATTGGCCAAGCGCGAATCCAGCATTGCACGCGCGCGCTCCTCAGCGCGACGTACCCGTACAGAAGTCAGGTAAGTTTCCTGAAGCGTCTGCGATGACGCTCCAAGAATATCGCCAATGGCATCTACGATTGCGATGTCACCTGATGCTTTTTGATCTGCAAGTGCCAAATCAGCAAGTTCATCGGCGACGCGTTGGACGTAGGATTCAGCCATAGCCTATTACCGTGTGTTTTCAGTGAGGCGACGACGAACGTATGTTTTTACAGTGTCGATCATCGGATCCATGTATGGATCTTCAAAGAAGTGGCCTGCGCCGTCCATTTCATCGTGTGTGACTGTAATACCCTTTTGTTCGTGAAGCTTGTTTACAAGGTTCACCGTATCTGCTGGCGGTGCAACGCGGTCGTTTGATCCGTTGATGATCAAACCCGAAGACGGGCAGGGCGCAAGGAAGCTAAAGTCATACATATTTGCAGGCGGGCTGACCGAAATGAAGCCTGTAATCTCTGGACGGCGCATCAATAGCTGCATACCTATCCATGCCCCAAACGAGAAACCAGCAACCCAGCAGTGCTTGGAGTTGTTGTTCATCGACTGGAGGTAATCAAGCGCAGATGCTGCATCAGAGAGTTCACCAACACCTTGGTCATATTCACCCTGAGAGCGGCCAACGCCACGGAAGTTAAACCGAAGAACAGTAAAACCCATGTTATAAAATGCATAGTGCAGATTATAGACCACCCGGTTGTTCATTGTTCCGCCAAACTGTGGATGCGGATGCAAAACGATTGCAATTGGTGCATCGCGGTCTTTTTGCGGGTGGTAACGCCCTTCTAGGCGTCCTTCGGGTCCGGGAAAGATAACTTCGGGCATATTGATCCGTCGCTGCTGCGGCGCATGAGCATTGTTGACGAAAATGCTCGGGCACCTTAGAAAGATTCTAATCTGGGTGAAATCCCAAATTGTCTAGTCTCGGTGAAGTAATGACGCAGCGCCGTGCCGTCAATAAAATTGCGCGCATGGATGGGGAAGAGCGATGAAATTAAGTACGAAAGGGCGTTATGCCATGGTTGCGCTAGCTGATTTGGCGCTTCAACCGGCAGATACGCTTGTCAATCTGACTGAAATATCCAAACGGCAAGACATATCTTTGCCGTATCTTGAGCAATTGTTCGTGAAGTTGCGTCGTGCAGGATTAGTGGAATCAGTACGTGGGCCGGGCGGCGGTTATCGTCTTGCGAAGCCACCGTCGGAAATGCGTGTGTCTGACATTTTAGGCGCAGTAGATGAGACCGTGTCGGCGATGCACAAGGGGGCTGGCGCATCTGGTGGCGCATCAGGATCGCGGGCCCAGTCGTTGACCAATCGTCTATGGGAGGGGCTGAGCGCCCATGTTTATGTTTTTTTGCATCAGGCGCGGCTTTCTGACGTGATTGGTAATGGTTTGGCGCCATGCCCCGCGGTACCTGCACTGTTCGAAGTTGTTGATGAAGAATGAAGAAGGGGCGCTGCCCCCGGCCTGCGGCCTCCCCCGGAGTAGTTTTGGCAAGATGATGTGATGAGAACCTATCTGGATCATAACGCGACGACCCCTTTGCGGGCCGAAGCGCGCGCCGCGATGATTGCGGCGATGGGTGTCATTGGCAATCCGTCTTCGGTGCATGCCGAGGGACGTGCTGCAAAGGCGATAATTGAGAAGGCGCGTCTGCAGGTGGCCGATGCTGTTGGGGCTTCGGGTGCTGATGTTGTCTTTACTTCTGGTGCGACTGAAGCGGCGGCGCTTGCGCTTTCTGGGCGTGGATTAAAAGCCGCATCCATTGAGCACGACGCCGTGAACGCATGGATTGACCCCGTTTTGGCGTTGAAGGACGGCGTTGTGCAGATTGATGATCCTGCAAATTCGGCTGTTCAGCTTGCGAATTCAGAAACGGGAATTGTGCAGACCCTTCCGTCGGGTCTTGCTGTGAGTGACATTACGCAAGGGTTTGGGAAGGTGCCGTTTGCCTTTTCATGGTCTGGTGTGCAGATGGTTTTTCTGTCGGCGCATAAGTTTGGTGGGCCAGCCGGTGTCGGTGCGTTGGTTTTCCCAGCGGGGACCGATGTGGTTGCCCAAATCAAAGGTGGCGGTCAAGAAATGGGCCGCCGTTCAGGTACCGAGAATGTGATTGCGATTGCTGGAATGGGCGCTGCAGTGACCGCCGCGCAGGCTGACCTTGCGGCGGGAAAGTGGGAACGGGTTGCAGAACTTAGAAATATTCTAGAAAAGGCCATTGAGGCTGACGAAAAGAACACTATTTTCGTCGGGAAAGACGCGAACAGATTACCCAACACCAGTTGCTTTGCGACGCCGGGTTGGAAGGGTGAGACCCAAGTGATGGCGATGGATTTAGCTGGCTTTGCCGTATCGGCGGGTTCTGCTTGTTCGTCCGGCAAGGTCAAAGTGAGCCGCGTGTTGCGCGCGATTGGCCTTGACGATGATGCCGCTGCAAGTGCGCTGCGCGTGTCACTTGGGGTTGAAACAACAGAAGACGAGGTCATGCGCTTTGTGCAGGCCTGGACGAAGAAACGGGCGCGGCTGCGGGCCGCATGAGAGGAAAGTAATATGGCTGCTATCAAAGACGTAGAGGTCAAGGAAGGCGTTGATCAGGAAACTGTCGATGCTGTCTCGAAACTGTCGGGCACCTATAAATACGGTTGGAATACCGAGATCGAGATGGATTACGCTCCTAAAGGCGTGAACACGGATATCGTACGCTTGATTTCTGACAAGAATAATGAACCCGACTGGATGACCGAGTGGCGTCTAGAAGCGTTTGCGCGGTGGGAAAACATCGAAGAACCAACGTGGGCGATGGTCAGCTACCCTGACATCGATTTCCAAGACATCTATTACTACGCGCGTCCCAAAAGCATGGAAGAAAAGCCCAAGTCGCTGGACGAGGTCGACCCCAAGCTGCTGGCGACCTATGAAAAGCTGGGCATCCCCCTGAAAGAACAAATGATTCTTGCAGGCGTCGAAGGTGCTGAGAACATGCCCGCCGAGGGCCGTAAGGTCGCCGTTGATGCTGTTTTTGATTCCGTGTCTGTTGGGACTACTTTCCAAAAGGAACTGGAAAAGGCTGGTGTGATCTTCTGTTCAATCTCAGAAGCTATCGAAAAGCACCCTGAGTTGGTCAAAAAGTACCTAGGTACTGTCGTGCCGCCATCTGACAACTTTTACGCCACGCTGAACTCGGCTGTCTTCTCGGATGGGTCGTTTGTTTATGTGCCACCGGGTGTGCGCTGCCCAATGGAATTGTCCACTTATTTCCGGATTAATGCGGAAAACACGGGTCAGTTTGAACGCACACTGATCATCGCCGACAAAGGCAGCTACGTGTCATATTTGGAAGGCTGTACAGCTCCGAAACGCGACACAGCACAGCTGCACGCTGCCGTGGTTGAGATCATCATCGAAGAAGATGCCGAAGTGAAATATTCAACCGTCCAAAACTGGTATCCCGGTGACGAAGACGGCAACGGTGGTATCTACAACTTTGTGACTAAACGTGCTGATTGCCGTGGTGACCGCGCTAAGATCATGTGGACGCAGGTTGAAACCGGGTCCGCGGTGACTTGGAAATACCCTAGCTGCATCCTGCGCGGCGACGATTCACAAGGTGAATTCTACTCTATCGCTATCGCGAACAATATGCAGCAGGCCGATACCGGCACGAAGATGGTGCATCTTGGCAAAAACACCAAGTCCCGGATCGTGTCTAAGGGTATTTCGGCAGGCAAGGCGCAGAACACCTATCGTGGGCTTGTTTCGATGCACCCTAAGGCGAAGGAGTCGCGCAACTATACGCAGTGCGACAGCCTACTGATTGGCGACAAATGCGGTGCGCACACAGTACCCTATATCGAAGTCAAAAATAACAGTAGCCGCGTTGAGCATGAGGCGACCACATCCAAGGTCGATGATGAGCAACTGTTCTACTGCCGTGCCCGTGGCATGGACGAGGAAGAAGCCGTCGCGCTGGTTGTGAATGGTTTCTGTAAAGAAGTGCTTCAAGCGCTACCAATGGAATTTGCGATGGAAGCACAGGCTTTGGTTGCGATTTCTTTGGAAGGGTCTGTCGGCTGATGCGTTTGGGCGCAACATATCTTTGCGCCCGCCGCGCAACCGCCCCCGAGAGGCCGCGTTATTGCCGTAGTTTGTTGCGATCTTGCGCGCAGCAGCAACGGAGGGGCTCCCGAAATGGCGAATATGGGGCAAGAGGATTTCGATGCGCGGATAAAGCGCATCAAGAACCCGCGCAACAATTCGTATTACGACCCAGATCTGGGGATGCATGTCCCCAAAAGGGTAACGCGCGTAAAGGCGGTCAAACCTCCGTCGCAAAGCAGTCAAGCAATGTCCGCCATATTGGTGTCGATGGTTATCGGCGGGGCCGCGATGTTTTGCGCGCAGGTCGTGCGCGTGCGATATTTGGGCATGACCGGGGGCAATTCGGCCGTCACATTTTCCGATCTTTTGATCGGGCTGTGGATGGTTCTGTTGTTTTCCGCTCTTATGAAACGCAGACAACTGCTTGGTCGTTTTGGACAAATCGCTGGTCTATGTCTCATGCTGGTCGCGGGACACAACTTTGTTTGGAAATGGCCGGATCTGATGGCCAAAATCTACACGCCAGAGTATGTTGCCGAGATCAAGTCAACGACGACAGCCGGATCAATCCTGTTTCAGGGCAACGTCTTTTCGTTCTAACGCAGGCGCTACAATCCCCAAGATCATGCATGAACCTGTCCGCTGCTAAGCGGGCGGCCGTTTTTGATGCGTCATCCAACAATTTTCACTTATTCGCAGCGCGGCCTAACCCACGCTGCTAAAACCCATATGCACTGCAAGGTGCTGATATGCCGAAGGAAGAAAAATGCTAGAAATCAAAGGCCTGAAGGTCAAACTTGAAGACGAAGATAAACAAATCCTAAAAGGATTGGATCTGACCGTTGAAACCGGCAAGGTGCACGCGATTATGGGGCCAAACGGGTCGGGTAAATCGACTTTGTCTTACGTGTTGTCTGGTAAGGATGGCTACGAAGTGACTGACGGTTCTGCTGAACTGGAAGGTGAAGATCTGCTGGATATGGAACCAGAAGAGCGTGCTGCGGCTGGTCTTTTCCTTGCATTCCAATACCCGGTCGAAATTCCGGGCGTTGGCAACATGACTTTCTTGCGCACAGCGGTAAATGCACAGCGCAAGGCACGTGGCGAAGAAGAGCTAAGCGCGGGTGATTTCCTCAAGGAAGTACGCGCCAAGGCGAAAGACCTGAAAATCGACGCGGATATGTTGAAGCGTCCGGTTAACGTTGGTTTCTCTGGCGGTGAGAAGAAGCGGAACGAAATTCTTCAGATGGCAATGTTGTCACCTAAGATGTGCATCTTGGATGAGACGGACTCTGGTCTTGACGTTGATGCGATGAAACTGGTCGCGGATGGTGTGAATGCGCTGCGTTCCGAAGGGCGTTCGTTCCTTGTGATCACCCACTACCAGCGTCTGCTTGACCACATTAAGCCTGATGTCGTGCACATCATGGCCGATGGTCGTATCGTAAAAACAGGTGGCCCAGAGCTGGCTTTGGAAGTTGAAAACAACGGTTACTCTGACATTTTGGCAGAGGTGTCCTAATGGCCCTTGCTAAACTGAAATCTGATGCGACAGAGGCGCGTCTGGCCGGGGTTACCCTGCCAGAAGGTGCCGCATGGTCGAATGCCGCGCGTGCCGATGCTTTGGCGCGTGTGCGTCAAATGGGCCTACCTACAAAGCGCGACGAGTATTGGAAATACACAAACCCGTCCGAGCTGACTGCAGCCGAAGCGCCAAAAGCCGCGATTTTTGATGCCGGTGAAGTGCCATTGTTCGACGCTGTTGATCGTTTGAAGATCGTCTTTGTCGATGGTGTTTTTGATGCTGATGCGTCCGACGAATTGACGGGCGAGGGTGTTGAGATTGAACGCCTTGCTGATGCGATGGCGGCGGACATTCACTGGGCAAAAGACTTGTATGGTGTGTTGGAAACGCGTGGTCAAACACCTGTTGAGCGTCCTTTGGCTGCTCTGAACACTGCGGTTGCAACTGACGGTGTGGTGATACGGGCGACCGGCAAAGTCGCCAAGCCAATTCATCTTGTCTACCTCCATAAGGACGAGACATCAGATGCCGTGCTGCACAACTTGGTTAAAGTAGAAACGGGTGCCGAAGTGACACTGCTTGAAAACGGTCCTGCTGCGGCGCGTTTTTCTGGCTGTCTTGAGGTCGAAGTTGCCGACGGCGGTTCATTCCACCACGTGCGCGCGCAAGGCCGTGATCATGAGCGTCGCACCGTAACGCATTGTTTTGCAAGGGTTGGTGCTGAATCGTCGTTTAAGTCATTTACGCTGACCGTTAACGGTGTGATGACGCGCAACGGATGCGTTCTTGAGATCATCGGCGATGATGCGATCGCACATGTCGCGGGTGTTTGTGTCGGTGATGGCAATGATTTCCACCACGATGATACCGTCTTTATTACACATGATGCATTGAACGGCGAAAGCCGTCAGGTATTCAAAAAGGTGCTGCGCAACGGTGCGACAGGCGTTTTCCAAGGGAAAATTCTTGTGAAAGAAGGCGCGCAGAAGACTGACGGTTATCAGATCAGCCAATCGCTTTTGTTGGATGACGATGCACAGTTCTTGGCCAAGCCAGAGCTGGAAATCTACGCCGATGACGTGGCTTGTTCACACGGGTCAACATCGGGTGCGATTGATGAAACAGCCCTGTTTTATCTGCGTTCGCGTGGTGTTCCGCAGTACGACGCACGCAATCTTTTGACGCTTTCGTTTATGGCCGAAGCTTTAGACGAAATTGCCGACCCGACGCTGGCCGAAGAACTTCGCGACCGGCTCGAGGGTTGGCTGGCACGGCGTAGCTGATGGCACTGACTGCCGATATCGTCCGGACATGGCGCGCGCCGCGCGCTGTGATCCGTGATCTATTGGATCAGGGACGGCGCGAAGATCGCGCCGTCGCCTTTGTTATGATCGCATGTTTTCTGATCTTCGTGGCGCAATGGCCGCGTCTGTCACGTATCGCGAACGGCTACGAGCCATCGCCGTGGCCGCCTGAGATCAACTTTGAAGGCATGATGACTTACACGTTCTATGCTGTCGTCATCATGCTGCCGCTTGCGCTATATGGCTTGGCGGCGGTTGCGCATTTGATCGCCAAGGCATTTCGTGGGCAGGGCAGTTGGTATTCTGCGCGGCTGTCGTTCTTTTGGGCGTTGCTGACGACGACACCGCTTTTACTTTTGCATGGTTTGGTACGCGGCTTTATTGGGGCGGGAATGCAGGCTACCTTGGTTGGTGCGGTATGGGCATTGGCGTTCACCTATATCTGGATCCAATGCATGGTCGCATCGGAACGCGGGCAATGAACCTGACGCTACAAGGCTGGTTGCGCGCCGTCGCAATGACGTTGAATACGCCTGAAGAAGCCGCAGAGCGCGTACTCGGATATCATTTCGAACGACCCAATTTGGTGCAGGCTGCAATTGTGGTTGCAATTGCCAATGTTCTTCTCCTTGCTGTGACATGGATGATAACGCCTGCAACTGGGCAAGCGAACGCTTTACAGGTCACGCCGTTCACGCTTGGGATGCTGATCACGGGTAGCATGCTCATTCTAGCTTCAGCGATTTCACGGGCCGGAAAAATGTTGGGCGGAACAGGCAGTTTTAACGGGGCTTTGACCATTGTCGTATGGATGCAGGCGGTCGGTCTGACATTCGATGTTGCGCAAATCCTTGTCATGTTGTTCAGCCCGTTTTTGGCGGTGCTTGTGGGCGTTGGCGCGTTAATGATGCTTTTGTGGTGCATGGTTCACTTTGTCAAAGTGCTGCACGGGTTTGACACCCTTGGCAAAGCCGGAGCCGCATTCTTTATCGCCATGATTGGCACAATTTTTGCAGTGGTCATTTTGATGGCTCTGCTTGGCATTGCCCCCCAAGGAGAAGCGATATGAGCTTTGACGTACAAAAGATCCGTGCGGATTTTCCTATTCTGTCACGCGAAGTAAACGGCAAGCCGTTGATCTATCTGGATAGCGGCGCGTCGGCACAAAAGCCGCAGGTGGTTATTGATGCCATTACACGTGGCTATGCCGAAGAATATGCAAACGTGCATCGTGGGCTTCATTTCCTAAGTAACCTTGCCACAGATAAATACGAGGCCGTGCGCGGCACTGTTGCAAAGTTCCTGAATGCCCCGTCCGAGGATGACATTATCTTTAATTCCGGCACGACCGAAGGCATCAATATGGTCGCCTATTCATGGGCGATGCCGCGTTTAAAGGCGGGTGATGAAATTGTTTTGTCAATCATGGAACACCATGCCAACATCGTGCCATGGCATTTCCTGCGCGAACGTCAGGGTGTCGTGATCAAGTGGGTCGATGTTGACGCAAACGGCGATCTCGATCCGCAAAAAGTGATCGATGCGATTGGTCCAAAAACGAAACTGGTTGCCGTTACGCATATGTCCAACGTGCTGGGAACTGTTGTCGACGTGAAAGCCATCACAACGGGCGCACATGAAAAAGGCGTTCCAGTTTTGATCGACGGATCGCAAGCCGCGGTGCATATGCCAGTGGATGTCGCTGATATCGGATGCGATTTCTACGCGATAACTGGCCACAAGCTTTATGGTCCGTCCGGCTCTGGTGCAATTTATGTCACGCCGGATCGTATGAAAGAAATGCAGCCCTTTATGGGGGGCGGTGACATGATCCGCGAAGTGTCACGCGATGCCGTGACCTATAATGCCCCCCCGATGATGTTTGAGGCCGGAACGCCTGGTATCGTCCAGACCATCGGTATGGGCGTTGCAATTGAATATATGATGACCATCGGCATGGACAATATTGCAGCCCACGAAAGCGAGCTTTGCCGCTATGCGCGTGAACGACTTGATGGGTTGAACTGTATAAACGTGCAGGGGAAATCTGCGACCAAAGGTGCCATCTTTTCCTTTACGCTTGATGGTGCTGCCCATGCGCACGACATTTCGACAGTGTTGGATAAAAAAGGTGTCGCGGTGCGGGCAGGGACGCACTGTGCCATGCCGTTAATGGAACACATGGGCGTGGGCGCGACTTGCCGGGCATCGTTTGCGATGTACAACACGAAAGCCGATGTTGATGCTCTCATCGATGCGCTTGAGTTGTGTCACGACCTATTTGCCTGATTTCATCACAAAGTCTAAAATCGAGGGCCAGTGGATGCGCGCCGGTCGACAGCTTGCTTCACGAACCGCTGAAGGGAGGCTTTGGCGCACGGTAGTGCTTTGTTGCGGCGCGACAATTTGATGGCGGTGGTGGTCTTGGATTCTGGCATTTAGGTCGTATGGTGTCGCCACAATAAGAAAGAAGGAAAGTGACTTGTCACCATTAAAGACAACCGTGATTTCATTATGTTTGCTTGCAGCCTGTGATCAGACACCTCCGATTGTGGTCGAAGACAATTTACCAGTAGATGATCCGCGTCAGCAGGCACTTGTGTTGAGTGAATGCGCGATATATTTCGCTGCCGTGACCAAAATCGAAGCTGATGGTGGCACTGTTGCAGGCAACCCCACCAAAGACTGTCCTGTTGAGGCGCGTGCTCGTGCGGCTGATATCAACCCGATGGTTAGCGTTCCACCGGTTACCCCAGGATACCCGCAAACATTGTATCAGCGTATGATTGCGCGAGGCATCCCAACCGCAATGGCGACAGATATTTCAAAGTCTAAGGCATTTTGGGATCTCGTGGCACAGCGCGATTCAGCATATGCCAATTTCTAGCGCTTAGGTGTGCATCATTATGATGCATAAACCATGAGCGCCACGATAAGAGCATCAGGGCTGTTTTGGTAGATACCAATATCAGACTTGAGTTGGATCAATCGGGCAGGGCGATCACCTGTCCGAATTTCTGCGATATCCATCGCTTCGTCAATGGTTTGCCCACCGCCATTTTGTATGTCGTTCACAATGGCCGGGTGGTTGGTCTTAACAAATATCTCGACTTGGCCGCGTCGCTGATTATAAGCGGCGTTCCCGATCCCGGTAAGTATCCCCGAGACTGGCAACTTTAGCGGATTACCAATATGATTGGCATCTGTACTGCATGCGCCAAGTAGGCTGAGGGCGATAAGTATACGGTACATAGGGTTTTCCACCTTCTTATGGGTTGACTTAGAAAGGTATTGGTCAGATAAGCCGCCATCCGTACAAGGGTTTTGTGCGGTTATATGCGAAATCACGCCCAAGTGGGCGCGCTGTTTACAGGCGGCAACAGCCACTAACGCCGGGATCACCGGGGCCTCAGAGACGCGAAAAACGAAGGAAGATCATATGTTTGCGGTTTTGAAAACCGGCGGCAAGCAGTACAAAGTCGCTTCTGGCGACGTGCTCCGCGTAGAAAAGCTGGCGGCTAGCGCTGGCGAAACAGTTCAATTCAACGAGATTCTGATGGTCGGCGCCACTGTTGGCGCACCTTTGGTTGAAGGCGCAGGCGTGCAAGCCGAAGTCATCGACCAGATCAAAGGCCCAAAGACGATCAATTTCGTAAAGCGTCGTCGTAAGCATTCGTCTGCACGCAAAAAAGGCCACCGTCAGCAACTGACGCTGGTACGCATCGGTGATATCCTTGAAAAAGGCGCTGACAAATCTGGTGTGAAAGCTGCTGTAAACGGCGCTGCGCCTGTTGCTGCTGACGCATCTGCTGCAAAGCCTGCTAAGAAAGCGGCTGCGCCTAAAACGGCTGCTGCTGGTTCAGACGATTTGAAACAATTGTCCGGAGTTGGCCCCGCACTTGAGAAAAAGCTGATCGAAGCTGGCGTAACAACATTCGCCCAAATCGCAGCTTGGACACCAGAAGATGTTGCTGCAATGGACGAGAAGTTGTCGTTCAAGGGCCGCATCGACCGTGAAGGTTGGATCGCGCAAGCCGCTGATCTAGCAAAAAGCTAAGGAGAGACACCAATGGCACATAAAAAAGCAGGCGGTTCATCCCGTAACGGACGCGACTCAGCTGGTCGTCGTCTTGGCGTTAAAAAGTTCGGTGGCGAAGTCGTCATTCCGGGCAACATCATTATGCGTCAGCGCGGCACAAAAATGTGGCCGGGCATGGGCGTTGGTATGGGTAAAGATCACACAATCTTTGCAACCGTCGAAGGCAACGTACAGTTCCACAAAGGCCTAAAAGGCCGCACCTTTATTTCGGTTCTTCCTGTGGCGGAGGCCGCTGAATAGGCCGATTACCTCAGGTAGCAAATTTCAGGGGATCGGCGAAAGCCGGTCCTCTTTTTCGTTCATACTCTTGCCACGTTATGATTTTAGACGTGCCTCGGGGTGATCATGTTTTCGAGGAGGGAAAGCTATGATTCATGAAGAGATTACAGTTCAAGATACGATAACCGCAGAACGCTTTGTCCTGCGTCCTTGCCGCAAGTCTGATGCAGGCTTGATTGCCATGTACGCGGCCGACGAACGTGTCGCACGTGGTACGCGCGGCATTCCGCATCCGTTGCCGCCCGGTACCATTGAGGCGATGATTGATCGTGCGGGGCAGCCCGACCGGACCGAGGACATTTGGGTTATCGATGGATCAGCGCAAGGCCATTTAGAGGCTTTGGGTTTGATTAGTCTTGAGCGGATGGACCGCCAGCAATCTGAAATTTTTTATTGGATCGCGCCTGCGTTCTGGAACACTGGATTGGCGTCAGAGGCTGTTCGCGCTCTTATCGCTGCAAACCCGCATAAATCTGAACGTGTGTTCGCCGAGGTCTTTCAAGACAACCCGGGTTCTGCGCGTGTGTTGACGAATTGCGGTTTCGATTATCTTGGTGATGCAGAGGCGTTTTCAGTGGCGCGCAACGCTACAGTTTCCACATGGACATATACGCTCAAGGTGAAATGATGTCGGTCCCAACCCTGCGTACGCAACGGCTTGTTTTACGTGCGCTTGAGCATAAGTATCTTGATGAAGTCGTGCGATGCGCTGGCAACTACGAGATATCGCAGTGGTTGGTTGTGGTCCCGTATCCATACACATGGTCGGATGCCGAAGCCTTCCTTCAGATGGATTTGGCAGGCGATCTAAGTGATCTTTGGGCCATCACAAAAGAAGGTGCGTTTATTGGTGTCGTTTCAACCGGTGAAGGCCTTGGTTACTGGCTAGAGCCGTCGTGTTGGGGCAGGGCATTATGACCGAAGCTGTGCATGCGGTCCTCAGTTTTCATTTCTCGGACACCGAAGCAACCAAGATCAATTCCAGCTATTTCGTTGGGAACCACGGTTCGCGTCGTGTTTTGGAAAAGCTCGGATTTGCGGATGTTGGGGCAAAGGCTCAATTCTCTGTCGCGCGCGGTACGAATGTTGATACCCGCGTTATGAAATTGAGCCGCGCACAATGGGATCAAGAGAATGCATAATCTAACATATCGTGATCTGCGCCTTGAAGACACGGATGCATTGCATGCGATTGTC
Organism: Yoonia maritima; assembly: GCF_002933395.1. Lineage (GTDB taxonomy): Bacteria > Pseudomonadota > Alphaproteobacteria > Rhodobacterales > Rhodobacteraceae > Yoonia > Yoonia maritima_A. Next base: position 557,382 of record NZ_PKFN01000007.1, read on the forward strand.
AGCGACTGGGACGTCGTTCGTCAAATGGGAAGCTGGCCTTGGCCGCCGCAGTACCGCTTTACTGAATCGCGTTGTACCACTTATAAAGGCGCTGGGTTTGTTTGGGGGCTCTTTGCTCCTGAACTCATCGGGATGGTTGCGGTCACTGAGGGCGAGCTTGGATATCTTCTTGCCCGTGAATATTGGGGGAAGGGTATCGTAACCGCGATGGCGCGCACTGCTATTAATCATGGGTTTCGTGACCCGGCGCTGCTTGAAGTGACTGCCAGTATTTGGGGTGACAATCACGGATCCGGGCGCGTGTTGGCCAAACTAGGGTTCGTCAAAACACATGACGGCACCGAACACGCGCTTGCAAGGGACGAGAAAACAACGTCGCACTATTATAGTCTATCGCGCGATGTCTGGCACCGCTTGAGGTGTGACGCACAATAGACTATCGGCACATCTGAACAGCGCGGAAAGCAAAACCTATGAAATTTCTTGATCTCGCAAAGGTCTATATACGATCCGGCGCCGGTGGTGGTGGCTGTATTTCTTTCCGCCGTGAAAAGTTCATTGAATACGGTGGCCCAGACGGTGGTGACGGCGGTAACGGCGGCGATGTCATTGTTGAGGCTGTCGATGGCCTGAACACGCTGATCGACTTTCGTTATCAGCAGCATTTCTTTGCGGGCAATGGCCAACACGGTATGGGCAGTCAGCGGACTGGTAAAGACGGCGATGACAAGGTTTTACGTGTCCCTGTCGGGACCGAGATCATCGACGAAGACGAAGAAACCGTTATCGCCGACCTGACTGAAGTAGGCCAACGCATTGTCATCGCCAAAGGCGGTAACGGTGGCTGGGGCAACTTGCACTTTAAGTCTGCCACAAACCAAGCCCCGCGTCGGTCGAACCCCGGCCAAGAATCCATTGAACGGACAATCTGGCTTCGGCTCAAATTGATCGCTGACGTTGGTTTGTTGGGGATGCCTAATGCAGGGAAGTCAACGTTCCTTTCTGCGACATCTAACGCGCGCCCAAAAGTTGCTGATTACCCGTTTACGACATTGATCCCAAACCTTGGTGTCGTTGGGATTGACGAGGTCGAATTCGTCGTTGCGGATATCCCCGGTTTGATCGCTGGTGCGTCCGAAGGACGTGGTTTGGGTGACACATTCCTTAGTCACGTTGAACGCTGCGCGGTGTTGTTGCATCTGATTGATGGCACTTCGGGTGATCCGGCCGTCGACCTGACGACGATTATCGGCGAACTCGAAGCCTACGGCGGTGAGTTAGCTGAAAAGCCCCGTATTACGGTTCTGAACAAGATCGACGCGCTAGACGACGAAGAACGTGCGTTCTTGAAGGAAGAGATCGAAGCCGTTGCGGCCGGTCCAGTGTTGTTGATGTCTGGTGTAAGCCGCGAGGGTATACCCGAAGTTCTACGCGCTTTGCGTTCAGAGATCGACGATAACCGTCTGCGCCATCGGAAAGCTGCGGAGGAAGCGGAAGAGGACGCCCCATGGCAGCCTTAACCGAAGCAAAGCGGCTTGTTGTTAAAATCGGATCTGCATTGCTCGTTGATGCAGATACCGGTGCGTTGCGGGAAAAATGGTTAACGTCATTGGCTTCTGATGTGGCGCGTATTCGTGCGCGCGGCACCGACGTTGTTTTGGTGTCGTCAGGTTCAATCGCTTTGGGCCGCGGCGTGTTGGGATTGCCTGCCGCTGCATTGCCCTTAGAGCAATCGCAAGCCGCTGCAGCGGTCGGCCAAATTCGTCTTGCCCGTGCTTATGAGGAGGCGCTCGCGCTTCACGGGATTATCGCGGGGCAAGTGCTTGTTACTCTTGAAGATTCACATGATCGTCGTCGCTATTTAAACAGCCGGGCGACGATGGAAACGATGCTTTCGCTAGGGGTGACACCCATCGTGAACGAAAACGACACGATTGCGACGGATGAAATTCGATACGGTGATAATGACCGTTTAGCTGCACAAGTTGCCGTAACGATTGGTGCAGATCAGTTGATACTTTTGTCCGATGTCGATGGGCTGTACACTGCCAATCCGCGTGTCAATTCTGACGCGAAACATATTGATAATGTCGAGAAATTAACTCCTGAAATTGAAAGCATGGCGGGTGATGTCGGCTCTGGTCTTTCTAAGGGGGGCATGATCACAAAGATCATGGCGGCCCGTATGGCGACCGAAGCAGGTTGCGCTATGGCCATTGCCTTAGGGACCGAAACAAGTCCGCTTGCTGCACTGGAAAATGGTGCGCGAACGACTTGGTTTGCTGCGCAAACTGATCCGCAAGCGGCTCGCAAGCGCTGGATCGCTTCGATGAAGGCGGCTGGTACGATCAGCATAGATGATGGCGCAAAGACAGCATTGAAGCGCGGAAATAGCCTGTTACCTGCTGGTATTACGCAAGTATCTGGGCGTTTTGGGCGTGGGGATGTTGTTGCAATTTTGGATGCGCAAGGCGTGCAGTTAGGGCAAGGTTTGACCCGCTACACAGCCGCGGAAGCACGTCAGATAATGGGGCGCCGATCAGATGAAATTTCAGCAGTATTAGGCTATGAAGGTCGTGCTGCATTGGTGCACCGCGATGATATGGTGCTTTAAGAGGTCTAGAAAATGAACGAGCAAACGCAAATCGCGACGATGATGACCGAAATTGGTGCGGCTGCCCGCGCTGCGGCTACCGTTCTTGCAACTGCTCCGGCGGCGTCGAAAGAAGAGGCGCTGAATGCGGCTGCAAATGCCGTTTGGGAACAACGTGCCGCGATTATTGCTGCGAACAAACAAGATATGGCGTTCGGTGCTGAGAAAGGTCTTTCCCCGTCGATGATGGACCGCTTGATGCTGGATGAGGACCGGATCGGTGGTATCGTTTCAGGTCTGCGCGCCGTGGCCTTGCAGGACGACCCGATTGGTGTCGTGACCGAGGAATGGACACAACCAACGGGCCTGAACATCAAACGCGTCCGTACGCCGATTGGCGTGATCGGTGTGATCTACGAAAGCCGTCCTAATGTGACCGCTGATGCAGGTGCTCTTTGCCTAAAGTCAGGGAACGCAGTGATTTTGCGCGGCGGCTCTGAAAGCTTTCATTCAAGCCAAGCCATTCATGCCTGTCTGGTTGAGGGGCTTCAGGCCGCTGGTCTGCCAGAGGCGTCAATTCAATTGATCCCAACACGCGACAGGGCAGCCGTTTCTGCAATGATTCAGGCGACAGATTATATCGATGTGATCGTGCCACGCGGTGGTAAGGGGCTTGTTGGATTGGTTCAGCGCGAGGCCCGCGTGCCGGTGTTCGCCCACCTAGAAGGTATTTGCCACATCTACGTCGATGCGAGCGCCGACTTAGCAAAAGCACGTGCCGTTTTGATTAATGCTAAAACACGTCGGACCGGGATTTGTGGATCGGCGGAATGCTTATTGGTCGATCAGGCATTTCTTGACAAACACGGTGATGTTTTAACCCGTGATCTCTTGGATGCCGGGGTTGAGGTGCGCGCGTCTGGTACGCTCGCTGAAACCGCAGGCACAGTGCCGGCAACGCCTGATGACTTTGGGCATGAGTTCTTGGATATGATCATCGCAGCGAAAACCGTGGATGGCATCAATGGTGCGATTTCACACATCCGCGAATTCGGTTCAAACCACACGGATGCAATCATTGCCGAAAATGATAATGTGGCTGATCAGTTCTTCCGAGAGCTTGATAGCGCGATCTTGATGCGCAATGCGTCGACCCAATTCGCGGATGGCGGTGAATTTGGAATGGGTGCTGAAATCGGCATTGCGACTGGTAAACTGCATGCACGTGGTCCTGTTGGTGCAGTACAGTTAACCAGCTTCAAATACCTTGTGACGGGTGACGGAACAGTGCGTAGCTAAAACTGCGCGTTAAGCATGGTATCGCCAGCGCTGAAAGAAAGCTGGCGATCTGCCTCAGCGAGGGCCGTTGGCAACAGCGCAAATTGGACCTGTGCGGCAGTGTGAACAAGGTTGGTTTTGGGGTCGGTAATGCTGTTCCATAGGTCGGCGTCAAAGTTCACGCGTTTTGCCCGCGCGTCAAAGAGCCAAGCATCCCCAACTTGTTTGATGACCACGTCACCACCAATAGGAAGCGCAGTTTCAAAGCAAAGCAGGACCAACAGCGCCGATCGCACACAGCGTCGTTGCTGATCACCTTGGATATCCCAATGAAAAGTGTTGCGCGCCCCTTGCGATATCGCCGCGAGAATGCTGCGTATTTCGGTACTGCTGATGCGTTGGCTGTCGGTCGCAGCGCCGAATGCAATTCTGAATAATCTGATTCGGGCGTTGGCATTTTCTACGCTGTCGTTAATTAATGACATTTCGGGGGCGGTGTTCCCGCTGGTTAACGCCAAAAGTTCGACCCCATTGCCGATTGCCCCAATAGGGCTGATAAGGTCGTGGCAAATACGTGAACCCACAAGTGCGGCCAGATCAGGTTGCATGGCGCGGTCTCCTTTTGGAGGGAAGTTGAATGATAGGCATGAATGCCATTTTAGAACCCGGAATGTTGGTGCGTAATCCGACCCAACCAGATTGGGGCGTGGGGCAGGTACAGTCAAACGTCGGCGGGAAGATTACGGTAAACTTTCGTGAAGAAGGCAAGGTTGTGATTGATGGGGCACGGCTGGGTCTCATCTTGGTTGATCAATAGTTAAAGTCCGTTGTTTAGACGTATCGTCACAATGGTTGTCAAACCGTTAACGTCGCAGTAGAAACCGCGATCTAAGCCAGAGGCTCTGACACAGGTACATATGTCTTACCACGCACCACAGTTTCAGATTTCGTTGGCTCATTCTCATGATGATGTCCGAGCTGCGCAGCGTCTGCGCTACGACGTGTTCGTGCGCGAATTGGGGGGCGGCGGTGATATGGTGGATCATGAGGCCCAGCTTGAAAAAGATAGCTTTGACCCTTTTGCAGTGCATCTCTTGTTACGGGATATGGCGCGCCCCGCAGAAGATCAGGTTGTCGGCGTTTACCGTTTATTGACCGAAGATCGTGCAGCAGATGCGGGCCAGTTTTACTGCGAAGACGAATTTGATCTGTCTGTGCTAAAGGCAAGCGGCAAGCGGTTGCTTGAATTAGGCCGATCGTGTTTGCACCCAGATTACCGTGGCGGAACAGCGATGATGCATCTTTGGGGCGCGCTTGCGGATTTCGTGCGCCGCGAGAAGATTGATGTCATGTTTGGTGCCGCATCATTTCACGGCACAGATACACAGGCTTTGGCGGGACCGCTGAGCTTGCTTTATTACAGGCATCTCGCGCCACCTAAACTACGTGTGACAGCAACAGGGCCCCATGCGGCGTTGATGAATTTAGTACCGGAAGATCAGATCGACCGGGTGTCTGCGATGCGTGATACACCAGCATTGATCAAAGCGTATTTACGACTTGGCGGGACAGTTGGTGACGGCGCTTTTGTTGATCACGCATTTAATACGATCGATATTTGTTTGATTTTGGCGGCGGATGCGGTCTCTACTTTACAGGGTAATATCTATGGAAAAGGCAATCCCCGTGTCTAACACATGGACGAGCACTGATATGCCGCCCCGATTACATATCGGCTGGGCTGGATGGTTGCGGGTGATTGCCCGTGCCGTGCCGCTGATCGTATTGGTGTTTGGTGGATTAGTTGTGTTGCTGATTGTCCGGCTGATTGAACGCCCCTTTTGTGGGGTAGGTCGGCCTGTGACCCCATATATTACGCAATTTGTCTGTCGTGGCGCATTTGTTTTGCTTGGCATCCAGTTCGACAGTGTTGGTATTCCCATGAAGAGCGGAGGCGCAGTGGTCGCGAACCATGCGTCATGGCTTGATATTTTTGCACTGAATGCGCGCAAGCGGATCTATTTTGTCGCAAAGAAAGAGGTGTCAGCCTGGCCCGGCATTGGTTGGCTTGCGCGGGCAACAGGGACGTTGTTTATCAAACGGTCGCGCACTGCCGCGGCAGAGCAGGTCGCCATGTTCAAAGAACGTCTTGCTGTCGGCCACAGGTTGTTGTTTTTCCCCGAAGGCACATCGACAGATGGATTGCAGGTTTTACCATTCAAACCGACGCTATTCGCAGCATTTTTTGACCCAGCCCTGCGTGATCAATTGTCGGTGCAGGCTGTGACGGTCATCTATCACGCCCCAGCCGGAGAAGACGCGCGGTTTTACGGCTGGTGGGGGGATATGGATTTTGGCCCACATTTGCTTTCGACTCTGGCTGCAAAACATCAGGGTGGCGTGACTGTTGTCTACCACCCGCCCGTTCAACTTGGCGATTTCGAAGACCGTAAGGCTTTGGCTAAAACGCTTGAAAATACGGTGCGCGCAGGTCTAGACCGCCATCGCCAGACGCAGATCGGCTAGTGTCTTTGCCGGATCTTCCGAACGCCAGATTTCTTCTCCGATACCAAAGAAATCTGTGTGTGGCGCAAGCGCGCGAATAAGTTCAACATCCAATGCGCCCTCTGCGACAACGGGCACCTCGATCATCATTGACCACCATTCGAACAAATCAAGACCAGCTTGTTCACCTGCGCCCAATGTGGATTTTCCAACGGGCCCAAAGCTGACGTAGTCGGCGCCCATTTCTCCGGCAGACATGCCTTCGTGGCTGGATGTTCCGCAGAACGTGCCGACGATCGCGTCTTCGCCCAGTTCTTTGCGCGTCTTGATGACTGATTTGGCTGCGTCCAACAGGTGCACGCCATCAAGGCCAAGCCGTTCAACCATCATAATATGGCTATCGATCACTAATGCGACATCGCGGGCGTGTGTAACTTCGCGAAGGGCGTCAGCTGCTTTTCCAATCCGCGTTTCATCTTTTGTGCCAATCGCAAGGCGTACACAGGCGACTTCGGTGCTATCGAGGCATGCCGCAAGTTGGTCTGGATAGGTTGACAGATCGAACTCTGATGGGGTGATCAGGTAGATTTGTGGCTGTTCAACGGCGTCTGACATGGGCGTGTATTCCGAATTAATCTTGGTTCATGGCGTTCTAGCTGGGTTTGTGACGCTTGGCTATGGCTTCGATTGGGCCATCCAGTCATTATCAGGGCGAGACCACATTTATGAATAGCCATAGGGTTTCCTTGCGTTGTGATACGCGCCAGCGTATCACGCCAGCCGATATCAAAGGAAGTCCGATGCCAAGCTCTGATCCGCAACCTGCTTTTGTCCTGATCCGTCCGCAAATGGGCGAAAACATTGGCGCCGCCGCGCGTGCAATGTGGAATTTTGGGCTGGACCGCATGCGGATCGTTGATCCACGTGACGGATGGCCAAACCAAAAGGCCGTTGTCATGGCCAGCGGTGCAGGGCGATTGCTTGATGAGGCGCAGTTGTTTGAGGATACACCGAGCGCTATTGGTGATTGTGATTTCGTATATGCGACAACTGCGCGCCCGCGTGATTTAACAAAGCCCGTTTTCACCCCCGAGGCTGCCATGAAAGATGCGCGCGCCCGTATTGCTGCGGGTGGTAAGGTTGCTGTGATGTTTGGTCCGGAACGTGCGGGCATGGAAAACGACGATATTGCGCGCGCGAATGCAATTATTTCAGTGCCTGTTAATCCAGAATTCGCCTCATTGAACCTTGCGCAGTGTGTATTGTTAACGGGTTATGAATGGCGCCGCGAGGCAGTACCAACTGCCGATGTGACCAACTCTGCCGTTGGTGAATGGGCTGAGCAGCTAGAGATTGAGAAACTGAGCGAACATTATGAGCAACGTCTTGACGATGCAGGGTTCTTTTTCCCAGAACATAAGGCCGCGAGCATGAAGGTGAATTTGCGAAATCTATGGTCACGTATGCCGATGACACGTGCGGATGTGCAGATGTTACATGGTGTTATGCGCCAAATGGTGCGCTGGAAAGAACGGGGGTAGGTGGATCAAGATCCACCCTACGTGGTCTTGCGTCATCCTGCCGCTTGCAGAGGTCATGTCACAGCCCTAGTTTCCAATTCAAGACATATCTGGAGGCCATAATGGCAACAAAGCGTTCAATTTTCGAAGAAGTCGGAGATACACCCAAGCAGGTTGCTGCGCCGGGGGCGATTGATCGCGCCGGGCAGGGCGCACGCGGTGGTGTTCGCGCGTGGCTGCTGGCCCTTTTGGTAATGGTCGTCGTTATGATTGCCGTTGGCGGTTTGACCCGTCTGACTGACAGTGGCTTATCAATTACTGAATGGAAGCCCGTCACAGGGGCCATACCGCCGATGGGCGAAGCGGCTTGGGCCGAGGAATTCGCAAAATATCGGGAAATTCCAGAGTATCAATTGCAAAACAAAGGTATGTCGCTTTCTGAGTTCAAATCTATCTATTGGTGGGAATGGGGGCATCGCCAGCTTGGTCGTTTGATCGGGTTGGTATGGGCTGTCGGGTTCTTAGCCTTTGTCGCGACGCGCAAGGTCCCGACCGGTTGGACCGGGCGCTTGTTTGGCATCGGTGCATTGATTGGTGTGCAGGGTGCAATTGGCTGGTGGATGGTGTCTTCTGGCCTTGGCGAAGGGATGTTGGACGTCGCATCATATCGATTGGCGACCCATTTAGGATTGGCGTTTGTCATTGTCGGAATGATCATCGTTTATGCGTTACGGTTGGCGCGTTCGCAGTCTGATTTGTTGCAAGCCCGCCGAAGTGCCGACCAGCGTATGGTGCGCCTGTCGACGTTTCTTGTTGGGTTGGCGTTTATCCAGATCATCCTTGGCGCATTGGTTGCGGGTATTGATGCTGGCCGCGGATACCCGGACTGGCCGCTTATGGCGGGTGGTTTTCTTCCGCCAAATCCGCTGGATATCACACCAATGTGGCGCAATTTTTTCGAAAATGACGGTCTGGTTCAGTTCATGCACCGCATGGCAGGTTATACGTTATTTGCCTATGGTCTGTTCGTCTTTTTGCGGGCACGGAAATCTGCAAACCGTAAAATTCGGGCGGCGTTCCATGGCGTATTTGGAATGATGTTTCTGCAAATGGTTTTGGGCATCTTTACCGTTATTTATTCAGCGCCATGGCATATTGCGATTGTGCACCAAATCGGGGCCGTTGCTCTTTGGGCGCTGATCTTGCGTGGCCGTTTCTTAGCGCAATATCCCATTTCTCAATCTGTCCGAGGCTGACAACATGACCGCATATGATGACTTGATGCAATTCCAACGTGAGACAGAAGCCTTGGGGCAAGTCGCAGGTCGTCTTGGTTGGGACCAGGAAACAATGATGCCGGAAGGTGCGACGCCGCAACGCGCCGAGGAACATGGCGCGATGGCGAATGTTTTACATGCACGTCGAATTGATCCACGTGTTGGTGAGTGGCTTTCAAAAGCCGAAGCAATCGATGACATCGCCGCTGCGAACCTGCGTCATATTAAGCGAAGCTTTGAGCGTACGACCAAAGTCCCGGCGTCATTAGCGGCAGAGCTGGCGAAAACGACATCGCTTGCGCATCGGACTTGGGCGCAGTGCCGTGCCGATGAAAATGTCGCAGGCTTTTTACCCGTCCTGCAAAGAGTCGTCGACTTACGCAAGGAAGAAGCGGCAGCCGTTGCAGGAAATGCAGATCCATATGACGCGCTTTTGGACGATTATGAACCGGGTGCAACAGGCGCTAGCATTGGCGCGATGTTTGACGCACTTCGTCCGCGATTGGTTGCGTTACGTGCTGCGATTCTCGATAGCGACGCACCCCAAGAACTGTCAGGCAATTTTGACGAGGCCGCGCAGCTAGCACTGTCGGAAAAGCTAGCGCTTGCCTTTGGGTATACGCTGAATAACGGGCGCATTGATAAGGCTGTGCATCCGTTTTCGTCAGGTTCCGGTATGGATGTGCGAATTACGACCCGAACGAATGCGGTAGATCCGTTCAATTGCTTTTATTCTACGATCCACGAAGTCGGTCACGCAGCCTATGAACAGGGGATCGATGATCGACATTTATTGACACCACTGGGCGCGGGTGTCTCGATGGGCGTCCATGAAAGTCAAAGCCGTATTTATGAAAACCAATTGGGGCGCAGTCGTGCGTTTACTGGTTGGCTTTACGGCCAGATGCGCGACAGTTTTGGTGATTTTGGTATTCCGGGCGAAGATGCATTCTTTGCGACGGTGAATCGGGTCAATAACGGCTTTATCCGGACCGAGGCGGACGAGGTCCAGTATAACCTGCACGTATTGCTGCGCTTTGATTTGGAACGCGCGCTGATTTCGGGTGACCTCGATGTCAACGATCTTGAGGCCGCGTGGAATGATCGTTTCGCCGCTGACTTTGGGTACGAAGTTGACAAGCCATCAAACGGCGTATTGCAGGATGTGCATTGGTCCGAAGGTTTGTTTGGTTATTTTCCGACCTATACACTTGGCAATGTTTATGCAGGCTGTCTGAATGTATCTTTACGCAAAGCAGTACCTAATTTGGATGATGATTTGGGGCGGGGTGATACATCTGCTGCAACTGCTTGGTTGCGTACGAACCTGCAACAGTTCGGTGGTTTGCGTTCGCCGATCGATACAATTCAACATGCGACCGGCGAAACCCCTTCCGAAGCACCGTTACTTGACTATTTAGAGCAAAAATTCGGTGAAATTTACGACCTGTAAGGTAGCGGTCAACATAATTGTACCAGTATGATTTGAAAATATGGGTACAATCAAAATAGCATGGGCGCAAAAAAAAAGGGCCGGAGAATATCCGGCCCAGTCAGGAAGATGCAAACGTATCAGGCCTGCCAGAAAGGTTTAGATCGTTCTGCCTGGGCAGTAGACGCATCCAAACCAATGTCGTTTAATAAATATGGTGATAGGTCCTTGAGGTGACGGCGAGTTTTTCGCCGCATATCCCATTTTGTCACGGCCACGGCAAAGCGAACCGCCGCGCGTGCCATGAGTGGCATGGCGGGTTGGGAGCTAAGTGCGGCGAACTGCGCCGCTGGGAGCGCGTGTGACATATGAGGTATTCCTTCAATTGTATTGACACAATATAGCGAATTGCTATAGGTAAATTGATACAAAGTGTTTTTCTGTAGGTCTAGAAAATGATTGTAACCGATACAATTTGGCAGCCAAATCTTGCCGAGGTTGGGAGGTCAAAATATCAAGCGCTTGCGCAGGCGATCCGTGAAGGTGTCGCGTCAGGGCAGCTCCGACCTGGTGAAAAGCTGCCGCCAGTGCGTGATCTGGCCTACCGGGTCAGTGTGACACCGGGCACAGTTGCACGGGCATATAAGCTTCTTATTGACGAAGGGCGGCTTCACGCGGGGGTTGGCCGGGGTACGTTTGTGTCCGAGCCAAAGCTGCAGCCTGTACGTAGCCTGCCTGCAGCTGATCGTTTTTTTGACCCCGCGCTTGATCGTGATGGTCAGGCGCATCTTCTGAGCCCGAAAATGCCTGACGTGGGGCAGGGCGATATCATCCGCGCGGCGATGCGCGATCTTGCGGATACCACTGCGCCAGACATGTTGCTGCGTTATCCAACACGTGACACGGACTTGCCTGCAAGAGAGGCCTTTGCTGGAACATTGGATTCAAAGCATATTGGCGCGTTCGACATTCACAACATCGTCGCGAGCCATGGGGGGCAGAACGCCATTCTGATGATCTTGCAAAGCGTGTTGACTGGGGCAAGCCCTGTTATTGCGGTTGATGAGCTGAGCTATGGTGGATTTCGGTCTGCGGGTGTTTTGTGCCGTGCCGAGGTTATCGGTATTCCGTGGGATGATGATGGCCCAATGCTTGACGCGCTTGAAGACGCCATCAAGGAACATAAAATTCAAGTGTTTTGCACCTCTGCCGAGGTATGTAATCCAACGGTAAAGCAGACCACGCCAATGCGGCGCGAACAGATTGCAGCACTTGCGCTTGCGCATGGTGTGCATATTATTGATGACGATTGTTATCGCTTGATGAATACAGAGAGGGTTGGCCCAAGTTACCGCGCGCTTTTGCCGGGGTTGGGCTGGTATCTAACGTCACCTTCGAAATCTATCACGGCATCGCTACGGATTGGTTTTGCTGTGGCTCCCAAGGGGTGGAGCAAGGCGTTGACGCGCACAGCGACTTTTACATCGTTTGGTGTGACACGGATCGTGACTGACCTGTATGCAGCGATTATTCGGCATCCGGATTTGGACGCAATCGTGGATCGGGTAAAGGCCCGTATTCGCGATGATATTCTCGCTGCGGTTCAGGTGCTGGATGGCTATGACATGCGCTATTCTGAAACGGTTCCGTTTTTGTGGCTTGATCTTCCAATGGGATGGCGCGCCGGAGAGTTTTGTCAGGCAGCAGAAGCTTCAGGCGTTTTGATTAAATCTGCGGATGATTTTGCGCTGCGTGAAAGCCGTTCGGTGCATGCCGTGCGCATTGCAGTGAATGGTTTAGTCCCGCACGCCCATTTCGTTCAAGCGATGGAGCGTTTACGGGACTTATTGGATTATCCGCCAGAAAGGATCGCGATTTAGTTGGGGTAAAATAATACCTAATTTCTAAGGGATTGTTTTTAAACAATTAATCATTGGTAAGTGTGCTTGACTGTGTTTGTGGCCACTATATAACGCCCCAATCCGAATGACTGTGGCCTTGTGCCACCCCAAACTTCTGGTGAGATATGAAAACCTTTACCGCTACCCCAGCGGATATCGACAAGAAATGGATCCTGATCGACGCTGAAGGCGTTGTTCTTGGTCGTCTTGCTTCGATCATCGCTATGCGCTTGCGCGGCAAGCATAAACCGTCCTTCACTCCGCACATGGATATGGGCGACAACGTTATTGTCATCAACTGTGAAAAAATCCAGATGACCGGCAACAAGCGTGACGAAAAATACTACTGGCACACTGGTCATCCCGGCGGGATCAAAGAAAAGACCAAAGCCGACATTCTGGAAGGCGCACACCCAGAGCGCGTCGTCATGAAAGCTGTTCAGCGCATGTTGCCAGGCGGCAAGCTGTCCCGTCAGCAAATGACTCACCTGCGTGTATTCGCTGGTACTGAGCACGGTATGGAAGCGCAGAAGCCTGAAGTTCTGGACGTTAAGTCCATGAACAAAAAGAACACGAGGACTGCATAATGACTGATCAAGTGAATTCTCTCGAAGAGCTGGGCCAAGTCGCTGAAGCAGCTGAAGTTGTTGTAGAAGTTGCTGCGCCACGTGAACCAGTTCGTGATGAACTAGGCCGTTCTTATGCAACTGGTAAGCGTAAAGACGCGGTTGCACGCGTTTGGATCAAGCCAGGTTCTGGTAAGGTCACCGTGAACGGCAAAGAAATGAACAAATACTTTGCACGTCCGGTTCTGCAGATGATCCTGCGTCAGCCTTTCCAGGTTGCTGGTGTTGTTGATCAGTTCGACGTCATGGCAACTGTTGCTGGTGGAGGTCTTTCTGGTCAAGCTGGTGCGGTTAAGCACGGTGTTTCTAAGGCACTGCAGTTGTACGATCCGTCACTGCGCGCTGCCTTGAAAGCTGCTGGCTTCCTGACACGCGATAGCCGTGTTGTTGAACGTAAGAAATACGGTAAGCGCAAAGCGCGTCGTAGCTTCCAGTTCTCTAAGCGTTAATCGCTGCTACATGTTTTCGAAAGGGGCGGTCCAGCGGGCCGCCCTTTTTGCATTGTGTTGGTCCAGATTGTATTGCAGGTTTGGCTGCAGAAAAGGAAGCCCGATGTATATTCCGGCACATTTCAATGAAACTGACTCGGAAGCTGTGCAGGCATTAATAACCGAGTTTCCATTGGCGACTTTGGTGGCGCACACGGATCATGGTTTGGTTGCGAACCATTTTCCATTGATCGCAGTCGGTAAAGATCAATTGGTAGGTCATTTGGCTTTAGCGAATGACTTACATCGTTTGCTGCCAGCCGGATCAGATATTATGGCTATATTTCAATCGGATGACGCCTATATCTCACCTAATTGGTATCCATCAAAGGCCGAGCATCACAAGGCTGTTCCAACATGGAATTACCAAACAGTTCATATCCACGGCAAGATTACGTTTCAGCACGACAACAAATCCAAAATCGCGGCTGTCGGTCGTTTGACACAAAAACATGAACGGGTCGTGAATGGCGTCGATGCTTGGAAGATGTCGGACGCGCCAAAGGAATTCATGGCGGGCATGTTAGACAATATCGTCGCGTTTGAGATCGAGGTTACCAAAGTCTTAGCCAAATCGAAGCTAAGCCAAAATAGATCGTCCGATGACATTGAAAGCGTCGCATCGCAGTTAAATACGGCCGGCAAAGTTGGGCTAAGCCGCAAAATGCAGCCAACTGACAAACAGGCATAAATTCTGCACGTTTTGTCCGCTGATTTGTAAAGCCGATGACTAGATTTCATTTTGGATATTGATCTTTTCCGTGCTTCAGTGAAAGCATCGGTCCATGCTGAGTAAATTCCTCTCTTCTGAAAATGGTCGCGGGCTTTTGATGGTGAGCCCGCCATTTCTTTACGCCATGTTGCTTATGGCGTTCCCATTGATCGCGATCTTCTTGTTCAGCTTTTGGACGCAAGATTTTATGACGCTGGATACGACATTCACGTTGAATAACTACCGCGAAATAGCCGAAAAGCCGATTTATGGCGCACTGCTACAGCGGTCACTGTTCGTGTCGGCGTCGGTCACGGCTGTGACAGTGTTGCTGGCCTTTCCGGTGGCATATTTCCTGTCTTTCCATGTGCGTCCAGATCGCAAGTCGCTCTGGCTGTTCCTGATCACGATTCCCTTTTGGACATCCTATTTGATCCGGGTTTTTCTTTGGAAAGTCATCTTGGGCTATAATGGCGTGATCAACACTGGGCTGATCAATGTGGGGCTGATTGACGAACCACTGACGTTCATTTTGTATAACGTGAATGCTGTGATCATCACGCTTGCGCACGCATTTGCCCCGTTTGCGATCCTGCCCATTTTCGTGGCGCTTGAAAAAATCGACCGCTCGCTGCTTGAGGCTTCGCAAGACCTTGGGGAAAGCAAATTCATGACGTTTATGCGTATCACGCTACCACTGGCGATGCCGGGTGTGGTTGGTGCAGTGTTGATCGTCTTTATCCCGACGATTGGCGATTATGTGACCCCTGAATTGATGGGTGGTGCTGGTGGCAAACTGATCGCAAATATGATCCAGACGCAGTTTTTGGCGTTGAACAACGCGCCATTGGGTGCCGCGCTGGCTATTGTTGCGATGTTGTGTGTCACAGCGATCAGCCTGACCTTTGTGTTAATCAACCGTCGCTGGCTAAAGGGGCGTTCATGAGCCTTCGTATCTATGCCATCGCTTATCTGATCTTTCTTTATGCGCCGATAATTTTGCTACCAATCTTTGCGTTCAACGACGCAACGATTATTGCCTTTCCACTAAGCGGATTTACGACCGATTGGTTCACAGAGCTGGCCAGTAATAAGTCGCTTCATGCCGCAGTTAAGAATTCGCTGTTTATCGCGCTGGTATCGGCGATCACGTCAACAATTTTGGGTGTTTGTGCCGCGCGGGCAGGGGCGATGCATCGCTTTCGGTTCAAGGCGGGGATCATGGGTTTCATCATGTTGCCACTGGTCTTGCCCGAAATTATCGTTGCCGTGTCATTGCTGGTTGTTGTGGTGCAGATCTTTGATCTGGGTCTATCGAATTGGACGATCATTGCCGCGCATGTGCTGATCTGTACACCCTTTTGTATCGCGATCCTTAACGGTGCGTTCCAAAATCTTGATCCAGCTATGGAAGAGGCCGCAATGGACCTTGGCGAAAGCCGGTTTTCCGCGTTCCGCCTTGTGACGTTGCCGCTGGTGATGCCGGGGATCATTTCGTCGATGCTGATCGCCTTCACGATCTCACTTGATGAATTCATCATCGCATTCTTCTTGTCCGGTGCCAGCCCGACGATGCCCGTCTATATCTGGGGCTTGCTACGCTTTCCGGCATCCTTGCCAGTCGTGATGGCGCTTGGAACGATTTTGGTGGCGCTGTCCATCGTGCTTTTGACAATTGCAGAGCTTTTGCGCCGCCGGGGATTGGCCCGCGCGGGTGTGAAAGACAAAGGGGGTTTTCTGTGACCGCTTTGATCACGCTTACGGGCGTTAACAAATACTACGCCGATTATCACGCCTTGCGTGAAATCAACCTGACCATCAATGCCGGAGAGTTCTTTTCCCTGCTAGGACCTTCGGGTTGCGGTAAGACCACATTGCTGCGCACCATTGCAGGTTTTGAGAGCGTCTCGGACGGTGTTGTGATGATCGGTGGAAAGGACATGGCAGATGTTCCCGCCAACCTGCGCCCCACGAATATGGTGTTTCAGTCGTATGCGATTTTCCCGCATTTGACTGTGGCCGAAAACGTGGCCTTTGGTCTTCGGAAATCTAAAGACCTTGATAAGCCAACAAAGGCCAAGATGGTCGAGGAAGCGCTAACGATGGTTGGTCTTGCGGGCTATGGTAAACGCGCGGCACACGCATTGTCAGGTGGGCAGCGGCAGCGGGTAGCACTGGCGCGCGCCCTGATCTTGAAACCTAAGGTGCTGTTGCTGGACGAGCCGCTTTCAGCCTTGGATAAAAAGATGCGCGAACAGATGCAGGTCGAGTTAATCCGGCTGCAGCGTCAGGTCGGGATTACATTTATCTTGGTCACCCATGACCAAGAAGAAGCACTCGTTATGTCTGACCGTATCGCCGTCATGTTCGAGGGAGAGATCGGGCAGCTGGCCGATCCAGAAACGCTTTATCGTCGTCCTAATTCTCGACGCGTAGCAAGTTTTATAGGTAAAATGAATTTCTTAGATGCCGAAGTTAATGCGGTATCTGAGGAGATTGACGTGACCGTTCAGGGGCTAGGCCCTCTGAAAATATCGGCGGAACAAGCACCCGAAGAAGTTTCGGTTGGTCCTGCAGTTGCGGGTATTCGTCCAGAAACGCTTGGCATTTTGTTCGAAGGGGAAACGACTAATCGTAAGCTCGTCGATGGCGTGGTGGATGAGGTCGTCTATTATGGTGATATGACCTATTATGACGTGCGGATCGATGGCGTCGCGCAACCGTTGAATATCGCGATGAAGAACCTGATTGGTCGTCCGGTTCTAGATGTTGGCGCCAAGACGCGTGTGATTTGGGATGAACGGTCTTTGGTGCTGTTAAAATAGCGTTTATTCGATCACAAACGCATAGCGGATCGCGATTGTCTCTAATCCGGGGTTCAAATTTTGGGTGTCGCCATTTGACCGGTGATCATAAAGCAGCGCCAGTGTTCCACCGTTGTCGAACCTATAGCCAAGCCCCAAGGCCGACCGAAAATGAAGGCTGCCCCCCAGATCGGGCCCATTTCCACGTGAATAGAGGCCGGGCATTAACGATGTTTCCAAAAACAGGGGCCCTGCGATCATATCTTGGCTTGTCCACTTAAAGCCTGCGCCGACCCAAAGCCCGTTTTCATCCGTAAGCGACGCGCCAATCGTTGGCTGAAACGGGCCAAACTGACGCGGCAAATCATAGCCAAAGTAGACTTCTTCGCTTTGCTGTTCTTCTTGAAACAGTACTTGTCCGCCTTGCAAAGATATACGCGCGCTAGCATCGTATTCTTGTAAGCAACGACCGGTCTTGCAGTCGTTTAGTCCCATATCTGTCAGGCTGGTGATGAGGAAAATTAGTGCTAAAGAACCGTCCATTGTCGTCCCTAATTATCTGCGTCAAGCAGCCCAAGGCCGCGTAAATAAATACCAATTCCGCTTTCAAGCAGGTCTTCCGGGGCAAAGGGGCTTTTGGTTCCGGGGCTGCCACGCGCGAATAACTCAACCACGCCATGTGACAGTGCCCAGATATGTGCGCTAAACATTTGCGGGGGTGGGCGACGGTCAGCAGGGATGTGCTGGCTTAGTTCTTCGGCGGCTTTTTCCAAAACGCCCATCGCACGGGTTGCGACAGCATTCAGCTCCGGTGAACGGTTCATCGAAATGCCAGATTCAAACATAGCAATATAATGCCCCGGATGATCGCGAGCAAAGGTAAGATAGGCGCGACCGGTCGCCTCAAACGCGGCGAGCGCGGACGGTTGGCCGCTGCCATATGCAACATCCATCGCATCCCCGAACATTTCGTACCCTTGATGAGCGGCCGCAGCGATCAAGTCTTCGCGACCTTCAAAGTGACGGTAGACGGCTGCAGGGGTTACACCTGCCTCGCGGGCTGCCTCTGACAGGGTGAAACCTGTAGGGCCACGTTTTTCGATGAGCGTCAGGCAGCCGCTTATCAATGCTTGGCGTAGGTTGCCGTGATGATAACCGCGTTTAGACATTCCAGAGGTCCGGGCCTCCTGCGATATTTGGGTCGACCTTGCCCAGCGCCTTGGCGTCTTTGTTCGTATAATCCAACTGGGTCAAAATACTGCGGATCGCATTGACCCGAGCACGTCTTTTATCGTCAGATCGCACGATGGTCCAAGGCGCAACATCTGAATGGGTACGATCCAGTGTTTCATCAATCGCGTTGCTATACGCGTCCCATTTCGCCAGCCCTTTGACATCGATCGAGCTTAGCTTCCACTGCTTCAGTGGGTCTTTTTCGCGATCAAGAAAGCGTTTTAGCTGTGTCGCTTGCCCAACGTTCAGCCAAATTTTAAAGATTTTTATACCTTCGCCGACAAGCATTTGTTCAAATGCCGGTACTTGATGAAACCAGCGTTCACGCTGTTCGGGGGTACAGAACCCAAATACATGTTCCACAACGCCACGGTTATACCAACTGCGGTCAAAGATTGTGATCTGTCCCTTGTGAGGCAGATGCGCGATATAGCGCTGAAAATACCACTGTGCCGCTTCGACGTCTGTCGGTTTTGCAAGTGCAACTACGTTGGCCACTCGCGGGTTTAGGTTTTCACGCAAGCGTTTGATCGTGCCACCTTTGCCAGCCGCGTCACGTCCTTCAAACACGATTGCGATGCGCTGGCCCGTATCACGAACCCATGCCTGCATCCGCACCAATTCAATCTGAAGTGCGGCAAGCGCGTCTTCATATTCGCCTTTGTCCCAGCGTTTGTCGTAGGGGTAATTGGGATTTAAAATATCAGATTTGCCAGCAGATTTGATTGCTGCGCGCACGTCATCTGGCGCGCCGTCGCGATAGAACTGGCTGATGCCGCCATCAAAGGGCAAATCCATGAAACGTCTCCCGATATTTCTTTTGCCCTACTATGGGCTTAAGCGCTGCTTAGTGCAATCCGGCCCGCGCGGCTGCGCGGTCGATTGCAGCGATGATTTCGTCTTGGTTCGTTTGCTGCGGCATATGTCCGACTCCATCCAGCCGAGTCAGATTTGCTGATGGCACGATCTTTATGATCTCTTCTGCATGGATATGCAGCGGAACAGTTGTATCAGCGGTGCCGTGCACGATTTCAATCGGAAGCGTGAGCTCGGGGTAGCGCTGTGAAAGGGTCACAACATGCGGACGTAGGGTGTTCACCTGTCTCACATTAGCGCGAAAACTGTCAGGGCGCAGGGTCAGCCCAGCGCCGATGTAATCGGCATATCCAACCGGTGCTGTTTGAGGTGCAAAGGTTGCCTCGATCCGGTTGTTTACAATGCCACGAGGAACGAGCGCTGAAATCATAGGTACGGTAATTGCGCCACCAAATGCGCTGCCGTTGATTGTGTAATATGGATCAAGCTTACCGGGCCAAGGCATGGTTACACCTGCCATCGATACGATACTACGGGCATTCACGGTACTTGGTGCATCGAGCCCTTCGACGGCCCAAGCGTATGTTACGATCCCACCATAGCTGTGACCTGCAACAATTGGGTGTTCGATCCCAAGCATTTCGGCCGCGGATCGCAACATGCGTGCTTGGTCTTGGGGGCTATCGCCTGTGGTGGCTGTCGGCGCTGTGGAAATTCCCGGGACTTGATCAGTGTATCCAAGCCCCGGGCGATCAAAGGCTGTCACCGTATACCGATCCGTAAGCTGATCCATCAGTGAAAAGGTGAAATCACGTAGGTTTCCACCTGCACCATGGAGCAAAATCAGGTGAGGGCCTTGACCAGATTGCACATAGTGAACCTGTCGCCCTTCAACGCTCACGAAATTTCCCAACGGTGGATAGCTTTGTTCAGCCTTCGTCGCACGGTTTTGTGCGCCACAACCAGTTAGCATCGCGCCAAAGCCCAGTGCCAACGTCGCCAGTTTAAGCGTTTTGCGTCCCAATTTTGTCCAACTCAAAATGTGTGGTCTGATAGATCTGATTGATCCAGTTACCATATAAGAGATGCGCGTGACTTTTCCACCGATTGAGCGGTTGTTTCGTTGGGTCATCATCGGGGTAATAGTTCAAAGGCACGTGAATGGCGGTACCTGCTTCGACATCCCGATCATATTCCTGCTTTAATGTGCCGCTGTCGTATTCAAAGTGGTTAAAGATATAAAGCGCGCGATGCGCGGGATCTTCAACCAAACAGGGTCCAGCGTCATCGCTGGTAATCAGCGTCTTCAGCCCCTTCGCCGCATCGATTTCATCTTGGCGCATTTCGGTCCAACGACTGACTGGGATGACACAATCATCCGAGAACCCCATGAGGTAAGGTGACGCGCTATCAATCAAGTGATGGCGGTAGCAACCAAATAGCTTTTCATCAAGAATATGCTTTTGCACCCCATGGAAGTAGTTGATCATTGCCATCCCCCCCCAACAAACGCCAAAGGTGGAATGCACATTGGTCTGTGTCCATTCGAACACCTGCTTGAGCTCGTCCCAATAGGTCACATCTGTGAATGGTAGATGCTCAATTGGGGCGCCGGTGATAACCAAGCCGTCAAACTTTTGATCGGTGACCTCGCTGAACGGCACATAGAATTCTGCCATGTGCTCGGCTGCTGTGTTTTTCGTCTGGTGCTCGGACATCCGGATCAGTGTCAGTTCAATCTGAAGCGGGGTTGCCCCGATCAGCCGTGCGAACTGATTTTCGGTCTGAATTTTCTTGGGCATCAGGTTTAACAATGCGATCCGCAGTGGGCGGATGTCCTGACGGGCGGCCTGTTCTTCACCCATGACGCTCACACCTTCACGTGACAAAACGTCAAAGGCGGGCAGGGCGGAGGGCAATTTGATTGGCATAGTTTTTGTCCTAAAGCAGCAGGGATTAAGAAATAGGGTTCTTAACTGCGCATCTCAAGTGCGTCGGCAATCATGCCAACAAAGCCCTCCGAGTCTTTGACAGATGCCACGGCGTCCATTGGCACCGTAATGCCCCAACGTTCAGCCATGGCGCGATAGCGTGGCTGACGGTGCGCGAGCGCCTTTGCAAAAGCCCAGCGGATAAAATCATCTGGATTTACCTTGTCGGGGGCGACGTTAAATTCCACCAGATATGCGTTCCATGTGTTCAGTAAGAAAACAGGATCATAGGACATTGGTTTTGGTTCGCGATCAAAGCGGCGCACGAGTTCGGCTGTGTGTGCCTCAGACCCTTCGATCCAAACGATCAGCGTTTTTGACGCCAGATCAGTCATGATCGGATCGTTAGGGTTATTGACATCAACCCACTCACAAATCGATCCACCTGTGTCGCATATGAAATGGGGATACTGATAAAGGTCATGTGATCGTTCAATGAAATGCCCAGTGTCATGCAATGCGGCGACTTCGGCCTGCTGGAATTGGTCTTGGCGTCGGGTATATTCATCCCAAGGCAATCCACCTTGATCAGGGTCGCCGGGTTTTCCCAAATATGAAGACATCGGTTTCAGATCGTTGAACGAGATGTTCGAGCCGATATAAATACTGTCAGAGCGCAGAAGATCACGCAGGAACGGCACCTTCATCGCTTCGCGTTTGGCGTTATCTGCGATCAGTTCGCCCATGTAGCGCGTACCGATCCGATAATCGATGGAATAGTGGAACCAATCACCCTGTTCGCGCAGCATGGAAGACAGATACGTCTTGCCCAAGCCTGACATAGCAAACAGTAAAACACGTTTTTGCGGCGCGGCGCGCCAGTCGGATGCGGTACTATAAATCATGATCTCTGGGTAACGGGATATGTGCCGATCTGCCAGTGATAAATTTACGTCGCGTTTGGCAAATCCCCACGCTTGTATGGGCAGGATGCCATGACTAACTGACGTTTAACAACATGAAACAAAGGATAAAAATATGCGTGCCATCATTCATGATACATTCGGTGAACCCGCTGACGTGTTAAAGCCCGCCGACGTTGAGCTGCCTGTGCCTGCTGCGGGCGAATTGTTGATCAAAACGACCCTGTCGCCGATTCATAATCATGACCTTTGGACAATCCGTGGCAACTATGGCTACAAACCGGAACTGCCCGGCGCCATCGGCGGGTCAGAGGCTGTGGGTGTCATCGATGCCGTGGGCGAGGGCGTTGATGATGCGATGATCGGCCAGCGTGTGGCAATCGCAGGGGTGCACGGCACATGGGCCGAATATTTTGTCGCGCCGGCGTCTGGTGTGCTGCCATTGCCTGATGTGATTTCAGACAGTCTAGGCGCACAGCTGATTGCAATGCCTTTTAGTGCGATTTCACTTCTTGAAACGTTGAAAGCCACGAAGGGCGATTGGATCATTCAAACCGCCGCCAACGGCGCAGTGGGAAAGATTATGGCCGTATTGGCTAAGGCCCGTGGAATCAATCTTTTGAATCTCGTGCGCCGTCCTCAGGCTGCACAAGAGCTGACGGACATGGGGATCGAGAACGTGCTTGTCACAACAGATGCCAACTGGAAAGAGACGGCAAGAACCATCATCGGCACGTCAGGTGCTGTTTCCGCAATTGATTCTGTTGGTGGTGACCTTGCAAATGACCTCACCGATCTCCTGGCGGTGGACGGTGAGCTGGTAGTTTTTGGTACAGCAACGGGCGCACCTCTGACCTTGTCATCCGGCACCTTGATCATGAAGCACATAGCGGTCAAAGGCTTCTGGGGCGCGCGCGTCAGTGCAGAGCTACCAGTAGAAGACCGCCAGCGCCTTATCGGCGAATTGGTAACGCTCGCTTCAACTGGTGAGCTTACGCTTGCCGATGGCGGCGCATTTGGTTTGGAGGCTGTCACCGATGCAATGCAGGCCGCATTGAAGCCGGGTCGCAAGGGTAAGGTGATGATGAAGCCCTAAGTTATCGCGCGGCGTATTATGCGCCGCGCCATATCCAGCCACCACCCAAAACACGTGTGCTATCAGGGTCATAGAATACGCACGCTTGCCCCGGTGATACGCCTTGTTCGGCAACCATCAATTCCACTTCGGCTTCAGTTTCTGAGATAGGGCGCAATATCGCATCGGTTGGCGGCCGTGTTGACCGGACCCGCACCATGATGCTGCGTTCTTTCATATCAGTGAACTTGGTGTCGCCCAGCCAATTGATTTCCCGGATTGGGACGCGGCGTGTTGCCAGCATATCGCGGGGGCCAACGATGACATGCTTCTTGTCGACGTCGAGTTTGACCACATAAAGCGGATCAGCCAAGCCACCGATACCCAAGCCGCGGCGTTGTCCGACGGTGTAGTGGATCACACCTTTGTGGGTCCCCAAAACATTGCCGTCGACATCGACGATATCACCAGCTTCGGCAGAACCGGGGCGCAGTTTTTCGATCAGCTTTGCGTAATTCCCGTCGGGAACAAAGCAGATGTCTTGGCTGTCAGGCTTATCCGCAACGCTTAAGCCGTATTTGCTGGCCAGTGCGCGAGTTTCGTCTTTGGATTTCAGGTGGCCTAGTGGGAAACGTAGATAGTCCAGCTGTTCTTGCGTTGTTGAAAACAGAAAATAGCTTTGGTCGCGATTGCTGTCGGCCGCTGAATGAAGCTCTGCTTTGGCGTCGCCCATTTGACGTTGGATGTAATGGCCTGTTGCCATGCAATCAGCATCTAAGTCTTTGGCGGTTTCCAGCAAGTCTTTGAATTTCACACGCTCGTTGCAGCGAATGCAGGGCACCGGCGTCGCACCCGCAAGGTAGCTGTCAGCGAATTCATCAATCACAGCCTCGCGGAATGTATTTTCGTAATCCAACACATAGTGCGGAAAACCCATTTCTTCGGCGACGCGGCGTGCATCATGAATGTCGCGGCCAGCGCAGCAGGCACCTTTTTTGGCCAAGGCCGCACCATGATCATATAGCTGCAGTGTGACGCCAACCACATCATAGCCTTCTTCGGCCAGTTGCGCCGCCACAACAGAGCTATCGACGCCGCCAGACATGGCAACGACAACACGCGTTTGCGCGGGTGGCTTGGCAAAGCCGAGAGAGTTCAACGCCGAATCAAGGGGCATGGTGCGTCCAATTAGATAGAGTTTGATATGAAATATAGGAAAATGCGCCGTACTCTCAAGGGCTGGTTATACGAAGCGTTAAGTCATTTTGCAGATAACCTTGTCCGGGAGTATTCAAAAGGGGTGCGAAATGTATTTACGTAAAGTTGAAGGACCGCGGTCTGTTACCTTGCCTGATGGATCAGTGATGACGCGCGCTGATTTACCAAGCGAGAACACGAGGCGTTGGGTCGCATCGCGCAAGGCGGCTGTTGTTCGGGCTGTCGCCGCGGGATTAATTCTGCGCAAAGAGGCATTGGAGCGGTATGGATTGTCAGATGAGGAGTTTTCCGAATGGGAGAACGCCGTCGCACATCACGGGGAGGGCGCATTGAAGGCGACAGCGTTACAACGTTATAGGCAACCTTGAGTTGAATTGCTATGGGAAATTATGTGGTAACGGGTGGTTAACCATTCGGTGTTTAGGTTAACAAGACAAACGATAGAGCGGAGAACCCCAAATGCGTGTCTTGCTGGTCGAGGACGACCCAACAACATCCAAAAGCATCGAATTGATGCTGACCCATGCCAACCTAAACGTCTATGCGACTGATCTTGGTGAAGAGGGGATCGATCTTGCGAAGCTATATGATTACGATCTTATCTTACTTGATCTGAATCTGCCGGATATGAACGGCTATGAGGTACTGCGTCAGCTACGCCTTAGCCGGATTGATACGCCAATCCTTATCCTGTCGGGCGATGATGGTACCGAAAGCAAGCTCAAAGGGTTTGGCTTTGGTGCGGATGACTATCTGACCAAACCTTTCCACCGCGAAGAACTTGTTGCACGCATTCATGCGATTATTCGACGCTCTAAGGGGCACGCGCAGTCCATTATCAAAACGGGTCGCATTGACGTTAATCTAGATGCCAAAACGGTGAGCGTGGGCGCAAGCACGGTGCATCTGACAGGCAAGGAATACCAGATGCTCGAACTTCTGAGCTTGCGTAAAGGAACGACACTGACAAAAGAGATGTTTCTGAACCACCTTTACGGCGGGATGGATGAACCTGAACTTAAAATCATCGATGTTTTCATCTGTAAGTTGCGCAAAAAGCTGAGCGAGGCCACTTCAGGTGAAAACTATATCGAAACAGTTTGGGGGCGTGGATATGTTCTACGTGATCCTGAACCGGTATCTCAAGTCGAACCAATAGCGGTGAGCGCGTAAAACGCGCAGCCGTTTTTGAATCTCAGGTTTTATTTCGGCACTGATAGCCTCTGGACGACAAAGAGCTGGTTGCCTAAGAATTGCACCGTTCGCCGGCCGATGCCGGTTGTGAAATTCCGGGGGCCTACGTGGTACAAAAAACGCATACTCGTCAGAATGATACAGCCCATTTGTCGGTTGATAAACTGTCTGCTGAGCAAGCTGAAAAAGAACTTTTGGTATTGGCAAAGCAGTTAAGCGCAGCCAATACCGCGTACCATCGCGATGATACGCCGGATATCTCAGATGCAGAATATGACCAGCTAAAGCGACGAAATTTGGCGATCGAAAACGCCTTTCCTGCATTGAAACGCGCTGACAGCCCCAGCGATCAAGTCGGTGGGGAGGTCGCAGACGGATTTGGTAAAATTCAGCATGTCATACGCATGTTGTCACTGGGCAACGCTTTTACCGACGAAGACGTTGATGATTTCGATGGTCGCATCAGAAAATATCTTGGCCTTGGAAGTGATGCGCCACTTTTATATACCGCCGAGCCCAAAATCGACGGGCTGTCCCTGTCTATACGATATGAACATGGGCGTTTGGTACAGGCGGCCACCCGTGGGGACGGTGCCGTTGGTGAGAATGTTACTGCAAACGCATTAACGATCACCGATATTCCACATGAAATACAAGGTGCGCCAGACGTTTTGGAGGTCCGCGGCGAAGTCTACATGAGCCACGCCGATTTTGAAGCTTTAAACGAACGGCAGGCAAGTATCGGCGCAAAGGTTTTTGCAAATCCGCGAAACGCAGCCGCCGGATCTTTGCGGCAGCTTGATGCGACGATCACCAAAACTAGGCCGCTGCGGTTTTTTGCATATGCGTGGGGTGACCTGTCAGCGCCGCTTGCGGATACGCAGTTCAAAGCAATTCAACGGCTCTCTGAACTTGGGTTTTCAACAAATGGCCTGACAGCTAAATGTGATGGTCCCGAGGACATGGTTGCGCATTACCACAAGATTGAAGAGCAGCGCGCGACTTTAGGCTACGATATTGATGGCGTCGTTTATAAGGTTGATAACTTAGATTTGCAGCGTCGGCTGGGCTTTCGGTCTACCACGCCGCGTTGGGCGATCGCACATAAATTTCCTGCCGAATTGGCGTGGACAAGACTGGAAGCCATCGACATTCAGGTTGGCCGGACGGGGGCATTGTCGCCGGTCGCGCGGCTGGCGCCAGTCACGGTTGGCGGTGTGGTCGTGTCAAACGCGACGCTTCATAACGAAGATTACATACTTGGTGTGGGGGGTGACGGTAACCCGATCCGTGATGGTCGTGATATTCGAGTGGGTGATTGGGTACAGATCTACCGTGCGGGTGATGTGATTCCGAAAATCAAAGATGTAGATGTCGCGCGGCGTGATCAGGATGCAGAACCATATGTGTTTCCTGATACCTGCCCTGAATGCGGGTCTGCCGCAATTCGCGAAGAAGGTGACGCTGTTCGCCGTTGTGCCGGGGGGATCATTTGCCCCGCGCAAGCCGTTGAAAAGCTAAAGCATTTTGTGTCTCGGGGGGCGTTTGATATCGACGGTCTGGGTGCAAAGCAGGTTGAACAGTTTTATGCTGACGGCTGGATCGAAACACCGGCCGATATTTTCACCCTGCGCGCGCGTTTTGGTGGCGGGATGCAACAACTGAAGAACCGCGAAGGATGGGGCGAGAAAAGCGCGAATAACGTGTTCGATGCAATTGATGAAAAAAGAAAAATTCCTCTAGGGCGTTTGATTTTTTCATTAGGCATTCGGCACGTTGGCGATAGCTCTGCGAATTTACTTGCTAATCATTACACGTCTTGGCGTAACTTCGAAACGTCCATGACAAGCGCACAAATTGGCGAAGGCGCGGAGTGGGATGAACTGACAGGCATTGATGGTGTTGGCGTGGTGATGGCGACCTCACTCATTACTGCAATGCAGCAAGATGCAGAGCGCGCATCAATTGATCGATTGGTGGCTGAACTCGAGGTTCAGGATGTGGTTGCAGCGACAACGGACAGCCCTGTCACTGGAAAAATTGTCGTATTCACGGGGACGCTTGAGAAAATGACGCGCGCCGAGGCCAAGGGGCGTGCAGAAGCCTTGGGTGCTAAAGTTTCGGGATCCGTAAGCGCGAAAACTGATATCTTGGTTGCAGGTCCCGGTGCTGGATCAAAGGCAAAGAAAGCTGCTGATCTTGGCGTTGAAACAATGGATGAAGACGCCTGGCTTGCCCTGATTGGCGACGCATGACCGGCCGGCCAGAGGTTCTGTTCCCGCTGTTTGGTGCGCTAACCAAATTGGATGGGGTTGGCCCGAAGACGGCCCAAATACTTGATGCCG
Organism: Yoonia maritima; assembly: GCF_002933395.1. Taxonomy (GTDB): domain Bacteria; phylum Pseudomonadota; class Alphaproteobacteria; order Rhodobacterales; family Rhodobacteraceae; genus Yoonia; species Yoonia maritima_A. Next base: position 585,253 of record NZ_PKFN01000007.1, read on the forward strand.
CAGGGGTAACCAAACCTCGCGATCTATTGATGACCTTGCCTATGTCTGGCGTTGACCGACATCGCCGGGCGTCAATCCGCGAGGTTGTTGCGCCAGCAGTAGCAACGGTAGAGGTGACTGTAGGCGAGCATTACCCGCCGAAAACGCGTGGTCGTCCGTATCGGGTGAATGTCTCTGATGCGGAGACTTCGTTTCAGCTGGTCTTTTTCCACGCACGTGGGGATTACCTGCAAAAAATTCTTCCAACTGGGCAAAAACGCGTTGTTTCGGGCAAGCTTGAGATTTTCGATAGCGTTGCACAGATGGTCCATCCCGACCACAGTGTGACCTTGGACGAGGCAGACGAAATTCCAGCGTTTGAACCTGTTTATCCGTTGCATGCTGGCATTACGCAAAAATTGATGTACCGCGCGACGCGGTCTGCTTTGGATATGGCCGCAGATTTACCAGAATGGATCGACCCAGAGCTAAAGAAGCGTGAAAACTGGCCCAATTGGCACGATGCATTGGTTGCTGTTCATAGCCCAAAGGCCGCGACCGATCTTTCTCCACATGATCCCGCGCGCCAGCGATTGGCCTATGACGAATTGCTTGCGCACCAGATGACGCTTGCGTTGGCGCGTGCGGTTACTCGGCGGGCAAAAGGGCGGCAGTCGATGGGCACGGGTGTGCTGGCGGCTAAGGTGTTAGCGAATTTGCCGTATAAGCCAACAGATGCTCAGACGCGGGCCGTTGCGGAAATTAACGCAGATCTCGCGTCAGCGTTTCGGATGAATCGCCTTCTTCAGGGTGATGTCGGCGCGGGCAAAACCTTGGTCGCCTTCCTTGCGCTGCTCGCGGTCGTCGAGGCTGGCGGGCAGGGCGTCATGATGGCCCCGACAGAGATTTTAGCGCGCCAGCACCTTGAAGGCTTACAGCCACTTGCCGAAAGTGCGGGGATCAGGCTCGACCTTTTGACCGGACGCGATAAGGGCGGAGAGCGTGCGGCAAAGCTGAGCGCATTGGCTGATGGAGAAATCGCGATTTTGGTGGGCACCCACGCGGTGTTCCAAAAGGACGTTGTTTTCGACGACTTGCGCCTGGCCGTCATAGACGAACAGCATCGTTTTGGTGTGGCGCAGCGCATGGAGCTTGGTGAAAAAGGTATCGCGACCGATGTGCTGGTTATGACGGCGACACCAATTCCACGGTCGCTAGCCTTGGCCCAATATGGCGACATGGATGTTTCGGTCTTGGATGAAAAGCCGCCCGGACGAACACCAGTACAAACGGCCTTGGTTTCGACATCGCGTATGGATGAAGTGGTCGAAAAACTGCGTCACGCGGTCAGCGAAGGGCGACAGGCTTATTGGGTTTGTCCGTTGGTCGAAGAAAGCGAATTTGTCGACATGACTGCCGCCGAAGAGCGGTTCAAACGCCTGCGGACAGCACTAGGCGAAGGTGTCGTCGGGTTGGTGCATGGCCAAATGCCGCCCGCGGAAAAAGACGCCGCCATGGCGCGGTTTGTGTCCGGCGAAACCAAAGTTTTGGTGGCTACAACCGTGATCGAGGTTGGTGTGAACGTCCCAAATGCATCAATCATGATGATTGAACGGGCAGAGAGCTTTGGTTTGGCGCAGCTGCACCAGCTACGCGGACGGGTGGGGCGCGGATCAGCGGCATCGACATGTCTACTACTTTACCAAGCACCGCTCAGTGAAACCGGACGACGTAGGTTAGAAATTTTGCGCGAAACGGAAGATGGGTTCAAAATTTCCGAGGAAGATCTTGCTATGCGTGGGGCGGGTGACGTAATTGGGACGGCGCAATCGGGTATCCCGCGTTTCAGGATTGCGGATCTTGAACGTCAGGCTGGACTGATGGCGCTTGCCCAAACAGACGCGCGTAAATTGTTAAACGACGATCCAAAACTTCAATCAGAACGCGGGCAGGCGGCCCGAACACTGCTTTGGCTGATGGAGCAGGAAAAATCTATTCGTTTAATATCAGTTGGTTAGGTATTTTGTTCTCAAATGTTCCCAAAAAGTTCTTTACCGAAGGTTAATTCCATGAGAACAAAGTGGCAACAGAACAAAGGAGCAACAAAATGGCTAAGGAAATCAAAGACGTTATTGTCCGGTCCCGTGACACGATTATCTCTGATGCGCTTGGCGTTGTTGCTTTGATGGTCATGTTGTTTGTCGGATTATCCCTACCCGGATTAGTCTGACGTGCCTGCGCGACGCGGGTTTGGTTACCCTCACATTGCACTGTCCCACATACGCAATGCTGAACGACCTGCCTGTCTAATATCCTGAACGGGGTTTTGCCTCTCCCGAAGGAAGTTTGACCGAACCCGTGTCGCGAAAAACCTGCCGCCGCCACTCTGTCCCGGGTGTGCGGCGGTTTTTTATGCGTCTGTCTTAGAAGCTTCGAGCGCATCAAGCGTTGCATCAAACGCAAGTAGGATTGAAGCGTGGCGGTTCTTGTAGTCTTTTGCAGGCTGTAGAACCTCAAGATCGTTGAACGGGGCAGCAGGGACCGCACCGTCGTTCTTGAGCATATCAAATAGCTGATCACGTCCTGCTTTGATCTGCCCGGGTGTTAGGCCAACGATATTTGCCCCAACCACCGCCGCTGCCGCCTGACCAAGCGCGCATGCTTTTACGTCTTGGCCGTAGTCGGTGATAACCCCGTCGTCTAATTGGACATCAACCGTCACCGTCGATCCACAAAGTGGCGCGCGTTTTTTTGCGGTTGCAGTCGGCGTATTGAGTCGGGTCGTTCGTGGCATATCCGCTGCCAACGCCAGAATCCGACCGGAATAGAGTTTGATCATATCTGTTTCTGCTGACATCGCGTTTGCCCTTCTGAACGGTCCCCCTTAGATAGTCCGAAGACATTCAGTTGCAAAGGGTTTCGCCATGTCATTCGATCCAAACAGTTTGAAATACAATGACGCAGGGCTGATCCCCGCGATCGCCCAAGACAGCGTTTCCGGCGAAGTCCTGATGATGGCATGGATGAATGCCGAAGCTGTGGCCAAGACGTTAGAGACTGGTCGCGTGACTTATTGGTCCCGTTCGCGTCAAGAATTCTGGATTAAAGGCGAAACAAGTGGGCACACGCAGGAATTGGTTGCGTTTAAAATCGACTGTGACCGTGACTGCCTATTGGTTGAGGTGAAGCAGGTAGGCGCGGCCTGTCATACTGGCCGTCGGACCTGTTTCTTTACTGCGGTTGTTGATGGTGAAGAAGTTGTGACGGAAGCGCCTTTGGAGCCGTAGGAATGCGCTCCGCGCGGGAGTATTTTTAGCAAGATGATGGGGGAAATCCGACCATGCGGCGTATGTCGTCTGGTGTGGCGCCTTCGGCACGATATTTTGATAGGGCCTTTGATTTATCGATTTTTGCTAAACGCTTACCACTATCGTCGGTTATCAGTGCATGGTGGTGATATTGCGGGGTCCGCCATCCTATGATGTTTTGCAGCAGAACCTGAAAGGGTGTTTGTGCCCACAAATCCATACCGCGCACGACATGCGTGACTCTTTGCAGCGCATCATCGTGTGCACAAGCGAGATGATAGGCCGGATTGCCAGTGTTTTTTCTGATGAGAACGGTGTCGCCTATGTCGTTGATAAGCTGATCTGGGGTGATGTGATGTTTGATGGGCGCACCGGATGAAAGCTCGACAAACGTCATAGTACGATCGCGTTGTTCCAAGGCCGCGCTAATGTTTAGCCTGATCGCATCACCGGGTTGCGCGTCATTCATTGTGCGGTGCCGACAGGTTCCTGGATAAACAAGCCCTTCGACACCGGGCATTGCCCCAGCATCTTGGATATCGCGCCTTGTGCAAGAGCAAGGGAATACCAACTGGCGCTTTGCCAGTTGTTCAATGACGCCGTTATAGTCGGCCGTATGATCTGATTGTCGCCGCACAGGCAGCGGCCAATCTAGTCCCAGCCAGTGAAGATCGTTATAAATGGCTTGCTCGAACGCGGGTCGGGCGCGGGTGCTGTCAGTGTCTTCAATGCGCAGCAGCGCGGTTCCGCCGTGCCTTGCTGCAATATCCCAAACCGTCAGAGCAGAATAGGCGTGCCCGAGATGCAATGGCCCTGTGGGCGACGGGGCAAACCGCGTGATCATTTACACGGTCTGGGCGAGCCACGCCTGCCAATCTGACTTGGCGCGATCTGTGTAACCTTTGTAACGCTCTTTACGATTTCGACGCCCGTTTTTCGCACCTTCGAGAGGTGGGAACAGGCCGAAATTGACGTTCATGGGCTGGAACGTCTTTGCCTCTGCGCCGCCGGTGATATGCGTCACCAGCGCGCCCATGGCGGTCGTGTTTGGAACCGCGGGCAGCGTTTTTCCTGTGAGCTCGGCGACCGCAAGGCGCCCAGCAAGTAGACCCATCGCAGCGCTTTCTACATAACCTTCAACGCCAGTAATCTGCCCGGCAAAGCGGATATTCGGGCGCGAGCGCAGGCGCATTTGTTCATCAAGTAGCGTTGGCGAGTTGATGAATGTGTTCCGATGAATGCCGCCAAGCCGTGCGAATTCGGCATTCTCAAGAGCAGGAATGGTTTTAAATACAGCCTTTTGCGCGCCGTACTTCATTTTTGTTTGGAACCCGACGATATTGTACAATGTGCCAAGCGCATTATCGCGACGTAACTGAACGACCGCATATGGCTTGTTCTCGGGATCATTAGCGTTCGTCAGGCCAACAGGCTTCATCGGGCCAAAACGAAGCGTCTCGCGTCCACGCTCTGCCATTACCTCAATAGGTAGGCAGCCGTCGAAATAGCCCGCAGTTTCGCCTTCTTTGAATTCTGTCTTTTCGGCGGCAAGAAGCGCGTCGATGAACGCCTCGTACTGATCTTTATTCATCGGGCAATTGAGGTAGGCGGTCCGCTCTTCCTCGGTCTCACCTTTATCATAGCGTGACTGCATCCATGCCACATCCATATTGATGCTTTCATGGTAAACAATCGGAGCAATTGCATCAAAGAATGCAAGTGCTTCGGCACTGGTTTCGGCTTGGATTGCCTTTGCCAAACTACCCGATGTCAGAGGGCCGGTTGCGATGATCCAATTTCCGTCGTCAGGCAGGCTGGTAATTTCATCATATGAAATTGAGATGTTCGGATGCGATTTAAGCGCGGCGGTCACGCTTTCCGCAAATGGGTCACGATCCACGGCTAATGCGCCGCCCGCAGGCAAACGGTGCTTTTCAGCTGTTTGCATAATCAACCCATTGGCTTGACGCATTTCCCAGTGCAACAAACCAACGGCATTTTGTTCGTGATCATCTGACCTGAATGAGTTGGAACATACCATCTCGCCCAAGTTGCCAGTACGATGGGCAAAGGTTTCTACCTTCGGTCGCATTTCGTGAACGACAACCTGTAGCCCTGCGTTTGCAGCCTGCCAAGCAGCCTCTGATCCGGCCATGCCGCCGCCGATGATGTGTAATGTCTGATCCATCGTTCTGACTTAATCGGCAGACCAAGAAATGAAAAGCCCCGGGATGTGACACCCGGGACATATTCAGTATTCGCGTTGATAATAGATCAACACGCTTAAAAGCGATCAAGAGAGAATGAAGCCTGCTCCATGAAGGAACGTGTATCAGTCAATGTTCCGCCAGTAGCGCCAAAGTTGTAGTTAAGGTTGAAGCCGACATAAACTTGTGGGTCAGCAGCCGTATAGTTTGTGTCTCCATCGTTTGCGGTGATACCTAGACGGCCAAGCTCTGCATTAATGCCGACCCCATTACCAAAATCATAACCTGCGCTAATCGCGACATCAGTTACTGTCGCTTCGATCACGGTACCACCGGTCGTTACGCCATAAGACGGAGAAAAGGCATCATACCGGGCGCCAAAAGTAACGCCTTGCGCAGTAGCAAAGTCAACGGACATGCCGCCGAATGTGTAGTCTTCATCATCATAGGCTGTTAGATCTGTAACGCCGTAGTATGCCTCGAAACCGGTGCTGCCTGAGCGCATTCCGAATTCCAAGCCAACAATGTTAATGTTATCGCTCACTGCATCAGTGGATTCCGTTGCAACGAATAGACCGATTGCTGACGTCGGCGTTGATTTGTAAAGCGCGTGCAATGTTAAGTTTGTCGTATCATAGGTGCCCGCATCGATGGCATAGGAATCGCCGCTGTGATTGTACAAACCAAAGCTTGCACCGACGGAAAAGGCCGGCGCAATTGAAAACTCTGCGGTTCCTTCGATCGTGGTTTGGATGCCGTCTTCGCCGTCGTCAGTTAAAAGCGCTGTGCCCAATTCAATGGACGCTGCGCTAAGTTCAACGCTTTGAGCGAAGGCTGGTGTCATGCCTGAGCTGATAAGAAGTGTGGCAAGTGCAATTTTCAAGGTCATGGTTCCTAAAGCCTTATGGGAATTATAGACTCATCTATAAATTGTTTTTCTGAGCGAACTAGGTTGCTCGCTATTTTACAGCTGAATGTTCCAATTTAGCCACAAAAAAGCCTGCCTGAACTCGATCTATCAGGCAGGCGTATCAGCTTTGAAATAGGGGGTAGTAGGTTAGTCGTCGGTTTCGGCATCCTCGTCGCCTTGATCGGCAATCCATGCAACGCTGACCACAGTTTCACCTTTGCCCGTATCGAATACTTTGACACCACCTGCGCCGCGTGACCGGAAGGAGATACCTTCGATTGGAACCCGGATAGACTGACCAGTGGATGTCACCAGCATGATCTGATCTGACATTTCCACTGGGAACGATGTAACCAGTGGGCCGCCGCGCATTGCTTTGTCCATCGCTGCAACGCCCATGCCGCCACGTCCGCGAACAGGGTAGTCATGGCTGGATGACAGTTTACCAGACCCTTTGGATGTGATCGTAAGGATCAGGTTTTCAGCGGCCGACATTTCGGCATAGCGCTCTTGGCTGATTGCACCTGCGACTGCGTCTTCTTCGTCATCCGTTTCCGCATCATCGGCCAAACCAGCCATCGCGCGACGCATTTTTAGGTATGCGGCACGTTCATCGGCCTCGGCCTTAAAGTGGCGGATGATCGACATCGAAACGACCTTATCCTCGCCTTGCAGCTTGATGCCGCGCACACCAACCGAAGCGCGCGAGTTAAAGACGCGGACATCTGTAGCAGGGAAGCGGATTGCACGACCTGAATCGGTGACCAGCATTACGTCATCTTCGTTTGAAGCGATGCGCGCGTTGATTAGCGTCGTTTCAGCATGATCGTCTTCAAACTTCATTGCGATCTTACCGTTACGCATGACGTTCGTGAAATCTGACAGTTTGTTACGGCGGACTGTACCGGCAGAGGTTGCAAAGACGACTTGCAGATCGTCCCATTCGTCCTCGGGGCGGTCAACGGGCATGATCGCCGCGATGGATACACCTTGTGGAATAGGAAGGATGTTGACGATCGCTTTGCCTTTGGCTGTACGGCTGCCAAGCGGTAGGCGCCACGTCTTAAGCTTGTAGACCATTCCGTCTGTCGTGAAGAACAACAGTTGCGTATGCGTATTGGCCACAAAGAGCGTGGTCACCACGTCCTCTTCTTTGGTCTGCATGGATGACAGGCCTTTACCACCACGACGTTGCGCACGGAAATCGGCAAGAGCTGTACGTTTGATGTAACCTCCAGACGTGACCGTCACGACCATGTCTTCGCGTTCGATAAGATCTTCATCGTCCATGTCGCCGGCCCAGTCGACGACTTCGGTGCGGCGAGGCACAGCAAACTGATCGCGGACTTCGTGTAGCTCATCACGGATGATCTGCATGATGCGATCACGTGAACCCAAAATTTCTAGGTATTCCCGTATCTTACCTGCTAATTCTTGAAGTTCATCTGTCACTTCTTTGACGCCAATTTGGGTCAAACGCTGAAGGCGCAATTCAAGGATCGCACGGGCCTGTGTTTCGGACAGGTTATATGTGCCGTCTTCGTTGGCGGTATGGGTCGGATCGTCGATCAGCGCGATATATTCGAGGATCGTTTCAGCAGGCCAACGACGTGTCATCAGTTTTTCACGCGCAGTCGCGGCGTCAGCAGACGAACGGATGGTGGCAACGATTTCGTCGATGTTGGTGACGGCAACGGCCAAACCGCACAAGATATGCGCCCGTTCACGTGCCTTACGCAATTCAAATGCCGTGCGTCGTGCAACCACTTCTTCGCGGAAGTCGATAAACGCAGTCAGGAACGCGCGTAGTGTCAGTTGTTCTGGCTTACCGCCGTTCAGCGCAAGCATGTTACAGCCAAAGTAAGTTTGCATCGGCGTAAAGCGGAACAACTGGTTCAGCACGACCTCGGCCGTGGCGTCTCGCTTTAGTTCAACAACAACCCGAACACCATTACGGTCAGATTCGTCTTGGACATGTGCAATGCCTTCGATCCGCTTTTCGCGGGCAGCTTCGGCGATCTTGTCGATCATCGCGGCCTTGTTCACCTGATAGGGAATTTCGTCGATGACGATTGCGTAGCGATCTTTGCGAATTTCTTCGACGTGCGTTTTTGAGCGCACAACGACAGAACCGCGGCCTTCAAGATAGGCTTTACGCGCACCGCTGCGGCCCAGAATGATCCCGCCAGTTGGGAAGTCAGGAGCAGGGACGTATTCGATCAATTGTTCGGATGTCAGGTCCGGTTCGTCAATCAGCGCTAAAGTGGCAGTGATCACTTCGCCCAAGTTATGTGGCGGAATGTTGGTCGCCATACCAACAGCAATACCGCCAGCACCGTTGACCAGCATGTTCGGAAAACGTGCAGGTAAAACAGTGGGTTCGCGGTCTTTGCCGTCGTAGTTGTCTTGGAAATCAACCGTGTCTTTGTCGATGTCGGCCAGCAGGAATGCAGCGGGCTTATCCATCCGGACTTCGGTGTAACGCATCGCAGCGGCGCGGTCGCCGTCCATCGAACCAAAGTTACCTTGCCCATCAAGCAGCTTTAGCGACATAGAGAAATCTTGGGCCATCCGGACCAAAGCGTCATAAATCGCACTGTCACCGTGAGGGTGGTATTTACCCATAACATCGCCAACAGAACGCGCTGATTTCCGGTAAGGTTTGTCCGACGTGTTACCGCTTTCGTTCATACCATAAAGGATACGGCGGTGTACTGGCTTTAGCCCATCGCGCAAGTCGGGGATCGCACGACTTACGATCACGCTCATTGCGTAATCAAGATAGCTGGTTTTCAGCTCGTGCTCGATGGTAACCGCTGGCCCGTCATAAACATAACGTGCTGGCGTGTTTTCGTCATCGTTTTCAGGGGTTTCTGGAGTATCGTTCACGTGGACCGCCTGTTGTTATTCTTACTGCTATATCTCGTTCAGTATACCTTATCAGACACTTGATATAGGGTGCAATGGGCGATGCTGGGTTGGCGAATTGGGGGCAGTTAGTGACGCCTAACGTATTGTTTTTATTATCCAAGTTTCCGCAGAAAATTGGATATTTTTTGTAGTTAAAATTTGGGGCAGGAAATCGTGGTGATTTTCCTGCCCCAAAGCATTATCCAGCGCGTTTGATCATGCCGAACAAATCACGAGGATCATCTGGGTCTGCAACCAGATCAATATCGACATAAAATGGCGTGTCTTTGATCTGCTGATGGACATAGCGAAGGGCGCTAAAGTCCTCGATCGCAAAGCCAACACCGTCGAACAGGGTGACCTCTGACGCGGATGTGCGGCCCGGCGTTGTGCCTGTGATAACCTGCCAAAGCTCTGTGACCGGGTGGTCTTCGGGCATTTGCTGAATTTCGCCTTCGATCCGCGTCTGTGGAGGGTATTCAACGAATACGGTTGATCGGGCGACGATATCGCGGTGAAGCTCTGTCTTGCCGGGGCAGTCGCCGCCGATAGCGTTGATGTGGACGCCCGCGCCAACCATGTTGTCGGTCAGGATTGTTTGCATATCCTTATCCGCCGTGGCCACGGTGATCACATCAGCGCCCTGAATTGCTTCTTCCGGGGTTGCGCAGGACGTTATGGTGAACCCAAGGTCGGCCAAGTTTGCCGCACATTTTTTGGTTGCTTCGGGATCGATGTCGTAAAGGCGAATGTCATTGATCCCACAGACAGCCTTGATCGCGAGGCATTGAAATTCTGACTGCGCACCATTGCCAATCATGGCCATGGTTTTTGCGTCAGGCGACGCAAGGTGTTTGGTTGCGACCGCAGACATGGCACCTGTGCGTAAGGCGGTCAAAACCGTCATCTCTGAGAATAGAACCGGGTATCCTGTGTAAACATCTGACAGCACGCCAAATGCTGTAACTGTCTGTAGGCCTTCCTTCATGTTTTTCGGGTGACCGTTTACATACTTGAAGCCATACAGTTCACCGTCAGATGTCGGCATCAGTTCGATCACGCCAACGTCTGAATGACTGCCGAGGCGTGGCGTTTTGTCGAACAGTTCCCAGCGGGCGAAGTCGCGTTCAATTTCGCGCGCCAGATCAGCCATAAAGGTTTCGATACCGATGCTGTGGATCAGTCGCATCATATTGTCGACGCTGACGAATGGAACCATCGCGAGTGGTGAGGCTTTGAGTGTCATTGGTGGCTCCGGGTTGGGCGGTCAAATACGCGGCGGCCTAGCAGGGATGCTGTCAGGTCTACCATTAGGTTTGCGGTCTGGCCGCGATCATCAAGAAACGGATTAAGCTCAACCAGATCAAGCGAGGTCACGAGACCGGAGTCCGAGAGCATTTCCATGACGAGATGGCCTTCGCGGACAGTGGCGCCGCCGGGAACAGTTGTTCCAACCGCGGGTGCGACAGATGGGTCTAGGAAATCCACATCAAGCGACACATGCAGCATTCCGTTGACCGCTTGGACCTTATCCAAGAAAGCCTGCAGCGGGGCGCTGATCCCTTGTTCGTCGATCATGCGCATATCCACCAGCATCACGTCGCCATCGTCTAGAACGGCATGTTCAGCGGCATCAACCGACCGCAAGCCAATCATGCAGATATTCGCGGGTTCGACACGCACGGGCAGGGGCGGATAGGCGTCAAAGCCATCACGTCCAGTGACATAGCCCACTGGCGTGCCGTGCAGGTTTCCGCTGTCGGTCGTATCGGGCGTATGGATGTCGCTGTGCGCATCCAGCCAAAGCGCAAAAAACGGTCGGTTCTGTTTGGCTGCGTGGGCGGCCATACCTGCAACAGTTCCAGCTGCAAGCGCATGGTCGCCACCCATGAAAATGGGCATGCCCCGTGGCGCTGCTTCTTCAGCGGCGGCCATGAGGGTTTGTGTCCAGCCGACATTTTCGGCCAGCTTGTAAACTTGTGGGTTTCGGGCAGGCGCGACTTCTACCGATGCGGGGCTCAGGTTGCCGATGTCTTCGACTGTGTGTCCAAGTTCGGTGATCGCCTCTGAGATGCCAGCGGTTCGGTATGCGTCGGGGCCCATGAGGCAACCACGAACGCGTTTTCCGCAGTCCACCGGTGCCCCAATTAAGATGCAGTGTCTTTGTGTCATCCCAAAATTATTGTCCAAAACAACGGCTGGCGGTAGCGCACAAAACGTGCAAAATGAATCTAAGTTGTACAAAGTGGATGGTTAAATTGGACAAACTGGATACCCGGCTGGTCGGGGCCTTGCGTCGAAATGGGCGCGCATCGCTGTCAGAGTTGGCAGCAGAACTTAACGTGACTCGCAGCACCATTCGGACGCGACTTGATCGGCTGGTCGAGGCCGGTGAGATCGTGGGGTTTTCGGTGGTCACCCGTTCAGACGTGCGGCCCGATCCGGTGCGCGGCTTTATGAGCTTGGAAATTGCAGGGCGCGGGGCCGAGAAGATATCAAAAAGCCTAACCCGTATGCCCCAGGTGCAGATGGTTCATTCAACCAACGGCACTTGGGATTTGATCGCGGAAATCGGAACAGCGACGCTTGAAGAATTCGATCAGGTGCTGTCTGCCATTCGCCGCTTAGAAGGCGTCACGCGGAGCGAGACGAGCCTTCTTTTGTCGACGCGCCGCTAAGAACAACTGCGGCAATCCAAAAGCCGACCAAAACGAAAGAGAATATCGCGTTCCATGTCGGCATTGAGAGTGTCAGAAATTCCCAAGACACTTGATCGCACATGATGACTTTGGGGCCTTCGACGGCAAGTAATCCAGCACCATCAAGGCCATTCAATAGCCCGTTGCCTGTGCAGCTGCTGGGGCCTTCCCACCAGTCACGTTCCACGCCCATATGGAAGAAACCGATAGAACCAGTCGTTGCAGCGGCCAATGCGCCAAGCGCTGGCAATAACCATCCACGAATTTTCCAAGCCAATAGGCCGATCACAATCGCGGCCACATGTGGCCAGCGCTGCCAAAGGCACATTGCACAGGGCGGATATCCAAAAAACTGAAATGTAAATGCGCCAGCCATCAATGCCGCTGATCCACCTGCGGCGATAAGAACCATTAAATTACGTGTCATAGCAGCCCCACAATGGCGAACCCGCCCAGCAGAAGAACGCAAAAAGCGATGAAAATAAGCCCAAGTCGGCGTTCGATAAAGTCACGGATAGGTTCCCCAAACTTCCACAAAAGTGCTGCAACCAAAAAGAAACGCAGTGCTCGTGCGATAATGGCGGAAATAACAAATACAGGAAATGACAGTTGCGTCACGCCTGACGCGATCGTGATGACTTTGAACGGGAAGGGTGTGACACCAGCAGTCAGGACAGCCCATGCGCCCCATTCGTTGTACTTTGCGGCGAATTCTTCGAACGCGTGACCTTTCCCATAAAAGTCAAGAATGGGTTGGCCTACGGTCTCCATTAGTGCAAAGCCGATGTAGTAGCCAAACATTCCACCTAACACCGACGCAACTGTCGCAACGGCAGCGATGAGGAACGCGCGTGATGGGCGCGCAATGATCATCGGGATCATTAAAACGTCCGGTGGGATTGGAAAAAACGAAGATTCGACAAATGCAACGACGGCAAGTGCCCAAAGCGCATAGCGTGATTGGGCCAATGACAACGTCCAATTGTAGAGACTGCGCAACATTATAGAACCTTCCTGTATTTTATGCGTTAGGCCACGCTGGCACAGTGGGGTCAAGCTTGTGCCGTTATTGGATGCAGTTAAAATGCCGCATAGGCAACGGGAGACTGGGTGATGAAATGGCAGGGACGCCGCGGTAGTGGCAAAATCGAGGACCGACGACGCGCTGGCGGTGCGCGCAGTGCAGGCGGCATTGGTGGTATTGGCGCTGTCGCTGTCTTACTCATCGGCTGGTACTTTGGTGTTGATGTGAGCCAATTTGTAAACCTTGACGGGGACGGGCAGGGCAGTGCGCAATCAGCTGAACTGACGCCTGCTGATGAACGTGCCGCTGAATTTGTATCTGTGACGTTGGCCGATACAGAGGATGTCTGGACAGATATTTTCCGTCACCAACTAGGGCAGGTCTATAATGCACCAACCTTAGTGTTGTTTAAGGGGCAGACCCAATCAGCATGTGGCGGTGCGTCCGCTGCAACCGGACCGTTCTATTGCCCGCCCGAAAAAAAAGCATTTCTTGATACGGCATTTTTTACGACTCTTGATGATCGTTTCGGCGCGCGGGGCGATTTTGCGGCAGCCTATGTCGTAGCACATGAGATTGCGCACCACGTTCAAAACGAATTAGGTATTTTGGGACAAGCAAATCAAATTCGGCAGCGGTCTTCTGAAGCAGAATCAAATGCGATTTCTGTGCGGATTGAATTACAGGCTGACTGCTTTTCCGGTATCTGGGCACGTGCAGCACGGGAAAAATTTGATAGCCTCGAGCAAGGCGACATTGCAGAAGCAATGAACGCAGCCGCGCAGATCGGCGACGATACACTGCAACGCAATGCCGGACAGCGCGTACAACCGCACACATTTACACATGGAACAAGCGCGCAACGCCAACGCTGGTTTGCGCGTGGTTTCGAGACAGGTAACCTCAGCGATTGCGATACTTTCGGTGCCGCGCGACTTTAATGCAAGAAAATGCATTCGACTGATTGACGTTGCCCGCGGTCCTGTTTAGGAGGTCCGCACTGGCCGATGTGGCGGAATGGTAGACGCAGGGGATTCAAAATCCCCCGATAGTAATATCGTGAGAGTTCGAGTCTCTCCATCGGCACCAGTATTACTTGTTAAGGTGTAGGGCTTATAGGATTAAGTCAGGACAGTGTTCGCATTGGGTCGCCATCGCGCCCAAAGCATGTCTTAACTAGGGTAATTGCTTGCAAACATGAACTTTTTGCGCGGCGGCCCCGAGAATAGGTTGCTTGTATGCGCTGGTGGCTGGTAATTTAACGGTGTTTCCGTTCAGCAGAGAACGGCTTTGTGAGTAAGGTGTTTGAACAGGGGATTTTCGCATGACAGTCGTGAACACATGTTCTGATAGCGCTGCTCTTTGGAGCGTGAATAGACCTGCCAATACGGTTCCTGGAACTGATCCGTCACGGCCAAAAAAAATCGTACCCTGCTTTACACCGGGCACTGCAATTGCAACGCCCCGTGGTGAAATTCTCGTCGAAGATTTGAAGGTGGGCGCGCGGGTGCTCACGCGCGATAACGGTATCCGGCACATCACTTGGGTCGGGCATAAGTCAGTTACGACAGATGACCTTAAAGCGACGCCGGGCATTCGCCCAATTTTCATCAAAGCCGGGGCATTGGGTGATGGTCTGCCTGAACGAGATATGCAGGTATCGCCGTACCACCGGGTGTTGATCGTTTCTGAAATGGCGCAAATGTATTTCGAGCAAAACGAAGTGCTGGTTTACGCAAAAGACCTGACAAAAATTGATGGTGTAAAAATCGGTGCACCGCAGGATCTTACTTATGTGCATTTCATGTGTGAACATCACGAGGTGGTGTTGTCCAACGGCGCATGGACCGAGACATTCCAACCCGGCGATTATTCACTTCGCGGTGTGGACGCAGATCAACGCGAAGAACTGTTCCGGCTTTTTCCGCAGCTTGCCACAATGGAAGGGTTAAAGCAGTATCGTGCGGCCCGTAAAACATTGCAGAAAAAAGAAACCAAAGTTCTGTTTAAATCTTAACGCCCGCGCGCCAATCCGCCCAATCTTGGGGGGTATCTAGGTCTAAACGTGCTTGCGCGCCAAGTGGGACAAGCCGCATTTGATCACGGTGTTTTTTGATAATTTTGGTAGCCCCATTGTCGCCTGACAAATGTAAGAATTCTGAACGTAATGCGTTATCAAAAACAACGGGATGGCCGGGGTTTCCTTTGTGTGTCGCGCCGCGCCAAATAAGGTGGTTTGGGTGAGTGCCAATTACGCAAAGCATGTGAAGCAGATCAGACGTTTGCAAAGATACCAAGTCAGCGAGAATCACCATAAACTTGGAGCACGGTGCCAGCATTGCGACAGATTCCCGTAAGGTTGCGCCGATCCCTTCAGTCGCCTGTGCTATTGCCAAAATCGTAACATCTAACCCTGAAAGCAGTTCTGCTCTTGTGTGATGGGCCGCGGGCAGCGCCACATAGACAGGTTGTTGGGTTGCTATCGCTCTTTTGCACTGGGTTCGAAGAAGAGGTTCCCCATCGACCAATTCGTTTAATTTATCACGCCCATTCATACGGCTTGAACTGCCCGCAGCCAAAATAAGGATCGGACAGTCAATGTTGGTTGTGATCGATAAACGCCCCATTGGCATTGCAAGACCCTAAGGGATGATGCGGGTATATTTTGTGCCTTCAAGCGTCGCGCCAAGTCGTAATCCGGTTTGCGCAAAGACGACAGCAATGACTGGTGACAGCGACGTCGTTGTCTCAGCGCGCAGCATTTCGCTTTGGGCGCTGATTGCATATTCGATATCGGCACCAGCCGCCCAGCCCGGGGATTGACGGAAATCCATCAGCGCATCTTGGGTCATGAAAAACAGAACATGGCTGTATTGCTGGGCACCGATTTGCAGGCCAGCGCTGCCCGACGCGGATGAATAATAGTCGACTGTTGAGTTGCCGATGCGTAGGGCCCCACGTCCAAAGGAACCGCCAAGACCAAGACCGACTTCGGTGATCAACGGCATCACGAGCATACCGCTGGCACGGCTGGCGAGCTGCTGAGTGCCCGGAAACTGCGAGTACATCGCGTTCAATGTACCGTCGACACGTGCATCAATGGTTGCAGGCCCATTGCCGCCAATACCATTACTACATGCCCCCAAAGTCGTTGTTGCCAATGCGCCAAGCGTAAAGCTACGCCTTGTGTAAGTGCTCATTTTTTTCGCCTTATCTGCCATATCTGAAACGTTTATCGTCTCTTATTTCGGGAAGTATAAGTAAATTCTAAGAAGCTGTCACCTGTTGGTTTGTTTGGGGCACGCCAAGACTGTTTCAGCAGCTGATCGACACTATTGATAAATTTCAAAATGTGCTATCTGATCCTCCTGAGGTTGAAGTTTGAAATAACGAGTGCTGCGCGTTGTGAGGGTGGTTTGTAGATGCCGTTAGAGCCAGGAGATGTTCTTTTCGTCGGTTGGGATAGCGATAACGACGATATCGCGTTTATCGCAACCACAGGTCTTTCCGCCGGAGAAGTTATCTATTTCACCGACGATGAGCGCGACGAGACCGGCTTCTTTGGTAGTGAACAAATGATCGAATGGACCGTCCCTGCCGGTGGTGTTCCTGCTGGCACTGTGGTGACAATCGATATGGACCCTGCCGCTGATACAATCAATTTCGATTCCGGAGGCGACGTCGATTATATTAAGGGCGGCTATGATATCGCTGGTCGCAATGAAATGTTTTGGGCGTTCCAAGGAACACGTGACGGGAACGCAATTACCGCAACAAACTATGTCGCGGTTATCGGGAACGAGGCTGACGGCAGTAATACGCAAACGCCAAACCTTACTGGGACCGGGCTTACGACAAGCAACGGGGCGGTCATTATTGATGGTGACGAAGATTATATGGAGTGGACCGCAGACGGTACGCTACCAATTCAACAAGAGGATTTGATCGCATCCATACTTGATTTGGATAATTGGACCACGGCCGATGGAAGGGGGGTCCAAAACACCGGTGGTGGGTTTAATGTGGAAACCCAAAACGTTGTTTGTTTCGCCGGTGGGACAAAAATCGCTACTTGTGAGGGCGCTATCGAAATCGAAAAACTTCGGGTTGGTCAGAAAATCGCGACGCTTGCTGCGGGCGCAGCTAAAATTCGTTGGATTGGTGTGATTAAGCTCTCTAGCGCGGACCTAGTAGCGAATCCAAAGCTGCGACCGGTACGCATTCGTGCCGGCGCATTAGGCAAAGGATTACCCAAGCAAGACCTATTGGTGTCGCGCCAGCACCGGATACTTGTTTCGTCAAAAGTAGCAGAGCGCATGTTTGGCCTAAGGGATGTGCTTATCCCGGCGGTGCGGCTGACAAACCTCCCAGATATATTCATTGACGAAACGATCAATGACATAAGCTATTACCATATTTTATGTGACGATCATCAAGTTGTATTCGCTGAAGGTGCACCTGCTGAGACCTTGTTCTTAGGACGGGAAACGGTGCATTCACTTTCTATCGACGCACAGGAAGAGATCGAGACACTGTTCCCCGGCCTTGTTGGTCAACAATGCCCAACAAGAGCCGCGCAAATGATCGTCGATTTACCTCGGCAACATCGCTTGATTGCACGGCATATAAAGAACAACAAACCTTTGCTGGAAACCTATCGTAACTAACTGTCTATGATGTTAGCGATTCAGAACTTTCGCGGCCTCTGGCGCGAAATAGGTTAGCACCCCATCGCAGCCAGCGCGTTTGAATGCCAAAAGGCTTTCCATCATGACTTGTTCGCCGTTCAACCAGCCATTTTGCACGGCGGCTTGCAGCATCGCGTATTCTCCGCTGACTTGATAGGCGAATGTGGGCACACCAAATGCGTCTTTCACGCGACGGCAAATATCCAGATACGGCATCCCGGGTTTCACCATGATCATATCGGCACCTTCGGAAAGGTCGCGTTCGACAAGGCGCAGTGCTTCGTCTGAATTGCCGGGGTCCATTTGATAGGTGTTCTTGTCACCAGTCAGCGCGGATGACGCGCCAACCGCATCGCGAAACGGTCCGTAGAACGCAGATGCATATTTTGCCGTGTAGCTAAGGATCGTGACGTTTTGATGCTTTTCTGTCTCAAGCGCGTGGCGGATCGCGGCGATACGACCATCCATCATGTCAGATGGGCCTAAAATATCAGCCCCTGCATCCGCTTGCGCCAGCGCCATTTTAACAAGCGCTTCGACCGTACGATCATTCACGATTTCGCCGTTTTCGACAAATCCATCGTGCCCGTTAATGTTGTAAGGGTCTAATGCGATATCTGTCATAACGGCGATGTCGGGTGCTGCATCTTTGATTGCCCGGATCGCTTGGTTCGTGAGGTTGTTCGGATCCCATGCCATGGCGCAATCTTCGGTACGGGCCTCCATACCCGTGTAGGGGAAAAGGCAGATTGCAGGGATGCCCAATGTTTGGGCTTCTATCGCTGCCTTGGCAACGCGATCCACTGTCTTGCGGGTGACGCCCGGCATTGATGCAACAGGCGTTTCGTCGTCTGTCCCATCCATCACAAAAACGGGCCAAATCAGATCATCCACGCTGAATGAATGCTGACGCGTAAGCGCCCGAAGACTTGCGGATTGGCGGTTGCGACGCAGGCGCGCGGCGGGAAAAGGAGCAACAGTAGGTTTCATAGTGTCATCTTTCGTAATTGCGGCCTTGGTCGCATGGATTTTTACCTATCACAAGTATGGGCATCTTTCGTTTGTAACGCTAACGTCACCCAAAATGAGTTAGATCAACAGGATACGACTTTGGATTGGAACGGCCTCTTTTCTCGTGTGCTGGATGTGCACACATTTTCCAACCTTTGGTACTGGATCATGGTCTGCACCTGCTGGATGATTGTAAGCCATTGGATCATAGGCGTGCCGTTTGACATGATTTTGCGTGCGCGACGCTTTGGCGCGCAAGCCGGAAGCGATTTAGAGGCATTGGTCGATATCAATGTGCGACGCATTCAAGCGCTGGTACAAGAAGGTGGCGGTTTAGCTGTTGGTTTACTTGCATTTATTCTGACTTCAGTCGTCGTTTCTGCCCTCTACTACCGATTGGAAGTCGCTCAAGGTGTCATGCTTTTGGTGCTTCCAATCACCTTTGTCGGAGGCATAAATGTTTTTGCTTCCAAGCGGTTATCACAAAATCCACTGCAGGGGGCTGAGCTTTCAAAATACCTGATACGTCTGCGACTGATTATCCAGCTCATCGCGATGGTCTCTGTATTCATTTCGGCAGCCTACGGTATGCTTTTTAGTCTCATGCAGCCGTTTGGCTACTGAACGGTTGACACCAAAGCCCGGCGGAGTAGTTCATCCCGCATGTCCGATCTAAAATACATCACCGTAAGCGGTGCCCCCGAAGGTTATGATGCGCAGCTTATTCTGGCTGAGCTATCTAAAGGCCATCCCGTTCTTCACGTAGCGTCTGATGACAAACGGCTTGCCGCCATGCAGGCAGCGCTTTCGTTTTTTGCGCCAGATGTTCCTGTGTTCGTTTTCCCAGCTTGGGATTGCCTGCCGTATGACCGGATTTCCCCGAACGCGGATGTTTCTGCCGCACGCATGGCGACGCTTGCAGGGCTTGTTCATGGGATGCCTGAAAAGTTTGTGCTGCTGACGTCGCTTGCAGCCGCAACGCAACGCGTACCCGCCCGCAGTATCCTGCGCGAGGCGGCTTTTAAGGCCACAGTTGGCAGTCGGATTGATGAAACTGCCCTGCGTAATTTTTTGGTTCGTATGGGATTTACCCAAAGTCCCACAGTGATGGAGCCGGGCGATTATGCCGTGCGGGGTGGCATAATCGATATCTTCCCACCGGGGCAATCTGGACCTGTCCGGCTGGATCTTTTTGGCGATGTTTTGGATGGCGCGCGGCGTTTCGATCCGGCCACACAAAGGACCACCGAAAAATTAACCGAAGTTGAACTCGCGCCCGTATCCGAAGTCATTTTAGACGATTCAGCAATTACACGGTTCCGGCAAAACTATCGCATTGAATTTGGCGCAGCGGGCACTGATGATCCGCTTTACGAAGCCGTCAGTGCTGGTCGCAAACATGCGGGGATTGAACACTGGCTCGGCTTTTTCCAAGAAGATCTTGAAACGTTATTCGATTATCTGCCGCGGGCGACAGTGACTTTGGATGATCAAATGGGGCCAATGCGACTGGCGCGTTGGGAAAGCATCGAAGACCAATATGGCACGCGCATGCACGCGCTGACCCAAAAGGGTCGGATGGATAGCGTCTATAAACCAGCGCCGCCTGCATTGTTGTATATGGATGATAACGCGTGGGATGCTGCGATTTCCAACCGACGGGTGATGCAGTTTTCGCCTTTGAAACAGGCAACAGGTGTGGGTGTTATTGATGCTCGCGGGCGTATCGGGCGCAATTTCTCGCCTGAGCGACAGCAGGAACAAATTAGCCTTTTCAGTTCATTAGCGGACCATGTGAAAGTAAAGCTTAAGGACGGACCTGTCGTAATTGCGTCCTATTCCGAAGGCGCGCGCGAACGGCTGGAAGGGCTGATCGAAGACGAAGGCATTTCTGAAACTATCGCTATTAAAGATTTCAGTCGGGTTGGGAAGTCTGGGGTTCATCTTGCTGTCTGGCCGCTTGATCACGGTTTTGAAGCGCCCGGGCTCACGGTCATTTCTGAGCAAGACGTTCTGGGTGATAGGCTAATCCGTCAAAGCAAACGTAAACGTCGCGCCGAAAATTTCCTAAGCGAGGCGAACAGCCTAAACCCCGGCGATCTCGTGGTTCATGTGGATCACGGTGTGGGCCGTTTTAAAGGCATGGAGGTCGTCACCGCATTAGGGGCGGCGCACGAATGTCTCCTTTTAGAATATGCCGAAGATTCAAAGCTTTATCTGCCGGTGGAAAACATCGAACTCCTGTCCAAATACGGCCACGATACTGGGCTTTTGGATAAGCTGGGAGGCGGTGCATGGCAGGCAAAGAAAGCCAAGCTCAAGGAGCGCATCCGGCAAATCGCCGAGCGGCTTATTCGGGTCGCTGCTGAACGCGAATTGCGCACGGCACCCGCGATGGACCCGCCTGACGGCTTGTGGGATCAATTCCTAGCGCGTTTTCCCTACGTTGAAACCGACGACCAGTTGGCTGCGATCGCTGATGTGCTGGATGACTTGGCTGCTGGCAAGCCTATGGATCGCCTCATTTGTGGTGATGTCGGTTTCGGTAAGACCGAAGTTGCCATTCGGGCAGCGTTTGTCGCCGCGCTTTCAGGGATTCAGGTTGCAATAATTGCACCAACGACGTTGCTTGCACGGCAGCATTACCAAAACTTTGCCGAACGGTTCCGGGGATTTCCTGTGAACGTCCGACCGCTGTCGCGTTTCGTTTCAGCCAAAGATGCGGCCTTGACGCGTGATGGGATTACGAAAGGCACCGTTGATATTGTTGTTGGCACGCATGCGTTGCTGGCAAAAGGTGTGCGGTTTAAGAACCTTGGCTTGTTAGTCATTGATGAAGAACAAAAATTTGGGGTTCAACACAAAGAACGCCTAAAGCAACTTCGTACTGATGTGCATGTGCTTACGCTGACAGCCACACCTATTCCACGGACCTTGCAGCTATCGTTGTCTGGTGTGCGCGACCTGTCAATTATCGGCACACCGCCGATCGACCGGCTTGCGATACGTACCTACGTGAGCGAATTCGATACGGTCACGGTGCGCGAGGCATTGTTGCGCGAGCACTACCGTGGCGGGCAATCGTTTATCGTTGTTCCTCGGATCGCCGATATGCCCGAAATGGAGGAGTTCCTGAAAACGGAGATGCCTGAAGTATCCTATATCACTGCGACAGGCCAGATGGCCGCCGGTGAATTGGACGACAGGATGAACGCGTTTTATGATGGGAAATACGATGTCTTATTGGCGACAACAATTGTTGAATCCGGCCTTGATATTCCGACGGCAAATACGATGATTGTTTGGCGTTCTGACATGTTTGGTCTGTCACAGCTTTATCAAATTCGTGGACGTGTTGGCAGGTCTAAGACACGTGCTTATGCTTATTTAACAACTAAACCGAGGCAAAAACTGACCGACACGGCACAAAAGCGTTTGCGTGTGTTGGGGTCTATCGACAGCCTTGGGGCTGGCTTTACGCTCGCGAGTCAAGATTTGGATATTCGTGGGGCGGGGAACCTGCTTGGTGAAGAGCAATCAGGGCAGATGCGCGAAGTTGGATATGAACTATACCAACAGATGCTTGAAGATCAGATTGCCGCGATTAAATCTGGGGATGCCGAGGGCATCATCGATGATGGTCAATGGGCGCCACAGATCAACCTTGGTGTCCCTGTCCTGATCCCAGAAGACTATGTGCCTGATCTAGATGTACGGCTTGGCCTGTATCGCCGCCTGTCGGAGTTAACGACCAAGGTCGAGTTAGAAGGTTTTGCGGCGGAGTTAATTGATCGGTTTGGTAAGCTTCCGCGTGAGGTGAACACATTGATGTTGGTCGTACGTATCAAAGCAATGTGTAAACGCGCGGGTATTTCAAAATTGGATGCAGGGCCAAAAGGCGCGACGATTCAGTTTCACAACGATAAATTCGCGTCACCGCAGGGATTGGTTGAGTTTGTGCATGCCCAAGACGGTCAGGCCAAGGTCAAGGACAACAAGATCGTCGTGCTGCGTGACTGGGCTAAGGAGCGCGATAAAATCCAAGGTGCGTTTAATATCGCACGAGAGTTGGCACAAAAGCTTGCCGACGAGAAAAAGAAAAAGGCCGGGTAAACCCGGCCTTTGTTATGAGTATTTGGTACAAAGCGAGAACGGTGGTTATTCTTCACCGGGCCGTTTGATCATGGTCGTGAGCCATAGCGCCAAGCTTGCGCATACCAATGTACCATAGGCCATTGGCATCGGCGTTCCATCAAACATCAGCGCGACAGGCACAGCGATAACCACAGCACCAACGGTCGCCACAGCGGCAATGACGGATGCGGCTAGCCCTGCAATATGCCCCATTTCTTCCATCGCGAGCGCATTAAGGTTCCCGATTGTTAGGCCGGCTTGGAAAAAATTACCTGTGACCCAAATAAGATAGGCACCGAAACTAAGCCAATAGGGCCCGTTGAACAGTGTCACGGCGACAAGCATTACAGTGATAGCAATTTGCACTGTATACATAGATTTAATAATCGCGCGCATCCCCAATCGAACGACCAGTCGTGCGTTCAGCACGCTTGCCGATGAGGCGAAAATTGCGATTGCGCCAAACCAGAGGTGAAAGACATCGCCTTGCGCAAAAGTTTGGTCAAAGACCTGCTGTGTTGACGAAATCAACATAAACAGCATGCCAAAGGTCAAGGTTTGCACCAGGATCGACAATCGTGCTGTCCGGTGAACGAACATTTCGCGCGTTGCACTAACAAGAGCCTTAACGCTAAGTGGGCGTCGTTTTTCAGGCGTCAGTGTTTCAGGCTGTCTTATGACCAACCATGTCATCACAATGGATGCAAATACGACAAAGGCTGCGAAAATTCCACGCCAGCCAAAACCAATGATGATGTAGTGACCAATGGTGGGCGCCAGTGCCGGTACAATTGAAAATACGATCATGACAAAAGACATGATCCGCGCCATTTCGCGGCCGCTATAGAGATCACGTACCAATGCCATCGCGACCACGCGCGGGCCTGCTGCACCCAGTCCTTGTAGTACACGAGCCGCGAGCATGACTTCGAGGTTTTGGGCCTGCCAAGCGATGACACATGCAATAATATAAAGCAGCGCACCGCCGACCATGACCGGTTTGCGTCCGAATGCGTCCGACAGTGGGCCAGTAAATAACGTCCCAATGCCCATACCCAGCACAAAGCTGGTCACGATCAGCTGCGCACGGTTTAGGTCAAGCGGCGTCAGTTCTGCACCGATTTGCGGTAAAGCAGGGAGCATCGCGTCGATTGAAAATGCGACTGTTGCCGCGACCATTGCCATCAGCGCAATGAATTCTGTTTGTGGTAGGCGTTTCATAAAAGGGGTCCAGCAATAGGGTGCGACAGGTTACGATTAGTTTGTTCGCATTCTGAATTAGGGTGCCAAAGCAACCTGATGCCTGTCATTATTGTGCCAAGCTGGACGTGGAGCGTTCATGCGTCTTCTTCTAGCTTATCCATGATTTCGGTAATCACGCTGACCCAGGTTTCAGGCGGCTGCGCACCGGGAACCGCATGTTGCTGCGCCACGATAAATGTCGGTACAGAGTTTACACCCATTTTGCGGCTATGGGCATCGCGCGCGCGGATATCTTCGATGTCAGCGTCAGAGCTCAGTAGCTTTGTGATTGTGGCAGCATCCATTTCGGCTGTGTCGGCGATGTCTGCGAGAACTTCGTGGTTGCTGATATCGCGCCCATCAACGAAGTAGGCTTTGAACAACAAATCAACGACAAAGGTTTGTCGCTGCTCGATCCCCGCCCAGTGGATGAGCCGATGCGCATCAATCGTGTTTGGGGTCGTTTTAATAGCGTCAAAATTGATCACGGCGCCTGTCTTTTCTGCATGTTCGACAACAGGGGCATATGCCTTTACCGCACCATCTTTACCGCCAAATTTTGCCTCAAGGTAGGCGCGCCGGTCCATACCTTCGGCGGGCATATCGGGGTTCAGCTGAAAGGGGTGCCACTCCATGATAAATGGGTGATCCGGAAACTGGAGCAACGCCTTATCCAAATTGGTCTTACCAATATAGCACCACGGGCAGATTGGATCGGAAATAATATCAAGTTTGACCATCTGGTTCTCCTGTCGCGTCGCAACGTTTAGCGGGTTGTCGACGGCTGAGCATTCCGTACGCGTCACACGTACCGTTCGATTTGTGATAGCACGTCAGTGAACAGGGGCCAGAGCCAATGCACATAAAACACTGTGCAAAATAGCACATATTCGTGCTAGACCTGTGCGCATGGTGCATCGGGGCAATCCTCGCAGTTGCAACAATTGCGCCCTCTGATTAAGACAGGCGTCATGACAGAACACGATCCACAAAGCCTTATCCGCGTTGCACATGAAAACGGCGACAGCACAATTGCCCAGCCTCTTGATTTAGGGGCGCGTGTACGTGAATTACGCAAGGCACGTGATTGGACATTGGAGCAGGCTGCCCAGCAAGCTGGCCTCGCGCGTTCGACGCTTTCCAAAATTGAAAATGGCCAGATGTCACCAACCTATGATGCGCTGAAAAAGTTAGCGGTCGGATTGGAAATATCGGTACCTCAATTGTTTACACCACCGTCAAAAGGACAAGTAAACGGCCGTATGGCTGTCACAAGGAACGGTGACGAAGGTACAAAGATCACAACCACTTACGAGCATGCGTTACTAGCCGAAACTTTGACGACCAAAAAAATGTTACCGTATCGCGCCCGTGTGCGGGCCCGTTCTATGGATGATTTCGACGGCTGGGTGCGCCACGACGGCGAGGAGTTTCTATACGTATTAACTGGGCAAGTTCGGCTTTACACAGAATTTTATGAGCCAATTGAACTTAGCCGTGGTGACAACGCATACTACGATGCGTCTATGGGGCATAACGTCGTGTCGCTAAGCCAAGAAGACGCGACCATTTTATGGGTCACGTCCTTGAGCTAACCCCCAGCCGCGCGGGCTAAGGGGAACGCTTTAGTCTTCAGAGTACCACCAGACGTCTGGCTGCCAGCCTGGCCAATCGCCAAAAATTGGCATTGTGTCGGGGAAGTGAAGGTTTTTGGAATGCGCGATACGGCTAATGTTCCACTGGTAGATAGGGATAACATAGCGTCCTGCAGTCAGTGACCGATCCAAGGCTTTCACAGCCGCGACAAAGTCATCTTGGCTATCTGAGGTAAGAAGCCGACCAATCATCGCGTCCACTGCGGGTGATTTGACCCCCATCAGGTTACGGCCTCCGGTTTGATCGGCGTCTTCGGAACCGAAGTAGTTAAATTGCTCGTTGCCAGGCGAGAGCGACACACCCCGGCGATAGTAAACCATGTCAAATTGATAGGCGTCAGTGCGTTCTTTGAATTGCGCACTGTCGGCAACAGTTACTGTCGGGGTGACACCAATACGTGACAGCGATTCAACATACATATCGATGATCGTCTGATTTTCGGTTGCTCCTTGATCAAGAAGGATATCGAATGTGAATTCGTCACCAGCTTCGTTTTTCATCACGCCGTCTTGCACAGTCCAACCGGCTGCTTCCATTTGATCCAATGCGGCGCGCGTCCCTGCGCGGTTCCGTTCGCTGCCATCTGCGACAGGCAGGCTATAGCCTTCTAATGTGCCAGGGATCAGCTCATCGGCGAAAGGTTCTAGAAATTCGCGCACACGCCCTTCGGCAGGACCATGCGACATGCTAAGCGGTGAGTTAGACCAATATGACGTGATCCGCGGCTGGACTGAACCTGTTAGGGCTTGGTTGATGAATTCAAAATTAAACGCATGCAGCATTGCATCGCGTACGCGCCAATCAGCAAATATGGCTTTGCGGGTGTTCATCGCAAACCCTGTCATACCAGATGGGCGTTCATGGCCGAGAACAGATTTGATCACATCGCCATTTTGAACCGCCGGGAAGTTGTACCATGTATCCCAACGCGCCACGTTGAATTCACGGTTTGAATTCACTTCACCAACCTTGAACGCCTCAAATGCCGCCGTTTCATCGCCAAAGAATTCAAGGCGTATTTCGTCGATGTTATTGGTGCCGACCCGAAATGGAACGTCGGCGCCCCAATAGTCTGGATTACGTTTTAGCGAAACAAAACGCCCCGGTTCAAAGTCATCGATAATGTAAGGGGCTGATGTGATTGGTACGATGTCTGTCGTGCTTTCGGCGAAATCCACGCCTTCCCATTGTGCCTTTTTCAAAATTGGGCGCATCCCAGCAAGCAACGCCAGCTCACGATCTTCGACATTGAAGGTAAACCGGACGGACCGATCACCAGTCTGTTCCATGCTTTCAACCTTGGACCAGAAGCCCAGATAGCGCGGGTGTCCAATTGTGCCCAGCGTTTCATAAGACCACATCACATCTTCGATTGTGAGCGGGCTACCATCCGAGAATTGCGTGCCTTCGCGCAACGTGAATTCAACCCATTCGCGATTCGGTCCGGTTTCAACCGATTCGGCCAAAACACCGTAGAGTGTGAACGGTTCATCTAGGCTTCGGCCCATAAAACTTTCGCCGATAAAGAAGCGTAACTGCCACGGAACTGACCCTTTCCGGATGAATGGATTTAGGCTGTCAAAACTGCCGACTTCGGCGGTGACAATGTGGCCGCCCGTCGGGGCATTCGCATTTGCATAGGGCAGGGACACAAAATCCGGTGGAAGGGCAGGATCGCCATACATAGCTATGCCATGCTGGGGTTCGGCGACCGCTGTTGTGCCTGTGGCGAAGAGCATTAAGGAAGTTGCCAAACCTCGCCAGCTGTAATGAAAATGCGATGTCATAATTGTGATGCCCCGTTGGTTTGATTTGGTTATTAAAACTGATCGTAAAGCGGCTTTTGTGCGTTTTCAAACTTTTAGCTTGGAGCCGCGCAAGTGATTGCTTATAAAGGAGTCACTGCTCGATAGGTTTCTTGCCTGTATGAAACCTGCCTCAATAACTTTACGCCCGCCTTGTGCGGGCGTTTTTTTATTGGCTATTCTAACAATCGGTGGCCTTTGCAGTTGCAGCATGTAGACTGAGTCGTAACGCAACATGACGGAGCAGATTCCATGTCACTTTCAGGCAAAACCGTGATTATCACAGGCTCAAATTCAGGTATCGGGCTGGGTGTTGCCCGTGAATTGGCTAAGGCAGGCATCAATGTGGTGCTAAATTCCTACACTGATACGGCCGAAGACCATGCTCTTGCTGCTGAAATCGCTCAAGAAACTGGGGTGACTGCGCGTTACATTCAAGCCGACATGTCGAAGGGCGATGAATGTCGTCGGTTGATAGCTGATGCTGGCGGTTGTGATATTTTGGTGAATAACGCCGGTATTCAACACGTGGCCCCAGTCGAAGAATTTCCGGCGGGAAAATGGGATGCGATCATCGCGATTAACCTAAGCTCTGCTTTTCATACAACTGCAGCTGCAATCACTGGTATGCGTGAAAAGGGCTGGGGGCGGATTATCAACATTGCATCCGCTCATGGACTGACCGCGTCACCGTATAAATCCGCCTATGTTGCTGCAAAACACGGGATTGTCGGTTTCACGAAAACAATCGGCCTTGAAACCGCGCAAGAACCCATCACATGCAACGCGATCTGTCCGGGTTATGTTCTGACCCCTTTGGTCGAGGCGCAGATCCCTGACACGATGAAAGAATACGACATGTCCCGTGAAGACGTGATTAAAAACGTCATGCTAGAACGGCAACCATCAAAAGAATTTGCGACGACCGAACAGTTGGGCGGTACGGCTTTGTATCTTTGTTCTGATGCCGCGGCGCAGGTTACCGGCACCACCATTAGTGTCGATGGCGGTTGGACCGCACTGTGAAACGTATCAACCTCGCGCTTCAGGGCGGTGGTGCGCATGGCGCGTTCACTTGGGGGGTGTTGTCGCGTCTTCTTGCGGAAGAAGATATTGAAATCGCGGCGATTTCGGGCACGTCTGCCGGCGCTTTGAATGCTGCTGCGTTGAAATCTGGTTGGGTCGATGGCGGCCGACAAGGCGCGATAGATAACCTCGAATGGCTTTGGGGGCAGGTGGGTGCCGTTACGGACCCAAGCCTTTCTGACTGGATCGCGTCGCTTGCTCCGACAGCGCATGTTTGGGCCAAGACACTGAAATATTCGCCCGCTTACGCCGCCTTTGATTTTACGACGCGCATGATGTCGCCCTATATCTACGGCCCAGCACTTCGCAACCCACTTGAGGCAATCGTCAACAAATTCAATTACGATAAAATCTGCCGAGATGAAGGGCCTGAACTTTATATTTGCGCAACGAACGTTCGGTCTGGAAAAATACGTGTTTTCAATGATGTGGAAATCTGTCCTAATGTGATCATGGCATCTGCCTGCTTACCCACGATGTTTCAGGCAGTCGAATTTACAGACCCGAAAACAGGTAAAACAGAGGCGTTCTGGGATGGTGGATACACTGGTAACCCAGCGTTATTCCCATTGTTTGAAAAACATCTGCCTAGCGACGTTTTAGTTGTGAACATCAACCCGCTTTACCGTGAAGATGTTCCAGAAGACGTACAGGGCATTCATAATCGGATAAATGAGATCAGTTTTAACAGCTCGTTACTACGTGAACTTCGCGCGATTGCGTTTGTGCAACGTCTGATCCGTGAAGGATCAGTACCCGAGGGTGCTATGAAAAGCGTCTTGGTGCATATGATCGCGGATGATGGTTTGATGAACGAACTCAACGTCGCGACCAAAACCATTCCAACGCCCGTCGTGTTAAGCCGCCTGCGCGAAGCGGGCGAAGCTGCGGCACATGCGTTCTTATCGCAGCACAAAGGCGACTTGAACAATCAAAGCACCGTGGATTTGGCAGACATGTTTAGCTAAGCAGCTTAAACGCCAAAAGCCACATGACGACACCGATGAGCACATCCAAGAATTGCCATGCCTTCGCGGATTGCATTATTGGCGCCAACAGTCGTGCGCCGTAACCTAAGCTGAAGAAAAAGACAAAAGACGCCGTGATTGCGCCAATCCCAAAAACGGTTTTCTGGGCGACGTCATCGTATTGGACCGAAATCGCACCGATTAAACCGAGTGTGTCCAAATACACATGTGGGTTAAGCCATGTCAGCGCAGCGACGGTGCCTAACGTTGCCCACAATCCGGCGGATTGCCCGGCGATCTGCATGGCGTATTCCCCTTTGTAAGCCGCCCAAAGACGTATCGCGCCATAAACGATCAGGAATGCGGCACCGCCCCATGTCATGATTTGCGGCAGAAGAGGGTACAGTTCAACGATCACGCCAAACCCCAGAACGCCAGCCGCAATCAAAAGCGCGTCAGAACCCGCACATAACAAGCAAAGTAAGAATACATGATTCCGCGCTAAGCCTTGCCGCAATACAAATGCGTTCTGTGCGCCGATCGCTAAAATAAGACTAAAGCCCGTGAAAAAACCCGTAATAGCAGCACTGAACACTTAAGCGTCACTTTCGACAATTTCGGGCGTTTGTTTTTTGTTCGGATAGACAAGACCGGCCGAAATCACAAGCTTCGCGGCATCCTCGACCGTCATGTCCAAGAACTTCACCTCGCTTTGAGGTAAGAACAGCAAAAAGCCTGATGTCGGGTTAGGCGTCGTGGGTAGAAATACCGTCACAACAGGTTCGCCATTTGATAGTTTGGCGTCGATTTCGCCTTTGGCATTTGTTGATACAAATGCAATTGCCCAAATACCCTTACGTGGATATTCAACCATACAAGCCTTATCAAACGACGTGTCGCGTTGTGAAAACACAGTTTCGGCCAGCTGTTTTGCGGCGTTATAGATAGAGCGCACGACCGGCATACGGTCCACAAACCGTTCACCGATGCGTATAAACGAACGCCCGATCAGCCCCTTGCCCGTCCAGCCAACCATCACCGTGAAAATCAAAAAGATGAATACGCCAATGCCACGCACGTTCACGGTAATTTCGTCACCCGGCCCCCGGTTTAGAAGTCGGTTAACAAGCTCTTCGGGGTGGTAGGCATCGGGAACAAAGGGCCAAACCCAGCTATCGATCCAACCGACAACAGTCCAAATCAGCCAAAGGGTCAGCCCAATGGGCGCGACAATGATAAGTCCCGCCAAAAAGTTACTGCGTAAGGCTGAAAATATGCGCAACTTACCACGGCGCTTAGGGTCGTCAGGAGTCGCGTTGGTCATTTCACTATCTCAAATATCTTTAATGGACATCTATGTACTACCGGACCAAGCCACAACCTTATGGTGTTTGATATCAGCCCAGTTTTACCATTTCGATGGCTATTTGTGCAGCTAGCCGCGCATTGTTTCGAACAAGCGCAATATTTGCAGTGAGTGACCGTCCTTCGGTCAGTTCGAAAATGCGTCCTAACAGGAATGGTGTGACAGCTTTCGCGCTGACGCTCTGTTCATCCGCTTCAGCCAAGGCTTGCGCGATGATCGGAGCAAGCGTTTCTGCCGTAATCTGATCCGCTTGCGGGATTGGGTTGGCAACCAACTGTCCACCCTTAAGACCCATTGCCGTGCGCGTGGTTTGCGCGCGCGCGATATCTTCGGCGGTGTCCATCCGCAATGGCGCCGCGATGTCAGACGTGGCAGACCAAAAGGCGGGTAGCACATCTTGCCCATATGCGATGACAGGCACACCCAGCGTTTCGAGCACCTCAAACGTCTTGGGTAGATCAAGAATTGCCTTCGCGCCAGCGCCGACGACTGTGACAGGTGTTTGCGCCAGTTCCTGTAGGTCTGCAGAAATATCAAAGCTGAGTTCAGCGCCCCGATGCACGCCGCCAATTCCACCAGTAGCGAATATATGAATATCCGCCAGATGCGCAGCGATCATTGTCGCCGCAACCGTCGTGGCACCCGTACCACCTGTTGCGATACATGCCGCCATGTCGGCACGTGATAGCTTTGCGACGTTTTGGGCCTGCCCAAGACTGTCCAATTGTTCAGGCTCAAGTCCAACATGAAGCAATCCGTCAATCACAGCGATCGTGGCGGGAACGGCACCAGCCTTGCGGACATCGTCTTCTACGATACGGGCAGTTTCGACATTCTGAGGAAATGGCATGCCGTGAGTAATGATCGTGCTTTCGAGTGCGACAATCGGACGACCGTCCGCGCGCGCATGTGCAACTTCGGCGCTGTAATGAATTGGAATGGTCATAGTGGTGTTTCTCCGGATACGTATGTCGCTGCGGCGTTTAGTGCACGTGTCAAGGCTGTCGCGCGGTTCATGCCCTCTGACTCTGACGCTATGTGTGCCGCCATAAATGTGTCGCCTGCGCCAGTCACACGCGTGACCATGACAGCAGGTGGGGTTTGCGTGATGATGTCACCTTGCGTACCTTCTGATGCGGATTTGCCGCCATCTGTGACAAGCACGCGGTGCGCACCACGTTGGATCAGCGCAGCCGCGGCACTGGCGCTATCATCAAATTGCATGTGGCACAGTAGCCCGGCCTCTTCGAGATTGACGTACAATGTTGCTGATGGGTGACCAAGAAGCGCCAACAACCGTTCCGCTTTGCCCGGTGATGCTGGCGCAACGCGTAGGTCTGCATGTTGGAACAAGTTTGATCCCGCGATGTCTTGCAAGAGCTCCTCGGTCAGATTGCCATCCAGTGCAACGGTGCCGCTATACGGCACGTCAGCTGTGCCAAGTGCACCGTTTGCCATCGCGCGCAAAATCTTATTACCTGCGGCTTCTAGCGAATGCGCGTCAGCGATTGCGGCGATCAAGCCATTCGCGCCTTCAACCGCCATATACACATCCGTAGGCAGGTCTTCGGAGCGATAAATATGATCGCACACCATTCCCATGCGGGTGGCTTCTGCAACCAGTTCATCGCCCTCAGCATCACGCCCAATTGCGGTAAGTAAGGCAGGGGTCATACCAAAACGCCGTAGGGTCATTGCAATGTTCATCGCAACGCCACCCGGAAGCCGCGTAATGCGCCCCGGAACATCAGAGCCTACACGCATTGAACTTGCCGTGCGTCCAATCACGTCCCAAAGGACCGAACCAATACAAAGAATGTCAGCTTGTTGTGTCATGCGCCCGTTCTGACCGAGCCGGGAACGATGCGCAAGCGTCCGTCACAGCCCATCTTGCATCATTTGACGAATTTTTACCGCCTTTTCAAAATGGTCCAATTTATGGGTTTCGATCCACCAAGTCGCGGCCTCCATTAGCAAGGCAGGATCATCATTGCGGTTTGCAAAAAATGCATAGAAAGACAACCCAACACCGTCACCTTTTTGTGCGATTTTTTGGTCACAAACGGCGGTAGCTTTTTGACGAAGGCTAGTTCTCATTCGGGGACGCCAAATGTCAGGTTTGCCCACAGCGTTTCCCAAACGGCGCCAGTTTGCTCTTGCAATTCATCAGTCGGTTCGCGCAACACAACTGCATCGACCATATAGCTATTGCCACCGGTGACTGGAAAAGTTGCAATACCATCATCATTGGTTTGGAAATATGAAACTTCGACAGTACCGTCGGCCGCCTTGTCAAAGACCTCGATCTGCACATTTGCGCGCACGTCCTGACGATAAAACAATTGAACCGTGAAGCCGTTATCCAAGTCATCCGTGTAGGGGTTCGTCAGGGCAACGAGTTCAGTTTCCAGCCCCACACGGTGATCGGCACCGGCAGCATTCCCAACGCCAATTAATGTCTTGGAATAGCGTGAATACACTTCTTTGAAGTTAGCTTCGGGCAATCCACGTTCCCTTTGGCGCGTCAACACATCGCCAAAGTCTTTATGATCAACAAAGTTTTGAAATTTTTCCCAAGTTGCGTAATCGACCGTCGCGTTACGCGCCTGATACGCGACGATGTTTAGACCTTCAGCAGCAGGTGCTTGGTTCAGCGCTGGTCGATCTCCGGCACGTCCACGAACATTTACGCCCGTCCCGCCAGCGATGACTGCGAAATGTTCAAAACGTTGTGGAAAAAACACCTGCTTGGTTCCCGCGAAATTCTGGCCATTGACAATATGTGCCTCAAGGTTACCGTCCGCGGCTATCTGATAAGCCGTTGGTTCAAGCCAGAACTCATGTGCGGTTGCAGGAACGGCCAACAATGAAAAGAGAAGAGCTAAAATGCGCATAGGTGTTTCCTTATCCAACGTTGCAAGGGTTGTCTTTCATGCGCTGATGTCAAGCATGATCACGGTTATTGTGATGACAGGCACGTCCGCGAGGGCGCATGAAGTCTTTCCAAGCATTTTAAATTTGCGGGCCGAGGACGGCGTTGTCATGATTGAACTAGACGTCAACGCAGAGGCCATGCTGGCCGGTGTTGACCTAAATACTGTCGAAGACACAGATACAGCGACCAATGCCCAAGATTACGACGCGCTGCGTACGTTAACACCGCAGGACATTGCAGATCGGTTTGACGCCTACTGGCCGCAATTTATAGAAAATTTTACGTTTTTGGTCGATGGCAAACCTACGATACTAAATGACAACGGCACCATTGTTTATGGCGCCGAAGACGAAACGTCCGTACGTATGACCCGCCTTACGCTTGTCGGAACATACCCTGAGGACGCCGAAACGTTTCAAATCGGCTGGGTGCCTGCATACGGTACATTAATTGTACGCCAGAACGACATCGCTAATGATCCATATACGGGCACCTTGTCGGGCGGTGCGTTATCGGAACCTTTCTTGATTAATGGTGGATCGGCACAGTCTGGTTTGCATGTATTTGGGTCCTATATTCCGATCGGCTTTGATCACATCGTCCCTAAAGGTTTGGACCATATCTTATTTGTGCTCGGGCTGTTTTTCTTATCTGCGCGCATCCGACCTTTGTTGACGCAGGTTTCGTTGTTCACCTTGGCGCATACGCTGACGCTGGCATTGGCTGCGCTTGGATATGTGCGGTTGCCCGGCAGCGTGGTCGAACCGCTTATTGCGGCGTCCATCGTGTTTGTCGCGCTCGAAAATATTTATGCAAAAGGGCTAAGCCGGTGGCGACCTGTCGTGGTATTCGGTTTTGGATTGCTTCACGGGCTTGGTTTCGCCTCTGTTTTGGCGGAATTCGGACTGCCCGAAAACGCGTTTATCCCGGCACTCATTGGGTTCAATGTCGGGGTCGAAGTAGGGCAACTTGCGGTAATTGCTGTCATGTTCTTGTGTATTTGGCAGGCGCTGCGCGTTGATCGCGGTGCAAATGAAGTAGGGCAGGGCTTTGCGCTCTATACGGTGTTGCTTATTGCGGCACTCGCACTTGCTGTTTTGAACCCCGCGCCATTGCAAACTTTGATCGAAGGTCCCGTTTGGGTCTTCGCAGCGCCATTGGCGATGGTTTTTGCTTTATGTGCAGCATCCATCCATTTTCGCGATCAAGTTGACGCATACCGCCGTCTTGTCGCAATTCCTGCATCTGTCGCAATCGCGGCGGTCGGGGCGTATTGGTTCGTTGAGCGGGTCTTTTTGTAAGATATCACCTCGCTTTGTATAAAATACTCCCGCCGGAGGCAGCCAAAGGGTTGCGTCCGGCGCAAAGCCCGGTTAAAGCGCACGCACTTAATCCCGCAGGCGGGGGCGGGTCCAATGGGGACAAATCCCAAAGGATCCACCGGTTGGCAACACGCTAATCCCCCGCTGAGGTTGAAACCGGAAAAGGAAAAAAGACATGGCTCTTCCTGAGTTCTCCATGCGCCAACTGCTTGAAGCAGGCGTACACTTTGGTCACCAGACCGCCCGCTGGAACCCTAAAATGGGTCAGTACATCTACGGCTCACGTAACGGTATCCACATCATGGACCTGACACAGACTGTTCCAATGCTGGACCAGGCTTTGCAAGTTATCCGTGACACTGTCGCAAAGGGCGGCCGCGTTCTTTTCGTTGGCACAAAGCGTCAAGCTGCAAAGCCAATCATGGACGCTGCTGAAAAATCTGCGCAGTTCTACATGAACCACCGTTGGTTGGGGGGCACGCTGACAAACTGGCAGACTGTTTCAAAGTCTATCAACCGCCTGAAAGCCATCGACGAAGCGTCTGCAACTGGATTTGCGGGTCTGACCAAGAAAGAACGTCTTGGCATGGAGCGTGAGCAAGGCAAACTAGAAGCATCACTTGGCGGTATCCGCGAAATGGGCGGCGTTCCTGACCTGATTTTCGTCATCGACGTCAACAAAGAAGATCTGGCCATCGCAGAAGCTAAGAAACTGGGCATCCCAGTTGTAGCTATTGTTGATACCAACTGTTCACCTGACGGCGTAGACTACGTCATTCCAGGTAACGATGACGCTGCACGTGCCATCGCGCTTTACACCGATCTGGCTGCACGTGCAGCGCTTGACGGTATGTCCGCTCAGCTGGGTGCAGCTGGCGTTGACATGGGCGCAATGGAAGAGTTCGCAGAAGAAGTCGTTGCTGAAGAAGCCGCTGCTGAATAAGCCGCTGCTGAATAAGCCGCTGCTGAATAAGCCGCTGCTGAATAAGCGTCACAAAACGGTCGGGTAGGGGGCGTATCCCCCCTCCCGCAGATCAATGAATTCCGTTTAAGGAGAAGTAACATGGCAATCACCGCTGCAATGGTGAAAGAACTGCGCGACAGCACTGGCGCAGGCATGATGGACGCGAAAAAAGCGCTGACAGAAACTGATGGCGACATGGAAGCCGCGGTTGATTGGCTGCGCACTAAAGGTCTTGCAAAAGCTGCTAAGAAATCCGGCCGTACGGCTGCTGAGGGTCTTGTGGCTGTTGCCGTCAAAGAAGGCAAAGGGATCGCTGTCGAAGTGAATTCTGAAACCGACTTTGTTGGTAAAAATGCTGACTTCCAGAAAATGGTTTCCGGCATCGCAAACGTTGCTTTGGGTGTGTCTGACGTTGACGCGCTGAAGGCTGCTGATATGGACGGCAAATCCGTTGAGCAGACCGTAACCGATGCAGTTGCTGTGATCGGTGAGAACATGTCTGTGCGCCGCATGGCGGCTCTCGAAGGTGCATCAGTTGTAAACTACGTGCACAACGCCGCAGCGCCTGGCATGGGCAACATTGGTGTTCTTGTCGCACTGAACGGCGATAACGCGGAATTCGGCCGTCAGGTCGCAATGCACATCGCTGCTGCAAACCCTGCGGCACTTTCAGAAGCTGATCTTGACCCAGCTGTCGTTGAAAAAGAAAAGCAAGTTCAAATCGATATCGCACGTGAATCTGGTAAGCCAGAAGCTGTGATCGAAAAGATGATCGTTGGCCGTATGAAGAAATACATGGCTGAAATCACTTTGTTGAACCAGCAATTCGTCGTGAACCCTGATCTGACAGTCGCGGATGCGGCCAAAGAAGCTGGCGTTGAAATCACAGGCTACGCCCGCCTAGAAGTTGGCGAAGGCGTTGAAAAAGTCGAAGAAGATTTCGCCGCAGAAGTTGCAAAGCTGAACAGCTAATAGTCTAATCCAATTAGTATTTTAATGGGGCTCTCTGAACTGATCAGAGCGCCCCATTTTTTTGTCTTATGATCTATTTAAGGGTTTCGCTAAGAAATAGATGTGCAATCATGCGTTGTGCGTACATTCAAAGTGGATACAAATATGAGCTCTACAATCATTACCGATACAGACGACCAGTATTCTTGGGATAGTATTGAAACGACTTATGACGAAAACGGCATCATTCAAGAAATGATAACGAACTACGACAACGGCATTCAGAAAACTGATACCTACGCAGGTGGCATAATTCAGTCAGTTCTATTGAGACGTACTACGACGCGTCAGGTCAGGTCGAGCATCGCGAGACAACATATGACAACGGCCAGTTCAAATACGAAGACTTTGAAAATGGTGTCCGGCAGTTCATGTCTCAGACCGATGGCTACCGGCCATGGGAAGCACCAACGGGTGACGAAGGGGCGTATGTTTGGGACAGTATTGAGACGTACTACGACGCGTCAGGTCAGGTCGAGAATCGCGAGACCGTATATGATAACGGTGTCGTGAAAAACGAATACTATACCGAAGGAGCTCGACAGGAGACCGTAAAGCAGGATCTCGAAGATAGCATGAATTGGGATTCTATTGTCTTCAACTACGACGAAAATGGCAACATCGCGCAAGCAACTACTCTTTATGACGATGGTTCATCACGCAATGCACAGTATGAAGACGGTACGTTATCGCTAGTTGTTCGGATGGACACCGACGACGGTATGGGTGGGGTATATGACTGGGCTGCAAAGATGTACGCCTATGCGCCAGATGGAACGTTGGAGATTTCCGCTACAGCGCTCGACAATGGAGACGAAATTTACGTCTTCTTTGACGAGGATGAAAAGGCTGCACGGATCGAAAAAGACGTTGATGGCAGCGATCCGTGGCAATTCCAGGTAACTGAGTATGCTGAGACGGGGCCAGTTGTGACAACCTATGATACTATTGACGAAGTTCCCGATGTCTACGCCGACTATCTCGAGCCTATGTATGCCTACAGCATTTAGGGTAACTAAATGTAAATGATGACGCGGCACCGTGCTCGGGAAAAGACACGGTGCCGCTATGATTAATGCACGTCCAATTTCGGGACGAGACGCGCAATCATCAGGGGGTGCTGATGCCCAAAGGCAAACCCAAGACATCAGCGTCCGGATAACCGGCACGAACTGCAGGGCCTTGAAATCGCAAGGGTCCAATTCGCTGTTCCCAGGCCTAAGGCCACCACTCACGGAACCTCTATAGTGTGTCAAATGACGCTACGTTACGAAAGTCAGGTAAACCTGACCTCGCGTAGTATTGTATTTTTTGCCGTAAGGTCAAAAGCAACAAAATGTCTTAAATTTTTGGTGGGTGAGGCGGGCGAACTTGTTACGGTTCAACGTCCATTACAAACATCTGATTGTAGAATGCTGCTTTAAGAACGGCTTGTGCCGTCGTTTCGACATCCAAAGCCTCTCTTGCGAGCCTTAGGTGTTTTTCGACTGTTGCGGGCGTTAGCTCAAGCAGAACTGCGATGTCTTGCGTTGTTTTACCATCGCCAACCCACTGCAGCACCTCGCGCTGCCGTTTCGTCAGGTGCCGTTCGCCAGTGTAGGGCAGGGTCAGCAGTTTTAAGTGCATGACATTGTTCATGACAATGATTTCGTCGCCATGTTTTGCCCAAGTCTGCTCAACGGTATCTTGCGTAATCCCTGGCCTTGCAGTCAGCGCAATCGCTGCTTTGGTCCGTTCAGAAATAGATCGAAAGCTAACAGTGTAACCTGCCGTCACTTTCATTTTTCGATTGAATTCCATCACGCGCAATTCGCTAGGCGTGAGGTTATCAATCCGGCCCATATCCATCATCCAGCGCCAGCTACAAGCCCCGTCATTGGCAAGCGCCCACTTCAGCATAGGCGCATGATAGTAATAGCCTTCGTCAAAGAAGACCTTCATATATTCAGGTGTTTGGGATGATAGGAGAACCCAATCCTGCGGATCACCTAGCGAACTTGATGTGCGGTAACGGGTGTAACCATACATTAATCGGTCAAACCCATAATTTTCCATTTGTTCGGTATGAAGTTTCCACAACTCTTCGACAGAGCGGGCGTTGGTCAACCGGGATAGCTGATCAACGAGGCTTCTCATGCAGAGTCACCCAAATATTCGTTCAATGCTTGCATCGCCAGCGGATAGCCGGCAGCGCCAAATCCACATATTTGGCCAACGCAAACCTTGGATATATATGACGTTTGCCTGAACGCTTCACGGGCGTGAATGTTTGATAAGTGCAATTCTATCACTGGCAGCATAATGCTTGAAATTGCATCCATGAGCGCGACAGAAGAGTGCGTGTACGCGCCCGCATTCAAAATGATGCCAGCGTGTTTTCCGCGGGCAGCATGCATCAAATCAATCATGACACCTTCATGATTGCTTTGCTCGAACGCGATGTCGACGCCAAGCGTGTCTGCCTTTACTGCGCACAGGTCTTCGACATCTTTTAGTGTCGTCGTACCGTACACTTCGGGTTGGCGTGTGCCAAGCAGGTTCAGATTCGGGCCATTCAGGATAAGAAAAGAGCGTTTCATAAGCATCCTTTATCACCTTTAACCCACTGGTCAAAAGGGAAATATATCAAATAGTTCCCACTATTTCTACAGCTAGGAAAATAGGGGGTCGGACTTAACAATCGTTACAGCCGGGTCATTGCCAAGACGCGCGATGTCATTTTCGTACAGATTAGACAGATGTTTGCGCTCCCAGTCGCTCCAAGGGTCAAATCCTGCGTTCTCTGCATTACGTGGAAACTGTTCTTGGATGCTACGAATTTGACTAGCCGCTTCTGCAATACCAACCGATAAAATCAGTTTTTGGATTTCATTCATTGCGCGAGCAGATGCAGATGGCCGTCTTCGGTCATCCTTGGGTGTTTTAAACTTAGTTATATCAATAGTTGGTCCTGCAAGATTTCTGATAATTTGATTGGCCATGTTGGGATCATCGCGAAAATCTTCAAATTTCCAAATATAGATTTTGGCTTTGGGAAAGTACTTTTGAACCTGCGTGATCACACCGTTCCAGCCCAAAAGGTTATTCATGACGCGATCAACCATTACATTTGGAAAAATCACAGTTGGGCTGATGGCTCGTAAAGACCTGATATATTCGACATAGGCTGCGGCGTAAAAATCGGGATAGTTTCTTACCGCGAGGTGGACTTCACGTACGGTAAATGGAATTTCACGGGCGGTGACGCTCATGAATGCGTCACGGAAGCGATAAAGTGCACCGCGTTTTGCGCAGTGTCCGCAGTGTCCGGCTAGGTTCTCGTCGCTTAGGATCAGCCTTTCGGGATTACGTTCTTTGAGAGGTTCGAAGAACGCTGACGTCAGATCGCGAAGCTCTGCGGCTTCGATGATGTCATTGCGTTTGATGCCAAGATTTAGATAACTATTTTCTTGGCAGGGTACGGTAAACTGCTTTCGCATCACGCGGTGATGCACATAGTGAACCCCGCGTTTGTCCATAAAGCCTTGGTTTCGGTGAAGAATCCGCTGCAGATACGTCGATGCTGTTTTGTGAAACCCACCATGAAGGACTGTGTAAGGCTCGGTCATATTCACCTACCGTTACTGCAATGATCGTTTGTATCGGCGGAAACTTGATCGGACCAAATTTGCCATCTGCTCGCGACCGCTCTCAGCGTAGTATTTCTGAAGTGATCCTGCGTACCAAGGAAGGTTACGCCGCCCACGGTACAGTTGATAGAACATCTGCGGTGTGATTTCGCCAAATAGTCCTGCATGCATTAACGGCTTTAGTGCGTCGATTTTACGAAGGAATACTGCAGACTTGTGATTTGAAAACCAGCATTTATAGGGCGTGACATTATGACCTGCGATACGTTCAAAATGCTTGTGATCGGGGGCGAAATAAGGATCATAAAAGACGCTAATCGGGCCGCATTCGTTTAGAATTCCCTTTGCATCGCTTAGCGGGAGCGTCCAATCTTGGCGGCGTCCGATCCAATACCGTTCTTCCCAAGGGACCAACTTTGCATCCAGCGTAGATTGCGGGTTGAACGCCAATACATGCGCGCCCGGAACCAATGACGCAAACACAAGCGCCGCGAATGCACCCATTGATGCACCGGCAAACACGACACGATCATATCCGTCAAAAAAACCGGTGGCTGCGAGCTCTTGCATACGTGCGATCAAAGCCGGATCGCGATACCAGAGCTTGCCGTGTGCAAAGACCCCAAGATGAGATATGCTTTGGTCTTGGGCGTACTTGAAACCCCAAGGCACACGTTCAGGGCTGTCATCGGAAACATTCGAAAGATTATCAAAGCTGACCAGCAGGACAGGTCGTAGGCGCTTCACGAACATGATGGAATGGCGCGTTCCTTTTTCAAAAAAACCTTCACCTGTTCCTCCAGGAGCAAGCTCTGCAAACCACAAAGGCTGTGTTATTTGATTAGCCTTAAGCTTTTTATCATCAACGCGAGTGTCATCCGTATATGCGTTATTATTGTCGTCGGTCATGTTGCCTCGGCCGATTTTATACCTGCGGTTTGTACTAGCGTTTTCAGAAGAACATTTAAACTGATTGTTTTGTAGATGCCAAAGTCTCTTCTCGTTCAGCTTAAGTATTTAACATAATACTGATTATGCGACTTTTGGTCTGTAGCAGGTGCGCGCTACCTTCAACTGCGACTCTTGTTAGAAAACAGTACGTTATCTGACGAGAGGAATCGATATGGGAACGACTTATACGCAGTTGAGTATCACAGAACGTCGCAGAATAGAACGCTGGAGACACGCAAAGGTCCCTGTTGATGAAATGGCGCGCGTGTTGAGGCCATCAAAGACTTGCCCTATCAAGCACGCCGTTCAATCACCTTTGATCGTGGATCAGAGTTCATGAACTGGCCGCGTCTCCAAGCTGAGATTGGGACACAGACATGGTTCTGCGATCCCTCCTCACCCTGGCAAAAAGGCACCGTCGAGAACACCAATCGCCGCGCCCGACGTTGGCTGCCGCGCAAACGAGACATCAGATCAATGACGGATCAGGACATCAAAGATATATCCGATCGCCTCAACAACACCCCCCGCAAATGCCTCGGTTGGAAAACACCGACCGAAGTCTTCCGCGAAAAGATGATGGAGGAAATGCGATGAGCACCCTACCATAAGACCAACAAGAGTCGCACTTCACGTAGCGCTCACAACAGCCAAACTGAGTAGGACTGAAGCCCTGACACCGTCGATCAGGACCATTCCGGTGTTCGCTTCGAGTTTTTTGTGTAATGCTGCCATGCCAGCACAGCCTAAAATCACGGTCGTGCTTCCGTCTTCATGCTTCGTGGCTAAGATTTCTTTGGACAGCGTATCGCAAGTATCTTCGGAAGCTTCCTCGATTGTCAGTACAGGAAGACCACTGGCGCGAATGGACTTGCAGTTTTTGCTAAATCCAAGGGCTTCTATGTTTTCTTCGATGACCGGTATCGATACATCCGTGGATGTGACCACTGAAAAGCCCTGCCCCAAAAGTACAGCCATGGTATATGCGGCTTGTCCAATGCCTATCACCGGGCAATGGGCCCTGTGCCGCATTTCTGGAAGCCCGACATCGTCAAAGCAAGCAATGATGATCAGGTCAGCGTTCTTAACATCTTCGGACATAAGACCTGCGAGCAATCCCTTTGTCGCGGCCTCTCCATCTTCGCGCCCTTGTATCGCCTTTGGGCCATCGCTGTTAGTCCAGCCTGATACCTGAACTTCGGCGGGTGCGGCTGCACG
The DNA here is from genome assembly GCF_002933395.1 of Yoonia maritima. Taxonomy (GTDB): domain Bacteria; phylum Pseudomonadota; class Alphaproteobacteria; order Rhodobacterales; family Rhodobacteraceae; genus Yoonia; species Yoonia maritima_A. Next base: position 628,276 of record NZ_PKFN01000007.1, read on the forward strand.
TGCTACTGCCAACATGCTTTGCGTCATCGCGTTCGTGGCGTTCGGGTTCATCAGGACAATTTTCATCAAAGCCCCTTCCCTGCATCAGAACCAAACCGCGAACGCCGCTTTCCCAATATCCAAACGACAAACAAAAAGAAGCCTATCACACAAAGTGAGAATAGCGTTGTCAATGTTCCCAGCGCGTAGATAACCGGAGTGGTCACATTGGTCGTCATGCCGAATATTTCGAGAGGTAGCGTGTTGTATGACCCCGCTGTGAGCAACGTGCGCGCAAATTCATCATAGGATAAGGTAAATCCAAACAGCGCCACCCCGATCAGTGACGGCGAGATGATTGGCACGACGACGAACCGGATCGTTTGCCATGCTGACGCCCCTTGATCGCGTGCGGCTTCCTCATAGCTTTTGTCGAAACGGTTAAATACCGCAAACATAATCAACAGGCCAAAGGGCAATGTCCACGTCAGTTGGCTACCGAAACCTGAAGTGGCCCAGTGCACCCGAAACCCCAGTTGGTTAAAGATCAAACCGACGCCCAAGGATATTAAGATAGATGGGATCACCAGTGACGTGATTGCCAGATAAAACAGCACCGAAGAACCCGCAAACCTTTTGCGGAAAGCCAGACCAGCCATGACTGAACCTACGACGGTTGTGATCATGACCATAAATCCAAGGATCAGCGACCTTCGGAACGCCCCCCAAATATCGCCGACAGCTTGCTGTTCAAATAGGTCACGGAACCAGTATAGCGATACACCATTCATTGGAAATGTCAGACCGCCTTGCGGCCCCTGAAACGATAGAAGGGCAATCGTCAGTGTTGGTCCGTAAAGGAACAATATGAAAAGGCCGAAAAAGCTGGCCAGAACGTAGAAAGACCGTGGTCGTTGTTCCATCTTATAATTCCTTTCGGATATTCACGAACCGCAACATGATCGCGATCATGATGAGCACCGTGCACAACAAAACAACGGCAGTCGCAGCCGCGGAAGGATACTGCAGAAGCGCAATGTCATTTGAAATAAGCCGCCCGACATTCGCCTTTTGCGATCCGGACATGAAACGCACAGTGATAAAATCACCCATCACCAATGTGACGACAAAGATGGTACCAATCATAATGCCCGGTTTCGTCAGCGGAATGATTAGATGGCACAGTGTCTGAAACCCGCTGGCGCCAGCATCACGCGCGGCCTCTAACAATGATTTGTCGATCCGCATCATAGTGTTGAATATCGGGACAACCATGAACAGCGTGTAAAGATGAACGAACGCAAGGATCACCGAGAAATCCGAGTACAACAACCAATCAAGCGGCGCATCGATCACGCCCCAGGACATCAGGGTTTGGTTCGCGATCCCATTTCGACCCAAAAACGGAATCCATGAAATCATGCGAATGATGTTCGATGTCCAAAATGGGATGGTGCATAGCAAAAACAGCGCGATTTGTGTGGTTTGACTGCGCACATGAAAAGCCAAAAAATATGCGACGGTAAAGCCGATGGCTAAGGTAAAGGCCCATGTAATGAATGCGTATTTAAATGTCGCGAAGAACACCTTGTAAGTCACTGGCGAATTGAACAAAAACTGATAATTCTCAAACTGAAAATCAGGATAAATTGAGAACTCTGTTGCCCCCCAAAAGCTGACAATGACAATCATGATGATCGGCGCAACAAGGAATCCCAAAAGGATCACAGTAAGCGGCGCGGCTTGGAGCCAGGTTATAAGTGTTCGGTGCATGGTTGCTCTCGATCAGGGCGTTTACTGCGGAGAATGGCGAACACCCTCCGCAGCGGTTATATTATGACGCGATGAATTCGTTCCACTTGCGGACCATGTATTGGTTTTCGTCCATTACGGCGTTCCAACAAGCGACTGATCCCATCCGGTCATAGAACGACCCACCGTCACGGGTTTCACCAGCCTTAGCCAACACATCCCCTGTCGGAGACGTAATATCGCCTGTGGCTTGCTTGCCCTCGAACCAATAGCCCCACTCGTTTTCGGACATGTGGTTTTTCGACGTCTCAGGCACGGCAGAATAATAGCCCTGACGCATCAGGTAACCGCCGACCCAGCCATCAAGGTACCAGTTGATGTATTCATAGGCAGCGTCCAGCTCCATGCCGGACAGAGATTTTGACAGGCCGATACCACCACCCCAACTACGATACCCTTCTTCAAGCGGTTGATAGACGCACGGAATACCACGCGATTTAACGGCGGTGATTGCTGGCGACCACATCGACTGGATCACGACCTCGCCCGCCGCCATCAGGTTCACGCTTTCGTCGAATGTTTTCCAGAACGCGCGGAACTGCCCATTTTGTTTGGCCTCCGTGAAGATCGCAAAAGTCTTGTCAATTTCTTCACGGGTCATATTGCCTTTGTCGGCGTACTGGATTTCGCCCATGGATTCACAAACCATGGCCATGTCCATGATCCCGATTGAAGAAATATCAAGGATCGAAGCCTTGCCTTTGAATTCAGGGTTCAAAAGTTCAGACCAGTTGTTGATCGGACGGTTGATCAGATCGGGGCGAATACCCAGCGTATCTGCGTTATAGATCGTCGGGATAAGCGTCATCCAACCCGTTTCTTCATCGGCAAATGCGTTACCATCGGGACCATCAACAAAGCCAACGCTATGCGGTGCAGTCCCCTGCGCGATTTCGCTTTCAGGAGTCAGTTTTCCGGACTTAAAAATGCCAACGATTTTATCGTAGTTCGCGATTTTTGATGTATCCATCGCCTGCAGATTGCCTGTCGGCCAGACCTTTTTACAAATCCAATATTCAATATCGGCAATATCAAAGCTGTCTGGCTGCGTCGCCGCGCGCTGGGTCACGCTGTCACTATCCAGCGCAGTCATCGCAAGAGTGAAACCAAGGTCTTCTTTCACCTTATTGGCCACGTCATTCAGGTTCGACACACCGGTGCCAAATTGGCGAAGTGTTATGTCTTTGATTTCTTGGGCCCAAACCATTGGGGCTGGCAAGGCTGACGCAGCGACGGCCGCCGCCCCGTTTTTCAACACCGCACGGCGGCTATAACGCATTTTAGACATATCTATTGTCCCTTGTTGTTAGATTTATGCTTGGAGGCGGTGTAGCCGCCCCTCGTCCCAAGCGAGCGTGACCGCATCGCCTGGATTTTTTGGTGAGTGATAAAAAGTCTCTTCGGGCAGCAGTGCGAGGATCTCCTCACCGCCTTCTGTGGTGGCAGTCATGGCAACATGGGCGCCTTGGAACTCTACCCCGGTAACGGTGGCTGGCAATCCGTTGTCGGCCAAGGTGACTGCGTCGGCACGCAACGCGACTTTGCTGCCATCCAATGAGATAACGTTGTGCCCCCCCATGAAACGGGCGACAAATTCGGTGCGAGGCGCGTTGAAAACATCACGCGCAGAGCCCGCCTGTTCGATGACTGCGTTATTCATAACGACCATCACATCAGCCAATGCAAGCGCTTCGTCCTGTCCGTGCGTGACGTGAATAAACGTAATCCCAAGCTCGCGCTGTATCCGTTTCAGCTCTGCACGCATACGCACCCGCAAAAACGGATCAAGCGCAGAAAGCGGTTCGTCCAGCAACAACACCTTCGGCTTGGTTATCAATGCACGCGCCAGCGCCACCCGTTGCTGCTGCCCGCCAGAAAGCTGATCCGGCAGACGGTCCGCATAGTCATTCATATCGACAAGTTCGAGTAATTCGTTCGCTTGACCATAGCGCGTGGGCTTATCAACACCCTTCATCCGCAAGGAAAACGCAACGTTGTCACGTACAGACAAATGCGGAAACAGCGCGTAGTTTTGGAACATCATTGCCGTCCCCCGCTTTGCTGGGGCGAGATGCGACACATCCAGGCCATCAAGCACGATGGACCCATCTGAAACGCTTTCGTGGCCCGCAATCATCCGCAACGTAGATGATTTTCCACACCCTGACGGCCCCAACAGACAAACGTAACGCCCCGCATTAAAAATGTGGTTCAAGTCCCGCACCGCCACAGTGTCTCCATAGCGTTTGGTCAGATGGACAAGTTCGAGATCATATCCTGTGCGCATTGCCGCTCCAAAATGTTTGCATCCTCACGTTCAGCGAAACATTCAAAGCTGTGCAGTGTTTTTTTACTGCTCACACCCCCTCATCATCGAGATGCGCAAATTTTCAGCAATTGCGATCAGCATGTGCGCAACTTTAATCACAATATTGTATACAATTTAGATCATGACAGATATTCACGATCCTCCCTTGGCCTTCCAACCAGACCCGATCAGAATCAAATTGAGGAGTATGCAGTCATGAAAAACACTCAGGTTAAATCCGGGTCTGCCGAATATGTTGCAGAGGCCATCGAACTCGCGATCCACGAACACCGCCTTATACCGGGTATGAAACTGGGCGAGGACGAACTAAGCGAAGTCTATGGTGTCAGTCGGACAATCATCCGCGCCGCGCTTCAAAGCCTATCGCACGACCGCCTGATCGAACTTAAGCGAAACCGCGGTGCGTTTGTGGCGCAGCCATCCGTCGCCGAGGCGATCGAAGTCTTTGAAGCGCGATCGCTGTTAGAGCCCCGCACAGCGCGATCAGCCGCCGAACGCATGACAGAGCAAGACATCAGATCACTGCAAAACCATATCGATGCTGAACATACTGCAATCGACAATGGCGAAAGCGGGCGCGCGCTGTATCTATCTGGGCTTTTTCACATTGAGATTGCCCGTATTGCAGACCAAAAAACAATCGCCGCATTTATTACACAACTTATTTCGCGTTCATCTTTAATCATTGCGCTATACTGGGAACGTCGGGCTGCCCTGTGTGAAAGTCATGCCCATCACGCCTTGATCGAAGCCTTTCGAAATCAAGACGGCGATCAAGCCGAAGCGTTAATGAAAAGCCATCTCATTGATCTGCTCACATCTCTTGACCTCCGCTCAAGGAAATCGGCCCCCTCCTCGTTACATGAAGCGCTAAAGTCATGACACCAATGTTTCGGACATCCACCCAAGCAGAAATATATACCATGCTCGATTGGGCTGCCGCAGAAGGGTGGAATCCGGGTATTGATGACGCATCGGTGTTTTTTCAAACTGACATGCACGGTTTTTTCGTTGCCGAACTCGATGGCGCTATTGTCGCCGCAATCTCAGTCGTAAACCACAACGACGACATGGCATTTCTTGGTCTTTACCTTTGTGGTCCCATGTATCGTGGCAAAGGGATTGGTTATGGTCTTTGGAAATATGCGCTGGCGCATGCTGGACCGCGCACAGTCGGGCTGGATGGTGTAAAAGAGCAGCAGGCGAACTATGCCCGTTCTGGCTTTACTCTCGCTGGGGCGAGTACAAGAATGCAAGGTTGTATTCCGCAGGTGCTTACCGACGACATACGGCCAATCAACTATGAATTAGACGTCGAAGTTATTACGCAGCTGGATGGCGCGGCGAATGGGTATGCACGTGACGCATTCCTTTCGGGTTGGACCAACGACACCGATGAACGAAAGACCTTGGTTTACGAAACGAACGGCACTGTGACTGGCTTCGCCACGATACGCCGCTGTAAAAGCGGACATAAAGTCGGCCCCGTCATTGCACCCAATTCGGACATCGCACTAAAATTACTGTCAGCAGCAGCAAAACATATGTCTGCGCACCAAGTCATTATCGATATGACGGATGGGCAACCGCAGTTCAAAGATCAACTGATCACATTCGGGTTTGAACCCATATTTGAGACAGCGCGCATGTATCGCGGCACGCCCCCCAAAAAGAATGCAACACTTTTCGCAATCGCGACGATGGAGCTTGGATAATGCCCAGCGGACAATGCTTAACTGGCGGCGTGGGGTTCAACCCAACATCAAGTCAGGTAAAAACGTTACAATTTGCGGAAACACAACGATCAGAACAATCGCCAAAAGCAAGACGCACAGAAATGGGAATGTCGCCAGTGCGATTTCCCCAATGCCCCTGCCCGTCATCGACTTTAGAACGATCAGGTTGAAACCAACTGGTGGCGTAATCTGCGCGCATTCGATCACGATAACAGCGTAAACACCGAACCAAATCGGGTCGATGCCGGCAGCTTTTATCATTGGTAGGACGACGGAGCTCGACAGCACGAGAATTGATATACCTTCCAAAAAACAGCCCAATATCAAGAAAAAAAACGTCAAAACGACGATCAGAACTGTGGCTGAAAGGTCAAATTGATTTACCCAATTGGCCGCCGCACGTGGAAGGTCTGCAAAGCCAACCGCAATCGAAAGACAGGCAGCGCATGCGATAATAAATGAAATCATGCATGAAATCCGTGTAGCGGATAATAGGCTTTCCATGAACATTGTTTTGCTCATCGTGCCATTCACGAACGCAAGAATAAGCGCGCCAACGATACCAATGGATGCCGCTTCGGTTGGTGTCGCAATCCCACCATAGATCGACCCGATGATCGCAATGATCAGCGCGACAACAGGCAGCAGTTCTTTTGAGGCGCGTAGCTTTTCGGTGAATGGTATGCGCGGGGGTTGATCGCCTTGCTTATCAGGGTGCAGGCGCGACCAAATCGCAATATAGCCAGAAAAGAGAACGATCAACATCACCCCGGGGACAATACCAGCGATGAATAACCGCGCGACAGATTGCTGGGCAATCACGCCATAGACAATCATGATAATGGACGGTGGGATCAACAGACCAAACGTTCCCGCACCAGCCAATGACCCGATCATCATGCGTCTATCATAGTTACGCGCGCTCAGTTCTGGGATGCTCATTCGGCCAACAGTTGCACATGTGACCGCTGACGATCCAGATACCGCCGCCATAACACCGCAACCAATCACATTGACATGCATTAACCCACCCGGAAGCCCTGCAACCCAAGGGGATAAACCGCGAAACAGGCTTGATGATAACCCTGAACGCATCAGAATTTCGCCCATCCAAACAAACAACGGCAACGCAGTCAAAGCCCAGCCCCAGCTTGCGTCCCACATCGTCGCTGACATAATCGAACCGGGATCAAGCGGTGCAAAAAAGGTAAACATAATCAAAGCTGTAGACAGCAATGACAACGCGATCCACACGCCGGTCCCCAGTAAGACAAGCAAGCTTATGATTAGAACGATAGTGGCTATTGTGATGCTATCCATCAGTGTTACTCTGCCGCTCCATCTATGTTCACCTCATAACCCGCTGTTTTTCCATAAAAAATAAGCGTTGCCTGTTCAGCGATACCGATGGTTAACGTGATCAAACCAAACGCGACGCCGCTTTGTGGTATCCACAACGGCATGGCGACCATTCCGGGACTAAGATCGCCGAAATCAAAAGATTGAATTGTGAACAGTGTCATCTGCCAAGCAGCGTACCCTGAAATTGCGATCCCGATCGAACAACACCACAGTTCAATGATCCGATGTGCGCCTTTGGGCAAAAATTGCGACACAAGACTAATACGCACATGTCCCCCGTTCGCAAACGTGTACGCAAGTCCAAGAAAGGTCGACGCAGCAAGGCAAAACCCTGCAACTTCAGTGGTTTCTATTGCAACATGAAACTGCCGTGCGACGATCTGAACAATCGTAACCACAGCGATGGATGCCAAGAAGAATGCCGCGGCAAACCCGCAAACAGAGTACAGCCTATTGAGGTTTTTTCGCATATATTGATCCTGAAATTTAGCCGACGGAATACCGCCGGCCAACCGTCAATTATTCGCTCGATGCACGGTAGGCTTCAAGAACGGCAAGCTCGTCCTCGGATGCTTCAGCGCTCCATTCTTCGATCATGACTTCACCGATTTCTTCAAGCGCCTGTAGCAATTCTGGCGATGCATCTGCCACCGTCATGCCATGTTCTTTCAAGACTGCGACGCTATTTTCGCCCGCGATGCGGCTCATCTCGTAACCGCGCAATGTCGCGGCTTCGCCAGCGGCAATGATCGCGGCTTGCAGGTCTTCGGGCAACGCCCCGAGCGCACGTTGGTTTACGATGATGCCGTTTTTGTTGTGCATCGAGCCAGTGTAGGTGAAATCGGAAACATAATCCCATGCTTGGATATCGTTACCTGTCTGGCCCGATGTAAATAGCGCATCAATGAGGCCGGTTGAAAACGCTTGTGGCACCTCTGCATAAGGCAGGATCGTTGCGTCAAAGCCAAGCAGTTCGCCCATCCGTTGGGTCGAGGTGGAGTAAATACGCATTTTCACACCATCGAACTGCTCAACTGATTCAATTGGAAATTTCGTATAAAATCCCTGCCCCGGCCAAGGCTGATAAGCAAGGATCTTCATGCCGTCGTCTTCGAAAACACGATCAAACCAGGGTTTTTGTGCCTCCATCAATCTTACTGATGATTCATAGTCGCCTGCAACATTTGGAAGACTATCAAGCACATACATCGGGCTTTCATTGCCGTAGACCCCAAACCGAATTTCCCCCAACTGGATCTGACCGGCCTGAACAGCGCGACGGATTGCATCTAATTTGATCAATTCGCCATTTGAACGCAGATCAATGGATAGTTCACCGTTGCTGGCCTCTTCCACTTCCTCGATGAACATGCGGATGTTTTGCGTGAAAAAACTATCCTCTGGATAGCCCGATGCCATAATCCAAGTTGTCTGGGCTGATGCATGCGCCGCAAATGAAATGGCTGCGCATGCCGTCAGTGTAATCTTCGAAAAAACATTCATAGCGTGATCCTATTCCGCAAATTTCAGAATAACTGTGTTCGCCCGCCGCTATATCCAGCAATAGAAGCCGTCAGAACAAAAGCCGCTTCAATAACTTATGCCGCTTATTTAGGCTGGCAAAATGTAAATTGCCTTCGTGTAAGGTGCTTCGCAAAGGCAGAAATCATAATCGCGGCACTTCGTTGTGCTGCTTGATGCGCAGAAAAACCGCAATTTGTTTGCGCCTGCCTCGTGATAGATTTAATGGCAGAGTTACAATGCTTGACCACCGCAGAGGTTCACAGATGCAGACACCGTATTATCTGATCGACAAGTCCCGTTTGTTGCAAAACCTTGAAAAAATCGCATGGCTGCGCGACGCATCCGGCGCAAAATCTTTGCTTGCTCTTAAATGTTTTGCAACATGGTCTGTCTTCGACTTCATGGCCGATTACATGGACGGATCAACATCTTCGTCTTTATACGAAGTACGCTTGGGGCATGAAAAATTCAGCGGTGAAACACACGCCTATTCGGTTGCTTACGCGGATTACGAAATTGATGATGTGTTAGCTTATTCTAACAAGATCATCTTCAATTCTATTGGACAACTTACCAAGTTTTCAAAAGCGTCGCAGGGGCATGTGCGTGGGTTACGTGTGAATCCCGGGGTATCGACATCCGAATTTGACCTTGCAGACCCTGCCCGCCCCTTTAGCCGTCTAGGCGAACATGATCCGGCCGATATTACTGCAGTCGCGGATCAAATCAGCGGTCTGATGTTCCACAATAACTGCGAAAACGACAGCTTTGAACGCTTTGATACGATGCTTACCCTGATCGAAGATCGGTTTGGTACGATCATCCATAAGATGGATTGGGTCAGCCTAGGTGGTGGTATCCATTTTACAGGCGACGATTATCCGCTTGATCAACTAGCAAACCGGTTAAAGAACTTTGCGCAAACCTATGATATACAAGTATATCTTGAACCCGGAGAAGCTGCGATTACTGGTGCCGCCACCCTAGAAGTCACCGTTCTGGACACCATGCACAACGGTAAAGACCTTGCGATTGTTGATAGTTCAATCGAGGCGCATATGCTGGATTTGCTGATCTACCGTGAACCCGCCAAGATGCGCCCCAACACAGGTGATCATGAATGGATGATCTGTGGCAAATCGTGCCTTGCTGGTGATATCTTTGGCGAATTTCGCTTTGATGCACCGCTTAAGTCTGGTGATCGGCTTTCGTTCCACGATGCCGCCGGATACACAATGGTTAAGAAAAATTGGTTCAATGGTGTTAAGATGCCCAGCATCGCGATACGTGAACTTGATGGAACCGTAAAACTAGTACGCGATTTCGACTACGACGATTTCGCTGCTGCTCTATCCTAACAAACTGAGAAGAGGTCTCTTGGATACATGAAACGCAATGTTCTTATCATTGGCGCTGGTGGCGTCGCACAGGTCGTGGCGCATAAATGCGCGCAAAATAACGATGTGCTGGGCGAATTACACATTGCCAGCCGGACTATTTCAAAGTGCGAGGCAATAATCGCAAGCGTGCATGATAAGAACGCGATGAAACAAGATGGCGTTTTTCAAGCACATAGCGTGGATGGCATGGATAGCGCGGCTGTTGCTGCATTGATCACCGAAATCGGCGCACAGATTGTGATCAACGTGGGCTCTCCGTTTGTGAATATGACCGTTCTTGAGGCCTGTATTCAAACCGGAGCGGCCTATATCGACACCGCTATTCACGAAGATCCATCCAAGATATGTGAAACCCCACCGTGGTACGGCAACTACGAATGGAAACGCCGGGATGATTGCGCCAAAGCAGGCGTCACAGCGATCTTAGGTGCTGGATTTGATCCGGGAATGGTGAATGCGTTTGCGCGGTTCGCAATTGATGAATTCATGGATAAAGTCACATCTATCGACATTGTTGATATCAACGCGGGCAACCACGGCAAATATTTCTCGACGAACTTTGACCCCGAAATCAATTTCCGCGAATTCACCGGCACGGTCTATAGTTGGCAACAAGGCGCATGGCAGCAGAACAAAATGTTCGAAGTTGGCCGTGAATGGGACCTACCCGTCGTTGGCAAACAAAAGGCTTATATGTCTGGCCATGACGAGGTTCATTCGCTTGCCGCAAACTATCCGCAGGCTGATATCCGGTTTTGGATGGGCTTTGGCGACCATTACATCAATGTGTTTTCAGTGCTTCAGAACCTTGGGTTACTGTCAGAACAACCTGTCGTCACCGCCGAAGGTTTAGAAGTTGTTCCGTTGAAGTTGGTCAAAGCTGTCCTGCCTGACCCGTCAAGCCTTGCGCCCAACTATACCGGCAAGACCTGCATCGGTGATCTGGTTAAGGGCACCAAAGATGGCGAAGAGGTCGAGGTGTTTGTCTATAATGTTGCCGACCACAAGGACGCCTACAACGAAGTCGGAAGCCAAGGTATATCCTACACCGCTGGCGTCCCCCCTGTCGCAGTCGCAATGCTAATCGCAGATGGCACCTATGACCAAGGCGTGATGATGAACGTCGAGGAACTAGACCCAAAACCGCTTTTCACGTTGCTAGACGACATCGGGTTACCAACACGTGTGAAAGACGCCAAAGGCGACCGGGCTTGGCACCAAGCGCAATCAGACGCCCTGCACCAGCAATGCAAATAGGTTATTGGCGACCGATTTCGACTGCCACCTAGACATCAATAGTGGCCCTCCCCCGCCAAAGAAACACTTTGGCGGGATTGATATATTTGCCGATATAAACAAATAATTGAAATAAATCGTTTTAAACGCTAGCGAACTTATAACAACTTAAGGTAGGATAGGGTAAATCGCATTAACCAAAAGTCAGCGCTATTTTGTGAAATATCGGGGGATTTGGCTTGAAAAAGAACATACTGTTTGTGCTTGCAATTGGGTTCACTATTTATGTGAGCATATTTGCCATAAGATCACAGACAACCAGTATGGCGCACCAAACTTTGGTTGCGCGATCAGAAGCAAGTGCGAGTACTTGGGTTGCTCACTTTTCGTCGCAGATTGGTGGATTTAGCGAAATCATTCGCAACGGTGCGGCAGACAGTGAACAGATACGCGTACTTAATAATGCCCAGAGCTTTGTTGACGTATTTCGATTTAAGATATTTGATGCCTCTGGGCATCTCATTCTTCTTTCTGACAATGTGGATCGTGTTGATGCGACATTTATTACAGATGACGAAACCAACAGCACCGCACTGCGTGCCATTCAGACAGGGGTGCAAGTAACCGTCGTCAATGATGGTCGCGAAAAAGAAGACCGACCGGACTGGTATGCCGAGACATATTTCCCGCTCACCGAAGATGGCGCTGTTGTGGGCGTTGCCGAGGTGTATGTCGATGTGTCTGAAGCACACGACACTATCTTGGGGGCATTCAAAGACCTGTCACTTTCTCTAGTTTCCATCTTACTGCTTTCTGCGCTTGTTCCTATTGCCATTATTATTTGGTTTGTAAGGCACCTACAGCGTTCGAATAAACAGTTAGCCGAAACAAAAGAAGCCGCTGCAGCGGCGGCCCAAGCCAAAAGCAGGTTCTTGGCGAATATGAGTCATGAAATCCGTACTCCGATGAATGGTGTTATCGGAATGGCGGAATTGCTCAGCGAAACGAACTTGGATAAAGAACAAAAGTCGTTAACAGAAACGATTGTTCAATCGGCCGCAGCGCTATTAACGATTATCAACGATGTCTTAGACTTTTCTAAAATTGATTCCGGACATATTTCAATTTCAAGGCACCCGTTTAATATTCATGCGTGCATTCAAGATGCAGCTGTGTTGCTTGCCCCTGCGGCCGAAGGCAAAGATCTTGAACTTTGCGTTGATATTTCTGATGAAGTCCCTGTTTGGGTCGAAGGTGACGATGCTAGATTGCGGCAGTGTTTGCTGAATTTGATCGGCAACGCGGTGAAATTTACAAAAACAGGATATATTGAAATCAACGTCGAGATGGACGGTCCCGATAGCATTCGTTTTTCGGTTAAGGATACCGGAATCGGCATTCCAGCCGACAAAGAGCACAAAATATTTGCTGATTTTGAACAGGTCGAAAGTAGCGAAACACGCGAGATTGAAGGTACCGGTCTTGGCCTTGCTATCACACGTAAGCTCATTGAACTGATGGGCGGAACCATTGAGTTTGAAAGTGAATTGGGTGTCGGAACAGAGTTCTTTTTCTCCCTATCTCTTCCAGTCGCCGCACCTGCAACCTCAACCCGATTAACCACAAAGGTCGAGCTTTCAGGCCTTCACGCGTTAATCGTTGATGATCTAGATGTGAACCGCCGCATACTATCAGATCGTTTAAAAAGCTTTGGTATGACGTCTCATACTGCAAATTCATATGACTCTGCGCTTGAGGTGCTCGCACAACACCCGCGCAGTAGCAAATTTGATATCGCAATTTTAGACCACCACATGCCTATCCGATCTGGCGCAGATGTGGCAACAGCGATGCGCACTTCGCCAGCAACTGAAGATATTCCAATCATTTTCCTGTCGTCCGGAAATCTCGAAGAATTGAAAGATCGTGCTGACGATCTAGGTATCGATATCTTGGTAAATAAACCCGTCAAAACGACGGACCTAAAGGCAGCAATATCGACTGCTACGCTCAAAATGAAGCAAACCAAAGTAAAACCAACGGAATACAATAAAGACACATTCCATTTCCCAATGCGGGTGGCTGTTGTAGAGGACAATGTAATCAATCGTGTCCTCATGGAAAAAATTATTGGGCCATTCGTCGACGATCTTGTGCTTTGGGAAAACGGTCAAATTGCGCTTGATGCAATAGATGACTGGAAGCCTGACCTTGTTTTCATGGATATATCGATGCCTGTTCTTGATGGTCTGTCCGCGACCCGAGAAATTCGTAGGCTTGAAAAGCTAAACGGTGCAAAAGAAGTACCCATTATCGCCCTGACAGCAAATGCGATGGCCGAAGACATGGAGCGCTGCCTCGCGGCGGGAATGAATGGCTATTTGTCAAAGCCACTACGCAAAACAGACATTCTTGACCTACTCAATGCAAATTCTACTGAAAAAGACAGTCAATTTAGCCCCGAATTTCGGGCTTCAATCTGACGCCCGTTGATGTAGCAAGACGCCTTTGATCTCTGTGCGTTCATTTGGGTAGGTTAGTAAAACTACATAGCGACTAACGGCTTTTGTTTGGTGATCCACTTAAGGCTTGTGCCAACGCATCCCCCAAAGCGCCGGTATTGTTCGTCGCTGACTTTGGCTTGGCGGTCGCCTTTCCTTTGTGCCCTGAATGTGGCTTTGCCTTTGGCTGTATTGCCTGCTGCGACTGGTGATGATTGTCCTTTCGCATCGACAACCCAATACGTTTGCGTGCCACGTCAACTTCGGTGACACGTACCCGCACAACATCACCAGCTTTGACAACCTCGTGCGGGTCTTTAACGAATTTGTCGGCAAGCTGACTAACATGAACAAGCCCGTCTTGATGCACCCCCACATCGACAAACGCGCCAAAAGCAGCGACATTTGTTACTGTCCCCTCAAGCGACATTCCAGGTTTAAGGTCCGTGATGCTATCCACGCCCTCAGCAAATGTTGCCGTCTTAAACGCAGGGCGCGGATCACGCCCCGGTTTGTCCAATTCGGCTAAAATGTCCCGCACTGTAGGAAGGCCAAAACTATCATCCACGAATTGCTCTGCTCTTAGTCCGGCAAGCGCGCTACTATCGCCCATGATTGCACGAACATCCCGACCACAGGCTTGCACGATCTTACGTGCAACGCCGTAGGCTTCTGGGTGAACCGAAGACGCATCAAGCGGTTCTGTACCATCCGTGATACGTAAAAATCCTGCACATTGTTCAAATGCCTTCGGCCCTAAGCCCGCGACTTTCAGCAGTGCCTTACGAGAAGCGAAAGCACCATTTGCATCCCGATGCGCCACGATGTTTTGTGCAAGTGACGGTCCAAGACCTGCGATATGCGACAGCAAAGGTGCCGACGCCATATTTAGATCTACACCAACAGCGTTCACAGCATCCTCGACCACCGCCGCAAGCGATAGCGACAACTGGCGCTGATCCACGTCATGTTGATACTGCCCAACACCAATCGCCTGAGGTTCAATTTTAACCAGTTCAGCGAGCGGATCTTGCAGGCGGCGTGCAATCGAAACAGCGCCGCGGATAGACACGTCTACATCTGGGAATTCCTGTGATGCGAGTTCTGATGCGGAATAGACGGACGCCCCTGCTTCAGACACAATCACTGGGGTTGGACGTGAAACGCCTGCCGGCAGGTTTTTAAGAACATCTGCAACCAATTTCTCGGACTCGCGGCTGGCTGTGCCGTTGCCAATCGCAATCAAAGCAACCCCGTGTTTGCGGATGAGGTGAATCAGTGTTTCTTCAGCACCCCGTAAATCTTGGCGCGGTTGGAAGGGATAGATCGTGGCCGTATCCAGCAGCTTACCAGTCTCATCGACGACCGCGATCTTACAACCCGTTCGAATGCCAGGGTCCAAACCAAGTGTCGCACGCGCACCCGCAGGCGCAGCCAAGAGCAAGTCTTTCAAATTACGTGCAAACACGTCGATCGCAGTCGCATGTGCACGACGACGCATGTCTGTCAGCAGGTCCATGAACATCGAAAGGCTTAGCTTCACGCGCCACGTCCACGCGGCAGCGTCCTTAAGCCAGATATCACCTGCCCCCTGCCCTTGTATCCCAATCTCGGCTGCAATCATCCCGATCACACGGTCCAATCCGGTTTCTTCGTCTGGCAAGATATTGATCGCAACAATTTCTTCTTTGGCGGCACGTAAGATGGCAAGAGCGCGGTGTGACGGGATGGACGCCCATTTTTCTGTATGTGCAAAGTAGTCCGAGAACTTCGCCCCGGCCTCTTCTTTGCCCTTATTGACCCTTGCTGTGACAACGGCCTCTTGCTGCATAAACGCGCGCAAGCGGCCTAGCAAAGCAGCGTTTTCACCAAGTTCTTCGGCCAAAATATCGCGCGCGCCGTTCAATGCATCTTTGGTCGATGATACGGCCTTAGACAGATACGCCTGTGACAGTACGGCCGGATCCGCCGACCTGTCATCAAGAATCGCACGAAGCAACGCATCCAACCCATTTTCACGTGCGATCATCGCTTTTGTGCGTCTTTTGGGTTTAAATGGAAGATATAGGTCCTCAAGCACCGCCTTGGTATCTGCCTCGGCAATAGAGCGGGCCAGCGCATCAGTCAGCTTACCCTGCCCCGTGATTTCGCCAAGAATGCTCGCGCGGCGTTTTTCAAGATCACGTAGATAGCTTAGCCGTTCGGCAAGTTTACGCAGTTGCGCGTCATCCAATCCGCCTGTCACCTCTTTACGGTAGCGCGCCACAAATGGAACGGTATCGCCTGCATCTAGCAAAGCAACGGTCGCATTAACCTGTTCAGGCCGTGCCTCGATTTCGGTTGCGATGTTACGGGCGATACGATCTGCGACGGCGGTCATGGCGGTGTCTCCAATGTGTTCGGATGCCCGTCATAACGTGGGCATCGCGCTTCGCCAAGGCCAAGTCATGCGCGATTTTCAACCAGTGATATCCTTGGCAACAGTGTCTTCACGTCACTGTCACATCACAAAGCTATTCGTTCCTGAAATGCGTTTCGGAGGCACGTTAGATGCTTTGCAGAACAATATTCTTGTCTGACATTCACCTTGGAACCAGAGGGTGCCAAGCCCATCTGTTACTTGATTTTTTGGCCGACCACGATGCGGCTACTATTTATTTGATAGGCGATATCTTTGATGGGTGGGCGATTAGTCGCCGAGGGTGGCATTGGCCGCAATCACATAATGACGTTGTTCAAGCATTGTTGGAACGTGCGCGTAATGGTGGCCAAATTTTCTTTGTTCCGGGCAACCACGACGAGGTTATGCGCAATTATCTGGGCACCCACTTTGGCGGGATCGAAGTTGTGCAAACTGCGGATTTCGTCGGATTGAATGGCAAACGATATTTGGTCACACATGGCGATCAATTCGATACCGTCGTGATGAACGCCAAATGGTTAGCGCATTTTGGCGATGCTGCTTATGACTTTTTGATTTGGATGAACCCAAAGATCAACCTGCTCCGATCGCTTTGGGGCGGTCAGTATTGGTCGCTGTCAAAATGGACAAAGCGGCAGGTGAAATCAGCGGTGAGTTTTATCGGTCAATACGAAGATGTCCTGACCGATGAAGCCAAGCGAGGCGGTTATGATGGCGTGATTTGCGGCCATATACACCACGCAAATATCCGCAATATCAAAAACATCACGTACATCAACACAGGCGATTGGGTTGAAAGCTGCACAGCCGTTATCGAAACCCCAACCGGCGAGATCGTTCTGATTGACTGGGAAGAAAAAGCAAGGGCTGCCGCAATTGAAAAGCCACGCCGCCGAAAAGCCAAAGAGCTGTCCAGAATAGACAGCTAATCCGGAGAATGAAATGACATCATCCATGCCGACCGTAAGCGAGCAACTAAGTTCTGCGGTCAATCAAAACGCCCAACTGACGCGTGCAGGTCTATTGGAACGTATTTTTGCGCGGCTTTTTCATGGCCTCGTTTATGCCCAAATCTGGGAAGATCCGCGTGTCGATATGGAAGCGTTAAATATCGGCCCTGATGATAATATAGTCTGCATCGCTTCGGGCGGCTGTAACATCCTAAGTTACCTTACCCAAAGCCCATCTTCGATCATCGGCGTTGACTTGTCTCCGGCGCATGTGATGCTGAACAAGCTCAAGCTTGCCACGGTTGAAAACCTACCGGATCACGCCACACTGTTTGATGTGCTTGGTCATGCCGACATGCGCAAAAACCTGACTACATTCGACACACACGTAGCGCCACATCTTGATGACGAAACACGTGATTATTGGGATAGATGGACCATCACAGGGCGACGCAAAGCCATTTTATCACGCGGACTATATCGCCACGGAGTTCTGGGGCGTTTTCTTGGGCTTATCCATCTGGTCGCAAAAGTCGCGCGCGTTGATTTTGATGCCCTGCTGTCTGCTAATACTTTGGGCGAACAAAAGGCATTCTTTGATACGCAAATCGCCCCGCTGTACGATAGTCGCGTTATACGATTTCTTGCCAATCGGCGGGCATCACTATTTGGTCTTGGTATTCCACCAGCACAGTATGACAAGCTCGCGGCGGATGCAGGCGGTGATATCATCGCTGTTTTAAAAGAACGCACACGGAAATTGTTTTGCGACTTTCCTATTCAGGATAATTACTTTGCTTGGCAGGCGGCGAACCGCGGATACCAAAAGGCGCCCAACGCATCCGTGCCACCTTACCTTGAAGCACAGAACTTTGACATCGTTCGTGCGAATGCATCCCGCGTAAAGGTGTTGAACAGATCGCTCACTGATGTGTTGGCTGGGCAACCAAACGGGTCAAAGCAATGTTATGTATTGCTTGATGCCCAAGATTGGATGAATGACACGCAACTGAATGCGCTTTGGGATCAGATCACGCGCACAGCGGCACCGGGTGCACGCGTGATTTTCCGCACAGGTGGGACAGATGATATACTGCCGGGCAGAGTTTCCGATGAAACGCTCTCGCGCTGGGTCTATCAACCCAAAGCATCTGCGCACGGCTTTCAAAATGATCGTTCCGCAATCTACGGCGGCTTTCACCTATATCAGATGAAAGGTTAATCTGATGACCGACGCCCACGGCGCCCTGATGGATAGTGTTTATCGCAGGCAGCGGTGGATCTATGATTTAACGCGCAAATATTACCTTTTAGGCCGTGATCATGCGTTGCGCTCATTACGCCCTTCGCACAAAGCCCACATTCTGGAAATTGCATGTGGTACGGGCCGAAACCTAGATCAAATTGATAAGCGCTATCCGAACCGCCATCTTTATGGGCTTGATATATCATCGGAAATGCTGCGCACGGCGCGGCATAAACTTGGTCAGCGTGTACAGCTTGCCAAAGGTGACGCGACACACTTCAATGCTGAGGATTTATTTTCGCAGCGACAGTTTGACCGTATCGTCATGTCATATTGCATATCGATGATCCCCGCATGGCAGGGCGCAATATCAGAGGCAATCAACCACTTGGCACCCGGGGGCGAACTTCATATCGTGGATTTCGGTGATCAAAGCCACCTACCTGTCTGGTTTAAACGGTGGCTGCGCAGTTGGCTCGGTCGCTTTCATGTCACCCCGCGCGATGATCTTGCGGCGGTGCTTGAAGCTCTCTCAGCGGATGTTGAAGTTGAACACCAATCGCTTTTACGTGGTTACGCGCAATACGCATGTATACGTCGACCAGCAATTTAAATTTCTACGTACCTTTTTTGAGGTTCGCCATCAGATGATGAAACTTCTCACCCTGAATCGCGATATGGTCACGCAGCGTGTTTGCCACGCGGTCCCCATCCCCTTCGACTAGAGCCGCCACAATTTCGCGATGTTCACACATCGATTGCTTCATACGTCCACGAAGATGCAATTGAACACGCCGAAAGGGTTTTAATCGCCGGTGTAGTTTTTGGGCCTCTTGTTCCAGAAACCCATTCCCCGACGCCTTGTAAATCAGATGATGAAAATGTTCATTTTCCTGATAGTACAGATCAGGATCCCCTTGATCGAGAGCGGCTTGGCATTTGTCGTTCGCGGTCTGAAGCAGAACAAGCGCGTCGTCAGACACCCGAAATGCCGCAAGTCGACCGCATGATGCCTCAAGCTCCGCCATTGCTTCGAACATTTCCATGAGCTCAACAGGCCCGGGTTGGCGCACGAACGCCCCACGCCGCGGTTCTTGGGTCACGAGCCCAGATGTGGCGAGCTTTTGTATCGCTTCGCGAACCGGCGTGCGTGATACACCAAACCTTTTTGCAAGCTTGATTTCGTCAAGCCTCTCTCCATCACCTAACTCACCCGTAAAAACGAGATGCTCGAGCTCTTTTGTGATCCGATCTGCGCTTCGTATTGTCATAACTTGATAATAGATCAGATCAAAAAAAGTACAATCATGTTATTCTTGTATACAAGAATATTGACTTGTGATGCACGATGTTCAAATCTGCTGAAATACTGTGCGATTCGCGTCGTGCCGTATTCCAGGGAGGAACAAAAATGAATATGTTTAAGCTATCTACAGCTGCGGCCGCCGTGTCGTTAGCTGCCAGTACTGTTGCAGCCGAGGAACTGCGCCTGTCACACCAATGGTCAAACCAAGACATTCGTAATCAAGTTGCACAAATGGTCGCTGACGAAGTTGCCGCGGCCGATGTTGATCTTGAGATCAAGATTTTCGGCTCGCAATCACTATTCAAGGCGCGCGAACAATACACGCCGCTTAGCCGTGGCCAGCTTGATATGACCGTGTTGCCGCTATCCTACGCGGGTGGACAACAGCCAGCCTATAACCTGACGCTGATGCCGGGATTGGTTAAAAACCACGATCACGCCGCGCGCATGAATGAATCACCGTTTATGGCAGCCCTAGAGGAAAAGATGGCCGAAGATGATGTGATGGTTCTGGTGCACGGCTATCTTGCCGGTGGATTTGCCGGGAAAGAAGGTTGCATCACGAACCCAACGGACATTGATGGGCTTCAGACCCGCGCGGCGGGCAAAGCATTCGAACAGATGCTTGCCGGTGCTGGCGCATCAATCGCATCTATGGCCTCCTCCGAGATCTACAACGCAATGCAGACAGGTGTTCTTGACGCTGCAAACACATCGTCTTCGTCCTTCGTGTCATACCGCATCTACGAACAGGTCGCTTGCTATACACCTGCGAGTGATGTTGCGCTTTGGTTCATGTATCAGCCGATGCTCATGAACAAATCGACCTTTGAAGCGCTAAACGAAGATCAACAGGCGGCCCTGCTTGCCGCTGCTGAAAATGCCCAAGCCTACTATTTAGAAGAAGCAAAGAAAGAAGACGCAGCATCTGCTGACGTTTTCCGTGACGCAGGCGTTGAAATCGCCGAGATGAGCCAAGCGGATTTCGATGCATGGCGGGCACTGGCGCAAGAAACCTCTTACGCGCGTTTTGTCGAAGAAACACCAGACGGTCAGGCGCTGCTTGATCTCGCGCTCGCTGTCGAGTGACCGCAACTGGGGCGGTGTGCATCACCGCCCTTCATTCGACAATTTACGGGCAAAAAGGGTGACACATGACTGGCCACCACGATGCAGTTGCATCCAACACGGGGAATAACCCCTTTCTAAAAACTGTTGCCGCGCTATCGACCGTTGCAGGCTGGGTATCGTCAGCGATGATCGTCGTGGCGGTCGGGGTGACATGCCAAATGATCTTTGTGCGGTTTGTTTTGAACCAATCGACCATCTGGCAGACCGAGATGGTGATCTACCTGGTGATCGCGGCGACATTGATCGGGCTGCCCTATGTTCAGCGGCTGCGCGGGCATGTGAACGTCGATCTGATCCCATTGCTGCTGCCAAAACGCGCACGGTTTTACCTATCAATTCTGACGCTTTCGATGTCGATCGCGATTATGGCTGTCATGCTTTGGTACGGGTATGAATTCTGGCATTTTGCTTGGGATCGTGGCTGGAAATCTGACACTGTTTGGGGTGTTCGCCTTTGGATCCCATATCTGTCACTGCCTGTCGGATTAGGGCTGCTACTATTGCAGCTCATCGCGGACCTTGTCGCAATTGTCCTGAAAATCGATCAACCATTCGGATTGGAGAATAACTGATGGACCCTCTCGTCCTTAGTGGCTTAGTCGCCCTATTCACTATCATCGTACTATTCTCTGGCGTTTCGGTGGCCATTGGCCTTTTGATCGTATCGGCAGGATTTTTGATCGTCTTTGATGGCACCCGTTCACTGGAACTGATGCCCGAAATCTTGTTCGGAAAACTGGATAACTTTGCGCTATTATCCATTCCGATGTTCATCATCATGGGGTCGTCGATTGCATCGACCCGTGCGGGCGCTGACCTATACGAAGCGCTTGAGCGGTGGTTGACGCGCGTACCCGGTGGGCTTGTCATTTCCAACCTTGGCGCATGTGCACTATTCGCCGCGATGTCAGGGTCAAGCCCTGCCACCTGTGCGGCTATCGGCAAAATGGGCATCCCTGAGATGCGCAAGCGTGGTTACCCAGATGGCGTTGCCGCAGGGTCAATTGCGGCGGGTGGTACGTTGGGCATTCTCATCCCGCCTTCTGTCACCATGATCGTCTATGGGATCGCCACAGAAAGCTCGATTGGCCGCCTTTTCCTCGCTGGCGTATTTCCGGGACTGATGCTGGTTGGCCTGTTCATGGTGTGGTCGCTTTATTCTACGGCCAAGTCAGGTGACCGAGCGTTGCTAAACACAAGAGCTTACACTTGGCGCGAAAAGTTTGAGATTTTACCGCGCGTGATCCCGTTCTTAATGATCATTGTCGGCGTGCTATATTCCATGTACGGCGGCATTGCGACGCCTTCGGAAACAGCTGCGGTGGGGGCTCTGCTATGCTTGCTTGTCGCAATGGTGATCTACAAGCTTTGGAATCCGCGTGACCTGTGGGTCGTGCTGCGGGACAGCACCAAAGAGTCTGTGATGATCCTATTTATCATCGCGGCGGCCGGTGTGTTTTCCTATATGCTGTCGAGCCTGTTCATCACGCAGTCGATTGCGGCATGGATTGCAGAGCTTGACGTGAACCGCTGGTGGCTGATGGCCGCGATCAACGTGTTCTTGCTGATCGCAGGGTTCTTCTTGCCACCCGTCGCGGTCATTCTGATGGCGGCACCAATCTTGCTGCCGGTCATCGTTACCGCTGGATTTGATCCGATTTGGTTTGCGGTTGTTCTGACCATCAATATGGAAATCGGGCTGATTTCGCCGCCCGTTGGCCTGAACCTTTATGTGATCAACGGTATTGCACCGGATATCCCGCTTAAGACGATCCTGCTGGGTTCACTCCCTTATGTGGCCTGTATGGTGTTGGCTATCCTTCTGCTGTGCCTGTTTCCAAGTATCGCGACGTGGTTGCCCGACTATGTGATGGGGGCCGCAAGATGAGTCTTCTCGCGGATCTTCTGTCTTCGGTCTTTGATCGATCGACCAAGGCTTTCACCGCTGCACAGTGGGATAATCGACCTATCGAAGAACTGGTTGCCGACCTGATCGGCAACCATGGTGAAATCAAAGGGATGACGCTCGCGCGGCAAATCCTAGACCGCTATGCGGCGATGGAGACAGACGAAAAGCGTGATTTCTTTTTGCACCTTGCAACAGGGTTAGACATTAATCCTGAAACCGTGCGCGAGGCCCTAAATGCCTATGAGGCCGAGCCATCAAAAGCGACCTACCGCAGTTTCATGACTGCGGCAGAGCCAGCCCGGCAAGAACTTGTGCGTCGCCTGAATCAGGTACCCGGCGCAACAGGCAGTCTGGTGAAAATGCGAAAAGACCTGCTTGGCATGGTTAAAGAAGACGCATCGCTTGCAGCACTAGATCTAGATTTCCGGCACTTGTTTCTGTCTTGGTTTAATCGCGGGTTTCTTGTCCTTCGCCCAATCAACTGGGCAAGCCCGGCGTATATTCTTGAAAAAATCATCGCATACGAAGCCGTGCACGCCATCGACAGTTGGGGTGATCTGCGCAGACGAATGCAGCCGTCGGACCGTCGTTGCTTTGCCTTCTTTCATCCGGCCATGCCGGATGAGCCCCTGATTTTTGTCGAGGTTGCATTGACCAAAGGTGTGCCCGGATCAATCCAAGACGTTCTTGCTGATGGGCGCGATGTTATGGATGCAGAATTGGCTGACACAGCCGTCTTTTATTCGATATCAAACTGTCAGGCGGGGCTTGCGGGCATTTCGTTTGGGAATTCTTTGATCAAACAGGTCGTCGATGATCTTTCACGGGAACTGCCGGGGCTAAAAACATTTGTAACTCTGTCACCCATTCCCGGCTTGACCAAATGGCTCGCCGCCGAAGGTTTAGATGAAAGTGCCACGCCTGAACGCTTGCCCGGACTTGCGGCGCGGTACCTGATAAACGCCAAGCGGCCAAACGGGGCGCCGCTTGATCCTGTAGCACGGTTTCACCTTGGGAATGGCGCGAAAGTGCACGCCGTACATGCAAATGCCGATACGTCGCCCAACGGGCAGGCCCAATCGTTGGGTGTGATGGTCAATTACCTTTACGATCTGTCCGCCATAGCGCAAAACCATGAACACTTTGCGGCATCGAACAAAGTCGCCGCATCCCCCGACGTCAAGGCGCTGGCACGCGCTGCAGAAAAGTCCGACACATAAGGAACCCTTCGATGGTCAACCCTCTCTATGATACATTGTTCGGTCGCCACGCCGGAAAAGCGACCCCATTTCTGCACCTCGAAGACGGACAGACAATCTCGCATTCAGATTTTCTGGCAAGAACCGCACGATTTGCAAACGCGCTTGCCGCGATGGGGTTAAAGCCCGGTGACCGTCTTGCCGCGCAAATCGATAAATCCGCCGATGGGCTGGTGCTATATGCTGCCTGCGTTCAATCGGGAGTGGTTTTTTTGCCGCTAAACACCGCCTATACGCCTGACGAAGTCAGCTACTTTATCGAAAACAGCGGCGCTGCACTTTTTGTATGTCAGCCAGAGCGGCGTGACACATTGACCGACCTCGCCAAAGCAACAAACACGCGGTTAGAAACGCTGGGCACAACAGGTGGCGGTAGCCTTGCCGATCTTGCGAAAGACCAGTCCGATGTGTTCGCAACTGTCGAACGTACAGCCGATGATCTGGCGGCATTCCTATATACGTCAGGCACCACCGGACGGTCCAAGGGCGCGATGCTAACGCAAGGCAACCTGCTGTCCAACGCGACGACACTCGTGGATATCTGGGCCTTTACGGATCAAGACGTGCTTTTGCATGCGCTCCCCATATTCCACACCCACGGGCTGTTTGTTGCAGTGAATGTCACGCTCATGGCTGGTGGCTCGATGATCTTTATGTCGAAATTCGATCTCGACTTTATGATTACGAACATGCACCGCGCGACCACGATGATGGGGGTGCCTACCTTTTATACCCGCCTGCTTGACGATCCGCGCTTCACCAAAGAAATCGCACAACATATGCGGTTGTTTATCTCAGGCAGCGCGCCTTTGCTGGCCGAAACCCATGTGGCCTTTGAAAACCGAACAGGTCTTCGCATCCTCGAACGCTATGGGATGACCGAAACCAATATGAATACGTCAAACCCCTATGACGGGGATCGGCGTGCCGGAACCGTGGGCTTTCCGCTACCGGGGGTCGAGTTGAAAATCACTGATCCAGCAACTGGCAAAACGCTTCCCACCGGCGAGATTGGCCAGATCGAAGTCCGTGGACAAAACGTATTTGTGGGCTACTGGCAAATGCCCGAGAAAACAGCCGAAGAACTGCAGGCCGATGGCTTCTTTATCACCGGCGATCTTGGGATGATTGATGATGACGGTTACGTCACGATTGTCGGACGGAACAAGGATCTGATTATTTCTGGTGGCTTCAACATCTATCCCAAAGAAATTGAACTTATTCTAGACGAACAGCCCGGTGTTCTTGAGAGCGCAGTCATCGGGGTCCCGCATCCTGACTTTGGTGAGACCGTGATTGGCCTGATCGTCTCGAAAGGCGGCGAAACACCAAACCTAGATCAGATTTCCGAAACCATTGGGCAGTCGCTCGCACGATTTAAGCAACCACGTAAGCTGGTCATCATTCCAGAGCTCCCCCGCAATACCATGGGTAAGGTGCAAAAGAATGTATTGCGTCAATCGTATGACGCAGCATTTGAAACCTGACATAACGGATGCCAGCATCTCTGGTGTTCGTTATGCCTTTGGCGTCCAGCCATTATAGGTGGCGTCATCATCTTTTATCGGTAATGAAACGGGCATATCCGACCGGGCCGATTGGTATGTCGCGCTGACAAATTCGATCGACCTACGCGCTTCGTGAATATTCACATAATGCGCTTCAATACCGCGTAGCGCGCGGAATACCTCGACGGAAAATCCGACCTGACCCGCAGGTGGGTCAGTGACTGCATTGACCACAGCATCAACTTGATCTTGGGTTACTGGCGCGCGGGCGGTGAAGGCCCATTCCCCTTCAGCAGGCCGATATGGATCGGACCCGCTTTCTGCGGTAACGCCTGCGAAACAAAACCTAAGACGGCTGGTATCCGTAGCGCCGCCCAATGTGACAGAACTTGTCGCAAGCGCCCCGTTTTCAAGCGTGATTGACAGCGCAGCGCAGTCCTCGACTTCGATGTCATTCGCCCCTGTTGCCACCCTTGCAAAAACAGACGAAATAGGGCCAAGCACATGGGTCAATAGGTCATGCGCGTGGATGGCATGCCCCAAAATTGCACCACCTTGCTCCCCTGCCCATGTTCCACGCCAATCGACGGCATAGTAATCCGCGCCCCGGTTCCAATGTGTTTCAAGCGAAGCAACAAAAGGACGCCCCGCCAATCCGCTATCGATCAGGGCACGCAGCTGCGATATACCTTTACCAAAGCGATATTGAAATACCGGAAAGACGGTGCGCCCCGTTTCGGTTGATATCGCGATCAGGCGGTCAACGTCGGCAACGCTGTTCGCGAGCGGCTTTTCGCAGATCACGTCCTTGCCTGCACGCATGGCCCGCGCAGTGAAATCAAAGTGTAGATGCGGCGGCAGGCATATATCAACGAGTTCGATCTCTGGGTTCGCAAGCACCGCGTCAAAATCATCGGTGATACGCGACAAATGCGCGTCATCGACAAAGGCTTGGGCCCGCGCCATATCCACGTCGCAAATCGCGGCCACGTCGTACATTTCAAGTAGCTGCTGATAGGCGATATAGTGTTTTTGCCCGATCCCGGCACCGATGATCGCAACCTTGACCTTTTTCATGGCGCGTCCCCTTCGGCTAGCATTTGCGCCCGGATTGTTAAGTCCATAACACGGAAGGTATGCGCCTGACTTACTGCGGTTTCGGTGCGGTTTTGGATGTCTGCGCAAATGCGTGGAAAATAGGATAAAGGCACTTCACGGCAATCAATCACCTCGGCACCGTCTTGGTTCGCAAGCAATAGCTGATCGCCCCGGTTTCCATTCGCGAGGTCAATGTATTTGCGCAGCTCAATATAGCCCGCATCACCAAGGATCGTCAGACGCCCATCGCCCCACATAGGAAGCCCCTTGGGCGTGAACCAATCGACACGGACGTAACCATGCCCCTTGTTTCCCTCTAACAAGACTTCGCCGAAGTCTTGAAAACCGGGGTGTTGAGGCAGGCTTTTGTTTGCGACCAATGCGTGCTTAATTTTAGCCTCGGTTGAGCCGGTAAAAAACAAAAACTGGTCGATCTGGTGTGAACCAATATCAGTCAAAATTCCGCCATAGCGGGGGCGTTCAAAAAACCAATCAGGCCGAGTTTGCAGGTTTTGCTTGTGCGGGCCCATGCCTATCGTTTGGATCACATTCCCAATGGCACCCTGCGCAACCAGCTCTTCGGCTTTTGCAACACATGGTACCTGAAAGCGTTCCGAAAAGTTCACGGTCCAGATGCGTCCGGTTTGGGCGACTGTTTTCTGAATTTCCGCCAGTTGCGCCAAGGTCGTGCATCCGGGTTTGTCGACCATGACATCTTTGCCAGCTTTCATCGCCTCAATCGCGAGCGCGGCACGGTCTTCTGGTACTGCGGCAATGAGGACCATATCGACGTCGGGGTCATCTAGGATTGCGTTGCGGTCTGGAACCCGAACAAGGTCGGGATACGTTTCTTGGAACTTTTCAGTCAGCGCCCAATCACGTTCACTCCACCAGTGGGTGATACTGCACCCATTGGCGACCATGTTCCCAAGCATCCCCAAAATGTGCCCATGATCGACCCCAATTGCACCCAGTTTAATTCCGTTCTCAATAGTCATGTTCTCACTACCTTTTCGACGGGGACAACGCGGCCCAATGTACTTGATGTAATGATCGCCTCGATCAGTGCATGGACCGCAAGCGCGCTTTGGCCGCTTGCAGCGGGTGTGGCACCGCTATCAATGCAATCAATGAAATCCGCGATGATCGCTTGGTGCCAATCGGCGGTAAATGCCATGGGATCCCCGCCTGCACCGGTGGCGACCGCAGTGCCAATTGTCTGATGTTCACCATTTTGCCAAACGACAGATAGCTCTGCTGATTTCAGCGTCACCGACGCATTGGCATAATGCAGAATAACTTCCTCTGTGCGTCCGGGATAAGTTGCGGTTGATGCAACAAGGCTACCCACTGCGCCATTTTCAAACGCGAGGCCTGCGCTGACGAAATCTTCGGATTCCATAGTATGAAAACCGGACGTTCGCGCCATCGCGCATACTTCTGTAACCGGACCCGTGAATTGAAGCGCAAGATCAAGCGTATGAATGGCTTGGCTGATCAAAACCCCGCCGCCATCTCGTGCAATCGACCCCCTGCCCGGTTCGTCGTAATAGCCTTGATCACGCCACCACGGCACATATATTTCTACAAGCCGCAGCGCACCAAGATCTTTCGTCGCGCGCAATTCTTGCAGCGCTTTCGCCGACGGGCGAACGCGATGCTGCAGCACGATACCTAGCGGAATATCCGCGCAGATATCGACGATCTCTTGGGCGTTTGCGAGGGTCCGTTCGATTGGCTTTTCCATCAGAATAGGAATACCCGCGCTTGCCAGCGACTGCACAATTGGAACCCGTACATTTGGAGGGGTAATGACGACCGCCATGTCCGGCTTGGCTGCGACGACTTCTTCAATGTTTTCATAGGCGCGTGCTTTTGGGAAATGCTTGGCGTGCCGTTCTAAGAACGCGCGGCCACTGTCGCCCGTCGATGCCAGAACCCCCACCAACTGCATTTGATCCGAAAGATTGCTAAAACTCTCAACATAGGCAGAGGCGACCATGCCGCAGCCAATCAATACGACGTTCTTCTTTGCAGTCATCTGGGCCATCCTGTGTTCAGCTTAGCGTAATGCCGCGTGCCTTTAGCATTGTCGGGATATCGACAGTGCTCCCGGTCTCGATTGACATGTTCGCGGCGATCCCAGTTAGGATTGACCAACCACCTGCAACATGATCCGAGGCCCGATTGTATTGGTCCGGTTCCATGTTATCTGGGTCAAAAATATACCCCAGCATGACAGGATCGGCCCCGCCGTGGTGCCCTTCGGCTGTTGGGACATCTATCTGCTGCGGTGCTTGACCGGCGATGTGTAGTTCGGTCCAAACCGCTTCTTTACCTGCGTGGGCGCGTTCGCCACCAAAAACGCCGTGAACCTCGACGTGCTTATGTGTCAAATCGCCTTTGGTCCCTTGGAACTTGATCTCTAGCCCCTCCCACGGGGAATAGGCCGTCAGGGTATAGTTGACCGTGGCACCTGATCCATAACGGATATGAGCCTGCATCGTGTCTTCTATCCCGATATCTTCGTCGAATACGCATAGGTCGCGGTAATACCCGTCTTCGTGTTCGGCCTCGCGGTACAGCGCATGAAGTTGGGCGTCTTCAGCTAGGTTAAGTTCAAAATCGCACTGACTGGCAACTTCGCAAGTCGCGCAGCGCGGCCCACGATGTGTAAGCCCCATGTCGCGCGCGGTTTCAGGTCGGTAAAACGCCCGCCGCCCAGAGGCAGTTACCTGCGACGGAACTGCACCTAACCACCAATTCAACAGATCAAAATGGTGCGTCGATTTATGGACCAGCAGCCCACCAGAGTTTTCCTTTTGGCGATGCCAGCGACGAAAATAATCTGCACCGTGAACACGGTCTAGGTGCCAACGGAAATCAACGGCTGTGACCTCACCAATTTGGCCTGATGCGATGATATCTTTGACCTGTGTCCGCGCCGGTGAATAGCGATAGTTAAAGGTAACACGAACCTGACGCCCTGTGCGTTTCTGGGCGTCAGTGATCTGTTTCAGAGAGGCAAGATCAATCGTCATGGGCTTTTCGCAAATGACGTCACAGCCCGCCTCGAATGCGCGAACGATATAGCTGGCGTGTAGGAAATCGGGGGTGGTGACCACGACGGTATCGGGCTTTTGTTCCGCTATCATCGTATCGAAGTCAGCAGCATCATATGCCGCGACACCGTTGGTTCCTTCACGCGAAGCGGCCTGCGCAGCAAGGCTAAGCCGATGAGGGTTGTTATCACACACGGCCACGATTTCATGTTTGTTAGGGTAATCTTGGGTAACGCTGCCGCTAAACATCGCGTGCCTAGACCCGCAACCGACAATGGCAAGTTTCATGCGAATGCTCCCTCATGTGTGAATGCGACACGGTCGCCGTTATGGTCGAAAACATGCACATCGGCCGTTTCAAATCCAAAGGTAATGTTCTGCCCGCGGGCATATTTTTCCTTACCGCTGGTCTGAAGCAATACCGTCGCACCCGATGGTAGTTTCGCATGCAACAAAATTTCGCTTCCCAAATATTCAACCAATATGATTTCCGCAGTGACTTGTATTGAACCACCACCAAGCACCAATGCTTCGGGGCGAATGCAGATCGTCACGTCGTCAACCGCGCGCTCCAATCCGCGAACTTCGAAGTCTTCAAACTCGGGCGCGGATATGTGGATGCCATCCGCGATTTTTGATGCGGTGGCTTTGAACATGTTGATCTTGGGCGATCCGATGAACCCGGCAACAAATAGGTTCGCTGGGCGCGTATACAGTTCCTGCGGGGTGCCGACCTGTTCGATAGTCCCCTTGCGTAGAACTACAATCCGACTGGCCATGGTCATGGCTTCGACCTGATCGTGCGTCACATAGATCATTGTGGTGCCCAGCTTGGCGTATAGCGACGCAAGTTCGACGCGCATTTGCACACGCAGTTCGGCGTCAAGGTTCGATAGGGGTTCATCGAACAAGAACAGTTTGGGTTCGCGGACGATCGCACGACCAATGGCGACGCGTTGCTTTTGGCCGCCAGAAAGCTGACGGGGTTTGCGTTCTAGCAGTTCTTCGATTTGCAAGACGCGGGCTGCTTCGTCGACACGGCGGGCGACCTCGGCCTTGGTCATCTTCATGTTCTGCAATCCAAACGCGAGGTTCTTGCGCACCGACATGTGTGGGTACAGCGCGTAGGATTGAAAAACCATCGACAGTTCGCGTTTGGATGCAGGCAGATCATTAACGATTGTATCTTCGATCGCGATCGTACCGTCAGTGATTTCCTCAAGCCCGGCAATCATCCGCAGTAGCGTCGATTTTCCGCAGCCCGACGGACCAACAAGCACCAAGAACTCCCCGTCATGAATATCAAGATCAAGCCCGGACATTACCGACAATCCACCGTAGGATTTACCCACATCTCTTAGTGTTAAACCTGCCATTTGTAGCGGCTCCTTATTTCATTCCCGAGGTGGCAATGCCGCGCACGATAAGTTTCTGGAAAGCGATGAAAAACACGATGACTGGCACCAGCGACAGAACGGACATTGCGAACATCTGTCCGAAAATCGATTGCCCTTCTTGGTCAAGGAACAGCCGCAGCGCCAGAGGCACCGTGTATGATTTGATGTCATTCAGGTAGATCAGTGGAGCAAGAAAATCCTCCCACACCCAGATAAGCGAAAAGATCGCAGCAGTGCCCATGGCAGGCAAGGACAATGGTAAAATGATCGCCCAATAGATTTTGTAAGGGGAACAGCCGTCGATCATCGCAGCCTCGTCTAATTCGCGGGGTAATTGCCGGAAGAACTGCACCATCAAAAAGATAAAGAACGCGTCGGACGCCAAAAACCGTGGCACGACAAGCGGCAGATAGGTATCCACCCAACCTAGGTTCAAAAACAAGACATATTGCGGGATCAGAACAACGTGATACGGGATCATCAGCGTCATCATCATCAACGCAAAGAACAGATTCTTGCCATTGAATTGAAGCCGCGCAAACGCATAAGCCGCGAACGAACATGACAGCAGGTTACCGATCACCGAAAGCACCGTGACAATGGCCGAATTCATATAAAATACGGTGAATGACTTTGGCAGCGCGTTCCAACCTTCGGTATAGTTGTTCCAGTTGAATTCAGACGGCCAAAGCGTAAGCGTGCTGAAAATCTCGTTCTCGGGTTTAAGAGATGAGGCGAGCAACCAAAACAACGGATAAAGCATCACAATCGACATCCCGATCAGAAAGATGTGCTTGTAGATCCGCGCCCGGCGCGCCCGTTTTTTCTGACCCAATCGGATTTCATGGGCGATCTGTGCGTTCTTGTCGCGAACGGTCATGTCAGTCGCGTTCGTTTTCATAGTGCACCCAATATTTAGAGGTAAAGAAAGTCATTGCCGTGAAGAAGCCGATGATCAGCAACAATACCCAAGCCAGCGCAGACGCATATCCCATGCGGAAGAACTTGAAGGCTTCGTTGAACAGATAGACGGTATAGAACAGCAGACTGTCAGCTGGTGCGCCTGTCCCATTCGAGATGATGAACGCGGATGAAAACGTCTTAAAGGCTTCGATCGTTTGCAGCACCAGATTAAAGAAAATCACAGGTGCCAGTAATGGTAGCGTAATTCGGAAAAACTGACGTCGCTTTGACGTCCCATCGATTTCAGCTGCTTCATACAGGTCGCGCGGAATGCCCCGCAAACCCGCCAGAAAAATCAGCATCGGCGAACCGAACTGCCACATCGCAAGCACAACAAGCGTATAGAGCGAGGTATTCGGGTCCGAGATCCATGCAGCCCCTTCGATCCCAAATTTCGCCAAGACCTGATTGACGACACCATCAACAGAGAACAGCTGCCGCCACAAAATTGCGATTGCGATTGACGACCCCAACAGCGACGGAAGATAGAAAATCGCGCGATATAACCCGATGGTGCGCAGCCCCTTATCCAACAGCATCGCAACGCCCAAGGCCATCGCAAGCCGGGCGGGAACCGCGAGCGCGACATAGGTGAATGTGACTTCTAAGGCTTTCCAAAAACGCCGGTCGCGTTCGAACATATATTCATAGTTATCCAACCCAACCCAGCGCGGGTCACCGACCATATCGTAACGCGTGAACGACAGGTACAAAGACGCCAGAATAGGCCCCAGCGCGAGCAAAAAGAACCCCACGAACCAAGGTGATAGAAACACATACGCGGGCGCGTTTCGCCTAAAGAATTTCTTCATATTTCGTTGCTCTTGGGCCAGAGGATACCGGCCCCAACATGGTCAGGGCCGGTTTTGAACGCAGGTGACTACCGGGCGCGATCAACGATAGATTGGGCATCTTCGATAAAGATACCAGCTGCCTCGGCGGCATCCATATTGCCCAGCACAACATCAGTACCGATCCGCATGAATGCGTCACGCACTTCGCCTGCACCTTTGGGGGCTGGCAGCGGCAATGGTCCAACCTTGTCTTGGATCGCGTTAAAATAATCTACCGAGAGCTTTTCAGGTGGTGTAAAGCTCGGTGCTAGCGCCTCGCGGACCATTGGGTTCGCAGGAATGCCGCGTTCAAGACCTAAGATCGCGGTGGCCTCTGGGTTGTTGATCCAGTCGTTCATATACATAATTGCGGCCTCGACATCATCAGCGTCACGGGTAAGCGACATGAACATTGATGGCTTAATAAATTGCCCCCAGCCGGCGCCGCCCTCTTTGTGCGCAACCATTGCGGCGCCGATCGCATCACCGACAAGCCCTTGCACCGCGACAAGCTGGTTTGACCAGCAAGGCGACATTGCACTTTCGCCAGTCACGATACCCCATTCAGACATTGGCTTGTCCAGAATGACAGTGTGGTTTTTATCCATGACGATGCCAGCATCACGCATTTCGCCCCAATAAGCCCAGTAACCGGCGACGTCTTCGGCGGTCGCAGTCACATTGCCATCGGCATCATAGAAATCACGTCCCTCTTGGCGGGCCCATGCCTCCATGTATTCGATCAAAAGCGAGAAATCGTCAGCGCCTTTGGCATTGGTTTGGGTCGCAACCTGTTCGCAAGCAGCGGCAAATTCTTCGCGGGTCCAGTTGATGACATCGGCGTCGATACCGGCCTCTTCGAACAGGCGGGTGTTAAATGGAACAACCTGAGAGTTGGAGCCGATATTCAGCGCGTAAAGCTTACCGTCGACCATACCACCAGACAGTGGGCCAGCGTCAAAGTTCGACAAATCAAGGCCGTTACCAATGTGATCGTCAAGCGGCTGCAATGCGCCACGACGGACATATTCGAACAAAAAACGGTAATCCATCTGCACGAGGTCGGCCATGTTGCGGCCCGCAGTCTGCGTGGCCATCTTGGTCCAGTAATCCCCCCAGCCGATCGTCTCGCCAGAGACCTCAACGTCACTGTGGTTCTTTTGAAAGACATCGATCACTTCAAACGTGCGGCGATCGCGTTCGGGGTTTCCCCACCAAAAGTGGCGGATCGTACGGTCTGCAGCCATAGCAGGTAGTGCGGGCAACGCAGTTGCAGCTGCCGCACCACTTATTGTTCCAAGCGCTTGGCGCCTTGTCATTCTTCCCATGTTTTCCTCCCTTGGGCCCGGCTGAAAAAGCCGGAATATCTCCATTCATTTTTCGCGTGCCCTGCGTTAAATCGCCGGGTCATTATGTCGTTCTTAGATGTATGTTCGCAGGTATTCGGACAGGCACAGCATCGCCATCGATTGACCATATGGCATCGATGTCAGCGGAATCTGTTTGTAAAAATCCATGTCGTGGCCCATCGCGGTACCAAAGGAAACATTCAGCAATTCGCCATCGTCGCTGATGTTTTCAACAACAGCTTTTACCGCGTTTTCAGCAACGTCGGCATAGCTTTCGTCTAGATACCGCAGTCGCACTGCCTTTAGCAGACCATAGGCAAATCCGGCAGTTGCTGACGCCTCAACATAGCTTGATGGGTCATCCAACAACGTGTGCCACATGCCCGATTTTTCGTCCTGCATATGCTTTAACGCGGCAGCCTGACGGCGCAGCGTCGAAAGCAAATGCTCGCGGATCGGGTCACCTTTTTTTAAATCAAGCATGTCGATGAATTCGGGGATCGCGATGGTCGCCCAGCTATTTCCGCGCGCCCAAAGGGCATCCGCAAAGTTGTGGTTGCCCTCAAATGTCCAACCGTGGAACCAAAGCCCGGTTTTGCTATCCATCAGATATTGAATATGGGTCAAAAACTGGAACTTTGCTTCCTCGACATATTCAGGACGCCCCAGCACCAATCCAATTTTGGCCAGCGGTAGTACGCTCATCATCAGGGTGTCATCCCACATCTGGCCGGGGTTCACGCTGTTGTAGGTAATATGCTGCAGTCCGCCCTCTTGGACGCGCGGCATTTCATACATGATCCAATCGGCCCACTGTTCCAGATATGGGCGCCACTCACTGTTCGCTTCGACCTCGTAAAGGCAGGCCAACGTTAGAAAGGGGGCAACTGTGTTGATGTTTTTTGTGGGGGTGCCCTCGGCCAAACGGTCCGAAAACCACCCATCGATGATAGATTTTGCAGTTGGATTACGGGTCTGCTGGAAATACTTCAAAAGACCATACAGGCCAATGCCATGCGTCCATTCCCAACCAGCCCACCCTTTGGTGTCAATTTCCCGGCCATCCTCGAGCTTTAGAATGAACTCTCCGGTGTCATCGGAAATATTGATCAAATTGTCCGCTAACACATCGATTAGCCTGCACGCCTCAGCACGGCTCATAAAATGGTCTTTCTGTCGCAAGAGGGGATCCATGTAGGCCGTATCCTTGGAGTTAAATTTTTTGAAACGTCATTTCAAAATATCTTGGACATAAGTGCCATCAAATATCAACAAAAATATCATCTAGTATGTTAAGTATTTTCCGTTGAATTTTCAATGCTTTGCGCGTAATACTTTCATCGTCCGTGATGTGATTGCATTTTTTATGAAACCACATTCCAATTTTTTAGGTGCGTAAAATGGCGAATCCAGAACAAAAAACCGAGAATGTTGCAGCCGTGCTCAAGGTGTTTTCTGTACTCGAGTCATTGGTTGAAAATCGCAAATCAACGTTGGCAGATTTAGCCAACCTTGCCATGACATCCAAAGCAACAACGCATCGCCTTTTGAACACGATGATTGAACTTGGGTACGTCGAAAAAGACGAAGACACCGAACGCTACGGGCTTACTCTCAAATTGTTCAGCCTAGGGGCGCGCTCTATTCAAGACCGATCTGATCTACTTTGGGCCGCTGATCGCGTTATGGCAAAGCTGTCTCGCCTCACCGGCGAATCCATCAATTTGGGGATCATGGATAACACCGAAGAAAAGGTCGTCTATACGCATAAATATGACAGCCATTACAATCTTTCGATGCAGTCGACGTTAGGCAAACGCAATCCGCTGCATTCAACGTCACTGGGTAAAGCGCTGTTGGCATGGCGCGACCCAAAAGAGATCGAGGACCGCATGTCCCGTATGATATTCGAAGTTTCGGCACCCAACACAATTACCGACAAAGAAACCCTTCGTAACGATCTCATCGCAACCAAAGAACGCGGCTATGCAGAAGAGATCGAAGAAAGCGAAGCAGGTGTGCGATGCATTGCTGTTCCTATATTCGATCATTTGGGCCGGCCGGTTGCCGCAATGTCGATCGCTTTTCCGCTATTCAGGTTTAGCGAAGACCGCAAACCCGAAATTCTAAAAACCATAATCGAACTTGGCCAAGAGGCGTCAACATCATTGGGCTATGTCCCAAAGCATTAATTGCTGCACATCAAACAATCTTTTGCACAAAACCGTACCCTCTGAATGAAAATTGGGGATAGGGCTATTCACGCGGGTGCATGCAATGCATAAGTGCCCAGACAACAACCGATGTTACAGGACACCCAAAGTTGATACTCCCAAATTACGATCTTTTTGTTCTTTCCGCTGGCGCGATTATGTTCGGGCTTGTTTTGCTGATCAAAGGGGGCGATTGGACAATTGACGCCGCTGTTTTCATCGCGGAACGCACTGGTTTGTCGCCGCTTTTCATCGGTGCCACCATCATCTCATTCGGGACGTCGGTGCCTGAGCTTTTCACATCGGTGAACGCAAACTTGCAAGGCTTTCCAGGTATTGCGCTGGGCAACGTCCTTGGGTCAAATATCGCAAACATTTTGCTCGTTCTCGGGGCGACCGCGATCGTATTTCAGATTGAAGGTAAAGCAAAAGATCTAGTCAAAGATTTGGCAATGATGTTGCTTGCAACGGGCATCCTGACCTACGGAATGTTCGCGGGCGTGTTTTCGACCGGACTTGGGTTGATCATGTTTGGCATTCTCGCTTGCTTTGTTTTCTACCAGTACAAATCCGACAGCCTTGATATTGAGATCGAAGATGCCGACGACGAATGCGTCATTCCATCAATGGGGTTCGCGCTGTTGATCTTACTTGGTGGCTTGTTTGCGCTTGCGATTGGATCAGAGATGCTGGTCAAAGGCGCTGTCGTGACTGGAACGCTGATCGGTGTACCAGAAGCGATCATCGGTATGACTGTTGTCGCGTTTGGCACATCATTGCCCGAGCTTTCAACCTGTATCGCAGCCGCCCGCAAAAAGTCCGTCGGCCTGATTTTAGGGAACATCATCGGCTCTAACACCTTTAATATCCTGTCAATTGTGGCGCTGACAGCGATCATTAAACCGCTCGAAGTGACACCTGTTTTGATGGGAATGCAGCTTTGGGCGACGGTCGGTATCGCTGTTGGGTTTGCAATCTGGATGCTAGTTGTTGGAAAAATCACAAAACCTGTCGGCATTGCTATGGTAGCCGCCTATGCAATTTTCACCGTGGTTCAATACATTATCCCAACGGCTGCATAGCCACGGTGAAGGAAAGCTATCGTAGTGCATAGTTTTCCTTCCATCCCCCGTTTTAATCCCTGTTTGGACAGCCTATACAACTGTCGAAATCGTATTACTCGGGGATCCCGTAAATGAGCAACGCAGAGATTGGCCTTATCGGCCTTGGCACGATGGGTGCCGCACTAGCATTGAACATCGCTGATAACGGCTTTGATATTGCAGTCTGGAACCGTACGAGCACGGTGACAAAAGATTTTCACGCGAACGCCGGTGCACTTGCCGATAAGATTACGCCAACCGAAACGCTTGCAGAACTGGTTGCAGCAATCGCCGAACCACGCGCGATTATCCTGATGGTCCCCGCTGGTCAGCCAGTCGATGATCAAATCGCCGCACTGCGTCCGCTTCTTGGTGATAACGACCTGATTATCGACGCTGGCAATGCGAACTTCCATGACACCAACCGCCGCGCAGAAGAAGCCGGCGACCTGCCGTTCCTTGGCATTGGAGTGTCTGGCGGCGAAGAAGGCGCGCGTTTTGGCCCATCAATCATGGGTGGCGGCAAACGCGAATATTGGGACCGCGTTTCACATATCTTGACGGCGATTTCTGCAAAACATGAAGATACGGCATGCGCGACGTGGATGGGCGAAGGCGGCGCTGGTCACTTTGTCAAAGCCGTTCACAACGGTATTGAATACGCCGATATGCAAATGATTGCCGAAGTATACGGTATCATGCGTGATGGTCTGGGTATGAATAACGCTGCCATCGCTGACACATTCGCCACATGGGACAAGGGCCCGCTGAAATCATACCTGATTGAGATTTCGGGCAAGGTTGCAGGTGCCGTTGATCCAAAAACCGGTGCGCCGATGCTTGACATTATTGTCGACGCCGCTGGCCAAAAAGGTACTGGCCGTTGGACTGTCATCGAAGCTCAGCTTTTAGCGGCCCCAATTCCTGCGATTGAAGCCGCAGTTGTAGCGCGTAACCTTTCTTCTCAACTTGAGGCACGTGCCGCAGGCGAAGACCTGTTTGGGACCGCGCCACGACAGATCCCACATGATGCACTGTCATTGGGCACACTGGAGCAGGCGCTCATGGCTGGTAAAATCCTGTGCTACGCACAAGGGTTCGATATGATCACCAAAGCATCTGAAGAATTTGGTTGGGCGCTTCCGCTTCCTGCGATTGCGCAAGTCTGGCGCGAAGGCTGTATCATTCGGTCCGCGATGTTAGACGATATGTCGACAGCTTTGGCTGAGGATGAAAACCGGAACCTAATGTTCGCGCCAACTTTTGCGGACAAACTCAAAAGCAATCAAGACGCACTTCGTCAGGTCGTAGCACAAGGTGCGCTGCACGGCATCGCCCTACCCGCCCTGTCTTCAGGTCTGACATATTTTGACGCGATGCGTACTGCGCGCGGTACGGCGAACATGATTCAAGGTCAGCGCGACTTCTTTGGTGCGCACGGCTTTGCACGCACAGATGGTGGCTCTGGGCACCACGGCCCTTGGGGCAACAACTAAAGAAAAGCAACGTAGGGTGGGTTTAAACCCACCTTACGCCAACGGCATTAGCCAAGTGCATATCCAGCACCGCGCACAGTGCGCACAGGATCATCACCACCATGTTGGGTCAGCACTTTGCGTAGACGACCAACGTGCACATCGACAGTCCGAGTGTCGACATAAATATCCCGCCCCCAGACACGGTCCAGTAACATATCGCGTGACCAAACGCGTCCCGGTTTTTCCATAAATGTGGTCAGTAGCCGAAATTCGGTCGGACCCAGTTTAAGTGGATTTTCGTCGCGCGTTACCCGATGTGTCTCTGCGTCGAGTACGATATCTTCGTAAGTAAGCACCTGCCCCACGGTCGCAGGGCGAACACGACGCAGCTGCGTGCGAACGCGTGCCATCAATTCGGAAACTGAGTATGGCTTAACCACGTAATCATCTGCGCCAGTTTCAAGGCCACGGACCTTGTCGACTTCCTCGGAACGGGCTGACAGCATGATCACTGGGATACCGCGGGTTTCAGGTTTCACCTTTAACCGACGGCACACCTCGATCCCAGAAAGATGCGGCATCATCCAGTCCAAGATGATGACATCTGGGGTATCTTCCTCGACGCAAAGCAACCCTTCCTCACCGTTTTCAGCACGGGTTACGCGGAACCCTTCGGCCTCAAGATTGTAAGCAAGAACTTCGCGTTGTGCAGATTCGTCTTCGACGACAAGAACATGAGGTTGCTGTGCCATAGGATTAGCCTGTCTCCGCAACAAATGCCGTTTTATCACCTTTGGGGCGTGCTTCTTCGGGCATTTCACCAGTGACCAGATAGATAACCTGTTCTGCCATGTTCGTCGTTAGGTCGCCCATCCGTTCGATGTTTTTCGCCATGAAATGCAAATGCATGCAAGATGTGATATTGCGCGGATCTTCCATCATGAAAGTCAAGAATTCCCGGAACAACGCGTTGTACATTTGGTCAACTTCTTGGTCGCGTTGACGTACAACTTCGGCCAGTTCTGCATCGCCACGAACATATGCATCAAGCGTGTCTTTCAACATTTGCTCGACTTCGCGCGCCATACGGCGCAACGCGGTATCGGCACCGCTAACCGGGCTCATTTCGACCAAAACGCTGGTACGTTTGGCAATATTTTTGGCGTAGTCACCGATCCGTTCAAGGGACGCAGACAAGCGTAGAACGGTCAAAATCGCGCGCAGATCTTTTGAAACAGGTGCACGCAACGCAATTGTGCGTGCGGCCTCTTCGTTGATTTGCTCTTCTAGGTCATCAATCGCTTTGTCGGCTTTGCGGACTGCTTCAGCCAATTCAACATCGCGGTTAGCAAGAGAATTCGCCGAGCGAAGGATTGCCTCCTCGACCAAGCCACCCATTTTCATGATTAGCGTTGTGATCCCTTCAAGATCGCGGTCATAGGCGGATGAAATATGTTCGTTCATCAGATGTGCTCCTTAACCGATCCGGCCGGAAATATAGCTTTCCGTGCGGGGGTCTTGTGGGTTGGTAAAAATTTTGTCGGTGTCATCGAATTCCACAAGGTTCCCAAGGTGGAAAAACGCGGTTTTCTGACTAACCCGCGCGGCCTGTTGCATCGAGTGGGTCACGATCACAACCGAGAAGCTTTGGCGCAATTCGTCGATCAGTTCTTCGACTTGCGCTGTCGCGATTGGATCAAGCGCCGAACAAGGTTCATCCATCAATAATACCTCAGGGGCCGTTGCAATTGCGCGTGCGATACACAAACGCTGCTGCTGTCCACCCGACATCCCCGTACCGGGCGCGTTAAGACGGTCTTTGACCTCGTTCCATAGGGCCGCTTTACGCAGCGACTTTTCAACGATTTCATCAAGATCGGTCTTGTCACGCGCGAGACCATGAATTTTCGGGCCGTAGGCGACGTTGTCATAAATCGACTTGGGAAATGGGTTTGGTTTTTGAAACACCATACCAACCTTGGCGCGCAACTGCACCGGATCGACCTTGGGGTCATAGATATCTTCGCCGTCAAGCAAGATATCACCGGTGACACGACACACATCAATTGTGTCATTCATCCGATTGATACAACGTAAAAAAGTTGACTTACCGCAGCCTGATGGCCCGATAAAGGCTGTCACTGTTTTATCAGCAATCTGCACGTCAACGTCTTTGATCGCGTGGTTGTCGCCGTAATAGACCTGAACGTTTTTCGCTTCGATCTTAATATCTTGCTGGGTACTCATTGTGCGGTCCATTTGAATCATATCTTCCATTTTCGCTCTCCTCTACCAGCGTCGTTCAAAGCGGCGACGCAGGTAGATCGCGACCGCATTCATAATTAGCAGAAAAACCAGCAATGTAATAATCGCACCGGATGCACGCTCAACAAAGCCGGGGTCAGCACGTTGTGTCCAGTTGTAAACCTGTACAGGCAGCGCAGTTGAGGCTTCGCCAAACAGCCCGCTTTCTGGAGTAAAGGCAGCCGGGTATTCGCGAACGAAAGCCACCATACCGATCAACAACAAAGGTGCCGTTTCACCCAAGGCTTGGGCTAGACCAATGATTGTCCCTGTCAAAATCCCCGGTGCTGCTAATGGCAAGACGTGGTGAAACACTGACTGCATCTTTGATGCGCCGACGCCCAATGCCGCATCGCGGATCGACGGGGGTACAGATTTCAACGCGGCACGGGTTGAGATGATAATGGTTGGCAATGTCATCAACGTCAGAACCAAACCACCGACAAGAGGCGATGATTGGTTAAACTCCATAAAGTTGATGAAAATTGCAAGGCCAAGAATACCGAACACAATCGACGGCACCGCAGCAAGGTTTGAGATGTTTACCTCAATGACGTCAGTCCACCGGTTCTTTGGCGCGAATTCTTCGAGGTAGATCGATGACGCAACACCAATCGGCAAAGCCAAGCATAACACAATAAGCATCATATATAGTGAACCAAGGATCGCGACGCCGATCCCCGCTGCCTCTGGGCGTTGGTCCGATGCGTCAGGCCAAACAAAGAAATTCCAGTTGAACTTTGTCTGCATGATGCCTGCATCGGCTAGGGCTTGGGCAATTTCCAATGCTTCCGGCGATGTATTACCATCAAGCGCCGCACTTTCCATTGTGACGCGGCCTTTAAAAAAACCATCGATACGGCCTGATGCAAGAACGTCGAATTGCACTGTCTGACCCACCAAATCAGGGCTCCCCAGTACACGGTTACGGACGGTCGCGGCTGCCTCTTTTGAGATCATGTTGCTGATCTCTTTGTTCGACAGATCCGTTTCGATCCCCTGTTCTTCCAAAGTCGCGAGTAGCGCGTTGCGCAAAATAGGTGCGTAACCAATCGTGGTCACCTTGGACATCACAGAAATGTCGCGCACACCAGATTTATCCAGCTTGTCTTCGGGTAGCTCTACGTTCAACGAGATAAAGGTCTGTTGAAAAGAGCTAAGTCCGTTACCTAAGACCGAAGTCAGCAAGATCACCAGCGCCAGCATGGCAACGATAATCGCCCCCAGCCCGTAGGCCTTAAAGCGTGCCTCGGCCGCGTTCCGCTTTTTGGTGCGCGCGTCCGTTGTTAGCAAAGAGGTCGTCATTCGTACTGCTCCCGGTATTTACGCACGATAAACAGCGCAAAGACGTTCAGGCCCAAGGTGATGACAAACAGCGTCAAACCAAGTGCAAAGGCTACCAGCGTCTCAGGGCTGGCAAAGTCGGTATCACCAGTCAGCTGACTAACGATTTTAACGGTGACAGTTGTCATCGCTTCGAATGGATTAAGTGAAAGCCGCGCCGCGGCCCCCGCGCCAAGCACCACGATCATGGTCTCGCCGATGGCGCGTGACGCCGCAAGCAAGACAGCACCAACGATACCTGGTAACGCCGCAGGAATAACCACCTGACGGATGGTTTCAGATTTCGTGGCACCCAGTCCAAAGGACCCATCGCGCATCGCCTGCGGCACAGCGTTAATGATGTCATCTGAAAGTGAACTGACGAATGGGATCAGCATGACCCCCATAACGAGGCCAGCGGTCATCACGGATGATGCGCTTTGCCCCAGCCCCATTGGGGAAGCAAAGTAATCGCGCAAAAACGGGCCGACCGTAACCAGTGCAAAAAGACCGTATACAATCGTCGGGATACCCGCCAAGATTTCAATCGCAGGCTTTGCAACAGACCGCATGCGGCTACTTGCGTATTCCGACAGGTAAATCGCGGCGAACAACCCAATAGGCACGGCAAAAAGAAGCGCGATAAAACTGATATATAACGTCCCCCACAACAGTGGCAGAATACCCAGATCAGAGTTACCACGAAAGTTAGGAGACCAGTTTGCGGAAAAAAAGAAGTCGCGCCAATCGTATTGCTCAAAGAAATTGAACGTCTCGAACAACATTGAAAACACGATGCCGACAGTCGTCATGATCGCGATTGTTGAAGCAAAGATAAGCAGCCCCATAATCCAACGTTCCGCGAATGTGCGCGCACGGCTTTCTTGTTTAATGCCAATCAGTGAAAGCGCAAAGCCCGTCACCGCCAAGGCAATTACGACAAGCGTAAACAGCCAAGACCCTTCTGCCTCTGCGAGGCGACGGTACAGCGAAAATAAAACGATCGCCGCAAGTGGCGGTATCGCAGTGGCAAGAACGGTATTGAGGGCATGTTGCTTGGGCAGTGAAACCAACTTGCGGATGTCTCCGCCAGCGACTTGCAATGCCCGCGTCTTGGCTAGGAAGTAACCTGTGATGGTCAAGCCTAGAATCACAAGAAGCGGAATGGTCAGCGATTGCATGATCGTTTCCAACGTATAAAGGGTTCGCATGAGGCGCCGGTGTGGCGCCTCATACTCATAGTAAACTTAAGAGCCGCTGCCCATAGTCACTTCATCAGCAACAGTCGCTTGAACAGATGCCAGCTCTGGGTCGGAAACCAGACCATATTCTGCCAATGGACCATCTGGGCCAGCAATGTCGTCAGATACGAAGAATTCTGCAAATTCTTTCACACCAGGAACAACACCGATGTGTGCTGCCTTGATGTAGAAGTACAGTGGACGTGACACAGGGTAGTCACCAGCAGCGATGCTTTCAGTTGTTGGAACAACGTCAGACATTGTTGCAACTTGCAGTTTGTCTGTGTTGTTTTCATAGAAAGCGAGGCCAAATACGCCGATGCCGTTGTTGTCAGCTTCGATGCGGGCCAGTGTTTCTGTG
Source organism: Yoonia maritima (assembly GCF_002933395.1). Lineage (GTDB taxonomy): Bacteria > Pseudomonadota > Alphaproteobacteria > Rhodobacterales > Rhodobacteraceae > Yoonia > Yoonia maritima_A. The sequence continues at coordinate 672,611 of NZ_PKFN01000007.1, forward strand.
TAGTCGCCATCGATGTCGACAGAAAGACCATCAGTGCGGATCGCCATACATGTGCCTTCGGCTGCATCTTCGTCGCCGCCGTTTAGACCCATGATTGCTTCCATTGCGCCGCTTTCTTCGCAGCCAGCAAGGATCACTTTTTCTTCGAATACTTCACGTGTGCCGTGCTTTGTGCCCGGGATGAAGGCTTGGATCGGCTGCGCTGGGAACGCTGGGTTTACTTGGTCCCATGTCTCAACAGTGTTTGTAACCAAAGCGCCGTCTACGACAACTTCGGCAGCCAAAGCTTTGTACCAATCTTCGGGTGTGAATTCGAAACCGTTACCATTGATGTCAGATGCAAAAACGATGCCATCATAACCAATGCGGACTTCGATGATGTCAGTTACACCAGCTGCAGCACATGCTTCAATTTCTGATGATTTGATCGCACGAGATGCGTTTGCGATGTCGATAGTGTTTTCACCGACGCCTTCGCAGAAACGCTTAAGACCTGCAGAAGAACCACCTGATTCAACAACAGGTGTTGGGAAATCAAAGTTTTCGCCAAAGACCTCAGCCACGATAGACGCGTAAGGCAATACGGTAGAAGAACCAGCAACCTGTACGTTGTCACGTGCAGCAGCAGAAGTTGCGGTAAGGGCAGCAAGAACTGCGGTTGTCGCAGTCAGTTTCATGATCGACATCAAATCACTCCAGTCAGTCAAACATCAGTTGCACGCGAGCCGCGCAACCATTGCGCTTCGTCTAGAAGCCGCTCTCGAAGCTTTTGTGACACTTGTGTAAAAGTTTTATGACGACCTACGAAATCGGCAAAAAAACTGAAATTGTGGTTCCTGCCCCAAGCTCACTGTCGATCAACAGTCTCCCCCGGTGCCGATTCACGATGTGCTTTACAATAGCTAGCCCAAGCCCCGTGCCCCCGATTTCGCGGGACCTGTGATTATCCACGCGGTAGAATCGTTCAGTCAGGCGCGCGATATGGTGATTTGCGATTCCTTCGCCTTTGTCAGCGACGCTGATCTGAACGGCTTGCGAACGTAGCCGCAGATCCATGGCGCATGCGTGGATCGTCACATTTACGCTCTGACCGCTAGCGCCGTATTTAATGCCATTCTCAACCAAGTTCGTGAAGACTTGCACCAATTGCCCAGCATCGCCCGGTACCATGTCCCCGTCACCAGCGTTATCCAAGGTCACTGTAACACCGGCGGCGGCGGCCTGTGGTTCTAGGCCTTTGATCACGGAACTAAGTAACGCCGGTAGATCAACATGTTCGCGCGGCCGAACACGCTCATCCTCTTCGACACGCGAAAGCGACAATAAGTCGTCAACCAAACGGGTCATGCGGGTTGCTTCATGTGACATGATCCCAAGAAACCGATCCCGTGCCGCTGCATCATTCCGAGCCGCGCCACCTAATGTTTCAATAAAGCCCATCAACGCGGTTAATGGCGTGCGCAACTCGTGGCTCACGTTGGCGACAAAATCGCGGCGCATTTTACCAGCATCTTCCGATGCAGTCTGATCTTCAAAGCTCAGGACAATGTCAGCACCAGCGGGCGAAACAGCAACTTGGTACACCGTATCCTTTGCGCCATCACGATTAATGAACCGGACATTTGCTGATCCGCCACCGCCACGCAATGTGGTGATCGCCTCGAGGACGCTGGGTTGGCGCAATGCAGATATATAATGGTTACCAACCAACCCAGACCCAAAAATCACTTCGAGCGCAGGATTAACCGCACGTACACGGTCGTCAGGTCCAATGACGAGAATAGGCATCGGTATAGCAGCAATGACATCGCCAATATGGTAGTAGGCCATGATTTATTCCTAATATTTATTATCACCGACGTTTTGACGCGAAAAATCAATTGCGCCAACCCAGTTATTCAGCAAAGCTAAGAAAAGCCACACAGGTTGTAATTTGTGATGCCATTCAAGAGTTGTTTGTTTTATGTCGAGCCAAGGTAACACCGCCAAAATTTTACCGTTCCCCATTTCATGTCGGGCGAAACCAAAAACAATTGTTGTTGGGGATGTCGTCAGATGGAAAGCACAGGGACGCAGTATTCCGCCAATTGACGGCGTAAAAGTCATACCCATTTCGGCGTTAGATCAGAAATCCATAGCTGAAATAGCCCCCGAGACCATCTTGTCCCCGCTGATCGCAGACACATTTGACGCATTAGATGTTGCAGAAAGACTGCATGATTTTGGGTATCTTGGTCGCTATTGTGCGCTGTCAGAGACTCTTCCCAACCGACACGCTGTCATTCAAGAGGTAAACTCTCATGCGCCGAGTGTTTGGTTTGATATTCTGATGATGCCAGCCTAAAGCGGCTTTAAGTCCCGTGCGAACTTTGCCGCGTTTTCCTGATAATGTAAGGCTGATGCCTTAAGACCAGCGCGCGCTGTAGCATCAAGTTCGCGGATGATTTTACCCGGCGCACCCATCACCAGTGACCCGTCGGGAATGACCTTGCCTTCTGTGATCAGCGCACCCGCGCCAATCAAGCACCCTTTGCCAATCACCGCGCCATTCAAAACCGTAGCGCCCATACCAATAAGGCTGTCATCCCCAATCGTACAGCCGTGCAGCATAGCCTTGTGTCCAATCGTGCACCCTGCCCCAATTGTCAGCGGGAAACCCATATCTGTGTGAAAAACACAGTTTTCCTGTACATTGCTTCCTGCACCAATCGTGATCATTTCATTATCACCACGCATCGTGGTGCCGAACCATACAGATGACTTTTCAGATAACGTAACACTACCGACAATGTGACAGCCCGGCGCGATCCACGCGTCATCAGCAACAGAAGGTTGCCTATCTCCTAACGCATAAAGTGTCATTCGCGTTCTCCAAATTGAGTTTGCAACTCGCGGACATGGTTCACCAAATCTGGCTGTTGGGAACGACGTAAACGCTCTGCACTGATGATTGTCTTAAGGCGCTCTTCGGTCGCGTCCAAATCATCGTTTACCAGAACATAATCGTACCCGTCCCAGTGGCTAATTTCATCCCAGCTTTTTTGCATCCGTTTTTCAATAACTTCGGGCGCATCCTGACCGCGGCTAACCAAACGACGGTGCAGTTCAGTAATCGACGGAGGTAGAATGAAAATCGACAGCACGTGTTCCTGTAATGCTGAATTACTGATCTGCTGTGCGCCCTGCCAGTCGATATCAAACAAGACATCACGCCCGGCCTCAATCGCGGCCTGTACGGGCGCCTTGGGCGATCCATAGTAGTTTCCAAAGACCCGCGCGTGTTCAAGCATTTCACCGCTCGCGACCTGTTCTTGAAATTCGGGCACCGACACAAAGAAATAGTCTTTGCCGTTTTCCTCGCCTTCACGTGGTTCGCGAGTCGTGGCCGAAACAGAAAAGCGCAGACTGTCGTCCCACTTACGCAAACGCCCAGCGAGCGTTGATTTTCCCGCCCCGGATGGTGACGAAAGAATGATCAAAAGGCCGCGTCTGGACATCAGTTACTCCACATTCTGAATTTGTTCGCGCATCTGGTCGATCACGGCTTTCAGGTCAAGCCCGATTGCGGTCAGCGGCGCGGACTGCGCTTTGGCGCAAAGTGTATTAGCTTCGCGGTTGAATTCCTGCGCGAGAAAGTCAAATTTGCGGCCAGATGGTTTATCATCGGCAAGCAAATCGCGGGCGGCTTGCACATGCGACTTTAGACGATCGATTTCCTCGGTCACGTCGCTTTTCATTGCTAGCAAAGCAAGCTCTTGGGCGATACGTCCGTCTTCGACTTCTGCGACATCTTCCAGCACACGCCGAAGCGCGGCCGTCAGGTTATCACGCACTTGCGGTGCACGGTCGGCCGCCGCCTTTGCGGCATCATCGGTCAATTCCGCAATCTTGGTTAACTGCCCTGCAACAACATCATGCAACGCTGCACCTTCTATTCTACGCATTTCACAAAAATCGGCCAAAAGCGAAGGTATGTCAGATTTTAACGCGGCGACGAGCTGTTCAGCGTCGTCTTGGGGCTGTGCGGCGACCAAAACCCCGCGCTGGCCTAAAACATCGGCTGCGGTTGGCTGCGCGAGCGTTACACCCTTTATAAATGCGCGTTCTTGCACGGTATCAAGCGCGGTAAGTACCGCGTCTAACCGGGCCTCATCAATCGCAAGCTGACCGGCTGTCTCTTCGCGATTTAACCGCAGGTTCACAGTCACATTCCCGCGCGCGATTGCATCTCCGACAGCTGAACGCAGCGCAGGTTCCACACCATCCAGACCATCCGGCATACGCAAACGAAGATCAAAGCCCCGTGCATTCACGCCCCGCATTTCCCAGCTCCATGATACAGGGCCAAGCGCGCCTGTCCTGCTTGCAAATGCTGTCATCGATTGGGTCATGTGTCACCGCCTACGCTACTGTTTGCATTGGTCCTATTGGATAAATGGTCCATTGGGCAAGCCTGAGTGCGTTAACCGTTTAACACTTTGTTAAGTGAACATATGACAAAACTGCGTTAAATTCGACTTAAAGGAAAACATAATTGTCCTGAATTTTGAATTTATAGGATCGCCGAGGATCACATGGAAGTAGTTAGTCACATATCGTTTCGTCGCCACCAAGATTTCCCAGGGGCGAATGACCCCATTTTACAAAGCCTTGAGGCATATTGGCAGGCGCTTCGCCACGCTAGTCAAATCCCGTCACGCAATGATATTCAGCCACGGAAAATCGACGATGCGCTGCCGCATACGTTCATCCTTCAACGGATTGCGCCCGGAATTGCACGGATGCGGGTCGCGGGTCAGAAACTGCATGATCTATTGAAAATGGATGCGCGCGGCATGCCGATTGGTACGTTCTTTGCCCCAGAGGCGCGTGATGAACTGACACAGCTAGTAGAAACCGCTTTCACCGAACCCGCGATTATTGCTTTACCGCTGTATGCACCCGGCAACATCGTTCGTGCGCCTTTGACGGGTACGATGCTTATGTTGCCGCTGCGCGATGACAATGGTCAAACCAGCCGTATTCTAGGGGCAATTGTTACTGACGGGAATCGCGGCAATCGCTCCCGCAAGTTTGAAATCGCCAAAGATCTGCCCATGCGTCACGAAACATTGGGGATCAAGCTTGCGAGGTCACATAGGAACCCACTCACGCTCAACAAAAAAGGGCCAGACGCGATGCATCCGGCCCTTCGTTTGGTTGTAAACAACGCTTAATTAACCAGCTTTAGCTTGGCCCAGCTTGTTGCGGCGTGCCGACAGTTCTTCGGAAACAAGGAACGCCAATTCAAGCGACTGCGACGCGTTCAAGCGCGGATCACAGGCTGTGTGGTAACGGCTAGACAGGTCTTCGTCTGTCACAGCGCGGATACCGCCGGTGCATTCAGTCACGTCTTTGCCCGTCATCTCAAAGTGCACACCACCTGGGATCGTGCCCTCTGCGTTATGAACAGCAAAGAATTCTTTGACTTCGCGCAGCACGCTATCGAACGGACGGGTTTTATAGCCCGTTGTCGATTTGATCGTGTTGCCGTGCATCGCGTCGCAGGTCCAAACAACGTTTGCGCCTTCTTCTTCGACGGCCTTGATCAGGCGCGGCAGATGTTCACCAACTGAACCCGCACCAAAGCGCGCGATCAGCGTCAGACGACCCGCTTCGTTTTCAGGGTTCAACGACGCCATCAACGCCTTGAGATGGCCAGAAGTCATAGATGGGCCACATTTCAGACCAATGGGGTTTTGAACACCTTTGCAGAATTCAACATGCGCCCCGTCTGGCTGACGTGTGCGGTCACCGATCCAAATCATGTGGCCAGAACCTGCAAGCCATTTACCAGACGTCGAATCCAAACGGCAAAGCGCCTCTTCATACTCAAGCAACAGCGCTTCGTGGCTGGTGTAGAAATCAACTGTCTGTAGTTCATGGTTGGTATCTGTGGTCAGGCCAGCAGCTTCCATGAAATCAAGCGTATCAGTGATGCGGGCGGCCATATCGCTATATTTTGCGACTTCGTTGGTGTCGGTAAAGCCCAAAGTCCACTTGTGAACTTCGTGAACATTCGCAAAACCACCTGTTGAAAACGCACGCAGCAAGTTCAACGTCGCAGCCGCCTGCATGTAGGCTTGCGACATACGCTCTGGGTCGGGAATACGTGATTCTGGTGTGAAATCGAAACCGTTGATAATGTCACCACGGTAGCTTGGCAGTTCGACACCGTTCACAGTTTCAGTTGGCGCTGAACGTGGCTTCGCCATTTGACCAGCCATACGACCAACCTTAACCACTGGCACCTTGGCGCCATAGGTCAGAACCATCGCCATCTGCAGCATCACTTTGAATGTGTCGCGAATAGCGTCGGCACCAAATTCAGCAAAGCTTTCGGCACAATCGCCGCCTTGCAGCAAAAACGCTTCTCCACGGCTTACCGCGCCAAGTTGTTGTTTCAGTTTGCGCGCTTCACCAGCAAAAACCAATGGTGGATAACTGGCAAGACGACCTTCGACAGCGCTAAGCGCGGCTGCGTCGGTATACTCAGGCATCTGTACCCGGGGCTTGTTGCGCCAGTCAGATTTTTGCCAGTTAGTCATTTTATTGCTCCATTTGCAGTCATAGTGAACTAATTTTAGGTGCTCCGTATAACGCGCACAGCCCTAAGGGCCAATACGAAAGTGCAATGCACCCCGGAAACTGCCTTTCCGTCACTTTGGGGCTTGATAGACAAAGTCAAAACTGGTTCGGTCGTTCGATACTCTTTTCGGACAAAGCCCATGTATGCAGACCCACAAATCGTTGAAGTAGATCACAGCGGCAAACCACGCCATTTTGTGTTTGTTCTGTTGAACAATTTCACGATGATTAGCTTTTCCGCGGCGTTGGAGAGCTTGCGGATTGCGAACCGCACCGCAGGTAAGCCCCTGTATACATGGACAATTGTCAGCGAAGACGGAGAAGATACCGTTTGTTCAAGCGGCTGTGCATTTCGCGTTGAACACAGCCTCGGCGAAACAGATCGCGACGACACGATTATGGTGTGTGGGGGTATCGGCGTTAAAATCGCAACGACAAAACGATTGTTAAACTGGCTAAGACGCGAAGCGCGGCGCGGCGCGACGATCGCAGGGCTTTGCACCGCAGGTTACACAATTGCAAAGGCTGGCCTGCTGGATGGAAAGCGCGCCACAATCCATTGGGAGAATCACGACAGCTTTCTGGAAGAATTCGAAGATGTTACACTCACAAAATCAGTCTTTGTTGTCGACGGTAACCGTATCACAACGGCCGGGGGCACAGCATCGCTTGATTTGATGATTAAGCTCATCGCGGACGATCACGGTGAGGATCTAGCCAATGCTGTGGCCGATATTTTGATCTATTCTTCGATCCGAACGGACCAAGATACACAGCGGCTATCAATCCCGACGCGAATTGGCGTCCGACACCCGAAACTTTCCAGCGTTATTAAAATGATGGAAGAAAATATCGAAGAACCGATCAGCCCGACGACGCTTGCTTCTGATGTCGGTATGTCGACACGGCAGTTAGAACGGCTATTTCGACGTTATTTATCAAGAAGCCCAAAGCGCTATTATATGGAACTACGCCTACAAAAGGCGCGTAATCTGCTGATGCAAACAGATATGACCGTCATTAATGTCGCCTTGGCCTGTGGTTTCGCATCACCATCGCATTTTTCAAAATGCTATCGGTCGCATTATGATACGACACCCTACCGCGAACGTGGCAGTCACGCATCGCGCGCGTAATCATGGACAAAACCAAATCCTTGATCTGATTGTTCTAAAACATGCATCAAAGCCGTGGTGCGCAGCATAACTTTACCATTTCGAAGAAATTGACCTTTCGTTCAGACTTTCCTTTTGGAAACACGCTGATAAGCTGCCGCCCAGAATACAAAAAACCAACGGGGAGTCTAAAATGAAAAAATTACTTATGGCGACATCTGCCATGACAATGATTGCGAGTGGCGCAATGGCTGCTGGCCACGCTGAAGAAGTCAAAATCGGCGTTATCCTTGGCTTTACCGGTCCGCTTGAATCGATCACCCCTGCGATGGGTGCTGGCGCTGAACTTGCAATGGCAGAAGTCACCGAAGCAGGTGCTCTGCTAGATGGCGCAACCGTGACACCTGTCCGTGGCGACAGCACATGTATCGACAGCAGTGCGGCGACCACAGCGGCAGAGCGACTGATCACGTCCGACAATGTGAACGCGATTATGGGCGCTGACTGTTCAGGCGTCACAGGCGCGATTTTGCAAAACGTCGCGCGTGCGAACGGTGTAGTAATGGTCTCGCCTTCGGCAACGTCACCGGGGCTTTCAACAGCCGAAGATGACGGCCTATTTTTCCGCACTGCGCCATCTGATGCGCGCCAAGGGGAAATCATGACAGAAATTCTGGGTGATCGCGACATCACCGAGGTTGCTCTGACATATACCAACAACGATTACGGTAAGGGTCTTGCTGATGCGTTCCAAGCGGCATTTGAAGCGGCTGGCGGAACAGTAACCATCTCTGCTGCACATGAAGACGGCAAAGCAGATTATTCGGCTGAAGTTGGCGCACTAGCATCCGCTGGTGGCGAAGTTCTGGTTGTAGCGGGCTATGTCGATCAAGGCGGTTCTGGTGTTGTGCGCTCCTCGCTTGATTCAGGTGCATTTGATACGTTTTTCTTCCCAGACGGTATGGTTGGCGCGGCGCTGAATGAAAACTTCGGTGATGAGCTGAACGGATCAATCGGGAGCTACCCCGGCACAAACAGCACTGGCGCGGCGACGTTCTTTGACATGGCCGAGGCCGCAGGCTTTGACGGCACAAGCACCTTTGCCGCAGAATCTTATGATGCGGCAGCCCTGATCATGCTGGCAATGCAAGCAGCGGGTTCTTCGGCATCAGCAGACTTCAAAGACCACGTCTTTGACGTTGCAAACGCACCAGGTGTTGAAATTTTCCCAGGTGAAATTGCCAAAGGTCTAGAGCTTCTCGCTGCTGGCGAAGACATCGACTATGTCGGCGCATCTGCCGTTGAATTGATCGGGCCCGGCGAATCTGCTGGAAACTTTCAGGAAATCGAATTCACTGATGGTGTATATTCCACGGTTAAATATCGCTAATAACGCGGTAGACGACGGAAAACGGCGCGGGAAACTGCGCCGTTTTGCACAATAGACATGCCAAAAAGGCGTGCGAGGGGAAGATATGATTGTTGTTGAAAATCTGGTGAAAACCTTTGGTGGTTTTCGCGCCGTAGACGGTGCGTCGCTACGCATCGAACAAGGATCAATTACGGGCCTTATCGGACCTAACGGAGCCGGGAAAACAACACTTTTCAATGTGATAGCGGGTGTTCTTAAACCGACATCTGGCCGTGTGACCATGATGGGCGAAGACATCACAGGTCTGCCGCCGCACGAATTATTTCACAAGGGGCTGCTCCGCACCTTCCAAATCGCGCATGAATTTTCGTCTATGACTGTGCGTGAAAACCTGATGATGGTACCCGGCGCGCAATCTGGCGAAACGCTGTGGAACGCATGGTTTGGCCGCAAACGGATCGCGAACGAAGAACGCGCTTTGCTTGCCAAAGCGGATGAAGTTCTTGAATTCCTGACAATCGACCACCTGAAAGACGAAAAAGCAGGGAACCTGTCCGGCGGACAGAAAAAGCTGCTCGAACTTGGCCGGACCATGATGGTCGACGCCAAGATCGTCTTTCTGGACGAGGTCGGCGCAGGCGTGAACCGCACCCTTTTGAACACCATTGGCGACGCGATCATTCGCCTGAACAAAGAACGTAATTACACATTCGTCGTCATTGAACACGACATGGATTTTATTGGCCGCATTTGTGACCCAGTTATTTGTATGGCCGAGGGCCACGTTTTGGCCGAAGGAACATTGGCCGAAATCAAAGCCAACGAACAGGTGATCGAGGCTTACCTCGGCACCGGCTTAAAAAACAAAGATAAGGTTATGACATGAAATTCTTACTAACTGTGTTGCTCGGTGCCGTATTGGGCGCAGCCGGCACATTCTACTACATCTACCTCTATCACGCGGATGGATCCGAGCAGGCGCTGATGCGCAACACGCTAACCACCTATCTGCCCTTCTTGTCGGAGTACATTAACAAGTGAGCGAACCGTTTCTGATCGGCGACGCCATGACCGGTGGTTATGGCAAAGGTCCTGATATCTTGCATGGCTGTACGATTGCCGCCGAAAAAGGCGAGATCGCAGTGATTGTTGGCCCCAATGGGGCTGGCAAATCCACCGCGATGAAAGCCATTTTTGGCATGTTGAACGTCAATTCAGGCGCAGTGCGTCTGGATGGTGAAGACATTACCAAACTGTCGCCGCAGGAACGCGTCGTTAAGGGGATGGGCTTTGTCCCCCAAACCCACAATATTTTCACGTCGATGACGGTTGAAGAAAACCTAGAAATGGGTGCCTTTATCCGTCGCGACGATTTCAAGGATACAATGACGCAGGTTTACGACCTGTTCCCGATCCTCAAAGAAAAGCGCAACCAAGCCGCGGGCGAATTGTCGGGCGGTCAACGTCAGCAAGTTGCCGTCGGTCGCGCACTCATGACACAACCCAAAGTACTGATGCTGGACGAACCCACCGCTGGCGTGTCACCCATCGTGATGGACGAGCTGTTCGACCGGATCATTGAGGTTGCCCGCACAGGTATTCCAATCCTGATGGTCGAACAGAATGCCCGACAAGCACTTGAAATTGCGGATAAAGCATATGTTCTGGTGCAGGGGCGCAACGCGCATACTGGTACCGGTAAAGAATTGTTAGCGGACGAAGATGTACGGCGGAGTTTCTTGGGCGGATGAAGCAGTTATCCACATTAGGTGCCGTAGCTTTCATGCTGCCCGGATGTATCTCGGAGCGACCGTATGCAGTTTATAATAACGGTGCAGCCAGATCGGCATCTCTAACAAGCGAAAAACACATTGATACTAAGGTCTATCGCTGTGATTTACAGGGTGACGATAAAGCCATGACGCTTCTTCTCCACAATGAAAATTCCAGCGGTCCGGGAATGTACTGCGAAAGCTCTTTTATCGGTGACGCCATGAAATGCTATTCGAGGTCATCGGTCAATGGTGCTGAAATATACCATCATGATGGGCAGTCACATATCGGGCGCGGTGATACTCTTTCAGTATATGAAAGTGGTTTAGCCCGGTTCGAAGAGATGATCGTCGAATACACTGCAAACGAACCAGTCGTAACTGGTTATCGTCAATATAGCGGAACCTGCACCAGAGGACCTGGACACTAATGGACTTCTTAAACGCCCTTGTGGCCCTCGCTAACTTTGTCATCGTACCGGGCCTCGCCTATGGTGCTCAGCTCGCCATTGGTGCGCTTGGCGTCACACTGATTTATGGCATCTTGCGGTTCTCGAATTTTGCCCATGGCGATACCATGGCCTTTGGGACCGCGATGACGATCATCGGGACCAATGCGCTGCTTGCGCTTGGGATTACCTTTGGGCCGCTGCCGACCGCCCTTCTCGCGTTGCCATTTGGCATTGGTGCGACGATCCTTTTGGTGCTGCTCACCGATTGGCTGGTTTACAAATTCTACCGTGACCAAAAGGCCAAGCCTGTCATCCTTGTCATCGTGTCTATGGGCGTGATGTTTGTGATGAACGGCGTTGTGCGCTTTGTCATTGGCGTACGCGATATCCGCTTTGCCGATGGTGAACGTTTCCTGATCACCGCGCGTGACTTCAAAGAAATGACCGGCCTTCGCGAAGGTCTTGCGATCAAAACGACGCAAGCAATCACCGTGGTCGTCGCGATTATCGCAGTGTCGCTGCTATTTTGGTTCCTTAACAAAACGCGCACCGGGAAATCCATGCGTGCGTTTTCAGACAACGAAGATCTCGCGCTTTTGTCCGGCATTAACCCTGATTGGGTGGTCAAGGTCACTTGGATGATTGTTGCAGCACTCGCGACCACAGCAGGCGTCCTATACGGCTTGGATAAGTCTTTCAAAGCCTTCACATACTTCCAGCTGCTGCTGCCGATCTTTGCTGCTGCCATCGTTGGTGGCCTTGGCAATCCATTGGGCGCCATCGCAGGTGGTTTTGTCATCGCATTCAGCGAAGTCACGATCACCTACGCATGGAAAAAGGTGCTGGTGTATATGATGCCTGACAGCCTCGAGCCTGATGGCCTCGTCCAGTTGATGTCTACCGATTATAAATTCGCCGTCAGCTTTGCGATCTTGATTATCGTGCTGCTGTTTAAACCGACCGGCCTGTTCAAGGGGCAATCCGTATGAACCCTGCATTAAAAAACACACTGCTTTTCGCATTCGTTGGCCTGCTACTCGTTGGTACAGGATTTGTGCAAGGCTGGAACTCTGCCCTGTTCATCCTGAACATGGGGCTTGTATCGGCTATCATGGCGCTTGGCGTAAACCTGCAATGGGGATTTGCCGGGCTGTTTAACATCGGCGTCATGGGCTTTGTCGCGCTTGGCGGGTTGGCCACCGTTCTGATCGGCATGCCCCCAGTGGGCGAGGCATGGTCAGCTGGCGGCTTGCAAGTTATCGCAGGGCTACTGCTGGGTGTTGCGACGGTCGTGGCCGTTGTGTTCCTTCGCAAAAAGCTAACAGGTCGTGCGCGTACATTGGGTACGATTGCGGCGCTTATCGTTGGTTTCGTGATCTACCGTGCTGTCTATGATGCAGGCGTCGCGGGGATTGAGGCGGTTGATCCTGCTTCCACAGGTTATCTTGGTGGTCTGAACATCTTTGGTCCGCACCGGAATGCCAACGACATGCTGCTGCCCGACTACTTCATCCTGCTTGCATGGCCGATGGGTGGTCTGCTGGCAGCTGGTGCTGCTTGGATCATCGGGAAAACTGCGCTTGGCCTGCGGTCTGATTACTTGGCGATTGCGACACTTGGCATTGCAGAGATCATCATCGCCGTCATGAAAAACGAAGACTGGTTGGCACGTGGCGTGAAAAACGTGAACGGCCTGCCCCGTCCTGTTCCCTATGAGGTCACGCTACAAAGCGATCCGGGCTTTATCGCGCGCGCGGCTAGCTTTGGCTTGGACCCTCTCACTGCATCTACGATCTATACAAAATTGTGCTACACAGTCCTGTTCGCGATTGTGCTGCTGGTATTGCTTTGGTTGGCGCAAAAGGCACTGAACAGCCCATGGGGCCGTATGATGCGCGCAATTCGCGACAATGAGACAGCAGCCGAGGCGATGGGCAAAGACGTAACCGCGCGCCATCTGCAAATTTTCATCCTTGGTTCCGCAATCTGCGGGATTGCCGGCGCGATGATGACCACGCTTGATGGTCAGCTGACACCGGGCACCTATCAGCCACTACGCTTTACCTTCCTGATTTGGGTCATGGTGATCGTTGGTGGTTCCGGCAATAACTTTGGCGCTGTTCTTGGTGGTATCCTGATCTGGTGGCTATGGGTTCAAGTTGAACCAATGGGCCTTGGCTTGATGAATATCCTGTCCAGCGGTTTGGCTGACGGCAGTGAACTCAAGGAGCGGATGATTGAATCTGCAGCGCATATGCGCCTTCTGACTATGGGGCTTGTCTTGTTATTGGTACTGCGTTTTAGCCCAAAAGGCCTGATCCCCGAACGCTAGCTTGTTCTTCCTGATAGCATTGGTACAACGGGGCCAACAAAAAACCCCGAGGTTCTCATGGCGCTGATTTTCCGTTGGCTTATCCGGCTCGCAACTGCATTGATTGTTCTTTGCGTTGCGACCGTTACACTGGCCTACTACTTCGCGTCGCGGTCCTTGCCAGACTATGATGCACAAACGGATGTTGTCGGAATTAGCGCAACGATTGAGATCGTTCGCGACAATGCAAATGTGCCGCATATCTTTGGTGCCAACGACAAAGACGTGTTCTTTGCGCTTGGCTATGCCCATGCCCAAGACCGGCTTTGGCAGATGACGATGTTGCGCCGTACGGTTCAGGGGCGTCTGTCTGAACTATTCGGCGAACGTACGCTAAAGATCGACGAAGCGATGCGCCGCTATGACATCTACAACCTCTCTGTTGCTTCGGAGAAGGCGCAAGATGAGGAAACGACGGCAGCGCTCAACGCTTATTCCGCTGGTGTAAATGCCTGGATGAACGAGGTGAACGCAGGCGCGCGTGGCCGTGGCGCACCAGAGATGTGGATGTTTAGCCATCCCGTTTCACCTTGGCAGCCAGCGGATTCCATCGCAATTTTAAAACTTATGGCTCTGCAACTTTCGCCAAATCTGGCGAATGAAGTATTACGCGCGCGGACTTCGCTTTTGATCGACAATGATCGTCTGCATGACATCATGCCAGATGATCCCACAAGCGGCATCGCCGCCCTGCCCGCATACGCGAGCCTTGTGCCCGGCGTCTTGTCGTTCACACCCGATACACAGTTGGCGTCCGATCCATTGTCGCCATTTCATCCACCAGAGCTTGCCGGTGCATCAAACGCGTGGGCTGCAAATGCCGACAGATCGGCGACCGGGTCAACGCTGCTTGCCAATGATCCGCATCTGGGCCTGACCGCGCCGACCATCTGGTACCTTGCCCGGCTAGAGCTAGAAAGCGGTGGCGTTATTGGCGCAACTATTCCTGGGCTGCCGCTCATCATGTCGGGACGCGGCGATAGCCTTGGTTGGGGTATTACGGCGGCCTATGTCGACGATCTTGATATCATGATCGAAGAAGTAAACCCTGATAACCGCGACCAATATCGCGGACCTGATGGTTGGGTGCCCTTCCGCACACGTGACAGCATCGTCAACATTAAGGACGCACCAGCCGTCACATTGCGCTTACGGTGGACGGCAAATGGTCCTGTGATGTCAGGCGATCAATTCAACCTTGGAACAATCACCCCGCCTGATCACGTAACTGCAATTGCGTGGAGCGCGCTATCAGATCGCGACACATCGATTTCAGCTGCCATGGGCATCATGCGTGCGCGGACAGTCAATGAAGCCATTCGCGCAGGCGAAACCTACATTGCACCCGCACTGAACCTGACGCTCGCAGACCGCAATCGGATTGCAATGAAAACGATTGGCGCAATCCCGGCACGTGACCCGAACCATCAAAGCCGCGGTCGTTTTCCATCGTTTGGTTATCTCAGTGAAAACCGATGGCAGGGCCGATTTCCCTACAGCGACAACCCTATTTTTCTAAACCCCGAAGGCGGGATCATCGGGAATACCAACAACAAAACGGTTGATCGCGAATTCCCTCGCCACGTGTCCTACCTGTGGGGCGATACCCAACGGATCAACCGCTGGCGTCGCCTGATGCAAGCACGCGAAGTGCACACGCGAGACAGCTTTATCGAAGCGCAGCTTGATACCGTTAGCTTTACGGCACGCACGCTTTCGTCGCTGATGGGCGCGAATCTTTGGTACACGGGAGATGCTGCCCCAGAGGGAACGCCAGAGCGACGGCGTCAAATCGCGCTTGACCTACTGTCCGCCTGGAACGGCGAAATGAACGAACATCTGCCAGAGCCTTTAATCTATGCCGCATGGGTGCGCGCTGTACAACAACGCCTGATCCGTGATGAGCTCGGGCCGCTTGCGGCGGAATTTACCCATGTCGATCCCGTGTTTATTGAACGCGTTTTTCGCAACATCGATGGTGCGGCAGTTTGGTGTGACGTCATCCAATCCGCCCCGGTCGAAACATGCACAGATATTGCGCGACAGGCGCTGGACGAAGCGCTGATCTGGATCACAGAAAACCACGGCACCGCCATTGAGGCTGTGCGCTGGGGTGACGCTCATGTTGCCACGCATGATCATCCAGTTCTGGGCAAGACGCCATTATTGCATTGGCTCGTGAACATTCGTCAATCGACCAGTGGTGGCGACAATACTCTGCAGCGCGGCAAAACATCAGGCGTTGGGTCTGATCCATTTGAAAACGTCCATGCAGCCGGCTATCGGGGCGTTTACGATTTTGCGGATCCTGACAGTTCTGTCTTTATCACTGCCACGGGCCAATCCGGCCATCCTCTATCGCGATACTATGATAATCTGGGTGAACTGTGGCGACGTGGTGAATACATACCGATGTCGCTCGACCCTGCTTTGGCGCGGGCAGCGGCTGTGGGGGTCACAGTACTGACCCCCAAACCTTAAAGCCGGGCGAAACGTTCGCGCTGTAGCGCTGTCCAGAACACGGTCAAATCGTAACCTGTTTCGGTTTGTTCTTCGTTGGTGACGATACCTGCGTCAAACAGCCACGCGCGTTTTCGTCCATCCGCAAAGCTAAGCTGGATGTTGCCTTCGGTACGTGGGTCTTTGAGCTTATCCGGGATCGCCGCCAGCAGCGCGTCCATACCTTCGCCGGTGATCGCTGACACCGCGAATAGATCATCCGTACGCGCTGCCTGCGTCACCATTGCATCGTGATCTTCCGGCGATAGCTGGTCGATCTTGTTCCAAACTTCAATCAATGGTGCTTCTTCAGCAACGCCAAGGCTTTGCAGAATGGTCATCACGTCTTGCGACTGTTCTTCGGACTGTTCGTGGCTGATGTCACGGACGTGCACGATCAGATCGGCATCAAGCACTTCTTCAAGCGTCGCACGAAATGCCGCAACAAGTTCTGTGGGCAAGTCACTGATAAATCCCACAGTATCTGACATGATGACTTCGTCACCCGTTGGCAAAACGATTTTGCGCATTGTCGGGTCAAGCGTCGCGAATAGCATGTCCTTAGCGAAAACTTCGGCACCGGTCAGCCGGTTAAACAACGTCGATTTTCCCGCGTTGGTATAGCCAACCAAAGCAACGATCGGGAATGGCACCTTAGCACGAGACGCACGGTGCAATTCGCGTGTCTTAACGACCTTTGCCAATTGGCGGCGCAAGCGCCCCAGCTGTTCGTCAATCGCACGGCGGTCAGCCTCGATCTGGGTTTCACCCGGACCACCAACAAAGCCAAGCCCACCACGCTGGCGTTCAAGGTGGGTCCAAGCCCGCACCAGACGCGTGCGCTGGTAGGACAGCGCTGCCATTTCGACCTGCAACACACCTTCAGAGGTCCGCGCGCGGTCACTAAAGATTTCCAAAATCAACCCTGTCCGGTCGAGCAGTTTAACGCCCCATTCCTTTTCAAGGTTGCGCTGCTGGACCGGCGTCACCGGACCATCGATCAGAACGAGTTCAACTTCGTTGGTTTCGAACACTGATTTTAGTTCGGCGATTTTACCTTTACCAAACAGCTTACCGGGATGGATTTTTGGCAATCGCACAATGTCTGAACCAACAACCTGCAAATCAGGCAAGGCAGCCGCAAGCGACACGCCTTCTTCAAGCGCGGGGCCTGCGGCACGGCGCGTGTGGTCGGTCTTTAGATCTGGGTGCAATACCCAGGCCCGCGTTACGGGCCGATCATGTTCTAGCAATCTTATTCTTCGCCTTCATATAGGCTGATAGGCTGCGCCGGCATGATTGTTGAAATCGCGCTTTTATAGACAAGCTGGGCCTGCCCGTCGCGACGCAAGAGGACGCAGAAACTATCAAACCATGTGATTACACCCTGCAATTTCACCCCATTCACCAGAAAGATCGTCACCGGAACTTTCGTCTTACGAACGTGGTTAAGAAATGCATCTTGTAAATTTGCTTTGTCGGCGGCCATTGTGACACCCTTTTTTTGTTATTACGGCCGCGCATCGGCCCCTCGCTGTTAGCCGCAGTATGTCGCGACCCTGACAGAGTTTCCAGCCCCAAAAGAAAATCAACGCAAGCTGTGTTAACCGCGCCAAATTTCAGGATTAAATAGCGCAATAATTGCCAGTGTTTCCAAACGACCAAGCACCATAGCAGCGGCCAAAACAACCTTAGCGACATCCGGAATGCCAGAATATGCGATCGGCACCTCTGCTGCAACTGCAGCCAACGGTCCGGTTGTTGACAAAGCAGAAACACTAAGCACCATAGAGGTTTCGAACTGGACGCCAGTCAACGACATCAACGTCATGACGCCCGCAATACTCAGCGCGAACAGCATGAAGAAAATCCATGAAATATAGGCACCCTGTTTGCGAATACGGCGTGCTTCTTTACCGCCACCACCGATAGAAGACGGGTGCAACAGCCGTTCTTGTTCGCGTTCACCATGACGATAAAGCGCATAAATTCGCAACAGTTTCACACCGCCAGCAGTGGTTGCGACCCCACCACCAATCAGTGCCATGCCAGTCAAAAACAACCCAGGCGTTTGCAACCCCGACCACGAAGCAGCACCATCCCAAAAATGCGATTCAAAGCCCGTTGTCGTGAGAAAAGAAGTAACGGTAAACAACGTCCCCCAGAACGCACCAATAAATTCCTGAAACGATACCACAGTCTGCCGGTCAGTCGCCGCAAGGAAGTGACGCAGGAATAGCCCTGCCGTCACAAGCCCAATAAGAACTAAAGCTGTTCGGAATTCAGGATCGCGCAGCAGGCCCTGTTCGCGTTCCCCGATCAAACCACGACTAAACGTCAATCGCGACAGCGCAAAAATGAAAAAGGCGAAAATCAACACTTCGCCCCAAAAACCAGATGCGGCATAATACAGCCCATCAATCGGCGATATCCCCGAAGTCGAAAGGGTCGACATTGCGTGACATAAAGCGATGTAGGGGAATTCCCCAGCAACCACGAGACCGATCCAAAGCATAAATGTCAGGCCAACATAAATCGGCGTCAAGGACAGCGTGTAGCGCACCAGACGCTCGGACGGGTCAGCGATACGAGAAATCTGGCTCAGGCTTACCGCGGCGCCTTTACCAATATTTGTGGTCGCGCGCACCTCAAACCCGCCAAGGTTCATCGGGGCAAAAATGGAAACCGCAGTCACCCATATCAGCAAACCACCAAGCCAACCGACCAATGCGCGCCATAAATGCAATGACGGCGTTAACCGCCCCGAGGTGTCGTAAACTGTTGCGCCGGTCGTGGTGAAACTCGACACCATCTCGAACCATGCGTTCAGATAGGTCGTGTTGCCGATAGCCTCGTAAAACGGAACGGCAAACATCAGTGGCAACAACGTAAACGCAGACAGCAGGCCAATCAATTGGCTGCGCGCAACGTTGGTCGGGGCATATCCTGCAGTCGTCAGCCCAACGATTAGTGTCAGGATCGAAAACAAAACAAAGCCATAAAAGAATACGCGCATGGCGTTAAAGTCGTCCATGATCGCGCCATGCGCAGCGGGAACGAGCATGGCAATCGCACCCAACCCCATCAAGATCACAAAAAACGGGAGCTTAACGATCCAATTCATTAGAAGAAATCGATCGAAACCTGCAAGAGGCGCTCAACCTCTGGCACATCACTGCTCATCGCGAAAATCGCAATGACATCGCCTTCTTCGATACGTGTCTCACCTGTTGGTTTGATGAATTTGTTCTGCTTCATAAGCCCACCAATCAAGGTACCTTCAGGGAATGAAATCTCTTTAATTTTTTGTCCTGCGATTGGCGATGTGCCAAGCACTTGCGCCTCAATCACTTCGGCTTCTGCGTCACCAATAGAATAAACCCCACGCACACGTCCATGCCGGATGTGACGAAGGATCGAGCTCACAGTGGTTGCGCGTGGGTTGATATAGGCGTCGATATCAAGCGGTGCCATCAGCGGCACTAATGTTGGGTCGTTGATCAAACAAATCGCCATAGAGCAACCCATTTCTTTGGCGCGCACCGACACAAGCATGTTGGTCTTATCGTCGTCAGTTACAGCCAGAACAGCGTCTGCTGTTGAAATATTCGCCTCTTCTAGCAAGCTGCTATTCAAACCATCACCATGCAGCACGATTGTCCGATCCAGTGCATCAGCGGCGTTTTCAGCAATCGTACGATCTTTTTCAATCACCTTAACTCTGACCCGTTCGGTCCGTGCTTCTAATGACTGCGCGACGCCCAAACCAACATTACCGCCGCCAATGATCACAATACGATCTTGCTTGGCATGGGTTTTACCGAAGATTTCGAGCGTACGCGTCATGTCTTCGGTTACGGTAAACAGATAGACATCATCGCCCGCAAATATCTGATCGCCCGGTGACGGGACAAATAATGCGCCATCGCGACGAATGCCAACAACGATAGCTCGCAGCGTTGAGAACAAATCAGTTAGCTGCCGCAGCGGTGTATTAATCACAGGACAGTCTGCATCAATCGTAATCCCAAGCAGCTGACCGCGGCCTTCTAGAAAGCTCTCAGTGTCAAAAGCAGCAGGCGCAGCAAGTCGTTGCAGCGCCGCTTCCGCGACTTCCTTTTCGGGAGAGATCACAACGTCAATTGGCAAATGATCACGTCGATACAAGTCCGAATAGATCGCATCAAGATAGCTTTGGGCACGTAACCGCGCAATTTTCCGTTGGACCGCAAATACCGAATGCGCGACCTGACAGGTCACCATATTCACTTCGTCAGAATGGGTCGCAGCAATAATCATGTCAGCGTCACGCGCGCCCGCACGGTCAAGCACATCTGGATAACTTGCGTGCCCGGCAATACCTTGAACATCTAACGTATCAGTGGCACGCCGGACGAGTTCGGGGTTGTTATCCACGACCGTAACGTCGTTCTTTTCCCCGGACAAATGGCGCGCAATTTGCCAGCCAACCTGCCCCGCACCACAGATAATGACTTTCATTATGCTTCGTCCTCGACATAGGCGACACGCCCGCCGGCCTTATTGCTTGTCACTACGCCAAGCGACTTAAGTTTGCGGTGCAACGCTGACCGTTCCATGCCCACAAAGGTCGCTGTCCGGCTGATATTGCCACCAAATCGGTTGATTTGCGTCAGTAGGTATTCCCGCTCGAACAGCTCGCGCGCTTCGCGCAACGGCAAAGTCGCGAGACCACCAGCAAGCACAATACGCCCTTCGTCACTACCACCACTTTCTTCACCGGTTGGCAGTTCACGTGCAGCAATGTCACCGGTGTTTTCACCAAGGATTAGAACACGTTCAACCACGTTCTTAAGCTGACGCACATTCCCCGGCCACAGCATTGTTTGCAGCAACGCGCGCGCATCATCCGCAAGCTGGCGCAGTGGCAACCCCTGCGCTTTGTTAAAGACTTCGATAAAGTGCTCTGCAAGCACAGGAATATCTTCCCGACGTTCTTCAAGCGAAGGCACTGCAAT
This sequence comes from Yoonia maritima, assembly GCF_002933395.1. Lineage (GTDB taxonomy): Bacteria > Pseudomonadota > Alphaproteobacteria > Rhodobacterales > Rhodobacteraceae > Yoonia > Yoonia maritima_A. The sequence continues at coordinate 693,816 of NZ_PKFN01000007.1, forward strand.
CGGCACGACATTCAGCCGGTGGTACAGTTCTTCGCGAAATGTACCTGCCTCAATTGCCATGGGCAGGTCACGGTTCGTACTTGATACGACGCGCAAATCGACCTGAACTTTATCAGTACCGCCAACCCGCTGGAACCGTTGATCTACAAGAACACGCAATATCTTTGACTGCGTTCCCAGTGGCATATCAGCGATTTCGTCAAAATAGATCACACCACCATTTGCCTCTTCAAGCAAACCGGGTTCAACGCCGCGCCCACTGTCTTCGCGCCCAAATAGCACTTCTTCCATGCGATCAGGTTCGATCGAAGCCGAGTTCACCGTGATGAATGGTGCACTTGAACGGTTTGAATTCGCATGAATGTAACGCGCCGCGATTTCCTTACCGACACCAGCAGGGCCTGTCAGCATCACACGGCCATTTGACTTTGTGACCTTGTCCAACTGCGATTTCAACGTGCGGAACGCAGCACTATCTCCAAGCATCTCAGCGCTCGCGACATCCCCACGTTTCAGCGCAACGTTCTCACGCCGCAAACGCGATGTTTCCATCGCGCGACGGATCACAACAAGCAGCTGGTCGATGTTAAACGGCTTTTCAATAAAATCATAAGCCCCCTGCTTAATTGCAGCGACCGCAATTTCGATATTGCCGTGCCCCGAAATGATCACGACCGGGATGTCAGGATGGTCTCTTTTGACGGATTTCAGGATATCGATCCCGTCCATGCCGCTATCTTTCAGCCAAATATCTAGGATCATCAGCGCCGGAGGCGCCTTGGCAATCTGCGCCATACACTCGTCAGACGTTCCCGCAAGCCGGGTTGTATAGCCTTCGTCCTTTAGAATATCGGAAATGAGCTCTCGAATATCGCGTTCATCATCGGTAATTAAAATATCGCCCATCATCGTCCTCATGCTGGTATTTTTATAGTCTGCGCGTCGGCAGACATTAATGGTAGTTGAATGATCGCACAGGCTCCCGCATGGTCCTGTCCTTTGAAGATTTCAGCGTCTGTTAGGGTCAGTGTCCCGCTGTGTTCTTCGATAATTTTCTTCACGATTGGCAGCCCAAGCCCCGTCCCCTTGTCGCGAGTTGTCACATATGGTTCAAACAACCGCGTCCGATCTTCTGGAAGCCCGATCCCGTTGTCGGACACACAAATCCGCACATGGCCGTCATGCTGCGACATCACAACACGCACTTGCGGCTTGTAATCCCCAACTTCATTTTTTTCCATAAAGGTTTCAGTAGCTTCGCCAGCGTTCTTGATCAAGTTTGTCAGCGCTTGGCTAATCATTGTACCGTCCATGTCAGCCAAGATGGTTTCAACAGGAAGGGTTGCTGTGATCTTAACATCTGGTTGACCGGCCTTTTGCAAAGCAACTGCATCAGCGACAAGCTGCGTTAAATCGGCCACAGCCATCTGTGGCTCTGGCATACGCGCAAACTTTGAGAAATCATCGACGATGCGACGCAGATCATTCGTTTGCCGTACGATGACATCCGTCATCTGTTCAAGCTTGCTCGCATCATCGCCCAATTGACTTGCAAACTTACGTTTAATCCGTTCAGCAGATAGTTGGATTGGCGTAAGTGGGTTTTTGATTTCATGCGCAATACGACGTGCAACATCACCCCAGGCCGCCATGCGCTGCGCGCTTACAAGGTCGGTCACGTCATCAAATGCCACAACATACCCTTCAAGCGCCCCATCAGCGTTTCGACGTGGCGACATGCGTACCAATAGGCTTTCTTGCTGCCCTTTACGGATCAGGTTGACTTGATCTTGTACATTATCCGCACCAGCAGCAATCATTTGACCAAATAGGTCTGAAAATTCAGGGATCGCAAGCGGCAGCGCGGTTGGGCCGTGATCGGGGTTCACAGACAGAAGCCGCTGTGCTGACGGGTTCACAAGCGTAACACGACCATCAGCATCCAACCCGACAACACCTGACGTCACTGAACTAAGTACGGAATCGAATAACCGCCGGCGTTGTTCTGTTAGGCGGTTGGTCTCTAACAACTCGTCGCGCTGGCCCTTAAGCTGACCTGTCATCAAATTAAAGAAATGCCCGAGCTGCGAAATTTCATCGTCGCCATCGTCTTCGATAACGCGAACATCCAAATCACCCGCACCAACGCGCTGTGATGCTGACACCAAACGACCAATGGGCCGTGACAAGCGCTCTGCGAACCAAAGCCCGCCCCAAATCGCTGCAAGTATCAGAATGACTGCAAACCCAAGATACAATAGGCCGAACTGGAACAACATCTTACCGCGTTCATTCGCCAACAACTCGTATTGCTCAACCGTTTGCGTCGTATCATTCAGTAAAGACAATACGTTACCGTCCACACTTCGTGTGACGTAAAGGTACCGATTACGAAATGCAGTTAGCGGCATTAGCGCACGAAATTCGTTATTTGCCACGTCTTCGATAATCGCTAGGCCAAGGGCATCGGCATCTGTAAAATTCTCATCGCTTGGTCGCTCATAATCAAAATCGTATGACCCCGACCCGCGTGCGGATATTTCGCCGTCACCGTCAATGACATAGGCTTCAGACAGTGATCTGTCGATTTGCGGCTGCACATCCCCAAGCGCGCGCCGCACTTCTCCATCATCCATAAACAGGTTTGCTTGTCGTTCACGATTAAGAAACCCGGCCAGACCTGTTGCATCGCGCGTCAACTCTTGGCGATGTTCCTCCTCATAGGCCTGCGCGGTGGTGAGTGATGTGCGTAAAACATTACCAACGGGTTCGGAAAACAGACCATCAAGCGCGACAGAAATCAGTAGAACTGAGAACACCGCAACAAGGACCGTTGGGATCAGAGCGGAAACCGCAAACACACCAGTCAGCCGCAAATGCAATCGCGATCCGGCCGATTTTGCCCGTCGCGCGGCAACCATCCTTGCGACTTGGCGCATGACGACGGCCATAACAACCAACACATACACAAGGTCGGATAAAAGAATCAGCCGCAACTGCGGCGAGGAAGCGCCCTGCCCCCAAGGACCGATGATGACGTATGTAATAACAGCAAGAACAGGCCCCGCGACAATCAATGCGCCGGTGAACAAGCTTTGCACGTGCCGTTGGCGCTGCCAACGCGCAAACCGCATCATATAAGAGGCCCAAAAGGTACGCCGCACGCCTCAGTCTCATTTTATTTAGGTGGGTTTTCCCACATTACCGCCGGTGCACGTGACTGATGTGCATCATTGACGTACATCAGCCACGGTCCTGTTGCGGTTTTACATCAATTTGCGGCGCCGTGTCACGCGGATATCGAGATCGGTGATCTTCTTGCGCAAAGTATTACGGTTGATACCAAGTAAATCAGCACATTTGGCCTGATTTCCGCCGGTCGCATCCAGCGCAATTTCGATCAACGGCCCTTCGACCTCTTTCAAAATGCGATTGTAAAGGCCCGGCGGCGGCAGCACCCCGCCATGCAAATCAAAATAACGACGTAGATGTTTTCCGACGCTTGCAGAAAGCTTTTCACCCTCGCCGCCAGATCGCAGTGGTTCTATCGCGGGCTGGTTGCCCAAAACCATTTCGACCTCGGCACGGGTGATCTCTTCCTCGGCGGCTGTAAAGACCAGACGACGCACCGCATTTTCAAGCTGACGTACGTTGCCCGGCCAACTGTAGGCGCGAACCAATTCTAGCGCAGATTCGCCAAAGCGACGCACCGGCGCTCCGTCACGTTCAGACCGGGCAAGGAAATGTTCCGCCAGCAATGGAATATCATCCACGCGTTCACGCAACGAAGGCACATCAACCGTCACGCCCCCGAGGCGATAAAACAGATCCTCACGAAATTTTCCATCTTCCATACGGACCATCAGGTCAGACTGAGACGTCGCCATGATGCGCGGCGCGTTGTCGCCAAGCGCATCAAGCATCCGTACGATCCGCCCTTGTGCATCATCTGAAAGGTCGCTGACTTCATCAAATAGGATCGACCCGCCCTTTGCACGGCTTAGAACCGCAGAAGGGCCATCCATACCCTCTAAGTCAGCAGCGGAAACCACCACGAACGGTAAGCTGCGACGATCCGAAAAGTCATGCACGGCGCGCGCAATCAGCGATTTCCCTGTACCGCTTTCACCAGTAATCAAAACTGGCAATTGCGTATTCATCACGCGCGCAACAAGCCGGTACAGCGCCTGCATGACTGGCGTGCGGCCAACCAATGGCAAATCACCGGCTTGTTCAGACGCAACCGTATCAACGTTTCGTGTGTTAGGCGCGCGACGCTTTACTTCCAATGCACGCGCTGCGCGCTTCATAAGATCAGGCAAATCAAACGGTTTTGGCAAATAATCATAGGCTTCGGCCTCAGCGGCCTGAATTGCGGTCATAATCGTGTTTTGCGCCGATATGACAATGACCGGCAAACCCGGCCGTGCCGCTGCGATTTTAGGAAGCTGATCCAGCCCATTTCCATCAGGCATCACCACATCCGAAATAACAAGATCGCCTTTGCCTTCGTCAACCCAGCGCATCAAGGTCACAAGTGACGATGTTGCGTGTACTTTGCACCCTGCCCGCGTCAGTGCTTGGGTCAGTACGGTCCGGATTGTCCGGTCATCATCTGCAACAAGAACGGTACCGTCCATTAGTTTTCTCCTACTTCGGTCTCTTTTGGTGCCAGTGGTAAAGATATGCGGAACACAGTGCGACCAGGGACGCTATCAACTGTAATCCAGCCGCCCCCATCGCTGATTAATTTGGACACAAGCGCCAACCCAAGACCGGTGCCGTTTTCCTTACCAGACACAAATGGTTCAAATATGTCGTTTGCAATCTCGGGCGGTAAGCCGGGACCATTGTCGATGATTTCGATCTGAAGCGGCAGACGCGCTTGCGTACCATCAGAACGACGCACGCGCAGTGAGGTATCATAAAAGGTGTGCAATCGAATTGTCCCACCTTCTTTGCTCGCTTCAGATGCATTTTTCAAAAGATTCAAGAAGACCTGCAGCAGCTGATCCCCATCAGCCAAAGTCTGCGGCAATGATGGATCATAGTCTTCGATGAAAAGCATATGCGCACCAAACCCAACCGACGCCGATTGTCGTGCACGGTCTAAGATATCGTGAATATTGATCGGTTTTAATAATGGTGGGCGCAAATTGCCGAATTGCTCAACCTGCTCAAGCAGTTTCACGATACGGCGGCTTTCTTCGACAATTAGATCTGTCATTTCCTGATCTTCAGTGCTGAGTCCCATCGAAAGAAGTTGAGCTGCACCAGTAATCCCCGCAAGCGGGTTCTTGATTTCATGGGCAAGCATTTCCGCCATACCAATCGCAGATTTCGCAGCTTTTTCAGAGGAATGGTGTTGGTTCACGCGGCTCGCGATTTCGCGTGGACTGATCATCACGATCATGACCTCTTCGCTGCCCTGCAATGGTGAGAATTGAAGATTGCACATCATCGGCGCACGTTCACCGCTACCGACATTCACGTCGTTTACAAACAGCGATGACCGGTTCTCGCGGGCACGATCAAACGGTTCCTCTAGTGGTGCGTCAATCATGACCTTTTCCCAAATTCGCTGACCTGTCAGCGATTTGCTCGACATATTTAAAAAACTTTCCGCGGCTGGATTGCTCGAGATGATCAAATCATCTCCATCGAGCATCAATGCAGGCACAGGCAAAGAGGACCAAAGAGCAGTATCAAGTATCATGCGGGTACCTTTTGGCTAAGAGCTTCGGGAAGATCATGTAAGACATCGCGCGGGTCCGCGTGGGTCAAAATAGCTTTGCGCAGAGCAGGGTCGATTTGGGTATCATCCATGTACCACCCCAAATGCTTACGAGAGACTTTGCGCCCCAATTCTGTTCCATAAAACGACAGCATTGCCTCGTAATGCGTGCTGACCAGATTGATCAAAGCGTCCCCTTGAGGGACTTCCACATCCGGCCCGCCATGAAGTGCGGTTGCCACTTGCGCCAAGACCCAAGGTCGCCCCTGCGCACCGCGCCCGATCATGACACCATCCGCACCTGACAGGTCCAACGCCTGACGTGCGGTGACTGCATCAATGATGTCGCCGTTCGCGATAACTGGGATTGTGACCGCATCTTTGATCGCGCTTATAGCAGACCAATCGGCTGCACCCTTATAAAACTGGCATCGCGTACGCCCGTGGATCGTGACCAGTTTGACCCCAGCACCTTCGGCACGTCTGGCCACATCCGCGGCATTCAGACTGTCATCATCCCAACCAAGCCTTGTTTTTAAAGTGACGGGTACGTTTACGGCATTCACGACGGCCTCGATCAACGACAAGGCATGATCAGGTGTTCGTAATAATGCAGAGCCTGAATAACCGTTTGTCACCTTTTTTGCAGGGCAACCCATGTTGATATCAATCATGGCCGCGCCATTGGCTTCGATCATACGGGCGGCCTCGGCCATCCAATAGGCATCGCGCCCAGCGATCTGTACTGCCGTACCTTCTTGATCATAACCAAGTTCAGCGCGTTCGCGCACGCCCGGCTTGGCCTGCACCATTTCCTGACTGGCGACCATTTCGCTAACAACCCAGCCCGCGCCAAAAGACGCGACCAACTGCCGGAACGGCAAATCCGTGATTCCCGCCAACGGCGCGAGCGCGACGGGAGGCTGCAAAGCCACATCATTGAGCGTGATCGATTCGTTATTTGCCAAAGGAACAGTCATTCGCTTAAAGGGTGTGCGTCGTGCATGACCTAAGTCGAAATGCCTGTTTTCACAACGAAACCCCTGCCAAAATCACGAAATATAATAGCAAGCGCCTAATTATTGTGCAAATAGCCACGCAAATTGTCGAATTGCACCCTCGCCCCTAGAAGCCTAAACCAGTGCCGATCAAAGGATGCAGCAATATGAAAACAGCCGCAATCATCGTAGCAGCGGGGCGCGGAACTCGTGCAGGTGGCGATCTGCCAAAACAGTGGCAATCACTTCACGGCAAAACAATTGCCGCACATGCAATGCAACCATTCGCGGACCATCCAAATGTTGGACAGATAGTATTGGTGCTGCATCCCGATGATCGCGACACCCCACTTTGGGACGACACGCCGCCAGCCACGATTGTGAAAGGCGGTTCAACCCGGCAAGAATCTGTTCTTGCAGGGCTTCGGGCAGTGACGGAAGCGACCCATGTTCTTATTCATGACGCAGCGCGCCCAATGGTCACATCACGGATCATCGACCGTGTAATCGATGCCCTAGAAACCCACCCGGGCGCAGCCCCCGCCGTCGCAGTGACAGATACATTATGGCATGGTACCGATACGCAAGTTACTGGAACACAAGACAGAAATGGCCTTTTCCGCGCACAAACTCCGCAAGGCTTTGCGCTCGGGCCGCTGCTTTCCGCACATGAAACAAGCGACATTACCGCAACCGATGATGTTTCAGTCGCACGTGCCGCAGGACTAGACGTGGCCATCGTGGCAGGCGATGAAGACAACATCAAAATCACGACCCCGAGCGACTTTGCGCGCGCGGAAAAACTCATGAGGCGCGAGATGGGTATCAGATGTGGGAATGGTTACGACGTACACCGCTTTGGTCCCGGCGACCACGTTTGGCTTTGCGGTGTAAAAGTTCCCTTTGATCGTAGCCTTCAGGGGCATTCAGACGCCGACGTTGGCATGCATGCAGTGACCGACGCCATCTATGGTGCCTTGGGGATGGGCGACATTGGCCAGCACTTTCCGCCAACTGATCCGCAATGGAAAGGTGCCGCGAGTCATATCTTTCTTGAACATGCCGTTGGACTTGCCATTGAACAGGGCTTTCGCATCAGCAACATCGACTGCACACTTGTTTGCGAATTCCCTAAAATCGGCCCACATCAACCCGCAATGAAATTAGCCATGGCGCAAATCATGGGGCTTGCTGCTGACCGGATCAGCGTCAAAGCAACCACGTCAGAGCGCCTTGGATTTACGGGGCGCGGTGAAGGTATCGCGGCACTCGCAACAGCAACATTGGTGAAACCATGACTCATTTAATCGCGACCTTCTTTTATGTCGGACACATGCGCCCTGCACCCGGAACGTGGGGGTCATTGGCCGCCCTGCCCGCTGCTTGGCTGATCTATACGCTACTCGGCCCATGGGGCCTGTTGGCTGGCGCTGTGATTTCCTATTTCGTCGGCACCTGGGCCACCAAAGAAGAAACCCGCGGAAAAGAAAACCACGATCCATCGGAAATTGTTATCGATGAAGTCTGCGGTCAATGGATCGCATTGCTGCCTGTCGCCTACGGCGCACATATGATGTCAGCCGACATCACCGCACTATGGCCCGGCTGGGTCGCGGCATTCTTACTGTTTCGCCTTTTCGACATCACCAAGTGGGGCCCGATTGGCTGGGCAGATCGCCGCAATGACGCGACTGGCGTGATGCTGGACGACGTGATCGCGGGTCTTTTCGCCGCAATCGTCGTTATCGTGCTTGCAGGTCTGTCACACGGGTTACTGATGTGAAAACGCTGATCGACGCCGCCCGCGCCAAGGGCGTGATGATCGCCACCGCAGAAAGCTGCACGGGCGGCATGGTTGCGGCTGCAATCACGGATACAGCCGGAAGCTCTGCGATATTTGACCGCGGGTTCGTGACCTACACCAACGCCGCGAAAATGCAGATGTTGGAGGTAAGTGATAAGACGCTTGCCGTCTATGGCGCTGTATCCGAACAGGTCGCAGACGAAATGGCGCGCGGTGCGATTGCGCATTCCGATGCACAGATTGCGGTGTCGATCACGGGCATCGCGGGCCCCGGTGGATCAGAACACAAACCCGAAGGGCGCGTTTGTTTTGGGATCGCAACATCTGATAATTGCAAAACTGAAACCATGGAATTTGGCGCTCTGGGGCGCGACAATGTCAGGCTAGCTGCACGCAATCACGCACTGGCGTTACTGCTGGCTACAATTAATTCACATTAAGTATATATTTTAATCAAATCGCCTATTTTATGCACACAATTCCCGCAGTGCGCGAACCGATGTAAACTTAGGCATATAGTTTGCTTATTTGCTACTTTTCTTAGCGTTCCGAATCCGCATTAACGCCGCCTCAATGGGAAAACCCAAACGGAGGGGACATTATGAACGGAGCGGATACAGCGTGGGTCATCGTAGCCACGGCGCTTGTACTATTTATGACATTGCCAGGACTGGCATTGTTTTACGGGGGGCTGGTGCGCGCACGCAATGTTCTCAGCGTCTTTATGCATTGCTATGCAATCGCATGTTTAATGAGCATTCTTTGGCTCGCGCTGGGCTATTCCATCGCATTTGGCGGCTCAGGCAACGCCTTCTGGGGTGGTCTGGACAAAGTGTTCCTGTCTGGGATCGATGCCGACACGCTTAGCGGTTCAATTCCCGAAGTGCTGTTCTTTGCCTTCCAAATGACCTTTGCCATCATTACGCCCGCTCTGATCGTTGGTGCATATGTTGAACGTATCGGCTTTGGCTTTGTGCTGCTTTTCTCTGCGCTTTGGATGCTGCTTTGCTATGCACCTGTCACCCACTGGATCTGGGGCGGCGGCTTCTTGTCTGATGGCGGCATCTTTGGTGAAACTGGCGTGCGCGACTTTGCCGGTGGTCTCGTTGTACACGAAACGGCAGGTCTTGCTGCCCTGATCCTTGCGATCTTCCTTGGTGCACGTCGCGAAGGTACAAAGCCCCCGCATAACCCCGGAATGGTAATGATCGGTGCGGCGATGCTTTGGGTTGGCTGGTTTGGCTTTAACGGCGGTTCACAGCTTGCTGCAGACGGTGGCGCAGCTATGGCCCTGACAGTCACACATATCTCTGCTGCGACGGCATCACTGACTTGGGCGCTTTGGGAGCGGATTAAGTTCGGTCGCGCATCCTTGGTTGGTATCGTGACTGGTACGATTGCTGGTCTTGCATCCATCACCCCAGCGTCCGGTTTCGTCGGCCCTATCGAAGCGCTGATCATCGGTGCTGTTGCTGGTGTGCTTTGCCAAGAGATGGTCAACCTGATCCGCAACACGTTCAAGATTGACGATACACTGGATGTATTCGCCGTTCACGGTGTCGGCGGGATCTTTGGTACACTTATGATCGCGCTGTTTGGTGCGGGAACATGGGCTGCACAATTGGGTTCGCTTGCGATCGTTGGCGTCTTTACCACAGTCGTCACGATCATTCTGATCTACGTGTGCAAAGCAATTACACCGCTGCGCGTTGACCAAGACACCGAAGTTCAAGGCCTTGATATCACCGTTCATGGTGAGCGCGCCTATCACTTCGACTCTTAAGAAAATCAGGGGTGCTGCGCGAAAAAGCGCAGCGCCTCTTACCTATGCGCCGTAAAGCTCAGCAGCGCGGCGTTCAAATGCGCGTACGACACGCTGCATTGCCTCGTTAAAGAACACGCCAGCAGCGCCCTGCAGTAGACGATTCTTAAACTCAAAATCCACATCAAATGAAACTTGGCAACCGCCATCGATATCTTTGAAATTCCACTGACTTTCTAAATGACGAAAGGGGCCGTCCAAATATTCAGTATCGATTTTCATTGCTTCAGACCAAAGCGTCACCCGGCTACCAAAAGTCTCGCGGAATACTTTGAACGAAATAACCAAATCCGCCAGCATCACTTGCTTTTCACCTTGATCATCGACGCTGCGCACGCGCGCTGCTGCCGTCCAAGGTAGGAACTTGGGGTAATTCCCTATATCACCAACAAGGTCGTACATTTGCTTTGCCGTATAAGGGAGCGTCTTAGTTTCCGAATGGGATGGCATATGGGGTCTTTCACGGGTGACTTCACGCCCTGATGTCGTAAACTGAGCCCGGAAAATCAACCCTTGTCTATTACAGAGTCCCCTATGCCGCACCGCCCTTACAAAATTGATGAACTTATCAGCGCCAAGGCCATTGCAGCACGGATCGAAGATCTTGCGCGCGAAATTGGACGCGAATTCGCGGATACTGACAAATTGGTTGTAGTGGGCCTACTGCGCGGGTCGTTTGTGTTCATTGCAGATTTAGTGCGTGAAATTGATCTGCCCGTCGAAGTCGATTTCCTAGAGGCCTCTTCCTATGGTGACGGAATGGAAAGCAGCCGCGAAGTGCGCATTCTTAAGGATCTACGCGGCCAGATCGAAGGGCGCGACGTGCTGGTCGTTGAGGACATCGTTGATACCGGTCACACATTGAAGCACGTGACCGAATACCTGCAAACCCGTCACCCTGCCCGCTTGCGTACGATTGCACTGCTCGACAAACCCGCACGTCGCGAGGTTGATTTTAAGGCTGACCTGATTGGCTTTGAAATTCCGGACGAATTTGTTGTCGGTTATGGTATCGACTTTGCACAACGTAACCGCAACTTGCCCTTTATTGGCAAGGTGCGGTTCATCGACGAACCATGAATATCCGCTTTCTTTTACGCGCCAAAAGGTTGGCCGCACGACCACCATCTGAAGCCATGTTTAAAATGGTGGTCGGGATTATCGTGTTCTGTGCGATCCTTTACGGGATCGAACGTTTTATCGGCTGGCCCGAATGGTTAACGCCTAACGAGATACAGCGGGTACGCCCCAAGCCTATGGACTAAGCCATGCCCAGCTTTTTCATCCGTGCGTCGCGTAGACGCGCAAAATCATCGCCCGCGTGATAGGATGACCGTGTCAGCGGTGTAGCCGAAACCATCAAGAAACCCTTGCCGAATGCGGCCTTTTCATAGGCTGCAAATTCTTCAGGCGTTACAAAGCGATCCACTTTGTGATGCTTTGGTGTTGGCTGCAAATACTGACCGATTGTGACAAAATCGATGTCGGCGGCACGCATGTCTTCCATCACTTGAATGACTGATTGGCGATCTTCGCCCAGTCCAACCATGATCCCGGACTTTGTGAACATCGTCGGGTCGAGCTCTTTCACGCGCTGCAACAGCCGCAGCGAATGAAAGTAACGCGCACCTGGGCGTACTTCTGGATAAAGGCCCGGCACGGTTTCCAAATTGTGGTTAAACACATCCGGACGCGCTTTGACCACAATCTCAAGCACTTCGGGTTCACAACGAATAAAATCGGGCGTCAGAATTTCAATTGTCGTTTTTGGTGACTGTCGGCGAACGGCCCGGATCGTTTGGGCAAAATGTTCGGCCCCGCCGTCTTCAACATCGTCACGGTCGACGGATGTAATGACGACGTGGTTTAAGCCCAGCTTTTTGACTGCGTCGGCTACGCGGCCCGGTTCAAAGACATCCAATGCTTCGGGCGGTTTACCCGTAGCAATGTTGCAGAATGTGCAGGCACGCGTACAAACCTCGCCCATAATCATCATGGTGGCGTGACCTTGCGACCAGCATTCACCCACGTTTGGGCAGCCCGCCTCTTCGCACACTGTAACCAGCTTATGTTCACGCATGATATCGCGGGTTTGTTTGTACCCCTCGGACGTGGGAGCCTTAACACGAATCCAGTCTGGCTTTTTGGGCTGCGCCGCATCTGGGCGGCGCTGCTTTTCCGGGTGACGCTGCGCCGGAATTTTCAGATCGCGTGTTGGCATGTCGGTCTCCGATGGCTCTTGGTGATTACCTAGCGTCGGTACGAGGAATTGTCCAACGCTGATGGCCCAGCACATGCCAGCACTGCGCAAAACGCATGGACCGCGCCCTAACCGATCATCGGCGCGAACTTTCCATTGGTCATTTCATAATGCCTTTGCAACCGCTCTAGCGCAATCCGCAGGACGATTTTGCCAGAACGCGCAGACCAACCCATAGATTTTTCTGTCTGTTCCAGCCCCTCAAGAAAGCAACAACAGCGCAATACGATATCCCCCAGTCCGGGACCCAAGTCAGATAACGCGGCTTTCACCCGTTGCCGCGCATTATCAGTCGGGCACGTGTCATTCATAATATCGTCTAAACTTGTGATATGTGCGCCATCCAATTGGGCCAGTTCGAAATCCTCACGCAGGCGTTCACCGACCGCGACCAACGCACGATCCAAAAAGGGGCTTCCGTCGCGGTCTTTGCGCCGCGCAAGACCAACAAGGGGGCTTTCGGTCCCATGATACCTGCGAATCCGACGCGAACCGCCGTCGATTACATCTAAATCCCACGCCGCTTCAGCCTCGGGGTCACCACGGTTGTGACCTAAACCATGCGCACGGTTTTCATCTTCGGCGGTCAGGCGGCGCAGCGCAGCACGACCTGTATTGGTGATAAAATATCGCGCGACACGACTTTCGGGATCAGGGCAGCTAATCCAATCTTTCAACGCCATGGCTTGCGCAATTTCGCGATCAACGCCCGCTGTTCGCAATTGATCTTCGTTACCGGCTTCACGCACAACAACGGCTGATTCCATGTCCCGCGCCACCGCAAGGATCGCGCCCGGCTCGCATAATCTACGTAAAACACGCTTTGCTTCTTGGTCAATTCGGCGCTGTGTTAACTCTTCGGTAGGACGCTCGTGTGTACATCGTAACTTAGCGATCATTGCAGTTTTTCCCCGTTTATTCGCAATATCAACTGATGAAACCTGATTGGATAACGCATCAAGCGCCGCATCTATCAAGGGGTCGTCACGACGCCCTTCGAAACGACGGACCTGCCGCAATACTGTTGACGGATGGCAATCGTTCGCGCGGGCAACAGCACGTATCGATAGACCTTTTTGTGTGTGGGCTAGGTAATTACGCGCGGCATCCGGTATCCAAACCGGAAGCAGTTCAGACCGCAGCGGTCCCTTCTGTAATGTCATGTCACGCGTCCTCTTCGCAGGTTTCAATGTGCCACCTTTGATCCTAAACACTGGTGACACATAGAAAAATCAACCTATGCGTGCTTGGTTACCTAAGTGTTAACGACCATATTGGCCCGTCAACTATTCTTGCCAAAAGATAAACAAGTCTGACCAATGCGTTCTTAACAAATCGTCATCCCGCAACACCCATCGGGGCTGTGGCATGTTTCACCGACTCAGCAATACACCGAGAAGGGAACGATTATGCTTGATCTGGAAACACGCATTCGCACACTCAAACGTCCAACTTTACTGGCAAGAGCCGCGCGGTTTGGAATGGATGACTATCGTCGCGATGTGCATTTGCGCCGCATAATTACTGCAGATCGCCTTCCACGCCATGCCGAAGCAATTATGCGTTTGCTTGACATCGAAGCGGAGATGAACACCCAGCGCATCCAACAGTCGGGCGAATATCGCGTCGCCCGACATGTCGATGTTCTGATCGCAATCGCAGGCGAGGCACAGTTGATGCGTGCGACCCGCCTGCGGCTTGTTGAACCTTCGGATTAACCGAATGCGTCAGGCATGCTTGCCTTTTTTTCAGCGACGTAGGCCCGCAACCGTGCCTCGATCTCAGGGTCGAGCGCGGGCTGCTGGTACGTATCAAGCATCTTTTTGACCCTTGCAGTGGCAAGCGTTTGTGTATCGCGTGCGCCCTCTTCGTCCCATGTTTCAAACGGTTTGTAGTCCAACAAATCTGTCCGCCAGAATGCAGTCTTAAAGTTCGCTTGCGTGTGTGCGCAGCCCAAATAATGGCCACCGGGGCCGACCTCTGCGATGGCATCCATGGCTTGGCCATTTTCAGACATATCCACGCCGCGTGCAAAGTGGTGCAAAGTACCCAGCTGATCCGCGTCCATTACGAATTTCTCGAATGAAGCGACCATACCACCTTCGAGCCAACCACAAGCGTGCAGCATAAAGTTCACCCCAGATAGCAAACCCATCTTCAGGCTGCTGCCCGTTTCATAACCTGCCTGCGCATCGGGTAATTTGGAACCACAGAATGACCCGGCCGAACGGTACGGCAGCCCCATACGGCGGGCCAATTGCCCTGCCCCATAAGTAATGTGCTCTGCCTCTGGTGTGCCAAATGTCGGCGCGCCAGAGTTCATGTCGATGGATGTGACCATCGTCCCAAAAATCACAGGCGCGCCCGGGCGCACCAACTGTGAATAGGCGACGCCAGCAAGCACCTCGGCCAATGTTTGCGTCAATGTCCCCGCGACCGAAACAGGCGCCATGGCCCCACCAACAATGAACGGGCTAATGATGCAGGCTTGGTTATTTGCGGCGTAGATCTCAAGTGCGCCCATCATTGTGCTGTCAAACGTCAACGGAGAGTTGATGTTAATCAGGGATGTCATGACGGTGTTTTCTTGAACGAACTCTTTGCCGAACAAGATTTCGCACATCTCAACCGAATCTTGTGCGCGAACAGGTTCTGTCACCGCGCCCATGAATGGTTTGTCACTATATACCATATGCGCCAAAAGCATATCGAGGTGGCGTTTATTCACAGCGATATCGGTTGGCTCGCATACTGTCCCACCTGAATGGTGCAGCCATTTCGACATATAACCAAGTTTCACGAATTTTTCGAAATCCGCGATTGTCGCATAGCGGCGACCACCTTCTGCATCGCGCACAAACGGCGGACCATAGACAGGCGCAAGCACAAGGTTATCTCCACCAACGACAACATTGCGTTCGGGATTACGTGCGTGCTGGGTAAATGTTGATGGGGCCGTTTCACATAGCTTTCGTGCCAAACCTCGTGGAATACGAACACGTTCGCCGACAACGTCTGCTCCGGCAGCTTTCCAACGTTCCAGTGCTGCAGGGTTATCAACAAAGTTCACGCCGATCTCGGCAAGTACCGTTTCAGCGTTGGCCTCGATGACCTGAAGCGCTTCTTCGTTCAGCACCTCGTAATTAGGAATATTCCGCTCGATGTACTTAGCGGTTTCGATGCTAACGGCTGTGCGCTCTGCCCGGCGGGCCGCGCCACCACCACCGCGTGCGCGGCGTCCTGATCTGACTGGTGCATCTGACATGAAACATTCCTTTAACGCTATCCTGCACATCAATTACAGAACGCGCCCCGTGAGACCTGCCATTTTTGCGCCGTTTCAGGCGCGAAAACGACATCATGCGTCGCAAAGCATAAAAAACGAACAAAGCCTCCTCATCCACGTTAGAATGCCCGCACGCCTCTTGCACAAATCCGTGACTGGCTTTACCGAAGCGCCATGGAAAACAGCACCCACGAACGCCTTCTCATTATTGATTTTGGCAGCCAGGTCACGCAGCTGATTGCGCGTCGCCTGCGCGAGTTAAACGTCTACTGTGAAATTCACCCCTATCAGTTGGTCACAGATGCATTCCTTACGGAATTCGCACCCAAGGCCGTGATCCTGTCCGGTGGTCCTGATAGTGTGACCCGCGAAGGATCGCCGCGCGCGCCGCAGTCTGTCTTTGATCTTGGCGTCCCGATCCTTGGCATTTGTTATGGTCAGCAAACCATGATGACCCAGTTGGGTGGCAAAGTTGAATCGGGTCACGGCACTGCCGAATTCGGCCGCGCCTATGTGACACCCAAAGAAAAGCTGGCGCTTCTTGATGGTTGGTTCCTAACCGACAAAGAACAGGTCTGGATGAGCCACGGCGACCATGTCTCTGAAATTGCACCGGGTTTTGATGTTTACGGCACATCGCCAAACGCACCATTTGCCGTCACAGCCGATGTTTCGCGTAACTTCTATGCTGTGCAATTCCACCCCGAAGTCCACCACACGCCCAACGGCGCAAAGCTATATGAAAACTTTGTACGTATCGCTGGTTTTTCTGGTGATTGGACAATGGGTTTGTACCGCGAACAGGCAATCGCTGCGATCAAAGAACAGGTTGGTGATAAACAAGTTATTTGCGGCCTATCCGGCGGCGTCGATTCATCTGTTGCTGCTGTTTTGCTTCACGAAGCCATCGGCGATCAACTGACATGCGTATTCGTGGACCACGGGTTGCTGCGCCAAGGCGAAGCCGAAGAAGTCGTGACAATGTTCCGCGACAACTACAACATGAAGCTGATCCACGCTGACGAACAAGAATTATTCTTGGGCGAACTTGAAGGTCAAGACGACCCTGAAACAAAGCGCAAAATCATCGGCAAACTGTTCATCGACGTGTTCCAGAAATACGCGAACGACATCGAAGGCGCTGAGTTCCTTGCACAAGGTACCCTCTACCCCGATGTGATTGAATCTGTGTCGTTTTCTGGCGGTCCGTCGGTCACAATCAAATCGCACCACAATGTCGGTGGCCTTCCAGAAAAGATGGGTCTTAAGCTCGTCGAACCGCTGCGCGAATTATTCAAGGACGAAGTTCGCGCACTTGGTGCAGAACTGGGACTTCCACCCAGCTTTATCGGGCGTCACCCATTCCCTGGGCCGGGCCTTGCGATCCGCTGCCCCGGTGAGATCACACGCGAAAAGCTGGAAATCCTGCGCAAAGCTGACGCCGTCTATATCGACCAGATCCGCAAACACGGGTTGTACGATGATATCTGGCAGGCCTTTGTTGCGATCCTTCCGGTACGTACCGTTGGCGTTATGGGCGATGGGCGTACGTATGATTTCGCCTGCGCATTGCGTGCAGTGACATCCGTGGACGGCATGACAGCGGATTACTATCCATTTACCCACGAATTCCTAGGTGAAACCGCAACGCGGATTATCAACGAAGTCCAAGGTATCAACCGTGTAACCTATGACATCACATCAAAACCTCCGGGAACGATCGAATGGGAATAATGGGTAAGCCCGGCAATGTGCGCCTCACTGGCACGATAGTGATTCCTGCGGACCGACTCGAAGAGTTGGTTCCGCTTCTGGAAGAACATATCGTGCTGACACGCAAGGAACCGGGCTGCCTTCATTTCGACGTGACGCAAGACGCCGAAACCCACGAACTGTTCCACGTCAGCGAACTGTTCACATGTGAAAACGCGTTTGCCGCACATCAAAAGAATGGCGCGGCGCGGCGCTGGGGTCCTGCCAGCGCCAACCTGAGCCGAGATTTCCACAAAGAGACATTGTAGCGGCTTGCAATTTCCCTAGCGTCAGGTGCAACTGCTCTGATGAATAATATCCTGAAGGCCGGGCTCTGGATGCTTGGCGCAATTGCATCGTTTACCAGCATGGCAATCGCCGGACGTGCGGTTAGCTTTGAGCTAGATACCTTTGAAATTATGCTGTTTCGCAGCATTACAGGTATCGTGGTTGTACTGATACTAGCCTTTGGATTCGGCACTGCAAAACAGATTAATCGTCAACGATTTGGTCTGCATTTTATCAGAAATATCTTCCATTTCACCGGGCAAAACTTGTGGTTCTATGCAATCGCGACAATTCCGCTTGCCCAAGTCTTTGCGCTAGAGTTCACAACGCCTATTTGGGTGATCCTACTTTCGCCGCTGGTACTGCGTGAACGCCTTACTCCAATTGGGCTATTAAGTGCGTTTTTAGGGTTTATCGGCGTACTTATTGTCACGCGGCCCGATGCAGCAACAATGAGCCCGGGCCTGATTTCAGCTGCAATATGTGCGATATTCTTTGCGCTCACTGCAATTTTCACACGCAAACTGACCATGACAGAGCCGATCACCGTTATCATGTTTTACCTTACTACACTGCAAGCGGCATTTGGGCTGATTTGCGCCGGATACGACGGAGATATTCAGTTGCCATCCATGCAAACCCTCCCTCTTATCATTATGATTGGCTTCGCGGGTCTATTCGCGCATTTTTGTCTTACGCGCGCGCTCAGTCTTGCCCCAGCAAGCATCGTCATGCCAATCGACTTCATTCGGCTCCCGACGATCGCTGTGGTCGGCATGCTTGTCTATCATGAACCCATCCAACTCATAATTTTTGTCGGTGCAGCACTAATCTTCGGTGCAAACTATTTGAACATCAGTTATGGGTCTGCTCAGAACAAACCGAGGCATAAAATTAACTAAACTGTTCAGTTTATTGACGTTTTATGACGCCACGTTGGCGTGGCTCGGGTGACGCAGCGTCATTAATTGACGCAAAGGCAACCCACTCCTTAGTGTCGATCCACGAGGAGATTCATGACAGGGATGAGGACATGAAAAACGTATTTACAGCAGGGGCAGCTTTGCTGCTTACAACAAGCATCGCAAACGCAGGAGGGATTGATCGGTCGGGGAACCCGTATTCTATCCTTTTTGAGGATGGCAACTATGTGCAACTATCGTTTAGCTCTGCGACGCCAGATGTGTCTGGCGACTACCCAGCAGGCTTCGGTGGCGGTTCCACTGAAAACATGGCGGAAAGCTATTTCAGCGCGGGTGTTGCACTGAAATACGCTGTGAACGATAATGTCGATGTCGCTGTAATGTTAAGCCAACCCTACGGTGCCGATGCTAATTATACCGGTGGGCCTTACACGGGCTTAGCCGCGGAATGGAACAGCACGCAGCTTTCTGTCGTTGGTAAATATCAAACATCAGACGCCGTATCTGTCTATGGTGGTATTCGTGCGGTTCAGTCAGAGGCTACAATTACCATTCCACCGGCGCTTTTTGGCGGAGCCGAGTATTCAGCTGAGACTGAAAAGAATACACAGGTCGGATATATTCTTGGCGCTGCATACGAACGCCCTGAAATCGCTTTGCGTGTAGCTTTGACCTACGAAAGCGGAATGACGCATGACTTTGAAACAACAGAGGCCGTAAACGGTAGCACTGTGCTCGAAAGCACAACTGACATCGAAATGCCGCAAGCAGTTACGCTAGATTTCCAATCTGGTATCGCTGAAGATACGCTTCTCTTTGGTTCGGTTCGTTGGTCCGAGTGGTCAGTTTGGGAAGTGCGCCCCGCATATTACCAAGGCGCAGCAAACGACCGTGTGACAGGTATTGACGACGATGTATTCACATACCGCATCGGGCTTGGCCGTCGCATCAATGATGACTTGTCCGTATTCGGTCGCGTGACATACGAAGATGCGAGCGGCGGTGACGCATCACGTCTTTCACCAACTGATGGATCAACAAGCATCGGTTTGGGCGGTAGCTACACAATGAACGGCGTCGAATTCACTGGTGGTATTGAATACGCAATGCTTGGTGATGCAACAGATGCATCTGGCGTCGAGTTCAAAGACAACTCAGCAGTCGGTGTTGGCCTGACGATCGGTTACAGCTTCTAAGCGCTAAACATAACTCTAGAACATAGCCCCGCCTAATCAGGCGGGGCTTTTTGCATACTTGGGTTGTGCTCCCTTGGTCTCATGATCAAATTTCTGGCGAACCACGGCGCACAGAAATTGGCGCGAGAACTAATCAGACCTAAACACCTCTTATGGGATTTAGTCGCCGTAACAACGTTACGGTTCTATTCGTTTCAAAACGGCGCGTGCCGCGCGCAAACCGGGGGCTTCGCCACCGCGCCCTAACCGCTCCATCGTGACGGTCATCGCTTGGTTTTGCCGACTTGGGTCATCCAATACAGACATAACAGCATCGGCGATCTTTGATGGGACGCAGTTTTTTCCGATAAACTCTGGAATGACGCGGGTGTCAGAAACAAGGTTAACTAGCGTGACCGTATCAACCAACAACATACGGCTGATAATGATCCGGCTAAGCCATGACATATCGTAGGCAATGACCATTGGTGTACCGTTCGCTGCTAATTCGAGCGATACAGTACCCGAAGCCGCAAGCGCAACGTCAGCCCGCTTGAACCAACCTGCTTTATCGGGGCTATCAGGCGGTAAGACGGTAACCGGCACCTCCCAGTCGGCAGTTTTTTCCTGAACAAGATCGTAAACACCGCTTGTTGTCGGGATCACAAACATGGCGTCAGGTACCTGCCCGGCAATCTGCTGAACAGCTATACCAAAGCGCTCAGCGAGCCGTCCGACCTCACCTTTACGACTGCCGGGCAAAACAAGTACCACCGTGCCCTGCCCCAACGCGTCGGCCACAGCTTGCGTCGCGATGGGTTCAGCCACAACGGGATGACCGACAAAGTCGCAATCCATGCCCGCGGCCTGCATATATTTTGGCTCAAACGGGAACAGCGCCAGTACATGATCGATGTGACGGGCCATTTTCGCAGCCCGTCCAGCACGCCAAGCCCATACGGTGGGAGCGACATAGTGCACTGTCCTAATATCGCTTTTTGCTTTCACCAATTTGGCAACCCGAAGACAAAAATCAGGGCTATCAATTGTGATTAACACATCAGGTTGCGTTGCAATAATAGCATCTGCCATTTCGCGAATACGCGCTTTTAATGCACGGTACTTTGGCAGTATCTCAGCTAGGCCCATGACGCTCAGCTCATCCATCGGAAACCGCGAAACCAGCCCCTCGGCCTGCATCAAAGCCCCCCCAACACCGTCAAATGTCACATCAGGGCGCAATGTCTTTAGGCCAGCCATCATCGCGCCGCCCAGTTTGTCACCCGAAGGTTCGCCAGCAATGACAAAGACCTTCATGCCCCACCTCTGGGACGCACCCATAAAAACATACCCTGTGCGTCAAGGATACGGCGGACAGCAGGCAGATCAAGAACCATAACGCCCCCAAATTCGATCACAATACCATCTAAACCATCCGCGGCTTTTGCTGTCGCTGGCCCGATAAGCGGTAAATCAGCACGCCAGTCCTGATTAGGTTTTGGGGCCTTAAATAAAATACCGCCTTTCCGGGTCGCGCGGGCCAGCATCGCGTCAGTACCGTTCGCATCTTCGCGTAACATAACTTCAGCGGAACGAATGACGCAGGCTTGACCAGTGTCCGCGAGTCCCATTTGTGCAACGCATGCCTCACCTGTAAACGCGTCGACGGTATGATCAGACGCAGGTCCAGTTTTTGTCAACACACCGGAACGTGGTAGAAGGTCACGTGCAACATCATGGGCTGCCATGACCTTAAATCCGTGTTCTTCGAGGATTGTGATGATGATGCGCAGTGCCCCGTCATCACCTTGGGTTAAGGCTGCTTGAACCTTTGGCACAAGCGGCATTGTCGCGGCATCAATCTGTGAGGGGTCAATCTGCGGGCGTCGTACTGCGCCAGCCATACAAATTTGGGTTACGCCACGCGTCTTAAGATCGGCAAGGAAACTGCCCAGATGCTCCATTCGGAATGTAATATCAGGCGTCAGGCTTGGTTCAAAACCTCGCATGGCACAAACAAGCGGTCGATTGGGCAACCGTGCGACCAACGCGGGCGGTAAATCCCCCGTCCCTGCAATCAACGCAAGCATCAGCCGGGCGTCAAAAAATTGCGGTCGGAATCACCCAAAATGAACGCAACCATCTGCTGCACATAGTCGCTGTCGCTTTCTGCCGCCAGACGTTTCGCGCGCTCCTGAAAGGTGCCTTCGCCATCTTTCAGCATCTGAAATGCAGCCCGTAGCGCCGTAATGTCGGAACGCGCAACGCCTTTGCGCTTTAATCCCACAAGGTTCAACCCATCCAACACCCCACGCGGGCCTTGGACCAACCCGTGTGGGACAACATCGTTTGTAACCATAGTAACGGCGCCGATAATGGCGCCCTTACCGATCCGCACCCATTGATGCACACCACAAAGCCCGCCGATGATCACATCATCTTCGATCACACAATGCCCTGCAACTGCCGATGAATTGACGACAATCACACGGTCACCAATTCTGGCGTCATGTGCAATGTGACAACCGGCCATAAATAGCCCGTCATCACCAACACGCGTTTCACCACCACCTTGTGCGGTCCCAGTGTTCATTGTCACATGTTCACGAATGCGGTTACGCGCACCGATACGCAAGCGGGTCTGTTCGCCGTCAAATTTCAAATCTTGAGGGATCTCACCGATCACCGCAAACGAAAAAATGACAGTGTCATCGCCAACATGTGTGTCGCCATCAATCACAACGTGGCTTTTCAGCGTTACCCGTTCGCCCAACACGACGTTAGGGCCAACCACGCAGAATGGACCGATGGTACAGTCTGCCCCGATCACAGCCTCGTCTGCGATCACAGAGGAAGGGTGAATATTGCTCATTCTTTTGGGATGTCCATCATCGCGGTAAACTCTGCTTCGGCAGCCATTTCACCGTCAACGGTTGCAACACCTTTAAACTTCCAAACCTTACCGCCCGGTTTACCCCGTGTTGTTTCAACATGCATTTCCAGCACATCGCCCGGCACAACCTTGCGGCGGAATTTGCATCCATCAATTGCCATGAAATAGACAAGTAGGTTGCCATCAGTGAGCCCCAAAGTCGCGCCAACCATAACGGCTGTTGTCTGTGCCATCGCTTCAACGATCGTTACACCTGGCATAATTGGATTGCCCGGAAAATGGCCCTGAAAATGCGGCTCGTTCATTGTCACGTTTTTTATGCCGACAGCCGAAGTTGTGCCATTGATGCTATGCACCTTATCCACCAACAAAAATGGATACCGATGCGGTAGAATTTTTTGAATCAAAAGAATGTCGGCTTCGGTGACGGGATCAGACATCGGATGGTATTCCTTGTTATTGCTGCTGATCTGAGTACCAAGGGAATGCCGCGCGGGCAAGCACGCGCTTATTGTGTTCCGTCACCCAATTCTGCATCAACACGGACAATAACGTCATCCGTGATGTTAGCCTCGCGTACGGACATGACAACGCTGCGCTGTTCCATAACAATCACGGCCCCTCGTTCAATCATAAGATTGGCGATCACGCCTTGAACGCGATCTTCGAATACTGTGCGCTGTTCTGCGTTTTCTGTTTGCAGTTCAATATTTTTTGCATCGCGTACACGCCGTACCTCTTCGACTTTCACGTCAAAAGCATCGGCTTCGGCGCGAAACTCTTCTGGTGTCATGTCTGGACGACGCAAAGTCAGACTGCGTTCTTCTTCGGTAAGCGTTGCAACAATTTGTTCGTTTTCCGCCTGTACCGCTTGTATGGCCGCGTTCAAGTCCGCAGCAATACGGCGACCGTACAAGGTTTCGTAATAAATACGATCACTATCAATGATCAAGATTTGTGGCGCGCCATCCTGTGCAGCAGCAGGTATTGCCAACAACAGCCAAGCAAGAATGGCACGCCACAGATTCATTAGAAGCTCGTTGAAATGGTCACATCGAACGCTTTGGTATTATCGCGGTCCTGCGAATCCAAATCTTCGGTAAAGTTAAAACGCAGCGGGCCAATTGGCGTCGTCCAGAAGACCGATACCCCCGCAACAGCACGCGGGGTAAAGTCGTCATAGATCACGTCTTCACCATATGTTTCACCGACATTCCAAACGGAACCGTAGTCAACAAACGCGCCGCCCGTCAGGCCATATTCGCTCGGTAAACCAAGTGGAAATTCAGTTTCCAACCGCAAAACGGCGTAGGCGTTACCACCAAGCGCATCATCCGTATCATCATCACGTGGACCAATGCCGCCAGCTTCGAACCCGCGCATCACACGGCTTCCCATAAAGAAACGGTCGGTTACGCGGCTGCTGCCGTCTTGATACTCAAGATAACCACCTTCTAAGGTCGCGCGCAGCGTGACTTCTTCGTTCAGAACTTTTGCCTCTGCACCAGCAAGAGCGGTGGATTTGATAAATTGCGTGTCACCAAACCCGAATTCCTGCCCAAAGCGTAACAATACACCCGCATTTGGGTTCAACCCTGTGCGACGCGTGTCATAGCTGTACGTATAACCCAGCGAGTTCGTCGTCACAGCGCCTTCGGCAGATTCGTTATGGATAATTTGGCTTGCATCTGCGTCAACATCAGTCAGATCGTTGTAATCGAGCGCGTATAGTACGGTCAGCCGACCATTTTCGCTTACCGGAAAGCTAAGTGAAGGGCTGAACCGCAGGCTTTCTGTATCATAAAGCGCGTTTTCGTTGTTTGTCGTCGCATAGGATAGATCGACACCCAAACGCAGATCACGACCCAAAAGCTGTGGTTCCGTAAAACCGAAGGTCAAACGGCGATTTGATTCAGCAGTGGACAGGTCAAAATTCAAACGCTGGCCGCGTCCTTGAAAGTTTGATTGTTTGTATGATGCGATCAAACCAACACCAGTATCACTGTTATAGTTCGCACCAAAGCTTAGGCTACCAGTCGGGCCTTCGACCACATCAACATCAACGATAACCTGGTTTTCAGTAGTACCCTGGCGCGCGTTTACATCAACGTTTTGAAAAAAACCGAGCGAACGAATACGGCTTGCACTATCGCGAATGGCGCGAGGGTTAAATGGATCACCTTCGACCACTTCGACGCGGTTACGAATAACACGGTCAAGCGTTGTTCCGTTGCCTTCAATGTCGATACGCTCGACAAAAATACGCGGACCTGGCACCAACACATAAGCAAGATCAAGCGTCAAATCGCGTGGGTTCCGTGTGATCCGCGTGTCAACTTGAACAAAGTTAACACCCCGATTGACGGCCAAACGCTCAATACGCGTAATATCAGTTTCGATCGGAACAGGTGAATAGGTCGCACCACCACGCACGCGGATTGCATCTTGATAAGGGGCCGGATCAAGACCTTCGATTTCGCTTAAGACCGTAACCGAGCCAAATTCGAACTTTTGCCCTTCGCGCAGATTGTATGTCACCAAATAGGCATCGCGTTCACGGGTTAACGTGACATCAACATTTTGAACAACAAAATCTGGGTATCCGCGCGAATGGTAAAAATCAGTAAGAAGCTCGCGGTCAGCGGCAACACGATCAGGTGAATATGTGTCGCGGCGGATCAAAGCGCGCAAAGGGCCCGCTTGTTTCGTGTCCAGCACCCGTTGAAGGCGCGACTCAGAATAGGTCCGGTTTCCAAGAAAAGATATCCGCTCAATTTCGGTCACAGCGGATTCGGTCACGACAAAGACCAGATCAACGCGGTTGTCCGAAAGAGGGATAATGCTTGGTGTTACGGTAGCGTTAATACGACCCTGCTGCGCGTATGCTTGGGTAATTGCAGCCGTGTCGGCTTCGGCCTGCGTCGGGTTATAAACGCGGCGGCTTTCGGATTGGACGATTTGCAGCAACTCGCTATCGCGAAGGCGTGCGTTACCTTCGATATTGATACGGTTGATGGTTGGATATTCAGTAACGCGTATCGTCAACGTTGACCCGCTTGGAACGACTTCGACCGTTTCAAACAGACCTGACGCACGGATTTTCTGTGCCGCATCATTTAATGCGCCAGTATTTAACGATTCACCTTGCGAAATACCCGCATACGTAAGGATGGTCCCATCGGCGACACGCTGGTTACCTTCGATGGATACGTTATTGAAAACAAAGCCCTGTGCGGATACCGCGCCAGCGGCAAGAACAGCGACAACCGCACCGATGCTTATCTGGCGAAATGTCGCCCCGCCCTGCGCAATAACGCGCCCCCAATTTTTATGCATTTTGCTCGCCTGTTTTTAATATCCAGTTATCTACGGAACTAGCCGGATTAAGGCCCAATGTCAAAATGACAAACGGCCAAACCCCGCCTTAAGGGCACAACACGGTATCGTTTAAGATCGTGAATGGGATCATGGTCAGAATAAATGCAAGACCGATGAACATGAACACTTTGATCGCCTTATCATTTGGCTTGCGCCGTGCGACAGCTTCATAGGCGTACAGAACCAAGTGACCGCCATCCAGAACCGGGATCGGCAACAAATTCATCAGCCCTACAGCGGCTGACAATGCCCCGATCAACCAGATAAAACTATGGGCCCCTTTTCGCGCCATAGATGCGCTCGTTTCGGCAATACCGACCGGTCCAGACAGGCTACAGGTCGAAATGTTACCCAAAAACATGTGCTTGATCGCGGAAAGTGTTGTTGTTGTGGATAGCCAAACACCGTTTGCGCCATATTTTAACGCAGCCCATGGGCTTATGTTCTGGGTCAAAGGCTCAAAGAAAAATTCGCCCGTCACACCGATCAAATATCGGGTTTCAAACCCACCTTCGGCCTTGGGTGTGTCAGTGCGACGCGCGGTCAACGTCACCTCGCGCGTGGCACCTGCGTTCCATAAATCTAAAGTCACCGGTGTTCCCGCGGCGATAATAACACGTTCTTGCAGTTGCTTGAATGAAAATACAGGCGATCCATCGATCGCCGTAATCACGTCATCCTTAATTAGCCCCGCCTCATCAGCCGCTGATCGTGGTGTGACCTGCCCGACCATCGAAGGCATTGGGAATGGCCCATTCACGATCATTTCCTCACCGTCGCGGACAATCGTGTAGTCGAGCTGTTTTTCATCAGGCAGAAGGTCAATCATGCCGACGGTACGTGTCGGATCGTCGAATTTCACGCCTTCAATCGCGATAAGAATATCACCGTATTCAAGATTATTTTCGTAACTTGGCGGTAGTGGTTTTGCGTCGCTGTATGTCAGCGGTTCAACCGCTTGTCCTTGTACCATGGCTGATCCCGCAAAGACCAATATCGCAAGAATAAAGTTAAAAAACGGACCAGCCGCAACAGTTGCGGTACGCGCCCAAAGCGGAGCACCTAGCATTGTGCGCCTTGGGTCGATTTCAGGTGCAACATCTTCGGCCCCAACACTAGCGGCATTCGCATCGCCCAAGAATTTCACGTACCCACCAAGAGGCAGCGCCGCGACTTGCCACCGTGTACCGTGCTTATCGACCCAACTGAACAAACGCGGGCCAAAGCCCAAGGAAAACACCTCAGCGTGGATTCCGCTCCAACGGCCGACGATGTAATGCCCGTATTCGTGGACTGTCACGATCACGGACAGCGCGACAACAAACGCAACGATTGCAAATGCGGCGTTACCGAAAATCGGCACAATCTGGTTAAGTAAATCCAAAATCTTATCCTAGCTTTGCAATGGCTTCGGCCGCATGAATTCGCGCCAGTTTGTCTGTCTCTAAGACATTATCAAGCGTAATGGCACCCGCAGTGATCGCCTGTTCAGATGACATTTTGTTTAACGTCTGGGCAACCACGTTTGCCATGTCTAAAAACCCGATTTGCCCATCAATGAACCCATCCAGCGCGCGTTCCTTAGCTGCGTTAAACACGGCCCCCGACAACCCGCCAGTTTCCATAACCTGATGCGCCAAATCGAGCGCCGGATACCGCTGGGTATCTGGTGCTTCGAAGGTGAGTTTGCCTAATTTCGCAAAATCGAGCCGTTCAACCGGGAGCGTGCGACGTTCAGGCCAATGCAATGCGTACCCAATCGCATGACGCATATCCGGCGGTCCGACATGTGCCATCAACGCCCCGTCATTGAAACCAACCATCGCGTGAATTGTGCTTTCACGGTGCACAAGCACCTCAATCATTTTGTGATCTACGCTAAAGAACTCTTTTGTTTCAATAAGTTCCATCGCCTTATTAAACATGGATGCGCTATCGATTGTGATCCGCTGCCCCATGTCCCAATTCGGGTGGCTAGAGGCCTGCGCCAATGTCGCGGTCGCCAGTTTTTCAAGCGGCCAATCCCGAAATGCGCCACCGCTGGCTGTGATAATGACCCGCTCTACCGCTGCCATATGTTCACCAACAAGCGCCTGAAATACAGCAGAGTGTTCACTATCAACAGGCAAAATTGTCGCGCCGTGTGCCTTGGCCCGCCCAAGCAACAACGGTCCCGCCGTCACCAAAGATTCCTTATTTGCAAGCGCAAGCGTTGTACCATGCGCCAACGCCTCGAGGCCCGGTACTAATCCGGCAGAGCCCACAATCGCTGACAGCGCCCAATCGACAGGACGCGCTGCTGCTTCGGCGATTGCAGCATCGCCTGATGCAACTTCGATACCTGTGCCTGAAAGGAGATCCTTTAACTCGGCATAGCAGTCATCATAGCAAGTGACAGCCACATCAGCGCCAAGGCGCTTTGCATCATCGGCCAATTTAGAAATATTGCGCCCACCTGTTAAGGCAACAACATCATAGTTATCAAGATCGCGTTCAATCAGGTCGATGGCACTTTGACCAACCGATCCTGTCGCGCCGAACAGCGTTATTTGCCTCAAAAGGCTACTCCTGGAACATTAAATACAGTCGCGACTAGCAACATAAACAAAGCAGCGCCCAATAGCGCATCAAAGCGATCGAACAGCCCGCCATGCCCAGGGATTAAGGTCGAGCTGTCTTTGACACCCATGCGACGCTTGAGAGCACTTTCAGCAATATCACCCATCTGTCCAGCAAAACTAAGCACCATTGAAATCACAATGATCCAAGGCCCTGCATTCGTGAATAAGGTAAAGACAAAGCCAACAAGCGCTGCGCCAATCCAGCCTGCTATTGTGCCGCTCCATGTTTTTTTAGGGCTGATTTTCGGCCAAAACTTTGGACCACCAAAACTCCGCCCCGCAAAATAGCCGAACACATCTGTGATGATCACGACAAGCATTAACCAAAGCAGCCAAACAAAGCCGTAGTCCATCCGAAAATGAACAAGCCCCCAACCTGCAATTTGTATTCCGAGTGCGAATACAAAGAATGTCACGCGTTCGTTTTTCAACTGCGTGACACCAATCAAAGGCACGACAAAAAACAAAAGCAAACCAAACAAGGTGCCGTCAGCAATTTGGCCAGACAAAACTGATGCAACGAGTGCAGCCAAAAGCATACCCTTTGTGGGTTCATCACCGCGGATCATCATCCACAGTTCCCAAACCATGACCGCAGTCACAAAAACAGCCAGCATCTGAAACCAAACACCGCCCATAATGATCCCAGCGGCACCAATCATGGTCATCGCCACACTAGACATGATCCGAACGGTCAGATCATCCCAATTCGAAGATTTAGGGGTCGTCATCTTAAGCAATTACTCCACCATACCGCCGTTCACGGCTGCCGTAACTGGCAAGCACTTTCGCGAATATGTCTGCTGTAAAGTCAGGCCAAAGCGTATCGATGAATTCGTATTCAGAATAGGCCGACTGCCATAGCAAAAAGTTAGAAATGCGTGCTTCGCCGCTGGTTCGAATAACTAAATCCGGATCGGGTAGCACATGGGTATCTAGAAAACCTGACAGTGTTTCGGCATCAACGTCTTTGTACGACAAGCGCCCCTGCTCGACCTCAAACGCCAAGCGTTGCGCCGCGCGCGTGACTTCGTCACGACCACCATAATTGATCGCAACAGTCAGATGCACCAAGTCATTATCAGCGGTCAGCAGTTCAAGATCATCCATCAGCCGAACAAGCTTATCATCGAGCCTGATGCGGTCACCGATGAATCGGACGCGCACGCCATTTGCCAATAGCGCCTTGGCTTCGCGTTCGATGTATTTGCGAAACAAGGTCATTAAGCCCGACACTTCGGACTGTGTCCGTTTCCAGTTTTCCGTCGAAAAAGCAAAAATCGTCAGATATTTAACGCCCTGTTCAGGGCATGCTGCAACAATTTCACGAACGCGGCGCGCGCCGGCATGATGGCCAAAAAGACGTGGGCGCCCGCGTTGCTGCGCCCACCGTCCGTTGCCATCCATGATAATCGCAACATGGTCAGGGCCTGTCTTTGGGTCGTCTTGATCCTTAGGCATTCTGGCTTTCCCACTACGCAGCGACGATGGCTTGGTTAATCTTAAACCTGCATGATCTCTTCTTGCTTGGTCTCAAGTGTTTCATCAACTTTTTTGATGTGATCATCGGTCAAGCTTTGCACTTCGGCTTCCCAGAATTTCTGGTCGTCCTCTGACATGCCATCGTTTTTGGCTTTCTTGATCTGATCCATACCGTCGCGGCGTAGGTTACGAATAGAAACACGCGCGCTTTCAGCATAGTTACCGGCGACCTTGGTCAAATCACGGCGACGTTCTTCGTTTAGTTCAGGGATCGGCAACATGATTATTGTGCCATTCAGTTGCGGATTAATACCCAAACCACTTTCACGAATGGCCTTTTCAACTTTACCGACAAGCCCTTTATCCCACACATTGATCGTCACCATGCGCGGCTCTGGTACGTTGACTGTGCCGACTTGGTTCACAGGCGTCATTGACCCGTAGGCATCAACCATAACCGGCTCGAGCATCGAACCAGACGCACGACCTGTCCGGAGTGACGCAAGCTCTGTCCGCAGGTTCGCAATTGCACCATCCATGCGGCGGGCCAAATCATCGGTATCTAGTTCAAAATCTTCTGACATCTTTTACTGCTCTTTCTTGGCGGGCATTGCCCGACTTTTGATCGTTTTACGGGAAACAGTGCTGGTTGTATAGGTTAGCAAATGTGCAGCGTTTGTGCAGATCACACCACGGTGCAACAGGTACCAACCTTACTCAATACGTTACTCGTGAACGATAGTATGGGTCCCCTCACCCGCCAAAATTCCGCGGAACCCGCCGGGTTCATCTAAGGAAAACACGATAATTGGCAGCGCGTTATCACGCGCCAAAGCAATGGCACTGGCATCCATCACGCCCAGATGCTTTTGCAGGACTTCATCATATGTCACGTCATCATACCGAACTGCATCGTCATGTTTCGCGGGATCTTTGTCGTAAACCCCATCGACCTTTGTACCCTTAAAGATCGCTTCACACGCCATCTCATTGGCACGCAATGTCGCGGCTGTGTCAGTCGTGAAATAAGGGTTTCCCGTGCCTGCAGCAAAGATGCAAACGCGTTTCTTTTCCAAGTGACGCACGGCACGGCGGCGAATATAGGGCTCGGCCACCTCGTTCATCGTAATCGCGGAAATAACGCGGGTGTGAATGCCCAACTCTTCAAGTGCAGACTGCATAGCAAGCGCATTCATCACTGTCGCGAGCATCCCCATATAATCTGCGGTGGTCCGCTCCATCCCTTGCGCTGACCCCTGAAGGCCGCGGAAGATGTTACCACCACCAATGACCATGCAAATTTCAACACCCATATCGTGGACGGATTTCACTTCTTTGGCGATGCGCTGCACTGTTGGGGGATGCAAACCAAAGGTGGTATCGCCCATCAGCGCCTCACCCGAGATCTTAAGCATTACGCGCTTATACGCTGTCTTCTCAGTGTCACTCATGGCGGCCCCCGGCTCTATGTTGTTCTGTCGGGCAAAATGTCGCAAAACGACACCGAATTCAATGGCACCTTGCCGACAAAACACGAAGCTGCGCAAATAGAGTTATGATCACTATTCATCCCAACCAACCCGTTCTTATTGCGGGGCCGACGGCCTCGGGCAAATCTGCGCTTGCACTGCATATCGCGCAAAGCCAAGGCGGCGTTATTGTAAACGCAGACGCATTACAGGTTTTCGACGGCTGGCGGATTATTACGGCCCGCCCTGATGATGACGACCTATCATTGGCAGACCATGCCTTATACGGCCATATTCCATTTGATGCAGCGTATTCTGTCGGTCATTGGCTGCGCGACGTGACCCCATTTATTCACGGCGAAAAACGCCCAATCATCGTCGGCGGTACAGGGTTAAACTTTAATGCCTTACTCAATGGCTTGGCCGAGATCCCTGAGACACCCGCATCAGTCAGAGCGCAGGCAAATGAGCTACCGCTTGATACTCTTATCGACGAACTTGACGCGGCAACAGCGCAACGCATTGATCTGAACAATCGGATGCGTGTCCAACGCGCATGGGAAGTTTTAAAAGCAACCGGACGTCCGCTAGCAACATGGCAAGACAACACGCCTCCGCCGCTGCTCAATTTTGACCAAGCCGCCTGCATCAATCTAAACGCCGACACCGATTGGCTGAACGATCGGATCACGCGCCGGTTTGACCAAATGCTTGATCAAGGAGCCATTCACGAAGCGCGTGCCATGCTGGACATATGGAATCCGACGCATGCATCCTCCAAGGCTATCGGCGCCCCAGAACTTATCGCCCACCTGAAGGATGAAATGACACTTTCAGAAGCACGCGACGCGGCGATTATTGGTTCCAGACAGTACGCAAAGCGCCAAAGAACGTGGTTTCGTTCACGCCACAGGAACTGGTTTCAACTTGAGATTGATCAAGCCGACATATCCGCAACAGTGGAATTTACGAAATGACAGACGCGTTGATTTAAAACAATTTTCCGTCAAACTGATTGAAAGAGTCAACATTGGGACAACGTTGATGACTATGATGTCGGAAGTGAAAGCGGCGCTTACACTCGCGCCTATGAAGCACTACGGAATGAATGGCCGCTGGCGCACAGAGGCCATGCGCAGCCACGCAACCCCGCGGCTCATTCACATTACTAAGGGACAAGGCCGCATTACGGTTGCAGGCCTGACAAACGGGTACGGACCCAATAACCTGATCTATATCCCACCGCACACAATGTACGGTATGGAAGTCGGGCCGACGGTCTTTGCACAAATCATGTCTTTACCTGATGATGGCGGCATGCCGATCTCTCCCTTTCATCTGAGATTGCGTGATGTCGGGCCTCAAAAAGAGCTTCAAGCTCTGTTCGAAGCTATTGAACGTGAACTACTCCCCAGCGGTGATCCGCGCGCTGTGAATTGCCACCGAATACTGCTCAGCATTTTCGTTGAACGCCAGTTGAACAATCATCACGACACGAGCAGCGACGCGCGACGCAATTCTGCTTCGGCGAAACTAGTCGCACGCTACACCGCGCTTATTGCACATGATTTCAGGTCAGACCGGACTGTCGCAGATTATGCTGCTGACTTAAGCGTCACGCCAACGCATCTCACACGATGCTGTCAGCAAACCTGCAACCGATCGGCGTTGAAGCTGTTAAACGAACGCATTCACTTCGAAGCATGCATTCTGCTAAGCGAAACCCGGAGTTCCGTACAAGATATCGCCGATCGACTTGGATTTCAGTCTGCAGCCTATTTCACGCGCACATTCAAAGATCGAACAGGTGAGACGCCGACACACTTCCGCAAAGCTTTGTAATTCGGGCGGATCAACGCCCCCAGATTACCCGAACGTAGTTTTGGGTTTCTGCATAGGGTGGCACATCGCGATAGCGGTCAACGGCCCCCGGCCCCGCATTATAAGCCGCTAAGGCAAGCCGCCAATCGCCAAATTTTTCATATTGCTGACGTAGATAACGCGCGCCACCGTTCAGATTTTGGGCTGGATCACCCGGATCCACCCCCAGAACTGCCGCCGTCTGCGGCATGAGCTGGGCCAATCCTAACGCACCTTTGACGGAAATCGCATTTGCGTTCCAACCGCTTTCTTGCTGAACAAGGCGCAAAAATAGATCGGCGGGTATATTGTGACGCACGGCAGCAGCGCGCGCCATGGCAAGATAGGGCCCTCGATACGATCCGTTATAGGGCGCGATAAACGCGACGCCCTCTGCGCTTGGCGGTAAGAGCCTTTCGGAATTTGAGTATTGTGTTGCAGCGCGGTTATCTAAAACGGACGTTTGACTTTGCAACAACCGCGTCCGGTTCATTGTCGATACTTGTTCTTGCGCCCACAGTGGGCAAGCAACCAAAAGAAAAACGGCCCCAACAATCGGTGTCTTCATCCGCACGATCCTATACCGCTTTAAAATCTGTTGACCCTATTTAGGTATTTTTAATCAATCCGCCAAGGCTTGCAATGTAACCATTCGATAACCTTGTTGCGGCATCCCCAGTCTGTCACAAAAGCGCAAACAAGAATCGTGGGAGATACCGCTATGGCCGGATCAGTGAACAAAGTTATTCTCATCGGCAATCTGGGTGCCGACCCTGAAGTCCGCAACTTTCAGAACGGCGGCAAAGTGTGCAACCTGCGCATCGCTACATCTGAAACTTGGAAAGATAAAAACACCGGCGAACGCCGTGAGAAAACAGAGTGGCACTCTGTTGCGATCTTCCAAGAAGGTCTGGTTCGCATTGCAGAACAGTTCCTACGCAAAGGATCAAAGGTTTACATCGAAGGCAAACTGCAAACACGTAAGTGGCAGGATCAGTCAGGTGCTGACCGCTATTCCACCGAAGTCGTTCTACAAGGTTTCGACGGTACGCTTACTATGCTGGACGGACGCGGCGAAGGTGGCGGCCAAGGTGGCGGCGGCGGCAACTATGGTGGCGGTCAAAGCGGCGGCGGTTATGGCGGCGGTAGCGGTGGAGGCTATGGCGGCAACGACGGTGGCTACGGTGGCGGTCAAGGCGGTGGCGCCCCTGCGGGTGGCGGCGGTAGCGACATGGACGACGAAATCCCGTTTTAAGTCTCAGGCATTTTATCATAAAATAAAGGCCGCGCATTGTGCGCGGCCTTTATTTTTTTCTCATAACTAAGACCACAGGCAGGATTATCCGCGACCGCGATAAGGTGGGACCCCTTGGTCGGGTATCCAGACGCCTTCGGGCATCGCACCTGTTTGCCAGAACACATCAATTGGAATGCCCCCGCGCGGATACCAGTATCCACCAATGCGCAGCCATTGAGGCTCTAAAAACTCTGCCAAACGACGGGCGATAGAAACGGTGCAATCTTCGTGGAACGCGCCATGATTCCGGAACGAACCTAAGAACAGCTTGAGTGACTTGCTTTCGATCAACCACGCAGCGGGCACATAGTCGATCACCAGATGGGCAAAATCCGGCTGACCTGTCATCGGGCAAAGCGACGTAAACTCGGGCGCGGTAAAGCGCACGTTATATGCAACGTCGGCCTGTGGATTTGGAACGCGTTCCAACTCGGCCTCTTCGGGGGTGGCTGGCATAACCGTCGCGCCGCCCAGTTGCTTTAGATTGCTATAGATATCGTCACTCATACGATTTCTCCTATCGGAATGATTAAACGCCGCGTTTGTTGCCCCAGACCAGAACATGCAACTGTGGCAAGACCCGAGGGGTGAACCAACAGTCAGCCGTCACCTTTTCGATCAGCCAGTGTAGGCGGTCGATTGTGGCCGTTAAGTCCACTGGCTCGTTTGGGTCGACCTCTGAATTACCCGGTTGCAGGTATAGCGGCAGATGCGGATATTTTTCGGATGCAGCTTTGGCCCAAGCGTAATCTTCGTCATCAAAGATCACGATTTTCATCACTATTTCGGGCCCACCTTCTGCAGCAGCAAGGCACTTGTCGAATGCGGCCCAGTCAACGGTTTCCTCGCTAGAAGGCGGCTTTGGACTTAGCACCAATGTGTCAAGATCGCCGAACCATGGCTTGGCAATCGAGCCTTGTGTTTCGCAGGCGAATTTATAACCGTCGGCTTTACCTAATGCGATCACTGGCGCAAAGTCTTGGATCGCAGGGTTGCCGCCAGAAATCGACACAGTCAGTGGCCGTCCACCAGAAAGCCGGGCAACTTCTTTCCAGACCTCTTGCGGTTCCATGACGTGCCAATCGTGCCGATTAGCGCTGTCCACGGCATGCATCGAGTCGCACCAGACGCAGCGATAATCACACCCGCCAGCGCGGATGAATACGGTCGGCTCACCGATCAGCGCGCCCTCGCCCTGAATTGTCGGTCCGAATATTTCTGCAATTCGTAAGGTCATGGGCGATACTCGGCCCAAGTTTTCGGAGTTTCAGAAACCTTAACCGCCGACGTTTCCGGCCAGCGTGCTTTGCACCATTCGTAAAAATGAAGCGCCATGTTTTCGGCCGTTGATGGTCCATCCAGAACATCATTTAGGTGCCGGTGATCGAAGGTCCCGTCGATATAATCCTTCAGCGGTTTTAATTCGTGATAATCACGCACAAAACCATCCGAGTTAAGCGACGCAGCGGCCAGTTCAACGACCACGATGTAGTTGTGACCATGCAAACGCGCGCATTGGTGATCCTGTGGCAGATGCGACAGTTGATGCGACGCCGAAAAGTGAAACTCTTTAGATATGCGAAACATCAATTGCCCTCATGCGCCGCAATAGCGGCCTGCCAGAAATCTGGGTCTTCGTAATCCGTCGGGTCTTCGACACCTGCCAAATAGAACGCCTCGCGACGCTCAACACAGGTTCCGCAGCGTCCGCACTGTTTTTCGCCGCCCTTATAGCACGACCATGTTTCGGCAAATGGCGTCTCAACGCGCGCACCTTCGGTCACAATGTCGGCCTTCGATCGGTGCACAAATGGGGTCGACAGTGTTACATCTGCGTAACCGTCCAGCGCTGCGCGCTGCATCCGGTCAAAACTTTCTGTGAATGCAGGTCGGCAATCGGGATAGATAAAGTGATCGCCCCCATGCACCGCTGTCGCCACCGCGTCGTCACCGTTCGCGGCGGCAATACCATAGGCAATGGTCAGCATAATCGCATTCCGATTCGGCACCACTGTGATTTTCATGGTCTCTTCGGCATAGTGGCCGTCGGGAACATCGATATCATCCGTCAGTGCGGAACCGCTAAGTGCGGCACCGATTTGGCGCATATCGATGATGTGATGCGGCACACCCAGCCGAACGGCACATGCTGCCGCATAGTCGAGCTCTTTGCGGTGGCGCTGTCCATAGTCAAAGGACACCAGCCGAGAAAGATTGCCGTCATTGGCAACCACATGCGCAAGCGAAACGGAGTCCAGTCCGCCTGAGCAGATAACAATCGTCTTCATTTTTCAGTCCTTGTTTTGTTGACCGGGTAGGCTGCGACCGGTGGGGCGCCGTTTAGACAAGGCGGCGTAAGAAGGCAACAGCGTTTAAAGTTAACGCTGCCCTTCCGTTACGTGCGAGCGCGCTTCAACGCGAGCGCATCGTTCAATACTGCGAGAACCTGATCTGACGGGACATCGGAGGTGATAAAAGCGTCGCCAATCCCACGTGCCAAGATAAAGCGCAGCTTGCCATCAATGACCTTTTTATCTTGCCCCATCAGGGCCAAGAGCCCTTCGGCATCCGGCAGGTCTCCCTCGATATCAGCGACATCCACTTTCATACGCATATCACGTAAATGCGCACGCACGCGGCTTGGGTCTTCTTGACTGCAAAGCCCCAGACGTGCCGACAGTTCGAACGCCATCGCACAACCGATCGCGACGCCTTCGCCATGCAGCAAGCGGTCAGAATAACCTGTCGCAGATTCGAGCGCGTGCCCAAACGTGTGCCCAAGGTTCAACAACGCCCGGTCGCCCTGCTCTGTCTCGTCACGTTGCACAATGTCGGCCTTCAGCTCGCATGATCGTGTCACCGCACGAATCCGTGCATCCATGTCGCCCGCAGCCAATGCTGGCCCTTGGGATTCGAGCCAGTCAAAAAACGCAGCATCGCCGAGCATGCCGTATTTCACGACTTCGCCATAACCAGCCAAAAAATCGCGTGCGGTCAGCGTACCCAATAGCGCTGTGTCAGCCAGAACCAGACTTGGCTGATGAAACGCGCCAATCAGGTTTTTCCCATGCGGAGAGTTAATGCCTGTCTTACCGCCAACCGAGCTATCCACCTGCGCCAAAAGCGTGGTCGGAATTTGCACGAAACGCACGCCGCGCCGCATGATCGCTGCCGCAAAGCCAGCTAAGTCACCGATGACGCCACCACCAAAGGCGATGACGATATCGCCGCGCTCGACCTTTTGGGCGAGCAACCACTCAACCGAACGTTCTAATTGCGCCCAACATTTCGTTGTTTCTCCGGGCGGAAGGGCAAGCGCTTCGGACGTGAGCCCTGCCCGCTCTAATCCGGCCTGAAGCTCTGCCAGATGCAGACCAGCAACGGTTTCATCTGTCAGGATACAAACATGTTTTCTTCCACCAAACGCCGCGACATAGGTGCCGGCCTGATCCAAAAGACCCGGACCAATATGAATGTCATATTCGCGACCGGGCAAATCAACGTGTACTGTGGCGGTCATATTAAGTGATCTCCATGATGTCGGGTCGTGAGGTCAAAGCATCTAGCGCGCTTTGTGTTGTGTCTTCGATGGTTGCGTCGCGTGCGACCTGCAAACGAACACCGGCATGTTCATAGATGGGGCGACGTTCGTTATAGATAGCTGTCAGCGTTCCCTTGGGATCCGGGGTTCGCAGCAAGGGGCGGGTGTCTTTGTGACGTACGCGATCCCAAAGCGTTTCAAGATCAGCATCAAGCCAAAGCGCAACGCCCATTTCGCTAATCGCAGCCCGATTTCTTTCAGCCAAGAACGCGCCGCCGCCCGTTGAAACAATACCCGGAGGGCCAGAAAGCAGCCGACGCAGCACCTCGGCTTCGCGCTCGCGAAAAAACGCCTCGCCGTCGCGCTCAAAGATTTCAGCGATCGACAGAGCGGCTGCGGCCTCGATTGCGGCGTCACTATCGACGAACGGAACATGCAACCGATCTGCCATCGCGCGACCAATCGCCGACTTGCCAGACCCCATCATCCCCACCAACACAACTGTGCGATGCAGCTGATACTCCGGCCCGTCTGTCATTCGTTTTTGCCCCCCGACATTCGGCATTTTGCCGCCTCACGTAAAATTAATGAATGAATGCCGTGATCTTGCGGAAAAGGCCATATATAAACACTTCAATAGTTGGCATTAAGACCACATAATGAGGCATATAAAGAGGAACGGGGCAGATAATGTTGCGGCTCATCAAGGCACTTTTGTTTTTATTCGTTTTGGCAGGCGTCGGTTTGATCGCGTTTGCCTATATCGGACCGATATTTTTTCCGGCTGATTTTGCGGCCCCTTCAAGCGAGGTAACACGCCCTGTTACGCTGGAAACAAACTAAACGCGCCGCGCTTCTTTGCTGCGTCATTAGCACGCCCGTCTTTGCACAAGACGAACCCTTGTCGGCGATCGATTGGCTGTCGCGTAGCGTCCAGCCAAACATTGTCGTGATGGAACCGCCCGTTAGCCACGGTGCGACATCGCCACATGTTACCGTGACGCCGCTTGATCGCCCATCAAAGGACCCCATTGGCCTGCTGCCGACTGATGTAACGGG
Organism: Yoonia maritima; assembly: GCF_002933395.1. Classification (GTDB taxonomy): domain Bacteria; phylum Pseudomonadota; class Alphaproteobacteria; order Rhodobacterales; family Rhodobacteraceae; genus Yoonia; species Yoonia maritima_A. The sequence continues at coordinate 733,458 of NZ_PKFN01000007.1, forward strand.
GTTACCCCCGACCATCTGGTCATCCAGTAATGAAGATACGCTTGTCACGCTGTTGATGGCGGAACGCATTGAAATGCTGCCCGCAATTCAAGAATTCGTAAAGGTACTTATCCTCGCCGAGGCAGACCCACCACTGAATGCCAGCCCCAGCGGCACGTTGTTTTTGGCCCGCGTTGATAAATTATTGGACCTTGGCGCAATTGAACCTGCCAAGGCGCTGATCGAACAGGCCGAACCGGATACCGCCGACCTGTTTCGCCGCTGGTTTGACGTCGCGCTACTGACTGGCACCGAAAATGATGCCTGCGATGTCATGGGACAAAAACCATCAATCGCACCGACCTATTCCGCACGCATTTTCTGCCTCGCGCGTAATGGTGACTGGTCGACCGCGGCGTTGACGCTGAACACACACCGGGTCCTTGGCGACATCACAGCATCCGAAGAAATGCTACTCACTCGCTTTCTTGATCCTGATATATTCGAAGGTGAACCGCCGCTTGATCCACCTGCCAGGATAAGTCCACTTATGTTCCGCATGCACGAAGCAATCGGGGAAGGCTTGATAACCGCTGATTTACCACTGGCATTTTCGCACGCAGATTTACGGCCCACGGTGGGTTGGAAATCTCAGATAGAGGCAGCCGAACGTTTAGCACGACATGGGGCAGTCTCAGAGAATGTCTTACAGGATTTCTACACAGCACACACGCCGGCCGCGTCTGGAGGTGTTTGGGACCGTGCGCGGGCGGTACAGCGGTTTGACCGTGCGGTCACAAACCAAGACGCCGATGCGATTGCGCTGACACTTCCTGCGGCTTGGGCCGCGATGAAGCAAGCGCGCACAGAAATTCAATTTGCAAAACTATACACCCTAGCGCTTCAAGATACGGAGTTGTCAGGCGATGCACGTTTGATTGCGATCACCATCGGGCTTTTATCCCCCAACTATGAAGAAGTCGCGATCAACGCAGAGACCACGTCATATGATCCATTCTTAATCGCCCTTGCGCGTGGGCGCCCTCAAGAGGTTCGCGTTACGTCACCAACTGCGCTCGCTATTCAAGCGGCATTCAACGGTGCCCAACCGCCTGCTGTACTGCAAACTTTGGTCGACGATGGCAAGCTTGGTGAGGCACTGTTGCGTGCTACTGCGATCTTTAACCAAGGCTATGCAGGCGATTTTCGATCATTAACTGACGCATTGTCATTGATGCGCACCGTTGGCTTAGAAGACGTTGCGCGTAGGGCGGCTCTTCAATTATTGATTTTGGAACGTGCGACGTGACAGCAACAGACCGATCAATGGCACGTTGGATTCAAGTTTTTCTCGAGGCGCAAGCCGCTGAATTGGATGCGGCAACGAACACTCAGTTGGCCTACGCACGCGACTTGCAAAACTTGGCAGCATGGCTTGCCGATAAAAATTTGCACTTTTCAACTACAACTCGCGATCATGTGGAAAGTTATTTGATTGATTGCGAAAACGAAGGGCTATCCAAAGCAACGCGCGCGCGCCGGTTATCAGCGATCAAACAATTATACAGGTTCGCGTTTGAAGAAGGATGGCGTGAAGACAACCCTGCCATCCAAATCAAAGGACCGGGGCGTGCAAAACGCCTCCCCAAAACGCTTGAGATCGTAGAGGTCGACCGTCTTTTAGACGCTGCACGCAATACCCCACGCGAGGCATTGCGCAACACATGCCTGATGGAGTTACTCTATGCGACGGGAATGCGCGTAACCGAATTAGTCAGCCTGCCAGTTTCAGCCGCGCGCGGTGATCCACGGATGCTGTTGGTCCGCGGTAAGGGCGGCAAAGAACGTCTTGTTCCGCTGTCACCCCCTGCCCGGGACGCATTGGCGGCTTATCTGATTTCACGTGATGCCGCCGAAGACGCAGGACGTAAAGACGGCAAACCAACCTCATCATTTCTGTTCCCCTCGCGCGGAAAACTAGGCCACCTGACCCGGCACCGTTTTTTTGGATTGATCAAGGAATTCGCCGTAGCTGGTGGTGTTTCACCTGAAAAGGTCACACCGCACACGCTGCGCCACGCATTTGCGACGCATTTGTTGGCTGGCGGTGCCGATTTACGGTCTATTCAGACAATGTTGGGCCATGCGGACGTGGCGACAACAGAAATCTATACACATGTTCTAGATGAACGACTAAAAGAGCTGGTGCTCGAACATCATCCGCTTGCAAAAGCCGGCAAAACCGAAAGACCGTAATGGACACCCTGACTTCTGACGCCACATTTTGGATAACAGCTGGCGCAATCCTGATCTTACTTATCCTATCCGGCTTTTTCTCGGGATCAGAAACGGCGCTGACTGCCGCATCACGCGGCAAATTACGCACGGCGGCCGATAAGGGCTCGAAAGGTGCACAGACTGCGCTTCAGGTGACCGAAGACAGCGAACGCCTGATCGGTTCTGTTTTGCTGGGCAACAACGTTGTGAATATCTTAGCGACATCACTTGCCACTGCGTTACTAACGAAAATATTTGGTCAAAACGGCGTGGCAGCGGCAACGCTGATTATGACATTGCTGGTGCTGATCTTTGCCGAGGTGTTGCCTAAAACATTTGCCATAACTTACCCGGAAACTGTCGCCTCAAAGGTGGCTGGACCCATTGCGCTTGTTGTTTTGGTGTTTTCGCCGATGGTGGCCGCCGTACGTTACCTCGTACGCGGCGTGCTGTATCTTTTTGGCGTGAGAACCGACCCCGACAGTAACATTCTTGCCGTGCGCGAAGAAATTGCTGGCGCGTTGCAACTGGGCCATTCCGAAGGGATCGTTGAAAAAGAAGATCGGGACCGGATTTTGGGTGCGCTAGACCTGAACGAACGCGCAGTCGAAGAAATCATGTTGCACCGTTCTAGCATCCAAATGGTCGATGCGGACCAGAGCCCACAAGATATGCTGACGCAAATTCTAGATAGCCCGCACACGCGTTTGCCGCTTTATCGCGGTGATCAGGAAAACATTGTTGGTGTGATCCACGCCAAAGACTTGCTGCGCGCAATGCATAAGTTACTGGCTGGATCAGACGCCCAAGGCCTTGCCGCGTTTGATGTGATGAAGGTCGCCATGCCGCCCTACTTTGTGCCGGAAACGACGACACTAGACGACCAAATGCGTAACTTCTTGAAACGCCAAACCCATTTTGCGTTGGTTGTGGACGAATATGGTGGATTGCAGGGGTTGATTACCCTTGAAGATATCCTTGAAGAAATTGTCGGCGAAATCGCTGACGAATTTGACGATCACGAAGAAGATATGATCGAAGCCACCGCCGATGGCGCTTATATCGTCGATGGGGGCATGACGATCCGTGATCTGAACCGCGCGCATGACTGGGGCCTGCCAGACGACGAAGCAAATACAGTCGCAGGCCTTGTCATTCACGAGGCGCAAATGATCCCCGTCGAAGGGCAAGTGTTTTCGTTCCATGGCTTCCGATTTGAGGTTCTCAAGAAAGAAGAAAACCGGATCGCGACGCTGAAAATTCGACAGTTGTGATTTAGGAAGGGTGGATTGAAATCTACCCTACGAACAACTACCGCGCCTTAAACAGGCTGCCCAAAATCCCACGAACAATCCGACGGCCTGTCGTGCCCTTCAGCTCTTTGGCGACAACAGACGCTAATGCCCCACCAAAACCGCCACCCGACGATTTTCGCGACGACGAACTGCGACGGCCTTCGCTACGCCCGCCATCATAACGGCGCGCATTGCGAAATTCCCGTTCTTTCTCATCCGCTTCAGCTTCGGCCGCCTCTGCTGCCTCGGCCTCTTTGGCTGCGGCTTCTGCCTTTTTCGCCAACATCTCATGTGCGCTTTCACGATCAAGCGGCGTATCGTATTTACCAGCCATTGCCGATGCATTCATTACCGCCTTGCGGGTCGCATCATCAATCGGGCCCAGCTGTGAGGACGGCGGACGGATTAGGGTACGTTCTACAACTTGCGGAATCCCTTTTCGGTCAAGGAATGACGTGACCGCCTCGCCTGTGCCGACTTCTTGGATCGCCTCGGCGGTATCAAATGCAGAATTATCACGATAAGTTTCTGCTGCCGTCTTTAGCTCTTTACGGTCTTTGGCCGTAAACGCCCGCAGCGCATGCTGCACACGATTACCAAGCTGCCCCAGGACATCATCAGGAATATCGCCCGGATTTTGCGTGACGAAATAGACGCCAACCCCTTTCGACCGGATCAAACGCGCGACCTGTTCGACCTTATCAACAAGAACCTTCGGTGCATCGTCAAACAGCAAATGCGCCTCATCAAAAAAGAAAACAAGCTTGGGTTTATCCGGGTTACCGACTTCGGGCAGTTCTTCGAACAACTCTGACAAAAGCCACAATAAGAACGTCGCATACAAACGCGGGCTACCCATCAGTTGGTCTGCGGCAAGAATATTGATCTCTCCGCGACCATCTCGGGTGCGCATCATGTCTGACAAATCAAGAGCCGGCTCACCGAACAACGCGGACCCACCTTGGTTTTCGAGCACAAGCAGTTCGCGCTGAATTGCCCCGACAGAAGATGACGCAACATTGCCGTAGCGCAGCGAAAGTTCTTTCGCATTTTGCCCGACCCACACGAGCATCGCCTGCAGGTCTTTTAGATCCAATAGAGGAAGACCCTCTTCGTCGGCTACGCGGAATGCGACGTTCAATACGCCTTCTTGAACATCGGTGAGGCCCATCAAACGCGCCAACAACAATGGCCCCATCTCTGCCACAGTCGCACGAATGGGGTGACCTTTTTCCCCGAACAAGTCCCAAAACGTTACAGGAAAGCTGTCGTATTGCAGATCAAGGCCGATGGTCTTGGCGCGTTTTGTAAATGCCTCGTGCAATTTAAAATTTGGGCTGCCTGCCGCGGCAAGGCCTGATAGATCACCTTTGACGTCTGACAAAAACACCGGCACACCAGCGGCAGAGAACTCTTCCGCCATGATCTGTAACGTCACCGTTTTACCTGTACCGGTCGCTCCGGCAATCAGCCCGTGACGGTTGGCTTTATCCAGCAGCATGGTTTGCGCCACGCCGTAATCCTGCGCGCCGCCACCGATAAAAATATGATCTGCCATGCTACCGTCCCTCATTTTAAGTTTGTATCAAAATACATCGTTGGCCAATTGATGCTAGCCTAAAGCATGGCACAAACGCAGCCCTGCGTCGCCTCACCTAAATTTTCCCCGTAAACCTTACAACGTTCAATACAGTCGATTTTTTTCAGGCTGTGCGATTCCTATTTAATGTTGACGCACCCTGTCACATTGCGTAACTTTCATGACAATTAGTCGGCCAAGTCCGGCAGGGAAAAATGGAAAAGGGTTCCTTCGGGGACCCTTTTTCTATTTCAGCACGCGCATTTGTGAGCGGAACATAGCCTTGACAGGCCATTCCCCCACTGACAGCCCTAAACGCCCATGATAAGCAGGTTCAAAAGCTAAAGGACCTATCGTATGCGCAGTACATTTAAATCAATCGTTGTTGCCGCCTTGTTGATGCAAGGAACAACAGCTTTCGCCCAAGACGCGACAGAAGCCGAAGTAGAAACGCCCACCGAAGAAGTCACTGATTCTGCAGCGGACCTTGATCTTGGTCAACCTGCTGGCCCTGCGGTCGGCCAAGCCTACATTCTGCAAGAATTCGGCGACTGGGCGATGCGCTGTGTGCGTGCGCCTGAGGGTGAAGCAGACCCCTGCAATATGTATCAACTGCTAAGTGACAGCGAAGGCAACGCCATCGCTGAGTTCAACTTCTTCCGCCTGCCAGAGGGAGCAACCGCCGCAGCCGGCGCAACAGTTGTTGTTCCACTTGAAACACTGCTGACCCAACAGTTAACTCTTGCGGTTGATGGGCAAAATGCGCGCAGTTACCCGTTTCGCTTTTGCAATCAAGGCGGCTGTGTCGCGCGACTTGGTTTTACCGAAGCAGAGATAAACCAGTTTAAACGTGGTGCCGGCGCTACAATTCGCCTTGTGCATGCTGCAAATCCAAACCAAGAAATCATGCTCGATTTATCGCTGACCGGCTTTACCGCGGGATACGAAGGGTCAGTTGGCCCAAGCGAATAAGATCGATTGCACCTGACCGCAAGGTCGGGTGCTATTCCCTAATTTAGGTTGCGCAGAGCGATTACTGCGTTCAATCCGCCAAATGCAAAAGCGTTGGACAACACAACGTCAACCTTTGCATCACGTGCCTCATTTGGCACCACATCCATTGCGCATTCTGGATCGGATTCTTCATAGCCAATTGTTGGGGCAATCACGCGGTCCTTTAGTGCCATGATACAGGCAAGTAGCTCCACAGCGCCCGTACCGCCAATCAAATGACCGTGCATAGATTTCGTCGAGGACATCATGAGATGGTCAGCGTGATGGCCGAATACGTCAGCCACGGCAGCGCATTCTGTCTTGTCGTTTGCCGCCGTGCCAGTGCCGTGTGCATTAATATATCCCACACTGTCCAGCGCGACACCCGCGTCGTTCACCGCCCCCGCGATAGCCCGCGCGGCACCTTGCTTTGAAGGGGTCACGATATCAGACGCGTCAGATGACATTGCAAAGCCAGCAACTTCGCACAGTATGTCTGCACCGCGCGCCACCGCATGCTCATAATCTTCGAAAACATAGACCGCAGCGCCTTCACCTTGGACCATACCGTTCCGAGTCGCCGAAAATGGACGGCAGGCGTCTTTGGACATAACGCGCAAACCTTCCCAAGCTTTTATCCCGCCAAAACAAAGCATCGCTTCTGAGCCGCCAGTTATCATGACTTTAGACATACCACTGCGAACCATGTTGAACGCCTGCCCCATCGCGTGATTGGATGATGCACAGGCCGTCGCAACTGTGAAGGTCGGTCCGCGCAAATTCCATTCGATGGAAACATGACTGGCCGCCGCATTGTTCATCAGCCGCGGCACGATGAACGGGTGTACGCGATTTTTACCTTCTTCATAAACAGCGCGATAGTTTTCATCTTGGGTTGTCAGCCCCCCACCAGATGTCCCCAAAACTACACCAGATCTATCCGCCAAATCACCAGAGAACGTTAAGCCGGACTGGCTGATGGCCTGACGTGCGGCAAGCAATGCAAATTGCGTAAAGCGATCGTAAAGCGCAAGCTGTTGGCGGTTAAAGTGGCTCGCTTCTTCATAGCCTTTGATCTGCCCGCCAATCTGGATAGACAGCCGATCCACATCCTTGATATCAAGCGGCCCAATGCCACAGCGCCCTTCGCGGAATGCTTCGAACGTGCTGGCAACATCTGTACCAAGCGGGTTGATTGTCCCTGCGCCAGTAATAACGACACGGCGCATTATGAGGATTGCTCGGTCTTAAGTTTATCGACAGCATCCACGATCGACGCGATGGACGATATATCGAAATCACTTTCGGTTGGATCGTTCGCATTGAATGGAACCGTAATGTCAAAGCTTTCCTCTATTGCAAAAATGCTTTCGACTAAGCCAAGACTATCGATACCCAAATCTGCAAGCGTGTGCTCCATCTTAACGTCAGATGGTTCAAGCATGGCCTGCTCTGCTATTATTGCGATCACCTGTTCTTTGATGCTCATGGTCTGAGATCCGTTATTGTTTAATGCGATTTAGGTCGTTTTGCCTAAGAATGAAACAGTTTCTTAACGCTTTGCCAAACTGTTCAACAATCGTGGCAACCGACGTAGCGCTTTGTAACTTTCTAAGTGCGTATTCATTTTGGTTGCCGGATACCCCATCATGACCCTTCCTGCCGGTACATTTGATAGCACGACAGAACCGCCCCCCAATACGACATCAGCGCCAATTGTAACGTTATCTGCGATGCCTGCCTTCCCCCCGACGACAACGCGATCACCGACGACCGTGGACCCTGCAACGCCAGCTTGGGCGCATAGCAAACAGTGTTCGCCAACAATCACATTGTGGCCAACCTGCACCAGATTATCGATTTTTGTGCCCTTGCCCACACGCGTTGCCCGGATTGTTCCGGCATCGACAGTGGAACCTGCCCCAATTTCCACATCATCCCCGATTTCAACGCCCCCCAAAGAATGGATACGGTGCCATGTCGGGTCATCAGGCGCTGTCATGGGAACATTACCTAGTGTTTCGCGGGCGAGCTCAACATTTGATGGTTCGACGCTTACAAAGGAAAACCCGTCAGCCCCGATCACGACGTTTGGCTGTAATATAACGCGTGCGCCCAAGACCACGTTCCGCTGTATCCGGACGCCGGCATGTAGCTGACAGTTTTTGCCAATAACCACGTTGGAACCTATGCTCACATGATCGGAAATCCATGTCCCTGCCCCGATCACAGCATCAGCACCGATGACTGCAAATGCACCGATGACAACACCTTCGCCAATCTGCGCCGAAGGATCGATGACCGCGTGCGGGCTAATTCCCGCACCAGACAGCGGCTTGTCTAACATTTGCGTCAGGCCGGCCATCGCCAAACGGGCACGTGGCGCGTAAATCGCAGCCTCCAGCCCCAATGCCTGCCAATCGGACCCGGGCCAAACAACGGCAGCCCGCGCATGACCGTGGGACAGTGCGTCACCGTACGCTGGGGTCATCGCTAGCGCCAAATCACTGCGCCCTGCGGTTCCGGGTTCAGACGCCCCATCGACCAAAATGTCAACGGCGCCAAAGGCCTGAGCCCCGAGCGCCGCTGCGATGTCTCTGATTGAATGTGCCATCATACCCTCGGATTAAATTCCGAGGTCAGATTTACCCGCGAACGGCGCGAACCGCCACCCCTTCGCGTGAAAGTGCGTTCCAAATACGCGCATCACGGCCATAGACGTCACGGCGATATTGCATGTGACCTTCTGGTTTTGTGAAAGCTGTCCGATAGACCAAGTGTACTGGAACCGGATCGTTCAAATTAACACGCTGCTCTGTGCCCGTCCGCAAGCGGCTTTGAAAGAACTCCTCCGGGTTAGAAACCTGACGTGCCAACAGCGCATAGGCAAAGTCAAACGGGTCCGCCAGACGAATACAGCCGTGGCTAAATGCACGTGTTTCACGACCAAACAGGCTTTTGGATGGCGTATCATGTAGATAGATATTGTATCGGTTCGGGAACATAAACTTCACAAGACCCAGAGCATTACCCCGGCTCGGAGGCTGGCGCATAGAGAAAGGGAAATTTGCTTCGGTATATTGTGTAAAATCAACTGCACCACGGTTGACAGTCCGCCCCCGCGAGTCGGTGATTTGTAGCTGACTAACCGCATTTGGGTTTTGCTGAAGCTGTGGCAGGTATTCTTTCGTGATGATTGAACGCGGCACATACCAACTTGGGTTGATGACCATGAACTCCATTACATCAGAAAATTCAGGGCTGACGCGATCACGATGGTTCGCACCGATCACAGAACGCGTTTCAAACGTTACCACATCGTTATCTACGATTTTAGCAGTAAAATCAGTGAGGTTCACCCAAACATGACGTGTGCCGCGCGGGCGGTTATTCCAGCGTTCGCGCTCCATTGCGACGATGATCGACTGCAAGCGGCTTTCTGGAGCCACGTTAATTTCACGCAAAGTGCCCTGACCGGCAGTGCCATCAATCGCAAGACCATGAGCCTGCTGAAACCGCTGCACTGCGGCCACGATAGATGCATCATATGTCTGGGTATTGGTACGCTCAAGAAAGCCCATCGCGATCAAACGGTTACGAAGCGCGACAACACGGTCGCCACTGCTTCCCGCCTCTAACTTACTGCCCGGGACAGTTGGCCCCCAGCCACCGGCCGCAAGTAGGCGTTCCATCGCGATTTTTTCGCGCATCAAACGGGTATACTCTGGCGAGCTCGGCGGAAGCGCACGCAAGAATGCGTCGGGATTGGACTGCACAAACGCGCGCGCTGTGGCAAGCGGTGGACGATAAGGCACTTGGCGATGAATATTGCTATCAACCCGTGAAGGAACAAGAATACCGGTCTGCACGTCCCTTGCATACTGCAAAAACATCCGAGTGAGTTCCACCTCAACGCTGCCTTGCTCGGCGGCAGTTGATGCCGCTTGCAAGCGCGCCATCAGCGGCTGAGGGTCATATTGGTCAGACGACAACCCATGATCACCAGCAGAGGCAAATGCCGTCATCAGCGCGTTACGGCGACGACGGTCACCGCTTGTGCTCCAGATGCCTTCATAATTGCGCTCGCGATAGAATGCGGCAATATCATCATCAGATGCAGCAGCCTGTGCAACGGCTTGACGAAAATCTGTTACCTGCGCCTGTACCGTTTGAGCGGCAAACAACATCACCGCAATCGCACTCATGAAAAGCCAAACGCGCGCGCCGCGAGGCATACTCTTCATCAACATTACTATTCCCCTAAGAAAATCTCGTTCTAAACCTAGTCTATTAGGCAACATACTTAAATAAGAGTATGAATATCCATACTTTGAGGAAGTCCATTCATAATCCCGCGAGCCGCCGACACAACGCATGCGGTGTTGCGCCAATACAGCCTAACTTTCAAGCGCCCGTAAGGTTCCAGCATATATTCTGCGCTATTTCTCGCTTATTTCCCCTTTATTCGATAAAATTGATCCAAACACCCCTTGGTCAACGAATCAAAATGTGCCATAAAATGTGCACATCTGGGGACACGATGAAAAAAGCCGCAAAGCGGCACAGTTGAGCGACGGGACAGGCGCAATTCAATGACGAACAAAAACTCCTCTGGGATCACACGTCGCGGTTTGCTTGGTGCATTTGCGGCAACGGCGGTAGCGGCAACTCCAACATATGCGAACGCAGCCGGATTTCTTCGCGGCGCAGGCGACATTCGCCGCATTTCTATGTACTCGGGTCGGACTGGCGAAAGTTTAGACACCATTTATTGGATCGAAGGCGAATATATCGCTGAAGCCGTCCGCGAAATTAATATCCACATGCGCGACTGGCGGACAGGCGAAGCAGTCCAGATGGATTTACGCACCATTGATATTATGGCTGCAGCTTCCAACCTGATGGAAGCGAATGAACCTTACCTACTCTTGTCGGGTTACAGATCGCCGCAAACTAACGCGATGTTACGTGGCCAGTCATCTGGCGTTGCACGTAATTCCCTGCATATGCGCGGACAAGCCGCTGACCTACGACTGCAAAGCCGGTCAACCGCACAAATGGCAAGCGCAGCTGTTGCCTGTCATGCTGGCGGTGTCGGCCGATATAATGGTTCAAACTTTGTTCACATGGATTGCGGCCCAATACGGACTTGGCGCGGATAACACCTAAGCACCAAACGACACCACACAAGGGGGCTTTGAGCCCTCTTTTTCATTTCTACACCAGCCGCAACAGATTCAGATATCCTTAACAAGCCTAAGCGCATCATAAATCGCCGCATGCGTATTGCGCGCTGAAACAGCATCCCCGATCCGAAACAATTGAAACGCTCCATTTGGGTTACGCAAAACGTTTTGCGGCAAGCCAGAAATCAATGCCTGTTGATCTATTGCGCCACCATTTGAGCTTTGCCCCTTAAGATCAAAATAAAGATCGTCTAGCGGCATCGTACCGTAATTAATGACGATCTGATCGTAGTCCTTTTTATATGACTGATCGCTATAGTCAGTGCCAATAACTGCACTAAGCTTGTTGCCGTTGGGTTCGACCGAAAGCAACCGCCGTGTCACTGTAAAGGTAACATCGTGTTCTTGTAGTGACCGCATATATGGCACCAAATTCATCGCCATAATATCAGGCGCAAACGTTCGGTCAGGCGTCATTATCTCGATCTTGGCGCCAGTAGTTGCGGCAACCTCCGCAGCTTGTAACGCAGGATGATCACCACTTTCATCATAGATTAGTATATTGTCAGCAGGTTTAACATCACCAGCGATGATATCCCACGACGTCACAACATGCGGTACATCACCGCCTGTTTCGAATAATTCCGTGTTTGGCATTCCGCCCGTCGCAATGACTACAACATCTGGATTTAACATAGCAATATCAGATACTTCAGCATATGTATTAAAGTGAAAGGTGACATCCCGCGCCGCGCATTGCGCCATGCGCCAATCGATGATCGACAGCATTTCACGTCGACGCGGATTTTGCGCAGTAAGACGTATCTGGCCACCAGGATCAGGTTGCACTTCGAATACAATCACCTCGTGACCGCGTTCAGCCGCGACGCGTGCCGCCTCAAGACCCGCAGGTCCGGCGCCAACAATCACGACCTTCCGTTTTTCCTGTGCTGGGGCAATGTCATGCGGCATTGTCAGCTCGCGCCCTGTTGCAGCGTTATGAATACACAAGGCGTCCCCGGCCTGATAAATACGATCAAGACAATAGGTTGCACCAACGCAAGGGCGAATATCGTCTTCACGACCTTCGATGATTTTTCGCACCACATGTGGGTCAGCCATATGCGCACGGGTCATCCCAACCATATCCAACAAACCAGCGTCGATCGCGTGCCGTGCAGTCGCAACATCTGGTATTTTGGCGGCATGAAATGTTGGCATTCCGGTCAACTTTTTTACTTTCCCTGCAAAATCTAAATGCGGTGCGTTGGCCATGCCTTGAACTGGAATAAGGTCCGTCATTGCAGGGTCCGTATGAATCCGCCCGCGGACGACATTCAAAAAGTCAAGCTGACCCGTTTGTGCTAGCTTTTGCGATATCAGCAAACCATCTTCGGCGGTGATCCCCCCTTTTTGAGCTTCGTCGGCTGTATACCTGAAACCAACAATAAATTCATCACCAACGCGTTTACGAATAGCGCCCAAGACATCTAGCGGGAACCGCATGCGGTTTTCCAATGTATCCGCACCATAAGGTCCAACCAAATCATTCGTAAGCGGTGACCAAAACTGATCAAGCAGATGCCCGTAGACCTGCAATTCGATCCCATCCATGCCGCCTGCCTGCATGCGTTCGGCCGCATCCGCGAAATCGCTTATAATGCGCTCAATGTCCCAGTCCTCTATGAGCTTTGGAAACGCACGATGCGCTGGCTCACGGTGTTTAGACGACGATACAGATGGTAACCAATCGCCCTTGTTCCATGCTGTGCGGCGACCAAGGTGGGTCAGTTGGATCATCACCGCACAACCATGCTCGTGACACCCATCTGACAGATTTTTAATCCACGGAACGACTTCGTCTTTATAGGCCAGAATGTTATTAAATACGGGCGGGCTATCCTTAGATACGGCCGCTGATCCCGCTGTCATAGCAAGGGCCACCCCTGCCCTCGCACGCTCTTCGTGATAGGCCCTATATCGCTCTTTTGGCATACCGTCTTCTGGGTACGCCGGTTCATGACTAGTGGTCATGATCCGATTTTTCAGCGTCAGATGTTTCAACTGGTATGGCTGCAAAAGGGGATCTTTGGACATCGGGAAACCTTTGTGGCTATGCACTGATTTAATTGACACCTATGTCAATTTACTCATTGATCACCTCAATTGACATACCTGTCAAGTAATTTAGAACAACACTATGAAAAACGTAAAACGCCCCCGCGGGTCCAAAGATGTATGGCTAAATGCGGCCTATGAACTATTGATTGAAGGTGGCATTGATGCGGTAAAGGTCATGCCGCTTGCCAAACGCCTGAACCTGTCACGCACAGGCTTTTACTGGTATTTCGAAGATTTAGCAGAGCTCCACCGTGCTATGATCGAACGATGGGAAGAAAAGAACACAGGAAACCTAGTCGCGCGTTGTAATCTAGCTGCCGCAAACATTGGCGATGCGCTGTTCAATGTGATGGACTGCTGGCTTGATCCTGCGTTGTTTGATGCGAAGCTTGATCTGGCTATACGTAATTGGGCGCGGATCGATACAGGTCTCAAGCATAGGCTAAGTCAAGCCGATGATCTTCGCATTCAAGCATTGGCGGATATGTTCATCCGCTTTGGCTATTCAAGCGAACAAGCGCAAGTGCGCAGCCTTACCGTAGTTTACACGCAAATCGGCTATATTTCTATGCATGTCGAAGAAGATTGGAATGACCGATTGAAACGGGTCCCCCACTACGTCGAACTCTTTTCCGGATTATCCCCGCTTACCGCAGATGTTGAACAATTCCTAAACCGTCACTGCTTTGTTAACAGTCAAGAATGATGTCTGTGAGCGGCCGACTAGCACAAGGCAATATAAACCCGCGATAAATTTCACGCTGACGAATGCCAGCTTGATGTATCATTGTGACCTCGACGGAGTGCTTGAACGTTTTACAAGTTCCACCATTTCTAGGTTGGTTTTATCAAGTCGGATGGCAAGAAAAATTTGCCCCCAAAAAACTGCATTTTAGCAATTATAGCGGCGCGACTGACGCAGCCATGAATAGCGATTGGCTGGACGCATGTTTTTGAAAGACCGCTCGCTGACGGCAGGTTGGTAAAACTGGATATAGCGCGGCTCACACCGCGAGAGCGTCACTATATACTTACCCCAAAAGCACGGCAGAGCGCCCCTGAAGTCGATGCGTTTTCAAAATGTATCTCAGAAAATACGCAACCTACTGAGTAACCTGCATGACCTTAAACGATTTCATTTTCTGGAGCCTATGCGCATCCGCGTCTGGCCGCCGCAAATAGCGGCCAGACGAATTAATCACCTTAACGCGATAAGATAGCGACGCATTCCGACATAAAGGCTGACGCACATTGCGAGCAGCACAATCGTAAACGGGAAACCCGTTGAAACCGCCATTGCCTGCAACGCTGTGAGCGCGGAGCTCCCCCCAACCAACAAAAGCGTTGCGGCAACCACCCCTTCAAAGATGCACCAAAATACGCGCTGTGGAACTGGCGCATCAACCTTTCCTCCCGCAGTGATCGTATCAATCACCAGCGATCCCGAGTCAGAAGAGGTCACAAAGAATACCAGCACAAGTACGATACCAATAAACGAGGTAATCGCCGCCAGTGGCAATTGCTCAAGCATCACAAAAAGCTTTAACTCTTGTGCGGCGCTAACGACCGGAGCCTCTGCATCGGCCATAACTTGCGACACCGCAGTCCCGCCAAAAGCACCCATCCAGATTACGCTGACCAACATCGGGATCAGAATGACGCAAATCAAAAACTCTCGCACCGTACGCCCGCGGGAAACGCGCACGATAAACATACCAACGAACGGTGACCAGGAAATCCACCACGCCCAATAAAATGCGGTCCATCCTTGTGAAAAATTCGTATCTTCACGGCCAAACGGATTTGAAAGCGGGATAATATCGCGGGCGTATGCGACCCCGCCGGACACCACCGTGTCAAAGATGACACCAGTCGGGCCGACCACGATGATAAAGATCAAAAGCAACACCGCGAGTCCGATATTAATCTCCGATAGAATCTTCACACCACCATCAAGACCGCGAATAACCGAGATCGTCGCGAGCCCAGTGATCACAGAGATAAGCACAACCTTTGCACCATTACCCGTGCCCCAGCCAAACAGAAAGTTAAAACCTGCAAGTGCCTGCTCTGTCCCAAACCCAAGTGACGTAGCAAGCCCGAACAACGTTGAAAACACGGCAAGTATATCTATGACATGCCCAGGCCAGCCCCAAACTTTCTCTCCCAAAAGCGGGTAGAATGCCGAACGTAAGGTCAACGGCAATCCGTTGTTAAAGGTAAAAAAGGCGAGCGACAAAGCGACGACTGCATAGATCGCCCAAGGGTGAAGCCCCCAATGAAAGATCGTCGCAGCCATACCAAGGTCACGCGCAGCGATAGCGTCGCCAGCAGCACCCCCGAGCGGAGCCCAATCTGTCCGGACACCGTCGTCTAATGCCGTACCTCCAATCGACGAGGCGAAATGCGACATCGGCTCGGAAACACCAAAAAACATAAGCCCAATACCCATGCCCGCAGCGAACAACATCGCGAACCAACCTAGGTACCCATAATCGGGTCGTGCTTCCTTGCCGCCAAGGCGGATTTTGCCCATTGGTGACAACACAAGAAAGAGACAAAAGAGCACAAAGACGTTCCCTGCACTGAGGAAAAACCAGTCAAATGTCTTGGTAAGAAACGGACGCAACCAGCCAAAAAATTCAGTTGCTTGAGCTTGGAACATCAACGTTATGATTACAAAAGCGACGATGGCGATGCTCGAAATCGCGAAAACGGGGTTATGAATATCGAGTCCAAAACGTTGTACGTTGTCCTGTCCAATTTCATATTCAGTATCGATGGGATGAGGTACGTCAGAGCTAGGCGCGTTCAAGTTATCGGTCAAAGACTTTCCTTTCACTAGTAGCGCAGTGCGGCGCGTCACATCATACGCTGAAGGGTCAAGGTATGTTGTCATGCGACGTCAGTCAAAGATACATAGCAGATCATGACCACACGGTAAACGATAGCGTATTGATACGATAATGTTGGCACTTTGACCTATACAACCCAAGCACCACGGCAATTTTTACGATCGACGACAGGCTCTTGCATACTGCTTTGGCCCTTGGCCGACATTGCGTGCAAATGCTGTGCTAAAAGCACTTACAGAACCATAGCCAGTACGGGTTGCGACCTCTGCAACACCATAAAGGTCGGAACGCAACATATGCTTAGCAAGCGTCATGCTCCATTTCATGAGATAGCCCATCAGCCTCACGGACCACATGTGTCTGCAAGGAAAAAACGAAAAACGGGTTTGAGGCGTTTTCTGAAAAAAGTTTTGGGATGCGCCTGCGCCAATAGAAAGCCGAAGTGCGGCGCTCTAAGTGCAGATGGCTGGTTGTTCGTCTCAATGCTCCGACTCCCGCATGCGGTTTGTGTCATCGGATGTGTCAGAGAATGTGCCCAGAACGCGAAAAGCGCCCCGAACCGAGGCGCTTTTTCGTATAATACCAATACCTTAGAAGGTAATTGGCTCCGACGGTAGGGATCGAACCTACGACCAATTGATTAACAGTCAACTGCTCTACCGCTGAGCTACGTCGGAACAACTGTGGGCCGTATAGCAACGTGATTCAGTGGCGTCTAGAGGCATTTCGCTAGTTTTTTACATTCATTTTCATTCAACGTCTTGGGCCTTAAAAAGTTGGTACTTTGCGTCGAACCGTAAATCTGGTTTTGGAACAATTTCACCGCGGACCGTCAAATCAATTGCGTGCGCGAACACATTTCTTTGCGCCACCGCACGTAACCCGGGCGACAGATCGCAATAAAGCGAATCTGTGAGCTCCGAAATGGTTGCTGCGCCCTCCTCAAGCCGAGAAAGAATTTGCGATTCTCTCGCGTAGCGATGCGCCAACAACCATTCAAGACGCTCAGCGGGGGTTTCGATCGGCGCGCCATGCGCAGGCAGAAATCCTGCGCATGGTATTACGGCAAGTTTTTTACAAGACAGCATAAATTGGGTTAGGTCGCCATCAGGGGGTGAAATCACCGAACTCGCCCACCCCATAACGTGGTCACCTGTGAAAATTATTTCGTTCCAGTGAAAACACATATGATTGGCCATATGCCCCGGCGTGTGAATCGCGGTCACCCTACCCCAACTGCCATCAATGATTTGACCATCCGCAAGTGTTTGGTCGGGTGTAAACGCATGATCCACACCTTCACCACCAGTCGCTAATCCACGCGCGATTAAGTCAGACATGACTTCGCTCCGGCCGGCCCGGCTATCGCCAAAGGCCGCGATTGGCGCACTGGTCGCGCCGCTAAGGGTAGACGCGAGGCCTGAATGGTCGATATGACTGTGCGTGACAAGAATACGGCTAACATGTCGCCCTTTCAGGGCAGACAAAATTGCAGCAAGATGCGCAGTATCATCGGGGCCGGGATCAATAATGACCACTTCACGATCACCTATTATATACGTGTTCGTCCCCCAGCCGGTCATCGGTGACGCATTTGGCGCAAGAATTCGCTGAAGGTCGGGTGCCAAGTCTATCGCTTTTCCGACCAGCGGGATATCATCTGACGTTGTGGTCACTTTCTTAGCTTTCCGTTTTGCCACGTGAAGGTTAGCCTACGCCCATGTTCTTTCGCTGGCTTAAAAACTATATGCCGCGCGGCATCTACGCGCGCGCCGCCTTGATCCTGATATTGCCGGTGTTGCTGCTGCAATTGTTGATCTCTGTCGTATTCATTCAACGCCATTTTGACGGTGTGACACGCATGATGACAAGCGCTGAAAACATTGATTTACGTTATCTCATTGAGAATACAAACCGAGCAATCGACACTATAGATGCCCAAGATGCCCTGTCGGACATTGGTATCCCGCTTCAGATCAGGACAGCGCTGCCAGCAACTGATGTGCCGACAAACGATACCAAGCCGTTGCTCGACTTCACCGGGAGCACGGTGATCGAGACAATTCGCAAAGGTATTCCAGACATTTTGTCTATTTCGCTCGCGGACCGCCGGTTGGTCGTTGTTTGGGTTGAAACCCATCACGGCCCATTGCGGATGGAATTTAGCCGCCGTCGCGTATCTGCTTCGAACCCGCATCAGCTCCTTGTGATTATGGCTGTGACAGGTGCATTGATGACAGCTGTTGCCTTTATTTTTCTGCGCAATCAACTGCGCCCCATCAAAAGAATGGCAGTAGCCGCAACAGATTATGGACGCGGGCGCATCACACCTTTCACCCCGACAGGTGCCGTCGAAGTACGCGCCGCAGGCATGGCTTTCCTAGACATGCGCAACCGGCTAGAGCGCCAGATCCAGAGCCGCACCCTTATGTTATCAGGTGTCAGCCATGATTTACGTACTCCACTGACTCGTATGCGCCTTGGATTGTCATTTATCGATGAGGAAGACGCGGCACCCTTGATCAGTGACGTTGACGAGATGCAAAGGCTTGTTGATGCCTTTCTAGATTTCGCCCGGAGTGACGCTGGTGACAAAATAGAAACGCTTGCCCCAGGCGACATCATCAATGCGGTGATTGAAGACAACAAACGGATGAACCGTGATTTAGGCTTGTCTGGTGTCGAAGGTGAACATGAATTGGTGCCGCTACGCCCCACTGCAATCCGGCGCGCGCTTGATAATCTTGTGAGCAATGCATTGCGCTATGGTAATCACGCGGAAATCGGAGTGAGTGTGACCGACCGTGCCGTGCGATTTTGGGTCGAAGATGATGGGCCCGGTATCCCCCCGGAACAATATGATGATGCCATCAGCCCTTTTGTCCGACTAGACCCCGCGCGCAACCAAGACAAAGGCAGTGGCGTTGGCCTTGGATTGTCCATCGTTGCCGACATCGCCCGCACACATGGCGGCATTCTACGTCTTGGAAAAAGCACGAAACTAGGCGGCCTAAAGGCCGAACTCGTTATCGCGCGATAGGATTGGCCGATGACCACATGTGATGTTGGCCAACTACGCTTAGGATTTTCCCTATTAAATCCGTGTATACCCTGTTTCCTCTGCCTAGCTGGGTATTACATATTGTGATGTTTATCGAACTGACGCGCTCGCCAAGTTTACAATGCACCAATTTCTCCATTGCAGGACAGAAAGCAGAATGTTAACCCGACCCCAATCATCGGTCGTTCAGCTAAATAAAACGTCAATGTCGAAAGCCGAACGACCCTGGTTGCAACGTATTGAAAGGTAAAGTACAAATCGGATCGTATAAGTCGGAACCTCGCGAAAACCGAACAGATACGAACCAACTTAGATGGTCCCATAGCTCAGCTGGATAGAGTGCTCGCCTCCGAAGCGAGAGGTCGCTGGTTCGAATCCAGCTGGGACCACCATAACCTTACCAAAATCACCATAAAAACAGAATGCGCGTGCCCCACACGATATATGCGCACGTAAACCTGTACTTTGCGATCCCGATTTATTTTGCTCAATCCTTAGCAAGAACACCAGAAAATAGCCGCCAGATATCTAAGATCTAAGCCCTATAGAAATGGAAAGCGTTACCAGTCTGCTGATCCATGAAACCCAGCTAAGACCGTGCCAAACATCAAGATAAAAAGCAGCCTAAGGCAACAAGAATTTATCTGATCTAGATGGTAATGGCGGACAGACAGGGATTCGAACCCTGGAGACGGTCTCCCGCCTACACACTTTCCAGGCGTGCGCCTTCGACCACTCGGCCACCTGTCCGTGAGGCGCGGTTTAGCCTTATCTGCCCTCCCTTTGCAAGACCAAATAGATATGTTTTTGCAGGTGTTTACCCTGCCATCATCTGAACCATATACTTAGGTAACTTAAATGACCAATGGCATGCTCATATGCACAATGACCCTCAGGTAACAGGCGCTGGTGAAAAGCGTGATTCAAACCGGTTGCAGACGGGTGCTGTTGTAATCATTGCCTTTGCTGTGGTCCTGTTTTTGCTTGTGCAAGCGCGTTTCATGCTTATCACCCTTGCTACGGCGATCATTCTTTTCAGTCTAACAAGCGACGTCATTACTTTCATCGCACGCCAGCGTATCGGGCCATTTCGCATTCCCAATGCATTGGCGAGCCTTGTCGCAATGGTTCTGATTGCCACCGCATTGTTGATGCTTGCATCGGTTCTATTGGCACAGGTGAACACCGTCCTTGTGACAACCCTATCGTATACAGAACGTGCGCCATCGGCGATCGCGTCTTTATTTGCTTGGATGGGCGAGGATAGTGAGCTCGCGGTCCTAAATGCGCTCCGATCCATCGACGTACAAAGCTATGCGCGCACCGCCGCGAGCCAAGCCAGTGGCATCATGCAAGCAACCGTGCTTGTTATTTTGTTTGTCGGGTTCCTATTCGCGGAACGCATCTGGTTTCAAACCAAACTGAACAATTTCGTCGGCAACGAAGCCCAAGCGGTAAGGATTGGCAAAATCATCCAATCTATCATTCACCGCGTGAACTACTATTTACTTGTCAAAACGCTGATTAGCGCCATCACGGGTGGGATGGTGTATTTGCTGGCAAAGGCGTTTGGACTTGAGCTTGCCTCATCAATCGGGATCATCACATTCGTCTTGAACTTTATCCCAAACATCGGGTCCATCATCGCAACGTTCCTAATTGCACTTATCACGCATGTACAAATTGGGGATTCAGCCGTTACGCTGGCTATTTTTTCGGTCTCTGCGGTTATTCAATTTGTAAATGGCAGCATTATTGATCCGATGCTTATGGGGCGTGCGCTGCGACTTTCATCATTCGGGATTATTTTGTCGCTGGCGTTCTGGGGCGCTGTTTGGGGCGTGCCTGGGATGTTTTTGTCTGTCCCCATCATGGTTATGATGCTGGTCGTTTGCAGCTATGTACCTGGCTTGCGCCCCCTTGCGATTTTATTGTCACGTGAAGGGTTGGCCGAAACAGAACAGATGCTTGATCAACCGCTCGAGCATGATTTATTCGGCCACGAACGCCGACGATGAAACCGCAGTAACCAGAGCCTTACCGCGAAGGTTTTCCAGAAATGGGTTGACGCGCGTAGTATGTCACATCTTCTGTGAAATACTGATAGCTATCGGCGTTATCTATCGCCCTTTGTGTGTCGATTTCCGCCATATCCGCGCAAGCGCTACGCGAATAACAATGGTCATCCGTTCCCGCAACGCGCAGGAAATGAGACAATTCATGAACGATTGTTCCCTCTTGCGTCCCGCTATTGCTTTCATGTGCACCGGGTTCTAACGCCGTCAACTGCGGGAGCGTAAAGAAGGGCGGACATAGGTGCATTAAATAAGCCTCGTTCGGGTAGACCCAAGCATATTCACCTGCATCACAACCATCCTCTGCACGCTGGTTACACTGCGCGGTGACACTACCGGAACGGATCGCGCCCACTACGGCCTTAAGGTTTGAACGTACATTTTCTGCATTCACTGCCGAATATTCGCCGAACCACCGCGCATATTCGGGCGTGTCACCAACCGTTGTTGCGGCCTTTAAGGTCAACGCCTTCGCGTTGCGAAATGCCGCATCAACGAAGAGCGCTTCTTCTTTGCTACAGCCAACAAAATCATCAGCGAAAGCCGGAAATGAACAAAACGTCGCTATGACAGCAATACCAAAGGGTTTCATCGTTTACTCCAGATGTAGATAGACGCGCCGGTTCTGGCGACCCTTCTTTTCAATCTTCCCCAGCCGAATACGCCCGATTTCCTGCGTGTTGGCGACATGAGTACCACCACAAGGCTGCAGATCTGCGGTTTCAGTCCCAACCCCGATCCGGATTAAGCGGATTTTACCGCTTCCACGCGGGGGCTGGACCGACATGGTCTTTACCAAATCAGGCTGCGCATCAAGTTCATCATCTGTGATCCACTCAGCGCTCACATCCATGTCACACGCAATAAGACGGTTTAAATCATCCTCAAGCGCCGCCTTATCTTCGGGCGATTCTGGCATATCAAAGTCAAGACGCCCCTTATCGGATGCAATCGCCCCACCAGACACCGGCAACGGAATAACAACCGACAAGAGATGCAATGCCGTATGAACACGCATCAAACGATGACGCCGATCCCAATTGATGCTTTGAGTTACAACGATCCCTTCTGATGGCAATGCAGCGGGTTCAGCAGGGAGCAGAACGACACTGTCGGCTTCCCCCTTCACAGCGGTCGCAATATCAATGGCACCGCCATCCCAAATCAACGCGCCGCTATCGCCCGGCTGCCCACCCGAGGTTGGATAAAAGACGGTTTGATCCAGCACGATGCCCCCTTCAGAGGTTATGGCGACCACCCTGCCCTTTGCTTCACGCAAATACGCATCTTCGCGAAATAGCAGGTCGGTCATTCTTTTCCTCCGTTTAGGACTTCAGGGTTTCGCAACCAAATATCGCGCTGTGCAAATGGGATTTCGATACCCTCTTGGGCGAACCGTTTCGCAATTGCGTGGTTAATCTCAGACTTTGTGGACAGCACAAAGTTCACATCGCGTAAAATTGCACGAATTTCAAAGTCGAGCGAATCCGCACCAAAACCAGTGAACAATACATTTGGCGGCGGCGTCATGATTACCAATGGATGCGCCTCTGCGATTTCACGCAAGATCGTCGCGACCTTTTCAACGTCAGTTCCGTAGGCTACGCCGACTGGAACGATGACACGACCAACCAAATTACCATGTGTCCAGTTTGTCACCTGACCGCTAACCAAATCAGCATTCGGAACGATCACATCTGTTCGGTCAAAAGTTTCGATCCGTGTCGATCTGACAGAGATAGAACGGACGTAGCCCATCTGCCCACCGACTTCGATCCAATCACCTTCGCTGACGGGTCGTTCGATCAGCAAAATAATCCCAGACACAAAATTTGAAACGATGTTCTGAAGGCCAAAACCAATACCGACAGATAGCGCACCAGCAACAATCGCAAGATTTGACAGGTCAATCCCAGCACTCGTGATCGCGACAATCGCGGCCAGAATAATACCGACATAACCAAACCCAGCGACGACAGCATTTTGTCCACCAAGATCAAGCCTGGTGCGCGGCAGAACCGTCTTGCGTAACGTGCCTTGTATCGTGCGGGTCAGCAGATACCCCAGTCCAAAAACCAGCGCAAAGGTTACAAAATCCATCGGGGAAATGCGGCTATCACCAAGAGCAAACCCCTCGCGAAAGCGCGCCCAAACTTCGACCAGATCATCGACACGCGCGCCCCATACCAGCGCAATAACAGGAAGGCTTGCAAGATATAGTGCCAAGTTTATCAACACTGGCACCAATGCAAGAACCCCGGTGTCTTGTTCTTCTGACGCGTCATCTGGCGTGCTGAGATCGTGCACCAATCGCTGTAGAATATGAACAACACCGATAACGCCCAGCGTAAGAAGCCAAGAGAAAATTAAGTTGCGACCAGCACCGTATCCAATGGCCACCATTATCGGTGTCACAACAGCAAAGACGATGCACACCTTGCCAACGACACCTCGGACCCGTCCCTGAGATAAAGTTTGTCCATCGACTGCGACTGGCTTGGCCTTAACGGCGACACCCAGCCGCGATAGTAACAATGAAACGATAATCATCGCCGGAAGTTCGATCGCGCCAACAACACCGCTGGTCACATCTATCGTATTGATGCCAGCATCAAACAACGAGGTGATTGCAACGACCCATGCGATAGTCAGGCCACAACGTCGCCCTGCCGCACGGGTGTCCGCGTCATACCCCAAATAGCCGCACCGCTGGCCGGTGGGGAAAATTTGACGGCTAAGCCACCATGCGAACACAACCACAGACCCGGCCCAAGGCATCCGCGCGACAATGGCGCTGCTGGTGACACCAAACACATCCAGTGTTTCTAGCCCTGCGGTCAGTGCCGCAAGACCTAATACCGGAACCAATATCTGCAAAAGAGAGAGACCAAACAACCACAGCGGCATCAGCCGCCCGTCAATTCCAGTCAATGCAGCACGCCATGCTGTTACGCGACGACGCCCTGCCCCGATTAACGTAATTGCAATGAGCAGAAAAAAACCAGCCTTTGAAAGTTTTGGAAACAACATACCCTGTTCAATCTGGACAGAAAAACCTGCACGCGTTTCAACGACCAAGTTTTCAAACATCGTCCAAACCGCAGTGATTGCAGGCGCCAGATAAACGGGGTTCAGCGGAACATCCCCCCTTTGCGTCAAAACATCAGTTTGCTGCTGTAAAACATAAGCATCAAATTCACCAATTAACCCGTTCGCCCGCGCATAGGATTCCTCAGCAAGAATTCGAGGCGCAACCAGAGCCTGCCTTTGTTCCGCGAGTGCCGCACGCCGGTCACTGATTGAAGCCGCTTCTTCGCCATCTTCGGGTACCGGCCCCAGCGCCGCGATCTGCGCATCAACAGTGGCCACCCGGCCCGCATTAAGCGTTGTCCGTTCAAGAAACCGGTCACGCCAGACGACCAGCTCTGCACGTAAGCGTTTCATAGCGAATTGCGACACGTCATCGCGTAGCGCAACACTTTCGGCACGTGTCGCAACTTGTTCCCATGTCTGAGCTGCCTCTTCGGGCAAATCTTGCGTGAACCCGGCCAAAGGCCAAATCACAGCAAGGCAAAAGACGATAAAGAAGTTGCGGATCATGTGGTCTCAAAAACAGAGGGAAGGTTCACTTCGGCCTCAAGCCATTCAGGAACCGGAAGACCCTTTTCCCGCAGGAAATCTGGGTTATACAACTTTGATTGATAGCGTGTACCATAGTCACACAATACGGTCACAATAGTGTGGCCCGGCCCCATATCGCGTGCCATACGGATCGCGCCCGCGATGTTCACACCCGTTGACCCGCCCATACACAGGCCTTCCTCTTGCAGTAGGTCAAAAACAATAGGAACGGCCTCTTGATCACTGATATTGTAGCAAAAATCAGGCTTTAGACCCTCAAGGTTTTTGGTGATGCGCCCTTGGCCAATCCCTTCCGAGATTGAACCGCCTTCCATCTTCAGCTCGCCTGTTGTGTAAAAGGAATACAGCGCCGCGCCATCAGGATCAGCCAATCCAATTTTCACACCCTTCGGCTGCAACGCCATAGCAACACCTGTCAGCGTGCCACCAGATCCGCAAGCGCAGATGAACCCATCCACTTTACCATCGGTTTGCTCCCAAATCTCTGGCCCAGTGGTTTCGATGTGTGATTGGCGGTTTGCGACATTATCAAATTGGTTCGCCCAAACGGCCCCGTTCGGTAAAACCTTATTAAGTTCAATCGCCAAGCGTTCGGAATAACGAACAAAATTGTTCGGATTACGATACGGTGCGGCTGGTACTTCGACCAATTGCGCGCCTGCAAGGCGCAGCATATCTTTCTTTTCCTGACTTTGCGTTTCAGGAATCACGATTACAGTTTTGAACCCCATGGATGCACCAACAAGCGCAAGCCCAATACCAGTATTCCCGGCAGTGCCTTCAACGATTGTACCACCCGGCTTTAGGTCACCACGCGCGATTGCATCTTTGATCATATAAAGCGCCGCGCGGTCCTTAACGGATTGACCGGGGTTCAAAAATTCAGCCTTGCCTAAAATCGTGCACCCTGTCGCCTCGGATGCAGCACGAAGTTTAATAAGTGGCGTGTTGCCAACTGCATCGGCAAGGTCATTTCGGATGGTCATAGCGGCGCCTTTCATTACGTTCTACCTGTGTAGAACCGCGCTCGCGTGAACTCAAGCCATGCTGCGAAGTCGGTCACGATGGCGTGCAAGCCAATTCAGCATTAGCAAAAGTGGCCCAACTTGAATTTCGCCACTATCCGCAAGCGCCATAGCGTCGTCAAAAAGCATAGGATGCAGACGAATGTCTTCTCCTTCGTCCGCTAAACCGCCAAAATATGGCGCGTCGACCAATAGTTCACACAAGCCAACATAGGTATAAAAATAATCGGTGTTCGCACCGGGAGAGGCGTAAAACTCTCCGATGGGTTCAAGACGATCGATCTTAAGCCCAGCTTCCTCTTGGGCTTCGCGGTGCGCCGCCTGCTCTGGCGTTTCACGCGCATCAATGATTCCCGCAATCGGCTCTAGCATCCATGGATTAGGATCATGGCGCATCGCGGGACCAACCCGAAACTGTTCAATCAACAGCACCTTATCACGCTTGGCATCGTAAGGCAGAACCATAGCGGCATCGACAACGAGGAACGTTTCCCTGTTCAAAGTATCTGACCGCCCGCCATCAAAGGTCCGGTGATGCACATCGATATTCTGCAACCGAAAAAACTCGCCCATAGGAGGACGTTTTGACACCAGCGCAACATCATTTGGCTTTGCGTCATACCGTACAGTTGCGGGCGCGACCTGCACACGATGTTTGGCCCATGCACGCGTTTCAATCATCGGCCACATCCGGCGTAACGTGTCAGGTCTAGGCAAAGGAACATGCGAGTAAAGCTCTTCCGCAGCCAATAACGCAGGCACAAGATGGGTTTTTTCCCATTCGTCAAGCGACCAAGGTATTTGAGAAGCAGCGATCCCCGCAGGTGGCATATAGCACATTACCTCAAGTACGCCGTCGGGCCCGATCACGGACATAGGATGCAATTCATATCCAAAGGCCCCCTCATACAGGCTAAGGCGGGCCAGCTGTGCCTCTGTCACGTCAAGCCAGACAAGCCCTGTAACTTGCCCAGTTTTCTCAGGCGCAACAAATGGCACAACATCACCATCGACCATAAGACGGGTGTAACCATCCAACCGTGCCGACAAATTTGATGGATCTGACGCACCAGATACGGCACAAAACAAATCAGGGGACATCAATGTCCCGTACACGAAAATATGCATGAGTTTACGGGTACCGTTTCGCGAAATACTCTGTGCCCCAAGCACATAGAACGCCGCCAATCAAAATAGATGCAATCATATTGATATTCACAAAATATAGCGCGATCTCACCTGCCTCATTAAAAGACCCAAGTAATGCTTCCATTGGCCCATCATAGTGATTCCGCATCGCCTTATTTATCATTTGGAGAAAGCCGAGAACGAACAAAACGCTAAAACCGAAAACTAGCGCTACCGTTAAGCCCTGTCCTATCGCAGCCTGATACCCAAGCCCCGCATGACGCCCCAACATGCGCCACCCAAAAAACACCCCTAAAGCAGCACATAAAGGTATTAGATATCCCGGTGCGTTTTCTTCTGGAAAATATGGAATTGCGATACCCGCGATATACCAACCGTACAAAGCAAGAAACACGGCACCGGCAAGCCGTCCAGCAGTAGGCATAAATCTTTGTCCTTATCGTTCCGGCCCAAAGACCAAGGGCTCGGGCAAAATTTTTCATCCCTATTTTCAGCGATGATCTTAATCCATGCAAGAGGCACACATGAACAATCGGATCGTTCATGCAGAAAAGCGCCTAGATGCGAAATAACGGCCTCGAATCTGACTTCAATTTGAAAAATAAACAAACATTATCAGATAATTAAATGACACATATGATGTGATATCCCAACATCAAATGTGTTGCGTGTTTGCCGTTATCGATCCCAATTAACGTGCTTTATACGTGTCCAGCGCACGCTCACGCCCTGCCTTTACATCGACAACCGGTGAGGGATACCGATCTTGTTGTGATATCCCCCAAGACTTTGGCACCATATCGAAATAAGATTGTGCCGTAGCACTGGGGGTGGTTTTTCCCTCGGCGATCCACCGATCCGCATATGCGCGTTGCGGATCAAATTTATCGAGCTGTGTCACAGGGTTAAAAACCCTAAAATAAGGCGCGGCATCGGGACCAGACCCCGCCGCCCATTGCCATCCCATTGCGTTGCTACACGGGTCCCAGTCGATCAGGCAATCAGCAAACCAGTTCAGACCTATTTTCCAATGACTTAACAGATGCTTTGTTAGATATGATGCAACAATCATACGACCACGGTTATGCATAACGCCAGTTACGTACATTTCACGCATTGCAGCGTCCACGAACGGGACACCTGTCCGACCTTGCTTCCACGCCATAACCTGTTCTGTTTCATCGGTATTCCAAGGAAACGCATCCCACTCGGGCTTCCAATTCCCGGTCAATAACTGCGGAGTATGGTGAGCCAAATGATATGCGAACTCCCTCCAGACTAGCTCGCGCAAAAACGTTTCCGCCCCCGCATGTCCATCATGCAGCGCCTTCCAACCTGCGTGCCAACATTGGCGCGGGCTGATCTCTCCATAGGTTAGGTTTTCCGACAGCCCAGATGTTCCAGCCACGCCCGGTATGTTTCTGTTTTCCACATAACGGTCAATTTTTTCGCTTAAAAACTGGCGTAAGCGATCTATTGCAGCGCTCTCTCCGACAACACAGTAGGTTGCCAAAACATCCGCACCGCGCTTCATCTCAGCACTCATGTGCCAATCTTCAAGCTTTTCCGATCGTGGCCACTGCTCCGGAGATGCAATCCCATCAGGTGCAGGCAATGAAATCGCTAAGCTACGATCACGCACAGACTTCCACATCGGCGTAAATACCTTGTAGAAACCGCCGGTTTTCGTTTCAACTGTCCACGGCTCAAACAACAGATGCCCGGTGAAACTGTGGACATCTACTCCGTCTTGCTTAAGCGCGGACTTAACAACGGTATCACGCGATTTATGCTGCGGGTCATATAGGCGTGACCAATACACAGCCCCTGCCCCGGTCTCGGCGATGAGCTCTCTTAAGACGGTTAAGGCATCACCTTTTCGCAATACCAGATTGCTTGAGTGCGATTTCAGCAGCTGTGCAAAATGATCCACAGCAAGACCCAGCCGCATTTTCGGCGCAGCACCTAAACTTTCGACCAACTCATCAAAGATAAAGACAGGGATCACCGGCCGCCCAGTTGCACAGGCCGCCGCCAATGCTTCGTGATCGCGCAGGCGTAAATCACGCCGAAACCAAACTATAATGGGTGAGTTATTCATATCAGCGCTGCGTCCTGAATCTGTTTTCATCTGATTTAGCGTCGATTGCCGCAGGTCAAGCCCGTGTCATAAAAAGGGCCCTGACGCAAATACATCAAAACCCTATATTCAAACAGTTTTGGGGCTATTTCCGCGCAGTCAACGTTTCTGACGTGCGCCGCGGCCTACCCGTTTACATCCACAACGATGCGTCCCTTGACTTTACCTTGCAAAATATCGCGTCCCAAATCCGGTAGGTCTGACAGGATCGCAGGCTGGATCATGGCATCAAGTTTCGCCATCGGAAGGTCTTTTGCGATCCTTTCCCAAGCGCGTAAACGGTTTTCATAAGGTTGCATGACACTATCGATCCCCAGCAGATTCACCCCGCGCAGCAAAAATGGAATCACAGTCGCAGGTAAATCAGCCCCACCCGCAAGACCCACAGCCGCGACAGACGCACCATATTTCATCTGGCCTAGCACGCGCGCGAGCATGGCGCTCCCGACTGCGTCGATACAGCCACCCCATGCTTCCGCCTCAAGCGGGCGTTTGGTCGTTTCGTTAATGTCTTCACGTGCGACGATCTGCGTGGCACCCAACGATGTTAGATAATCTGCAGTTTCAGGACGCCCCGTCACTGCTGCAACATCATAGCCAAGGTTTGCCAAAATTGCGGTTGCAACTGACCCTACCCCTCCAGCTGCCCCAGTAACAAGCACCGGACCATCTTTGATCCCATGATCTTCGAGCGCCATAACCGCGAGCATCGCCGTAAAACCTGCTGTCCCTACGGCCATCGCATGACGCGTATCGATCCCATTGGGGAGTGGCACCAACCAATCGGCATTCACACGGGCCTTTTGGGCATAGCCGCCCCAATGCACCTCTCCGACACGCCATCCGGTCAAAACAACCTTATCACCCGGTGCATAGCGCGGGTCATCAGATGCCTCGACTGTGCCAGAAAAATCAATGCCGGGCACATGCGGGTAATTCCGAACAAGCCCACCACCGGGACCAATACAAAGCCCATCTTTGTAATTCACAGTTGAATATTCAACTGCAACGGTCACATCGCCAGCAGGCAATTGATCAATCTCAATTCTCTGCACGCCCGCTGCAGTTTTCCCATCCTCGTCCTTTTCAACGATCAAAGCATTGAACATATGCACCTCCCTCATTGCGATACAGTCAGAGGATCAGTTTTCTGGCATAAAGGGAAGATCAGTATCATTAGGTTTTTCGCCAGCAGCCGTTAACATTGCATGTACCTGTCCGCGATGATGTGTCTGATGGTTAAACAATTGCGTCACACATAAGCTCACCGGTTTTTCAAAATCCCGTTGCAAAGATCCAGAATACCAACGCAAGGTGCCAGTGAGATCAACGGCATGCAAATGTTCTGCCCAATGTGTAATCCGTCCATCCATACGAAACCGCTCCGCCGCCCAAGTCGCCCCCGTCGGCATAAATCGGGTGCTATCTCGAATGGTTTGATCTGGCGCCGGACCACCGTCAAATCGGCTCATCCAAAGCGTATCACCCCAAAGCAAATGGTTCAGTGTCGCAAAGATTGACCCAAAAAACGCGCCCCGATCTTGCTCAAGCGCCTGTGGGGCCATGTTCTTAACAATTTCACGTAACCCATCGTTTTGCCATTTGTTATAAGCTGCCATCGTGCGGCAGTACTCAGGAGTAATCACCTTGAAAATTCCTTTTGCTAAAATCAATCACAGGTCAGGGGGACAAAGCTAGAAAAAGCAAGTTTCGCAATTATGTCAAGAAATCTCAGCCGTGCATTTCAAGGCGCAATATCACTTAAATCGCTCAAATGCTGTGCCTTTCGAATATGGCATCAGCTGACAATCAAATCCCTCTTGCCGCACGCTTGGCGCAGACCTAATCTGTATTTCAGAATTTAATCGGGAGTACGGTTTATGAAATCTAAAACACTTCTTAGCGCTGTTTCATGTGTTGCGCTTACATCCGCTGCCGCGGCGCAAGACGCTGATCTACTGGTCTTTGACTATTCCGGCTTTGAAGATCCAGCTTTCCACAGTGGATATGTGGAACAGCACGGCGACGCCCCAACCTTCGCGTTTTTTGGGGACGAAGACGAAGCATTTCAAAAAATTCGGTCCGGTTTTAAGGCAGATGTCGCGCATATCTGCGCTGGCTCGGTAAGCAAATGGACACAAAGCGGTATAATCGAAGCATGGGATATCGATAAAATCACCGCATATGGTGATTTGGATAGCAATCTAACCGGCACAGACGTTGCCGCCGCTGAAGCAGTCTATTTTATCCCAACTGATTTTGGCTCAACAGCCATTGCCTATAACCCTGAACAAGTTCCAGCAGATGACGTTGCGACACTGCAAGTTTTCAAAAACCCCGCTTATGCTGGCCGACTTACCTTGCCAGACAACGTCGATGATGCTTACGCGCTGGCCTACCTTGCAACTGGGGTCGATAACTGGACCGATGCAACTGATGAACAATTTGAAGCCGCTTCAAATTGGTTGCGTGAAGTTCACCCCAACCTGCGCACCTATTGGACGGACCCCGCAGAGCTGGCACAGCTGCTTTCATCTGGCGAAATTTTAATTAGCTGGGCATGGAACGAAACCTATCCGGCCATGGTCGAAGAAGAACGACCAATTGCCTTTCAACGCGAGGCCACAGAAGGTTCATCTCTTTGGCTATGCGGCTACGTCAACCTCGCTGACAGTCCCGGCGTCGAAGACAAAGCCTATGACTATATGAATGCAATGCTTGCAGATGCATCGGTGGTGCCACTGCTTGACGCCGGTTACGGCTCTGCAAACGCAGTCGCGCTTTCGACCCAAGTTAGCGAGGACGACCTGATTGCATCCGGCCTTGGCACAATAGATGTTCCTGTTTTGGCGCAACTCCCAATGAGCAACGCAATGCGCGAACGCCAAGCAGAAACGTTTGAGCTCATCAAAGCTGGCTTCTAAATAGCTATCGCATAGGCGGTGCCTTAAGTGCCGCCTTTACCGCGTAGGGTGGATCTTGATCGACCGCACCTGCGACGGTTTAACCTTTGTATCTTGCGATCATATCGCCTAACTCTTGCGACATGACCAGACGCGGCCTTATCTCTTGTATCGTTATAATCGCCCTTGCCTTTGTTGGCTTTGGGCATCGCGCTCTTACACCTGCTGTTGATGCCCAAGCGACTGTTTACGTTCTTGCTGGCGGTGACTGGGCCGACATCTGTGGTCAAACGGGTGATCCGCGTCACGCCAGAGCAGACCAATGCCTTGCATGCATTGTTTCACATGGCTGTTTGACGCCTACTCCTGCACAGTTTCCTGCTCTTCAGCTTGCGACATCCACGCTTTGGATTGGGAAAAGCGCATCAATTTCACGTCTTTCTATTCTTGATTGGGCCTACGCCGCACGTGCGCCTCCATTGGCATAACGCCGACAATCAACATCAATGCTATCGTCCGGCCTTTGGCGCGGACCCTTAAGAAAGTCGAACCATGAAATTGAATACCCTTATCGCAAGCGCATTTCTGATTCTCGTCGCACCAGCTGCATGGGCAGAATCCAACATCACAGTGATGCATCCCACCGCTTTTGAAACAGCGCCAACCGCGATGGCTGGCGGTGGCTTCATGCATATTTCAAACGATGGCGACACAGATGATACCCTTCTGAGCGTCGAAGCAGATTTTCCACGTGTTGAACTGCACACCACAGAATTCACCGATGGCGTCGCAAAAATGATGCATGTCGAAGGTGTCCCAGTTCCGGCGGGCGGAATGGTTGCGCTCGAACCGGGTGGCTATCACGTGATGTTCATGGGGCTCCAGGGCGACCCATTTGAGGTCGGTGAAACCATTCCCGCAACGCTGATTTTTGAACATGCTGGCGAAGTGGATATCACTTTTGAAGTGGTCGAACGCACCATGGAACACAATCACTGATAACCCGACACGCGCCTTCGGCCTAACGAAGGCGCCAAACCAAAGGAGACGGCAATGAAAGCTGTCATTATCGGGACAACAACCCTCATTGCGGCGGCGGGGTTGGGTCTATACACTTGGAATGTATCGCAAAACGCCAAGCAAACCCCTTGCGGTGATACCGCAGTCGCATCCTCAGCGATTGGTGGACCATTCGAACTCGTATCTGAAACAGGTGAAACCGTCACAGATACAGACGTTATCACGAAACCAACGCTCGTTTATTTTGGGTACACTTTTTGCCCCGATGTTTGCCCACTTGATAGCGCACGGAACGCGCAAGCCGCTTACCTTTTGGAAGATGAAGGGTATGACATCGGCACTGTGTTCATATCGGTTGATCCTGACCGCGATACGCCACAGGTCGTTGGTGACTTCACCGAAAACTTTCACGAAAACATGATCGGTCTCACCGGATCGGCAGAGCAAGTCAGTGTCGCCTCTAAGGCGTACCGTACTTACTACCGTAAACAAGATGGTGACGACGAATACTACCTCGTCGATCATTCAACGCAGACATATCTGATGATGCCTGACACCGGGTTCGCGACATTCTTTAAGCGCGACCACACACCCGAACAAATCGCTGAAATCACGGCATGTTTTATGGACACAGAGGTCTAGAAATTTTCCCCGCGCCATTTGATCTGGCGCAAATACACAGGCGCGGGGATATGCCATTTCAGACGACATGGATCATATGTCACGCCTTCGCCAGCACGGATTATTTGACGCCCGTGTGCCCCGCTATACCAGCTACCCGCCTGCAACCGCGTTTTCCGCACAGACCGGAGCCGCATTTCAGTCTGAATGCTTGCGCACCCTCGATACCGACACCCCCGTGTCTGTCTACGTTCACATCCCATTTTGTGAACGCTTATGCTGGTTCTGCGCCTGCCGCACGCAAGGCACAACGACACTCAAACCGGTTGAAACCTACCTGACATGCCTAAAAGCAGAACTAGAACTATTGCGCAAAACTTTGCCCGCTGGTTTGAAAATGGGGCAGCTGCATTGGGGTGGTGGCACGCCAACCATTTTGACACCAGACATGATCCGGCACCTCGCGACCGCAATCAAGGATGTCATCTCTCCTACCGCAAACTTTCAATTCTCAGTTGAAATTGATCCTACACTTGTCGATGACGCCAAAATTGAGTCACTCTCAGCAACGGGTATGACGCGGGCAAGCATTGGCATTCAAGATTTTGCACCTGATGTCCAAGCGGCTATCGGCCGCGAACAAAGCTTTGAGACCACGCGTGACTGCGTCGAAAGCCTACGTGCGGCAGGGATCACATCATTAAACGCCGATCTGGTTTATGGGTTACCTCATCAAAACGCTAAAAAGCTGGATGATACGATCTCAAAAGTCATGCAACTGGATCCCGACCGCATTGCCTTGTTTGGCTATGCCCATGTGCCAAACTTCGCGAAACGCCAACAGCTTATTCCCAACGCGGCATTACCAAACGAAGAAACACGCTACCACCTTGCCCAACAAGCCGCCCGCGCGTTTGGAGCAAGCGGATACGAAGCCATCGGTATCGACCATTTTGCAAAGCCCGAAGATTCGCTCACGATTGCGCGAAATCACGGACAACTACGCCGCAATTTTCAGGGCTACACCGACGACGCCAGTCAAAGCCTGATTGGAATCGGCGCCTCGTCAATCTCGCAATTCGCGCAAGGTTATGTGCAGAACGCATCCGCGACAGCGGCCTATATTCAGCGGATCAGCGGCGGAAACCTTGCTGGTCATCGTGGTTATCACCTGTCCGCATTAGACAGACCGCGCGCTGCGGCGATCAATATGTTGATGTGCCAATTCGAAATTGATCTGAGCGCGTTAGATAAATTTCCCAACGCACATACGCTTACCCGGGTCCACGATAGGGTGCTTGCCGATTTTGCGGACCTTGTTGTGCGTGATGGCACTATTCTGCGGATCACACCCGAAGGCCGACCACTCACCCGTATCATCGCACAACGCTATGACGGCTTTAACGATACAACGGCACAGTATTCACAGGCGTCTTGATCAAAATCCGTAAGAAACAGCCGCAGCGACAGCAAGCCCTGCATCTGCGGCATGGACCATTGTGAAATCAGTGCTGATCCCAAGATCAAACGCATATGTAACGCCTACCCCAATCGCGGGGTCTGCGTCTTCGGTTTGGCGCAGCAATGCGGTGAGCTCTGTATCATCATGAATGTCAAATTCGGCAAACATTTCAGCAGTATGTCCAGCATCATTTGCCTCGGCAGCATACAGCCCGAAACCTAAGCGTGCAGGCCCAGCATCATAACGCAAATGCGTTTTTGCATTCCAATCCCAATCTGAATTCTCTGATACAGCCTCGGCCGCCAAATCGACACCCCATCGGCCTGACGCAACGCTGGTACCAATTCCGTAAATGGTAATATCAGTATCCGGCACCCCATGCACTGAGATGCTAAGGTCACGCGCCTGATGGCTGTAGACCGCGCCATAGGGGAGAAATTCAGATTCAGTCATAACCCCGTCGGTTGCCCGGCTACGGGTTGTGCTAATACTGAAAAGCGCGAGACGCGGCATCAACTGCGCCAGTCCGGAAACGGCAAAGCGGTCATATGCGGGTCGCGGAAAACCTAGTTCGACTTTGTGATCATCCTGAGTCCATGTCACAGAGGCATATGTTTCATGCAAGCGTCCGACAACGCCAAACACACCAAGTTCGGCGCCCCAAGCCCCCTCGCCCACCGATAGGTTAAAATCGCCAAAAAAATATCCACCGTCAAAGGTGTCCGTCTTTAAATGGCCCAAAGAAATTTGGTTGGTATCTTCTGCCAACGCCTGCCCAAAGGGGCTAACAACGACAAAGATTGCGGCGACATAGGTCACAGCCGAGTTGGTTTTTAACATCTAACTTAAGCACTCGCGATTTTTTCGGGACGCGTAGCGGTTCATTAAAAAGATGACCACCCCGACGTGGGCAAAACCAGCACAAAAGTGTCAAAAGCACTAAGATGTGATCGCATTAGATATCCTACCCACCTGCATTCGCCCACTTGCACAACCCCGCATGAACACCTATCTGTGTCTTGTCCTTCGGGACTATGAACATAAACGCGCTCGTAATAAGCGGATCGGACCAGGGGGCGGTACCCTGCGTCTCCACCAAAACTGCTCATTTGGCAGCCATGGGGACGAAATAGGATCGACGAACGTCTAAAGGGGTTTGCTTTGTTTCGGTGAGACACCACCGTTATCGGTTCATCAAAGCTAGTTGCAAATGACAACAAAGCACCGATGGCTCTCGCAGCGTAAGCTGTGCGAAATATCGAAACCTTAAGTCCATAGGCTTGCAGTCTATGGCGGGGTCCGCAGGTACCTGGCAACAGAAACCTGCACCTCATCTTATCCCGCTATTCTTTGAAAATATCGTGCGCAGTGCCATTGCCGGTTTATGCGCGCTATTCTTTTCAACCTAATAGCTTTTATGGTTGCGACCTGTGTGTCATCACGGCGACAACTAACATTGTTCAGGCATGGTAATTCACGACGCGCTTTAACTTTGGGTACCTGACGGCAGGATGAAACGCATGATCTTTGAACTCTTTCGCGTTTTTGGACGCATAGGTTTGCTGTCGTTTGGGGGGCCAGCAGCGCAAATCGCGTTGATGCACAAAGAATTGGTCGAAGACCGCCCTTGGCTGAGCGAAGACGAATATCTTAAGGCGTTGTCATTTTGCATGATACTTCCCGGCCCGGAGGCAATGCAGCTTGCCACATATGCTGGCTGGAAACGGATGGGCGTCATCGGCGGGCTGATCGCGGGCGGGTTATTCGTCATTCCCGGCGCCCTAGTTATTGTTCTACTTGCGCTCGCTTATGGGACATACGGAGAATTGCCGCTAGTGCAGTCATTCTTCATGGGCGTGAAGGCTTGCGTTGTAGTCATCGTTATTCAAGCGCTCATCAAAATTGCAAAACGTGCTCTTGTCCGGTCGGCGCATATTGCCATCGCCGTTGGGGCATTCATTGCACTGTTCTTTTTTGCGATACCGTTTCCGATTGTTGTCTTGACGGCTGGCATTATCGGAGCGATTTCAAAATCACCCAATCAAGTCACAACAACAGCACAGCTGCCCAGCCTGCGCAAAACTGTTGTGACAGTCTTGATTGGGGCCGTAATTTGGGCTGCACCGCTGGTTGTTATCGCGCTCACAAATCATCAATTTTTACTTGATATAGGTCTATTTTTTTCGACCCTTGCTGTCGTCACATTTGGGGGGGCCTATGCGGTTTTGGCCTATATGACCCAAGAGGTGGTCGTGTCCTATCAATGGCTCACGACTGCGCAGATGATGGATGCGCTTGGCCTTGCGGAAACGACGCCCGGACCACTTATTCTTGTGACGCAATTTGTTGGGATGGTCGCTGGCATGGCGAAAGGTGGCATAGGGCTCGCGCTTATTGCTGGTGTGCTGACCCTTTGGGTTACCTTTGTTCCGTGCTTTATCTGGATTTTCGCAGGTGCGCCACTTATCGACTGGCTGGATGGGCGGCCACGTTTGCGCGGCGCACTTGCCGCCATCACCGCAGCAGTGGTTGGGGTTATTGCAAATCTATCGCTGTGGTTCGCGCTTCATGTTATTTTTGCGAAAACGACGACACTGCACTGGGGGGCAATGACCGTGATCTGGCCAAGTCTAACCACGGTTCAACCCGTCGCTGTGACGCTTGCCACAATGTCCGGCATCTTGTTGCTTTGGAAAAACTGGTCATTACCCCTTGTTTTATTCATCTCAGCGATCGCGGGGTTGATGTTGGGCGCATTATGACAGCGCCCCCTTTTCACCCGACAAAAACCACGTATGCTGGTCACAACAGATATTTGGGGAAAACACCGTGACCAGCACAATCGACTATGGAAATCTAATGCATCGCGCCATGCGGAGCCTTATCCAAAATGTGCTGATTGATATCGCAAAAGATGGGCTACCCGGCGAACACCATTTCTTTGTGACCTTTGACACAATGCATCCCGATGTCGAGATCGCAGATTGGCTATCAGACCGTTACCCCGGCGACATGACCGTTGTTATCCAGCACTGGTTTGCGGACCTTGATGTCACTGACGAAGGTTTCGGAATCACCCTGAACTTTGGCGATAGCCCTGAACGGCTTTATATCCCTTACGACGCCATTCGGACCTTTGTTGACCCTTCTGTCGAATTCGGCCTGCGCTTTGAGAGCCCCGAAGACGAGGAAGAAGACGCCAATATCCTTGATATCGAAGAAGCGCCGATGGAAGAGATGGTCGAACCCGCGGCAGAGCCTGAAGAACGCCAAGAAGCGGAAGTCGTTAGCTTGGATCAGTTCCGTAAGTAACGCTGCGATCTTGCGATCCTGCGGGCTGCAGCTTAAACCCTGTTTTGAAATTATTTCAAAAGGGGTTCATCCATGACCGAGACACGCACAGAAACCGATAGTTTTGGCCCACTTGAGGTCCAAGCGGACCGCTATTGGGGTGCGCAAACCCAGCGTTCTTTGATGAACTTCCCGATTGGCTGGGAAAAGCAGCCAGTTGCAATCGTGCGTGCGCTTGGTGTGATTAAACAAGCCTGCGCTATGGCGAATAAAGAACGCGGCAAATTGAACGCTGATAAAGCAGACGCAATGATCGCAGCAGCGGCCGAAGTCGTCGCGGGCAAACTGGACGATCACTTCCCGCTCGTCGTATGGCAGACAGGTTCCGGTACCCAGTCAAACATGAACGCCAACGAAGTGATCAGCAACCGCGCAATCGAAATAATGGGCGGCGTAATCGGATCCAAAGATCCGGTCCACCCCAACGATCATTGCAACATGGGCCAGTCTTCTAACGACACTTTCCCAACGGCAATGCACATCGCAGTTGCGACGACTGCACGTGACGTTCTGATCCCCGGCCTTGAAAAACTGCATGCAGCACTGACCGCGAAACAAGAAGAATTCGCTGACATCATCAAAATCGGTCGCACCCACACAATGGACGCAACGCCGCTCACATTGGGTCAAGAATTCAGCGGTTACAGCCATCAGGTCGCGATGGGCCTGCGCCGCATCAAAGCCGCCCTGCCCGCGATCTATGAATTAGCACAAGGTGGCACAGCCGTGGGCACTGGCCTGAACACGCCCAAAGGATGGGGCGAAACAGTTGCCGCGAACATGGCAGAAATCACTGGCCTACCGTTTGTCACAGCACCTAATAAATTCGAAGCACTGGCCGCACACGACGCATTGGTCGAAATGTCCGGCGCGCTGAAAACAGTTGCTGCGAGCCTTTACAAAATCGCCTGTGACATTCGCATGCTTGGCTCTGGCCCACGTTGCGGCCTAGGCGAATTAATGCTGCCAGAAAACGAGCCGGGTTCATCTATCATGCCCGGCAAAGTTAACCCAACGCAGGTCGAAGCGATCACGCAGGTCTGCGCGCATGTCATGGGTAACGACGCCGCTGTCGGCTTTGCCGGTTCACAAGGTCATTTTGAA
This sequence comes from Yoonia maritima, assembly GCF_002933395.1. Classification (GTDB taxonomy): domain Bacteria; phylum Pseudomonadota; class Alphaproteobacteria; order Rhodobacterales; family Rhodobacteraceae; genus Yoonia; species Yoonia maritima_A. The sequence goes on from NZ_PKFN01000007.1 coordinate 773,296, forward strand.
CTGAACGTAATGAAGCCAATGATGGCCTATAACGTGTTGCAATCTATGCAGCTTTTGGGTGATGCATCATCCGCGTTCACAGACAACTGCGTTGTTGGTGTCCGTGCGGATCGCACACGTATCGAAAAGCTGATGCGCGAAAGCCTGATGCTCGTCACAGCGCTGGCCCCCACCATTGGTTACGACAACGCGACAACCGTCGCGAAGACCGCGCACAAAAACGGGACCACCCTGAAAGAAGAAGCGATCAAACTGGGCTTTGTGGATGAAGCAACCTTCGACAAGGTCGTGCGCCCCGAAGACATGATCGGTCCTAAGTGAAACCGATCAACCTAAACCAGGCCCGCAAAGCGCGCACCCGCGCCGAGGCCAAAGCCAAAGCGGACGAAAATGCCGTTCGCTTTGGCCGTACCAAGGCCGAACGCCTGCTGGAGGCATCCCGCGATAAGCAGACAAATGATCGGTTATCCCAGTTGAAATTCGACGATGACTGAGCATGCACGCCCGGTGAAACGGTCGCTCACACTACGTGGGCATCGAACGAGCGTGTCGCTCGAAGATATTTTCTGGGATCAATTTCGGAAAATAGCGGACCAAGATGGCAAAACAATCAATGGCCTAGCCGCTGAAATAGACGAAAGCCGCGAAGACATCGGTCTTGCGTCAGCCTTGCGTGTCTATGTATTAGAGCGCGCGTTATCGCGCGATTAGTCTTTTGAATACAGCGCGCCGCGCAGGCTACCCAAACGTTCAACGTCTTTCTTTTCAACGTCGTTCAGTTTGGTTGGCTTCACCGCTTTAACAGCAGCTGGACCCTTAAACATTTTCGCAACTTCTTGCGGCGTCAGTTGCTTTTCAGCAGTAGGTGACTTTTTCTCAGCTTTAGACTTACGTCCAAATAGTCCGCCAATACCTTTTTTGGACGAACCTGGTAGTGCGATAGTCATGATTGTCCTCGTTTCGCGAGTGGTTTCGATATTCCCGAGGGCAGATTGATGTTCAGATGAAAATCAAACTTCCTATGTTCACGATACATGTAAATGCAGCCATGTGTCGACAAAAACGCCACGTTCAAGCAACTGTGAGCGGGAAGTTGCACAATCCAACACAATCAAAGCGCGCTTATGCCGCAATGCAGACACACTTCAACTGACACCGCCTATTTTTTGATCATTTAGTCAGAATCAGCAAAATCACCGTCGGTTGATTCTCAGCCAGATACCATTCTTTGCACGGACCGTAAGATATGCGACCGGTATTGGTTCACGATTCTCGACTGTCTTGAACTCAAAATCTTGCAACACAGATGCCAATAAAACCACACCTTCGATCATCGCAAAACCTGCGCCAGAACATACGCGCGGACCGCTTGAAAATGGCATGTACGCATCTCGGGCGCAGGATTTTCCATTTTCAGTATCCCAACGACTTGGATCAAAACCATCAGGGTTATCCCACAGTCGATTATGTCGATGCATGTGCCAAGGTGACAGCACGATCTGTGCACCACGTCGAATCAACCGATTTCGAAATGTAGACCGGCTAGTGGCTTCGCGGACCATCATTGGCACCGGCGGATACAATCGTAATGCTTCGCGAAACACGTCTCTTGTCACCTTAAGCTTTGAAAGGTCCGAAAAATTTCCATCAAAGCCTGAAACCTCTGCGGCCACTTTTTCCTGCCAGTCAGGGTATCGCGCCAATAAATAAAGCGTCCATGCCAGTGCAGACGCACTGGTTTCATGCCCCGCCAAAAAGAAAATAGCGACCTGATCGACCATCTCTGACACGGTGAATGTTTCGCCTGTCTTTGGATCAGGTGTCGTCATTATCTTGGTCGCAAGGTCATCTGGCGCGGTCCCAGCGGCAATTAACGCTAAACGATCCTGCGTGAGCTGTGTAATCAAAGAACGGATTTTCCGCGCAGTCCGGCGTGTTTCTGATTTAAAGAACCGCGGCATCCATCGCGGCCCCGGTATAAATGCCGCTAGATTCAGAATGGGTTGCGACCGTTGATATGCCCTGAATTCGTGAAATACTTGTTGGGCGATCTTATCTTCGATGGGTAGTGAAAACAGCGTGCGGAAAATAACGTCAGCGGCGGCATGACTGGTCAGTGCTTCGATTTCTTGCGGTGAACCGTCAGCAATGGGTTCAAGACGCTGCGCTGCCGCCTCCCCTGCAGCCATTATACCCGGAAACGTATCGCGCAGCCGCCCACCTTCAAACGCGGGATCAATGATACGGCGTTGGCGTTTCCATGTTTCGCCGTTCGTCAAAAAGACACTGTCGCCCAACAGCGGGCGCAATCCCGCACCGATGCGCTCTGACTTTGGAAACTCGTCCGGGCGGGCCTTTAGTACCTCTTGGATCAACTTTGGGTCGTTAATCATGTAACTGCGAAAAAACGGCGTGCGAAATTCTGCCATCCAAGCACGATATAGCTTTGCTGGTTGCGCCGATAAGATATCGCGCCGAAACAAACGCAAATACCGGAAAAGCGACACGCGTTCAGGGCGCGCTTTTGGTTTCGGCGGGATCGCGGTCATGAAGGCATAACCGATGTGTACTTTGAAACCGCCACATCAATGCGCGATTTCGAAGGCGGCCGCCCAGCATAGCGGTCCTGCAATGTTACCGGGCCAGCTGTGATCTGAAAATAATCATAGTCCTTTGGCTGATCAAACGCGCATAAATATTGAAAATGTAGCCGAAAAAACCGCCAGCGAAGCGCCTTCCAACGGGCCGGTGTTAGACTTTGGGTAAAGGCCGCAGAAATAACAAGCGGCCAATGCTTACCGGGTGGTGACACTCCGGTCACCCCAACGGGATCGCATAGCGCAAAACAACACCCATCGCCCGGCGCGGTCACATCAACCCAAGTCAGCTGGTTTTGCGCCGAAAGGTATGCAAGATCAGTCCGCAATCTGCGCGCACGTGGAAGGAACGACACCATCGGAACCACATGCCCCAAAGATAAAAAAGCCAGCTTTGGACCATCGGCAGGGACCCTGCCCGCACGGATCAGATCGGCCAATATTGACACAGCCAGATGCGCCCCAGACGAATGACCGACAATCAGCACCTCATCAACATTTCCTAAAAATGCCTCTGCGATGGTGTCCCCGAATTCTGTCATACGCTCATCCAACGCTGCTGGAATTGCACCATAGGACCGCGCAGAAAATGCGTAATCATGCATCAGATAATAGGCGAAAAGCCTGCCGTCTTTTGACTTAAACCATCGAAGTAGGACGATCACGACGGCCGCCCATAAAATATATCTTACCCCCCAAGCAAACCACCCGACGCTATCTGCGACAATCGCGCTTTCAGCCAGCGCGCCGATCCACATCAATCCGCTTTGAACGGCCCCCCCAATAACGCGACCGATGAAAACTGCTGCGAACAACTGTAGCAAAAGCATCCCAACCGGATACAGTGCGGCTATCACTGGCCCTTTGCGCATCCACATTAGTCGGCGCAATGTTCCTGTACTGATATATATCCACGCAGTCTGAAACAGCTGCCAATAGGTCGCTGGAATAGACTGCGCCATGCTGTCACGTACAATGTCAGACCAGACCAAGACATCGACGCGTGCAGCAACATCTCGATCATCAATATGTGCGTTCACAGTCCAGCCAAAGGTCTTATCAGATGAACGCGCCTGCACATCGATCTCGTAGCCACTGATCGCAGCCTGCGCTTCACTTTCGGTCCGGTAAAGTTCGCGGTAACGCCTTGGCGGAATGGGATCATAGCCCGGAATGTGAAACACCCGGCGTCGTTTGACCTGCATGGCTTGGTCGGTCATTGTTGATCCCTATTGATCCTTTGTTGGGACAAGTTAGCGGATCAAAACCAAAAACATAAGTCTTATCCGACTGCGGCTAACGCTGGAAAATTCTCAAGCAGCCAATAGCTTATCGCTGCGAACTGTCCTGTCAGCATCATCAGACCAACGGTCCAGAGCAATAGGCCAGAAGTACGTTCAATGCGCCCCATATGCCGTTTCATCCAACCCATTGCGCCCTTCAAACGCGGAAAGAATGCAGCAACCAATAAAAACGGGATGCCAAGACCAATCGCGTAGACTGCAAGCAATATCGTTCCGCGTCCGATACTAGCTTCGGATGCTGCCAAACTTAGGATTGCACCAAGAATAGGGCCAAGGCACGGCGTCCATCCAAACGCGAACGCCAATCCCAAAAGATAAGCTCCAAAAGCCGACCCGCCTTTGTCACCTGCATCCAAGCGCATCTCGCGGTCAAGAAATCCGATCCGGTATACACCCAAGAAATGTGCGCCTAGGATCATAACGACAATGCCTGCGACGGTGCTAAAATAGTCCTGATACTGAAGCAATGCCCGGCCCATGGTCGAAAAGGCGATGCCAAGCAGGATGAATATCGTCGACAGCCCAAGTACAAAAAACCACGCGGCAACAAAAACGCGGCGCCGTGCGTGGCGCTGTTCCTCAAGCTCACTGACAGATACGCCGCCCATGTAAGCCAAATAGGGCGGCACGACGGGCAGCACGCATGGGCTTAGAAATGACAACACACCAGCAGCAAGCGCGACCAGCATCGCAGGCAGCAGGCCAGCATCAAAAATTGTAGTTGTTTCGAACATTAGGTAACCTCTTGTGTCCCTTCCTAAGCGACGTCGGTGCATTGGTCACCTGCCGTTTTGTCACATCTTAGTGGACATATTGAAACATCGGCCCTAATCGAAAGATATGACACATGATGCTGATCTAGATGCACGGGGCCTGCTGTGCCCCCTTCCCGTTCTAAAGGCGCGCAAGCGATTGCTAGCGCTACAAAGCGGACAGGTTTTACGAATGGTTGCGGATGATCCCGCTGCGGTTATAGATGTGCCACATTTTTGCACCGAGGCGGGCCATAACCTGATCAGCACCGCAGATTCTAAAGACGGCCAAATATATTTGATCCAAAAAGGTTAAACGCAAAACGCCGCCCCCTAAGGGACGGCGTTTGTTTTTTACATGATGGTATTGAAGCTTAGCGGCCCAATGACCACCAACCTTTGCGCTTTGGCTTCGCAGGTTCATCAGATACTTCAGCAGGCGTGGCTTCAACAGGCGTGGCTTCAACAACGGGTACCGGTTCCGGAGCGGGTTCAGCGACCGGAACAGTATCCGGTATAACCTCGACAACAGGCTCAGGTTTCACCTCAGCAACAGGCTCAGGTTTCACCTCAGCAACAGGCTCGGACTTCACATCAGCAACAGGCTCGGACTTCACATCAGCCGCTGGTGCTTTTGCATCAGGATCTGATGAAGCTGGCGTCGCCGCTACCTCTGCCGCTGGTTCAGCCACAACAGCATCCTCAGCCACAACGGCCGCTTTGGGCTTTGCACGACTGCGGCGCTTTGGCTTTGGCTTTTCAGCGACAACAGTATCGTCTGTCGCAGCAGCCTCAACCGGTGTCTCTTCTGTGGTTTCTTTTACCTTCGGTTCCGCCTTTTTACGGGTACGAGTCCGCTTTTTCGGCGCAGGTTTCTCTTCGGCTTCTGGAGCAGCAGCTTTATCTGCTTCTGCTGCATCATCCGCCGCAACAGTCTCTTCAACCTTGGGCGCTGCCTTACGTGTCCGCGAACGGGTGCGCTTTGGCTTTTCTTCGGCGACAGGTGCTTCAGCCTCGGCTTCTACTACAGGTGCATCTGCTTCAACTGTGGCGTCAACAGGTGCTTCTGCTGGGGTAGTTTCAGAAACGTCGTTTGCTTCGGCACCTTCAGTCTGTTGGTTTTCACCATTTCCATTGCCCCCCCGACGACGGCGACGACGCCGGCGTTTACGCTTCGGCTTGTCTTCACCTTCACCGTTTTCATCGTTAGCAACCGCTTCGTTTTCTTCGACCTCGGTCTCAACTGCGATGTCATCATCGTCGTCCATGATAACAGTGGTCGTAACAACAGGTGCGGCCTCTGGGACAACGCGTGTTGCGGTTTTGAACTTCTCAATCGCAAAGTCAGGTGACACCAGCGTTGGATCACACTCAATACGCACTGACAGTCCGTAACGTGCTTCGATATCGCCGATGTGCTCGCGCTTGCCGTTCATCAAGAAGTTGGCAATCGCGATGGGCGCCTTAACCAGTACTTCTTTGGAACGACCACGCACGCCTTCTTCTTCCAACTGGCGCAGGATCGAAAGTGACACGTTATCGTCAGACCGCAGCAGACCCGTGCCGTGACAATGCGAACACATCTGTGTCGTTGCCTCAAGCATGCCGGGGCGTAGACGCTGACGCGACATTTCCAGCAGACCAAAGCCCGAGATACGGCCGACCTGAATACGGGCACGATCAGTCTTGAGCTTGTCTTTGAAACGCTTTTCAACGGCGCTGTTATTCTTGCGTTCGTCCATGTCGATAAAGTCGATCACGATCAGACCGGCCAAATCGCGCAGGCGCAATTGGCGTGCGACCTCATCAGCCGCCTCTAGGTTAGTCTTTAGCGCGGTCTGTTCAATAGAACCCTCTTTCGTGGCACGGCCAGAGTTCACATCAATCGCGACAAGCGCCTCTGTGATGCCGATTACGATGTAACCGCCCGAAGGCAGTTGAACGGTGGGGTTGAACATCCCCCCCAAGTAACTTTCGACCTGATAACGCGCGTAAAGCGGAAGCTGTTCCGTGTAGAATTTCACGTTTTTAGCATGCGACGGCATGATCATCTTCATGAAGTCTTTTGCCGTGCGGTAACCCGCCTCACCTGCAACAATCACTTCGTCGATCTCTTTTGAGTAAAGATCGCGGATGGAGCGTTTGATCAGATCGCCTTCTTCGTAAATCTTCGCGGGTGCGACAGATTTCAAAGTCAGTTCGCGGATCTGTTCCCACATACGCTGCAGGTATTCATAATCGCGCTTGATCTCGGCCTTCGTACGCTGCGCGCCAGCCGTGCGAATGATAAGACCAGCGCCATCAGGCACGGTCATCTCGCCGGCAATTTCTTTTAGCTTCTTACGGTCAGCAGCATTTGTGATCTTGCGGCTGATACCGCCACCGCGGGCCGTGTTTGGCATAAGAACGCAATAGCGACCAGCGAGCGACAGATAGGTCGTAAGCGCAGCACCTTTATTGCCACGTTCTTCTTTAACAACTTGGATCAAAAGAACCTGACGGACCTTAATGACCTCTTGGATTTTGTAGCGCTTGGGGCGCGGCTTGCGCACTGGGCGCACTTCGTCGGTGTCATCCTCTTCAGCGACACTTTCGATGCTGTCATCTTTGCTGCGCGCATCCAACTGCGGCTGTTCGTCATCCGCATCATCGGCAGACGGCGTTTCAACCGGTGTGTCAGAGACCAGCACCATAGGAGAGCTGCCTTCATCGTCGTCGCCAAGATCGATGGTTTCCATACCCGCAATATCGCCAGAGGTTTGCTCTTCTGGCGTTTCAACTTTGGGTGTTTCAACATCCGCGACAGCCGGGGATTCAGTGTCGGCGGCATCCTCTGCAGGTGCAGCTTCGGCTGTTACGACGGCATCCTCAGTTTCAACAACTGCTGGCTTTGGTTTCGCGCGGCTGCGGCGGCGTTTAGGCTTTTCTTCCTCTGCTTCTGCCTCAGCCTTTAGGCTTTCGGCATAGGCCTTTTCTTCGGCCATAAGCGCTTCGCGATCAGCGACCGGGATCTGGTAGTAATCGGGATGAATTTCCGAAAACGCCAAAAACCCATGACGATTTCCACCGTAGTCTACGAATGCAGCCTGCAGGGATGGTTCAACGCGCGTAACCTTAGCGAGGTATATGTTGCCAGCTAGCTGGCGTTTGAACTGGCTTTCAAAATCAAATTCTTCGACCTTGTTGCCGTCGACGACAACGACGCGGGTTTCTTCCGCGTGTGTCGCATCGATTAACATTTTCTTTGGCATATTGTCCGTTCGCACATAACCCGATAGCCCCCCCTGGGGGAGCAGTTGTTCGTGTTACGTGTCTGATTAAGGCGATCTGCGCGCGGGCAAATACGGGGCCCCTCAGGGCCACTGCATCCTTGCCTATATACGTCGCGCGTTGCATCGCGTTTCTTCTCCGACCTCAGGTCAAGCCTAAGGCCCATTCAGGGCCCGGTCAGCGTCTTTACCGCATGACCAGAGCGTTCTTCTGACCCCTTGGGATCAAATCAGCTGCGATCAACATGTGTGAAACACCATTGATGCAGAGAATCTTTCAAAGGTGCAGGACATTCCCACGTCACCCGTCCCTCATACATAAGGGAGGACAGTGACCGATTACAATCGGAAACTGTTTCTTTTCCGTTCACGACCAAACGCAAAGCGTTGAAATAAGCATAAAATGTGCATCAAAAGCGACATTCAGAGGCTCAAAAGAAAAATGGCAGGAATGTATCATCATTCCTGCCACCCAAATTTACTGTAGAGATCTGACATCAACCCCCAAGATAGTCAGACCGCTGTAATCCATATTTAGCCATTTTTTCATTCAGCGTGCGACGCGGCAGACAAAGTTCATCCATGACAGAAACAATCGATCCGCGGTGGCGGCGCATTGTGTTGTCGATAAGCATCCGTTCAAAGGCTTCAACGAATTCCTTTAGTGGTTTCCCTTCAGTCGTAATTGCGGGCTTCATTTCTTCGGTATCAGCCATCAGTAGCGACGCAATCGACCCGGTTCCGCGACGGTTTTGAAGAACTGCACGCTCTGCCACATTGATAAGCTGCCGAACGTTACCCGGCCAAGGGGCTTGCAAAAGCTGGGCGGCTTCTTGCGCGCTAACCTCTGGGGCATCACACCCATATTCATCGGCGAACTGTTCGCTCAGGCGGGCGAATAGCGTCAGGATATCTTCGCCGCGCTGCCGCAGTGGCGGAACAGTGATGCGCAACGCCGCCAACCGGTAAAACAAATCAGGACGCAGCACGCTTTCGCAGGTTTTATCCTGCTCTTGCAGGTTACAAATCGCAACGATGCGCGTTTCGGCAGGCGTCCCCTGCTCATTGATCGCAGTTAACAACCGCGCCTGCAATGCGTGGCTGAGAGCCTCGATATCCTCAAGCACCAATGTGCCGCCTCGAGCTTCTTCGATCGCAGGGATCGGCTCATCATCGCGGGCGGGGCCAAAGATCACACGACCAAGTGTCTCTTCATCGTACGCAGAACAGCTTAGCAGTACGAATTTCTTAGACGCGCGGGCACCAACGGCATGCAAAGCATGCGCGACAAGCGTTTTACCTGTACCGGTTTCACCTTCGATCAGCACATGACCATCGGCCTGCCCCAGATCCAAAATGTCTTCTTTCAAACGCTCCATCGGTGGCGACTGACCAATCAATTTTTTGATCAGCGCGGACCCGTCTGACAGTTCCTTACGAAGCGCACGGTTATCCAGTGTCAAACGCCGCGCATGCGTTGCCTTTTTCGCAAGTTCGGTCATCCGATCCGGATTAAACGGCTTTTCAAGGAAATCAAAAGCCCCAACGCGCATTGCCTCAACCGCCATCGGCACATCACCGTGACCTGTGATCATGATCACAGGCAGCGTGCTATCGACACCTTTGAGTTTTTTCAAAAACTGCATGCCGTCCATACCGGGCATCCGCACATCAGAAACGACGATACCTGGATAATCCGTCCCCAGACCCTTTAGGGCATCCTCGGCTGACGCGAATGTTTCAGTTTCAAAGCCAGATAGCGTCAACCACTGACTAATCGACTGCCGCATATCCGTTTCGTCATCCACGATTGCAATTTTCATGGCTTTGTTCATGCTCATTTTCTTTCCTACCTACTCCGCCGCAGCGACGTGATCTTTCAAACGCGGCAACTGGACCTCGAATATAGCCCCGCCATCTACGGCATTCCGCGCCATCAGTCGCCCGCCAAGGTCGCCAACGATCCCTGATGAAATCGCCAATCCTAATCCGGTCCCATCCCCCGGCTGTTTGGTCGTGTAAAACGGCTCAAACAGCTGATCGAGGTTTTCGATACCTTCTCCGTTATCTCGAATTTGTAGACTGATTGTATCACCAGCCGCGAGCAAAATTTCAACCGTTGGGTTACTTGCCCCCTTAGTCGCGTCCAATGCGTTGCGAAGCAAGTTCACAATAACCTGTTCCAATCGCAACCGATCACCTAAAATCATCACCGGTTCATTTGGCAGTGACCTGATGATATTGACGTCTCTTATCTTTAACTGAGGCTCCATCATCGCAAGCGCAGTTGATACCGCCGCGCGAATATCCATTGGTTCAAATGCGTCAGCACCTTTTCGCGCGTATGACTTAAGCTGACGAGTAATTGCGCCCATGCGTTCAAGCAGATCGTCGATACGCTGGAAGGATGACATTGCTTCTTCTGGGCGTTCACGTTGCAGCAAAAGCCGCGCACCAGCTAGGTATGTTTTCATCGCAGCCAAGGGTTGGTTTAGCTCGTGACTTACCGCCGCGGACATTTCCCCCAACGCTGCCAATTTCGACGACTGCGCAATCGTTTGCTCTGCAACCTGAAGCGTCTGCTCAACCTTCTCACGTTCGGCAATTTCCCGCTGCAAACGGCGGTTTAACGCACGAAGTTCAGCTGACTCACGCTGAAAAAACACCAGCCGTGATGCTGTCTTGCGCGACATGAACCAAAACATGACAGCCAAGAGAATCGCAAATCCCATGCCTTCGATAGCAAGAATACCGTTCACACGCTCGCGCACCGATGCATAAGCCGTGTAGCTGACCATTTTCCAGCCTTCATGAGGAACACGTGCCTCGCGGCGTAGCACAGCTTCGCCCGACAAATACGCATCAGCCGGAAGCCCTGTAAGCGCGCGAAAACTGCGCTGCATAACGTCCCAAAATGTTACATTACGGCTATCGCTTAACGCCTCTTTCTCTGTCAAACCGCGCCAGCGTGGCTCTGTGGCCATGATGATTTGGCCCTCGCTATCAAGAACAAGAACGGCTTCTGAGCCGCCGACCCAGCCCGCTTGCAGTAACGCGGAATTCACTTCTACGGCAATCACGCCACGCACCTGACCAAAAACTTCTATTTTACGAGAAAACACGTAAGTAAAATCACCATCCGCATTGCGCGTCGTTGCATAGACAGTTTGATCGCCGTTCAGTGCATTCAAAAAGTAAGGTTCATTCGTGTGCAGGACGCCAACTTCATCATGGGCCGTAGCAGCAACAGTCTCTCCGATACGATCAAGTAGCAGCAGCGAAGCAGATCCAATTTCGGACACAAAAGATAGTAGATGATCTGACGATTCTGAAAAATCGCGATCTTCGAGCGCGCGGATCAGCTCTGGATCACGCGCCAAAAGCTGCGGCACGACCGAATTTCGCTGTAATTCACTAGTGAGGTTCGTCACGTAAAGCGCAAGCCTAACCTCAGAGCTATCGCTAATCGATTCTGTAAACCGCTTTGTTAAAAGCTGGTTCGAAACATAGATAACAATCAGTGCAAACAGGCAGACGACCAAAATCGAAAGACGCAGAAACCATCTGCCCTGACCGTGCCGCCCGTTCGTTGTCTTTGTCGTGCTCATGCACGCACTCTATGGCCACGGTACCCCCACAGCAAGGACGCAACTTAGGCGGAAACCAATTGATCCATCAGTCCGCGGAAAAGCGCCTGCCCATCCGTGCCACCGTGACCTTCGTCAACGGCACGTTCTGGGTGTGGCATCATACCAAGAACACGACGATTTTCAGACAAGACGCCCGCAATATCGGCAACAGACCCGTTCGGATTTACGACATACCGGAACGCGACGCGATCCTCTGCTTCGATCTTTTTCAGGCCGTCGGTGTCAATGGAATAGTTTCCATCATGGTGTGCAACAGGATAGTCAACCACATCACCAACCGCGTAACCCGAGGTGAATTCAGAATTTGAACTTTCTACTTTCAGATCAACGGACTTACAGATGAACTTAAGGTTCGCGTTGCGCATCAACGCGCCCGGAAGCAATCCCGTTTCAGTCAAGACTTGAAATCCATTGCAGACACCAAGAACGTAACCGCCACGGTTTGCGTGATCCACAATCGCCTTGCAAATCGGAGACTGCGCAGCAATCGCACCACAGCGCAAGTAGTCGCCAAATGAAAACCCGCCAGGAACAGCAACAAGGTCAACGTTGTCAGGCAACGCTGCATCTTTGTGCCATACCATACTTACATCAGCGCCGGCCGCTTTTAAGGCGACCGCCATGTCGCGGTCGCAGTTGGAACCGGGAAAAACAACGACAGCAGCGCGCATCAAAGCACCTCGATCCGGTAGCTTTCGATCACAGTATTCGCGAGCAATTTTTCGCACATCTGTTCGATCGTCGCTTCGGTAGTGCCTTCGGCGAGATCAAGTTCAATCACTTTACCCTGACGCACACCTTCGACGCCATCAAAGCCAAGGCTCCCGAGCGCGTGACGCACGGCCTCTCCCTGCGGGTCAAGTACACCGTTTTTCAACATTACATATACGCGGGCTTTCATCAGCGGCATTCCCTTGTCTCGGTTCGTTTCAAGTAGTCAAAAACCAACGTTAGTTGATCAATGTTGGCTTTGTTGCATGAGTCACGTTGGATGGCATAACGCCCAAACGCTTTGCAACTTCGGTGTATGCATCGGCCAGATCGCCCAGATCGCGCCGAAACACGTCTTTGTCCAGCTTTTGACCTGTTTCGATATCCCACAACCGGCAGCTATCGGGGCTAATTTCATCGGCCAAAAGCAGACGCGGAAATTCATTATCCCAAACGCGACCGATCTCAATTTTGAAATCAACCAGTTTGATACCAACACCGAACATGACGCCGGACATCCAGTCATTCACACGCAGGGCAAGACTGATAATATCATCCAAGTCCTGCTGGCTCGCCCAACCGAATGCAACGATGTATTCTTCTGGAACCAACGGATCACCCAAAGCATCGTCTTTGTACGAAAATTCGACAATCGGACGCGGCAACGGGGTACCTTCTTCCATGCCAAGACGTTTCGCCATTGAGCCGGCAGCAACATTGCGCACGATCACCTCAAGCGGGATGATCTCAACTTGACGAATTAGCTGTTCGCGCATGTTCAAACGTTTAATGAAATGCGTCGGGATACCGATATTGCTCAGGCCGGTCATAAAGAACTCTGAAAGACGGTTATTCAACACGCCTTTGCCGTCGATTACAGCCTTCTTCTCCGCGTTAAAAGCGGTCGCGTCGTCCTTAAAGTACTGGACAAGCGTCCCTGGCTCAGGACCTTCGTACAAGACCTTTGCTTTGCCTTCGTAAATTTTCTTGCGGCGTGCCATGCTCACCTCTTTTTACATGCGCCTGCCCGCCCTGGGCCGCGTCATACGCGCGTCATAGTGCAAGCACACCTTGCGAGCAAGCACCTGCGAAACCATATGTTATATATCTGTTCAACAAAGCCATGAGGTTATTATGAACACGTTTCAAGACCGCGAACGCGCCTTCGAGGCCAAATTCGCACATGACGCCGAAATGCAGTTTAAAGCCGTTGCGCGGCGAAATCGTCTACTCGGCCTTTGGGCCGCCGCGCTCATGAATAAATCCGCCGAAGAAACTGCGGTTTACGCAAGTGAAATCGTTGCAGCTGATATGACACACCCTGACGACACCGACATGATCAATAAACTGGTTGCCGACCTTGGCGACCGTGCGGATGAAACGACCATTCGTGCGCAAATGGCCGTATTGCTGCTTGAGGCAAAAGAACAAATACTGTCAGAAACCTAAAACCACGCCACGGCTACACTGTAACTGCACATTTTACGTTTTTAACTCTCGCATTAATTTGCAATTCATCACATATGCGTAATCCGGAATTAGTAAGCCGGAGCAAGCATGAAAAAACCACCGAACAAAGCTTCACGTTTCGCTCTTGCGAAAGGGATAAAAATCGCCCTGCCCACCCTTATTTTGGCGATTTGCGTTACTGTGCTTTGGCAAAAAATCGTCGCAATGGACATCAGCGCTATTAAAAGCGCATTAATCGCTGTCGATCTCAAATCGTGCGCCATTGCAGCGTTGGCGACTTGGCTAAGCTTGCGGGCCGTCGGACAATACGACGCAATCTGGCATCAAATTCTGCGGACGGGGATTGCATCTCATGTTGCCGTGCGCGCAGGCACGACATCGGTTGCAATTGCTCAAACACTTGGGTTTGGCGCAATAACGGCCAGCTTGGCACGGCTGCGTTCGCTACCGCAACTTTCGCTCTGGCAGGTGACGCAGCTTTCGGCGGCTATATCCTTAACATTTATGGCATGTTGGGCGCTTTATGCGCTTGTCGCAGCATGGTGGCTCGGCGCAACGACGCAGATTTGGATCATACTCATCGCACTGACATCTATCATCATGCTAGGAACTGTCGCTTTTGGACGGCGTAAGTTTAAGGGAGCGCTTACAACGACACGGCTTTTTCAACTTCTGGGCTGGACCGGGTTTGACATGTTATGCGCGGCGGCCGCGCTTTACGTTCTGCTACCAGCCGGTGCTGAAACGCCGTTCACAATGTTATTCGCGGCCTACATTATCGCGTTGGGTGCAGGGCTTTTATCAAGCAGTCCCGGTGGCGCGGCGCATTTGACCTTACCCTACTAACACTGCTCTCCGGCCAAGAAGATATGGTCGCAGGTCTTATCGTTTTCCGGGTGATCTATTACATCATCCCAGCCGCAATCGCATTCATTGCCATCATGTCACGCAAAAGACCGACCACTGCGGACATCAAAGGCCCCGCATTTTGGATGCTTGCACATCAAACCGGCGCCCTGCGGCACATCGCAGGGCGCGATTGGTTCATCGGGCGGTTGCCGTTTTTTCACTGTAGCATTGGGGCACATGATCAACAGCACGGTGACCCTGTAGATGTACGAAAAATCGGCCGCGTCGCACGACGCCGGGGCCAATGCGGTGTTTTTTATAATTGCTCACCACGACTTGCCGCAGTCGCAGATCGGGCAGGCTGGTACGTGCGTCGCATCGCGATGGAGGCTGTCATTCGCCCCGAACACTGGACACTCGAAGGACGCCGGTTTCAAACTTTACGGCGCAAATTGCGCCGTGCCGAATTGGCGGGCGTTCACATCCAACAGGCCAATGATGCGCACACCATGCCGGTTCTAGCGGAAATTGCGCGCCACTGGGCAATTCAGCATGGCGGTGAAATGGGGTTCTCGATGGGTCGGTTTTCAACCGACCTGGTCGCGAAACAGCGTGTATTTTTAATTAAAAATGACCGCAAAATTATTGGCTTTGTTACATCTTGTGTCAGCCAGGATAACTGGCACCTTGATCTAATCCGCCACCGGGGTCGTCTTCCTGATGGGGCCATACATGCCGCGATTGTCGCCGCTATTGACGCCGCGGCGACGGAAAACGTCACGCTTGTATCGCTTGCGACAGTGCCAGACCCACGACACACACCGTCATATTGGTCGGATCGAAAACGTGGGTTAATTCAATTCAAACGGAGTTTTTCACCAGTTTGGCTGCCGCGCTACCACGCTGCCCCCAATAAGCTGATGTTTTGGATGAGCGGACTGGCCATCGCTGTCGCGATACACCGCCCATTGCAAAACTTGCCTTGGAAAGCGTTACGCCTCATCAAAATAGCAGCTTTGGAATTGAAGTTATCCCCAAGACGTGACAAGCGACTATTCAAACAAAACGGGAGCCCCGAGAGATCATGACGAACGTCCTTTCAGAACTGCTTGAAACGCGCGACTGGCTGATGGCCGACGGTGCGACCGGAACGAACCTGTTCAACATGGGGCTTATGTCCGGCGATGCGCCTGAAATGTGGAACGTTGATGAAACGGCCAAAATCAAAGCATTGTACAGCGGTGCAGCCGACGCGGGTAGTGATATCTTCCTGACCAACAGCTTTGGCGCGAACGCATCACGCCTAAAATTGCACGGCGCAGAAAGCCGCGTACGCGAATTGAACAAAGCCGCCGCTGAACTGGGGCGCGAAGTCGCTGACGCCTCTGGTCGCAAGATCGTCGTGGCCGGCTCTGTTGGACCAACCGGTGAGATCATGGCACCTATGGGAACCTTAACTCACGAACGCGCCGTTGAGATGTTCCACGAACAAGCAGAGGGCCTAAAAGAAGGCGGCGCAGACGTGCTTTGGGTTGAAACCATCAGTGCGGCCGAAGAATTTGATGCTGCCGCCGAAGCATTCGCGCTTGCCGGTATGCCTTGGTGTGGCACGATGAGCTTTGATACCGCCGGGCGCACCATGATGGGGCTCACGTCGGCTGACATGGTTAAAAAAGTCGGCAAGATCGCGCATCAGCCGCTCGCATTTGGTGCCAACTGTGGCGTTGGCGCTTCTGACCTGCTGCGGACTGTCTTGGGCTTTACCGCTGCTGGCCCGACTGCGCCGATCATCGCAAAAGGGAACGCGGGCATTCCAAAGTACCACGACGGTCACATCCACTATGACGGCACGCCTGAACTAATGGGTGATTACGCTGTATTGGCCCGCGATTGCGGTGCGACCATCATCGGTGGCTGCTGCGGAACAACCCCAGAGCACCTGCGCGCCATGCGCGAAGCGCTCGAAACACGGCCACGCGGTGAACGCCCGACACTGGAACAGATTTCAGAAAGCTTGGGCGGCTTTTCGTCTGCATCTGACGGCACCGATGGTGCAGGCCCAGAGGCCGCACCACGCCGCGGTCGTCGCCGCAAATAAGCTTAAAGAAGCGAAAGCTGGTCCCCGCTCTGTGGGGGCCGCGCGAATAGATCAGTCCGCAAAGCGGGCAATGACCGATCAAGCCCCAGCTTACGCGTCGCGAGCTTAAACCGCTGCTTGATCATCACAGCCCATTCCCCCTGCCCGGTCATGCGTTTTCCAAAGTCTGGATCGTATTCTTTTCCGCCGTGCAATTCGCGCACGCGGCCCATCACGCGATCCGCCCGATCAGGGTATTGATCACGTAGCCAATCCTGAAACAGGCCAGCGACCTCTCGGGGAAGCCGCAGCACAATTGAAGAGGCCGCAACGGCACCAGCCTTTGCGCAGGCCTCTAGGATTGCCTCTAGCTCATGATCGGTAAGCGCGGGAACCACGGGTGAAACCATTGCACGTATCGGCACCCCAGCCTCGGTTAACCTTGATATCGTGCGCAGGCGCGCAGCGGGTGACGGTACACGCGGTTCCATTGCCCGCGATGTTTTGGGATCAAGCGTGGTCACTGAAACCCCGACACGCAGCAGCCCCTTCGCCGCCATCGGCGCTAGAATATCAATGTCACGTTCAATTAACGTGCCCTTTGTGACAATCGCAACGGGATGATTAAAATCCGACAAGACGCTTAACACCTCGCGCATAATGCCGCGCGTTTTTTCGATGGGTTGATACGGATCGGTATTTGTCCCAATCGCGATCGTTGCCGGGACATATCGCGGGCTTGATAGCTCTTTGCGCAATTGTTCGGCCGCATTGGGACGCGCAATCAGTTTCGTTTCGAAATCAAGCCCCGGTGACAGCCCAAGAAACGCATGGCTAGGCCGCGCAAAGCAATAGATGCAGCCATGTTCGCACCCCCGGTAAGGATTGATTGACCTGTCGAATGATAAGTCAGGCGACGTATTGCGCGTGATGACCTTGCGCGCTGTTTCATCGCTTACCTCTGTCCGTAGAACAGGCAACTCATCGTCTTGATACCACCCATCATCCACCGCCCGCGTTGTATAACGGTCATAACGCACGTCAGGATTGGACGCTGCTGCCCTACCGGGCGTCCGATTATGTCGCTGGGTTAGGTCATTGTTCATTCCGCCAAATTAGAACAAATAACGAACATCAGCAAGTGCTGGTCGGTCTTGAATTTTTGAATGTCGCAAATCACTGGCTGGTCAAATCAATAAAGGCGCATTACGTAAGGACGAAATGCAATAGAGGTGCCAAATGTCCGACGAAGAAGATGACATCATCCTGTCCGAACTGAATGACGAGGATCTCGTCGCACAGATGTTTGACGACCTTTACGATGGTATGAAAGAAGAGATCGAAGAGGGTGTGAACATCCTGATCGAACGTGGCTGGGCCCCATATAAGGTTCTGACCGAAGCCTTGGTTGGCGGCATGACGATTGTTGGCCATGACTTCCGCGATGGCATCTTGTTCGTTCCCGAAGTTCTACTTGCAGCGAATGCGATGAAAGGTGGCATGTCCATCTTGAAACCGTTGCTGATTGCAACTGGCGCGCCGCGCATGGGCAAAATGGTCATTGGCACGGTCAAAGGCGACATCCACGACATCGGCAAAAACCTTGTTGCGATGATGATGGAAGGCGCAGGTTTCGAAGTCACCGACCTTGGCATCAACAACGCCGTCGAAGCCTATATCGAAGCCATCGAAGCCGAAGATGCTGATATCTTGGGGATGTCCGCCCTACTGACGACCACAATGCCATATATGAAGGTTGTGATCGACACGATGGTCGAAAAAGGCATGCGCGATGATTATATCGTTCTTGTTGGTGGTGCGCCCTTGAACGAAGAGTTCGGCAAAGCCATTGGCGCAGACGCATATTGCCGTGATGCGGCTGTTGCCGTTGAAACGGCCAAAGCGCTTGTTGCCCGTAAACATAATCAGGGTGCCTCGGCCTAACCCAACTCGGTCGCGGCATCCGTTCGAAAGAATAAGGACTTAAGATGCCGCGCACGACTTTTGCTTTGCTTTTGCTTTGCGTCATCGCATTTGCCGCGTTCACAATTTGGCTCGCGACCGCCTTTGGCGCGACCTTTGGTGCTGTCAGCGTCTTTGTCATTATCAGCGTCGCATTATGTGCACGTTTCATCATCGCCAGAAACCAATGACCAGCGACGCGACCCTTACCCGTGACGGACTGGCGCCCGATGGGCGTGGGCAGGTTCTGCTAATCGCCTGCGGTGCATTGGCCCGCGAGATTATCGCGCTGCGTTCAGGTAATGGCTGGGATCATCTGGACCTGCAGTGCCTGCCGGCCATCTATCACGCCAGACCCGAGAAAATTGTTCCCGCTGTCCGCGCCGCTGTTGAAAAACATCGTTCGGATTACGACCGCATATTTGTTGTCTATGCTGACTGTGGCACTGGCGGCGCATTGGAAGCCGCCTGTTCTGAATTGGGCGTCAAGATGATCGCTGGCCCCCACTGCTATTCATTTTTTGAAGGCAACGCGGCATTTGATGCGCTTGATGAAGTCACATCATTCTATCTCACTGATTTTTTGGTGCGCCAATTCGATGCCTTCGTCTGGGAGCCACTTGGCCTAGACAAGCACCCAGAGCTGCGCGACATGTACTTTGGCAATTACGAAAAGCTGGTCTATCAGGGGCAAACAAAAAACCCAGAACTGATAGAAAGAGCACGCGCATGCGCTGATCGCTTGGGGCTTCAGTTCGAATATAGATTTACAGGTTACGGCGATCTGACTGCCGCGTTACGATCTGCCTAGGCAGCCGCTGCGGTTTCCCGTATGCGTTCAACCATGGCACGCAATCCATTCGAACGCTGCGCTGACAAGTGGTCGTTCAACCCAAGCCGTGCCAATTCCGCTGGCGCATCAATGCGCGCAATGTCTGCCACTGGTTGGTCGTTATAAAGCGTCAGCAGTATCGCAATCAGCCCCTGCACGATCATCGCATCACTTGCACCGCGAAAGGTAAACACATCATCTTTGATCTGCGGAACAAGCCAAACTTGACTCGCGCAACCGTCCACCTTGGTCGCTGGAACGCGCAATGCATCCTCAAGCGGCTCCATCGCTTTGCCCATGTCAATCACATGACGATAGCGATCTTCCCAATCGTCAAGAAATTCGAAGGTTTCAACAAGTTCTTCAAAGTCGGGGTTTGCCATTGCAGTACCTTTTGCGTGCCTGTCACCCATGTAGGGGCCCGGCCCCCGCTGGTCCAGATCAAAGCGTGACGGTGACGACTTTCTGTCCCTTTACAGCCAGACCAACAAGCCCATCACACATACGAAGAGCTTCATGACCGAACACTTCGCGGCGCCATCCTTTAAGTGCAGGAACATCGCGTTCACCACCCGCTAAAGCATCCAAATCAGCAGATGTCGCGACAAGCTTTTGCGCGACGCCTTCCTGATCTGTCTTCGCCTTCAGAAGAACACGCAACATGTCGGCCAAAGCAGGGTTCACTTGCAGTTTCGCCCGTGGATTTACGACAGTTGGCATGTCTTCGGGTTTGACGTTCACCCCATCTTGGACAGCTTTCAGAATACCCTGAGCAATATCGCCTCTGCGCGCCTCGCGCAGCAGCAGGCGCGAACGGCCTAAATCTGCTTCATTTTGTGGTTTGGTTGACGCCAATTCGACCAAGGCATCATCTTTATACACACGGCTACGTGGGATGTTGCGCTCTTGAGCGTAAATTTCGCGAAAGCGAGCCAATTCACGGACGATTGCAAGAAAACGACCTGACTGCGTACGGGTTTTCACACGCTTCCAAGCAGCATCAGGGTCGGCCTGATACGTCGCTGGATCCTTAAGAACTGCCATTTCTTCGGCGACCCATTTCTTGCGCCCCGATTTGTCCAACTGGGCCGATAGAAACTCATAGATATCGCGCAAGTGTGTCACATCAGCCAAGGCATATTTGGCCTGTGCATCTGTCAACGGGCGGCGCGACCAATCAGTAAAGCGTGACGATTTGTCCAAATCCGACTTTGCGATCTTGCGCACCAAAGTCTCATAGCCCACTTGTTCGCCAAACCCACAGACCATTGCGGCGACCTGCGTGTCAAACAGCGGTTCAGGGATAACGCCTGCATCAACAAAGAAAATCTCAAGATCTTGGCGGGCAGCATGGAATACTTTGACCACCCCAACGTCACGGTAAAGATCATATAGTGGTTCTAGCGACAGACCATCAGCAAGTGGGTCAACCAGAACAGCATCTTCGCCATTTTCATCCTGATAGGCCAACTGCACGAGACATAGTTTAGAATAATACGTCCGCTCGCGTAAAAACTCAGTGTCTACGGTTACATATGGCCGCTTTGCCGCCTCTTTACAAAAGTCTGCCAAAGCTTCGGTCGTAGTGATCTTTTTCATAGGTCGTCCGTCAATCGTTCAATACTAGGCCACAGTGGTGACGTTTGATAAGCGATTGACCCAAAAATGAAAAGGTCGGCTGTGCATTAGCCGTTAATCATTACCGGCGTGCGGTCCCCAGCAGCGTAACGTTGCAACACTTGCGGGTATATTTGGTGTTCAAAAGGTAACAAACGGGCGGCCAACGTTTCGGCAGTATCATCAGCGGTGATCGCTATTTTCGCCTGCCCTAAAATCGGACCACCATCCAATTCCGCGGTGACTTCATGCACGCTGCAGCCGTGTTCCGTATCGCCTGCCTCTAACGCGCGGGCATGTGTGTGCAGACCTTTGTATTTCGGCAGCAGTGACGGGTGGATGTTCAACATCCGTCCTTCCCAGTTGCGCGTAAATTCTGGCGTCAAAATACGCATAAACCCTGCAAGACAAATAATGTCAGGCTTTGCGATCTCTAAGGCCTTTTGCAAAGCGGTCTCAAACGCGGCGCGATCTTTGCCATACGGTTTGTGATCGACAGCAAAGGTTGGCACATTCAATGCACGCGCTTTGGCAAGACCACCAGCATTTGGATCGTTTGAAAGCACCAGAACGGGCCGCGCCGGATGATCGCCGGTCATGGAATTGACCAGCGACACCATATTAGAACCACCGCCTGAAATCAGGATCGCAACGCGTTTAGTCACAAAAGAGCACCCGAATAGGAAACGCCTTCGCCTTTGGTCACTGTACCAAGGTGATGCACAGTTTCGCCGGCCTCGGCCAGCAAGACAGTCAATGCCTCAGCTTCTGCAGCATCCACGGCCAGAACCATGCCGATGCCCGCGTTGAACGTTTTCAACAGCTCTGCTTCGGCCATGCCGCCGGTTTCAGCGAGCCAACGGAAGACCGGAGGAAGCTCCCATGAACCCAGATCAATCTGCGCGCCCAAGCCTTCAGGCAGAACACGCGGCAGGTTCTCAGTCAGCCCACCACCAGTGATATGGGCCAGCGCATGCACGCCCCCTGCCCGTACTGCAGCAAGTGCTTGTTTTACATACAGACGCGTTGGCGCCAGCAGCGCCTCACCCAATGCGCCATCAGCAAATGGCGCATCGTCGGCCCAGGCCAAACCAGAAAGCTCAACAACACGGCGCACCAGCGAATAACCGTTTGAGTGCACACCATCAGATGCGAGCCCCAACAGCACGTCGCCTTCGGAAACACCGGCTGGCAATTCAGCGCCACGTTCCATCGCACCAACAGCGAAACCAGCCAGATCGAAATCACCTTCGTGATACATGCCGGGCATTTCAGCAGTTTCGCCGCCGATCAACGCACAACCTGATGCTTCACATCCAGCAGCGATACCTTCGATAATGCGGGTCGCCTCGTCTAGTTCGAGCTTACCAGTCGCAAAGTAATCAAGGAAAAACAGTGGCTCTGCACCCTGACACACCAGATCATTCACACACATCGCGACCAGATCGATCCCGATGGTATCAACGTTGCCTGTGTCAATCGCGATACGCAGCTTGGTGCCAACGCCGTCAGTGGCGGCCACCAGAACGGGGTCGGTGTAACCCGCACCTTTTAGATCAAACAAAGCACCAAAACCGCCAAGTCCGGCCATCACACCCGGACGGGCCGTGCGCTTTGCTGCTGGTTTGATGCGCTCTACCAGCGAATTGCCAGCATCGATATCTACCCCAGCATCTGCGTAGGTCAGGCCGTTTTTGGTCATTGTGACACCCCATCTTTACGTTGAAGCTGCGATAGCCGAACCCCCGCGATTGCGCAACGCACTCGCGCGCTGAAACCACAATAAAATGCGTTTCACATACGGTTTATTAACCCTTTCACTCGTATTCATTGCCAGAGACCGAAGCCCTCCTCAACTTCAATGGTATCTCTAGACAAACGAAACGGCGGAAACTGACGGTTCAAACCAAATAGTTCCCGCCGTTTATCTGAAAGCACGCGCTTCCCTATAGATTGAAAAGATTGCGTAACTGCTGCTTGACGCCTCTGCATGTTCTGTTACTTCATGCGCCACGGGGGGCCTGTAGCTCAACTGGTTAGAGCAGAGCGCTCATAACGCTTTGGTTGCGGGTTCAAGTCCTGCCGGGCCTACCACCTTATACCCCACCGTGATTCCAATTCGCCTAATATATCAGCACGCCGCTTTGGGTATAAATCGCCTTAAAAATATTAGGTATACCAATGTATACAGCCTTCCTGCGGCCATAATTATGCGTTATGGGATAAACAGAATCCATCCTTATACGGAGAGACACATGACTAAGATCAAGGTAGAAAACCCGATCGTCGAATTAGACGGCGATGAAATGACTCGTATCATTTGGGATTTCATCAAGAAAAAGCTGATCCTGCCTTATCTGGACCTCGATTTAAAGTATTACGATCTTGGGATGGAGGTTCGTGACGAGACCAACGACCAAATCACGATTGATGCGGCCGAAGCAATTAAGAAATACGGCGTTGGCGTAAAATGTGCGACCATCACACCTGACGAAGCACGCGTTGAAGAATTCGGCCTCAAACAAATGTGGCGTAGCCCGAACGGTACGATCCGCAACATCCTTGGTGGCGTTGTTTTCCGTGCGCCGATCATCTGTAAAAACGTCCCGCGCCTTGTTCCTGGCTGGACTGACCCGATTGTTATTGGCCGTCATGCGTTTGGTGACCAATACAAAGCGACAGATTTCCTGATGCCCGGCCCTGGTAAGCTGACAATGAAGTTCGTTGGCGAAGACGGCACTGTGATCGAAAAAGAGGTCTATGACGCCCCTTCTGCTGGTGTCGCAATGGGTATGTACAACCTTGATCAGTCAATCATCGACTTTGCACGCGCATCGTTCAATTACGGCCTAAACGTTGGGTGGCCTGTGTATCTATCCACCAAGAACACCATCCTAAAAGCCTATGACGGCCGCTTTAAGGACCTATTCCAAAAGGTCTATGAAGAAGAATTTGCAGACAAGTTCAAAGAAGCGGGTATCTGGTACGAGCACCGTTTGATCGACGATATGGTTGCTTCTGCGATGAAATGGTCAGGTAAATTCGTCTGGGCATGCAAGAACTATGACGGCGATGTGCAGTCTGACACTGTTGCGCAAGGCTTTGGTTCACTTGGCCTGATGACATCACAATTGATGACCCCGGATGGGAAAATCGTCGAAGCCGAAGCCGCACATGGGACAGTGACACGTCACTACCGCCAACACCAAGCTGGCCAAGCGACTTCGACGAACTCTATCGCGTCGATCTTTGCCTGGACAGGTGGTTTAAAGCACCGCGCGAAACTCGACGACAATGCGCAATTGATGGGTTTTGCGTCGACTTTGGAAAAAGTCATCGTCGATACCGTCGAAAGCGGACACATGACCAAAGACTTGGCGCTGCTGGTTGGCCCAGATCAAAGCTGGCTGACGACCGAAGGCTTCCTCGAAAAGATCGACGAAAACCTAAACGCCGCTATGTAATATTTGTGTCGGGGGCAGTTTTGACTGTCTCCGGCACACCATCAGAATTGGATTGTGAGGGTCAACACTATTGACCTAAGATCACCCTATGACTGATTCCCCCACCCCACCAAAACACAGCCGCATTGATGACGCACAGGGCCTTGCCCTCGGCGTGTTTCTATGCGGCATTGGCCTACATGTTTTAACCCACGTTGGCCTAATCACTGGCCAAACTGCCGGACTCGCGGTGATTATTAGCTATCTGACCGGCTGGTCATTCGGCGCTGTGTTTTTCGTGGTTAACATTCCGTTTTATATTCTCGCATACCTACGACTGGGCGTTGCGTTCACTATAAAATCACTTGTGTCAGTAACCCTTCTGTCAGTCGTGACCGAACTGCTTCCAATGGGCTGGCAGATGGGAACAATTACACCGTGGCTCGGCGCAGTAGTGGCGGGCTGCGTCACGGGTGTCGGGCTGATCGTGATGTTTCGCCATAACGGATCGCTGGGCGGGTTTGGTGTGTTGGGCCTGATCATACAGGACGCGACAGGATTTCGCGCTGGCTACTTTCAACTGATTGTCGACGCAATTTTATTTAGCGCCGCGTTTTTCATATTGCCATTTCACTTGGTCATTTGGTCGCTGCTGGGCGCGGTGATCATCAACTTAAGTATCGCCGTCAATCACCGGCCCGACCGCTATGTTGCACGCTAGGGTTAGTCCACGGTTAGAATAAGCGTTCCTGCACCTTCAAAGTTACCGAACTCAAGCGCAAGAACCCCACCCAGTTCTTCGGCATCTGGACCATAAAACGTGCCGCCAACGCTACCCGCCGCGCCAGAACAACCACTTGCGCACGAAAGATCACCTTCAAAACTATTCCCGCCAAAGGACGTCTGACCAAGCGTCAGATCAACATCGGTTGTGTCATTCAAGCGCCCGTCCAAAGCACCCTCAACACGGCCTGCGAAATTCACGTCGAAAGTTGCGTCCCCTTCGTATTCCGCCTCTGTCGTTCCATTCAGCAGCCCTGACGCCTGAAAGCCCCCAGAATAAGTCGCCGTACCAGAGGTGATTTCTGCCGGATCAGTTTCAAATCCGAATACGTAATGTGTTTCGCCCGCAACAGCGCCACCCGTTTCAAACGCAACCAGCTCAACAGCGCCAACATAATCGCCTGAACGGCCCGCTTCGTAAATGAGCGTCACATCTTGACCATTCGCCAGATTGCCAGTGCCATTCGTAATCGCTACGGTCTCGCCCAACACATCAACGCTACCGCTCAATGCGCCTCCGGACAAAAAACCAGCATCTAGGGTAACACTGCCTGATTGTGCTGATGCCCCTGCACCATTTTCAAATGATGCAGACGTCAATGTCATTTCATTGCCTTCTGCATCTGTAAGATTTTGCGACACGGCATAATCTAACCCGTTTGAACCCGGGGTAGGATCATCGCCGGGAACAATGGGGTCCTCATCTTCGCCGCTACCGCCTCCGCCACCACAAGCGGTTGTCATTAAAAATAACGTGGTCATCAATGGTTTAGCAAAGTGAAGCTTCATCCAGAGGTCCTATTCTTTCGTCTCAAAGCCGCACAACCGTACGAGCGCTGTTTCTAATTTTAGAATACTATAACGGTAAACCATGCGACCACTATAGATGATCGAACTGCAGCGTCATTTTATGCGCAAAGTCGCCGTATTGCTTAATGACAGCAACGACCAACTCAGCTACGCCAGACATATGCCAGCACATTATATTCACCTTATCCTTGCAATCATCACAGAAACGATTGGCACATCAGCCTTGCAAGCCAGCGCGCAGTTTACGCGATTTTGGCCATCTGTATTGGTGGTTGTGTCATATGCAGCGTCGTTTTACCTACTTGCGCTGGCGCTCAAGGTCATGCCGGTGGGCATCCTATATGCCATGTGGTCCGGCCTCGGGATCGTATTAATCGCAGGTATCGGATATGCCGTGTTTGACCAAAAGCTTGACCTACCCGCCGTCATTGGCATTGCGCTGATCCTGATTGGCATCATAATCATACATCTATTTTCAAACACTTCGGCACACTAACGCCCGGTCTTGCGAATAAGGGGTAGCTTTTGCTGCAATTGCACGGTATCCGCGCGACAACTTACCCAAAAGGCAAACCTATGGATATCCGCAATATCGCGATCATCGCGCACGTTGACCACGGCAAGACTACTCTTGTTGATGAACTTCTAAAACAATCCGGCGTATACCGGGAAAACGAAGCCACCCAAGAACGGGCGATGGACAGCAATGACATCGAACGCGAGCGCGGCATCACGATTTTGGCGAAATGTACGTCTGTCGAATGGAAAGGCACACGTATCAACATCGTTGACACCCCTGGCCACGCCGACTTTGGTGGCGAAGTTGAACGCATCCTGTCGATGGTTGATGGTGTTGTGCTGCTGGTTGATGCGGCCGAAGGCCCGATGCCACAGACTAAATTCGTGACCTCCAAGGCGCTTGCGCTGGGTCTGCGCCCAATCGTAGTTGTGAACAAAGTCGACAAACCAGACGGTGAACCTGATCAGGCTGTTGATTCCGTATTCGACCTGTTTGCTGCACTTGAAGCAGACGACGATCAGCTTGATTTCCCTACGATGTTTGCGTCTGGCCGTTCTGGCTGGTGTGATAATGAATTGGACGGCCCACGCGAGAACCTGGACGCGCTGTTCGACAAAATCGTCGAACACGTCCCAACGCCAAAGCAGATTGAGCACAAAGACGAACCGTTCAAAATGCTCGCGACAACATTGTCTGCGGACCCATTCATCGGCCGTATTCTGACAGGCCGTGTTGAAACTGGTACGTTGAAAGCTGGTGACACAATCAAA
Organism: Yoonia maritima; assembly: GCF_002933395.1. GTDB lineage: Bacteria > Pseudomonadota > Alphaproteobacteria > Rhodobacterales > Rhodobacteraceae > Yoonia > Yoonia maritima_A. The sequence goes on from NZ_PKFN01000007.1 coordinate 800,712, forward strand.
GCCCTGTCACGTACTGGCGAAAAGATCGAACAGTTCCGCGTTTCAAAAATCCTAGCGTTCCGTGGTCTGCAGCAGCAGCCAATCGACGTTGCCGAAGCTGGCGACATCGTAACCGTCGCAGGTATGACCAAAGCAACCGTTGCTGACACACTATGTGACGTCAGCATCGACGAGCCGATCCCTGCCCAGCCGATTGACCCGCCAACCATCACTGTGACATTTGGCATCAACGACAGCCCGCTTGCTGGCCGTGACGGCAAACACGTGCAATCACGTGTGATCCGCAACCGTCTTGAAAAAGAATGCGAAGTCAACGTTGCGATCAAAATCGCTGACACTCCGGGTGGTGACGCGTTCGAAGTATCCGGTCGTGGCGAATTGCAGATGGGTGTTTTGATCGAAAACATGCGTCGTGAAGGCTTTGAGCTATCCATCTCACGTCCTCAGGTTATCTTTACCGAAGAAGACGGCCAGCGCATGGAACCTGTTGAAGAAGTCACCATCGACGTGGATGACGAATACACAGGTGTTGTCGTTGAAAAGCTAACCGGCCCACGCAAGGGCGAGCTGATCGAGATGAAGCCCGCCGGTGCTGGTAAAACCCGCATCATCGCCTATGTGCCGTCACGTGGTCTTATCGGTTACCACGGCGAATTCCTGACCGACACGCGCGGTTCGGGCGTGTTGAACCGTATCTTCCACGGAACAACGCCTTACAAAGGTAAGATTGATGGCCGCCGTCAAGGTGTTCTGATTTCCATGGAAAACGGTACCTCTGTTGCGTTTGCCCTGTGGAACCTCGAAGATCGCGGTAAGATGTTCATCGGCGCACAAGAACCTGTGTACCAAGGTATGATCATCGGTGAACACAGCCGTGAAAACGACCTCGAAGTGAACCCACTAAAAGGTAAGAAACTGACCAACGTGCGTGCCTCTGGCACGGATGAAGCAGTTCGTTTGACAACGCCTGTGACCATGTCACTGGAACAAGCCATCGCTTATATTGATGACGATGAACTGGTCGAAGTCACGCCAAACGCGATCCGTCTGCGTAAGCGTTACCTTGACCCGCACGAGCGCAAGCGTCAGTCACGCTCCGCCTAATTCGCGGCAACACTGCATTTTTGCACAGGGCGGTCCGCATGGGCCGCCCTTTTTCTTTGCGCGATCTCCGCTATCTTGTGCACAAACCGCAGGAGACGACCATGCAAAAGCTACAAAGCCAAGGTGTGCATCACATCACCATTACCGGTGCTGACCGGCAGTCTACCATCGACTTTTGGGAGGGCGTTCTGGGTATGCCGTTCGTGTTCGAACAGCCCAATTTGGACGACCCGAACCAAGGGCATCTTTATTTCGATCCCGGCGACGGCAGGCTAATCACCGTTTTCACTTCCGAAGACCGGACACCCAAACGCCAGATCGTTGACCAAAGCCAAGGTTATCTACATCATTTGGCCTTTGCGGTTTCAAAGGTCAGCTTTGATCAGGCCGTTGATCGGCTAAAAGAACGCAAAATCCCAAACTCGGGCCCAAAGGACCGGGGATTTATGGACAGTATCTATTTCCGCGATCCATGTGGGATGCTGATTGAATTGGCCAGCTACCGCTTTGAACCGCCGCAGGGGTATACGCACACAGATGTACTACACCGTGCGCATTTGATCCGTGTCGCTGCAGGTGATGATCACATCGACAAAGTGCATCTGGCAGATGCGATCGAAGCTCTCGTCGCTGACAGCGCCCCTAGCCTATCGCAGTAATAAAAAAGCGCGGTCAGTACCGCGCTTTTTATTATTCCGAAATTTCGACGATGACTAACTCGCGCTCGGATGCGCCACGGGCGTGATCCAGCGCTTTTTGGTAGGCATCTGAATGGTAGCAGGCCACCGCCTCATCAACGGATGGAAAACGCGCCACAACATTGCGCGGACGCTCTTTGCCTTCCAGTTGCACATAGCGACCACCGCGGGCAATGAATGTCCCGCCGTGGTCTGCGATTGCAGGGCCTGCTAGCTCCGCATATTTTTTGTAAGCCGCGTCATCCGTTACAGTAACGTGGGCAATCCAAAGTGCGCTCATTTCAGTCCCTCCAAGACAGATTTACCGGCAGCGATTGCAGCTTCGGCGTTTTCAGCAGAAGCACCGCCACCTTGGGCCATATCCGGACGGCCACCGCCACCTTTGCCGCCAAGCTCCGGCGTGACAGCACGCAAAATGTCGACAGCAGAAACACGTCCCACCAAATCTTCGGTCACGCCAACAGCAACGGCAGCCTTGCCGCCCGTGTCAGCGATCAACAGAACAGCACCGCTGCCCATGGCCGTTTTCATTTCGTCGATCAGCGCGGGCAAATCCTTGCCCGTTACGCCTTGCAAGACCTGCGCTTGGAACGCGACGCCGTTGATAACCTCTGATGGTGCGGCCTCTTTCGCGCCGCCACCCATCGCGACCTCGCGACGTAGCTGCGCCACTTCGTTAGCAAGCGCCTTGCGCTCATCCATCAGGGCTCTGACGCGGTCTGCAAGTTCTGATGCAGGTGCCTTTAGAACCGCTGCCGCAGCCATCAACCGTTCGTCTTGCCCACGTAGATAATCAAGCGCCGCCTGACCAGTCAGCGCCTCGATCCGGCGCACACCAGAGCTTGATGCACTATCGCCAAGCGCAACAAACGCCCCGATCTCACCAAGCTGAGTAACGTGCGTACCACCGCAAAGCTCAAGCGAATAGGTATCACCCGACGTGCCTTTTCCAGACCCGGCCTGACGGCCCATAGATACCACGCGAACTTCGTCGCCATATTTTTCACCAAACAACGCCTGCGCCCCCATCGCGCGTGCATCGTCCGGTGTCATGATACGGGTCTCAACCTTTGTGTTTTGTCGGATCACCGCGTTCACATCGCGCTCCACCTGCGCCAGCTCAGCCGCTGACAATGCCTTGGTGTGGCTAAAGTCAAAACGAAGGCGATCAGGCGCATTCAATGACCCGCGCTGTGCAATATGATCACCCAGTACTTCACGCAGGGCTTCGTTCAACAGGTGCGTCGCAGAGTGGTTCGCCTGAATGGCATCACGACGCGCAGGATCGACGACCAACGTCGCACCCTGCCCTTTACTAATCGTGCCCTTAGTCACTTTTGCAAAGTGAATGTAAACACCTTCGACCTTTTTCGTATCTGATATTTGCGCAGTACCTGTTTCAGTCGTCAACAGACCAGCGTCGCCAACCTGACCACCCGATTCCGCATAGAAAGGAGATTGGTTCAGCACAATTTGCACATCGCCATCGGCGCTATCGGCCAGTGCACCATTGGCAATCAGCGCAACAACCTGACCTTCGGCCGAAGTCATATCGTAGCCCAGAAAATCAGTTGTGCCATGCTGGTCCGCAACATCGAACCAAATCGTGCTGTCGGCGGCGTCGCCCGTGCCAGACCATGCTCCACCCGCCAAAGCCTTTTGTTCGGCCATCGCAGTGTCAAAACCATCTGTGTCAACAGAGAGCCCACGATCACGCAGCGCGTCCTGTGTCAAATCCAGCGGGAAACCATACGTATCGTATAGTTTGAAGGCCGCTTTACCGGGCAACGCAGCGCCCTCGGCTAGGTTTGACACCTCATCATCCAGCAATTTCAGACCGCGATCCAAGGTCTGCTTAAAGCGGACTTCTTCGTTAAGCAGTGTCTCTTCGATCAAATGCTGACCCTGACCAAGCTCAGGATAAGCCGCGCCCATCTGCTGAACCAATGCAGGAACCAACTGGTGCATGACTGGGTCCTTTGCACCCAACAAATGCGCATGACGCATGGCGCGGCGCATAATGCGACGCAGCACATAACCACGGCCCTCGCTTGATGGCAGCACGCCTTCGGCAATCAAGAATGACGTGGAACGCAGGTGGTCTGCAATCACGCGGTGGTGCGTTACAATGCTTTCGTCGGTGCCAGTGGACGTTGCATTTGCAGATGCTTCGACCAGCGCCTTCATCAGGTCAGTTTCAAAGACGTTGTTGGTGCCCTGTAGCAGCGACGAAATACGCTCTAGCCCCATGCCAGTGTCAATCGACTGCTTGGGTAATGGCTTCATCGATCCATCTTCGAACTGCTCGTTTTGCATGAAAACAAGGTTCCAGATTTCGATAAACCGGTCGCCATCTTCCTCAGGCGAACCGGGAGGGCCGCCCCAAATGTGATCCCCGTGATCAAAGAAGATTTCAGTACAAGGACCGCACGGTCCAGTTGGCCCCATCCGCCAAAAGTTATCATCTGTCGGGATGCGGATAATCCGCTCATCCGGCAAACCAGCAACCTTTTTCCAAAGGTCAGCGGCTTCGTCGTCCGTATGGTATACGGTGACCAACAGCTTTTCCGCAGGTATGTCCAATTCTTTGGTCACCATTTCCCATGCGTATGGGATGGCTTGTTCTTTGAAATAGTCGCCAAAGCTAAAGTTACCGAGCATCTCAAAAAATGTCAGATGGCGCGCGGTCATCCCGACATTATCAAGATCGTTGTGCTTACCACCAGCACGCACACATTTCTGGCTGGTCGTCGCACGCGTGTAGTCGCGGGTTTCGACACCGGTAAAACAGTTTTTAAACTGCACCATACCCGAGTTCGTAAACATCAAGGTTGGGTCGTTGCGCGGCACCAGCGGGCTAGAGGCCACAACTTCGTGATCCTGCTTACCAAAATAATTCAGGAAGGTGGATCGGATGTCAGCAAGGCTTGTCATGGCAGACTTTCATAAATGCGTCATAGTCCTGCGCAGAAATAGCGATGCACCGGCCCACTGTCCACAGTACGCAGGCAATTCTTGCTATAGATAAAACGGGTTCAGCAACGAAAAAGGCGCCGCAACCGCGACGCCTTCGGTCCAATTCATCGCGCGGAACTAGACCTCGACAAGATCGTCGTCGCCAGGACCGCCCACTGGAGTGTCAAAATCTAGACCGTGCGCGGCACGAATCTTATCTTCGATCTCAATCGCGATGGCCGAGTTTTCACGCAAGAACGTCTTAGAATTTTCACGGCCCTGCCCGATACGTTCGTCGCCATAGCTAAACCAAGCGCCTGATTTTTCGACGACACCCGCTTTCACGCCAAGATCAAGCAATTCACCCATCTTGGAAATGCCTTCGCCATACATGATGTCAAATTCAACCTGCTTGAACGGAGGTGCGACCTTGTTTTTGACAACTTTAACCCGCGTCGCGTTACCCACAACCTCATCACGGTCTTTGATTGCACCGATCCGACGAATATCCAAACGGACAGACGCGTAGAATTTCAACGCGTTACCACCTGTTGTTGTTTCAGGCGAGCCAAACATAACGCCAATTTTCATCCGGATTTGGTTGATAAAGATAACCATACAACCAGACCGGTTTATCGAACCGGTCAGTTTACGCATCGCCTGCGACATCAGGCGGGCGTGCACGCCGACGCTGCTATCGCCCATGTCACCTTCTAGCTCTGATTTTGGCGTAAGTGCAGCGACCGAGTCGACGATGACCATACTAACGGCACCGGAGCGCACCAGCGTATCAACGATTTCAAGCGCTTGCTCGCCCGTGTCAGGCTGCGAGATCAGCAGTTCATCAAGGTTTACGCCAAGTTTCTTTGCATACGACGGATCAAGCGCATGTTCCGCATCCACAAAGGCACAAACGCCGCCCTTTTTCTGCTCTTCTGCAATCGCGTGCAAAGTCAGCGTCGTTTTACCCGACGATTCAGGGCCATAGATTTCGATAACGCGCCCTTTGGGCAATCCACCGATACCAAGCGCGATATCAAGCCCCAACGAACCTGTCGATGTCGCCTCGATGTCGGCCATCTTGTTGTCACCGCCGAGCTTCATAATAGAGCCCTTACCGAACTGCCGTTCGATCTGCGCCAACGCGCTTTCTAGCGCTTTTTCTTTATCTGCCGTTTTCTTGTCAGCCATTTTGAGGAGCTCTGCCGTTGCCATGTTTCCAGTCCTTATTTCACGCGCCCGCCAAGGCGGCAATCACTGCTTTGTTCTTTTTATGTTCCCCTACCAATGAGACCAAAAGAAGAACATTGCAACTAAAAATTTCCTATCCACAGCTTTCTCGATAGTGGTTAAAATTATGTTGATGACTTATGCTCCGCCCCAACCTGATGGAGAATTACCTCGTAAATGCTTGTTTTTGCCAAAGAACAACTTGTTGTCCTTGCCGTTCCAAAGACCGGAACATCCGCTTTGTCTGCCGCACTTGCACCGCGCGCGTCTATGGTTTTACGGAATCCACCGTCAATCAAACATGTAAACATGCGTCGTTATCAGCGATTCTTACGGCCTTTGATTAACCAGTCGCAGGGCAACAACCCCGAGGTAATGGCAATCATTCGACACCCTATTGATTGGTTGGGAAGCTGGTATCGCTACCGCACGCGTGATGCGCTTTTGGGCCACGAAAATAGTACTGCCAACATTAGCTTTGACGACTTTGTGCTCGAATATTGCAAAGGTAAGCCAGCCGAATTTGCGAAAATCGGATCGCAAAATAAATTCGTGCGCCTGAATGATGATAATCTTGGTGTAGATCACCTATTTCGATACGAGGCCCTCAACAAAGCCGTTCAATTCCTTGAACGACGCCTTGATGTTGAAATCAATCTACCGATTAGGAACGTATCTCCGGTCCTTGATCTACAGCTATCACCGGACATCAAACAAAGATTGCACGAAAAGCGCGGCGAAGAATTCGCGATTTGGGAACAAGCGCAGTCTTAGCTTAGACTTCGTCGTGAACCCGACCTTTGAAACCTGTCGCCACAACGAATTTTTCAGAGCTGTCAGACCGCGACGCAGGCGGTTTTACGTTTGCAACTTTGGTAAATCGCGACTTGAGCAGTTTTTGCAAATCGCCTTCTGCCCCACCAGCTAAAACTTTGGCAACGAACGTGCCGCCTTCAGTCAGAACGTCGAACGCAAAATAGGCGGCAGCTTCGCACAGCGTCATGATCCGCAGGTGATCCGTCTGCTTATGGCCTGACGCAGAGGCCGCCATATCAGACATCACAACATCAGCCGTACCGCCAAGCCAGCCCATAACCTTTTGATCCGCATCGTCTTCTAGGAAATCCAACTGATGGATTTCGGCACCCGCAATCGGATCAACCTCTTGCAGGTCAACGCCAAGAACATAGCCTTGCGCCTTGCTCTTGCGTTCGCCCAAGGTGTTGGCACGTTTAACAGCGACTTGCAGCCAACCACCGGGCGCACAACCCAGATCAACAATGCGCGCACCGGGGACGAGAAACCGAAACTTGTCATCAAGTTCCAAAATCTTATAGGCCGCCCGCCCGCGGTACCCATCTGTCTGCGCACGCTTTACGTAAGGATCGTTCAATTGCCGCTGCAACCAAAGGGTCGAGCTAAGCTTGCGCCCTTTCGCTGTCTTTACCTTAACGGTCAGATCGCGTTGTCCGCGTCCGGATGAGTTCTTTGTTGTTTTCTTGGCCATACTCTTGCCTATCGCTTAAAACGGCGCGTCTTCCAAGACCCCATCTACGGACATTTGCGCATAAAGTAGCCCTTCGCGTAAACCACGGTCCGCCACAGACAGTCGATCTGTCGGCCAAAGGCGCATCAACGCCTGCAAAATTGCAGACCCTGACATGATCAGTGCTTGGCGATCTTTGCCAATGCGCGGGTCAGCACGTCGACCGGCGGGACCAAGCGTCAGATAGTCTCGGATGACGGTATCAATCTGGTCAGACGTCATGCGCAACCCATCGACCTTGGTCCGATCATAGCGCCTCAACCCTAAATAGCTCGCCGCGACGGTTGTTACCGTTCCACTTGTACCGATAATCTGAAATCCTTCGCGGGCTTGGGCCGCAGCATAGGGTGAAAACTCTTCTAGGTTTTCCTCAAAGAACCAGCTCATCAGTGCAAACCGTGCGGCGTCATCTTCGACATCAGCAAATTGATCGCGCAGCGTCGCGACACCCAACGGAACAGAAATCCAGTCGACCACTTTCGCCGCAGCAAAAGGACCGGGATCAGATTTAAAACCCGCATGTAGCCGCATAATGGCGCGCGGCCGTTCGCGTTTGGGAACATTGGTAAGATCAATCCAAACTAGCTCGGTCGAACCACCGCCAATATCCACGACAAGCAGTTGTTCCGTGTTCACGCTGACCAAAGGCGCACAGGAAATCACGGCAAGCCGGGCTTCTTCTTCGGGCTTGATGATCTCAAGCTCCATCCCCGTTTCGCGCCGCACCTGCGCAATGAAATTGCTACCATTATGCGCGCGCCGGCAGGCTTCGGTCGCGACAAGACGCATGTGCTTTACGCCGTGGCGTTTTAACTTTTCCCGGCAAATCCGCAGAGCAGAAATTGTTCGGTTCATCGACGCACGCGACAACCGTCCTGTGCTTTCAAGGCCATGGCCAAGTTGCACAGATTTTGAAAAGCTGTCGACAACATGAAATTGGCTGCCCTTTGGTTGGGCAATCAACATACGACAGCTATTTGTACCCAAATCCAGCGCCGCATAAAGCGATTCAGGATCAGGTCGTTTTGGCGCGGGGGTATCGACCGCTTTTGGGAACGCGCCCGCACCTTTGGGACGCTTGGGCGCCATAGTCACGCCCTCCATTTTCGAGTTATCCCCAAGCTAGGCCTCTGGGCGTCGTGGCGCAAGGGCCGTCTCAACTTCGTGACCAGATAACCGATCTAAGCCCGCGTATTTGGTCCAAATCGCTTGCGATATTCACCAACGGTTGTGTTGTTGTGACGTTTAAACGCACGCTGCATTTGTTGAAAATCGCGAAAGCCAGCCACAGTGCATGCATGTGCAACGGGCGCACCGGCCCCCAATGCAGCTTCGGCCAATTTCACGCGAATACGTTCCAAAAATTTCACCGGCGAAAGCCCATATCCTGCTGCAAACCGCCGTGTGAGCGTGCGCGGCGTCATAAAAGCAACGTCCGCCATCTGGTCCAAAGTCCATTCGTGCTGAGGATTATCAACCATAGCATCGACCAACACACGCAGGTCTTCAGTTTGTGCGAACTGCGCCGTTAGGACGTCGGCAAACTGGTGCTGCCCACCCGGCCTATGCAGATAGACCACCATTTCACGTGCCACCTGCAATGCAGTATCATCACCATGATCTTTACGTAAAATGGCAAGGGCCAAATCAATACCTGACGTTACCCCGGCAGCGGTCATCACGGTTCCATCGCAGCAATAAAGCCGATCAATCTGCCAATCCACATCTGGGAACTGCGACACCGCACAGCTGGTTCGTCGCCAATGAGTCGTCGCAACACGCCCATTCAGCAACCCAGCCTTCGCAAGCAACAAAGCCCCCGAACACACCGAGATAACCCTGCGACCATCGCGGCTTTGCCACCCCGCAATCAAATCTAATATCGGTGTACACTCCAAGGCACGATCAACACCCTGCCCGCCGGGAACAATCAGGTCATCGGCATCTGAACCTATATCAAACGCCGCATCGGCCATTAACCTTAGGCCGCAACTGCTTTGCACTGGATCCCCGGCCATCGATACATAGCGGATTGCATACCGAGCGTCAGCCAGATCAGTCGCAGAGCTAAAAACCTGCGCTGCCCCTGTGACGTCAACCGCATTCACACCGTCATATAAAAGCACATCAATGCGTCGATCAGTATTGTCCATAATTGAAGATACTATGTCATTTTAGACAACACGGGCAATCAATAATGTTCATTGAAACTAATCAAAGGACATAGGTGATGTTTAATCGAAATTTCTCACTGATTTTATGCGGGAATATCCTGCTTGGGGCTGCGATGCCAATGTTGATTATATTAGGGGCTCTGGCTGGTGGTTATCTTGCGCCGGTGAAATGGATGGCAACATTCCCGCCAACCGTGCAATTGATTGTCGGCGTTGCAGTCGCCACGCCGATTTCGCTGCTTATGGGCAGGTATGGTCGCAGGGCTGGGTTCCTGATCGCCGCGTGCCTGACGATTGCAGGTGGCGCCCTGGGGGCTTATGCGCTGGTACAACAAAGCTTTTCACTGCTATGCATCAGTCACATCATTTTGGGTGCCGGGTTGATCTGCGTGAACTATTTTCGGTTCGCTGCGGCAGACGTTGTTGATGATCAACACAAGGCGCAAGCAATGTCAGTGACGATTGCATCCGGCCTTGTGGCCGCCTTGGTGGGGCCACAACTGTTTAGCGGCTTAAAGGATCTGCTAGCGCCAGTTCCCTTTGCGGGCGCATATATCGGGATCGCCGCGCTAGGTGCGCTGGGGATCATCCCGGTGGCCGCATTACGTATTCCGCACGACTTTTCAAAACCCACGCGAGCAACCGGTAATACGGTCGCAGTTTTACGTGAGAACCCGCAGGTTGTGACAGCCATTGCAGTGGCTGCATTTGCACATGCAATCATGATATTTTTGATGATACCTACCCCGCTCGCAATGGTCGGATGCGGCTTAGATGAAGACCAAGCCGCATCCGTGATCAGTTGGCATGTTGTCGCTATGTTTGCGCCCGGCCTTATTACCGGGAAGCTTATCCAAAAATATGGAAGCACGCAGATCGCCATAAGCGGGCTAATACTGCTGCTTGTCGCCGCTGTGATCCCGCTGACGGGGCAAACACCGTTTCAATTCCATGCAGCTTTGATCGCGCTTGGCGTCGGATGGAATTTCGGTTTTGTTGGCGGCACCTATATGCTGCAAACCGCACTGCGCCCCGAAGACCGCCCCTTGGTTCAAGGTATAAACGATATGATCTTAGCCATATGTGCAGCAGTTGCGTCGCTCGCGTCGGGTGTCGTTTTTGCGGTGCTTGGCTGGGCAATGCTGGCCACGCTGGCGGTTGTGCTGGTCGGGTTTGGGATCGTCGCCTTTGTGACAGATCAATATCGTGCCACCGGCGCTATCTGAATAAGACACATCTGGAACATGAGGATTATGAGCCTGCGCAGCCCTAGCCCGCGCAGGCCTACCACGTTAGCACGTCTCGGTCGCTGATTGCGTCCGTGATGTCGAAAACCGACGTCGGGGACAAAAATCGAATGTTAGAACCGAAGTAACAGCAATGAGGGGAATCACCGCATGCCCGACGTCACAATTGTCTACTGGCGCGATATGCCCGCCCAAGTCATCGTCGGCCGTGGGCGAAAAGGCACTAAAATGCCACTGCCGGAACGGTTCGAACAGGCGATTGACCGCGCTGCGATGAAATCTGGCGCAGCTGAGTCTGACGATTATCTGGCTGGGTTCCGCAAAGCCGCCCCCTATCCCGTTGACGGTACAGATATTGAAGCCGCCACAGCAGAGGCCGCGCGCATTGAAACCGAATATGATCAAGAGCGCCTAAAAACGCTTATTGCAAACGATGGCTGGAATTGAAGACACCGGTCAAAATACCAGCGCGCATTACGGAGGTCGCCATGTCCCTGCTTCCCTTTTTAAAACGCAAAGATGCCACGATTTCAGGGGAAACTCCCGAAATTGCAGCATTTTTGCAAGATTATTCGATCGAGGTAATGCCGCGGACAGCCGAGAAGGTTGACGACTTCAAAGACCTATTGCCCGCTGGCACACGTGTCTACATCGCGCATATCGACGGCACACCGATTGAAGATATGGTTGCGACTGCAAAGCGTCTAGCTAGCGATGGCTACAAGGTCATGCCGCATTTCCCTGCACGGATCATTCAAGACAAAGCAATGCTTGCTGATTGGATTGCCCGTTACCAAGGCGAAGCAGATGTCGATCAGGCCTTGTTGCTGGCCGGTGGTGTTGCGGAACCCAAGGGTGATTTTCACAGCTCAATGCAGCTGCTGGAAACGGGGCTGTTCGGCGATTTCAAACGCCTGCACGTAGCCGGTCACCCCGAAGGTAACCGCGACATCGACAAAGATGGCAGCGACAAAAACGTCATGGAAGCACTGCATTGGAAGCAACGCTTCTCGGAAACGACTGACGCCAAAATGGCGCTAGCGACACAATTCGCGTTTGAAGCGAAGCCAATCATCGCATGGACCGATGCCTTGCGTGATGCGGGTATCACAATCCCCGTACATATTGGGATCGCGGGTCCGGCTAAGTTGCAAACCTTGATTAAATTTGCGATTGCATGCGGTGTTGGCCCCTCGCTGAAGGTTCTGCAAAAGCGCGCTATGGATGTGACAAAGCTTCTTTTGCCATATGAGCCAACAGATGTGTTAACCGAACTCGCCCTGCACAAAGCGGCAAACCCAGAGTTCAATATCACCAATGTGCATTTCTTCCCTCTGGGCGGGATTAAGACGAATGCAAATTGGGCAATTGATAACGGCGGCAGCGCAGCTGTCCCCGCAAATAAAACCAAGGAAATCTTATGACCCGCACGATTGTCGAATCTAAAACAAAGACTGCCATCATCGGGTTCGACCAACCCTTTTGTGTGATCGGGGAACGGATTAACCCAACGGGACGCAAAATTTTGGCTGCTGAACTCGAACAAGGCGATTTCAGCCGCGTCGAAGCCGACGCAATTGCACAAGCCGCCGCTGGCGCCAACATTCTTGATGTAAACTCTGGCGCTGTGTTTTCGAACAAAATGGCCGAAGATCCGCGTTACGCCGATAACAATTTTGTTGAACCACCGTTGATGAAAGAACTGATCGAACGCGTTCAAGCCGTTGTCGACACACCATTGTGCATCGACAGCTCTGTTCCAGGCGCGTTGGAAAACGGTCTTGCCGCCGCCGAGGGCCGCCCGCTGCTGAACTCGGTCACTGGCGAAGAAGAACGGCTGGAGCTCGTGCTGCCACTGGTTAAGAAATACAACGTGCCTGTCGTCGCGATCTCTAATGATGACACAGGCATTTCCGAGGATCCCGACGTGCGCTTTGCTGTCGCAAAAAAGATCGTCGAACGCGCCGCTGATTTCGGCATCCCCGCGCATGACATCGTGGTTGATCCACTTGTGATGCCAATTGGCGCAATGGCCACGGCTGGTTTGCAGGTGTTCACATTGGTTCGTCGCTTGCGCGAAGAATTAGGCGTGAACACAACATGCGGCGCGTCCAACATCAGTTTTGGATTGCCAAACCGTCACGGCGTGAACAACGCATTCCTGCCAATGGCAATGGAAGCTGGTATGACTTCTGCGATCATGAACCCAATCGCCCTGCCCGTCGGTCCAAAAAAGATCGCGGAAAAGAAAGCAGAAATCGCCGCCGCCGGGATCATCTTGCCCGAAGACATCGATGATGAATTGTTTGTAACGCTGTTTGGCATGGGATCAACCAAAGCCAAGGCAGGCTCTGAAATGGAAGCCATCCGCGCAGCGAACTTTCTGACAGACAACGATCCATCAGGGTCGGACTGGATCAAGTTCAACCGCGCCCCTGTGAAAGCCGGCGAAGGTCGCGCGCGCACCGGACGTCGCCGTCGCGGATAATCAATTGGAATTCGGCAATGCAAAAGGACCGCTGATCTTTTCAGCGGTCCTTTTTTGTTTTTACGATTCTTTAACGATAATAAAGCGACTTACCGTTATGGAACACCTGAACTTTTTCAGGCTCCGCCTTCATGCGAACAGACTGGCCGCGCAACCCGGCATGGACACCTGGCAGTTTACCAATCACGGCATCGTTGTCGCCCACTTTGTTAAAATATAGCAATGTCACCTCGCCCAAAGCTTCGGTAAAGTTCACCTTGCCTTCAAACAAGTAATCATCGCCGGTCGTCGCCAACATATCCTCGGGGCGAACACCAACGTTTACCCTAAGGCCCTTTTCGTTATCGCGTGTCGGCACGGCAGATGTCACTGTGCCACCGCCATCAAGCGTCACGACCGTTTGCGTGCCTGTTTCAATGATTTCGCCGGCCAATAGGTTCATCGAAGGTGATCCGATAAACTGCGCCACAAATTCGTTTTCTGGCCGCTCGTACAGCTCAAGCGGCGTACCAACTTGCGCGATACCCTTGTTCGCGAGAACAACGATACGTGTCGCAAGCGTCATCGCTTCGACCTGATCGTGTGTGACATAGATCATCGTGCTTTCGGGCATCGATTCCTTGAGCTGCGCAATCTCGATCCGGGTGGCGACGCGCAACGCCGCATCAAGGTTGGAAAGCGGCTCATCAAACAGATAGACCTTTGGGTCGCGTACAATCGACCGGCCAATAGCAACACGTTGACGTTGACCACCCGACAGCGCCTTTGGCAACCGATCCAAGTATTCTTCTAGCTGAAGAATTTGTGCGGCCTTATTCACGGCCTCTTCGATCTCGGACGCAGATTTCTTGGCCAACTTTAATGCAAACGACATGTTCTCTCGAACTGTCATATGTGGATAAAGCGCGTAGGACTGGAACACCATCGCAATACCACGCTGCGCCGGGGGCACGTCATTGACGACTTGTCCGTCGATCTCAAGCGTGCCGCTGGTGATCTTTTCAAGACCTGCAATCATCCGCAGCAATGTCGATTTACCGCAGCCCGACGGGCCGACAAAAACGATCAGCTCACCTTCTTTGATATCAAGGTCGATGTGCTTCAGCACCTCGACAGTGCCACCATATGTCTTGGCGATATCCGTCAGTTTTAAATCAGCCATGTCTCACTCCCTTAAATATCTGTCTTCAGCGCAAGGCAAACCTGCCATGGGCCAAGATGTAAACGTCCATCCGCTGAAACATGTGCGCTTCCTAACTCGGCCCCAATTGGGGTCCAGTTGCCGTCTGGCAAATCAAAATCGGATGGTGTTTCACTTACATTGAATGCGCAGAAAATCGTCTGCTCCCCGCCGGTCCGGGTGAAATAGATAACGTCACCCTTGGCACGCAATTTATCGTGGCTACCTTGGCTTAGCGCCGAATGGGCACGGCGAAATGCAATTGCTTTGCGATAGTGATGCAAAAGCGCGCCCGGCTCGTCTTCTTGTGCTGACACGGCAAGAGGCAAATGCTCGGACGCGACTGGAAGCCAAGGTTTTGCATCCGAAAAGCCACCGTTTTGGCTGTTAGGAGTCCAAACCATTGGGGTACGACACCCGTCACGACCTTTGAATTCAGGCCAAAATTCGATGCCATATGGATCTTGCAGATCTTCAAATGCGACTTCGGCCTCTGGTAGGCCAAGTTCTTCGCCTTGGTAGATGCAAACCGAACCGCGCAAACACATGATCAATGTTGTGAACATCCGTTGCGCACCGGGGGCAAGATTCCACCGTGTCGCGTGGCGCACCACATCGTGGTTGGAAAACGCCCAACATGCCCAGCCTTCGCCAGCCACCGTGTCGACTTCTTCCATCACCTCAACGATGCGATCAGCCGTAGGAATATCCGCCGCAAGAAATTCAAACGCGTAGCACATCTGCATGAGATCATCGCCGCGCGTGTATTCGCCCAAGATTTCCAAACCACGCTGGCTATCGCCGACTTCTCCGACCGCAGCCGCGCCAAAGGGTTCCATTACTGCACGCAAACGGCGCAGGAACTCAACGTTCTTTGGGTGGTTTTTATCGTAAAGGTGTTCTTGGTGGTTATACGGGTTCACCGCTGGCGCAGTGTTTGCGTTCCGGCGTTCTGGCGGCAACGCGGGATTATCGCGCAACTGTTCGTCGTGCATGTAGAAATTGATCGTATCCAGACGGAAACCATCAACACCGCGATTTAACCAGAAACGGCCCACGTCTAACAACGCCTCCTGAACTTCGGGTTCATGGAAATTCAGGTCAGGTTGCGACACAAGAAAGTTGTGCATGTAATACTGTTCGCGGCGCGCATCCCACTGCCAGCCAGAGCCACCAAAGATCGAAAGCCAATTGTTTGGAGCGGTCCCATCTGGTTTCGGGTCTGCCCACACATACCAATTGGATTTATCATTTGTCTTGTTCGCACGGCTCTCGATGAACCACGGGTGCTGGTCGCTGGTGTGGCTTAGCACAAGGTCGATCATGACCTTCACGCCTAGTCGATGTGCCGTTTCGATAACCGCATCGAAATCCGCCAAGGACCCAAACATCGGATCAACATCGCAATAGTCGCTTACATCATAGCCAAAGTCCTTCATGGGCGACATAAAGAATGGTGAAATCCAGATCGCATCGACGCCAAGCGACGCGATGTACGGAAGCCGTTGAACGATACCCAAAAGATCGCCAATGCCGTCACCGTTACTGTCCTGATAGCTACGCGGATAAATCTGATAGATCACCGCACCGCGCCACCAATCTTTGTCGTTGGCGTTTACAGGTTTTGTGGCAAGAGCCGTAGTCATAGTGTCGTTCCTACTACACCCAGCCTCGCGATCGACCGCGAAGCCACTGGGTGGATTTGATGAAAGCCTTGGGACCGCCCCAAGACAGGTTTACTTAACCGAACCGGCCAATAGACCGCGCACGAGATATTTTTGCATGGCAAAAAACACAGCCAGCGGCACGGCGATGGACACAAAGGCCGCCGTGGCAAGGATTTCCCAGTTACCACCCCGCGTCCCAAGCAATTCGACAATTTGGTTGGTCATCACCGTCGTTTGCCCGGTTGAATCAATCAAGAATACTTTGGCCACCAGTAGATCGTTCCAAGTCCACAGGAATTGGAAAATCGCAAATGACGCAAGGGCGGGAAACGACAGCGGCAGAATGATCTTGGTGAATATCTGGAAGTCAGTCGCGCCATCAACCTTGGCATTCTCGATGATGTCACGCGGCAATCCGACCATATAGTTCCGCAGCAAATAAATCGCGAGCGGAAGCCCAAAGCCAGTATGCGCGAGCCAGACCCCCAGATACCCCTTGCCGATACCGATGTTCAGGTGCAAGCGCAGCAGCGGGATCAGCGCAAGTTGCAGCGGCACAACCAGCAACCCAACGACCAGCGCGATAAGAATCGCACGACCTGGGAAATCCATCCAAGCCAGCGCATAGGCAGCAAAGGCCGCAATAACGATAGGAATGATCGTAGCAGGGATTGTGACGGTTAGCGTGTTGAAAAACGCTTTGGCCATGCTGTCTGTCGATGACCCGCTGAACAGCACACGTTTATAGTTATCTAACGTGAACTCTGGCGGTGTTTCCGCTGTTGCAAAAACACGTTGCCCACGACCGGATAATTCTTCTGTTCCGGTCCAGACGTAATCGCCGTTTGCTTGCACCGTAATCGTTTCGCCATCACCAAGGTCAACTGTTTCGCCCGCCGTATAGGCATCAATCGCACGTGACGATGACCCCCAGACGCTGATTTCCGCGCCGGCTTCTTCAAACAAATTGCCTGTGATTGTATAAACGCCGTCTACAAGTGTCTGCACACCTTCGTCGTCGGGATCGGTTGTCCGCAGTGTGACGTTCTGTTCCGTCGGGAACAGTGACTGCCACCAACCAGAGCTTGATATCTGATCAGTCGTCCGGAATGACGACACCAAAAGACCAACGGTTGGGAACAACCATAGTGCCACAAGAAGCGCCACAGAGATGTGTACGATCCACGTTAAAGAGGACTTGCTGCCAGCAATATTATCCATCAGCGCATCTCCTTGCGGGCGTTATAGACGTTCCAGATTAGAATGGGTGACACAAGCAACATGATGACCATCGCGCTCGCTGATCCAAGGCCCCAGTCATTTGCCCGGAACAGTTTGTCGTACATGTAGTTGGCCAGAACTTGGGTTTCCCATTGACCGTTTGTCATCGCGAACACGATGTCAAAGACCTTAAGAACGACCAGTGTAATCGTGGTCCAAACGACCACAATCGTCCCAGAAATCTGTGGCATCTTGATTTTAAAGAAAACCTGAAACGGGTTCGCGCCATCGACGATTGCGGCCTCAACTGTTTCTTCGGGGATGCCGCGCAGCGCAGCGGACAGGATCACCATCGCGAAACCGGTTTGGATCCAGATCAGTACGATCATCAAGAAGAACGAGTTCCAGCCCGGAATTGTCAGCCACGTCTGCGGCACACCGTAATCAAACGTCTTGGTAAAGGCCCCATAAGCCAATGAAAGCGCGACAAACCCAATAGCGGTAAGGATCAAAGCGCCAATCGCACGCATCACAGTTGCGAGGCTCCCGCCTTTGCCAGTGCGGGCCGCTTGGATCATGCCCCACGCGACAAATAATGCAGCAGCGGCAGCACAGATCATCAACAGACCTGGCACCAAACGCAGGATCAAGAACGACCCGACACCACCATCAAATTGCAACCAAACTGCATTCAGCACACCAATCTGGCTTTGGGCAACGGGTCGCGTGTCATAGATCAGTTTAAAAATCACCGAAGCACCAACGAAGGAGATCGCCATCGGCATAAAGATGAGCGATTTCGCGATAGAGCCCCATTTGATCCGGTCAGTCAGTTGCGCAGCAAGCAAACCAAACGCAGTCGATGCAGCAGGCACCACAAGCAGCCACAGCATATTGTTTTGAACAGCTTCCCAGAATTTGGGGTCGTCAAACATCTGGCGATAGTTGGCCAACCCAACAAATGCGCCGCCTTGATCACGGTCCGTCAATGAATACCACAGCGTCGCGAAGACGGGATAAGCGAGGTAAAGACCAAGGGCAAAAATTGCGGGGAATAGAAACAACCAAGGACGCACCATGTTGGCGCGGTTGATGTTCCGGCCAGCATTATCTCCTTTTGCAGGAAACAGAACTTTATCCAAGAATTGGTTGGAAAAGTAGAAATAGGCGATACAGCCACCTACCCCTAGAAAAATAGTCAGAAGACCCTGTAACGCCGGATGCATCGTCTGTCCCCCCCCGGGTAAAATTGTGGAGGACAGCGCAGCATGTGCTGCGCTGTCCCATACCGCACAAGTAAGAATGACTTACTTGATCGCATCCCAAGACGCTTGGATATCAGAGGCTACTTCGGCGGCGTCTTTGCCACCTGTGTAGTCAACCATACCAGTCCAGAAAGACCCTGCGCCAACAGCGCCCGGCATCAGGTCAGAACCGTCAAAGCGGAAAGATGTCGCGTTCAGCAGGATGTCGCCCTGACCACGTAGCGTGTCGTCAGCATAGGTTGCTGTGTTCACGCCAGAGTGTGGCGTCAAGAAGCCGCCTTGGGCCATCATTGCTTCGTGTGCGACTGGCAGTTTCATGAATTCCATGAATGCGTTTGTCGCATCAGATGCAGATGTGATCGCCATCAATGTACCGCCACCTAGAACCGGGTTACCCAAATCTTCGGCTTCGAAAGATGGGAAGTAGAAGAAGTCAGCATCTTCGCCAAGCTCTGTGCCTTCTGGGAAGAACGCAGGAATGAACGACGCCTGACGGTGCATGTAGCACTGTGGAGGGCTGTCAAACATGCCCTTTGGGCTTTCGCGGAAATCGGTTGTTGCAACAGCGCCAGCGCCACCAGCAACCCATGCGTCGTTACGTGCGAATTTGCCGAACACTTCGATCGCGTTGATTACAGCAGGATCATCAAATGCAACTTCGTTTGTTGTCCAGCCGTCATATGTCTCCAATGACGCAGTGCGCAGCATGATGTCTTCGACCCAGTCAGTCGCGGGCCAACCTGTTGCAGCCCCCGAACCCAGACCGATGCACCATGGTGTACCACCATCAGCAACGATTTGGTCAGAAAGGGCGAGCAGCTCTTCCATTGTTGTCGGAACTTCATAACCCGCATCTTCAAAGTTTTCCGGGATGTACCAAACCAGTGATTTTACATTGACGTTAAAGAAGAGGCCGTAAGCTTCTGTTGCGCCGTCTGCGTTTGCATAGCTGCCCAAATCAACCCAAGAAGAACCCGCAGCATAGTTATCTGCAATCCAGTCACCTGTGCCCGCGGGAAGCGGTGTCAGCAAACCACGTGCAGCCATTGTTGCCGCCAGACCTGGTTGCGGGAACACAGCAACGTTTGGCGCAGAACCGGCTTCGGCGTCGATAACGATCTGCTGCTCAAAGCTGTCAGAACCGACATACGATACGCTTGCGCCTGTTGCGGCTTCGAACAAGGCTGTCATGTTAGAGAAATTGTCAGCTTCAGCGCCCAACCAAGGGCCGGACACTGTAACGCTTTCACCGGCAAAATCGTTTGCAGCAGCGAAATCATTGTAGCTATCCCAAGTATAGTCACCCTCACCCGGTGTTAGTTCAACGTGGCTGCCTGCGTGGGCCATGCCAGCTGACAAAGCAACAGCTGCAACACCTGCATAAAGTTTCGTTTTCATTGATTGTCCTCCCATTCGCGCCAAAGCGGCACGCAATCTAAAAAGCACGTGACGTGCATTCATTTCGTCCGGACACGATGGGAATCAATGCTTCCCAAAGCGCTTTGGATTTGTTTACACTCCGCCAACAGCGAACCAAAGTCAACAAGAGCCTCAATCGAAAAAGTACTTGGAATTTAACAAAATGCTGACTACTGAAACGATTACGCCGCAATATTGCGCCCAAAAATTGGGCTATTATTGCAAAAACACACTATGCAAACGGCACACTGAACAACGATGAACCTTAAAGAGCTCTCAAAGAACCTTGGCTTGAGCCAAACAACGGTTAGCCGCGCGCTAAACGGCTATCCAGAGGTGAGCGCGGCTACCCGTCATCGGGTCGAACGCGCCGCAAAAGAGTTCAATTATCATCCAAGCACGCGCGCCAAAGGCCTTGCAACAGGCCGTGCTTTGGCGATTGGCCACGTTATTCCCGTATCCACCCAGCACGAGATGGTGAACCCCGTATTCGGTGATTTCATTGCCGGCGCGGGCGAAACATACGCGCGCAACGGTTTTGAAATGATCTTATCAATTGTTGACGACCAAAACGAGGAACAAATTTACCGCAGCCTAAAATCCCGGCGCGCGGTTGATGGTGTCATCGTGCACGGTCCACGGATCGACGATTCGCGCATTGCTTTGTTAAACGACCTTGGGCTGCCCTTTGCTGTACACGGCCAGGTCACACATTGCGACCTGCCATATACGTTTTTGGACGTGAACAACCACGAAGCCTTCGAGCAAGCGACGGATTATTTGTTTGATCTGGGCCATCGCCGGATCGCGCTCGTTAACGGCCTTGAAAACATGGACTTTGCGCATCGGCGCCGTCGCGGATACGAAGCCTCGTTACGCTCTCATGGCATTCCGATTGACACCGCATTGATGTGTTCTAACGAAATGACCGAGATCATCGGATATGAGGCTGCTTACAAGCAGCTTGCGCTGCCCAATCCCCCGACAGCCTATCTTTGTGCGTCATTGATCAGCGCGCTTGGTGTGCGCCGAGCGATCGAAGATCACGGATTGACTATGGGCAAAGACGTATCGGTCATCACCCACGATGACGTTCTGTCATACCTACAAAACGGGGGCGATACCCCGATTTTCACCGCGACACGATCATCCGTGCGCACCGCCGGACGACGACTGGCAGAGGTGCTTTTGAATACAATCCAACACACAATGCAACCGCCACAACGCGTCATTCTTGAATGTGAATTTGTGGTTGGGCAGTCAACGGGCCCTGCCCCCCGAAAGGATTAAGATGGACTTTAAACGCTCTGATTTCCCAAAGGATTTTCTTTTTGGGGCTGCAACGGCCGCCTATCAAATCGAAGGTCACAAATTTGGTGGTGCAGGTTCAACCCATTGGGACACGTTTGCAGCCACGCCGGGCAATGTTATCCGCGCCGAAGACGGTGCGCTGGCCTGCGACCACTATCACCGCTACCCAGAGGATCTTGATCTGCTCAAAGATGCCGGGATGGACGCCTACCGGTTTTCAACATCTTGGGCGCGCGTGATGCCGGACGGGCGCACAGTGAACCCCGAAGGGTTAGATTTCTACGACCGCTTGACCGACGCGATCCTCGAACGCGGGCTGAAGCCATTCCAAACACTTTATCATTGGGAACTTCCCTCGGCGCTTGCTGATAAAGGCGGCTGGACCAATCGGGACACGACCAAGTACTTTGGCGATTACACGGATGTCATCACCGACAAAATCGGCGACCGAATGGCATCCATCGCAACCATCAACGAACCATGGTGCGTGTCATTCCTATCGCATTTCCTTGGCCACCATGCGCCGGGACTACGCGACTTACGCGCGACCGCGCGCGCGATGCATCACATCATGCTTGCTCATGGTGAGGCCATGACACGGCTGCGCGCCAAAGGAATGGATAATTGCGGTATCGTTCTGAACTTTGAACATAGCCCGCCTGCGAATGATGAACCCGCCACGATTGCCGCCGCAAACCTACAAGACGCGATCTATAATCGCTGGTTCATCGAAGCTGCGACCAAAGGTACCTACCCCCAAGAGGTTCTTGATGGATTCGGCGATCATATGCCTGCTGGCTGGCAAGACGACATGACCCAGATCAGTCAAAAAATGGACTGGCTTGGTGTAAACTATTACACCCGGCATGAAATCGTACACGACCCCGATACCGTATGGCCAAGCTTAAAAGCGGCTGAGCCAACATTAGATCTGACGCAAATGGGATGGGAAATTTATCCAGAAGGGCTGCAAGACGTTCTAACCCGTATGTCGCAGGATTATGTGGGTGATATGCCGATCTATGTGACCGAAAATGGGATGGCCTGGGACGACCGCGTTGAAAATGGCGCTGTATTTGATCCGGTTCGGATGCAGTATGTTTCAGACCACATCATGGCCGCAAAGCACGCCATCGCAGAAGGCGCAAACGTCAAAGGTTTCTTCTATTGGTCCCTTCTCGACAACTATGAATGGGCGTTTGGATATGAGAAACGTTTCGGCATGATCCATGTTGATTTTGACACCTTGAAGCGGACGCCAAAAGCGTCTTATCACGCACTTAAAACAGCTATCGCGCGTTAGGTCCCCCCATGAGCCACCCAGACAACATCTATTCACTCGTCGCTGATATTGGTGGCACAAACACCCGTGTCGCGCTTGCCGATGGTAAGAAAGTTCTAACACATACAATCCGGCGCTACAGCAACAGCAAATTCCCCGGATTGGAATCTGTATTGCGTCAATACATCAGTGACGAAGGTGACGTTGACCCAATCGCAACCTGTGTGGCCGTAGCAGGCCCTGTACGCGACGGCGAGGCGACGATGACCAACCTCGATTGGACCATCGACAAAGATACGCTTTTGCGTGCGACTGGCGCTGAAACTGTGGCGATCCTGAATGACCTTCAGGCGCAAGGACACGCCTTGGGGCACCTTGACCCAGAAAACATCCAAACCGTGCTTGAAGGGCCTGAAGTACCCGACAACGCGGCAAAGCTGGTTGTCGGTGTCGGAACAGGCTTTAACGCAGCGCCTGTGTTTGATCTTGAACACGGACGCGTTGTCCCCCCATCTGAGAGCGGACATGCGAATTTACCGATCCGCAACGAAATGGAACTGCGTCTTTGCCAGTTTGTTTCCACAGCACATGGCTTTCCTGCCGTCGAAGACGTTCTTTCTGGACGTGGGCTTGAACGCGCTTATGCCTTCTTAGGTGTCGAGGCCGACGATCCGCGTGAACTGTCAGCCAAAGACATCATGGAACACTGTGACAATGGAACAGACCCACGCGCGATCGAAGCGGCACGTTTGTTTACCCGTATTTTGGGGACCGTTTGCGGCAACCTGTCCCTGATCCAGTTACCCTTTGGTGGGGTATATTTGGTTGGTGGCGTTGCACGTGCGATCTCAGCACATTTGACTGCGCTAGGGTTTGGCGACGCATTCCGTGATAAGGGGCGCTTTGCAGGCTTTATGACCAATTTTGGCGTACATGTTGTTCACGATGACTATGCCGCTTTAACAGGCTCAGCTGCGCACCTTGTAAGCCTTTCTAAAGGTCACTAGTTACCTAAGCCGCGTCATTTAGCTGTGCTTGAACTGTTTGCGTTAATGCATTGAGAGAGAACGGCTTTGGCAGAAATACAGAATTGGGGATACGCGTTTCGCCGTCCCCAAATGCATCTTCTGCATATCCAGAAACAAAGACAACCTTTGTGTTTGGACGCTGCTGTAACGCTTGGCGCACCCATGTTGGGCCGTCCATCCCGGGCATAATCACATCCGTGACGAACAGATCGACATGCAGCTCAGGATCAGCGAGCAAATCAATCGCAGCTTCAGCACAGTCAGCCTCTAGCACGGTGTAGCCACGCAAACGCAATGCGCGTGATGCAAACGCACGCACCGGTGCTTCATCCTCGACCAAGAGCACAACACCATCAACAGGCTGCGCCATCAGCTCAGCGGTATCAACGACAGTTGCCAAAGGCTCTGCCACCGGCAGATCATAGCTTGGAAACAGCAAGGAAAATTCAGTCCCACTATCAACTTCGCTATCTGCGAAAATATAGCCGCCGGTTTGCTTGACGATGCCGTAGGCCGTCGACAACCCAAGCCCTGTCCCCTCACCTGTACGCTTGGTGGTGTAGAACGGCTCGAATATTTTAGGGAGCTTCTCTGGGGCGATCCCATGCCCTTCGTCAATAACTTTGACCGATACATATTCGCCGGGCGGCACCACTGCGCGGTCTTTTATCATCGGTTCTGTCAGGACAAGGTTTTCAGTTTCGACCTGAATTTCACCTGCACCGTTCATCGCGTCCCGGGCGTTCACCACGAGGTTCATCAACACTTGTTCAAGCTGGCGCTTATCCGCCTTGATCTGCGCCAATGCCGGATCGTGGTGCAGCGACAGCGTAACCTTCTCACCGACAAGCCTGTTCAACAAATGGGTCAGGTCGGACAGCGTGTCACGCAGATCAATGACCTCTGGTTGTAGGTTTTGCTTTCGTGAAAATGCAAGCAACTGCCCGACAAGGCTTGCCGCGCGATTAGCATTTTGGTGAATCTGAATAAGGTCGCCGTAGTTTTGATCGCCCTCATCATGGCGCAGCAACAACAAATCGCAATGCCCTGAAATTGCGGTTAATAAATTGTTAAAGTCATGTGCGACACCACCAGCTAACTGACCAATTGCCTGCATTTTTTGGCTTTGTACAAACTGGGCTTCTAGCGTTTTTAGTTCAGTGACATCGTTTAAGACAGCGATCAAATGAGGATCATTTGCCTTACCCGCGATATTGAGCGTCACTTGAACAAAAGTACCTTGGCGATCTGCGCGCCCCCGTAAGAACTGTGATACATGTCCGCCGCGCCCCTCTGCAGCTTCACGCAGCCAGTCATTGATCGGACGCCCTAGCCCGTCTAGGACGTCAGCCATTCGCTGCTCTCGCGAAAGCTCCATCCCGAGTAGCTGCCGCGCCTCGCGGTTCGATGCAAGGATCGCGCCCTCTGCACCGATTTTCAAAAGCGGAACAGGCAAGTCTTCGATTGCATCCCATCCCGCACCAAGCGTTGGCAGCACTTTGGGCAGTTTATCAGATGGCATAACGATAATATCGCGACGCCCTGCCTGACCTTTGGTTTCAGCGATGACAACGGAAACACGCCCAGTAAGCGTTTTCATTGATACGGTTTGGCCTGACATTAGCGGCAGTTCATCGAACACATCTCGCAGGTGATTCACAGATCCGCCATAAAGTTCGCGGAAGGCTTTGTTTTGATGCGAAATCACACCATCAGAGGCTGCCGTGACCAACGGAAACATCAGCCCTTCACCTTGGATCGCGTCAATACCGCCCAGCTCATCTAGCCGCCACAAGAACTGTTCTTGGTCCAGTTTAGATATGCGAAGCCGAAAATGTGCCCGCCGGGTAATGATGTATTCTTTGCATGAATGCTGTTGCTCTGTTGCGCGCTGCATACGGTCGAGCAGCGAAACGGGGTCCGCAATCAGATTTTCAAACACATCAGACAGCCTACGCCCATGACAATCGCCAAAGCGACCGACCGCAGTATGATTGGTGTATCCAACTTTCCCAAGCCTATCCGTGATAAAGGCATGATCTGGGTCATGCGCGATAAGCCGCGCAGTACGTTGTTCAATCCCAGACGGTCGCATACCGATGTAACCAAGCCCGACGCCTAAGGCGATCAAGCCAAGCCGTAGCGCGATGTCAGGTGCTAAGACTGACGCAACGAGGCACAATCCGGCACTACCACACCACAAAAGACGTCTCGATATTGGAATGATCGGCGACAATCGCGGAACATTAACCATTTGATTTGCGGACACTATCAACCTCACTGCTCGCTCGGGACTGGCTTAGCTTAGAAATGCTTAACCAATCCTTAATGCGTACCGTGACGACGCATCCGCGAAAAGAGGCTGCTTAGAATTTACGCAATAAATTCAAATAGAAACCATCTCCATCAGGTCCTGGAAACAGCTGATGGCGTTGCACACTTTGCCAGTCCGGGTTCGTCGCACAAAACGCATCAACAATTCCATCATTCTCGGAAGACAGAACAGAACAGGTTGCGTAGCCTAATACGCCGTCATCGGCGACTAGTTCAGCGGCGCTTGCGATAACCTCGGCCTGCATCGCGTTCAAAGTATCAAGCCTCTCTTGGGTAAGTCGCCACTTTGCATCAGGCGTTCGCCGCCACGTCCCGCTGCCGGAACATGGCGCGTCACAAAACACAACGTCGAATCTATCGTGGTTGGTTAAACTATCAGTCGCCACCTGCGTAATTTCAACCTTAGCCCGCGCAGCACGCGTCGATAAATCCTTCATACGTGCTGGCGCAATATCATGTGCGAACACAGCAGCGTTATACCTGTCAGCAAAGCCAAGCGCCTTACCGCCGCCACCCGCACAATAGTCTAGCACCCGCGCCCCTTCGGAAACGGTCACTGCGTTGATCGCGAATTGCGACGACGCGTCCTGCAATTCGACAATGCCATCGACAAACGCCTCAGCGATTTTAACGCGGCGCGGATTATCAGTCACGCGCAAGCAACCGTCGATGTTGGGATGAGGCACAACCGATATACCGTCCTTTGACAACATATCCATTGCGTCCTGTACGGTCGCACGGCGCTGGTTCACCCGCAAAAATACGTCCGCACGGGCCTGTTGGGCAAAAGCCGCGCTTTCAAAGGCTCGGCCAAGGCTGTCTTTCCAATGCGGCCAGAGCCAGTCAGCCACATCACATATCGCAGCCGGCGACAACGACACAGGCGTATCTAGATTCGCGCGCTCTGTCTCTGTCAGCGGGTCGGGTGCATGCCCTTCACCCGAGAATAGGGCGTCTATTGATAAGCCATCACGCTGAACAAGCTGTATCATCAGATCGCGCCCAGTCCCGTCACCTAACGAACGCCGTGCACGCAGCACATCAAATACGTGGTCGCGGATAGCGGCCCGATCTTTGGATCCAGCAAATCGGCTTCCACGCGCCCAACTTGTCAGCGCCTGCTCTGCCGCTTGGCCTTCGCGTATCACATCTAGAATAGTTATTGCGGCAGCGACACGTGCACCGGGGGTCATGGCTGTGACCTAGACGAAAGCTGATGTTGGGCAGACATTATCAAAAACCTTCACGATCAAGAGCGAGAGGGTCGGTATAACCACGGTTTCCCAACTTTCAAAGATACGTCAGGGAAATTTTTGATCGATACGTAAATTCGCCACGCGGGACAAATTCTTGACATGTTTTAGCTGAAACATAAAACCATCTACTATCCAAGAAAGCGTATTCGTGCAGCCTTTATTACATCTATTTTTCAGACTTCCACCACTAGGCTACATCGTGTTGGCGGCCATAGCGATCTACTTCGGAATGAATTCACGCGACGGGCAGATCGCCGCTGCAGAAACGCGTGCGGCGGCCCTTGCCGCGCCTCCCCCGAAACCAATTGCGCTGGGTGACTTCACTTGGGATGATATCGGGCTCGCAAACGAGATCAACATCGCAGCGCAGATCAACACCAACTATAACTATCGGCTACACAGAGGAGAGGGCGAGGACAGCAACGCAAGAGCAATGTGGCTGTTGTTTGATCCACAAGCCAACGGATCAGAGCGCGAAGTAAAAGCCGCAATCGTTACCCCTAACTCAGACGCTGACGAATTTCTTGGCTGCATATTCAAAAATATCCATGATCAAGGAAAGCTCGGACCAGTATTTCACTTTAACGGAGCGTACCAAAGTACTGTTTCCTACGACGATGTCGCACTTGAAGCGATTGAAAAAGAAGGCCTTCAGCGGGCGTCTCGGTTCTTTTACATTGAGCCTTGGGTCAGTGGCCGTGCCGCAGCACTTGCACCGCGCGCATCCCAAGAAATGACCTTTTCGCAAATGCTCAATTGCATCGCGCTGCTCTTAATCGCACTTGCAGCGCTAAAATTTGTCCTGCGCCGCAATGCAAATGCCGCGAAACAACGGCAATCATTCCACGATCAGCCTATACGCTGACATTCATATCGGCGGGCGTCTTGATGCGTCAGCATCAAAGTGACATCCGCGTAAATCCCCGTCCCTGCCGCTCGAGGCGCGCGAATTTTTCAGGGCCAAGCATATGACAGCCTGACCACACAAGTCCGTCATCAACAATCGCGTTCAGCGCAAGATTACAGCTTTGGATCGCTAGGTCCGGGTCCTCATCATAGATTGGACGTGTGGCTGGGTCAGGCAACTGAAGCGCCTCTGAGTGCACGACGTCCCCAACAAGCGCCAAATCTCCCAAGCGCAGCCCTATATGGCCAGGCGTGTGACCCGGCAATGACCACACAGTGATGCCATCCCCCAAATCGTCACCACCGCGCACTGTACGAACAGAGGAAACACGATCCAACAATCGTCCAGCGACAGAGGCTTTCCCGCTCCAGTGCAAAGCTTCTCGGACATGCAGCGTGATCTCGGCATTTGGAAAGGTCAATTCATCACCAGTCACCGCGCCACCACAGTGATCGCTGTGCAAATGCGTAAAGATAATCCGCGACACGTATTCAGGTAAAATACCCAGCCAAGATAAAAGGCGACGCATCCGCCCGCCCTTTTCGCCGAATTCCGCGCCGCAACCAGTATCCACCATAGCGATGCGACCGTCAGAAAACCGCAACACGTAGCAGTTGAATACGGTCTGCACGCCGGTTAGGCCTGCATCCTTCAAAAGCGTTTCCCGGCGCTGTTCTTCTACGCCGGGAAATATTTTAGGCGGAAACTCCAGCCCACCATCGGTCAGACAGAAAACGTCTACCCCTTCGACCTTATGGTGTGCGATGTGTTCCATTAACCAATCCGGTAGTTCGGGCTTTCGCGCGTAATCTGCACGTCGTGCACGTGGCTTTCTTTCAGACCAGCGCCTGTGATTTTCACGAAATTGCAATTTTTGCGCATTTCAGGGATGGTGGCGTTGCCAGTATAGCCCATCGCCGCACGCAAACCGCCAACCAGTTGATGAACAACCGCGCTTGCTGAACCTTTGTAAGGCACTTGACCCTCGATACCTTCCGGCACCAATTTATCACTCGCCGCGTCTTTCTGGAAATACCGATCAGCAGAACCACGCGCCATTGCGCCAAGACTGCCCATGCCACGATATGACTTGAACGACCGACCTTGGTACAAAATAACTTCGCCCGGGCTTTCGTCTGTGCCTGCGATCATTGAACCGACCATCGCACAGGACGCACCCGCGGCGATTGCTTTTGCAAAATCGCCCGAGAATTTGATGCCGCCATCCGCGATGACAGGAACGTCACCCGCAGCCGCCGCGCAATCCATGATCGCAGTCAACTGAGGAACGCCAACACCAGCAACCATACGCGTCGTACAAATGGACCCAGGGCCGATACCGACCTTAACAGCATCTGCGCCCGAACCGATTAAGGCTTTGGCCGCCTCGCCCGTAGCGATGTTACCCGCAACGATCTGCACGTCGGTTGACAGTGCCTTTACCCGTTCTACGGCCTGCGCCACACCTTCTGAATGGCCATGCGCGGTGTCGATCACAACCATGTCAACGCCCGCTTCGATCAACGCCTGTGTGCGTTCAAACCCAGCATCGCCAACGCCAGACGCCGCAGCGACACGCAAACGGCCAAGGCTATCTTTACATGCAATGGGGTTCAGGACCGCCTGTTCGCTGTCTTTCAATGTCAGCAGACCTGTCAGCTTACCAGCCGTATCCGTGATCAGCAGCTTTTCGATCCGACGGGCCTGCATCAGTGAACGGGCTTCGTCCAGATCCGCAGGCTCCTGCAAAATCGCAAGGTCTTTGGTCGTCATCATGACGCTGATCGGTGTGTTGTCGTCTTGGGCAAAGCGCATGTCGCGGTTTGTCACAATGCCAACAATCTTGCCGCCCTCGCCTACAACCGGGAAACCGGTGATGCGGTAACGTTCCATCAGGGCCTTGGCATCCGCCAATGTCTGATCGGGGCGCAATGTGACCGGGTTATAGACGGTCCCAGATACGAAGCGCTTTACACGGCGTACTTCTTTGGACTGCTCTTCAACATTTAGGTTCTTGTGAATAACACCCATTCCGCCTGCTTGGGCCATGGCAATCGCCATCCGTCCTTCGGTTACTGTGTCCATCGCACTGGACAAAACCGGAATATTCAAAGCAATCGAATTGGTTACATGTGTGCGTGTGTCAGCCGTAGATGGCATCACGTTTGATGCCCCCGGCACCAACAACACATCATCAAAGGTAAGCGCCTCGCGAATCTCCATCAACCGTCTCCTTGGGTGGCATCGTTGGCACTGCGCTATCGCATGGATAGGCAAGCAGCAAAAGCCCCAAAGCGTTGAGAACGCGCAAATCTACGTTAAACAGGCTGCGCATTGGCATTTGAAAACAGACTGTCCAGAAAATATGCAGACAGCGCGACCCGGTCAGAAATGCCTGCCTTGCGGTAAACCGCTTGCGCCCTGTCGCGGATATCAGTGAGCGATGTTCGCTGATCCAACGCGATTTCGTTCAATGACGCCCCCTTTAGCAAAAGCTCGGCAACATCCATTTCCTCTCTGCTCAAGCCCCATGCACGAAACTCAAGCGCGATTGCATCGCTCATTGCTCCAATCTCTTGGGATCTGGCGGCCCGCCAATCGTCACCCTGCGCATTATTGCGCAAAACGGAATCACGAAATGCTTGCTGATCATCGTGCATCTGCGCGACGCTCTGAGTCGACCACGCAACAACAATAACCATCAGCAAAAGCACTGCAGTCTGCCCAACATCGAGCGCAATATCGACCACGTCCCAAGGCGGCGATTCATGCATGACATCAAGCGCGCACACGACCAAGAACGCAAAAGCAAGAAGCCCAACAAATAAGACAGAACGTTTCATCAAAATCACCTCAGTATTTTTATGGCCACTCTGTCCTGCGTTAAGAACCAATATCCATCCGGCATATGCCCCATTCGGTCATAGAATGTCGTTCAATGCCGCATCGCATAATGATTATGACGGGTTCTGACCTTACATTTGCCGCGCACCACGGTATCTAGGCACAAACAATCCAAGGCCGCGTTCATGAGCACCGATCCACTTGTTATCTTTACCCCCTCTGGTAAGCGCGGGCGCTTTCCGGTTGGCACCCCTGTTTTGACGGCCGCACGCCAGCTTGGCGTTGACCTTGATAGTGTCTGCGGCGGGCGCGGCATTTGTTCGAAATGCCAAATTACGCCGTCCTATGGTGAGTTTTCCAAACACGGCGTGACCGTTGCGCCTGACGCGTTATCTGAATGGAACAGTGTCGAAGAACGCTATGATACTATTCGTGGACTGAAAAAGGGTCGCCGCCTTGGCTGTCAGGCAACGGTGCAAAGCGACATCGTGATCGACGTTCCTGCCGAAAGCCAAGTTCACAAACAGGTTGTCCGCAAACGTGCCGAGGCGCGTGATATCGTCATGAACCCATCAACGCGGCTGTATTATGTCGAGGTCGCAGAACCCGACATGCACGATCCGTCAGGCGATCTTGAACGCCTTGTTGATGCACTGCGCCGCGAATGGGAACTCCCCCCGCTTGAGGCGGATTTGGGCGTGCTCAGGGCTCTTCAACCCGCGTTAAGAAAAGGTGAATGGAAAGTCACCGTCGCTGTGCATCTTGGGGATGACAGCTATAGCCCACGTATTATCAACGTCTGGCCCGGCTATTACGATGGCGCGATTTACGGGCTTGCGATTGATCTGGGATCAACGACCATTGCCGGTCATTTGTGCGATCTACGCACCGGAGAAGTCGTCGCATCATCTGGTATCATGAACCCTCAAATCCGCTTTGGTGAGGATCTGATGAGCCGGGTTAGCTATGGCATGATGAACCCAACGGGTTCTAATGAAATGACTGCGGCCGTGCGTGAAGGGATGAACGCGCTATTTGTCCAAATTGCGCAAGAAGCTGACATCGATCAAACGCTGATCGTTGATGCGGTGTTCGTTTGTAACCCCGTCATGCACCACTTATTCCTCGGCATTGATGCCTATGAACTTGGCCAAGCGCCCTTTGCGCTCGCGACGTCTGATAGCCTATCACTTCGCGCCGTCGACCTTGACCTAAACCTGCACCCTGCAGCGCGCGTTTACATTCTTCCTTGCATTGCCGGGCACGTTGGTGCGGATGCCGCAGCCGTGGCATTATCAGAGGCACCGGGCAAATCCGATGACCTCATGCTCGTGGTGGATGTCGGGACTAACGCCGAAATTTTATTGGGTAACCGCGAAAAGGTTCTCGCGTGTTCTTCACCAACAGGCCCTGCATTCGAAGGTGCGCAAATCAGTTCAGGTCAGCGCGCAGCACCTGGCGCAATCGAACATGTCGAAATCGATCCAATTTCCAAACTGCCACGTTTCAAGGTCATCGGTTCTGATCTTTGGTCTGACGACGCAGGCTTTGACGCCGCTGTCGCGCAAACAGGAATTACCGGCATCTGCGGCTCTGGGATTATCGAAGTCGTCGCCGAAATGCGCATGGCTGGCATCGTCGATGCGCCCGGCCTTATCGGATCGGCAGAACAAACAGGGTCACCGAATTGCTTTACCGATGGGCGGACGAATTCCTATTTGTTGTTTGACGGCACTGAAAACGACGGCCCTAAAATCACGGTGACCAATAATGATGTCCGGCAAATCCAAATGGCAAAGGCAGCGTTGTATTCAGGCGCGCGGCTATTGATGGACAAATTCGGCGTCGATCAAGTCGATCGGGTTATTCTTGCCGGTGCTTTCGGCGCACATATCAGCCCAAAACACGCGATGGTTCTTGGGATGATCCCCGATGTGCCCCTAGATAAGGTCACGAGCGCCGGCAACGCCGCAGGCACAGGCGCTAGAATTGCGCTTCTAAACACCGACGCGCGTCGCGAAATCGAAGAAACCGTGCGACAAATCCATAAAATCGAAACAGCGATTGAACCGCGCTTCCAAGAGCATTTCGTAAACGCGTCAGCCATGCCGAACGCCGTTGATCCATTCGAAATATTGCGATCAATCGTGCCCCTGCCCGATGTGAAATTTAACGAAGGTAGCGGGCAAGCACGACGCCGACGCAAACGCCCCACCAGCGCGAGCTAAAACAACGTTTCTCAGTCCGATAACACCATTTTTTGTTTTTTGAACCGAAGCTATGGACGCGGTTACGCCACGTCGATAACTTCGGGCCAACAAAGCAGAAGGTATTTATTTTGAGCGCTCAACTTCAATCGATTAGCACCCTCCTTAACGCCGCAAAAGATTCGGTCAAAGCCGACCTGACGGTGAAACTTTGGGATGGGTCCACGATAGATTACAACCGTACCGATGCACCAAATATCGAAGTGGTCATCAATTCCTCGGATACAATCCGCCAAATGTTGCTCAAACCAAATATCGCAACACTATTCGGGCTATACGGAAGCGGTGACATCAGCATTACCGACGCGTCCCCGCTGCAACTACTCAAGGCGACTGATCACGTCAGTATTATCAAGTTTTTCAAGTCTTATTCTAAGGCAAAATTGGCCAAGGCATTGGCACCATTTGTGTTCAAAGAACGCGCAAAGTTTTCGCCGCGGGCCTTTTTAGATCGTTTCCAAAAAGGTAAACGAGACGACAAGGCGATGATCGCATTTCATTACGATGTCTCTAACGATTTCTACAAACTCTTCCTTGATAGCGGCATGGTCTATAGCTGCGCGTACTTTAAGGATTGGGATAACGATATTGACCAAGCGCAAATCGACAAGCTCGACCATATTTGCCGCAAGCTTCGGCTGAAACCAGGCGAACAGATGCTTGATGTCGGTTGCGGCTGGGGTAGTCTTGCTTGCCATGCTGCAGAATTTTACGGCGTGACCGTCAAGGGCGTAACGCTGTCTGAAACGCAGTTTGCGTTGGTCAATGAACGTATCAAACAACGTGGCCTAGAAGACAAAGTTACCGTTGAACTCACCGACTTCCGCGATCTTAAAGAGCGCAACCACTTTGATAAAATCTCGATGATCGAGATGTTTGAACATATTGGCGCCGACAACTACGACAGCTACTACAAGAACATCCATCGTATGCTAAAACCCGGCGGATTGTGCTTACACCAAGCATCCACGCGTCGGGTCACGCCCAACTTGGCGGACTTCGATCACCCGACAGGCTATCAAAAAACCATCACCAAATATATTTTCCCGGGCGGTGAATTGGACCATATCGGTCGCACAATCACAGACTTCGAACGCCACGGGTTTGAAGTACACGACACTGAATCGCTCCGCGAGCATTTCCGCCTTACCCTCGAACTTTGGCACGATAAATTATGGGAAAACCGCGTCGAAGCCGAAGAACTGGTGGGGGATGAACTCGTTCGTCTTTGGTTGGCCTACTTTGCGCTGTTTGAGGTTGGTTTCCAACGTAACGTGGTCAACCTATACCAAACACTGTCGTCGAAACGACGTATCGGAGTCACAGGGCCACCCGCCACTCGCGAGGATATTTACGCGTAAGCGCAACCACGTAATAGCCGTTGACGAAGGCCGCACCGCGGCTTAGACGATGGCGCACGAGCGGGTATGGTGAAAAGGTATCACGAAAGCTTCCCAAGCTTCAGTTACGAGTTCGATTCTCGTTACCCGCTCCATGTTTTCCAACAGCAAAGAGGCCCCGATGCCCGAAATTACCCGTAAGCACACAAACGCCCGGATGAGCCAAATGGTGATCCATAATGGAATTGCATATTTAGCCGGACAGGTCGGCATTGCCGGCGCATCTGTCACAGATCAAACCAATGATATTCTGTCCAAGATCGACGCGCTCCTCGCCGAGGCTGGCACTGACAAAACAAACATCCTAACAGCCCAAGTATGGGTGTCAGACATCGCCAATGAATTCGCGGAAATGAACGCAGCTTGGGATGCTTGGGTACCCGAAGGACACGCCCCTGCCCGCTGGACTGGCGAAGCAAAACTTGCCACGCCAGACTACAACGTTGAAATTATCGTAACTGCAGCGATTTAACGTAGGGTGGATCCCGATCCACCTATACCGCAAACATACCCAGCAAGCCTGCCACAGCGATTGGCAGGCTCATTGGCAAAATCTGCCGCGATAGCACTGCCCACTTACTGTCGTCTGATCCAATTGCCTTACGGACTATGATGACAATCGGGAACAGCACAAAAACAGACCCAACAAATCCAAGGATCGCGTAAAATGCGCTGGACGTTGGTACAATTAAGGCTGTGCCAGCCATTAATTTAACAGCACCGGCACCGATACCGCCCGCTGCGAAAAGGCCAATACCCAGTATGAAAACGATCAGCCCCTGCACCAGTTGCCATGTAAATACCGACGGCGTTCCTGCGGCCCCAACTTGCACGATGAACAGCACCATAGGCAAAAGCGTCAGCCAATTTGGCATACGGGCAGTACGCAAATCAATCATGACTGCGACAATCAAAATTGCCGACATCGCATACGGAATATATTGGGTAATCATCGTGTTACTTTCGTTATTCGGTTACCCAGCTTTGCGCTAAACCCCGTTCTTTTGCAAGAAACTCACAAGCGCAGCCGTTGATCCGTCTTTACCATCCGTGCCCTGTGTCCCTTCAACAACAGGCTGTAACGCTGTGGCAAGTTCCTTACCAAGCTCAACGCCCCATTGATCATAAGAGTTGATCCCCAAAACCACGCCTTCAACGAATACGCGGTGTTCATAGAGAGCGATAATCTGCCCCAACATAAACGGATCAAGCTGCGGATAAGCGATCGTGACAGTCGGGCGGTTGCCGGGGAACACGCGATGCTTCGCTTGTCGTTCGAGCTCGGCACCCTCAAACTTATCAGCGACTTTACCGCGTGCTTCGTCCAAATCACGGCCACGCATCAATGCCTCGGACTGCGCCAAGCAGTTTGCGACAAGCAACTGATGCTGATGATGTAGATCATCCTCATGACCACGCGCCGCGACAAGGAACTCGCAAGGTATGACGCGCGTGCCTTGGTGGATCAACTGATAGAAAGCGTGCTGGCCATTCGTGCCGGGTTCCCCCCACACAACGGGGCCTGAATTTACATCCAAATCAGCACCATCCATGCTGACACCTTTGCCGTTACTCTCCATTTCCAACTGTTGAAGGTAGGCAGGCAATCGACTGAGAAGATTATCATAAGGCAGGACGGAACGGGTTGAGTATCCGCAAATCTGATTGTGCCAAATACCAACCAACGCGAGCAAAGCGGGTACGTTTTCATCCCACGCAGCAGATTTGAAATGGACATCCATCGCCTGACCGCCGCGCAAAAACGCCCGAAAGGCATCATCACCAATCGCAATCATCAGCGAAAGACCAATCGGCCCCCACATTGAATAGCGGCCGCCGACCCAATCCTCAAATCCAAAGACGCGGCTTGGATCAATCCCAAACGCGGCGGTCTTGTCTTCAGCCGTGGACAATGCAGCAAACTGCGCGCCTGTGTCAGTCACAGATTGCCCCATCCATGCCTGCGCCGTGCGCGCGTTTGTCATGGTTTCAATGGTCGTAAAAGTCTTAGAAGCAACGATGACGAGCGTCGTGGCCGGATCACATTGGCGCAGAACACCCGCAATATCTGCCGGATCGACATTGCTTACAAAATGGCAACGCGGCCCATCGTGATACGGCGCCAGTGCCTTAACCGCCATTGCAGGACCCAGATCAGAGCCACCGATACCAATATTGATCACATCCGTGATCTTACCACCCTGCCCCGCAAAGCTACCGTCACGCACGGATGTTGCAAATGCGGACATACGATCAAGCGTACTTAATATCTCGGGCATCACATCGGTGCCATCAACGGTGACAGGCCCGCCATCAAGGTTGCGCAGCGCTGTATGCAACACCGCCCGGCCTTCGGTTTCATTTATCGGTGCGCCAGCAAACATCGCGTCGCGTTTGTCCGCGACCCCGGCGTCATCCAACAGCTTGACCAACAGCGCGCGCCCCGTCGCATCAATGTTCGTCTTGGCATAGTCAAACAGCATATCGCCGGCTTGAGCAGAAAAATCGCGGGCACGCGACGCGTCGACCAAGGTTTCAAACCGGCGATCTGCAACGGTATCGTGATGCGCTTTAAGTTCGTTCCACATGCTATTTCTCCGCCCAATGTACTGTTGCGCCGTTCAAGATCGCGGCAACTGGTGCCTCGCTTGATGTCAACTGCTGCGCACGTTCCAATGCCGCGCGTTTTTCCGTACCAACGATCACAATGTGCCGACTGATCGCCGCGTTCAAAACCGCCGCAGATAATGTAATGCGCGGCTCTGGCGCGCCCGGAGCGCGCATGGCGACCAAACGGTCATCTCCGTTCAATGCCAAATCAAGCTGATCCGCCCCCGGAAAGATCGAAGCCGTGTGCATATCCGCGCCCATACCCAGCAGGCAAACGGAAATCGGCAGCGCCGAATCTAAGTCCGCAGCCAATTCAGGCAGCTTTTCTTCCGGTGTTTCTGCATTCGCATAAAGCGGCATATACTGCGCCACCGCCGCACGATCGACCAGCAGGCGCTGACGCAAAAGGCGTGTGTTCGATCGTTCGGAATCTTCAGGTACCCAACGTTCGTCTGTCAGCATCACATGCACGCGTGACCAGTCCAGATCAACACTGCACAAGCTGTCAAATATGGGCCCCGGCGTTGTTCCCCCCGGCACCGCAAGCGATGCAGTGTCATGTGTCAGCAGCGCATTCTTCAGCTCTCCGGCCAAAGTATCCGCCAAGTTCATCATCATCATTTCCGCATCGGGATATTCAAGCAGCTTCATATGGCAGCGCCTTTCATGTGATCAATTATTAGATTAAAATCGCGGCGTTACGCTTTGATTTCACGCCACCTTCTGCCGTCACGATGCATCATCGCTAATGCATCCTCCGGCCCGGCAGAGCCAGCATCATAAAGCTTTGGTACGTCATTGCGTGCTTCCCAACCATTGATCAGCGGATCGGTCCAACGCCATGCCGCTTCGACCTCATCACCTCGCATAAACAGTGTTTGGTTTCCGCGAATGACATCCATGATCAAACGCTCGTAAGCGTCCGGCACTTCTTCGGCATCCGGGCCAAGCGCTTCTGCAAAGGTCATGTCCAACGGAACGTCAATCAAGCGCATGCCTCCGGGGCCGGGCTCTTTGATGGTGACCTGCAAATCCATACCCTCATTTGGCTGCAACCGGATCGACAGAATGTTACGATGACGGGCCTCGTCGCCTTCGAAAATCGAATGCCCAAGATCCTTAAAAACAACTGTAATTTCAGAAGATCGCGCTTTCATACGCTTCCCGGTCCGCAGGTAAAACGGTACGCCTGCCCACCGCCAGTTCGCGATTTCGCATTTCATCGCGATAAAGCTCTCGGTGAACGAACGGGCATTTTCAGCGTCTTCGCGATAGCTTGGACCATTCGGTCCGGCGTCGTATTGCCCACGCACGATATGGTGCGGCTCAACTGGCTGTAACGCGCGGATAACTTTTAATTTTTCATCACGAACCTCATCCGCGCCAAATTGGCTGGGGGGTTCCATCGCGATAAGGCATAGCAACTGCATCAGGTGGTTCTGTACCATATCGCGCATCGCGCCTGATTTATCATAATAGGCGCCACGGCCACCGACGCCCACTGTCTCAGCTACTGTGACTTGGATATGATCAACGTAGTGATTGTTCCAAAGCGGCTCAAACAGCATGTTGCCAAAGCGCACGGCCATCAGGTTTTGAACGGTTTCTTTGCCTAGATAATGATCAATTCGGTAGATTTGGCTTTCATCGAAATGTGTCGCCAAAGTCTCGTTCAGTGCCCGTGCTGTTTCAAGATCGCGACCGAACGGTTTCTCGACAACAATCCGGCTTTGCGCGTTCGCAATGTTATTTGTGTGTAGACGCTCGGCCAAATCACCAAAGAGCGATGGTGCGACTGAGAAATAGAATGCCTGAACAACATCTTTTCGAACGATTTGCGCAAGCTGCGCCCAGCCACCTTCGCCCTTGGCATCAATTGCAACATAATCTAGGGTTTCGATGAAAGCATCCAAGCCCTTGGAATCTTTCTTTTCCTCACCGCCGAATTCCGCAACTGCATCTGCTATCATCTGGCGGTATCCTGCTTGATCAAGATCAGAACGCGCCGCGCCGATAATGCGTGATCCTTCGGGCATTTGCCCCGAACGGAACCGACGGAACAGGCCGGGTAGAATTTTACGGCGAGCCAAGTCACCGGTCCCGCCAAAAATGACAAGATCAAAAGTTTCGACGGGAATGACGCGAGAAACCATAGCTTACTCCGCTTAGTTTAGGTACGTTAGCGCTAACGCCGCGTATCTAACCCGCGCAGCTAGGCAAGTCTAGCACCAGATAACGCTAAGCTTCTAGTTCTGCATCCCAATAAAGGAAATCGACCCAACTTTCATGCAAATGATTTGGCGGAAACTTGCGCCCCACATTATGAAGCTGTTCAGTTACGGGCTGACGCGGCGGTTTTCGCAAACTCATACCACATTGCTTGAGAGACTTTGACCCTTTGCGCAAATTACATGGCGAACAGGCGGCCACAACGTTTTCCCAGCTTGTCACCCCACCTGCAGCGCGCGGAACGACGTGATCGAACGTCAAATCGCCTTTTGCACCACAATACTGACAGCAAAACGAATCTCTTAAAAACAAGTTGAAGCGGGTGAACGCGACCTGTTTGCGCGGTTTTACAAAATCTTTCAGGACGACCACGCTTGGGATTCGTATTTTTGTCGTTGGGCTATGAACGTATTCGTCGTATTCGCTGACGATATCCACCCGCTCCAACCATGCTGCCTTGATCGCGTCTTGCCACGGCCATAGTGACAAAGGATAGTATGACAACGGACGATAATCCGCGTTCAACACCAAAGCTGGATATTGCTTTAGCGCTGCGGGTTCCCGTACGAAGTCAATTCGAAATTCTGCCTGCGTCATATCTCAATTCCCACACCACGAAGTGCGGGAACTGTGCAAAGCGGCGTTCCCGCAGTCCTCTTAATTAAGGACTATATATCGCGTCAGAAATGTGACAACCCCCAGCATCTACCGGAAATTGTACAAAATATGGGCGAATCAGGCGGCTTTAGGCCAACCTCGCATGATGACACGTGCCCTGCCCTCTGACTTGGCGCGATCCAAGGCGCGTTCTGCAAAGCGCAAA
The DNA here is from genome assembly GCF_002933395.1 of Yoonia maritima. Taxonomy (GTDB): domain Bacteria; phylum Pseudomonadota; class Alphaproteobacteria; order Rhodobacterales; family Rhodobacteraceae; genus Yoonia; species Yoonia maritima_A. The sequence goes on from NZ_PKFN01000007.1 coordinate 841,197, forward strand.
AGCGTTTCGATAGAAGGCTTACCCCTGACAACAACAGCACCAACAGAAATTGTCGCTTCGAGAATCTGCCCACCCGAGCACACCTGAATACCGTCTTTCAATCGGTCCGCGATTTCCTTCGCGATCTCGGCGGGTACACCCGGCAAGTAAATTGCGATTGACGCCCCATCAAGACGGCCCACAATATCTGTTTCGCGCGTCAATTCACGACATCGCTGCGCAAGCGCCAAGAGACAAACGTTACCCGCGCCGCGCCCATGATTACTGTTCATCGCGCCAAGATGATCAATATCAAGAACAAGCAGCACGCCATTTTGCGAAATGATGCGACCAGCGGCCTCACAAAATGCCTTTCGGTTCCAAACCCCTGTCAACGGGTCGGCAGAACCTACGGCCTGCACCTTGCTTTCAAGCGACTTAACCTTGCGCAAGACGACAAAGAAAAACGTCCCAAACAATGCAACAACAGCTAAAATCAATACTGCTTGGGCATACGATTCTAGCCCAATCTTGCCAAGCAACACATGCTGCGACATCGCCAAACCGATAAACACCGCAGCAAATATTGGCATCCGCAATACCCATCCAAGCACCGAATTCGGGGCGAGCGTGTTAATCACCTGCGGATGAAACATATATCAAAGCCTTTTTGACGCGGTCACATGCAATCTTGTTGCACATGACCGGTAACGGCTTCGTTAACAGGACAGGTCTTCTAACGCATTCCGAACCGATCGCGCATAAATGCCAACGCAACTTGCAAACCATCCGGCGCGATGCCGTGACCGGTACCCTTCATAACATGGGCAAAAACTTCTTTCCAACCAGCGCCCTGCAAGGCTTCTGCAGCTTGAGGAAGCGACTGCGGCGGTACGACATCGTCCTCGTCGCCATGAATCAGCAAAACGGGCGGACGGCACTTCGCTTCGTCTTCGAGCAGTTCAGGATCCAGCAATCGACCTGAAAACGCGACGATTCCCGCAACTGGATCTTCGCGGCGCGGCACCACGTGCAATGCCATCATGGTGCCTTGCGAAAACCCCAGAACGATTACTTGTTCGGGCAACAGATCTTCGTCGACCATGACACCGTCTAAGAACGCATCCAAATCTGCGGCTGCACGCTCTAGCCCTGCGCGGCTTTCTTCTTCGGACGACCCGTCGATCCATGGGATTGGAAACCACTGAAACCCCATTGGGGACCCAGCACAATCTTCTGGAGCATCTGGCGCGATAAACAAAGTATCGGGCATGTGTTCACTTAGCGGATCGGCAAGGCCGATCAGATCAGCAGCGTTCGCACCATATCCATGCAAAAACACCACACAAGATCGTATTTCGCCCGAAATTGGCTCGCGCCGCTGCGCATCGAGTGCCCGTGTCATCTGATACCTTCCCGTTGTTTACTTTGCTTGTAGTAGGCCCACATGATCCGCGCTGCAACCGATCGCCAAGGCGACCAATCGCGCGCCATGTCCCGCAACGCACGGTCTTTGGGGCGTTCATCCAATTCAAATATAAGCCTCGCGGCTTCCTGAAGTGCCAAATCACCCGGCGCAAACACGTCCGCGCGGCCCAGTGAAAACATCGCATAGATTTCAGCGGTCCAAACACCAATGCCAGAGACCGCAGTCAGTGTCGCCACCACATCATCTGTCGGCAGCAGCCGCAGCGCGTCAAAATCAATTCCGGCATCTGCCAAGGCTTTAGCATATCTTGCTTTCTGACGACTGAGCCCTAACGACCGCAAATCATCATCGGAAGCGCGTGCAATCACATCCGGGGCAATCATCCCCTCACCTCGAAGCCGATCCCAAATCGCATTCGCCGACGCCACGCTGACCTGCTGGCTGACAATAGCGTTCAACAATTCAGCAAAGCCATCTGGCTTTCGGCGTAGCGGCAATGGTGGCAACCCCTGCATTGCGCGTCTAAAACGTGGCTCATGCCGACACAGCCACTCCGCGCCCTCTGCGACGCAATCCAAAGACATGATAACCCGTTCGTTCACAACGTTCGCACCCATTCAAGGGCCGCATCAACAGTTTCGACAATTTGCCAGTTCCCGCGCGGCGGTCGGGCGATCATCAATACCGGAATTCCCAAACGGTTTGCCGCAGTCAGCTTGGTCCGGCTTGCCGCCCCACCGGCATTCTTGACGATCAAATAGTCGACCCCTAATTCCGAAAATAGCAATACTTCATCGTTGACAGAAAACGGTGGTCGACCAACTAAAAATCGGCCACCTGAAAATGGAAACGGACCGTTTGGCGGATCAATTTGACGGCAGATAAGCTCCCTACCTTTCAAATTTGCAAACCGGTCAAGCGTTTGACGACCAGTACCTAAGAATACGGTAGACCCGATTGGCACATGATCGACAGCGTCTTTTTCTGAACGTATCTCAATCCAGTGATCCCCCGGTTCCGCTAACCACCCCGGACGCAGAAGCTGAAGATAAGGCATATTTAACTGGCTGCAAATCTGGGCAGTACGGGTTGTGATCTGATCCGCGAAAGGATGGGTTGCATCTAAAACGGCAGAAATGGAATATTGTTCTAGGTATTCTTGAAACCCTTGCTTCCCACCAAAACCGCCAACCCTCGTTGGTAACGGTAGCCGCTCTGGTGCACGTGTTGCGCCTGCCAAAGATATGATCGCATTGGTCCCAACCAACGCCTCGGCAAGGCGGCGCGCGTCACTGGTTCCCCCTAAAATTAAAACAGTCATGCCGTAGACCTTGCGATAACTTTTCCCGCCCGATCAATGACGATTGTGTCGATAATCGCCTGATCACCAACCAACGACTGAGCCTTAACTCGGGCCCTATCCGCAATCTCTAAAGAAAGCTTTTCTCCTGATATTTCAAAAGCTTCCAGAGCGGTATTTGCGCTATTCACCTCTGGCGTATTGACCCATTCTGCCAGCGCCGAGAAATTGACTTGCGACCGCGAAGAATGCAAATCAATAGCCCCTTGCGCCAACTTTGCCATCTTACCGATCCCACCGCCAATCGTGACGCGATCAACCGGGTGCTTACGCAGATACTTCAGCAAACCGCCCGCAAAGTCACCCATATCCAACATGGCGTGATCCGGCAGGCCAAATAAGGTCTGTACCGTTTTTTCAGATGTGGCGCCCGTACATCCAGCGACATGCGTCAGCCCGTCTGCACGCGCCACGTCAACCCCGCGATGGATCGATGCGATCCAAGCCGCACATGAAAACGGGCGAACAACACCTGTCGTCCCAAGGATAGAAAGGCCACCCCGTATCCCTAGCCGCGGATTCCAAGTCTTTTGCGCGATCGCTTCTCCATCTGGAATAGAAATCTCAATTTCAACATTGGCGGCCTCTCCAAACTGGGCGGCGATCTCCGCAACAACGCCCTGCATCATCTGACGCGGGACTGGGTTGATTGCTGGCTCCCCAACTCCGATGGGCAAACCTGCCCGTGTGACAATACCGACACCCGCACCTGCTTTGAACCGTACGCCTCCCTCAGAGCGACGGACCGTTACGATGATCAATGCGCCATGCGTAACGTCGGGATCATCGCCCGCATCTTTCGTAATCCCAACGCGCGCCCAGCCCTCACCGGCATCGGCCAATGCTAACGGAAATTGCGGAGTTTCCCCTCTTGGCAAAACGATACCAACGTCGCCCGGAAACGCCCCACCCCAAAGGCGGATCAACGCAGCCTTTGTAGCTGCGGTCGCACAAGCACCTGTGGTCCAACCACGGCGCAACTCTCCGGTTGGCTTTCTTGTCATTAACGCGACTATAAGCGGGCATAACGATGCCGCCAATCCGCAATCGTTGGTCGTTTGACACCTTTCCAAGCTCTGCGTTCGGCGGCATAAAGGGTACATGACAAACACACTAGACCTCCCCGCCTTCGCATGGCCCCAAATGGAACCCGGCTGGGTCTGGCTTTGTGGCGCGGGCCCCGGCGATCCGGGGCTTTTGACACTGCACGCGGCAAACGCCTTACGCCAAGCCGACGTGGTCATCTATGATGCGCTCGTCCAAGAGGCTATTTTAGATTGGGCACCGCAGGCAGAGCACGTCTATGCGGGCAAACGCGGTGGCAAACCGTCGGCCAAACAACGCGATATTTCCCTACAGCTGGTTGATCTCGCACGCGCAGGCAAAAAAGTACTCCGGCTCAAAGGCGGCGATCCCTTTGTCTTTGGACGCGGCGGAGAAGAGGCACAAACTCTCATCCAACACGACGTCCCTGTGCGGATTATTCCGGGTATATCGGCAGGTATCGGCGGGTTAGCTTATGCTGGCATCCCAGTCACGCACCGCGACGTGAACCAATCGGTAACGTTTGTGACCGGGCATGATCAATCGGGGAACACCCCCGGATCGCTTGATTGGGATAGCATATCCAAAGGCTCTCAGGTCCTCGTGATCTATATGGGTATGAAACATATCGCCCAGATCGCGACCAAGCTGCTGGATGCCGAACGCGGATCGGATGAACCCGTGGCAGTCGTTACCTCGGCTACGACATCCGATCAACAGGTGCTCGAAACGACACTCGGAAAAATGGTCGATGACATCGCCAAATCCGGACTAGAGCCACCTGCAATCATCTGTGTCGGCAAATCCGTTCTCATGCGCCAAGTTCTCGATTGGCAGGGCATGGCCTTAGGGGAAAAACCGCGTAACCTTGACCCGTTAGGGCGCGGCCGCCCCGCAGAAACAGCATAAATGTACCTCGCTTTGGTCAAAATACTCCCGCCGGAGGCAGCGCAACGCCTCGCCCAAACATGAGCTTTGTTATTGCCGCACCATCATCGGGAAGCGGCAAAACAACAATAACGCTTGGATTGCTCCGCGCAATCAGCCGGATCACCCCCATACGCGCCGCCAAATCCGGTCCCGATTACATCGACCCCCGTTTTCACGAAGCCGCCTGCGGCCAACCTTGTCTGAATCTGGACGCTTGGGCGATGTCGCCGACGCGCGTTCAATCTTTGGCAGCAGGCACAACCCCACTGATTGTCGAAGGCGCGATGGGTCTATTCGACGGCGCGCGCCCGGATGGAAAAGGTGCTACAGCCGATGTCGCACGCATTCTGGATCTGCCGGTGGTGCTCGTCATTGACGCGGGGCGGATGGCCGGTTCAGTGGCAGCCCTTGCACAAGGGTTCATCAACCACGACCCAAAACTGCACGTTGCAGGGATCATCTTGAATAATGTCGGCTCCCCCCGACACGAAGCCATGCTCAGACGCGCACTCGTGGGGATTACTGTCTTTGGTGCCGTCCCGCGCACAGCGGGATTGACACAACCGTCTCGTCACCTTGGCCTCGTCCAAGCCCAAGAGCGCCCTGACCTTGACGCATATCTTAATGCCGCAGCTGATCTCATTTCAAATTCAGTTGATCTTAAGGCGCTAATCGGCCTTCGCTCTGCGACACTTCCCGCGCGTCAATCCACGACACTCAAGCCACCAGCCCACACCATCGCAATCGCCCAAGACGAAGCCTTTGCTTTTTGTTACCCCCACCTTATCAACGATTGGCATTCTGCAGGTGCTTCACTTTCATTTTTCTCGCCGCTCAACGACGATCCTGCGCCAGATGTTGATTTCATCTATTTACCCGGCGGCTACCCCGAACTTCACGCAGGGCGTCTCTCTGGTAACCACCGTTTCCTTAGCAGCCTGAAAACCACGCACGCGCAGATTTTCGGCGAATGCGGAGGTTATATGGTCTTAGGCGACAGCCTAACGGACGCTGACGGAAACAGGCATTCAATGGCGGGACTGTTGCGGCTAGAAACATCTTTTGCAAAACGGAAACTACATCTGGGCTACCGACTATTGCACGCGACTGATGGACCACTCCAAGGTCGCTGGGCCGGACACGAGTTCCACTACGCAACAACAGTACGCGCGCAGGGTACACCGCTATTCCAAGCCCAAGACGCAGAAGGCAATAACCTTCCCCCCATGGGGCTCATTAACGACAACGTATCGGGTTCCTTCGCGCATTTAATCGACGCGACATAAAGGGCATTGCCACTGCCCTAATCGGTGCTTACCGATAGGCACATGGATTACACAGACGATACCCGCGCGAAACGGAACGTTGCCGTTCTGGTCATGGCCCAAGCAATTCTAGGCGCCCAAATGCCGATGATTTTTGTCATTGGCGGTCTTGCCGGTGGGATGCTGTCTAGCAACCCCTGTCTTGCAACGCTTCCTATTTCATTTATCGTCTTTGGCTCGATGACCACCGCACCATGGCTTAGCCCATTGATGCAGCGAAACGGCCGCCGTTTCGGATTTTTCATCGGCGCGTTCGCGGGTGCAGTCGGAGCGCTCGTTTCTGCGTATGGTTTATATATCGCATCCTTTCCCATTCTTTTATCTGGATCATATTTGACCGGTATCTACATGTCTGCACAGGGTTTTTTCAGATTTGCAGCGACTGATACGGCATCCGATGCTTTTCGACCTAAAGCCATTTCTTATGTCATGGCAGGCGGACTGCTTTCCGCAATCATTGGACCACAGCTCAACAAAGTCGTCCAAGACGCCTACGCAGTGCCGTTTCTCGGCTCTTACCTCGCAGTAGCGGGATTGAACTTGGGCGGCATGCTGCTGTTTTTCTTCTTAGACCTACCAAAAGGAACAAACGGCACCCCAAAAGCAATCGACACTCCGGTTGGTCGCGGCAGATTGGCATTGTTGCGCGAACCCCGTGTGATGGTCGCCATCATCTGCGGCATGGTATCATACGCGCTGATGAACCTCGTCATGACATCAACCCCACTTGCCGTTGTGGGGTGTGGCTTTGACAAAAACAACGCCAATGACATTGTATCTGCTCATGTATTGGCCATGTTCGTCCCTTCGTTCTTTACCGGACATCTTATCGCGCGTTTTGGAGTCGAACGGATCGTCGCAACCGGCCTCGTGATCCTTGCCGGTGCTGGTGTCGTCGCGCTGACTGGCGTGACACTTACCAACTTTTACGCGGCACTAATCTTGCTGGGGCTTGGCTGGAACTTTGGATTTATTGGCGCAACAACTATGCTTGCGGGTGCACACCGCCCCGAAGAACGCGGCGTCGTTCAGGGTATGAACGACATGATCGTCTTCGGGATGGTGACCATCGCGTCTCTTGCATCAGGCGGGTTAATGAACTGCTCAGGCGGGACCGCAGTCGAAGGTTGGACCGCAGTAAACCTTGCAATGATCCCATTTCTTGTTCTTGCCGGCTGTTCGCTGATCTGGCTCGCGCGACAGCCAAGAGGCGTAAAGTAGATGTTCTGGCGTCGTTCTCAAAGCATCAGTGACGAACTGAAAGAATGGATCTTCGATAGCTTCGATTGGGCAGATACCACATTCGGGCCGGACTGGAGCAGCTCGCGCCAACTCATCAAGGCAACCAAAGAGTTCTTCACTGCCAAGGCGGGTGACAGCCCAGAAGTTGCACAACAAATCGCGGATGATATTGCGCGTTTGCTCCCATTACCATCTATTCCTGTATTGCCACTAGGATCAATCGACCCTGAATATAGGCACAACTATCAAGATCTGTCGGCAGTAGCTGGCCTGTACCATCATGATGATGATGCGCCCATGATCAACTATGACCCTGCTCTTTTGCGCCAACCGATTGGCTTTATTAACACCATGACGCATGAATTAATGCATGGCCGTCTCGCCAATCACATTGACGCGATGCCCGGTGGTGAACCAATGCATGAACTCTCGACTGATTTACACTGTATCACGCACGGTTTTGGGCTCTTTGCAATCGAGGGGCCGGCGCAAATAGGGTGGTCTGGCTATATGACACAAGAATCGCGTTCCTATGCGCTGGCAGAATTCCTCGCGCGGCACGACATTGATCCGGCAGAGGCGCTGCGTCGCTTAAACCCACGCGGACAAAAGGCGTTAAAACGCGCGATCAAAGAACATGCCGCCGATTAGCGCCACCATCCCCGCAACGCGACGTTAGCGAACCGCAAGTGTTCGCGTAGCGGCGGCAGCCCAAGCGCGCCACGGGCAACTTTACTGGGTTCTTTGTGAATTTGGCGCAGGACTGGCCGAGCAAGATACCCAGAGTACAAAACGGGTGCGGCATCAGCCACAATTATCTTGCGTTTTTTAACTGCTGCCGTCAACCGCGCATCCGCCTGCTGAGCAAGGGACAGGACGCCAGCCTCGGACCCGTCCAACAGCGGCTTGCGCTCGCGTTCCTCGAGATCAGGAATTGCACGGAACATATTCGCGGCGCCCACACCATAGGCAAAATCCCGGACAACAGCTTCATCGCCCTGCCCCAGCAGCCGCGCTGCAGTCCACATCAAATGTCCCGATGTCGCATCGATATAGCTATCGAAATGGGCGGCATCCTCGAATGGGTCTTTATAAACGTCCCAACGACGGGCGGCGATCAAACCATCCAGTAATGTCGCACCTTCGACATCCAAAACCTCAGCAAGGGCATCAACAACCTCATGCTTGCGCGGCTTCGCATCACCCGCAATTTCCTCGAGCGCGTCACGCCACCATTGCAGACGCATCTCGGCGATCATCGGCTCTTCGGTTACCCAAGGGGCGCGCGCGACCTCAACGTTAAAGGCGTACAGCGGAAACAATACACGACGCGCAGCAACAGGTGCCGCCATCGTCGCGCGGAAACGTTCTGGGTCAGCCTTCTCGACTAAAGCGGCACAAGCATTCAGGCTCATCGCACTATCATCTTGCCAAAAATACTCAAAAATCAGACCTTTGCGCCATCACGGATCAGTTTCCAATTGATCGCATCAACCAGCGCATCAAACGAAGCATCTACGATGTTGGCGCTGACACCAACCGTTGACCAGCGTCTGCCCTGACCATCTTCTGAATCGATAATAACCCGTGTCACAGCCTCAGTGCCGCCATTCGTGATACGCACCTTAAAATCAACCAGCTGCATATCTTCGATATATTGCTGATAAGGGCCCAAATCTTTGGACAATGCACGCGACAGCGCGTTCACCGGACCTTGGTCACTACCGTCTGGGCCTTGGCTTTCGGATACATTCAGGAACCGTTCGCCATTGACCTTGGTGACGACAACCGCCTCTGACAACGATACCATCTTGCCGCGCTTGTTTTTGCGGCGCTCAATCGTCACGCGATAGCGTTTCACTTCAAAAAAATCAGGCAACGTGCCCAACTCTTCGCGGGCAAGCAGTTCAAAGCTGGCCTGCGCGGTGTCATAAGAAAACCCTTGGGCCTCTTTCTCTTTGATCCGCTCAACAATCCGTGCGAGCGCAGGATTTCCCAGCTCAACCTCGATCCCAGCGTCGGCCAAACGCGCCTTTAGGTTCGACTGCCCAGCTTGATTGGACATCGGCACGATACGACTGTTTCCGACAGAGGCCGGATCGATGTGTTCATAGGTCGACGGGTCTTTGGCAATGGCCGAGGCATGCAAACCAGACTTATGCGCAAAGGCGGACGCCCCAACATAGGCCGCCTGTTTCGCAGGAACGCGATTCAAGATGTCATCCAGCATACGTGACGCCTTGCGCAGACCTTTCAGCGCATCAAGGCTGACACCCGTTTCAAACTGGCTCGCGAATGGTTCTTTCAATAACAACGTCGGGATAAGCGTGGTTAGGTTCGCATTACCGCAACGCTCACCCAAACCGTTCAGTGTGCCCTGCACTTGACGACAGCCCGCCATGACCGCAGCCAGCGTGTTAGATACTGCGTTTTCCGTATCGTTGTGCGTATGAATCGCAAGGTGATCACCGGGGATACCGCTGGCAATCACAGCCGTTACAATCTCCGTCACCTCATGCGGCAGCGTGCCACCATTGGTATCGCACAGGACGATCCAGCGCGCGCCTGCGTCATAGGCCGCATGAATGGCCTCAAGCGCATATGCTGGGTTCGCTTTGTACCCATCAAAGAAATGCTCAGCATCGAACAACCCTTCGCGCCCGCGTTCTTTCAAATAGGCGAAACTAGCGCGCAGGTTTTCAGTGTTTTCTTCCAGCGCAATGCCAAGCGCCGTCGTCACATGGAAGTCATGCGATTTACCAACTAGACAAACGGCAGACGTCCCGGCATTCACCACACCCGCCAAAATATCGTCATTCTCAGCCGACCGACCAAGACGTTTCGTCATGCCAAAGGCGGTCATTGTCGCGCGCGTTTCTGGCACATCAGCAAAGAATTCGGTATCGGTCGGGTTCGCACCCGGCCAACCACCTTCGATATAATCGATACCCAGTTTATCTAAAACAGCCGTGATCTGACGCTTTTCATCCGCAGAAAACTGCACGCCTTGGGTCTGCGCCCCATCGCGCAGGGTCGTGTCGAATAGGTAAAGACGTTCTTTTGTCATCACAAATCCCCCAGCTTAGCCGCGTCAAAATCTGGACCGGGCGCCCAAGTCGCCTGCCCGCCTACGTCGGTCACCTGAACACCAGCGGCGTTTAAAATATCACGCACCTCATCGGCGCGATCCCAGTCTTTGTTTGCGCGCGCTGTCGCACGATCCGCCAGCAGCGCGTCAACACGTGCAGCAACGGCGGGCGCGACATCAGGACCAGCTTCGCCGCCTTCAAACATTGGGATATTGGACCAGTCGTTGACCAGACCCAGCATTTCCAAACCATGCGCAAAACCAGCGAGCGCCGCCGGTGTTTTACCCTTAGACAAAACATGCAACCGCGCCAGCGCTCCGGGTGTGTTTAGATCATTGGCAAGCACACCGATGAATTCAGCGTCAGCTTCCCATTTGCCATCAGCCTGCAATGCCTTGATCAAATCGGGACCAAATCCGTGACCTTGCAAAATGCCGTACCATTTACGCAAAGTGCCGTCAGCCTCTGCGCGGCGGGCCTCGGTCCAATCGGTGGTTTTGCCGTAATGCGTGCCGAGCATAACCATACGGATCACTTCGCCCGGGATACCCTGATCAAGCAAATCGCGGATGGTAAAGAAATTGCCCAAAGACTTGGACATCTTCTTGCCCTCGACCTGAAGCATTTCGTTATGGATCCAATAACGCGCAAATTCGCCCTGTGGGTGGGCGCAGCAGCTTTGGGCAATCTCGTTTTCATGGTGCGGGAACTGTAGATCATTGCCGCCGCCATGAATGTCAAAGCTATCGCCAAGCAGATCATAAGACATGGCCGAGCATTCGATATGCCACCCCGGACGGCCATAGCCCCAAGGGCTGCTCCACCCAGGCACGCCGTCACCCGATGGTTTCCAAAGCACGAAATCCATCGGATTACGCTTGTAGGGTGCCACTTCGACCCGGGCACCGGCGATCATGTCATCCAACGACCGACCAGAAAGTGACCCGTATTTGTCATAGCTTTCGACGGCAAAAAGCACGTGACCTTCTGCGGCATATGCATGCCCCTTTGCGATCAAGTCTTCGATCATCGCGATCATTTCAGCGATGTAGTCTGTCGCTCGCGGCTCATGCGTTGGACGCATTGCACCAAGTGCATCCATATCATCATGATACCAACCGATGGTTTCAGCCGTGATATCGCCAATCTCGCGTCCGCTTTCGGCTGCGCGTGCGTTGATCTTATCATCCACGTCCGTGAAGTTACGCACATAGGTCACATGATCCGCACCATAAACATGGCGCAACAGGCGAAACAGAACGTCAAACACCAGCACGTTACGTGAATTGCCTAGGTGGGCACGATCATAGACCGTCGGGCCGCACAGATACATCCGCACGTTCATAGGATCGATAGGAACAAATTCCTCGCGTTTGCGGGATTTTGTGTTTTGCAGCCGGATAATAGTCATAACGCCTCACGCACGTGTTTCGCCGGCGGGCTTACCAAGTTCAGCATTCAATTGAAACGTGAAAGAGCAGCCCGCGACAGATGTCAGCAGGTAATAATGCAGCAGATAATGATGCAAATGCTCTTCATGGGGTTTGAGATAACAGCTAAGCGATCAAGCGTCCAGCATTTTGACCATCTTTAGAATTGCCTTTTGGCTTGGCGCTGTCGCCGGGCCGCTCCCGAACTCCGTATCCGCATTCACAATGGCACGGCGACATCTTAGGTCAAGCCTCGGCCGGTCTAACTGTAGCTGATGACTTCGAATTCAACACCGTCATCGTCATGAAAATAGAACCGGCGGCCGGGTTCGTAGTCCGCTTGGCTATGCGCTTCATAACCCATCGCACGCACTTTTTCTTCAATTGTATCAAGGTTATCAACGACAATTCCAATATGGTTCATCGCACCGCGGGTCGCGTAGCTTGCGTCAGATTTGGGCACTGTTTGCTGAGGGTCTTTGCCTGAATAGACAGCGACATAGCTGTCGTCGTCGCCAACGTGCACGGTATAGCCCGCGCCAGCCATGCCCTCGCCTTCCCAGCGGATACGCCAGCCAAATAGTTGCTCCAACATGCGCGCGGTGCTTTTGGGGTTAGAGACGGTGATATTGATGTGTTCAAGACGGCTCATGTTTAGGTTCCTTTTCAGTTTGCCAATCATACGTTCAAGCAATCCACGCCGCCGCACAGATGGCAGCATGACGCTGTCATCTGTGTGCCCCCAACCAAACCCGTCATGACGAAGGGCCGCAGCAGCGCGGCTATCTGAAAGATAAAATCGTTGGCTAGAGCTGTACATTGGCGTTTCTCACTAGATTTCCTCAGTGATTCAGGTTGTAATTTCTTAAGTTAACTTGAGATCAAGGATTATTTTCATGGCTGAAGGTTTATCCATCGGGGACTTGGCTGAACGCACAGGGTTAGCCGTCTCTGCGATCCGGTTTTACGAAACGCATGACATCGTGAAACCACTTAGAAACAGCGGTGGACATCGTCGCTATGGGCGTGCGGATATCAGACGTTTGTCTTTCGTCATGGCCGCGCAAACGCTTGGTTTTCCACTCGCCGAAATCGCAGAACATCTACGCGCCTTGCCCGATCACAAAGCCCCAAACAAGGCAGATTGGACCCGGATCAGCAAAACCTTTCGCGCAAAAATAGATGCTCGAATCGCGGCAATGGAAGAACTGCGCGACAAATTAGACGGCTGCATTGGCTGCGGATGCCTAAGCCTGAAAAGCTGTGCGTTATATAACCCGGCTGACGTGAAATCACGCGAGGGTCCTGGCCCGCGAAATTTGACCAAGCTACCGACTTGACTTTGACTGGCGGGTATCATTCCCATGCGGAATGGAACTCTCTGAACGTATTACGAATATCACCGCTGGCGGCTCTGACGGCTGGGACACATTTTATCGCGCAAGGCGCATGATCGCGGATGGCATCCCCGTGACCGAGTTGAACATCGGTGAACATGACATTCGCACCCACCCCGACATTCTGAACGCCATGCATAACGCGGCACTTGGCGGGCATACGGGTTACGCCGTCGTTCCCGGCACTGATAGCTTGCGTGCTGCAATTGCAGGGCGGATCCAAGCACGAACAGGCGTGCCAACCACCGCTGCCAATATTTTGGTGACGCCGGGTGGTCAGGCGGGACTATTCGCTGCGCATAACGCTGTATGTAACCAAGGCGACACCGCGCTTTACATTGATCCCTACTATGTAACCTATCCCGGCACGATCCGTAGTGTCGGCGCGATACCAAAACCGATTGTCACCACACCCGACACAGCGTTTCAGCCGACCCGTGCCGCGTTGGATACGGCAGCGCCGGGTGCGAAATCTCTGTTAATCAATAGCCCGAACAACCCAACGGGTGCTGTCTATTCGCGCGCTACGATGGAAAGCATCGCCTCCACCTGCCAGCAGCATGATCTTTGGCTGATCTCAGACGAAGTGTATGACACCCAAGTCTGGGAGGGCGAGCACATCAGCCCCCGCGCCCTACCCGGCATGGCGGAACGCACTTTGGTCGTTGGTTCAATGTCCAAAAGCCACGCGATGACTGGCAGCCGTGTGGGTTGGGTTTGCGCGCCAGAGCATGTCATCAACCATCTGATTAACCTTGCCACACATACGACCTACGGCGTTGCTGGGTTTGTTCAGGACGCGGCAGAGTTTGCGCTTGGCCAAGGCGTGTCGGTCGAAGAAACCGTCGCCGCGCCGTTTCGGCGACGGCGCGAACTGTCGCTGGATGTACTGGCAGGTCAAAACGCCGTTCGCGCCGTTCCCGCACAGGGCGCAATGTACCTTATGCTTGATATCCGCGCGACAGGACTATCTGGCGAAGGCTTCGCCAATGCGCTGCTAGATGCGGAACAGATCGCGGTTATGCCCGGCGAGAGCTTTGGCGCGGCAGCAGCGGGTCATATCCGGGTTGCGATGACAATTGACGATGATCGCTATGTCGCCGCCTTAAAACAGCTGGTCGCCTTTGCCTCTGATATGGTCGAACAATAGACGCCCGATTTCAGGCGGCACGATGGTTAAGAATCGCATAGGCTGTTTTCATGCTTATGACCTTGCCAGATGACGACACGCTTTATGAGGCGCTGCTTGCCCGCGATGCGGCTTATGATGGAACCGCTTTTGTAGGGGTTTCATCGACCGGAATATTCTGCCGACTGACCTGCCCCGCACGCAAACCAAAACGCGAAAACTGCAGCTTTTACAGCAATGTATCGGACTGCATTCACGCAGGATTTCGCCCCTGCAAGCGATGCCATCCAGTCGCCCCTGCAGCACAGAACGACCCCGCCATTACTGCTTTGATTGCGGCATTAGACAGTGATCCGGCGCGGCGCTGGTTTGAATCTGATATTGCCGCGCTGGGCTATGATCCCTCGACCATTCGGCGCAGTTTTAAGCGTCATTTTGGCATGACATTTCTGGACATGGCACGTCAAAGGCGGCTGGCCAACGGATTTACTGCGCTAGAAACCGGCAAGGTCATTGACGCCCAATTAGAGGCCGGCTTTGACAGCCCCGCTGCGTTCCGGGCTGCATTTGCTAAACTGCTGGGAACCGCGCCGAACAGTTTTAAGAATGACGCAATGTTGCGAGCAACTCATATCCCGACACCGCTGGGCGATATGATTGCGGTCTGCGACAAACGCTCGCTGCATCTTTTGGAATTTGCGGACCGCAAGGCACTGCCAGCCGAATTAACGCGCCTTCGTAAACTGACTAAAGGTGATATCGGCCTTGGTCGCTTTGACACAACAGATCAGGTTGAAGCCGAATTGGCTGCGTTCTTTGCTGGTGAAAGCGCAAAATTCGCTGTCCCTTTGGTTTTACACGGCACGCCGTTCACGCGCCAAGTCTGGAACGCTTTGCGACAGATCCCGGCTGGGGAAACCCGTAGCTATGGCACACTTGCGCAAGAAATAGACGCGCCAACCGCCAGCCGGGCCGTCGCCCGCGCGAATGGTGCCAATCAGATCGCACTAATCATCCCGTGCCACCGTGTGATCGGCGCGGACGGGTCGTTGACTGGGTACGGTGGCGGCCTGTGGCGGAAACAGCGTTTGATTGATCTAGAAAAGACATATGCACAAAGGAATTCCAAGTGACCCACCCCGGTGAAACATTTCGTGCCCTCCACATCGCGGGCGACCCATTTATATTGGCCAACGTTTGGGACCGCGGCAGCGCCAAGATGATGCAGGGCATGGGGGCCAAGGCACTGGCTACCTCGTCCGCCGCGCATGCGTTCACGATGGGGCGGTCAGACGGCGGCACCCTTGCCCGGGACGAGGCGCTTGCCCACGCGAGCGAGATCCTCTCGGTCGCGACTGTTCCTGTACAGGGTGATTTCGAAAACGGATTTGGGGACAGCCCTGATGACTGCGCCGAAACCGTCCGTATGGCAGGCGAAATTGGGCTTGCGGGGATATGCATCGAAGACATCATTCTTCCCGGTGATGCCCCATATGCGTTCGACCATGCAGTGGAACGCATTCGGGCAGCTGCCAGTGCCGCACGTGCGCTTAGGCATGATTTTATTCTGACAGCACGGGCTGATGGTGTCATGCTTGGTGCCTATGGCACAGATGAGGCAATCAAACGGCTAAAGGCATTTTCTGATGCGGGGGCGGATTGTCTCTATGCACCGATGCCGCCTAACATGGCCGATTTGGCCCGAATATGCAAAAGCTTTAACAAGCCGGTTAATGCCTTGATCGCCGGAGATTTTGCGGGACATAGTCACGCCGAATTTGCCGCAATTGGCGTGGCGCGCATGTCGCTGGGCTCAGCCCTCGCGCGGGTGACCCATCGGGCCATTTTTGATGCAACCCAGCAAATGTTTACAGGTGATTTTAGCGCGTTACAAAATGGGATCTGCAGCTACACGATCGATCAAATGCTGCTCAAATAGCAAAGGCCCACAGTTTACACTGTGGGCCTTATGGTTTGTCCGGAAAAGGCCTCAGGGACGAAGGACACCTGCCCGAACAAATACCGTCTAATCAGTGATTAGAACTGGAACGATACGCGTGCCGCAGCAGTTGTCGCATCGATGTCTGTGCCAGTACCGTCGAAATCTTCGAACTGGTGCTGCAGAACCTCTGCACCAACACGAATGCTATCGCTTACGCGGTATTCAGCACCTAGACCCGCGAAACCGCCTGTGTCGTCAGCGTCAAGCGAACCAGAAACGCGTGCCTGCGCCACACCTGCGGTGACGTATGGCAGCCAGTTGCCAGCATCGTAACCGACGCGCAGTTTTGCACGTGTGATTGCGTCAACCGCAACATCTGCTGTTTCGTCTTCGATTTCTGTACCGTCGATATCAAGTTCGGCACCTAGAACCCAGCTACCCATGTCGTATAGGTAACCAGCGTGCGCACCATATGTCAGGCCATCAGGGTCTTCAGTCAGACCATCTGCATCCAACTGACCGTAGCCAAGCTGGCCACCGGCGTAGAAACCTGTCCAGTCAGAACCTGTCATAACAGGTGCCGCTACTGGCACTGGGGTTGGTGCAACTGTTTCAACTGGCTCAGAAAGCCCACCTGCAGAAGCCATACCAGCGGCCAGCGCCAAAGGTGCAGCAAGGATGCTCGTGCGAACCATTTTATAAGTGGTAGTCATTTTATTTTCTCCGTTCGTCTTGTTGTCGTCTGTGCATACAACTGCCCACGAATGGAAAAGGTTCAATAGCACCTCACAGCTGTGTGAATAAAGTCGGCAACAATGGGCACAGAACGCAAAAATACTGGCAAAACACCGCGTATTTTCAATCACTTGAATTCACGTCACCGTGAACCAAAGGCATTTTACTTTGGGCGCAGGTTCCGTGGAGGAGCCTTTTCAACTGAGTCTCTGGGCATCGCGGTTCGGCCGCCGGTGGTTGGCTGATTCACTCCGGTCGTTTTCGGCGCAGAAATCGGTAATCCACGCGCTGCGCGCACCGCAAGAAATGCAAACGCCTGCGCCTCGAGCATGTCACCATCAAGCCCAACATCCTCAACCGCGATCACGTCACAGCCAGTCGCAGCCTTAAGCCCATTCATAACAGTTACGTTTTTTCGCCCCCCTCCGCAGACCAGTAACCGGGCGGGTATTTTCGGGCATTGGGTGATCGCATGTGCGACGCTTTCGGTCACAGCTTGGGTCAGCGTCGCAATTGCGTCGGCATCTGAAAGACCAGTCACCGCAGCCGACAATCCTACAAATTCGTCCCGATCAAGCGACTTAGGCGGTGGGCGTGAAAAATACGGGTTGGTCAAAAACGCTGCAATGATATCCGGTTCTGATGTTCCTTGCGCAGCAAGCTGCCCTTCGGCGTCATACCCTATACCCAAACGCTGCTGCATTGCATCATTGATAGGCGCATTTGCCGGCCCTGTGTCAAAGGCAAGCAACGCGCCATCAGACGCTGGATCATCAGATTTAGGATCAATCCAAGTTATATTGCCAACGCCACCAAGGTTTAAAAACGCAACGGGTGTATCCGCACCGATCCATTTCGCAAGTGCAAAGTGATAGAATGGTGCCAAAGGCGCACCCTGCCCGCCTTGCGCCACATCATTAGTCCTTAGATCCCAAATAACTGGCAAGCCCAATTCATCAGCAAGCCGCTGACCGTCACCACATTGGTGCGTACCACGCCCACCCGGATCATGGGCTAATGTTTGACCATGAAAACCAGCGACATCAACATCTGAAAAACTAGACATAATTGCGATATGCGCATCCTCGACCACTTTTGCAGCAAGCAAAACACCGTCGTCGGGCCATCGTCCTAGGTGGTCGCGTAGGATCAACTGTTCGGGCGCTGAGTATGGGCGATAATCGCTTGCGCCAAAGGCCTTGATTGTCACGCCATCGGTTTCAACCACTGCGGCATCAACGCCATCCAGCGACGTCCCCGACATCGTGCCAAGCGCCTTTACGAATCCAGTTTTCAACATACGCTTTCCCTTGCGCCTTGACCTGACTATAGAGTGCACCGTGCAAACCGCAGGAACAAGCCAATGACCTACCATCCGAAATCTGAATTTATGTCTGTCATGATGACGCGCGGCTTTTTGGCCGACTGCACAGACTATCAGGCGCTGGACGAAGCGCTAAGCAAAGGTGTTGTTCCTGCCTATATCGGCTTTGATGCCACAGCGAGTTCGCTGCACGTTGGGTCGCTAATCCAAATCATGATGCTGCGCTGGCTGCAAAAAACGGGCCATAAACCGATCACCCTGATGGGTGGTGGCACGACAAAGGTGGGCGATCCGTCTTTCCGTGCAGATGAACGCCCTCTTCTTGGGCCAGAGCAAATTGACGCCAACATCGCTGGCATCAAAAAGGTATTTGCGGCCTACATCGACTACGACACAGAGACTCCTAATCAGGCGCTCATGCTTAACAACGCTGAATGGCTGGACGAGTTGAACTACCTTGATTTCCTACGGGACATCGGGCGGCATTTCTCGATCAACCGGATGCTGTCGTTTGAAAGCGTCAAATCACGGTTGGACCGCGAACAGTCGCTGTCGTTCCTCGAATTCAACTACATGATTCTGCAGGCCTATGATTTCCTAGAGCTGAACCGCCGCTACGGCTGTTTGCTGCAGATGGGTGGATCAGACCAATGGGGCAACATCGTTAACGGTATCGACCTGACACGCCGCGTGCTGGATCACGAAATCTATGGGCTGACCTCACCACTGCTGACTACATCAGACGGTAAAAAGATGGGTAAATCCCAGTCTGGCGCGGTTTGGCTGAACGCCGACATGCTGTCACCGTATGAATTCTGGCAGTTCTGGCGCAACACCACCGATGCCGATACCGGTCGGTTCCTCAAGCTTTACACCGAGCTGCCTGTCGAAGAATGTGACCGCCTTGGCGCACTCGAAGGATCTGAAATCAACGCCGCGAAGATCATTCTTGCGAATGAAGTCACCACCCTTCTGCACGGTGCCGAGGCTGCAAAAGCTGCCGAAGCCACCGCACGCGAAGTGTTCGAAAAGGGTGGCGTAGGGGATGATCTGCCAACGCTGACGCTGTCCGCAGATGAACTGGGTGACGGAATTTCCATCGTGCAGATTTTTGTACGCTCTGGCCTTTCCGGCAGCGGCAAAGAGGCCAAACGCCTAATTGCTGAAAACGGTGCGCGCGTGAACGACGAACCGCTTGAAAACCCCGGTATGGTTATCGATGTGGCGGCGCTTGCGAACCCAATCAAGCTAAGTGCGGGCAAAAAACGTCACGCTTTGGTTCAGCTGGGCTAAATCAGCAGTAAGTCTAAAACCAATAGGATAACCCCAATCGGAAACGTAATCAGGGCGGCCACAACGGCCGCCCCTATTGTTGTTGGCCGTGGTGGTGGCGCATCGACCCCAGCGACGAAATTTGAATTTTGGTTCTTTCTCATGGCCGCATTAACCACGCCTTAGGTTTCCAATGGCTTAACGGTTGGCATGTACCTTCCGTTACAACAACATCCGAAATTTAGCGCGGCACTAAACCGTATCGGCGTCTCGACCGCCGTAATTAACCTGCCAAGCGCAGCCCCAGTGCAAGTAATCCGACGCTTTGGCCTAAACTTCGCGGCACGCGGCCCGATATGGCATTCCAGTTTTCGTGACGTGGGTGAACTGAGGCGTTCCAGACTACGCCTCGTCAACAGCAACGGTGGCGATGCAAAGACCCTACGTGCCGCCGGGTTCAGGCAGCTAATGACACCCGCCCATGTCGCCGAGCTGGCACTAAATCGCGACCTCGAACGGTACATGGCCCCAAAATGGCGGAACATATGGCGGCGTGCGCAGCATAGCCCGCTGACAATATACAAAGAACCTTTCAACGATGCGAAACATCAATGGTTGCTTGACGCTGATCTTGCCCAGCAGAAACAAAAGCGTTTTCGCGCGCTCCCCCATGGGATCATTCACGCCTATTCCGCGATTGCACCGAAAGAAGTGACAGTTTGGATTGCAAAGTCTCAAGGCGACATCGTTGCCGGAATGCTTTTCCTGAGGCACGGCATATGCGCCACATATCACCTTGGTTGGTCTAATGATGCGGGTCGCAAACACGCCGCCCACCATCGCATGTTGATCGCAGCCGCGCATGGTTTTGCGGACACGGGTGTTGTCCAACTTGATCTGGGCACAGTCGACACGCACGGCGCCCCCGGCTTAGCCCGTTTTAAGATTGGAACTGGTGCTAACATCCGCACCTTAGGAGGAAGCTGGCTACGGATGTTCTAGCGGGTAGCCCGGACGCCACCCACCTGCTAAGACTTGGAAAATAATTCAGGGGATTATTATGACGCTGCTTCAGATTACGTCGCTTCTCATTGTGCTTGCAGGGGTCTTTGGGGCCATCAACTATCTGTTTTTGCGGCTTCCAGCGGCTATTGGCATTCTGGTCGTGTCGTTGTTGGCATCATTTGGTGTGATGATACTCGACTTTTTCGTGCCCAGCCTTGGCGTCGAAGCAGCTGTACGCAGCACCGTCCTTAGCATCGATTTCTCGGATGCCCTGCTTGAGGGCATGTTGGGCCTGTTGCTGTTTGCTGGCGCCTTGCATGTGAAAATCTCGGACCTGCGTCGCGAATGGGTTCCCGTTGCATTGATGGCGACGATCGGGATCGCGCTCTCGACTACGATTGTCGGTTATGGGTTCTCGTGGCTGACAGGCATGCCGATCCTTATCGCCCTTGTATTTGGGTCATTGATTTCACCAACGGATCCCGTTGCCGTTTTGGGTGTTTTACGCGAAGCAGACCTGCCAAAATCGCTAGAAACAAAGATCGCGGGCGAAAGCCTGTTTAATGATGGTGTCGCCTATGTCGTGTTCCTGATCCTTGTTGGATTGGCGTTTCCACACGGCGACAGCCATGGCAACAGTGCAGCGGCGGCCGTTGAACTTTTCGTTCAAGAGGCACTTGGCGGCGCGATCCTTGGTATTGTGTTGGGCTGGCTGACCTTCCGCGTTATGCGGCTTATTGATGATTACTCGCTTGAAGTTCTGATCACACTTGGCCTCGCTTTTGGTGGCTATGAACTGGCGGTTTATCTGCATGTTTCAGCGCCCATTATGGCTGTCTGCGCGGGGCTACTGATCGGCGACGTTGGCGCTAAACACGGCATGTCCGAAGAAACTCGCAAGTACGTTGATGCGTTCTGGAAGCTAATCGACGAAATCCTAAACGCTGTCCTGTTCCTGATGATCGGCGTCGAAGTCTTTGCCATCGTGTTCGACGCAAGCTTTGTTGTCACAGGCTTTGCCTCCATTGCCCTTGCTCTGGTCGCGCGCCTGGCGGCGGTGGCGGCGCCGGTTTTGATGCTCAAACCGTTCCGCAATTTTGCGTCTGGCGTGATCCCGATCATGACATGGGGCGGGCTCAAGGGCGGTATTTCAGTCGCGCTTGCACTGTCACTGCCAGATAGTGAATGGAAACCCGTCATCCTGACAGCAACCTATGTCGTGGTCATCTTCTCGATCATTGTGCAGGGGCTTACCATTGCCAAGCTGGCCGAACGCGCCGGCCGCGAACCAGAGCTGCCCCAATGACCCGGTATCTGGTCTATGATGTGTTCACGGCGCAGGCGTTTGGGGGAAACCAGCTAGCGGTTATTCCCGACGCAACTGCCCTGCCCGAAGACGATCTGCAAAAAATAGCGCGCGAATTCAACTTTTCGGAAACGACATTCGTCTATCCGCCGAATGATCCTGCGCATACTGCGAAGGTCCGCATTTTCACACCAACCATGGAGATCGCCTTTGCGGGCCACCCCACCATTGGAACCGCGATTGCATTACGTGATCAGGGTCATGCTGGCGACATGATACTAGAATTGGGTGTCGGGCCGATCCCATGTCGTTTCGACGGGGATACTGCATCTTTCACGACCAACGCTCCACTTGAACGGATAAGCGCGCCCGAAACTGCGCTTGTTGCATCGGCTCTTGGGCTACATGAAACGGCGATTGTAACAGATACACATGGCCCCATTCAGTGCAGTCTTGGGCTGACATTCGTGATTGTTGAGCTATCAGACCGCAAAAACCTTGCCGCCTGCTCGCCTTCCATTGACGCGGTACGCACAGGCGCAGCTAAATACCCTGCGGGACTTGATTTTGCGATCTATGCCTACGTGCGCGATGGCGATCAGATTGATGCGCGCATGTTCGCGCCACTTGATGACATTCCCGAAGATCCCGCGACGGGCAGCGCCGCTGCCACATTGGCCGCGTTACTGACCGAACAATTGAAACAACCGCAGAACCTATCCATCACTCAAGGGGCCGATATGGGGCGGCCATCGTTGATTACTGCGACGACGGAACATGTAACGCCCGTGCCTGTGACCATCTTTGGTAATGCAGTGCGCATGATGGAGGGAAAGCTTGTCAACTGAAGATGTAGCCCCCACTCCGCTCCAAGCGTTTGACATTGGCCAAGACGGCAAAGCGACACCCGCGCAAAGTATCTCAACACATCTACCCACAGATGTTACCTATCGTTGGCTTCATTTTGATTTAGTTGATGCAAACCTTGCTGCATGGTGCGCCAGTCAACTTCCTCTGCGCGCTGGCCGTGCGCTGCTGGCTGCAAAAACCCGCCCGCACATGGATGACGATGAAAATGGGATCGTACTGACCCTGCGCGGCATCAACATGAACGCCGGCGAAGAACTATCCAATATGGTATCTCTGCGTATTTGGATGACAGGTAACCTGGTCGTCACAGTGCGCCGCCTGCGCGTTTTTGCAATGGACGACTTGGCCGCCAATATCGCGGCAGGCGATTGCCCCACGACATCCGCCCATATGGTCGCACGGATTACCGAAAACCTTGTTGATCGGATCGAAACCGTATCGGTCGAGCTTGAAGAAAAGACTGACACAATGGAAGATACCGTCTATGAAGGCGGCGCGACAGAACTGCCCGACCTGTTTGACATTCAGCGTACAGCAATCCGGTTGCGTCGCCATATCGGCCCGATGAAGGATACGTTGTCAGCGCTGGCTGAAAACCACAGCGGCCTTATGCCTGACAATCTAAGAAACCGGATGCGCGACACTGCAAATCGTGCAATGCGATCCGTCGAAGAGGTCGAAGAAGTACGTGATCGCTTGCGCGCGCTGTCCGCACATATTGATATGACCCATGATGCCCGTGTGGCCCGCAACGGATATACACTGTCTATTGTCGCCGCAATTTTTCTGCCGCTTGGCTTCATCACCGGCCTGTTGGGTGTGAATGTCGGCGGGGTACCGGGTACAGATCATCCACATGCATTTGCAATTCTTTGCCTGCTTATGCTTGCTTTAGGCGTTGGCACCTACGCCGTTTTAAGATGGATCAAATGGTTCTAATCGGATCAACGCATCTAGAAACTGCACGCCACTAACGATATCAAGGACAAACCCGAAAAGCCGAGACACCTATGAAACCTACAATCCTTGATCGCTGCGAATCGAATGGCCTGCGTATGACGGAACAACGCCGTACAATTGCGGCTGTTCTAGAAGCCGCTGACGACCATCCCGATGTAGAGGAATTGTATAAACGCGCATCCTCTGCTGATCCGCGTATTTCATTGGCAACAGTCTATCGCACCGTAAAGCTATTCGAAGAATCCGGCATTTTGGAAAAGCATGAATTCGGTGATGGCCGCGCCCGTTATGAAACGGCTGATCGAGACCACCATGACCACCTGATTGACATGCACACTGGCGAAGTGATCGAGTTTTTAGACCCCGAGATCGAAGCGCTTCAAGAACGCATCGCGGCCAAACTTGGCTATGAATTGAAAGGGCACCGCCTAGAACTTTATGCGGTACCCATCAAAAAAGACTAAATGCCCGTCAAACCAATTTCGGATGTAAAACCTATGCGGCCACCAATTTGTGACGTCGTCTTGACCGTTTGCGCATCAAGCTGAAGCGCGGTGCTGTCGCCAAAGACATTGTCGCGGCTAAGCGTTTGAACAGCCAAATTCGGGATACTGTCTGAATAGCGCGCATCGGTGGCGTAATAGCCAGACACCAACGCCTCTTCAAATGCCAGTTGCCCAACCAAGAGCGCCGTTTCGCCAGCAACAGCGGCCTGAGCACTGCGAAACACTTCGAAATGCACGTGCGGCCAACGCCCCCGATACGTGCCTGGCAGAATGCTATTGAACTTAACCGCCCCGCTTGCGTCAGCAATTTGCATCCCACGCAAATAGTTCTGATCCTCAATTTCATACAGCGAATACTTTCCCGCTGCATCGCAGTGCCAGATGTATACAGCCATACCCACAATCGGGCTGCACCCGCTATCGACGTTCACGAGGTTCATGGTCAGGTCCATTGGCACGCCTAAGGCAGTACCCGTTAGGCCAGCAATGCTGTTTGTGATGTCGGGCCGGATCATACCCGCTAACGTCAGTGCGTTAACAGTCTGTCCTTCACGCATATTTGTGCCATCGGCCGGGAATGGTCCATTGGTTTCCCGAGGTTGCGCAACGCAGGTTTCGCCGTTCTCGGCAGTCCCTAATATCTCTGGGCTTGGGGTCGTGGGCGGCGGCCTGACGCCTGCGCCTTGCGCATACAATGCCGCGCCTGCCAATGACAAAGCACCAGCCCCTATCAGCACATTTCGGCGATTGATTATGCGACTGAAATCGCTTGAAAAATCGCCATCATGGTGCGGTTCGTTTTCATGCTCGGGCATTTTGACTGGCCTCTCACTGGTTCGCGTTTTTCCGTCGGGTCATCGCTAATACGTGCACCCAATAACTTTCCGGCGGATATTTACGAAAAAGATAACGCTATCAGGCTTTGCTTCCCTGAAATCCCCGCGTATGCCTATCGCGAAACTATCAGTAACGGGGCCAATACATGGACAATATCCGCGGCAGCGCGTTGATGGTGGCTGCCATGCTTGGCTTTGCTTTTGAGGACATGTTTATCAAACTCATGGCTGGCGCCTTACCGGTAGGTGAGATTCTTATCCTGCTGGGTGGTGGTGGCGGCATTGTGTTCGCCATTTTGGCGCGCGTATATGGCGATACATTGTGGTCACGGGATCTTCTGCAACCCGCGGTCTTGATCAGAAATGCTGGCGAAGTGTTCGGAACACTCGGGTTTGTTACCGCAGTTGCGCTCACCCCTATTTCATCGGCTTCGGCCATTTTACAAGCCACCCCGCTGGCTGTGACCATAGGTGCCGCCCTATTTTTGGGAGAATCTGTGGGCTGGCGGCGTTGGGTTGCCGTCGGCATCGGGCTGTGTGGCGTTTTGCTTGTTTTGCGGCCCGGCCTTGATGGTTTTGACGCAAATTCTTTGTTTGCTGTCCAGGGCGTCATCGGCTTGGCAATTCGGGACCTCGCGACGCGACGCGTGCCTGCGGGCGTCACATCGCGACAGCTGGCGACCTATGCTTTTTTAATTCTTGTCCCAACGGGCGCTATTGTTTTGGCGGCAACTGGGGCACCAATGGTCATGCCAGAACCCACGAATATCTTGCGCCTTTTAGGCGCGATCGTCGTGGGTGTCGTGGCATATTATATGCTGGTCGCTGCGACACGCATTGGGCAAATGTCCCTGATCGCCCCTTTTCGCTATACTCGGCTGGTCTTTGCTTTGACGATCGGCTTTGTTGTCTTCGACGAAAACCCGGATGCGCTTACACTTCTCGGCGCGGCAATCATTGTTACATCTGGGATCTATACCCTCTGGCGCGAGGCACGACTGCGTCGTACTTCCCTTGCGTCAAAACCCGCGCTATAGAGCGCATGATACCGCTAACATCACTTTTACGGAGCACATTATGAGCACCATCATCGACATCCACGCCCGCGAAATTCTGGACAGCCGGGGAAACCCCACGGTCGAGGTGGACGTGATCCTAGAAGACGGCACAATGGGCCGTGCAGCTGTACCATCAGGTGCCTCCACAGGTGCGCACGAAGCTGTTGAAAAGCGTGACGGCGACAAATCCCGTTACATGGGTAAAGGCGTGCTAGAAGCCGTCGCAGCCGTAAACGGTGAAATCGCCGAAGCGATCCTAGGCTTTGACGCAACAGAGCAAGTCGGCATCGACATGGCGATGATCGAACTTGACGGGACACCCAACAAAGCCCGCCTTGGCGCAAATGCGATCCTTGGCGTGTCCATGGCCGTTGCCAAGGCCGCTGCTGATTTTACGGCCCAGCCACTGTTTCGCTATATCGGCGGCACATCGGCACGCACCCTGCCCGTTCCAATGATGAACATCATCAACGGTGGTGAACACGCAGACAACCCAATCGACATCCAAGAATTTATGATCATGCCTGTATCGGCAGCGAACATCAAAGAAGCCGTGCGCATGGGTTCCGAGGTTTTCCACACGTTGAAAAAAGAGCTCTCAGCCGCTGGCCACAACACTGGTATCGGTGACGAAGGCGGCTTTGCACCCAACCTTGGATCAACCCGAGAAGCGCTTGATTTCATTATGACATCTATCGAAAAAGCGGGCTACAAACCGGGCGAAGACATCTATCTCGCGCTCGATTGTGCAGCGACCGAATACTACAAAGACGGCAAATACGAGATGGTCGGCGAAGGTGTTTCGCTAACATCCGAAGAAAACGCAGCCTACCTCGCGAAACTGGCAACCGATTACCCAATCATCAGTATCGAAGACGGCATGTCCGAAGATGACTGGGATGGTTGGAAAACACTGACAGACATGATCGGCGACAAGGTTCAGCTGGTCGGTGATGACCTGTTCGTGACCAACCCTGCCCGTCTGGCCGATGGTATCGCCAAAGGCTCTGCGAACTCTATGCTCGTTAAGGTGAACCAAATCGGCACGCTGACAGAAACACTGCAAGCCGTCGACATGGCACACCGTGCGCAATTCACCAACGTGATGTCACACCGTTCCGGCGAAACCGAAGACGCGACAATCGCTGACCTCGCTGTTGCGACCAACTGCGGTCAGATCAAAACAGGTTCACTATCGCGCTCTGACCGTCTCGCGAAATACAACCAGCTGATCCGTATCGAAGAACTGCTGGGCGAAACGGCCACTTACGCAGGTCGTTCGATCCTTAAGTAAGAACAGCCACCTAACTTGATAAAAACCCCGCCAAGTGCGGGGTTTTTTATTTAGGCCGATTGCGCATCAAGACACACACCCTATAGTTGATTTTATTAAAGCTACAGGAACCCTTAATGAGTAGAAGCCTTATTATTATTGGCAACGGTATCGGCATGGCGCTAGATCCCGACAAATTTTCTCTTAAGCATGTTATGCCTGATGTTTGGAAAAACGGATGCCTAAATACCTCACAGAAAGAATTGATAGCGGACTGCCTAGAAGGCGTAGAAAAGGACACCGGACCAACAGCCGAAGACCAAATGATGCGCGCACAACTGGCACAGCTTGGCCATGAGTTGATTACAGACGTGGTCGAAAAAGAAAAAAGGGAAAACTGGTTTACCGGACCCGCGCTAACCTACCCAGAAGCTATTTCAATCTACGTATACAATGTCGCACGCCAGCTCGACAAAAACTCAAAAGAATTCCATGATAGCCCCGATTTCAAGGCATTCTTGAACAATATTATTCCGTTTATTAATGAAACTAAGTCACACGTCGCGACACTGAACTATGACACACTATTCTATTCAGCGTTTAATGATGGGCACACAGTTGACGAAACAACTTACAAACTCGGCAAAAAGCTACCATCTGAAACCACGCTAAACGATGGTTATCGAAAGGACGGCTTTTTAGAAAGCAACTTCGACAGACTGTATTCGCACTGGGACTTTGGGTACTGCCTGCACCTCCATGGAAGCCCGCTAATTGTAGATGGAGAAGAACGCGCCAAGAAACTGCAAAGGCACGAAGTTTGCAGTCACATGCCAAAGAGCGCTAAACATGTGATCCTCTCAGATGGAGCACTCAAGCCGCACCTGATTAATCGATCTGATGTGCTCAAGTTATATTGGGATATGTTCAATAAAGCGATTGAGGAGGCAAGCGAGGTCATTGTTATCGGATATGGTGGAGGGGATGATCATATAAATGCAGCACTGGAAAAGTATGACAAACCAATTCGCATCATCGAATGGAGAGACCCAAGCGTTGCTCAGTCTGAGTCTGAAACGTTTTGGAGCGACAAACTCGGCATTAACGACGATGTTCTAGAAGACAAAGCGAAGTTTGAACTCATCCGAAAAGACAATATTTTAGCGTTTTCAGATTGGGAAAAACCTAGCGAAGAAATCCCATTCTAGCAAAATTTCTTAATCTCTATTGGCCCCGCCGATCATCTCAGACTACTTTACCCGAATGTTAAATCCCGGCTTCCACCAAATCCCGCGCGGCATGGTCGCAACTGTTGTTACTCATCTTGAGATGACAGCGCCGCCAGCCATTTCTACAAACCACCATGAATTTGCGTTTCATCGCCACCAACGTGCCGATCTGGACTGGTATCGCGCATTCTTTCGTACCGTCGGTGAAGATTGGCTTTGGTTTTCCCGCCTGCATTTGACCGACGATGCGCTTTCCGCAATTTTGCACGAGCCCGATTACGAAGTCTGGACGCTGCGACTGGCCGGGCAAGACGTCGGGTTACTCGAAATTGATCACCGTGTCGCGGCAGCCTGCGAGCTTGCTTTCTTTGGGCTGACCCCGACAATGGTTGGCAAAGGCGCCGGGCGCGCCATGATGGCACATGCCATTGAGCGGGCGTTCTCGCGTTCGATTGATCGTTTTCATGTGCATACTTGTACGCTTGATAGCCCACAGGCGTTGGGTTTCTATACGAAGGCGGGCTTTACGGCGACAAAACAAGAGATTGAAATCGCGCCTGATCCGCGGCTGACAGGTCACCTGCCCCGATCCGCTGGCGCCCACATCCCGGTGCTCGAATGACTGCTAACGCCATCATTGCTAAGCTTAATCTGCAACCACACCCCGAAGGCGGATATTATCGTCAAACATGGATCGCAGATAACGAAGGCCGCGCCACCGGGACCTGCATCTATTTTCTTCTAAAGGCTGGCGAATCTAGCCACTTGCACAAAGTCGATGCGACCGAGATCTGGCTATATCACGCAGGCGCGCCAATCACACTCTCGCTCGCAGAAACCGAAAACGGCCCTGCCGTTGATCATATTCTTGGACCCGATGTATTGGGTGATCAATCACCGCAAATCATCGTGCCCGCCGATCATTGGCAAGCCGCCCGCACCACGGGCGACTGGACCTTGGTCAGCTGTACTGTTTCGCCGGGGTTCGACTTTGCTGGATTTACGCTTGCCGAGCCCGGTTTCGACATCCCACGTTAGCGATCGCCGAACAGGTCGCCCAGCCCACCCAAAACGGACCCTTCGCCCTTATTACCGCCCGGCCCGGCCGCACGTATGATGCGGTCAGCAAGGCGCGAGAATGGTAAGCTTTGCAAATATACTGTGCCCGGACCGCGAAGCGTCGCGAGGAAGATACCCTCACCCCCGAACACCATCGATTTCAGGTTGCCTGCGCGTTCGATATCGTAGGTGACGCCAGCATCAAATGCCGCGATACAGCCCGTATCGACGCGCAGCACCTCTCCGGCCTGTAATTCACGCTTAATCACCGTGCCACCGACATGGATGAATGCCATGCCGTCACCGCGTAGACGCTGCAGAATAAAGCCTTCACCACCAAAGAACCCTGCCCCAAGACGCTTTTGAAACGCGATATCAGTCGACGTACCAAAAGCCGCACAAAGAAACGCGTCCTTTTGGCAGATCAGCTCGCCGCCGACTTTGGACATATCGACGGGAATGATTTTTCCGGGATACGGCGCGGCAAAGGCCACCCGTTTCTTGCCCTGCCCGTTATTGCTGAAATGGGTCAGGAAGATAGATTCGCCTGTGAGCACACGTTTACCAACGTTCAACAACGCGCCCATCATGCCGCTGCTTGGGGTGGTTCCATCACCCATTTTACTCTCAAAGCCGATACCGTCTTCCATGTAATTCATGGCTCCAGCTTCGGCGATAACGGTTTCTTGCGGGTCAAGTTCGACCTCGACGATCTGCATATCATCGCCAAAAATTTCATAATCTACTTCGTGACACCGCATGCGAATAACTCCTGATGAAAATGGTTAATGACTAAATGGTAATGCCGCTTAAAATTTCAAACAACTGGCGGAAAACCTTACCATTTCCGGCGGTAATACGCTTAACGTGCGCAAAAAAAGGGGGACCGAAGTCCCCCTGTAGTCTCGCTGATCAGGCTCACTGTTTATCTACTGCCCGGTTTATTGCCTGCGGCCTGATCTACGCCAAGGGCGAGCGCACCCGCCCTGGATTTCATACAACGCTGCATTTAATGCGCCGCAAAAACGGCAGTGCATCCATTTGCCGCGTCAGTTTCGATCGCCTCTATTGAGTAGACCGATGATAGTTCGGAAGCCCCAAGAAACGAGACCGCCGTGTTGTTCGAGTATGCGTCGGACAAGGGGCCCGCCGCATCTGTTTCAAAGCTCGCTTCTAATGTCCGGCCACGCATCCGCATGGAGTTGGCCTCGCATCTAAAACCCGCAATTTCGAAAGCAAAATCCATAATCTTGGTTTTCCTTAGCTACACCCAGAGGTGCCGCCACATGTGTTACACTTCATGCATGTGCCATTACGGACCAACGTGTAGTTGCCGCATTCGCCACATGGATCGCCTTCGTAGCCTTGCATCTTGGCCTTATCGCGGGCCGAAATGCTGACAGTTCCGGTGCTGATCGCTGTCTCAGAGGTGGTTGTCTCGGAAACGATGGCTTGCAGCGTGACTTCGGGGTCAGTTCCGTTTGCCCGTGCGGTCGTGCCCGCACCACCCTGCAGCACCACCAAATCTTGCGGCATGCGCTTACGCAGGTAACCCGTTGAGGAAATCTGTTTCAGAACCTCCAATGACCGGGTTGCCGCGTTTTCAGTTGGCGTTTGAATGTTCGAAACACCTTCTTCTTCGCCACGACCGATGTCATCGAACGCTGCGCCTTCGGGTTTGACGTGGGCCAGATCAGTGCGATCCAAATAGGACACAGCCAATTCACGGAAGATATAGTCAAGGATCGAGGTCGCATTTTTGATGCTGTCGTTGCCTTGAACCATGCCTGCTGGCTCGAACTTCGTGAATGTGAACGCATCAACGAATTCCTCAAGCGGCACGCCGTACTGAAGACCAACAGATACCGCGATGGCAAAGTTGTTCATCATCGCGCGGAAGCCTGCGCCCTCTTTGTGCATATCAATAAAGATTTCACCAAGGTTGCCGTCTTCGTATTCGCCCGTGCGCAGGTACACTTTGTGGCCACCAACGATAGCTTTTTGCGTGTAGCCCTTGCGACGCTGAGGCATCTTTTCGCGCTCGCGGTTCCGTATTTCTTTGATGATGATCTTTTCGATCACCTTCCCGGCCAACACTGTCGCCTTTTCCTGCGGTGTTCCGCTTTCAAGTGTCTCGGCCGCGTCATCATCGTCTTCGACCAAGGCTGACGCCAAAGGTTGCGACAGTTTTGAACCATCACGGTACAGCGCGTTTGCTTTCACGCCCAGTGACCAAGAAAGCTCATACGCTTTCTGGCAGTCTTCGATGGTTGCATCGTTCGGCATGTTAATCGTTTTTGAGATCGCGCCAGAGATGAACGACTGTGCTGCGGCCATCATGTGGATGTGGCTGTCAACGCTCAGATAACGCTTACCTTTTTTTCCGCATGGGTTGGCGCAATCAAAGATATGATAGTGCTCTTCCTTGAGGAAAGGCGCACCTTCGAGTGTCATTGTTCCGCAGACATGATCGTTCGCTGCTTCGATGTCTTGCTTGGTATAACCAAGGTGACGTAGCAGATCGAATGTTGGATCGTTCAGCTTTTCGTGCGGAATACCCAGTGTCTTGGTGCAGAAATCATCGCCCAGTGTCCACTGATTGAACACGAAACGAATGTCGAAAGCAGAGGCAAGCGCCGCTTCGACTTTGTCAATTTCTTCCTGACCAAAGCCATGACCGATCAACGATGTATGGTTGATTGCTGGTGCCTGACCGATGGTGCCGTGGCCAACCGCATAGGAAATGATCTCTTCGATCTGCGCGGGGCCATAGCCCAGTTTTTCAAGCGCGGCAGGAACGGATTGGTTGATGATTTTAAAGTAACCACCGCCCGCAAGCTTCTTGAACTTCACCAGTGCAAAGTCAGGCTCAATCCCGGTTGTGTCACAATCCATGACCAGACCAATCGTGCCTGTTGGCGCGATGACAGAAACCTGTGCGTTGCGGTAACCGTGCTGTTCACCCAGTTCCAACGCTTCGTCCCATGCCGAAACGGCCAATTCGATCAGACGCTGATCAGGGCAGTTGGCGTGATCCAATGGCACAGGTTTGACGTCCAACTTATCGTAGCCGGTTGTTTTACCAAGCGCCGCCTGACGGTGGTTTTTGATAACGCGCAGCATGTGTTTTGCGTTTTTCTTGTAGCCCGGGAACGCGCCCAATTCGCCAGCGATTTCAGCCGAAGTTGCATACGAAACGCCGGTCATGATCGCAGTTAGCGCTGCGCCCATCGAACGGCCTTCGTCGCTGTCATAGCCAAAGCCCATGTTCATCAGCAGACCGCCGATGTTCGCGTAACCCAGACCCAGCGTGCGGAAGTCATAAGACCGCTGCGCGATTTCTTTGGATGGGAACTGCGCCATCATCACAGAGATTTCCAAGGTCACAGTCCACAGACGTGTGGCGTGCATGTAATCTTCGACTTGGAATTCGCCATTCTTGTAGAATGTCAGCAGGTTCATCGACGCAAGGTTGCAAGCCGTGTCATCAAGGAACATGTATTCAGAGCATGGATTTGATCCGCGGATCGCACCATCTTCTGGGCATGTGTGCCATGCGTTGACTGTGTCGTGGTATTGGATGCCCGGATCGGCACAAGCCCATGCAGCGTGACCGACTTGTTCCCACAGCTCGCGGGCTTTGATGATCTTTGCGACTTCACCGTTTTTACGGTTAATGAGCTTCCAGTCTGCGTCATCTTCGACAGCTTTCAAAAACGCATCTGTGACGCGGATAGAGTTGTTCGAGTTCTGACCAGAGACAGATGAATAAGCTTCTGAATCCCAGTCTGTGTCGTAAGTTGGGAATTCAATGCTTGTGTGGCCCTGCTTTGCATAGTCCAGCACACGCTTGATGTATGTTTCTGGAATTGCGGACTTTTTCGCCGCGCGAACAGCTGACGCCAAAGATTCGTTTGTCTTAGTGTCGTAAGCGCCCTCTTCTGAGCCATCCCATGCTTTGATCGCAGCGAAGATATCATTCAGATAACGTTCGTGCATCTTGGAACCCGCCACGATGCTCGCGACCTTTTGCTCTTCGATCACTTTCCAGTTGATGAATTCTTCAATATCGGGGTGATCCGCATCAACGATCACCATCTTAGCAGCACGGCGTGTTGTGCCGCCCGATTTGATCGCACCTGCTGCCCGGTCACCAATTTTCAGGAACCCCATCAGGCCAGATGATTTACCGCCGCCTGACAGCGCCTCGCCCGCCCCACGCAAAGACGAGAAATTCGTTCCGGTACCAGAGCCGTATTTGAACAGACGCGCCTCGCGGACCCAAAGGTCCATGATGCCGCCTTCGTTCACCAGATCGTCTTCTACAGACTGGATAAAGCAGGCGTGTGGTTGTGGGTGCTCGTAACTGGATGCTGATTTCGTCAGCTCACCAGTTTGGTAATCCACATAGTAATGACCCTGTGCCGGACCATCGATTCCATAAGCCCAGTGCAGGCCTGTGTTGAACCACTGTGGGCTGTTTGGCGCAGCACGCTGCGTCGCAAGCATGTAACGCATCTCGTCAAAGTAAGTGCGCGCGTCGTCCTCGGATGAGAAATAGCCACCCTTCCAACCCCAATAGGTCCACGCGCCTGCCAAACGGTCAAAAACTTGCTTTGCAGATGTTTCACCACCGAATGTCGCGCCTTTGGCAGGAACAGAACGCCACAGGAATTCAGGAACACCCTTTTCTTTAACTTTCTTTAGTTCAGAAGGAACGCCAGCTTTACGGAAGTATTTCTGCGCGATCACGTCAGATGCAACTTGGCTCCAACCGCCCGGAATTTCACAGTCATCCAGCTTAAAGACCACTGTGCCGTCAGGGTTACGAATCTCGGACGTCGTCGTCTTGAATTCTAGCGATGCGTACGCGTCTTCCCCTGACTTTGTAAAATTACGTTCGATTTTCATCTGTCTGCCCCTGTTTATCGACATTGCTGACGTTGCAGCAAAAAACTTGATCCCAACCGCCTGTGCGATACCTAAAATGTGCTTCCCGTGGGTTCATTTCGGCCGCCCACAACTGATCTGGCCTATGGCCAGAACTGTGTTGGGATAACGTAAATGGCCTAAGGCCTACCTGTTGAACCGCCCCCGGTAACCAGCACTACATATTGTGTATCGCCGATCTGCCCGCACAAACTGACGCATCTAGCCCTAGTGGGTCAACGGATTTTTAACACAAAATACGGATTAAATCGGTTGACGGCTCTAATCTGCCAACGCAGCAAAAACCGAAGTGATTCATCCACTATTTTGTCCACAGAAGGTTAACAGTTATGCACCGTTAGAAAGCCCTTTGGTTCAGCTAACTTAGTCTAAGTTTCAGATAAATCGAATGAAGGTTGTCCACCGTTCGCACCGGGTTTTGTTCATCTTTACGATTAAAAAAAACGCGCGACTAAAACGACACAGCAGCCCGGAGGCTGCTGTCGTCTTATTCACTACTTTTCAGTTGAATGGTCGGGGCGGAGAGATTCGAACTCCCGACCCTCTGTTCCCAAAACAGATGCGCTACCAGGCTGCGCTACGCCCCGACAAGGGCTTCTCTAAACACAGTGAACTGATTTGAAAAGACCTAATTTGAACTCTTTTCGCCGCAAGGCAAAATAGCCTGCAAACCAAAGCTCGGATGCTGTAAAATACTTCCAACTTCGATCCCAAGACGCGAAGATAGCCCACCATTTATCTCGAGAACGAACTGAATTCCGTCCCCACCGGGAATCGGTGTCGTGTCTAAAGGAATCGCATTTTCATGAATCGCGAGAATTTCGCCTGACGGCGAGGCAAATAACATATCTAAGGGAATCAATGTGTTCTGCATCCAAAAGCTGACGCTTTGTGGTTGTTCGTACACGAACAGCATGCCAGACAATGTGGGCAAGTCTTCGACAAACATTAGCCCCTTGGCGCGTTCTGCCGGGTCATCGGCGACATCCACATTAAAATGTGCCTGCCCCCAATCCCCGCTTACCGTCACCTTGTTTACGTCACAAACCGCCCATGCAGACTGCGATGCACATGCCATACAAAAGGCGACGGTCCATATTCTCACTTGGCTGCTATCTCCCAGCCGACGACCTCTATCGCCATGCGGCCACGTTCACCATCAACAAGACGAAGGCCAATTGCTTCTCCCGACTGCAAATCGGACAGCCCTGACCTGCGCAAAACTTCGATGTGAATAAACACGTCATCATTGTTGCCAAATATATTGGCAAACCCAAAGCCTTTTGCCTTGTCGAACCATTTCACACGTGCCGGCTCGATATCGCGTTTTGCGATATCATCAGGAGAAAACTCTGCCATGTCTTTCAAAGGCACAGCTGTCTCAGATTGTGGCGGCGTAATTGTGAGAACTTCAGTCGCCTGCAGTCCCCGCTGGGTATCCTGAACCACGATCTCTATTTGCGATCCATCAACTACCGATCCCTGACCATAGTTACGTAGCACGTTGGCATGTAACAAAATATCAGATCCACCTTGGTCAGCAACGACAAAGCCAAATCCTTTTGCTGGATCGAACCACTTTACTAATCCCGTTACACGCCGTTGGTCATTAGCACCCTGCGTTTCCATTACGTATTCCCCTCAGGCACGACATACATCGCCCCTGTCTTCCTCAATTTATCCTGATCTGCACCATGAAAACAAAACGAATCTTCCCCGCACTTCATAACGATGAAAGCTAAGGATTCAGTCGCGTTATTTCCCACGGCCTATCAGTTGTTTCGCGTGACCACCGAAACCGGTCATGCAATCTAAACGCACCATCTGACCAAAACTCGATCTCCAGAGGTACAATCCGGAAACCACCCCAAAAGGGCGGTCGTCCCGGATCCGCCCCCTTTTGAACCGTTACTTTCGCGACTTCTGCCATCAACGCTGCGCGCGATGACAAAGGCTGCGATTGCCGCGATGCCCAAGCGCCTAACCGGCTCTTAAGAGATCGTGACTTATAATACTCATCTGCGATTGGACCGTCCTCGCGGTCGACCAACCCTCTAACTCTAATCTGTCGCGCGAGCGACTTCCAGTGCAGGACAAATGCAGCCTTACCGGATTCTTCAATCTCTTGTGCTTTTATACTTTCGTAGTTGGTGTAAAACACAAATGCTTCTGGCTCAATCTCCTTGAGTAATACCATCCGCACGTTTGGCAAACCTGTTGCATCTACAGTCGCGAGCGCAATTGCATTGGGATCGGTCGGTTCTATTTCCCTTGCGGTATCAAGCCATTGACGCGCAATGGTAAACGGATCATTGCCCGCGAAAATACCGTCCCTGTCACCCATTAACAAACCTCGTCGTTTCTTTGCGTGACAGGCTTAGGGACAATCGTCCCATGTGGCAACCTTTTTAGACCACCTGTTCAAAAGCTTGATGCGGTCTTTGCAATCGCCTAAACGAGGCTAACGCGAAGTAAACTAAGACGAAGGAACAACAGCGATGACGTCACAGCTGATGCAAGGCAAACGCGGCCTCATTATGGGGCTAGCCAACGACAAATCCATCGCATGGGGGATCGCAAAAGCATGCGCTGACGCCGGTGCAGAACTGGCATTTTCCTACCAAGGCGAAGCGCTAAAAAAGCGTGTTGGCCCGCTCGCAGAATCCGTTGGATCGGACATCGTACTGCCCTGCGATGTGGGTGACGAAACGTCTATTGATGACCTATTTTCAGAGCTTGAAAAGCGCTGGGGTAAACTTGACTTTATCGTACATGCCATTGGATTTTCAGACAAAAATGAACTTCGCGGTCGCTATGTCGACACAAGCCGAAACAACTTTCTGATGTCGATGGACATCTCGGTCTATTCTTTTACAGCCGTTGTGAAACGCGCCGAAAAAATGATGACCGAAGGCGGCTCTTGCCTCACGCTGACTTACTACGGCGCAGAGAAGGTCATGCCGCACTATAACGTGATGGGTGTAGCCAAAGCTGCGCTTGAGGCATCGGTCCGCTATTTAGCCGAAGATTTGGGGAAAGATGACATCCGCGTGAACGCAATTAGCGCCGGAACAATCAAGACTTTGGCTGCCTCTGGGATCGGCGATTTTCGGCTGATCATGAAATGGAACGAATACAATTCGCCACTGCGCCGCACAGTGACCCAGGAAGAGGTCGGAAAATCCGCTCTTTACCTTCTGTCCGACCTAGGCAGCGCCGTCACAGGCGAAGTTCTTCACGTCGATGCAGGATATCACGTGGTCGGTATGAAAGCCGTGGACGCCCCAGACATCTCAAAGGAGTGACAATGACACTGACGGCCTTTGGAACAATTTGGTTTTTGCATCTGCTTGCTGCAATCAGCCCCGGACCAGCGGTCGTCATGTCTGCCCGTACAGGCGTTATCGAAGGAATGCGGACCGGGGCTATGCTCTCGGTCGGCATTGGCGTTGGTGGTGTCATATGGGCATTGTTGGCACTTTGCGGCCTAGAACTGCTTTTTAATTCTGCCCCCTCACTCCTTATCGGGATGAAGTGCCTTGGGGGTTCATATTTGATCTGGATGGCGTGGAAACTTTGGCGTTCGGCGAGCACCCCTCTCGACATGGGGCATCAAAACGCACCACCCCGAAGCAGTTTATCCGCACTTTGGCTCGGTGTTATCACGCAACTTGCGAACCCCAAACCTGCGATTTTGTTCAGTGCTATATTTCTTGGAACCGTGCCGGAAGTGACAAACACGGTTAGCTATATTGCGATTCTATTGGCCGTATTTCTTAATGAAACGATTTGGAATATTTTTGTTGCACGTATCTTTTCGCTTGAAAGGTCGCGCCAAGGCTACATAAGCCTAAAAACTCTCATCGACCGCGCTTTTGGTGCAACTTTGGCACTGCTCGGCGTCAAAATAGCTGCAACCTGACAGCCGCCATAAGGAATATTGCCATGACTGACACCCGCCTTCCTCACGAAAAAGGTTTCCACATTAGCTGGGATCAAATCCATCGCGATAGCCGTGCGCTTGCTTGGCGGCTTGATGGTCAAGGCCCCGATGACGGCGCATGGAAAGCGGTTGTCGCGATCACACGCGGCGGCATGGCACCAGCGATGATCGTCGCCCGTGAATTGGACATCCGCACCGTCGATACGATCAGCGTCAAAAGCTATGATCACCAAGATCGCTCAGAAGCTAAGGTTCTTAAGGCACCCGATGCCGAACTGATGGGTGACGGTACAGGCATTTTGATTGTTGACGACCTTGTCGATAGCGGCAAAACACTTGAGCTCGTACGTCAAATGTACCCGAATGCACAATTCGCGACGGTTTACGCAAAGCCCAAAGGTCGGCCACAAGTTGACACGTTCATTACCGAAGTCAGTCAAGACACATGGATTTTCTTCCCGTGGGATATGGCCTTGCAATAC
Source organism: Yoonia maritima (assembly GCF_002933395.1). Classification (GTDB taxonomy): domain Bacteria; phylum Pseudomonadota; class Alphaproteobacteria; order Rhodobacterales; family Rhodobacteraceae; genus Yoonia; species Yoonia maritima_A. The sequence goes on from NZ_PKFN01000007.1 coordinate 880,301, forward strand.
GTCGAACCCTACCGCGGTAAAGACTAAGCTATCTTGTAAGATGACAACGCTTGCCGCACGATAGTCAAAATTATCGTGCGGCAAAGCCGCTCTATTGGATCAAGCCATGACACAACCACGCACCGCGACGACCTTTGCTCCACCAGTGATGGAGGCGCGGCGTTGGTTAGATGGTGTGAACCACCCAGCCGACCGCCCTTTGCTGAATGTCAGTCAGGCCGCCCCCGTTGACCCGCCGCCCGCACCACTGCGCGAAGCAATGGCGCAAATCATCCTGAACGATCCAAACGCGCATCTCTATGGTCCGGTCTTGGGGCTTCCCGAACTGCGGGCAGAAATCGCAGCACGTTGGACGGGTGCATATGGCGGTCTGGTCTCGCCGGACCAAGTTGCAATCACATCGGGCTGCAATCAGGCTTTCGCTGCGGCAATAGCCACGCTTTGCGCCGAAGGGGATGAGGTCATCATTCCCGTTCCCTACTATTTCAACCACCGCATGTGGCTTGATATGTCGGGCGTCAAAACCGTTCCTTTGCTTGCAGGAGCCGCGATGATTCCCGATGTGGACGCAGCCGAGGCTCTTATCACGCCACGGACCCGCGCAATTGCACTTGTGACGCCAAACAACCCATGTGGTGTAGAATACCCCTCAGAAACGCTGCGCGCGTTTATGTCATTAGCACGCAAACATAAAATTGCGCTCATTGTTGATGAAACCTATCGGGACTTCGACAGTCGCGAAGGCGCGCCACACGATCTTTTCACCGATCCCAATTGGGACGATACGCTGATTCAGCTCTATTCGTTCTCTAAGGCATATCGGTTAACGGGACACCGCGTAGGTGCCATTGTGGCCAGCCATGCCCGCCTTGCCGAAGTTGAAAAGTTTCTCGATACGGTCACGATCTGCCCAAATCAGCTGGGGCAACGCGCCGCACTTTGGGGCATGCAAAATCTTGACGCATGGCTTGCTGGTGAACGCCTAGAAATTCTAGACCGCCGCGCTGCCATCATTGATCATTTTCCCAAACTGGGGGCGAAAGGGTGGGAACTGTCGGGATGCGGCGCATATTTTGCCTATTTGCGCCATCCCTACGACATGTCCTCGGCCGATCTGGCCCCGAAACTTGTCCGTGACGCAGGCGTTCTTGTGCTGCCCGGCACGATGTTCATGCCCGGTGATCTACCCGGCGGCGAAGACCAATTGCGGATTGCTTTTGCCAATATCGACCGCGGCGGAATTGAAACCTTGTTCAATCGACTTTCGAACCTGCCCTACTGACCCTTGCACCCATGTGCGCAGGGCCGTATTCATGCTCCACCTATTAGGGCGGAGCGCACGAGACTATGGCAGAAAAAACGAAAAATCGGTACGGCCCATTGGTCATTGTCGGGGTTGTACTTGTGGGTATGGCTGGCTTTGGCTCGAGCGGGTTTTCAAGCAGCATGCGCAGCCTTGGCACAGTTGGCGACAAGGACGTGCCAATTACCGCGTATCAGCGGCAGCTTAATGCACAAATTCAGAACATGTCGCAGCAATTTGGAACCCAGATATCGTTCCAACAGGCGATTGCACTGGGTGTTGACCGTCAGGCGTTGCAAGCCGTCGTTCTAAATCGTACCCTTGATAACGAAGCTAGTGAGCTAGGGTTGTCTGTCGGCGATCAGCGCGTGTTTGATCAGCTCAAATCCATTCCTGCCTTCCAAGGTCCCGGTGGTTTCAACGCTGACAGCTACCGACTTGCACTGCAACAGTCTGGCCAGTCAGAGGCCGCATTTGAATCGACACTGCGCGAAGAAATGTCACGCACATTACTGCAAGGCGCGGTCGTCAGCGGCGTTCCAAGCATGGATGCCTTTGGGCAAACGATGATCGCCTATATTGGCGAACAGCGCAACGCCACGTGGACGACAATTGATGCCGACGCGCTGACTGCGCCGGTTCCCGGCGCGACTGATGCTGATATTCAAGAATATTACGACGCTCACCCCGAAGATTTCACGCTGCCAGAGACACGTGACATCACCTATGTCTGGCTCACACCTGACATGATCCAAGACCAGATGGAGGTCCCAGAAACAGCTGTTGAACAACTGTACCAAGATCGCATCGAAGAATTTATGCAACCAGAGCGCCGTTTGGTTGAACGTCTTGTCTATCTTGATTCGGCCAAAGCCGACGAAGCACGCGCCCGTGTTGATGCTGGTGACGCCAGCTTTGAAGATCTTGTAACGGATCGCGGTTTGACATTGAATGACGTGGATATGGGCGACGTCGACCAAGAAGAACTACGCGCCGCAGGCGAAGCTGTCTTTGCAGCGGAACCTGGTGATGTCGTTGGCCCCTTCAATTCCCCACTTGGGCCCGCATTGTTCCGGATGAACGCAGTTCTCTCAGCCCAAGAAACACCAATCGAAGAAGCGACACCGCAATTGCGCGACGAACTTGCAGCTGATGCAGCACGCGAAGTCATTTCTGGTAACACCGATGGCATTCTCGACTTGATCGCAGGCGGCGCAACGCTTGAGGATTTGGCAGAACGCACCGACCTACAAATTGGCACAATCAATTGGACAGTTGATGTCGCCGAAGGGATCGCCGCCTATGATGATTTCCGTGATGCCGCTGCACGCGTTGAACAAGGTGCCTTTGCAGATGTTATTGACTTGGCAGACGGTGGTATTTTCGCCTTGCGCCTAGATGGTATCACCCCGCCAACCGTCCAACCCCTTGATGAGGTGCGTGAAGCAGCCACTGAAGCGTGGGACGTTCAGGCAGTCCAAGATGCAGTTATCGCGCGTGCGGAAGAATTGGTTGCCGAAATTCAACCCGATACCGGGTTTGATACGCTAGGGCTGCAGGCAACGGTCGAAGAAAACCTAACGCGTACCGATTTCGTCGAAGGCACGCCACCCGCCTTTAACGAGAAGCTGTTTGAAATGGCGGCCGGGGATGTTGTCGTTTTGGATGCAGAAGACCGTGCCGTGATCTTGCGTCTTGACGCAATCACACCGCCAGATACCGAAGACGAACTGACCGCAGCACGGATCGAAGGTATTAGCAGCAATGCAACGCAATCTATCGCGCAGGACCTCTTTGACGCCTATGCGACGGCTTTGCAAAAAGAGACCGACGTGAATATTAATCAGGCCACCGTGAACGCGGTTAACGCCCAGTTCCAGTAGGATAAAATGTCACTTTTACCTGATTATGATAACTTCGCCCGTGGATATGACGCGGGCGAAAACCAAATTGTCTATACGCGTATTGCTGCGGATCTGGATACGCCTGTTTCGTTGATGCTAAAGCTATCAGGCGCTGGGACTAACGCTTTCATGCTAGAAAGTGTAACCGGCGGGGAAATTCGCGGGCGCTACTCGATTATCGGTATGAACCCTGACCTGATCTGGGAATGTCGTGGAACGACGTCACGCGTAAACCGCAACGCCCGTTTCAACGATACTGACTTCAATGAAATGGATGCGGACCCGCTAACCGCGCTGCGTGCGCTGATAGCCGAATCCAATATAGCCTTGCCTGCCGATCTACCTGCCGCATCAGCGGGGCTGTTTGGTTATCTTGGCTATGACATGATCAGGTTGGTTGAACACCTGCCCGACGTGAACCCCGATCCACTGGGGCTTCCTGATGCGATGATGTTACGCCCATCCGTCGTTGCAGTTCTGGATGGGGTAAAGGGTGATGTCATCCTTGTCGCGCCTGCCTATGTGAATTCAGGACTAAACGCACGCGCTGCTTACGCCCAAGCCGCTGAACGCGTGATGGACGCGCAACGCGCACTTGAACGCCCTACGCCAGGTGATGGCCATGCGCTGGCAGACCCTGCCCCGGTAAGTCCACCGGTATCGAACTTTACCCACAGCGGGTATTTGGACGCTGTTGAAACAGCTAAGGAATACATCCGCGCCGGGGACATTTTTCAGGTCGTGCCATCACAACGATGGACCCAAGAATTCCGCGAACCGCCTTTTGCGCTGTATCGCAGTCTGCGCCGGACCAATCCTTCACCGTTCATGTTTTTCTTTAACTTTGGTGGCTTCCAAGTGATTGGAGCCAGCCCTGAAATCCTTGTTCGCGTCTTTGGCAAAGAGGTTACGATTCGCCCAATCGCAGGTACCCGCCCCCGTGGTGCGACCCCTGCCGAAGACAAAGCGAACGAAGCCGATCTTCTTGCCGATGAAAAGGAACTGGCTGAACATCTCATGCTGCTTGATCTGGGCCGCAATGACACGGGTAAGGTCAGTAAAGTTGGAACCGTGCGCCCGACCGAAGAATTCATTATCGAACGCTATAGCCATGTGATGCATATCGTTTCAAACGTCGTTGGCGAATTGGCCGATGATCAAGATGCGCTATCTGCATTCTTTGCTGGCATGCCTGCAGGAACAGTATCCGGCGCCCCCAAAGTCCGCGCGATGGAAATCATCGACGAATTAGAACCCGAGAAACGCGGCGTCTATGGCGGTGGCTGTGGCTATTTCAGCGCAAACGGTGACATGGACATGTGTATTTCCCTGCGTACTGCGGTGTTGCAAAATGAAAAGCTATACATCCAAGCTGGCGGTGGTGTGGTCTTTGATAGCGACCCAGAGGCAGAGTATCAGGAAACTGTGCATAAATCGAACGCCATCCGTAAAGCAGCGGCTGACGCGACGATGTTCAAAACAGGTGGCAACTAGCCCGCGCAGCGTAAGGTGGATTTAAATCCACCCTACGTTTTTTAATTTATGCCAAGCAAAACCGCAGATACTGGCGCAAGCAGCATTTGATCTTGGTCTACAGAAAGCGCCCAGTTGGTCAGCGCCGATATTGTATTTGTTTGGGCGTGCCCTAACAGAACCGCATTGCCAGTTTGGCGCGCGCGAAGCGCTGATTGGTCCAGTGACCTTTCAATTATTGACGGGTCATCAACCCCGTTATCGATGTCGCGCAAGACAGTCGCGGTTGGAATTCCCGCCTGTTCTGCTGCACGTTGCGCGCTTCCTAGACCGCGCTGCACGGTAACCAACCCACGGCCATCCGCAGCAAGAACCCGCATAACTTGTTCGGTTACAGCCCGGTTATTTTGCAAAACGCCTGTACCGTCTGCAAATAAAATCGCCGTTTCCGGTAAAATCCCAAACGCAGCCTCAAATGCGACTTCGACATCAGTAGGAACGGCGCCTTCAGGCAAAGAGGTCTGCATCGCGGTCTCGACGCCTGCAGCACGATAAGCGCGCATATTTTCGGCTGCATTTGGATCAAGCGCATGAAGCACAACAGTGACAGGCAATGGCAAAGCTGCCACTTCTGCGGCCATCACGCCATTTGAACCGTCGTCAACGAGCAAGATTGAAATAAGCGGCAATCCATTCGGGTTTTCAAATGCTGTCGCATAACGTTCCAGCGCGGGTAAAACAGTGGCCTCGCCTTCTTCGACCGATATTTCGATTTCAGGTTCCGGCGTTTCGGCAGGTTCCGCACCGGGGCGGTTCACTTTGACACGGTTAACTGGGGTCGTGACGCCTGTAGCCTCTTCCGGGGCATCGACAACGGATTCTGCGTCGGGCTCCGGCTCTACGATGACAGGTGCTTGCACCGGTGGTGTTAACTCGGCCTCCGCTGACGGTGTTTCGTCAGGTACGGGAAGTACGGTGATCTCTGGCAACTCCGTGACTTCTGGTACGGTTGCCAACTCTGGCACTGGGGTAACAATGGCTTCGGGCAACGGCTCAACCACGGCTTCAGGTGTCGGCGCCACAAATAACGACACGTCTTCGTCGACACGAACCTGTTCGCCGGGGTCCACAATAACTTTGGGCGGGGGGGGCACCAATGCGTCTTCGGCAATGCCCGCAACAGTTGGTGCATCGAGTTCGCTGGGCTCAGACGCCGGTTGCACGGGTTGGGTTGCAATCACAGCACTTTCATCAACAATCGGCATTTGAGGCGGATCAACTAATGTTGGCGCAAGAACAGGTTCCTCTAAAGCTGTAACAATCGTCGCCTCACCCACATCAGCCGGCACGCTGAGTTCGGTTTCCAACTGCAATGTCTGCGGTGGCGCTGCAGGTTCTGTATCTGTCGTTGGTTCCGCGACTTCGGCTTCCGGCGCGGACACACGTGGCGCGGTGACAGCGAATTCACGGTCGACCTCGGGCGGTGTCGCCCCCGTATCTAAATTGATATCGGATCCCTGGGCCGCTTGAGGCGCTGCAACTAATGGCATCTGTGGCGGCTCGTTTCCTGCGGGTTGCTCGCTCACCAATGATGCGACACCTAAGCCCGCCCCCCCAAGCACGAGCGCCCATACACTTCCTGAAACACTGCCCCGCATATAATATCACCCTTCAAGTCGCATGTAATCACGTCGTTCGACCTTGACGCTGCCCCGCGTCCCGGCCCATGTATGGCCGTGATTATACCGTCAGCCACGGGGGGGACGGTAGCCCTAATTCGACCTGCACGGGATTTTGTCATGCTTTTGCTGATAGATAACTACGATAGCTTCACCTACAACCTTGTTCATTACTTGGGCGAACTGGGCGCTGATGTCGTTGTCCGCCGCAACGACGCGCTTAATGTTCAAGAAGCCATGGCGTTGCGCCCCGATGCGATCATGTTATCGCCGGGTCCGTGTGACCCTGCGCAAGCTGGTATTTGCTTGTCGCTCGTCCATGCTGCGGCTGAGACAAAAATGCCATTAATGGGCGTCTGTTTGGGCCACCAAGCGATTGGCGAGGCCTTTGGCGGCAATGTTGTCCGCTGTCACGAGATCGTCCATGGCAAAATGGGGGCCATGAAACATACCGGTAAAGGCCTGTTTGCTGAGTTGCCTAGCCCGTTTGATGCAACCCGTTATCATTCTCTTATCGTTGAACGCGAAACCCTGCCCGATAGTCTTGAAATCACAGCAGAACTTGATGACGGTACGATCATGGGCCTGCAGCATAAAACGCTGCCAATCCACGGCGTCCAGTTCCACCCTGAAAGCATCAAATCCGAGCACGGGCACAAGTTGTTGAACAACTTCCTTGAAATGGCAAAGGTTTCAGCATGACCGACGCGATGAAGCCACTGATCTATGCCGCATCCGAAGGTCCGCTTTCGCGTGCCCAAGCTGAGGAGGCCTTTGGATATCTGTTCGAAGGTGCGGCAACACCAGCCCAAATCGCGGGATTCCTGATGGCGCTGCGAACGCGTGGTGAATCCGTTGCTGAATATGCTGCCGCTGCTGCCGTCATGCGCGCGCATTGCGTACCGGTAAAAGCCCCCGAAGGCGCGATGGATATCGTTGGCACGGGAGGCGACGGTAAACACACGCTGAACATTTCAACCGCGACTGCGTTTGTTGTGGCGGGCGCCGGGGTGCCCGTTGCGAAACATGGTAACCGCAACCTATCGTCTAAATCCGGCACTGCAGATGTGCAAAGTGCGCTTGGGATCAACGTGATGGTTGGTCCTGAGGTGGTTGAGCGTGCAATTGCCGAGGCTGGCATCGGCTTTATGATGGCGCCCATGCACCACCCAGCCATGAAACATGTTGGTCCAGTTCGCATAGAATTGGGGTGTAAAACGATCTTTAACATCTTGGGGCCGCTTACTAATCCGGCTAGCGTGAAACGTCAGTTAACAGGCGCGTTTGCGATCGACTTGATCCACCCAATGGCGGAAACGCTGCAACAGCTTGGCACTGAAAAAGCGTGGCTTGTGCACGGTAGCGACGGCACTGACGAGATCACGATCTGTGGCACGACCGCTGTAGCCGCTCTTGAGAATGGCAAAATCACATCGCGTGAAATCCACCCCGAGGATGCGGGCCTACCCGTCCACAATTTCCGCGACCTTATCGGTGGGACGCCTGAAGAGAACGCCGATGCGATGCGCGCATTGCTAGATGGCTCAACGGGTGCCTACCGTGATGCCGTGCTGTTTAATGCCGCCGCCGCGCTTGTCGTCGCGGATAAGGCCGCCACCCTGCCCGAAGGCGTCGAAATTGCCCGCGAAAGCATTGATGCCGGTAAAGCAAAGCACGCCGTTGAAACGCTCGCGCGGATCACATCGTCCTGATGTTTGATCTTGGTCGCCTGGGCAGTTGGGCCGATTTACCGTTTTTTAGTGACGACCTTCCCGCTCTGACAGCCAAGCTTGACGCCGATGTACTTCCGCCACCGGCGCTGACATTTGCAGCGTTAGAGCGTTGCCAACCAGATCAGACCCGCGTCGTGATTATTGGCCAAGACCCCTACCACACGCCCGGCAAAGCTGACGGACTGGCCTTTTCAATTCCCGATAACTTTGGCGGGCGGCTTGATAGTCTTGGCAATATTTTCAAAGAGATAGACAGCGATCTGGATCAAAAACGCACTAAGACTGGGCTACAGGACTGGGCGGATCAAGGCGTCTTGCTACTGAACACAGCGTTAACCGTGCCCCCCGGAAAACCAAAGGCGCATGCCAAGCTTGGCTGGTCGGAATTGGTCGTCGAAGTGATCAAGCGGCTGGATGATGCGCCGCGCGCGTTCATCCTATGGGGTGGCCCGGCACAGGCCTATAGCAAACACATCAGCGAACAGCATCTGGTACTAAAATCAGCGCACCCTTCCCCATTGTCCTGCCATCGTGGTTTTTTCGGCTCGCGCCCATTTTCAAAGACCAACCAGTGGCTTATTGATCAAGGGCAAGAGCCAATAAACTGGGCGGACCCATGAGCGACATTCTCGAAAAAATCAAAACTTATAAATTGGAACATGTTGCGGCATGCAAAGCCGCTGTTCCATTGTCCGAGATAGAAGCGCGCGCCAAAGATGCGCCCCCCACCCGCGGGTTTGCGGATCGCCTGCAAGAAGCGGCCCGCGAAGGATATGGGCTTATTGCTGAAATCAAAAAGGCCAGCCCGTCCAAAGGCCTGATCCGCCCCGATTTCAACCCACCTGAACTTGCCAAAGCATACGAGGCCGGCGGTGCGACATGTCTGTCCGTACTGACTGATGGCCCATCATTCCAAGGCGATGATAGTTACCTGACCGCTGCACGCAGCGCCGTCGATCTGCCCGCCCTGCGCAAAGATTTCATGTACGACACCTATCAAGTCGCAGAAGCCCGCGCATTGCACGCCGACTGCATCCTAATCATCTTGGCTTCGGTCAGCGACACCCAAGCCCAAGAGCTAGAGGATGCCGCGTATGAGTGGGGCATGGATGTCCTGCTTGAGGTCCACGATGCCGAAGAACTGGAGCGCGCAAGCCTGTTGAAATCCCCTCTGATGGGTATCAACAACCGTAATCTCAAGACATTTGAAACGACGTTAGACACGACGCGCACTCTGTCAAAGCTCGTGCCTGCAGATCGCACAATCGTCTGCGAAAGCGGTCTGAATACCTCTGAAGAACTCGCCGACATGGCCCGCTACGGCGCGCGCACCTTCCTGATCGGCGAAAGCCTGATGCGTCAGGATGACGTTGCAACTGCGACACGCACCTTGCTTGCCAACCCAGCGACCGGAGGCATGTGATGTCAAGCCTCAGCCATTTTGATGCCGACGGCAAAGCTCATATGGTCGATGTATCGGACAAACCTGTCACCGCACGTATCGCGGTCGCTGAAGGTTTCGTTAAAATGGCGTCTGAGACACTCGCCCTTATTGTCGAAGGGCGCGCAGACAAAGGCGATGTTCTGGGGATCGCCCGGATAGCTGGGATTATGGGCGCAAAAAAAACAGCCGACCTGATCCCCCTTTGTCACCCGCTCCCCATCACCAAGGTCGCCATTGAAATGACCCCGGACGAAGCGCTCCCCGGTATCCGAATCAGCGCCACCGTCAAAACCGGCGGCCAAACCGGTGTTGAGATGGAAGCCCTAACAGCCGTCAGCACCACAGCTTTGACCGTTTATGATATGGTCAAAGCTGTGCAAAAAGACATCGAAATCGGCGGGATACGGGTCACGCTCAAAGATGGTGGAAAATCTGGACGGCTTGAAAACCCATGAACCGATTGGGCCGTTCTCTCGAACTTTTCTTTGTGGACGGTCGGGCTGATGGGATGCTGACCGCCGAAGTCTTCGGCTGGACAGGACACGTACTGCGCGCGCCTCGTACACAGATCAAAGACGCTTTGATGCGTCCCGAAGCTGGGTTCACAGGTGTCTACGTGCTGCTCGGTGAAACCAAAGATGGCCCGCTTGCCTACATTGGTGAAGCCGAGGACATGCGTGTGCGTCTACGCGATCATGTATCAAACAAGGGTTGGTGGGACGACGCGATCTTAATTAGTTCAGCTGCAAATAATCTGCACAAGGCGCACATCAAATATCTTGAATCACGGCTGGTAGAAATCGCACGTGATGTTGCGCATACAACGTTAGAAAACGGTAACACGCCGCCACGCAGCAGCTTAAATGAAGCCGCCCAAGCCAATATGGAAAGCTTTATCGATACCCTGATGATGGTGTTGCCAGCTATAAGGGTGGACCTATTTCTACAGAAAAAAGTCACTGCGGTACTACAAGAGCAACCGGACACATCAAAAGCTTCGGACGTTGGGGAGAGCTGGCCCCCATTGATGCCGGCCTTCCAGCTAACAACCCGTAGTGGCGAAATCCTTGCATACGCAAAGCTTCAAGGCGGCGAGTTCATTGTTCAACATGGTTCTAAAGCACGGATTACAGTCGGTAAATCATCCACAGACGGTGTAACACGTAAGCGTCAGCAACTGCTAAATGCCCACACTATAATAGAAAACGATGGCTGGTTAGAATTTGTCGACAACTACTCGTTTCAATCACCTTCAGGGGCTGCCGACTTCATTAATGGATATAGCACTAACGGTCGAATATCTTGGAAGGAAGTCAAAACGGGAAAGACATTCGCTGAATGGGAACAGGCATCTATTGATTCAGGAATGAACTTGATATGATCCCAGTCAACGAAGCACTTAATCACTTATTCGCCCTTGTTTCGCCTTTACCATCCGAAACCGTGCCACTGACGCAAGCCTTTGGACGTGTCTTGGTGCAAGATGTTTCCGCACGTCGTGATCAGCCCCCTTTTGCTGCATCTGCGATGGATGGTTACGCGGTTGCAGGGGTGGATGTTGCCCCCGGCGTAACGTTCGATGTCATCGGAGAGGCCGCAGCAGGCCACGCATTCACTGGCGCCATTGAATCTGGTCAGGCGGCCCGGATTTTCACGGGGGCCCCAATGCCCGCCGGGACTGATTGGGTTGTGATCCAAGAAGACGTTGACAGGGTCGACGACACCATCACGCTGCGCGACACATTGGAAACGAAGTCCTATGTGCGCCCCGCTGGTGCGGATTTTAAGAATGGTGACCAGATTAGGGCACCGCGTGTCTTGTCTGCTTCGGATGTTGCGCTTCTTGCTGCGATGAATATTGCGCAGGTTCCTGTGGCCCGCCGCCCTGTTGTTGCGATTATTGCGACTGGGGATGAACTGGTGCAGCCCGGTGAAGCACCGGGTCCTGACCAGATTATTGCGTCGAACAGTTATGGTTTGGCGGCCCTTGTCGAAGGCGCAGGTGGCCATGCCCGTATGCTGCCAATCGCACGCGATAATGTTCCAGCGCTTGAATTAGCTTTTGATTTGGCAGCGGATGCAGATCTGATTGTCACCATTGGTGGTGCGTCTGTTGGCGATCATGATTTGGTCGGACAAGTTGCTGAAGCCAAAGGAATGGAGCGATCCTTTTACAAAATCGCGATGCGTCCGGGCAAGCCACTAATGGCGGGCCCTATGGGCAGTGCTGTTATGCTTGGCTTGCCGGGCAACCCCGTTTCTGCCTTGGTTTGCGGGCACATATTTTTGTTGCCGGTTATCCGCCAAATGCTTGGCCAAGGGACAGCAGCTGCGCCGCGCGAAACCGCCCCCCTTGCCCATGACATTGGCCCAAACGGAATCAGAGAACACTATACCCGCGCCCATATTGACCATAACGGCGTGACCATCTTTGACCGTCAGGACAGTGCGCTGTTAACAGTCCTCGCAAATGCAAATTGCCTTGCTGTTCGCCCAGCTGCTGACCCGGCTCGCAGCGCAGGCGACGAAATCGACATCATCCGTCTCTGACTTGGCGACTTTACCTCACCAAAGCAAGAGTTGACACAAAACAGGAACATGCATAGAACATATGCAAAACCTGCAAGGGGAACATGCGATGCTGACGAAAAAACAACTCGACCTGCTAGAGTTCATTCACAAGCGTGTACAGCGCGACGGGGTGTCGCCTAGCTTTGATGAAATGAAAGAAGCTCTAGATCTGCGATCCAAGTCGGGAATTCACCGTTTGATCACAGCATTGGAAGAGCGTGGATTTATTCGCCGCCTCGCGCACCGCGCACGTGCCTTGGAAATCGTTAAGCTACCTGACGCGATGCAGGGCAAAACTGGATTTACCCCACGCGTGATTGACGGCGACAAACCCGACAGCACCCCTGCAACGGCTATGCCGATTGATAATGGCGCGATCGAACTTCCGCTGATGGGCCGCATCGCCGCTGGTGTCCCTATCGAGGCGATTAGCCAAGTATCGCATAACGTTTCGGTCCCGCAGTCAATGGTGGGTACTGGCGATCACTATGCGCTTGAAGTTAAAGGTGATTCCATGATCGAAGCGGGCATCAACGACGGCGATGTTGTTGTGATCCGTGAAACCACCGCTGCTGATAATGGTGATATCGTCGTTGCGCTGGTCGAAGGTCACGAAGCGACGCTAAAACGGTTCCGCCGGAACGGCGGTGCGATTGCGCTAGAGGCGGCCAACCCAGCCTATGAAACGCGGGTTTTCCGCGATGATCAGGTCAAGGTTCAAGGGCGGCTGGTCGGGCTAATCCGCACCTACTGAGTAGAGTATTCACGCTGCGTCAAGGGTCGCTCTGGCGGCCCTTTTTGTTTTCTTGGGTCAGGACCATATGGCCACCTGTCATTTCTGGCCCGGCATTCCACGGACGATCGCCGGCGACATCTTGGGCCGTCGTGACGACGAGGTCACCGTGTTCATTTGTATCTAAGGCAAGCGCACCAGTACGTCGCAGCCTGTCGATATCAAAAACGGCACACGGTCGATCGGCGTCGTCCTTCTGATTGCTGATAATCACGTCCGCGCCATCACATCCGTCCAATGCCGCAAGCGCAGTTTTTCCTGAAACCTGAAACACCGTCCAATCCCCAATCTGAACCCGCACGGCTCTCCCGTCACGATGATACCCGGGGCGGCCTGAAGCGATCTCTTGCTCGGTCACCGCACCATCATTTTCGAGCCAGATTCGGGCGACAAAGCTATCGCCAGTCGCCTTGGACAATGCACGTCCCTGCGCCCCCAAAACGCCAATCAAAGCACCACTGTCAGCGATCAATAGCTGCGGTCGGGTGGCCTGCGACCATGACACGGCTGCGCAAATCACTAGTATCGCGCCAGCAAATCGTGCCCTTCCACGCCACAGCACGCCCCAAAGCGAACCCATTGCAAGTAATGGCAAAACCCAAGGTCCTGGGGCAACAATATGCCCGACAGCCCCGTCCCAGCTGGAAACGGTTTCGGCAACCCACAAGATCCAGCGCAAACCAAAAGACATGAACGCAAAACCGATGCCCGACAGCCCAAGCGGCGCAAGGCAGATCGCCAGAACGGCTGCGGGCATGACCAGAACGCCCATCAATGGCACGCTGAGCAAGTTCGCGATGAGCCCAAAATGTGCGACCTGATTGAAATGCGCCGCAGCAAAGGGCGCAGTCGCGAGCCCCGCTACAAAAGATGACAAAACGACAGAAAACACAGCACGCAGCCATTTCGGCCAGCGTGACATGTCAAAGCGACGCAATGCGCCAAAGACCACCACCAGCGCTGTCGTCGCAGCAAAAGACATCTGAAATCCCGGCCCGGTAAGCGCCTCTGGCTGCCATAGCAGCACAATGATCGCAGCCATTGCCACGGCCCGCAACGTTAACGCGCGACGGTCCAACAGCACCGCTACCAACATCACCGCAACCATAATAAATGCGCGTTCGGTCGCGACATTGCCGCCAGAAAGCGCCAAATAGAATGCACCGACAACTAATGCACAGACGGCCGCGATTTTCTTGGTCTGATACCGAAGCGATATCGTCGCGCTTAGCGCCAGTCCATAGCGGACAAGCGCAAAGATGAACCCAGTTAGCAACCCCATGTGCAGGCCGGAAATCGCTAACAAATGCGCGAGATTCGCGGCACGTAAATTCGCCAGCGTTTCTTGGCGCATCGCGGATCTATCCCCTGTCATGATTGCAGCAGCGAATGCCCCTGACTCGCCCGGGATCGCCCCTTGGACGTAGCTGGATAATTTCGTCCTTGTGGCAAACACGCGCATCGCCAATGTTGGGTCACGCGGCGGGGTCAGTCGCAAAACGGGTGTACGGGTGTAACCAACAGCACCCAGCCCCAGAAACCACGCATGTCGTTGAAAATCAAAACCACCGGGTTCGGCCGGACCCGCTGGCGGCGATAGATGCCCGGTAAGGATCAAGGTTTCGCCCGGCTGAAAGCTATGGATCACTTGGTCGCCATGAACCGAGACGCGTACCCGCGCAGGTGTACGAGCCGGCGACATACGCGCAAGCACAACGTTATCTAGCGTTAATCTAGGTGCGTCACTTGCAGACCTATCAATATTAACCACACGCCCCTCAATCGGCCCATAGTACCGAAAACCAAGTACTGGTTCGGCAACGTGGGCGGTCCGCCATTCGGCGATCGCGGCACCTGCAAGGATAAGTGAGCAACCGACAACAAAGGGCGCCAGTGCCGGATGAACCCACCGCGATATCAACAGCAAGATAATCGCCACAAGCCAGACGCCCGCCATGGTCGCTTGGTTAGGTTCGTGAGAAAGCGAAAAATAGGTGCCAATCCCAATGCCGAGGCAAACAGGAACCCAGCCAATCAGCCCACCACGTTGTGCCAGAAGTGCATCAAGAAAAGCGGTGCGCACTTGTTCTTTACCCCGCAGTTTCGTATCCCCCATTCAATCCGGACACTACCGGAAAGCTGGTTAGCGAAAGGTTAATTCTCCATGTCAGTCGTCACACGTTTCGCCCCGTCACCCACTGGTGCATTGCATATCGGTGGTGCGCGCACTGCACTTTTCAACTGGCTTTATGCCCGCGGCCACAATGGTACATTTCTGCTGCGCATCGAAGATACGGACCAGTCACGATCAACGGATGAAAACAAACAGGCGATTTTAGATGGTCTGACTTGGCTTGGTCTTGATTGGGACGGCGAACCAACCAGCCAAGCCGCGAACGCGCCCCGTCATACCGAAGTCGCGCTGGAAATGCTTGCCAATGATCATGCCTACAAGTGCTTTAGCACCCAAGACGAAATCGAAGCATTCCGCGAAAACGCGCGTGCAGAAAAACAATCGACGCTGTTCCAGTCACCTTGGCGCGATGTTCCAGAGGCAGATCATCCTGACCTGCCCTACGTCATCCGCCTAAAGGCACCGCGCACAGGCAAAACGACCCTACATGACGAAGTACAAGGTGACGTTACTTGGTCAAATGACCAACTAGATGACATGATCCTGCTGCGATCTGATGGCACCCCAGTTTATATGCTGGCCGTTGTCGTCGATGACCATGATATGGGTGTGACACATGTCATCCGTGGTGATGACCATCTTGCCAACTCCTTCCGTCAGAACCTGATCTATGAGGCCATGGGGTGGGACAAACCCGTCCTTGCCCATATTCCGTTGATTTTTGGCCCAGATGGCAAAAAACTATCGAAGCGCCATGGCGCGACTGGTGCCGCAGAGTATCAGCAAATGGGCTATCCCGCCGCAGGCATGCGCAACTATCTCACTCGTCTAGGCTGGAGCCATGGAGACGATGAATTCTTCTCGGATGAGCAGGCCCGCGAATGGTTTGACCTAAATGGAATTGGCAAATCTCCTGCCCGTTTTGATTTTAAGAAGCTTGCAAACATCTGTGGTCAACACATTGCCGTGACTGACGATGCTGCACTGCTGCAGGAAGTGCATGAATATCTAGCATCTGTTGGCCAATCGCCCCTAACAGAAGTACAATCTGATCGTCTCTTGCGCGCAATGTACTGCCTAAAAGAACGCGCAAAAACCTTACCAGAACTCATTGAAAAAGCACATTTTTCTCTAGCACCGCGGCCTCTTGATCTGGATGAAAAAGCGCAGGCACAACTGAATGATGTATCCCGTGGTATACTGTCGGAATTGACGCCGCAGTTGCAAAATGCTAGCTGGACGCGTGACACCTTAGAAGGGATCGTCACGTCCATTGCCGAAGCTCACGATACGAAACTTGGCAAACTTGCTGGGCCGCTTCGTGCGGCGCTCGCAGGGCGTGCTGTCTCACCAAGTGTGTTCGATATGATGTTGGTCTTGGGGCAAGAGGAAACGATTGCCAGACTTCAAGACGCCAGCGACTGAAACCAATTCGTTACGATTGGCAGTTAACTGGAACACCGACGAATAAAGATGCGCCGGCGACGATTTGTCGTGCGCACCATATAAGGGGAAGAAATATGGCTGAAAATACAGATACTGCGAAATTAACCATTAAGGGCGAAACATACGAATTGCCGATCCACTCCCCTACGGCAGGCCCTGATGTAATCGACATCCGCAAGCTTTACGCACAAGCCGACGTATTTACATACGATCCCGGCTTTACGTCGACATCAGCTTGCGACAGCACGATCACATTCATCGACGGCGATAAAGGTGAACTGCTTCACCGCGGTTACCCGATCGACCAGCTGGCAAGCCAGTCTCATTATCTCGAAGTGTGTTACCTGCTGCTTTACGGTGAACTACCCTCCGCAGCACAGCTTGAGAAATTCGAACGTTTGGTGACCAACCACACGATGATTCACGAGCAGATGCACAACTTCTTCCGTGGCTTCCGTCGTGATGCACACCCGATGGCGACAATGGTCGGCGTTGTTGGTGCGATGTCTGCATTCTACCACGATTCCACTGACATCAACGATGCGCACCAGCGCGAGGTCGCTTCGATCCGCCTGATCGCCAAGATGCCAACAATCGCTGCGATGGCCTATAAGTACTCGATCGGTCAGCCGTTCGTATATCCACGCAACGATCTGGATTACGCTGCGAACTTCTTGCACATGTGTTTCTCGGTCCCTGCCGAAGAATACAACGTGAACCCAATTCTGGCCCGCGCGATGGATCGTATCTTTACGCTGCACGCGGATCACGAACAAAACGCATCAACTTCGACTGTGCGTCTGGCGTCTTCTTCTGGTGCGAACCCGTTTGCATGTATCGCTGCTGGTATCGCATGTCTTTGGGGTCCTGCCCACGGTGGTGCGAACCAAGCATGTCTGGAAATGCTTAAGGAAATCGGCACTGTTGACCGCATTCCTGAATTCATCGCCCGTGCGAAAGATAAGAACGACAGCTACCGCTTGATGGGCTTTGGCCACCGCGTTTACAAAAACTTTGACCCACGCGCGACCGTGATGAAACAGTCTGCTGACGAAGTTCTTGAACTGCTTGGCGTGGAAGACAACCCACTGCTGCAGGTCGCAATGGAGCTGGAAAAGCAAGCGCTGGCAGATCCGTATTTCGCTGAGAAAAAACTGTTCCCGAACGTTGATTTCTATTCGGGCATCATTCTCGAAGCGATGGGTTTTCCAACATCCATGTTCACACCGATCTTTGCATTGGCACGGACTGTTGGTTGGATTTCCCAGTGGAAAGAACAGCTTGCTGATCCACAGCTAAAAATTGGTCGTCCTCGTCAGTTGTATCTTGGTGAAACCGCCCGCGACTACATCGACATCGAAAAACGCTAAATGATTAGGCCACCTTCGGGTGGCCTTTTTTATCTGGCACATAGTTCCCAGCGAGACATAAAATGGCTAATCCGTGATGCTAACCACTGACCGCCTTGTCCTTCGTGAGCCGCGTCTTGACGATTTAGATGCAATGTACGCGCTATATCGTGATCCCCGCGCGATGAACTATTGGTCAACCGCCCCGCATGCGGATAAATCAATAACCAAAACGCTGGTCGATCGCTTCATCGCGTCGTGGCAAGATAGCCCAACCTATTTTCAGATCACGTTAGACGACATCTACATCGGAAATGTCGGAAACCATCGTGACAACGAAGTCGGATTTATTTTGCACCCCGACCACTGGCGCAAGGGTTATGTATTCGAGGCTATGCAAGCCGTGACCGCATATCTATTTGATACGACTGATCACTCCGAACTAATCGCCGAAGCCGACCCACTAAATGTGGCCTCTGTCGGGTTACTTCATCGCTTGGGGTTTACTGAAACACACCGCGAGAAGAACACGTTTTGCATAAACGGCATTTGGTCCGACAGCGTGTATTTTGTCTTGCCGCGCCACGATGGAAAGCGTTAGCGTTGTCTTGGTCATCAGTTCACCAAGGCGTCGCCGATCCGCTTAGATCACGCTAAACCTGACATTGGCAGAATAGACCGCTGACCTTTCAATCAGCCGGGCGACAAGGGCGACCATCAGACCAAACTGGGTTCCGGCACAGATTGTAGGGGCAAAATATGCCACGCCAAACACAACAAATCGCGATCCGCGACTTATCCGCATTTACCAAAGCGTTGCGAAGCGCGTTGCAGCAGCAAGACAGTTTTCCGGGGCATGCAAAGATGCTGTCACTGGTCGCTAAGGCTGCAGGATACGAAAATTATCAGCACTTAAAGTCTGAAACGCCGACATTAGCCAAAGAACCCAGCACACGCACGCTAGAAAAGGCGCTGCGGGTCTTTGACGATGATATCATGACGCGCTGGCCGCAGCAGACTTCGGTGCAGGGATTGTGCCTATGGGTATTCTGGGCTGCTTTACCGGCCAAGCAGGATCTAAGTGAAGCGCAAGTCAACGATATACTGAAAGCGGGTCACAGTTTTGGCGATCATGCACTGTTGCGGCGGTCATTAATCGACCACCGCCTTGTGACACGCACAACCGATGGAAAAACCTATCGCCGGATTGAACAAGCGCCCCCAGCGGACGCGCTTGCCCTACTTGCGCAGGTTCAGCGCCCTTCGTAGCGGGGCGCGCGCTTTTCAAGGAAGGCTGTGACGCCTTCTTTGAAATCATGTGTGTTGCCACAAACGGCTTGCAGCTTGGCCTCAACGGCTAGCTGCTCGTCCAATGTGTTTTCCAATGACCCGCGAATGGCCTTTTTTAGCTGTTCGTAGGCGACGGTTGGACCATTCGCCAACTGCTGCGCCCGAGATTTGATATGTGCTTCAAATTCAACCGCTGGTGCGGTTTCATAAATCATGCCCCAGTCACGGGCCTGATTGGCGCTTACTTTATCAGCGAAAAGCGTTGAACCCATCGCACGTGCCGCCCCAATTTGGCGCGGCAGCCAATATGTACCACCTGCATCTGGGATCAGACCAATGCGGGTGAAGGCCTGGACAAAATACGCATCCTCGGACGCGATCACTACATCAGCGGCCAAAGCAAGGTTCGCCCCTGCCCCTGCCGCTGGCCCGTTCACGGCGCAGATGGTTGGGATCTTGCAATCAAAGATCGACTTGAGCATCGGGACGTATTCATCGCGCAGGGTGGCTTCCATGTCGATGATCCCGCCCGCCGCGGCATCGGCCAAATCTTGACCCGAACAGAAAGATGCACCCGCACCCGTCATGACGACAGCACGCGCGTTTTGCTCTGCGTCGTTAAACGCATGCGTAATCTCAAGCCGCATCTGCGTGTTCAACGCATTCATCAAAGCAGGCCGATTCAGCGTGATGTAGGCCACGCCTTCGGTGATCTTATATGTGATTGCTTGATAATCCATGCGCGTATCCTCTGTCTGCGTTGCGCATACAGTATCCGAGTAACGCGCCACGCAAAGCACGACGGGGCGTCACTGTTTCAGGATTTTTTCGAGCGCTTCTTCTTCGTCTTGGCTTAGCGGCTCTGGTGCGATGTTCCGACGGCGAATGGCGGTTATCCCAACCCAAAGCGCAAGCAGCAGCATCAAAGGGGCCGCTAACCAGAGGATCAGGTTTGCACCGCGCGCATCTGGACGCAGCAGAACATATTCCCCGTAGCGGCTCACCATATAGGTGACAGCCTCTTCATCGGTATCACCAGCGACCAGCCGTTCACGCAAAACGATGCGCAGTTCTTGGGCAAGGGTCGCATTCGATTCATCGATGGTTTCATTCTGACAAACCGGGCAACGCAGCCCCTGCGATAATTCACGCGCGCGCTCTTCTAGTGCGGGGTCATCCAGAATTTCTGACGGCTCAACCGCAAATGCAGGCCCCGAAAGAATACATAAGATCAGGATCAAACGTTTCATTCTGCGGGCACCATGTTTGTTTTCTTTGCGGATGCCGCGCCAACGCGCAGGCGACGGTCAGACAAGGAAACGAAACCACCAAGCGCCATTAACAGCGCCCCACCCCATATCCAGTTCGCGAATGGTTTGACGTAAACGCGTACCGCGTAGCCACCATCCACCTGCGGATCACCGATGACAACATAGATATCGCGCAGGATACCGTTGCGAATAGCGGCTTCTGTCGTCGGCATTTTCGCAACCGGATAGAACCGCTTTTCCGGCGTCAGTACAGTCAGCTGCTTGCCCCCACGCCAGACGCTCATATCGGCCATTGTCGTCACATAGTTCGGCCCTTCGACGCGGCGTACATCATCAAGGGTAAAGCTAAACTGCCCAACGTCCCAACGGTCGCCAATATCAGTCACGCGGATGTCTTCTATTTCCCACGCCATCATTGCAGCGATACCAAAAATCGTGACGCCCATGCCCATATGCGCAAATGCTTTGCCCCAGTCGGCGCGCGGCAAACGCCGCATTCGGCCAAGGCGATCCAGCCAACCGCCACGACCACTCCGCATCCAAATATCAGCTAGCGCACCGCCTACGACCCAAGCACCAAGTGCAACACCGATCGGCCCCATCGCGGAACGCCCACTTTGAACAGCATAGGAGAGCAAGCCCAGTGCAATCGCCAAAACAAACCATGGCAGCAAAGGTTTTGTAGCGCGGGACAGGCTGCCCCGCTTCCAAGCAAGGATTGAACCAATCGGCAGAACCAACGCGAGCACCACCATAAAGGGCGTGAACGCGGCCTCAAAGAATGGGGGACCGACGGATAATGTCCGACCGAACAGCATTTCCGCAACAAGCGGCCAGATCGTTCCTATGAAAACAACAAAACAGCTGACGGCCAGCAGGACGTTGTTCAGAACCAACGCGCTTTCGCGGCTGACCGGAGAAAACACACCTTTGGATTCCATCGAACCCGCACGCACAGCAAACAGCGTAAGCGCCCCGCCTAGGAAAACAGCCAGAATAATCAGGATAAGCACGCCGCGCGCCGGGTCATTCGCAAACGCATGGACCGATGTCAGCACCCCAGACCGCACGATGAACGTCCCTAGCAAAGAAAACCCGAACGCCAAGATCGCAAGCAAGATCGTCCAGCTTTTCAACGCTTCACGTTTTTCCACCACGATAGCAGAATGCAGCAATGCCGCTGAAATAAGCCAAGGCATAAAGGATGCGTTTTCAACTGGGTCCCAGAACCAAAATCCGCCCCAGCCCAATTCGTAATAGGCCCACCAAGACCCCAAAGCGATCCCCAGCGTCAGGAATACCCAAGCGGCCAGCGTCCATGGGCGCACCCAGCGCCCCCATGCGGCATCAACTTTGCCTTCAATCAGCGCCGCGATTGCAAAGGAAAACGCCATACTTAGCCCCACATACCCAAGGTAAAGAAAGGGCGGGTGAAACGCGAGGCCGGGGTCTTGGAGCAGCGGGTTCAGGTCGCGCCCGTTCAACGGTGGCACCGCCAGACGCAAAAACGGATTAGAGGTGAACAGGATAAACGCAAAGAACGCGACGGCAATCGAGGCCTGTACCGCCAACACACGCGCCCGCAGCCGGTCAGGAAGGTTACCGCCGAAAACGGCCGCGCTTGCCCCAAACAGCGTCAGGATCAGTTGCCACAACAGCATAGAGCCTTCGTGGTTCCCCCAAACGCCGCTGATCTTATAGATCATCGGCTTATCCATGTGCGAGTTCGCGTAGACGAGTTGCAGTGAAAAGTCTGACGTCACAAAGGCCCACGTCAGCGCACCGAACGAAATCGCCACAAGCAGAAACTGCGTGATGGCCGCGGGTTCGGCAACAGCCATCCAAGAAGGGTTATTGCGGTGTGCACCGATCATCGGGATTACCATCTGAAAGATAGCAACGCCAAAGGCTAGAATCAGTGCGAAATGTCCAAGTTCTGTAATCATAACAACATGCATAACCGAAATGGTTCATCGGCAACATGGGAACCCGGTCAAATCCCCGATACATATTGCCGCTACTTTGGCTTAGATGCGCAGACCACCTTGTAATGCGTAGGTTAACGCCCCCATCAAAAAGCCACCGATCATTAGCCTGACAAGCCACTTCAACGTGTCTTCAATCGCACCCAGACGATCCGACACGTTTTCCCTGTGCACTTCATCAACGGCGTTACGGGTTTCAAGTGCCGTTATCCGGCGGCTAACGTCGTCGAACCAATCTTTATCCATTTGTGGACTGCCAATCGGCCAATGCTGGGTTATCGTTTCTTACTGGCTTGCGTGCCTCTGCAACTGCCATTGTGGCCGCGATAGATCTTTGGAATTCTTGCCCCTTCACCTGATGCCGCGCACCAAAATAAAAACTGACAATCGCTGTCATCAACCACCAAAGCGGTTCAGGCACGAGCGCAAGCCCCTCCATGCCACGGCTAAATTCCTCGGGGTTTACCATTGCGCCGACAAACAGCCAGATCGTACCAAGCGCCAGAAAAGGGCGCGGCAAACGGTTCAACCCGTCAACAAAACGATCAAACAGCCCGCGTCGGGGATGAATAAACTCTGACGCAAACTGTTGCAGGCTTTCTGACCGCGCATTCGCATTACGAACAGCCCGCGCTTCTGCGTTTTCACGAAACACCTCTGCAGCCTCAGATACGACATTGCGGCCGTCACCAAATAAGAATGTCATCAAACCGGCGATCAAACCCATTGCGCTGTCCTTTCACGATGTTGCGTCTCGGTCAGGTGATAACGCTCGCTGATGAATTCCTCGGCACGCGTGATCCACCCGCCCTTACCACCATCACGCCGCCGCGCGTATTTGCGGCTCGCGGGTCGGCGACCAGCAAGATCGTAATAGTAGTTACGACGGGCAATTCCGTAGGCATCGACCAGATGATCAGGCGCTGCGCCAATCGCGCGTCTAGCCGCCGAAATCGTCTGAGGCCCGATGACCCCATCTACGGAAACCTCAATGCGCATATCGTTTAAAAGGCGCTGGAGTATCCGCACAGCGTTCGCACCGGCATTCACGTACATATCAAAAACAGACGGCTGAATTGCGACAGGCAGCTTGTCGATCTTGGGCGCGTGAAAGTAGTGTTCGACAAAAATAGAAACCGCATGAGCACGGGTCAGAACACGAACGTCAGCCTCTGTGACTTGATCGTCGCCGGTCAAATCCATCCCAAGCCTGCGCAGGGTATGAACAGTGACGCCGTATTTGGTCGCCCCGCCGGGGTCATCTGCATCGTTCACATAGCCGCCTTCGCGGGCGACAATTTCGGTGGCAATTTCGGTAATGCTTTGCATCGGCAGCCCTCATGTCTGTGCGACACAGAGGCTGCGCTAGATAAGTTAATTCGTTACCGCAGTACCGTCCGGTGCAACATACGTGCCCTGTTCTTTCAGCGCATCAAGCACTTCTTTTGGCATGTATGTTTCATCATGTTTAGCAAGAATTTCAACAGCTTCAAAGCGACCGTTAATGTAATTCCCCTGCGCGACCATCCCCTGACCTTCGTCAAAAAGGTCCGGCAAGATACCAGAATACGCAACGTTGATTGATGCGCCGCCGTCAGTGACGGAAAATGTGATCTCTTGCCCTTGACCACGCACCAGAGTGCCCGCCTCGACCAGCCCACCAATACGGAAACGCTCATTTGGTGACGGAGGTGCGGCGACTACCTCGCTTGGAGAACGGAAGTATTGGAAGCTGTCATCAGGCAAGAACCACAAGGCGGTCAAAATCGCCGCGACACAGGCACCGGCGATGCCGATGACCTGAACGCGACGACGCTTTTTGAGGCTCTTTAAGCCGCTCATGGGAACACAGGTGCCATCATCAGACCTTCGGTCTCTGGCAGTCCCAACATCAGGTTCGCGTTTTGCAACGCCTGCCCCGACGATCCTTTGGTCAGGTTGTCCAAAGCGGCAATCACGATGGCACGGCCGGGAATACGATCAGCAACAACGCCGATATGGCAGAAGTTCGACGCACGAATGTGCTTGATCGACGGGTGCTGCCCCATTGGGAGCATCACGATAAACGGCTCGTCCGCATAGGCGGCAGCAAGGGTGTCATAGATCACCTGCGGATCGCCCTGCACATATGTCGTCGCCAAGATGCCCCGGTTCGCAGGGATCAGATGCGGCGAAAATTGGATATTCACCGGGCGACCAGCAATAGCGCTGAACTCTTGATCAAACTCACCCAAATGGCGATGGGTGCCGCCAACCGCATAGGCATGCGCCCCTTCGGACAGTTCGGCGTGCAGCAGGTTTTCTTTCAGGCTACGCCCTGCGCCCGACACTGCAGCCATCAGGTTCAGTACAATCTGGTCAAGGTCAATCACCCCAGCGGCGATCAACGGACACAATGCGTATTGCCCAGTGGCCGCGTTACACCCTGTGCCGGCAACCAAGCGCGCGTTCTTGATGTCATCGCGGTAGAATTCAGTTAGGCCGTAAACCGCCTCTTTCTGCATCTCGACTGCCGCGTGAGGTTTACCGTACCATTTTTCATAGGCGGCCGGATCACGCAGCCGGAAATCGGCAGATAGGTCCACGATTCTCAGATGTATTGGCAGTTTTGAAATCACGGCCTGCGATGTGGCATGCGGCAAAGCACAGAACACAAGGTCCACACCATCAAATGACATCTCTTCGATTGTGGTTAGCACAGGCAAGTCGACATGACGCAGATGCGGAAACACATCGGCCATCGCCATGCCGGCTTTGGAGTTACCGGAAAGCCCGACAATATTCAGGCTTGGATGAGTAGCAATCAACCGGACAAGCTCTGCCCCGGTATAGCCAGAAGCTCCAAGAATGGCGACATTGTAAGTCATAGTATTATCCCTTTGGGACTATATTTAGGTATGATCAGGCTGCAGTAAAGGTGATCTGTCGTCGCAGGAACTGCGTCGCACGCGCCGATACCTTTTTCGGGTCGCCAGTCGTCAGGAATGCCGCATCCGTACCCGGCCCCACCATTTCAGGGCGACGGGCCAAATAATCGGCAAGGCTGTCGGCAACCAAGTTGGCCTGACTAAAGACTTTGACATCCGGGCCAAGGGCCGCCTGAAATTCTGCTTCCATCAACGGATAATGGGTACATCCCAAGATCGCGGCGTCTGGCGACGGCATCTTACGCATCAGCGCATCAACGTGGGACCGCACCAATGCATCGGCAAGGATCATATCCCCGTCTTCGATGGCATCGACGACACCACCACAGGCTTGGGCCTCTACATCGA
Source organism: Yoonia maritima (assembly GCF_002933395.1). Taxonomy (GTDB): domain Bacteria; phylum Pseudomonadota; class Alphaproteobacteria; order Rhodobacterales; family Rhodobacteraceae; genus Yoonia; species Yoonia maritima_A. Next base: position 905,951 of record NZ_PKFN01000007.1, read on the forward strand.
CACCAATTGCACGAAACGCGAGCTCTCGCTGGAACGCGCGGCTTGCCACTGTTGCCGGGGTTGCAAAAAGCGCGACGTGTTTGGCGGCGACTTCACGCGGTGGCGAATTATCGCCCCATTGGCGTTCTGTCAGTGCTTCGATCATCGGAACGAACACACCCAGCACACGTTTGTCTTTGGGCACCCAGCTTTCTTGCATCCGGCGCAGTGCAGCGGCAGACGCCGTATTGCAGGCCAAAATGACCAAATCACAACCAGCATCAAACAGACGCGTCGTCGCGGCGGTTGTCAGGTTGTAGATATCATCAGGGGTCCGCACACCATAAGGCGCATGCGCACTATCACCCAAATAAACAAGAGGAACATCGGGCAACCGCTTTGCAACAGCATCAAGTACTGTCAGCCCACCTAGCCCACTATCGAAAATCCCGACGGCCATCACGCACCTTGTATTTTGCCTCAAATTCATGCCCCAAACGACTTGAGTCTATAGGGCTTGGGCTTAGGTCATACGTGGCTTTACGCAGGAAATCCATGCATCCTTTGGGGTCTTTTTTATAGGGCAACAGCGCGTCCGGGGATATCGGGTCACCGATGACCACCCGAACGGGTTTATTCACGCGGGCTTTGAACTCTCGGATCAAAAGACCCATGCGTAAGTTGTTGTGAATATGGCTAGCCAATTGGAACAGACGGCTATTGCCCCCTTCAAAGAAAATCGGAACGACAGTCGCGCCTGATTTTGCGATCATCTTGGCGGTGAACGTCCGCCAGCCCGGATCCATGGGTGCAGAAAAAGGGGTCGCGGCGGTGGATACCGTACCGCCCGGAAACACACCAATCGCCCCGCCTGCGGACAAATAGCGCACGGCCTCGGCGCGGGTGGCCAAATTCAGCTTCGCCGCCTCTTTCGTCTCATCAAACGAGATCGGCAAGATCACCCGCTCTAGATCGGGTGATCGACGAAACACACGATGCGCCAAAACCCGAAAGTCGCCATCGCGGCGCTGTGACATGATCCGGCCCAGCATAAGCCCATCAAGAATCCCATAGGGATGGTTGGCAACAACAATGACGGGACCAGTCGCAGGAATGTTTTCAACAGACCCTGAAATTACGTTAAGGTCTAGCCCGTAACGCCTTGTAATAACGTCCCAAAAATCCTTCCCTGAGGCCACATCAAGATCGTAACCACGCGCTTTGCGGATAAGCTGCAAGCGGCCCGTCGCGTTTTCCATCACGCGCACAAGAGTTCGGCTACCGCGTCCCTTTACTGAGGTCGCGTAGGATATGTCGCGTGCGACTTCGCGTTCTTTTTTCGCCATTTACTCGGGCCTGATCAAAATCGTTCCGCATAGATTACCATATTCAGGCAACAAGCAAATGACATTTCCAATCATTCGGCGGCATCTTGAATGGGCGGCGCGTGCAATACAGCCAGCAACTCTTGTCGCCGCGCATGCGCCTTCTGAATGCTCGCCTCTTTGACCGGGCCGAACCCCCGTATTTCTTGTGGCAGATTTGCCAGCGCAATCGCGGCATCACGTGTGTCAGTACGGATCACACGTTGCACATCATTCATATCTTCAACAAACTGCTTGATAAGTGCGCGCTCTTGTTTACGCTCGGATGAATAGCCAAACGGATCAAATGGCGTCCCGCGCAAGAATTTGAACCGCGCCAGTTGCGGCATCAATCGCCCGATCCACTGCCCGAACGCACGTTTTTGGGGGCGACCATCATGCCCCTTACGCGCCAAAAATGGCGGAGCCAAATGATAGGTTAGCTTAAGGTCCCCATCAAATTCAGCCTCGGCCTTTGCCTGACTCTCGGATAGCATCCGAGCGACCTCATATTCATCCTTATATGCCAATAGCTTGTGATAGGATATCGCGACGGCGCGGCGCATTGGTTCGTCTTGGAACTGGTTCACTAACGTGCGGTACTGCCGCGCGAGGCGTTTACCCTGATACTTTGTCAGTGCCGCCTCGCGGTATGTAATCTGGCTCTCCAACGAACGCGGCATTGAAACCACATTCGGTGTCACCGCGGCATCCGCTTCGGCAGGATGCAGATAGGCCCAGCGCCCAATTTCAAATGCATGCAAATTTTGATCCACAGCCGCGCCATTCAGCGTGATCGCTTGGGTAATTGCAGCGTATGACAGTGGGATCGCCCCCATTTGCCACGCCGCCCCAAAGATCATCATGTTTGAGAAAATACTATCCCCCAGCAGCGCCTTGCCCAGCGCAGAGGCGTCGAACATGTTAAGCTTTTCGTGAAATCTCGACTCGAGCGCGACGCGCAGTTGGTCAGTTGGCAATTTGAACGTCGTGTCACGTGTAAAGTCGCCAGTGATGATTTCGTGGCTATTGACGACACCCATCGTATGGCCTGACTTCATCAACCCAAGCGTCTTAGCACCGGCACTGACAACCAGATCGCCACCAATCAACGTGTCGCATTCCCCTGTCGCCACGCGGATCGCGTTAATATCAGCAGGCGCTTCGGCTATCCGACAATGGATGTGCACAGCACCGCCCTTTTGGGCTAGCCCCGCCATTTCCATCATGCCGACGCCTTTGCCATCAAGATGCGCGGCCATAGCCATAACAGCACCAATCGTGACAACACCTGTACCACCAACGCCAGTGATCACGACGTTATGGGTTCCATCAATCTTCGGCAGCTTAGGTTCCGGCATATCCGGCAGATCCACATTCGTGGTGGCTTCTTTTCGGTTTTTTGCACCTTCAATGGTGACGAAGGATGGGCAGAAACCGTTTACGCAGGAAAAGTCTTTGTTGCAGCTAGACTGGTCAATGGCCCTTTTACGCCCCAGCTCGGTTTCAACGGGAATGATGGAAACGCAATTCGATTGCACACCACAATCACCACAGCCTTCGCAGATATCAGTGTTAATGAAGACACGCTTATCTGGGTCAGGGAATTGCCCCCGCTTGCGCCGTCTTCGTTTTTCGGCAGCGCAAGTCTGCACATAGACGATGGCCGACACGCCCTTATGCTGACGATAGGTATCGTGCACCTGCGCCAGTTCATCACGAAGATGCACATCCAGCCCCTTAGGGAACTGCGTTAGATCGACATCTTCGTTCGGGTCATGGACGAGGGCCACATGCGCAACCCCCATCGCCAGTAATTCACGACAAATCTGTTCGGCTTTCAGCCCACCGTCATTCCCCTGCCCGCCAGTCATAGCGACAGCATCATTATACAGGATTTTATAGGTGATATTGGTCCCGGCCATCAGCGCAAAGCGGATCGCCTGAACGCCGGAGTGGTTATAGGTGCCATCCCCCAGATTTTGGAACACGTGGTCACGGGTAGAAAACGGGGCTTCACCGATCCAGTTAGCGCCTTCGCCCCCCATATGGGTAAAGCCCACTGTGTCGCGATCCATCCATTGCACCATGTAATGGCATCCGATCCCGGCATAGGCGCGACTTCCCTCGGGAACCTTGGTCGAACTGTTATGTGGACAGCCAGAACAGAAATACGGCAAACGCGCTGCGATCTCTGGGGCGTTATCGGCACGCCGGGCGGCATCAAGCATCTCTAGCCCAGCAAGGACACCATCAGTGGCGCATCCTTCCTCGGCGAGTATGCCGCCGACCTTTTCCGCAATCCATATAGGGTCAAGCGCCGCCTTTGTCGGGAACACCTCTTCACGACGACCAGCGGAATGCTCATCCCCCTTATGCCAACCATACACACGCCGCCCATGCCTGTCGTCAAACAAGGCCTCTTTGACCTGCACCTCGATCAGCTTGCGCTTTTCTTCAACGACGACGATCAGATCAAGCCCTTCGGCCCAATCGTGAAAGCTAGCCATATCTAGCGGCCATACCTGTCCAACCTTATACGTGGTGATCCCAATCGCTTCGGCAGTCTGCTCATCAATGTTGAGCAATGACATCGCATGCTGCAAATCCAGCCAGTTCTTACCTGCAGCAACAAAACCAATACGCGCCCCGGGTTTCCCCCACTTTCGTTGGTCCATCTTGTTAGCACGTGAAAACGCCTCTGCGGCAAAGCGGCGGTGGTCGATCACCCGGGCCTCTTGCAACTGAGGCGTATCAACAAGGCGGATATTCAGCCCACCTTCCGGAAGGTCCAGATCAGGCGTCACGAAATCCAGCCGATGCGGGTCACCATTTATGACAGATGTTACCTCGATCGTGTCCTTCATGGTCTTCAGGCCAACCCAAAGCCCCGAAGAACGCGACAATGCATAAGCATAGAGCCCGTAATCAATGACCTCTTGGACACCTGCGGGCGAGACAATTGGCATATACGCATCAACCATGGCCCAATCAGATTGGTGCAATGTAGTAGAGCTCTCTCCGGTGTGGTCATCCCCCATCGCCATGACAACGCCACCGCATGGGGACGTACCCGCCATATTGGCGTGGCGCATCACATCACCAGACCGGTCAACCCCTGGCCCCTTACCGTACCATAGGCCAAAGACACCGTCGTATTTACCTTCACCGCGCAATTCGGCCTGCTGGGTACCCCATAGGGCCGTCGCAGCGAGATCTTCGTTTAAACCCGGCTGAAACGTAACCTGCGCATCCCTAAGGGCCCGACCCGCACGTTCCATCTGCATATCCACGGCACCCAAAGGCGAACCACGATACCCAGTGACATAGCCGGCAGTATTCAAACCCTCCCGCTCATCACGTGCGCGCTGCATCAACATCAACCGAACAAGCGCCTGCGTGCCATTCAGCAACACCTGCGTCTTAGCTAAATCATACCGATCATTCAAAGATGCCTTATGATTGGTCATACCGCACCTCCCCTGCGCATGAAACTGCTCAAAACCAGCTTAGGTCAAAAATACTGACCTACAAAGAAGAAAATATTCGCCGAACAGGTTTGCAACCGTTTAGTGCAATAGCGTACAAACGATAACGAACCACCAATAACAATAAACACAGTGGGCTAATATGGACTGGGACAAACTAAGAATCTTCCACGCGGTTGCAGACGCAGGGTCACTGACCCACGCGGGCGATACGCTGCATCTTTCTCAGTCCGCTGTAAGCCGGCAAGTCAGAGCACTGGAAGAATCGCTTAATACAACCTTGTTCCACCGCCACGCCCGCGGCTTGATTCTGACCGAGCAAGGAGAATTGTTGTTCGACGCGACCAAGTCGATGAACAAACGGCTAGAGGCGGCGGCCGCGCGGATCAAAGACAGCGAAGAAGAAGTATTTGGCGAACTACGGGTCACGACAACAACGGGGTTTGGTACGCTGTGGCTCGCGCCGCGCCTTCCAAAGCTATACGAAAAGTATCCCGATCTGAAAATCGATCTGATGCTCGAAGAGCGCGTGCTTGATCTGCCAATGCGCGAAGCCGACGTTGCGATCCGTATGAAAGAACCGTCACAGGCCGATCTTATCCGCAAGCGGCTGATGTCCGTACGTATGCGCCTTTACGCATCCGAGGAATACATCGCCAAACACGGCATGATTAACGACGTTGAAGACATCACGAACCACCGGCTGATATGCCAAAGCCTGAATTCAACCCAAGTCAGCGCTGGCGCCACACTTGTGCAACACCTCATGACCTATGACGTGCACAGCCTATTTACCGTGAATAACTATTTCGGCGTGCTTCAGGGCGTGGTGAACAACCTTGGTGTAGGCGTCCTGCCCGATTACCTCGTCGAAGACTTCCCGCATATGGTCAGAATTCTACCCGATCTCGAAAGCGGCGAAGTACCTGTGTTTCTCGCCTATCCCGAAGAATTGCGCCAATCCAAACGCATCAGCGCCTTCCGCGACTTTGTTCAAGACGAAATTTTCGCACACCGCCGGAAACTACGCGAAGCGGCAGAAGGCCCGGCTGAATAGATTTCAGCGCGGCCATAACCACCACGTGAACGCTGTAGCCTTTACCTAGTCCGCTAGTCGCTTGGAGAAAAATGCAAATGCCTCATGAAATACCGGATGCCACTCCTTACCTAGCGGCTTCTTAATTGGGTGCCAGAAAAAGCGAAATACGTGGCCGAAGTCATCGTCGGTCTCCCATAGCCAGCTATCGGCAGAGTTATTGACGACCAAACAAAAGAAATGCCAACGCTGCTTGTCAGGCCCAACGTCGCAGACCCCAATATTTGTAAACGCAGAAGACGCCTCAATGCCGCTTTCCTCTCGCAGCTCACGCTCTGCGGCGGCGATGGGATCCTCGCCCGACTTGATGGTACCTTTAACAAACTGTTTTCCGGCACTTGGGTGAACGAACGCGAGCACTTCCATATCGGCACCTTGCCGTCGAACGACGATAGGGCAAGCCTTTTCAACCAGATTCATTCCAACCTCCCTGTCGGAGCGTGCTACCATTGACGGAAATGTCAGCACGCTAAGCAACCTAGCGGACAAGCTTAGAGATGCAATTTTGCGCGCCTCGCAAACGACCTATGCACATAGGGCATAGCGGAATTGCGTATTAATTTAGGATTTTTCCTTGAATGCTGAAAATATGGACCCTATCTCGACCCTTGAAGGCGAAGATGCTTATACGCTCATCGCTTTCACCTCCCTGTTGGACTTAGCCGGGCCTTGCGCCCGGCATTTTTTTTGCCCGGTGTAAACATCCCCGACCGCTACAACGGCCTGCGATGATTATGCAAACTGCATATCAACCGCGAACCAACCTAACAAATGACTATCTATTGACCCTTCCAACCAGCGCAACAAGGCCGTAAAAGGCCGCAACGCTGCTTGGGAGACGACCATGACCGAACCAAAGATCACCGATGAACTGATCGCTTCACACGGGCTATCGCCTGATGAGTACGAGCGCATCCTAGAGATCATCGGACGCGAGCCAACCTTCACAGAGCTCGGCATCTTTTCGGCCATGTGGAACGAGCACTGTTCATACAAGTCTTCCAAGAAATGGCTACGCACCCTGCCAACCGAGGGGCCACAGGTTATTTGCGGCCCCGGTGAAAACGCAGGTATCGTTGATATCGGTGACGGTCAGGCCGTGGTTTTCAAGATGGAAAGCCACAACCACCCATCATACATCGAACCTTACCAAGGCGCCGCAACTGGTGTGGGTGGCATTCTACGCGATGTCTTTACAATGGGTGCCCGCCCTATCGCGGCGATGAACTCGCTTTCTTTCGGCCAACCGGATCACCATAAAACACGGCAACTTGTAAACGGCGTTGTCGCTGGTGTTGGTGGCTATGGAAACTGCTTTGGCGTTCCTATGGTTGGCGGCGAAGTTCGCTTTGACCCTGCTTACAACGGCAACTGCCTTGTGAACGCATTCGCCGCTGGTCTGGCCGATACCGACAAGATTTTCTATTCCGCTGCTTCCGGCGTCGGCATGCCTGTTGTTTATCTGGGCGCGAAAACTGGCCGTGACGGTGTTGGCGGCGCGACGATGGCGTCCGCAGAATTTGACGACACAATCGAAGAAAAGCGCCCAACCGTTCAGGTGGGTGACCCGTTCACCGAAAAACGCCTGATGGAGGCCACGCTGGAACTTATGGCAACAGGCGCTGTGATCTCGATCCAAGATATGGGTGCGGCTGGCCTAACTTGTTCTGCCGTTGAAATGGGTGACAAAGGTGGGCTTGGCGTTACGCTCCACCTTGAAAACGTTCCCCAGCGCGAAGAAAATATGACCGCCTATGAGATGATGTTGTCAGAATCGCAGGAACGCATGTTGATGGTTCTCAAGCCAGAGCTTGAAGCCGAAGCGCGCGCCGTATTCGAAAAGTGGGACCTCGATTTCGCAATCGTCGGTGAAACGATCGCCGAAGATCGTTTCATTGTCCTGCATAACGGCGAAGTCAAAGCCGACCTGCCGTTGGCGACACTGTCTGGTTCCGCACCAGAATATGACCGCCCATGGGTTCCAACCCCTGCGGCCGAACCCTTGGCTGATGTTCCCGGCGTTCTACCAATTGATGGCCTAAAGGCATTGATCAGCAGCCCAAACTACGCAGGCAAGCAGTGGGTCTATGAACAATACGACCAACAGGTTATGGGTGACACGGCACGAACACCGGGCGTTGGTTCGGGGATCGTGCGCGTGCACGGCACCGAAAAATCGCTGGCCTTCACCAGCGACGTGACACCACGGTATGTCAAAGCCAACCCTGTTGAAGGCGGCAAACAAGCCGTTGCCGAAGCCTACCGCAACCTAACAGCCGTGGGTGCGACACCCCTTGCGACAACGGACAACATGAACTTTGGCAACCCCGAAAAGCCAGAAATCATGGGCCAGTTCGTCGGCGCGATCCAAGGGATCGGCGAAGCGGTGACAGCGTTGGACATGCCAATCGTATCCGGCAACGTATCACTATATAATGAAACAGACGGCACGGGCATTCTGCCAACGCCGACGATTGGTGCAGTCGGGATCATCCGTAACACCGCAGATATGATCAACGGCCAAATCCGCGAGGGTCACGTGCTCTTGCTTGTCGGTGAAACGGCCGGTCACCTCGGACAATCCGCCCTACTCGCCGAAGTGTACGGCCGTGTGGAAGGCGATGCACCGCATGTTGATCTGGCGGCAGAAAAACGCAACGGTGACTTTATCCGCGCTAACCACGAAATGATCGCCGCTTGTACCGACCTGAGCGACGGTGGACTTGCGCTCGCGGCGTTTGAAATGGCTGAAACCGCCGGTGTGGGTATTAGCATCGATGCCGAAGACACGCCGACACTATTTGGCGAAGACCAAGCACGCTATCTGATTGGCTGTAACTTCGATATGGCAGAAGCACTAATGATCGCAGCATCTGAGGCAGGCGTTCCATTAACAATGGTTGGGAAAGTCGGCGGCGAAACCGTTAGCTTTGGCCAATACGATGCACCACTTAGTGAGCTAGCGCATACATTCAGAACAGCTTTCGCTGACGCAGTCGCGTAAGCATTCTGATAACGCGAAAACTATTCAACCGGGTGTGGGCTCTTGCCGCCCCGGTTTTGCGTGCCTAGATTATAGGTAACCGACCAAAGGACTTCTAATGCCTATCACAGCCAACGAAATCGAAACGCTCCTTCGCGAAAGTTTCCCAGAAGCCACCATCAACGTCCAAGGCGATGATGGCGCGCATTTCGCAGCCGAAGTGATCGACGAAAGCTTTCGGGGTAAAAACAGGGTTCAGCAACAGCGCTCTGTCTATGCAGCCTTAAAAGGCAAAATGGATGGAAGCCAAGGCGAATTACACGCCCTAGCCCTCACAACCAAAATTCCAGAATAAGGACCATACTCATGAGCGCCGAAATCCAGATCAAAGATACCGTCACTAACAACAACGTCGTGCTTTTCATGAAAGGCACGAAATCCATGCCGCAGTGTGGGTTTTCTTCGCGTGTTGCCGGCGTTCTGAACTTTATGAGCGTCGATTTTGCTGACGTAAACGTTCTTGCCGACGACGAAATCCGCCAAGGCATCAAAGATTATTCCGACTGGCCAACAATCCCGCAGCTTTACGTCAAAGGCGAATTTGTTGGCGGCTGTGACATCATCACCGAAATGATGCTGTCAGGCGAACTGGACACATTGTTCACAGACAACGGCGTTGCATTCGACAAAGACGCAGCAGACAAAATCCGCGAAGCTAACGCGTAAGCATGCCAACTATTACCCCAGATCGAATCGCTTGATTTTGCTTCATTGGCGTGATCGTGGCGGCATTGATCCGGGGTATATGGTACATATGGCGAGAATTTCGACCATCGACAAATTGGCGCAACTCGATTGGCACTGAAGCGCTAGATTATGACGCTTTCAATGCAAGCATGCGAATTCGGCTACCACTGCATCGCATGGCAGTAGTGCGGGTGACCTGATCCCACGACACGTTGAACGTCCACAGCCACTAAGACGAACAAGCTATAATGAAGAAGCGAGCGCGACGAACCTTGTACAAGGCATCGTGCGAATGAACCCAATCGTCGTTTTCATGCGGCGTATTGATGAATTTGACGCTAACAGCTTAGACGCGAAAATGCGTGACATGCTGGACGCGACGGGCCTGCCTTATAAGGCGGTCGATGTCAGCAAAGACCCAACGATGCACCTCGCCTTCCCTGAGGAAGGATCAGAAGTGTCATTGCCCGTGCTTTATGCGCACGGACAAAAGATTGGGACATTTCCAGAAGTAGATCAGCTCTTCCGAAGTGGCACCCTTGCAGATGCTCTAAAGAAAACGAGTTAACCCTGCCCGTCGACTTGATCAGCCAAGGCTTCGGCGCGCGCCGCGATTTCAGCAAGCGCATCTTTCACGGCAGCAGGCACCACGGGCACCTCTACACGTTCAGGAACCGGCGCAGGCTGCGAACGCAGTGTTTTCAGCTCTGAACGCAACGCTTCGACCTCGGTCTGTGCTTTGATCAGCTTGCTATCCATTCCAACAGCCTTATCCGCCAACATAAGCCCCGCCATAAGAAGCATGCGTGCCTCGGGCATACGGCCCATTTGATCGGCAAGATGCGATGCTTCGCTATCTAGCAACGCGGCGGCCGATTGCAGGAACTGTTCTTCACCTACCTGACACGCAACTTCAAAGCTGCGGCCCCCAATCGAAATCTCAACCTGCGGCATGGGAGGTCTCCTCGACCAGTGGTTTTAGTTCAGACAAGATCGCGTCGATCTCGGTTGCTTCAGCGTTTCTCTGATCTTGCAGCGCCTTCAGCTCTGCTGCGACAGCTTCGTTCACCAATTCAGGCGACAGCCCTTGGGTAACGGCATCGCGCAATTTAGTGTTCAATTCACGCATCTGCGCGTTGGACGCGCGCAAGGTCTGAAGCTGCGCATCATAGGCGGCAAGCTGCGCACGTTGCTTTTCGACACGCTCCGTTAGGCTCGCGACTTGGGTGTCTTGGCGATCTTTTAGCGCCCGCACACGTTCGACCAATTCCGCATTCGCGGCACGTTCGCTTTGCAGCGCAGCGTGTAGCCCGGCATCAGAATCGCCACTGCTTTGGCTTTCGATACTACGCCTAATGCGATCCAAGGCCGTCGTGATACGGCCTTCTAATGTACTAATATCACTCATCCGCTCGTCCTTTTGGCCCACCTGCGCCGAGGCGTGCGCCCGCCATTCATATTACTTTCATTCGACTAACGCTGAATTTTGCCTTCAGTCTTTCGTCATCTTGCCGAATCGCGCCTCTTGCCGATCAGACTAAGCGATACAGGAGTGGGCGGCAAATCACAGCAGCTGTGGAAATTGAACGGCTTAACCGTCGCGCTTGATCTTGGGGGTCACCCTGATATGACGCTGACAAGCAAGACATTCACCTTTGGAATAGGACGTGACCACCTTGGATATTAAAGCCCTGCGTACAGCCCACCCTGAACACTGGAACAAAGCTGCTGCTATTCGCACACTGACGCTCGATGCTGTTGCTGCTGCGAACTCTGGCCACTCTGGCATGCCGATGGGCATGGCCGACGTTGCCACCGTATTATTTGAAAAGCACCTAAACTTTGATCCAAAGGCCCCTGCTTGGCCGGACCGCGACCGTTTTATCCTGTCTGCTGGCCACGGCTCAATGTTGCTTTATTCACTGATGTACCTGACGGGCTACGAAGACATCACACTCGATCAAGTCAAAGACTTCCGTCAATGGGGCGCGAAAACTGCGGGTCACCCTGAATTCGGCCACGCACGTGGGATTGAAACAACCACAGGTCCGCTGGGCCAAGGTATCGCGAACTCTGTCGGTTTTGCGATCGCCGAAGAAATCCAGCGCGCGACTTGGGGCAAAAAGATCATTGATCACAACACTTACGTGATCGCAGGCGACGGGTGCCTAATGGAAGGCGTCAGCCAAGAGGCCATCGGTCTTGCTGGCATGCAAAAGCTGGGTCACCTTTGTGTTCTTTGGGACAACAACAACATCACCATCGACGGCACCGTCGATATGGCTGACATTACCGACCAGCCTGCCCGCTTTGCGGCATCCGGATGGCATGTTCAGTCAATTGATGGCCATGACCCAGAAGCGATCGATGCGGCGCTAACAGCTGCCAAGGCTGACCCACGCCCATCAATGATCGCATGCAAAACCCACATCGCTTTGGGTCACGCAGCGCAAGATACGTCCAAAGGTCACGGCGCACTTACGAATGCTGACCAGTTGAAAGCCACCAAAGAGCTTTACGGCGCACCTTTGGGTGACTTCGAAGTCGCTGCTGACGTCAAAGCCCAGTGGGAAGCCATCGGCGCACGCGGTGCAGAAACACGTGCCGCTTGGGAAGAACGCTTTGCGACGCTTTCCGGCACGAAACAGGCCGAGTTCAACCGCGCTTACGCCGGCGAAGCCCCGAAAAAGCTTTCCGCGACGATCCGCGCCCTGAAAAAGCAGATCAGCGAATCCCAGCCAAAAGTTGCGACACGCAAATCGTCTGAAATGACGCTTGAGGTCGTGAACCCAATCATGGGCGAAACCATCGGCGGCTCTGCTGACTTGACGGGTTCAAACAACACAAAGACTTCCGATCTGGGGATCTTCAACCCTGATAACCGCAAAGGTCGCTATATCTATTACGGTGTGCGTGAACATGGTATGGCGGCTGCGATGAACGGCATGGCGCTGCATGGCGGTGCGCGCCCTTATGGCGGAACGTTCATGTGCTTCACTGACTACGCGCGCGGCGCAATGCGCCTGTCAGCGCTGATGGGTATTCCGACAACTTATGTCATGACCCACGATAGCATCGGGCTTGGCGAAGATGGTCCAACGCACCAGCCGGTTGAACACCTTGCTATGATGCGTGCAACGCCAAACACCCACGTTTTCCGCCCTGCGGATACGGTGGAAACGGCCGAAAGCTGGGAAATGGCACTGACATCGACCAGCACGCCATCTGTGCTGTGCCTGTCACGTCAGAACCTGCCAACAGTGCGCACAGAACACAAAACCAAGAACCTGACCGCCCAAGGCGCATATGTTCTTGCCGAAGCAACCGGCAAACGTCAGGCGATCTTGATGGCGACTGGTTCCGAAGTCGAAGTCGCACTTGCGGCACGCGACCTTCTAGAGGCTGAAGGCATCGGCACACGTGTCGTTTCAATGCCATGCTGGGAACTGTTCGAAGCCCAAGACGAATCTTACCGCAAGCGCGTCTTGCCTGCAGGTCCAGTGCGCGTAGCGATCGAAGCAGGCGTGCGTCTGGGTTGGGACAAATGGCTGATGGGTGAACGGGGCAACAACAAAAAGGCAGGCTTTGTTGGCATGCCTGGCTTTGGTGCCTCGGCCCCAGCAGAACGTCTATTCGAAGAGTTCGGCATCACGGCCAAAGACACAGCTGATCTGGTTAAATCTCTGATCAAGTAAGCTATCACCGCTCAGCCGAGGTTTCCTTTGGCTGAGCGGTACCCTGCTGCTTAACCCGGCATTACCTTGCGCCAAATTGGTGCGATAATCTTGGTTCCCACAGGGATTAGCACGATCCCAAGCGCAAGACCAAACACCCCATACATTCCAGCAGTTGAAAACCACTTGGTGGTCGCCTGAAACGACGCAGGCACTTGGTGGGCTGCGATCTCTGCCCAGTCATGGATGTGATGACCTAGCCATGAAAACCCTAATTCTTCTAGCCCGTGTACGATGATTGACCCACCGACCCACAACATTGCAGCGGTACCAACCCACGTCAGCACAATCAGGAAACCCGGCATACTGTGGACCAGCCCACGCCCCACAGCGCGGGTCGCGCCCAGCCGGCCCTTGTGCGCCATAGCAAGCCCAACGTCGTCGGCTTTGACGATCAGCGCAACAGCACCATAGACCAGCGCGGTAATCCCAAATGCGACAACAACTAATGTACCCGCCTGCATCCAAATACTTGGGCTGTCAATCGCTGCCAGCGCAATCGTCATTATCTCGGCTGACAGGATGAAGTCTGTCTTAATGGCACCTTGAACTTTCTCTTCCTCCAAATGCGCAGGATCGCCTACATCTTCATAACCGTCGTGGTGCGACGAAAACGCATGGACGATCTTTTCAGCACCTTCAAAGCATAGGTATCCCCCACCCAACATCAACAGCAGCGGGATGAGCCACGGCGCAAATGCCGATAGCAAAAGTCCCGCGGGCAACAAGAACACCAGCTTGTTTTTAATCGACCCAAAAGCAATTCGGCCAACGATTGGTAATTCACGATCCGCCGAAAACCCATGCAGGTATTTCGGCGTTACTGCAGCATCATCAATGACCGCGCCCGCGGCCTGCGCCCCAGCTTTGGTCGCCTGTCCGATCACATCATCAACTGACGCCGCCGCCACTTTGGCAATAGCCGCCACATCGTCCAGCAACGCAAGTAATCCGCTCATGGTTCACCCCTAAATTTGATTCGTTGTTCAATGTAACGCAACCGCGCAATACGCCAAGCCCCAGACGTTAGCGAAAACAGTTAGCGCAACCATCAAAAGTTAACGCTAACATATTGAATATGTACACTTTTTAACTTCCCCAAGCGCGACGCATTGCCTATGAAACCATAACACCGCTATATGGAGCGAAGCGCATGACAGTCACCATCGGTATCAACGGATTTGGGCGGATCGGCCGCTGTACGCTCGCGCATATCGCCGAGGCCGCACGCAATGATGTTCAGGTTGTTAAAATTAATGCGACTGGCCCGATTGAGACAAATGCCCACCTTCTAAAATACGATAGCGTCCACGGTCGTTTCGGCAGTCCGATCAAGATTGACGGAAACACCCTTGATCTCGGACGTGGCCCGATTGACGTCATGTCGACGTACAACCCCGACGAGCTTGATTGGTCCGGCGTCGATGTCGTTTTGGAATGCACCGGCAAATTCAACGACGGCGAGAAATCAAATATCCACCTAGAGCGCGGCGCAAAAAAGGTTCTGATTTCGGCGCCGGCAACGAATGTTGACCGCACTGTCGTCTATGGTGTGAACCACCGCGACCTCTTGGCGACGGAACGCATGGTATCTAACGGGTCGTGTACAACAAACTGTTTGGCTCCGCTTGCCAAAGTCCTGAATGACGCCATCGGAATTGAACGCGGCATCATGACCACGATCCACAGCTACACTGGTGACCAACCAACGCTAGATCGCAGGCACAGCGACCTCTACCGCGCACGTGCCGCAGCTATGGCAATGATCCCAACATCAACTGGCGCCGCCAAGGCACTGGGCGAAGTCCTGCCAGAGCTTGCAGGCAAGCTTGATGGCACTGCAATGCGGGTCCCTACCCCCAATGTCAGCGCCGTAGATTTGACGTTTGAAGCCGGTAAATCAGTTTCCGTCGAAGACGTGAACGCAATCGTCGCCGAGGCCGCGAACGGTTACATGGGCATGGTCATGTCCTACGACGACGAAGCCAAAGTCAGCATTGACTTTAACCACACCACCCAAAGCAGCATCTTTGCGCCTGACCAAACAAAGGTCGTGGGCGGCAAAACCGTGCGCGTACTGGCATGGTACGATAACGAATGGGGTTTCTCGTCACGGATGGCAGATGTCGCCGCGACGATGGGGCGGTTAAACTAACGCCTTCACCTTTTCGAAACTGAAAATGCGATAACACCTGTCTAGGCATCGGGTTTCCCGATCTTTGCCTGAAACCAACTTTACGTTTCAGGCCCAAGCAAGCTAGACAGGTAATATGACCAACACCATTGCATTCATCCTTGCTGTACTCATCACGGGCTTTGTCGCCCTTGATCACTACGTGCTGGAATGGGGCAGTGTACCGTTTCTATTTCGTAAGCTCATCGATCTCATTGACTACATCGCAATCTGGCGCTGATACCGATCTACGGTTGACCTTTTCGGATAAATCGCAATGTTAGCGCCAACAGTCATCCCTTAGGAGATACCATCATGGTCGTTAAAGTCGCCATCAACGGATTTGGTCGTATTGGCCGCAACGTATTGCGTGCAATTATCGAAAGCGGTCGCACCGATATTGAAGTTGTCGCTATCAACGATTTGGGTCCCGTTGAAACAAATGCACATCTGTTGCGGTTTGATTCCGTGCACGGCCGCTTTCCCGGTACAGTGACCACAACAGAAACAACAATCGACGCGGGCCGCGGCCCGATTGACGTGACCGCAATTCGCAACCCTGCGGATCTGCCGTGGTCGCACGTTGATGTTGTTCTAGAATGTACGGGCATCTTCACAAGCAAAGAAGCTTGCCAAGCGCACCTCGATAACGGCTCTAGCCGCGTTCTGATTTCTGCGCCGGGCAAAGACGCCGACAAAACAATCGTGTTTGGCGTGAACGACGATGCGCTAACATCCGACGATATCGTCGTGTCCAATGCGTCTTGCACCACCAACTGCCTGTCCCCAGTTGCAAAGGTCCTGAACGACGCCATCGGCATCACGAAAGGCTTTATGACAACAATCCACAGCTACACCGGTGACCAGCCAACGCTCGATACCATGCACAAAGACCTGTACCGCGCACGCGCTGCTGCATTGTCCATGATCCCGACGTCAACAGGTGCCGCCAAAGCTGTCGGTCTGGTTCTGCCAGAACTAAACGGCAAATTGGACGGCGTTGCGATTCGCGTACCAACACCAAACGTTTCTGTCGTTGACCTGACATTCGAAGCCTCACGCGCGACAACGGTCGAAGAGGTGAACGCAGCCATCATCGCTGCCGCTGACGGCCCGCTGAAAGGCATCTTGGGCTACACTGACCTTCCAATGGTCAGCTCTGACTTTAACCACGATCCGCATTCGTCAATCTTCCACCTTGACCAAACCAAGGTTCTAGACGGCAACATGGTGCGTATCCTCACATGGTACGACAACGAATGGGGCTTCTCTAACCGGATGAGCGACACAGCCGTTGCGATGGGTAAACTGATTTAATCAGCGCTGCCCGTCAGCGATATATTCTAAAAGCCGGCCCATTTGGGTCGGCTTTTTTTATTGAACGCCTCACAAAGAGCGACATGCGCTATACGCATATCCGAACGCCCCAACCGACAGTTGTGCGATGAACTGACATCACTAAGTATGGAACACGAAACAACAATGAGCTGACCAAAGAAGGAGCTTACAGTGACTGTTTTTAATAACGTAATGTCCGCTTTCCAAAGACGTGTCGCCTATTCGCGCCTTAAATACGAACTACAAAGCATGCCGCAAGAAACAGCCATAGATCTTGGCCTCTTTCGCGAAGACGCGGCAAAAATCGCCACAAAAGCCGTGTACGGATAACCCTATTCCTCTAACGCAGACTGTCAAAGAGGTTGCGCATTTGGTGCCGATAAGCGCTATTTGAAATCAAATCGTGATGGGTTGCGCCAGGTAACTCCGCAACTGTGACGGCCACTTGGGCGCGCTCCATTTCCTGAGCGAGGCGCATACCTTCTTTTAATGGGATCAGTGTGTCCGCTGTACCGTGCGAGATCAATACAGGCGCATTGATCTGATCAATAAACGCAAGCGAATTCCAACGCTGCACACCGGGCAGATAACAGGCAGGCAACCAAGATGCCGCTGTCATCAGGTCGCACATCCGGGCATAGGGCGCGTCTAAAATCACGGCATCAACCGCACGCGCCGATGCGACATAAAGTGCCAGTCCCGTCCCCAACGAATAACCGTGGACGACGATCGCGCCGTCATGCTGTTCTGATAGGTAATCGTAAGCCGCCAATGCTTGAGCCTTTAACAAAACCTCTGACGGGGTTCCCAGGATACCGCCACCGCCCGGATATTCCAGTGCGACAAGCGTGCGGTCAGCATCGGTGTGAACCGATAGGTTCTGTTGAAAATACGCAAGCGCGCCGCCGTTCCCCATAAAATAAAGAACCGCCGGCGCGTCATCGGCCCCATCATACACCTGAAGATGCGCATGCGTCTCCGCCAGCTGCACAGATTCGAATTGAGGGTTTGAAAACGGCGCATCTCCGAAAGGGTAGATAAACTGCGGATGGACCCAAATCATAACCAACGCATAAAGTAGGTACATGCCCGCCAGACCTTTTAAGATCACTTACCAAATCGATCCTTTAGCGCAGTATTTACCGCCGGGGTGACGAACTTTGAAACGTCACCGTCAAGCCGCGCAATTTCTTTCACTAATTTTGAAGCAATTGCTTGATTCTTTGCATCGGCCATCAAAAAAACAGTTTCGATCGAGTTATCCATCGACCGGTTCATGCCAACCATCTGGAATTCATATTCGAAATCCGCAACAGCCCGAAGTCCCCGAATAATGACGCCAGCGCCAACATCATGGGCACAGTCGATTAACAAGTTCTCAAACGGATGAACGACAACTTCGCACCCGCGGTCTTTGCCAAGTGGGACGCATTCGGCCTCTACCATAGCCACGCGTTCCTCTAATGAAAACAAAGGGCCCTTGTCGCGGTTTATCGCTACGCCAATCACAAGGCGATCGACCAGCGAACAAGCACGACGAATTATATCGATATGTCCATGCGTTACCGGATCAAATGTACCGGGATAAAGTCCTACACGCATGGCGTACCTCGTTCTATGATTTAGCTGCGCGCACGCAACAATATTACGCGGGGGATTGCAAGGGGGCTAATGCCCCATAATCATACCTTCGAGCGCGTCTTTTTCCATAGACAGTTCCGCTAGCCGGGCTTTGACGACGTCACCAATTGAAATCAGACCAATCATCGCCCCGTCTTCCATAACCGGCATATGGCGAAAGCGCCCCGATGTCATCATCTCAAGAACAGCATCTGCAGTGTCGCCGGGACTGCATGTGACCAGTTTTTCGGTCATCATTTGCGCCACTTTATCGGACAGGCAGGTCGCCCCGCGCCGTCCCATTTCACGTACAATGTCACGTTCTGACAAAATACCATCTAGCGAAACGCCATCAGCGGAAACAACCACTGTCCCAATCCGTTTTTCGGACAGCAGGCTTACGGCGGCAGCGACAGGATCACTTGGCTTGACTGACACAACGCCAGTGCTGTCTTTGGTTTTAAGGATTTGGGAAACAATCATCGCGGACTCCTTGATAGGGTTGCAGGTGGTTAGGCTCTCAAATCAGAGGGCTATCTGTCAAGCGTGCGATTTTCTCAAGGCGCGCAACTTCGCCGTGAATGCCCGATATTATTGCTTTAGCCACCTTATTCAATCTGTCAGATTGGCGGTCAGACGTGTGACGCACCAGATAAAACGACCGCGTCAGCGATATTTCATCCACAAGAACACGTCGCAACTCAGGCGCGAAAGGTAGCGCGAAATCGTGAACAATTCCTATACCTGATTGTCGGATCATCTGGAGCTGAACCGCAACTGAATTCGATGCCAATTGAACTCCTTGCGCGCCTAGGTCGCCAAGATAGTCGAGTTCTTTGTCAAAAATCATATCCGGAATATAACCGACGATGGGTTTTCCGCGAATATCGTCGCGGGTCACCAATGCTGGATCGTCGGTCCGGGATGCAAGGTGTAATTTATAGTCTGTAATACGTTGCACCGTCAGCCTACCTGCGGCCGGTGGGCTAACGGTCACGGCCATATCCGCCTCTCGGCGGGACAAGTTCACGACGCGAGGCAAAGCTAGAATTTGAATTTCAAGCGCAGGGTTTTCCGCTTGAATCGCCGCACAAACCTGCGGCAACAAAAAATTCGCCGCCCCATCAGGAGCGCCGATTCTGATTTGTCCAGTTAACCCGGATGACCCGCCCTGCCCTTCGTCGCGCGCCAAAACCAGATGCGCCTCGGCTTCGGCAGCACGATCACGCATTCGTTCGCCAAGGTCAGTCAATGCATAGCCCTGCGGTGATTTCACGAACAAAATCGCCCCTAACGATCGTTCCAATCGCGCGATCCTCCGCCCCAGCGTTGCGGGGTCCATTTTCAGGATCGGCGCAGCCCCCGACAGGCTTTCGGCGCGTGCAACAGCAAGAAACACCCGCATGTCATCCCAATTATCCATCCTATACCTACATTTTTGCAAATTGGTTTTGGTATATTCATTGTTTTACGTTGAAAAACGCAAGCCTATAGTTTTTGCAACAAACGGAGGATTCCATGCAAGAGCTTACTCATTATATCGGCGGCGCGCACGTAAAGGGCACATCTGGCCGCTTTGCGGATGTCTACAATCCAGCAACCGGCGAAGTGCAGGCCAAGGTCCCGCTCGCCAATGCTGATGAAATGGCGCAGGCCGTTGATATCGCGGCAAAAGCACAACCAGCTTGGGCGGCGACCAACCCACAACGTCGTGCACGCGTAATGATGAAATTCGTCGACCTACTGAATCGCGACATGGACAAGCTCGCAGAGGCGTTGTCGCGCGAGCACGGTAAAACGCTTCCTGATGCTGCAGGTGACGTACAGCGCGGCCTTGAAGTGGCTGAATACTGCATCGGTGCGCCAGAAATGCTCAAGGGTGATTTCACCGATGGTGCTGGTCCGGGTATTGATATGTACTCGATGAAGCAAGCATTGGGTGTCACCGCCGGGATCACACCGTTTAACTTTCCAGCGATGATTCCAATGTGGATGTTTGCACCCGCAATCGTATGCGGCAACGCCTTTATCCTTAAGCCATCAGAGCGTGATCCATCTGTCCCGCTGATGCTGGCCGAATTAATGGAAGAAGCAGGCCTGCCCAAAGGTATTTTACAAGTCGTCAACGGCGATAAAGAAGCGGTAGATGCGATCCTTGATCACGACGTGATCCAATCGATTGGTTTTGTCGGATCAACCCCAATTGCCGAATACATCTATGGTCGCGGCTGTTCGAACGGCAAACGCGTTCAGTGTTTTGGCGGCGCGAAAAACCATATGATCATCATGCCTGATGCAGATATGGATAAGGCAGCAGATGCGCTTATTGGGGCGGGATACGGTGCAGCTGGTGAACGCTGCATGGCGATTTCAGTCGCGGTTCCCGTGGGTGATGAAACGGCTGACCGCCTGATTGAAAAGCTGGTCCCTCGGATTGAAAAACTCAAGGTTGGGCCATACACGGGTGGCAATGATGTGGATTACGGCCCTGTCATTACTGCCGCAGCCAAAGCAAATATCCTAAGCCTGATCGAAAGCGGCGTTACCCAGGGCGCAGACCTTGTAGTCGACGGACGCGACTTTAACCTCCAAGGCTATGAAGACGGTTACTTTGTAGGGCCACACCTGTTTGATAACGTCACCAAAGAGATGGATATCTACAAAAAGGAAATCTTTGGCCCTGTCCTGTCATGCGTACGTGCACAATCCTACGAAGAGGCGATCGGCCTTGCCATGGACCACGAATACGGCAACGGTACCGCGATCTTTACCCGCGATGGCGACGCAGCGCGCGACTTTGCAAGCCGGATCAACATCGGCATGGTCGGAATTAACGTGCCGATCCCCGTTCCGCTTGCTTACCACACCTTCGGTGGCTGGAAAAAATCTGTCTTTGGTGACCTTAACCAACACGGTCCCGATGCGTTCAAATTCTACACGCGCACTAAAACCGTGACGTCCCGTTGGCCGTCGGGCATCAAAGAAGGCGGCGAATTTAACTTCAAACCAATGGAGTAGAGCACGCCAAAATACCGTTAGGGAGGGAACAAGATGAAAATCGGGTTTATTGGTCTAGGCAACATGGGTACTCCGATGGCCCGTAATCTACAAGGTAGCCATGACATTACGGGCTACGATCCTTCGGCTAAACCTGACGGTATTCCTTTGGTGGCAAGCGCCGCGCTGGCCGCCAAAGACGCAGATGTCGTTATCACCATGCTTCCTAACGGTGAAATACTGCGATCAGTCTCAAATGAAATTCACCCGGCGATGCCTGCGGGGTCAATTCATTTGGACTGCTCGACGGTCGATGTCGACTCTGCACGGTATGTCGCAGATCAGGCCAGCACCCACGGACTAAAGGCCGTGGACGCACCCGTTTCGGGTGGTATCGGAGGTGCCAGCAATGGCACACTTACATTTATGGCTGGCGGCGCCCCAGACGCCTTTTCAGCGATACAACCTCTGTTCGACCTCATGGGTCAGAAGGCCGTGCATTGCGGTGATGCAGGCAGTGGTCAAGCCGCAAAAATTTGCAACAACATGATCCTTGGCGTCACTATGATTGCCACCTGCGAGGCATTCGCGCTCGCGGATAAACTAGGCCTTGATCGGCAAGCGATGTTCGATGTGGTTAGTACATCCAGCGGATCAAGCTGGTCCATGAACACCTATTGCCCTGCCCCCGGCATTGGACCGAACAGCCCCGCTGATAACAACTACACCCCCGGATTCGCGGCCGAGCTGATGCTCAAAGACCTGAACCTATCGCAAATGGCAGCCGCCGCCGCTGACGCCGATACGCCAATGGGGCAGGCCGCACGCGACCTTTACGCAGATTTCGTCGAAAACGAAGACGGTCATGGCAAAGACTTTTCGGCAATGCTACCCCGGTTCGTCGCGCGGCATCACGAAAACTGATGCCACGCTTCAATTTATTCTGCCGCGACGGTCTTGGGGCCTAGCATCTCTTTCAGATAACGACCTGTATGGCTCTCGGTGACTTCGGCAACCTTTTCCGGTGTGCCCGTCGCAACCACCCGTCCGCCACCGTCACCGCCTTCTGGCCCGATGTCGATGATGTGGTCAGCGGTTTTTACCACGTCGAGGTTATGTTCAATCACAACAACCGAATTGCCCTGATCAACCAGCTCGTGCAGCACCTCTAGCAGCTTGCGAACATCTTCGAAATGCAGACCAGTGGTCGGTTCATCCAAGATATACAGTGTGCGCCCCGTGGACTGGCGCGCCAGTTCTTTTGATAGTTTCACGCGTTGCGCTTCACCACCTGACAAAGTCGTCGCCTGTTGGCCCACCTTAATATAGCCCAAACCAACGCGCATCAGCGCATCCATTTTGGACCGGATCGACGGCACCACGCTAAAGAACTCCTGCGCATCTTCTACTGTCATATCAAGCACATCGGCGATGGACTTGCCCTTAAACTTAATCTCAAGCGTCTCGCGATTATAGCGCGCGCCTTTACAGGTTTCACAAGTCACGTAGACATCGGGCAAGAAGTGCATCTCGATCTTGATAACACCATCGCCCTGACAGGCTTCGCAACGCCCGCCCTTCACGTTGAACGAAAAGCGGCCCGGTTTATAGCCCCGCGCCTTGGCCTCAGGCATGCCAGCGAACCAATCGCGGATCGGGGTGAACGCGCCCGTATAGGTCGCAGGGTTTGACCGAGGGGTTCGCCCGATGGGACGCTGGTCAATATCGATCACCTTATCCAGGTGCTCGAACCCTTTGATGGTTTCACATGGGGCTGGCGCCTGCCGCGACCCGTTCAACTTTTGCGATGCATTCTTAAACAGCGTTTCAATCGTCAGGGTGGATTTCCCGCCACCGGAAACACCTGTCACACAAACGAACTGCCCCAGCGGGAAATCGACAGTGACGTTCTGAAGGTTGTTCCCTGTCGCCTTCACAACCGTCAGCTTCTTTTTGTTACCCTTGCGGCGCTTGGCCGGCACGGCAATTTCGCGGGTGCCCGTTAGATATTGTCCTGTCATCGATGCAGCGTTCGCCATGATTTCAGCGGGGGTACCTTTGGCCACCACTTGCCCACCGTGCACACCCGCACCTGGACCAATGTCAAAGACATAGTCAGCCTCGCGAATGGCTTCCTCATCATGCTCTACCACGATGACGGTATTGCCCTGATCGCGCAGGTTCTTCAGCGTGGTCAGCAGGCGGTCATTGTCACGCTGGTGCAACCCGATCGACGGCTCATCCAACACATAAAGCACGCCTTGCAGGCCCGACCCGATCTGTGACGCCAACCTGATCCGCTGGCTTTCACCACCAGACAAAGTACCCGAATTTCGCGCCAGCGTCAGATACTCCAACCCAACGTTATTCAAGAACCCAAGACGTTCGCGAATTTCCTTCAGGATCGCCTTGGCGATTTCGTTCTTTTGCGCGGTCAGTTGATCAGGCACCGCCAGGCACCAATCATAGGCGTCCTTGATTGACATCTGGACCACCTGCCCAGCATGCAGACCTCCGATCTTCACGGCCAGTGCTTCTTGGCGCAGACGGTAACCGCCGCAGGTGCCACAAGGCCGGTTGTTCTGGTACTGCTCAAAATCCTCGCGGATCCAATTGCTGTCCGTCTCGCGATAGCGGCGTTCCATATTCGGGATCACGCCTTCGAACGCACGTTCAACCTGATAGACACGCCCACCCTCGTCATAGCGAAACTTGATCTCTTCCTTGCCCGATCCGTACAAAAAGACGTTCTGCACCTTTGGGTCTAGGTCTTTCCAGCGCGAATTCTTGTTGAAACCATAGTGCTTTGCTATGGCCTCGATGGTCTGCAAGAAATAAGGCGATTTGCCTTTGCGCCACGGTGCAATTGCACCATCAGCGATTTTCAACGTCACATCGGGCACACAAAGCCCTGCATCAAAGAACAGCTCTACCCCCAACCCATCACAGCTTGGGCAGGCACCAAAAGGCGCATTGAACGAAAACAGACGCGGTTCGATCTCGGGGATGGTAAACCCAGAAACCGGACAGGCAAAGTTTTCGGAAAATGTGATACGCTCTGGCTCGCCCTCAGATGGGGCTGTTTCAAGAACGGTGATACCGTCAGCCAGATCAAGCGCAGTGCGGAAACTATCGGCCAGCCGTGTTTCCAACCCTTCGCGCACAACGATCCGGTCAACCACCACATCAATATTGTGGCGGAATTTCTTATCCAGCGTCGGCGGCTCGTCTAATTCATAGAATTCGCCGTCGACCTTTACGCGCTGGAAACCCTGCTTGCGCAGCTCTAGGAATTCTTTGCGATACTCGCCCTTACGGTCACGAATAATTGGGGCAAGCAGATAGCCGCGCGTGCCCTCCTCTAATGTCATGACACGGTCGACCATATCTTGAACTTGCTGCGCCTCAATCGGCAGGCCAGTCGCAGGGCTGAACGGCGTCCCTGCCCGTGCGAACAGCAGGCGCATGTAGTCGTAAATTTCAGTGATCGTACCCACGGTCGAGCGCGGGTTTTTCGACGTTGTCTTTTGTTCAATCGAAATCGCCGGAGAAAGGCCACTGATGTGATCCACATCGGGCTTTTCCATCATATCAAGGAACTGCCGCGCATAGGCCGACAAGCTTTCGACATAGCGGCGCTGGCCTTCGGCATAGATGGTATCAAACGCTAGCGACGACTTCCCAGAACCCGACAGCCCGGTGATAACCACCAGCTGATCACGCGGAATATCCACGTCGATGTTCTTAAGGTTATGCTCGCGCGCGCCGCGCACTTCGATGTTCTTCAGCTCTGCCATGAGGCCCCCGCAGGAAATTCAGTTAACAGATAGTAGACGAATACCAACTATCCAACCAAAAAATGAGAACATTAGAAGAACAAGCGAAATCAAACGCAAAAAGGGCGGCCCACCGAGAGCCGCCCTTCGCATAAAAAGTCAAAACGCTTAGATATGGATCGCTTTACCGTAAGCGGCCAGCACGCTTTCGTGCATCATCTCTGACAATGTGGGGTGCGGGAAGACGGTGTTCATCAGGTCTTCTTCGGTTGTTTCCAACTGACGACCTACGACATAGCCTTGGATCAATTCGGTCACTTCAGCACCAACCATATGCGCACCCAGCAATTCGCCAGTTTTGGCATCAAATACTGTCTTTACCAAACCTTCTGGTTCACCAAGCGCGACGGCCTTACCGTTACCGATGAATGGGAACTTGCCGACCTTCACATCATAGCCAAGCTCCTTGGCCTTTGCTTCGGTGTATCCGACGCTGGCCACCTGCGGATAGCAATATGTACAGCCGGCGATGCTTTCCGGTTTCACGGGGTGCGCGTGCTTACCTGCGATAACTTCGGCAACCATCACACCTTCATGCGATGCCTTATGGGCAAGCCAAGGTGCACCTGCGATGTCGCCAATCGCATATATTCCATCAACACCAGTGCGACAGAATTCATCTGTGACAACATGGGTCCGGTCAATTTTCACGCCAAGGCCTTCAAGGCCCAGACCTTCAACGTTACCAACGATGCCAACGGCACTGATCACAGTGTCGAATTCTTCCTTGATAACTTTGCCGCCCGTTTCGATGTGGGCCGTTACTTTGGTTTTTGTACGATCAAGCTGTTTGACCACGGATTTTTCCATGATCTTCATACCCTGCTTCTCGAACTGCTTTTTCGCGAAAGCGCTGATTTCGGCGTCTTCTACGGGCAGCACACGGTCCATGACTTCGACCACTGTCGTGTCAGCGCCTAGTGTGTTGTAGAAACTCGCGAATTCGATCCCGATCGCGCCAGATCCAATCACCAACAGCTTTTTGGGCTGATGTGGCGGAACCAAGGCATGACGATAGGACCAGACGCGTTCGCCATCAGCCTCAAGGCCCGGCAGATTGCGGGCACGCGCGCCAGTTGCCAGAATGATGTTCTTAGCGGTCAATTCTTCGTTACCGGCTTCAGATTTAACCGAAACCTTACCTTTGGCCGGAATAGTGGCCTCGCCCATAATGACGGTGACCTTGTTCTTTTTCAAAAGGTGCTTCACGCCGCCTTCCATCTGCTTGGCAACACCGCGCGAACGCTTGACCACAGCATCCAGATCATAACCAATGCCATCAGCCGACAGACCGAATTCTTTGGCACGATGCATAAGGTGGAACACCTCGGACGAACGCAACAGTGCTTTTGTCGGGATACAGCCCCAGTTCAGGCAGATACCGCCAAGGTTTTCACGCTCGATCACAGCGACGTTCAGCCCTAGCTGTGCACCACGGATTGCAGCCACATAGCCACCCGGGCCAGCGCCGATTACGATCATGTCAAAGTTCTTCGCAGCCATGCGCTGATCCTCCAAATCTGAAATTAGTTGAACACTAAACTATTTTTCAGCGGACCTCTAGTGACCTTGGGTCATAACAGGCATCTGATCTACGCAAAGAAGATTACGAAACGCTTTCCAGTTGAGCCTGATAAGCAGATCGGTAACCACCAGCATCTAAGAATTCCTTCTCGGACGCTGTAGTTTCGCGACCTAATGCTTTGTTTCTGTATGGAAAACGACCAAAATCGCGGATCACCGTGCGATGTGCACAGGCGTGATCAATATTGTTTGCCCCGCTTTTCGGCATTTGAGAATGAAACAAACGGACCGCGCGATCTTGGTCACTTAAACATTCAGAATGCATGAGCGGCAGATAGAAAAATTGACGCGCGGGTTCATCAATTTTCATATCCCAATTGCGGTCGATCGCCATCTTCGCCGCTGCGAGCGCAACGCGATCAGTCGCAAATGCCTTACCTTGATCGCGGAACATGTTGCGCGGAAACTGATCGGTCAGGATGATGTAGGCAAGCGTGCCACTGGGATAAGTCAGCCATAAGCCACAGGCGCCTGCGTCCGCCTCTTCCCACGTCGCTAAAAATCGTTCGCGTATCAGCGCGTCAAACGCCGGATCCGATTTGTACCAATCTGCTGGCGTGCATTCGTCTAACCAAAACGCCAACACCTCTTCTGGGGTTACCATGGCTCTGCTCCTCAACCAACTAACGTTGAGTTAAGCCAAGCAGACATGAGGCTATCTGACAAGCCGTTAGTCATACCTGCACAAAATAGCAGACTTTAGCATGACATAGACGCATCACTATGATGCAAGTGGCGTCTCTTCATCCTCTTCACCAGCTTCAATATAAACCTCAAGCGCAACCTCGGTCGCAACGGCGGTAGACGCCGCAGAGACTGGAACATACGGCACGGCCTCGGCATCCAGATCGCCACGGCTACGCTGTGTGATCCGATACAACCCATATAGGCCGATCCCAAACATCAACGCCGCCGTAAACAGCCAATAGCCGCTATTGCCAATCACATCCATCATACGACCAACGATTAGCGGCCCCGCGATCGCCCCAACGCCATTGACGAACAAGAACCCGCCAGAGGCCGCGGCCATGTCTTCTTTTTCGAGGTAATCGTTCGCGTAAGCCAAAAGCAGAGCATAAAGCGGGTTAGACATCCCCCCGACGATAGCACCACTAAAAACGATGACTGCAAAGCTGTCGGTAACAAAATATGCGGCAAGCGACCCAAAGCCACCGATCAAAGCAACACCGATGATCAAAAAGCGGCGATCCAAACGATCCGACAGCCAGCCAATTGGATACTGCAACACCAATGCGCCAACATAGATCGCTGATACAAAGAAAGAGATTTCACCAACAGTTAGCCCAACGCGGTTACCGTATACAGCAGACATACCAAACTGTGCCGCAAACACGCCGCCCAACATAAACATCCCAAAGCAGGCAAGCGGCGAAGCTGAAATCAGCTCTTTTATTTTCATACGCTTTGTTGCCTCAAACGCGGGCATCGGCCGCGCAGACAAAAGCACCGGTGCAAACGCCAAGGATACCAGCACAGACGGGATGATAAAAAGAATATAGCCAGAAACATCGCCGCGGCTTAGAATCCACTGCGCAAACACGATCCCCGCCATTTGCACAATCATATAAACCGACAGTGCCTTACCGCGGGTTTCATTGCTCGATGCATCGTTCAACCAGCTTTCAGCAGTGATATACACACCGCAAAAACAAAAACCGATGATGACCCGGCCAATCGTCCAAGCCCACGGTTCCAGCAGCACTGGATAGCAAATCAGAACGGCAGAAATCAAAGAACCCATAGCCGCAAACACACGCACATGGCCAACACGACGAATCAATTCTGGCGTGTACCGCGAAGAAAACAAAAAGCCGACAAAATAGGCCGACATGACGATGGATAACGCAAGCGTGCTAAATCCTTCTTGGTCGCCGCGTAGACCTAACAATGTCCCTTGAAGGCCGTTTCCGACCATCAGCATAAACATGCCTACGAACAAGGCCCATGAGCCAGTAAAAACCTGTAACATCGTGCGCCCCTTCGTGTGTTGGCAGATCGCTCCTATGGATGATTCTGGTCCAAGTTCATCACACGAAAACGACGCTGTCTTGCTTGTTCGCGTCGCTTAAGGTTTTGTTGGCAACAACAGTGATGCGTCGCCGTAACTAAAGAACCGGTAACCCGTTCCAATTGCATGAGAATAGATGTCTTTGACACGTTGGACACCCATGAGCGCGGACACCAGCATCATTAGCGTTGACTTGGGTAAATGGAAATTTGTCATCAACCCGTCAGTCACCTGAAACTGGAATCCCGGCGTGATGAAAATATCGGTTGGCCCCACCCACGGCTTCAACGCACCTGACTTTGCCGCCGTTTCGATCAATCGCAACGCCGTTGTCCCGACCGGAATAATGCGCCCGCCTGCGGCCTTGGTGGCGTTGATCTCGTCAACAGCCTGTTCCGTGACCTCACCCCATTCGGAATGCATTTTGTGATCACGTACGTCATCAACTTTCACCGGTAGGAATGTCCCTGCTCCAACATGCAAAGTGACGTGGGTAAATTCCACACCGCGCGCCCTAAGCGCATCCAGCAGCGGCCCGTCGAAATGCAGCGATGCAGTTGGTGCAGCCACAGCGCCTGCATTACGGGCCCAATATGTTTGATAATCTTCTTTATCCGCGTCATCCGCTGGCCGTTTCGCGGCAATATATGGCGGCAAAGGCATCGCCCCCACATCAGCCAAGGCCGCATCAAAATCGTCGCCTGTCAGGTTGAATTGCAAAAACGCCTGTCCATCTGCACGGCCCGTCACAGTCGCGGATAACACTTCCGAAAACGCGATGGTTTCGCCGTCACGAATTTTGCGCAACGGCTTTACAAGTGCGGCCCAATCTCCTGATGAGCGTGGCTCAAGCAAGGTGACTTCGATCTTACAGCTGGTTAACCCATGCTCTCCGTCGCGAAAACGCTGGCCCGTCAGGCGCGCAGGGATAACCTTGGTGTCATTCAAAACAAGCCGATCGCCCGGTTGAAGAATGTCCACTAAATCCGAGACAATGCGATCTGCGACGCCATTTCCATCCGCAAGCAGCAGCTTGGCTGAACTCCGTGGGCGCGCGGGACGTGTCGCGATCAATTCCTCGGGCAGCTCAAAATCAAAGTCACTTAGCTTCATCAATTCGTTTCCGGTGGCGCGCGGCGAAAGATTTCCCGGAACATGCCCGGTGTCAGTGCCGATAATGGGTTTACGCTGACCCTTGGTGCGTCTGATGTACCGCCGATATTAAAGTTAAACCCAATCAGCCCTTCCCCCCTGCGGGTCAGAAAAGAACCAATGCTGTTCACCAAATAAAACGGAGACACAACGCCCTGCAGATCAATCTGTTTGCTGGCCAGCGTGTAGATGCCATCAATCGAAATGCCAAGGCCCGGACCAACGGCGCTGGCTTCTGACACGATGACTTCGTGTGGTGTCAGCCGGAACTTTGCATCCACATCGTCAAATCGAAGCCCCTGCCCATCCAATTGCTGTAACAGGCCAACCACGCTGATCGCATCCAAAAGCGCAGCAATCGTTGGCGCATTACGTACGCGCAGATCACTTACCGAAAGCGTGCCATCAAACGTGCCCTCGCTACCGGCAGGTAGCAAGATCAGTGTCACGTCACCACCGGTCGCGTTATCCATAAAACCTGCGGCGCGAATGACAGATCCGGCATCATCACTGCTTAAACGGACGGCAGACCTGCCGTTCCTTGGTGCAACGACGCCTTCGACCAGCGCCGCGCCATTCAGCTCCCCCCGAAATTGCCCCGAGAACCCGCCAGCCCCGTTAAAGTTCCCGCTAAAGGCGGTTAGCGCAATACCCTCGGTGATTTGCAACCGATCAAGGGCGATCTGCATCGGCCCACCCTCGCCTGTGCTTGCGCCAAAACTGGCACGGCGTAGATCCAAACGACCGCCGTTGATCACAACTCCAACTGGCTGCCCCTGCCCGCGCCCTTGCAGCGTAATCGGCGCATCGAACCAATTCCCGATTTCAAGCCGCGTAAATCGTGCGGTATCAAGTCCACCATTAGCAGACAGCCCTATCTGACCTTCGGCAGTCAATCCAGCGCCGCTTACCCGTAACTGATCGACTGACGGAACGGCACCCAGCGTGCCTGCAATGCGCAGATTTCCGTCTTGGTCTGCAGGCTTCACCCAGCCAACGGCCGGAATTGCAACACGCAAACCACGCAGGTTAGAAACAAGCGAAAATGCGGGTGGCTGCCCCTTTGTCAGGTCAAGTGTCAGATCACCCCGCCCGTCACCGCTGATCGTCCCAGGCGGCAGCCCAATTTTAAATTCGTCCATAAACGCCTGAGAAAGCGCAACGCGTGCCGAAACCTGACTGCGACCGGCATGTTCAGCCCCAAACCGCTGGGTCCAAGCGCCATCAGCAGTCACGCCCCCCAAACGCACAGGGCCGCTAATTGTCAGCCCCTCATTGTTTACCGCAACCTCAAGCCGTGCTGCTGCGAAGCCACGACCGGGTATCAACACATCACTGCGCACGCCCCGCAAGTCAGCACGAACATCAAGCCCAAGTTCATCTAACTTCAATCCACGTCGTAATGGAAAAGTAATCTGCCCGCTGACGTCTGCCCGCCCATCGGCAAGGGTAACTGGTTGTCCGGCTTTATCCATAAACGTAAACGGTTCTTCGTTCAGGACCGACAGGACAGAGGTCACAGAACCGTCAAGCGCCAAATCGACAACGCCATTGCTTGGCTTTTCGCGGGTATCAAGAATGGTAAAGGTTGTACCCGTGACATCAATTGGACCACCTTGGGATGGCACGACAATGCCCTTGTCCAAGGTCACAACAAATCGGTGGTCAATGATAGATGCAACGCCAGCGCCACCGTTAATGACCGGCATCTGGCGCAGGAAACGAATATCTGCATCTTCGAACTCAAATCCCAACGCAACATCGCGGCGGCGCCCGGGGGCAACACGAAGGCCCACGTTTCCATTGATCACTTGGCCTTGCGAAAGGTTCTGTGAAATCCAATTTCGGGTGCGCGGCTTAACAGTTGGCGGCCAAAACGCCAGCAATTCATCTGGGGAAATTTCATTGATGCTACTGTCGAATGTGCCGATCCAACCATCATCTGCAGCGGTCAGGCTCCCGCTGGAAAGCACTTGCAATCCATCGTTACTGACCACCATCTGTCCAATTTCAATCCGAAACGGATCGAACCGCAACCGAAGATCAACCGAGGCGGCTTCAACCGTTGGTGCCACCTCATAAAGCCCTAGCGGGTTCAGCGCGACGTCCCGAAAATGGAACTGCCCCAAAAGCGCACGCGGCAGCCCATCGACAATTTCACGCAGATACGCATCTCCGTTCGCGCGCAAGCTGCCCCACTCTGTTTCCAATGCGATATCTGTGAACGAAATTTTATCATGTACGGGATCGTAAGTTAGATACGCCTTGGCGGAATCAAACTGTACTGGCTGCGTCGCTTCGTTTGGCTGCAACGCGCCTTGACCAATTTCCAATGTCGCGCTCAGCGGGCCAAGCGCACCGTTTTCGTCCAATTCAGTCCGCAATGCCGCTGAAATCGGGGCTTCGACATCGCGCAACCAAGTTAACGCGGGCGACTGCGCCGCAATGTCACTTGTTATGGCGTCGTCGATATTCACGGCAAGCTGCGCAGCACGGCTTCCGCGCGGGCTACTGTAAGAAAGCGTAACGGTCGTCACCTCTGCACGGCCGGACAATAGGCTAAGGTTTCCGCGCAACGCGGTTTCACCATCGCGTAAATCCAACGCAAGCGTACCGCCATCCACGACCCAACTGCGCCGCGCACGCGCATCATCAAAGTTTACAATCAGCCCCGCCGCGCTCACAGTTTCCAATGCTTCCAACTGCGGGCGTTCAAACACCTGATCAAGTTGGTCTAAAAGCTCTGGAATGGATCGCGCCTGGCTGACCTCTGCGGCATCCGATGCCAAGGCAACAGCGACAGTCCCATCGCGCGCGCGGCGCAGATTAATTTGTGCACCAACAAGACGAATTTCTTGCATCATGACTTCGCGACGCAAGATCAACCCACGCGGAGACATCATACCTTCGACAACAGGAACGCGGGTCAACATCACACCATCGCGGTCGAACAAACGTGTATCAACCAGTCGTACATGTGGATGTAGATCACGGCCGATACGTGCGGTAATTGTCCCAAACTCTAGCTGTGCACCGTCCAACACTTCGGATGCACGCGTTTCAATCTGTTCAACGATCCAAGACGGCGCCGTGATTTCGCGATTGATCATCATCACCGCAGCGACACCGACAAAAATCACCGGAGCAAGACAAATCACAAAAAGCGCACGCAAACAAAACAACCACCGCCCCCAACGCTTGCAAGGTTTACCGGTCGGTTCGGTTTGGGTTTGGTCTTCGGTTTCGTCCACGATCTCTCCGCTTTAGGGGCATTGGCCCTTTATCTTTGCTTGTGCCGAGTTAAAACAAAAGCACAACGTACAAAAGGACGCATCATGACCCTTCTTTCTGTCGGCGACAAAGCACCGGACATCACCCTGCCCCGAGACGGCGGCGAAATTGTGAACTTGGCAGACTTCGCAGGCAAAAATGTGGTTGTATACTTTTACCCGCGCGACAACACGCCGGGCTGCACCAAAGAAGCCATCGGTTTCACGGAAAATTTTGCTGACTTCGATGCGCTGAACACCGTTATCCTTGGTGTTTCCAAAGATTCGGTCAAAAAACACGATAATTTCGTCGCCAAACAGAACCTAAAAATCGCGCTCTTGTCCGACGAAGACGGTGACGTCTGCGAACGCTATGGCATCTGGGTCGAGAAAAAGATGTATGGCAAAACATTTATGGGAATCGAACGCGCGACATTCCTTATTGGTGCCGATGGTAACATCGCAAAGGTATGGCGCAAAGTACGTGTTCCCGGTCACGTCGAAGATGTCCTGCAAGCGGTACGCGATCTATGACCCTTTCGGAAATGGCTGTTGCCGTTCTCAACACTGCGGACGGTCGCGCAAAAGCTGCGCTATCACGCGAATACGCTGCCCAATGGCGCGCGGCGCGCGCAAACGGCACACCTCCGGAAATCGGCGATGCGAAACCACCGCTGCGCCCAGCCAGACCAGAAAAGCCAGAACTGTTAGACCCGCGCGATGTGCCGCATCGCAAACCCGGCACCGAAGAAGGACGGATCGCGCTTTTGCATGCGGTTGCGCATATCGAACTAAACGCGATTGATTTGCACTGGGACATCATCCCGCGTTTTGCACATATCCAACTACCACTTGGCTATTACGATGATTGGGTGAAATCCGCCGATGAGGAATCGAAACACTTTAACCTGATGTGTGATTGCCTTGAGGAGTTGGGCAGCTACTATGGCGCTTTGCCCGCACATGCAGGCATGTGGCGTGCAGCCGAAGATACCGTAGATGATCTGATGGGGCGGCTCGCTGTTGTCCCCATGGTCCTAGAGGCGCGCGGGCTAGACGTGACACCGGGCATGATCAACATCTTCAAACAGGCAAAAAACAAATCAGCCGTCGCGGCGCTTGAAACCATCTATGCAGAAGAAGTGCATCACGTGTCTTATGGGTCGAAATGGTTCAACTTTTTGTGTGGGCGTCATGATCTGGACCCGACCGGGGTGTTTCATGAACTTGTCCGCAAATATTTTCATTCGTCATTGAAACCGCCTTTCAACGAAGAAAAGCGCGCAGAAGCAGGGATTCCGCCCGATTTCTATTGGCCATTGGCGGATCAGCACAAGAAATAGGCCAAATACGGCGGCGCTTCGCGCACTCACAACCACCGGTGGCGTGTTCCCGCAGGCAGTGCGCAAATTTCTTGCAGCGCGACGTTTGCCTGCTTACAGACATATGCAGCGCTGGTGTGGGGACCAGCAAATATCAATGGGACGACACAGGACCTCATCGTGCGATCACGCCTGACAAAAAAAATTCATACCGTTTTGGAACGTTGGTTCCCAGAACGCCGCCTTTTCCTGAGATCAGATTCAGAAACAAGGTTCATCCGGCTCAAGTCGGAGACACAGCTTATCGCTTGGATCGGCTGTACGGTTGTTGTGGCATGGACGATTGTCGCCACTGCTATCTTGTTGATGGATAGTATTGGTGCCGGCAATTTCCGCGCCCAAGCGCAACGCGACCAGATGACCTATGAACAGCGGCTAAACGCACTTTCTTCAGAACGCGATACGCGTGCCCAAGAAGCGGCTGCCGCCCAAGAACGCTTTAACTCAGCGCTGCGTCAGATTTCGATCATGCAGTCTGAATTGCTCGCCACCGAGGAAAAACGACGCGAGTTAGAAACCGGGCTGGATGTGGTGCAATCCACGTTACGCGATACAATGAAAGCCCGCGAAGAAGCCCGCGCACAAGTCGCGACATTGACCGAAGACGTTGATCCCGACGCGGTTGCCGCTATCAGCGAAGAGGCTGTCGGCACAGTTGATCTGCTTGCCAATGCCTTGGCCGAAACAGCCGCAGAACGTGACTTGATCGCCGCTGATGCCGAATTCGCAATCAGCCATGCCCAAGAGGTTGAACTTGAATTGCGTCTTCTTCAAGAACGCAACGACCAGATTTTCCGCCAACTTGAAGAAGCTATGTTGGTTTCCGTCGAGCCACTTGATGATATGTTCCGCGCGGCGGGCATGAACCCCGAAAGCATGATTGATCAGGTGCGTCGCGGATATTCAGGACAAGGTGGACCTCTTACTCCGATCCAGTTCTCGACGCGCGGCGGTGAACCTGATCCCGACGCACTGCGTGCTAATGCCATATTGTCGTCGATGGATCGCATAAACCTTTACCGCATTGCCGCCGAAAAGGCGCCATTCGATATCCCGGTGAAGGCAAATTTCCGCTTTACCTCGGGCTTTGGCCAGCGCTGGGGGCGTCTACACGCTGGTACAGATTTTGCGGGCCCAATCGGAACCCCCATCTACGCCACCGCTGATGGCCGTGTCGTACATGCCGGATGGTCGAGCGGTTATGGACGGCTCATTAAAATCCAACACGACTTTGGTATTGAGACAAGATACGCACACTTAAGTGCAATGAACGTGACCGTCGGGCAAAGAGTCTCGCGCGGCGATCGAATAGGTGATATGGGCAATTCAGGTCGCTCGACTGGCCCACACCTTCACTACGAAGTTCGCGTCGGAGGCGAGCCCGTTAACCCCATGATCTATATAAGAGCTGGACAAGATGTTTTCTAAATCCAAAATCAATGAACCTGGGCCCAAATCGGCCGACACTGAAACACCCAAAGCCGCTGATGCGCCCAAAGGCACTGCATCAGGTTCGGACTTCAAGGCATCTCCACCCAAAGCAAAGCCGGCAGCGTCTGTTCTGTCTTCCGATCTGTTGATCACTGGTAACCTAAAAACCAGCGGCGACATTCAGGTTGAAGGTCAGGTCGAAGGCGATATTCGCGCGCACCTGCTGACGGTTGGCGAAGGCGCTACAATTAAAGGCGAAGTCGTCGCTGATGATGTTGTCGTTAATGGCCGTGTGGTTGGACGTGTACGTGGCCTTAAGGTTCGTCTGACATCAACAGCGCGCGTCGAAGGCGACATCATTCACAAAACAATCGCAATCGAAAGCGGCGCACACTTTGAAGGCTCAGTTCAGCGTCAGGATGATCCACTGTCTACCGGTTCAAAAAAGATGCCAACAGCCGCGGCTGCGGCTGCGGACAGCCCTAAATCCTAATTATTAGGCACTAGTGGATACGCAAAAGGGCGCCCTGCTGGGCGCCTTTTCTCGTTTAAGGGTAAAACCTTTAACTCTTTTGAATAGAGCGTAATTGCCAGAAAAATGCCGCGAACCGGTCTGATTTCAGCCGCTTGTTTCGACGATCTTTTAAGTTGTTCCAAAGTATCTTTGATTATCTAGTCACTATAAAATTAAGACCGGTCACATATGGAGAAACCAGTGAACTATTTCAAACCCGCGTTGCGGGCACTTTCCGTTGGTGTTGCAGCCATCGGATTTACGATTTCGGCACATAGCGCGGCGGCCCAAGATGTATCCTGTGGCGGCCCCTATACCATTGCGACTGGCGATTCACTGTCCGGCATTGCCGCAAAAGTTTACGGATCAGCGTCAGATTTCCAAATCATCTATAGCGCGAATGCGGAAGCCATCGGTCCCAATCCTGGTCTCATTTCGCTCGGCCAAGTGATCTATATCCCCTGCCTTGACGGCCAAACCGAATCCCAAGCAAATGAAGCTGTTATTCGTAAAGTCGTTACAACCGAACAACTTGCCGCCCCAACAGGCAACGGCATTCGCGTTGTGACAGCGACTGACTGGGCGCCCTACTTTGACGAAAGCCAAGAACAAGGCGGCATGATCACCGAGCTTACCAACGTCGCACTTGCCGCCGCTGATGGTAACCCCGAATACAAGATCGACTTTATCAACGACTGGGGTTCGCACTTGCAGCCCCTGTTGACTGACAACGCCTATGACTTTGCAACAGCTTGGTACGAACCACCCTGCGATCTGATCGATCAACTTGGCGACGACGCAAAGTTCCGTTGCAACAACTTTGAATGGTCTGACCCGATGTTCGAAATCCTGCTTGGGTATTTCGGCCGCGCTGGCGAACCTCTCCCTGCGACGCACGCCGAACTTGCAGGCAAAAGCATCTGCCGCCCCGACGGTTATGAGACATTTGTTCTTGAAGAAGACGGTCTGGTAGAGCCGACAATCTCGTTCGGTCAAGAAGGCCTGATCACTGGCTGTATGGCTGGTTTGCTAGACGGTACATATGACGTGGTTGTCATCGCGGTTGACCCGGGCCAAGGCGCGGTTCTGGAACTAGGTGCACAAGACCAAATCATGCTAAACGAACAGCTGACCAAAGTCCTGAACCTTAGCCCAGTGATTGCAAAGTCCAACCCAAATCGTGAAGAAATGCTTGCGATGATGAACAGCGGTATCGCGTCAATCAAAGCAGACGGCCAGTGGTTCGAAATCGTGAACCGCCACCTATCAGCACACCGGTCACAAATGCAGTAATCGGCATTTATACCAATCTGAAAAGGGCGCTCTTGAGCGCCCTTTTTTATGTCGAAACCATCGAAATTACTGCACCCACCAGAGCCACAAAAATTTACGAAAGTGATTTGTTGCACGATCGGCTTTTATTGTCTGACATGTCCGCCCGATTGGCCAAAGCACCCTATCGGAAATCATGATATGCCTAGGATAACTTACTCTGCGTTTGCCTCTGCACGGCTCTTGCCGGATACATCCATAGCCAAAGTCGCGCCCATCAGGCCATCGAGATCACCGTCAAGAACACCTTTGGTGTCCGACGTTTCAAAACTTGTCCGCAGATCTTTGACCATCTGATAGGGCTGAAGCACATATGACCGGATTTGGTTCCCCCAGCCCGCGTCACCCGCGTTTTCATGGGCCTCATTAACCAAGGTAGACCGCTTATCAAGTTCCATTTGATACAAGCGTGACTTCAAAGCCTTCATCGCAATGTCCCGGTTTTGGTGCTGCGATTTTTCCGATGACGTCACAACGATGCCTGTTGGAAAGTGCGTGATACGTACAGCCGAATCCGTGGTGTTCACGTGCTGACCACCAGCACCAGACGACCGGTAGGTGTCCAAACGAATATCTGACGGGTTTACTTCGATTTCGATATTATCGTCGACGACCGGATAGACCTTGACCGACGTAAACGAAGTATGGCGTTTTGCAGCACTATCAAACGGCGAAATGCGTACCAAACGGTGCACACCGCTTTCGGATTTCAGCCAGCCATAGGCGTTGTGCCCACTAATTTTATACGACGCGGATTTGATGCCCGCTTCGTCGCCGGACTGCTCGGATTGCAGTTCAACTTTATAGCCTTTTTTCTCGGCCCAACGCACATACATCCGCGCCAGCATATTTGCCCAATCACAGCTTTCTGTACCACCCGCACCCGCGTTGATTTCAAGAAACGTATCGTTGGCATCGGCTTCGCCGTCCAGCAATGCCTCAAGCTCTTTTTGGGCCGCTTTTTCGCGTAAAGCCAGAATACCGTTTTCGGCTTCTGTCACGACCTCGGCGTCGTCTTCCATTTCACCCAATTCGATTAGCTCAACATTGTCAGCCAATTCTTGGGCGATCCCATCATAATTGGCCATCGCATCGACCAGCAGTTGTCGGTCGCGCATCAGTTTTTGCGCTGCGTCAGGGTCATCCCACAGTGTCGGATCTTCAACGCGGGCGTTGAATTCCTCTAGCCGATGTGGCGCGGTTTCGCGGTCCATGCGCTGCGCAAGCAGGTTCAGCGACTTTTCGATCGCTTCCACGGTTGTCTGGATTTCTGCGCGCATGATGCACCTACTTACGTGAATGAATTATCAGTGGTTCTTACAGTGGGCCACGCCCGCCGACAAGCAGGTGGTCAGTAAAGACCACCTGTCGAAAGTGTACCAAAGGTTGCCTTTGGCCCAACCGTTGCTGTTTCACCAGTCGAAGTCGTGACTTGGCGACCTTGACGTGGGACTTCATCAAACAACGGAAGATCCCCGCCCATCGCGAAGCCACCATCAAACATGATACCAAATAGCGGTTCTTCACCCGGACGGAAACATTCCGCAATGACATTTTCACCCGAAGTTCCGTCAGGCAAGCGTGCTCCGCTGTAACGGTCAATATTAATAAATTGACAATCTTCGGGTGGCGTAAACGGTCCGGCACCATAATGTTCGATTGCTTCAGTCATAAAGCGGTTAAACACTGGCCCACAAATACCACCGCCAGATGCGCTGCGCCCCAACGTACGTGGGGTATCGTAGCCAATATAACAACCAGCAACGATGTTTGAAGAAAAACCAATGAACCACACATCCTTTGCGTCGTTGGTGGTCCCTGTTTTACCAGCAATCGGCACGGGCAAATTGATCGCGCGGCTTGCCGTCCCACGTTCAACCACGCCACGCATCATTGATGTCAGCTGATAGGCCGTGATTTCGTTCATTACCCGGTCACGGTTTGATACGATCCGCGGCGCAAAGCCCGCAGGAATATACGCATTTTCACAATCTTCGCAGATACGCTGATCGTGACGATAGACAGTATTGCCGTAGCGATCTTGCACGCGGTCAACCAATGTTGGCTCCACACGTTCACCACCGTTCGCAAACATCGCATAAGCTGCAACCATCTTGAACAATGTAGTTTCATCTGCGCCCAATGAAGCAGCTAAACCTTGGTTCATACTTTCATATACACCGAATTTCTCAGCGTAAGCGGCCACAGTATCCATACCAATTTCTTGGGCAAGACGGATCGTCATCAGGTTCCGCGACCGTTCAATCCCTGTACGCAGCGGCGTTGGACCATAAAACTGATTGGAAGAGTTTTTAGGCCGCCACACACCCTGCGGTGTGTTAATTGTAATCGGCGCGTCAACAACGATGGTCGCCGGCGAATACCCACTATCAAGCGCGGCCGCATAAACAAACGGCTTAAACGACGATCCCGGCTGACGCTGCGCCTGTGTCGCGCGGTTGAATACTGAATCCTGATAGCTAAAGCCACCTTGCATCGCGATAACACGACCAGTGTTTACGTCCATTGCCATAAAGCCGCCCTGCACTTCAGGAACCTGACGCAATGACCAACGGATAAACGAACCATCATCATCGGATGTCATACGGCGCACGTGAACCACGTCGCCAACAGTAAAATTATCAAAGAAGTTGCCGCGCATCCATTCAATATCACGGCGCGGCACCACAAAGGGCTCGGCCTCGTTTTCAACAGCGTTTTCGATCCCAAGGCGCAATTGGTTTTCTTCAACAGCAAGAACTACCGCCGCGTACCAATGAGATTCAAGATCGATATCACGCGGAATATTTG
The DNA here is from genome assembly GCF_002933395.1 of Yoonia maritima. Classification (GTDB taxonomy): domain Bacteria; phylum Pseudomonadota; class Alphaproteobacteria; order Rhodobacterales; family Rhodobacteraceae; genus Yoonia; species Yoonia maritima_A. The sequence goes on from NZ_PKFN01000007.1 coordinate 946,810, forward strand.
TATCGCTGAGCGCCGCGCGCCATAGGTCTTCGGACCCTAGCTGTTCCTCTGGAATTGTCACGCCGGTCCCGCGCCATTCACCAGTCCCACGATCGAATTCCTCCAATGCCCGCTGAAGCGAATGTGCCGCGTTTACCTGCAATTCTGGATCAACGGTCGCGCGGATCGACAAGCCACCCGAAAAGAATTCATCTTCACCAAAGTTTTGCGATAGCTGACGGCGGATTTCATCGGTAAAGTAATCGCGTGGCGGTAGGCTTTCTTGAAAGCTTGGGAAATCGCCGTTCTGCACAGTGCGCAGCGGGTCATTTTGGGCTTCGGTAAGTTCGTCTCGTGTCAGGTAACCATTTTCGAACATTTCGCGCAAAATAAAGTTACGACGGGCAATTGCCGCGTCACGATTTCGAACTGGGTGATAGCTATACGGGGCCTTTGGGTGCACAGCCAGAAACGCGGCCTCGGCCGGGCTAAGCGCGGAGAGAGGTTTGTTAAAATACGAACGCGCCGCTGCGGTCACACCAAATGACCGCACCCCAAGATCAATTTCAGTAAGATAAAGCTCAAGAATTTGTTCTTTGCTCATCGCGCCTTCGATACGCGTTGCAAGGATGATTTCTTTAATCTTACGTTCCAGCGTGGTCGATCCATCAAGCAAGAAGTTCTTCATCACCTGCTGCGTAATCGTCGAAGCCCCACGCAGGTTTTCGCCACGCGATGTCACACCTTCAATGATCGCTGCCAAAATACCACGCGGATCATAGCCACCGTGCGTATAGAAATTCTTATCCTCAGCAGAAATAAACGCCTGTTTTACAATGTCAGGAATTTCTTCAGCAGGCGTAAACAAACGGCGTTCAGCCGCGAATTCGTCGATAATCTGCCCTTCGTTGGAATAGATCCGGCTGATAGTTTTCGGCTGATAGCGCGCAAGCGTTTCATATGTCGGCAAATCTTGGCCATACATGTAAAAAACACCGCCAAGCGTCAGCGCGCCCATAATAAGGCCCATGGTCAGCAGGGTAAAAATCCCACCGATGAAAGAGAAAATGAAGCGCAGCACGTGTGATCTAAGTCCTATAGTTTCGGCTGCGCTTATACGCGGCCACCGTTGAATGGTCAAAAGGCCAAATGCGCTAAACCGCCTGCGGCGATCACATCTTACGGCGCGAAACCGACAACAGCTGCCCCAATTGCGGAAACGATCCGCGCCCGGCTTGAGCTATCAGTCAGTTGCGCGCGGTCTCTAGCATTAGAAAGAAACCCTACTTCGATCAGAACACTGGGAAAATCTGCAGCAGATAGCACTGCCAACTGCCCTTCACGGTGGGGCCGGCTATTCACACGCACACCGGCGTCCCGCATCTCAGCGATCAACCTGTCGGCAAATTGCCGCCCCAGCGGTCCGGTTTCAGACCGCGCCAAATCCATAAGCAACGTCGCCACGCGGTCGCTATGATCAACCAAATCGACACCCGCCAACAGATCGCCACGTTCATGGCGCTCGACCATGCGTTGGGATGCAGATGATCCGCCTCCCTTTGACAGGGTGTAGACGGACGCGCCGCTCGCCTCGTCTTCCTCAAGCGCATCTGCGTGCAAGGATATGAACAACCCCGCGCCAGCAGATCGGGCAAAAGTTACACGCGCGTCAAGCGGCACAAATACATCGCTGTCGCGGGTCAGCACCGCACGAATTCCGTCGATCTGGTTTAATGCCTGCGCGACTTCCAACCCCAGCAAACGCATCAAATCCGCCTCTTTGACGCCACCACGCTGTGCGCCAGGATCAATGCCGCCGTGCCCCGGATCGATCACCACCACAAAATCCTTGTCATTAGAATCCATTGAAGGGACCGGAACCGGTTCAAAAACATTCGCCTGTGCAGGCGCACCAGCGCTGGCAGCGAATTCATCGGCGCCGGTACGTTTTAGAACAATAGACAGGTCCGCCCCGACATCAGAGCGGGTCATCGCGGCCTCTTTTACACGCATTGGACCAGCAAGATCGACCACCATCCGCGACCACGTCGCATCTAGCGCACCAAAGTGTAATCCCGTTGCACGATCACCTGACAGCAACTGATCTGGCGCCACCTCTGGCCAACTCGTATTTTGAAAATCAACGACAAGACGCCTAGGATTATCAAGCGTAAACAATCGATAAGGGGTCACAGTTGATAGTCCAACAGCAACCTGCAGCTGCCACCACCCGTCTTTGACTTCGGTACGTTCGGGATCGATATAAACCTGTGCCCCAGCTGCGGTGGAAAGGCAGATCAACAGACAAAGCAGACGGATCACGGCTGGCGCGCTTTCATGAAGCGGGCGATGCGATCCAGACCTTCGCGGATATCATCTGTCCCACGCGCATAAGAAAACCGCAGCCAATGGTGTCCTCGTGTGGCGTCAAAATCAAGCCCAGGCGTCACGGCTACCCCCGCTTCATCCAGTATCTCTGCTGCAAATTTCAGCGCATCATCAGTGTATTCAGAAACATCGACATAGATATAAAAGGCGCCGTCAGGCGGCGCAAAACGAGTAAGTCCAGCCGCCCGCAACCCATCAATCATCAAAGATCGGTTCGCGGCATAGACTGCCTTGTTTTGTTCCAACTCGTCTGTGCAATCCATCGCATGTAACGCAACGCGCTGTGCCGCGTGCGGCGCACAGATAAACATGTTCTGCGCCAGCCGTTCGACCCGGCGCACGTGGTCATCTGGCACAATCATCCAACCGACACGCCACCCGGTCATTGAAAAATACTTCGAAAACGAATTCACAACATAAGCCTCGTCCGTAACTTGCAAGGCAGAAACAGGGGCTGTGTCGTAATCAATACCGTGGTAAATTTCATCAGACACCAGCGCAGCATCGGCCGCCTGACATGCATCAGAAAGTGCCGTCAAAGAATTCTGATCCAGCATAGTTCCCGTTGGATTCGCAGGGGATGCAACGATCAACCCGGCAAGGTCATGGTCAGCAACATCGCCCGGCAAAGGTTGAAACCGCTGGGCAAACGTAGTTGGGATATCGACGGGTAAAAGACCGACGGCCTTTAGAATTTGGCGATACGATGGATAACACGGCGTCCCCAGCCCAACACGTTCGCCATTGTCAAAAAGCGCTGAAAACGCGAGCAAAAATGCCCCCGAAGCGCCGCTTGTCACGACAACGCGTGATGGATCAAGATCGACATCATACCATTCGCCATAATGTTGGGCGATCCGCGCCCGCAGTTCCGGCAGCCCAAGACCGACCGTGTAACCAAGCGGATCATCCAATTCCTCGATCAGCTTTTTACGCGCGCCTTCTGGTGCCCCAGTGCTTGGCTGACCGACCTCCATATGAATGATGTGTCGTCCGGCAGCTTCCGCTTTGCGGGCAGCCTCCATTACGTCCATAACTATGAATGGGTCAACCTCGCCCCGAGTTGAATGTCGCATGTGCCTGCCTACCGAATTGCTTTGGCCCTGTTTGCCTGTCACCAGCATGTGACGTCAATGGACCTTGGCAAACGTCGGCATATATGGTCTGTCGTTCACGAAATTATGTTAACGAGATGACCCAGATGCCCCTTCGCTTTGCCTTGCCAATCATGTTTGCCATGACCAGTCCTGTCGCCGCTCTCGAACTGGATGCGATGACCGACGCACAACGAGACGCATTTCGGTCAGAGGTACGGGCATACCTGCTCGAAAATCCTGAGGTCTTGCAAGAAGCAATCACAGTCCTTCAACAGCGCGAGCAGCAAGCACAAGTCGTCACCGACAACCAGCTGATCGAAAACTATGCTGATGAACTGTTCAATGATCGTCATTCATATGTCGGCGGCAACCCAGCCGGTGACATTACCATTGTCGAGTTCATGGATTACCGCTGTGGCTATTGCAAACGTGCCTTCCCGGATGTCGAGGCGCTGCTCGCTTCTGATGCAAATATCCGCTTTATCGTCAAAGAATACCCTATCTTGGGTGAACAATCCGTGCTCGCTGCACGTTTTGCCATAGCCACACAATTGGTCGCAGGTGACGAAGCATACAAGAGCGTGCACGACACGCTGATGGAATTTCGCGGGGACATAACGCAGGTCAGCATGACGCGGTTAGCCGACATTCTAGAGCTCGATTCCGAAGCGATCATCGCACAAATGGATTCAGACGAGGTCACCGCAATCATCAGCAAAAATCGCGAATTAGGCCAACAAATGCAAATCTCTGGCACACCGACATTTGTGATAGAGGACCAGTTGCTGCGCGGGTATGTGCCGCTGGACGCAATGGAACAGATCGTCGCCGAAATACGAGAATAGTTGCAAAGTTCACGTGATCGTCAGTAAGCTGTGGTCGACAATATGCTTCAACGGGCTAAGTCTCGCTGATAATTATTGCACCAACAAGGAGCTGGACAATGACAACACGTCGTACCTTTCTACGCACCGCCGCAGCTATGGGAACTGTTACCCTACTGCCCTTCCGCTTACATGCCGCTGGACACAGCGCAGACAGCTTTGACACCGTCAATGGCGCGGTCACTATTCACCCGATCGCCCACGCATCATTCGTGATGGAGACACCAGCAGGGGTCGTCTATGTCGATCCGGTCGGTGACGCTGTGCTTTACGAAGACATGCCCGCTGCAGATTTCATCCTTATTACACATGAACATGGCGACCATTATAACGCTGAAACACTGGCAGCCTTGGCAACCGAACAAACCGCGATGATCGCAAACCCAGCTGTGTATGACATGCTGCCCGAAAACCTACAGGCCCAAACAACGGCCATCGCAAATGGCGAATCTGCACGTGCTGGTGAAATCGGAGTCGAAGCAATTCCAGCATATAACATCACCGAAGATAGGCTTAACTTTCACCCACAAGGCCGCGACAACGGATATGTCGTGTCTGTCGATGGGCTACGCGTCTATATTTCTGGCGATACCGAGGACATCCCCGAAATGCGCGCGCTAGAAAATATCGACGTGGCCTTTGTTTGCATGAACCTGCCGTTCACTATGGACCTGAACGCCGCAGCATCAGCCGTCGCCGAATTCGCCCCCACCTACGTCTACCCCTACCACTACCGGGGCCGCGACGGAGGCACACAAGACCCCGAAGAATTCGCACAGGTCTTAGAGGGCGAAACAGAAGTTAAAATGGGTGGCTGGTACAGCTAAACCAAAACCGCAGGGCAGTATTTACTGCCCTGCGGAAAATATAGCTGCTGGGGCAAAATCTATCGCTCTGCGGACTAATGCAATCAACAGGTTCTCACCTGACCATCAGATCAGTGGTCGCGTCATAGGCTCGCGATCAGCTTCTAGCTGTGCGATGCTACAAAGACGCTTGTAATCAAGGATATTGAGGGATCCGTCACGCCATACGGCCACGCCGTCCTCACGCAGCAACTTCAAAGTTTTATTTGTGTGTACAAGTGACAAACCAAGCGCGTCTGCAAGGTCTTGCTGGCGATATGGCAAAGGCATCTTTGCTCCCTTGATCATACCAAGAGCAGCCGCACGATCAAATAATTGCACAAAAGCGCGCGCAATTCGTGCGATCCCCTCCATATGTCCAAGAATGGCTAAACTCTCGCCCAGAAAATGTTCTTCCACTGCAGCGAGCCAAGTTAGGTCAAAGGCTCTATCTGGATGATCACGGAACATCGTCCAAAGCATCTTTCTATCGAACACACACAGTTTCATGCGTGTTGTGGCCTCGACTGAATGCTTCATTTCGCTCATCACCCCCGCCTGAAGACCAATGAAATCGCCCGGTAGAATAAAGTTAATAACCTGCCTTTCCCCGGTTTCGAGGGACTTGTACCGCAACCCCATTCCCTCAAGGAGTGTATAAAGCTGCGGGCTGTTCGATCCCTCCATCATCAAAGTTGTTCCTGCATCGACTTCAAGCTCGCCAGACTTGAATTTCTGCATAAACGCAATCTCGCGATCAGTCATAGGATCGAAAATGTCTCTGGTTCTTAGGGGGCAGTTCTGACACCGCGTGTTCATAAATAATTCCTCTCCGATATGTCGTAGTTTAATGCGCGGCGACAATATATGTTCCACCTAAAACGAATGAATGACCTTACCACACCTATCGCGCCCTCTGCGGGATCGCCGACACCGGAAACACCGGCCAAGCCCATTTTCTTGTTGCAAGAGAGTGACTTTTTAATCGCTGAAGATATAGAAGGAGCGCTTCAATCTCTTGGGCCGTGCCGCGTGATACGTGTCAGACACATCAGTGAGGTGGTTTCAAACCTAGCGAGCGAGAAAAATGTTTCTGCGGCCTTTCTCGAATGCGGCTATGACGATGTGATAGAAATGAACCTTCATAAAATTCTTAACGAACTTGGCGCGCATATTATTTTGACGGCGGGGGCCGCTGACGAACACAAAGTCCGCTCCATGGGCTGGGGGATGTTGATCCGCCCCTTTACCGAACAGTTGATCCACAAAGAGCTAAAAGCGATAGCTGGCTAAGACCAATGTGTAGTGTCACACATGCTCCGGTGCGCGCCAGAACGGCACGGCGCAACGACCGCCAACCATGAACAGTAAATCGACCGCTATCCTTGCAGATCGCAGCATTGCCGACAGCAGGCGACTTTACTCAGCTGCTTCGACCGCCTGCGCGGCTTCCAATTCTTCCGCCTTCTTTTCAACCTGCTCGACGATATGTTCAATCATATCCTCGTTTGAATGTTTGTGGCTTTGTTTGCCTGCCAAATAGACCATTCCTGATCCTGCACCACCGCCAGTGAAACCAACGTCGGTCATCAGCGCTTCGCCGGGGCCATTCACAACGCAGCCGATGATACTTAGGCTCATCGGCGTTTTGATGTGCTCTAGCCGTTTTTCAAGCGCCTCCACGGTTTTGATCACATCAAAGCCCTGACGCGCGCAGGACGGGCAAGAGATGATATTAACACCGCGGTGACGCAGACCAAGGGATTTAAGAATTTCAAACCCCATTTTGACCTCTTCAACCGGATCAGCAGACAAAGACACGCGGATCGTGTCACCGATCCCTGCCCAAAGCAGGTTACCCATCCCAATAGCAGATTTTACAGTGCCACTAATCAGCCCCCCCGCCTCTGTGATACCAAGATGGATTGGCGCGTCAGTGGCATCGGCAAGTTGTTGATAGGCCGCAGCCGCCATAAACACGTCAGATGCCTTACAGCTGATCTTAAATTCGTGAAAATCATTGTCTTGCAAGATTTTAATATGATCCAGCCCGCTTTCGACCATCGCATCGGGGCACGGTTCTGCGTATTTGTCCAGCAGATGCTTTTCCAGCGACCCGGCGTTCACCCCGATACGGATGGAACAGTTATGATCACGCGCGGCTTTGATCACTTCTTTGACGCGCTTTTCATCGCCGATGTTGCCTGGATTAATCCGCAGACATGCGGCCCCTGCTTCGGCGGCTTCGATCCCACGTTTATAATGGAAATGAATATCTGCAACAATCGGTACTGACACTTCGGGAACGATCTCGCGCAGCGCCTTGCTGGATGCCTCGTCTGGGACCGAGACGCGGACAATATCAGCCCCTGCATCGGCTGCCGCTTGAATTTGTGCAATCGTCCCTTTGACGTCAGTCGTAAGCGTATTGGTCATCGTTTGCACCGATATCGGTGCATCGCCCCCCACAGGTACGTTTCCAACCATAATCTGACGGGATTTCCGACGTTCAATAGTACGCCAAGGACGGATGTTGTTCAGGGACATAGGGCTGCTTTCAGGCAATCGCGATTTACCCTTAACCTAAGCATCAATGACGGATGCAGCAACCAGTCAGCGGGTGTTATTCGCCGCTACTGTTTTCTGCGACACGGACCACTTCGGCAAGATCATCATCAGTGGTCAAATCTGCAACCGTGTAATTTTCCAGCAAGCTATCGGCTTGCAATGCCACATTCGATGTCACAACGCCTTTGCGTCCGACAGGACCATAATGCACACCGTTCACCGCGAAATACATCGCCCCGCTTTCACCAACGCGCAAGGTCGCTGGCTCTTCGGTCGAAGGCACCACGAAATTTTCGCCGGGTGCCATGACACCTTCGAAAATGACAGTCCCATCAGCAGAACGCACACGAACCCATGCCGGGCGCACAGCGACCAACTGCAGTTCTGGCACATCAGGTTCAACAACTTGAATTGCCGGCGGATGCGGCATGTTCGTCGCGGCCTCAGCAACTGTTGCATCTGGCGCAACGTCAGCAGTCGGCATAATAGAGCCGATCAACCCCGGGTTTAACGTCGAAATGGGCGCATCACGGGCAACCAGCACCGGAACATCCAATGCCTGAGGGCGATACAAACGATCCAACGCCTCGTTCGAAGGCGCACTAAACCCTGCCAAAGCGTCAGACGTTTCAACAGAATTTGTCGCACCAGAAAGCGGATCAAGCTCTGCGACCACAACCGGCGACTGCTCTACCGGGGCGAATTGAACCTTTTGGATTTCTTGCAGAACGGTCCAACCGCCATAGCCAAGCCCACCAATCAAGGCGATCAAAACCATGACCGAACCAATCGCGCGCGGCTCAAATTGTGCCATTACGGCATCCCCAGCAGGGATGAATGGCGTCGCTGAACCTGAAAAAATATCTTTACCAAGAGGTGCCGCGATAGGTTCGCCCGACTTACCTTGCAGCGAAGACGCCTCTGCTGACATGCCGTGTGCAGTCGCAAAACCGCTTTCTTTACAAAAGGTTGCGAATGCTTGATCCGGGTCCATCCGAAGATAGCGAGCGTAAGACCGCACATACCCGGCGATGAAACCTGGCGTATCAAATGCAGATGGATCCGCATTTTCAATTGCTGCGATATATGCCGCTTTGATCTTTAGCTCGCGCTGCACGTCCAACAGGCTTTTGCCCATCGTCGCGCGTTCACCACGCATTAAGTCACCAAGTCGCAACTCAAAGTCGTCAAAGCCCTTAGCTTGAACGTCCTCCGGTGCGTTTACGCGCTTGAAGGTCTTCCCGATCATCGACTGTCCCGTCGGTTACTGCCCCTGAGCACACATGTAATACGAATCAATTCTACATGAGCGCCTTTTCAATCAATAGCATACAGGCAACCGCCCTGCATATGTTGAAAAAAGGTTAACCTGCCAATTCGGCGCGATTTAAGGCACAGTGCGACCATAAACTATCCAATGCACTCACTAATGCATCCATTTCGCGCGGGCCATGTACAGGTGACGGCGTGAACCGCAAACGCTCTGTTCCGCGCGGTACAGTGGGAAAGTTAATCGGCTGCACGTAGATGCCAAATTCGGACAAAAGCATATCAGACAGCTTTTTCGTGTGAACCGGATTACCAACAATCAAAGGGACGATGTGGCTACCGTGATCGATGATCGGCAGGCCCATTCCCTTTAAGCGAAGCTTTAGAATTTTCGCCTGCGTTTGATGCCGTAACCGCAGACTATCATCCGTTTTCAGATGCGCGACGCTGGCCGCAGCACCAGCAGCGACGGCAGGCGGCAGGCTCGTGGTGAAAATAAAGCCCGGCGCATACGACCGGATCGCATCACACATTTTAGTAGATGCAGCGATATACCCGCCCATGACACCATATGCCTTAGCGAGCGTCCCATTGATGATATCAAGGCGCCCCATCAGACCGTCACGTGCAGCAATCCCTGCCCCACGTGGTCCGTACATACCAACAGAGTGAACTTCGTCGATGTAAGTCAGCGCACCAAATTCGTCAGCCAAATCGCAAATTGCTTCGATCGGGGCAAAATCACCGTCCATGGAATAGACTGATTCGAACGCAATCAACTTAGGCGCAGCCGGGTCATCGGCGGCCAATAATTCGCGCAAGTGGTCAAGATCATTATGACGGAAAATTCGCTTTGCACCACCATTGCGGCGGACACCTTCGATCATCGACGCATGGTTCAGCGCATCTGAATAGATGATCAGGCCCGGAAACAGCTTGGGCAACGTGCTTAGCGTTGCGTCATTCGCGATGTAGGCTGATGTGAACAGCAGTGCTGCTTCCTTTTGGTGAAGGTCAGCAAGCTCGTTCTCAAGCTGCTTGTGATAAACAGTAGTGCCGGAAATGTTGCGTGTTCCGCCAGAGCCAGCACCCGTCGCATCAACGGCTTCGTGCATCGCAGCCAGCACAACAGGATGCTGCCCCATGCCCAAATAGTCATTACCGCACCAAACGGTCACTGGTGATTCAGTTCCATCATCCTTGCGCCATGTGGCGTGTGGGAACTGACCACGTTTGCGTTCGATATCGATAAAGGTCCGATAACGGCCTTCTTCGTGCAAACGGTCAATCGCGACATCCAGTTGAGCAGTATAGTCCACTGATACTTCCTTCATCTTTCGGCACAAAGCCCAGATCAGCCCTGGGTTTTGAATCGTTCTAAGTGTCATATAGGGCCAATCCCGTCCAAGCAATACGCTACAAACTGTCGCCCCCTACTACCTTAGTGCCGATGAAGGATACGAAAGACGTTGACCTAGATCAACGCATTCGGAAATTTTGCCACATCGTCATCAGATACCCATTCGTAAGCACGTTCAAAATAACGGTTAACGATCCATATAAAACACCCATGCCCGCCAGCTATCATCAGGTCATAATCAACACTGTCATATGTGGGCATTTCTTTTTGTGTCTCCACCATGGGCGGAGCGAGACCTTGTTGCAAAAGGCGACTTCGAACGGAACGCGTTGATCGTAGACCTGCACCGCTACAGACAAAATCTCTCCCAGCTCAGCTAGATCAACCATCCTAAACGCCCGAGCAAGCTCTGCACCAGTTTACGGAAGCCCATCCTGATAGGTATCAAACAACCGACATCGCGGTTCACGCAGCATCCGCTCTGCAAAGGCCAGCCGCCCAACCACAAGTTCTTCGTCGGGTGTCATCTTTGCGCCGTAGCGGTCTTTGGCTGGGCAATGGCGCAAACGCCCTTCCCAATAGTTCTTATCGCCCGGGCGCTTTGCAGCACCGACAACCAGCGTGATTTCTTCGTCCGCAGATGGTTCAGGCCGCACGGCTGGCACAACCAACTGTCTGTCGATAGCCGAATACGCCGCCATAGCAATGGACGGGTCGCGTGGCTCGGTTTGTCATGATGGGGTTGTAAATGCACTATGCGGCTGCGCAGGCTCCCACGGATAGGCCGCCTCTAGGTATCTGTCGGCCGCATGAATGAACCGATCCTGACCACCATTCACTTTGAGTGACGCATCCAATTGCGTATAGGTTGGCATATTCGGGTGTGATGCGACCTGTTCAGCAGGCATACCAGTCGCTATGTAGTCTTGTCTCAATTGATAACGTTGCAGGTGTATCGCTAAGGCCTCCTCGATACTGGAATTCAGTTCGCCCAACCCTAACTTCTCTAACATCGATCGCAATTCGTGACTTCGAAAAGGTGCAATGCCGCCGAAGCTGTCGAAATGCGCTAAACCCTTTGGCCCAAATACGTCACACAAGAACCCCATGATACCAACGGTTTCACGCTCGTATTCATTCATCACCTCGCCAGTGCGCTTCTTTTCTTCAGCGAATGCACGCAGCGTTTCAAAATACCTGCCATCCGTCGGGCGCGGGGCAAGCCTTAGCGGCGGCGGCGGCACGAACCGATGGGAAAACCTATTTTTCAGTTGTTCGCCCTCGACAAGCTCACGTGCAAGGCCCGGCCGTGCATCACCTGGAAGCCGCTGCGAAACGTCTTGATACAAAGACGCCTCCCTTCGGTGAGCACGGATACGACCCCCGATAAACATCAAGATTTTGAACGGCAGACCAACAACGATAATGCCGCTGATCATAAGCTGCGCAAACGCCATCTTGCGCGCGCCCCGACTGGTATTTTCGAAATCAAATGCGACGTCGATCAATTCCTGAAAATACTCAATCATGTCATCAGCCTATAAATCATGCTTGGCTCTAATTAATCCGCTTCGACATGGCCCAAGTCAAACAGTTATGCATTTTGGATTGACGCCCGCGACAATCGTGCCACCCTGTTGATAAACAAACATAGGACCTATGAAATGACCCTCGATCCCGTCCTCTCGCGTATTGATAGCGATCTGAACGCCGCCACCGAACGCCTACTTGAATTGCTACGCATTCCATCAATCTCGACCGATCCGGCCTACAAGGGCGATTGCGATACAGCCGCTGACTGGCTGGTCGCCGACCTGCAAAGCATCGGGTTCGAGGCATCAAAACGCCCCACGACAGGCCACCCGATGGTTGTCGCGCACTCCGGTGGCGAAGGCCCAAATGTGCTATTCTACGGCCACTACGATGTACAACCCGTTGACCCGCTAGATCTGTGGGACCGCGACCCATTTGATCCTCAAGTCGAAGACACCGCCAAAGGCAAAGTCATTCGCGGACGCGGGTCGTCGGATGATAAGGGCCAGCTGATGACGTTTGTCGAGGCCTGCCGCGCATGGAAAGCCGTGCATGGCACCTTGCCCGGCAACATCACGTTGTTCTTTGAAGGCGAAGAAGAATCAGGGTCACCATCGCTGACGCCCTTCATGCGCGAAAACGCCGAGGAACTTACCGCCGATGTCGCGCTGATTTGCGACACTGGGCTTTATGGCGACAGCACACCGGCCATCATCACACAGTTACGCGGCCTCTTGGGTGAAGAGCTAACCATCACCGGCCCGAACAAAGACCTGCATTCAGGCATGTACGGCGGGCTAGCAATGAACCCTGCCCGCGTGCTGGCCAAAGTCATCGCAGCCCTGCATGACGAAGATGGCCGGATCACGATCCCGGATTTCTACGACGGGGTCCCTGAGCTTTCGAACGAACTTGCGGCGGCATGGGATGACCTGAAATTCGACGAAAAGGAATTCTTGGGTGAAGTTGGACTGTCTGAGCCTGCTGGCGAAAAGGGCCGCCGCCCGCTTGAAATGATCTGGTCGCGACCCACCTGCGAAGTCAACGGCATCTGGTCAGGCTACACCGGTGACGGCTTCAAAACGGTGCTGCCGTCCGAGGCCCATGCAAAAATCAGCTTCCGGCTGGTCGGCACGCAAGACCCTCTCAAAATTCGCGATAACTTTCGCAAAATGGTCCAAGACATGCTGCCCGCCGATTGCAGCGTGTCCTTCAGCGATCATGGGGCAAGCGCGGCTGGCCAAATGACCACGACCCACCCGGCATTCGACCAAGCCCGCAAAGCGCTATCCGACGAATGGCCAAATGCGGCGGCCTATGTTGGCTGCGGTGGATCAATCCCGATTGCGGGCCACTTCAAGGACATCTTGAACATGGACGCGATGCTAATTGGCTTTGGCAAAGACGATGACGCGATCCATTCGCCCAACGAAAAATACGACCTATCCTCGTTCCACAAAGGAATACGGTCTTGGGCACGCATCCTGCATGAGATGACACAGTAGACCAGAAACGTAGGGTGGGTTTTAACCCACCCTCGCTCAAATCACGCGTGCTTCGGCTCAAGTTCAACAGCCCATAATTCAACATCAGCGCGATCCATCAGCCGCACAGTCATGACGCCTGTATCGGCCGCAATATCGACCTTACCAAAAAACTGCATACCGTCAGATGGCGGCAAGTTCGCCTGCCCCGGCTCTGGATGCTTGGCAAACCGGACTTCAGGACCAAACGTATTGTCATAATCACTCGGGCCAAACGTACCAGCATGTAGCGGGCCAGACACAAACTCCCAAAACGGTTCAAAGTCTTGAAACACGGCCCGGTCAGGCGAATAATGATGCGCCGCCGTATAATGCACGTCAGCCGTCAGCCACACGGTGTTCTGTATCTGCGCATGTTTGATAAACGACAGCATCGCGGCGACATCCTGTTCACGGCCCAATACTGGCCCGTCGCCATTGGCACCGTTTTCCATATTTTCATCACCATCACGCACCATCATGCCAATCGGCATATCCGACGCGATCACTTTCCAAGTTGCCTTGGAATTCAGCATTTCACGCTTAAGCCACGCCATCTGTTCTGCGCCCAAGAAAGGCGTCGGCGCGGTTTCTGTATTAGGCGTGTTATCACCGCGATAGGTGCGCATATCGATCACAAAGATGTCCAGCAATGGGCCATACGACACCTTCCGATACACGCGGTTAGGTTCGTCCATCGTCTGACGGGTTGGCATCATCTCGTGGAACGCATGGGCCGCCCGCGCAGACAGCAGCGCCGCTGACTTCTCAGTATAGCGATCATCCGCACTCAGCACCTCGTTCGGAAACCAGTTATTCGTCACCTCATGATCATCCCACTGCGCGATGATCGGCACCTGCGCGTTCAACGCGCGCACATTATCATCCATCAGGTTGTACAGATGCTGCCCACGGAATTCGGTCAGGGTCTCGGCCACCTTGGTCTTTGCCTCGGTCACGACGTTCTTCCAGATCGTACCGTCCGCCAGTTCGACCTCTTCCTGCAACGGACCATCGGCATAAACCGTGTCACCCGAATGCAAAAAGAAATCAGGGTTATGCTGCAGCATCGTGGCATAGGTCTGCATCCCACCGCGATCCTGATCAATACCCCAGCCCTGCCCTGCGGTATCGCCAGACCAAACAAAGCTAATGTCGCGGTTGCCATGTGGCGCGGTGCGGAAATGCCCAGTCAGGGCCTCTGACTCAGCACTATCAGCCAAGCCAACCATTTTCACACGGTAGAAAATATCCTGATCCGAAGGCAAACCGGACAGCGACATTTTACCGGTGAAATCGCTGGGCGTGCCAACAGACAGCCCCGGAACAGCCTGCGCATCCGCAAAGCTTTCGGTCGTGGCCCATTCGACCATCATGCGCGACTCGCGGTCGGCACGGGCCCATACAACGGCACCATCATGGACAACATCGCCCGATTGAATTCCATGCGTCATCACAGGCCGGCTTTGCGCGCGGCTAAGCGAAGGTACAAAAAGAGTGGTTCCAAGTGCTGCGGAACCCAAAAGCGTCTGACGACGATTGAGTGTAATACGTGGCATTTTTCTGAACTTCCATGATCAAGAGCTGATCCGAAAAACATCCAACCACAACGTGACACGATCACGCCAAACAGATGACAGTTTAGGAAACGTTTGATGACAATGACGCAGGTTTTAGAAATACATCGAACGTCAATTACGAGCCCTATCTTTAAATTGAGTTTGCGTGCAAAGTTCAGCCGGAGAGCCCACTACCTGCAGGAAATCAGATGAAATTTTTCTTCAATAAGAAGGAACGTAAAGAGGCGGACACCGCCATACTTGATGGTGCATACCAATTACACCGCGAAGAAGATATTGCGCGTTTTACAAGATGCGTAGAAGAGGTTTTTCCGGAGCGTGCACAGCAGTTTCGATGTTTTGGAGCAGACTGGATGGGACGTCAGTTCGCAACCGATCATAAAAGGGTGGTAAATGGCGAGCCCGAGGTTGCTCTTCTTGACCCCGCAACGAAAGAAATTTTCGAAATCCCATGTAGTTACACAGCATTCCACGAAATTGAGCTAGTTCAATATCCCGAAGAAACTGTCGAGCATACAAAATTCAAAAATTGGCTTTCCTCGGGAGGCCGACGCCCTAAGTACGGGGAATGCGTAAGCCATACCGTACCCCTGTGCCTTGGCGGGAAAGACGTTTTTAGCAACTTCGAAATTGCGGATCTAGAAGTCAGCTGGAGCATTTCAGGTCAGATATCTGCGCAAATACGCGACCTTCCTGCTGGCACTTCAATAAACAAGGTCGATATCTCTAAAGATTAAAGCACCTTAAGCTTGAATGCTGGCTTCGTCACTACTGCAGACAACAAGTATCCAATAACACATCAACAGTGCTTCAATATTAACTATCTAGGATAAGTGGCGCGGTTGACGGGGCTCGAACCCGCGACCCCCGGCGTGACAGGCCGGTACTCTAACCAGCTGAGCTACAACCGCGCATCGTATCTAGTCACAAGGGAGTTAGTGGCGCGGTTGACGGGGCTCGAACCCGCGACCCCCGGCGTGACAGGCCGGTACTCTAACCAGCTGAGCTACAACCGCGCATCTAACTTCCGGTCTGTGACCGAACGTGGGGTGCTTCTATGACTGTGCCCCGCCCCCGTCAAGCGGTCCTTGCGCAAAAAATGACTTCATGTGAATCTTTTCTAAAACAGACCAATGAGCACAGGATATCAAAGCGCAAAAAACGCAACAGACGCAGGTAAACCTGCGGTGGTTGCGTTAAGCTATAAACTGATAATGTGGGAATATGGTGGGTGATGAGAGGCTCGAACTCCCGACATCTTCCGTGTAAAGGAAGCGCTCTACCAACTGAGCTAATCACCCGATGTGGCGTGATTTAGGGTATGTTGACGGTGGGCGCAAGCCTAAGAAAGCAACTTTTGTGAACCATTTTTCAAATGATACACACAGCCCTGTCCACCGTGGATGGTTGTGCCCTGAATTGCGTCAGCCCCGGCAACGATTTCACGCAGCGTACGCCCCGTCACGCCATGAGTAACGAGCACAGCAGGGCCCTTTAAATCTTGCAAAAAAGCGCAACACCGCGCCTTCACTGCAGCCAACCCTTCACCATTTGGCGCGATCTCATATTGCGCCATGTAGGGGTCGTCAGTATCGGGCAACGGCAGGGTATCGCGCAATAGCCCTGACCAGTCTCCGACTCCAATTTCGCGTAATCTGTCATCTGTGCGAATAGTTTCAGCCAGATTCCCCAAAGCGATTCCCGCTGTTTGCACCGCCCTGCCCTGTGGGCTGGTGAAAAATGCGAATCCTTGCAGGTCGCGTTGCGCAAGAATCGCACCCTGATGTGCCGCTTCTGCCTGCCCCTGCGTCGTGAGCGGCGAATTCAATTCCCCCTGCATACGGCCTTCGAGGTTCCATTCAGTCTGGCCGTGACGCAGGATGTATAGTTCTGGATAGTTCAAAGTAATTCTTTACCTTCGTATCATATGAACGGATTAGCTATCTGATGCATCGGTATCGGGCTGCACAGGATCAATCTTTGGCGTGCGGAATTTAAGCGTCAGCAACGTGGCGCCCTGCCCCAAGTCTTTCGTCTTTACGATTCGCGTTTTTCCCATCGGCGGCAGAATCAGCTCGTCACCCCGGGCGAGCGCCTCTCCGATCACTGCAAGCGCCGCCTCGACAGCGGGTTTCACATCGCGCTTTTTCAGCCCAGTCCGCGCAACAACTTCGTTGAAAAGCTGGGGCTTCTTAAGTGTTGGAGCAACTTCCATAATCGGGTCATCTTGTGATTCGTCTGATGTCGTCATTCGCACATTCCTTTTATTTCACAATAATCTAGCAACTCTGCCATCATGCGCGCCAGCCGTCGTTTTAGATAGGCTTCACACAAAAAAAAAGCGCGCCTCAAGGGGCGCGCTTTTCTATACTTACACTTAACGCTTAATGGGTGCGGGCCCCTTCAGCCGTGGCATTCGCCTTTAAAGCGGCCGCTGCGGCCTCTTCTGCGGCTTCGTCCCACTCGATAGCCTCCGGCTTACTGACCAGCGCATGCTCAAGAACTTCGGACACGTGTGTAACGGGGATGATCGTCAGTCCCTCTTTCACGTTGTCAGGAATATCTGGCAGGTCCTTGGCGTTATCTTGGGGAATCAGAACTGTTTTGATCCCACCGCGCAACGCGGCCAGCAGTTTTTCCTTTAGACCACCAATTGGCATCGCATTCCCGCGCAGTGACACTTCGCCAGTCATGGCAACATCTTTGCGCACAGGGATCTTGGTCAGCACAGATACGATAGATGTCACCATCGCAAGCCCAGCTGACGGGCCATCCTTTGGCGTTGCGCCATCGGGCACGTGCACGTGGATATCAAGCGTGTCGAACTGCGGTGGTTTCACTCCAATTTCAGGCGCGATCGAACGCACGTAAGAAGACGCAGCATCAATCGATTCCTTCATGACATCGCCCAGCTTCCCAGTCGTTTTCATGCGGCCTTTACCCGGCAAACGTAGCGCTTCGATGTTCAGCAGTTCACCACCCACACTTGTCCACGCCAGACCGGTTACAACACCAACCTGATCTTCTTCTTCGGCCAAGCCAAAGCGGTGCTTTTCGACGCCCAAGAATTCGGTAAGATTTTCACCAGTGACCGCAATCACTTTGGCTTCTTTCTTTACGATCTTAGTGACGGCTTTACGTGCCACTTTCGCCAACTCACGCTCAAGGCTCCGCACACCTGCTTCACGGGTGTAGACGCGGACCATCGACAGCAGCGCATCATCGGAAACGCTGAATTCAGATGGCTTTAGGCCGTGGTTTTTCATGACCTTCGGCAGCAAGTGCTGCTTTGAGATTTCGACCTTTTCATCCTCGGTGTAACCCGACAGTGAAATGATCTCCATCCGGTCCAACAAAGGACCCGGCATGTTATAGCTGTTCGCTGTGGTCAGGAACATCACGTTCGACAGGTCATATTCGACCTCAAGATAGTGATCGACGAAGGTGCCGTTCTGTTCTGGATCAAGAACCTCAAGCATCGCTGACGCGGGATCGCCACGGAAATCCTGCCCCATCTTGTCGATTTCATCGAGCAAGATCAGCGGGTTCGTGGTTTTCGCCTTTTTCAGCGCCTGAATGATCTTACCGGGCATAGACCCGATATAAGTCCGACGGTGACCACGAATCTCAGATTCGTCACGTACACCACCAAGGCTGATGCGGATAAACTCACGACCCGTTGCTTTGGCCACAGATTTCCCAAGGCTGGTTTTACCAACACCCGGAGGGCCAACAAGGCACATGATTGGGCCTTTCAGCTTTTTAGAGCGCTGCTGTACCGCAAGGTATTCAACAATCCGCTCTTTTACCTTTTCAAGGCCATAGTGGTCGGAATCGAGAACTTTCTGCGCGTGACCCAGATCTTTCTTGGTGCGTGACTTGGTGCCCCACGGCACAGCCAAAATCCAATCCAGATAGTTGCGCACGACCGTAGCTTCGGCAGACATAGGCGACATGTTCTTAAGCTTCTTCAGCTCAGCATCGAACTTTTCTTTCGCCTCTTTCGAAAGCTTGGTTTCAGCGATCTTCGCCTCAAGCTCGGCTACTTCGTTCTGGCCTTCTTCGCCGTCGCCCAATTCCTTCTGAATGGCTTTCATTTGCTCATTCAGATAGTATTCGCGCTGGGTGCGCTCCATCTGGGATTTGACGCGCGTTTTGATCTTCTTCTCGACCTGCAGCACAGACATTTCGCCCTGCATCAGACCGTAGACCTTTTCAAGGCGCTCGGTCACTGACAGCGTTTCAAGCAGCCCCTGCTTTTGATCAACCTCGATGCCAAGGTGACCCGCGACCAAATCGGCCAGCTTTGCAGGCTCCGTGGCTTCGCCAACGGCGGCCATTGCTTCTTCGGGGATATTTTTCTTGATCTTGGCGTAACGCTCAAACTCGGCAGCGACATTGCGCACAAGCGCTTCTTCTTCAGCGGCCTCGCCTGGGGTTTCGTCCAGATACTCTGCTGACGCTTCGAAAAAGTCGATATTTTCGACAAATCCGGTAATGCGCACGCGACTACGGCCTTCGACAAGCACCTTAACGGTACCATCGGGCAGTTTTAGCAGCTGAAGCACATTGGCCAGCACACCTGTTTTATAGATGCCATCTTGCGCTGGATCGTCTTCACCAGCGTCGATCTGGCTCGACAACAGAATCTGTTTATCGTCCTGCATCACCTCTTCGAGTGCGCGGACCGATTTTTCACGCCCAACAAACAGCGGCACGATCATATGTGGGAACACCACAATATCGCGCAGCGGCAGAACGGGATAAGATGAACTCAACGGTTCTTGCATATTCACTTCCTTTTTTGGCAAGACACCCAGCCCCGTTTCACGGCAGCGTCAGGAGTCTCCTCTTGCCCAATGCATGTGGGGTTGATGGGGGCGCCTTTCAACCAAACACGTCGTTATATCGCGCCGTAGACTGCCCGTGTCTGCCCCCAGCCGCAACCATACAAACGCAAAAATATTAAGACAGGGTCACGAACCAACATGTTTTTTTGTCGGTCCGCCATAATTGTAAGCAGTGATCACAAAGGCGCGATATCACCTAACGCGCGCTGCGCATGGAAATCAGCTTCCCAAGCGCCAAACGCACCAGCAGAGATCGCATCGCGCATGCCCTGCATAATCTCTTGGAAATAGTGCAGGTTATGCCAGGTCAACAGCATCCCGCTGATCATTTCCTGCGCACGGAACACGTGATGCAGATAGGCGCGTGAATAGTTGCTACATGCTGGGCACGTGCAATGTTCGTCCAGCGGACGCGGATCATCCATGTGACGTGCGTTTTTAATATTCAGCACACCACGGCGGGTAAATACCTGCCCTGTCCGGCCTGAACGGCTGGGCAGAACGCAGTCCATCATATCGATTCCCCGCTTGACGGCACCAACGATATCGTCAGGTTTGCCTACGCCCATCAGGTAACGTGGCTTATCTGTGGGCAACTGATCTGGCGCGAAATCAAGTACGCTGAACATCGCCTCTTGGCCTTCACCAACAGCAAGCCCACCAACGGCGTAACCGTCAAATTCGATATCACGCAAAGCCTGCGCCGATTCAGCCCGCAGGTCTTCTTCAAGCCCACCCTGCTGAATGCCAAACAACGCATGCCCCGGACGGTCTCCAAATGCCTCGCGTGACCGCGCGGCCCATCGCATCGACAACTGCATGCTTTCGTTAATACGTGTGCGATCTGCAGGCAGTGCCGGGCATTCGTCGAAACACATCACGATATCGGAACCCAACAGGCGTTGAATTTCCATCGACCGCTCTGGGGTCAGTTCGTGCTTGGACCCGTCGATATGCGATTTAAAAGTAACGCCTTTTTCAGTCAGCTTGCGTAGATCCGCGAGCGACATCACTTGAAAACCACCGCTATCTGTTAGAATCGGCTTATCCCAATTCATAAACTTGTGCAGGCCACCCAAACGGTCGATCCGCTCAGCCGTGGGGCGCAGCATAAGGTGATAGGTATTACCCAGCAGAATATCCGCCCCAGTCGCCGCAACGCTTTCTGGCATCATGGCTTTTACGGTGGCGGCAGTCCCAACGGGCATAAACGCAGGCGTACGAATATCGCCACGTGGGGTGGAAATAACGCCAGTGCGGGCTTTGCCATCAGTGGCATTCAAAGAAAAAGAGAAACGTTTTGTCATACTGTGTCTTTCTCCGATCCTGCTGCAAATGCCAAGAGGCCGCGTAAAACGAAGATAGGGTAATACAGCTACCAGTTGGTCCGGTCTGCTCTTTACGCCCCCGGCAGCAATCCCTATATGTTTCGTCAGGATTTTAGGGAACTGACGTCATGACTGAAACGAACGCACAGCTCGAAGGCACACCAATGATCGCGCCTTCCACGACAGATCATCCGCTGTATGATGAAATTGTGCAAGCGTGCCGATCCGTTTATGACCCAGAAATCCCTGTGAACATTTACGACCTTGGCCTGATCTACACGATTGATGTCAAAGAAGATAACGCCGTGAACATCATCATGACGCTTACAGCCCCAGGCTGCCCCGTCGCAGGCGAGATGCCCGGCTGGGTCGCAGATGCGGTAGAACCACTGCCCGGTGTGAAACACGTCGATGTCGAGATGACGTTTGAACCACAGTGGGGCATGGAAATGATGTCGGACGAGGCCCGACTAGAACTGGGCTTTATGTAAAGGCCCACTACCCTCGTTAGCTTTTTGATCGGCGGTCCATTGGGCCGCCTTTTTATTTGGGTAACTGGGCGAATGCCGCGGCGACGCAACCCAATTAGATTACACAATCCAACACGCAACCTAAATTAGTTGCTAAATTAAATATGCACCCTATATTGGATGCATCATGAAACAGAAACGCAATACCATCGCCGTCTTAACTGGCGACATTGTCGGCTCCACCGCGCTGGGCGCTGCGCAATTAGAACATGCGCTCTCAGCGCTTGAACGCTGCGCACATGCCCAAGCCGATTGGATGGGAACGTCATTACATTTCACACGCCACCGTGGCGACGGCTGGCAGGTCGCGCTGGCAAAACCGCACTATGCGCTACGATCGGCGCTGGCGTTTCGCGCAGCTTTGCGTAGCCATAACCCCGATTTTGACAGCTACATCGCAATGGCCACTGGCGAAGCCCCGTCAGTACTACCTTCTGATCTTAACCGCGAAAGCAGCGAAGCCTTCATCAGATCCGGTCAAGCGCTCGACGATTTAAAGGCGACCAAACACGCGCAACGCATATTGCACCAAGACCAATCCGCCATAGGTGCCGCGACGATCCTTGCCGATCACATTTCACAAGGCTGGACGCAGGCCCAAGCCGCCGCCATACTCAACAGCATCACACCGCTAGAAGACATTTCATATACGTATATTGCCCAGACACTTGGCAAATCACGCCAAGCCGTAACAAAATCATTAGACGGCGCGGGCTTTGGCATGATCAAACTGGCACTTGAAACACTTGAAAGAGATTTCGACTGATGTTTGAGACACTTGCCGCCCTGTTTTTCGCACATGTTCTTGCGGATTATGTCCTGCAAACCAACACCATGGTTGAAACCAAAGACCGCGCGCTCACATTGGCACTACACACACTGGCGGTCTTTGTGACAGCCGTTATCGCACTTGGGTCTATCGACTGGCAGATCGGAGTGTTGGCCGGGATACACCTGCTTGTCGATATCGCAAAAACCATTTGGATCAGAAAACGTGATGACGACGGGATCAACCCCTATCTGGTCGATCAGGGCGCACATCTTCTGACGATTATCACCATCGCAGCCATCGCCCCTACCCTATGGGCAAACGGCATCTGGGCGAATGAATTTGGAAATGGCGGACTTATCAACGCCACCAGCTGGGCACCCAAGGTCATGCTTTTGATCGCCGGGGGCATCTATACCACCCGGGCCGGTGGCTTCGCCGTTGGCAAACTCATGGGTCCATTTGCCGAGGGCGCGCCCAAAGAAAGCCTACCGGCTGGCGGCATGATGATCGGGCTGCTGGAACGCGGATTGATCTACTTGATGTTCATCGCAGGCCAACCCGCCGGGATCGGCTTTTTGATCGCAGCCAAATCCATCCTGCGCTTTGACGCCGCATCAAACAACGCCAAGGCTGAATACGTAATCATCGGCACGCTCGCCTCATTTAGTTGGGCGATTGCAATCTCAATCTTGGTCCTTTCGATCAACAATGGGTTAAACGGCACAGCACTTCTTGAGATCATCCCACCGAAGGACTAAGTTAGCCCCAAAGGAGAACGCGTATGTTCGGTATTCCAGGCAAACAAGCTGTCAGCATCACCCCCAAAGCCGCCGCAAAAATTGCAGCGCTCATGGAAAAAGACGGCCACAAAGGGCTGCGCATTGGCGTCAAAAAAGGCGGCTGTGCAGGCATGGAATACACCATGGACTACGTGACCGAAGTCGATCCCCTTGATGAGGTCGTCGAGTTAGACGGCGCACGCGTCATGATCGCGCCTATGGCCCAGATGTTCCTGTTTGGCACAGAAATCGACTATGAAACGTCGCTTCTTGAATCTGGGTTCAAGTTCCGCAACCCCAATGTTGTCGATGCCTGCGGCTGCGGTGAATCCATCAAATTCGATGACGCGATCTCTGCCAAAGCCTAAGCTTTATTCAGGTGAACGTATGTTTCGGCATAGCGTTTATCCAAATGCTCACGCGCGTTGATCACATCACCCGATCCAATCGGCGCGACATTAGCGTCATGGTTCGGGTTAAAGAATAGCGGCACGGAAACACGCGCATGATCAGGGCCAATCACCCGATGCGGGGTCGCCTTGATCCGGCCATTCGTCCACATTTCAAGCATCTCGCCAAAGTTAATGACAAATTCGCCGGGCTGTGCCGACACAGGTATCCAACCACCGCCGCGCTTGCGGACCTCTAACCCCGGTGATCCATCCGTGGCGAGCAACGTCAAACATCCATAATCTGTGTGGGTCGCAATCCCAAAATCATTCTCACCCGCCCACTCTGGACGCTCGGGGTAATAATTGCCGCGTAACAGCGCCATCGGTCGATCAAATAACGGGCGGAAATAGTCTCCATCTTCGCCAGTCGCCTCTGCAATCGCGCACAATAGGTCCAAAGCAAAACCCGTCGCCTGCGCATAATAATCCCGCAGCAGCGCTGCAAAGCCTTCTGGCACGGCAGGCCACAGGTTTGGCGCATAGCACGACAATTGCGTCAGCGGGTCGCCCTTTGGCAGCTCAAAGCCGCAATCAAACACCTGCTTGTAATCAGGGTTCGCATCAGGATCGACCTGCTCTGATCCCGGCGCACCCCAGCCACGGTTTGACCCGGTTTTTGCCATATCAAACGCAGCCTTATCCGCCGCCGGTAAATCAAAGAACGCCTGATACGCTGCAATCACGTCTTTGACGCGCCCTTCAGAGATCGGCGTATTGTAAACGGTCATAAAACCAACGCCGCCTGCGGCAACGCGTGCCGCCTCTTTCGCGGCAGTATCACTAGCCAATAGCGCGGCAGCATCAATACGCGGAATAATCATATCTGACATGGGACCCCTTCCGATCTAAGCGCTTGCTTGATAGCAAGAACCGAACATAGACAAAAGGACGTGCTCATGCCCCGTAAACTTGCCGCTGGAAACTGGAAAATGAACGGGCTTCGCGCCAACGTCAAGGAACTCGCAACACTTGCACAGCGCCACTCTGACGCGAGCGTTGATATTCTCATTTGTGTGCCGACAACACTGATTACGACATGCCAAGACACGCTATTCGATATCGGAGGTCAGGACTGCCACACTGCCGAATCTGGCGCACATACAGGTGACATCAGCGCCCAGATGCTATCCGACGCTGGTGCAACATACGTGATCACAGGGCATTCAGAACGGCGCGCTGACCATGGCGAAACCGACCAAATCGTCGCCGCAAAATCTGCTGCCGCATATGCGGCTGGCCTTACGGCAGTCATCTGCGTCGGCGAAACACTAGACGAACGCGGATCTGGCACAACGCTAGATATCATCGACGGACAGCTGGCCGGGTCAATTCCAGGCGGGGCAACTTCCGACAACACCGTCATCGCCTATGAACCCGTTTGGGCGATCGGCACAGGCAAAGTCCCTACTCTAGAACAAATCGCAGAGGTTCACGCACACATCCGTGCGCAACTACAGGCCCGGTTCAGCGACGGAACGGACATGCGTATCCTCTATGGTGGGTCAGTCAAAGGCAGCAACGCCGCAGACATCTTTGGCGTCCCACACGTCGATGGTGCCCTCGTCGGAGGCGCCAGCCTCAAAGCCGACGACTTCAGCCCCATCATCAGCGCACTGGAAAAGAGCTAAACATTGCGATGTGGCTTGGTCAGCCCAAGCCACACGCACGCTACTGCGCCTCCCAAAGTTCTATCGGGTTGCCTTCTGGATCATGGATTCGGACGAACTTTCCGACGCCATCCATTGCCACCACCTCTCCGAGGGCAATACCAGCCAACTTCAATTCCTTACACGCTACATCCAAATCTGCGACCCGAAAATTCAGCATAAACGCACGATCTTTCGGAAAGTAATCTGTCCCCTCGTCAAAGGGCGCAAATACTGTAACCCCCTGCTCAGTTGTCCAAGGCTGCATATCTGCCGCAGTTGGTGCCGGTGAAACACCAAGATATTCGTCATACCACTGCGCGAGCGCTACCGGATCTTTCGCACGAAAGAATACGCCGCCGATTCCAAGAACCCTCACCATCAGTCTCTCCGCTGTCGAAATGTTCTATTGCCAGATGAGCAGAAAACACCTTGATAGGCAAATTTCATCAACTGAACAAAAAACCGCCGGAGAGCTCTCCGACGGTTTTCTTAGTACAACCCTCATTTAGAAGTTTATCACTTCACGATGATCTCCGGCCCCATAAAGAGCGTGGGGAGATAGGTGGAAATCGCGGGAACGTAGGTCACGATGATCAGGAACACGAACAAGACAGCCAAGAATGGCAGCGCTGCGCGTACGACTGACATCAACGGCATACCAGCCACGCCAGAGGTCACGAATAGGTTCAGACCGACAGGCGGCGTGATCATCCCGATTTCCATGTTCACAACCATGATGATGCCAAGGTGGATTGGATCAATGCCCAACTGGATCGCGATTGGGAACACCAACGGTGCTACGATCACGATCAGGCCTGATGGTTCCATGAATTGACCACCGATCAGCAAGATCACGTTGACCATGATCAAGAAGGTAATCGGGCCCAACCCAGCGCTTAGCATCATGTCAGCGATGTGCTGCGGGATTTGCTCATCCGTTAACACGTGCTTTAGCAACAGTGCGTTGGCGATGATGAACATCAGCGTGACGGTCAGCTTACCGCCTTCGAACACTGTCTGACGCGTGTCCTTGTGAAAGAAGGCTGTGATCAGCGCCCAAGGCTTTTGGATCAGGCTGCTGCGCTTGCTCGCCTCTGGCGATGCAGACCCAACCGGCAAGCTGCCATCTGGTTCACGTGACGCAAGTGGCCCCATGTCGCGGTAGATAAAGCATGCGACGATAAAGGCGTAGACAGCAGCGACCGCGGCGGCCTCTGTTGGGGTAAACGCACCCCCCTTCCAATAGAACAGGCTCGCGCCTTCCTCAAAGCGGACCCAAGGGTGGCCATAAATACCGCCCATGATGATCACGATCAGCAGCAACCCCCAACCCGCATCGCGGAAACTGGCCCAGATTTCGCCCCAGCCCAGCCATTCGCCTTTAGGCATGTTTTTGATACGCGCCATGACATAAATGGTGATCATCAACATCACGCCAGCCATGATACCCGGAATAACACCGGCCAAGAACATACGACCAACAGACACGTCTGTCGCAGATGCGTAGACGACCATCACGATTGACGGCGGGATCAGAATACCAAGCGTACCAGCGTTACAGATAACGCCTGCTGCGAATTCCTTGGTGTAGCCAACCTGACGCATCGCTGCGATCACGATTGTACCGATGGCAACAACAGTCGCGGGCGAAGACCCCGACAACGCGGCAAACATCATACACGCAAACACACCCGCGATTGCCAGACCACCTTGCAGGTGACCAACGCAGGCAATCGAAAACCGGATGATCCGTTTCGCCACACCACCCGTAGACATAAACGACGACGCGAGGATAAAGAACGGAATAGCCAACAGCGTATAGTGCCCCGCCATCGCCTGATAAAGCGACTGCGCGACCGACGCGAGAGACGTATCCGAGAAAAGAAGCTGGAACATGATCGACGAAAAGCCGAGCGCCACAGCAATCGGCACACCAAGCATCAGCAGGCCGATTATCATAATAAAGAGAAGTGCGACTTCCATGGTCTTAGTCTTCCTTGTTCAGGGCGGCCGCTTGTTCGACGGCTTCTTCGGCTTCGTGGCTGACGATCAGTGATCCTTCACCAGCGCGGATGATGCGCACGGTTGCTTCGATCACACGGATCACCATCAGCAAAACGCCAAACGGTAGAATGAAATACGGGATAAAGCGGGGCAGTTTTTCATAGGTCTCGCCCATGTTAAACGTCGCTTCCAACCAGCCCTGTAGGAAGGGAATTGGGACCTGCTCTGTCTCGTACCAACCTTGGTCACGACTATTGGCGAACCCGGTTGGGAACCAGTGTCCCGACGTGGCGTTAAAACCCGCAAACGGTGCCCAATAATCCCAAGCGCCCTTCATCAGCAGCAGAACATATACCAGCGTAACGCCTGCACCGATCAACGCCATTGCAAACTGAACGGGTTTTCCGACCAGCGTGATAAGGGCATCAACGCCCAAATGCATCGTGACCTTAAAGCCATAGGAAATCCCAAAGATCACCAGCCATGCGAACAAGATCAGGGTCAGCTCTAACCCCCAGATCAGTTGTGAATTGAATACGTAACGCAATACCACATTGGTAAACGTCACAAGCGTCATGAGCCCAAGCAGAAGAGCAATCACCGTCTCTTCTATTTCGTGGATCACGCGCGATACCGGCCCAGAGGGCGTGTATTTAGATGCCATGATATGTCCCCTACATCGCTGGATGTAAAAACGGCGGGCACATTTGCGCCCGCCGGATTGGTGTCAGGGCCAGCCCGACCCGGCCCTGATCAACTTAGTTTACGACAGAAGCGTTGATTGCTTGTGCGGCGTCGATGTTTTCTTGGCCCACATCGTCAAGGAACTGTGTCCAAACTGGCTGCATTACCGCAACCCACTCGGCGCGCTGCTCAGCAGACAATTCGCGGATCACACCGCCCGCATCCAAAACAGCCTGACGGTTGTTCGCATCAACTTCACCAACAGCCGCGTTACGCTCTGCAGTGACTTCAAGGAAGATTTCCATGAAATCATCGCGGACTTCTGCGTCTAGGCTGTCGAGCCAATCAACGGAAGCAACAACAAGGTAATCCAACACACCATGGTTGGTTTCTGTTGTACCATCTTGAACTTCAAAGAACTTTTGGCCGTAGATGTTGGACCAAGTGTTTTCCTGACCATCAACAACACCCGTTTGCAGAGCACCGTAAACTTCAGAGAACGACATTGGCTGCGGTGATGCACCCAGTGCTTCCATTTGCGCGACCAGCACGTCAGATGTCTGGACGCGGAACTTCAGACCTTCAGCATCAGAAGGCGCATTCAACGGAACGTTGGCCGAGAACTGCTTCATGCCGTTATGCCAGAAACCAAGCCCTTGCAGACCACGACGCTGCATTGAATCCATCATGGCCTGACCCGTTTCAGACGCTTGGAACGCATCAACCGCGTCCATGTTCACGAACATGAATGGCAGATCGAAGATACGGAACTGTTTAGTGAATGTTTCGAACTTTGACAGTGAAGGAGACGCCAATTGAACGTCACCCTGAAGCATCGCTTCAAGAACTTGGTCATCATTGTACAGTGTCGAGTTCGGGAAAACTTCCATGCACATTGTGCCGTCCATCTCAGCGTTTACACGCTCAGCCAAAAGTGTCGCTGCGATGCCTTTTGGGTGACGGTCAGTGTTTGTCACGTGGCTGAACTTAACGACGATTTCACCGTCGTCACAGCCCATTGTGTCGGCTTGTGCTGATGTTGCGATAACAGACATCGCAGCCAATACGGCTGCGGATTTCAAAAAGGTCATATTTTCTCCTCCCTAGAGAATTCCAGTGGCCCTGCATATTCCGGGCGCGCCACTGAAACAAATATTGCAGCGCCGTGTGCGACAAGCACCTTTTACCCCCACATACGGTATGGCGCTTAACTTACTGATATTAATTACTTTATAATATATTTAACACGTTACACTCTAGGCGTGTGGCGGTTTTCCACACACCAAATCCTACCCATGTGCGAAATTCCACACAGGTTTGCGCTAACAAATGAGAATCCTAATTCACCCGATAATCTTCTGCACGAAGGCCATGCTTGGTAAGCTTATCATAAAAGGTTTTTCGCGGAAGTTGCAGCTCCCTTGCAACCTCTGTCGCGCGGCCATTGTGTCGTTGCAGGGCAGCGATCAACAACGAACGTTCCACTTGGGCCATCTGTGCGACAAGACCACCAGCAACCTGCGTATCTTCCTCATCAAGGCCCAGCGCAAAGCGCATAGCGACATTCATCAGTGCACGCGCGTTACCCGGCCAATCTTGTGCCATAAGGCGCGCGGTCAGGTCCGCTGTGATTTCTGGCGGGGCAAGGTTGGCTTGCTCACAGGCCAAAAGCACATAGTGCTGGAACAGCACCGGAATATCCTCTGGGCGCTCGCGTAAAGGCGGGATTCGCACGCGCATCAGATCAAGCCGATAAAACAATTCCGGGTTAAATCGCCCTGCCCCCATAGCATCCTGCAGGTTCCGCGTCGTTCCGGCCAAAACCCGCGCGACGCCACCCTCCTCAAGCCGATCCAATAATAACAACTGCATGGCCGGGCTAAGACCGGTAATCTCGTCTAAATAAAGCGTGCCATCTAAGGCATCATTAAACGCTTCTGTCAGCCCGCCTGCATCCAAGGATGACGCAGCGCGCTTCATGAATGGCCGCGCAGCCGCCGCAGAAAGAAGATGTATCACCTCGGCCATCTTAGGCGTCCCGGATCCCGGCTCTCCCATGATCAATGCCTCGGTCCCTGCACGCGCCGCAGCGCGCGCCTGATTGCGCAGATCGTCTGATAACTTAGAGCGGCCAACCAGCATACGTGACGCGGCATCACCTGCCTCAAGCTCTGACTTAAGGCGTCTATTTTCTAGAACGAGCCCACGCGCCCTAAGCGCCCTTTCAACCACGGCAACAAAATCCTGCGGTGCACATGGTTTCTCAAGAAAGTCATAAGCGCCTGCTGACATCGCCCGAACCGCCATCGGAATATCGGCTTCTCCTGTCAGTAGAATGACAGGAAGTTCGGGATCAATATCACGCACGTAATCAAGCAAATGGAACCCATCGCGACCAGGCATGCGAATATCAGACACGATGACCCCCTCGAAACTGCGGGTCATGTGGTCTTTCGCCTCAACAAAAGATCCAGATAATGTCGGTGTCAAATCCGCCAGCTCAAGCGTCTGCCCCAAGGCTTCGCGGATATCGCGGTCATCATCCACCAGTAAAACACGTTTGGTCATGTGACAGCCTCTTGCGCAACAGAATCCAGCTCGATGGTAAACACAGCACCACCATCAGGGTGATTACGCCCCCGGATCATTCCACCAAAGCTTTGCACCAAGCCGTAGGAAATGGACAGCCCCAAGCCCATACCTTCGGCCGCACCAACGGCCTTTGTCGTGTAAAATGGATCAAATATCTTTTCGGGCTCTGCAATACCGGGGCCGGTGTCGCGCACAGACACAGTCGTACGCGCGCTATGCTGTTCAAGCGTAATTGTCACCTGCTTGGGGTCGCTTCCTTCCATCGCATCCATACCATTAGAAACAAGGTTCAAAATAACTTGCTGCAACCTGACTTCTCCGCCTCTTACAATCATTGGCACATGCGGACGGTCCCATATGACGGCGATACCGTCCTGTACGGAACGCGGCGCAGTAATCTCAAGCACTGCATCAATCGCGGCAACAATATCTACATCCTTTGGCGGCTCATCCTCTTGGCGGGCAAAAGCACGCAGATTGCTAATAATCCGCCCCATACGGCGCGCAAGCTCGGATATCCGGCCAAGGTTTTGACCTGCAACTTCTGGCTTACCGCGTTCAATGAACCCTTGGGCATTCTCGGCAAACGATCTAATTGCCGTGAGCGGCTGATTTAGCTCATGACTAATCCCCGCAGACATCTGGCCCAACGCGGTCAGCTTTCCTGCCTGCACAAGATCATCTTGAGCCTTTTGCAAACGCGCCTCTGCGGCTGTACGTTCGGCTACCTCGCGCCGCAAATCAGCATTCACAGCACGTAGTTCAGCAGTACGGTCGTTCACGCGCGCCTCTAACCTTGTGTTTAGGGCGGCAAGCGTCCTGCGTCTTTGCGTGGCAATGAATAGCATCAAACCAAAAGTCAGACACACGGCCGCCGCCACAGCAGCCTGCAGCGACGCAAGCTTGCGCGCCGGAGCAACATTAACCAACACTTCACCCGTCATTCCCACAACCGGCAAATCCAACGCCAAATGCAAGGCGCGATCAGGAACATAACGTCCCCCATCCACCTGCCAGATATCAAACTCGCGGATGGGTTCTGCGGTGTACGCAACAAAAGGCGCCAGCCGCTCAACAGGATAGCTACTTTGCCCGGCAAGCATTTCACCCTTTGCACGAAACACAAGCTCTGACCTATTCGACAAGAACACGACACCCTGCGCGTCGGTAAAAAATAACGCTGGACGCGCGCCACGCCATGCAGCCTCGACAGCCTCCACATCCGCATAAACCAATAACGCCCCGACAACGGGACCAGCATCCGAAAATACAGGTGCGGCAAAGACAAAAGCGCGGCGACCGTAGGCCTCACTATACAGATGATGAAAGCCCAGCGCGCCATCCATGGCACGCAACAGATAACGACGGCCGCTATGATCGACATTTGGCGCACCTTGGGTTGCAATGATCATGTCACCATCCGGGGCAACCAGCATAATATCCAACGCACCCGTCTTATCCGCGATTTCCTGCAATACGGGCTGCACCGACGCCGCATCACTGTCACCCGATACAACGGACCGCACCTGGGGATGATCCGAGGTCAGCACCGCCAATTCACGAAACCGCTGCAATTCCCCGGTCAGACTATCCGACGCTAGCGCAAGGTCAGCACGCGCACGCTGCTCTAACGGGCCCAAAGCAGCAACGTAGCCATACCAATAGACGGCCCCAGCAAAGCCCAAAACAGCCACCAAAAATGCAGCAATCACCAATAGCCGAGGGCGAAGAAAACGTTCCATAGATCACAACTTACCGACGCGCACTTGCAATGGCCAGACAGGCGCGTCAAACCTGCCATATGCAACGCTTTTCTCAGTCCCCAACGGACCCCGCCTTTTTCCAAAACCCCTACCCGTTTTATGACCGTGCCCGCGCCGGCGGAGATTTCTTTTGGTGGGACGAATACGACATGGCCTGCGCCGTTTCGCACAGCGCCGTGCACGCGGTCCTACGTAATCGGAAAATGGGGCGCGAATGCCCACCCGAACTGGCACCTGACATCCCAAAGGCGCTCCAACCATTCTACGATGTCGAAGCCCACTCCATGCTGGAACTCGAACCACCCAAACACACGCGCCTGCGGTCTCTGGTCCTACGCGCGTTCACCAGCCGGACCATCGCAGCACTCGCACCCGATATCACCCAACTTTGCCACGACCTGATCGACAAATTCCCATCCGAGCCCTTCGATCTACTCACCGCCTACGCACAACCCGTCCCCGTGGTCGTGATCTCGCGGCTGCTAGGCGTCCCCGAAGACCGGTCCGACGACCTCCTACGCTGGTCCAACGCGATGGTCTCCATGTACCAAGCCCGACGCACCCCCGAGATCGAATCCGCCGCAATCGCTGCCACCAACGACTTTACCGCCTTTATGCGCGGCTACATCAATGAGCGGCGCAAATCCCCGACCGACGACCTGATCTCGACCCTGATCGCGGCCGAAGAAGACGGTGAAAAACTGTCAGAGGATGAATTGATCACGACCTGCATCCTGCTTCTCAACGCGGGACACGAGGCCACGGTGCACACACTAGGTAACGGGGTAAAAACGCTTCTCGAACGCAATATCCGTCAAATTACAGACCCCTGCGTCGAGGAAATCATCCGCTTCGATCCCCCGCTGCACATGTTCACACGCTGGGTCTACGAAGACGTGACGATCGGCGACCAGTCCTTCAAACGCGGCGACCAAATCGCCTGCCTACTTGGCGCCGGAAACCGAGACCCTCTCGCCTACGACGCCCCCAACACATTCGATCCTGCGCGCAAAGGCCCCCAAAACACCAGCTTCGGCGGCGGCATCCACTTCTGCGTCGGCGCACCACTCGCGCGGCTCGAACTTAACATCGCACTCAAAGTGCTATTCGAGCGCCGCCCTAACCTGCAACTGGCCGACGCTCCGCAATACGGAGATGTATTTCACTTTCATGGCTTGGAACGGTTGATGGTAGAAGCGTGAGGCGGGCTGATCAAATAAGCAGCCACTGAAGAAGCCCTAAGCTCTGTATCTCGGCGAAGGTCTGATTTGAGCCCATTTCGACGAATGCTGCGTAATCCGTGAATGGCCGTATTGTTGACCGAACCTCTTGATGGTTGAGCAGATCAGTCTCATCCAGTGGCGTAGTTTAACCCTGCCGTTGCGTGTTTCGTGAACAGCTTTTTCTAACTCGTCTATCGATGGAGCTACGTTTTAGGGAGGCTTCCGCATTTCCGCAATCGTGGACGCTACGCCGCACACTCTTTGACATAACGACATCGAATAGTTCCATTCTCAGCCGTCGTTTAGTACCGTCCTTTGCAGACCCTGGAATGTGTTGGAAGTGCTGCCGATTTCAAAATCGGCCATTTATGAAACAACTAATAATGTAGACAGCGCACAGCGTGGGCGGTATGAACAGTAGCGGGTATTCTTCGCCAAACTAGAACTGACACCACTTTCCGCGTCATCGTTCACTCAATCGCGACAGAGGTTCCGACATGCAAATCAGCCGCCGCGGCACTATTTTCGGCACCACTGCGATAGTTGGTTCGGTCGGCTTAGGTATATATTTTCCAGCGCAAGGCGTTGATGCGGCAGGTGCCGAAGATGTGCGAGTCCCCGCGCAGTCGCCGCTTGGAATGGAGGGTGACCTCAAAAACCCGCGTGAGATCGTGTCTGTTGATGGCCGGTTTCGCACAGAGTTAAACATGGTCATCGCCCGCCACGATCTGCCTTATGCGAGCGCTTCCCTCCGCCTGTATGAAGGAGAGATTCCAGCCCCGACCTTTCGCGTTTCCCCAGGGGACGAAATGGAAATCACGCTGCACAACCGGTTTCCACCGAACCCCGATAGTAACCCGGTTCTGAACACACCCAACGAGTTCAACTCGACAAACCTGCATTTTCATGGGTTTCATGTCAGCCCCAAGAGCAACAGTGATAACGTGTATTTGCAGATCAATCCTGGTGAGAGCTTCAACTATCTGGTGCAGTTGCCAGAGGATCACCCGGCCGGGAATTACTGGTATCATCCGCACCGTCACGGTTCGGTCGCCGTTCAGGTGGCGTCTGGATGCGGTGGCATGATGATCGTGCGCGGTACGCTGGATGATGTTTCTGCCGTTGCTGAAGCGATTGAACGCGTAATGGTCTTTCAATGCCCAGTCGTGGATCCCAAAAGTGGCGAAGTCGACAGTTACGACACCATTTGGAACCTGGATTCCGAGCGTTTCTGGCTCGTGAATGGCGAATACCAACCCAAGATTTACATGCGTGAAGGCGAGGTGCAGCATTGGCGTTGGCTGAATGCGGGGGACGAACAGTTTCTTCCAATGACGCTGGACGGTCTTGAACTTCACGAAATCGGTTTTGATGGCAACCCATACGACAGAGCACGCCAAACTGACAAAATTCAGATCGCGCCCGGCAATCGCTCAAACATTATGGTCAAGGCGACAAAGGTTGGCGTTTATGATTTGCTTCGGCCAGCATTCACGCAAGGCAAGACAGACTTGCCGGAGGCGCGCATGGCGCAAGTTATTGTCCTGCCAGCCGATACAGATCGGATCGCGGCCGACGTAAAGAAGGGTACACAGATTCCGCAAGGTCCGCTTCCCAAAAACGTGGTGCTGACGGACATTACCGACGAAGAGGTCGCCAACCGCCGTCGGCAGATCGTGCTTGGTGTCAAGGAAACGCCCGGCATGTACAACGACGTCGTCTTTACGCTGAATGGTGAACCCTTCGATCCGTCACGCGACGATATCACCGCCAAACTGGGCGAGGCCGAGGAATGGGAGTTTGTGAACACCACCCCCTTTCCACATCCAATCCACGTGCATGTGAACCCGATGCAGGTAACGCATATCAACGGTGAGGCGTTGTCCTATAAACATTGGCAAGATACTATCGCCGTCCCCGCCGCCGGTACCGCGACAGTGAGGATGCGGTTCACCGAATTTGACGGGCGGTTTGTGATGCACTGCCATATTTTGCCACACGAAGACCTAGGGATGATGCTGAATGTCAACATTGAAGCTTAGCGCGGCATTGCTGCTGCTGCCGATTGCAGCGCAGGCACAGGACGGCAACATTCCGACGCTGGCGACAAACTGTGTGTCGTGTCATTCCGCCGATGGGAACCCACTTGTTGCCGGGGTCCCGATCCTGTCGGGGCAGCGTGCGATCTATCTGGAAGCCGCATTGCGCTCATACCGCGATGGCCGCCGGACGGGCGGGCCAGCCGATGTGATGAGCACCTACGTCAAGGAATTGACCGACGAAGACATAAAGGAGATCGCCGCATGGTTTGCCGCAAATTAATTGCCACGGTTCTGGTTGCATTCAGTGCAACGATTGCAACTGCGCAAGATGATCTACTTTATCTGACTAATGAGGTCGGCGAAGACCGCTTGTTGAACGCAGACCTGAACCGCGACTATTTCAGTCTGGCTACCTATTTGGAAACTGAACAGGTTCTCACATTTTGCGGGCCTGCCTCGGTTGCTGCGGTAGCAAATTCGTTGGATATTGACCGTCCATCTCCAGATCGGCTGTACCCTTGGAGGCTCTTTACCCAAGACCTGTTGTTCAACGTCGCAAATCAGGAGTTGAAGCCCTATGGCATGGTTGAACATGAAGGGCTGACGTTGGCCGTACTAGATCAATTCATTGAGAATATCGGACTTGCGGCGGACCATTACTTTGCCGACGAAACATCCGTTGATGAACTGCGCAGTGCAATCGAAACGACGCTATCGAACCGTGATGCGCGACTGATCGTAAACTATTCGCGTCAGGCGTTGCCTCAGGAGGGCGATGGTCATATCTCGCCCATCGGCGCATATGACGCGGACACTGATAGCGTTCTGATCCTTGATGTGGCCAAGTACAAGTACCCACCGGTTTGGATCACAGTACAGAAGCTCCACGATGCAATGATGTTGACCGACACCGGATCGAACAGATCGCGTGGTTTTGTCGAAGTGAGTTTGCAGTGACCACCGCGCACCTTTCTCGCAGAGCGATGCTAAGCGGTACATGCAGTGCGTTTACGCTGTCAGGCATGGCGCATGCAGGTGGGCTTGCCAGGCTGTATGACGAAACTATCTGGGATGCGCTGGTGCGCGCCGTAGCTGGTCCAGTAGAGGTGTCACCGCCACTACTCACCGCCCTTACTCGTGATTTTGAAGCGAAATTTGGCATTCTCGCGCTTGGCGATCTGGTTGACCGATTTGGTCGCAATGGCGTTGTAACCGCGCTTGACCCGCAACCGGACCCGTTTGAAAATCAGGTGCAGTGGATCGCAAGCTATCTGTTTACCGGCTCTGCTGATCCATCCGATGACGATGCGCGGATGATCAACTACCCTTACGCGTTGGGGTGGAAGTCCCTACGCTTTGCCAAAGCACCCGGCCTTTGTGCCGGGCCGGAGTTTGGGTACTGGCTGCAACCGTGGGAAGCCGCATGACCGATCTGAATGCAGATATCGTAATCGTTGGGTCGGGCATGGCCGGGGCGCATCTGTCGCGCAGCCTGGCCGAGGCCGGGCGCGATGTGCTGGTGCTTGAGGCGGGTGGACGCAAATCACGTGCCGAATACCTCAGCGATTTTTATCAGAACCCTGTGAAAGGGCCGCAAGCTCCTTACCCAAGCCAAGAAGGCGCTCCACACCCGCAAGATACCGACTACGACAGCTTTTACGACCAGGCTGGGCCAGAACGATTTGTAGGCGCATATTTGCGGATCTACGGCGGGACGACGTGGCACTGGACCGGCTTTGCCGACCGCTTGCGGCCTGCAGATTTTCAAGGTGCAACGCTTTACGGGCGTGGAACTGATTGGCCGATCACCTATGATGAACTGATCCCATTTTATGAGGAAGCCGAGGGGCGATGGGGTGTGTCTGGGGACCCAGATTACACTTGGGGATCGCCACGCAAACCGGGCGAAGGCTACACGATGCCACCGATCCCGGCGTCTTACATGGATCTTCAGATTCAAAAGGCGCTGGATCAGATGGACCTGACATCCAAACGTTTCTCGCACGCGCGCAATTCAGTCAACTTTGACGGGCGTCCGGCATGCTGCGGCAACAACACCTGCGTACCGATCTGTCCGATTGCTGCAAAATACGACGCATCCGTTGACATGGACAAGGCCGTGGCGGCGGGCGCGCGAATTGAGTTAGACGCGCTCGTCACTTTCGTTGAAATCGACGCAGATCAAAACGTAGCCTCACTCACGATCAGACGTCCCGATGGCAGCACGCAGAAGGTGACCGGCAAGACCTTTGTGTTGGCGTGCCACGCTGTCGAAAACCCGCGCTTGCTATTGAATTCTGGTCAAGAGACGGCACCCAACGGGGCGGCCAATGGGACGGATCAAGTTGGGCGCTACTTGCTGTCGCAGTACAACATCGATGTTACGGGTGAAGTCACCGATCCAGTCTATCCGTATCGTGGGCCGCAGCAGACATCGGGTATCATTGAATTCCGGGACGGCGACTTTCGCAAAGACTACGCCCCGTTTGGTACGTCCTTCATGAACAACGGCTGGAGCGGAAACGCCGATGCAACCAAGCTGTCCAAGGAATTGATAGGCCAAGGGGTGCGCGGGGCCGCATTGATTCAGGCGCTGAATGATCAAATCGGACGACACGTGCGTCTTAATTCATCCGCAGAGACGCTGGGCGACATAACTAACCGCATCACACTTTCTGATAAGATGGATCTTGCAGGTGTGCCAAAACCACGGGTGACCTTCACGGTCGATGACTATACGCGCGCCGGACTAGAGGTTGCGACCCAGACAAACATGAAGGTTCTGGAGCTGATGGGCGCAGACGACATAAAGTCGGACACACCCTATCTGTCTAACGCAATTATCGCGGGGACGACGCGTATGGGAACAGACCCGGCTACCTCTGTTGTGAATACTGATCTGCAGACGCACCAGCATAGCAATCTTTACATTCTCGGCGCTTCGACCCACGTGAGCGCGCCAGTGAACGCGCCGTCGTTGACCATCGCTGCTATGGGAATCCGACTGGCAGAGCATCTGGACCGCACGGCGCATGAATAAGGCCACACTGCCGCTCTTGATAGCGTTGGTCTTGCTGGGAAACGGACTGCGCTCAGTGATCAGCTCGACTGTGTTCGTCTCTGAGGGGACGTTCGCAAGCTTTCTCAAGATTTCCGTTTCACAAACATCGGCAATCATTGAATTGCTACTTGGGGCTGTTTTGTTATCGCTCCTGATCTCGCCATGGATGCTCGCGCGGTTTTCCATAAAGGCGCTGACCACAATGATGTGCCTCATCTCGAGTGGTGCCGGATTCGGTCTTGCCGCGATGTTTTGGGCGTCCCCACCGGTTGCCACGCGCGAAGCGTTGGTGATGGTGTTGTTTCCGCTCATCGGTTTTTCGCTGGCATCCATGGCCCCGGTGGCGCAGCTGCTGACGGGATGGGGTGGTGACAAACGCGCAAAGCTGCTGACAGGTGTGTGGGCTGTGGCGATGCCAACGGCATTCCTAGTGACGCCGCAATTGGTCCGCGTGATTGCGCCACGCCATGGACTGGATGTTTTCTTTGCCGGCTTCGCCGGCGCGCCGCTCTTACTGATCGCTGCAATCTGGATCGTGCGCGAACCGGTGAAAACAACTCCCTCGGATGCGACAGCACCATCAATTATGGCGCTTTTGCCCGCAATACTGACTTTGATAGTCTTTGAAGTGATGACCCTGCTCGTTACCATATCGGGCATCTCTTCGACGATGACACAGGGCATGGCCGCACTATTTGTGGTCGCACTGATCTACCTGATCTACAGCCAAAAGACCAAGGGCTCTGCACGAACTGCTGACAGCGCAACAATAGGGATCTTCCTGTTTTTGTTCTTAGTTAACATTGCGACTACCGGGTTTTATGATACCGCATATCTTGTGCTGCATATGTGTTCCAACACCTTGATCGCTGATCGCGCCACGCTTGGGGCGCTTGCACAGGTTTGCGCGGCTATGGGGGCAACTGCGCTGCTCGCTCGGTATCAATTGCAACGGGCGCTGATGGTTTTGGGTGCCGTCATCGCGGCAATCGGCCTGGGATCGTACCTGCTCTACTTCAATTACCCGATTTATGAAGTTTATGTTGGCTCCAAAGCCATCACCGGATTTGGAACCGGATTGCTGACGACGGCTGCTATTTTTGCAGTATCCAAGTCGAGCGCACAGGGGGCGGGGCTGTCCCTTTTCATTGCATTTGTCATCATCATCGGTACGGAAGTCGGTTTGGAGCTATTCGAAATATTTGTTCAGCTGACCGAATTGGCAAGAATCCCACTCTACACGTCTTACACGATGATCTTTGTGGCGCAGGTAATGTTTGTTGTGATCGCGATCCCGTTTGTGATCTCAAAGGCGATGCATGTATCGACGTAGTTTAAACAGATAACCTCCCCATTGCCCCCATACTAAAGCCCCAGAGCCTCCCCATGACCTGCAGCGAGGCCCCTATCCTGGATGCAATACCTAAAGATTATTAGATCAATGGAGTATTGTGACAAACCGGACACTTAAGAAGAGGTCGCGAGAGACCGGTTTGCCCGCGGTCTTCGGTAATCCCCCATTTTTAATGGGGGGATTACCCTTCCAGTTGAAGCGCGGAGCAACAAGCGGCACCCGTTTCCAGACCAGCCGCTCGTAAATGATGCGGCAAAGGTGCCGGAAGAGCCCAGATTACCAAATGCTGTGCGATGCACCAATGCCCGCTTACTGTGTTTGCCCCGCTGAAACCTGAAAACTGTTGCTCTTTTGGTTTCATTGAGGAACTTAAGTGGGCTAATAAAAGTGCTTCTATCTAGGATTTGTAACCATGAAAAAACTATCGTTTTTCGCAGCAACGTTTTTGAGTGCTGGAACAACGGTATCCGCTGGCTGTGAAAACTATGAAGATGGCAGTTTGCCGAACACTCTGGCTCCGCAATATCATATCTGCTTTGATGATGTATGCGACGTGACGCAACTCTCGTATCAATGCGCCAATGTCTATGAGATACGACAGGGTTTCGCAAATGGCTGGGCAACCCACTACACTTTGGAACCAACCGAAAGCTTTAGAGTGACTTGGCAAGGCCGCCCGATTGCCGAAGAAAAACTGAGCCGATTGACCATCGAAGAAATAGATTGAATAGCCCCTAGTATTGTAGACACTTTCTTCCCTAACTTTGAGGCAAGGAGGCCGTTATGGG
This sequence comes from Yoonia maritima, assembly GCF_002933395.1. Lineage (GTDB taxonomy): Bacteria > Pseudomonadota > Alphaproteobacteria > Rhodobacterales > Rhodobacteraceae > Yoonia > Yoonia maritima_A. The sequence continues at coordinate 987,707 of NZ_PKFN01000007.1, forward strand.
GAAGCCCAATTTCAGTGAGGATTTTAAGCGTGATGCTGTGCATCAGATCACGGTACGAGGGTATCCGGTTCGTGAGGTTTCGGAGCGTTTAGGGGGCAGTACTTACTCGCTCTACAAACGGATGAAGTTGTATGCGAAAGCCACGTCACAGGCATCATCTGTGGATCATGAAGCTGAGAACCGGAGGCTCAAGCGTGTGCTTACACGGATGACTGAGGAGCGCGACATCCTAAAAAAGCGGCCGCGTACTTCGCAAAGGATGCAAGGCGAAGTACGCGTTCATTGTCGAGCATCGCCCACAGTTTTCAGTGCGTCGGATGTGCCGTTGCCTCAGCATTCATCCCGGTGGGTTCTACGCATGGGTTAAGGACCCGTTAAGCCTGCGTGCGCGTGAGGATGCCCGTCAGACGAAGTTGCTCAAAGAGGCCTGGAAAGACAGCGGCAAGGTCTATGGGTATCG
>NZ_PKFN01000008.1 GCF_002933395.1 Yoonia maritima
CGCAACTGGGCCGCATTTCTGCTGGCCCACAACATTGAACATTCGATGAGCAGGCGCGGCAATTGCCATGACAATGCCGTTGCTGAGAGCTTCTTTAACCTGCTCAAACGTGAACGCATCCGTCGTCGGGCATACAAAACCTGCGAGCAAGCCAGACAGGACATCTTCGACTACATCGAAATGTTCTATAACCCGAAACATAAACATGTTAGAAACGGTATGCAGTCGCCCGTCGACTTCGAAAACAGACAGTGCAATGTGAACCAAGAAGATGTCTAGGAAACTAGCGGCTATTCAGTAAGAAGGTCGGGATAACATCAAACAACCACAAAGTGATCCGCAACCTGATTAATAAAGTGATCGAGGCTGCGCCAAAAATGGGCGTCGGTTTGACCTGCATTCAAAAGCCCGAGCAGGGTAATAAAGAGGCTGGCGAACCGAACCTTATCTTCGCAAAAAACAACGATGACGTTTTAAGTAAGCTTGCTAGCAGTGAAGCTCAAATCGCTGGTGCGACCCATTTCTTTTGGGCAAAGGCCCAAACGAAGGTAAAAATATATCCTGCTTCATCACTGTCAGAGAACGCATCGAAGAAATTTTACCTCGGTGTTGAGGTGGAAGATGCTCTAAATATTGCTGAGCGCATCGACCTATAAGTGCCAAGCCAACACGGTACCAAAAGAGCAGCCTGAAAAAACCGATAGCGGTCATTGGTGCTGCCGCAGCAAAATGGGGCTTCGTCCCGCGTTTTATTTGTCTGATCTGCATGCAGCGAAAGCACGGTCTCAATTTCAGCTAGAACAATGCCCATGAATGGCCGGATTGACGATGCGCGTTGCGTTGCAACAACACTTGTGCCGCAAGTGCAAAGTTATGCTGCGTCAGCGAAGCGCGAAAAACCAACGGCAACAAAGTCCCGCACACTCGACCGTTAACCCTTCCCGACCGGACGCAACGTTAAACCACTCAAACACATACAGCGGTACATACGCCTACTGTACGCAGTCTGTACGGCATCTGCATCGCCACATCGCCCACATTTTCAGGCATTAACCTGGCATATTCGCCCCACGGGCATACACGCGTGAAAAGCGGCGCGCGCGGTGTTAATGAATTCCATCGCTAAAGCGGCAGCGCCACTGTCGATTTGATCTCTTCCATCGACAATAGCGCGGTGACGTTGTGCACCTTCACTTCGGATATCAGCGCCTGATAGAATGTGTCATACGCACGGGCGTTTTTCACGCGCACCTTGAGGATGTAATCAATGTCCCCTGCCAGCCGGTGGGCCTCTTGCACTTCGGGTCGTGATTTCAGGGCCTTAAGGAATTTACCCTGCCAGTTCGCGTCATGCTCAGAGGTGCGGATCAGCACGAAAAAACAGGCCTCAAATCCCAGTGCTTCGGCGTCAAGCATGACCGTCTGATGGCCAATAATCCCGGCCTCGCGCATCTTGCGAATGCGATTCCAAACAGGCGTTTTCGAAGACCCTACATTCTTGGCAATTTCATCCAATGATTGCGCCGCATCGGTCTGCAATGCTGCTAAAATTTTCCGATCTGTCGCATCAATCCGTACCGACATTCTTATTTCTCCGCATTCATAGGACAGACGGTCCAAATTCACAGGCAGCAAGAACAGGCTTCCTTAACTGCCCTATAGGGGGCGTAAATAGCAGAACAATATTCTATATTAAACCCAAGAAATCAGAGGCACCCATGCAGCACTTTCCAATCTTCCTTGCCGTCGCTGGCCGTCGCATTGTCCTTTCGGGCGGTGGTGATGCGGCTATGGCAAAGCTGCGCTTGTTGATGAAAACCGAAGCAAAGTTGACCGTTATTGCGGAAAATACTGCGCCTGAAATCCAACGTTGGGCCGCTCAGGGCAAGCTTGCAATCATCAGCCGTGAAATGCAGCCCGGCGATGCGCTCTGTGCTGCGCTGTTCTATGCTGCCAACGAAGATGATGCCGAAGATGCACGCGTCGCTGCGATTGCGAATGCCGAAGGCGCATTGGTCAACATCGTTGATAACTTGGCCGACAGTCAGTTCATCACACCCGCCATTGTGGACCGCGACCCTGTAACAGTTGCCATCGGCACCGAAGGTGCTGCCCCAGTTCTGGCGCGCGCGATCAAAGCAGACCTAGAGGCACGCCTTCCACAGTCGCTGGGTGTTCTAGCCCGCATCGGCAAAACGTTCCGCCACGCTGTTGATGTTCTGCCTATGGGTCGCAAGCGTCGTGATTTTTGGTCATCCTTCTATTTCGGTGCAGGCCCTAAGGCCTTTGAAGAAAAGGGCGCGGCCGCGATCGTCCCCACCTTGGAAACGCTTCTAGATCAGCAAATCATGGCGACAGACACAATTGGCCATGTTGATCTGGTTGGCGCTGGCCCCGGCGATCCTGAGCTGCTGACGCTTAAGGCGCGTAATGCATTGGACAAGGCCGACGTGGTAATTCATGACAGATTGGTGACGCCAGAAATCTTGGAACTTGCCCGCCGCGAAGCTATTATCATCGATGCTGGCAAAGAAGGCTTTGGCCCCTCTATGGCGCAATCCGACATCGACGCGCTGATCGTTGAACATGCCAAAAACGGGCATCACGTTGTACGCCTTAAGGCGGGTGATCCCACTGTCTTTGGGCGTTTAGATGAAGAAATCGAAGCGCTGGAAACCGCAGACGTGCGTTACCGGATCATTCCGGGCATCACTGCGGCATCCGCTGCGGTCGCAAATATTGGCCAAAGCCTGACGAAGCGCAACCGCAACTCGTCTGTGCGCCTGATTACGGGGCACGACACCAAAGGTTACGCCGATCACGACTGGAAAGCCCTTGCTGCCCCCGGTGAAGTCGCTGCGATCTATATGGGTAAAAAATCTGCTCGTTTTATTCAGGGCCGCCTGCTAATGCACGGTGCGAACCCGGCAACACCGGTCACGATCATAGAAAACGTGAGCCGCGCCGACCAACGTATCATCGCGACCACTTTGGTCGAACTGGAACCAACAATGTCGAACGCTAGTTTGATTGGTCCCGCAATTACATTTTACGGCCTCGCCCCGCGCGACGCTGCCGCACAATCGCTGACACTCAAGGAGTTCGCATAATGGCCCGCGCCTTTACCCCAAAAGTCATCACCGCAAATGCGTTGCTCGAAGGCGACGCCGTTTGGTTCACCGCTGATGATCGCTGGACGCCACTCATGTCCGAAGCTGAATTCATCACCGATGAAGCGCACGCTGACCTACGCCTGCTAGAAGCGCAAGCACGTCAAAGCGAAATCGCTGGTGCCTATCTTGCCGACGCTAAAGAAGGTCCAAATGGCCCAGAGCCAACGCATTTCCGCGAAGAGTTCCGCACACGCGGCCCGTCAAACTACGCCCATGGCAAACAAGTAGATAACGCGTCACGGACCTGATCCGCGACCTCCACATAACCCACGATGTTTCGGGCTGTCCCGAAACGCGAAGGAAGAAACCAGATGTACGTATACAACGATTTTGACGAAGCGTTTGTCCGCGAGCGCGTTGCCCAATTCCGCGGTCAAGTTGAACGCCGTATCGACGGATCACTGACCGAAGACGAATTCAAGCCACTACGCCTGATGAACGGCCTGTACCTGCAACTGCACGCCTACATGCTGCGTGTTGCTGTGCCTTACGGTACGCTGAATCCGTCACAAATGCGCCAGTTGGCATATATCGCTGATCGTTGGGACAAAGGTTACGGCCACTTCACCACCCGCCAAAACATCCAGTACAACTGGCCAAAACTGGCCGACGTGCCCGATATTCTTGAGGCTTTGGCCGATGTCGGCATGCACGCGCTTCAGACATCTGGGAATACGATCCGCAACGTGACCGCAGACCATTTTGCAGGTGCGTCAGCGGACGAGATCGAAGATCCACGCCCAGTCGCCGAATTGCTACGCCAGTGGTCCACAGACCATCCAGAATTCCAGTTCCTGCCGCGCAAATTCAAAATCGCGGTGAGCGGTTCAGAGCATGACCGCGCTGTAACCCGCGCCCACGACATTGGTGTCCGCATGGTCCGTAACGCCGAAGGCACCCCGGGCTATGAGATCATCGTTGGTGGTGGCCTTGGCCGTACGCCAATGGTTGGCAAAGTACTGCGTGAATTCCTTCCTCGCGAAGAACTGCTTGCATATTGTGAAGCCATCGTCAGCGTCTACAACCTTCTGGGCCGCCGCGACAACAAATACAAAGCACGCATCAAGATCACCGTTCACGAAAACGGTCTTGAGACAATGCAACAGCTGGTCGAAGAACGTTTTGAGGCCATCCGCAAAGGCTTTACCGGGTTCGACCAAGAACTGCTAAAAAGCATCGAAGCCGCTTTCGCCCCACCCGCCTACGTCAGCAAATCTGACGAAGGCTATGAGGCAGCGCGCCTTGCGAACCCAGCATTTCGTGCATGGTCTGACACCAACTTGGCTGCGCATAAGGCACCGGGTTATACAGTCGTGTCGATCAGCGTTAAAAAGCATGGTGAAACACCGGGTGATGCGACATCTGACCAGATGCGCGTGATGGCGGATATCGCTGAACAATACGGTCACGGTGAACTGCGGATCAGTCACGAACAGAACGTGATCCTGCCGCATGTCCATAAGGCGGACCTGCCCGCTGTTTACGCAGCCCTGCGCGAAGCTGACTTGGCAACAGCCAATATCGGTCTGGTCAGTGACATTATCGCCTGCCCCGGTATGGACTACTGTGCCTTGGCGACCGCCCGTTCGATCCCAATTGCACAGGAAATCGCAACGCGCTTTGACGAGCTTAAGATCGAGCACGACATCGGCGAGTTAAAGATCAAAATTTCAGGCTGCATCAATGCCTGTGGCCACCACCACGTGGGTCACATCGGTATTCTTGGACTGGATCGCGCTGGTGTGGAAAACTATCAAATCACGCTTGGCGGTGACGGAACCGAAACCACGACAATCGGTACACGTGCAGGCCCCGGCTTTAGCGCAGATGATATTGTGCCCGCGATCGAAAGGCTGGTCACAGGCTACCTTGACCTACGGCAAGACGCGGACGAGACCTTCCTTCAGGCCTACCGCCGCCTAGGAATGGAACCGTTCAAGGCGATCCTCTACCCAGCCGAGGACAAAGCGAATGCCGCTTGATATTCGCACATGGATGGAGACTTCGAAAGAAGTTGACGGACAGGGCATAGCCCGCGATGATTTCCATGCAGGTCGTTGGTGGAACAGCGAAAAACAAGAATGTGGTATCCACGTTCAAAACGGTAAAATGGTACGCGAAGGAAAAGCAGCATGAGCGTGATCGTAACTGATAACGGTTTTGGAACAGACGATTGGGCCAACGGCTTTGTTGCGCGTGACGAAACCCCGGCAAACGGCGACTATTGTGTTGACTTGCCTTCTGACACCGCACCAGACACATTGGCACAGTTGACGAACGCGCCAATGATCCGCATTGATTTCCCATCATTTGCAGATGGTCGCGGCTTTACGCTTGCCGCGATGCTGCGCCGCGCAGGTTTCAAAGGACGCCTGCGTGCTAAGGGCCACGTCATTGCCGACCAATACGCCATGGCGCGTCGGTCTGGTTTTGATGAGGTCGAAATTGACGAAACGCTAGCGACCCGCCAGCCCGAAGACCAATGGCTATTCCGCGCTGATTGGCAAAAACATAACTATCAGGCCCGGATGCGCGGCTAAGGCGCCCTTCCCTGATCCAGATTAACGACTAGACCGGAGGGCGGCCCGAAAAAGGGTCGCCGACTTACATTATGACCGAGCAAACACCATTGACCGAAACCAAAGCCAAAGCCGTACCTGTCCTGCCTGATGCGCAAACAATCACCGAAGTGAAGCACTATACGGATAGTCTTTTTTCATTTCGCGTAACGCGCCCTGCGTCCCTGCGATTCCGTTCGGGCGAATTCGTGATGATTGGTCTAATGGGCGATCCTGATCCAAAGACCGGTAAACAGCGCCCATTGCTGCGCGCATATTCCATCGCGTCCCCATCGTGGGATGAAGAAATGGAGTTCTATTCGATCAAGGTCCAAGATGGCCCACTGACATCAAAACTACAGCATGTCAAAGTTGGTGATCAGATCATTCTAAAACCAAAGCCAGTTGGGACGTTGGTCCACGATGCCTTGCTGCCAGGTAAACGCTTGTATTTCTTCTCAACCGGTACTGGTTTTGCACCATTCGCCAGCCTGTTGCGCGAACCGCAAACCTATGAAGACTATGATGAAATCATCATGACACATACATGCCGTGAAGTCGCCGAACTGACCTATGGCCGTGACCTGATCGAGGGCCTGAAAACTGATGAACTTTTGAACGAAGTGATCGGCGAAGGCTTCTGGAAAAAGATTAAATATTACCCAACCACAACACGTGAAGAGAGCCCAAAGATGGGCCGCATCACAGCGTTGATCGAAAACGGTGAACTGTTCAGCGATCTAGACATTCCAGCCATCAACCCGGCGACTGACCGCGCGATGGTCTGTGGTTCTCTGGCGTTCAATCTCGACATCAAGGAACTGTTGGAAAAGGCTGGCCTGAACGAAGGTGCCAATTCTGAGCCTGGTGAATTCGTGATCGAAAAAGCGTTTGTTGGTTAAGTCGACCTTTCAGAAATAAAAAGGGCCGCGTCAGAAATGGCGCGGCCCTTTTTATTTTCAGTTGTGATGGGCTTACATGCCCAGCATACCTTTCAACTGCTCCAAAGCTGCTTCCAGAAGTTCTGGATTGTCTTTTGCAGCGTTCAGCGCGGTTGTGATTGTTGTCTTCTGAATACCGGACAGATCGGAACCGTCGATCATTTCCATAACCTTGTCAGAATCAAAACCTTCAGTTGTCAGTAAATCAGCAACGGACCCCATCGCAGTTTCTGCCGCATCGTCAGCGGCTTCTGCGGCTTCACCAGCTGCTTCTGTGGCATCAGTTGCGGCTTCTTCAGCGGCTTCGGCAGTTTCTTCTGCAACGGCTGCAGCTTCTTCTGCCGCGGCAGCTTCGGTGGCTTCGAGCTCAGCCGCTGCGGTCGTCGCAGCTTCCTGTGCCGCAGCTTCTGCGGCTTCCAGCTCTGCTGCAGCGGCAGCTTCTAAAGCAGCAGCTTCAGCTTCGGCAGCAGCGGTAGCTGCTTCAAGTTCAGCAGCAGCCGCGGCGGCGGCTTCTTCAGCGGCAGCTTCGGCAGCGGCTTCATCGATTGCAGCTTGAGCAGCAGCCTCTTCAGCGGCGAGCGCTTCCGCAGCGGCTTGGGCTGCAGCTTCTTCTTCAGCCGCAGCGGCAGCTTGCGCTTCCGCTGCTGCAGCAGCGTCTGCCGCAGCTTGTTCAGCCGCAGCCGTTGCGCCAGTCAAAACGCCAACAGCTTCAGCTGGTCCACGTCCCTCGGCGGCATATTGATAGCCAAAGAAACCCAGTACTGCGACAATAACCAAAATGGCAATTGCTCTCATTTTAACATCCTTTCAGATCTATTTTTACGGGCCCAATGGCCCTCAATGCGGATATGTCAGATGAAACAAACAAGGTGAAGTAGAAAACACGGGGAAAATCTAACGTATCGGCGCAGTTTTGCGGGTTGAAGACCCATGCCTTGCAGTCTACTTTATAGGACACCTGAACGGAACAATTAAAGGATAAAGACCATAGGACGCAGACCCCATAACGCCCCACCGCAACGCGAGACAGGGCCACGGATCAACGACCGCATCCGCGCTAATGAAATCCGCCTTATCGGCGCGGAAGGCGAAAACGTGGGCGTTGTCACGCCACAGCGTGCAATGGCGATGGCAGATGAAGCTGGGTTAGACTTGGTTGAAATCTCTCCCAATGCAACACCGCCGGTTTGCAAAATCATGGACTATGGCAAGTTCAAATACGAGACTCAGAAAAAAGAAGCTGAGGCACGTAAGAAACAAAAAATCATCGAAATCAAAGAAGTGAAATTCCGCCCAAACACGGATAATCACGACTACGAAGTGAAGATGCGCAACGTTTTCAAATTTTTGGAAAACGGCGACAAAGTTAAAATCACGTTGCGTTTCCGCGGCCGTGAAATGGCCCACCAAGAACTGGGTCGTCAGCTGCTCGAACGCGTCGCTGAAGACACCAAAGAAACTGGCCGCGTCGAAAACTTTCCAAAGATGGAAGGCCGCCAGATGGTCATGCTGATCGGTCCACTACCGAAATAATCGCGACATAATTCTACAAATACAAAAGCCCCGGCATTTGCTGGGGCTTTTTGCTTGAACGCGGAACTTTTGGAAATTGGTAGTACTTGCCTGACTGAACTTAGGCGGCGCCCACCGCCCGTTGCGTCATCACCTTTATCAGATTGGCGCGATATTCTGGCGAACCATGAATGTCTTCGAGCAGACCATCAGCTGCAACCATCAATTCACTTAGCGCTGTTGCCGAAAAATTTGTATCCAGTGCGAGCTCTGCATCGGTCCAGCGAAATACGCCTTCTTCGGACGCGCCAGTCACGGCGACACGAACGCCATCCGCATATTTGGCAACAAATACCCCGACCAACGCAAACCGCGATGCAGGCTGTTGGAACTTTTGATAGTTCGCGCGTTGTGGCAATGGAAACCTTACCTCAGTGATGATTTCGCCCTCTTCCAACGCTGTTTCAAACATACCCAGAAAATAGTCATCCGCGGCGATCTCGCGCGTATTCGTGACGATGGTCGCACCAGAGCCCAAGACAGCGGCTGGATAACACGCGGCCGGATCATTGTTCGCCAGCGAACCGCCAATTGTACCACGGTTGCGCACCGCAGGATCACCGATATGTCCAGCCATCTGCGCTAGCGCCGGATACTGGATCGCACCCCTTGCAACAGATGCGTGGGTGGTGCCCCCGCCAATACAAAGCTGACCCGTGTCATTCGTGCAGATCCCCTGCATTTCTGGGATGCCGGTCAGACTAATCAATGTTTCAGGCATCGCAAGCCGTGCCTTCAGTGTCGGGATGAGCGTCTGCCCCCCTGACAGGGCTTGTGTATCTTCGTTTTGAAGCGCCAAAACTGCATCAGCGATCGTCGAAGGTCGTTCTATATCGAAATCATACATTGCAAATGTCCCCCCGGATTACTCTGCCGTAACTGCGGCTACATCTTGGCCTGATGCGGCAATGATCGCTTTGACGATGTTATGATACCCTGTGCAGCGACAAATATTGCCTTCAAGATAGGCGCGAATCTCATCCTCGGACGGATGGGGGTTGTCCTTAAGAAGTGCCGAAGCTGACATGATCATGCCAGGTGTGCAGAACCCGCATTGCAACCCATGATGATCTTGGAATGCTTGCTGAATATTGCTTAGCGTTCCGTCATCTGCGGCCTGCCCTTCAATTGTGGCGACCTCTGTCCCTTCGGCCTCAAAGGCGAACATTGTGCACGCTTTGACGGCGTCACCATTCACATGGACCACACAGGCACCACATTGTGACGTATCACAACCGACATGGGTGCCTGTCAGCGACAAGTCATTGCGTAACAAATCAACGAGTAACGTCCGGGCTTCTACGTGTTTCGACACGGGCTGCCCATTCACGACCATGGTTACCGTAGGCATTTGATCTCTCCGAAATTCTTGTGTCAGACACCTTAAACACGCCCCACGCGGATTGAGAACCGTAAATATACGACTGGCTGCCCGGTCCTAGCCATCCGTTTTACGCAAAGTTTGCGTAACTTCGGCCATAATACTGACCGCAATTTCAGCAGGATGCCGCCCCCCAAGGTCAAGACCAACCGGCGCGTGAATGCGGTTTAGCTCTGCATCTGAAAAGCCTAACCCCCTCAGCCGTTCGATACGTTTTGCATGCGTGCGCTTTGATCCCAAACTGCCCAAATAGAATACATCCGTGCTGAGTGCCGCCACGATTGCCGGATCGTCCAGTTTTGGATCATGCGTGAGTGTGACAACCGCCGTACGCGCGTCTAACTTCAACGCACGCATGGCTTCGTCAGGCCAGTCGTCAATGATATGCTCGCCGGGGAAACGCTCAGCGGATCCGAACGCCTTACGCGGATCAATCAAAACAGGTGTATACCCGCAAGAGCGCGCCAAGGACACTAATGGTTGGGCGATATGGACCGCACCGACGACAACCAACCTAAGGGGCGGATTATGGACAACGACAAACGTACGACCGTCAGGTTCGATGCCAGACTGATCTAATCTGAAACGGTCTTGATATGCTGGGGGACCGACTAGATGTGCCCCACCTGTTTCTAAATCAGTCACATAGGCAACCGGCCGGCCGTCTTTACCGGCCACAACCACACCTTCAAGCATTTCGACTGGCATGACCGCACCAACGGGTTCAATGAGAATTCGAATTTCGCCACCGCATGCGAGGCCCACGGCAAAGGCATCATCATCGCTCACCCCAAAAGTTAGCAAACGTGGCAGGCCATCATCTATCGCGTCCATAGCCTCGGTTATGACTGCGCTTTCGACACAGCCCCCGGAAACCGAGCCTTCCATCGCGCCGTCAGCATCAATGATCAATTGACTACCTACCGGCCGCGGCGCGGATCCCCAAGTTTGAACAACCGTTGCAATCGCTACACCACGTCCGGAACGATACCAACCCAACGCCAACTTTGATAATTCTGCAATCGATCCCGTCATTCGTGATTTATGATCCTTGTCAAAAAACAACCATTCTTTGCAGAACACACGTCTACATATGAAATATCACCGCGATCAAACAGGTCTTGCGCGTATTCCGCAACCGCTTTGCATTTTGCGATTTGAACGATGCGTCAAAGTGCAAAGATTTACCCCGTAAGATAACCCACAAAATAGTTCAGCTGCGGAACACAATACAATGAATGTTACCAACTATTGCACTACTAATAGGCGACTATGACTAAACGCACCAATTTTCAGTATTTACGCAATTACAAATACAACCTTAGCGCAGAAAACAGTTTCAATAAGATACTGAAACAATTAGACGGGTCGCGCCGCCCAATAATGCCATATTGCGGGTATATATGTTAATAAGTAACGCCCGTGTTGGGTATAAGGACTCTACCATGATCGACCGACAATCGGCATTTGTAACAAATCTCGCAAATCTTTCTCAAAACGCATGGTTGGGTGAGATTGACGATATCTGCGACGAACTTGGCTTTTTCGAACAGTTAGGCCGTTCTCATTGCGCCGCCTTTCTTGAGGCGGGTAATAACCTGCTGGTCACTTTCGAAAACATTCCTGACGTTCAAGAACACAACCCAGATGCAGAGCCACGCGGCTTTCCATTTACTCGTAACGAAGGCTGGTCGCATCTGGCATTACTTTCCTTTGATGCAGGATGGTTTCGCGATGAAGCCGTCATCGACTTTTTCGATCGGATGACGGATGATGCATTTTTTGAAGACTTCGAAAATATCGTGTTCTTCGGCGCAAACAACGCGGGTTATGCAGCTGCCGCGTTTTCTCTGGCGTCACCGGGATCAACCATTGTTGCCCTAAATCCGCAAGCAACTCTTGAACCGATCAGCGCAGGCTGGGACACGCGATTTCGCACTGCCCGCAGAACGGATTTTTCGGGCCCTTACGGCTATGCCCCGGACATGATCGAAGGCGCAAAAGAAGTTTTCGTCGCATTTGACCCACAAGAACGCTTGGACGCTTGTCATGCCGCCCTATTTCGCAAGCCCCACGTCACGCTGCTTCCCTGCCCCTTGATGGGGGGGGAACTTGATAGAACTTTCGACCGGCTGGGTATTTTGGAAGTCATCATCAAGCTTGCCATGGCGGGGTCATTGACCGCGAAACGGTTTCACCAGCTACTGCGCGCAAGGCGCTATGATGACGTCTATGGTCAAGATCTGGTATCACATCTTGTGAGGTCAAACCACACGGGCCTTGCACGTGTGATATGCGAATATAAGCTACAGCGTGGTAAAAACCCATTCTACGCTAAGACGTTAGCCGACCTCGCGCGGTAGGTTTTTAGATGCCGTAAACATCGCGGAACACGTGACGCACGATGTCAGAGCGCGCAATACCCATTTCAGCAAGCTGAACGTCACTTAGTGCTTCTAGACGGCGCACTTCGTGGCTACGGTCTTGTGCTTCGATAATACGGCTAAAGCCGGACGCAATGCTTGCCCCTACTTTGGACAGAATGCCAGCTTGAGGTTGTGCAGATACGGTATCAGTAAAAAAGGCCATCGTAAGCTCCTATCAGGTGCATTTCCTATGCACCCAATATACGTCACTTACGCTGACCTAAAACCAACAATGCTGCATTGCCGCATTGCACCTGCCGCATAGCGTCACTCAGACGCGTCACGACCGTCGATGAATTTTTTGACAGCTTCAACGATGCGCGTGCCAAAATAGCCCAACACGCCACCAGCAACGACCCAAAACGCTGTGCCGCTGTAGAGGATCGCAGACGCGATACCGGCAATTAGCATAGCAACCATAAAGGCAACCAATCGTTTTTCGGTTTCAGCGATCACAATGTGTTCTTCGATTCCCTTCATAAAGGGCGCGATGATGGTTTCGATTTGCGGCGTTAGAAACCCAGCAGCAGCAGCGATAATAAAACCAAACATGTGGTCTCTCCGTTTCATTAAAAATGTTAACGACTTATATCAGTACCCTAGATGGAAATCGCAAGGGCAATCACAAGACCTATGGCCTTGGCGCGCGCAACGGTGTAACCCGGCAACATGCCTGATAAAGACCTTACAACACTGACAATCCGCCGCCCTGACGACTGGCACTTGCACCTTCGGGATGGGAATATGCTGCGCGCTGTCTTGCCTGAAACGGCACGCCATTTCGGGCGTGCTATCATTATGCCGAACCTTGTTCCGCCCGTCGTGACAGCCGAACAAGCGTCTGCCTACCGCGACCGGATTATGGCGGCACTGCCCGATGGTATGCAGTTTGAACCGCTGATGACACTATATCTGACGGAAACAACCGACCCTGATGATGTGCGGGCCGCATTCGAAAACGGGATCGCCACAGCGGTCAAACTATATCCCGCTGGTGCGACCACGAATTCGGCGTCAGGTGTACGCGATTTTGAAAAGGTACGTTCGGTTCTGGATACAATGGCCGAAATCGGCATGCCGCTATGTGTGCATGGTGAGGTAACTGATAGCAACATCGACATCTTTGATCGCGAAGCCGTTTTCATTGACAAAATCCTCAAGCCGCTGCGCAAAAAAGTTCCTGATCTAAAGGTCGTGATGGAACATGTCACGACCGAGGACGCGGTTGACTACGTTCGCGACAATCATAAAAATCTCGCGGCTACGATCACGACCCATCATCTGATCATCAACCGGAACCATATTCTGGCTGGTGGCATCAAACCGCACTATTACTGTTTGCCCGTCGCCAAACGCGAAGCACATCGCGTTGCGCTTGTGCAGGCCGCCGTATCTGGTGACAAACGCTTCTTCCTTGGCACTGACAGTGCGCCGCATATAGATCCAAATAAACTACAGACCTGTGGGTGCGCCGGTATCTTTACTGCGCCAAATACGATGTCTTGTTTGGCCGAAGTGTTCGAAGCCGCTGGCGAGCTGAAAAAGCTCGAGGCATTTGCATCCCTTAACGGTCCGCGTTTCTATGGCCTGCCGGCAAGCGAACAGACCATTACCCTGCGCAAGGGCGATCCCCTCAAATACCCAACACATATCGCCACAGAAGACGGCCCAGTGACAGTATTTGACCCCGGGTTTGATCTGCATTGGCATGTCGAAGCCTGAAGCGATAGCTATCAGAGCAAACTAGATAAATGAAAAATAGGTCCGCGTTATGATCCCTACCTCGTTCCCCACCAAAGAAGAAATCGCCCGATTGACTGCAGGTATGCTGATTGAAATTGGTGCAATTGACTTTAACGCGACTGAACCGTTCACACATGCCTCTGGCAAACAGGCACCAACATATGTTGATTGCCGCAAGCTCATTTCCTTCCCGCGCATCCGCGCGACTCTGATGGATTTTCTGTCGGTGTCGATCATGCGCGAGGCTGGGTTCGAAGCATTCGATAACATTGCAGGCGGCGAAACCGCGGGTATTCCTTTTAGCGCGCTGGTCGCGGAACGCCTTGCGCTGCCGATGACATATGTCCGCAAAAAGCCCAAAGGTTACGGCCGGAATGCCCGTATCGAAGGCGTGATGACCGAAGGCCAACGCGTTCTATTGGTCGAAGATCTGACAACTGATGGTGGATCAAAGCTTTCCTTCGTTGACGCGATCCGCGAAACTGGTGCGACATGCAGCGCGACTGCAGTTATCTTTTACTATGGCATCTTTGACGGCGTTGAAAAAACACTTTCAGATCACGGCGTGCAGCTGATCAGCCTTTGCACGTGGTGGGATGTTCTAGCCGAAGCCAAAGCACGTGGTGCTTATGACGCAGCCACACTGGAAACAGTCGAAGCATACCTGCGTGATCCATCCGGGTGGAAACCCGCCTGAACTTACCCACAGGCTGTGTATAAGATATCGTAGATATAGCGTACACAGCCTCGGTATCTTCCATATATTGGTAGAATCTTGGAATCCTGCTATTTAAGCAGGACTTATCTGCATTGATCCACAGAATGCGCACTAGCCAGCTTTGCGCGCGCCCTGCTAGAACCCCACGATGAATTGGTGAGAGTCGAAAATGAACGAAATTACGACATTCAATGCGTCCGGCGTCGAGGAAACGACAACAAACCTCATGCCCCACTCTACCGAAGCTGAACAACAGCTTTTGGGTGCGATTCTAACCAACAACGATATCTTCGATCGCGTGGCTTCGGTCGTTGGGCCAAAGCATTTTTATGATCCCGTGCACGCCCGTATCTTTGAAACAGCGGCAGCGCGGATCGCTAAGAACGCACTGGCCAGCCCTGTTACGCTCAAAACCTTCTTGGAAGATGATGAGGGCCTAAAAGAACTGGGCGGCCCAGCATATCTTGCGCGCCTTGCGGGGGCTGCGATTTCAGCATTTGCGGCGCGTGACTATGCGCAGATGATCTATGATTTGGCCGTCCGTCGGGAATTGATCAAAGTTGGCCGCGAAATCTCGGATAAGGCTGGCCGGGTCGAGGTTGACTCTGAACCCAAAGAGCAGATCGTCGAAGCCGAACAGGCGCTTTATAACCTTGCCGAACAAGGTACATCAGAAAGCGGCTTCCAATCGTTCCTTCGCGCCGTCACAGAGGCGGTAAATGTAGCCAACACCGCCTATCAACGTGAAGGTGGGCTTGCCGGGATTTCTACGGGTCTTGTCGACCTTGATGGTAAGCTGGGTGGTTTGCACAAGTCTGACCTTTTGATTCTTGCTGGTCGCCCGTCTATGGGGAAAACATCGCTTGCGACAAACATCGCCTATAACGTCGCTAAGGCGTATCAACGCGGAAAGCTGCCTGATGGGACCGAAGGCGCGGTTGACGGCGGCGTTGTCGGGTTCTTTTCCCTCGAGATGAGCGCCGAACAGCTTGCGGGTCGTATTCTGGCCGAAGCCTCTGAAATTTCGTCGCATAAAATTCGTCAAGGTGACATGACCGAAGGCGAATTTCGCCGTTTTGTGGACGCTGCCAAAAGCCTCGAATCATGTCCTCTCTTTATTGATGACACTGCCGCGATCCCGATTTCGCAGCTATCCGCACGTGCCCGCCGCTTAAAGCGGACCCATGGGCTTGATGTGTTGATCGTCGACTATTTACAGCTGGTGCGCGGTACGTCAGAAAACCGGGTGCAGGAAATCGGTGAAATCTCGATGGGCCTTAAGGCCATTGCGAAGGAACTGAATATCCCCGTCATCGCCCTATCTCAGCTGTCGCGTCAGGTGGAAAGCCGCGAAGATAAACGCCCGCAGTTGTCTGACCTTCGGGAATCGGGTTCGATCGAGCAAGATGCCGATGTGGTTATGTTTGTGTACCGTGGTGAATATTATACCGAACGGGAAAAACCTGACGATTCCAACATGGAAGCCATCGCCGCTTGGCAGGAAAAAATGTCGAGCCTGCACGGCAAAGCCGAAGTCATCGTCGGGAAACAACGCCACGGTCCGATTGGTACAGTCGAGCTTGCATTTACGGCCGAATTTACCCGCTTTGGTGATCTTGTTAAGCCATGGCAAAGCAATGCCGCGGATGAATATTAACCGATAGCAGCGGGGAAAATCGAACCCAAGGTCACCTTGTCTACACGGCCCTCAACTTAGATGAATAATTAGTAATTACTCATAGGGCACTTTATCCGCCCGTAACGTAAGCTTGAGGACGGCACTGGGATGACAATTGAGTTTGTGAAGTCCGCACGGCGCATTGCGCTTGAAAAATTCATGATACTTCTTATCGCGCTGATCGTTGGCGCAGCTTTTGCGTTTGTTTTACTTGGCGATATTTCAGATGAGATAATCGTGAATACTGCCTCAACAATTGCGGCTATAATTTCGGTCTTTATCGCAATCGCCATTCTTATAGATATTAAAAAAGTTCTTATGGACGGGCGCGATTGGCGCGTTGTCGTCAGCGATGAAATGTTATCATGGGAATCGCCCGTTCCCGAAATGATGAAACCGATTAAGCTTGCGCTGAAAGATATCGACAGAACGCGTTTTACGCTCACACACTTTAAATACGGCAAACGGGCGCCTGATAAAAAGTGGGAAATCATTTTGCGCAATGGATTTCCAATCAAAATCGATGGTCATGCTTCTGGAATTAACCCCCACAAAGTTTTCGCCGCGCTGGAAACCAAAGGGATCACATTTGAGCAGGTCAGTGAAAGTAAAGGGGCTGCCGTCCGCACCAGCGGCCAGAACTAAGAAAGTCGTTCTCGTGCCTTTTCAATGCGGCATTATTCCGCCGATCCGGGAAACCATTGCATCAAAACCACGGTCTCACAGTCTTGCGACATCGCGCGCGACTTAAACCTCTTGCCGCAGTGCGTGCCCCCTGCCAAAAGGTCCGTATGAGTACAGGACGCCTAACTATCGACTTAGACGCCGTCGTCGCCAACTGGCGCGCACTAGACGGCATGACGAATTGCAAGACTGCCGCCGTTGTCAAAGCTGACGCTTATGGTGTCGGCGCTGAGAACGTGTCAAAAGCCCTGTTCAAAGCAGGCGCGCGCAAGTTCTTTGTGGCCGTCGCAGAAGAGGCCGTTGTGCTTCGCGAGGCTTTGGGGCCCGGCCCAGAAATATCAGTATTTTCAGGACACATGCGCGGCGATACTGATCTTATCCGCGAATTGAACCTGACACCAATGCTGAACTCTGTTGAACAGATGACACAGCATTTCGAAACTCTGCCAGGTCATCCGTTCGGCATTCAGATCGACACGGGTATGAACCGCCTTGGTATGGAGCCCCAAGAATGGGGTGCTGTCGCTGATTTGGTGCTATCACAAGGCCCAAAGCTAGTGATGAGCCATCTGTCCTGTGCGGATGAACCTGATCACCCGATGAACCCCCATCAGCTAAACGTGTTCAAGCAACTGACCGATGGTATCAATGTACCTAGATCGCTTGCCGCAACAGGCGGTATTCTACTGGGATCAGACTATCATTTTGACCTGACCCGCCCGGGCATTGGTTTGTATGGCGGTCTACCGTTCGAACAGGCCACCCCGGTGATTGAGCTTGAGCTACCAGTCGTACAAATCCGTGACGTCGTCGAAGGCGAAGTTGTCGGTTACGGCAATAGCTGGCAGGCTGAACGTGCATCACGCGTCGCAACAGTGTCAGGCGGTTACGCAGATGGCATCTTCCGTATGCTTTCCGACAAGGCAACGCTGTACCATGGTGATACCCCCTGCCCGTTGATCGGACGTGTTTCCATGGACCTGTTGACGATTGATGTCACCGACCTTGCTGAGGCCCCCGAGCGGCTAACGCTTATCGGCCCACAGCAAAGCCTCGACACTCTCGCCGCAAAGGCAGGAACTATCGGATACGAAGTTTTGACCCAGCTAGGTGCACGATATAATCGTCGGACCTACGGTAAATAGATGCTGAACGTTCTTCGCGTCGCAAACCTCGCCCTTTTGATCCTATTCCCAATCGCATGGTTTGCACCTTTGATGCGTGCCGGCCTATTGCCGGTATTTGGCCTAAGCGAGATCAGCGTCATTTCCGGGATGCAGTCGCTTTGGGACAGTGATGTCGCGCTGGCGCTGCTCGTGACGTTTTTTGCGCTATTTGCGCCCTACCTCAAAACCATTGGCCTTGCGATGATCCACTTCAACCTCATGCGCCGCAAAGTGCTACCTGTGTTGTCGTGGTTGGGCAAACTGGCGATGGCCGATGTGTTCTTGATCGCGCTTTATATTGTCTTGGCCAAAGGTGTCGGGATTGGCAAAGTCGAAACGGCTTGGGGGCTCTATTTGTTCACGGCGTGCATCTTGGCATCGATCGTGATTTCTACGCTGACAGCCAAACGCAGCTAGCGTGAAATACAGACCACCTTGCCCACGCTTCAGATTTGGTCCAAAAGGTGAACATGGCAAAAGAACTTAACTTCTCATGTTCGGAATGTGGCGCGTCCTTTGGCAAATGGTCTGGGCAATGCGACGCCTGCCAAGCATGGAACACCATCACCGAAAGCAAAGCGCTCTCTAGTGGCCCGAAGGGCAAATCGCTTGGCGCAATTCGCGGCAAAACGATCCCGCTGACTGATCTTGATACCCAAGAAAAAGAACCACCCCGCACCCAAGCAGGCGTGGGCGAGTTGGACCGCGTTCTTGGCGGTGGCTTGGTTAAGGCCTCTGCCCTATTGGTTGGCGGCGATCCCGGTATCGGGAAATCGACGCTGCTGTTACAGGCCGCCGCGCGGTTTGCCAGAAACGGGCTAAAGGTCGTCTATATCTCGGGCGAGGAATCAAATGCGCAAGTTCAAATGCGGGCCAGACGGCTCGGATTAGAGAAAAGCCCAGTACTACTCGCATCAGAAACGAACCTGCGGGACATTCTGACGACGCTGGAAAACGAAAAGCCCGATCTTGCGATTATCGATTCGATCCAAACGATGTGGGCGGACAACGTTGATAGTGCTCCGGGCTCGGTTTCGCAGGTGCGTTCATCCGCGCACGAACTTACCACATTTGCGAAACGCAACGGCATGTCCGTGATTATGGTCGGTCACGTCACCAAGGACGGCAGCATTGCGGGGCCGCGTGTCGTCGAACACATGGTTGACACAGTGCTATATTTCCAAGGCGAACGTGGCCACCAAT
This sequence comes from Yoonia maritima, assembly GCF_002933395.1. Taxonomy (GTDB): domain Bacteria; phylum Pseudomonadota; class Alphaproteobacteria; order Rhodobacterales; family Rhodobacteraceae; genus Yoonia; species Yoonia maritima_A. The sequence goes on from NZ_PKFN01000008.1 coordinate 19,244, forward strand.
ACCGTATTTTACGCGCAGTAAAGAACCGGTTTGGGCCTGCCGATGAAATCGGCGTCTTTGAAATGACAGGCAAAGGACTGGCCGAGGTTAAGAATCCTTCGGCGCTTTTCTTATCCGAACGCGGCAAACCATCGCCCGGATCGGTCGTGTTTTGCGGCATCGAAGGGTCCCGGCCCATGCTTTGCGAGATCCAAGCACTTGTGGCTCCTTCGCCACACAGCCAACCACGACGATCAGTGGTCGGTTGGGACAGTGGGCGGCTTGCCATGATCCTTGCTGTGCTTGAATCGCGGTGCGGCGTTCCGTTCACCGGATTGGACGTTTACCTCAATGTAGCAGGGGGTTTGCGCATTTCCGAACCCGCTGCTGACCTTGCCGTCGCCGCAGCATTAGTATCCGCAAGAGAAGACGCTTCACTGCCCGCTGAGGCGGTAATTTTCGGGGAAATCAGCCTATCGGGCGCGCTCCGTCCTGTGGTGCAAACGGAAAATAGATTGAAAGAAGCCCAAAAACTTGGTTTTACAACAGCAATTATTCCGCATCAGGCAAAACAGCCTGCGGTTACCGGGTTAGGTTTGAGGCATGCAGATGACCTTGCCGGGTTTGTAGAAGAAGTATTTGGCGCAAGATAGCGCTGGGCAGGAGACGGACTATGGAAGGCTTCACACTTATCGACGCAGGTGTCGCCATTATCATCTTACTATCAGGCGTATTGGCATATAGCCGTGGCTTGGTCCGTGAGGCGATGGCAATCTTGGGCTGGGTTGGCGCAACAATCGTGGCATTTATCTTTGCAGATCAGGTTGAACCGCTCGTGCGGCAAATTCCGGTTCTTGGCGATTTTATTGGCGACAGCTGCGAACTTGCGATCATTGCGGCCTTTGCTGCGGTGTTTGCCGTGGCGCTGGTCGTTGCATCAATCTTTACGCCACTTTTCTCAAGCGTCATTCAGCGTTCGGCACTTGGTGGTGTCGATCAAGCGCTTGGGTTCTTCTTTGGTGTGCTACGCGGCATCTTGTTGATCGCAGTAGCCTTCTTTGTCTACGATACGGTGTTTGCGTCGCAAGAGATCGCACTGATCGACGACAGTCGCGCCGCACAAGTATTTGACCAGCTGACAGGCAAAATCGAAGAACAAAACCCAGAAGAAGCGCTGGGTTGGATCAAAGAACAATATCAGCAGCTCGTTGGGTCATGTGGCGCACCAGCGCAGTAACACAACCATGACATGAATACCAAAAGCCACCGCTCTTTTCGGTGGCTTTTTACGTTCGACTACTGCCCAAATTCCGATCACGCATCTGTGCCTGCCATTTTCGCGCCACAGAAGTATGATCGTTTCGTGACACCATGCCCCCGACCTACTAAGAGGGAGGCAATCAACCACAACTCGGATTCGGAGCGGCACCTTGTCCAACCAAAATTCCCCAATCGACCCATATGATGACGACAAGCTACGCGAAGAGTGTGGCGTTTTCGGTGTGATTGGCGCCCCGGACGCTGCCAACTTTGTTGCTCTTGGCCTACACGCGCTTCAACATCGCGGCCAAGAGGCGGGTGGCATCGTAACCCACGACCCAAAGACTGGTTTTAACCAAGCACGTCGCATGGGCCTGGTTCGCGATAACTTTACCACCAACGACATGATGGCCATGCTTCCAGGTGATATTGGGGTTGGTCACGTACGGTATTCGACAACTGGTAGCAAAAGCCAGCACACAGCGATCCGCGACGTACAGCCCTTCTTTGGCGAATTCTCGATGGGTGGCGCGGCTGTTGCGCACAACGGTAACCTTACCAATGCCATCGCCCTGCGCCGTGATCTGATCGAACGCGGCGCGATTTTCCACAGCACGTCTGACAGTGAATGTATCATTCACCTGATGGCCCGCTCGATGGGCCGCACAATTCCTGACCGTATGAAAGAAGCGCTCCGCCAAGTTGAGGGCGCTTTTTCAATTGTGGCTATGACACGCAGCAAATTGATCGGTGTCCGTGATCCGCTGGGCATTCGCCCACTCGTTCTCGGCAAAATCGGCAAGGCATATGTCCTCTCATCCGAAACTTGCGCGCTAGATATTCTGGGTGCCGAATTTGTGCGCGAAATCGAACCCGGCGAAATGGTCGTTGTCACAACAGACGAAGTCAAAAGCTACCGCCCGTTCGAAGCTAAAAAACCGCGTCCATGTATCTTTGAATATGTGTACTTCAGCCGTCCAGATTCTGTGATCGCAGGGAAATCTGTCTACGAAGTGCGTCGCAACATTGGTAAAGAGCTCGCCCGCGAAGCCCCGGTCGAGGCGGATATGGTCTGCCCTGTTCCAGACAGCGGCACCCCTGCGGCGATCGGTTATAGCCAAGAAAGCGGCATCCCATTTGAAATGGGCATTGTGCGCAACCAATACGTTGGCCGTACATTTATCGAACCAACAGCACAAATCCGCAACATGGGCGTACGCCTAAAGCTAAACGTGAACCGCGAACTGATGCGTGGCAAGCGCGTGATCCTTGTTGATGACAGCGTTGTGCGTGGCACAACCAGCCGCAAGATCAAGGATATGGTTCTCGAGGCAGGTGCGGCAGAGGTTCACTTCCGCGTTGCCAGCCCGCCCACCGTGTGGCCCGATTTTTACGGTGTCGACATGCCGAACCGCGAAGACCTGCTTGCGGCACGTATGACCGAAGAAGAGATGTGCGAATACCTTGGCGTTGCTTCGTTGAAATTTGTTTCAATCGACGGCCTATATCGCGCTGTTGGCGAGCCGAATGGTCGTGACCCGAACAACCCTGCATATCATGATGCTGTGTTTACGGGTGACTACCCGGTTGCACCTTCGGACATGATTGCAAAAGGTTTCAAACCAAAAATCGCTGCCGAGTAAATCGTGACGACGGTCATTCACCACAATCCCGATTGTAGTAAATCGCGCGACGTACTGGCCGTCATCCTCGCTTCTGGAACGGAACCAATCGTCATCGAATATCTCGATGTCGGTTGGACCCGCCCTCAACTGCTGGCGCTATTTGCCGCAGCAGACCTAACACCACGTTCAGCGCTTCGTACCAAAACGGCGCCTGCCGCTGAACTTGGGTTGCTTGCCGCAGATGTTAGTGACGATACGATCTTAGCGGCCATGATAAAATACCCTGCTTTGGTCGAACGCCCAATCGTCTGCACCCCTAAAGGTGTCGCATTATGTCGCCCCCCTGAGAGGGTTTTACCACTACTTGAAATTGCATCAAATAATCCAGTTAGTAACGATGCTGGCCCCAAGATGATGCGCGCTTAGTACCGCGCCACGTTACACACAATAACGTTACGTATAAGGGCTTTTCTTGGGTACACGGGTCTGACACTACCTGTCGATCAATGTAAAAATCGATCTGGTATTCAGTAAATGACAAACGAAACGCCCAGCCATGTTGCATCATCAGCGACACAGCCTGACCTGCTAACTTTAGATACCCTAACCGTCATCGGTGTCATCTCAGGGCAGGCCCCGCCTGCTGCGCTCGTGCGATCCTCGCGTGGCGATATTGCACGTGTCTCGCCCGGTGAAACGGCCTTTGGTGTGGTCATCGCGGCCATTGATGGCAACCAAGTGGTTCTGACAGACCGTGTAGGCACCCAACATGTCCTTTCGGTTCCTGGCAGCTAGGCCTTGACCTTGCGCCGCAATCGCAGCAAACCGCGCATATGACAAAGATTGCACTTATCACCGGCGCATCACGCGGCCTTGGCGCAGCATTAGCAAAGGCGCTTGCGCCCACGCATCACATCATCGCGGTGGGTAAAACTGTTGGAGCGCTTGAAGAGCTCGACGATGCGATCCAAGCGGCAGGTGGGCAATCCACCCTTGCGCCGATGGACATCACCGTTGATGCAGCAATGCAGCAATTGTGCCGCGGGATATTTGATCGCTGGGGTAAGCTTGATCTTTGGGTGCACGCTGCCATCCACGCTGCTCCGCTCGCACCGACAGGTCACATCGGCCCCAAAGACCTTGCCAAATCGCTGTCGATCAACGTCGAAGCCACGTCACGCTTGATTTCATATGTCGCGCCTTTGCTGGGCGAAACGGGCAAAGCTGTCTTTTTTGATGACCCACGCGGCGGCGAACGCTTTTTCGGCGCATATGGGGCGACGAAGGCAGCTCAGATCGCGCTTGCGCGAAGCTGGCAATCTGAATCCGTCAAAACCGGGCCAGAGATTAAAATCCTTTCGCCCGAACCGATGCCAACAGCCACACGCGCGCGGTTCTATCCCGGTGAAAGCCGCGACGTGCTGACGGACCCGAATACTGAAGCCGCCCGTCTACTGCCCGAGATACTTGACTAACTGCTGCTTTCTGAGTCCTTTCAGCCACAGCACTAAAAACGCCACAACTGTATTGCCCGGACAGCTTGCCGCCCAAGGTTTGCTCGCCTAGGAACGTCATTGACGGACGAGGGACAATATAATGCGCATTCTTATTACCAACGATGACGGCATCAACGCCCCAGGGCTAAAAGTGCTGACTGCGATCGCGCAAGAGATTGCAGGCGCGGATGGCGAAGTCTGGACCGTCGCGCCGGCGTTCGAACAGTCCGGCGTAGGGCACTGCATCAGCTATACCCACCCCACAATGATCGCCCAACTTGAAGAACGTCGTTTTGCGGCAGAGGGATCGCCAGCAGATTGCGTGATCGCAGGTCTTTATGACGTGATGAAAGACAAGCGACCCGATCTCGTGCTATCGGGCGTAAACCGGGGCAACAATGCGGCTGAAAATACGCTTTATTCCGGGACCATAGGCGGCGCTATGGAAGCCGCGCTGCAGGGCATCCCAGCAATTGCACTGTCGCAATATTTTGGCGCTGGAAACGCGGCGCTTGATGACCCATTCGAAGCAGCCCTTGCCCATGGTGCATCGGTAATCAAAACCCTTCTTGACCCTGCTCTCTGGGACGATGCCAACTACCGGCTGTTTTACAACGTCAATTTCCCACCTGTCCCTGCGGCCGACGTAAAAGGCGTTCAAGCCGCGTCGCAAGGTTTTCGGAAAAACACCAATTTCACAGCCGAAGCGCAAACGTCACCGACTGGCCGCAAGTTTCTTTGGGTGCGCGGGGGGCCACAACACGAACCAACCGCCCCCGGCACGGATGCGGCTGTGAACCTTGATGGTTATATATCCGTGACGCCGATGCGTGCTGATCTTACCGACTACGACATGGTTGCCGCGCTCGAGGATGTTTTGTCGTGACCTTCGACGCCCCGACAAAGATGCAGTTTGTTTATGCACTGCGCAGCAAAGGCATCACTGACACCCGCGTTCTAACAGCAATGGAGCAGGTCGACCGCGCCGCATATATCAAAGGCGTCTTTGCCGAACGTGCCTACGAAGACATGCCGCTGCCAATCGCGTGTGGTCAAACGATCAGCCAACCTTCGGTTGTTGGGCTGATGACCCAAGCGCTTAACATCAGCCCGCGCGACAAAGTTCTGGAGATCGGAACCGGCTCTGGATATCAGGCTGCGGTTCTTTCGAAACTTGCCCGTCGGGTTTACACCGTAGATCGGTTTCGTAGTCTTGTTCACGCAGCACGCGCCACGTTTGAACAGCAAGGTATTAGCAACATCACCACGTTTACGGCCGATGGCAGTCATGGGTTAATCGAACAGGCACCGTTTGATCGGATCCTCTTGACCGCTGCCGCAGAAGATCCACCCGGCCCATTACTGGCCCAGCTACGCGTTGGCGGCATCATGGTTTTACCCGTCGGTCAGTCCGATACCGTGCAAAGCCTGATCCGCGTAACCCGGCATGAACATGGGTATGATTATGACGAATTACGCTCGGTTCGGTTTGTTCCCTTGCTTGAAGGGCTCGGACAAGAGTAAACATATAACAAAATAAGGCACGACCCCGGGAACAAGGGGCGGCTTGACATAAGGAGCGGTACGATGGCCAATGGGCAACGCACAGTAAAACGTATTTTAATGACAGGCGTCGCGCTGGCTGCGCTGGCTGCTTGCGAAGACTTTGATCCAGACTTTCGCGATGTCGGCAACGGGTTTGACACATCAAGTTCAGTGGCAAACCTGCCGAACCGACCGCGCCCAGATGACCGTGGCGTGATTTCTTACCCAACCTATCAAGTCGTCGTTGCGCGCAAGGATGACACCATCCGCGGCATCGCTATTCGGCTGGGTATCGATGCGAATGAACTGGCAGAATACAATGGCGTCGAACCAGATGTCATCTTGCGCCGCGATGAAATCATCGCGTTGCCCGGTCGCGTGGCAGAACCCTCTGCCGCCACTGGGGCCACACAACCCTTCGATGTAACAGCCGTCGCAACCACAGCGCTTGACCGCGCCGAGGCAAATGGCGGCACAGTCACCGCTACACCCCTTGCCCCGGTGCCAGCAGCAGCGGCAACGCCAATCGCAACACCGAGCACCGCGCCCACCACGCAAGCAGAGCCAGTCCGCCACCAAGTCGCACGTGGCGAAACCGTGTATTCGATCTCACGCTTATACAATGTGCCCGTGACCGCCATTGCAGAATGGAATGGGCTCGATAGCGCATTCACCATTCGCCAAGGTCAGTTCCTGTTGATCCCTCAGGGTGGCAGCCGCCCTGCCCCGGCGACAACAACGACGACCGCACCTGTGACGGCACCGGGCCAAGGCACAACAACACCTGTGCCACCAAGCGCATCTACGCCCTTGCCTGCAACAACCCCTTCTGCCCCAGTAGCGGCACCAGCCGCACCCGATATCGGCGCGACAGCTGCGCCTGCTGAATCTAACAGCGCGCGCATGGTTCAGCCTGTCCAAGGTAGCATCATTCGTGAATATGCAGCTGGGCGGAATGAAGGGATCGACATTGGCGCACCTTCAGGGACAGCGGTCAAAGCCGCCGATGCTGGCAGCGTCGCCGCAGTAACAGCAGACACAAGCGGCGGTTCAGTCGTTGTTATCAAACATAGCGACGGCTTGCTGACGCTTTACACCCACCTCGACAGCCTCACGATTGAAAAAGGTGACACAGTCAGCCGTGGCGAAACCATTGGTAAGGTGCGTGCCGGCGAACCAAGCATGCTACACTTCGAAGTCCGTCGCGGATTACAAAGCGTCGATCCAGCTGGCTACCTGCCCTAACAGATGATGACGTAGGGTGGATTTCAATCCACCTTACGTCAACTTTATCCCACGACGCCCTGCTAAATCTGTGAAATATTGCCATGCCACACGGCCTGAACGGCTTCCTCGTGTGGCTTGCCATTCAATGGCCTCTGCACGCATAGTTTCATCATCAATATCGACACCATAGGCGTCGCAATAGCCGCGGATCATCGCCAAATAATCATCCTGATCACAAGGATGAAATCCAAGCCATAGGCCAAAGCGGTCTGACAAGGACACCTTTTCCTCTACCGCCTCGGATGGCGAAATCGCGGATGAGCGTTCATTTTCGATCATGTCGCGGGGCATCAAGTGACGTCTGTTTGACGTCGCGTAAAGCACGACATTATCCGGTCGTCCTTCGATTCCGCCATCCAGTACGGCCTTAAGCGACTTGTAATGCGCGTCGTCATGTCCGAATGAAAGGTCGTCGCAGAACATGATAAATCGTTCAGACGCGCCGCGCAGCATGTTCAAGCAACGGCCGATACTCGGTAGATCCTCGCGCTGAACTTCGACCATCTTTAGATCAGGGTAATTCGTCTGCAAAGCACCGTGTACGGCTTTGACAAGGCTAGATTTACCCATACCACGCGCTCCCCAAAGCAGCGCGTTGTTCGCGGGCATACCGGCTGCGAATTGCGAAGTATTCGCCATCAACGTGTCACGGGACCGGTTCACACCGACCAGTAATTCCACGGGTATGCGATTCACCTTTGGGACAGGCACTAGCCGATCCGGGTCAGGCTGCCACACAAACGCGACAGCCTGTTTGAATTTCGGAGCATCAGCCGGAGGTGGGCTCATCCGCTCCAGCGCGTCAGCTATCCGGCGCAGCGCTTTCTTACTCACGCTCATCAGCCTCGTCCATCGCGCCGTCACCGTGGATTTCATCATCCCAGAGACCTTCGGCACGCAGTTTGGCTTCGCGCTGGCGCTCCACTCGGGCCACAAGCTGGATCGAAATCTCATAAAGCCCGTATACCACGACAAACAAGATGACCTGACTGATAACATCTGGCGGAGTAGCAAGCGCCGCAACGATCAAGATACCTACCATTGCGTATTTCCGCGTACCACGCAGACCGCGCGCAGACACCAATCCAGCCTTGCCCATCAACGTCAACAGAACTGGCAACTGGAAACACAGGCCAAAGGCGACGATGAATTTGATCGTCAGGTTCAAATACGCTTTAGCGGACCCTTGGAACAAAATACCGGCTGCTTGGGTCGCGCTATCGGTGCCCGCCTCGAGCGTACCTGGCTGTTGAAACCCTAAAAAGAACCCGAACGCGAGCGGTGTAATCACGTAGTAAGCAAAAGCTGCGCCAAGAAAGAACATGAACGGCGAAGCGATCAGGAATGGCAAAAACGCCCCCTTCTCGCTTTTGTATAGGCCCGGCGCCACGAAACGCCACATCTGATAGCTGATGACCGGAAACGACAGCATCAACCCACCCAAAAGTGAGATCGAAATCGCGACAAAGAAACCTTCTTCGAGCGCGATAAACTGTAGATCACAAGCCTGCCTGCGCGATGCGAGCGCATCACACAAAGGATGTGTCAGAAAATTAAAGACTGGGTTCCAGACCGTGAAACAGATCACCATGCCAACAATAAACGCGAGCAACGACCAGATAAGCCGTGACCGCAGTTCAGTTAGGTGTTCGATCAACGGTGCTGCGCTGTCTTCCATTTCATCTGTTGCGCTCATTTATCGTCACCCTTGGGCTGTTCAGCAGCCGCCTCAGCAGCTTCGCGCGCTTGGCGATCGGTGGCAGCCTTGGCCATAGCATCGCTCATTTTTTCTTTTGCGGCTTGGCGTTCAGGTGACAGCGTCGCCTTTTCAGGCGCTTCAGTCATACCAGTCGCTTCTTTGATCTTATCGACCCCAAACTTTTGCGGGTTTGCCGCTGCACGCACCGTCTTGGAAATATCGTTCATGCCGGATTCATCTGCCGCTGCTTCCATGGCGCGCGAAAACTCGCGTGCCATGCCGCGTGCCTTACCAGTGAATTGCCCCAATGTACGGAACATACCCGGTAAATCTTTTGGCCCAATTACAATGAGGGCCACGATGCCTACCAGCACCATTTCGCTCCAGCCTAAGCCAAACATGAACGATATTCCTTATGGTGAATTAGGCTTTGTCTTTATCTTCTTCAGGTGTGACGTCGCGCGCATTTTCGATGCTTTCTTCGATCTCTTGCTTGCCGTCATCCACGCCCTTTTTAAACGCAGTGATACCTTTGCCGACTTCGCCCATCAGGCTGGAAATCTTACCGCGCCCAAACAGCACAAGAACGACAACTGCGATAAGTAGAAGGCCTGGCAGGCCGATGTTGTTAAGCATGGTTTTCTCCTCTGACGGGTCCCGGTCCCGTAATGAACTCTATCGGATTCACAAATACGGCCCCGCGCAAGGCAAGGAAAGCGTGAAATTCGTGTTTTACCCCAGTTCAGGACCCTTTTTCACAAGGGTCTATGTCAATTTGTGACAAATACTTGTCAGTTGTCAGAAAATTGACAAGACTACTGCGAATCGAAAGGAATCTCATGCGACGCGCCGACCGCTTAATGCAGCTCGTTCAAGTTCTACGGGATGGAAATTTACATAAGGCTGCTGATCTTGCAGCAGTCGTAAACGTGTCACTGCGTACGATCTATCGCGACATGGAAACACTGGCTGCGTCGGGTGTACCGATCACCGGCGAACGCGGGATTGGCTACCGCGTGACTGCTGCAGTCACTCTCCCACCGCTGAACTTAACCATGACCGAAGTCGAAGCCTTGCATTTAGGTCTAAGCGCTGTCGGACAAAGCGATGACAAAGAGCTTTCGGCCGCGGCACGTGCTTTGTCAGCTAAGCTGGACGCCGTCATGCCAGAAGACCGCACACGCGCCCCAACCGGATATGGATTTGCAGTTTATCCATTTGCAGACGCGGCACGTGGCTTTCAGCACCTTCCGACATTGCGCCAAGCGATACGCACGAGGCAGAAACTGTCGATAACCTTGAATAGCGAATTGCGCACAGTTCGGCCGCTTCAACTGGACTATTGGGGGCGCTTGTGGACCTGTATTGTCTGGTGCGAAAAACAAAAAGATTTCAGTGAGATACGCGTCGACCAGATCACCGAACTTCGCATACTTCCCAGCCTTTTCGTGGACGAGAATGGGAAATCTTTGGCCGATTTTAACGCCCGCGGCGTTAATGCTGGTAGTTGAATTATCAATCCGCCAATGTCTGAGTCGAATGTGACTTTATACTCTGGCGTCCTTAATGACTGCGAACCGACTTTTAATTCATATTGGGCACCGCAATACGGATGCTGTGCCTTTGCAGGACGCTCTTTTTGCGTCAAAAAATGCGCTATTTAGCCAAGATATTTATCTGCCAAAATTTACAACCGAGAACCTTGAACGATTCACGTTGGGCTTCGCCCCCAATGAAGATGTGAACCTTGATCGAAAAATTGCGGATCACGCCACGGGTCCCCTCACTAGCCATTGGGATAAAATTCGTGCGCCACATCAACAATCCGGCTGTGAAACAATTGTCGTCAGCAACCAACAATACTTCAAACAAATATCGACCCAAACTATTGATAAGTTTGAAGACGCGACCAACGGCATTGCACATGAAAAATCCATCGTCGCCTATCTCCGTGCGCCAGATTCTCATTTTCTCACGCTGACGCAGCAACGCCTACATCAAATGCGAGAACCGACAATACCGTCGCGCACCCGGATCAAAGAACGCATCGAGCCCTTAGCCAAAGCATGGTCTGGTACAATCACGCTCGAGGTGTTTTCCGATGTGACGATGAAAAACGGCAATATCGTCGATGATTTCGTTTCACGGCATCTGCCCAACTTTGATCTCGAACTGCTAGTTCGGCCCAAAGCCACAAAGCCACGCCTGTCTGTCGAAGCAATGGCATTGCTGATTGATCGGATGCACGGTCGCTTAGATGAAACAGTTGACCCCACATCGCTGATTCATCAAATTATTAAAGCCGATCAAAAACTTCAAAATCCAACACAACCAAAACTACGCGAAGAAGCTGCGCAGACCTTGAACAATTGGGCCGCACCCGATCTTGCTTGGCTTAATGAAAACTATGGCATCCGTTTTCCGGAGCTCGATTATAGACTGATCGATGCCGATGACGTGGATCTTAGCTTAATCCACTTTACCGACATCGCCCAAATCTGTGATCTCAATCAAGACCGCAAAGATGCCTTGTATCACAAGGCAAAAGTCCGGGCCAAACTACCAAGACCAGTACAAAGATTGCTGTCGCGCTGGTAGCTTACCAGCCCAATGCTTTGCGGATCATGTTTAGCGCCACCAGGATCAGGAATATTCCAAATATTCTTTTTAACGGCTTCGGGTCCAGCTTATGCGCGAGCGCTGCCCCCCACGGTGCGGTAATCAATGTCATGGCGATAATCACAAAAAACGCCGCAAAGTTGATTGCGCCAATCGTGAATGGCGGCGCGACATCCATGTCCACCAACAGCAAACCAGCCACAGATGGCACCGCGATCAGCACGCCAAAGCCTGCTGCCGTTGCGACAGCACGATGAATTGGCACGTTAAACAGTGACATTGTCGGCACCCCAAACGATCCGCCACCAATCCCCATGAGAACGGACAAAAAGCCAAGCATCGGGGACAGTACCGCGCGTTTGATCCCGGTTGGCATGCTGTCCCCCAATCGCCAGTGGCTTTGACCAAACGCCATGTACAACCCGACAATAATAGCAAGGCCACCAAAGATGCTTTGTAGTACAACTGACCGTAGGGACGATACGACCAGCACACCAACCAATGCCCCAATACCAATACCCAGCGCCCATGTTTTAAGAATTGGCCATTCAACGGCACCTTTTTTATTGTGCGACATAACCGACCGTACCGATGTAACGATAATCGTCGCCAGTGACGTACCAAGACACAGCTGCATCAGTTGCGGGCTGTCATAGCCCAAAGCGCTGAATACATAGTAAAATGCGGGCACAAGGATAATCCCGCCCCCAACGCCCAAAAGCCCGGCCAAAACGCCCGCAAATGCCCCGATAACCAAAAGCAATGCGCCCATGGTCAGTAAAAGTGTCATATCGTCCATGGTTTATCCCTTAAGCGGCAAGCCGCGTCACGTGGTCCAGTGCTTCGAGCACGACTTGCGGCCCAGCACCATCTGCATGCACATTTTCAGAAAGGTGACGGCGCCATCCGCGTGCACCTGGCCGCCCCTGAAACATGCCAAGCATGTGGCGCGTAACCTGCCCCAAGCGACCACCCTGCGCAATATGTGCTTCAATATAAGGCAGCATCAAATGCACCACTTCTTCAGCAGTACGGCTAGATGCATCGCCAAAGATCCGTTCGTCAGCGGCCAGTAAAATATCACATGGCGTATGATAGGCAGCTCGCCCAATCATCACGCCGTCTAACCCCTTATCCAGTAACCCTTGGGCTGCATCCAAAGTCGCCACGCCACCATTGATCGACAGGTTCAAGCTGGGAAATAACCCATTCATTTCTAAAACAAGGTCATAATCCAGAGGCGGGATATCTCGGTTTTGCTTCGGGCTTAGACCCTGCAACCAAGCCTTGCGCGCATGAACTGTAAAGTGATCCACACCTGCCGCAGAAACCCGGGCTAGAAAGTCTGGCAATATCTCGCGCGGTTCTTGATCATCCACACCGATACGGCATTTTACAGTAATTGGTACATCAACCGCATTTTTCATAGCCGCGACACATTGCGCAACAAGTGCCGCGTTCTCCATCAACACCGCACCAAAGCTGCCAGATTGCACCCTGTCAGATGGACATCCACAGTTAAGGTTAATCTCATCATAGCCGTAATCCGCGGCGATGCGTGCAGCTTCAGCCAATTGCATAGGATCAGAACCGCCCAGTTGAACAGCAACCGGATGCTCTGCACCATCAAACCCCAATAAGCGATCACGATCACCATGAATAATTGCGGGCGCCGTCACCATCTCCGTATAAAGCAAAGCATGGCGTGACATCAGGCGGTGCAAATACCGGCAATGGCGATCCGTCCAATCCATCATGGGTGCAATGCTGAGCCGAGATGCTTTTTTTACATTTGAATTCAAATACATAACAGTAGTTCCGAGACTTCGTTACTTTGCCGCATTTCCTGTGATTCACCCCGATTTTCGGTGGTTTCCGTGGGTTTTCCGAGAACGCTTGCTACCGAGTAGCAGCTTTTTGCGTGGCCTGCATCCCCAAGTGAGGGGCCCTCCTGAAACACATTCCCGCCCATTTCAGGCCCGAACTTCAAAAAAAATCCCTCATACGATTTCCGGCCCGAAAAAATCAACACCAGCTCCTCATAATCGATCAAGGAAGCATATCATGTCTCAGACCACACAACATAGTTCCGCAAGCCTTCTTGCAGAAATCTCGCACAATCAATCTGCGGGTTCACCTTTCGCGCTCCCTTCACCGGCACCCACCGGGACGGCACCAAGAAGTGTGAAAACCTCTAAATCCGAAAAGTCTGCCAAACGCTCATTCACCCAGAGCAAAATGGTGACATCAAAGCCAACGGGAAACTCTCCCGAGCGGGCAGATTGCTCTGAAGAGCCATTCATCTCTCAACGCTCGGGCAAAGATGGACCACCAAGATACTGCGTACAAATTCGTCGAAAACAAGATCAAGGAAATGTCAGCTCAAGCAAAACCTTTTCAACTCTTGAAGCGGCTAAGAAATGGCGTGACGACACACTGGCTAAGATTCAACTGGGGTTGCTTGTCCCCAAAAAGAATGAAGAGGAAACAAAACAAGTCCTTGTCTGCGATCTGTTGCAGCGAAGGAGGGAAAGAGGTCGGCGCTTGGGACGCTCGGCCAATCAAAACTTGGATTTACTGATCAAACATGATCGTTGTCAGGTGCCTGCGTCAACCATCGACCTAAATTGGTTTATTTCCATGGCCGATGACCTTATCGAAACAGGGATGCTTCCTCAGACTGCTGCCAGTTACATGGCCATGCTTGCCGCTTCACTCAAATGGGCCGCAGATCGGGAAGCCGATGTGCCATATGACGTCATTATTCGGGCAATGAAAGTTTTATGGGACGATGAAATTCTTGCCCGTTCTGAAGAACGCGAACGCAGGCCATCTCTGACAGAGCTGGATCAAATTTTTAACGCTGCACTTGCCAACAAGCGGCAAAAAATTCCTGTAGTCACCATAAGTGTATTCGCAATTTACTCGTGTCGACGCCTTCAGCCCCTGAATCAAGAAGAATCATGAATCTATTAGAAAGAGGCGGCACAATAAAATTTGTGCGCGCCATTTTGGCTTTTCGGGAAAGGACTTCATATACCTTCTGTGTTCAGCAGATGCATCCGCCAGGCGGGACTCTGGATTGAAGCATTGCGGCGCGCAGCAGTGTGACAACTCGGGATCTTGCTTGAAAACACAAACGTCGCTTTTGCGACCATGCGAGTGCTTTTTCCCTTCCGGGGCGAAGCAAGTTCGGGGCCTTGTGTCCCAAAACGTGGCGAAGTCGAACCGGCCGGAGGCTTTCGGGGGAAACCTGCGTTCAGGGCGCGCACTGAATGCAGGTTTCCCCTGCCACACCTGTAAATTCAAAAGGCTGTTTCACCATGACTGATTTCCTTGAAGGTCAGGAGCAGACAACAACACACACGCTGAAATAGATCGGACGTTACACTACCACCAACAGCCAAGGGCGTCTCTTTACTCGGTTACAGACAAATTTGACTTTTTGTCTGTAACTTTGGTCGTCGGCCCATGGCTTCCAAGTTATCTTCGCTGCTATCCCAAGGGAACAGCTCACGCGGGCCGTCGTACGAGCTTTGCTTGCTGCGGGTCATACACAAACTGAGTGATCGTTCCGTCCTTGATCTTCTGAACGGCGTCCTCGATTGCGAAGAGTGGCACCAGAAACCACTCCCGTGGCACGACAGGACGGCCAAAACGGTCTTCGATTTGAATATCGAGCCGTGCACTGTCAAATATTCTGTGTATCAGGTTTTCGAGCCTGGTTTGGTTGATGTTGTAAAGCTTGTATGTTGCCACGATGTCGACTGGTGCCATCAGAAATGTTGGCTGCAAATGTGCTCCCGCGATCCGTTTTTCGACACTCATAGTCGTGACGCCAATCTTGTGCACCAAATCACGGTTCGCAGCGACGGTCGGATTGTCTGACCTACTGCGCAAGACGTAGATTGCTCCGGTTGTGTCGTCCCCCTCCTCAGGTGTGTCCGAGAACAGGGGGCCAGCCAAGGGCTCTGTGATACGTCGGCCTGCTTCATCGCTGTTTAACGCCCGTTGCAAAGATCGCATCAGCATTTTGCTTTCGGTACCATTGTCAAAGATAACCCGTAGCCGGGCATCCGTCCGCCCCTGATCAGTGAGGGTCACCTCGCCCATTTCGGCAACATAGGCTTTCTGCCCGTGTACAATGAAGAACCGTCCAGGCTCGATTTCAGCTTTCAGCTCAAAAGGACGGGTCTCCCTTTGACCACTGTCCAATTCACGCTGAACCTTTTCGAAGAGAGGCTGGAACTCATCGAAATCCTTGCATTCCTCCCGATTGGCAACATTCTCTGCGGCCTTCTTTTCCGCCGCGGAGCGGACATGCTTGAGCTCGGTTATTGCTGATGGGGCGATGTCCACACCGAGCTCAGCGAGTAAGGCGTCGTCGTCCATGTCATCGCTTTGATCTGCAGGAGGTAGGGTGCTCAGCAATCCTTGATGATCAAGAGTTTCAAGGAGATCACGTGCCTCAGGCAGCTCACGCAGACGATCTAACCTGACCGCGTATAGGCGTTCAAAAATATCCCCGTCTGGTGAATGCCCTGGCAAGCGATCATGGTCAGCAACAAACTTCTGGATGTCCTCGAAACCCGCGATGATCCGTTCTTCACGCGGCGTTCTTTTGACCTGCTTCTTCTGCTCAATCTCAACGCCGAGTTCAGCAAGGAGTGCATCATCGTCATCTGTGAAGTCACTGGGCATTCATCGCCTCCTGCTTCATCCGCGCCAGAAATGCGACACCTTCAGCCATCTTCTTTTCCCAAGCGTCCGAAGAGGTCAATGATGGTAACACGCCTCGTTCTTGCTTGAACTTCAAGGCCCGCTTGGCGAGATCCCGCGCCTCCTCCGGGGTTAGCTTGATCTTCTTGGCTTCGATGACAGCTGCGACCTGCTTTAGGCTTTCTTCACTCATGGTTTTGGCCAGGATCGCATAGGCCTCACTGAAAGGGTTGATCCGATCGATGAGGTCGATGTCCAGATCACGGACATTCATTGCGAACTGCCGAACGCCCGTAACAAAGGCCGTGTTGGCTTGTGCTTCTGTGTCATCGCCCAGCAAGGCTTTCTTGGCTTGTTGCGTGAAGTTCAACGCCGCGACAGCATGTTGTCGCACGGCTTCCTGATCTTCCGCATCAAGTTCGGGGAATTTGGATTGCACAATTTTGCCCATCCGGACCTGGGTGAGTTCTTCCGGGACAGCGAACCAGGTCGAGCCCATCAAGAAAAATACATGGAAAATTTACGCGCAAAAAGCCCGAAAGGCTTTGTGAGACGGGCAGCGAACACACCTGCTCAATCGCCCCCGCCACGGGCAACCGAGAAAGCACCGGCAAGCAAGGAAGCCCCTGGTCTCAGTTGTGCATAGCGGGTGATATTATTGAGGGCGTATTCGCAGTGGTGACCACAGGATACATTGTCATCGCTGTGCTTCATCTCGAAGAAAAGGACCTGATTGCCGAGATTGGTGATGATTATCGCGCATACCAGCGTGAGGTTCCTGCATTTGTTCCCGGACTTGGGCGGGGGCGGTAAAAATGACACTTGACCCCAAACACCTGAACCACATTCATTCTTTCGCAGATGCACAGCCGACCAGCATTCTCGACCGACAATTACCACTGCGCAAGCTCTATCATGACACACCGGACGCCGCGTGGGTGTATGACCATGCAAGGACGGTTGATACGCATGTCCCCGCAGATCACCCGATCCACGGCCATGTCGTGTGTGGCGAAGACATACCGTTGGATTTGCCCGTTTCCGTCCACAGGGCCGTCGGAGGCGAAAGCGATTTTCCGTGTCCCGGCGAATTCCTCGCCGCTGCGTTGGCAAGTTGTCTTGATACGGCGATCCGCATGATTGCCAACCTCAAGGAGATAAAACTGAGCCACCTCGAAGTGCAGGTCAGTCTCGGGGCTGACGTCCGAGGGGCGCTTATGACAGGTGACAGTGTGCCTGTCGGGTTCCAAAACGCGCATATGAAGGTCAGTCTGAAAACGGAGTGTGGTTTGTCAAGGTGCCGTTCACTCCCAACCGATCATCTACTCCATCCGTCTGGTTGTTGGTAACCGCCCGATTGGCACCGCCTGCCTGATTTTGGCGTGATGAGTTAAGACACGTGCATAGCGACGTCGTTAGTGACGTGTCTTATGCGGAGGGTGTCATGCGGGGTGAGGTTTTGGGTGTTGAGCGCCGACGGCGCTGGAATGATGATGACAAGTTGGCGATTGTTTCATCCGTCGGAATTGACGGGGCGACTGTCACGCATGTTGCGCATAGGCACGATGTGACGCGCCAGCAGATTTACAGATGGCGGCATGAGCTTAAGAAGAAGGGGCTTTGGCCCACCGGCGAGGGCGCAGTTTTTCTGCCAATTGATTTCCATGTTACTGACGTGGTGTCATCAGCCCCGGAGCCCACACCGCCGTCTGCCGTGGAGCTTTCCTTGAGCAATGGACGTTGCTTGCGATTTGATACTGGCGTGGAAGCCGCCGCGCTGACGCGATTGATCCGGGCGGTGGAAGCGGCGTGATCGGTCCGGGAACCGGGGTTCGGGTTTATCTGGCCTGTGGGGTGACGGATATGAGGAAGGGCATCGCGGGCCTTTCGACGCTGGCGCAGGATGTGTTGCGTCAAAAGCCTGCCAGCGGTGCAGTGTTTGCCTTTCGCGGGCGGCGGGGTGACCGGCTGAAGCTGCTTTATTGGGATGGTCAGGGCTTTTGTCTTTACTACAAGGTTCTGGAGCGGGGGCGGTTTCCATGGCCAAGTGCCCAGGATGGTGCGGCGCGATTGACCTCAGCGCAGCTGGCAATGTTGTGGGAAGGCATTGATTGGCGTAGGCCGGATTGGGGTGTGCCACCGGCCCGCGTTGGTTGATTTATCTACCTGATATTGCTTATTTATATGGTGCATTCATGTATGTTTTGGTAGTTTGCAGCATGCCGATCGATACCTCAGACCTGCCCGACGATCCCGCCCTTTTGAAGGCGATGATTGCGACTTTGCAAGCCGAGAATGCCAAGATATCCGCGACGCTGAGGGCCCATGATCAGCTGGTGCAGGCCTTGCGGTTGCGGATCGCGAAGCTGCAAAAGCAAGCGTTTGGGGCAAGTTCGGAAAAGATCGAGCGTGAGATTGAACAGCTTGAATTGGCGCTGGAAGACCTACTGGTCGCGGTTGCTGAGGCGGAAGACGCACCGCTTGATGAAGATGAGGCTGACGCACCATCTTCTGCTGCATCCGAGCCGGTTGAGAACAAACCCCGCCGTCGCCCGCGTGTCTCGGACACGACCCCGCGTGAGCGCCGCGAGCTTGATCCCGGTGCCGCGTGCCCCGATTGCGTCGGTGATCTGCGGATCGTTGGTGAGGATGTCAGCGAACTGCTTGATATGATCACAGCGCAGCTCAAAGTGATCGAGATCGCCCGCATCAAGAAATCCTGTCGCCGCTGTGAAAAGATGGTGCAGGTGCCCGCACCCAGCCGCCCGATTCCGGGCAGCATGGCGGGACCCAATCTACTGGCGCATGTGTTGGTCTCGAAATTTGACGATCACCTTCCGCTTTACCGACAGAACGAAATCTTCGCCCGCTTGGGCGCTGACATTCCTGACAGTACGTTGGTGGATTGGTGCGGTCGGTCGATGCAGGTCCTTCAGCCCATTATTGAACGGATCGAAGCGCACGTCATGGCGAGCGATCTGCTGCACACGGATGATACCCCTATCCGGGTTTTGGAGTGCGCGCGGCGCGACAAGGGGCTGGGTAAGGGCGTGAAACAGGGCCGTATCTGGGCCTATGTTCGTGATCAGCGACCATGGGCGGGCAGCGCCCCGCCGGGGGCGGTTTATTACTTTGCCCCAGATCGCAAAGGCGAGCATGTCCGCCAGCATCTGCAAAACAGCAGCGGTATCCTACAGGCAGACGCCTATGCCGGGTTCAATGCGCTTTATGAGAAAGGCTCTGACGGCAAAAGCCAGTTCCGCGAAGCCGCCTGCTGGGCGCACCTGCGGCGCGACTTTCATGATATCTGGGCATCAGACAAGTCACAGATCGCTCGTGAGGCCCTCGACAGGATTGGAAAACTCTACGACATTGAGCGTGAGATCGCAGGTCAAGCTGCTGACACACGCCTTGCGGCACGTCAAAAACTGAGCAAACCGAAAGTCGAGGCGTTCAAAAACTGGGCCGAACAACAGTTGACGCGCATCCCCGGCAAAAGCGATTTGGCGAAAGCCTTTCGCTATGGTTTGAGCCGCTGGCCGTCGTTTTGCCTGTTCCTTGCGGATGGTCGTGTCGCCATTGACAACAATGCCGCTGAGCGGGCGATGCGCCCAATTGGAATTGGACGGAAAAATTGGCTCTTTGCGGGTGCCGACACCGGGGCGGAAACCCTGGCACGCGCCATGACGTTGATCGAAACGGCCAAACTGAACGGCATTGATCCCCAAGCCTACCTCGCCGACGTTCTCGACCGCATACACGATCACAAGATCAACCGGATTGATGGACTGCTACCCTGGAACTGGGCACCCGCTTAAACCGCGGTATCAATCGGGCGGTTACGGTTGTTGAGGCTTTCAGCAGTCCAAAATTGGAAACCAATTTTTCAGACCACTCTCAGTCCATCGGCAGTTCGCCCTACAGTTTCTTGAAAATCCTCCTCGTCCTCGCTCAACGCAAGATACGTGGGCTAAGCACAATTCACACAGACGATATAACACTCTCTGTATCACCGCCCTAATTGAGAAGATTTTACTTTACTTCGATTAGGATGGTGCCCTCTGGCAACGCAGATTGCGCGGTTTTCGTCGCCACTGCAATAACCTCTTCAGCGCTATCACCGCTTCGGGTGAAAGCCAAACCGACCAAGCCGCGCGCGCCGAGACCAACCACAGCATCTTCGCAACCTGCCTCGAAAAGTGCATCAAGGATCGCGTCCTGATTCAGGTCCTTCCGAGGAAGCCCGAAAACCAAATCAAACTCGAACTGCTGCCCCATCGCCTTAATCCTTCCGCTTCTTGCAGCCATGTGCATTGAGTAACGCGAGATCACTACAATCCGTGCCCTCTTGCTACTCCATTGCCACTTGACAAAAGGTGCCATTTTTAGCAATTGAAAACAATAACTTATAAACTGTAGGTCCAAATAACTTATAAACTGTAGGTCCAATCCATCACCGTACGAAGGTTCGAATCCTGTTTCCTGTCACATCCGCTGGATTCACAATGCATCCCTCCCCCAGGGCACGCAAACGTAGTCGCAGCGGGGGCAAGATGCCCCCGCCATTTGTAGTTTTATTTTCCTTTGCCACCGCCAGCAGGACCGTTAGACCTGCCGCCGCCTGATTCATTGCCGGTAGTGCTTGGCCAGCCGCCACCATTTCCTTGACCCTTACTCATTTCGATTTCTCCTTGGTTAGGTTGGTTAAATATATCGCTCATTGTTCACTACATGAATGAACACGGCTGGAGCCCCTGAGTGGCTCTTTGTCGGATTTTTATCATCTCTGGGTGTAAGGTAGATTTTTAAGGACATTTTCCCGACGAAGATAGCATTGCGCGCATGCAACACCCTCTCACTCAAGCTCATAGACAAGCCTGAACCCGATGCGCATACCTTTATACGCTCCCGTGGAAGATGGAGACATCCGATCCCTCTCAGCCGAAACTCGGTTCTCCCATCGCACTGAAGCGTCACATTCCTTCGGGTTCGGCGCGCCTTGATCAGGATCAAAGTGGAGCGGCGCAATATTCATTGCTCCAAGATGCCGACTGTTAATAACTGCTCCGATCGGCAACAGCCATTCCCCGAAATCGATTGATCTCAGGAAAGCGATGTCATCTTTCGTTCGTTCCCATGGAATATCTTCCTCCCCGCAGTTGTATCTTGTCCCGAAAAAACCGTGGTCGGCGCTCCGCTCCCCTTTCTCGACAATACGACTTTGGTTTGAGCTCGGGAATCCTTCCGTATCTGCTTGAAGGGTGCCTCGGAATTCCATTGTGATGGCGAGCCACTCTTCCTCTGTGGGGAGACGAACCGGCAATTTTTTCACCTTGCTGACAGCGGCGGCAAAAGCCGAAGCGTCATACCAGGTCACTGACGCTGGCGCTGTACCAATGTCATCCAGCTGATTGCATTGACGCCAATCATCCTGTTCGGCGGGTTGCGGTCGATATTTCGCGTAGAGTTCGTTCTCCTGCTCCATAAAATCACGAAACCGGTTGATCGAGATTAGGTCGGAGACAGCCAAACACTTGTTACCGAACACAACCTTCTTGAAACCTTCAGTCAGTGGTGCTGTTTTCGAGGGTGCAACATAGCGTCCCTTCGCCGACAGATAAGCCCGAAGAATTTCTTCTTCACCGGGATAGTCGCGCGCCTGCCCTCCCTGCGAGTAGAATTCCTGTTCCGCCGCGTGTTCATCCATTTCCCGCCAGCCTTCATAATTGAAATAGCACCATCGTTTGAAGTGATAGGAATGATCCGACTTCGGGACATCAGCATTTTTCAAGTACGGCAAGTGAATATTATGATCAAACGTTGCTTGCCGAAAGTGAGGGCAGATGAAATCGTAGCTTCCCGTCCAATCACGCAGGAATATGAGTTTTTCACTGTACGGTAATATCTCGACCCACCCTTGATCTATACTGGTAATGATACCTGAAAGAATGTCTGCCGCGCATAGATACTTTTGCCTTTCCAAGGCGGTCTCTTCCTGCGTCATGGTCTGGGGAAAGTAGATCTTTGCGACATTGCTACTCTTAACGACTTCCGCGTTCGCTGCGAACTGAACCAATTGGTCACCAATCAATGTGTTTAGCGCCATACAAACATGGTATGAAAGGACCTTTTCCTCGTGTCGAACCGCCCATTGCGCGGGAGGGTCGCCCCGAGCATGCTCGATTTCAAACAATTGATCTATGATCTTCCCCGTAAACTGATTGACGACCACGAAATCTGGCAAGCGCAGGGCGGCGGTTAAGAGGTCAAACCAATCTACGCCCGCCCCTGTAAAGATGCGCGCGGCACAAGCTTTGCTCGACTGAAAACAACGGTCGGAGATTTTTCCCAAGTCGATGTTTACCGGTCGAGCGCCCTTTTTCTAAACATCGAGAACGACGAAGAGGTGCCCTTGCCAACATCGAGATGAAGATTTCTCCTTCAACGATAGAACACGAGTAGTCCGGCCTTGTCCTATAAAATACCATAGAGCGTCGCCGTTAGAGTGGCAGTAACTGAATATTTGCCAAAAGCAGTTTATTTGGTTCAGTCGATGTTCTGTGCTGCTCGATCGCGGGTCATTCACTTCCTGACACTACTGGGCATATTCAGGGCGCGCAGCAGTATCGAAGCCTTTCCCGTTTATCCACAATAAAAAGTAGCGAATATTGCAAGGTGTTGGTGTAACTTGGGTTTTCCGCTCTTTTGCCGTATTTTGCGCGATGCTCCCGGTTTTTTCTTCGTCAAACAGCCTACGAGCCAACATTGCTCGCCTGGCGGAACGAACGGAGAGCATTGATGATCACCGAACTGAAGTCGATCCCGGACATCTGGAAGAGAATGCCGAGCGAGATGCACGCGCGACGCTTCCTGGAGAATATCATATGGTCAACTGGCAGGTACTGTCCGCACTGCGGGTCGGTGGCCTCGTCGCCGCTACGAGGCAAGACATGCCGCCCTGGGCTCTACCAGTGTCGTGATTGCCGTCTCCAGTTCACGGTCACCACACTGACCCCGATGCATAGCACCAAGCTCGACTTGCGTGTCTGGATTTCCGCGATGTTCCTGGTGTTGACATCGAGCAAGGGGATCTCTTCGGTCGTGATGGCGCGGCTACTTGGCGTGAACCAGAAGACCGCCTGGAAATGGGGCATGCGATCCGAGAGATGATGCACGACCGGAATGGTGAGGTGCTGCCTCTGGAGGACATCGTCGAGGTCGATGAGGCCTATGTCGGAGGAGCACCGAAGTCTCTGTCAGTTGCCTACAACAAAAGGGGAAAGGGCACAGCAAAGCCGATGATCTTCGTCGCGGCCTCTCGCGACGGACAGGCGCACGCCAGGGTCGTTTCTGATGACAAACGGACCACGCTCGAGCCGGTTCTTCTGGAATGGGTCGATCCGGCGACGACCAGTGTAATGACCGATGGCAGCAAGAGCTACATCGGCCTCGGAAAGACCATGGCCGACCATCAGTCTGTGATCCATAGCCAGAAAGAATACGCCAATCCAGAGACCGGCGCGCACGTGAACGCGGCCGAGGCCGTGATCTCCCAGGTGCAACGTGCCCTGGTCGGGGTCTACCACAATCTTGGAAGGCAGCACCTTCAGCGATACCTCGACGAGATTGTCTGGCGGTGGAACCACCGTGAGCCCGTTCGGGAAGTGGTCAAGCAATGGACCACGAGAGACGGCGTTGCACGAGAGAAATCGACAACAATCTGGCGTCCGATCCCAGTGGTTGACCAGATGCCCGTCCTCCTACAGGGCGCGGTCGGCAAGCAAGTCCGCCGCTCGAAGGAATACGGCCTATGCTGACGCATTCCGTTCCGTGGGACATACAGAGCACGCATTGCTGCGATCCCAAAGAACGGAATGCGTCATCGCGTGCAGGTCACCAAGTCTACTTTCTTCTTGCTCCAAGATAAAGACCAATATAGTATCCATAATAGCAAAAAAGCCAAATAACGGATATCATAATGACCCTTAAACTTAACCTCGATTCGCCGTCCGAGATGCAGGACCGGGTTCGCGCGGCTGCTCGCGACCGCCGGCTCGCACTTGGGCTAACTCAGAGCGACCTGGCCACGCGGTCCGGAGTTCCTCTGGCGACCCTAAAAGTCTTCGAGCAGAAGGGGAAGATCAGCCTCGCCGGCCTGCTCGCCCTCGCCGACGCGCTCGACGCCATCGCTGGCTTCGGCACCCTGTTCCCGGCTGTCGAGGCGACTCGTCTCGATGATCTCGACAAGCCAACGACGCGACAGCGCGCTCGCACCCGCAGGAGTTCGTAACCATGGCCCGCCGTCTTCGCGTCGATATCGCCTTCGACTCGGACGATGTCCGCCCCGTGGGGCAGATCGCTTGGGATTCCGCCCGCCGCTCCGCTGCGGTCGAATGGGACCCCTCTTTCGTCGCAGCCCCGCTCCCGGTCTCGCCCTACCACATCAAGACGCTGGCCGGGCTCTATCGCACCGGCAATACGGCCGCCTTCGAAGGCCTGCCCGGAGTCTTCGGCGACTCGCTCCCTGACGGCTGGGGACGGTTGCTCATCGACCGCGAACTCGAACGCCGCGGCAGCGGTCGCACCGCCATCACCCCGGTTGACCGTCTGGCGATCGTCGGCACCCACGGCATGGGCGCCCTCATCTATCGTCCAGAAGAGCGAGTGGTCGGCCCGAACAGCGTCGACCTCGAGTGGTTCGCCGATCTCGCGACCAGCATGGCCGAAGACGCTTCCGTGGAGGACCTCCGCAAGGCCCGCGCGGCGGCAGGCGGCTCTGCCGGCGCCCGGCCGAAACTCGTGGCCCTGCTCGATGTGGAGACCGGCCGCGTGCGCGACCATCGGCGAACCCCGGAGCGCGGCGAACGGCAGGTGCTGATCAAGCACCGGGCGACAACCGACAGCCCGACCGCGATCGAAGAGGAAGAGGCCTACGCGAGGATGGCGCGGGCGGCCGGTATCGCCATGCCCTGGACGATGGTGCTGCGCTCTGGGCGCGGCGATGCTTTCTTTGCCGTTGAGCGCTTTGACCGCAGAGGCGCCGGACGGGTGCATATGCATACCGCCGCCGGCATGCTCGACGTCGACTTCCGCCAGCCGTCCACCGATTACGAGAACCTGCATAAGCTGGTGCGTTGGACCACCCGGCATGCTGGAGATCAGGACGAAATGTTCCGCAGGATGGCCTTCAACGTCCTCGCCCACAATCGGGATGATCATCTGAAGAACCACGCCTTCCTGATGGACGCTGGGGGCGGTTGGCGCTTGTCGCCGGCCTACGACGTCAGCTTCTCCGACGGGCCCGGCGGCGAGCACCATCTCGCCATCGCCGGAGAGGGGCGCCGGCCCGGCAGGAAGCATGTAGAGGCAGTCGGGCAGGCGCTCGGGATGAAACCCGCAGCGATCGCCGCGCTCATTGATCCGGTTCGCGCCGCCATCGCCGACTGGCCGCGACACGCAGACGCCGCCGGAGTTCCGTCGCGGCGCGCCAGGCAGATCGCCGGCTACTTCGCCACGTAAGGCCGGGTTGCGAGACACCGGTGTTACCCCCCCTCCGCACATGCAGGTGGCTAAAGCGATCCGTTGCGCTCTACCGGCTGGCGTTTGGCCAGCCGCGGCAAGACGATCTGCTCTCCTTTCTCGATAACATTAACACTTCGGACGATACTGTCGATCTGCGCGATCTTCAGATCAGCTTGCGCCCCGAAAGAATGGGATGAAGAACTGATTGTCGTCCAACTTTTATCGATCCGGCTACTCGGCGTGTAGCGATAGTTGTTGCTTGATACCGGTCAGATCAAAACCAGACGGGTCTCTCTGAACTGCCAAACTCGCCAAGCCAGCAATGTCGTGGATACGCATTGTTGTCTCCCTGAGCTGTGAACCGGCATGCGAAATTGACACCTTTCTGTGTGCAGAGAGCGCCGTACTTGAATTCTTAAAGCCGTGGTCAGCCAACAGATACGAACATGTCAGGGCAGGCCTTCGAAAAACCTCCGAATGGCTTTGGAGTTAAACCACTAAAATTAGTATATTTTTCAAAGGTCATGCGCAGGAAGAAGCCATTGTACATAAGACTAAACATGATACGTCTTGTTCCAAATTATTTTGACTTTGGACCATATACAGCCATGCCCCTTACTGAGACCACCCACGACGACAATGAACTCGAAATGAGGGCAAAAGAGAGCCCTGAAGCTCAATTTTATCTGCATGTTGGCCCCTCCGCGCTGTCTAAGGTCAAAGCAAAATCCGCAACCATGGACTTAAATGATGTTGAAATGGATGCTGCCCGCGGCATGCACCTTGCAATTACATTGGACGCATATGCTGACATGTATCACATTGGGCGGCTGGATGGAGCACCAACACGCCAAGACCTTCAGCTGAGCATGAATAAGGGCGAAGCCTTCTGGCGCGGTTTTCAGATTGCCCGTGGCGAGATCGTCTTGAAAAGCGGCTTTCGGAGCAAAATACATAACGAAGAAAGGCTGGCAAGTTGGATGTATGCCAAATCATTGAATTATGATTGTGCGATGCAGGGTTTTGCGTTTGGTGCTTCGACAGATACATCTGGCACAAAGACAAGCCTGAACGAAATTCTTGGGGCAAATGAGCATACGGCATATGTCCCTTCCGATTATCTCAAAGCCATTAGCGATCTGGTAACTGCCATTGAGCGATTAGATCGATCGTACTTCTCGGCAACGTAAGGCCTCATTCTGGCTTATATTGTTTAAGGCTTCAGGCACTGACCTGCTTGAGAAGCACATTTGCCAAAGCTCGCTTTATTTCAGACGCGTTCGTTGTGCCTGTTAACTTGTCAATAGAGGGTAACCAGACCTTCTCCGCCAAATAAATCATCCAAGACAAAGCACTACACCCTTGAAGTAACCTATGATGAAAAATAGCATTAACGTTTAGGCTGATGCTTATAAGATATTTTAGGAAAATTTAGTGTTTCAAACATTTAGTGATCAATTAGGGCTTTTTCTCAAAAATGGTATCATCTCTTTTGCAGAGGCTCTGACTCTCTCTGACAGCCGCCCTGGTCAGATTGCAGGTGTGATCATTTTTGCCACCATAATATTCTCAATATGGTACTTTATTCGATCGAGCCGTCAATTAAGCGCCATCAAATTGCTGGACCAAAAAATCAGAGCTTTTGAGGGCATTCCAGAATTTGCGGATGGTCACTCGGAACTCATCCATGAACTCCGAAATGACTATCGCAAAAAAGGTCCACGGGAGACGGTTTGGGAAGCTTTCGATGAGTTTAACGAAACCATCGTACACGATGATGTAGATGGCCCCCTGAGGCTGCGTAACTCGATCCGGCCAGCATCTTTCCTAAACGTCGATGACTTGGGGTTTGGTCCGGGGATTTTCCGCATCTTGCCAAACACATTGGTCTCAGCTGGTTTATTGCTGACATTCTTGGGGTTGGTCGCGGCCCTGCACCAGTTTTCGCAATCGATGAACGCGGGCACAGGGGGAATGGATAGGGCGATGCAAGACTTTATGCAGATTGCGTCTGCTAAATTTGTCATGTCGCTTGTCGGCCTGTTCTGCTCAATCTTATTCACCATCCTCCTTCGCGCACGCCAAAACACCATGGATGCGGCCCTGCATCGCCTTTGCATCGGCATAGAACGACGTCTCGTCTTCGTCAGCTTGGAGGACATCGGATTTCGCCAGCTGCGCGCAACAACCGAACAACGCGAACATCTGCGCGAGATCGGCATGGGAATGGTTGCCGAACTTCAAAAGCCACTTGAGGCTCTGCCAGAACAAATCACGAGTGCTATCGCGGATCGGATGGACCCAATCTTCGACCGTGTCACGTCCATGGGCACAAGTAACATGGAGGGGATGGTGGGAGATCTCTCTCAACAACTGTCTCACTCTGTCGGGAACGCGCTTACCCGCGCCAGTGAATCCTTGGGAGAGGCGACCGACCGCATAGGATTGATGGTTGATAGAATGAGCTCAACCAACACTCAGGCAGGTGACGGGCTGAAGGATGCGCTGGATCAAATGGCACGCGCTATGGCGGAGATGCGCACCGAAGTGGCAGCAAGTGGTCGCACGGCATCAGAGGCCATGAATGAAGGTGCAGATCGCTTGCTGTCTGTCATGAATGACACGCTGGAAGGTATACGCGACAACACTGGACAGGGCGCAGAAGCAATGCGCACTGCCGCCGAACAAATGCGGACCGCTGCCGAAGGGTTCCGCGACACGCTGGCCAGCGCCAGCGAAGAAAGCAGCCAAGCCGCGCGAGACCGTATGGCGCAAACCAGCGCTGAGGCTGGCCAAGCAATTGAAGGTGTCAGTAAAAGCATGATGGACAGTTTCCATCAGACCAGCACGGATATCGCAAAGCTCGGTGCCGACATGGGGGGCGTCATAGGCGAAGAGCTTTTGTCGCGGCTCGACACCATCAGTAAACGGCTGGAGACGATGGCCGAGGCCGTGCAGCGCGGTGCGACCGGAGCCCAAAGTGCGGCGCAGGGCATGAACACCGGCGCAGATGCGATACACGGCGCATCCGAAGGGTTCCGCACGGCAAGCCAAAGCCTCGTATCTGCGGCCGATCCGATCCGTGCCTCGCAAGAGCGCATAGAAACAACCTTGAGACGGGTTGGTGAACTGGTCGAAACTGTCTCAGAGACCCTGATGCAAAACTCCGCTTCTGTCGCTGAAAATGCCACTCATGTTCTGGATACCGCCCAAACCGCCCTTGGGAACGAGCGCGAAGGCATCCGTCGCTCTCTTGAGGCGACACATGCCGCGATGTCACAACTTTCATCCGAAGCAGAAAAGCTTGACCAGATCGATGAGATGCTTGGCCGTGCCCTGACAGAGTATAATTCTCAACTGGAAGCGGCTCTCGGGTCAGCGCAAGATCACGTCGGACAAATGCGTGATGCCCTTGCTCCTGGACTGGACACCCTCAAGAGCGTCGTTGAACAGGCCGAGGCGTTCCTTCCAGCACAACGGCAGCGTCGAACATGAGGGCGCAGGCAAAACGCATACGTCACGAAGAGGAAGAAGAAAGCGCCTTTGTCTCAATGACCGACATGACGGTCGGATTCCTGTTCATTATGATGATATTGCTCGCTTTTTTCGCAAGCCAAGCCGGTGATCCAGATGCGGTGTCAAAGATCGAATACGAGCGAGTTGTTGAAGCGCGAGACAGCTGGCAACAGATAGCAGAAACACGTCAAGAAACAATCGAACGTCTTGAAGCCCAGCTCGCAAAGGTCTTGCAAGAAAAGAGGCAATTGGAGGCTTTGGTCCTGCAGCTGACCGCCGACCTTACAGCTTCGGAAACCCGCATCGAAAATCTTGAAGAGCGCCTCCGACAGCTAATCATAGAGATTGAGGAACTTCGTCTCGAGCTTGCCGAATTGAAGCAGGTTGACCCGCTTGAGGCATATTTGGCGCAGGTAACTCAGACGAGGCGTGAGGTGCTAACGCGACTACGGGACGCTATCAAAGCTGATTTCCCTGACTTGCAGGTCGAATTGAGCGAAGAATCCGACGCTTTGCGGTTTCAGGGCGAAGGCCTGTTTGCGTCCGGGCGATCAGATTTAACACGTGATCGACGCGCCATAGTCGCCCGCGGCTTAATGAAGT
Source organism: Yoonia maritima (assembly GCF_002933395.1). Classification (GTDB taxonomy): domain Bacteria; phylum Pseudomonadota; class Alphaproteobacteria; order Rhodobacterales; family Rhodobacteraceae; genus Yoonia; species Yoonia maritima_A. The sequence goes on from NZ_PKFN01000008.1 coordinate 49,114, forward strand.
ACTACCATGTTTTACGATTGGTCAAGCTTCGCAATTCGACCGTACATGTAACTCCGGATTTGTAATGATTGAGGCCGTCCAGATTGAAGGTCATACTGATGATGTCGGGACAGATCGGCTGAACCGTACGCTGTCAGCAGCACGTGCCAACAACACTTTCTTCGCCATGACACAAGCAGCCCAAGGGGTTATGCAGCACCAAAACCTTAAGAGTCAGCCGGTACTCTCTGTCGCGGCATATGGCCCTGACAGGCCTGTCGCATCTAACGACACTCGAGAAGGTCAGGCAACTAATCGTAGAATTGACCTTCGCTTCATCATGGTGACGCCCCAAGATACTGATGGCATAGAAGTTGTCCGGAAGGCACTGGAAAGCGTCGTGGAACAGCCATGAATAGCCCCGAGACAACCCGCCCTCGTGAAACGACGCGCGCCTTGCTGCAACGACGCCAGTCTTTTCGCACACGGGCCCTGCCCCCGCTTGCTGAAATCAAGCGCTCCGTCGATGACATCATGGGCCGCTGGCCCGATGCGGTCCGCACCCCAGAGGACCGAGATCGCGAAAAGTTGGCCCAAAGCATGCGATTGCGTGTCTCTGAGTGGAATTGGGAAAACATTACCACCCAGAGGGTAATCTCGGCTGCGGTTGCTGTTTTCGACAAAGAACGCTGCAATCGGCCCGAGCTGCTAAATGTCCGTGAATTTTACTTCTCTGAAATCGCGACCCGTGAAGCAGGAGCCTTTCTCGACGGTATGGTTGGTGTCTACCTGGACAGCTTTTCGGTTAGCGCAGACCACACCCATGATCTTGCAAGAGCCCTGTCTGCCCGCGGCAGCGACTTCGGAGGGCGGCATCGCAAGTTAATCACAGCCCTGCCCCAAGTATTCACACCTGATGCTGCGCCAAGGGGTTTGGCGCAACTCATGATTGAAACAGACGATGCATATGCCAAATTGAAATCTATCGGACTAAGCCGTCCTCACACGTCCGGCTTGGCCGAGGCCGCACAGAAATACTTTGTTAAATCTCTCGCGCCTGATCTCGCCGATGCTTCAGGCCGTCAGAAACTGTTTAACTGGCTGACCCCGCAAAATGGGCCAGTGCTGCAAGCAGGTTCAGGTCCTGCGGTTGAGGCCCTATTGTCGGTCTGGCGCACCCAAACGCCCCCCGATGCCCTGCGCAATGAATTGAGCGAGGCAATCATCGCCGCATGGAATGACCCGCGCCTGCATGCAGGGGGCATATGGTCCGGCTTTGACCCCGATCTGCGCGCGGTCCTGTTGCGATGGTTGACCCATCAGGACATGAAGTTCTTCTGCAACATGGTCACAGCCACCCAAAATAGTCACATGTGGCCACCACGGCGCGATTTCTGGCTCAAGCTATATGACGATAAAATGATCGACGAGGCATGGGTCGCTTTCGGGTCGGAGGCACGTCGTTATGCCGAGAGTAATCTGTTAAGGGGTGGCAAAACTGACATGAACCGACGGTTCGCCCGACAGCTTGATCGCGGCGGCAGCACATCTCTGCTGATTATGCGCATTGGCAACAAAATTGTTGTAGATGGATGTCACAGTTACAAAACGCATATCTTCAAAATCGACGACAAAAACGCCCCAGCCTTGTATAAGCGTCAATATTACTGCGACGACATTATGCGAGCGTCCCGAAATTCGAAGCCTCACAACTCTATTCAAAATTGGTCACAGTGGGTTCTCCAACATGTCTGACAGCGCACCCAGCCCAATTGTAACAGACAACAACATCGAAATCCGCTTCCCTCAGCAAAGACAAGGCATCCTTTCACGCTTGATCTCAGCAACAGCCGCACGCAGCTTTACAGATCTTGCCCCCGAAGATCGCAACCTTCTGTTTGCAATTGGCGATTTACGCGCTTGGGCAGACACACACCCAGAAGATGTCGAAATCGCAGCGGATCACCTGCGCATTTCCCATGATGCTGCGGCCCAACTTTCTGCACCGTCTGCCGAGGCCCTTGGCCTTCCTGCAACTGTCGATCTGATGCTGAAAACCGATGTGACCGGCGTATTGGGACGACCTGATTTTCGGCTTCACTATGAATGGTCCCGTGATGGCCGGCGCGAAATCCCCAAACGAACCGGCGCGATTTTGCACACGTCAAATGGACCACGCCGCCTTCCCCTATGGATGAAGCGCGCTCTGGATCTGGCTGACACATTTGATGCGACGCAACCGGTTGAACAACACTGGCGTGCTCTGGCCGAATTTCGCCGCGCCATTGAACCTGAAGACGTGATTGAAAGCGAAATGCCCGCAAATAGGGAAATGGCAAGCGTTTCCATGACAGCATTCCTACGGGGGCTTGAGGTACGCATCGCGGACAGGTTCTCAGTGTCTCCTGATCCATCCTTAGGCCAATTTGAAATCGTACCATATTCCGCACAACAGCTCGACGATGCAGGGCTGTCGGATGACGATATCTCTGAGCAAAACGCTGAGCTCACCGGCGAAGCTTTGGCGGTTTTTCAGCATCGCTTGCATGCCCGCGGTGCTCGGCCAGCTTACCAGCTTGGCAACAATTCCTACCTTGTGATCGACAAAGGCTCCGCCCCAGTTCTGGAAGAGATGGTTCGCGTCCAGAATGCACCGCGTGAAGAACGACAAGCTTTCATTGAAAATCCACGCGCCTTCATCACAGAAGCTGTTAATCGCCACCTTGAACAAACCGAAGGCTTCCAGAACCTTGACGCTGCGGCGCAAGAGGAAATGGTTGAACAGATTGCAGGCCCTGCGCTGATTGAGAGCCGAGAATATTCTGAAAGAGTGACAGGCGTTGTCGTCTATGAACGCCCGCAAAACCAAATCGAGAGCAGCGGAACCACATGGCTGCCCGAAGCCTTTGCCGAACATTTAGCCGAAGCAATCAAGGCCCTGCCCACCGCAGAACTAAATGACTTGCGCGATCACATGGTCGATGTGTTGGAAACCGGCAAGGATATACCCGCAGAGATCGCGGGCGAAACTGTGCAGATCACGCCAGCCCGTCTTGCAGCGATTAATGGCGAAATCGAACACCGCGAAGCACAGGATGCTCCGCCTAAGGAGCCCGAAGCAGCCCGAGAAACTGACGGCCCGATCATCCTTGATACGCTCGACAATTATGACGACCTATCATGGGAAGCTAAATTTGCACCGCGAATTGCAACTGTTTCAACCGACTTACCCAGTCCGATCCGTACCCCCCTGCATCAACACCAATTGGAAAGTTTTGATTGGGCACAAAAGGCTTGGCAAGCAGGGTTGCCCGGAATTTTGAATGCGGATGAACAAGGCCTGGGTAAGACGCTTCAGACCATTGCCTTTCTGACTTGGCTGAAAGAGCACATGAAACAACCAGATGCGGCCAACCGAGGGCCAGTTCTTATTGTGGCGCCGACCTCGCTTTTGCGCAACTGGGAGCAGGAGGTCGAAACCCATGTTGAAGGGCGTGGTTTCGGATCTTTGATCCGTCTCTATGGTGGATCACTGGGATCGCAAAAACGCCGTGATGCACAGGGAACAGAAACGCAATCAGGCCTACCACTTCTGGATCTCGACTGGTTGGATGAGGCCTTTGAGGATGGCCGCGCCCACCGATACTGGCTGCTCACCACCTACACGACACTTGCAAACTATCAGCATTCCTTGGGCAAGATTCCTTTTTCCGCCATTGTCATGGATGAAATCCAGAACATCAAAAACCGCTCAACCCTTGCCTCAAAAGCTGTTGAAGCAATGAACGCCGACTTCCGAATTGGCCTAACCGGTACGCCAATTGAAAACGCAGCTATTGATCTGTGGACCATTATGGATCGTATCGCGCCTGGCTGCCTTGGCTCTGGCATTGAATTTCGCGAGCGATATGCAGCGCCTGATGCTGAAAATATGGCCGAGCTACACACAAGAGTCTTTAAGGACCGCGGCCAAATGCCCCCTCTTGGATTGCGCCGCCTGAAAGAAGAAGTCGCGCGTGACCTGCCCGTTAAACGGCGCTACCTGCACCCGCGCTTGATGCCCAAGATTCAGGCAGATGCATATGACTTGGCACAGCTGAAACTGGCTAACGGTGGCCCTGGCGCCGCGCTGAAAATGCTGCACCATATCCGATCTGTTTCAGTGCATCCGGGTGACGCGGAAGCCACGCCACCTGACCAGTTTATTGCCAAGAGCGCACGTCTTGATGCCGTCATCGACATACTGCGCAAGATCAAAGAAGCAAACGAACGTGTGTTGGTTTTCATCGAACACCGTGACATGCAGTTTCGTTTTGGTGAAATCGTGCGTCACATGTTTGGTCTTGAGAAAATTGACGTGATCAATGGCGATACCCCGATCCCTCGTAGGCAAGACATCGTAAACCAATTTCAACAACATCTAAAGACAGATGGCGGTTTTGACATGTTGATCCTCGGCCCAAAGTCAGCGGGTACAGGATTGACCCTGACAGCCGCAACCCATGTCATTCACCTATCCCGCTGGTGGAATCCTGCGGTCGAAGAGCAATGCAACGACCGCGTTCACCGCATCGGTCAATCGCAACCCGTTTCTATTCATATTCCCATGGCCCTGCACCCGGAACTGGGTGCTCAAAGCTTTGACAGTCTGCTTCAGAGCCTGATGCAACGCAAACGCAGACTGGCTGAGCAGGCGCTTTGGCCTATGGGAGACAACAAAGCCGATGTCACCAGCCTCACGCAGGCAGTGGCACAACTGAACCGTGGCCAACATACAGCCATCTCCGACATCATGGCGGAACAGTTCACTCGAGACGACTTGCTCCCTTCCCCCCCTAATTCAGAAGGGGCCTACGAAATATAATGAACATGCGAACAAACACAAAAATGGACGTAACGCGCGGACTGATCATTGCCGACCCCTGGATCGGCCATATTCTTGAAGGTCGCAAGAATTGGGAAATGCGATCACAAGCAACCTCGATACGCGGGTGGTTTGGCCTTATCCAAAAAGGCAGTGGCCATGTCGTTGGGCTTGCCCGCCTTGTCGATTGTGGCAAAGCGCTCCCCCCGTCAGAGATGATCGCAAACATCGCCCATCACCAAATTCCAGAGGACATGATTCGTCGCGGTGAAGTCTCAAAATGGGTCATCCCCTGGAAACTTGCAGACATCATTCCATTGGAACGCCCCGTCCCCTACCAACATAAGTCAGGCGCGGTCACTTGGGTTACTTTTTCCCCTGATGAAACCCGCGAATTAAACCGACTTCGCCAGGGGACTGGAGCTTCATCCAGCTCCGACATAGCAACGCCACAACGGTTACTCCAAGAAAACGCGCAACTCTCAAAGGTATTGGATCCTCATGGGAACTCGGCCACTGACAGATCGGCAAACACCCCTTCGTCACCCTTGCCAGAAGGTCAATTTAGGACCCTGGGCCGCAGCCACCTGACAGGTGGAAATATACGAAACAATCACATTAATCTCTCGAGGGTCTTGAATGCCTTCCCGCAGGACGTGATCGGCGGCAAAAACAAATCTGAAGCAGCCCCTCGGCAGATTGAGATCGACTGGGGCGGACCACAACCAGTTCTGACCGATATCGACGGCTCCAAGTCCATCTTCCGAGGACGCGGCTGGGTACGGCGCTTCTTTGCAGCGTCAGGAGCACAAGAAGGTGACTATGTGGTGATCGTACAGACCGCCTCCTACAAGGTTTCCCTGCGGCTCGAGCGCGCGCCCTGACCAAGTCGGCAACAATACTGCTACTTCCCGTTTTGAAAGCTCGCTTAAAATCGAGCAACAAGGCGTCCGCCCCTTGTTTAAGGAGATTTGACGATCTTGCTATTCAATTGCTACTTGACAAGAAGCGCAATATTTATCAATTAAAAACAATAACTTATAATCCGTAGGTCCAATCCATCATGGGTGCGACTGATAGTCGGCCCGCGCGGCGGACTTGTGCTGCAGTCAATCTTTCGCGTTTATCCATGATCAATCCATTTAAAATAGCGGTCAGTGATGTGGCGTCTAGCATTTTTCCAAGAGAAATCGCCAGTGTTAGCGCGCTTCTTTGAAGCTAATCTGTGCTATACTGTACTTTAGTGTAGTTGATAAAATAGGCCTTTACGCATAGGTAAGCAGTCATAATAGTTTTTTTACAAGTGGACGGGTATCCAATGAATCATCTCTCGAAAGTACTGTGTGCAACATTTGCCTTGGCCGTACCCTCTGTGTCGTCTGCTGGTGAAATAGCGCTGACATTCGAAACAAACGGCGTAACGATTAGCGGTGAATTTGCGGGTTTTCAGAATGATGCGTACATCCTGATCACAACAGCTGGCCCGCTGCATGTTCCTGCTAATCTTGCGACATGCGAAGGCGATGATTGCCTTGTTGTATTCACGGCAGAAAATAACTAACTGCTCAGATCGAAAAAGCGCCATGACCGACACCCGCTGACCATGTTATGCGGGTGTTTTTATATCTAGTATTGGCTTGGCCTTTGGCCAAACACCGGCCCTCAAATTTATAAGATTGATCAGCGTGAGATCGTGTAATCGACGACAACCGGATAGTGGTCGGTCGGCCATTCACCATTGAATTCCTGCCGCAAGACAACTGGTGGTGTTTCTGCATGAAAATCGGCGGTCGCGCCGATATGATCAATAGCACCAAACAAGTTCAAACCGCGGTTAAAATGGTAGGTACTTCCTTTGACGGGGTTAAAGGTGATGCCTACTTCAGCCAGAATGCTTTGCGTGCGCGCGCCGTTTCTTGCGTTAAGATCACCCAACACAACAACGTTTTCACCGGCATCGATCCAAGGTTGAATGCGGGCAGCCACCAGCGCCGCTGATTGTAACCGATTGCTACGGCTTTTATATTCGAAATGTACGTTGATGACCTTAAACCGTTTGCCATCGTCAGTAGAAAATGCGGCCCATGACGCAAATGCAGGATATGATCCGTTAAACGTCCGAGAGTAGATCACATCAGGCGTATCGGAGAAAAAGAACCACCCTTGATCAATCAGGTTCAATCGATCGTCCCGGTACAAGATCGGCTGGGTCGATGGGAAACGACGCCAATCCCCCACAGCGGCCGCTTCGTAAGACGGGTTTTGGGAAAGCAACCAATCAAGTCCAAGATTGATATCACCATTATCCCCCCCTGCGAAGCTCTCCATCTCCTGAAAGCCGATAACATCCGGCGCAATCGCTTTGAAAGCGAGGTCAAGAGCAACCTTGCGCCGTTCCCAGTCCCCAAGCGACCACGCGCCAGTTTGCCGCCTTAGCACGATGTAATGCACATTCAGCGTCGCAATGCGAAGGTACGCGGGCGAAGGAGCAGATAAAGTATTTACGCCCGAATTTCGCACAAGCTGGACACACGCCGTCACGAAGAGTGAAAGCAGTCCAATCAGAAGATATTTCAAAGCTTTGCGCACACTTGTTCCAGTCAAATTTGCAATCTTAAACTGCACCACATCACAGCAAACTAACTGCGTCGGATCAAGACCCCAAGGTCAGCGACATTGGTCCCTGTAGCGTCCGTTAGCAGTAAATCACCCGCCTGTGACAAAGCCAAATAGCTATCGTTATTTGCCAGCAGCGCCGTCAAGTTATCAATCTTACCCAGCGTATCTTGGTCGACGATACCGCCAGCTGCATCCGTTGGGCCATCACGCCCATCGCTACCTCCTTGGACGCAGACATAGTCCTGCCAACCGCGTTTCTGCGCTTCTTGTGCGATCCGAAGCGCCAGTTCTTGGTTGCGCCCTCCTCGACCGTTACCTTTTAAAACGACAGTCGTCTCGCCACCCCAAACAGTTATGCCATTCGCCGCATTGTCACAGATGTATTGAGCCGCATCAGCGACATCGCCTTCGACAGGTTTGGCGATCACATGCGCCGCCGGCGCGGCGCGGGCCATCGCCTCAACGCTTTGGGCGTTTGAACCCACAAGTATATTAACAGCGGCCGGCGATGGAACGGCATCACCTTTGGCTTCCAAGTGTACGCGCACGGTTACAGGAACATTTTTCCAAATCCCTGTATCCTTCAGTAATTTTATCGCTTGGGGTGTTGTCCCAATTGGGCCAACCGTTGGGCCGCTCGCGATCGCGGCCAGATCATCACCAATCACATCAGATAGGATCAACGCAGTCACCTGCTGAGGGCTAGCATGGCGTAAAAAGCCACCCCCTTTGATGTCTGACAACTGCTGCCGGATCAGGTTCATCGCAGTGATGTCCAACCCGGCACCAAGCAAGACCTCGTTTACTCGTGCTTTATCCGCCAGCGATATATCTCCTGCCGGTGCTGGCAACAGCGCAGAGCCACCCCCAGAAATAAGCCCAAGCACTGGTCCTTTCGCCGCGCCCAATGCCGCAATCACAGCCTTTGCTGCATCAGCACCATTTTGATCCGGCACTGGATGACCTGCAGCAAACACCTGCGCCCCCGTCAAAGATTTCGCATTTTCATAGTTCGTAACAACGAGACAAGGTACGCCAGTAAAGCGCTCGAGCGCCGCCTTGGCCATCAGACGAGCCGCCTTGCCCACCGCAATAATAAGTGCAGGCTGAACCACAGTTCCCACTGCGCCTTGGACTGCAGCATATGGGTCGGCGGCGCTGACGCCCGCCATAAAGATATCAAAAGCTTGCTGGCGTATCTTGTTCATTGCCTTATTCCCCATCTAGACGCCGCTGCGCCATTAAAGCAGCCATACGCTGCACGACCTTGAGTTCGAGTTCCGCCATCGGCGACGCGCTCAGTGATGGCATAGACAAAGCAATCAACACACGCGGGTTGTCAGATGCAAGGATCACATGGGTTGCACTATAACGTTCAAAAAGATGTGCGATATGATCATCTGCCAACGCCCCCAGCTTTGGAGGATCAGATCGCCGCAATACTGGAGCAACTTCGAATATCTGTTGCAATGTGGTTTCTTGCAACTCGGCCAGACTGGAGCGGCTAATCATCGCGGCCCCTTCAACCAACGGATGCCCGCGCAAGTCGCGCAAAAAGGCGACCGGGTCATCGGTATCAGTCTCAGCGAGGTAATGTAGCAGGCCAAGGCTTTGTTCTTCGGTTCTTAATGCCCGCGCATCGTTTAAAATGGAAACGAGTAGAAGTGCGGTCATAACCGAGGCAGAGCATAATAAGAACCCATCCCTATCTAGGGCTGTAATTGTTCCAACTAACAGTCCGACAAGAATTGCAGCGCCAACCATCACCGCGAAATTCGCAATTACGACACGGTGTCCAATCTGCGTTCGGCCCAACCCAATCGCAAGCCAGCACATAATCAAAACCCCAAGCGCAGAAAACTGGATTGGCAGGTGCAACACCGCCATCAAAAAATCGCCCAATGCTAGCGGAATAAATAGTAAAAGCGAAAGGCCAATCCGCGTAACGGTGATGTTTTCGCTGGCCGACAATGCCGTTCGGTCCCGCCTTACAATCAGCCCACCCGAGATAAGAAACCCGATCATCTGAAATGTAAGCAACGCATAAAGTCGAAGCGGATCAATCCCTCCCGAATACCAAAATGCACTGGTGACAAAGAACACCGTACCCCACCCAATCGCGTGTTTTGCTATGGGTGGCGCATGTCTGCGTAGCAGCCCTTCGGTCAGTAATAGCGCAGCAAGCGGGATAAATGCGGCCCCTAGTAACACGAAAATTCTGAAAACCTGCCATCCCGTCAAGGCGACAAGCACCCGCCCCACAAACAACAGCATGGTGATACGCACACAAAACAAAAAACGCCGATTGATCGGATCACGCCGATCCCGACGTAAAATCACTATTTGCAGCGTCAACAGCCCTAACAGCGCAGAGAGTGACATACAGACCTGCGTCAACGCGGCAGCGGAACCAATCATTTTTGCGCCTCATCGTAAGGGCGCAATGTTTCCCACTGTCTCCGACTATCTGCCCAGTAAAGCGCAGGTAGGACAACGCGCTGCAACGCAACTAACCCGCCCGTGAGCAACAATCCGATAACCGCTGATTTCGGAACCTCGCGGCGCAAATATCCACGCATTGCCGCTAAATCCATTTGACCCAACTGGATCACATCATCGCCACGGTCATAGTCTAATTGCTGTGCGCAAAAGTCATTGTAACGGGCATCACGATGCTTTGGGGCAGCATCCCACGTCTTTTTAAGATCGTCCGATCCACCGGTATAGGCGTCGGTGATCACGAACCTGTCTTCGTCGAATCCGGCCTCTGGCCCTACACCAAACACATCGCGATGCTGCGCCATGATTTGCCGCCCCAAAAGCAGATGGTTTAACGTACGCCTCCCGCCATCAGGGCGCGGCCAGACACCGGAAAACATCTGTGACACCATGCCAACAACGGCTGGTACTTGGGTGACGTTGGAAATCCAAACCGGCCTGAACTGACGGCGAAAGAAGATAAGAAAGCAGGTCAAACCATACAAAACCCATGACAGGTTCTTGGACCGCTCATCTGGATCGACCATAACAAGCCCAAGGTGCAACACTTCTGTCGTGTTGGGTTTTGTATCAAGTTCCATGATCGCAAGCGCGTTAAACGCAATCGGTGTGCCATTACTACGACTGACAAGCGTAATGATGACCTGTTTCATCCGCTGGGCGTCACCCGAAAAGACACCATAGGTCAGACTGCCTGCATCAAGCGTACGCGACGCAACGGCCCGCAAATCCGCTGATAGATGTTCAAGCTGCGCGTCATCCATCCAGACGCCGGGACGCTCAATAATTCGAACAGTAAGGTCAGGTCCGGACCGCATGGTCACGTCCAAATACTTACGTCCAAGCGTTTTAAATAATGCGCTGATCAAGAAAAGAAACCTGTCGTTATTTCACGCAGGTTAGGCAGCCTGCCCCAAAGGGGCAAGCGCCAGTTTTTAAGATAGCTTACAGGTAACGGTTTACCAGATTTTCCAGACGTTCCTGACGGCCAGAACGTGGTTCTGGATTAGTGTTGTCTGCCTGTACTTTCGCCATGATGCTGTCGAGGTCGCTATTCAACAGATTTTTGCCAGCTTCGGTATCCCATCCTGCATAGCGCTCATTACGTGCGGCTTCTAGCTTACCGTCTTCAAGCATCGCAGCGGCGGCTTTTAGGCCCGCAGCACAAGTGTCCATGCCACCAACATGCGCAAGAATAAGATCCTCTGCATCCAATGACTGACGACGCAGTTTTGAATCAAAATTTGTACCGCCTGTCGTGAAGCCACCTGCGCGCAGGACTTCGTAGTAGGCCAGCGCAGTTTCAGGAACATTATTCGGGAATTGGTCGGTATCCCAGCCAGACTGGTAATCGTTGCGGTTCATGTCGATGGAACCAAAGATGCCCAGCTCACGCGCGACAGCCAGTTCGTGCTCAAACGAATGCCCAGCCAAGATCGCGTGACCTTGTTCGATGTTCATCTTCACTTCGCCTTCAAGGCCAAATTCCTTGAGGAAACCATAGACCGTCGCGACATCATAATCGTATTGGTGCTTGGTTGGCTCTTGCGGCTTAGGTTCAATTAAGATCGCGCCTTTAAAGCCCATCTTATGCTTGTAATCGACGACCATCTGCAACATGCGACCCGCCTGTTGGCGTTCACGGCCCATGTCTGTGTTCAGCAGCGTTTCATAGCCTTCACGACCGCCCCACAGCACATAGTTTTCGCCACCCAGTTTCATGGTCGCATCCATGCAGGTTTTGATTGTCGCCGCAGAGAACGCAAATACATCCGGATCAGGGTTTGTTGCAGCACCTGACATAAAGCGACGGTGCGAGAACAGGTTGGCCGTACCCCAAAGCAACTTAACGCCAGTCTCGTCCATTTTTTCTGCAAAGTAATCAACGATTTCTTCGAGATTCTTTGTGTTTTCAGCAAAGCTGTTTCCTTCGGGACGGACATCCGCATCGTGGAAACAAAAATATGGAACGTTCAAGATTTGGAACATCTCAAATGCGACGTCAGCTTTTAGCTTGGCCGCTTCCATTGTGTCGCTGAACCATGGGCGCTCGAATGTTTGACCGCCGAATGGGTCACCACCAGGCCATGCAAATGAATGCCAATATGCCGCTGCGAAACGCAGGTGGTCCTTCATCGGTTTACCCATCACAATCTCATCGGGATTGTAGTGACGGAACGCATAGTCGTTGTCCGTATTTGGACCTTCGTACTTGATGGCGGGGATGTTTTTGAAAAAGTCAGTCATTTCAGTCCTTTCAGCGCGTTGTAGCTAGCGCGATATCTTGTGTGGGCCTCGGCAAAGCTGTCGATCAGCGCGAGGTCAGGTTCAATTGTACGGGCAATCTGCGGGATCGTGGCGACTTCGACGCCTGCCCCTGTCGCGGCCATCAGGCCAAGACGTGCAGCGCCGAAAGCACCGCCAAAGTCACCAGCAACAGGTAGCTCAACCGGGATACCCAGCGACGTTGCAATAGCCTGCACCCAGTAGTCCGATTTCGATCCGCCGCCGACAGCGATCAGCCGGTTGATCTGGGTGCCCGTCGATGTAAGTGCGTCATAGTTGTCACGCAGCGCAAAGGTCACGCCTTCCAAAACCGCCCGCGTCATGGCTGCCTGATCTGTCGCGTGGTCCAAATGCAGGAATGCGCCACGGATATTTGCGTCATTGTGCGGGGTGCGTTCACCACCCAGATACGGCAGGAATAATGTTTGGCTTGGCGCCTGAAGTGCGCCCAATCCTTCGGTCAGCTTTGCTGCCGGTTGGCCAACTGATTTTGCGTACCAATTCAGCGCATCAGCGGCGGCCAAGATAACCCCCATCTGGTGCCATGTTCCCGGTAGCGCGTGACAAAAAGTGTGCACAGCGGTCGCCGCATCGGGCTGATATGCATCAGAGGCCGCAAAAAGAACGCCGGATGTGCCAAGCGAAACAAAGGCGTCGCCTGCTTTCACCACACCAACGCCAACAGCGCTGGCGGCGTTATCACCGCCACCGCCAGCCACGACAACGCCACTTGGTAGCCCCCAACGGCTGGCCAGTTCACCACGCAAAACGCCCGATACTTCGGACCCTTCGACAAGACGCGGCATGTTTTCGCGGCTTAGTCCGGTCGCGGCGAGCAGATCATCTGACCAATCGCGCTTGGCAACGTCCAGCCAGCTGGTGCCAGCGGCATCTGACATTTCGGCAACAGCCTCGCCCGTGAGCCAAAGCCGCAGGTAATCTTTGGGTAGAAGAACACGTTTTACTTTGGCGAAAATCTCGGGCTCATGACGGGCAACCCAAACGAGCTTGGGTGCGGTAAATCCCGGAAATACGATATTGCCAGTGAGTGCGCGAAACTTTGGGTCGGCGTCCAATTCAGCGGCCTCGACCGCTGAACGGGTGTCATTCCATAGAATGCAGGGGCGAAGCACCTCATCATTTTCATCAAGCAATGTCGCGCCATGCATCTGCCCCGACAGCCCAATACCGCGCACAGCGTCCAATGATGTTTGATCTTTAAGTGCCCGCATCGCTGCATCTGCCGCGTCCAACCATGTTGCCGGGGCCTGCTCTGACCAACCCGGCTCTGGCCGAACGGCCTCTAGCGGTGCGGTTGCTTCGGCCAGAATTGTCTGCGCGTCGTCAATCAACACCGCCTTAAGACCAGAGGTCCCTAGGTCTAATCCGATGTACATACAGCTATCCTCCCCATTGAATATGTGCCTTTGATCGTTGTTCTGGCCTCTGACTTCAGGCTTGTCAAATTAAATTCAGGTATCGAATTAAAAAGCGCGAAAATCACGCGAAAAACCCAAAAAAATACGGCATGACTTGATAAGATCGGGTATATTTGATCTAAGGTTTAAAAATATAATTCAGGCAGTGAACTATGTCAGGCGATCTCAGCACAAAGAACGACTCGGGCATTCCCTCCGGTTGCGGTCCCTTACTGCCATTGGGGAACGCAAACACCAAGCCTATGCGGCAACAGATATTTGAACATGTTCGTGCCGCCGGACGCGCCACACGAACCGATGTGATCCGCACATTAGGCATCAGCGCCGGCTCTGCGACAGCACTGACTGCGGATCTAATTAACGCGGGGCTTTTGCGTGAAGTTGACAGTGTCCCACGCGAAACAGGGCGCGGGCGTCCTGCAGTCGCGTTAGAAGTCATTCCAGAAACCAATTTCGTCATAGGGATCAAACTATCTGACGAAGCCCATTCTGCGGTGCTCACAGATTTTGCGGGGGATGCGGTTGCGACAGCATCACTGCAAACACCTGCACATCCAAAGTCGTTAGATGAAATTCTGACCGAAGTGGGCGCGCTCATGCAAGATGTATTGGCCGCAGCGCAAAAAAATCCAAACAACATCGCAGCTGTTGGCATTGGCATGTCTGGCATCGTGGATCATCAGGCAGGCACCGTACCATGGTCACCGCTATTGGCGACACGTAACAGCGACTTTGCAGCAAAGTTCGAGGCCCGCTTCTCCGTACCGCTCCATTTGGATAATGACGCCAACATGTTGACGCTTGCAGAGCTCTGGTTCGGAGCAGGACGCGCAAAATCAGACTTTGCGGTTGTGACAATTGAACAAGGTGTCGGTATGGGTCTTGTTATCGACAACAGATTATACCGTGGCGCACGCGGAATGGGGCTGGAATTAGGCCATACCAAAGTCCAACTGGATGGTGCGCTATGCCGCTGCGGGCAGCGCGGATGCCTCGAAGCATATCTCGCAGATTATGCACTCGCGCGCGAAGCTGCTACCGCGCTACACCAGCAAGCCAACGACCACCACAGCCCCAACGCACTGCTGACTGCCCTATTCACACAAGCCAAGGCCGGAAACGAGGCAGCGCAGACAATCTTTCGCCGTGCGGGGCGATATCTGTCGGTCGGCCTAGCCAATGTTGTGCAACTGTTTGACCCAGCGCTGATCATCATTTCAGGCGAACGCATGCAGTATGACTATCTCTATGCTGACGAAGTCCTTGCTGAAATGCATCGCCTGACGCTGAACGACGGCCGATCCGCCTGTACCGTTGAAACCCATGCTTGGGGCGATTTAGTCTGGGCGCGTGGCGCGACAGCCCTCGCGCTTTCTGCGGTAACAGATCAGGCAGTTGCGGCGATTTCTTAAAGTGGGTTGGGTATGTCCAGCCCGCTTGGCACGGCTTCGGGCACGCCCAAACGACCGGCTTGTGCTGTGGAATCCGTCAGACTGTCCAAGAATGCGAGCAGTGCTGTGATCTGATCTTCTGTCATCTCGGGACCCGCGGGCTGCGCGACAGCGGCAATTGCATCTGTGCTTTCACGTAGATCGTCCACAGGAAGTTCGGGCAAACGCGCCACGGTCAGGTCATAGTTGTTCAGCGCCGCAACCGGATCCAAATGCGCGATGACAAAGGCACGCAAATCTGCGTATGCGCCTGCGTGCCCGTATGGTCCAGTCAGCGCCACGTTCCGCAGGCTGGGCGTTCGGAACGCATATAGATCGGCAGGATCGCCCGTGACCCTGAACCGCCCTTCATCGCGCGCGTGACTTTCGAAACGCGCTGCCTTTCCGGGGCCGATTTGTGGGCTGCCCATCGGGTGGAAGTCATGGTCGGTCAGGAATGGCCCAGCATGACATCCCGCACAGTTTGCTTCACCATAAAATAGCGCCATACCTGTCGCGGCGGGCTCTGGCAAAGTGCCGTCCCCCCGCAAGACCGCATCAAAGGGAGAAGTGTCAGATCGCCATTCGAACGCCATGAAAGCAGCGACAGCATTTGAAATGTCGGTGAAACCAATCTGATCCGGCGTGTCGATATGATCATAGGTCGCAACGAAAGCGTCGGCATATTCGGGAAAACCCGCGACGCGACGCGATATGATGTCCCAAGCACCACCCTGCCCTGTCAAAACACCGCGCCGCACGGCCTTGGCCACTTCGTTTTCGCTATAGTGCCCAGCCATCTCATCGCCGCTGAGCACCGGGAACATAGTTTGTGCGGATAGAAGCGATGCAAAGCCTGCGGCCATATCAGCATCTAGCGGGGTCCGAATACCACCGGGGCGATCCAAATCGACTTCGATCCGCCCATCATGGAACAGGCGCGTGAATTCGTTGGCGCCAAGATTAAACAGCGCCGGCGCATTCCGTGGAATGCGTTGTTCGGGCATATTTTCTGGGTCTGCGACGCGCTGCGTACCCAGACCAATTCCGCCATCGCCAATACCCAGTGAGAGCCCATCACTGGTTCCGAATGCCGGATGATGACAGGTCGCGCAGGCGACCTCTTGGTTGCCTGATAAAATCGGGTCGTAAAACAAAAGCTGCCCAAGCCGGGCCTCGTCCATGTTTATGGGGGCGAAATCAGCATCGGTAATTGGCCGTGGCAATACCTGGGCCGAAGCCACCTGCCCGCACAATATGGCTGCAATCATCACTGCATAGTTCATTCGATCCCCTCCCAAGGATCGCATGGTTATCACGTCGCCAATCCCGCGCAAGAGGGTGTCAGCCCATATGTTTACGAATACGCCGCAGCATCGCCCAAACGCATAGCACGACAACCGGGGTCGCGATGGCAGCCATCATGGTTTTACTGATGCCCAAACTATATTGCAGCGGCCCCAAAACATAGAGAGCAAGGTTCAAAGCGTAATAGCTGATCGCGACAATCGACAAACCTTCGACAGTGTGTTGCAAGCGCAGTTGAAGATCAGCACGTTTATCCATGCTTGTCAGCAAGGCTTGGTTCTGGGCGGAGCGTTCAACATCAACGCGCGTGCGCAGCAGATCACCCGCGCGTAGGGCCCTATCCGACATCGCATGTAATCGCGCTTGCGTGGACTTCACCGTGCGCATTGCTGGATCATAGCGCCGCATCATGAATTCACCGAATGTCTGACGCCCGCCAAATCGTTCTTCGCGCAAAACTGTGATCCGCTGGTTCACAATCGTTTCGTATGCGCCTGTGGCACCAAAGCGAAACGACGATTGCGCTGCGATACTTTCCAGCTCGGCCGAGACCTCTAGCAGCGAATGCAACTGTGCTGCCGGATCAGGCATCGGACCACGCATGTCGTCGATCAGCTTTGACAGCGTTGCATCGATCATGCCCATTTGCGGACCAAGTCCTCGTGCGCGGGTCAGCCCCAGCATCGACATCGCCTTGTAAGTTTCAATCTCGCACAGGCGCTGCACAACGCGGCCTATCCGGCGCATCCCAACCTGAGGACGTGCGAAAACCGCAAAACGCATATGACCAGCCGGATCGATCCGAAAATCGCCTGCAATGACCAGCTCGTCATCAAGAACGCGACTAATCGCAAGGCTTTCGGGGACGAACCATTCTTGCGCCTTTGCGCCAATTGCGTCGTCGTCATCACCCACTTCGACGCGGATCAACGCCGACGTAATACGTGTACCGGGGGCCGAAGATAGCCAATCATGGGGAAAGACACCAAATGTCGCCGCGTCAAAGGGGCGCTCTGCGACGCCCTCGCCCAAGATCGTATAGGTCACAAATTCAGTGTGGCTTTCCCACTTAAGCTGGTGCTTACCAATCTGGCCAAAGTAATGGGTCGCGTCAGGTTCCGGATGTGGGGCAGCAAAACGATCAAGCAAATCAGTAAGATGCGCCATATCCGTAGCTCGATCACGGCCCGCTGCATTCTTGCTGGGCTTCAGGGCAAGGAACGCAGCCCGCCCCGGCGCGCGCATCGACGGAAAAGGACGCGCATGCAATTCATTGGCCAAAGCAAATCGCAACGGATGGTCAGTAATAGGTGTCATGCAATGCCTTTACGGTAAACTCATCACCGCAGGTTAGCGCATTTTTATGACCTGTAAAGAAATTCTGTTATCTTACAAAAGCTTAGCGGCACACGATAGTATACCGTGCGCCGCTATTCGTTTAGATCACAACCACCGCCAGTGGAGGGAAGCCGTTGAAACAAACCGACGAATATGTCGATGTATAGGCACCTGTGTTGCGGATCAGGACGCGATCACCAGCACGCAATGTCAGCGGCAGTTGCATCGGACGCTTCTCATATAGCACGTCAGCGCTGTCACAGCTTGGTCCAGCAACAATACACGGACCCATCGCGTCGTCATCGCGCGCAGTTTCAAACTGATAGCGAATTGCCTCGCCTTCGGTTTCTGCCAGACCAGAAAAACGACCGATATCCAGATAGACCCAACGATGCATATCACGCTCAGACTTACGGCTGACCAACATGACTTCAGCAACGATCACGCCCGCTTCTGCGACCATACCGCGGCCCGGCTCTGCCATGATTTTAGCAACGTCTGGAAAACGGGCTTCGATCATGTCGATGACCTTTGCGGCATATGCCTTTGGCGCGTCAATCTCTTCACCATAGAATGCAGGGAAACCACCACCGATATTGATCAACGACAGATCGTGACCCGCATCTTTGGCAGCTTGCCAAATGCCGCCCATAACGTCCAAGTTTGGCGCCCACATTTCCGCGCGACGGGTTTGTGACCCGACGTGGAATGAGAAACCAACTGGGTTCAGACCCAATGTCTTTGCAGTATCAAGCAATTGCAGCGCCATATCGCGGTCGCAACCGAACTTGCGCGACAATGGCCAGTCCGCTTGGGAAACCTCAACAATAAGACGGATGTAAACGGACACGCCCGGTGCGTGCGCTGCGATCTTTTCTAGCTCTTCTTCAGAGTCAGCAGCGAACAAACGAATGCCTTGGTCAAATGCCCATGCAATATCAGATGCGCGTTTGATCGTGTTGCCAAACGACACGTCACGAGGCTCTGCGCCCTGCTCAAGGCAAAGCGCGATTTCAGCACGTGATGCCGCATCGAAATTTGAGCCCATATCAACCAAGCGCGCAATGATTTGCGGCGCTGGATTTGCTTTGACAGCATAATGAATATCAGCCCGGCCCAAGCCAGATTTTAGCGCCCGATATTGACGGGATACAAGATCGAGATCCATCACTAATGTAGGTTTATCAAAGCTGTGCGCAGCGACAAAGCTGTCCAAACGGGATGGTGCAACAACAGGGAATGACGCCGCAGCGTCAGCGAAGTGTACAGTCATGGGTCATCTCCAGTAGACCCGGCCATAACGGATTCACACCGCCTAAGACCGCTCAGTTCCAAAAGAGACGTTACCGTCGCTACGTAAACACGTGTGCGTTGACTATCACCGGCCAGAGGCGCGTGCGTTGGCGTCTATAGAGCGCCATTTGCGGCAAGTTGGGATTCGTTGCAAGTGGGAAAATGCACGCGATGCATTTTTTCATAACAGCATGGACGCCAAGGCATAACTCGGGCTAGGCAGGCGCATGGCACAAGTTATCCTATTCAACAAACCCTTTGGCGTCCTGTCGCAGTTCACAGACGCGCGCAGCCCGTCACCCCGACCAACGTTGTCGGCCTATATCGACGTCCCGGGCGTTTATCCGGCGGGGCGCTTAGATCGCGATAGTGAAGGGCTGTTGGTGCTGACCGACGACGGAAAACTACAGGCCAAGATCGCAGACCCCAAGCATAAGCTGACCAAAACCTATTTGGTCCAAGTCGAGGGCGCGCCCACGGACAAAGACCTTCAGGCACTGCGCGATGGCGTCACTCTAAAAGATGGACCGACACGCCCTGCTCAAGTACGGCTGATAGATCCCCCCACCCTGTGGGAACGCGATCCACCAGTACGTTTCCGAAAATCAGTTCCTGATACTTGGATCGAGATCACGATCAGCGAAGGCCGTAACCGCCAAGTCAGGCGAATGACAGCACATATCGGATTTCCAACGCTCCGATTGGTACGCTGGCGCGTCGGAAACTGGACGCTAGACGGCTTAGCTAACGGACAATTTCAAAAAGCAGAGTAAGCCGCGAGTACTGGGCGTCTCCGTCTCTTAACTCACTTAGCCAGTCTTTCGTTCGCCGGCCAATGGGCTTTGACGCCTATCTGCGGGGCCGCTCAGATGGAGCCAATCAGGTGATACAATTGAGAGAGACGAAGCGCTAAACTAGAACGCCCAGAGAACAGATCGATCCAACTCTTGATCCCACCAGCGGTTTGCACATCAGCTAAGTCATTGTTTTTGTGGTGCCCCAAGCAGGAAGAAGTTCGAACAAAATCTTTGAAGAGTTTCTAATAATAAGGGACATTATTCGGGCGCGAGAAAGTGGGGATGGCAAAGCTTGAAATGCAGTTTTTCCGACCATGAAATCTGCGTTTTGGTGACAAACAACGATCGCCGGCGCTTTGGTTGCTGGGTTTTGGACCCGGCAACTAAAATGGAATTCCGATGAGAAAACGTAAGATTGAGAACGCACTGACAGGATTGACAAACTCACCAAACAAAGTGTCCTCAATAGCCAGTTCAAGAGCGGCATTTTCAATTCCAGCATCAATGACAATACCTGTACCGAGTTCTACAGCAACCTCGGACGTAACGACAAATGTGACCTCAGGGTCAGCCTCCATCGCTGCTGTTACATAGCTTACGGAATCCGTCGCTTTCAGCTGAAACTCTGAAACACCATCAAGACTGTCGAATACCATGATGTCCGTAATGGGGTGGTTCGTTGCTTCAAACATGGCAGCTTCAACACCTTGGATCGCCAATAACTCCACATATTCTTGCTCGAATAGAATGCCCTTGATGTTATTCTGGTGGCCAGACGCCGACAACGGGTCAATTGATGCGAAATAGTCCACTATATCCTCGTTGGAAGCGATCTCGAGATCACTGTATCCACGGCGCACCGCTTCGAACACATCTTGATCGAGTAAATTCAAAAAATTGCTCCGTGGCGCTCCAATATTAAGGTGACATCCGTCGACGCCCGAAGAATATCAAGAGAGAGTTGATGTGGAGTGTCATTTTTTTCGTCTCGAAGTCTCGTATCGGCCCCGCGTTCCAAAAGCAGTTTCACAACGTCTGCATATTTGCGTTTGGATGCTTGCATCAACGCAGTGCGCTTCATGAATGCCAACTGATCGATTGATGCTCGCGCGTCCAGTAGGGCTTTGCAAAGGTCAACGCGGCCATGCTCAGCAGCGGCATGTATTGGTGCCCACTTCGGCCCCTTTACGTTAACCGATGCCCCGCGTTCAATGAGCCGCATTGCAGACTCATACTGAGCACTCAAGATGGCACTTAGTAGAGCCGGATTTCCCTCTGTATCGCGGATATTTGGATCCGCCCCCGCATCCAGCAATAACTCGAGAATATCTTGGTCGCCATGCGCGATCACCAAAATTAACAAAGGTTGTCCGTCTGACGTACCTATGTTGACGTTAACGCCGGACGCTATCAGTGATCGAACGATTTCATGGGAACCGTGCTGATAGGCAGACAGCAACGCCGCTTCTTCGTACTTCCGACCAAATTGCGCACCGCGCCTTGTTAATAGCTCAACTATTTCATTGTGTTTCTTGAAGAAGGCACCGGTCAGTGCATTCCACCCGTCATTGGAACAGATATGAAGATCGGCACCGTTTTCTACCAGATACTCAACAACAGCCCTATAGCCTTTGATGGAAGCCCAGATCAAAGGCGTCCAACCATTCTTGTCACGCGCAGAAATTTCGGCACCGTGCTGAAGCAATGAATCAGCCAGATCAAAATATTCGTTCTCAAGTGCGAGAACCATTGATCCCTTTCTGCTATCGGCACCAAGGTTCGGGTTCGCGCCCTTAGTTAAAAGTAGCTGGGCTATGTCGAGATATCCAAGCTCTATCGCAAAACTAAGGGGCAAGCCTGAGCGCACATTCGGATCGAAACCCGGATCGGCAATTAAAGCCAGTGCTTCGTTCTTGAAGCCCTTTTTCAACGCTTCAATAAAACGATCGGCCGGGGAATCGTTCTCGCTGTTTTGCTCGCCATCTTTCATCGCGTTATACCCTTTTAGGTTAGCATTCTCGTAGGCTTAGAAGTTCAACGTTTCGCCAGAAAACCCGTTCGCCGGCATTCATACAGAAGTGGTATGGGCGGCCATCTTCTCCGGCAAGGTGTGGGCCAACATCTATTCGTTGCAAGCAAGAAAAACCGAAGACTGCCACAGGAACTTTTGAGCGATTGACAGTGCGTTTGTGCGAGCGATCCGTCCATATCTCAATTCACCGCAAGGTCATCCAGGAATTCCGATGCCGGATTGCAGGCTGAAAGCCAAAGACGCTCGCGTGCGCGTGTGGCTGCGACATAGAGAAGATGCCTCTCTGTATCATAAACCTCTCTGTGAGCCCTTTCATCGGCGGCAAGCATCAGCCGTTCTTCACTGGGTAGGATGTCCGCATCACAGGCCATTACCGCAACCGCGCGATATTCTTGGCCCTTTGCATCATGCATAAGCACGGTTTGTACGTCCTCGTTCCCAGCTGTGAGAATCGCCTTTTGTGCACGTTGGATTTCAGAATCCGACCTAACGAGTACTGCTATGGTTTGTGGTGCGAAATCTTGTGTCAGACAATTTTTTATCCAAGCTGCGACCGCCAATGACTCTTCGTCGTGATGGTCGAATAAGTTGATCTCAGGGGCTGGGCCGCTGAAAACTGATGACACGCCAAGCCTGCGCTCCTCGCCCCCATCGGCTTCGAGAAGGCGTGGTGGCAGAAGGAGGTCAGATTGGCGACGTATCTGGTGTGAAGTTCGGTAATTGACTTTCAAACTGCGTGAGCGACCCTGGATATCTACACCTGCAGATTTCCATGGAAAAGCGGCGCGGAATATGCGCTGACCTATATCACCGGCAAAGAATAATCCGTTCGGTCGCCCCCCCGCCAAAGCAGCTAACAGATGAAGTTCGGGCACTGAAATATCCTGGGCCTCATCCACGACGACATGCGAAAAAACAGTGCTATCGAGATGAGAAATCAAGCGATGTAGAACGTCTGCTTCCGTTTCCTTTTTCATCTTGGCGAGGCCATCACGGACTCTGCCAAAAACGGCCCACATTTCGTCCCTTTTTGACGCCGTCATACGAATTTTTCGACCCAACCGCGGCAGATCACGATAGGTTTCCGCTTGGGTCACATTCCAAGCATCTATGATAAGCCGCCATTCGTCCTTCAAAAACTCAGTATCGAATTGAGCGCCCTCGGCGTCATTTGCTTCTTCGAGTAACGCTTCAATCTCCGCCGATGTGGCGATCTCGACCGCACCAAGGTGACTTGAGGCGAGCTCGCGGACAATCTCAGAAAGAGGTGCAACTGTAATACGCTCTCTCACGTCCGGAGTTGTTGCAGTTAAGCGATCAAGTTTTTCCGCCAACGCGTTTGAGAGGTTTTCATTGAATGTGGTGAGCAGCACTTTCGATTCCGCATCTTCGCTGGCGAGTCGGACAGCACGGTGTAGGGCGACGACGGTCTTACCTGTGCCTGCAGATCCGATGACACGTGCAGGTCCGTTGAAATTACGATCAACGAACTCTTGTTGAGCTGGATGTAGGAACACAGCCCATTCATCCCAAGGCGCATCCAGAGCAGCAGCCAACTCAGCCTCATCACCGATGATGCGAAAGCGTCGTTGAGCGTCCGGATGGGAATATGGGTCAGAGGCTGGTTCGACACGCACTTCTGGTGCCTCGCCAACTGCTGCTGAGAGCAGTGCTTGTTGGGCCTCTTCAGGAAGGTGTCCCGCGATGTCCAGAACGGTGTCTTCCGTCGCTTGCCGGACAGTCTCAACCCAGTCCTCTGGAACACCCCAACTTAGCAACGTGTCATCTGCTTCGTTCTCGAACAGGAGCGGCTTGCGAACAGCCTCTTGGATGTAATGCTGAACGATGACCTCTTGGACGGATTCGCGGATTTCCACAATCTGTGCAGCGCCCGTTCGGGGGTGGGTATCAAGCCTGCGCCGCTCGGCCCAATCATATGCGTCGTCATGATGTCCGACGTATGCGAGGAGTGTATCGGCTCCCCGTTTGTGAAGGACAATCCTGATATCCCGAGTTACCCGCGCTGACCAGAAGCCAGGATCACGGCACCTGTCTATCCGATGGAGTGACAACCCATTGCCTTCCGGATTCTGCTGAATGTCGAAAGCAGTGATCTTCACCTGCGACTGCTCTTGGCCGGTGAGGCGTTCAAGAGACTTGGTGAAGCTGGAGGCGATGAGGACAGTCAAGAAGTCCAACCTGATGAAAGAGGAAATCGTGTGCCAAGCATGTAAAGGCCACTATGGACGTCAAGCAAATTCCAGTCTGATTTTCCCTTCAGTAGTTCAAGCATTAAGCCGTTGTTCTCGTAAATGACTCCTGGCTCCCATCCGCCGCCGTCCAAATCGTTTCCGGCTGGACCCCGCGTTAGTATTTTAGCTTTGTGTAATAATGAAAGTGAAGCTGCGATTGGGCCGTTTGGTGGCAATGCGACGGACCCTGGATCGCGGAGATCAGCAGCGACTAAAGGCTTAGCGAACAGCGCGACCATGAACATTGCAGTCGCGTTCCATGTCCCCATGTAACGAGGTCGAGGCTGTGATGGTGAGACAAGCGGTGTCATCCATCTTGTCTGAGCACGAGCCATCGCCTGTAGACCATCTGGAAGTTCCGCTGGCAATCGGACCATGGAGAACATTTGGTGCCCACTGGTCAAGGAATCGAGAATAGGTTGTCGCCCTCTTTCAAGATGGAAACTGCTCGCGTCTCGCAACGCGGCAGGGTCCAACGTTTCGAGCGCAATTGTCGCTGCGTCCGTAAAGTCCTCTTCGATTCGAGCAAGATGCCCCCAGCCTAAGCCGACAGCGTAGCAAACGTGCCACGGGTTGCGATCTGAGAATTTGGCGAGATGCGAAGTGATCTCATCAAAGGCGAATTCATTTAACTTTTCACTGCCTTGGTGAAGCATTTCCTGAATCTTCGTGCGCGCAGGGCCACCGCCAGCGCCACCGCCTTTGTCACACAACTCGTTAAACTGTTCTTGCACTTTGTTTAGGGGCTTACCAATTTTCATGCTCATGACACCCCCATCACCTTCATTACTTCATCCCCAAGGTGGTTGATCACCTTCACTGCAATTCGCCCGGATTTCGGCCGCACGAAGGACCGCGAGGTCGTGCGCTTCAGGCTCTCCCAAGCTTCCTCGTCAATCTCCCCCTTCAGGGTTGCGCGCAGCTGTTTGTAGGGCACGTCAGCCCCTGGGAAATATGCCTGCCGCACAAAGAAGCTTTCGCCCGAGTAATCCGTGTCGATGAACCAGCAGGCGATGTCGTCTGCGTCGCTGCTTTCGACTTCGCCGGTCTGGGGGCGGAAAATGTCCACACCTTTCAATTCAACGCGTAGGCGGTCGCCTTCTTCCAACAATTCGATGTCTGGCTCGCCGAAGACGACGAACAGGTTGCCGCCGCCTGCTTTCAAATCTCCCGCCATGTGCAGGTCGGCGTTCATGCGGGCGTGCAGGATCGGGATACGGCCCAGGCGGTGGAATTCCTGCGCGTGGGCCTCGAAGTTGAAGGCGCAGGCGATGACGATGTCGAAACCAGCATCCGCAGCCTCGCGCGCGGCATCGACCAGATCGGCGCGGCTGACGGTGCCGTATTCGGGGCCGATAAAGATACCGGCGCGGCGCGGCGTGTCGCCTTCCATATACTGGCCCGTCGCGGCGATCCATTGGCCGTCCCATGCGGTCAGGGTGTCAAATTTAATCGCGTCTTTCTTGTCTTGCTGATGCACCCCGGCTTTGCCGAGGTTTTCCATAATCGCCTTATAGTAATTCTCGGCCTCCATTTCGGACGCGGGGCGCTTGCCGCGGGAGGCGTCGATCTCGTCGATCAGCTCTCCATGTTCATCCACGGCCTGCGTGCGGTGGGGCGAGAGGCTTTCAACCGTGAACGGCCCCGCGACGCGGACGCGTTTTTTATCCTCATAGGGCTTGTCATAGAGGAATTCGTGATCGGCCTTGGCGGCGATGGAGGCGTCGATTTCGGACTGCCGCGCGATGCGTGCCTTCCAGAAAGCCTCTAACGCTGTCACAGCGGCGTCGGGCCATGGCAGGCGGGGATCGTCTGGCAGGTCGTCAAAAGTGAACTTGGCGCTGCGCACATGGTTCAGTTCGGCCAGAGCGCGTTTGGCGGCAGCGGTGGGCGTGCCGGTTTTTGAGGTCTTCTTGGCGGTGTCGAGCAGTTTGCGGTGCTCTGCGGGCCACGGCGTGCCGGGGGTGCGGGGGATTTCCCATTCCATGAAGCCATTGGCGGGGGCCTCTTCGCCGCTGGGCATGGTGACGGTGCCAGAGGCGGTGAAGTCGATGTTTTGCCCTGCGCGTCCGCCTGTATCGATAGGGAAAGGCGTGGCGTGACCGGCAAGGGCCGTGTTGAGCGCTGCGCGGGCATCCTCGACAGCTGGTTGCAGCTTGTTCCAGATCACGTCGATTTCGGTGTTGTCCGCGATTGATTTTAAGGCGATCCGAGGAGCACGTTCGTAAACAAAGCCATGGCGGATATCGTTGTGGGTGGCGTGGGGCGCGGGAGCTTCGCGTGTGACTTCAGCGGTTTTCTTTACCCCCTCAGCGCTGTCGGCGAGCAAATACCACGGATATTTCGCCCCCATGACCCGAGTGCGTGCAAGGGCAAGGGCGACGCGAGAGGTGTCGATGGTGATCCAGCGACGGCCCCACTGCTCAGCAACATGCGCGGTAGTGCCGGAGCCACAGGTGGGATCGAGAACGAGATCGCCAGGGTCAGTGGTCATAAGAAGGCAGCGTTGGACAGCAATTACGCTGGTTTGAACGACATAAATTGGATAGTTTTCGCTGTGTATGTCTTCCCAAATATTTGAGAAGCTCTCTTGGTTCCAATCACTCCAAAACATGATTCCGCCAACAGCATTTCCTGTCCCAGAAAAAAGGCGACTTGAATGAGCTAACCTTGGAAGCTGTTCCTCAAGGCCAAATCGCCACTGTTTGTTAGGGCCACATTTCCGAGGCAAGCCCTGAAAGTTAAAGTCTCCACTTCGAGTCTTGCTTGGGTGTTGGCTGACGATCGGATAATCGACACGCGCCCAATCAGCACCATCATCCAAAAGGTGTTCAATATCTTCGTCGGCATACGTCGACCTCTGCCTCACAATCCCCTCTCGTTTTACTAATGCGGTCATTTTTGAGCCCGCCCCTGGATCACGTCTTGCTCGATAAAGTTGACGCAGCTTCATTTTGTCCCGCTTTTTGCAGAACCAAACGATATAGTCGTTTACAGGGTCGGTTGGTGATGTCGAACTTTTCTTTTTGAAGACGATATCGACAACGTGATTTTCCTCGCCGAAAATTTCATCCATCATCGCTCGGACTCGATGAACGTTTTCCTCACCTATCTGAACGAAACAACTTCCGCTGTCTGTAAGCAACTCTCTCGCAATTGTCAGGCGATCACGTAGGTAACTTAAATAAGAATGAATTCCATCGCGCCATGTATCACGGAAAGCTTTAACCTGTTCGGGCTCACGAGTTAGATGATCCGACTTTCCGTCTGTCACGTCGCGAGAAGTCGTAGACCATTGAAAGTTGGACTGGAATTTGATGCCATAGGGCGGGTCAATGAAGATTGTTTGCACCTGACCGCGCAGGCCCTCACGCTCGGCCAGTGAGGCCATCACCTGCAACCCGTCGCCCAAGATCATCCGGTTCGACCATTTGCGCGAATGGCGGTAGAATTCCACCTCTGCCTCGCGGTCTTCCTCATCCAAACCAAAGTGGCCAAACAGATCATCCGCCTTTTCCCGCTCGGCCCGCAGATCGTCGATCAGCGCCTTGGGATGCACCTGTTCCTGCATATAGATCGGCGGCGCGTCCACGGTCAGCTCTGCCTGATCCGGGTCCTTCCCGCGCCAGACCAGCTGCGGATCCAGATCCCGGTTGCGCCGCTCCCACGCGGTGCGGATCGGTGCCTTGTCGTCCGGCTCCATCACCGATTCAAGCTCGGCCGACGGAATGTTCGCGCGGGTTTCGTCGTGGGTGATATTGCCGATTGGCTTTTCGTCGTTCATGTTTTTGCCTCCGCTATCGTCGCAAGCGCGGCGAGATATGCTTTTCTTGTTGTTTCAAACCAGTCGATCAATGCGTCCTGCTGCGTCGGGTCGACGTGGGTCATGTTCACTTCTTTACTTAGGAATCCACTCTGACCACCTGCATAGACCGCGCCCAATTGCTCTTCGAGTTCGGCGGCATGGGGCGTAAGTGATCTTGCGATAGGCTCGTAGGGCTCACCACGTGCCCCCCGCAAGAAAATGCCACTTTGGGACTGTCCGATCCAGAGTGTAAGCTTAGCTGACTTTACCAGCCCAGGAACTTGCAACCATGTGGACGAGGCTCCTCCGGGGCGAAGCCCCCAATCTGCCGCCTCGGGGTGCTTTTCCAGATAGGCGGTCCAGAACGCCTCGCGCCGAGCGCCGATACTGCCGTCTCGTTTCACTTCGCGAGATTTGCGGGTAAGCTGACGATCCCAATCGTTGGGCTTTTCAACCACTTCGAAGATCGGGGCGAACGGGCTGTCACCGATCTTTACGACACGGGCTTTGATTGCGAAGAAGGAAAACCCGTCTGCTGTATGTTGATTAAGCCAACGGATCGCCGACAAATGAGGTTCGCGGAAACGCGGCGCGATCCAAATGACTGTCTG
The DNA here is from genome assembly GCF_002933395.1 of Yoonia maritima. GTDB lineage: Bacteria > Pseudomonadota > Alphaproteobacteria > Rhodobacterales > Rhodobacteraceae > Yoonia > Yoonia maritima_A. The sequence goes on from NZ_PKFN01000008.1 coordinate 77,666, forward strand.
AGCATCAAGCCCCGCAAGGTAAGTCATGATCTGCCCGAGATGGGTATGATCTGTCTGTTCAAGCTGGTTCTCAATGAGCACAACGCTGTCGTCTGCCGGGTTTCTTGCAAGGATATCCGCGGCAAAGGACTCAACACGCACCTCTTGGCCCGTGAGTTCCAGAGGTATTCCGATCACTTCCGACAAGTGGTCGATGTTTTCGGCCAACCATGGGGTGAATTCGTGTGCTTCGTGCCTCCAGGCATCGCGCAGCGGTAGGTCGACCAGGCGACCGAATTCTATATCAGTCATGCTGGTTCCTTTGCGCTTATCAGGCTGCCAATTGCGGCGTCCAGATCGGGCCGGAAGTCATGCAGGCTGCGCAATTCGGCAAAACCCCATTCACCATAGGTGCCGAGACGATTGATAGCGGGCACCCATTTGTCGCGCATCGTCGCGGTTTTGAGAACAACATCGTGACCACGGAAGCCTTTGATCTCAACCACCAGCGTCACGGGCGGCTGGCCCTCGGGGGTCTTCAGGCGGATCAGGAAATCGGGGCGGTAATTGTGCGTTTCGCCTTCTCGCGAATAGGGCACCTCGAAACCAAGATTGTGGTTCTTGGTGTAGGCCGCAACATCCGGATGATCGTCCAGCATCTGCGCGAACTTTGCCTCCCAATCCTGATCGGTGATGATCCAGTTGAGGTGGCTGCGCTCCGGGTGGGGCGCGTGACGGCTGGTTTTGCTGGTCTGAAAGTTGATGTTCATGGTCGACCCATCAGGCGAGAACGGGTCAAGGATGGCGCGGATGATCGGGTCGCGGTCCGGTTGATCCATCAGCAGACCTTCGAACAGATCGCAAAGTTCATCCTTGAGTTGCCAGTATTTCAGCTGTGCAGGGTAAGTGCCGCCCTTGCAGACCAGTTTGTCAGATTTAAGGAAGTCGAGAGCGATACGTTTGGCCTTGGAGATAAGCCGCAGATCGACAGGTTTGTTGGCGTCACGCCGTTTTTCCGCGATCCAGTAACTGGCGATATCGTAGGCGATGGCAGACGGGCGCGCGTCCTTCAGGTGTTCCAGATCAAGCTTGTGCCGTTCGCCGACGATGCCCGACATCTGCACTTCGGTCGCGGCACGGACCTTGTCGGGATCAAGCACGTAGGGCTCCATACGGTCCAAGTCGACCTCGAGCCTTTCTTGCGGAAAATCAGTGCGGAAGCCCGCTACACGCGGGAAAACGATTTCGAGGTGGTCGCGCGCGGGGCTGACAGCATGAACATGAATCACTTCGCGCGGCTTCTGAGGTGGATTGACGGTTGGCTCGCCAAAATTGAGTCCGTCGATACCCATGATGTCCGCGTATTCGGGTTGGAATAGACCGGTTTCTGGATCAGCATCGTAGGAGAGACGGCGTAGGGCGCGGCCAATGACCTGCTCGCAGATCAGGCGCGATCCGAAGGCGCGTAGGCCCATGATGTGAGTAACATTATTCGCATCCCAGCCTTCCGTTAGCATGGACACCGAGACGACACAGCGCACTTGCCCACCAAGCCGGCCTTTTCTGCCAACCGTGTTCATTACCTCGCGCAGAATTTCTGCATCGCTGATTTCGCCGGCTGCGGTGTCGCGGCTTGCTCTCTCGCGGCGGAACGCTTCGATTTCTGTCGCATGCGCATCGCGGAAGGATTTATCGACTTCACCACCGGATTCCAGCGCTGCACTGTCGATCAGGATGGTTCTTGGCTTTTCCATGCGTTGGTGGTGGTCGTCGTAGTTTCGGAACAGTTCAAGATGGCCCGGTTCCACGGTTTCAGTGCCATCCTCATCTGCCCTTATGAAGCCCGCTATGTAGTCCCGAACGAGTTCGGAGTTTGTTGTATTGTTGCAGACAACAATGAAAACAGGTGGAATTCCGACGCCTGCTTTTTCCCATTCCTGATAGGTTTTTTCGTAGTGGCCGTAGAGAGCATCCAAAGCTACTTTCAATTCGATCGGGAGCTTGTTTGGGTCATATTTTGTCGCGGATTTCCGACTGCCACCCGGCATCTTTTTTCGAATTGCGGGCCATAAATTCCGGTACATGACTTTTTCGCCATCGGCACGGTTATCCGCAACCGGAACACGAGGCAATTTGACGATGCCACATTCGATTGCGTCCATCAGGGAAAAATCTGTCATGACCCAGGGAAAAAGAGTCCCTTCAAGCCAGCCAGATCCGGATAGAAAAAACGGAGTTGCTGAAAGGTCATAGACGACCTTTACACCCTGTTGCCGATTAAGCGCTTCGAGACCGGAAATCCAGAGGCGAGCTGCCTCACTATTCTCATCTGCTTCCTTTCGGTCATCACCGGTTAATTTTTCCAGTTCTGCCTGTGGTCTTTCACGGTAGCAGTGATGCGCTTCATCGTTGATAACCACAACATCTTTGATATTCATCAGGTCGCCCATGACCCTTTGAACCATCTGCCCTTCTGTCTCCTGAGTGTTGAGCTTCTCACCGTGCCCCTCGAGAGCTTTTCGGGTGCCGGTCGCGGCATCAAATGTCTCGCGCAACTTGAATGCATGATAGTTGGTGATTACGATCTTCGCCTTGTTCATTTCCGGAAAAAATTCGTGGGGTACCAAGTTTCGAGTTACATAGTAGCTCTCAGCGTCATTGGGCATCAGAACACGTAGGCGGTCACGAATTGTAATGCCAGGCGCTACGATTAAGAAACCGCGGGAGAACCGCTTGCTGTTCGACGCACGCACTGAATTCAACGTCTGCCATGCAATGAGCATAGCCATGACCGTGGTTTTACCGGCACCAGTTGCCAACTTGAACGCGATCCGCATGAGATCTGGCATCGTCGCTTGCGGTGCCACATCCTCCGGCAGAACCGCAAAATTGTTGGCGATTTTTATTCTATCTAAAAAACGTTTGCCGCGACGACCGGCTTGGGGGGCCACTTCAGCCAGCCAGATCGCAGCCTCTACCGCTTCAAGTTGGCAAAAAAACGGTCGGATCGTTTGTGAACTATCAGATTGAATGGACCGCCAATGTTGAAGCAACCGCTGGGTTACAGGCGTCACATTCCATTGTGCTGGGTTCGTCTGTTTTCTCCAGGCGTCAAGCTCCATTCTTAGCTCGTTCACGATTTTCGATGGGCTCATATCTGTCGTCTCAGTTGACAGGTCATCGTCAAACAGCATCTTGGACTGGCTTCGATCAGACTTGGAGGACGTGCCAGGTAGGGCCGTCAGAAGTTCGGAAGCACGCCTCGTATTGATCACTTTTTCCGTGGGGCGTCCGTCGCCGTCGAGCTCCCAGTGCGTAGCTGGAAGGTCATAAGGTGAATTTAGAATAGGTTTTTCAAAGAAGCTCACGAAGTAACCCCATGCTGTCAGGCGAGTTTTCTTACATAGAAGCAGTTTTGATAGATGCCCACAACTGGGAGTTGGCCCAGATCTAAATAATCGAAGTCGCTTTGAAGCGGTTGCAAGCTTCGGCATACACTGCTTGGAATGTTCCTCAGAGGCCGGCCAGCCATGAAGCACTTATTTCCATGGAGCTCTACAAGGAAGTTCAAAAACGGATGCGCGAATAAAATCCGATTGAACCCTTCTATAGGGCCTTACAAAATCACAGGCCTTAGCAAGGGAAGCCGTTTGACAATGAACCGAGGGCGCAAAAATCGCCCTCGGGCATGATACCGGATGCAACGCGCTGATGCTGCGCTAACCCATCCTAATTCAGTTGGAGATAATAGATGACTAAAGAAAAACCAGTTGTGGCAGCGATCTATGCGCGAGTTTCGAGCCCTAAGCAGGTGAAAGCCGGAAACGGCCTTCAATCGCAGGTGTCCACTTGCAATGCACATTGCAAGGAAAACGGATTTGAGGTTGTTGAAATTTTTCAAGATGACAGCTCAGGCGGCAACGATGACCGTGAAGGCCTGCACGAGCTGAAACGTTGGCTAACCCGCAACAAGGCCCACAAAGTGGTCGTAGTTTTTGACGCACTGTCCCGCGTGAGCCGTGATGTAAAAATTTACCACGAAATTAAAGAATTTGTCCTTGCGGCAGGGGCAAAATTTTCTTGCCCTACCTTTCGATTCGACGAAACACCAGAGGGTGAGCTGGCTGAAAATATTCAAGTTTCATTCGATCAGTATCACCGCAAATCAAATGCGGCGCAGACCAAGCGGCGCCAGCACGCAAGAATTGCGGATGGATACTGGTGCTTTGCTGCGCCGTTTGGCTACAGGTCAGGTGGCAAAGGAAAAGTTATGGAGCAGCACGAGACTTTTGGGCCAATCGCTAAAGCAGCGCTTGAGGGGTACGCCTGTGGTCACTTCCAATCACATGCCGAAGTGCGAACATACATCGAACGCCAACCGGAGTTTCGCGCAAATCGGCGAGGCCGACTTGGAAATAGCGTTGTGAAAAATATGCTTACGAATGTAATTTACACGGGCCACTTAGAGTACAAACCCTGGGGCATTGATTTTCGGGACGCCAAGCATGAGGCGCTGATTTCGATGCGCACATTTGACGAAATCCAACTTCGCCTTAATGAAAAAAACAGAGCCCCTCAACGAAAGGATTTGGCAAAGGATTTTCCACTCAGAGGCTTCGTTACCTGTGCAGATTGCGGGTCCCCATTGACGGCAGCTTTTTCTAAGAACCGCACCGGGAAACGTTATCCATATTATGCCTGCCACAAAAAAGGGTGTGTGAGCTATCGTAAATCGATCCCCAAAGAAAAGATCGAGATGGAATTCTTGGACAGGCTCGCATCTATCGAGCCAAGCACGAACGTAGTCGACGCCAGTTGCGCCATCCTCCGCGATATGTGGAACAGTCGGGAAAAACACGCAGTAATACGTCGGAAAAAGTTACAGACTGAAGCTAAAAAACTTGAAGTTGAAATTGATGGCTTCTTAGACCGCATCGTCGAGTCTTCGAACCCAAGCATCGTAGAGGCCTACGAAAAACGTGTTGCTGCGCTTCAGTACAAAAAGGCCGCCACGACCGAAAAACTCGCGGAATTTGGGCAAAAGCAGCTCTCCTTCGATAAAATGTTCGAACACTCAATAAAAATTCTCTCAAACCCCTGCAATATATGGAAAAATCGAGATATCAAGTGGAAGAGAATGGTGTTAAAAGTGGTATTCGCAGAGCGTTTAGCTTACTGCCGCAAAAGCGGATTTCAAACCGCAAAAACTACCTTTCCTTTCAAGGCCTTAGCCGACCTTGAAGGCGAGTTAGGTAAGATGGTGCCCCCACACGGACTCGAACCGCGGACCTACTGATTACAAATCAGTTGCTCTACCAGCTGAGCTATAGGGGCACTGGTATACAGTTTCCTGCATCGTCTCATCGACTGAGCGGCATATAGCAGTGAGAAACTCGGCAATGCAATGGGCTTTTTGCATCAAATGCCAAAAAAAATAATTAACTTTCTCAGCGGTTCGCCCGAGCCAAGAAAATAACGGCTGCGAGCCCAACCAAGGTAATCATCAGCGCGGCTGGGGCGGCCTCGGAAATGTTTTCGAGGGATGCTTTTGCGTACACGCGAGTCGCGAGAGTGTCGTAGCTGAACGGGCGAAGCAGTAAGGTAGCGGGGAGTTCTTTGACGCAATCAACGAAGACCAATAGCAAAGCCGATCCGACAGACGCTTTGACCAACGGCAAATGCACAGCCCTTAATGTGCCGCCGGCAGTGCGCCCCAGCGAACGTGCCGCCATGGGAAGACTGGGCGATACCCGACCCAACGCCGCATCGGCTGTCCCCTGCCCAATCGCGAAAAACCTAACGACATATGCAAGCACAAGCGCGGCGGCGCTTCCGGTGAATATCAGTCCGGGATCGCTGAACCCAAACTTCACAACAGTATCCGCCAAGACGTTATCGAAACGCGCCAATGGCACGAGAATGCCAAGCCCGAGCACAGCTCCGGGAGCTGCATATCCAATTGCCGTGACCGGCATTAATAAAGCAGGAAGTCGTTTGCGCGTTAGCCGCACGCCGTAAACCATAAACACCCCACCAAGCACGGTGAGAATCGCAGCCATCCCGCCAACGGTGATCGTGTGGACCAGCGCCTTGCGCAGCCCCGGCGCGACCCATTGGTTCGCGTCAAACGCATGTGTTAGCAAAACGCCGACAGGCAGCAAAAAGCCACCGATCACCGGTACAAGGCAAAGTGCTGTCACCATATATGAGCGCCATCCACGCAGCTTAGTGGGTGACACCGGGCGTTGCCCACGTGCAGATCCAAAGAACTTACTTTTACGGCGGCTTAGCTTCTCCAACGTCACAAGAATAATAACCAAGCCAAGAACACATGTTGCGAGTTGCGAAGCCCCGCCAAGGTTCCCTCCCTGTAGCCATACAGAAAAAATCCCTGTCGTGAGGGTTTGCACTGCGAAGTAATCGACGGTTCCAAAGTCATTGACTGTCTCCATCATAACAACGGCGACACCGGCGGCGATTGCAGGACGGGCAAGTGGTAGCCCAACCCGCCAGAACCTTGCGAATGCGCCTGCGCCCAGTGCTTGCGCCACTTCATAAGCGGCCCCTGATTGTTCACGAAATGCAGCGCGCGCAAGAAGGTAGACATAAGGGTACAGCGCAGCACTTAGCACAAGCACCGCAGCGCCACGCGTTCGGATTGCAGGGAACCAATAGTCGCGCGCCGTCGCCCACCCCATGGCTTCGCGTAGCGTCGTTTGCACGGGACCCGCGTATTCAAAAAAATCAACGAGAGCGTAAGCACCAACATACGCAGGCACGGCAAGCGGCATAAGCAGCGCCCATTGCAACACGCGACGCCCCGGAAATTGATACATAACCACAAGCCATGCAGCACCAGTGCCGATCATCGCGGTCAATGCCCCGACACTGAACATTAACACAGCTGTATTCGTCAGATAACGTGGCAACGTCGTACGCAGCATATGTGGCCAGATATTTTCCGTTGGAGTAAGCGCAAACCAAATCACAGCAACGATAGGAATTAACACCATAGTAGCGATCAATACCGCACCAATGGACCAAGGGGACATTCGCGCGCGTCGCGGCGGCTGAATTGTTATCTGTTGAGAGAGTTCGGACATAAAATCCGATTATCCGAAAGCAGTTTAACTGTCCAGAAATCCCACTATGATGCAATGACTTGAACGAAGAGGTCACACCTATGCAAATCGCATATCATATTGGCGCACACAGCACTGATGAAGATCAGTTGCTAAAGTCGACGCTAAGAAATGTTGATATGCTTGCAAAGAACAGTATCGCGGTACCCGGGCCTGGAAAATACCGCAGCCTCATAAGAAGCACAATCCAAGGGTTAGATGGCGCACACCCAGCGCCGGGCACCCGTGATGTATTGCTAGATAGTATTGTCGAAAGCGATGATGTGCATCGCCTTTTGCTTAGCAATGCCAACTTCATCTGCATCGCCAATAGAATTTTCGAGCACGGGGTTTTTTACCCTCAAGCTGAAACCAAGACACGCGCCATGCGCAAACTATTCCCAGATGATGATCTGAGCTTTTACCTAAGCATATGTCACCCTGCGACATTCATCCAAGACGCGCTGCGACGCCCGAAATCAACACTTTTAGGCGAATTTATGGGGATCATGCACCCTGAAGAAGTTCGGTGGGCAGACGTGGTACGCCGCATCCATACCGGCACACCTGATGCTGAACTTGTTGTTTGGTGCAATGAAGACGCGCCAATTGTTTGGCCACAACTGATCCGCCAATTCATGGGACTTCCCCAGACTGCTCAGGTTTTGGGTGGGCTTACGCCGCTAACCGGGCTGATGGAACGTGAAGGAATCGATCAATTGCGAGAGCAACTGAACGCCAATCCTCACATTTCGGAACTAGAACGCCAAACTTTGATTGCCGATTACTGGGAAGACAACGCAATCCCTGAAACCGATGAAGAAGAAATTGATCTGCCCGATTTAGACGAATATGCAATCGCGCAGATCACTGAAAACTATGAAGCCGACCTGACCGAGATCGCGGCTATGGACGGCGTCACGCTTGTCTTGCCATTCAGCTAAGGTTACATGCCCATTGCGGACATATACATATCCATAACGGCCTCTTCTTCAGCGATATCATTTGCGTCACGCTTGCGAATAGCCACTATTTTACGCAAAACCTTGGTATCGTAGCCACGCCCCTTGGCTTCGGCCATGACTTCTTTTTGCGCCTCAGCAATGTCTTTCTTTTCCGCCTCAAGACGTTCATAACGCTCGATAAATTGGCGCAGCTCTTCGCCGGCGACGTTAGAAACTGAATCGGTGACTGAATCGTTCATAAATGCTCTCCTGACAGGCTTGTCTTTCCCTAGCCCCAGACCCCGACCGCTGCAACCCTTGCATGGGCCGCCCCTGCAGGTTAGGCGGTCGTAACTTTAGGAGACCCCGTATGGAAATCGTTGTTTGGATTGGTGCAGTACTGTCGGTGATCGGCCTTGCTGGTATTGTTTATAGCATTATCACGATAATCAAAGCAAAGCGCGCCAACCTCCCCGACGAAGAAATGCGTGCACGCGTAAGCAAAGTGCTGCCAATTAATCTAGGCGCACTTCTGATCTCGATGATTGGCCTTATGGCAGTCGTCGTTGGCGTTATGCTGGGCTAAAAGCCCTCGCATCACTCGGCCGGACAGAATATTTCATAGATCCGCTCAAGTACGGGACGTACGCGCGGATCTGACAACCGATACCGCATGCTGCGCCCCTCGCGTTCGCAAGCGACAAGCCCCTCATTGCGCAACCGTAAAAGTTGCCCTGAAACATATGACTGGCTTGCGCCAAGCATGGTTTCCAATTCACCCACGGTCAATTCTCCCGGAACTAGCGCACATAAAATACGCAAACGGCCAGGGTTTGACAGCGCTTTCAGCAACTCTGCAGCTTCTGCAGCCGCAGCTTCCATTGGGTCCACAACGATTTCAACAGTTTCGTTCATACGATCTACTCTACAACATCATTAAACATTTCTATATTGAAATGTTTGTAAAAGCCCTTATGTTACGCCGTGTTAAAGATTCGAGACAACGTAGCAAATAAACGCATTTCCTCTGGCGCGCATCATTGCACAACTTTGTGCGCATGGTAACCCCACCGAATTCTGATGAATTTTGGGGGCAACGAGGAGCCAGAACATAGGGAAACGCATGCAATTAGATTGGATTTATGGGCTTGTCGGGGGCGGCATCATTGGGCTCGCGGCCGCTATCTTTTTGTTATTCAATGCGCGGATCATGGGCGCGTCAGGCATCATCGGCGGCCTGATCGATGGTAGTGGTAAAAGCGACTGGACCGAACGTGCGCTATTGATCGCCGGCCTTTTTTTAGCACCTGCATTAGGCGCTTTGGTTATGGGTGGTTCGGAAACCAACATCACAGGTAACTACGGCGTCATCATTGCAGCGGGTTTGCTTGTTGGCGTGGGGACGCGTCTGGCCAATGGCTGCACATCGGGGCACGGTGTTTGCGGAATTTCACGCCTTTCTTTACGCGGGATTGTCGCCACCGGGTTCTATATTGTGGCTGGCGGACTAACTGTCGTCATCTTTAAACATGTTCTAGGAGTAATCTAATGCGCAACTTAGTTTCATTCGTTGTGGGTTCTCTCTTTGGGCTTGGCCTTTTAATTTCCGGCATGACAAATACAAACAAAGTACAGGGGTGGCTTGATATCTTTGGTGCTTGGGACCCAACCCTCGCGTTTGTCATGGGCGGGGCGATCATTCCGATGGCGATTGCCTGGCAGCTTACCAAAATACGAAAGCCCGTCTTTGCTGACAGCTTCCCAACCCCGCCTGCCCCGCAAATTGGTCGCAACCTTGTCATAGGCTCAACCCTGTTTGGTATGGGTTGGGGCTTAGCTGGACTGTGCCCAGGCCCTGCGATTGCCTCGCTTAGTTTTGGAGGAGGCGGTGGCGTTGTCTTTGCCCTATCGATGGCTGCAGGAATGTTGATTGCACCGCGCGTACGGACACGCCTAGACCAAGCGGCGGCGGCAAGCTAAAAGGTCTTTCATGGATATTAGACAAATAAGCCCGACCTATGCGGTCACGCCACAAATCGATGTCGCAGACATCCCGGCCATTGTCGCGGCCGGGTTCACGACCATCATCTGCAACCGACCTGATTCAGAAGTTCCACCAAGCCATAGTGCCGCGACAATCGAAGCCGCAGCAAAAGCGGCTGGCCTGAACTTTGTGATCAATCCCATCACGCATCAAGGACTGAACATGGAAATGGTAAACACCCAAAGTGCTGCCATGAAAACATCGTCTGGCCCAACCCTTGCATATTGCGCATCAGGCACACGATCTTCGATCGTCTGGTCGCTTGGCAAAGCAGGTGATTTGCCAACGGATGATATCATCGCGGCAACAACGGCAGCAGGTTACGATCTCGGCGGTATGCGCGGTCAGCTTGATGCCTTGGCTGGCAGTTAACTGTTTTCTAGCGAAACGGCTTCGATCTTAGCCGTTGGTCCCGAAACTTTACCTGCGGCGGGTAACATATCCGCCGTGATCGCGTTGTCATTTTTTGGTACACTCTGGGCAGCCTCTACGCCGCGCTGTAACCCGTTTAAATCAGCCAACTGTGGGGTTATTTCGCTTTCGATCCGGATGGCACGCATCCCCCCCATCTGCCCCAGCTTTGCATTGGCGACCACCTGACCGTCGAGCGCCAAAAGCCGAACAGAACCAACAGTGCAGCCATGTAGCGGAATAAGCTGCCCCACCTCAAGATCCTGCGCATGGCCCAGCGACATCTTAAAACGATGCAACTGTGCATCCAAATTTGTCGGCGCATCCCCTATTGTGGCTTGGAATGCCGTTGGCCAGTCTACGGGTTCTGGCGGGATGGTTTCCTGCTCCTCCTTGGTCGCGATGCACGGCAGTGCAAGCATTATAGAGGCCTGACGATCCGCTGTGCCTAAATCCACATTCATGCGAAGCACCCGATAAGCACAATCATTCAACATCAAGCCAACTTCGCGCCTGCTCTCGATCAATGCATCAATCTGCACGCCGTCAGCCCACCCAGAAAATTCTTCGCCGGGCATGGCGTCGGGCAGCGATGAAAGCAAAATCGCAAGCATCGGATCGCACATCGTTTTATCAGTCGCTGTCGGTACTCGCTGTTCCGCGTCGCGCGGGATCAAGGCACCCATCATTTGCATTTCAAGGACGGCCGCACGCAATTGCATATCAAGCGCCACAATCCCAATTAGCCGATCATCCCGCTTTAACCCGACAAGCATGAGCGTATCGTCGATCATGTTTAGCATTTCATCAAGCCGCAAGGTGTCATCGGTGACGGTAGTCACCGTTAGAATTAACCCAACCGCGTCGCTTGCCGATTTTGCCAGCGCAAGACGCATCGCCCGCGACGACGTTAACGGACTGTCATCGGCGACAAGATCGCGCGCGCCGGCCATCCGGCGCAAGATTGATAAATGTGTATCGTCTGTCATACGCCTGTAACCACTAGCCCAACAGCATCCTAACAAGATAAGCGTTACAGTTCCCCTAACGCATTCTTCATTTTCTTCTTAGGTAACCTTAGTCGAAAAGCAGTTCCGTATTGCCCTGGTAGATATGTAATATCACCACCCAATCGGCGCATAATTTCGCGACAGATTGCAAGCCCAAGGCCCGCGCCGCCAGCCTTTGATCCGTCTGCAACGCGCGAGAACTTTTCAAAGATAAGCTGCTGGTTGTCCGCGGCAATGCCGCTGCCATTGTCGACAAAATCAATATAAAAATGGGACCCTCGGTCAAAGACCGATATTTTCAACCTTGGATGCTGCGCGTCGCAGTACTTCCGAGAGTTCGCGATCAAATTGATAAATACCTGCACCAAACGATCTAAATCTGTGGTAATTGTCACATCGTCGACTTCGGGCGTACGCACGATTTTCAGATTGCTACCCAACAGACCAGCACCACCAATCGCGCGATCCAACAATGCGGATAGGCTTCCGGTTTGTTCGTTTAACATGACCTGCCCATTTTCAAGCACCGACAGATCAAGAAGATCATCCAACAGACGAGTCAGCCGGATCGCCTCATCGTGGATAATTCCAGAATAGCGTTTTTGCGCATCCCCGCCGACTTCGCCATCACGTAAGATATCTGAAAAAGATCGGATCGAAGTCATCGGCGTGCGTAATTCGTGGCTAATCTGGCTAAGAAACGCGTCTTTCTGAATTGAAAGCGCCGTCAATTTGGCATTGGCATCGCGTAGCGCCCGCGCGGTTTGCTCTTGCTCGGTCGATTTAGCTTCTAGTCGGTTGGAATACTCTAGAATTTGCGCTGCTTCATCCGCGACCGCGATCAAGTCTTCGACCGAAACACCGCTACCGCCAATCAACTGGCCAACCATCGCATGTGCCGTCGCAGCCCCCACAGAGCCCGCCAATTCGCGCTCAAGCAACTCGACAAACGCGGGGGTAACTTCTGGCAGATAACCCTTTTTACCCTGGCGGATTGCTTCGCGCTCAAAAATTGCCTGCGCATCAGTGCTGCCCATGATGCGTTGCGCCATAATTAATAAATCCTCTGCACCTGCCGCCGCATTCGTCCACGCCGGCGCGGCTGCAGAATGTTCAAATATATTTACGAACTGCGCGCCCTGAAGCCGTTCTAACGGCGCCGGAAAGCTAATCAACGACCCGACAATGAACGTCCCGGTGTTCAGTATCATCGACCATAAAATGCCATGCACCAACGGGTCCAGACCACTGATCCCAAACAGTGCCTGCGGCCGCAACCAGTTCAGGCCAAAGGGCCCATCGTCGAAAACGGACTGACTAATCATCGCGTCAGCCCCAAAACTGGGTAAGAACAGCGTCCAAAGCCACAGCGTCAATCCGACGATTAGCCCCGCAGCAGCGCCGATACGCGTTGCCCCGCGCCAAAAGATACCACCAATCATTGCAGGCAGAATTTGAACCGCACCCGAAAACGATACTAACCCGATCGCAGCAAGCGCAGTACCGCCCCCCGACACGCGGTAATAGATGAAACCTAAGAACAAGACCCCTGCGATCGATAGCCGACGCGCCAGCAAAATAACGTGTCGAATATCGCCAGACATGACGGCCTGCTGATTTGGGCGCATTGATAGCCAGATCGGTAAAACGATGTGGTTTGACACCATAGTTGCAAGCGCAATCGTTGCAACCATCACCATTGACGTCGCAGATGAGAACCCGCCAAGGAACGACAACATCGCAAGCCCATCCCTGCCCTGATACAAGGGAACCGTCAGAACAAACAAATCTGGGTTGCTACCCGTGGGCAGCAAATCCAGCCCAACGACAGCAATCGGCACGACGAACAGGCTCATTAACATCAGGTATGTCGGAAATGCCCAGCTTGCGATCGCCAAGTGACGTTCATCTGCGTTTTCAACAACAAGGACCTGAAACATGCGCGGCAAACAAATGAATGCCGCCGCCGATAGAAATAATAGGCTAATCCAGCGGCCGCCGTTATGATCCCAAAGCGTAATCGGTGACGCATCAATACGTGTCAACATTTCTGAAGGACCTCCCGCAACCCCCCAGACGACGAACACCCCGACAGCCAAAAGCGCGACCAACTTGACCACCGCTTCGACAGCAATAGCCATAACAATACCATGGTGGCGTTCGTTTGCATCAAGGTTGCGCGTTCCAAAAATGACCGTGAAGATGACTAGCCCAACAGACACCCACATGGCAGTCGCATTCAATTCCGCGTCGCGCCACACTTGTCCATTACTTTGGGCAAAAACGGCAAATGACAGGGTCACGGATTGAAGTTGAAGCGCAATGTAAGGCGTTGCAGCAACAACAGAAATCACCGTCACGATCATCCCCAATGAGGTAGATTTTCCGAACCGCGACGATACCAAATCAGCAATCGAGGTAATGCGCTGCGCACGTCCGATGCGCACCAGTTTACGAAGTATCCACCACCAGCCAATCATCATCAATGTCGGCCCAAGATAGATTGTAGCGAATTCCAACCCCGAACGCGCCGCGTATCCCACCGCACCGTAAAAGGTCCAAGCTGTACAATAGATACTCAGCGAAAGCGTATAAATAAGCGGAGAATACAACCAAGTCGCGTTCCCCATCATCGCCCGCCGTTCAGCCATGAAGGCAACCATGAATAAAATGGCGACGTAGCAAAGCGAAATGGTAATAACGACGTTAAAGCTTAGCATTAAGATGGCGGGCCTTTTTGCTTTGGATCGCCATCCACATGCATCATCCGCGCCAAAAACGCAGACAGCACGATCAACAGCACCCATACGCCAAAGACATAGACGAGCGCTCCCGAACTGTACGACAGTTCTGCATCATCTTGTGGCCACAACAACGGAATCGAAAACAGCACAATCCCCAAAACCGGCAGCATCCGTACTGCATCTCTTAGTCGACGCTGGCGATAGCCCGCCTGTTCAAGAAAAATCTTAGACTTGGGGCCTATGCTCATGCTTCCATCAGATTACGCACATTATCGCGCACTTCCGCGTTCGAGAACGGTTTTGTCATGAAATGATTCGCCCCAAGGCGTAGCGCCAGTTCGCGATCCTTTTCTTGTCCGCGTGCCGTGAGCATCATCACAGGAATATCTTTGGTCGTATCGGTTCCACGCAAATCACGCAGGATGTCAAAACCGCTTCGTCCCGGAAGCATGACATCAAGAATAATCATATCTGGTGGGAATCCGACCACCTTTTGCATTGCTGTTTCCCCATCTTCATGGGTGTGAACTGTCCAGCCATCGCGGGACAAAATAAAACTGATCGCCTCAAGTATATTCGGCTCATCTTCGATCAGAAGGACACGTTTGCCCATCTCATCGCCTCCCCAATTGTCTTACTGCTCCCTCCAGAGCAGCCTCCCTGGCGCGGACTATCGGGGCAATTTCGCCCGAAGTCAAAGACCCGGTGCCGCAGAAACGCCGATAATCGCTGGCTCGCGGCGACTTGTGCAATCAGAGCGCGGGCAAATTCGGCAAGACCCACCCACAGGAATAGCAAACCCTGCCCCTTCGGCCGGATCAGCGACGACTAACATTGTACTTTGCAAGACAGGTGCCACATCAAACTGATGGGCCCCGACAGGTATCGCCATCGCATAGCACAAAAAGCGCGTTTGCGATGCATCAGGTAATGACACCTCTGCGCGGATTGGCTGCGTTGGACGGCTAAGTGCGCTAAAAATAGGCCATAGCGGGCATGCCCCATTGGTGCGCGAATAGGTGAAACCGGGCACGGGCTTTATAAATGTTAACGCGCCAGACACATCACAAGTCGCAAGCCCCATGCGCGGATGGCCTTCCCCCGTAGGCAGGCTCGATAGGCGGCGCAATACAGATGGAAAATCAGCGTTGAATTGGCGAGCCAGTTGCGATGGATCATAATCGGTGGCGCGGCAAGCGTCGGTAAACGCCTGCAAGGGCAGCATGGCTGCATCTTTTTGGTATTGCGCAGCGTAAACGTCAAATAGCTGGGCGGCAGGACCGCTCAATCCCAGCTCCTGCGCCAACGCCGCGATGTCGGAGGGCTCTTCTTCAAGTGGCGCAAGAAAATAGTCACGTAGCGCCAACGCATTTTCCAATTGCTCAAACGGGGATTGCGCGACTTCAACCGTGGCCTCTGGGGCCTCAAGATACGCGATCAGCGCTTCGCTGCTATCAGCCAAGCGCAGGCTATCTTTATGAATGTTCTGATGAAACCGGCGCTGCCAATCCGCATCCAGCTGTTCTTGGGTCACCAAAATCGATGCCGACGACCGAATGGATGTCACCGCCGAGATGACTTCGTGCAGTGAATTAGCCAACTGCGGATCATGTGCGATACGATCAGTCAGCGCCAAGATATGTTCATCAAGCGCAGCGATGCGGCGCGCTTGTGCAACGATCAGCGCGCTCCAACCGGGATAGCGGGCAGCGATTTCGTCCGTCCG
Source organism: Yoonia maritima (assembly GCF_002933395.1). Classification (GTDB taxonomy): domain Bacteria; phylum Pseudomonadota; class Alphaproteobacteria; order Rhodobacterales; family Rhodobacteraceae; genus Yoonia; species Yoonia maritima_A. The sequence continues at coordinate 93,645 of NZ_PKFN01000008.1, forward strand.
TGCGATTTCCGCCTCACCGCCCAATGCAGCGGCGGCACTACGCATTTGGTCCAATAGATCGCTATCCGCACCTTCGGTTAACATCGTCGGATCGACACCAAGAACACGCGCTAAGTTAGTAAGGAGTTTTCCTCCGATTCTGCGGCGATTGTGTTCGATCAGGTTTAGATACGACGGCGAAATCCCGACGGCTTCTGCGACAGCAGCCTGCCGCAAACCTTGGTCCAATCGTTTTTCGCGGATGCGCGAACCTGTCAATCTTTTAACTGGCACCTTCAATTACCTTAATGCTTTCAAGCGCTTTCTGCACCTGCGGGAAAACTGGTTTACAACCAGAGAATTAAGTTTGTACATTTTTTTACAAATAAAGCAAGCTGTCCCAATGGGTTGTTGCTGAAACGCCCTCTCAGACCCAACAATGGTGATGTACGTACACGTACAAGCTGTGACGCCTTTCGGGGCGAAGCAGCACAAACCTTTAGGGAGGAAAATAATGTCAAAATCGAATTTCTCACGTCGCGGCGTGTTGAAGACCGGCGCAATTGCCGGTGCCGGCCTTGCGCTTCCGACATATCTACGTGCGGAAGCCCATGCTGGTTTCACCAACGCACCCGGTGACAGTGAGGTCATTCTTGGCTTCAACGTTCCACAGACAGGCCCATATGCGGACGAGGGCGCAGACGAACTGCGTGCATATGAACTAGCTGTTGAACATCTGAACGGTGGCGGTGACGGCGGTATGCTGAACACCTTCTCTTCAAAAGTTCTAGACGGCACAGGTATCTTGGGCCGCGAAGTTAAATATGTAACAGGTGACACGCAGACCAAGTCTGACGCGGCACGTGCTTCTGCGCGTTCGATGATCGAAAAAGACGGCGCGATCATGATTACAGGCGGTTCATCGTCTGGTGTGGCTGTGGCTGTGCAAGCGCTGTGCCAAGAGGCTGGCGTGATCTTCATGGCGGGTCTGACCCACTCGAACGACACAACTGGTAAAGATAAACGGGCCAACGGTTTCCGTCACTTCTTTAACTCTTATATGACTGGTGCGGCTCTTGCGCCTGTTTTGGCTGCGAACTACGGCACTGACCGTAAAGCGTATCACCTGACCGCAGACTACAACTGGGGCTACACAACAGAAGAAGCGATCCGCTCTTCGACTGAAGCTATGGGTTGGGAAACTGTGAACGCTGTGAAAACACCGCTGACACAGACTGACTTCTCATCTTATATCGCGCCAGTTCTGAACTCTGGTGCCGACGTTCTGGTTCTGAACCACTACGGCGGGAACATGGTGAACTCGCTGACTAACGCTGTTCAATTTGGTCTACGCGAAGCAATGGCGAACGGCCAAAACTTTGAAATCGTTGTTCCTCTTTACTCTCGTCTTATGGCGCGTGGTGCGGGTGCGAACGTTAAGGGCATCTTTGGTTCAACAAACTGGCACTGGTCACTGCAAGACGAAGGCTCAAAAGCATTCGTTCAGTCATTCGGTACAAAATACGGCTTCCCACCATCGCAGGCAGCGCACACAACATACGTGCAAACACTGCTTTATGCGGATGCGGTTACACGCGCTGGCTCTTTCAACCCATGTGCGGTTGCTGAAGCGCTGGAAGACTATGAATTCGACGGTCTGGGCAACGGTAAAACACTTTACCGCGGCGACGACCACCAGTGCTTCAAAGACGTGCTGGTTGTGAAGGGTAAAGAAAACCCAGAAAACGAATTCGACCTTCTCGAAATCGTTGAAGTCACACCTGTCGATCAGGTCACTTACGATCCAAACCACCCGCAATTCCAAGGCGGTGCTTTGGGTACCTGTAACCCAGGCGCATAAACTACCATCAACTCAGGTCACCACATCACGTGGTGGCCTGTCACGTCGACAGTAAACTGCGCCCTGCAGGGCAGCGGTATGTCTTTTGGTACTCCGCCAACACTTAAACCGATCAGAGGTCACCTCATGGACCAGTTCATTCTGCAAATCCTTAACGGACTTGATAAGGGGTCAGCCTATGCGCTTATTGCGCTGGGACTTACACTTATCTTTGGAACGCTTGGCGTTGTCAACTTCGCGCACGGCGCGCTCTTTATGCTGGGCGCGTTCTGCGCCGTTACCGTCAGCAAACTTCTCACACTCAGCCACAAAGTTGTGGATGACACACGGACCGACTTTTTGGGCAATCCAATGCAAGTCGACGTCCCCTATCTTCATGATTGGTTTGGCCCTGCGATGGGCGATAAACTTATCGACTGGGCAGTTCCGCTTTCAATCCTGTTCGCCATTCCTGTCATGATCTGTATCGGCTTCATCATGGAGCGCGGCCTGATCAAGCACTTTTACAAGCGTCCGCACGCAGACCAAATCCTTGTAACCTTTGGTCTTGCCATCGTTATCCAAGAAGTCATCAAGTATTACTACGGCGCGAACCCAATCCCAACACCCGCACCAAGCGCGTTCAAAGGTAGCTTTGATTTCGGTGTGCTGATTGGCTTTGACGTCAATGCGATCATCTATCCGTACTGGCGCCTTGTGTACTTCTTCTTCTCGTTGGTTGTTATCGGAGCGGTCTTTGCCTTCTTGCAGTTCACGACCTTCGGGATGGTCGTTCGCGCAGGCATGGCGGACCGTGAAACAGTTGGCCTGCTGGGCATCGACATCGATAAACGGTTCACCATCATGTTTGGCATCGCGGCGGCTGTCGCGGGTCTTGCAGGGGTGATGTACGTCCCGATCAACCCGCCAAACTATCACATGGGGATGGACTTTCTGGTGCTGAGCTTTGTGGTTGTGGTTGTGGGCGGCATGGGGTCCCTACCCGGTGCTGTCGCTGCGGGGTTCCTTTTGGGCATCCTCGAAAGCTTTGCCTCAACCTCTTGGGCGGTCAGCAATCTGCCAGGAATCAACCAGGTTATCATCTATCTGGTCGCAATTATCATTCTATTAACACGTCCGCGTGGCCTGATGGGTCGCAAAGGCGTGATGGAGGAATAAGCCAATGCTCGGTCTCGAAAAGAAAGACTTCCGGCTGCTTCTTGTTGTCATTGGCCTGACACTATTCGCACCCATCATCCTGAACCCGTTTCCTGCGGGGTCAGAGATGGCCCAGTTCAACGCGGGTTATCCTGATCTAATGCAACGCTTTGTGATCTTTGGTATCTTTGCGATCGGGTTTAACATCCTATTCGGCCTAACTGGGTACCTATCGTTCGGACACGCTGCGTTTTTGGGTGTGGGTTCATATTCTGCCGTTTGGATGTTCAAGCTACTTAGCATGAACGTGCTGCCGGCAATCATCCTTAGCGTCATCATCGCTGGGCTGTTCTCGCTGCTGATCGGCTTTATCTCGCTACGTCGTTCAGGGATTTACTTCTCGATCCTGACACTTGCCTTTGCGCAAATGTCATTCGCGCTGGCTTATTCGGTGCTGACACCTATCACCGGTGGTGAAACGGGTCTGCAACTTGCACTTGATGATCCACGTATCTTGGGTGCGTCACAGACAGCAAGCGGCAACATCCCTGTGCCATCCCTGTTCGGACTTGAGATGCGTGCATCTTACGAAATGGCAGTTGGTGCTTGGTCGTTTACCTTCAACGCGGGTTACTACCTTGCTGCGGTCATCCTTGTGTTGGCATTCTATCTGGCGATCCGGATCTTCCGGTCACCATTTGGCATGATGCTACGTGCGATTAAATCCAACCAAACCCGGATGAGCTATACAGGTCTGAACGCGCGCCCTTACACACTGGCTGCTTTCGTTATCTCAGGCATGTACGCAGGTCTTGCTGGTGGTCTGATGGCATCAATGGATCCGCTGGCTGGTGCTGAACGGATGCAGTGGACTGCTTCGGGTGAAGTTGTTTTGATGACCATCCTTGGTGGTGCAGGTACGCTGATTGGCCCAGTTTTGGGTGCAGGTATGATCAAGTACTTTGAAAACATCTTCTCCAAGATCAACAGCCAAGTTTTGCACGACTGGTTTGGGTTCCTGCCCGATGGGTTAGAAGACTTTGTTGTCACGCTGATCTACCCGTTCGTGGGTAAGGGTTGGCACCTGACACTGGGTATCGTGTTCATGCTTGTCGTGATCTTCCTGCCAGGTGGTCTTGTCCAAGGTGGTCAGAAAATCGCAGCAGCCATGCGCCGCCGCAAAAAAACCGATGACGCCAATCCCGGCGCCACTAAACCGGCCGAATAAGGAGAAACGGATATGGGAATCCTTGAAGTAAAAGGCATCAACAAACGGTTCGGTGGCCTGCAAGCGCTGGGTGATGTGAACCTAAGCGTGGAAGAAAATACCGTCCACGCGATCATCGGACCGAACGGTGCGGGTAAATCCACACTACTGAACGTGCTGGTTGGAAAACTGATCCCAGATAGCGGTTCAGTCATGTTTGACGGGCAGTCTGTCTTGGGGCGTAAGCCACACGAGATCAATCAGATGGGGATTAGCCGGGTGTTCCAAACACCCGAAATCTTCACCGATCTGACAGTGTTCGAAAACGTGATGATCCCCTGCTTTGCCAAGCGTGACGGTGCGTTCCGCATGCATGCAATCGAAAGCATCACGTCAGAAAAGGGCATTCGTGCGCAGGCCGAAGAAATGCTGGCCGACGTGAACATGCTTGAAAAGCGTGACATGCTGACATCCAGCCTTTCACGTGGTGACAAACGTCGTTTGGAAATGGCGATGTGTCTGGTGCAGGATCCAAAGCTGCTGTTACTTGATGAGCCAACAGCGGGCATGGCGCGGGCTGATACGGAAAACACGATCAACCTGCTCAAAGAGATCCGGACCAAACGCGGCATCACGATGGCCATTATTGAGCACGACATGAACGTTGTGTTCTCATTGGCGGAACGGATCACTGTGTTGGCACAGGGCACCCCCCTTGTCGAAGACATCCCGGAAAACATCAAAGGCCACCCAAAAGTGCGCGAAGCCTACCTTGGCGAAGCACAGGTCTAACCTTCATCCAGCGGCCAATTCTGTCACAGGAATTGGCCACCAACTCTGACACAGAGTTTGGCACCCCGGAGACAAACATGAACGAACCATTCAACAAACATGCAAATAACGCGGCCACTCACCCCGCCTTTCTCAGCGTTTGGGAAATCGAGGCCTACTACGGCGAAAGCTATATCGTCCAAAACGTCAGCTTTAACATTCACGAGGGCGAAATCCTCGCGTTGCTGGGACGAAACGGCGCTGGGAAAACATCGACCCTCCGCACCATCGCGCGGCTCGATGATCCCGAACTAAAACACGGAGAAATTTGGCTAGATCACAAACCACTACATGAAATGAAAAGCCACCAAGCGGCTGCCGAAGGCATCGCGCTGGTCCCCGAAGATCGCCGGATCATTCCGGGCCTCACCGTTGAAGAAAACTTGCAGCTTGCACAAATCGCACCGCCTAAAGGATGGTCGCTTGAACGTATATACGAGCTATTTCCGCGCCTGGGCGAACGCCGCAAACAAGAAGGCGTGACTCTTTCTGGTGGTGAACAACAAATGCTTGCCATCGCACGCGCGCTTGCGCGTGATATCAAAGTGCTCTTGCTTGATGAACCTTACGAAGGTCTGGCCCCTGTTATCGTACAGGAAATCGCCAAGACCCTTGGAATTATCCGAGACCAAGGCATCACTACCGTGATCGTAGAACAAAACGCTGTTGCTGCGCTGAAACTGGCCGACCGTGCCGTGATCCTTGATACTGGTACTGTTGTTTTTGACGGTTCTGCGGCTGAAGTTCTCGAAAACGATGAATTGCGCGCGCAATATCTCGCAATCTAAAGACGTTTAGCCGGGCGTATCTTGCGCGAACGCCCGGCTATCCCCCTATGGCAACGCACCATTTTGCCAAAGCGCTGCATTTTCATGCGCGCCCGCTTCCCCCCCCGGCAGGCTTGCCCTATAAGTGGCCCAATCTTTTGTGACGTAGCGTCGCAAAGGCTAAGGAATTCAGGGCAAACGGCCGAGGACAAAATGAGCAACAAAACTTCTCACGACAGCGATGTCAGCTTTATTCAGGCTCTGGCAGAGCTGTTGCGCGAAAATGATCTAACCGAATTACAGGTCAAGCGTGACTATGCTGAAAATGACAGCCTGAACGTTCGCGTTAGCCGCCAAACCCAGACAGTCGTGCAAGCTTCGGTGCCTGCAGCGGCCCCTGCCCCAATCGCCGCTGCAGCGCCTGTTGCAGCCGTCGCTGCACCAGCTACAGAATCCGCTGATCCAGCAAGCCATCCGGGCGCAGTGACATCACCGATGGTTGGAACGGTATATATGGCACCTGAACCGGGTGCTGCTGCATTTTCAACCGTTGGCGCATCTGTCAACGAAGGTGACACATTGCTGATCATCGAAGCCATGAAAACGATGAACCACATCCCGGCGCCACGTTCTGGTACCATCAAACGTATCTTGGTCGAAGACGGCGGCGCTGTCGAATTTGGCGCTCCTCTTGTGATCATCGAATAAGGGCGGGCCCATGTTCGACAAAATCCTAATTGCTAACCGGGGCGAAATTGCCCTGCGCGTTGTCCGCGCATGCCGCGAGATGGGCGTAAAATCCGTCGCGGTCCATTCAACTGCTGACGCTGACGCAATGCACGTGCGTATGGCGGACGAAGCAATCTGTATCGGCCCCCCATCGTCCGCGCAAAGCTATCTGTCATTTCCTGCAATCATCTCGGCTTGTGAAATCACAGGCGCACAGGCGATCCACCCTGGATATGGCTTCTTGTCTGAAAACGCTGCATTCGTGCAGGCCGTCGAAGATCATGATCTGACATTCATCGGCCCCACAGCGGAACATATCCGTACAATGGGTGACAAAATCACAGCCAAAGACACAATGAAAGCGCTTGGCGTTCCATGTGTCCCTGGCTCTGACGGTGGCGTACCAACGTTAGAAGACGCGCAACGCATCGGTGAAGAAGTCGGCTATCCAGTGATCATCAAAGCGACAGCTGGTGGCGGTGGGCGTGGTATGAAAGTGGCACAAACAGCAGCCGACATGGAGCAAGCGTTTCACTCGGCGCGTGCTGAGGGCAAAGCTGCCTTTGGTAACGACGAAGTTTACATCGAAAAATACCTGACAACGCCGCGACACATCGAAATCCAAGTCTTTGGTGACGGCAAAGGCAACGCGGTGCACCTAGGTGAACGCGATTGTTCGCTACAACGCCGCCACCAGAAAGTGTTTGAAGAGGCCCCCGGCCCCTGCATCACACCTGAGCTGCGTGCGAAAATCGGCAAAGTCTGTGCGGATGCGGTTGCAAAGATCAACTATATCGGCGCGGGTACGATCGAATTCCTTTTCGAAAACGATGAATTCTATTTCATCGAAATGAACACACGCTTGCAGGTGGAACACCCTGTTACCGAATCGATCTTTGGTGTTGATTTGGTGCGCGAACAGCTACGCGTTGCTGCAGGCATGCCGATGTCATTTACTCAAGATGACCTGCAAATCAACGGTCACTCGATTGAAGTACGGATTAACGCTGAAAAGCTACCCAACTTTGCGCCCTGCCCCGGTACGATCACACAGTATCACACCCCCGGCGGGCTTGGTGTGCGTATGGATAGTGCGCTTTATGACGGCTATCGCATCCCCCCCTATTACGACAGCTTGATCGGTAAACTGATCGTACATGGTCGCGACCGCCCAGAAGCATTGGCCCGCTTGGCCCGCGCCCTTGGCGAGCTCATCGTTGATGGTGTCGATACAACAATTCCGCTATTTCATGCGCTACTTGCTGAAGAAGCCGTTCAAACGGGTGAATACAACATTCACTGGCTTGAACACTGGTTAGAAGAAAACCTAAACGGCTAAACAAATTCGCGCGGTCCGGTTTATCGGGCCGCGTTTTTCTTATTCTGTGACGCGTTAGGCGTTTATCGATGCAAGACCTTACGCCAGACTTATTGCTATCTGCCTATGCTCAAGGCGTCTTTCCGATGTCAGAAAGCCGCGACGACCCTGATATTTTTTGGGTGGATCCTACCATGCGTGGGATACTGCCACTGAATGGCTTCCGTATTTCGCGCAGTCTGGCGAAAACCATGCGACGCGGGGACCTTACCGTTAGCTTTGACACCGATTTTACCGCTGTTGTGCAAGGCTGCGCAGACCGTGACGAAACATGGATCAACGATACTATCTTTGATCTCTATTGCGCCCTACATAACAGCGGCGACGCACACTCTGTCGAAGTATGGCAAGATGGGCTGCTGGTCGGTGGCGCGTATGGCGTGACCGTTGGCGCAGCCTTCTTTGGAGAAAGCATGTTTAGCCGTGCCACCGATGCGTCCAAGGTGGCGCTTGCCTATCTCGTTGATCGGCTCCGCTTGGGGGGATTTCAACTGTGCGACACGCAGTTTATCACTGACCATCTGACCAGCCTTGGTGCCATCGAAGTACCACGTGAAACCTATCACGCGTATCTACAAGCAGCGATTAGCAGACCAGCATCATTCGTTGCACCCGGTGGCGTTCCGGCAGCTCAGGATGTGATACAGCGCAACGCCCAAACGTCATAACGCGGATGGTCCATCGCATTGAGCGCTGGTGAAGATGCAATCATCCATCCCGCGAATGCAGGTTCTTCTTGGTCACGGTATTTTACCACCAATTCGATGTACGCATCCCCAGACGGGTTTGACTCTGGGTAGCGACAATCATTTAGGGTAACATGCAAGTAACCAAGCCGACCTGTTTCACCGGTATTCAGCGTCAAATCAATGTGGTCGCCTGTTAGCTTATCCAGCACGCGTACCACACCAGTATCGGCTGAAACGGCGACCTCTTCTTGCGCCGTTGCACACAACGGCACGGAAAGCATCGCACAAATGATCAGTGACTTATACATGACTAACGAGCCCTTACTCAGGCGCCCATGCCTCATAATCAGAACGTTCAGCAGGTGCTGATTTACGAATAGAACCCGCTGGCGCGTAAGCCGCAACAGTACCTGTCAGGTTTTCCTGATGTGGCTTTTCCCATGGCTTGTGGTTCAACGCCACCTCTGTCGGAGGCTCGTCCCAAGTACGGTGCAACCAACCATGCCATTCTGGGCTCACGCGTGATGCCTCGTTTTCACCGTTATAAATCACCCAGCGGCGACTATCATCAGCATTACGGTAAAACACGTTACCTTCGGCATCTTCGCCGACTTTTTTGCCGTTCCGGCTTGTCCAAAGCTGGGTGCCAAAGGATTGACCATCCCACCATGTAAAGATGCGTTTGATATTGTGACCAAGGCCCATGTCGCGTCTCCGTTTGCGTTACCTGTCCATGCCTGAAATAGGCGGAAAGGTCCAGTCCGGTTAAAGCCCCGCGCGATACGCGGTCAGTTCAATTTCGATTTTGTACTTTGGGTCGATCAACGGGCATGAAATCATCATCGCAGCTGGGGGATTGTCACCAAATGCTTGCGACAAGATCGGCCAGCACGGCTCAAAATCTGCTGGATTAGGCACCACATATGTCACCCGGACCGTATCAGCAAAGCTCGCCCCTGCTTCGGAAAGCGCCTTTTCTATCACCGATAAAGCAGCCGCACATTGGGTGGCGACGTCGTCAGAAATATCGTCACCCGGCGCGACAGTCCCTGAAACGTGGACCCAGCCATCAGCAACAACCGCGCGGCAATATCCGATTTTATCTTCGAAAATGCCGCCCGACTTGATGCGTTTCATGGTTTAGCTCGCTGAAGCCGTTTCTTTGGCCTGTTTACCATCGTCATGGATCATCAAAGGAGCAACGTCGGATGTCACGGCCTCTTCGTTCACAACAACTTCTGTGACCGTATCCATACCCGGCAGGTCGAACATGGTATCGAGCAGAATGTCTTCCATGATCGACCGCAAACCACGTGCGCCAGTTTTACGTTCAATCGCACGTGCAGCGATGGCGGTGAGCGCATCATCTGTAAACGTTAGTTTGGTGTCTTCGAGCTCGAATAGGCGCTGATACTGCTTAACCAATGCGTTCTTCGGCTTGGTCAGAATCGTGATAAGCGCGTCGGCATCCAGGTCGGTCAATGTTGCGATGACAGGCAGACGACCAACAAATTCGGGGATTAGACCAAACTTGAGAAGATCTTCTGGCTCGAGGTCTTGAAACACCTCGCCGACACCACGCTCATCAACGTCATTCACTTCAGCGCCAAAGCCCATGCTTGTGCCCTTGCCACGCTGCGCGATGATCTTATCCAGTCCGGCGAAGGCACCGCCGCAAATAAACAGGATGTTCGTGGTATCAACCTGCAAAAATTCTTGCTGCGGATGCTTGCGACCGCCCTGTGGTGGTACAGATGCAACCGTACCTTCCATGATCTTTAGCAATGCCTGCTGCACGCCTTCACCTGATACATCACGTGTAATCGAAGGGTTATCAGACTTGCGTGTAATTTTATCGACCTCATCGATATACACGATGCCACGCTGCGCGCGTTCGACATTGTATTCGGACGCCTGCAGCAGTTTAAGAATGATGTTTTCGACATCTTCACCAACATAACCGGCCTCGGTCAATGTGGTCGCGTCTGCCATGGTAAATGGCACATCCAAAATACGCGCAAGCGTTTGGGCAAGAAGCGTTTTACCACACCCTGTAGGCCCAATAAGCATGATGTTAGATTTCGCCAGTTCAATATCAGATTTATCGGCGTGGTTCAGGCGTTTGTAGTGGTTATGTACAGCAACAGACAACACACGTTTCGCATGCATCTGGCCAATGACATAATCATCCAGCACCTGACAAATTTCAGTTGGGGTCGGCACACCATCGCCAGCCTTAAGGCCTGCGGTTTTGGTTTCTTCGCGGATAATGTCCATGCAAAGTTCAACACATTCATCACAGATGAATACTGTTGGTCCCGCAATCAGCTTACGCACCTCATGTTGGCTTTTGCCACAGAAGCTACAGTAAAGCGTGTTTTTGCTGTCGTTTCCGGTCGTAGTCGCCATCTCAAACCCCTTGGCCTATAGGCCCGTCAAACATAATTTGGGCTGCCCCTATCGCAACTTTAGGGCAGCCCGGCAAGGTCCACAATGTCAAAATGACCAAGTCGTGGTCAGGTTAACACTACTCTCAATCTTCGCCTTTTTCGCGGTTCTCAACGATTTCGTCGATCAAACCCCAATCTTTAGCCTCTTCAGGCGACATAAAGTTATCGCGCTCGAGCCCCGCTTCGACTTTTTTCAGCGTATTTCCGGTATGCTTAACGTAAATTTCATTCAAGCGTGTCTTCAGCTTTTGGGTTTCTTGAGCGTGGATCATGATGTCAGTTGCTTGCCCCTGATATCCGCCGGATGGTTGGTGCACCATCACGCGGCTGTTTGGCAGTGAGAAACGCATGCCAGCATGGCCCGCAGTCAACAAAAGCGACCCCATAGATGCAGCTTGACCAATAACCAGCGTGCTGACCTTTGGCTTGATGTACTGCATGGTGTCGTAAATCGACAAACCAGATGTCACCACGCCACCGGGGCTATTGATATACATGCTGATTTCTTTTTTCGGGTTTTCCGATTCGAGGTGCAGAAGCTGCGCGACGATCAATTGGCTCATGCCGTCATGCACTGGGCCGTTTACGAAAATGATCCGCTCTTTCAACAAGCGCGAAAAAATATCATAGGCGCGTTCACCCCGAGCGGTCTGTTCAACGACCATTGGGACAAGGTTCATGTAGGTCTCGACGGGGTCTTGCATATGTAGTGCCTCACTCTTGGACGGTGTCGTCCTAATTCAAAAGTCCTGACAGAGTCTTAGTGACAGGCGTCAGGGGCTTCAAGGGTTGCAGGGTACGTTTGACGAATCGTAAGCAATGACTTACGGTAAGTCATGACCTACCAAAATGCAATCACCGCCCTTGCCGATCCAACACGCCGCGTCATAATTGACCGCCTGCGTAGCGGCCCGCTGCCTGTCGGAGCAATTGCAGACGGCATGGACATTAGCCGCCCGGCCGTCAGCCAACACTTGCGCGTACTGTCAGATGCCGGACTTTTGACCGTCACCCCATCCGGGAATCGCAGGCTGTATGCCATTGCGCCTGATGGCATCGATGAATTACGGAAATATCTGGATAACCTGTGGGATGATGCATTTGCAGCATTTGCCCGTGCGGCCCATGATCAAGCGAAGAGAATAAAGAAATGAACGACCCGATCCACAAAACCGTAGACGTACCGCTGACACCAGATGACGCTTTTGCCCTATTCACCGACGGGATAAATAGCTGGTGGCCCGGTGCGACCTACTCAGTATCCGCTAACAAAGGCAGCAGACCGCGCGACATCCGGGTTGAGACGCACAAGGGGGGTAGGATCATTGAAACGACAAAAAACGGTGCCGAATGCATCTGGGGCGAAATCATCGCCTATGATCCCGGTAGGTTCCTGTCGTTCACATGGCACCCCGGTCACCCCGCAACCAAGGCTACTGTCGTCACCGTCAGCTTCAAGGCAACCAGAACCGGTACGCAGTGTGACCTGACACACGGCGGCTTTGATATCCTAGGGCCAATCGCTGATGCTGTCAGTACAAGCTACCTCACTGCGTGGCATACTGTGCTTGGGTGCTTTTGCAGCGCAAAAAACGCGTATATCGACGCTTAATGATTTTTTGCAAATTTAGAGCACATGTGGGCGAAAACGCCATAGATACGCCCGTTCAGAAATCACAAATGACCGATTTCGATAGCGTGATCAAAACAAGCGACTGCCCAAGTTTCAATCAATATGCTTCATATTTCATCCCGTTTCCTTGCGAGTGTCGAAAGAGTTGGAAAAAAATATTGACTATTTGGTAAAAAATAAACCTCCTGATAAATAACAATATAGGGATGTGCTATGCCAACCGAGCTTCATACAAACTTCACTGGTCTTGATTTCGTAAATCCATTCGTGCTGGCCTCTGCGCCGCCGACGGAAAGTAAGCGCAAAATTCTAAAGGCCTTTGAGGTTGGCTGGGGCGGTGTCGTCACAAAGACAATTGGTTTACACCCTGTCGAAAACGTCGCAGGTCCAAAAACGATTTATCAACGCACAAGCGAAACAAAACCCTATGTCTCGCGCATGAAACGGCCAGACACTGTGTCGCATTCTTCGTGGAATTGGGAACTGATCTCGGATCAACCACTGGATCTATGGCTACCTGACTTAGAAGAAATCAAAACCACCTACCCTGACCGGATGCTGATCGGGTCGATCATGGCGGGTGCTGGCGGCGAAGAAGAAATGGACAATTGGCGCAAACTCGCTACGTCTTGCGTCAACGCAGGTTGTGATGCTCTCGAACTGAATATGTCTTGCCCACATATGGACCGCAAAGACATGGGCGCGCATATTGCTAATGATGAAGAAATCATCAAATCAATTCTGAAAGCTGTCACCAGTGTTGTCGATGTGCCAATTTGGGTCAAGCTCACACCATCAAGCTCCTCGCTTGTAGAGGGCGCAGCGGCGGCCTACGCGGCAGGTGCATCATCAATCTCACTTTGCAACACGTTCCCGTCCCTGCCCTTAATGGACCCCGAAACAATGAAGTTTGAGGTCGAAGTGGATGGTCTTGTCACATCTGGTGGGTTGGGCGGCTTGGCCATTTTGCACCAATCCTTGCAACGTGTGTCAGACATTTCGCGTGCATTTCCAGATAAATCGATTTCTGGCATTGGGGGCATCCGCGGCTTTCGCGAAGCGTTCAACTTCATTGTACATGGCGCTGGCAACTTGCAAGTGTGCACAGCCGCGATGGAAGAAAAAGGTAGCGGAGGGATCGGCGTTAAGCTTATTCAAGAATTGAAAGACGACCTAAGCGACTACCTGCAACGCAACAACTATTCATCAATTGAAGCGTTTCGCGGTGTCGCACGCGAACGCATTGTGGAGCATTCTAAGGTTCGCCGAAAAAGTGACGCCTATACTGGCGGCTACGCGAAATAAATTTCGCTCGCCTTTAGCATCCCCCACGCGCCACCTAAGTGCGTGGGGGGCTTAATCCACGCAAGCTGCTGAATTCATTATCCAACATGGAACAGCGTCGAAAACAGCTTTGGATCCAGACTTTCGCTGGCAAATGTATCGCCTTCGGTCAGCACAGACACCGCGTCGTGGCTGTGTAGGCTTTCTTGATGGCTAGCGATCACGCGAAAATCTGAAACGCGGTCATCTTGTTGCAACTGTTCTGTGAACAAGCGTACAGCGTCTTCGACAAAGATCGGGTTGGCGGCGTTCAGTTCGGCAAAGGCCTGCTCATCTTCGCGTTTGACCATGACCTGAGTTTCGGTTGGCACGGCAGCACGGGCGCGATCGATCAAATCTTCGAACCACAGGCAATCGCCAGCTTCGTCAAGCAGCACCGAAATCCGCGCCACGGACCGCTGCGAATGCGGCGTGGCTAACTGTCCGCGGAACTGGCGGGCGTGCTCGGATAACTCCAAGGAACACGGGCAAGTTGACGAATAAACATAGTCAAGATGCATGATCTTTTTTCGCACCCCACCGCTTTCGACCAATTCCAGCGCAATGTCGTAATATTGATAACCAGACAAGCCAGATCGCAGGCTTTCAACCTTCATAGGAAAGGAAAACCGCATCTGAATACGCGCGTCAAAGCTTTCTAGGTCGGTTTTATACGCATCAAGCGCACGTTCGATCACATCAAAGCTAAAGGTCTCTTCTGCATGTTTATAAAACGTCCGCATGATCCGGGACATATTGATGCCCTTCTTTTCGGCATCAAGTGATACAGACCCAGTCACCGACGTTTCCAGCTGAATGTCGTCGCCATCACGAGTGCGAAAACGGATCGGCAGGCGAAAATTCGAAATACCAACGTGCTGGATTTGTTGTTTAGCCCCTTTGATCAGGCTTGACGGTCCATTCTGAAGATCCGGCATAGTAGCTTTGTAGGCATCATCCACCTCAAACGCGTCCGGATAAGCGCGCGCCAAGGCTGGGTAGTTCGACACCTCTTGGCCGGGGATCAGGCGCGACACCAGCGGGTCCAATGTCGCGACCTCTTCCGCTGTCACATCGGCCGCCCATCGCCGCAAAACCGCAAGCGCGGCATCGGCGTCTTCACGCGTTGGGGCTTTATCCAAATCAGCTACGTGTACATTCATTTCCTGACCTCCAGCATCATGCTTTCCGCTTACGACATGGGGCTTTGAGTGCGCGTTTTTAACCATGTCTTGATATATACGTAGAAGATCTTGGGTTGGATCAGTCATTTTGCTGGCTTCCACTTTTGGCGCGAGAACGTGGATAACCATAGCACGGTGACACGACGACAACAGCGCAATGATCATGGAAAGTTCAATTAGGTCATGTCGCGGCTATCTATGCCTTGGTCATTTATTCAACCTTGGTAACGGCGTAGCACAGATAATTTCACCGGCCCGAACGCTTTCGGGCCGGTAAATATCCTCAGACTTTATCGAGGGCTGCCATCAGGTCAGCAATCAGGTCAGCCGGATCTTCAAGACCAACTGACAGCCGGATCAAACCCATCGAAATACCCAACGTGTCTTTTTGGTCTTGCGGCAACCGCTGGTGGGTTGTGGTCGACGGGTGGGTCACAATGGATTTCGCGTCGGCAAAGTTGTTTGATATTGTGAAAATTTCCAGCGCATTGATAAAGCGAAAGCAAGCCTCGCGACCGCCAGCCACTTCAAATGCTAAGACAGTCCCCCCTGATGGCGCTTGTGACTGTGCCAACGCCTGTTGTGGGTGGGCCTCATGCGTTGGGTAGCGCACATGCGTCAGCTTAGGGTGGCCATTCAACGCCTCTGCAACTTGCAATGCCGCCGCACATTGCGCCCGTACACGCAGATCAATTGTTTCAAGCGCCTTGAGGTGCGACCACGCCGTGAACGGATTCATCGCGCCGCCAGTATGTTTCATATAGGTTTCAATCGGCCCACGGATAAGTTCACGCGATCCACAAATCGCGCCGCCGAGCATACGGCCCTGCCCGTCAACGTGCTTTGTTGTTGAAATCACAGCAATGTCTGCACCGTGTTCACTTGCATATGAAAACACAGGCGTAGCCATTGCATCGTCAACAACAACCAAAGCCCCAACAGCGTGCGCAGCCGCAACAACATGTGCCATATCGACGATCTCAAGTGTCGGGTTTGAGATGCTTTCAAAAAACACCAGTTTCGTGTCGGGACGGATCGCAGCATCCCATGCCGCGTTATCCATGCCGTCAACCAAAGTAATCTCAACGCCAAAACGGCCTAAAACGTCTTCAAGGACATACAGACACGATCCGAACAACGCGCGTGACGACACAACATGATCGCCAGCTTTCAAAAGCGCGGTCAACGCACCCGTGACAGCCGCCATGCCTGACGTACACGCAAAGCAATCCTCATAGCCCAGCAACGTTGCAATACGGTCTTCGAACATCCGCACGGTCGGGTTACCGTAGCGCGCATAGATGAATTCATCGTCGCCAAGTTGAACAAAACGCGCTTCGGCATCTTCTGCCGTTTCATAGACAAAGCCCTGCGTCATAAAGATCGCTTCGCTGACCTCGCCGTATTGGCTGCGCCGTGTTCCTGCATGTACCGCTTTGGTACGTTTGCTCCAATTTTTCATCGTCATATCCCCGCGCATTTACGCATTAAAAAACCCCGACACCGGGAAAAGGGTATCGAGGCCGTATAAACCGCAACCCTCTTTAGCAGAATATTTACCGTGGCCCGCAATCTGGTAACAAATCGCCACGACGTTTGCATATGCCTCATGCAGATATACGTCAAGAAGCACGTGTCATCGCGGTCACCGGCAGAGGTGAAACCTGATCCGCTTGAATTGCGGCGCAAATATATCAGCCCGCTGCAACGCTTTCTTAAACCTGTCAGGTTAGCGTTAGTGCAGTCTTTTATCAGGTGAAATTATGCAACATCGTTCTCATAGATACCGCACCCAATACCCAGTTGAAATGCGCACCCCAGTTGGGGTTGTGATGGGGAAAATCGCTGACGTGAATAATCACGGGGCCCGGATCGAACGCGCCCGACCAATGCTTCGCGGTAGCAAGGTGTCGTTCAATGTTTTAGGGCGGCCAGTGAATGGCGTCGTGGTATGGTCGACCAGCGATCAGGTTGGGATTATTTTTCGCCCTCACATCAACGATGATATCCTTGATACGTTACGATATCGGCGCGATGCCCGTGCTGGATCACATCGCGGTGCGGTTGGATTTGGGTTGATGGAAATGCGTTAATCGGAAGTATTTTCTGCGTCTTCTTCGATTAGGTATTTTTGCAGCCCGACAATTTGCACCCAAAGGAAAACAATCAACGCGGCCGGGAATGCAAAGGTTTCTAGCTTGACCCACAGATCTGTTGATTGGGTCCGCCAAATGATTTCATTTGCGACCGCTAAAACAACAAACATGCCCGTCACGCGTTTGGTGAAAATCATCCAGCCTTCACGCTCCATCGGTAGGAACTCTTCCATGACGTACTGCATATAGCTTTGGCCACGCAGCAGCCCAACCCCAAGAATGCCAGCCATAAAACCGTACACAATCGTCGTCTTCATTTTAAAGAAACGTTCGTCATTAAAATAGGCGGTCAGCCCGCCGAAAAAGATCACCATAAATGCCGTGAACACCTGCATCCGGCTTAGCTTACCTGTCAGTTTCCACAAGATCGCCATCGACAGCAATAGGATCGGAATGAATACCAGCGCAGATACGATAAAGCCAGTATATTCAGTTCCGCCAATCAGATAGGTTTCTTCTTTGATCCTTACGTAGATCAAGAAAAAAGCCAGTGTCGGACCAAGTTCAAGAACTTGCTTCACGACGGGATTGATCTGTTTTTCAGGCATGGGTGTCTCCTCTAGCCTCCCATTTCTACGATCACAGCGCCTAGTGCAACCAGCGCCATCAGGAACAGACGCCGTGGTCCAACTTTTTCACCTAAGATGAACCAACCGATCAACGCAGCAAACACAGTTGACGTTTCGCGCAGAACTGCCGCCTCACCGACTTTATCAAGGCGAGTTGCCATCATCACGCCGCCAAAGCTGACCCACGCGATCAGCGCACCGGCAAGCCCACGCCACATCAACGGACGCAGCACAGGCGGGTTTTCCATACGGCGATAGCGCCAGAGCGCAAGAATTGGCATGTCGATTGCGGTCACAAAAAAGAACCACGCCAAGAACGTAAACGGATCAGGTGATTGCCGAATTCCATAGGCGTCATACGTCGTATAAAGCGCCACCAGCATCCCGCAGACCAAGGCCCACAAAAGCCCAGTTTTAAGCGAGGCAAGATCAATCACCTCTTCTGACAAGTTCCGTAGTGCCAGCAACAAAATCCCGCCCGACAGGCAGGCAACACCGACCCACTGCACCGCGCTAAAGTGTTCACCAAAGAACAGCGACGCCGCGAAAACTGTGACCAATGGCCCGGTACCGCGCACAACCGGATAAACGACTGTATATGCGGCCTTTTCATACGCCAGCGCCATTGTGACCTTATATGCAAAATGCACAACAATCGCCCCGACAAGCACCAGCGCAGTCGCTGCGTTGGGCCATGGCACCAAGAACAGCGCAACGGGTGCGGAAATCACGGCAAGCCAAGCATCAATCGCGCCACGTGATAACCAAGGGTCATAGCGCCCTTTTTGTAAGGCTCCAAAAAACGCATGTGCCACTGCGGACACCAATGCCAGTATCGTCGCCAGCCTTGCACCCTCTGGAGTGCCCGCAATCGATACCAGCCAATCAGCTAGATTGTTCAAAATTCACCTGACTTCCAAGAAACATCGATGGTTACACCAGACAAAGCAACACCAACCGCAGTCGCGATATCATCATCGTTATGCGCGTCTGGCATATTCAAGAACGGCAATGCCGCCTGCATGATACCCAAGCCAGATTCTGAGCTGATCTCGACATCCATTGTGCCTTCTTTATCAGCGACCATCGCAAGAAAGGCCTGACGACTGTCAGTACTGACCTGCCAACGCGGCACGTCTCGCAAAGCATTTCCAACGCTAGCGCGGTTCACATCCGTCAGATCGACATCAAGATCGTTCAACAATGGCTGATTTATCACGACTTGTGCCCGCAAATCGGACACACGCATACTTATCAAACTGGTTTGCATATTCCCAATCGAGCTAAAATAAGCACCATCCATGATCATGCTTGCAGCTATTCCGCTACCGTCTTCATGGCGCAAGGTGTAGCTTTCAACGACAAGCTGACCTTCGTCGGGCATACGGCGCAATCGCAATGATGCATCATAGTTGCGTGTTCCGACTTCGAAATCGTTTAATCTGATTGCGATCGCATCCGGCAAACCTTTTCCGGTGAGCAGGGCATCAACCGTTTCGATACGAAAACCCAATCCGGACAAGCCCTTATCACGCCATGATGACTGCGCCGCGCCATCCCAGTCAAGCTGCCTAACATGAACTTCGCACCATCCATCCGCGGTTAATTCAACCTTTGTTTGGGTAACCGCCTGAAATATTTCTTTATAAGGAATGATGGCGTCATTGAGCGCATCCCAACTGTTTTCGCACGTTTCGGAAGTCATCGTGTCATAGGCAAATACCGGTGAGGCTGTCAGACATGCCGCAACGATAAACGCCTTCATGCTTCGACCCCAACCAGCGCCGATGCGAATTCTTCGGGATCAAATGGCGCAAGGTCGTCGATTTGTTCGCCAACGCCAATTGCGTGAATGGGCAAGCCAAATTTGTCGGCAAGTGCGACCAGCACACCGCCCTTTGCCGTGCCATCCAGCTTGGTCATCACCAATCCGGACACATCTGCAAGCTCTTGGAACACCTTAACCTGTTGGACCGCGTTCTGCCCTGTCGTGGCATCAAGAACCAACAGCGTGTTGTGCGGCGCATCGGGGTCTTTCTTGCGGATCACCCGCACGATTTTCGCCAGCTCTTCCATCAGGTCAGACCGGTTCTGCAATCGCCCGGCGGTGTCGATCATCAAAAGATCAGCACCATCAGCTTCGGCCTGCGTCATGGCATCAAATGCAAGGCTCGCGGGGTCGGACCCTTCGGGGGCAGTCAGCACAGGCACACCCGCGCGATCACCCCAGACTTGCAATTGTTCAACGGCAGCCGCACGGAATGTATCACCCGCAGCGATAACAACCTTTTTGCCCGCCGCCTGAAACTGGCTAGCCAGCTTACCGATCGTCGTTGTCTTCCCGGCACCGTTCACGCCCACGACCAAAACCACCTGCGGTTTCTTCGCATAAAGCGGCATGGGCCGCGCGACAGGTTCCATGATCCGTGTGATCTCATCCGCCATCAGCTGTTTGATTTCAGCAACCGACAGCTTCTTGCCCAAGCGCCCTTCGGCCATGTTCGCCGTGACGCGCAGCGCGGTATCCACCCCCATGTCCGCTGTGATCAACAATTCTTCGAGCTGCTCTAGCATCTCATCGTCAAGCGTGCGGCGCACAACGGTTGCCTGTTCAGCACCGAACATGCGACCCAGAATACCAGATTTTTTAGGGGCTTCTGGTGCGTCCTTGACCTGCTCAGGTTCATCAACGACCACTTCAGGTTCCGGAACCGGCGTAGGTTCGGGTACTTCGACCTTGGGCGTCTCAACGACGGGCGGTTCTTCTACTCCGCCATCGCTAACGATCGCGTCCAGACCTTCGTCAATTTTGGAAGATGATCCCGTTAGCCGATCTTTGAGCTTTTTGAAAAACGACATACGCCAGCGCCTTTGGTAAATTACGTCTTATGACCTAATCCCTTGGGCAGTGATTGAAAAGGCCCGGTCAGATTTCGTCGCTGAAATGCTGCATGACCAGTTTAATCGGGTTCGGCGCCGCCTGCCCCAACCCGCAAATCGATGCATCTGCCATCGCTGTGCAAAGTTCGGTCAAAAGCGGTTGATCCCAGTGATCGGCCTGCATCAGTTTAACCGCCTTTTCACAGCCAACCCGGCAAGGCGTACACTGACCACAGCTTTCGTCCTCAAAGAAGCGCAGCATATTCAGCGCGGCACCGCGTGCGCTGTCTTGGTCAGATAACACGACCACGGCTGCGGATCCGATGAACGTGCCGTGCGGCTGCAATGTATCAAAATCTAGCGGAATGTCGTTCATCGTTGCTGGCAACAACCCCGAAGATGGGCCGCCCGGTTGATAGGCTTTGAACACATGACCGTCGGCCATTCCGCCAGCGGCACCAATAACGTCGGTGATGGTTGAACCTGCTTCCAACAGATAAACACCCGGGTTGGCGACACGCCCAGAAACCGAATAAGAACGCAGGCCCTTGCGCCCGTTCAATTCATTGCGGTGCAGCACCTCTGGCCCTTCGCGGCAGACACGCGCCACCCAAAGTAGCGTTTCAACGTTGTGCACCAGTGTAGGTCTGTCAAAGATGCCGACTTGCGCCACAAACGGTGGACGGTGACGCGGGATGCCGCGTTTACCTTCGATACTTTCGATCATCGCGCTTTCTTCGCCACAGATATATGCGCCAGCCCCGCGACGCAGATCAATGTAACCCGGCGCGACAATACCCGCGTCCTCTAAGGCGGCAATCTCCCGACGCAAAATTTCAAGCACCGCCGGATATTCGTCGCGCATGTAGATAAAGCACGTATCGGCCTCGACCGCCCACGCAGCGATCAACATACCCTCAAGCATCAGATGCGGGGTGCGTTCGAGGTAGAAACGGTCTTTAAAAGTACCCGGTTCGCCTTCGTCGCCGTTCACCGCCAAATAGCGCGGACCGGGGTTTGCACGCACAAAACCCCACTTCTTGCCTGACGGGAATCCCGCCCCGCCTAAACCGCGCAGGCCAGATGATAGTAGTTTGTCTTGGACGGCCTCCCAGTCTCCACCGTCGCGTAATTCGCTAAAGACACGGTAGCCGCCATCGGCGATATAGGCTGCGTAGGTTTGATATTCCGGGACATGTACGTGGGTATAATTGGTGGCAATCGCTGCCTGTACCTTTTCGACGGTTGCGTGATCAATATGGTTGTGACCAATTTCCAGTACCGGAGCAGTGTCGCAACGCCCCATACATGGCGCACGCAACACGCGGACTTCGGCAGGGTTCAACCCATCCTCTAATGCTGCTTTCAATTTCTGCGCTCCGGCAAGCTCGCAAGATAGGCTATCGCAGACCCGGATCGTCAATGCAGGCGGCGGCGTGTCCTCTTCTTTGACAATGTCGAAATGTGCGTAAAAGCTCGCGACTTCATAGACTTCGGCCTGTGACAGTCGCATTTCTTCGGCCAGCGCGCGCATATGGGCGGCTGATAGATGGCCATATGCGTCCTGAATGAGATGCAGAAATTCAATCAGCAAATCCCGACGACGCGGACGATCCGCAAGAAGCGACTTGACCTCTGCCCAAGCAGCATCGTCCAACTGACGGCCTTTTGGGGTGTGACGCCCTTTGCCCTTGCCGGATTTCCAGACACCGCTTTGTCCGTCTGCTGCCATTTCATTCCCCTTCGTCGTTGGCAAAAACATATCGTCACGCCCCATGGGCGACCACAAGAAAGCGACGCAACGCGCCAGTTAGCGCCTCACGCCACATTTGAAGTGACGCAACCAAATCACCATGGTACCGATGCCATATGACCCCACAAATGCGCCAATTTGCTATAATTACCTTAGTCCCGGTTGCCTTGCTTGGCATGGCGGCAGTTCAAGGTGGGCTTTGGGTCCTTGCCGCGTTGATCTACCTGACAGGTTTTGCACGACTTGTTGATAATGCTGTCAAAACTGACAGGCCCGCATCCGAATTTCCGGCGGGCACGACGCTGTCTGTAACGCTGGCACTTGCGCATTTTGTGCTGCTTGCACTTACCGTGTTTGCCCTTGCCGGCAATGACCATACCTTGATTGAAAAACTTGGTCTCTTCGTCGCAGCTGGGATGTTCTTTGGCCAAGTCAGCAATGCAAACGCCCATGAACTGATCCACCGTGGCAGCCGCACCCTGCATCGGTTGGGTATGTGGGTTTATATTTCATTGCTATTTGGGCATCACACTTCGGCGCATGTTCTGGTGCATCACCGTTATGTCGCCACACCATCAGACCCAAACACATCGCGGCGCGGAGAAAGCTTTTACCGCTTTGCATTTCGCGCATGGATGGGATCGTTTCGTCAAGGGTACGCCGCAGAAGCCGCGCGATTTGCAAAGGTTAACCGCCCAAAGTGGCGCAACCCATATGTCGTTTATGTGGCTGGGGCCATTGGGTTTATGCTGCTTGCGCTGATGATCAGCCCGAAGGCCCTGATCGCCTATGTCTTGCTGGGGGGCCATGCGCAGATGCAGCTTCTTATGTCTGACTATGTGCAGCATTACGGGCTAATGCGCGAAATGGATGACAATGGCAAACCGACCCCCATCGGGCCAGAGCACAGCTGGAACAGCCCACACTGGTTCACCTCTGCCATGATGTTGAACGCGACACGGCATTCAGATCACCACGCGCATCCATCAAGGCATTACCCTGCACTCACGATTCCAGATCAGGCACCGATGCTGCCAAAACCATTGCCAGTAATGGGTGCTATTGCGTTAGTGCCACCTGTTTGGCGCAATATCATGGATCCACTTGTGGACAGATACTCTGATGCTTAGGGCGCTATTTTTCTTGCTGATATCGTCGACGGCTACGCAAGCCCAAGACAGGATGGGGGCGACCGATTTCGAAGCACATGTCGAAGGCCGCACTCTCGTTTACCGGTATCTTGCGGACAACAGTATCGGCATTGAACGTTATCTCGCCGGACGTCGTGTGATGTGGTCATCGCAGGCAGGCATCTGCCAATATGGGGTCTGGTACGAAAGCAAAGGCGACATTTGCTTTCGCTATGACCATGACCCCGAACCGAAATGCTGGACAGTCTATGACGAACCCGGCGGCCTGCGCGGCATTTTTACGAACCGCCCACCGTTTACGGTTATTCGTGAAATGCCCGACCGGAACGACCCGCTGATATGCAGCGACCTATCCTCCTGAAGCATCCTATCAATCAGCGCTCACAGCGACACGCCCATCCGAAAATTCAATTTCCAGCGGGCCAATCGCTTGGTCCTGTCTTGTCACAACCCCGGTCTCGCCACGCACAACAGCGTAACCGCGATCTAACGTCGCCTTATAGCCAAGCGTTTCGCGCAAGCGTTCTAACGCCGCCAACCGCGCAACACGTTCTGCCTGCTGTCGCGATGCACGATCTGATAAACGAGACAGGGCCGTTTCCAGACGTTCTGACTGTCGGGAAATGCGCGCGCCAAGCAGTGTTGGCGTTAATCGATCCGACAGCGCGACGAAACGACGGCGATCCTCTGCTATCCGTCGGCTAAGTATTGTTGGGCGCAATGCGGCCTCTGACAACTGCAGACGTTTCTTTGCTGCTGCTGTTTTCAAAGCAATAGGTAGCCGTTCAGCTAAGTGATCAAAACGTTGTGCTGGGACATTCAACAAGCCGTCTTTGCTTGGCAAAGCGCGGCCTAAATCACGAACGCGCTGCTGTCTTTGCTGTACGCCAGTCGACAAAGCACGCCCAAGGCGCGCACCCTGCTGATCAACCCAAGCAAGCAACTCCATCCGCACAGGCACCGCCAATTCGGCAGCAGCAGTCGGGGTCGGTGCACGGTGATCAGAAACAAAGTCGATCAGTGTTGTATCGGTTTCGTGACCTACGGCAGATATAAGCGGAATTTGCGAAGCGGCGGCTGCGCGGGCAACGATTTCTTCGTTGAATCCCCATAAATCCTCTAGCGAACCGCCACCACGGGCAATAATCAAAAGGTCAGGCCGGGGAAGCGCACCGCCCGGTGTTAAACGATTGAACCCCTCAATTGCTGCGGCGACATCAGGCGCACACCGCTGCCCTTGCACGGCGACGGGCCAGACCAAAACCTTACGTGGGAAACGGTCACGTAACCGGTGCAAAATATCGCGGATCACCGCACCCGAAGGGGATGTGACCACCCCTATGATTTCTGGTAGATATGGCAATTGCTGTTTGCGTTCAGGCGCGAATAGACCTTCGGCAGCTAAGGCTGCTTTGCGCTTTTCCAGCATCGCCATCAACGCGCCCGCCCCAGCAGGTGCGATATCTTCGATGATCATCTGATATTTGGACTGACCGGGGAATGTGGTTAGCTTACCAGTCGCGACGACCTCCATGCCTTCTTCTGGACGGTGGGCCAGCCCTTGCGCGCGACCTTTCCAAATGACAGCAGACAAAACAGCGCGATCGTCTTTTAGATCAAGATACAGGTGTCCAGATCCAGGTCGCGAAACGCGCCCGACCTCTCCGCGCACGCGCACGTGCGAAAAGCCGCCTTCTATCGCCTTTTTAACGGCCCCAGACAGTTCTCCAACTGAAAACTCAGGCGTGTTGTCAACAGGCGCCTCATCAAACAGGTCCATCATTTTTTTCCTTTGGTTTCGCGCTTTGAAGGGGGAGCGAGGAATACTTCCACTGTAGAAATGCGTTAACTGTAATTACCAACGCGCCGAAAAATGCAAAAAGAAATGATGAGAACATCGCTGATAATGCAAACGCGGCACAGCCGACGGCCCACATCAAAAAACGCGAAAGTTTCATGAGCCCATCATCGGGGTCAGGCCAGTATTGAACCTGCGGACGGCCGAATTCCTGCGCGTAGTATTCAAGCGTCAATCCATAGGCGGGGTCATCTTCGATTGAGGGCAAATCTTCCGCCCGATAGATGATGCGTCCGATAATACGCGGGCAAAAATCTTCGAAATATGCGCGCTTATCGGCAATATGTAATTGCCAAACCTGATCAACAATTGGCGAAGGTGTTAAATCTTCGCCTGTACTGCCAATCAAATACATAAAACGTCGGTACTCCTCGGCCATCGTATAACAGACATCCACCGAATGGCCGGTCGCATCTTCGATTTGATCAATCAATGACCGCGTCAAGGGTCGCTCGTGAAAGCTGTATCCCTCAAGGCGATGCCAAAGCGCACGATCCCGCTTTTCATGTTTCATGTGCGGCCCCTATAGCGCATTAACGATCAAAATAGCCCGCGCGCCCCCAAAAGGCCAAGTGGAAATCTGTAACTCCCCCTATTACGGGCCTCTGAACACTTGTGATCGGCCATATCCAACCGTAAAACCACGCAAAGATACTAATGCAAATGGGGCAATCATGAACATTCTAATTTTGGGTAGCGGCGGACGTGAACATAGCTTGGCTTGGGCTGTCAAACAAAACCCAAAATGTGATCGCTTGATCGTCGCGCCGGGAAATGCCGGTATCGCAGCGATCGCCGAATGCGCGGATATTAATATTCTTGACGGTGACGCCGTCGCCACCTTTGCAGAAGAAAACGCGATTAGCTTTGTCATTGTAGGCCCCGAAGCGCCGCTCGCCGCGGGTGTAGCCGACCGCCTGCGGTCTGCTGGGCTGCTTGTGTTCGGGCCCAGCCAAAAAGCGGCACAACTTGAGGCATCAAAGTCATTCACAAAGGCAATCTGTGATGCGGCCAACGCGCCGACCGCCGCCTATGCTCACTTCACCGACGGCGATGCCGCCCGCGATTACATCCGCGCTCAAGGCGCACCTATCGTCGTAAAGGCAGATGGTTTAGCCGCAGGTAAAGGGGTGATCGTCGCGATGACCGAGGAAGAGGCGCTTGCCGCGATTGACGACATGTTCGACGGCAGTTTTGGTGATGCTGGCGCAGAGGTCGTGATCGAAGAATTCATGGACGGCGAAGAAGCATCGTTCTTTGTTCTATGCGACGGCAAAACGATCCTGCCCGTTGGAACAGCGCAAGATCATAAGCGCGCCTATGATGGTGATACAGGTCCCAACACTGGCGGTATGGGCGCGTACTCTCCTGCCCCAGTAATGACCGATGCCGTTACACAAAAGGCGTTGGATGAAATTATCCAGCCAACGATGGATGAAATGACCAAACGCGGCACGCCGTTCCAAGGCGTTTTGTTTGTTGGGCTTATGATCAAAGACGGGCAACCAAGGCTGGTAGAGTACAACGTGCGTTTTGGCGACCCAGAGTGCCAATGCCTCATGATGCGTTTAGGCGGTCAAATTCTGGACCTCCTTCAGGCTTGCGCCGAAGAACGTCTCCATGAGGTTAAGGCGAATTGGGGTAACGATCACGCCTTGACGATAGTTATGGCTGCAAAAGGCTATCCTGGCTCTTACGAAAAAGGCACTGTAATCAATGGCCTTGATACACAACCAGAAGACAGCTCTCATATGGTGTTCCATGCTGGCACGGCTGAAAATGACGGAAATATCGTCGCAGTCGGCGGGCGCGTCCTGAGCGTCACCGCACGCGGTGAAACATTAGCAGAGGCCCATGAAAAGGCCTATGCGATGGCGCAAAACGTGGATTGGGATCAAGGTTTTTACCGTTCGGATATTGGATGGCGTGCGCTGTAAGCGACACGCTATCTACATGAAGGCCGTTAACCAGAATACGGCGATTGACGCTAGGGTAGCGCGTTACTTCCTTTCAATATTCACAACCCTAAGGCTATAGTCGATTAACCACCCA
Source organism: Yoonia maritima (assembly GCF_002933395.1). Taxonomy (GTDB): domain Bacteria; phylum Pseudomonadota; class Alphaproteobacteria; order Rhodobacterales; family Rhodobacteraceae; genus Yoonia; species Yoonia maritima_A. The sequence continues at coordinate 121,232 of NZ_PKFN01000008.1, forward strand.
TACCCTGGGTGGTTAATGTTCGCTTTATTTAGGGAGGCAATATTGTTTTCAAACAAAACAATCCCCACCGTCATAACAATTTTTCTTGGTACAAGTGCGTTCGCAGACTGCACAAAAAGGCCTGACCGTGTATCCATCCTCGTCGGGTCCGAACACCTTAATGCGACAACTGAATTCACAGAAATAAACCCGGGCGTATTTCTATCCTGGGATTGTCACAAGACAATGTTTACCGCTGGTATATATAAAAACAGCCTCGGGGATCCGTCCCCCTCGGCTCTGGTTTCATACGAACTGTACGAATACCAAGATTTTTCGCTTAGTGCATTCGCTGGAATTAGTTACTTTCCAGAAATAGACGAATTGGACTTAGAATACGAAAGTCACTACGTCCCGCTTGTCGGCCTGCAGACGAATTATAAAAATATCTTTATGCAATTCATTCCCGGTGTGGAAAACCAGTTTGATATGCTCGTCACGGCCGGGCTGCGCTTTGATCTCGACTAAAAAACCGCGCCAAAAGAGGCGCGGTCTTTAGGATAGGTGCCACAATTTAAGCGGCGCGGCCAACCAATACGGATGTGATTTCTTCGCCAGCGACAGATTCTTCGCTTCCTGCAACCGCAGCAAATTCACGTGTCAGCCGCTCAAGTGCAGCTTCATACAGCTGACGCTCTGAATAGCTTTGTTCGCGCTGATCGTCTTGGCGGTGCAAGTCGCGTACGACTTCAGCAATCGCGATCAAATCGCCAGAGTTAATCTTTTGTTCATATTCTTGCGCCCGGCGGGACCACATCGCTTTTTTAACCTTGGCTTTACCGCGCAGCGTCTTCATCGCATGAGATACGACATCGGGCGTCGCCAAAGCGCGCATGCCAACTTCTGTCGCCTTATGTGTCGGCACCCGCAACGTCATTTTGTCTTTCTCAAACGAAATGACAAATAGCTCCAGCTCAAACCCTGCGACTTCTTGCGTCTCAACAGTTACAATTTTGCCAACCCCATGCGCAGGATAGACAACAAATTGCTCTGGGCTAAATTCACTTTTCTTCTTACTCATGATCGTCCTTTCATAGCGATCCATCACAGGTTTTGACGACAAAAAATCCGGCGGAGACTTTCGTCACCGTCGGCAATATCGTCTAAGTGATTGGATCAACTTGTTCGCAGCATTACCGCTATTATATCATAAAAACAACGCATCGAAAAGCGCCGCATTGCAGCACTCTGAAAAATCAATGAAATCAGGCGCCTTCCGGGTACAAATGCCCCGAATCAGCCGCCTTCGCCGGGCGCTTCAGAAAGCAGTTCAAGTTTACCTTCTTTACCGTCCATTTCCTCTGCGGTTGGCAGTGGATCTTTCTTGGTCACGATCACAGGCCACATTTCGGAATACTTGCGGTTAAACTCGACCCATTTTTCCATGTCCGGCTCTGTATCCGGACGAATAGCATCCGCAGGGCATTCAGGTTCGCAAACACCACAGTCGATGCATTCATCAGGATGGATGACCAATGTATTTTCGCCCTCGTAGAAGCAATCTACGGGGCAAACTTCGACGCAGTCGGTATACTTACACGCAATGCAATTTTCGGTGACAACATAGGTCATAGGCACGTTCCACTTTGTATCAAAGGCCTAGCTAGGACAGTGCGACGGATCATTCAAGGTCAATTGAACCGTCATTGCTGCGATGCGTCATCATATCCCGGCGTTGCTTCTTTGTTGGACGCCCTTTCCTATCACCGCCCGGATTATAGGGACGACGTTCTACGACAGGAGACATATCTTCATAGAGCGCTTGCGCCTCGGGCGCTGGTCCACGGCGTTCACCGCAGCCAAGGATTCGCACGACCTTGGTCGCGTCAGCCTGAATGAATGTCAAAACATCGCCCGGACCAACGGCGCGGGCCGGTTTACTGACGGGTGTACCATCAACACGCACTTTTCCAGAAGTAACCACCCCCGCAGCAAGGCTGCGCGATTTAAAAAACCGCGCATGCCACAGCCATTTATCTAGCCGGATCGTTTGCCGGGGTTGGTCGGTCAATCCTTTTTAAACCCTGCCAAAGCGGCCGCAAACGGGTTGTCAGGATCAATCGCTTTTTCACGCTTTGGTTTGGCTGCAAAGCTTTGCGGTTTATTGCCACCACCCTGCGGCTTACCTTTACCCTTTGGCTTTCCCTTGCCGCGCGGACGGTCGCTTTGCGGCCGCGCAGGGCGTGCCGCACGTCCACCCCAAGTGAAGGTGTAGAACACTTCCATCTCAGGCGTCGCCTCTTCGGCAGGTGCCGTAGCCTCCACCTCTTCCGGCGCATCCATGGAAACTGTAGAATCAGCAGTAGGTGTCGCTTTTACTTTTTCACGCTCTGCTTTTTCTGCTTTGTAACCAAGTCCGGCCATCAAATCAGCAAATTGTTCGAGTGTCATACCAGTGATCGACAACATGTCTGGGTTTGCTTCGAAACCGCCACGGCTGTCTTTGTCACGCAACATATCGGCCAGACGTTCCAGCATATCGATGCGAATCGCTCGTTCACCCGCAGCGCGGTAGCCTGACATCGCATAGTACCCAGGTGTCGCATCTTTGGCGGCGGGCACAGTAACCAGACCCGGTGGTGGGCTTTCCGGGAACTCTTGCAATCCTTTGGTCAGTGACCACAGCACCAGACGCAAACGTGTTGCAGCTGGTTTTAGCAACAGCGGCTGAAAGATCGTAAACTGACCGAAACGGACTCCGTGCTTTCGCAATGCACCACGTGCATCTTGATCAAGTGCTTTGACCTCATCCGCCACTTCGCCACGCGGAATAATCCCGAAACCTTCGGCCATCCGGTAGGCAAAACCTTTTGCTGCGCCGGTCAAGGTTTCATCGTTTTTCAACGCAAGCAGGCCCTCAAAGCCCGCCGCGACCTTCCGATCAATGAAGTGCTGCAAACGGCGCTGCACCTTTGCAGCAACGTCTTCGCCGGCTTCGTCGTCGACAAAAGCAACCACACCAGGTTTGAATGGGTCAGACCCAACAACCAGCTTACCAACCGCATGGTCGCCCCACATCAGGCCGCCCTGTTCGGTAAAATCAATCTCGGGGTCTGGTGCGTTATAGAACCGGTCTGCAAGCAGGTGGAACTGTGGAACCAGCGCCTGTACTGACGCCTGACGCAATGTCTTGGCCTCATCTGGGCTACCAGCCTTATCCATCCGAAAGCGGAATCCTTCCAACCGTCCGACGAATTCGCCCTCTACGGTTACTTCACCTTTGTCGTTTACGTCAGCCAAAAGGCTCTCCTTCTGTTTGAGCCGCCGAAGCAAAATGCTTGTCCGCCGGTCCACAAATCTTTGCGTTAGCGCGCCGTGAAGCGCGTCTGATAGTCGGTCTTCTACAGCGCGCGTCTCCTCGCGCCAATGGTTTTCGTCACGCAACCAACCGTTGCGCTGCGCAACATATGTCCACGTGCGGATGTAAGCTAGTCGTTTTGATAGCGTATCAATGTCCCCGTCAGTGCGGTCAATGCGTCTAACCTGTAGACCAAACCAGTTGGCGGACACATGCCCAAGCTGGTGCAGATCATTATAAATATGGGTTAAAAGGCTCGCATGCTCGCCTGACGAAATACCGCGAAAATCTGGTACTCGGCAGACTTCCCATAGCATTTTCACAGAAGGGCCATCCGTTGCCCGCGCCGCGACTTCAGCATCCCCGCCGAGCGCTTTCAAAGCCTTTAAATCGTCGCTTTCCCGAACACGGGTAAGCCAACGATCGTCGGTACGTTCCTCAAGCGTCGCGATCAGCCGCTTTACAGACCCAAATTGCAGCCGGCTGTTGCGCCAATGCAATTTACTCACAGGGCTGAACTGATGCTCCGTGATCGCCTCTGCAATTTCATCGTCCAATGGCGGGGCTTCGCCTGTGACACCAAATGTCCCGTTTTCGATATGCCGCCCTGCCCGCCCTGCAATTTGAGCCAACTCTTGAGGCTGCAAATGGCGCATGCGTTGGCCATCAAACTTGATTAAGGATGAAAACGCGACATGCGAGATATCGAGGTTCAACCCCATTCCGATGGCGTCGGTGGCGACCAGATAATCGACATCGCCGTTTTGGTACATTTCCACCTGCGCGTTGCGTGTACGCGGTGACAATGCGCCCATGACCACAGCTGCGCCACCTTTGGTACGCCGTAAAAGCTCAGCAATCGCATAGACGTTTTCAACAGAAAACCCAACAATTGCAGACCGGGCAGGCATTCTGCTTATCTTTTTCGAACCTGTATAGCTAAGCTGCGACATACGTTCGCGGTACATAAACTGCGCGGAGGGAACCATCGCAGAAATCGCACCACGCATGGTGTCGGCACCCAAAAATAGCGTTTCATGTAATCCGCGTGCATTCAGCAAACGGTCTGTAAAAACGTGCCCACGTTCTGGATCTGCACAAAGCTGAATTTCGTCGATCGCGAGGAAGTCACAGCCCATACCTTCGGGCATCGCCTCGACCGTGCAAACCCAATAGGCTGCGCGGGGCGGCACGATACGTTCTTCCCCTGTAATAAGCGCAACAACGCCGGGCCCTCGTACTGCGACGATACGATCATAAACCTCTCGTGCAAGTAGCCGCAGAGGTAATCCAATAACGCCCGTCCGATAGGATAGCATCCGCTGTATCGCATAGTGCGTTTTACCAGTATTCGTCGGGCCGAGAACGGCTGTAATCCGCGCAGTGGTCATGGTTTTCCTCAGGACTAGCCCGCGCCTTAAAGCGCTTGGCCCTCAAGTTGCAACTGCAAACGCGCAATAGAATCCTTTGTCACTACGGACTGCGGGTTAATCGCAAGAATCATTTGATAAAGTTCTAACGCGTCTTCGGGGCGATTGAGTTCCTCCATGATGACTGCCAGACCGTCGATAGCCTGAAAATGACGCGGTTCAATTTGTAAGACGCGCTGCACATCATCCAACGCTGGGCCGGTCATGCCAAGCAAGTAATAAGACGTCGCGCGCCCGAAATACCCACCGGCAAAATGCGGCGCATGATCCACAAGCGCCGTAAAATGTTCAACAGCGGCGTCAACCTGTCCATCACGCAACGCGTCCTGCCCACGGCGCAAAAGCAAATCCATCGCAGGTGACCCGCTTTTGTCCCATTGTGCGACAATTTGCTGCTCAATACGGGTGTAAGCCCCCTCATCGGCCTCTAGAAGCTCTTGATATAAGTTATTCAACATCGTTTCCTGCGCACCAGCAGGTAAGGAAATCCCCACTGCCAAATAAAGTGCCGTAACGATACGTTTGATGCGATGTGTCAGCGTAACCATAACGACTAATGTAACGCAGAATGCGGCCAACACCAGAGGTCGGCCGCCACATCAACGAAGAAGGACGAAAAAACATGAGCGACGTTGTGACCGAGGCCGTAGCCGCCCTGAACGCAAAAATGGACGGCGCAGGCTTTGACGGCTCTGCCAAATTTGTAATCGAAGGTGAAGGTTCAATCCTGATCGACGCTGACGGCGCGCGCGCAAGCGATGACGACGCAGATGTGTCTTTGACTGCCGACACCGAAACATTCAAAGCGATTCTCGACGGCGAATTGAACCCGACAACGGCGTTCATGACAGGAAAACTGACCGTCGATGGCGACATGGGTCAGGCGATGAAGCTTGCTAGCGTACTGGGTTAACGATGGAATCGGCACCTCTTTTTGACGACATTGCAAATGGTCCCTCAGGGGGTGCTGCCCATTGGCTACGAACAACCGATGGGCTGCGCATTCGCGCGGGCCATTGGAAGAAAGCGGATGCCAAAGGTACCGTTTTGATCTTTCCCGGTCGCACCGAATTTATCGAAAAATACGGACGCGCAGCAAAGGCATTGCACGATCGCGGCTTTTCCAGTGTTGTCGTCGACTGGCGTGGCCAAGGTATTTCTGACCGCATGACCGCGAATCGCGCTATTGGACATGTGATCAGTTTTACTGACTTTCAACATGATGTTGCTGCGCTGGTCGCCTATGCAAAAGCGCAAGACCTGCCAAAGCCTTATTATTTGATCGCCCATTCGATGGGTGGCTGCATCGGGCTTCGCGCGCTTATTAACGGCCTTGATATCAAAGCTGCGATGTTCTCTGCACCAATGTGGGGCATTCAAATGTCAGTCGCATTGCGTCCTATCGCTTGGGGTCTATCGGCGGTTAGTCGTCAACTTGGGTTCGATGAAACCTTGGCCCCCGGACAGTTCGAACAACCCTATGTGCTACGTGCCTCGTTTGAAGGGAATTCCCTTACCAACGACCGCGCCATGTTTGAAACGCTTGGTCAACAGTTACGCAGCCATCCAGATCTTGCGCTTGGGGGGCCGTCGCTACGTTGGCTCAACACGTCTTTGCGGGAAATGCATCGCTTAAGCACCCTACCGTCCCCTTCGCGTATTCCGTGCATCACCTTTCTTGGTAGCAACGAAGCCATTGTTGACCCTGTGCGCATTCGCGAACGTATGGCTGGCTGGTCTGAAGGACAGTTGCGTGTCATCGCTGGCGGCCAACACGAGATGATGATGGACAGCCCGGCGATCCAAACCAGCATATTCGATGCAACTGCGTCACATTTTGAAGCAACATCAAACACCAAAGTCATCGCCTAAGCTAACATTCCTTTGAACGGCTCGGGGGCTTTCAACTGCCCTCGCGCCGACCTATGTTGTTCTCAAACAACCGTTCAGAGGTATGATATGAATTTCCCACAGCCTGTATTCGACGCAAACGCCAGTGGCGGCAAAGACTTGGGCAGCCTGCCCGAATGGGATCTTACCGATCTTTATGCCAGCGAAGACGCCCCGGAACTGACGCGTGATATGGGCTGGCTGGAAACTGAATGCGCCGCATTTGCTGCCGACTATGAAGGCAAGCTGGATACGCTAGACGCTGCTGGGCTACTGGCTGCCGTTCAGCGCTACGAACAGATTGATGTGATCGCCGGGCGTATCATGTCTTTTGCGGGCCTGCGTTATTACCAGATCACCACGGACAGCGACCGCGCCAAATTCATGGCTGATTGCCAAGATAAAATCACAAACTTCACCACGCCGCTGGTGTTCTATGGTCTTGAATTCAACCGCTTGGATGATGACCACCTTGCCGGGTTGTTGGCCGCGAACGATGACCTTGCACGCTACAAACCTGTGTTCGACCGCATGCGTGCGATGAAACCGCATCAGTTGTCCGATGAGCTTGAGAAATTCCTGCACGACCAGTCGACCGTTGGGTCAGCAGCATGGAATCGGCTGTTTGACGAAACCATGGCTGGGCTTGAATTCGATGTCGATGGCGAAACCCTAAACCTTGAAGCAACGCTCAACCTGCTCACGGAACAGGACCGCAGCAAACGTGAGGCCGCGACCCATGCACTAGCTGCAGTGTTCCAAGACAACATCAAGATCTTTTCGCGCGTCCACAACACGCTTGCCAAAGAAAAAGAGATCGAAGACCGCTGGCGCAAGATGCCATCCCCACAAGCAGGGCGGCATCTATCAAACCACGTTGAACCCGAAGTCGTCGAAGCCCTACGCAATGCTGTGGTCGCCGCCTACCCGCGCCTGTCGCACCGCTATTACGCACTGAAAGCCAAATGGCTTGGCCTTGAACGGATGCAAACATGGGACCGCAACGCACCCCTGCCGATGGAGACAACGCGCACTGTTGATTGGGACGAGGCAACAAAGACCGTGTTGGATGCCTACGCGAGCTTTGACCCAAAAATGGCAGAAATCGCGCAACCGTTCTTTGATAGGGGCTGGATCGACGCGGCCGTAAAGCCGGGCAAAGCCCCCGGCGCATTCGCACACCCAACCGTCACGCCAGTGCACCCCTATGTCATGCTGAACTATCTAGGAAAACCACGCGATGTCATGACGCTCGCACACGAACTGGGGCACGGCGTGCACCAAGTCCTAGCCGCTGAACAAGGTGAGCTACTCTCATCCACGCCACTGACACTGGCCGAAACGGCATCTGTATTTGGCGAAATGCTAACGTTCCAAAAACTTCTGGACGGCGCAAAAACCAAAGAAGAACGCAAAGTCCTTCTGGCTGGCAAAGTCGAAGACATGATCAACACGGTTGTGCGTCAGATCGCGTTCTACGACTTTGAATGCAAACTGCACGCGGCCCGCGCCGAAGGCGAACTGACACCAGACGACATCAACGCGCTTTGGATGTCAGTGCAGGCGGAATCACTAGGTGAAGTATTCGACTTTGCATCCGGCTATGAAACCTTCTGGGCCTACATCCCGCACTTTGTGCACTCACCGTTCTACGTTTACGCCTATGCGTTTGGCGACGGGCTGGTGAACGCACTTTACGCGGTCTACGCAGAAGGCGACGCCGATTTCCAAGCCAAGTATTTCGATATGCTGCGAGCTGGTGGGTCCAAGCATCACAAAGACCTGCTTGCGCCGTTCGGGCTTGATGCGTCTGACCCTAAATTCTGGGACAAGGGCCTGTCCATGATCGAAGGTTTCATCGACGAGCTTGAGGCAATGGAAGAGTGACATCAGTCACGCTGACGCTGCTGACGCCTGCCCTAGCTGACAAGCTACGGCAGGTCACTGTCGCTGATGATCAGGTCGTATTTTCGGGCCAACCCTCTGAATTTATCGACCTGAAAGATCCCGCAATCGATGTGCATGTCATTTTGTCCGACGGCGCTGTCGCAGGCATGTTTCGTATTGATAGCGGGTTCCATAACCATCACCAATTCGCAGCACGTACAATCTATGGATTACGGACATTTCTGGTTGATCAGCAAAAGCAAGGTCGTGGCATTGCAAAGGCCTGTTGCCAGCAGCTCTACACATATCTGTCTACCGCCTATCCCGACGCCGAGGCGATCATGCTGACCGTCAACCTACGCAATCCCGGCGCATATCGCGCCTATGTAAGCGGCGGGTTTATCGATACAGGCGCGCAGTACATGGACGGTGGTGCAGGGCCACAAAATATCCTGAAGCTACCGCTAAAAAAATAGGGGCCGCGTTGGCCCCTATTTGCATTATTTTGTTGTCTTTACCGGACTTTCAGCGTCGCCAGCCCGATCATCGCGAGGATCAGTGAGATGATCCAAAAGCGGATGACGATCTGCGGTTCAGCCCAGCCCTTTTTCTCGTAGTGGTGGTGGATTGGCGCCATCAAGAACACGCGTTTACCAGTACGCTTAAAGTACAGCACTTGGATAATTACGCTTAAGGCTTCTACGACGAACAGACCACCAACGATGGCCAGCACAATTTCGTGCTTTGTCGCAACGGCGATGGCACCCAGTGCACCACCCAATGCCAATGAACCAGTGTCCCCCATAAAGACAGCCGCAGGTGGCGCATTATACCATAAAAAGCCAAGCCCGCCGCCAATCAAACCCGCGCAGAAGATCAAAATTTCACCGGTCTGTGGGACATAGTGAACATCCAAATACTCTGTAAAATCGGTCCGACCAACGGCATAGGCGATGATCCCAAATGTCGCAGCGGCGATCATCACAGGCATAATTGCCAATCCATCAAGCCCGTCAGTCAGGTTCACAGCATTCGCAGCACCGACGATCACAACAACCGAAAACGGCACAAACAAGATGCCCAAGTTGATGAGCGTGTCTTTGAAAATTGGCAACGCCAACTGGTTGCTAAGGTCATCAGGATGATAGGCTGCTGCCCAATATCCGGCGATACCCGCGATCAAGATCCCGAGTAAAATCCGCACCTTGCCAGACACCCCCGCGGTGTTTTGCTTTGATACTTTGGCATAATCGTCCGCGAAACCGATCGCCGCAAATGACAGTGTAACGAAAAGAACCATCCATACGAATGGGTTATCAAGCCGCGCCCAAAGCAATGTCGACGTGGTCAATGCGCCAACAATCAGCAGCCCACCCATTGTAGGGGTGCCTGCCTTGGCAAAATGCCCCTCTGGTCCATCGGTACGAATGGGTTGCCCCTTGCCCTGCTTGCGGCGCAGAACATTGATCAGGGGTGGTCCAAAGATGAAACCGAATATCAGTGAAGTCATAAACGCCCCACCCGCGCGGAAGGTGATATAGCGGAACAAGTTGAAAAAGTCGCCGCCATCTGAAAGTGACGTAAGCCAATAAAGCATGAGGAATTCCTATTCTTCTTGGGGGCGGCGATGCCCCAGTTTTCGGATGGCGTCAACGACAAGGCTAATTTCACTGTCAGCCGACCCTTTCACCAGTACGACATCTCCTGCATCCAAAAGCCGTGAAACTTGCGGCACCAAATCGGCTGGGCTTTCGGCCCACTGTCCGCGTTGGTGTTGCGGTAAAACCCGCCACAGGTGATACATCAAAGGACCAGCACAATGGACCTGATCCATTTTTTGAAGATGACAGTTTTGCGCGAGGCGACCATGCAATTGCGCGGCACTTGGGCCTAGGCCGCTCATGTCACCTAGGATAACAACCCGCCGACCTTTGATAATGCGGCCAACGTGATCATGAGGTTCTGAGGCAGCAATGACTTCGAGCGAGGTATCAACCGATGTTGGATTGGCGTTAAACGCGTCATCCAACAATTCAATCGTTTCGCCATCATTCGCAGGATCAAGCACAATCCGTTCGCGCGTGCCGCGCCCCGCCGAAGGCACCCAATGCGCAAGGTCAAGGGTTGCGCCAACCGTGTCAGCACCCAGCACCGTCGCCGCGGCAAGCGCCCCCAACGCATTTGCAGCAAAATGCCGCCCCGGCACTGACAGCTTGAACAAATAGTCCTGCCCCTGCCCGTTCGCCAGAATGACAGTCACGTCCCGGCTTAGCCGCACATTGCGTAGCGCCCAATCATTGCCTGCCTTGCCAAAACTGGTGGGCTGGCCTTTTCCAGTGCCCGCACGCAGATGCACCGCAGTCTCGTCATCTCCGTGAAAGATTGCGACGCCGTCTTTGCCAAGCCCATCAAAGATAGATGCCTTTTCATGTGCGATTGCGGTGATGCTCCCGAATGCCTCTAAGTGTTCGGGGGCAACGCGCGTGACCACGGCCACATGCGGCTGAACCAGCTGCGAAAGCGGTCCGATGTCACCCGGACGGCGTGCCCCAATCTTGATCACCGCGAAATCCGCATCCGGCGGCAACGTTGCAAGGCTAAGGGGAACGTCCCATTGGTTAACGTATGACGCCTGGGGCGCGTGGCATTTGCCTTGCCCCGAAAGCATAACGCGCAGCATTCCAATGGTCGAGGCCTTGCCAACCGAACCCGTGACCGCGACGATCTGCGCCTTTGCCCGAAACCGCGCCGCACGCGCCAGATCACGAAGCGCCCGAAGCGTGTCAGGCACAATGACAAGCGGCATATCGGCAGGCATACCAGTTGGGGCTTGGCAAACAATTGCAGCGACAGCACCCTTTTGAAACGCGGCCGTGACGTAGTCGTGCCCATCAGCGATGTGCTTCAATGCGACGAATAAATCGCCCTTGCGCAATGTACGCGTATCGACAGACACACCTGTGGCAGACCAATCGTCAGGGCCGTGGCCGCCTGTGGCAGCTACAACATCTTCGCCGGTCCAAAGCGCGGTCATATTTTGCCTTCGAGCGCCGCGACAGCCATGCTTGCTTGTTCGACGTCATCAAAGGGCAAAACAGAGTCGCCCACGCTCTGACCTGTCTCGTGACCTTTGCCAGCAACCAAGAGCGCATCACCGGGACGCAACATATCAACAGCACGCAAAATCGCCTCGGCACGGTCGCCAACCTCGGTCACGTGGTCCGCGCCGCCTGCGTCGAGCGCGCCTGCCACGACCGCAGCACGGATTTTTGCCGGATCTTCTGAACGTGGATTGTCGTCTGTAACAATCACAATATCGGCGTTCTGCGCAGCAGCGGCCCCCATCAAGGGACGCTTAGTTGTATCGCGGTCCCCGCCTGCGCCAACAATCGCAATGATGCGGCCCATGACATGCGGGCGCATCGCTGTTAGCGCAGTTTTAACGGCATCAGGCGTGTGTGCATAATCAACAAAGACAGCTGCGCCGTTTTCGCGTGTCGCGGCAAGCTCCATCCGGCCATGCACAGTACCAAGATGCGGTAGCGTATCGAAAACGTCCGCAGGTTCAGCACCAGCAGCGATAACCAAGCCAGCGGCAAGTAACACATTGTCCGCCTGAAACCCACCAATCAGACCGAGCCGCACTTGCTGCGCTTTGCCTTGCCATTCAAACAACAAATCTTGTCCGGTTGCATCGAACCGTTGGCCAGTCAAACGCAAACGCGCCGACGGATGCCGCCCGACACCAATCACCTCTTGACCCCGCTCTGTGCAGATTTCAGCTACCTTTGGTCCTTTGGGATCATCAAGGTTTACCACTGCCACGCCGTCCTCTGACAATACGCGCGTGAATAAACCCATCTTCGCTTCGAAATAGGCTTCAAAGGTTTCATGATAATCTAAATGGTCTTGTGTGAAATTCGTAAATCCAGCAGCTGCAAGAACCACGCCATCCAACCGGCGTTGGTCTAGGCCATGCGAAGAGGCCTCCATCGCGACATGGGTGACGCCATTTTGTACGGCCTCGGCCATTACGCGGTGCAATGTAATCGGTTCTGGTGTCGTGTGTTTGAGCGGATGGGTCCAAGCGCCTTCGACGCCTGTGGTGCCTAGGTTCACACCGAACAGACCCAGCTCCTCCCAGATTTGACGACAAAAAGTCGAAACCGAGGTTTTACCATTGGTGCCAGTCACGGCGACGACCGTGCCGGGGTGCGCCCCGAACCAAAGGGATGCGGTTTGCGCCAGCGTTTGGCGCGGGTCTTGAGCGACGATGGTTGCAACATTTGACGCAGCCAAAACATCAGCCGCAATCTTTGCGCCAGCGGCATCCGTCAACACGGCGCTTGCGCCCAGCTCAATCGCTTTTGCAATAAAATTACCGCCGTGGACCGTGGCGCCGGGCAAAGCCGCGAACAGGTTTCCAGATTTTACGTTGCGACTATCTACAGTCAGCCCCGTGATCTGGACCTCGCGCCCGTTTGCCGCCGTCAGCCCCAGTTCAGCCAGTGTTTTCATAGTCGACCCCGATCAGTTTGAGGTGAGTGTTACACCGACGGATTGCGGCGTATCCACGTGTGGCCGCAACCCTAACAAAGGAGCAACTCGGCGAATCATTTCCGCGGCAACAGGCACCGCTGTCCAGCCTGCAGTGCGGCGCGTTTCGCCCAGTGTATAAACAGATGGTTCATCCAATGTGACGATCAAAACATACTGCGGATCGCTCGCAGGAAAGACGGACGCAAATGTCGCGATGACCTTATCATCGTAATAGCCGCCACCGTTTTCCCGCGGCTTATCAGCTGTGCCTGTCTTACCTGCAACCTCGTAACCAGCTACATCACCAAAGGATGCAGTCCCACGAACAACCACTTGGCGTAGCATATGAATTGCGCTTTGGCTGACAGCCGAACTTAGGATGCGCGGGCCAACTTCGGTTGCATCAGTGCGCAGCAATGTTGGTTCTACACGATACCCACCGTTGGCAATCGACGCATAAGCCGTTGCAAGATGCACAGGCGATGAAGACAGGCCATGACCATAAGAAATGGTCATCGCGGAAATCTCGGACCAATGTGGCGGCAGCAACGGTTTACCAGATGCCGCTTCGGCCATTTCAACTGGCGTGGCCTCCAGAAACCCCAGCGAGCCCAAGAAATTACGCTGCCGATCTGCACCGATTTGCATCGCGATACGTGCTGTTCCAACGTTTGATGATTCGACAATGACATCGGTTGTTGTCAGCTCCGGACCATAATCATGGAAATCGCGAATGCGAAAACGCCCCCAAGTCAACGGGCCTTGGGTGTCGATCATTGTGTTAGCGTTGATCAGGCCCAGCTCCATCGCTTGCGCGACTGCGAAAATCTTGAAGGTAGACCCAAGCTCGTAAACACCCTGCACGGCACGGTTAAACAACGGGCTGTCAGACTGATCACCAGTCGTCAGTACGCGTGGCCGGTTGTTGGGATCAAAGTCAGGCAGCGACACCATCGAGATGATCTCGCCGGTGTGCACATCCATCAAGACGGACGCAGCACCTTTGGCCGACATGATAGACATACCGCCAGCAAGCACCTGTTCAGATGCCGCCTGCACGGTTAAATCCAGCGACAGCTCAAGCGGTGCGCCTTCATTTGCGGGATCACGCAAGAAACCATCGAACTGACGTTCAACACCAGCGACACCGATCACTTCTGCGCTTGCTACGCCTTCGCGACCGTAGCTGGCACCACCTAAGATATGCGCGGCGACAGAGCCGTTTGGATAAAGCCGCATTTCGCGCGGGCCAAACAGCAGCCCCGGGCTACCGATATCGTGTACCGCTTGCATCTGCTCTGGGCTGATCTGACGACGAATCCATAGGAATTTTCGCTCGCCCGTAAAATCAGCAAGCAATTCAGCTTCGTCCAGTTCAGGAAAGATCGCGGCTAGCTTGCTCGCAGCATTGGCTGGATCGACCATGTCACGGGGGTGCGCGTACAACGAATGTGTCGCAAGGTTCGTCGCTAACAGACGCCCATTTCTATCAACAATATCAGATCTTTGCCCGATAATCGGGTTTCCGACTGTCGTCGCGCGCGGCTCTTCGGGCACTGACGATGCGAGCGTCCCCATACGCCCGCCAATGGTGACGAATGCGCAAAAAAACGCAAGCCCCAACACCAACAGCCGCCCTTCGGCGCGCTGGCGGGACTTGTCGTGCATTTCCTCGTGACGCTTGGCACGAATTTCGGCTTCAATCACATCAGGGTTTTCGCCGGTTTCCCGCGCTTTCAAAATCCGAGCCAGCGGTCGTAGCGGCGTGCGGGTCATAGCGGGTTCTCCACGCTTTGAAACGCATCGCTCGACAACTCAATCGGGTTCGTAATCGGCAAGATCGGCGGCAGTGGATAGATAATCTGATCAACACGACCAAAGGCATCAGGCATGATCGGCAGTAGACCCAAACGGTCAAAATTCAGCTCTGCCAAGTCAGCCAGACGATCAGGGCGGTTCAAATAGGCCCATTCTGCCCGCAACATGCTAAGCCGTTCATGCGACGCGCCGATTTGCGCGTGCAGTTCACGGACTTCGCGGATAGTCGCCTGCGTTTTGTAGTTTTCTTGATAGGCCCAAAAGGCCAACCCCATTACTGCAAGAGCGGCGACAACAAATAAAACACCACGCACTTACCTGCCCCCCTTTTTCTTTTTCATTGGCATCCCAAGCTCAGCGGGATCAATATCCTGCGCCGGGGCATCAGTACGGATCGCAACACGCAATTTGGCGGAACGCGAACGTGGGTTTTCCGCCAATTCTTCGGCGTCT
Organism: Yoonia maritima; assembly: GCF_002933395.1. GTDB lineage: Bacteria > Pseudomonadota > Alphaproteobacteria > Rhodobacterales > Rhodobacteraceae > Yoonia > Yoonia maritima_A. The sequence continues at coordinate 136,586 of NZ_PKFN01000008.1, forward strand.
GGACCGATCGCCTTGCGCTTTTCGATACGGAACGCCGGGGTGATTTGTTCGACTTCGGGCGCATAGCGGTTAGCGTTTGCCGTGTTGCCCGAACGCGCCTGCAAGAAACGTTTAACCATGCGGTCTTCGACGGAATGGAACGTCACGACAGCCAACTGACCACCGGGCTTCAGCGCGCGTTCTGCGGCCATCAACCCTTCGGCCAATTCGCCATATTCATTGTTCACCGCAATGCGCAGCGCCTGAAAGGTGCGCGTCGCCGGGTGTGACTGATTTGGCTTTGCACGGGGCAAGCAGCTTTCAACAACCTTCGCCAATTGCAAAGTTGTGGTTAGCGGACGCGCAGCGACAATCGCACGCGCGATACGCCGCGATGCACGTTCTTCACCATACAAAAAGATAATGTCGGCAAGTTCAGATTCGTCAGCATTGTTTGCCAGATCAGCCGCCGAAGGCCCATCTTGCGACATCCGCATATCCAGCGGCCCGTCGCGCATGAACGAAAACCCGCGCTCTGCCAGGTCAAGTTGCATAGAACTGACGCCAAGGTCCAGCACCACACCATCCAAGTCGGATGCATATTCATCTAGCTTTGAAAACGTACCAAGCTGCATCTTGATCCGGTCACCATAGGCATCGGCCCACTCTGCCGCCATCTCAAATGCCAGTGGATCACGGTCCACTCCAATGACTTGATCAGCGCCCGCCGCCAGTAATTCACGGGTATAGCCCCCAGCGCCAAAGGTCCCATCAAGCCAGACACCAGAAACAGGAGAGACCGCTGCAATCAGCGGTCTAATCAGAACAGGAATATGAGGTTTATCGTCGGAGGCAGCTGACATCGTAATCCCCTAATCGTCCAAAAGGCTTAGCGGATCAAAGTCCTCGCCCTGTTCATCCAGCCAGCCAGTCAAATCATCCACGATTTCTTCGGCGTATGTTTCGGCTTTCCAAATTTCAAAGTGATCGCCAAGACCGCTGAACTTAAGCTCACCATCAGTCAAGCCAAGCTTTTGACGCTGTTTGATCGGCATAACTGTGCGTCCATCCTTATCGACGTCCAACTTGATGGACTGACCGATAATCAAACGCGACAGTTTCTTCTTATTCGCGGAACCCCGCGGCATCGCATTGATCTGATCGACCAAAGCGGTGAATTCGTTAACAGTATAACCGTGAAGTTCGTTTTTCAGGTGGTCACCGTACAAAAGGTACATACGCGGGAACAGACCAGTCGTCCATTCAGGGTCACCAGCTTCAAGCACACGACGAAAATCAGCCGGGATCGACATGCGCCCCTTGCTGTCCACCTTTTGGGTGTGTTCGCCTGTGAAACTTAGAACCACTGTCCCTCGGCCCTTTACCTTGTACTTACGCCGCAAAATGCGGCCCTAAATGTAGAAACGGCGAATTGCGCTGCTGCCACTGCACAATCCGCCGCCTTGCCCCACGTTGGGGGAAAAGTCCGACTGCGCGTGCCACCTGGGGGGATGTCTGCTCGCTCACGCGCCGGATCTGCTTTCGGAAATGACGAAGCCTGTATGAAACCTGCTTTTGCCGGTTGGGGTTCTTTTGCGCCCCGTTTGAAGTCGTGTTCGCCGTTACCGTGCAACTGTTTTGACAGCAGAACGCGATGCGATCAACAGTTTTCTGGGAATTCATGGAACCACATGGGGAATTCCGCCCATCAACAATTGAGCCTCACCCCGAATCGCGCGATTTTTACAGAAATTGTAGCGAACAGAGAAAATATAGGCACAACATATTGTGCCACGAGCTTTGACAAAAAAGTTCCATAAATTTCCACCCGCACGACTAATTCGTCGCGCCATTGGGTTTAGTGAATGAAAAATCAGACATGTAATTCATTCAAGAGCGCGTAAATCCGCCCCTATCGCCGAATCGCAGATAGGTTCCATAGTTTCCCAGCTCCACCCTCGCGAATGCCACAACTGCCGTGGTATTCTGGTCACAGAACCGCCACCCCAGACAAAAAGGGCGGCAAAGCAACATGCTCACCGCCCAAACTAACAGATATAGTGACTTAGTGTTGGCGCTAAGCCATCCCACCATCAATGAACCGCCGGGCAAGCAGCCGATAAGCATCGGCCATCGGACCATCGCCCGCAGCGATTGGCGCACCCGCATCACCAGCAAGTCGCGTATCAAGATCAATCGGCAAAGCCCCAAGCAAAGGCACGCCCATCTTATCCGCCTCAGCCGCGACACCGCCGTGACCAAAGATATGGGACTCATGACCGCAATTCGGGCAGTGGAACGTCGACATGTTTTCGATCAGGCCAAGGACAGGCGTCTTAAGCGTATTGAACATATCAATCGCCTTTCGCGCATCAATGAGCGCGACATCTTGCGGGGTGCTCACCACGACCGCGCCAGTCAAATTAGTCTTTTGACATAATGTGAGCTGCACATCACCCGTACCCGGCGGCAGATCAACGATTAGAACATCCAGTGCGCCCCATTCCACCTGCCCCAACATTTGCTGCAACGCGCCCATCAACATCGGGCCACGCCATACGACAGCTTTGTCCGGGTCCACCATTAAACCAATCGACATCATTGTGACGCCATGCGCCTGCAGTGGAATAATGGTTTTGCCGTCGGGGCTGGCCGGGCGCTTATTGACGCCCATCATGCGTGGCTGACTGGGGCCATATATATCTGCATCCAACAAACCCACGCGGCGCCCTTCGCGGGCCAGCGCCACGGCCAAATTAGAGGATACGGTAGACTTGCCAACACCACCCTTGCCGGATCCGACCGCCAAGATACGGTCAATACCCGGAACAGATGCAGGGCCAGCCTGCGGTGTCGGATGACGGCCCACTTTCAACGATGGTGCTTCGGGTGCTTTGGGTGCTGGCCCATGCGCTGTCAAAACGACAGACACGGAATCAACACCATCAATGCCCTTCACTAATTCTTCGGCCGCAACGCGGATCGCGTCCATTTTGGCCGCCTCTGCCGGATCTGCGGCCTCTATCACAAAACGGACGACACCAGATTCGATGGTTAACGCCCGGATCATGTCACGCGAAACCAGATTCTCACCGCCCGGCAAGGTCAGCCGCGCAAGTTCGCTTAGAATTTCATCACGCGTAATCGCCATAGCAGGCCCCTTGTTTATAAAGCGTCTATTTCGTGACCAACATCTGGCACGTTTTATGCAAACCACAAGCCCTAGGGCCGATCTGCACAGGAATACTACAGATTGATGACGTTAGGTCAGGGATGCTTATGCATTTTCTGCATAGCAGCAATGACCAATCGTCCGTTGTGCAGCTGCAGCATAATCCTTCATAAGGAGGACAACCAAAGCGACACGGGTCGCAACGATGTAATGAGATAGACGAGTAAGTAACATGACATACCAAACACAAACACAATTCGCTGGCGCTTCTTTTGCAGCACGCTTCTCCGCTTTCCGCGCTGAGATCGCTCAGAAACTGGCAAACCGCAAAGTATACACAACAACAGTTAACGAGCTTGAAGCTCTTAGCAACCGCGAACTGGCTGATCTTGGCCTAGGTCGTTCAGAAATCAAACGTATCGCTCTAGAAGCAGCATACGGCAAGTAATAACGAGATCGGAATTGTCGCTTCCTCCCTGAAAAGACAGTTCTGAAGCGGCCCAACGCTCCTCCTCCTCCCTGAGCTTGGGTCACACATAAGGTGGCGACATTCACCTCCTCCCGGATGTCGCCACTTTACACCAGTTTCGGAACCGCCACCTCCTCCCGGCGGAACCGATCATACCGCAGGCCGCGCTCACCTCCTCCCGAGCAACGCCCGCGAGGAAGCGCCTCGCTCTTCTCCTCCCAGAGCAGGCAGGCGCTGATTATAGAGACGGTCATGCCCACCTCCTCCCGGGCATGACCGTTTTTTTATGCGCAAACGATATTCCACAATTGCAGCACAGCGGTTTTGACCGATAGACATGTAGCATGAGCATGCCTCCCAGATTTCCAATCACTGCTGATCAAATCACATTAGTCGTGAATCAGTTCTATGCTGCCGTCCGTGCGAACCCAGAGGTTGGGCCAGTCTTTGCGAAACACGTCTCTGATTGGCCCAGCCACGAATCCAAAATCGCAGGCTTTTGGCGGAATGCGATCCTGTTTGAACGGAGCTATGACGGCAATCCAATGTAGGCGCACATGCGGGCAGGAAATGTACGCCCTGAACATTTTGATATTTGGCTGGGGATATTCGATATGGTCCTTAGCGAAAACCTTCCGACCGACACCGCCGTATCTTGGTCGGCACTGGCCCACCGTATCGGACGCGGTTTACGATACGGCGTTGAACCTACAGATGGCCCACCTAAACTAACCTAGGCGCGCGTGTCCTTTGGCGAGCCCATCACCATATAGCTTGTGATCGACCGGACATGCGGCACGGTTCCCAAAATTTCGGTATGAAACGCTTTATAAGCAGGTAAATCGGCAACCTCGACCCTCAGCATATATTCAAACGCACCAGCGACATTGTGGCATTCAACCACTTGATTCGCGTTTTCCATCGCGCGTTCAAACCCCTCTTGCGCGGCTTTGGTATGTTCCGCTAATCCGACAGCTACATAAACCACATAGGCACGCCCCGCCTGGGCGGGGTCAAATCTGGCGCGATACCCCTGTATCACGCCGGTACGCTCCAATTCTTGTACACGCCGCAAGCAAGCAGAAGGCGACAGCCCGACCTGATCAGCCAGCTGCAAATTGCTAATGCGACCATCGTGCGCCAAGACGCGCAATATCTTGTCGTTAATTGAGTCCATAGCCGCCATTCGTTGCTACGTTTTCACAAACGCCACACAATAAAAAATTTCATTGCGTGATTCTTCGTGCATTATTGTGCGATGAATCACGAAATCTTAACAGCTTTGATTGGCTTCGCGTTTGCGACGTCAATCACTCCCGGTCCAAACAACCTGATGCTGATCGCGTCAGGCGCAAATTATGGATTGCGGCGCACCCTGCCACATATGTTCGGTATTTCTCTGGGTCATGCGTTTATGGTCGTGGTCGTTGGGCTGGTTCTTTTGCAGCTTTTCGAACAATTCCCCATGCTCAACACGATTCTCAAGGTGCTGAGCGTGGCCTATATGCTTTGGCTGGCGTGGAAAATCGCGAACGCGGCTCCGCCAAGCGACAAAGCCCCTACTGGTAAGCCCTTTACCTTCCTGCAAGCCGCCGCATTTCAATGGGTAAACCCAAAGGCATGGTCGATGGCGATCACCGCAATCAGCGGGTACGCACCACAAGATCGCGGCATTTTCTTTGGCTCGCTCATTGTGGCCTGCGTTTTTGCGGCGACCAACCTACCCTCGGTTTCGGTCTGGGCATGGATCGGCGTTCAGGTCAGACGTTGGCTCGGCACGTCAACCAGGCTCCGTATCTTTAACATCACGATGGCGCTTTTACTTGTCGCATCGCTCTATCCGATTCTAACCCATTAAAACGGAATGTCATCCGCCTGATCAGCCGCCACAATAAAGCGTGCGACAACGTGCTTTGACCCGGCCTTATCAAATTCGATCACAAGCTTATCGCCCTCGATCCCCATCAATTCACCATAGCCGAATTTCTGATGGAACACCCGATCACCGACGGTAAAGGCACTGACGGCCTCTAGATCAATCGTGACGCTTTGCGCGCGCGGCGTCGCGGACGTTCCGCGCTGTTGGCTACGGCTTTGCAGACGTTTCCAACCCGGCGAATCGTAGACATCAGCGGAATGTGCTTTCTCGTGCAGCGTGGATTTCGCCGCCCCTGCAATCGCAGGTGACGCACTGGCAGACATGCCCGCCGCACCGTAATTCCCGCCATACAATCCCGGAGGCGTCAGCACCTCTACGTGTTGTTCAGGCAATTCGTCGATGAAGCGCGACGGCAGCTGCGACTGCCACTGCCCGTAAACTCGTCGGTTCGCGGCAAATGAAATCGTGCACAATTCCTCGGCCCGCGTGATACCGACATAGGCCAGCCGCCGTTCTTCCTCTAATCCCTTCAGCCCGCTTTCATCCATGGACCGCTGGGACGGGAACAATCCATCCTCCCAACCGGGTAAAAACACAGCTGGAAATTCAAGACCTTTGGCCGCGTGAAGCGTCATGATGCTGACCTTCTCGCCCTGCTCTTCTGTTTCATTGTCCATGATCAGACTGACATGTTCGAGGAAACCCTGCAGGTTCTCAAAATTCTCAAGCGCTTTAACCAGTTCCTTCAGGTTTTCGAGCCGCCCCGGTGCCTCTGGTGTTTTATCGTTTTGCCAAAACCCGGTGTAGCCAGATTCGTCCAAAATCATCTCGGCCAGTTCAACATGCGTGTCTGCCTCTGCACGCACTTGCGCGTGCCAACGGTCAAGCCCGTCAACCAAAATTGTGAGCTCTTTCAGCCCCTTACCGCCCAACAATTTGCCTTGGCAAACAAGCCGCGCACCTTCGACCAGCGACACACCGTTGTCGCGTGCAGTCCGCTGGATGGTCTGAACAGCCTTATCGCCAAGGCCGCGTTTTGGGGTGTTCACGATCCGCTCAAACGCGAGATCATCATCGTGACTGACCGCGAGCCGGAAATAGGCCATCGCATCGCGGATCTCCATACGTTCATAGAAACGCGGGCCACCGATGACGCGATACGGCAAACCGATGCTTAGAAAACGATCCTCGAACGCGCGCATCTGATGCGACGCACGGACAAGGATTGCCATGCTATCAAGCCCCAGTGGCGACATGCCACGCGTGCCGCGCTGCATCGCTTCAATCTCTTCTCCAACCCAACGGGATTCTTCTTCGCCATCCCAATGACCGATCAGGCGAACCTTTTCGCCATCTTCACGAGACGTAAACAGCGTCTTACCCAGACGCCCCTTGTTGGCAGCGATCACACCAGAGGCAGCAGCCAGAATATGCGGTGTTGAACGATAGTTTTCTTCTAGACGGACAACATGCGCGCCGGGAAAGTCAGTTTCAAACCGTAGGATGTTGCCCACCTCTGCACCGCGCCAGCCATAGATCGACTGGTCATCATCACCGACACAGCAGATGTTTTTATGCCTGCTCGCGAGCAGGCGCAGCCACAGGTATTGGGCAACGTTCGTATCCTGATACTCGTCCACCAGAATATAGCGGAACCAGCGTTGGTATTGATCCAGCACGTCTTCGTGTTTTTGGAAAATCGTGACCATGTGCAAAAGAATGTCGCCGAAATCGACAGCATTCAGGTCGCGCAAGCGCTTCTGATAGGCCGTGTAAAGCGCGATACCCTGATGATCAAAAGCAGCGCTATCTGCGACTGGCACCTTATCAGGCGTCCATGCTTTGTTTTTCCAATTGTCGATAATGCCGGACAGCATCCGGGGCGGCCAACGCTTTGCGTCAATGCCAGCGGCCTCGATCAACTGCTTCATTAGGCGAATCTGATCGTCTGTATCAAGAATGGTAAAGTTCGACTTTAACCCAACTAATTCTGCGTGGCGGCGGAGAAGTTTTGCGCAGACAGAATGGAACGTGCCAAGCCAAGGCATGCCCTCAACGGCTTCTCCCATCAATGACCCGATCCGCGACTTCATTTCACGGGCGGCCTTATTGGTGAAGGTCACCGCAAGAATTTCGTGCGGCCGTGCCGTTCCGGTTGCTAACAGATGAGCGATACGCGTTGTCAGCGCCTTTGTCTTACCCGTGCCAGCGCCCGCCAACATCAAGACAGGGCCGTTCAGCGTCTCAACCGCTTCGCGCTGCGCTGGATTCAAGCTGTCCAGATAAGGCATCGGACGCGCAGACATTGCACGTTGGCTTAGTGGAACCGCTGCCTCAAAGGCGTCTTCTTCGGAAAAATCATTCATGCTGTACACGATACCCGCAAACCGCAGGCAGGAAAAGCCTTGTTCACATAATGTTCCCAGCTTCCCTTGCTGAAATTGTTCAGCTACGCATTGCACATGTTTCAAGTCATTCTTCTCGGTAGCCTTGCAGGCGCGATGATCCCCCTAGGGGGCTTGATCGCTGCAAATGAAAACATTCAGCGCGACTGGTTGCGCAACGAATTACGCCATAGCGTAATCGCCTTTGGTGGCGGTGCCCTGCTTAGCGCTGTGGCCTTTGTTCTGATCCCGGACGGTGAAAAAGCGCTTAGCACATTCGCAGTCATCTTCTGGATCGCGATGGGCGCTGTGGGAATGGCTGCAGTTGACGCGCGATTATCGCGCGGCGGATCACACAAAGCACAACTCGTTGCGATGCTGTCGGACTTTATCCCCGAAGCGGTTGCTCTGGGGGCTGTCATCGCCAGCGGTGAAAGCACCGGATTGCTGCTCGCGATGATGATCGCCCTGCAAAACCTACCCGAAGGCTTCAACGCGTTTCGCGAACAGCGCGATTCTGGCGCACATTCCGGGCGCGTATTACGCAATTTTGTAGGCTTGGCGATTTTAGGGCCGATTTCTGCGGTCACAGGCTTTCAATTGCTTGCCGATTTCCCGCAGATAACAGGTGCGCTCATGCTGACTGCGGCAGGTGCAATCCTTTACCTTATATTCCAAGATATTGCCCCGCAGGCGAAGCTTGAAAACCGGCACCGCCCCGCATTGGGCGCTGTTGCAGGGTTTCTGCTGGGCCTGACAGGGCACCTTGTGATCGGATAATACATTGTCATTACATACAAAATACCCGGCCATTGCTGATCTCAAAGCGCGTGCAAGGAAACGCATCCCGCATTTTGTTTGGGAGTATTTAGATAGTGCGACCGGGGTTGAGGCCACGCAAAAACGCAATCGCAGATCACTTGATCACGTTTTGCTCAAACCCTCTATCCTGCATGGTGAATTCGACCCTGACCTGAGCACAACATTTCTAGGTAAAGAATATCCCTTACCAATCGGGATCGCGCCGGTGGGAATGTCAGGGCTGGTTTGGCCCGGCGCAGAACAGATGCTTGCCCGCACCGCGGCAAAAGAAGGTATTCCCTACACGCTATCCACGGTCGCCAGCCAACTGCCCGAAGACGTTGGCCCACATGCGGGCGACCAAGGGTGGTTTCAACTTTATCCGCCCCGCGACCCAGAAATCCGCAAAGACATCTTGAACCGCGCCAAAAAATCCGGCTTCCACACGCTCGTTCTAACCGTTGACGTGCCCGTCGCATCACGACGCGAACGTCAAACGCGCGGCGGCATAACAAACCCGCCTAAGCTTACACCACGCTTAGCGATGCAAGCGGCTCAATGTCCGGCATGGCTGAACGGCATTCGCCAAACAGGGATGCCGCGTTTGCGCCTGATGGAAAGCTATTCCAACATCAAAACCGCCCTGCCGTCGACCCAGCATATCGGGTATTTGCTGCGGACCTCACCTGACTGGGACTATCTTAAATGGTTACGTGATCATTGGGATGGGCCGCTGATCGTTAAAGGTGTCGGAAACCCCGATGATGCGGCACGGCTGGCCGATGAAGGTGTGGACGCAATCTGGGTCAGCAATCACGCCGGGCGGCAATTCGACGGATCGCCCGCGACCATTGACGTTCTTCCCAGTATCCGCGCGGCGACCACCTTGCCGATCATTTTCGACAGTGGCATCGAAGGCGGTCTGGATATCTTGCGCGCCATCGCGCTTGGCGCGGATTTCGTGATGTTAGGACGCGCGTTCCATTATGGCTTAGCTGCGCTTGGTGAACCAGGTGCCGCGCATGTGTTGGACATTTTGCGTCAGGATATGATCAGCAACATGGGGCAGATCGGTGCGCGGAACATTGCGGCAATCCAACAAACCCGGCTCTAACGCAACACGTTAGCGCTAACATAGGGGCTGGACAATTCCGCGTGAGCGACCGACAATGCTGCAACTGCGAAGGGGAGAGCAATGGCTGAGTTTAATAAGATTTTAATCGCAAACCGTGGTGAGATCGCAATCCGCATCATGCGGGCAGCGAACGAAATGGGCAAAAAGACCGTCGCGGTCTATGCCGAAGAGGATAAACTTGGCCTGCACCGTTTCAAAGCGGACGAGGCATACCGCATTGGCGAAGGTATGGGACCCGTCGCCGCTTACCTTTCGATCGAAGAAATCATTCGCGTCGCCAAAATGTCTGGCGCTGACGCAATCCACCCCGGCTACGGGCTTTTGTCCGAAAACCCCGAATTTGTAGATGCTTGCGAAGCAAACGGAATCACCTTCATCGGTCCTAAGGCCGCAACAATGCGTCAGTTAGGCGATAAGGCAAGCGCACGTGACGTTGCAATCGAAGCTGGCGTTCCTGTCATCCCAGCGACCGAAGTTCTTGGCGACGATATGGAGAAAATCAAAAAGCAAGCAGCCGAAGTTGGCTATCCTCTGATGCTCAAGGCGTCATGGGGCGGTGGTGGTCGCGGTATGCGCCCGATCATGTCCGAAGACGAGCTTGAAGAAAAAGTGCTAGAGGGCCGCCGCGAAGCCGAAGCTGCTTTTGGTAACGGCGAAGGTTATCTGGAAAAGATGATCATCAAAGCCCGCCACGTCGAAGTGCAGGTTTTGGGCGATACACATGGTCAAATGTACCATCTATGGGAACGCGATTGTTCAGTTCAGCGCCGCAACCAAAAGGTCGTTGAACGCGCCCCTGCCCCATATCTGTCAGGCACCCAGCGTGAACAGCTGTGTAATTTGGGTAAGAAAATCTGCCAGCACGTGAACTATGAATGTGCCGGTACCGTCGAATTCCTGATGGATATGGACAACGGTGAATTCTATTTCATCGAAGTTAACCCCCGCGTTCAGGTCGAACACACTGTCACCGAAGAGGTCACAGGCATCGACATCGTGCGTGCGCAAATCCTGATCGCCGAAGGCAAATCACTGGTCGAGGCCACAGGTTGTGCATCGCAATATGACGTGAAACTGGACGGCCACGCGTTGCAGTGTCGTGTGACAACAGAAGACCCGCAAAACAACTTTATCCCCGACTACGGCCGCATCCAGATGTACCGTTCGGCGACAGGTCCGGGCATCCGTCTGGACGGCGGCACCGCCTATTCCGGTGCGGTCATCACACGCTACTACGATAGCTTGCTGACCAAGGTTACTGCACGTGCACCTACGCCAGAAATGGCAATCGCACGTATGGACCGCGCCCTGCGTGAATTCCGTATTCGCGGCGTATCCACCAACATTGCGTTTGTGGAAAACCTGCTTAAGCACCCGACGTTCCTGAACAATGAGTACCACACAAAGTTCATCGACCAGACACCTGATCTGTTTAACTTTTCCAAGCGTCGTGACCGCGCCACAAAGATCCTGACTTATATCGCAGATATCACTGTGAACGGTCACCCAGAAACAGCTGGTCGTGCGCGTCCTGCTGCGGACGTGAAACCACCCAAGCCGCCAGTGAAGCCAACCACAGATGTGACACCCGGCACACGTAATATCCTTGATGATTTCGGACCAGAGGCGGTGGCCGATTGGATGCGCGATCAAAAGCAACTATTGATCACTGACACCACCATGCGTGACGGTCACCAGTCGTTGCTGGCAACACGGATGCGGTCTATTGACATGATCAACGCGGCCCCTGCTTATGCAGCCAAGATGAACCAACTGTTCAGCGTTGAATGCTGGGGCGGTGCGACATTTGATGTGGCCTATCGGTTCTTGCAGGAATGCCCATGGCAGCGCCTACGCGACATCCGCGCGAAAATGCCAAATATCATGACCCAGATGCTGCTGCGCGCATCAAACGGCGTGGGCTACACCAACTACCCCGACAACGTCGTACAAAGCTTTGTGGCGCAAGCCGCTGAGTCCGGCGTCGACGTGTTCCGCGTGTTCGACAGCCTGAACTGGGTTGAAAACATGCGTGTCGCAATGGATGCCGTAGGCAAAGCAGGCAAAGTGATCGAAGGTACGATTTGTTACACTGGCGATGTTCGTGATCCAAATCGCGCAAAATATGACCTGAAATACTATGTCGGTATGGCACGCGAGCTCGAAGCGGCTGGCGCACATGTACTGGGACTAAAAGACATGGCTGGCTTGATGAAGCCAGCCGCTGCTAAGACGCTGATCCTTGCGCTCAAAGAAGAAGTCGGCCTGCCGATCCACTTCCACACCCATGACACATCTGGCGCGTCAATCGCGACAGTCCTCGCAGCCTCTGCTGCTGGGGTGGACTGCGTGGATGCGGCAATGGATTCATTCTCGGGCAACACATCACAACCAACGCTGGGTTCTATTGTTGAATCGCTGCGCGGCGACGCACGCGATACTGGTCTTGATATCAAAGCAATCCGCGAGATCAGCAACTACTTCGAACAGGTGCGCGAACACTACACCGCGTTTGAATCCGGACTTCAGGCCCCTGCATCCGAAGTATACCTTCACGAAATGCCTGGCGGGCAGTTCACCAACCTCAAGGCCCAAGCACGTAGCCTCGGCCTAGAAGAACGTTGGCACGAGGTCGCGCAGACCTATGCGGATGTGAACCAGATGTTCGGTGATATCGTCAAAGTGACGCCTTCATCCAAAGTCGTCGGCGACATGGCCCTGATGATGGTTTCACAAAATCTGACACGCGCCCAAGTCGAAGACCCAAAGGTTGACGTTGTCTTCCCTGATAGTGTCGTAGACATGATGCGCGGTAGCCTTGGTCAGCCTCCGGGTGGATGGCCTGAAGGTATCCAAAAGAAGGTTCTGAAAGGTGAAAAACCAATCACAGAGCGCCCGGGTAAATCCCTGCCCCCTGTTGATCTGGAAGCGACTCGCGCCGATTTGTCAGCGCAGCTTGAAGGTGCCACTATCGATGACGAAGACCTGAACGGTTACTTGATGTACCCTAAGGTGTTCCTTGACTACATGGGCCGCCACAAAAAATATGGCCCAGTGCGTACCCTGCCCACACGGACGTTCTTTTATGGCATGGAACCGGGTGAAGAAATTTCTGCCGAAATCGACCCCGGCAAAACGCTGGAAATTCGCCTGCAGGCCGTGTCTGAAATGAACGAAGACGGTGAGGTCAAAGTGTTCTTTGAACTTAACGGCCAACCACGTGCGATCCGTGTGATGGATCGCCTTGCGGCCGCCGAAAAGGTTTCTCGGCCCAAAGCCGAAGCAGGCAATGCGGATCACATCGGTGCCCCGATGCCGGGTGTGGTTGCTACTGTCGCAGCCGTCGCGGGGAAGGAAGTCAAAGAAGGCGATCTGCTGTTGACGATTGAAGCCATGAAAATGGAAACTGGCATCCACGCTGAACGCGATGCAGTGATCAAAGCGGTACACGTGCAGGCAGGCAGCCAGATTGATGCCAAAGATCTATTGATCGAACTCGAATAAGTCACGCACCTTTGGGCGGCAATCGTCGCCCAAAGAATAAACCGGCACTGCAAACAAGGAGACACCATGTCATCGATTACGGCGATCTACGGTGCGTTGACTGCATTGGTTTACCTAACCCTGACGATCCGCGTGATCGGTCAACGACGGGCTTTGAAAATTTCACTGGGTGACAAAGATAACCCCGCCATGCGCCAACATATTCGCGCCCATGCAAACTGTGCGGAATATGCGCCGATGGGCATCATCCTTCTTGGGTTGGTTGAACTGAATGGTGGTGCAACTTGGCTCGTTCATCTGTTGGGGGCGATGGTCATCTTTGGCCGCGTTGCGCACGCCGCAGCATTCTGGAAACACCCCATGAGCTTTCCTCTGCGCCAACTGGGCATGTTGCTTACTATGGCGCAACTTGCGCTTGCATCACTCGTAATTCTTATCAGCGCGTTATTCTAATTGCAGCGCCTCGCCCTACTATCCCTGCTGGTACCCGACTATGACACAGGCATTGCGTTTTTCGTCGATGTCATGGGGTTTGATCTGTTAGAGGACACCAACCTAGGAGACGGCAAACGCTGGGTACGGGTTGCCCCCAAGGGCGCGGAAACTGCATTTCTGTTGGCCCGTGCAGTCGGCGACAAACAGGTCGCCGCGATAGGCAATCAAGGTGGCGGGCGTGTTTGGCTGTTTTTGCAGACAGACGACTTTGATCGTGACCATGCCAAAATGTTGTCCAAAGACGTGCATTTCGAAGAACTGCCACGCGACGAACCATATGGCCGCGTGGCAGTATTTAACGATCCCTTCGGCAACCGATGGGACCTCGTTCAGTTTAACCCAAAACCTGCGTAATCGCCTTTTTAGTGGCATCAACCACTTTGTCGATCTCGGCTTCAGTGATGCAGAACGGTGGCGCAAACCCGATGATATCACCTTGTGGCATCGCACGTGCAATAACACCCTGTTCGGCCATCGCACCCACAATCGTTGGGCATATCTTATCAGCAGCCTCAAAAGCCTGTTTAGTGTCTTGGTCTTTTACCAACTCCACCCCACACAATAGACCGTCCCCGCGGATTTCGCCCATGTTCACGTGATCGCCCAGCGCATCACGCATCGCGGCATTCAAATAGGCACCCATCCGCCCCGCATTTGTGACCAAATCCAAATCATCAATCAGCTTTAGGTTCGCAACACCAGCAGCCGCACAGATAGGATGGGCCGAATAGGTCCAGCCATGTCCAATAGGGCCGTTTTCATCGGTGCCTTGCTCTAACACCTTCCACATTTTGTCAGACACGATTGACCCGGAAAGTGGCGCATAAGCGGATGTCAGGCCCTTGGCGATCGTGATCAGGTCAGGCTTCATCCCATAATATTCGGAACCAAACATCGTGCCCAAGCGCCCAAAGCCAGTTACGACTTCATCCGCGACCAGAAGAATATCGTGCTTATCCAAAACGGCTTGGATGGCAGCCCAGTAGCCCGCAGGCGGAGGCACGATACCACCTGTTCCCAACACGGGCTCACCGATAAACGCAGCAATCGTATCTGCACCTTCGCGTTCGATCTGCGCCTCTAGATCTGCGGCACAATGCGCTGAAAACTGTTCTTCGGTCATACTCTGATCGGCACGGCGGAAGTAATATGGTGCCTCGGTGTGGATCACCTGCGCGAGCGGAAGGTCAAATTTCTTATGAAACAGCTCTAGCCCCGTCAGAGACCCAGTCATCAAACCCGAGCCATGATAGCCCCGCCACCGCGAGATGATCTTTTTCTTCTCGGGCCGACCAAGGATGTTGTTGTAGTACCAAATCAGTTTGATGTTGGTCTCATTTGCGTCCGACCCAGACAACCCAAAATACACCTTTGACATATGATCCGGCGCACGGTCCATGATCATCTTGGAAAGCGTAATTGATGCCTCTGTCCCATGGCCCACATATGAATGGTAATAAGCCAATTCTTTCGCTTGGGCCGCGATTGCATCAGCAATTTCGGGATGACCGTAACCCACGTTCACGCAGTAAAGCCCTGCAAACGCATCCAAAAACTGGTTGCCGTCACGATCTTGTATATGAACGCCTTTGGCACCAGAGATCACACGCGTTGGTGTTTCACCCCGCGCATGCATCGCCAGATGCGTCGAGGCGTGAAAGAAATTGTCGCGGTCCCATTGTTCAAGCGGGTCGTTCTTTAACATCGTACTTCCTTTGTTTCGGCCTTAGGCCGTGATTTCAACGGCTAACACAGCCAGACAGTCACCCGGCTGGATCAAACCGGGAAAATGTCGCGCAGTAAGAATGCCATCCATCTGCGCTTTGATCGTCTGCGGGGCGCGTCCGGTATGCTGGGTGTCCCATATATGCGCGAGGTCATCGCCCTTACGGACCATGTCACCAAGCGCAGTGCTAAATTCGACCAGCCCACCATCGTCGGCAAAATGAAAGCATGTATCGTCCGGTTGGGTCAGCATGCGTGTCGGGGCTATGTCGAGGTCACCTTGCATGATGCCTGCATGAATAAGCACATTGCGAATGCCTTTGCGGGCGATTTGCACGGTGTTCGGGGTGGTCGTGCCACCACCACCTAGTTCGGTGGTCACAAATGTTTTGCCCTGCGTTTCAGCCGCATCGTCATACATGCCCAGCGCATCTATTTCGCGCATTTCAATACTGAAGGGCGCATTGAACGCATCGCGCGCCGCACTGCACCGCGCCTGCTGTTCAACATCATTTAAGACATGCGACGCCGCGAATGGTAAGAAATCCAACGTCTTACCACCCGAATGAAAATCAACAACGATATCAGCCATCGGCAGCAGCACGCGTTGAAAGTAATCCGCAATCTTTTCCGTGGGGCTACCATCAGGTCTCCCCGGAAACACCCGGTTCATGTTCACATCATCTAATGGCGACACTCGCGTGCCAGCAAGAAACGCGGGGTGGTTCATAAACGGCACGATTAGCACGGTTCCCGTAATGTCGTCGGCCCTGAGCGTCTGCGTCAATGAGACAAGAGCGAGGGGCCCTTCGTATTCATCCCCATGATTTGCCCCCGTCAACAAAGCACGTGGGCCTTCGCCATTTTTAATCACGGTGATTGGGATCTGTATCGAACCCCATGCGCTATCGTTCCGGCTATAAGGCAGCCGTAAGTATCCGTGCTGCACGCCATCTGCACCAAAATTCACAGTCGAGGATATTGGGTTATCACGCATAGATCAGTCTTTAATCACAAGTTCACGGGGGGTCGTACATAGGCACTCAGCGCCTGTGTCAGTGATCAAGATTGGCTCTGTAATCTCTAGCCCGCCGTCATCCAACCAAAGCGCTGGCATAAAATGGAACGTCATACCGGGTTCCAGCATTGTTTGATCACCGGCGCGGAACGACATCGTACGTTCTCCCCAATCAGGCGGATAAGAAAGCCCGATGGCATAGCCACAGCGACTATCCTTTTCGAAACCAAGCTTGTTCAATGTACCATTAAACGCAGTAGCAATATCTTCGCACAGATTACCCGGCCGGGCCTGCGCAAGCCCCGCTTCAACTGCTTCTAGAACAGCTTTTTCTGCATCAATGTACTTTTGTGGGGCCTTCCCAAGGAACAGTGTCCGTGATTGCGGACACTGATAGCGGCGATACGCCCCCGCAATTTCGAAAAACGTGCTTTCACCTGTTTTCAATGGGCTATCATCCCATGACAGATGTGGGGCAGTCGCATCCATGCCAGATGGCGCCATCGGGACAATCGCGGGGTAGTCCCCCCAATACGCGTCCACCCCCGTAATCGACGCATGATATAAATCTGCGATTAGATCATTTTTACGCATTCCGGGTTCTGCAGTTTCACGCACAACGGCGTGCATTTTCTCGACGATCCGTGCCGCAGCACGCATATAACCGATCTCGGTGTCAGACTTCACCGCCCGCTGCCAGTTTACCAACCCCGTCACATCCACCAGATCAGCCTGCTTCAATCCAGATTGAAGCGCCATGAACGCCGCAGCGGTAAAATAGTAGTTATCGGACTCAAATCCGATTCGGCCGGTCACAACGCCGCGGTCAGCCATCATACTAACAAGCGTCGCCATCGGGTGTTTGGTTGGGTTTTGCACATATGTATCGTCGTACCCGACAATATTATCATGCTGTAGGTAGGTCGTGCGCTGCGCGCCGATGGCATCCATAGCCCGGCCCCACCATACAGGTTCACCCTCAAGAGTTAGCAACACCCCTTGGTGCACATAAAACGACCAACCATCGTAGCCGGTAAGCCACGCCATATTCGACGGGTCGGTAACAAATATCGCATCTAGCCCACGCGCCGACATTTCCTGGCGCGTTTTACGTAAACGTGCGGCGTATTCAGCCGCACCAAAGGGCAATTGAGGCATTCAGGTCTCCAGTATTTCCGGGGTGATATTAGCTTTATCTTAAGCCGCTTATCTGCAAACATAAGAAATATCCGCCTAAATTTCGCGAAATTTAGTAATCGCCTAAGAAATAAACCATGATTGATGAAATAGACAAAAAAATACTGCAGCAAGTACAGCGCAACAATCAACTGACAAGCGCTGAGTTATCAGAGCGCGTCGGACTGTCGCCAACATCCGTACAGCGTCGGCTGCACCGGCTACGCGATCAAAAAATCATTGAACGTGATATCGCCGTAGTTTCAACAGCAGCTATGGGACGCCCGTTAACAATGTTGGTATCTGTTGAATTGGAACGCGAGCGTTCGGATATTATTGATCGGTTCAAAAAATCTGTTCGTGACTGCCCCAAGGTTCAAAGTGCATACTATGTCACCGGAGAGACCGACTTTGTCCTAACAGTCACAGCAATAGACATGGCCGATTACGAGGCGTTCACCCGTGATTTCTTTTATAACAACCAAGATATTAAAGGGTTCAAAACAACCGTTGTAATGGATCGCATCAAAGCATCATACGAACTCCCCATAGACTGATAATTACATGCCAAAGTAAAAACACAGAAATACTTAAGGGCATGTCTTTTTTCACTTGCGCCCCGGCCGATTGCTTTATAGATCACGCCCACTAACGGAGTGCGGGCGTAGCTCAGGGGTAGAGCATAACCTTGCCAAGGTTAGGGTCGAGAGTTCGAATCTCTTCGCCCGCTCCAACAAAACAAGGCCTCTCGGCAACGAGAGGCCTTGTTTGTTTTTACATTCAAAAAAAATCAAATGACTTACATATTTCTAATTTCAGCCCTTGCGCCCCGCGCCGACTCTTTGTAGATCACGGCTCACTAACGGATGCGGGCGTAGCTCAGGGGTAGAGCATAACCTTGCCAAGGTTAGGGTCGAGAGTTCGAATCTCTTCGCCCGCTCCAGTTAGTCAAACAAAAAGGCCGCCTTTTAAAGGCGGCCTTTTTGTTATTCCCTAGTCTAAAAACAGGCGTCATATCTATTGAAGTTCAGCACCTGCAGATGGGCGACTGCCTCCGATGATACTGACATGAGCAACATGTCCCGGCGGGGTAGTGATGTTGTCGAACTGCTCAAGTCTACTGAACCTAGGCAAGTGATCGTCATCCAACACGATGGCAGGGTCTGCTAATGCGGGCGTAAATGCAGCGACATCATTAAATGTTGGGATATCGGCATCATTTCTCGCAAGGTCTTGCGTGTCCAAATTGATCTCTGCCCACGTTAATTCGGGCTCGGCTTGTTCTGCGACATCTATCTGCGCGTTGCTTGCAGCGCGCACAGCGAGAAAGTCTTTGTTGCTCACGGAAGCAACGCCAAGCTGCCCAAGCAAAGTTGCTGGCGTTTGCTGACCCACCAATGCGTGAAGACAAGGGATAAGTTCGTATAGTTCATCCATGTCAGAACCGACACGGTCGGTTAGCAAGATGGTGCTGATAAACGGGTTGTGCCGCTCCCCCGATAGGGCAACCGAATGGGTCAATTTCCCTTCAATCTCTTCATCCATCACCAGTAAATCGATCAAGTCCATCTTCACGAGTGCACAGGCCACATCGTGACGGTCCACGCAAAGGATTTGAAATCCTTTATCAACAAACACGCGGGCAGTTGCCGCCGCCGCAGCGGGATCGCTGCGCATAATCAAAGCTTTCATCGGATTCTCCTGACATATGAGCAATTTCCGTCACGTTACGAATCGAACCCTTAAATATTGCTGAAAACCGGCAACATTTCTTGCATAGGCTTGGCCCCTGCCCCTGTTCCGCCTATAGAAACACACAAACAACGAAGGACGCGCATTATGCGGACAGCAACGATCACACGCAAAACCGCCGAGACTGACATCTCGGTTACCGTGAACCTTGATGGTTCAGGGGTTTATGACAATCAGACCGGTGTTGGTTTTTTCGACCACATGCTGGATCAGCTTTCGCGTCACGCGTTGATTGATATGACCGTTCGGGCGACCGGCGATCTGCACATTGATGATCACCACACTGTCGAAGATGTGGGCATTGCATTGGGGCAGGCACTGACCGAAGCCTTAGGCGATAAACGCGGCATCCGCCGCTATGGTAGCTGCCACCTTGCGATGGACGATGCGCAGGTGCGCTGTGCACTGGACCTATCTGCGCGCCCCTACCTGATCTGTAACCTTGATCTGCCATTCGGCAAAATCGGCACGTTCGATACCGAACTGGTCCGCGAGTTTTTTCAGGCACTTAGCACACATGGTGGCATCACGCTGCACATCGACAAGCTTCACGGCTTTAATGCACATCACATCACCGAAGCCGCGTTCAAAGCGGTTGCACGCGCCTTGCGCGAAGCGGTTGAAACCGACCCACGCAAAACAGACGCGATCCCATCAACCAAGGGCACCCTATGATCACCGCGCTTATTGATTACGACAGCGGCAACCTGCACTCGGCACAAAAGGCGTTTGAACGGATGGCAACAGAGGTCGATGGCGGTAAGATCATCGTCACCTCTGATCCAGAAACTGTTGCAGCGGCGGATCGGATCGTTCTGCCCGGCGACGGTGCGTTCCCGCATTGCCGTGCTGAACTTTTTGCGCGTACCGGCTTGGCTGAGGCCATCGTCGAAGCCGTTACCGTCAACGCCCGCCCCTTCATGGGGATTTGCGTTGGCATGCAGATGCTGGCCACCACAGGTCATGAATACGAAGAAACGCCGGGGTTTGGCTGGATCGCCGGTGATATTCGTAAAATTGAACCCAATGACCCTGCGCTAAAGGTACCGCACATGGGCTGGAACGATCTTGTGATCGACAACCCGCATCCTGTACTCAACGGCATTAAGTCGGGAGATCACGCATATTTTGTGCATTCTTACGCGATGGATGTCACAAAATCGGCTGAACGGCTTGCCCATGTCGATTACGCGGGTGATATTACAGCGATCATCGGACGCGACACGATCATCGGCATGCAGTTTCACCCCGAAAAAAGCCAAGACGCGGGCTTGCGTATGATCGGTAACTTTCTAACGTGGACCCCGTAACAAACGGGAACGCCTCATGTTGACACGCCGTACCATGATCATCGCCGCAGCAAGCACCCTCGCGGGCTGCGGTCGTCGTAATCGCAGGGAAGAAGCGTCGTCACGCGCCATCCCGCTTTACCCAAATGAAACGCCTGAACTGCGACGGCTGATCAATAAATACGCTGACATTCACGACATCCCTGTGACCTTGCTTCACCGTGTGATTATCCGTGAAAGCACCCATAACCCTGCGGCCCGCAACGGGCCATATTATGGGTTGATGCAAATCTTACCACAGACTGCGCGCACGATGGGCCATCGCGGCCCAGCGAGCGAGCTTCTCGATGCGGAAACCAACCTCATGTATGCTGGTAAATACCTACGCGGGGCTTGGTTGCTATCATATGGCGACGAAGAAACCGCTGTCAGCTGGTATGCCCGCGGCTATTACTACGAGGCAAAAAGGCGCGGTATGCTTGTCGAAACAGGATTGCGCCAAGGCTAAACATAAAAGCCCCCGCTCTTACGGGGGGCTTTTATGTTATATGACGCGCGTTTTTAATTCACGCGCACCCAGTTTTGACTTGCACAGATCAGGCCGCCAGCCACACAACCGCGCAGGCGAAGCGCGTTACCGGACACATCCATTTTACCGATGTAGGTTTTGTCGTTTGACGGACGCCAGACTTGCCCTTCATATGAACCGCCGCCTTGGGGGACCATATCGATCACGATCTGACGGCCAAGGTTTGGCGACTGGTATTCGCCACTTGTGTTGAACGTACGGCTGATTGTGCCGCAAACTGCCCCACCGCATGGCGCAACAGTCACATGCGCGTAGGCACCGTCATCAACTTCGGTCTGCCAGACGCCAACGGCCGCCTCTTGGGCTTGCGCTGCGCCACCAAAAGCCAAAGCAGCCGCAATAGCGATAGTCCGAATTTTCATATCTATTCCTCCCTAGATCTGCAGTGAGCATGCCTGCGATCCGTGATTCCGATCAAGCATGACGTAAGGTTGCG
This sequence comes from Yoonia maritima, assembly GCF_002933395.1. Taxonomy (GTDB): domain Bacteria; phylum Pseudomonadota; class Alphaproteobacteria; order Rhodobacterales; family Rhodobacteraceae; genus Yoonia; species Yoonia maritima_A. The sequence goes on from NZ_PKFN01000008.1 coordinate 158,389, forward strand.
CCACGCGTTGCATTTCCCCAAGCGCCGTGCATAAACGCGCCAACAGTTATGAAAGGCCGCCCAATGATCCTCTACCCTGCTATCGACCTCAAAGACGGTAACGCTGTGCGATTGGTGCATGGGGACATGGACCAGACAACGGTCTTCAACGACGACCCCACAGCCCAAGCCCGCGCATTTGTCGACGCAGGCTGCGAATGGCTGCACCTTGTTGACCTGAACGGCGCATTCGCTGGCGAACCCGTTAACGCCGCCCCGGTCGAGGCTATCCTAAAAACCTGCCCAGTTCCTGCCCAACTGGGTGGCGGTATCCGGGACATGGCGACAATTGAACGCTGGCTGGATAAGGGGCTTGCCCGCGTGATCCTTGGGACTGTCGCGGTTGAAAACCCCGATCTTGTCCGTGAAGCTGCCAAAGCATTCCCCGGCAAAGTCGCCGTCGGGCTTGATGCCCGCAACGGGCGCGTCGCAACACGTGGCTGGGCAGAAGAAACCGACGTAATGGTCACCGACCTTGCCAAATCCTTCGAAGATGCAGGCATCGCCGCGATCATTTATACGGACATCATGCGTGACGGTGCGATGAAGGGCCCAAACATCGACGCCACCGCAGAACTAGCCCGTGCCGTTGATATTCCCGTGATAGCATCAGGTGGTGTGTCTTCGATGGCTGACTTGAGCGCGCTCAAAGCCACTGGCGTTATCTCTGGCGCGATTTCAGGCCGCGCCCTGTATGACGGGGCAATTGACCTTTCCGAAGCACTAAAAGCGCTCGCGACATAAGCCTGCGACATCGCGCCCCTTTTTTCTGTTAGATGAATAGTATTGGCTTTGCTCAACCTGATGAGGAGAGCCAGTATGACCAACGTTAGAAAAACACCACTCCCATCCAATTCACAGCTTTGGCAAATGGTCGAACCCGGCGATTTCATTGATGGATACGCGGTGCAAAGCCCCCTTTCCCCACAACAGGCTGCAAAAATCGGGTTTTCGATGCCCAGTTGGGCCAACGCCCTGCTCGCACTGCGCAATACGATCGTAAAACCATTGGGGTTAAAGACCGAAAGCTCGGACACGGGAGACGGCGCAATCTTTCCCGTCCAATTTGAAGACGAGAACGAACGGATCATCGGCACCGACGATAGCCACCTAAACTTTCGCATTTCGGTCATGCGCCAAGACGGCATGATCCATATGGCTACGTGGGTACATCGCAACAATCTTGTGGGGAGAATTTATCTTGCCATCGTTATGCCCTTCCACATCTTGATCGTGCGCGACGCGATGCGGCGGATTTCATCCGCGCCGATTGCATCACAGGCGCCTACACACTAAAGACGGGGCAACATTCCTAGCGATCGTGCGACTATGCTTAAAACACGGATCATCCCCTGCCTCGATGTCGCCGAAGGGCGCACAGTGAAAGGCGTGAACTTTGTCGATCTGATTGACGCGGGCGACCCCGTTGAACAGGCCATTGCTTATAACGCCGCTGGCGCAGACGAGCTGGTGTTTCTGGACATCAAGGCCACCCACGAAAACCGAGGTACGATGTTTGACCTCGCCACGCGTACGGCCGAACAGTGCTTTATGCCTCTGACAATTGGTGGCGGTGTACGTACGCACCGCGATGTGCGTGATCTGCTACTTGCTGGTGCGGACAAGGTCAGCTTTAACTCTGCCGCTGTAGCCGACCCTAACGTCGTCGCCGAAGCAGCAATGCGTTTTGGCAGCCAGTGCATTGTCGTGGCAATTGATGCCAAAACGATCGCACCCGGAAAGTGGGAAATCTTTACCCACGGTGGGCGCAAACCAACCGGTATCGACGCCGTCGAATTTGCACGCACTGTCGTTGAAAAAGGTGCCGGGGAAATCCTGCTCACCTCAATGGATCGGGACGGCACGAAAGCAGGATTCAACCTGCCACTGACACGCGCGATATCAGACGCGGTGCATGTCCCGGTCATCGCCTCTGGCGGCGTTGGCACATTGGATCACCTTGTCGAAGGCGTGACAGAGGGCGGCGCATCAGCAGTTCTTGCCGCTTCGATCTTTCACTTTGGTACTTACACAATCGGCGAAGCCAAAGCACACATGGCCGCTGCAGGCATTCCGGTACGACTATGACACTTGATGACCTTGCAACATTGATCGCCTCACGCAAGGGGGCTGACCCTGAAACCAGCTGGACAGCAAAGCTGTTCGCAAAAGGCCCAGAAAAATGCGCCGAGAAATTCGGTGAAGAGGCGATTGAAGCCATTATTGAGGCCGTCAAAGGCGACAAAGAAAAGCTAACGTCAGAAGCCGCAGATGTGATCTATCACCTGCTGGTTATGCTTGCCGCGCGTGACGTGAGCTTGAACGATGTGGTAGCAGAGCTCGCGCGTCGCCAAGGCATGTCGGGCATTACAGAAAAAGCAAACCGCGACTGACATGGAACTCACAACCCTAGGCGTGCGATTTCGATTTTAGGACAACGATCTTGGATCACGTCAACGCCGCGCGCTTCGGCCTTTGCCGCCGCATCGGGACTGTGAACACCCAATTGCATCCAAATCGTTTGCAAATCTGGCCAACGCTCAAGCGCGGCATCGACAATATCCGGCACTGCATCGCTTGCACGGAAAATATCCACCATGTCCACGTCTCCCGGGATCGAGACCAGATCCGCATAGACCGTTTCGCCAAATAACGTCTGACCAGCCAGCCCCGGATTGACACCAATAACCCGATAGCCGTTGCCCACAAGATACTCTCCAACACGGCGACTAGGGCGCGCAGGATTAGCTGAAGCCCCAACCAAAGCAATCGCCTGCGTGCGCGTCAGAACCGCGCGAAGATGTTCATCAGAATATTCCATAGGGCATCCTAGCAGCAATTTATCAAAAAAAGCGCCCGGATCGATCCGGGCGCAAAGTTTGGAACGAGGGACAGTGATAAGAGGCACGTTAGTTCCATGAACGCGCCTTCGTCATAAGACTTATGCCTAGTTCGCGCTATCGAAAGGGGTGCTCAGCAAAATGTGATCACATCGCGATCAATCAAACAGGTCGTCAATTACGTCTTCAATTTCATCCCAAAGCTTTGATACCATCTTGCGGCCAAAGGATGCGGGCTTGCGTTTACCTTTGCGCTTTGGCGCAACTGCAGATTTGGTGGGGCGGGCGGGCGGCGCCTCAGGCGCGGTCGGATGCGCCACTTCCAAGGGGATATTTTTCAGCGCGCGTAAGGGCGCCCCACAGTTAGAACAGCTCAGCTCGTGTCGCTGCTTTCCGCGCAAACGCAATGCTGCGCGGGTTCCACAATAACAACAGGTCGCAATCTTATTCGCGGGCATAAGCGTTACTTAGGCCTTGGCCGCATAAAGTGCCACAGCGGCAGCATTAGAAACGTTCAACGACCCAAACTCAGCCGCCGCATCAATCTTAACCAACTGATCACAGGTTTCGCGCGTCTTTTCACGCAAGCCAGGCCCTTCAGCACCCATGACCAGCGCCACAGCACGGTCACGCTTGCCCTCAACGGCAGTTTCAATTGTGTCTTCTGCTTCACCGTCCAGCCCCAACACAAGGTAACCCATACCTTGCAAAGCAACGATCGCATCAGCCAGATTACGAACGCGTAAATATGGTTGGCGTTCAAGCGCCCCGCTCGCGGTTTTTGCAAGTGCACCAGTCTCAGGCGCGGCATGACGTTGCATCGCGACAACCGCACGTGCGCCAAATACCTCGGCTGATCGCAAAATCGCACCGACATTATGTGGATCAGTCACCCGGTCCAACAAAACAATGCGCGGCGGCTGTGGTCCGTCACCCAATGCGATGTCCTCAAGCGACCCCCAATCCAGTGACTTCACTTCCAGCGCGGCACCTTGGTGTACCGACTGCGGATCCAGCGGCGCTGCAAATTTGCGTGGATCAGAAATTTCAGGCTCCATCCCGCTTTTACCGACAGATTCGCCCAAACGTTCTAAAGCATTGCGCGTCACAACGAGACGCAGCTTTTCTCGTTTCGGGTTCTCGAGCGCATCGCGCACCGCATGCAGGCCAAAAAGCCAAACGGTTTCATTTGCGGCAGCGCGCTTACCCTGCTCTTTCGCAATAACCCACTTTGGCTTTTTCATTTTATTTTCCATTCCTGACACTATTTCAAAGGGGCGATACCCGACAAAATGAACTCTGTGAAGGCTTGTTGCAAAAACAGACACTTTTGCGGTTGACGGGACATGGGGCCACAGGTAATCAGCCCCCCAGTGGGCGACAGGCCGCAAGGTGTGGCAGGGGACTGTAACTCCCTCGAGGCGACTCACGCCTGGTTCGATTCCAGGGTCGCCCACCATTTACTGAAATATCAGTATCTTAGATGCGTGAACTCCCGGTACTGAACCGGTGAGCCACGCGCCTAATGGACCGCTATCTGGTCATCGTCAGACACTCAGGATCGTGAAAATCACTCTAGCAAAACACCGCTTTGTGCTAGCATGTCTTTGCTGGATATCTGGCGTAGTAAATTGATTGCGCTAGGTGATGTTACAGCGACCATGTGGTCGCCATGCCCGCCGTCACTAACGCCAGTCAAATCGATCATAATCACATTGAGCCCCTCAACATCATCGGCCGCATCCAATTGCCCCACCTTGGACCGCCCACCGATCAGAAACGATGAAAGGCGCAGCGCCCTGTCGGTGCCGCTGGTCAGAATCACATAAGGGTTATTTCGATCACCGATTACCTCGACTTGCCGTCGAAATATATCTGGATCGATATCCGGCGATAAGAGAATCACAGTCTCAACATCAGCAAGCACATCATCATCCCCTGCGATCGCAAGCTGGCGCATCGCCTCCATGGTAAGCTGCGCCCCCATCGAATGCGCAAGAAGCGTGATCCGCTTGTCAGAACCGCGCGATACAGCGGTCAGTAATTGTGTAAGATCATCGCGCGCGAATAAAACGCTGTCGCGATCATAAACATACGCACCGGGTGACGCGGCGGACGCCCAGGAAAACACCGACTTAACGCCCGCAATGTCAAAGTCGTAACCAATCTGCGCGAGTCGAAAAACAGCCTCTGTCGTGGTCGAGTTATATCCGTGGATGAACAGCAAAATCTCATCACCGGGCGCCGCGGCGAGCGCCTCAATATACTCTGCCTGGCTTTTTGGTTGATAGCTGGCCATCGTGAAACCGCCACCTATATCACGCGCGGCTTCAATCCGGCCCGGGACGTGTGTCGGCGGAATGGTCACGTCGATGCGGGAGAATTGCGGCTGCGTAATGCGATCGTTGTACGAAAACGCACCAACGACTGACGGCGTTTGTTGGGTGGAAACGTAAACCGTTTCAACCGTTGCCCCCGGCACTCCGGGGGCGACGGTAATATCGTAAGGACGGGTGCACGCCACCATCGCCAAACCCAAGATGGCGAAATATACGCGCGACACGACCTTAATCCAATTCAGTCCAAGGCCACGGTTTGACCTCACTAGCCGCGACCTGATAGCGGGCGGCTTTGGCCATCCAAACGCCCATCGTTGTCCCGATTTCGGCCAACTGATCATTTGGTTCACGCTTTTTAAACAGCATGATCACGAATTGCGCGACGGTCAGCAAACCCAGCAGTGAACTTGCCATGCTCATGAGAACCGCAATGATGATCATATGCACCAAACGCATCCAAATGCTTTCAAAATCTGTTTCAGATTCGGCGCTTTCTTCTTCGGGCATGCCCTTCTCCTATTTGTCGCCAGCGGCGAATACCATATCCATCATCTTTTGCGTTCCGCGCGAAAACTCAAGAGGGCATGGATAATCAGCGCCATCCCGAACAGAATTACAAAAGTTTTCGACCTGTAACACATAATGGTTTACCCCCGGCCAGCGTTCGGTTGTGACAGTCGTACCATCGACAGCAAGCGTCAGCTCTGCTTGATCAAAGACATTTGCATTAAATGGGCAACTTAACTCTAGAACGCCTTTTTCACCGTGGAATGTAACCTGCTGGCGATTGAACATCCGTATCGATACCATTGCGGAATACGTGAACGTCGGAAAATCTGCGGCGACCTGCGCAAAGGTATCCACACCGTTTTCAAGGCGTAGCTTCGCATAAGGTATCTGATCGGGTTCTTGCCCTGTGACAAACCGCGTTGAACCAAATGTATAAACCCCAATATCGCGCAGCCCGCCCCCACCTTTATCAGCTTGGTTTCGGATATTATCCATATCGTCGTTAAAGAATGTAAACGCTGCGTCCACATGTTTCAGATCGCCAATCGCCCCGCCTTGCACAAGCTGTTGCGCCCGCTGAAACTGCGGGTGGTGTACAATCATAAACGCTTCGGCGGCCAGCTTGCCTGCTTTGTCGCGTGCGGCAATCATCGCGTCAAAGTCCGCATCCGACAGCGCAATCGGCTTTTCACAAAGTACATGCTTGCCAGCCTCTAGGGCCTTAATTGTCCATTCAACGTGCAGGTGATTTGGCAGCGGGATATAGACTGCGTCAATTTCCGGGTCAGCCAATAACGCGTCATAGCTATCGTGGACACGTAAATCGGGCGCGAATGCTTTAAACGGCTCCGCTTTCGCAGGGTTAGACGTTGCAAGCGCAGTAAAAGCGGCACCCTTTGCGGCATGGATAGCCGGGGCCATGTGGTTTAATGCAAAATTCGCAGCGCCCAAAACGCCCCAACGGATTGGTGTCATAAATCTCTCCTCTTTGGGGCGATGTTAGCGCCAAGCCTCACTAAAGGGAAAGCGTCAGCTTTACGTTTCCACAAAAAATATCCCCGCCAAAGATACTCTGACGGGGACGTAATATTTTTCAGGCAGTATCAAGGGTTACGCTGTTTCCAGCATACCCTTTTCTTTGGCAAGCTCCTGCATTTTCGTTTGCAGTTTCTCAAAGGCACGCACTTCAATCTGGCGAATGCGTTCACGGCTGACGTCATATTGACCGCTTAAATCTTCAAGCGTGATTGTTTCATCAGACAAACGGCGCTGCACCAAAATGTCCTTTTCACGGTCGTTCAACACTTCCATCGCTTCAGCAAGCAGCTCGCGACGCACATCTAGTTCATCATGTGCTTCGTAGTCCCCTGCCGTATTCGCGCTTTCGTCCTCAAGCCAATCCTGCCACTGCATGGTACCTTCACCATCAGAGCCAACCTGAGCGTTCAGTGACGCATCGCCACCAGACATCCGGCGGTTCATTGAGATCACTTCGTCCTCGGTCACGCCAAGATCTGTCGCAATCCGTTTCACGTTTTCAGGACGCAAATCGCCGTCTTCCAGTGCACCTATACGAGATTTTGCCTTGCGCAGGTTGAAGAACAGCTTTTTCTGCGCTGATGTCGTACCAAGTTTGACCAGCGACCAAGACCGCAGGATATATTCTTGTATAGAGGCGCGGATCCACCACATCGCGTAGGTCGCCAAACGGAAGCCCTTTTCAGGGTCGAAACGCTTCACGGCTTGCATGAGACCGACGTTGGCTTCGGAAATCACCTCCGCCTGCGGTAACCCGTATCCACGGTATCCCATGGCAATTTTAGCCGCCAATCGCAGGTGTGATGTGACCATCTTATGCGCAGCTTTGGTGTCTTCGTGATCCACCCAGCGCTTTGCCAGCATGTATTCTTCCTCTGGCTCCAACATCGGGAACTTGCGGATTTCTTGCATGTAGCGGTTCAGACCACCCTCTGGGGTTGGTGCTGGTAAATTCTTATAGTTGCTCACTGTCGTGCCCTCCTATGTTTAAAGGCTTAACATGGATATGGTAACGTTGACGTAGCGTTTCAAGTCTACGTACCAATTTTCTGTGAATTCAATATGAACCGATCAGTTTAGCATTACGAGAGCGTTTTCCGTGCACTCACGCACATGGGACTGAATATTTCAGCCCTGATAACCAAGCGCGGCCAGCAAAGCCTGCATATCTTTGGGCAAACCAGCCTCGAACTGCATGAACTCGCCAGTTACCGGATGTTCAAAACCAAGAGTCGCGGCATGCAATGCCTGACGCCCAAAGCCCGCAACCGCAGACACGCCAGCATCCCCCACAGCCTTTGGCGACAGTTTACGCCGTCCACCGTAAACAGGATCACCGACAAGCGAATGACCACAATGTGCCAAATGAACCCTAATCTGATGGGTGCGACCAGTTTCCAGCCAGCATTCGATCAATGCAGCGCATGCTGGTAGACCCAACGGCGCAACGATACGCGAACGCGTAACCGCATGACGACCGGAGGTAAACGAAACAGCCTGGCGCTGACGGTCAGTCTTGTGACGGCCCAAAAACGTCTGCACCTTTAAGATGTTGCCTGGCTCAAACGAAGTTCCCTTGATTCCGCGCAAGCGCGGATCATTCGCGTCAGGCACACCATAGCAGACAGCCAAATAGCGGCGTTCAACTGTGTGCGCCGCGAATTGCGCGGCAAGGTGATGATGCGCACGATCCGTTTTTGCAGCAACAAGAAGACCCGTCGTTTCTTTATCAATACGGTGTACAACACCCGGGCGCTTCATCCCGCCGACCCCAGACAAGCTGTCACCGCAATGATGGATCAGCGCGTTTACCAATGTGCCGCTCGGCGTTCCTGGCGCGGGATGAACAACCATACCGGACGGTTTATTCACCACGATCAAATCATCATCTTCAAAGACAACTTCAAGCGGGATGTCCTCGCCAACGATATGGCTTTCGTGGGCAACCTCTACGCTGACAGCAACCTGTGCGCCCTCGGCAACACGGTGACGCGGATCAGTGATAACCAGACCATCAACGGTGACCGCACCTTCTGCGATCAGCTTTGCTAACCGTGACCGGCTGAGTGATGCATCAACGGGCACATCGCGCCCCAGTGCTTTATCCAAACGCGGAGGTGGGGATGCTTGAATAACAAATGAAATCACATCAGACATGGCAGCTCGGCTCTCGCGTTCAAAAAATACGACCACCAACTCGGCTGGCAGATCAAGTTTTGGGGTTTGCGGGATTGGCAGGTAAATAGCAAGTGCGCTACGCCGCGCTCAAATTTAGCTAAATTTGAGAATGGTACCGCCTCCCCGGCTTGAACGGGGGACCCCTGGTTCCACAAACCAGTGCTCTAACCAACTGAGCTAAGGCGGCATTGCGGGTCATTTAGCGGCCTAGAAGATTGAATGCAATACCCTCAAATAGGAATTCCATTCTGTTTTCCAAACTAACCCTATCCCCCAAAGATATCCGAATGAGAAAACCACCGCCCAATTGGCCAGTCCGCTACCCATTTAAGCGGATTGCTAGCTGCGCTTCAGCACCTGTAGGAAACGCGCTCAAAATTAGGGGATAGAGATGACAATCAGCGACAGACACGACATTGAAGTAAGCATGCAAATTGGACCGACAGAGCACGGAAAAGTACGTATTTTCGTTGAAGCGGACGGTATCGAAATCCCCATGGATTTCACCCCAGAAGAAGCAACAGAAATCGCAGACGAAATTCGCGAAGCAACAATTACCTTGACCCTATTGCCAATGACACCCCTGCCCATGTAGAAAAAACCAATAAAACAGGGGGCCGAAATGGGCATCAACAACGAACGCGATATCGAAGCCAACATGCAGATCGGTCCGACTGACCACGGTATGGTACGTATTTTTATTGAAGCCGGCGGCGTTGAAATCCCGATGGATTTTGACCCCGAGGAAGCAGACGAAATCGCAGAAGAAATTCGCGCTGCAACAATAGCCGCACGCGCCGTCAAAAAGGGCGGGTAAACCCTGAGTCGCGCGCGGCCAACGCGCGCAACGCAGCGTGGCGCGCAAATTTCTGCAACAGCACCTTACGTCGCGCCGGAGCAAGCTTTGCTCGCGGCCCCATTCTTATGACTTCTCCGCCATAGCCGTCTGCAATAATCAACCCTGTATCGTCAGGTAATAAATCTGTCGGAAAGTCGCTATCAACAGCCCAAAAGAACCGATCACACCATTCCAGATACCCCTGCCACTTTTTGTCGGACTGAAAGTCAGCGCGGCTTGATTTGCATTCAATGATCCAAATTTCGCCCTTTGGCCCCAACCCCATGACATCGACCCTTCGGCCGGCTGTCGGGACGAACTCTTCAACGCTCACAAAGTCGTAACTATACAAATGACGACAAACGCCGCGCGCCAGCAACTGGCCTGGCATTAATTCATTCTGTGTTAAGATATCAGACATTCCCCAAATGTGAACAATAAGTGAACAAAACTCAATTCACTTTTTTCGTCACATAGGTCATTGGCCGGGCGCCAAACTGTGACAGATCAACAATCATCAATAAAAACGGGAATTTAACGCCTTATTAGCAACACACTGACATTTTTCGTTACAAACCAAACACTAAGCGAAATATTGCCGAGGCGAGCATTCAGCAAACGACCAATTTTATGTCCCAAATGTGGCGAATGACATAAGATCAGAGCTCAGTTTTCCTCTGAAACGTCACTTTTTCGACGGCTTTGACCGTTAGGAATAAGATAGTTTTTAAAGGAGCTTACGATGTCACTTTTTCACGGAATTACCGTCTATGAAGTATCAATGGCTCTTTTGATGGTTGGCTTCGCTGAACGCTTGTTGCTTGCATACGCACCGATTGAGATGGTCGGCCCTAATGGTTGGCTGATCAAAGGCGACGTTGAAGAATAAACTGACGCGAACCACTTGCCCTGCCCCCCAATCAACCCTACCTGTTGCCTCGGCGGGCTTCTGCTCTTCTCGTTATCACGGGTACAAATCCAGCGGCCTTAAGCAAATCCTAGGGGGCTGGCTCTGTTCTGACCCTGGTTAGTTTACCTGGCACCCACCTGTACATACAGGTCCTCAGGATTAGTTACCTTTACGGATGCAGCGGTTCCCGCCACCTTTGCCTATCACTTTTCAGACACACTGCCAGCTAGCGCCACAAAGGCGACACCTGTGGTCAAAAAATTGATCCCCAGCAACAGCCCGATTGCCCAAAGTGCAGTACCCGGCAAACCCGCAATCAAGACGAAGCCAAGAATAAGGGTAACTGCGCCATTCAGCGCCAACCAACCCCATCCTGTTTTGTGCCGGTGTTGCATCGCAATCATCCCTTCGACGCCACCCTGCAGCACGAAAACGACCCCAACAAGAAACGTCAGCCCAACCAAACCGTTAAGCGCGAAAAATGCCATGTACACACCCAGCGCCAAATGAAGCACCGCGATCAGCCCGCTCCAGATCGCTGATTCCCAGCGTTTTGCCTGAAATGCGTGATATAGCAGCGCCCCGCCAGTGAGCAGAAAAACCCAACCTAGCAGCACCTTCGCAGCAATCGAAAACACGAGCGGAAAAACAACTGCCAGCGCACCTAAAATAATCAGCGCAATGCCTGTCGTTCGAAACTGGCCTCTAAACTTGCGGACGGCCTCTACTACTTCAGGCGGTTGTTGATCGATATTAGACATGATCGCTCTCCTTTACATAGTTAAGCTGTGGTGAAAGGTCTCAAACTTCAAGCCCGCCTGCACGGACCACAAAAGTTGATGGCGACGATGCTGCCGGGATCGTAAGGTTTTGGGACACATATCAACAGGGAACGACGCAATGCGGCGCAGTCAAACCATATCGACGAAACGTCTATTTATGACACCCTTCGCCCACCAACACGCCGACGAACTTTTCGCGATGCATTCTGACGCCGAAGTCATGCATTTTCTGGGCGGGCCACAAACCCGCGAACAGACCGAAGAAGGCATCACGCGCGTCCAGCGCCGCTGGGTTACGCATGGGTACAGTTGGTGGACTGTATTTCTAAAAAGTACCGATATCATCATCGGCGCAGCCTGCCTCCAGCACCTCGCGCATAAAGAAGATGCACCATTGGAATTAGGCTGGCGCCTTATTCCACATTATCAAGGTAAGGGATACGCAACCGAGGCTGGCCAAGCCGCGATGGATTTTGGGTTTCATCGCGTCGGTGTTGACTACATTTGTGCAGTCGCAGACCCAAAGAACATGGCTTCACAACATGTGATGCAAAGGTTGGGAATGACATACGTTGGCATTCAAACCCACTACGATGCGCCATGTGCGTATTATGAAAAAACTAAACCAGCCTAGAATTTTTCTGGCTGCGCCTCGCGTGCCATGTGGTCAAGGACGGCATTTACGAACTTTGGTTCCTTACCGTCGTGCGAAAATGCTTCGGATACAGCGACAAATTCGCTGATCACGACCTTGGGGGGCGTTTGCGCTTTCTTTAGCTCGGCACCTGCGGCACGAAACAGCGCCCGCCATGTTGGGTCAATCCGCGCAATTGGCCATTTCGCAACAAGCGCACGATCCGTCATCTGGTCGATCGCAGCTTGCTCGTTTACGGCGCCTTCCATCAGGCCACGAAAGGTTTTCAGATCACCCTCGATCATTTCGGCATCATCGTAGGTTGCGCCAAAGCGGTGGTCCTCGAACTCACGGATCACTTGATCCACAGTCTGCCCAGAGGCTTCCATCTGGAACAACGCTTGCACAGCATAGAAGCGTGCAGCGGATTTCATTTTGCGCAGTTGGTTGTTCGAAATGGTCATGCTGATGTTTTGCCACCTGTGTTACCAGCCAGCAGAATTTCCTGTGTAAAGCCCACCGGTTTGTCGGATTCGCCCCATTTACGGGCGAGCGCGATAAGGTGCAAGGCCGCAGCGGCAGCTCCGCCACCTTTATTCATCTGATCAGGGTCCGCACGCACAACCGCTTGGTCACGATTTTCAACAGTCAAGATACCGTTTCCGATGCAGGCACCCTGCAATCCCAAAAGCTGGATCGCGCGGGAACTGTCATTACAAACAGTATCATAGTGGGTAGTTTCACCGCGGATGACACAGCCCAGCGCAACATAACCGTCAAAATTACTTAGCCGCTCAGCGATGCCGATCGCGGTCGGAATTTCTAGCGCGCCTGGAACTTCTACAATTTCCCATGTGGCGCCAGCCTTTTCGATCTCGGCCTTGGCACCCGCGATCTGGTTATCAGAGATATCTTTGCAATATGGCGAGGCCACAATCAGGATTTTCGCCGGTTTTTCAAACTCTGGCAGCGGCATGATATAGTGTGATGGTCCAGCCATTATCCGATCTCCGATATTTTACGTGTGCCTGTAATTTCCAAACCGTAGGCATCAAGGCCCACAACTTTTGGCAATGGCGAATTGGTCAGTAGCTCAATCTTATGCAAGCCAAGCGAGCTAAGGATTTGTGCACCCAAACCGTATTGGCGCAGTGTTTGCGGCGATGTTTCTTCATCAAGGTCAATCTGCATGTGCAGATCGCGCAACAGAACCAAAGCCCCACGGCCTTCGGCAGCGATCGCATTCATTGCGTCACCAAATTCGTTGCGACGCCCAGTCGGCCCAGCGCCCACGACATCAAGCATCGGGTCGAGCGCATGCATGCGCACCAGAACAGGTTCTTCCGTTGTGATGTCACCCTTTACTAGCGCGATATGTTCCGCACCTTGGGTTTCATCTGTATAAATCCGCATCTCCCAGTTTCCGCCAAATTCAGACTGAATTTGGTTTACTTCGCGCACACGCACCAGATTGTCGTGACGACGGCGGTAAGCAATCAGATCGCTAATCGTACCGATCTTAAGCCCGTGCAAATGCGCAAAGGCGACCAGATCAGGCAAACGCGCCATTTCTCCGTCTTCTTTCATGATCTCACAGATCACACCTGATGGGTTCAAACCGGCAAGCCGCGAAATATCAACGGCGGCTTCGGTGTGACCTGCACGAACCAAAACACCACCCTCGCGGGCGCGAAGTGGAAACACATGACCAGGCGTCGCGATGTCTGCTGCACCCTTTGATGCATCAATCGCCGTCGCGACGGTGCGTGCGCGGTCATGGGCCGAAATACCAGTACTGACGCCTTCACGGGCTTCAATACTTACGGTAAATGCAGTTTCGTGACGCGAAGAGTTGTGAGACGCCATAAGCGGCAAGCCCAGCGCATCAATGCGTGAACCCGGCAAGGTGAGGCAAATGAGGCCACGACCGTGCGTCGCCATAAAGTTAATCGCATCAGGCGTGGCCATCTGGGCCGGGATCACAAGATCACCTTCGTTTTCGCGATCTTCGTGATCGACAAGCACGAACATGCGGCCATTTCGGGCGTCTTCGATGATGTCTTCGATCTTGCTAATCGCGTCAGCCCAATCGCGTTCGATTGGGCCCGGTGTCTCGAATGTCTGGCTCATGCGGATCCTCGAATGTATGATACAAAGCAAATAGAGCAGCCGTATCCCTTTTGAAAGGGCGGTGGATCGAGATCCACCCTACGACGTCACGACGCACCCCATAACGTAGGGTGGGTTTTAACCCACCTGCCCTGTGAAAAAGGCGTCAGCGGATAGATACCCTGCGAGCTTGACGGCCTCGCTCCAATCACGCTCAAACCCAGTGTCACCGACCAACACGAACCGATCTGCAGGCTGTTTTCCTGATTTAATCACCGTTTGCAAATGGTCACGCATATCAGCCCAAGTTCCGGCAAACCGTGGCGCGGCATAAGCCCGGTCTATTTCTGGAAAGCTGGCCAAATGCGTTGGCGTCACCGGGATATGGGCCAACCCGACGCGTTGTGCCGCAATCAGGTCACCTAACTTATCCGCGCGCGCCACTGGCATCGGTTGCCCATCGCGCATAATTTGCAACGCATTATTTGAAAACAAAAACCCAATCAGGTCATGGCCAGTACTGGCGCGGATACCCGCGTATGTCTTATACGGCAGGCCAAGCTGCGCCGCGCGCCGAACGCGTAACCGCACCGCCTCTATTGGCAAAGTTGGCATTAGGTTTTTACGGGCCTTTGTCCAAACATGCTTGCGCCAACTATGACCGGGTTCGTCGACTCGGCCCGAATTATGACCGATACCAGCTATCATTCGTATTCCTTTAGACGCGCCACGTACCGTGCCATCGTGTCGATTTCGATATTGATCAGGTCACCTTCTTCCACGTCACCCCATGTCGTTGCAATCTTGGTGTGTGGAATGAAATTGATACCAAAGTCACTTCCCTCGACTTCATTTACGGTCAACGATGTGCCATTCAGCGCCACTGACCCCTTTGGCGCAATGAATTTAGCAAGCTTACCGGGTGCGCGAAACGTAACACGTGTACTGTCGCCTTCATCACGAATTTTGATCACCTGCGCGACACCATCAACGTGACCAGAGACGATATGCCCACCTAATTCGTCGCCCACCTTCAACGCGCGCTCAAGGTTCAGTCGTTTACCAACCAGCCATTCCCCAACATTTGTGGCGCTGACTGTCTCGGCTGAAATTTCGACATCAAACCAGTTCTGCGGGTCAGTACCCAATGCGATCACGGTCAGGCACACACCATTACACGCAATCGAAGCCCCGATGTCGATCCCGGCAACATCATAGCCAGTGCCAATACGCGCCCTCAGATCGCCGCGTTGTTCCAGTGTGATGATTTCACCGATATCTGTGACAATCCCTGTAAACATGCGTTATTCCTTTATTTGTCTTATCATGACCTAGCCCTTGGAATGACGACAGGCAAGCAGTGGCGCTTTATCCTTTTCGTCTTCGTTTGATGCTTACCACGCAGTGCGCAACCCGCTATAACGCGGATGATGAATACACAGCGTAATTTTCTATTTCTACAAGGGCCGCACGGGCCATTTTTCAGACAGCTGGGGCGCATGCTCGCCACTGCGGGGGCTGGCGTGCAGCGGATTGGTTTTAACGCCGGAGACCGTGCATTTTGGTGGAAAGCAGATGGATACATTCCTTTCACCGGTGACCTAGCAGCTTGGCCGGATACATTTGCTGACATTTTGATAAACAACAACATCACCGATATCGTTGTTTATGGCGACACCCGTCCAATCCACGCGATTGCCATACGCCAAGCCAAAGATGCGGGCATACGTGTGCACGTCTTTGAAGAAGGCTACCTTCGTCCCTATTGGGTCACATACGAACGGAATGGTAGCAACGGATATTCGCAGTTGATGGCACTATCCATTACGGACATCCGGTCACGTCTTGCGCGAACGGGTGCTGACATTCCGGTTCCACCTGCCCATTGGGGGGATATGAGACAACATATTTTCTATGGCGCACTTTATCATTGGTTTGTTTTGTTTCGGAACGGGAAATACCCGCATTTTCGCCCACACCGTGCGCTGGCCATTCGACGTGAGGCGCTTCTTTATTCGAAGCGGTTAGCGTTGATGCCATACTTCGCAGCAGAGCGCGAAGTCGCAACACGCAGGATCAAAAAATCGAGCTACCCTTTCCACATCGCGTTGCTCCAACTTGAACATGACGCAAGTTTCCAAGCGCATTCTGACTTTGATGACATGGAATCTTTCTTGCGCGTGGTTATTGATGGCTTTGCCGACGGCGCGCGGCCACATCACCACCTTGTCTTTAAGGCCCACCCATTGGAAAATGGGCAATCTCCGATGCGACAAATGATCAAAGAAATGTCAGAAGGGCGCGGCATCAGCGACCGGGTGCACTATGTTCGCGGCGGTAAGCTTGCCGCGTTACTGGATCAAGCGCGCAGCGCAGTTACCGTGAATTCAACGGCCGGCCAACAAGCATTGTGGCGCGGCATTCCATTAAAAGCATTTGGGACGGCTGTGTATAGCAAGCCCGAATTCGTTTCAGATCAACCGCTCGCGGAATTCTTTGCAAATCCGACCCGCCCCGACACAGCGGCCTACCGCGACTATCGCCGTTTCTTACTTGAAACCAGTCAGATACCCGGCGGTTTTTATTCAGTCACGGGACGACGACAATTAATGCGGCATGTGGTTGACGCCATGCTTTCACCAGATGAACCCTATGATCAAACCGTACTGTCATCGGTGCATTCACAGCCTGCTGCTACAAAGTGATTATGAACAATGCCTAAGACCTCTCGTCAAAATCTCTATGTCTATAATGGCGGCTTTTTAGCCAAAGGTCGGGTGCGCCGCATTGTCGAACTGGCGGGTTACGACATTCGTGTTGGTGTGCCCAAAGATGGTGATCTTGTTGGCGTCTGGGGACATAGCCCCACCTCTCCGCGCGGTGAAACCATTGCACAGCTAAAAGATGCGCCAGTCCTGCGCATCGAAGACACATTCCTACGGTCAGTGCGGCTTGGGCGTGACGGGGATGACCCGGTTGGGTTGAACATCGATCAACGCGGCGTACATTTTGACCCAAGCACACCATCCGATCTTGAACATATCCTGTCAGAGCATCCGCTAGACAACACTGCATTATTGGATCGCGCCCGGACCGGAATTGACACGTTAAAGGACGAACATCTTTCGAAGTACAACAGCTTTGACCCGGCGCACCCAGCGCCCGACCCCGGCTATGTCTTGGTCATTGACCAAACCCGTAAAGATGCATCGATCAAAGCAAGCGGAGCTGATAGCAACACCTTTCGCGAGATGTTGTTTTACGCGCAAACCGAACATCCCACAGCCAAGATCATCATTAAGACACACCCAGAAACGACCGCAGGCCACCGCGACGGGTATTTCGGCAAAAAGGATACCAACGATCGCATCTCACTTAGCGACGATCCGCTATCGCCATGGGCACTGCTGGAAGGTGCCATCGCTGTTTATACAGTCACATCGCAGCTTGGATTTGAGGCCATCATCGCAGGCCATCGCCCGGTTGTCTTTGGGCAACCATTTTATATGGGTTGGGGGCTAAGCGATGATCGCAAGCCATTGCAACGCCGCCAACGTAACCTGACGCGGGCGCAGCTATTCGCGGGGGCCATGCTGCTATACCCAACGTGGTACGATCCGTTCCACGACAGACTGTGCAGCTTTGAGGAAGCAACCGCCACACTTGCCGCAGCCACACGCGCATGGCGCGAAGACCATAACGGCTGGGTTGCTGCCGACATGCGCCTTTGGAAACGCGCGCCACTTCAGAAAATATTTGGCAACCAAAAACGCGTCATATTTGCACGCGGTAAAAACGCAGCGCGCAAAGCGACGAACGCAAACCGTCCCTTGTTGCGATGGGCGAATACAGGCGCAACCGACGCGACATTGGTCGAAGATGGGTTCTTGCGGTCTCGCGGGCTAGGCGCTGATCTTATCGCGCCACTTAGCCTCGTACTTGACGATCTGGGCATTTACTATGACGCCACACGGCCAAGCCGGTTGGAGGCATTGATCAATGCGTCAGAAAACCTGCGCGACACCGAACGTGCGCGTGCGGCTGCATTGATCCAGCGGATCATCGACGCGCATCTATCAAAATATAATCTGTCGCGACCCGCACCGATTAACCTACCAAAGGGGCGCCGCATCTTAGTCCCCGGTCAGGTCGAAGATGATGCATCGATCAGAAAGGGTTGCACCGACATCGCCAGCAACGCGGCATTGCTACAAGCCGCTCGCGAAGCCAACCCCGCCGCCATCATCGCCTATAAGCCGCATCCCGATGTCGAAACGGGCCTGCGCCCCGGCGCACTGCCTGACGCCATGAAGTGGGCCGACATTATCTTGGCCGATACCGATCCAATTGCGGCGCTTGATCACGTCGACGAAGTCTGGACTATGACATCGCTCATCGGGTTCGAGGCATTGATGCGCGGCAAAAAGGTAACCTGCCTTGGCATGCCATTTTATGCCGGTTGGGGGCTAACAGATGACCGATCGTTGCCGATCGCACGTCGCACTGCACATGTCGATATCGTCGCATTGGTGCATGCCACGCTTATTGCATATCCACGTTACTTTGACTCGATCACCGGCCTACCTTGTCCCGTCGAGGTGATCGTTGACCGACTTGAAAACAACGACATTCCAGCCCCCGGCAGAATGAACCGTATCCTTGCTAAGGCACAAGGAGTACTGGCCAGCTATGCGTTTTTGTGGCGGCGCTAAATCCGACGCCAGCTATGCATGATATCGGCACCCAACGGCTGCACCGCCTCAAGCGAAAGCCGTGGGGCGCAGGCCAGCCGGTCAACCCCCATAGCAGCAAGCGATGGTGTACCTTCAGCGCCCATTGCCATACCAGCAGTGAACACCACCAGCCGATCAACCAATCCAGCGTTCAACAACGATGCGGCCAACATTCCGCCGCCTTCGCAAAACACACGCGTAATTCCCTTATCTGACAGTGCGACCATTGCAGCATGCGGATCAACCTGCCCAGACAAAACATCACAAGGCAGGCTGACGGCACCCAAATCCGTCCACGGCTTGGGGTCGCTATTCTTACCGTGGCAAAGCCAGACTGGCACCTCGCGCGCGGTTTGCGCCAAACTACAATCCGCCGAAATTTTCATTCCACGCGATACAATGACACGCACTGGCTGTCGGGTAATTCCAAGCCCACGGACCGTAAGTGTCGGATCATCGGCACGCACTGTCCCCGCGCCGACCATCACTGCATCATGGCGCGCGCGCATCATGTGCACAGCACGGCGCGCCTCTGGTCCGGTGATCCATTGGCTTTCGCCTGTCGCCGTCGCAATCCGCCCATCAAGTGTCCCGGCAAGCTTTAGCGTCACATAAGGCCGGTTTTGGGTCACGCGCGACAGAAAGCCAGCATGGTCATCACGCGCTTGATCCACAAGCACATCGGTTGTGACATCAATCCCGGCATCTTGTAGCATCGTTATACCACGGCCAGACACACGCGGATCGGGATCACCCAAGCCGACCACCACGCGCGACACGCCCGCTGCAATCAACGCATGCGCGCAAGGTGGCGTTTTTCCATGGTGCGAACAGGGTTCCAGCGTAACATATGCCGTGGCACCGCGTGCCTTTTCACCGGCCTGTGCAAGCGCAACCGTTTCAGCGTGAGGGCGGCCACCATCAGCGGTGCGCCCCCGCCCAACGATCACGCCGTCCTTAACAATGACACAACCAACGGCTGGGTTCGGCCAAACACGACCCATTCCACGCCGCCCAAGATTGAGGGCGAGCGCCATAAAGCGGGCATCTGTCGCTATAGTCACTCGTCTGAAATGCTATCTGGGCGCAGTTCGCTAACGAATTTATCAAAATCATCCGCGGCTTGGAAGTTTTTGTAAACACTCGCAAAGCGCACGTAAGCGACGGTATCGATCCGCGCGAGGCTTTCCATCACGATTTCACCGATTGTACCTGACGGAATATCGGTTTCGCCCATGCTTTCAAGCCGGCGCACGATTCCACTGATCATCTGATCGATGCGGTCAGGTTCAACCGGGCGCTTTTGTAAAGCAATACGAATAGAGCGTTCCAGCTTTGGCCGATCAAAATCTTCACGGCGGCCATTAGTTTTAATCACCACCAAGTCGCGCAACTGTACACGTTCGTAAGTCGTAAACCGTCCGCCACATGCCGGGCACAAACGGCGACGGCGAATGGCCGAATGGTCTTCGGCAGGTCGTGAATCTTTCACTTGAGTGTCAACATTTCCGCAAAAAGGGCAACGCATGTCCGGTCCTTGTCAGCTACTGCTGGGGTCACGCCCCAAGTTATCCACAGGCACTATAGGAACCTACGCAGGTTTTGGGTAGAGGGCATTTCACGACGCAAGATACAGGGACAAACCGTGACACATCAGACTCACTCCTGTGTCTTGAACCACAGCTGATTTCGATCGTCCCATTCATACCCTGCCGCCTCTTTCGCCTCGTAAATATCAGGCGTCCAAGCAAACGCTGTCCTTCCGCGTTCGCAGCTAAGGTTTACCAACGTTTCACCGTCGCGTTTTACTTGAACTTCACCAAAATGCGGTGTCGGGTGGTCTTCCTCGGTTTCGTCGCCAAACATGCGATCAAAACCTGCAACGACGGTATAGCTATATTCATCATTCCTAAACGTCAGACTTTCCCATATCGCACGCCCGACACCCGGCCATGGGGTATAATCGATCATTTCGATGGGTTCGGACAACGCTAAATCTGGCGAACGACCTTGCGGCCCAAAGCTGTAGTATGCGTTGGTGTCGTCAAAACAAACCGACAGAACATTCTTACTATTTTCGATATTGCAGGACATAAATTCTTCTTGCCCGATTGGGCAGTCAGCAAAGGCAGGACAAGCTGCAACGACCAACACCATAATAGGTAAAACGCGCATATTCCCTCGCTTATTTAGATAGATGTGCAACCACACGCCGTTCATGAGACTGGTCGCGGTGTTCAAATAAATAAATCCCCTGCCACGTTCCCAAGGCAAGTCTACCGTCGCTTACTGGGATACTTAGCTGAACAGGTAACAATGCTGCTTTGATATGGGCTGGCATATCATCCGGCCCTTCATAGGTGTGGGTCAAATACGCCATTGATGGATCAGAGGTTGGCGGCACCAATCGGTGAAAAAAGTTTTGCATATCTACCCGCACTTCGGGGTCCGCATTTTCCTGAATTAGCAGGCTCGCCGATGTATGCTGCACGAAAAGCGTAAGTAGCCCAGTGCCCCGCACCCATTGGCTTACATTATTTGTAAACTCATAAAGCCCGGGACCGTGCGTCTGTATTTGAAACGTTGTCTGCATATACCAACATTGCGCGTTCGACGGATTCGGCGCAAGTCAGCTTATCCGCTAAAAACCAGCTTCACCGTGAACAGCATGACAGGTTTCAAGCGCATCAGTATCGGCGTTATCTGTCTCTGGGGAAATTGGCATCGCACAAACGTCCAAGGGCAGTGATGGCGTTATCTCACTCAACAACGATGGGCCACTCTGCGCATGCGTACCTGGCATAGGTTCAACTGCATATCCATGCAGCGTGGAAGCAACACCAAAGGCCATTACAACAGCAAGCGGTGGGGCATAGAAATGTCGCATCAGATTATCCTCTTTGATGCGACGCAGATAATTATCCGTAGGGCGCATTCAATCTGCTCAAATGGCCTTTGGGCTGCGCGCAGATGCACATCACAATTTATCGTATCCAGATCGCGCTGCTAGAATGTGCCGTTGGTTTTTTTCGGCCCAATCAAGCAGTTGTGAAAACGGTGCCATAAACGACTGTCCAACATCCGTTAAACTATATTCCACGCTGGGCGGCTTGGTATCATAAACCTTACGACGAACCATGCCATCACGTTCAAGGTCACGTAAGGACTGCGTCAGCATACGCTTAGAAATATCAGGCAAAGCCCGCCCAAGGGCATTGAACCGCTGCGGTTCTTTTTCAAGTTCCAGCAAGATCAGCGATGTCCATTTCGCGGCCACATGATCCAAAACCATCCGCACCGGACAGTTATTAGGGTCAAAGCCCTGCGCCTTCCATTGCTCGATACGATCCGTCATCAAATCCCGCATGAAGGTTCCCCTTTTGTTACCTAGGCATGAAAAACTGCCTCCTTTTCAGGGTCAGACGCAGTCTCTAAGTGAGACCTATATACAAATCGGAACCTAAGGAAAATCCAATGACCACTTATCTTGTAACGGGTGCATCAGGGCAGCTTGGCCAGCTAGTCGTCGATCACTTAGCCAAACGCGTGCCTACCACCGACATCATTGCACTGGTACGTTCAGATGATCAGGCCGCAGTCTTCGCGGCAAAAGGGATCGCAACCAGACAGGGCGACTATGATAATGCTGACAGCCTAACGACCGCGTTTAAAGGCGTTGATCGGCTACTCCTGATTTCATCATCCACTGTCGGTGAACGCGCACGTCAGCATGGTAACGTGATTGATGCGGCAAAGACCGCCAATGTCGGCTTTATCGCATACACATCTATTCTGAACGCACAAAACAGCCCGATGGCATTAGCGTCAGAGCACAAAGAAACCGAAACCGCGATCATCGCAAGCGGCCTGCCGCACACGTTTCTACGGAATGGGTGGTATTCGGAAAATATCACAATGACATTGGCACAAGACATCGAACTGGGTCAGCACTTTGGCGCAGCAGGCACAGGTAAATTCGCGACCGCAACGCGCAACGATTACGCCGAAGCAGCCGCAGTCGTCTTGGCCGGGGGCCACGACAGAAAGGTGCTGGAGCTTGCTGGCGACAGCGCCTTTACCCTTGATGAATATGCCGCGACTGCGTCATCCATAACGGGCAAACCAATCAGCTACACCAACATGCCAGAGAAGGCATTCACCCAAGCATTGGTCGGCGCAGGGCTGCCTGAAGGCTTTGCCGCCGTTCTTGCCGACAGTGATGCAAAGGCTGCGGATGGGGCGCTGTTCAATGACAGTAAAACGCTATCCACGCTTATCGGGCGGCCGACAACCAAGATTGATGTGACACTAAAATCCATCGCTTAAGCAAACATGGAAACGGTGCACTTTGCTGGGCACCGTTTCCAGCTTGGCCTACAGCGCGATTGCTGGTTATCTTTGGCAACACCCAAGGAGACCACAATGTTTGCAAAAGAAAAGATGTCCTATAACGCGGTCCCCCTGCCCGACCAGCAAAGCCTGACTGACGCCCAATCACAGGAAAAGGCGCAAGAGTTCCGCGCAGTCATGGCTAAGCGCCACTCGATCCGCGACTTTTCTGACCGTCCGGTGCCCCGCGACATCATTGAAAACTGCATCATGACAGCGGGAAGCGCCCCTTCCGGTGCTAACCACCAACCGTGGTTCTTTGCGGCTGTGTCTGATCCTGCGCTCAAGGCGCGCATCAGGGCTGAGGCAGAGGAGGAGGAACGCAAGTTCTATGTCGGTGGTGGCAGTGACGAATGGATCAAGGCTCTAGAACCGATTGGCACCAACGCGGACAAACCACACCTGACTACCGCACCTTGGCATATCGTGATCTTTGCACAGCGGTGGGGAGAGTTCGACGATGGCACACGCTATAAAAACTACTACGTGCCTGAAAGCGTCGGCATCGCGACGGGTTTCTTGATCGCAGCACTACACAATGCGGGGCTTTCGTGCCTAACGCACACACCGAACCCAATGAAGTTCCTGAACGCGGCATTGGATCGACCAGATTCAGAAAAACCCGTGATGATCCTCACCGTTGGCCATGCAGCCCAAACGGCGACCGTGCCAGAAGTGGCGAAATATAAAAAGCCATTGGATAAGATTGCGCAATTTTATTGAGATAGGTCAGAGCCCATCCATCGTGCGAAGGACGCTTTACAATCGCCCATTGAGCGCGATTGTGTTCGCAGCGAAGACAGCTCAGCAAGCGCGGGTTTCACTCATCAAAGCGCCTCAAGGTTGCCTCGCATTAGTCCAAACACTCAATGAATTCAGGCATTCATCAAATAATTTCGCGTTGTGAGAGACAATTTCAGAACGCTTTACATCCATAATCTCTGAAGGCTTAGCAATTCCACCCCGTTGCTCCAATTTGAGGTCGGAAAACAACTTACGATATAGCACTTCTGCTGTAACACGAAGCGGCGTGATAACCGGATAATTTGTCGATCGTTTTGTTTCATCTAAATCCAAATGCGCTGAAGCTGTATCACGATAGCACTTTGTTTTTTGCCACACAGCTTGCAGGTTGACACAAGAGCTTTCGCTCAGTGCTTCTTCTAATACGTCTCTAAATGAGTCATGGTCGTCACTTGGAATTACATTTTTCCAGTGACTTTCCTCTCCATCGGTGCCGAAAACTTTACACCAATCGATACAAATCATGTCCATCAGACAACTTTGGTAGACTCGGAAGAAGTTCAACTCTGTCGATGCACCCTTAATCGCATCAAACATCACACACCGATGCAGCAGGTTTTTCAGCAAATACAGGATTTCTCTGGCGCGCCGGATATCGTCATGCTCCATAAACAAAACGCCTCCGTTTCCGGAGGCGCCTTTCAAATTACTGATCCAAGAAGCTCCGCAGTTTCCTGCTTCTGCTCGGATGCTTCAATTTCCGCAGCGCTTTTGCTTCGATCTGACGGATACGTTCGCGTGTCACGCTGAACTGTTGACCAACTTCTTCGAGCGTGTGGTCGGTGTTCATACCGATACCGAAACGCATGCGCAGGACGCGTTCTTCGCGTGGTGTCAGTGACGCCAGAACCCGTGTCGTGGTTTCCTTCAGGTTTTCCTGAATGGCAGAATCCAGCGGCAGGATTGCATTCTTGTCTTCGATGAAATCGCCAAGCTGTGAATCTTCCTCGTCGCCGATTGGCGTTTCGAGTGAGATTGGCTCTTTTGCGATCTTCATAACCTTGCGGACTTTTTCCAAAGGCATCTGCAGCTTTTCTGCCAATTCCTCTGGTGTGGGTTCGCGGCCAATTTCGTGCAGCATCTGACGACCAGTCCGAACCAGTTTGTTGATCGTTTCGATCATGTGCACTGGGATACGGATGGTACGCGCCTGATCCGCGATAGAACGCGTGATCGCCTGACGGATCCACCATGTGGCGTAGGTCGAGAATTTATAACCACGGCGGTATTCGAATTTATCGACCGCCTTCATCAGGCCGATGTTACCTTCTTGGATCAAATCAAGGAACTGCAGGCCACGGTTTGTGTACTTCTTGGCGATTGAGATAACGAGGCGTAGGTTAGCTTCGACCATTTCTTTCTTGGCCTGACGCGCCTCTTTTTCACCTTTTTGAACTTGCTGTACGATGCGGCGGAATTCAGTGATATCGACACCAACATACTGACCGACTTGGGCCATGTCGCCGCGCAGTTCTTCGATCTTGTCTGTCGATTTCTCAATCATCATCTGCCAGCCGCGGCCAGCCTTTTCGCCCATTTCTTCAAGCCAGTTTGGATCAAGCTCGCGACCACGGTAGGCATCAATGAATTCGCGACGGTTAATCCGGGCTTGGTCAGCCAGCTTTACCATAGCGCTATCGATCGACATGATGCGGCGGTTGATGCCGTACAACTGGTCAATCAGGGCTTCGATACGGTTGTTGTGCAGGTGAAGCGAATTCACCATGAGCACGATTTCAGACCGTAGCTTTTGATATTTCTTTTCTTGTTTCTCGGTGAACGAAGAATCTTCATTCAGGGTCGCCGACATACGGGCGTCTTGCATGTCTGAAAGCTCGGCAAAGTCATGCGCAATTACTTCCAGCGTTTCCAGAACGCGAGGCTTAAGCGCAGCTTCCATCGCAGCAAGCGACATGTTTGCCTGATCATCTTCGTCGTCATCGTCATCTTTGGCGATCGGGTTACCGTCTGCGTCTAGCTCTTGCGCTTTTTCGGGCTTTTCACCAGTGGCTGCGACAGGCTCAACGACAGGTTCCACTTCGTCACCAATTTGATCACCGAATGTCGTTTCAAGATCGATCACATCGCGCAGCAGAATGTCTTCGGACAACAGCTCGTCACGCCAGATTGTAATCGCTTGGAATGTCAGTGGGCTTTCGCACAGGCCAAGGATCATCGTGTTGCGACCCGCCTCAATGCGTTTCGCAATCGCGATCTCGCCTTCACGGCTTAACAGCTCAACACTGCCCATCTCGCGCAAGTACATACGGACTGGATCATCTGTCCGGTCGAGCTTTTCAGCTTCGGCGCCACCAAGAACAACATCGCGCGAACCGGCCACAGTCGCGACCTCGGTCCCGCCTTGGTTTTCGTCGGTCTCTTCTGATTCTTCTTCTTCGGTGACCTGAATGCCCATTTCGGACAGCATCGACATCACATCTTCGATTTGATCTGACGATACCTGCTCTGGAGGCAAGACAGCATTCAACTGGTCGTAAGTGATATAGCCCCGCTCACGCGCGTCGGCGATCATTTTTTTGACCGCAGCTTGGCTCATATCAAGGCTGATATCACCATCTTGGTCAGCGTTCTTACGATCGTCGTTGTCTTTCGCAGCCATCAAGGGGCCCTTTCAAAGTCATCTTTTCCGGGCCGAAGTGATTCGGCCGATTCGGTTGGCGTCGAATCAACCCTGCATCGCAGTGATTCGCAAGCAGGTCACGCCTTGTTTTCAAAGTATGTTGCCATTCATGTTTCCGGCGTGTCCGGTCCATCGGCATAACCAATCTGTTTCAGCAGCCGATCCAAGGCACTTAGTTCGTCTTTCTTAAGACGCGAACCATTTTTCCGTACAGCATATTCTGCCTTGTCATCATTGTCTCCTCGCTCTGCGCGCTCAACTGCTGCGGTCGCTTGCGCCAATCTCCAGGTCAGCCCTTCATCGGCAACACCAGATAAATCCTCGACGGCATCTTCGATTTCACGCGCATGCCCTAACCGCGCATTCAGTTTTGCAAACTCCTCTGCCAGACAAAGGCGCGCTATCGCATCATCCCCTGCACGCCGAATTGCCGGGCTAATAGCCACATGGCTGTGGGTCATCAGGTTTTCAAGTACCATGGGCCCCAAAGCATCAACAATAACGCTACGCAAATCGTCAGCGCCAAGGTGCCGCAATAGGCAGCCTTGCACATCAGCATGTGTCTGATCGCGACAATCCAGTTCCTCCAATGCGCTCTCAAATTCAATCGCGACTTTCGGATTTGCTACCATGGTTGCAAGAATCACGGCTTCACGTAGGTATTCTTCTTTTGCGGCCCCCGTCCCAAGCGCCGAGTTTTTACTTGTCGAAACGGGACTAATATCGCGCTTCCACGCTGCTTGATTTCCCGGGGCCCACTTACGTTGTTGCGGCCGGGCACCGGCACCCGAACGCTTGCGTTTGCTAAACAGCTCCCAGCGCATCTCTTTGATGGCTTCGCCGTAATGCGCGCGGATCGATGGGTCGGCGATTAGTTTGATCTTTTCGCGCAACGCCTTATCCAACGCAGCCTTCCGTTCGGGGCTGTCATAAGTCTTTCCTTCGGTTTCGCGCTGCCACAACAGCTGCACCATAGGAATCGCTTGATCGATCAGCTTTTGCATCGCTCCGGCGCCTTGGGACTTGATCAGATCATCAGGGTCCATTCCGTCAGGCATCAATGCAAAACGCAAAGATTGGCCCGCTTCGAGCAATGGCAGCGCAATATCGATCACGCGCATTGCGGCACGCAGCCCGGCAGTGTCACCATCAAGCGCGATAATCGGCTCGGGTGCGATACGCCACAGCATCTGCAATTGGTTTTCGGTGATTGCGGTCCCTAACGGCGCGACAGTTGCTTCGAACCCTGCCTCTGACAGAGCGATGACATCCATATATCCTTCAGCCACGATCAGCGGCTTGCCCTTGCCGGCAGCCTCGCGTGCGGGTCCGTGATTATACAGACTACGCCCTTTGTCGAACAAAGGTGTCTCAGGCGAATTATAGTATTTTGCAGGCTGGTTCGGATCCATCGCCCGCCCGCCAAAGCCAATCGCACGCCCCCGTGCATCACGGATCGGGAACATGATCCGATCTCGAAACCGGTTATACAACCCGTTTCCACGGTCACTTTTCGCAGCCAGCCCCGCATCGACGATAAGCTTTTGTTCAATTCCCTTGCCACTCAGATGCTCAAGCACCCCACTCTGCGCTGGTGCAAAACCAATATCCCAACGCGCCTGCGCTTCCACGCTTAGGCCGCGAAGCTCAAGGTAGTCACGTGCAGCGGCGGCAACACCCGTCTGCAATTGCAAACGGTGAAACTGGACGGCTTGCTCCATGACATCTACCAGTATGGTGCGATGATCCGCCTTTTGCTGCGCTTGCGGATCACGCTCTGGCATCGGCATACCTGCTTCGCCCGCAAGAATCCGTACAGCCTCCATAAAGTCGACGTTTTCAGTTTCGCGCACAAACGAGATCGCGTCACCCTTTGCGTGACAACCAAAGCAGTAATAATACCCCTTACGATCATCAACGTGGAAGCTAGCCGACTTTTCTTGATGGAACGGGCACGGCGCCCAAAGGTCACCCTTACCCTGATTGGACTTGCGCGTGTCCCACATAACCTTTCGACCAACGACCTGCCCCAAAGACAGTCGCGTACGCAATTCATCAAGGAAACCCGGCGGAAGACTCATACCCGCTTTATCGCCCAGTTCGCAGCAAAGGCCAATCCGTTCTTCGCTTAGCTTAGTGCCTATAAAGTCAATTCCAACGAATTTACGACCAAACCACGAATCGAAATGCGACGGGTTCCACCTTTCCTCATTTAAAATTGCGGGTGCAAACGCACAACTTTGGCAAATTTCTGCCTAAACTTCAGCTCCCACACTTTCTAAAACAGAAACAGTGATGGCCAAAAGTGAACTTTAACCACGCCACACCCCGCTATTAACATCATCCACAAAGTGCTTGCCCTAATTTCGCCACGCCGCCACGGCACAAACCTTTGAGGGTTATGAACACAAGCAAATATGACATATAAGTGTCTTAGTGCTTTGCCACGAGGATAGACCATGCCAACGATGTACAAATCAAATTCGCGCAATTCCCGCGCAAGAGATCAGCAAATCAACATTGCAAAGCGCTTTGTGCAAGACGAAGACGGATCAATACTGATCATGACGATCTTATTGCTGGTCACAATGTTGATAATGGGCGGCATGGCAGTCGATTTCATGCGATTTGAATCTCGGCGTGCAGAAATCCAAGGGGTCGCCGATCGCGCAGTGTTGGCAGCGGCAAATCTGATACCGACGGGTGCCAAAGAAGATGAAGCAGTCAGCCGTGAAGAAATCGCTCTCGACTATTTTCGCAAGGCCGGCCTCGAAGATGTTATAACTTCGGGACCACGTGTGATTACATCTGGCGGTTCCAGCTCAGCTTACGTTGAGGCCGAGGTTGACATTAACACTTATTACCTGCGCTTGGCGGGTATAGATCATCTCTCTGCGCCAGCTGAATCGCGCGCAATCCAGGGTAACGGCAAAACTGAAGTATCTCTTGTTCTGGATATTTCAGGCTCAATGAGATTCAACCTTCACAATGATTATGATGCGAGTAGTTTCGCAAATTCACGGATGTACGAGCTTCAAACGGCCGCAAAAGATTTCGTCACAAAAGTGTTAGAGCCCAATGGCGCGGAACCCGCAGCAGACGCGAGCGAGGCCGACATTGCAGCATATGCGCCGCGGGTATCATTAAATTTGGTGACTTACTCCGGCCACGTGAACGTTGGTAAGGAATTATTTGACCAGCTGAACGTCGATATTGACGAAGCGACTGGGAACTACGGCGTAGATAACAGTGGGGACTACCTATCACGCCGCAGACGCGAATGGGGAACAATTACAAATGAAAGCCAATGTGTCATTTTCCCAGACTCAGCATATACGACGCTTGGCTATAGCCCTACTTCGGCCCCATTACGACAAGTCGCCGATGCGGACTACGTCACCTCGCAGGGGAGAGTGTTCCAAAACTACCGCCTATGCCGATCGGATGAAACCGATGAGGCCATCATCGTTCATGCCCACCAGGCGGGGGCTATTAACACAGCAATTGGAAATTTAGTCCCGCGCGCAAGTACATCAATCCATCTTGGCATGAAATGGGGGGTTACCTTGCTTGACCCATCAATGGAAACGATCGTGAGCAACCTATCAACGACTCATGAAACATTTCAAAATGACCGCCCAAGCCCCTATGTCGGGTCAAGCGCAGATGCATCACTTAAGTATATCGTATTGATGACCGATGGCGACAACACTTCCATGTCGGATATTAGAAAATCTTCATACAATGAGGCGCGCGAAATACACCGCCTCCGCGAATGGACACGATGGAGTAGCAACGATGTGGAAACAATCACCACCGGAACAAAACAAGACACGCTGTTGCAAAATATATGTACAGAAGCGAAAGATGCAGGGGTCGTTGTTTATACCATTACGATGAGTTCAAATGCGCTCCCTCTTGATAGTGACGGCGCCATTGACCGAAGACTTGCGACTAATGGACAGCAGGCTATGCACGACTGTGCTACTTCTCCCTCACACTTCTATTCATCTCAAAGCCAAGATTTGTCATCGATCTTTAACTCCATCGCCGAACAAATCACAGAGCTCAGGTTGAACCTATGATCCGCCATATTGCATCACTTACATCGCGTTTCCGTCGCGACGATACGGGCACTGTAACCATCGAATTCGTCATTATTTTTCCAGTATTTTTTGCATTTTTTCTAATGACCTACGAAAGCGGGATTATTTCTTTGCGTCAGTTTATGCTCGACCGTGGCGTCGATATAGCAATACGTGACGTTAGAATTGGCATCATGGAAGCGCCCAGTGATGACGCCTTACGGCAACGTATTTGTGACGTAGCAAGCATCATTCCTGACTGTGACAACCAGCTGTTCGTAGAGCTCGTGGTTCAAGACCCCGAACAGAACTGGACAGCACTCACAGGAAAAACACTTTGCATCAATCGCGACGAAGACGCCCGCCCTGCATCATCTATTCAACACGGTGTGAAAAATGAACTTGTCTTGGTACGCGCCTGTGCACGTATCGATCCGGTACTACCGTTTTCGGCGATTGGTCGCAGGGAAGTTCCAAACATTGGACAAGCGATTGTAGATAATGCTGATGCGGCCGCGGGCGGTTCCTATGCGCTGGTATCAACATCCTCCTACGTAGTGGAACCGCAGTGATGAGATTCAGAGAAAAGCTGCGTTCGTTTTGGTACGACGAGACTGGAATCGCATCCGTCGAACTAATGTTATCTGTACCAATTCTAGTTTGGGCTCTATTATCAACACATGTATATTTCCAGGCATTTCGAGCCGAGGCAATTAGCACGCGTGCGGGCCTAACAATCGCTGACATGTATAGTCGGCGCGCGGGCGTGAACGCGGAATATGTCGCTGGATCTTACGAACTTTTCAAGGTTTTGACTGAAACCTCGATGACAGGGACACCTAGTTTACGGATCACATCATTCGAGTTTTTGAACGGTAAAAATCGTGACCCATCGGATGATGAGGTTAGAGTGATTTGGTCCAAAGAAGAGGGTCCTCTCTACGATGAGCACACAGATTCATCTCTAAACGCTGAAATAAGCCGTATTCCAATAATGGATGATCAGCAGCAAGGCCTACTGATAGAAACTGTGACCACCTACTCTGCCCCATTCTCCATTGGCATTGGACCCTTTGTTGAAACCAATTTGGACGACATCGATTTCAAAACATTCACAGTAATACGCCCGCGTTTCACTTCAAAAGTATGCTTCGCAAATTCCAGTGGAAACAGTATCTGCGACTAGTCGTCAGCAATCCGCAGCGCTATTTGCTCTGCCATGAATTTGGCCTGACCTGCTGAGGTCACGCCGCCGACACCAACCCGGCGCCCAAAGCGCCACCAAAGCCCCGGTGCCCAAGCCCGGGGCTTTTTGGTTTTTAGCTTCAGCGTGAAGCCATTCGATGGTTTGAACGCAAATGCACCGCGATCCACCGCGATAATTTCGTCCATACGTGCCAACACAAGGCCATTTGAATCGCGAATTTCTGTTTCTGTAAGCTCAATCACGCTTAGCGTCGCCCGCCGCATTTTCTCGGCAAGCCACAACGCGCCGGCTCCGAACCCAAGCATAAAGACCAACAAAATTGCGGCAGGTGGCTGCATCAACGCAGTATAAATCACCATCGTACCCAGCGCGAAAAGCACCCCGAAAGCAAAGGTGCGGCGCAGCGCTGACGCTTGAACTATGGCGTAAACACCGTTTTCGTCGGATTGGAACATGTCGCACCTCATTTTGGTTTTCACCGACCTACCTCACGTTTGCACGAATGCCTAGACATACGCTGGCTTGCGCTTTTTATCGGGTGCTGCGTAAAGTGCCCGCAATGCGACTGACCCTATTCTTCATATTTGCCCTCGCGGCCTGCACCGAGTTTCCAGCGGTCGACGTTAGCGACACGGCGCGTGATACCCCCTACCCCACGCTTTCATCGCTTCCATATATTATGCCTCACATGGCCCAAACTGACATGCAGATGGCCGAGCGCGTGGCCGCATTGCAATCCCGTGCCAAACGTCTGCGCCAGATCAATATCGCTGCGTTGCAGTAGCGCGCCCTATTCGCTAGTAGGGCGTTGATAAAACGAACCACGAATGGACCCAGACATGATGACACCACTACGCCTTGGAATCGCGGGTCTTGGCACCGTTGGGGTTGGCATCGTAAAAATTGTCCAGCAGCATGCCGATTTGCTGGAAAAGCGCGCCGGGCGTCCAATCGTCATTCGCGCTGTATCCGCACGATCAAAGCTCAAAAACCGCAACGTCGACCTATCTGCTTACGCTTGGGAAGATGATCCGATCAATCTAGCGAAGCGCGACGATATCGACGTTTTTGTAGAAGTCATGGGCGGCCATGAAGGCCCAGCCAAAGACGCAACTGCAGCTGCAATTATCGCCGGCAAAGATGTTGTCACAGCAAACAAAGCGCTGCTCGCAATTCATGGCCAAGCTTTGGCTGAATCCGCTGAAGCGGCTGATCGCGTGATCCGTTTTGAAGCAGCTGTTGCAGGCGGTATTCCCGTGGTGAAATCGCTGACCGAAGGCTTGGCTGGCAACGAAATTACCCGCGTGATGGGCGTGATGAACGGTAGCTGCAACTACATCCTCACGCGGATGGAAAACGCTGGCCTAAGCTATGAAGACGTATTCGAAGAAGCCAACAGCCTTGGTTACTTAGAAGCAGATCCTGAGTTGGATGTTGGCGGTATCGATGCAGGTCATAAGCTGGCGTTGCTCGCTTCCATCGCATTTGGAACACAAGTCGACTTCGATGCTGTGGAGCTTGAAGGTATCGGTGCGATCACCATCGACGACATCCATCAAGCCGCAGACATGGGATACAAAATCAAACTGCTCGGCGTCGCACAGATGACAGGTCGTGGGCTTGAACAGCGCATGTCGCCTTGCCTTGTTCCTGATACTTCGCCGCTTGGACAACTTGAAGGCGGCACCAACATGGTCGTTCTCGAAGGCGACGCTGTAGGACAGATTGTTCTGCGTGGCGCTGGCGCTGGCGAAGGACCAACCGCAAGCGCCGTGATGGGCGATGTCATGGATATCGCCCGCGGATTGCGGATTTCAACATTTGGCCAGCCCGCAAACACCTTACGCCAAGCACGCGCAGCACGCGCCGCGGTGCCTGCACCGTATTACCTACGTCTTCAGTTGCTTGATAAGCCGGGCGCCTTAGCAAAGGTCGCGCATGCATTGGGTGAAGCAGGCATTTCGATTGATCGTATGCGCCAGTATGGCCACCATGACACAGCCGCGCCGGTGTTGATCGTCACGCATAAAACGACGCGAACCGCGCTCGAAGAAGCCTTGGCTGATTTTAAAGACACCGGAGTTGTGTCTGGCGCGCCCGTTGCAATTCGCATCGAAGAAGTCTGATAATACGCGACATTATGCCTAAATTTCAGCATCAGGATTGTTAGGCAATTCTGATGCTGATCGGTTAGCGCAAACAGTATTGCAGCATGTGAACGGACACGCTTTAGGGGAACTAAACATAAAAGGACCTCCCACCGTGACCAAAGCTGCCGACTTTAACGACCGCTCACTTTCACTTGGACTTGCCCGTGTTTCCGAGGCTGCAGCAATTGCCTGTACCCCACTGATCGGGCGTGGCGACGAAAAAGCTGCCGACCAAGCCGCTGTTGACGCGATGCGCACCCAGTTAAACAAACTAGATATTGCGGGCGTCGTCGTGATCGGCGAAGGCGAACGCGATGAGGCGCCGATGCTTTTCATCGGTGAAGAGGTTGGTTCTGGCAATGGCCCCGGTGTCGACATTGCGCTTGATCCACTTGAAGGTACGACATTAACAGCCAAAGACATGCCAAACGCGCTGGCTGTCATCGCGATGGGACCGCGCGGATCAATGTTGCATGCACCCGACGTTTATATGGATAAACTTGCGATTGGACCGGGATACGCCGAAGGCGTTGTCACGCTCGAGATGTCCCCCACAGATCGTGTCGCAGCATTGGCCGCTGCTAAAGGCTGTACAGCGCGCGACATCACAGTTTGCGTGCTTGAACGTCCCCGCCACGAAGACATGATAGCAGAGTTGCGCAAAACAGGTGCGGCTATCCGGCTGATCACAGATGGTGACGTCGCTGGCGTGATGCATTGCGCAGAGCCCGCAGTTACCGGGATTGATATGTATATGGGATCAGGTGGCGCACCCGAAGGCGTGCTGGCAGCGGCCGCTCTCAAATGCATGGGGGGCCAAATTTTGGGTCGCCTGCTGTTCCGCAACGACGATGAACGTGGCCGCGCGTCCAAAGCGGGCATCACCGATTTCGACCGGGTATATACCCGCGATGATCTGGTTACTGGCGATGTTATTTTTGCGGCAACCGGGGTCACAGACGGATCGCTTGTGAGCGGAATCAAACGCGAAGTTGGCTATGTGACGGCCGAAACAATTTTGATGCGCTCTAAAACTGGGTCAGTGCGTCGCATGATTTACCGCAACCCGGTTTCATAACCGCGCCTTCGGCGAGAGTATTTCATACAAAGCGAGGAATAGGGCGTGGCACCAGCTGCGCCCTTTCTCTATTGTGCTGAACTATGACACAGACACAGCATAAAGCCTTCCTTGATGTAACCGAATCTGCAACCGGCCGGCGCTGGGTTGGCCCAAGCATCGAAGAGGACCGCCTGTCCGAGGCGATGGCGCAAACAACCGGTTTGCCCGCACCGATATGCCGCACGCTTGTCCGGCGTGGCGTGGCCGAGGATGGCACCGAAGCATTCCTTTCACCAACATTGCGCGACCTTCTGCCCGATCCGCACGATATGCGCGACATGCAAAAGGCAGCGGCACGTTTTCTAAAAGCCGTAAGTGACCGTGAACGTATCGCCATTTTCGCTGATTACGATGTCGACGGCGGCACATCAGCCGCGCTTTTAATCAATTGGCTGCGCGATATGGGGTTAGAGACCACGCTATATATCCCAGACCGTATTGATGAGGGTTACGGCCCAAATGACGAAGCGATGGCGATGCTTGCCGCCAACCACAGCCTGATCGTTTGTGTGGATTGTGGAACGCTTTCGCATGGGCCGATCGCTGCGGCGAAGGGCGCTGACGTGATTGTGTTGGATCACCACCTTGGCGGGGAAACATTGCCGGATGCCGTCGCTATCGTGAACCCAAACCGCCAAGACGAAAGCGGTGACTTGGGGCACCTTTGCGCGGCGGCGGTCGTTTTTTTGATGCTGGTCGAAGCAAACCGGCAGCTACGCGAGGCAGGGACAAAAGGCCCCGACCTTATGTCAATGTTAGATCTGGTTGCATTGGCAACTGTCGCAGACGTTGCGCCCCTGATTGGGGTAAACCGCGCATTTGTTCGGCAGGGCCTAACCGTGATGGGACGCCGGCAACGTATTGGGCTTACCGCACTTGCCGATGTAGCTGGGCTAGACCAAGCACCGACGAGCTACCACCTTGGTTTTTTGTTGGGGCCGCGCGTGAATGCTGGCGGTCGTATCGGGCAGGCCGATCTTGGCGCACGCCTACTGGCCTGTGACAACCGCCACGAAGCCGAAGCCATGGCCGCGAAGCTTGATCAACTGAACACAGAACGCCGGGAAGTCGAAGCGCAAGTGCGTGATCTTGCGATTGAACAAGCCACCCAACGCGGCCTTGACGGTCCGTTAGTTTGGGCCGCGGGCGAAGGCTGGCATCCGGGTGTGGTTGGGATTGTCGCATCGCGCCTGAAAGAAGCAACCAATCGCCCCGCGATCGTGATCGGGTTGGACGGTGATGAGGGAAAAGGATCTGGTCGCTCTGTATCGGGAATCGATTTAGGCGCAGCGATTCAACGCGCCGCATCTGAGGGACTGCTTATAAAAGGCGGCGGGCATAAAATGGCCGCAGGCCTAACCGTTGCACGCGATCAGCTTGAACCTGCAATGGAACGATTAGGCGAACTATTAGCCAAACAAGGCGCAGCCGACATCGGTCCTGCTGATCTACGATTGGATGGTATCCTGATGCCGGGAGCTGCGACCGTGGAATTGGTCGAACACATTGAAAAAGCAGGGCCATTCGGCGCGGGTGCCCCGGCCCCACGCTTTGCTTTTCCCGATGTTCAGATTTTTTTTGCGAAGCAAGTTGGTGCTAACCACCTTAAGGTCACGTTTGGTGATGGTTTAGGTGCGCGGATCGATTCTATTTGCTTTGGTGGCATGGATGGGCCGCTTGGCCCTATGCTGATGGGGCACAATGGTGCCCGCTTCCACTTAGCGGGCCGTTTGGAAGTAAACACATGGCGTGGGCGCCAATCCGTTCAGCTGCGCCTTGAAGACGCAGCACCTTCCTAATGAGAAAATTCTGCGTAAAATCCTAAAATAATTGAAAATAGGACTTGCGCCCTTCGGTGGGTTTTTCTAAAAGCGCCACACACTAAGTGCGGTCCCTTCGTCTATCGGTTAGGACGCCAGGTTTTCAACCTGGAAAGAGGGGTTCAATTCCCCTAGGGACTGCCATGGTGTTTTCCAATGAACGCAGAATACACGCCGCTTGTGCGAAATCTCATTGATTTGAATTTTTATGAATTCCTACGACATTTCCTTCACTATAGGTCTTGCGCCCTTCGTTAGGTTTTTCTAAAAGCCCCACACCAAGTGCGGTCCCTTCGTCTATCGGTTAGGACGCCAGGTTTTCAACCTGGAAAGAGGGGTTCAATTCCCCTAGGGACTGCCATGGTATTTCAATGCAATGCGATATCTATTTACGACTGCCTTGGCAGATAATCCATGTGATTTGAAATTCAGTATTTTCCCACCGCGATCCACGCACTAGGTTCTGATGTGAAGCCATCACAAAGGAACCGAACCATGGCCCCAAGATATCTACATACAATGGTGCGCGTGAAAGATCTGGATAAGACGATCGCGTTTTTCGAACTGCTCGGACTAAAAGAAACACGCCGCCACGACAGTGAGGCTGGCCGCTTTTCACTCATCTTCATGGCCGCCGAAGGACAAGAGGAATGCCCCGTAGAATTAACCTACAACTGGGATGGTGACGATGGCCTACCATCTGATGGTCGTCACTTTGGCCACCTCGCCTATGCTGTCGATAATATCTACGAAACCTGTCAGGTGCTTATGGACAACGGCGTGACGATCAACCGCCCGCCGCGTGATGGGCATATGGCGTTTGTGCGGTCGCCTGATAATATCTCGATCGAACTGCTACAGGCGGGTGACAGCCTGCCCGCAGCCGAACCATGGGCCAGCATGGAAAACATAGGCCATTGGTAAAATCCGCCCTCATCGCCGGGCTTTGCGCCTTTGCAAACCCGGCTGAGGCATGCCGCCTCGCGCTTGTGCTTGCGATTGATGTGTCGTCGTCCGTCGACGCAGCCGAAGATCAACGACAACGTGCGGGGCTAGCCGCGGCGTTAATTGCGCCGGATGTGCAAACCGCGTTTCTAAGCAACCCCGACCCGGTCGCATTGTTCGTGTTCGAATGGAGCGGTCGCTACAACCAAGACGACATTGTCCCATGGACCCTCATTCGGTCCCCAAACGACCTGTTGAACGCCGCAGAGATCATATTAGCGAGCGAGCGCAGCCACGATGATTTCCCGACCGCGATGGGCTACGCATTGGGGCACGCGGCCATACAGCTGCAGCACATGCCTCAATGCCTATTTCGCACAATTGATGTCGCTGGCGACGGGGTCAATAACGAAGGCTTCGGTCCCGCAGCGGCTTATCGCGCGTTCCCCTTTGGCGACGTGACAGTTAATGGGCTTTTGATTGCGTCAACGGACGATACAACACCAGACCCGCTGTTCTTCTATCAAACTCAGGTCATTCGCGGCCCCGGCGCTTTCGTTGAAGTAGCCCAAGGGTTTGATGATTACGAAGACGCGATGCGTCGCAAGCTTATCCGCGAAGTCACTCCGCAGGTGATTGGAAGCTATTTTTTATCCACTGGCCAATTCGAATGAAATTCGTCGCGCTCATCGCGCTATGCCTACCCAGCATGGCAGATGCGGCCTGCCGCCAAGCACTCGCGCTAGGCCTAGATGTTTCAGGCTCTGTTGATGCTGCAGAGTACAGACTTCAGCTTGATGGTCTTGCAACCGCCCTACACAGTCACGCTGTGCAAGAGCTACTTTTTCTTCAACCTGCTGCACCGATTAGCGTCGCCGTCTACGAATGGAGCGGCCCAGAAGATCAAAAGCTGATTTTACCGTGGACCGCCCTGTTAGGACCACAAGATTTAGACAGAATAGTAACCACGTTGATAACCCATCAGCGCAGTGAAGCTGCGCCAACGACTGCGATTGGCTCCGCGCTTCTCACTGGATTTTCGCTTCTTCGCCAACAATCGCATTGCTGGAAACGCACGTTGGATGTGTCGGGGGATGGGCCCGCAAACACTGGACCACGCCCCCAAGATATCGCCAACGCAGCAATGCCTGACGGGGTGATCGTTAATGGATTGGTGATTGATGCGTCCAACGACGCGGAACTCGCCACATATTACCGATCGTATGTCATTCGCGGCCCGGGCTCTTTTGTCGAAGTTGCACGTAGTTTTGACGATTATGCCGCAGCAATGGAACGAAAACTGCTCCGCGAATTACAAAGTATCGCTACCGGTGCGTTAGAGTAAGATGAGGGACGACGGACCGGCGCCGCCCCTCAAAAAAAACCAATCGTTACAGTACAAAACCGTCAGTCAGGCGCGTTAGTAGATGTATCGAATCTGCTCTGTCCAATACCGCTCGACCCGGCGCAGGGATGCGGTGATATCCTCAAGCCCCTCATGATCCAAAACATCGCGATCAACCAAACCATCCGCATGTGTCGTAAATAGCTTGGACACGATTGCGCGCACGTTGCGCCCCTTTTCAGACAAACGGACACGCACAGACCGCCGATCAATCTCGCTACGCTGGTGGTGCATGTACCCCAGTTCGACCAATTTCTTTAGGTTATAGGAAACGTTCGAGCCTTGATAATAACCGCGCGTCTTTAGTTCCCCTGCAGTGACCTCATTGTCGCCCACATTAAACAGCAGTAGCGCCTGCACTGCGTTGATCTCTAGAATTGCGACACGCTCGAACTCATCTTTGATAACATCCAGCAATAATCGATGCAGCCGTTCCACCAAGGTCAGCGCATCAAGGTAACTTGCCATGAAACTGGCACTGCGCGCCGCCGATAATCCCGACGGATTCGGCCCATCAATATCCGTATGAATACTCATCTTTTTACTCCGTCTTTGACTTAAAGACAGAGCTAACGTGAAATTCGAAACATTCAGTTAAATGATAAAATTGAACATAAAATACGCATTTTATGCTGGTCGTGTGACCCCATGCGCGCCTTGTTTCATTTGCGCGATCAATGCCGTGTATTCGTCAGGTGCTGCAAACTGCCCACCGACCCAGCCATAGATGTCGTGATCATTTTCAGCCAGCAATGCGTCATACAGGGCCAACTCCTGATCTGACATATCGCCAAGATGCGCATCAGCATAGGCAGATAGAATAAGATCCATTTCCTTAATTCCGCGCCGCATTGACCGCATCCGCATCCGTTTAATCATGGCTTCGCGTGTTTCGGTCATTGTTGTTCCTTAATTGCTGTGCGCAGACGCTTTTCCAACTGCCCCAGCTTTTTACCTGACTGGGCGATCTGTGACCGCAAAAGCCGCATTTCAGCCAGAAGATCAAGCAAATCCGACGATATTTCTGCGCCTTCTTCGGGGGCATCAGGGCCTTCGCCTTCCCCAGTCAAAAGCCAGCTTAGCGAAACCCCCAACATACCGGACAGCATTTGTAACCGATTGGCGCGGGGTTCTTTCAGGTCGTTTTCCCAACCCTCAATAACAGAGGCCTTAACTCCAAGTCGGCTCGCCAACGTTTTCTGCGTCAAACCAGAAGCTTCGCGTGCTCCTGCAAGCCGGTCACCAAATGTTGCGGCGTCTTCGCCAAACCAATCGCCTTCAGTCTCAGTCATCTTTGATATCCTTGTTGCTTGCGTTCGCGGATTACCCCATCCTATGACAGGCATAGCAATAATTTACCACCGGATGACAAAAATGACCTTTCTATCTGCGACTCTCGACCGCGTTAAGCCGTCACCGACAATTGCAGTGACGACAAAAGCCGCCGAGCTAAAAGCTGCAGGTCGCGATGTTATTGGGTTGGGCGCGGGCGAACCAGATTTTGACACCCCGCAAAACATCAAAGACGCTGGAATCGCGGCAATTAATTCCGGCAAGACGAAATACACTGCCGTCGATGGCATCCCCGAACTGAAACAGGCGATCTGCGCCAAGTTTAAGCGCGACAATGATCTGACCTACACACCAGCCCAAGTGACTGTCGGCACAGGTGGCAAGCAGGTCTTGTATAATGCATTCATGGCGACCCTGAACCAAGGCGACGAAGTCATCATCCCCGCCCCCTATTGGGTCAGCTACCCGGATATGGTGCTACTTGCTGGTGGTGAGCCAGTTGCGGTTGCTGCATCCTTAGAAACAAACTTCAAAATCACAGCCGCACAGCTAGAGGCCGCGATTACCCCCAAGACAAAGTGGTTCTTGTTTAACTCTCCCTCCAACCCCACTGGCGCGGGATATTCATGGGAAGAGCTAAAGGCGCTCACCGACGTATTGATGCGCCACCCACACGTCTGGGTCATGACCGACGATATGTATGAACACCTTGCCTATGACGACTTTAAGTTTTGTACCCCTGCCCAAGTTGAACCGGGTCTTTACGACCGGACGCTTACAGTGAACGGTGTGTCAAAGGCCTATGCCATGACCGGCTGGCGCATCGGCTACGCAGCAGGCCCAGAAGCACTCATCAAGGCAATGCGCAAGGTGCAGTCACAGTCCACGTCAAACCCGTGTTCAGTCAGCCAGTACGCTGCGGTTGAGGCCCTGAATGGCACGCAAGATTTTCTTGCGCCCAACAACGAAATGTTCGTGCGCCGTCGGGATTTGGTTGTCGACATGCTGAATGCCGCCGAAGGCATCGTTTGCCCAAAGCCAGAAGGCGCGTTTTATGTGTACCCGTCCATCGCGGGCTGCATCGGCAAAACATCGTCGGCTGGCACGTTGATCGATAATGATGAAACCTTTGCGACCGCTTTGCTTGAAGAAACAGGCGTTGCGGTGGTCTTTGGTGCCGCCTTTGGTTTGTCACCAAATTTCCGGGTTAGCTATGCAACGTCGGACGACGCACTCAAAGAAGCCTGCACCCGCATCCAAAACTTCTGCAAAGGACTATCATGAACGATCTGCCCGCCTACTATTTTCGCGTGCGTGAAAACGGGGCTGCGGTATTTCGGCTTGATACCGAAAACCGCCAGCGTCGGATCGAAATGGAGCAGATCGCAGTCATCAACACCAATCGGGGCGACTATAAGCCACAAAGCGGGTACACGCTAACGTCTGATGACACTGTTGCTATTGAAGACTGGCTTGCCGCGCGTCGTAAACTGATCGCGCAACGCGACATCGATGACATCCACCGTGCGATTGATCAAATGAATATTACCACGCAATGGGTGCAATCCAAAGCCACCGACGCGCAGCTCGAAGACATCACCGACCGCTTCTTGTTAGCGATGCACGACCTACGCAGCGTTCTTGTCCGCAAAAAGGCCGACCGCTTGGCAAAACCAAGCGGTGGCGACTAACCAACTAAACGCCTTGCGGCAGTGGTCGCCCTTCGTCCCAAGCGATAATGTTATCTAGCGCCATCTGGCCCATCGCCTCGCGAACCTCAAGCGCCGCAGTCCCAAGATGCGGCAACAGGACAACGTTTTCCATCGCGCGGAATGCGTCTGGGACAATGGGTTCTTTCACAAACACATCCAGACCAGCGCCAGCAATCTGGCCAGACTGAAGCGCCGCGATCAGCGCGTCTTCGTCAACGACATCACCACGTGCAATATTCACGAAAATACCGCGTGGCTTCATCGCAGCAAGCGCTGCGGCGTCAATCAAGTTGGTATTGCTACCACCACCGGGCACCGTGACCACAACGATATCGGCCTGCCCCATCAAGTCTGCCAGCGTGTCCACCTGCGTTGCTTGGAAATCCACGTCTTTGTGTGACCGGTTAAAATAGATCACCGGCATCTCAAACCCATAATGACAGCGACGCGCAACAGCCTGACCGATACGGCCCATGCCAACAATGCCAACTGTCTTGCCAGTCACATGGGTTCCCAACATTTCAGTCGGGCCCCAACCCGTCCATTTGTCGGCGCGCACAAGGCGCTCACCCTCACCTGCGCGACGGCATGTGGACAGGATCAAGGACATACCAATATCGGCAGTCGCATCGGTCACGACATTTGGCGTGTTCGACACGGCAACACCAGCGGCCTTGGCGGCGTCGGCATCAATATGATTATAGCCGACCCCAAAATTCGCAAGCACACCACAACGCAAGTCACCCTCAAATGCCTCTGCGCTAAACTGATCACCAAGCGTCGTCAGGATCGCGTCATATTCCTTCAATGCGGCGTTGGCTTCGGCAACCGTCAGCCCGACTGACGTGTCACGTACCGTCACGTCATATTTAGCACGCGCTGCGGCAATATTTGCGTCGGGAAATGCCCGGGTCAGCAGTAGTTTTTTCAATGCAGTCTCCCTCCCACAGGTACATTTTGATCAGGACCGACCAAAACAACCTCTCCTTTTTCGTCCGGCATGCCCAGAACAAGCACCTCAGACATGAATTTCCCAATCTGGCGTGGCGGAAAATTAACCACAGCCATAACTTGCTTTCCGATCAGTCTTTCAGGATCGTAATGCACTGTAATCTGGGCAGATGTTTTCTTTTCGCCGATCTCATCGCCGAAATCGATCCATAGCTTGATCGCTGGCTTGCGTGCTTCTGGATATGGCTCTGCACGTATCACCGTACCGACGCGCACATCGACCTTTAAAAAGTCGTCGAAACTGATCTCACTCATTGGCAAGCTCTCGCGAACGATTTGCCGCAGCGGCGACCGCACGGCTCATCAGCATGCCCAGCCCTGTGTCTTCATCCATCAGGACTTCAAGCGCGGCTTGGGTGGTGCCATTCGGCGACGTCACATTAACGCGCAACTGGGCCGGGTCTTCTTCGGCATTCTCGGCCAATTCACCAGCACCACCGACAGTCGCCTTGGCAAGCTCCATCGCCAGCTCGGGTGGTAAACCTTCGGCAATGCCAGCAGCGGCCAGCGTTTCAATCAAATGGAAAACATAAGCGGGGCCAGAACCGGACACGGCGGTAACCGCATCCATCTGATCTTCGCTATCAAGGCGGACAGTTTGACCAATGGACCACAACAAGGCCTCTGCCAAATCCATATCGTCAGGTTGCGTCTTTTCGTTTCCGATAAGCGCAGTAATTCCACGGCCAATCGCCGCAGGTGTATTTGGCATTGCACGGATAATTGGTGTTTTGTCACCCAACATTTCTGCAAACACCCGGATCGGCGTACCTGCAGCAACCGAGATAACCAGCGTTGTACCGTTTCCCAGTAGTTTTACATCGGGCAAAGCTTCGGCCATCATCTGTGGCTTCACCGCAACCAAAGCAATCGCAGGATCACTTGGTAGATCGCCACCCATATTGACGCCCTGCGCCTTCAACCAATCCGATGGATTTGGATCAATGACCCAAACTGATTTCGGCGGTAAACCGTTGCGTAACCAACCGGCAAGCATGGCTGAACCCATCTTGCCACACCCCAAAAGAACAAGACCGCGCGTCGCGACGTCATTCATGTCCATGATATGCACCTTCTTGATTTATTGGTGCAAGATTACGCAAAGTCAGGCGGGCTTTAAACCCACCTAACGCTTTATTTTATGCTCGCCCGTAGGCACCACCGATGGCGATTTGCACGGCTTCCGCGGGTGTCCGCTCAGCCCAAGTCACCAGTTGAATCGCTGGGTAATATTGCTCGCATGCGCTTACAGCCGCTTTGATCATAGTATCAATCTGATCCGGGCCCGCCATTTGATCCCCCGCAAGCATCAATCCATAGCGGTAGACCATCAGTTT
The DNA here is from genome assembly GCF_002933395.1 of Yoonia maritima. Taxonomy (GTDB): domain Bacteria; phylum Pseudomonadota; class Alphaproteobacteria; order Rhodobacterales; family Rhodobacteraceae; genus Yoonia; species Yoonia maritima_A. Next base: position 203,258 of record NZ_PKFN01000008.1, read on the forward strand.
TTGTTCGTCCCACCATGTGAACGACCCAGCCCAGCACCGGTCATTGATCGTATTAAGCGCTTCATAAAGCTCTGGCATACGGCCCGCTGGTGGTTCCATTTCATAGGTACAAATCAAACGCAGCGTTTCATCATATGCGGACCATGCCAGTGTCACGGAATATGTGCGCCACTGACCTTCGACAACCATTGCGATTTGATCATCGTGAATGCGATCAAATTCCCATTCATGATGCTCTGCAATGTGCTCCACCAGATCAATCGGGTGAAGGTCCTCTGCCTCGAGATATTGTTCGGACAATGCCATATGCTCGGCCTCGCTTACTTGGCGCATGGGTCATGGCAGTGCCCAAGCGCTAGGTGCCTGCTCTAGGGGCAGTGTTGTTCACGTTTACCCCCTACTACATATCGTGCGGGCATTCAGGGGATTCTGTAAAGCAGTTTCTTGGGGATAAGTCAGAGACGCGAAAAGTTTTCTGGGGATAATTGCGTTTTCCATCGGCAGAACACAAAGTGCATTGCAAATATAGGAGCCTCCCAATGAATATTGATCTACTTAAACGCCTTTGCGAAATGCCGGGTGTTCCGGGAAACGAAGACCGCGTACGTGATCTTATCTCGACCGAAATCGAAGGGCTGTTTGACGAAGTCACCGTCGACCCAATGGGGTCACTGCTGTGCAAGCGAAATGGCACCGGAACCGACCCACTAAAAATCATGCTACTTTGCCACATGGATGAAATTGGCTTTCTGGTCAGCCACATCAGCGACAAAGGCTATCTTTATCTGCAACCTGTTGGTGGCTTTGACCCGCGTAACCTTTTCTCGCGCCGTGTATTGGTCTGCACCGACGATGGCGACTACAAGGGGGTGATGAACCCCGGCGGCAAACCCGTCCACATCGCATCCCCCGAAGATCGCAAAAAGGTGCCCGAACTGGGCGAATTCTTTGTTGACCTTGGTATGGGCGAAAAGGCCCGTGATGTCGTTAAGGTCGGTGATTTCGTTGTCATGGACGAGCCGTTCTTAGAAATGGGCGACAAATTTGTCTCCAAAGCATTGGACAACCGTATCGCTTGCTGGCTCGGCATCGAAGCGATACGGCAACTTGGCGACAAGGGCCGTGACGCAGAAATCCACGTGGCATTTACCTGCCAAGAAGAAGTCGGCCTGCGTGGCGCGCGCACTGCATCCTATGCCATCAAACCAGATATCGGCATCGGCATCGACACAACGCTTGCCTGTGACACCCCCGGCATTCCAGAAAAAGACGCAACGACTCAGCAAGGCAAAGGCTTCGGGCTTCACGTTCGCGACAGCTCATTCATTGCAGACAAGGCCTTAGTACAAGAAATTGAGGCATTAGCGATCAAGAATGACATCCCTTATCAGCGCACCATGCTAGCGGCTGGCGGCCAAGACGGTGCCGCTGCCCAGCAAGCAGCGGCAGGTGCACGTGCCGTCGGTATCGTCGTAGGAACACGCTACATCCACACCGTGACAGAAATGGTCGAAAAGGGCGACTTGCAAGCCGCGCTGGATATCATTGTTGCCTACCTCAGCGAGTTTTGAGCCGCCTTACAATCACAACCGAAGTGGTCCGCGTATTAATCGCGGACCAATTTCCACAATGGGCTTCTCTGCCCATACGCCCTGTCGCAAATTCTGGCTGGGACAATTTCACATTTCACCTTGGCGACGAAATGTCGATCCGACTGCCAAGCGCCGCCTGCTACGAACCGCAGGTCGCCAAAGAGCAAAAGTGGCTTCCCCGCCTCGCCCCGCATCTTCCCGTGCCAATACCAACGCCGATCGCGATGGGCACCCCATCCGCTACATACCCCTATTATTGGAGTGTCATGCGCTGGTTACCCGGCGCATCCGCCAATCAAGCACCCCCTGAAAATCAGTCAAACATTGCACGCGATTTGGCCCGTTTTCTAACAGCGTTGCAATCCATTCCAGACCAAGGCGGCCCGCAACCAGGACCACAGAACTTTCATCGTGGCGGCCTCCTCAGGACTTATGATGACGATGTGCGACGTTGCGTAAACATGCTCAAAGGACGTTTCGACACCGCACATATCACAGACATATGGGACACCGCCTGCGCAAGCCACTGGGAAGCCCCACCCGTTTGGGTCCACGGAGACGTAGCCCCAAGCAACTTTTTGATCGCAAAAGATCGACTCGCTGCGGTCATCGATTTTGGCGGATGTGCGGTCGGTGACCCGGCCTGTGATCTGACCATCGCATGGACATATTTCACAGGCAACGCCCAACGGATATTCCGAGAAACGGTTAATATGGACACAGATACATGGGCGCGCGCAAAGGGGTGGGCGATTTGGAAAGCGCTGCTCAGGACCTGCGATCAGGGCGGCGACACCGAACACCTTGATCGCCTTTTGACTGAAATGAGTTCTACCAACAGAAAGTTATAAACTCATAACGCCCAGCAATGGCAGCCAGCCCTTCAAAACCAATGATTTCCCCAAAACCATGGCAAGTGCGGTCAGCGCAGCGGGTCGAACGAAAACATAAAGAACAAGCCAGAACCCCAGAAACACGATTCCCCAATAATAAAGGCTATCGATATGATTGCCATAACCCATTGGGCTTAATAATACAGTTATTGAAGGGGACGGGTTCACAGTTACGCCACTCAGACCGATAGCACCTATACAAAAAAGTATAAGACCAGCGATGGATGAAACGAGACTGGAAAGATAACTCATCACAAACCGCCAAGTGGGAGAATAGTTGGTTAATTGCTATTTCTCACCCAATATAAACGTAATTTTAGCGTCCGGTCAAATTTAAAAATTGAAAATAAACAACCCAAAGATGTTAAGCACTTACCCCGTTAACGGTAAGACTAGCAACTTTTGCACGGCATTTTTTCACCAATGCAACAAATGGATGCGTTCCACCCTGTGATGACCCGCACAAAATTGCCGTAAACAATGAAGCAATAAGGATAATATCAATCATAGCATCTCTCCACAATTCCATCACGAGTTGTGCAACTTAAGTACATCTCGCAGTTAATCGGAATAAGGGGAAAAATGCTCGCAAAATGGCAGACTTGGGTTATTCCAGCAAAAATCCGCCAATGAGGCTGGAACGCAAACTGGGCGCCGGCAGGTCACAAATACGAAAAATCTAGGAAAGCCAGCGCACGCCCGCTTTCCGTTTTTGGTTCCGAAATTACTTCGCCTCAAGTGCTGCGATACGCGCGGCAAGCGCTTCGTTTTCTTCGCGGGCCTTTTGGGCCATCGCACGCACCGCGTCGAATTCTTCGCGCGTTACGAAATCGCGGTCAGCCAACCAGCGATCCATCATCGAAGACATCGCTGTCGACGCTTCGTCCTTGGCACCTTGCGCAACACCCATGGCATTGGTCATCAGCTGGCTCAGGTCATCAAAAATCTTGTTCTTGCTTTGCATAGCACTCTCCGTTCGCGGTTACGTTCTATATGGGGCTTGGGACCGCTGCGCACAAGCGTTGTAGCTGGTTGACTTCGCCGCAGCACCAAGAGAGGAATAGCGCATGTTTGCAGCGATCCCCTTCCCCGATATTTCGCCCGAGATCATCTCGATTAACCTATTTGGCATGGAACTGGCGCTGCGCTGGTACGCAATGGGCTATATCGTTGGAATCGCGATTGGCTGGCAGCTGATCAAACTGGCGCTACGCCGTCCGCAGCTGTGGCGTAACGGTCCGCCAATGCAGGAAAACCAGCTTGAGGATCTTCTAACGTATATCGTCATTGGCGTGATCGGTGGAGGGCGGCTGGGTTACGTTCTGATCTACAAGCCGGCCGAATTCTTCGCCAATCCGGTAGACATCATTAGAATTTGGGACGGTGGCCTATCGTTTCATGGTGGATTTCTTGGTGTTGTTCTGGCTGTTTTCTTGTTTAGCCGCCGTAAAAACCTACCGCTACCAGACTTAGCCGACATCATTGCAGTTGCCGCAACGCCCGCGATCCTGCTGGTGCGTTGCGCGAACTTTATCAACGCAGAACTCTGGGGACGGCCTACAGATTTACCTTGGGGCGTGATTTTCCCGGGCCAAGCCGCGCAATCATGTGCAACGCTCCTGGCGGACTGCGCACGCCACCCGTCACAGCTGTATGAGGCCGGATTAGAAGGCCTTCTTCTCGGCACGCTTCTGATCCTGCTCGCCTTCCGCTTTAACGGGCTGAAGAAACCCTGGCTGCTGACCGGGACATTCTTTGCCGGTTATGGCTTTTCCCGCTTCCTTGTTGAATTCGTGCGCCAGCCAGACGCGCAATTCCAAAGTGTCGGAAATGAGCTTGGGCTTGCGCTCCACTATAACGGCTATGGGCTGACCATGGGACAGACACTGACCTTTCCGATGATCATCATTGGCCTGACTGTCGTGGCAATCGCGTGGCGCCGATGACACCGCTTGCGCAGCAGCTTATTGCACGGATCGGACGCACAGGGCCGATCACGCTTGGCGACTATATGGCCGAATGCCTGCTGCACCCCGACTACGGCTACTACGCCACCCGCGACCCATTGGGTGCAAAAGGCGATTTCATCACCGCGCCGGAAATCAGCCAAATGTTCGGCGAACTCATTGGGCTTTCACTCGCCCAAAGCTGGCTCGACCAAGGCGCGCCTACCAAGATTGCACTTGCTGAGCTTGGCCCCGGACGCGGCACGCTGATGGCCGACATCTTGCGCGCGACAAAATCCGTTCCCGGCTTTCATGCGGCTTTGACCGTGCATTTTGTCGAAGCCTCCCCGGTCTTGCGCAAAGCCCAAGCCAGCGCCGTTCCCAACGCTGTCTGGCATGATGATGTCACGACCTTGCCTGATCTGCCTTTGTGGCTAGTAGCGAATGAATTCTTCGACGCGCTCCCCATCCGGCAGTTTGTCCGTGAAGGCACGGGATGGCGTGAACGGATGGTTGGCGTCAGTGATGGCGCCCTCACCTTTGGCCTATCAGCGGCGGCACCTCTGGCCATGCTGGAACACCGGATCGCCGACACCAAAGATGGCGACCTGATAGAGCATTGCGCCGCCCTGCCCGGCGTCATGCAGCATATCAGCCATAAGATCGCGGATCACGGCGGCACAGCATTGATTATAGATTACGGCGATTGGCAGTCTTTGGGCGACACGTTGCAAGCACTGTCTTCCCACAAAAAAGCCGATCCACTAGCCGAACCCGGCACTGCTGATCTGACAGCGCATGTGGATTTTGCAGAAATCGCGCGCAATGCAGCCCCTGCGAAATTCAGCCGCCTAACACCCCAAGGTGTCTTCCTCGAACGACTGGGGATCACGCAGCGTGCACAAAAGCTGGCGACCCGATTACATGGTACGGCACTTGAAACGCACGTCAAAGCACATCGGCGCTTGACCCACCCTGCCGAAATGGGCGACCTTTTCAAAGTGATCAGTATCTATCCTGTTTCGGCAACCCCGCCCCCCGGATTGGAACCATGACTCTCGACATTATCACCAGCCCCGACCTAGACGGCACGACGCACGGGTTCTTTACGCGCCGAGGCGGCGCATCATCGGGTGTGTTCGCAGGATTGAACTGCGGTTACGGCAGCTCTGACCAGCATGATATCGTCAGCATCAACCGGGCACGCGTTGCCGAGGCAATGCACGTCGCACCCGATCACTTAGTCGGCGTACACCAGATACACTCCGCCGATGCGGTCATCGCCAATGGTCCGCAAGATCAGCACCCAAAAGCAGACGCGATTGTCACCGCCACCAAAGGTGTAGCACTATCGGTTTTAACAGCAGATTGCCAACCAGTCCTTTTCGCCGATCCCCAAGCAGGCGTCATCGGTGCTGCCCACGCGGGATGGAAGGGCGCGCTAAACGGTGTGCTCGCAGACACGGTCAGCAAAATGGAATCCCTTGGCGCATCAGCGCCCAATATCACGGCAGTCATCGGCCCATGCATTAGCCAACGCGCCTATGAAGTCGGACCGGACTTTATGGATCAGTTCACCGCGATAGACCCAAAACTTGATCGATTTTTTGTCGCCGGAAGTGGTGACCGATTTCATTTTGATCTACCGGGATTTGGTTTGATGAAGCTGCGCGAATGCGGCATTACACGGGCAAGCTGGACACACAATTGCACCTATAGCGATCCTGATCGGTTTTATAGCTACCGACGCACAGTCCACCAAAAAGAAGCCGACTATGGACGTTTGATCGCCGCGATCACGCTTTAATCACAAGCTAAAACATCATCAATACGCCCAATAAATGCCTGAATTACAGCTAATGCTTGGGAAATAGGGTCGCATCCGTGGGACTCGCCGATCAGGAGGGACGATGATGACGCGACGTTGGCAAGCCGCTGTAAGAACCGCAATACTCAATTATAATAGCGCACTTCCTTGGCAGCGCGGAAAACCAAGGCAACTTATGATTGCACGCAGAACTTAGCCTATGTTCGCGTTGGACGCGGCAAAATTCTGCCCAGTAAAATCAATTTTTTTGACATTTCGTCTTCATTCGACTTTGATCAAATAATCAAAATTTCCAATCAAATTGGCAGCTTAAGTGCAAAAATTTGATCGAACCCCGATAGGCATCCACATGAACCCATCCCTTAACAACGGGGCCGACCCCACAATTGGCACGTCTAACACCGAAGCGTTGCGGCGCGGCAGATATGCGACAAGCAATATTCCGACACGTAAATACGAAATCAGCTATCTTCTCCCAAACGGGGACATTGCCGAAATGTCGCGTGTTGCACCAGCTTTGCCTGCTTTTGAAAATGCATTCGGGGCGTTAGGCCGGGGTGCAATGGTCGTCACCAGCAATGGCCCCATGACGATCGAGGATCTGCTGCCGGGTGATCGCGTGCGTCTTGCCAATGGTAACTTCGAAACATTGTTATGGCGCGGTGCTATGCTGATTCAGCCCGATGACCTGAACACCAACAGCGAAAACAACTGCCTCACACGTATAACCGCAGAGTCATTAGGCCCATCACGCCCATCACCAGATTTGATTCTTGGCCCGACCGCACATATCCTTCACCGCGCAACGGGTGTCCGTACCTTGACCGGAAAACGGGCCGCTTTTATTCCCGTCCGCGATTTCATCGACGGCAGCCAGTTCATTGAACTCCGCCCAGCGCAGCCAGTGAATGTCTTCCAACTTGGATTTTCACGTCAGGAAAGCATTTTGGTCAATGGCATCGAAATAGAAAGCATGCACCCCGGTACATTCTTCGCGCTTGGCCTGCGCGGTGAAATGCTTGTGCAATATTTGTCTTTGTTTCCGCACAAAATTGATCTGGATGATTTCGGCGAAATGCGAAATCCGCGCCTTCGCCTACGTGATCTAGAATTGCTTGAATAGTTGCTTCCAAAAACGCCACATCAGCAGCACTGAAGCGACCGCTAATCCAACGACAAGCCCCAGCCAAAGCCCAGCGGCGCCATAGCCGAACCAAAATGCCAGCACATAGCTTGCTGGTAGGCCAATCACCCAATAGCTGATCGTAGCCATGACCATCGGGACAGCAGTGTCCTGAAGGCCACGCAATAGGCCAAGCGCAAGCACCTGTGCGGCATCGACGATTTGAAACAAGGCAGCAATCACAACCAGCTGCGCTCCGACAGACACCAGCGTCAACCGTGCTGGTTCATCAGGATCAACAAACAGCGACACCAAAAATTCTGGGAACAGCATAAACAATGCTGAAGTGACCAACGCGAACAATCCGGACATGCAAATCGCGGTGACGCCACCGCGGCGTAGCGATACTGGGTCTTTACGACCCAGAGCACGCCCTGCCCGCACAGTCGCGGCTTGGCTAAATCCGATGTGTACCATGAAGGTCAGGCTTGCCAACTGAATGGCGATACCATGCGCCGCCAGTTCAATCGCACCGATCCAGCCCATCATGACCGCGCTTGCACTGAACAATCCGCCCTCCGCCAGTGACGTTAAGCCAATCGGCCAACCAAGCCGAAACACGCGGTTCAAAATCTCGCGGTCACTACGCAGGAAATTCTTGAACAGTTGATATTGTGGCAAGACGCGAAACGTGTAACCCACCAGAATAGCGACCGAAACAATCGTCACCGTAACGGACGCAATCGCAGCGCCACGAATACCCAATTCGGGCGCGCCCCAATTGCCGAATATCAGCGCATAATTAACGAACGCGTTCATCACGGCAGTTCCTACCGTCGCCCACAGCAATACCGAGATGTGTTCAAGTGCTGACAAAAATGACTTTAGCGTCATCACGATCAGAGCCGGGATCATCTGCCAAATCGTGATCTGTAGATAATAATGGGCCAACTGCGCCACATCTGCATCTTGACCAATCGCAATCAGAATATCTTTTGCCCAGAAAAACGGGACCGTCACCGCAAGCCCGTAAAATATCGACAGCCATAGCCCCATGCGGGTCACCCGGCGAACTTGGGTCTCATCCCCTTCTTCTGCTGCGGATGCAACCAAGGGGGTAACCGCCTGCGCAAATCCAGCACCGACAATAAACACAACAAAAAGCATCGTACCCGCGATGGTCGATGCAGCAAGCGCGGTCACATTATACCAACCAAGCATAATCGTATCGGTCATGTGGATCGCAAACTGCGCCACATTGCTTAGGATCAATGGCAAACCAAGCTTGGCCACCGCCCGGATATGTTCAGGGTATGATTGTGCGATACGTTCCATATGCGAAGGCTTAGGGGGGATTCTGCTGCCCGTCCATAGACATCAATGGGCGTCGCATGACATGTTGACTGAAAATTGGGGACAACGATCGCAAGCGACTATGAACGACTATTTTCCGACGCGCAGCCATTCTATAAACAGCTTGCAGTCAACAACACCAAGGATTGGTGGACGCAAAATAGGGCGTCTTACGACGACCGACTCAAACCAGCCGCGCTTGCGTTACTTGATGATGTGGCCCGCCCACTGTCCAAACTGACGGATGCACCGATAAAGACAAAACTGTTTCGTCCGCATCGCGATATCCGGTTTTCAAAAGACAAGACACCATACAAGCCGCACCTGCACATGATGTGGCAAATCGAATCCGGCGTGCCGCAAAACCCCGTCTATTTCTTTGGTGTTGGCCCCGACTATGTGACCGCAGGCGCAGGCATGATGAGCTTTGAAAAGACCACGATCACCAATTGGCGTACGATGCTTGATCTTGATACTGACCGTATGCTTGGCATTCTTACGGGGCTTAAAACCGCCGGTTTTGCATTTCGGGAACCGGCGTTGAAACGCGTTCCGCCCCCTTATGACAAAGATCATGCAGCAGCATCGTTTTTACGCATGAAAGCTGTCGTTGCCAGCCGGCCAGTTACGCCGGACACACCGTTAAATCAAATCCTGACCGATACGTTCACAAATTTGTGGCCGCTCAACAATCTTTTGATTTCAATTGCCGAAGCTTGATCTGGGTGGATTAAAATCCACCCTACGATGCACTGCGCTCTAACCATCCTTGGTAATGCACAACGGGCGCCCCCGTGAACGGGGCCATAAGCGACACATCAAAATGAAAGCGTCCATCTTTTTCATACTCACGCGATACGCTTTTGGGCAGCGCAAACGGTGGCAATGGGATCGGCCCAACACGTCCAGCTATCACTGGGAAATGCAGTTGATCCTCGTCAACGTACAACCCAAGCGTAAATGTGAATGGTCCGAACCTCTCGGTCATCTTGCCCTTATGTCGGCGTAGATAAGATCTGAATTTTTGCCCATCAAAATTTCGCTCCCAACGTTCACCACCGTTATAAGGCGTCATCATCACGCTCACCGGGATATCTGCGGTCTCTGCAGGAAAGCGAAATAGCGCCCCCAAAAGACGCGCCCATGTAGATTTCCCGCGTGTGACCGACCCACGGCCAACCCAGCGCCGCGGCCCGTATATTGCGTGAAGCTCTTGAACCGCAGCTGGTAGATCGTCGTTTGCAGCCTCAAGATGGCGGGCAAACAAAGGCTGCACTTGTTCCGTTAACGTTTCAGTTGATACCGCTAAATCTGCCATGCCATCGCATACCGCATCCAATGACACGACCGCGACGGCTGGCCTTGCCCCTTTGGGTATCATGTCTGTCGCACGCAGCACCACACGAGTAGCGACAGCGGGAATGTAAGGCCCCTCGCACCGCGTGGCGACCATACGCCAGATGTGCCGCTGCCACCCCGCAGTTGATCGCACGGTGACAGCAACCGACATGCCGCCAACGTCGGTCCCAAACGGATAAAGCCGCTTTGCGATCCACAAAAGGAAACTGATCAACCAATCCGGAATTGGAAAGCGCCACATCCCGCGCAGCCACGACAGAACCGCCAGTGACCAGTTCATCACCCCAAGTTCTAAACCAGCACGAAACAGTACCGATTGCGCGTCAAAGGCCTGTGCAAATAGCCTGTGGTCGGGAACCTCGATCATCCAACCAGACCGCACAATCCCCTGACCGATGTCAAAGCGCGCAGGACGCGACCAACTGCGCATTGGGACATTACTGCCATCTATCATAACATCAAAATCGGTACCGCATTGATGCAAAATACTGGCCACCACCGACCGCCCACGCGGCGCGCGGTTCCCCGGTAGGATTGCGGTGCTGATCGTATCAACTTCCTCCGCACCTTTGATAAGTTCAGCCGCGGCTGACGAAGAAATCGCGGGCACACTGGACACGCCCGACAACGCGAAAACGCCCGCTGCCTTTGCCAATTCATCCAACGTGGAAATTCCGGCACAAAAGGCGGGATCATCCGCCAGATCAAGATAGTTCACGCCCTGCGCGATGCATGCCTTAGCAAACCCATACGGATCATCACCATAGGCGTGAAACGGACCCGCCGCATCGACAACGGCATCGGGCTTTAGTGCCCATAGCGGCGTCAGATCACCGGAACGATCAACCACCAAATGCCCAGCGCCGAACTGAGCGGCCAACGCCTCTGCTTTTACCGCAGAACGCCCTGCCACGATGACCTCGTGAGCGTCACGGGTCAGCAGATCAACCAGCTTTGCCCCGAACACCCCATAACCACCAAGGACGACAATTTTCACGACAACACCCTCGCACGAAATTCTGGATTAGGGATCGCACATATATCGCCGCGCCCAAACATGGCATAGCGGTTGCGGGCGACACGGGCGTATAGCCAATTGCGGATCGGGCGCGGGATCACCCGCAAAGCCACGAACATTCTGCCCCACCCTCCAGAGCGCTGCCCAACCCGGATCAACGCATCAAAATCGCGCCAGACCGTCCCATTTTCAATAAACAACCAAGTATCCGGATCCAACGGATCAAGCCCATTGTCACGCATCAACGCCGCCCCAGTTTCAGATTGGATCGGCGCAATCTTAATCTCGCCCGATTTATCGAGCCTATGGATCATACGTGCGCCCCAACTGCAAAGCGCACAAGTGGCGTCCATGACGGCTGTGGGCTGGTCTGCTGGTGTCATTCGGCATCCTTTCCACTCACCTTATCGAGCGAGGTGACACCGATAGCAATGGGACTATGATAATCTGAAACGGGTAGCTACGCCTTGATTGGCCATGCCAGCCGTGCTGGCAAGTTGAAGCTTTACTGCAAGTAAACCAATGTTCGGTTTGCCGTCTCATTCAGCAAACAGTCATTTCAAGTTGTCGCTATTAAGTGCGTACACCAAAACTCCGATTAAACCTATGCTTCCAGTGTAATACCCAACTATCAACATCCACGGCGCAATACGTTCAGCGCTAGGTAAACTTTGTACAAAGTCATTTCCGGTTAGGACAACAAGCGGCGCAATGAGGAATGCTATGACATAGATCAAATGCAGGATCAGTAGTACCGTTTTGGCTTTTCGCGTTGGCGGAAATGCATAACCAGAAAGATCTGGCTGCGTAAATTCGACCACACACTTGTTTTTTACAGTGTATCGAGCGAGCGCCACGTAGATTGTAAGTGTTAAAATACAGATAATTACGTCAAAAGACGAACTCAACGAAAAATACAAGGATAACCCACTAGTCAAAACTACAGCATGAAATATCCTGCGGATATTCGTCCCCATTTCCCCATACAAAGCCAAGATATACATTATTTATTTAACCTTATTTATCCATACAGCGACAAAGCTGGCGTCGCATTGACCGCTTTCAGAGTGATGTAAAAAACGACACACCCGATACTTCAAATTCACCCTGCAAGATATCTGAAATAGCATATTGTATTTTCTTCTGGCTCAGAGGTTTTCATGCTTAACAACCAACCAACACGCTAATTCCAAATCTGCATGTCATGTGCAGTCAAATCGATCCAATCGGGCTTGCGATTGTCGTATACGGACACTTGCGGCACCGGCAAATCACCGGGTGCAAAGGCTCCCACGGGAATGGCGATGCCATCTGTCTGATCATTTTCGTACCAAACAGTCACACCACAATTCGGGCAAAAATGATAAGTAATCTTACTACCCTCGTCACCAGTGCGAACAAAACTGCGGCTTTCTCCGCTCAGGTTAACAGCCTCTGCCGCAAAGCGCGCATTCCAAGAAAACGCACTACCAGTCCGGGTCCGACAGTCGTTACAATGACATGTTGCGACACGCAACGGGTCACCTGTCGCAACAGCAGTCAAAGTACCACAGGCGCATGAAGCAGTACGTTGTCTCATTTCAATAACCCTATTGAAGTCGTATTCGTTGAGATTTGCCTGCATTGAAGGCGCCTAGCCCAACACATCCCGCCAAGAATGTTTGGGCGCGAACCCTACCATCGCTTTGGCCTTATCATTCGCATAAAACGTCTCGTCCGGCCGCATTTTGCGTTTGACCGGCACACCTGTATAGAACTGAGCGATGACTTCGTCGGATGTGATCCCAACTGACATGTCGTCGTTGGCGACGTTGAACACCTCATAGCCCAGACCGTCGGTTTTCAGGCAACAATCAACCATATGCCCCAGATCGCGCGCGTCGATATAGGCAAAGATGTTGCGACGGCGTAGGCTCGCGTCCTCCATAAAGGCGGGGAAGTTCGTTGCGTATTCATGCGGCTCGATCACGTTGTTGATCCGCAGCCCATAGATGTCGATGCCTGAACGTGCCTGAAACGACTTGGCCGTCATCTCGTTACAGACCTTGGACATGGCATAGCTATCGTGCGGCACGGTGGGGTGATCTTCGTCGATTGGGACGTAATCGGGTTTCAGCTCTCCATCCGCGAAACAAACGGCATATGTGGTTTCGGAGCTTGCGAAAATCACCTTGGGGATACCCAGCTTCACCGCAGCTTCGATCACATTGTAGGTGGTGATGGTATTCTGGCGAAAGCATTCGCCATCGGTACCAATCATCACGCGCGGCACAGCCGCGAAATGCACAACCGCATCGTATTTCGGCACGCCAGTTCCAGCGTCCAACTCGTGAAAATCAGTAAATTGTGACATCGCTCCAATCACTTGGCCGGCGTCCGTGAGATCAATCAGTAGTTCGGACACATCCAACCCCGATGGGGTCATATCCGCATTGACGACCGTATGGCCCTGTCCTTGCAAATAAGTAATCGCATGTTTGCCAGCCTTGCCGCTGCCGCCTGTGAAAAAGATGCGCATGGTTTGCCTCCGTTTTTTTGCCCACCGTAGCGTAGTTTTGGCAGACCACAACGGTCAGCCTCTCAAAAGCCGCGGCCTCCAAAAATATTTAAGTGAGATGAAACTATTTTGAATGCCCCTCGTGGATAGTGGGAGCGCGTAGAAGAACGGGTTGCAAGAACCCTCTTTTTACAAATCATAACTCCCCCGCGCACTGCGGAATATTAGCAAGCGAGATCACTACCAATGCCGACGTCGTTCAAAGTTTTTTCTTTAGGGCAACTTCCGATCTGGGACCCTCAAGAAGGGAACACCACGTTGCAACAGTCTGCAGTTACTAATTCCTTGGGGACCTATGGTTCATCAGATAACCCTTTATTTCGCGATATTCGTAACTTTGATCCGGCAGGAAATGGATTTGGCGGCGGATCTGCAAACTCCTATGATATAGACAATAATGCTTCCAATGACCAATTTAGCATTGATGGCGGTCCAGCCCAGACATTTGACGCCATCATGCAGTTTGATGCCGTCATCACGTACAAAGATGGAACAACTGCGACAATCACTGCGAACGTCATGCAGGACGTGAACGGAAACTCATATTGGGTTCCAGAAACCGTAGAAAACGCAGACCAAGAGGCGATCAATGCGCAGGCTATTCGATCTCTTGAATTGGTATCTCCGATATACGCGAATAATAACGCAGGTCAGGGTTATAGCATGGCCGCTGATCGGGCCGATAGCGACCCGCTTTGCTTTACACGCGGTACATGCATTTCCTGCCCAGGTGGCCCACGAATGATCGAACACATCGCAGAAGGCGATCAAGTAATGACGATGGATCATGGTATCCAGACGGTCAGGTGGATCGGCCGACGTACTTACGCCGCAGTCGGTCGCCTCGCGCCCATTAAAATCAAAGCTGGAACACTTAACGCAATCGTAGATCTCGAGGTCAGTCCACAGCACCGTATTCTGCTGCAAGGTCCAGAGGCCGAATTATTGTTTGGAACAAGCGAAGTCTTGGTTCCCGCTAAACATCTCGTGAATGACGACACCATCACAGTGCGACGCGGGGGCGAAGTCGAGTACATACACCTGCTTTTTGACCACCACGAAGTCGTCTGGGCGGATGGCGTCGCCACGGAAACGCTATTTCTAGGTGAAACAGGCAAACGCGCACTGGATGCCGAAAACTTAGAGGAACTGCATACAATATTCCCTGAACTAAATGACTTAAATACCAGCACCATGAAAACGGCGCGCCCGGTTGTAAAAGGCTATGAGGCCGCAGCCTTGATCGCCGCACGTAGCAAATACCAGACTTCGGAGCCCATCGTTCAAGCCGTCTGAGAAGACCAGCCAGAAACACAATACGATTGCGCCGTTTTCTTGGCCTAGGTCACGCCTACGCACATTCCGTGATTGCTCCATCCGCGACAGGCTGCCATATTGGCCCAAACCAAAAGAATGAGCAGTACCATGGCCGATGATCTTCTTTCTGGGGGCGCTTCCCCTGACGACTACAATGCATCCTCTATCGAAGTGCTCGAGGATATGGAGCACGTGCGCCTACGCCCGGGTATGTATATCGGGGGTAAGGACGAACGCGCGCTGCACCACATGGTCGCCGAAATCATCGACAACTCCATGGATGAAGCTGTCGCCGGGCACGCCACATGGATCGAGGTCGAGCTACACGAAAACGGCCATGTCACTGTGCGCGATAACGGGCGAGGCATTCCAACTGACCCACACCCCAAGAACCCCGACAAATCCGCGCTCGAGATCATCTTTTGTACATTGAACGCAGGTGGGAAATTCTCGGGTGATAGTTACCAAACGTCGGGTGGTTTGCACGGGGTTGGATCGTCGGTCGTGAACGCGCTGTCGGATCATCTGCGTGTCGAGGTCGCGCGCAACAAAGAACTCTTCATGATGGAATTCTCGCGCGGGGTGCCACAAGCGCCGCTCGCGAAAATCGGCGCAGCACCAAATCGGCGCGGCACCGCGGTGACGTTCCACCCTGACGAAGAAATCTTCGGTAAGCTGACGCTCAAACCCAAGACGCTGTTCAAAATGGCCCGGTCAAAGGCCTACCTATTTTCAGGCGTTGAAATCCGCTGGAAAACAGCAATCAACGATGGCGACACCCCGCTAGAGGCCACATTCAAATTCCCGGGCGGCTTGGCCGACTACCTGACCGAAACCATGTCAGGCGCGACGACCTACTCTGAAAAACCCTTTGCGGGCACCGTGTCCTTCCAAGACAAATTCAACGTCCCCGGCAAGGTCGAATGGGCGATCAACTGGACCCCTGCCCGCGACGGTTTCATTCAGTCCTACTGTAACACCGTCCCAACCCCC
Source organism: Yoonia maritima (assembly GCF_002933395.1). Classification (GTDB taxonomy): domain Bacteria; phylum Pseudomonadota; class Alphaproteobacteria; order Rhodobacterales; family Rhodobacteraceae; genus Yoonia; species Yoonia maritima_A. The sequence continues at coordinate 219,237 of NZ_PKFN01000008.1, forward strand.
GAAGGCGGCACGCACGAGGCCGGGTTCTGGTCCGCGATCCTCAAGGGGATCAAAGCCTACGGTGATCTGGTCGGCAACAAAAAGGCCGGGACAATCACGCGCGAAGACCTGACCACAGGTGCCGGCGCACTTGTGTCCTGCTTTATCCGCGAACCGGAATTCGTCGGGCAGACAAAGGACCGTCTGGCCACAACAGACGCCCAGCGAATGGTGGATGCCGCCGTGCGTGACCACTTTGACAACTGGCTCGCGGCGGATACCAAATCCGCAGGTGCAATCCTTGATTTCCTTGTGCTGCGTGCCGAAGAACGTCTTCGCCGCAAACAAGAAAAAGAAACTTCGCGCAAATCAGCGACCAAGAAGCTGCGCCTGCCGGGTAAACTGACCGACTGCACATCCAAAGACAGGGTCGGGACTGAGCTGTTCATCGTCGAGGGTGACTCGGCTGGTGGTTCAGGCAAAGGGGCGCGTGAACGCAAAACCCAAGCGCTGCTGCCGCTCAAAGGTAAAATCCTGAACGTCTTGGGCGCGGCGTCGAACAAGCTGACAACCAACCAAGAAATCAACGACCTCTGCGAGGCGTTGGGCGTTGGCATGGGCACGAAATTCAACGTTGATGACCTGCGTTACGACAAGATCATCATCATGACCGATGCGGACGTCGACGGGGCGCATATCGCGGCGCTGTTGATGACGTTCTTCTTTACCCAAATGCGGCCGCTGATAGACCAAGGGCACCTTTATCTGGCCTGCCCACCGCTCTACCGCCTGACCCAAGGCGCGCGGCGCGTCTATGTGGCAGACGACGCCGAAAAAGACGCGATGATGGAAAAGGGCCTCGGCGGCAAAGGCAAGATCGACGTGCAGCGGTTTAAGGGTCTAGGCGAGATGGACGCAAAAGACCTCAAAGAGACCACGATGGACCCGGCCACCCGCAAACTCATCCGCGTCACCGTCCACGACGACGAACCCGGCGATACAGCCGATCTGGTCGAGCGCCTGATGGGTAAGAAACCAGAACTGCGGTTCCAGTATATTCAAGAAAACGCGCAGTTCGTGGAGGAGTTGGATGTTTAAAATTTTTGGAGGTCACTTTTGGAAGACGAAAAGTTAATTCAAGCTCAGGAAATGCTCGATGGCTATATTGAGCACGCCGTCAACCACGAGTACCATGCAAACAGTGAACCTCCATGGGATCCCGCAGACTGTGATGCCGTCGTATTTCTTACCAACGTTCTAAACCAAAAACTCCCGATAAACTTCATCGCATTAGTGAAATCGGGTGTTCCTACTTCTGAATATGATCAAGTGAAATTTGCCGGCCGACTTGGCCGCTCAGTCTTTTTACATCAAAAATTTGGTGAACTTTCCGAAACTAGTTCAGCGAACTATGACGTGGATGATTTAAGTCCCACCTTTGAACTCGAAAGTGATGAAAAGGAGCGTGTACTCCATCTTAGTAGTCAGCTTAGGAAAATAATTTTTGCGTCCATGGTCTTTGATGATCCACATAAGAGGCGACTATTAAACCGTATCGCAGCCGTAGAACGCGAAGTTCACCAAGACAAAGGCAAACTTGATGTTGTCTTGGCGGGTATTTCAGATGTGGGCGATACGCTTAAGAAATTTGGCGGCGATCTCAAACCACTTTCAGAGCGCTATTCTGAGATCGTTCAGTTGACCAGATCAAAGTCTGATCAATATGATCAAATTCCACCTCCACCAGAACATGAAGCGTTACCTGCTCCAGATACTGACGAATAGGTATACTATCTCTACCTGATGGGGACGTATGCATACTTGCCAACACTGGGCATCGCTTGGACCTCGGGGTGGGTGCTGTAGCGCCCTCCCCATGGGGGAGGGTTTGAACCGTCTTGGAATTGATCCAGTGGATCAATTCAGGTGAAAACGGGCGGAGCCCCGGTCCGGGCGCTGCCAGGCGATGCCGGGCCGGACGTGGATCAGGTGAAACCACTCCACCGCACGCGCCTTTAACCCGATCAACGCCACACAGATGTCCGACGCTTTGCCGACGCAAATCCGACGTGATGCCGGCAGCCCCAAACCCTTAAAACAAGGGCGTTAACCTATGATTCGCCACCCCGCCCCGTAGGGTGGGTTTCAACCCACCGCACGCTGACAAAAGCAGCCTTATTCTTCGCGCTGTAGCAGCTCAATGTAATCGGTCAGCAGCAGCAGCTTGGTCGGCACAGGTGTTCCCAGCCCGTTGTTTTCAACAATCACCGTTTCGCCCAGATCACCTGCGCCGAACTCCGGCATCGCCACGCTAAAGTGCGCATCGCGTTGCAGCCCGTCGATGGTGCTCATCACTTGGTCACGTGGAAACACCCCGCCATTGCGCGACGCGATTGTCGTCAGGTCCGGCGGCACAGTATCCAGCCCGCGCGCATACGATCCATCCCCACGTGCATCCGCGCCGTGACAGCCAGCGCATTCGCTGGCGTAGATCTGAGCCCCGGTTTCAGGTTCCTCGACACAAGCAGCTAACACTAGCCCTGCAAAGATCAAAAAATAGCGCATCACTGTCTCCCTCGTTTTACTCACGATAGCAGAGCAGGCGATGCAGACTTTGATCTAGATCATCTCAAGCACCCCACCGCTGAGACGCACCTGTCGGTCCATCCGCGCAGCAAGTTCAAGGTTATGTGTCGCAATAACCGCCGCCAGCCCCGTGTCACGCACCAACGTCATCAGCGCGTCAAACACTTGGTCCGATGTATCGGGGTCAAGGTTCCCTGTCGGCTCATCCGCTAGCAAAAGCGCGGGTTCATTCGCCAGCGACCGGCAGAACGCCACCCGCTGCTGTTCCCCACCCGATAGCGCCGCCGGACGATGCGACGCCCGCTCTGCGATACCAACCTGCCCCAGCAAATCCATCGCCCGCGCATGCGCGGCCCTTTCAGTTACCCCATTTGCTAACTGTGGCAGCACGATATTTTCAAGCGCGGTAAACTCTGGCAGCAAGTGGTGGAATTGATAGATAAATCCAACCGTATCGCGGCGCACAGCTGTCCGTTTGCGATCCGACAGATTGGTCATATCCGTCCCGCCAATCGCCACCGTCCCTGCCTCAGGCGTATCCAACAGCCCGGCAATATGCAGCAGCGTTGACTTGCCCGCACCCGACGGCGCGACCAATCCAACGACCTCGCCCGGCTTCACGGATAGCGAAACACCTTGCAGCACACGGACTTCGTTCGGTTTTCCGGCGTTGTAGGTTTTGGTCAGCTCTGCGACCTCAAGGGTGAAATCATTCATAGCGCAGCGCCTCGACAGGGTTCATCCGGGCGGCACGGCGCGCCGGGAAAATAGTGATAATCCAAGACAGCCCCAGCGACAGCGACACAGATTTTAGAACGTCAGATAGGTGGAGTTCAGCAGGCACAGCATAGATTCCACGGATCGAAGGATCCCAAACCCCACCGCCCGAGACAAAGTTCACAAAGCTGAAAATCTGGTCGATGTAGATCGCAAACAGGCACCCAAGCACGACACCGCAAAGCGTTCCAATGGTCCCGATACCGGCACCACAGATAAAGAACACACGCATGATCGACCCTTCGGTCAGCCCCATAGTCCGCAAGATGCCGACATCGCGCCCTTTGTTTTTGACCAGCATGATTAAACCGCTAATGATGTTCATCGACGCCACTAGCACAAGGATCGACAGGATGATGAACATCACGTTGTCCTCGATGGTCAGCGCGCGCAGATAGCGGCGCACCCTATCTTCCCAGCTATACGCCCAAGTCCCTGCACCTGCAGCATCTGCGATAGATTGCTTTAGCCCTTCAGACAAAGTGATGTCGTCTAGCTGAACCGCAAGCTCATCCGCGACGCCATCGCGATTAAAAATGAATTGCGCGACATCCAGCGGCAGATAGGCACGTACTTCATCAATCTGATAGCGCCCGGTCGAGAAGATATAGACGACATCATAGGCGTTACGCCGTGTGGATTGCCCCATGGGCGTCGCCGCGCCAGAACGTGTCGTGATCTCAATCCGGTCCCCGATGGTCACCCCAAGGTTCGCGGCCAGTTCAGAGCCAAGCGCGATGCCATTGGGCAGGTCATCAATGTTGCCGTAGCTACGGTCGCTTTCAATGATGGCGTCCGATACTTTCAGGTCTTCAAGCCTGATCCCATAGATATCTGCCAGCCCCAGCCGCCCAGATGCATTCGCCATCGCCTGACCACGCACCAATGGAAACACGTCTGTGACATGGTCCTGCTCAAGGATACGCGCCGAGACGGCTTCGTAATCGTCGATGGTCCCACCCGGCTGCTGCACGGTAACATGCGCATAGGCACCCGCGATCGTATCAACGAATTCAGCGCGAAATCCCGACCGGACTGCAAGCGTTGCAATCAAGGCGAAAACGGCCAAAGTGACCCCTATCAGACTGATCCAAGTCATCACGCTGATGCCGCCTTCGGCACGTTTGGCACGAATGTATCGCCAAGCGATCATCCATTCGAATTTGGCAAATGGGCGAGTAGACGTCATGAAATCTCTTTTTCTATTACCAATGGTTTCCGGGACTGTGGAACTGTGTAATGTCCTGCCCGGCCGCTGCCGCTTTGCTTTGGGCGGCCCACAACAAACCGCGACGTAGCATCTCGTGCGCGGGGCCGCCAGCGATCACATTCGCCTGATGCCCTAACGAGTTGTAGTAAACCCGTCCCAACCCCCAGGCCCGTGTCCATGCCACAGGCATTTCGACCGCGCCATTCGGGCTGTGATACCATGTCACCACATCCGTACAGCTTGTTGCTAATACGTTGTTGGCCGGATCGACGTGCAGATAGTATTGTTCTGTTTCGACGTCGAAATCATCAATGCCAGCAACCAGCGGATCATCCGAAGTGATTGTGACCCGGTGTTTAACACCATCGCCTCCGGGATGCGCGACCCAGTTTGCGCCAGTAATGAACTGCCATAGCGGAGAGCCGCGAAACGCGTCGCACATCCCGCCATGGCATCCGGCGATTCCAGTGCCATGCGCAACGGCCTCTGACACATTGGTCGCTGCTTCACGTGATAGGTCGCTCATCGTCCAGACTGGCACGATGAGGTCATAGGTCTTCAACTGATCACCATCATCAAAGCAATCAAGACTATTGGTGACCACTGTATCGACCCCCGCATCACGTAGCATCGTATCAAAAATCGCTGCGACTTTATCGGGCTCATGACCATCCCAGCCGCCCCAAGTAATCAACGCTTTGGTCATCGCTTTGCTCCTGCAAGTGGCCGAATATGGCTTTGTTGTTCAACATGTGGCTCCGGCTTACGGACCGGAGGATCGGCCTTAACACCTAACGCAGCCGTTGGTCTTGCCGGTTTCCGTTTAGGCCGAGCACGGCGAAACGGCATAGTGAGCATACCCAATACTGCGCCAAAAATGACCCAGCCACCAACAAACCCCGTTCCCGCAGCAGCAGCACCCGCAGTGCTCACAGGTACAGCAGGGGTAAAATCCTGCCAGACGGCTTGGAACGTGTCGGTATCAGCCATCCGATGCGGCATAAGCATCCGCTCAATTGGCGACGCGTCTCGCAATACCATCAGGTTTTCACTTAGACGGGCATGTCGCGCTATGGTGCGCCGCCACATGGCCTCTTGGCCTTGCATGAGGGGAACCGCCGCCATTGCTTCCAACATTTCTTCGCGGCCTAAGCCATCTTGCAGTGCGGTCGCGTCAAACTCTTTCACTTGACGTGACAGCTCATCGACCTGACCGCCAAGGCGCTGAAGATATTGCTGCGAAAATTCTGGGAATTGGGACAGACCGGCAGCCCCTGCAATCCCGCCAGCAAGGCAAAGCACCCGGATCATTTCCGGCATCCCGTCAAATCAGTCTGTGTCATCTGCTGCCTCAACACATATTCTTTTCGGGCAGCATAACAGAGATTTCGCGACCCGTTAACGTATCTTGAAAAAATGGGCGCTGATCCGCAAGGACCGCGCCCATTCCATCACATCAAAGTGCTGTGTTCACTTATGCGATGCCTTCGTAGATCTTGGTGATCTTCGCGATGGCCTCTGCTGCTGGCATCTCTGTGGCCTCACCTGTACGACGGCAAGTGACTTCGACGACACCGTTTTTGATGCCACGCGGGCCGATAGTGATCCGCCAAGGTAAACCAATCATGTCCATTGCCCCAAATTTGGCCCCTGCCCGTTCATCACGGTCATCATAAAGCGGCTCTAGACCGGCAGCGGTGAACTGTTTGTACAGGTCCTCGCAGGCTGCGTCGCAAGCCTCATCACCTGAACGCATATTCAGGATGCCAACGTGGAATGGGGTGACCCCTTCTGGCCAGATGATGCCCTTGTCATCATGGCTCGCCTCGATGATCGCGCCTAGCAGACGGGACACACCAATACCGTGCGACCCCATGTGGACCGGAACTTTGCCGCCTTTGCCATCGTCAACCAGCGCGCCCATTGCTTCGGAATATTTGGTGCCAAAGTAGAAAATTTGGCCAACTTCGATCCCACGCGCGGTCCGCTTGCGGTCTTCTGGAACGTCAGCAAAGATCGCTTCATCGTGGGTTTCATCCGTCCGAGCGTAGCGGCTGGTGAATTCTTCCAACACGGCTTCACATTGTTCACGTGAATCATAGTCGATCTCGCGGTCACCGAATTTCAGGTCCGTGATTTCGCTATCAAAGAACACTTCGGATTCGCCAGTTTCGGCAAGAACAAGGAATTCATGCGTATAATCACCACCAATCGGGCCACCGTCGGCGCGCATTGGGATCGCCTGAAGCCCAAGGCGTTCGTATGTGCGCAGATAGCTTACCAAGTGGCGGTTATACGCGTGCAGCGCGTCCTCTTTGGTCAGATCGAAATTATAGCCGTCTTTCATGTAAAACTCGCGGCCACGCATCACACCAAACCGCGGACGGACTTCGTCACGGAATTTCCACTGGATTTGATAAAGCGTCAGTGGCAAGTCTTTGTAGCTGGTGACATGCGAACGGAAAATGTCAGTGACCAGTTCCTCGGCTGTTGGCGTGAACAGCAGTTCGCGACCGCCGCGGTCTTTGATCCGCAGCATTTCTTCGCCGTAGGCATCATAGCGACCACTTTCGCGCCACAGGTCCGCCGACTGGATCGTTGGCATCTGGATTGCAATGTGGCCCGCGCGCGCCTGTTCTTCGTGCACGATGTTTTCGATCTTGCGCAGCACTTTGAAACCAAGCGGCAACCACGAGTAGATGCCCGCGCTGGATTGTTTGATCATGCCAGCTTGTAACATATAGCGGTGACTGACGATCTGCGCCTCGCGAGGCGTTTCTTTGAGAACAGGGAGGAAATAGCGGCTCATGCGCATCGGATCGACCTTCTTGGAAATTCGGTTAGGACGGGTGTAATCCGCGCACGCGGCCCTCGCAAGCGCAGACATGTGCCCAAATGGCCAGTAATCGCCTGATAATTTGCCTGCTACCCTTGCACAGGACTGCGCCATACCGCATCTATTTGGACGAGTAACAAGGGGTAAGAGATGGCACTGCCAGTTCAACAACAAGCAAAATACTGGGGAATCGTGACAGTTTTAATGCTCGTCGTGCTCTGGTTTTTGGGTGATGTGATCCTTCCTTTTGTATTGGGCGGCGCGATTGCATATTGCTTTGATCCCATTGCTGATCGGCTTGAAACTGCGGGTTTCAGCCGAACCGCTTCGGTCACGATCATCGCGCTGATCGCTGTGGTGCTGTTTATCCTATTGATCCTGCTCGTGATCCCAACATTGATCTCGCAGACGACACAGCTCATCGACACTGCACCGCAACTATTTGACCGACTGCGGTCGGCGCTGACCGAACGGTTTCCGTCGCTTGTCGATTCCGAAAGCACCGTACACAAACAGTTGTTAGCGATTGGCGAAGCCATCCAATCAAAGGGTGGAGAGTTGCTAAATGGCTTGCTTAGTTCTGCCATCGGATTGCTAAATGTTGTCGTTCTGCTCGTGATCGTGCCTGTCGTCGCATTCTATCTGTTGCTTGATTGGGACAAGATGACCGCCCGTATTGATGATCTTTTGCCACGTGATCACGTTGAAACGGTGCGCATGCTTGCGCGTCAGATCGACAGTACATTGGCATCATTCATTCGCGGTCAAGGCACCGTATGTTTAGTCTTGGGCACTTATTACGCGGTCGCCTTAATGATTGCAGGCCTCAAATTTGGACTAATTGTCGGGTTTATCGCCGGGCTAGTGACATTCATTCCTTATGTCGGCGCATTGGTGGGTGGTGTACTGGCCCTCGGGCTGGCGCTGTTCCAGTTTTGGGGCGGTACCGAAGTTGTCGATGGCGAAACCGTCACCCAAACAACCAACTGGTTACGGATTGGTATTGTCGCTGGTATCTTCTTCTTAGGGCAATTCCTTGAGGGCAATATTCTCACGCCCAAGCTGGTTGGGGGCTCGGTTGGGTTGCATCCGGTCTGGCTACTATTTGCGCTGTCAGTTTTTGGATCATTGTTTGGGTTTGTTGGCATGCTGGTCGCGGTGCCGGTCGCCGCCGTCATTGGCGTACTGACCCGTTATGCGATAGAACACTACAAAGACGGGCGCCTTTATCGCGGTCTCTCAACGGACGAATAATCATGGCTGATCAACTTACATTCAACTGGCCAACAGGTGTTGCGCTGGGGCCGAACGATTTTTTCGTATCAGGTGCAAACGCACAAGCATTCGCAATGCTCACCGCCCCGCAGTCGTGGCCTGATCGCAAGCTGGTCGTCGCGGGCCCCAAAGGATGCGGCAAAAGCCACCTCGCCCGGATTTTTCAGATTCAAACGGATGCGTTGACAGTCGATGCCGGATCGCTTGCGCCTGACTTTCAAACTGATGCTAAATTCGTGATTGTCGAAGACATGGAAAATTTGCCCCAAGCGTCAGAAGAGGCCATGTTTCATCTTCATAACCACCTACGCAACACTGGCGGAACGTTGTTGATGACCGCGCAAACGGCCCCCACCCGTTGGTCAATTGCGTTACCTGATCTGGCCAGTCGCATGCAGGCCACCACGGTGACACAAATCGACAACCCCGATGACGCGCTTTTATCAGCGTTAATCATGAAACTCTTTTCAGATCGCCAGATGATGCCGAAACCTGCGCTCGTACAATATTTGATGACGCGGATTGAACGGTCATTTGCCGCCGCCGCAGACATTGTGAACCAACTTGATGATGCTGCGCTTACGACTGGTCGTAAGATCAACAAAGCACTGGCTGCCGACTTGCTGGACAACTAGTGCCAGTATCGCGATAATTGTCACAAAGTCGCAATAGTTGCGGCACATAAGGCAATTATGAACACAACAAACTTTCTTGAAGGGGCGTTTCCGACCCCGACCGAACTCGACATTGATCTGGCGACGCCTGCGCGTTTTGTGAACCGCGAGCTGAGCTGGCTTGGGTTCAACTGGCGCGTCTTAGAAGAGGCCGAAAACACGCGCGTTCCATTACTTGAACGGTTGCGGTTCTTATCAATTTCCGCCGCCAACTTGGATGAATTTTTTAGTGTTCGTGTTGCTGGGCTACGTGAACTGGCAAACGCCGGGAATGTGACACCCGGCCTTGACGGGTTAACGCCCGCAGAACAATTGCTGTTGATCGACGCGGACGCACGCCGCCTGATGGCCAGTCAGCAAACAGTCTTCACTGTCCTACAAGCCGAGATGGCAACGCAGGACATTCACCTGCTCACCCGGAATGATCTAAGCACCGGCGACATCGCCTACCTCGAAAATGTGTTTCTTGAACAAGTATTCCCGGTTCTTTCACCGCTCGCGATTGACCCAGCGCACCCGTTCCCATTCATTCCGAACGAAGGGTTTGCGCTTGCCCTGCAACTTGAGCGCAGCAGCGATAAACGCAGTTTGCGCGCACTACTGCCTGTCCCTGCACAGATCGACCGTTTCATCGCGCTTCCCACAGATCAGGGGAATCGGTTTTTACCGTTGGAAGAATTGCTTTTGTTACACATTGGGCAGCTTTTCCCGGGCTACAAAGTAAAAGGCAGCTGCGCCTTTAAAGTCTTGCGTGACAGTGATCTTGAGGTTGAAGACGAAGCCGAAGATCTAGTGCGCGAATTCGAAGTTGCGCTGAAACGCCGTCGGCGCGGCGAAGTTGTACGCCTTAAAATTTCTGCCGAAGCGCCCGCTGCGCTGCAAACGCTCATCATGTCCGAACTGCATGTCACATCAGAGGCCGTCGTCGAAGTTGATGGTATGATCGGCATTGCGGACCTTAGCGAACTGGTGCTGGATTCACGCCCCGATCTATTGTGGCCGTCGTTTTCCCCACGTGTTCCGGAACGTGTCCAAGATCACGATGGCGATATGTTCGCCGCGATCCGGCAAAAAGACATGCTACTGCATCACCCATACGAAACATTTGATATGGTGGTGCGGTTTCTACAACAGGCAGCGCGCGACCCTGATGTGGTTGCGATCAAACAAACGCTTTACCGAACATCCAATCGATCCCCGATTGTTGAAGCCCTGTGCGAAGCCGCCGAAGACGGGAAATCGGTCACCGCGCTGGTCGAGCTAAAGGCCCGCTTTGACGAGGCTGCCAATATCCGTCAGTCGCGCCGCTTGGAACGCGCTGGCGCACATGTGGTCTATGGTTTCCTGAACTATAAAACACATGCGAAAATCAGCACTGTCGTCCGCCGCGAGGGCGAGAAACTGGTCACATACACGCACTTTGGAACTGGCAACTATCACCCGATCACAGCGCGGATATATACAGACCTAAGCCTGTTCACTTGCGACGCAAAGCTGGGCCGTGACGCGACCAAGGTCTTTAACTACCTGTCTGGATACGCACAGCCAGAGACGCTTGAAAACCTTGCGATTTCGCCGCTAAGTCTGAAACAAACGTTGTTAGATCGCATCGCAGCCGAAGCAGATAACGCGCGCGAAGGCAAACCCGCAATGATCTGGGCAAAGATGAACTCTTTGATCGAATCCGATGTCATTGATGCGCTTTATGCGGCGTCGCAGGCCGGCGTAAAAATCAGCCTTGTGATCCGTGGCATCTGCGGCCTTCGGCCCGGGGTCAAAGGACTGTCCGAAAACATCAGGGTTAAATCTATCGTCGGGCGTTTCTTGGAACACTCGCGGATCGTGTGTTTCGGTAATGGGTCTGACCTGCCGTCCAAAAAAGCGAAGGTCTATATCAGCTCTGCCGATTGGATGGGACGCAACCTGAACCGACGTGTTGAAACACTCGTCGAAATTAAGAATGCTACCGTCAAGGCGCAAATTGTCAGTCAGGTCATGGCTGCGAATATGGCTGACGTCGCGCAAAGTTGGGTTATGGCAGCGGACGGCAGTTTTAGCCGCGCAATCATACCCGAAGGCGCGTTCGCCTTTAATTGCCACCGTTTCTTCATGGAAAATCCCTCTTTGTCTGGTCGTGGTTCAGCAGGGGCATCTGATGTCCCGAGGTTGACGCATACCGACGATTGACCGATACCTGAAAAGGGAAGATGCGGGGATCACATGACAACACAACCAGATCCGGACACCATTGATTGGGGTCCCTTTGGGCGACCACTGTTCGAAGATGCAGCGGCAAAAAACCTTAGTCGCGTTGGTGTCATTGACGTTGGTTCAAACTCTGTCCGATTGGTTGTGTTTGACGGGGCAGCGCGGTCACCCGCCTATTTCTATAACGAAAAGATCATGTGCGCCTTGGGTGCTGGCCTATCTGAAACCGGCCACTTGAACCCCGAAGGCCGCAAACGCGCGCTTTCCGCAATCCGTCGCTTTGCTGCGCTGGCCGAAGGTATGGGTATCCTGCCCCTGACGGCGGTCGCGACGGCCGCTGTCCGCGAAGCCAGTGACGGCCAAGATTTTCGCGACGAGATTCTAAAAGAAACCGGTGTAAAACTGTGGATCATCGACGGCAAAGAAGAGGCTCGGCTTTCGGCCCAAGGTGTGTTGCTTGGTTGGCCGGGTAGCTATGGGTTGGTTTGTGATATTGGCGGATCGTCAATGGAACTCGCAGACCTTGCCGAAGGGCGTGTTGGGCAACGCGTGACCTCTGCCCTTGGCCCGCTTAAGCTACGTGAAATCAAGGGCGGCAAAAAGGCGGTTAAGGCCTATGTCCGCGAAACGATGACACGTTTACACGACGAGATGGGCAATGAAACCGGTATGCGGTTATTCCTTGTGGGCGGGTCTTGGCGGGCAATCGCACGCATTGATATGGAACGCCGCAACTATCCGCTAACCGTTTTGCATGAATACCGCATGTCGTCGCGCCAAATCAGTAAGACAGCCGATTATATTAGCAAATCAGACCTGCAAGACTTACGCGGCCGCTGCAATATATCGGATAGCCGGATGTCGCTCGTGCCGCTGGCATCGATTGTTTTAAAAGAACTGATGCGCACCTTTAAGCCCAAAGACGTTGCAATTTCGTCTTATGGTATCCGCGAAGGCATGCTGTTCGAACAAATGCCGCGTGAACTGCGTGACCGTGATCCACTGGTCGAGGCTTGCCGCTTTGCCGAGGCTAAAGATGCGCGCATGCCCGGCTTTGGTCGCCTGCTATATGACTTTATAAAACCATTGTTCCCCCGCGCCAATTGGCAACGCAAGCGGATCATAAAGGCCGCGTGCTTGCTGCATGATGTCAGCTGGCGGGCGCACCCCGATTACCGCGCCGAAGTTACGTTTGATAACGCCACCCGTGCCAATCTTGGTGGGCTTAAGCACTATGAGCGCGTGCTGTTGGGCCTCGCGCTGATGAACCGCTACACGAACAAGACAGACAAAACCCGCTTTGCGCCGCTTTTTGAAATGTTGGAACCCCCACAAATAAAAGAGGCCGAGGTGCTTGGTAAGGCGCTTCGTCTTGGGGCAATGCTATGGTTATCCCCAGATGAACCCCCCGGAACGCTTAAGTGGAAAGCAAAGACCAGAGAGCTGACGCTTATCCTAACCGAACACGCCCGCCCGCTTTACGGCGAAGTCGCCGAAGCACGCTTTGCAGCGCTTGCATCTGCACTTGATGCCACTGCGACGGTCAAATTCACCAAATAGCCTAGGCTGATAAATCCAAAACCACCGGAAAATGATCAGACGCAAGCAGTAATGCATTCCGCAAAGGCTCATTTTCATAGCAATCAGGGTGATCAAACGGGTGCCAAATTTGCCATTGAGGTTTCTTTGACCGCAGGCTTGGTGAAACCATAATGTAGTCTAACAGCGCCTGAAGATACGGTTCACCCTTGCGCTTGAACCGAGATGTGGTTGGCATCGCCCCCAAACGGCTGCTAAGCGCCTGTCGCGCATGCGGGTCAAACATCTGCGTTCCATTGCCTTCGCCCAGAACGATTTCGACGCCTGATCTGCCAAACAGTTTTTCGTATTCATCCAGACCCGGACCATCGTTGAAATCGCCTAACACGATCAAGTGTTCCTCAGCCGCCAAATGGCTTTCGACCCGCCCACGCAACCAGACACATTGCGCCAATTGTTTACGGCGGTTCTCGATTGAAATTCGGATTGCTTCGGCATCGTTACGGGCACCGTGCGGGGCCTTAGACTTTGCGTGGACACCGATCAAACGCAAGGGCCCTGTCGGGCCAGTCACGGCCAATTCAAGCGGCGGCTTGGACCAACGGATCGGCTCTGGAGCAGCATCAACATCAATATCCATGGCGAAGGTTTGGTCGAATCTTGGAAATTTATCGTCGCCTTTCGGATCATGCACCGCCGTAACCACATCAGGATCGTATAGCATCGCAATTTCTTGTTGGGTGTCATTTGGATACCCCATCACGGCTGAACGCGCACGAAGTCCAAAATACGCTGCAAAGCTTTCAAGCGCAGTAACAGTATGTCTGTGCGGGCTTGTGTCGGGGGCCTCGATAATCATAACGGCATCAGCATCCATCGCAGTGAACACATCACCCAAGGCTTGGGTTTGCTGCGCACGCGTCACGTCCCAGCGCGATGACCACCCACCGTCATTGATCAGCTCTCCTGCGTTGTTAAACAGGCTATTGAACCATTCGACGTTGTAGGTCGCTATTCTCATCTGCTGGCACCTTGGATTTCTTCCCAAGCACGGTTTATTGCAACCATGCGGCGTTCTGCTAGTTTCACGGCCTCTTCTGGGACGCCACGCGCTATCATTTGATCAGGGTGCGTATCGCGTACTAACTGCCGCCAAGCGCTGCGAACCTCGTCCATAGGTGTCTCAGGTGACACACCCAACACATCGTATGGATCGCGTTCAGCCTCGGTCACGAACTGCGCGCGGATACCGCGAAAACGCCGATCATCGAAACCGAATATCTGGGCGACATTATGCAAAAAATCATCCTCTTTCGGATGATAAACACCGTCAGCCATCGCGATCTGGAACAGGCCTTCCATCAGGTGGCATAGTGGCCGGTCATCATCGCCAAACATTGCCTTGATCTGGCGGGCATAGCTTTCGTACCCAGCGACGTCCTGCCGCGCGAGGTTGAACACACGCGCTGCGTTCTCCTCTTCCTCTGGGGGAATGACGAATACTTCACGAAAGGCCACAACTTCATCGCGTGTCACGATTCCGTCTGCTTTGGCCATCTTTGCACCCAAGGCAATCACAGCAATCGCAAAGGCCACAGTCCGGTCTGGTGATGTCCGCAGCTTTTCAAAGACCGCAGAAAGCCCTTCGCCCGCTGTAAGTGCGGCAAGCGCTTCGGCAATGCGCGACCAGATCGACATATGCATTCCTTTCAAAGGTGCTTTTGCATCAATACGAGATCGATCCAACGGCCGAACTTGAACCCCACTTCGGGCAAGGTTGCAACCGTCTGAAACCCAAGCGCGGCATGAAATCGCACCGCACCGGGGTTCTCTGCGCTGCAGCCAGCAAACAGGGTATGCATGCCAGCATTTTTCGCATGGTCGCACAGCGCCTTTATCAATTGCCGCCCTGCACCCTGCCCGTGCGCATCAGGATGTAGCATGATCGTATGTTCTGCCGTGTACCGATAACCCGCACCACCGCGAAACTGAAAGTACCGCGCAAAGCCTTGAACACGGCCTTCGACCTCCCACACAAGACAAGCCTGTTCGATCAGAGCAGCAACGTCATCGACTGATTTTTCATCCGGGTTAAACGTGATCGTCGTATCACGGATGGCAGCATTCCATATCTGCGCGATCGCTGGCGCGTCACCGGCCACGGCTGGGCGTATCATCGTAGTTCCTTCAATCCGTTCGGACCATCAAACCGGGCAACGAAACCCTGTGGTCCGACTTTAAACCGAATGCGTGGATCATCTAGCGGCGCAAGGCTGGCAATTTTCGTGGCCTCTGGATGCGAGACTGTAAATTCACGCAATCGCAACCCAGACAGTTTGAGGATTTGGGCAGGGTGAACAGTACACGCGCCCCACTTTATCAACGTGGGAAAACCCCCACCAAACGGCAGTCTGCCACCATCATGAACGGTAATATCCCAGCGCAAATTGCCACGCTCCAATCGTCTTTTGGGTCCAGCCGTATCGGCATAGTCGCTCAGATTATCGGCGCAACAGATCCAATTGGCCAAACGTGGCGGACCTGTAAAATCGTCCAACCCAAACCAACTATGTTCGGCAGAAGGAATGGTATCAGGATCTTTGGCAATCACTTCGAGGTAAAGACCATCTTCGAGACCAAGCAGCATATTATGCGTACCGTATTTTTCGTGCGAACCACCCCGTTCAAGCACAACACCCAACTGCGATTGCACCCAGTCGACACCTTCATTAAGGGTCGCCGCCCCAACGGCCAAATGATCTAGCACAAACATCCAAACGGCCCCCAAAGCATCAGTCAATTTCTCAAGAAACCCTCATTCAAGCCTTGATGCAAGCACGCAGCACGTTAGATAGAAGTGATAATTCACATATCTATAGGATAAGCACATGGCTCTACGCGCCGCGCTCGATCGTTTTTTTCGTCACGACGCTTTTGGGGGATTACTGTTAATGGCTTCAGCCGTAGTGGCATTGATTGTCGCGAACTCTGGCCTATCCCCATTATACGATCGTTTCCTAGGTGCGTATCTTGCCATCACAGTGAACGGCGAAGGCATAGAAAAGCCTGCCATTTTATGGATCAATGATGGATTGATGGCGATCTTCTTTTTCCTCATCGGGCTTGAGCTAAAGCGCGAAATTTTAGAAGGGAAACTAAAGAACCCGCGTGACGTGATTTTACCGGGAATGGCCGCCATCGGTGGTATGATCGTGCCCGCGCTTGTCTTTGTCGCCTTCAACTGGGGCAATCCGCTAACTATCAGCGGTTGGGCGATCCCCGCCGCAACAGATATCGCGTTTGCGCTGGGTATACTGGCTCTTGTCGGCGCACGCGCACCTGCATCACTCAAGGTGTTTTTACTAACGCTCGCCATCTTGGACGATCTCGGCGCAATCTTGATCATTGCGTTATTCTATACAGCGAACCTTAAGGTCGATTACCTGTTCTTATCAATTTTGCCACTGATCGGTCTGATAGTATTGAATCTACGTGGCACGCACCGACTGGCACCCGCAATTCTTTTGGGCGCAATCATGTGGTTCTTTGTACTGAAATCGGGTGTCCATGCGACGCTCGCAGGGGTGATCACGGCATTCCTTATCCCGATCAAAGATCGCTACGGAAAGTCACCGCTTCACGCGCTAGAGCATGGATTAACGCCTTACGTTTTGTATCTTATCATACCGATATTCGCATTTGCGAATGCTGGTGTCGTGCTAAAGGGGCTTTCAGTAAGCGATCTTTTTGCGCCGCTTCCAATCGGTATCGCGTTGGGACTCATCATCGGCAAGCAGGTCGGTGTTTTTGGCGTAAGCTATGCGATGGTTAAGTTGGGCCTCGTCCGCCTGCCTCACGGAGCGAATTGGGCGCATATCTATGGCGTGGCTTGCCTTGCAGGTATCGGCTTTACGATGTCTCTCTTTATTGGGTCCCTTAGCTTTGATAGCCCAGAACTGATGAACCAAGTCCGCCTTGGCGTGCTTTCTGGTTCGCTTGTCTCAGGATTGCTGGGCTATGGCGTTCTGATGATCGCTTCAAATCGCAGATTAGCCGCCTAACGTTTCGGCGACTATTTCTGTTCAATACACCCTAAGAACGTGCATCCCTAATCAAGCTCAAAATATCCTGAGCAGCCTTGGGGATGTTCGTTCCGGGCCCAAAGATCGCCTTAACGCCGTTATCATACAGGAATTGATAGTCCTGTTGGGGGATCACGCCGCCACAGATGACGATGATATCGTCGGCATCCGTATCCTTAAGCGCCTGCACTAACTGTGGTGCCAGCGTTTTGTGACCCGCAGCTTGCGAGCTGATCCCGATGACATGCACGTCATTGTCGATCGCGTCTTGTGCGGCTTCGGCTGGCGTTTGGAACAGTGGGCCAACATCGACGTCAAAACCGATATCGGCAAATGCGGTCGCGATGACCTTCGCCCCCCGGTCGTGACCATCTTGGCCCATCTTCACCACCAGCATCCGCGGGCGGCGACCTTCGTCTTCGGCAAAGGCTTCTACACTGCGCTGGATTTCAGCAAAGCCTTCGTCGCCTTCATAAGCGGCCCCATATACACCAGCGAGCGTTTTGACCTCTGCGCGGTGCCGTCCAAATGTCTTCTCCATCGCCATGCTGATTTCTCCGACTGTGGCGCGCGCGCGCGCGGCTTCGACTGCAGCTTCTAGAAGATTTCCGCCTTCGGTCGTACGGCGGGTGAGTTCATCGAGCGCCGCGTCAACAGCGGCCGCATCGCGGCCAGCCTTGGTCGCGGCGATACGTTTGACTTGGCCCTCGCGGACCGCGTTATTGTCGATATCAAGGATATCAATCGGGTCTTCTTTGTCCTTGCGGTATTTATTCACTCCGACGATCACTTCGGTGCCGCGATCAATGTCCGCTTGCCGACGGGCGGCGGTTTCTTCAATACGCAGTTTGGGCATCCCAGAGGCCACCGCCTTGGTCATGCCACCTAATTCTTCGACTTCTTCGATCAGCGCCCACGCCTTATCCGCGAGTTCAGCGGTCAGGTTTTCGACATAGTACGACCCCGCCAGCGGATCGACGACATTGGTGATGCCTGTTTCTTCTTGCAAGATCAGCTGCGTGTTGCGAGCAATACGCGCGCTGAATTCGGTTGGCAGCGCGATAGCCTCGTCCAAGGCGTTTGTGTGCAAAGATTGCGTACCACCCAGTGCGGCCGCCATCGCCTCATACGCTGTGCGGATTACGTTGTTGTATGGGTCCTGTTCCTGCAATGAAACGCCGCTGGTCTGACAGTGTGTACGTAGCATGGATGACTTTGGGTTCTTTGGTTCGAACTCTTCCATGATCCGCGACCACAGCAATCGGGCCGCGCGTAGCTTTGCGGCCTCCATGAAAAAATTCATGCCGATAGCAAAGAAGAACGACAGGCGCCCAGCAAATGCATCCACATCCATGCCCCGCGCAATCGCGGCACGGACATATTCGCGGCCATCGGCCAATGTGTAAGCCAGCTCTTGGACAAGGTTCGCGCCCGCCTCTTGCATGTGATAGCCAGAGATCGAGATAGAGTTGAACTTCGGCATCTCATTCGAGGTGTATTCAATAATATCCGCAATGATCCGCATCGACGGCTCTGGCGGATACACATAAGTATTCCGAACCATGAATTCCTTGAGGATATCGTTCTGGATCGTGCCGGACAGCAACGCTTTATCGTGGCCCTGCTCTTGGCCAGCGACGATGAAATTCGCAAGGATCGGGATCACTGCGCCGTTCATCGTCATCGACACGGAAACCTTATCCAACGGAATACCATCGAACAGGATTTTCATATCCTCAACACTATCAATCGCAACGCCAGCTTTGCCAACGTCACCCTCGACCCGGGGATGGTCGCTGTCGTAGCCGCGGTGTGTTGCTAGGTCAAAAGCAACGGACACACCCTGCTGACCGGCATCCAAGGCCTTGCGGTAAAACGCGTTCGATTCTTCGGCTGTCGAAAAACCTGCATATTGCCGGATCGTCCAAGGGCGGCCCGCATACATCGTGGCCTTTACACCACGCGTAAAAGGCGCAGCACCCGGAATGCCCCCAATATGCGGCAGGTCAGCGGTATCTTCGGCGGTGTACAACGGCTTGACCGCGATGCCTTCCAATGTGTCCCATGTCAGGGCATCCAAGGGTTTGCCACGTAGTTCTTTTGTGGCGATTTCTTCCCATTTTTTCTTATCGGTCATGCTGGCCTCCTGCTGAGGGTGCGAAATTAATTTCGCGAATGTGCGCTTGGCCCTTAGAATTTGGGCAAGCGACAGCTATATCTAATGTTATGAAGTTACTAACGCACATCGGTTTAACCGTTTTCATCATCGCTTTCGGCAACGCGCTTGCAGCCCAAGAACGAACTGTTCTGGAACGCTGGGAGGCTGACCACACAGAAATTTTCGATGCAAGTGATGTGTCGCTAGACGAATTGCACTGGATCGCACGGCCTTTGATTGTCTTTGCAGACAGTCCC
Organism: Yoonia maritima; assembly: GCF_002933395.1. Taxonomy (GTDB): domain Bacteria; phylum Pseudomonadota; class Alphaproteobacteria; order Rhodobacterales; family Rhodobacteraceae; genus Yoonia; species Yoonia maritima_A. Next base: position 238,818 of record NZ_PKFN01000008.1, read on the forward strand.
AACGACCCACGTTTCCAGCAACAAATGGACCTGCTTTCTTCCGGTCGCGATGATCTAGCTGAGCGTGACGTGATCATCATCACCGACACAGACCCAGCCGCGCTAACGTCTGTACGCACAACACTACGTCCACGCGGATATTCCATGGCATTGCTCGGCAAAGACGGGCGTGTCGCGCTGCGCAAACCCACACCATGGAGCGTACGAGAGCTATCGCGATCCATCGACAAAATGCCCCTGCGCCAGCAAGAGGTCGAAGACCGTCGTTTGTTGGCGCAGTAGGTCACTTATTCGAACTCCATGATCACGTCATCCACAGCGAGGCTATCACCGCCGGCTGCGTTGACCTTTTTCACGATGCCCTTTCGTTCGGCGCGTAGGATGTTTTCCATTTTCATCGCCTCAACAGTGCACAGTGCTTGGCCTTCTTGAACCTCGTCGCCTGCTTGCACATCGACCTTCACGATCAGACCGGGCATCGGGCACAGTAGGAACTTTGAGGTATCCGGCGGAAGCTTTTCTGGCATCAGTTTGGCGAGCTCCGCCTGACGCGGGCTGCGTACGTGTACCTTAATATCAGCCCCACGATACCGCACCCGGAACCCGCCCGAAATCTTGCCAACCTTAAGAACCAGTGGCGAACCATCGACCGTTAAACGGGCAAGCGGGTCACCCGGTGTCCAATCGCTTTCGACACGCAGCGTTGCGTCACCGATTGTGACAGTAGCGCCATCACGGTCGGCGTCTATTTTTACTTCATGTGACGCGCCATGAAGGCTTACGACCCAATCTTCGCCAACGTGGCGTTCATGATTACCCATCGTGCCTGAAATGCGTGCGCGTCGAATTTCGCCAACACGGTGCATGGCAGAGGTCGCCGCTGCGATCCGGATGCAAGCATCCTCATCCAGCGTTACGCCTTCAAACCCGTCGGGGTATTCTTCTTCGATAAAGGCAGTCGTCATGTTGCCGCTGGTGAATTTCGGGTGGTCATAGACCGCAGCCAAGAACGGAAGGTTGTGACCGATACCTTCGAGTTCAAACCCATCCAGCGCCAAACGCATTTCTTCAATCGCAGTGGCGCGATCCGGTGCCCAAGTACAAAGCTTTGCGATCATCGGATCGTAATACATGCTGATCTCGCCGCCTTCGAACACCCCCGTGTCGTTGCGAACTGCCCGGCTAGGTGTCGCCTCTTCTGTTGGGGGGCGATAACGGGTCAAACGGCCGATTGAAGGCAGGAAGTTCCGATATGGGTCTTCGGCGTACAGGCGGCTTTCCATCGCCCAGCCATTAATTTTCAGATCGGACTGCGCGAACGGCAGCTTTTCACCTGCGGCGACACGGATCATCTGTTCGACCAGATCAACACCCGTGATCAGTTCGGTGACGGGGTGTTCCACCTGCAAGCGCGTGTTCATTTCCAGGAAATAGAAATTCCGGTCACCATCAACGATGAATTCCACCGTACCCGCGCTTGTGTAGCCAACGGCCTGCGCCAATGCGACAGACTGTTCGCCCATCGCTTTGCGGGTCGCCTCATCAAGGAATGGGCTTGGTGCTTCTTCGATCACCTTCTGGTTCCGGCGCTGGATCGAACATTCGCGTTCGTGCAGATAAACAGCGTTACCGTGACTATCCGCCAAGACCTGAATTTCGATGTGGCGCGGTTGGGTCACGAATTTTTCGATAAAGATGCGGTCATCGCCAAAGCTGCTGGCCGCTTCGTTCTTGGAGCTTTGGAAACCTTCGCGTGCTTCGTCATCGTTCCACGCGATACGCATACCCTTACCACCACCACCGGCAGAGGCTTTGATCATGACGGGATAACCAACTTGGTTGGAAATCTTGACCGCATCTTCGGCGTCTTCAATCAGCCCCATATAACCAGGAACGGTCGAAACATTCGCCTCTTGGGCAATTTTCTTGGACGTGATCTTATCGCCCATCTTTTCAATTGCACCCGTTGGCGGACCGATAAAGGCAACGCCAGCAGCGGCTAGCGCTTCGGCAAATTTGGAATTTTCGGACAGAAAGCCATAACCGGGGTGCACCGCTTCTGCGCCGGTCTGCTTGATCGCATCCATCACCTTGTCGATGACGATGTAAGACTGGTTCGCAGGGGGCGGGCCGATGTGAACGGCCTCGTCTGCCATTTTGACATGCAGCGCATTTTTGTCAGCATCAGAATAAATCGCGACGGTCTGAATGCCCATTTTGCGTGCGGTCTTGATCACACGGCAGGCAATCTCGCCTCGGTTAGCGATTAGGATTTTCTTGAACATGTTGGCTCCCCCAAACAAAAAATCGCCGCCGGAGTAATACCCGGGCGGCGATTCATTTGATTTATACGCGCCGAAATGGCGCGCGTATTCGTATTACCTACAACCGTTGATGCCTGCATCATCGCAAAGTACGCCTGCGGCCGCACCAGCAAGAATGGTCCCGGTACGATCTGTGCCCAGCACTTCAGCCGCAACAAGACCTGCGCCTGCGCCTGCAACGCCGCGCTCCACGTCGCCTTCAAGACAGCCAGCAAGGCCGAACATAGCCACTGCGGCAAGGATGATTGATGTCTTTTGCATAGTTTTCTGCCCTTTGAAATTGTGTTTGCAGACCAAGAATTGGCCCTATTCACAGCTAAATCAATAGACACAGTTGCGTGATATTCAATAACAGTCGCTTTTCCGCCGATATTCGGACCAAAATCGAGGTCCGGTCCACCTAGTGAGGAGGCAGACCGGTAAATTGAGGGGTCGGTGGATGGGCGATCTATGCGAAGTCTGTTGGCAGACCTTTGATACGCTAACTTTAGTCTGTGCGACCGGAACGCATCTGCATACCCACTTATGATGCCCCCCCACAATTGGGCTAATTTTCGCCCACTTGTGACACCGCACTGCATATGAACCCCCGCCACCATCTCGTTATTTTCCGAATACTTCGGGAAAGCTGACCTGCGCGACTTTTACATCGATCTTCAACATGGCCTCGTAATCAGCGGGATCAAATGGATCCTCGGCTGGGATCACTTCGCGGCCAAACAACCAACTGATGCGCCCCGCATCTAGATTACCGCGCACGAATGGCTCTTCGCCGAAATGTTCCCACAGCGCCTGCATAAAGCCTGCATCCGCGCGTTTATCGGGTGGGCGGCGATCAGGGTAACGCACGCGTTCTGTCAATTCTGTCGCACCGTCCTTATTGGCGCGACGAAGCACGAACTGAAAATCCGTCCCCGGCAATCGCCCAGGAAAGCCACGATGTTTATCCATATATGGCAGTGCCATTATTGTTCCCTTTCGATGTGATCTTTGCTGCGTGCATTAACCACGCAGCGCCATAATATCACAGCGGAATGTTGTCGTGTTTCTTCCACGGGTTTTGCAATTTCTTGCTCCTTAGCGATGCAAAGGCCCGGCATACCCGTTTGCGTGTCGAATGCGGCATGATCACTTCGTCGATGAACCCTTTTTCAGCGGCAACAAATGGGTTCGCGAAACGATCTTCGTATTCTTTCGTCCGCTCCGCGATTTCTTCGGGCGTTTTACCGCGGTGGATGATCTCGGTTGCGCCCTTGGCGCCCATCACCGCGATTTCAGCCGTCGGCCACGCATAGTTGAAATCGCCGCGCAGGTGTTTGGACGCCATCACGTCATATGCGCCGCCGTAAGCTTTGCGGGTGATAACAGTCACTTTGGGTACAGTGGCCTCACCATAAGCAAAGAGCAATTTCGCTCCGTGCTTAATAACGCCACCGTACTCTTGTGATGTACCAGGGAGGAAACCGGGCACGTCAACGAGGGTCAGGATCGGAATTTCAAAGGCATCACAGAACCGCACAAAACGCGCGGCTTTGCGTGAACTATCGATATCAAGACAGCCAGCCAACACCATCGGTTGGTTAGCCACGACACCGACTGTCGATCCTTCAAGGCGAATAAATCCAGTCAGAATGTTTTTCGCAAACTCTTCCTGAATTTCATAAAAATCACCTTCATCTGCGAGCTTATGAATCAGCTCTTTCATGTCATAAGGCGCGTTCGGGTTATCAGGGATCAGCGTATCAAGGCTGTCTTCAATCCGGTTCACATCATCAAAGAACGGACGTACCGGTGGTTTCTCGCGGTTATTCAACGGCAAGAAATCAACCAAACGGCGCGCTTCGGCCAAAGCCTCGACATCGTTATCAAACGCGCCATCTGCAACGCTGGATTTCTTGGAATGGGTCGATGCACCGCCAAGTTCTTCGGCGGTCACGACTTCGTTCGTGACAGTTTTCACAACGTCAGGACCAGTCACAAACATATAGCTGCTATCTTTGACCATAAAGATAAAGTCGGTCATCGCCGGGCTATAAACGGCACCTCCCGCGCAAGGGCCCATGATCAGGCTGATCTGTGGAACAACGCCCGATGCCATAATATTGCGTTGGAAAACCTCGGCATAGCCCGCAAGCGATGCAACGCCTTCTTGGATACGCGCGCCACCTGAGTCGTTGATACCAATCACTGGCGCGCCATTTTGCATAGCCATATCCATGATCTTGCAAATCTTTTGGGCATGCGTTTCGGATAGCGAACCACCGAAGACAGTGAAATCCTGTGAAAACACATAGACCATACGACCGTTAATCGTGCCCCAGCCCGTTACAACACCATCACCCGCTGGACGGTCATCTTCCATCCCAAAGTCGGTGCAGCGATGCGCGACAAACATATCGAATTCTTCGAACGACCCTTCGTCCAGCAATAGATCAATCCGCTCGCGCGCGGTTAGCTTGCCTTTGCTGTGCTGTGCAGCGATCCTACGTTCACCACCGCCAAGCCGCGCGATGTCACGCCGGTTTTCGAGCTCTTGCAAAACATCCATCAGATCGCCCCTTCGCCAATTCGATATACTCTCTTAACCCTAATCGGTTTTATCGCGAAGCACGAAGCGGAATATTTGCAAATTCTACGTTTAGCTAAACCCACATTATGCAAACATGCAAACTTTTGCCTTTTGATAAAAATTTATCACGCTCACCGATAGACAACCCAAACGCGCGCACCTAACTCTTGGCAATGAGCAATTTACCCTTCATTCGTTTTTTAGATCGCAGCACGCCACCACATATTGTCACCCTTGTGCTTATCACAGGCATGTCAGCGCTAAGCATGTCGATTTTTCTGCCCTCACTCGCCAAGATGACGACCTACTTCGACACCGACTACGCCATCATGCAGATCGCGTTATCTGGCTACTTGGCCGCGACTGCTGTGCTGCAAATATTCATCGGCCCAATCTCGGACCGTTACGGCAGGCGCATCATGATCATGGGTGCACTGGCAATTTTCGTCATCGCGTCAATCGGCGCATTTCTTGCACCGACAGTACAAGCCTTCTTATTTTTCCGTATTCTGCAGGCCGCGGTCGCCACATCCCTCGCGCTCAGCCGCGCAATCGTACGCGATATCGTTTCCCAAGAAGAAGCCGCATCAATGATGGGCTATGTTACGATGGGCACAGCACTAGTTCCGATGTTCGGCCCGATGGTCGGTGGACTACTAGACGAGGCATTCGGCTGGCATGCAACATTCGTTTTTCTTGCACTCGCAGGGGCTGCCACCCTTATTCTCGTATATCTGGATCTTGGCGAAACGGTTGCAAAGGGTGGCGTTAGCTTTCGCGATCAGGTCAAAGCCTACCCAGAGCTACTAAGTTCGCCGCGTTTCTGGGGTTACGCGCTGTGCAGTGCGTTTTCGTCAGGTGCATTCTTCGCCCTACTGGGCGGAGCATCCTTTGTCGGCAGTACGATCTTTGGGCTTTCCCCAATGTGGAGCGGCATTGCCCTTGGCGCGCCAGCCATTGGATATGCGGTCGGGAACTTCCTGTCAGGCAAATATTCGATACGCGTCGGCATCAATAAAATGGCAGTCATTGGAACCAGCCTCACCATTATCGGCCTTGGAATGTCTGCAGCCCTCACAATAGGAGGCATCGTACATCCGCTTAATTTCTTTGGGTTTTGTATATTTCTTGGCCTCGGCAACGGTATCGTCTTACCGAATGTGATGGCTGGGTCAATTTCGGTCAGACCCCACCTTGCAGGTACAGCCAGCGGACTAAGCGGGGCAATCATGATTGGCGGTGGCGCGGCCCTTTCTCAACTGGCAGGAGGAATTTTGACAGTCGAAACAGGCACTCTGCCCCTTCAACTTCTGATGCTCGCGACAGCAGTATGTTCACTCTTGTCCGTGCTGTTCGTCATCTGGCGCGAACGCAAGATCGCTTGACCCCACCTTTGCATTGGCTAATTTAAGTTAGCAAACTTGCAAAGGTAGCCAAATGGCCGTTCAGAAACTCTATGCGGGCGCAAAGCTGCGCGAACTCCGTGGACGGCTATCGCTGACGCAAAAGGATTTCGCCGGAAAACTTGGCGTGTCCCTGCCCTACTTAAACCAAATGGAAAATAACAACCGCCCCGTTTCGACTGCGGTGGTACTGGGCTTGGCGCAAGAGTTCGGGTTCGACGTGACCGAATTACAAGCCGGGGACGAAGCCCGCCTTGTAGGGGATATGCGCGAAGCGATGGCCGATCCGGTCCTAAGCGGCGCGGCCCCTGCCCTTGCTGACCTGCGGCTGGTCGCCGCAAACGCCCCCTCGATAGCCCGCGCGTTCCTAGATCTACACGCCGCTTATCGCCAAACCCATGAACGACTTGCATCCCTAGACGAGGCATTGGGCCGTGAAGACGCCCGCCTGCAACCCAGCCCATGGGAAGAGGTGCGTGATTTCTTTCACTATTGCGACAACTATATCGATGCCGTGGATCGCAGTGCCGAACGTTTCGCAAGCCAACGCGAACCGGATGAGACAATCGCAGACGCCGTTATTCGCGCGCTGTCAGCCCAGCAAATCAATGTCGTTTACGGCGACACCAATACGGTTCGCCACTACGATGCCCCTAGCAAAACGTTGACTATTTCGCGCTATGCGCACCCTGCAACCCAAAGCTTTCAATTGTTACTGCAGCTCGCGCTGATCACGCAAGAAGCATTATTAGACGCAACACTGGACCTTGCCCGTTTTCAATCACCCGAGGCCCGCAGCATCGCGAAAGTTGGGCTTGCGAACTACTTTGCAGGGGCCGCCCTGATGCCATACGGCGCATTCCTAGACGCCGCACAAAAAGAACGGCACGACCTAGAGGTGCTTGCGACACGTTTCGGCGCGTCCATCGAACAAGTCGCGCACCGCCTTTCGACCATGCAGCGCCCTGGCGCAAAGGGCATTCCATTCTTCTTTGTTCGGGTCGATCAGGCCGGAACGATCACCAAACGCCATTCGGCCACGACACTGCAATTTGCACGATACGGTGGGGCCTGCCCGCTGTGGAACATGCACCAAGCGTTCGAAACACCGGGCCAATTCTTGCGCCAACTTGCCGAAACACCAGACGGTGCACGCTATTTCTGCCTTGCCCGCGACGTCAGCAAATCGGGCGGCGCATATAATGTCCCAACACGGCGTTATGCAATTGGGTTAGGGTGCGAGGTGCGCCACGCACCCGCGCTGGTCTACGCCGATCACATGGATTTGGGCGCGGCAGATGCCTATGCCCCGATCGGGATTTCGTGCCGAATCTGCGAACGCCGCAATTGTCATCAGCGGTCAGTACCCCCACTTGAACGCCAGCTTCGCGTTGATCCAAATACGCGCGGCGTACTACCCTATCAAATCGACTGAACGTCATTCTAGGAAAGAAAACACAATATGGAACTGACAGGCACACGTGTCATCACAGCAGACATCGATACAGTCTGGGCGCATCTTAACAATGCTGAAACCTTGCAAGCCTGCATCCCGGGCTGTCAGGAATTGACGGGATCAGCCGAAGACGGATTTGCCGCAGTCGTCAAACAAAAGGTCGGCCCGGTATCCGCGACCTTCAAGGGTGAAGTCACACTTGAAAACGTTGCCGCACCTAATAGCTATACAATCGTTGGCGAAGGCAAAGGTGGGGTTGCAGGATTTGCCAAAGGGCGGGCCGATGTAACGCTCTCACCCGTCACTGAAGGGACCGAACTTAGCTATGTGGTCGATGCAAAAGTCGGCGGCAAGCTAGCGCAATTGGGCAGCCGCGTGATCGGCGGATTTGCCAAAAAGATGGCCGATCAGTTCTTTGAAAAATTCCAAGATACCGTCGAAGGCAGAGACAATGAAACCTCTGCCTAAGATGTGAACTAGGCCGCGTTTGCTAGCAAATTTGCGATTTTGTCTTTCAAAGCCATCCGCTGTTTACGCATTTGCGCCATGTTCAGATCATCTGTCGGCTCTACGTCAGTCTCGGCGCGGTGAACCGCACGGTTAAGATCGTGGTATTCATCGTACAGCTTTGCGAAATGCGCGTTAGATGCTTTTAGCTGCTGCATTACCTCAAGCTGGTCAGGGAATTCCGCTAGCAATTCATGAGGTGTGTGAGACATGGTTCTATCCTTCTGATGTCCAATTGAGGTCATCATAAAGCGGCCCGTATGGCCTCACATTGATCCGGATCAACAAATTTAACGACGTGCGGGGCGCCAACCCGCCGCTTCGGCCTCGGTCACCGTGCAAAACCAGCGCTCACCAGTTGCCGTGTTTATCCCGGTTCGGTCATAGTTTTGATTGCCCGGAACATGATAGATACGACCACCACCCGAAATGTTGCCCTTGATCACGCAGTCGGTCGTTGGCGCGTTGCGTTCGGCGACCTGTTCCGACCGATACTCGGCTGGCGCTTGCACCTGAAATCCCCAAAGTCCGCGACCCATTATGGCCGCCGCCTTTTCATCCAGATCATAATCGCCTGAATATTGCCGATAGGCCCAAGCATATCCTGCACTCACAATCGTTGCACCCATGTCCGCACCATCGACAGTGCAGCGTGCAACGACGCGCCCATATCGATCAGTATCAACTTTGGCACATCGTGCGTCGCGACCCTCGTATAGGGCCAACACGGCATTACGTGCCCACGCACCGCAATCCCATTCGTCACCATTCACGGAACAAGGCTGCCCCATCTCGGGCGCATCAATGCCATGCAAACGCACCCGCACACCGCCGACATCCAACGTATCAGCGTCGATCACATGGATCGTGCCATTAGGCGCAGCCATAGCAGCCGAGGCGCTAATTATAAAAATGAGAAGAGACCAAAACCGGAACATGCCGGTTAAGTAAATGTTAACATCACCCCCGTTCAAGGGGTGATGTTAATAAAGGTTAACGCTGTGATGTTTCCCAGTTCGGATTGATCCAAGGCTCATCGTTCACAGCTGGCAACGGGTTACGCTGCAAAATGTGGTCAGACACTTTTTCTCCGACCATAATGGAGGGCGCGTTCAGGTTCCCGTTGGTAATACGCGGGAAGATCGAACTATCAGCAAGCCGCAGACCTTCTACTCCGATCACGCGGGCCTCTGGATCAACAACAGCCATTGGGTCATCAACCGCGCCCATCTTGCAGGTACCACACGGGTGATAAGCACTTTCGGCATGTTCGCGGATAAAGTTATCCAACTCTTCGTCAGACTGCGCGGCTTCACCCGGTTGGATCTCATGACCACGATATTCGTCAAACGCGGCCTGTCCAAAGATTTCGCGGGTGAGGCGGATACACTTGCGGAAATCCTCCCAATCGGAAGGCTCGGACATATAGTTGAACTCAATCTTCGGATTATCGTTCGGATCGCTTGACCGCAGCGTGACCTGCCCGCGCGACTTCGACCGCATCGGGCCGACATGTGCTTGGAAACCATGCCCTTCTGGCGCGACCTTGCCGTCATAACTGACTGCAATCGGCAGGAAGTGGTACTGGATATCAGGGTAATCAACGCCCTTGTCAGAGCGAATAAAGCCAGCGCTTTCAAACTGGTTCGAAGATCCCAAACCGGTTTTCCAAAGCAACCATTCCAGCCCGATCTTGGCCTTGCCACGCAGGTTCCAATAGGAAAACAGCGTGACAGGTTTTGTCGCGGCTTGTTGAATGTAAAGTTCAAGGTGGTCTTGCAGGTTTTGCCCCACGCCGGGACGGTCTGCGACCACGTCAATACCGTGCTCGGCCAGATGTTCCGCTGGGCCAATGCCAGACAACATCAGCAATTTTGGTGAGTTTAGCGAAGACGCAGCAACGATGACTTCGACGTTGGCTTTGATCACTTCGATCTTATTACCGCGGCTGACTTCGACACCAACAGCCTTGCCATTTTCGATCACGATACGACGTGCAAAGGCACGCGTGATGTTGCAGTTGGCGCGTTTCAATGCAGGGCGCAGATATGCGTTCGCTGCGGACCAACGGTAACCTTTATAAATCGTCGCATCAAAGGGGCCAAATCCCTCTTGCTGCTGACCGTTGTAATCGCCAGTCACAGGATAACCCGCCTCTTCGCCCGCTTTCACAAACGCGCGGGTCAGTGGGTTTTTGCGTGGGCCACGTGTGACATGGAGGGGGCCGTCGTTGCCGCGCCATGCAGGATCACCACCATGGCCGCCATCATGCCAATGTTCCATACGTTTGAAATAGGGCAGCACATCTGCATAGGACCAACCATGCGCCCCGCTTTCGGCCCAGTGATCAAAATCACGCGCGTGACCGCGCACATAGATCATCCCGTTAATCGACGACGATCCCCCGATGACCTTGCCGCGTGGTGTGACCAGCGAGCGGCCACCTAGATGCGGTTCAGGTTCTGTTTTCAGTCCCCAATCATACATCTTCATGTTCATTGGATAAGACAGCGCCGCTGGCATCTGAATGAACGGACCACGATCTGAACCACCGTGTTCGATGATAAGCACATGCTTACCAGCTTCGGCCAGACGATACGCCATGGCACAACCGGCCGAACCGGCCCCAACAATTACATAATCTGCTTGCATTAGAACGGTGCCTCGACTTCGCCCATCGCCACATACACGCCTTTGATCTGGCTGTAATGTTCGATGGCCGCTTTTGAGTTTTCGCGCCCGACACCTGACATTTTCGACCCGCCAAATGGGGCCTCGACCGGTGCAAGGTTATAGGTGTTGATGTAGCATGTGCCTGCCTCAAAACCGGCGGCCATGCGATGCGCACGGGTTAGATCGGCGGTGAACACACCAGCGGCCAAGCCGAATTCGGTCGCATTGGCGCGCTCTAGAACTTCTTCTTCGGTATCGAAATCAAGCACGGACATCACCGGCCCAAAGATTTCATCGCGTGCGATGGTCATGCCGTCAGTGACGTCTGCGAATACTGTGGCTTCTAGGTAGAAACCTTCGCCATCCACACGTTTACCGCCCGTGACAAGCGTTGCACCTTCCTCATTGCCTTTGGCAATGAAGCCTTCAACAATGTCACGCTGGCGTTCGGATACCATCGGGCCAAAATTCACCTCAGGATCTTGCGGATCACCCATTTTGATACCCGCAAGCCGTTCGGTCATACGTTTCAAAAACGCATCCTTGATGCCCTTTTGCACGAACACGCGTGTACCATTCGAACAGACCTGACCACTGGAATAGAAATTGCCAAGGATCGCGCCAGAAACGGCATTTTCGAGATCAGCATCGTCAAAGATAACCAATGGGGATTTGCCGCCCAACTCCATGGTCACATGGCGCATGCCTTCGGCAGCAGCGGCATAGACCTTGCGGCCCGTTGGCACGGAACCGGTCAGTGAGACCTTATCGACACGCGGGTCGGTGATCAGCGATGCACCAACTGCGCCATAGCCTTGGATCACGTTATAGACGCCAGCGGGCGCGCCTGCCTCGACCATAATTTCTGCGACTTTCAGCGCGCAAAGCGGTGTCATTTCAGACGGTTTGAAAACCATCGCATTGCCACAAGCGAGCGCAGGCGCAGCTTTCCAACATGCGATCTGTGTGGGGTAGTTCCATGCGCCGATCCCAACACAAACGCCCAACGGTTCGCGGCGGGTGTAGACGAAATCTTCGCCCAATTGGATGTGTTCGCCCGTGATGCTAGCGGCCAACCCGCCGAAATATTCCAACGCATCGGCACCGGATGTGGCATCTGCAACAGAAGTTTCTTGATATGGTTTACCCGTGTCATAGGTTTCCAGCACTGAAAGTTCATGGTTGCGTTCGCGCATGATGTCAGCAGCTTTACGCAACACGCGACCACGGTCGGTCGCGGTCCAGCTGGCCCATTCTTTCTGCGCGCGTTTGGCTGATGCTAATGCTTGTTCAACAATCGCCGGGGTCGCGGCATGTAGGGTCGCGATGGATTTGCCCGTCGCGGGGTAAATCACATCGATCACCTCGCCTGCGGTGTCTTCGACATATTGGCCATCGATAAAGTGGCTGGCGGTGGGTTGTGTGGTCATGGCAGGTGCCTCCGGCGGGAGTATTTCAAACAAAGCGAGGGGTTTATTCGCCACGCGGGAAGCGTTGGCCGTCCTCAAGAACATTTAGGTCCATGTGATTGCGCATGTATCGCTCAGACGCTTTTTGTAACGGCTGGTAATCCCATGGGTAGTAATTACCGTTGCGCAGGGCCTCATAGACGACCCAGCGGCAGGCTTGTGAGTGGCGCACATCGGCGTCGAATTTGGCAAGGTCCCAACGGGCCTCGGATTTGGCGCGAAGCTGTGCGACTGTACCTTGGTGCGCAGGCACGTCGGCAAGGTTGGTAAGTTCTTGCGGATCGGCGTCCATGTCGAACAACTGATCCGCATCTAGTGCGCAACGGTTATATTTCCATTTACCATAGCGCAGGGACACAAGCGGCGCATAGCTGCCTTCGGCGGCGTATTCCATTGCGACGGGTGTATCGCGTTCACCGCCCTGCCCCAGATGCACAAGGCTTTCGCCGCTGGTCCATGGCATGACTTCGGACATATCCACGCCCGCGATATCACAAAGCGTTGGTGTTACGTCGATGGTGCTCACGGGGGTTTCGATCAGCCCCGGCTTCATCTCCGGGCTAGCGATCATCAGCGGCACGCGCGCCGATCCATCAAAGAACGACATCTTGAACCACATGCCGCGTTCGCCCAGCATATCGCCGTGGTCGGACACGAACATGATCGTCGCCTCTTGCCGCGAATCCTTTAGCGTTTGCAGGACTTCACCGATTTTATCGTCGAGATAGCTGATGTTCGCGAAATACGCCTGACGTGCCCGACGGACATGTTCGGGTGTGATGTCGAAATTCTTGGCATCCATCGCGTCATACAGGCGCTTGGAATGCGGATCGAGATCGTCATAAGCGATTTCACCGACTGTCGGATCAAGATGTTCGCAATCGTTGTACAGGTCCCAGTATTTCTTGCGGGTCACATAGGGATCGTGCGGATGCGTAAAGCTGACGGTCAAGCACCAAGGGCGCGCGTCGTGGCCACGCGACAGGTCATAGATTTTACGGGTCGCGTGATATGCGACCTCGTCATCATATTCCATCTGATTGGAAATTTCCGCGACACCTGCCCCGGTGACCGACCCCATGTTGTGATACCACCAGTCAATCCGTTCGCCGGGTTTACGGTAGTCAGGGGTCCAGCCGAAATCAGCTGGATAGATATCGGTGGTGAGCCGTTCTTCAAACCCATGCATTTGGTCGGGACCGACAAAATGCATTTTGCCCGATAGGCAAGTTTGGTATCCCGCCCGGCGCAAGTGGTGCGCATAGGTTGGGATGCTAGATGTAAATTCGGCAGCGTTGTCATAGACCCCGTTCCGGCTGGGCAACTGGCCAGACATGAACGCAGCACGCGCAGGTGCGCAGAGCGGTGACGCCGTATAGCTGTTCTTAAAACGCGTCGAACGCGCGGCCAACGCTTTGAGGTTTGGCGCATGTAGCCAATCAGCAGGGCCGTCTTCAAAGAGTGTTCCATTCAGTTGGTCCACCATGATGATCAAGATATTTGGCTGGCTCATGTCGTTTCCCTTAGTTCGGCTTGCAACAAGGCAAGCACATGTTCTGCGGCATCCATGCCAGCGTCACCGTTTTGGTCGAGCCCGTGACGTAAATAAAGTCCATCGATCAGCCCAGCGATTCGCTCGGCGACGATGTCTGCACGATCACCAACAAGCGGACGAAGGTTATAGACAAGATTACTATGTAATCGCCGTTGATAAATCATGAGCAGCCGCTGTGCTTCGGAGCTTGATTGCGCCAGCACATAAAAATTCAGCCATGCGGCAATAACTTCGCGACGGAAATTCGAATTGGTAAAGCCTGCGCGGATAATTGCCTGCAATCGCGACACATTATCGTCTGCCATGGCTAATGCACCGCGTACTTCGGCACCGTAGACCGTCAGCGTATGTCGCATCGCGGCCAAGAAAATTTGGTCTTTGCCACCAAAATAGTGATGCGCCAAGGCAGATGACATACCGGCACGCTTAGCAATACGGCTAACCGTTATGTCCAGCGTCCCTGCGGCACCGATTTCGTCAATCGTCGCTTTCACTAGCGCGGCACGACGGATAGGTTCCATCCCAAGCTTTGGCATCTAATTCTCACTGTGAGGTTGCCAAAGCAGACTAGATTGTTCTTTATTGACTCGTCAATCAAGAAAAAGATCCAAAACTGGGAGCTATGAAATGAAACTCAAATCAACTTTGTCCGTACTGGCGATCTGTGCTGCGGCACCTGCGCTAGCAGACTGCGACACAGTGCGCTTTTCCGACGTAGGTTGGACAGACATCACTGCGACAACTGCGGCGACGTCTATTGTGCTTGAGGCACTGGGCTATGAGACAACAACGGACATCCTGTCTGTACCTGTCACATACGCATCAATGGCCGAAGGCGACATCGATGTGTTCTTGGGCAACTGGATGCCGACAATGGAAGGCGACATCGCGACATACCGCGAAGCTGGTACAGTCGACACAGTGCGCACAAACCTTGAAGGCGCGAAGTACACGCTGGCGACAAACGCTGCTGGTGTTGCTGCAGGAATCACTGACTTCGCATCTATTGCCCAAGCCAAAGACGCGCTGGACGGCAACATCTACGGCATCGAAGCAGGTAACGACGGCAACCGTCTGATCATGGACATGATCGATGCTGATGCGTTCGGCCTCGACGGTTTCGACGTTGTCGAGAGCTCTGAGCAAGGCATGCTGGCACAGGTTGAGCGCGCAAACGACCGTGACGAGCCTGTTGTATTCTTGGGCTGGGAACCACACCCAATGAACGCAAACTACGAAATGACGTACCTGCCCGGTGGCGATGACTACTTTGGTCCGGACCTTGGTGGCGCGATCGTTGCGACTAACACACGTGCTGGCTATGTCGCTGAATGTGCGAACACAGGTAAGCTGCTGGAAAATCTTGAGTTCACGCTCGCTATGGAAAACGAAATCATGGGTGCGATCCTGAATGATAACGTTGATCCAGCAGACGCAGCCAAAGCATGGCTTGCTGGCAACGCTGACACATGGACACCATGGTTGGACGGCGTAACGACAATGGATGGCGGCGACGCGGTTGCTGCTGTGACAGCTGCACTGGCTGAATAAAAACAGATTGGGGGGCCGCATGACGCGGTCCCCTTTTCATTACGACTAAAGGGACGATGATGGACTGGCTAACAGAACATAAAATACCAGTCGGAGACTGGGCCGAGACCGCGGTGGACTGGCTCAAGACCTATGGGCGCGCATTTTTCGACACGCTAAGCGACGGATTGGATTGGATGATCGACGGGATCGTCTGGTGCTTGCAAACGCCGCCGATGTTTTTGATTATTGCCCTATTCATTGCCCTGACTTGGGTTCTGCAACGCTCTTGGAAAGTATGCGTGTTGGTGCTGCTTTGCCTACTTTTCGTTGTGAACCAAGGATACTGGGAAGAAACGACTGACAGCCTTGCGCTGGTGCTATCGTCGTGTGTGGTTTGCATGGGGCTAGGCGTGCCGCTGGGAATCTTCTTTGCGCACCGCCCAAAGCTGTACCAAACATTTAGCCCGATCTTGGACTTGATGCAGACGCTGCCTGCCTTTGTATATCTAATCCCTGCAATCGTATTTTTCGGACTTGGGATGGTGCCGGGCCTCTTTGCGACGGTGATCTTCGTGCTGCCCGCACCTATTCGTCTGACATATCTGGGCGTGTCCAACACCCCGACCCCGCTGCTAGAGGCCGCTGAATCTTTCGGTGCAACAGCCTCGCAGCGGTTATGGAAAGTCGAACTGCCCTATGCATTCCCGCAAATCATGGCGGGCCTTAATCAGGTCATCATGCTATCACTGTCGATGGTTGTGATCTCGGCCTATGTGGGTGCAAACGGGTTGGGTAAGCCTGTCGTGCAGGCCTTGGGGCGCAACGACCCCGGCCTAGGATTTGAATCTGGATTTGTCATCGTGGCCGTCGCAATCATGCTGGACCGGATGCTGCGGGTGAACACAAAATGAGTGCTGTAGAATTTGATAACGTCTCGATCGTATTCGGGAACAAACCACTGACCGCCTTGCCGCTTATGGATGAAGGACAGGAACGCGAAGAAATTCGTGGGGCCACTGACCAAATCCTTGGCGTGCATAACTGTTCGCTGAACGTCGAAGAAGGCGAGATCCTTGTGCTGATGGGGCTATCTGGGTCGGGCAAATCGACATTGCTACGGTCGGTCAACGGGCTGAATCCCGTCGTGCGCGGTGATGTTCGGATAAAGACCTCGCAAGGCATGACATCCGTCACCAACGCCGACAAAAAGACACTGCGCGAATTGCGCTTGCATGATGTCGCGATGGTGTTTCAACAGTTTGGCCTGCTGCCGTGGCGCACTGTGCGCGACAACGTCGGGCTTGGTCTTGAACTGGCTGGCATGGACAAGGCGGCGCGCAACAAGCGCGTGATCGAAGAATTGTCATTGGTTGGGCTTGCTGATCGTGCGGATGCGCTGGTGGGTGAATTGTCCGGCGGCATGCAGCAACGCGTGGGACTTGCCCGTGCATTCGCGACTGATGCCCCAATCCTTCTGATGGACGAACCGTTCTCGGCGCTTGATCCGCTGATCCGCACCAAATTGCAGGACGAACTTTTGGACCTGCAAAAGGAACGCAACCGCACCATCATCTTTGTGAGCCACGATTTGGACGAGGCGTTCAAAATCGGCAACCGCATCGCAATTATGGAAGGTGGCCGGATCGTACAATGCGGCACGCCGCGTGATATCTTTACGAATCCAGTGAACGACTATGTGGCTGAATTCGTCGCGCATATGAACCCGCTAGGTGTTCTTACAGCGCGTGATGTGATGACCGATGGCACCTGTGATGGGCCAGAGATCGACGTTGAAACGCCTGTGAATGACATCATTTCACAGATCGAAACCGAAGCATTGCAAGTCACCCAAAACGGTGCACCAGTTGGTCAGATCACGCAAAGTTCGCTTCTTGCGCGGCTCGCGCCGACAACACCAACTGAATAAAACAACCCCCGCCGGTCACACCTTTGTGGCTGTGACCGGCGGGGTAATCTGACGACGCGCGACGGCTTCGCGCCAAGTGATAAAGCTGACCGACGCCATAATCACAGCGCCACCAAAAATAACCCAGCCGTCAACGCCTTCGCCAAACACCACGGCCCCTAATAGCACCGCCCAGACAAGTTGCAGGAATGTGACAGGCTGAGTCACCGTCAGCGGTGCGGCGGCAAAGGCCAGCGTCATCGTATAGTGGCCAGCAGTCGCGAAACAGGCCACCAAGAATAGCCACCCTAATTGCGGCAGTGTCGGGGTCACCCAAACCGCTATCGCGGCTGGGGCAAGGCCGATGGTGACTGTGATAGACAGCATACCAACGACCACAGGGGCAGAGACTTCACCAGACAATTGCTTTGCGATCAGATAGCCGATGGCGAAACACACGGCAGTCCCCAACATCGCAATATGGCCGGGTTCGATTTCTTTGACGCCCGGTCGTAGGATAATGACCGCCCCGATCAAAGCAACGATCACAGCAGCCAGCCTCCGCGGCGGCAAACGTTCCCCCAAGAACAACGCGGCACCAATCGAAACATAGACAGGAGAAAGGTAGTTCATCGCCGTGACCTCGGCGATGGGAATGCGCGCCATCGCAAAGAACCAAAGGATCACAGCGACTGTATGAACGACGCCTCGAAAAGCAAAAAGCTTAATCTGGCGTTTCGTTAGATGCGCGTCCAATATCGGCTTGATCATAGGGGTCAGAAATACGATCCCAAGTAGATAGCGCAAAAATGCGGCCTGTGCGGCGGGCACCCCGTTACCAACATGTTTCACAACAGCAGTTACGCAGACGAACATCACGCCTGTGACGACCATCCAGCCGACCCCAGTAATGGGTCGGGATTGTTTTTGATTATCCATGGCCAAATCGTCGCACCCCGACCTAGAATTGGCAAGCAGGGGGCGCGATGATTTTTAGCTAAAAATCATCTGGTAGAAGCCGCGCAGGCAGCATAACACAGTGTCCATGAAAATACTGTTTCTTGGCGATGTTATGGGCCGCGCCGGCCGCACAGCAATTAGCACACATCTTCCGCGCCTGCGGAGTGAATGGAAGCTCGACTTTGTTGTCGTGAATGGCGAAAACGCGACGGCTGGCATGGGCCTGTCAGGCGATCATGCGAAGATCCTGCTTGATGCGGGTGCTGATGTTCTAACGCTGGGCGACCATGCGTTTGATCAAAAGGATATGCTGTCCTTTATCGCAAACGAGCCGCGCATCATCCGACCTTTGAACTTTTCAAAATCTGCCCCCGGTGTTGGGGCCCGAATTTTCAACGCCCCCGGCGGACGCAAGGTGCTTGTTGCGCAGGCGCTTGGTCAGGTGTTTATGAAACGCCCGTTTGACGATCCGTTCTCGGCGCTTGATGGCTTGTTGAAACAATACCCAATGGGCGGTCAAATTCAGGCAAGCCTTGTCGATATTCACTGTGAAGCCACATCGGAAAAGATGGCGACGGGCCATTTCTGCGATGGCCGCGCAAGCATTGTTGTGGGCACGCATACGCATGTCCCAACAGGTGACGCGATGATCTTGCCCGGCGGAACCGCCTATATGACCGACGCAGGTATGTGCGGCGATTACAATTCAGTCATCGGCATGGACAAGGCTGAACCGATGCGCCGCTTTATCACTGGTATGCCCAAGGCTCGCTTTACCCCTGCCAACGAAGAAGCCACCCTATCTGGCCTTTATGTTGAAACCGACGACCGCACCGGCAAAGCCACCCGCGTTGAAATGGTGCGCCAAGGCGGGCGCCTAGCACAGGCGGGTCCCGCGTAAATGCGCAAACGCTTGCCCTTGGCCAAACTCTTCGCAAGACTGTAGTTTATGGAAACCATTTTTCAGCTTTCACAGGCGCAATCCGCGTTTTTGACCATGGCAGTGGTTGCGGGTATGTTCATTATGTTCCTGCGCGAAGCATACCCCACCGAAGTCGTCGCGATGATCGGTGTATCGGTTTTGTTGATATCAGGGGTTTTACCCTATGAAGCAGCGGTCGCCGTGTTGGCCAACCCCGCGCCGTGGACGATTGCCGCGATGTTCATCATCGTCGGAGCACTGGTGCGCACCGGAGCCCTTAATGCGATGACCCAAGTTGTCGAACGGCAGGCAAAAATTAGCCCTGCCCGCGCCATTGGCGGCAGCCTTGTGTTCGTGGCGATCGCCAGCGCGATTATGAACAACACCCCTCTTGTTGTCGTTATGATCCCTGTGTTCGTTCAGCTTGCGCGAACTTTAGGCACCTCAGCATCAAAGCTGTTGATCCCGCTAAGCTACGCCGCGATCGTGGGGGGGACGATGACATTGCTTGGCACATCGACCAACCTATTAGTGGACGGCGTTGCGCGGTCTTCTGGGATGGAGCCGTTTGGTATTATCGAAGTGCTTCCCGTCGGTGTGATCGTGGTTGCATGGACTTTTGCCTATCTTTATTTCGCCGGTCCTCGCTTGTTGCCCGATCGCACAAGCATGGCAACGATGCTGTCAGATCGATCCAAAATGCGCTTTTTTTCCGAGGCTGTCATTCCTGCGGAAAGCAACCTTATTGGGCGTGAAGTGATGGGGGTTCAGCTCTTTAAACGCGAGGGCGTGCGTCTCATTGATGTTGTTCGCGGCGACGAATCGCTTCGGCGAAAACTGAAGGACGTGACACTACAGGTCGGCGACCGCGTCGTATTACGGACAGCGATGGCAGAACTATTGTCATTGCAAGCCACCAAAGACCTGCGTCGCGTTGACCAGCTTTCTGCTGTTGAGACTACGACAGTTGAAGTCCTGATCACACCGAACTGCAGGATGGTCGGCCGCCGGCTTGGCTCGCTGCGCCTGCGTCGCCGCTATGCGGTTTATACATTGGCTGTACACCGTCGCGATACCAACCTCGGCCAGCAAATGGACGATATGGTTGTGCGCGTTGGCGATACACTTTTGATTGAAGGTGCACCCGAAGATATTCAACGCTTAGCCGAAGATATGAACCTTGGTGATGTTTCCAAACCATCACAACGGGCCTATCGCCGCCGCCACGCACCAATTGCGATTTGCGCCCTGCTGCTGGTGGTTATTTTGGCGGCTATGGGCGTCGCGCCAATCCTGCTTCTTGCCATACTGGGGGTGACCGCCGTCTTGGCGACAGGTTGTATTGATGCAGACGAGGCGTTCTCGGCCATTGATGGTCGCTTACTTGCGCTTATTTTTGCGATGCTCGGCGTTGGCTCTGCGTTACAATCGTCGGGTGCTGTTGCGATGATCGCAGATACATTGTCGCCGGTGATGATGGTTTTACCGCCCTTCTTTGTGGTGCTGTCGGTGTACCTTTTGTCGTCGACACTGACAGAATTGGTTTCCAACAACGCAGTCGCCGTTGTCATGACCCCTATTGCGATCGGTTTGGCCAGCGCGCTTGGTGTTGATCCGCGGCCCTTGGTTGTTGCCGTGATGATCGCGGCAAGCGCAAGCTTTGCGACGCCAATCGGCTATCAGACGAATACGTTGGTCTATGGGCCGGGTGGCTATAAGTTTGCTGATTTTTTAAAGTTTGGCATTCCACTTAATCTATCGCTCGCGCCTATCGTTTCCTTCGCAATCCCCTATTTCTGGCCCTTGTAAGCAAGGGTTGCGGGGGTACCGATGGATGCCGTATAGAGACGCAAATTTACATCGATAAAGACGAGGTTTTCAATGGCTGGCCACTCAAAATGGGCGAATATTCAGCACCGCAAGGGGCGTCAGGATAAACTGCGTTCCAAGCTATTTTCAAAGCTGGCCAAAGAAATCACTGTGGCCGCCAAAATGGGCGACCCGGACCCCGACAAAAACCCGCGTCTACGGATGGCTGTCAAAGAAGCCAAATCCAGCTCTGTGCCCAAGGACGTGATCGACCGCGCAATTAAGAAATCGCAAGGCGGCGATGCTGAGAACTATGATGAAATCCGGTATGAAGGCTACGGCCCTGGCGGAGTAGCTGTAATCGTTGAAACGATGACAGATAACCGCAACCGGACGGCCTCGACAGTACGCTCTACATTCTCAAAGAATGGCGGAAACCTTGGTGAAACCGGCTCCGTTGGCTTCATGTTCGACCGCATGGGCGAAGTCGTCTATCCAGCGTCTGTTGGCGATGCAGACACAGTGATGATGGCCGCGATTGAGGCAGGTGCAGACGACGTTCAAAGTGACGAAGACAACCACGTGATCTATTGCGCGGATACTGACCTAAATGACGTATCTACTGCGCTAGAGGCTGAACTTGGCGAATCCGAATCCACCAAGCTGATTTGGAAGCCCAACATGACCACAGAGGTCGATGCCGAAGGTCTGACCAAACTGATGAAGCTCCTTGATACGCTTGAAGAAGACGATGACGTACAGCGCGTTACGGCGAACTTTGAAGCCTCGGACGAGGTTATGGCCGCATTCGCAGAAGAGTAACTTTTGCTAAATACGCCAATCGATTAGGCCCTGTCAGATACGCATTTCCACATTGGATTTGTCGTATCCGGCGGGGTTTATTTTTGGACGGGTGTAATGACGCCTTGCTCAGTCACGATCAGATCAAGTGGTTGATCTGTCGGCTCGAGCGGTAAGGC
Source organism: Yoonia maritima (assembly GCF_002933395.1). Taxonomy (GTDB): domain Bacteria; phylum Pseudomonadota; class Alphaproteobacteria; order Rhodobacterales; family Rhodobacteraceae; genus Yoonia; species Yoonia maritima_A. The sequence goes on from NZ_PKFN01000008.1 coordinate 260,884, forward strand.
ACTGTCTTCTTGTGCCGCGTAGGCAAATCCAATCGCCATTGTTGGCTGAACCGCGCGTAGCTGTTCCAGCGTACGGTCGTAAAAACCTCCACCATACCCCAGCCTGCCCCCCTGTCGGTCGAATGCGACCAAAGGCACGATCACGATCTCTGGTGTCATCCATTCGCCCGTTTCGGGGATCAACGCACCAAATGCGCCAGCCACCATAGCGCAGTCCGGTTCCCACAACCGAAATTTCAAAGGTTGTGCCTCTGCGATGATCACCGGCATACCGACGGGCCCGTGGGCTGCGGCCTCTGCCAATGCAGGCACCGGATTGATCTCGGTTCGGATCGGGCTGTAGCCTGCAATCGGCACACCACGATACCCGGCCAGTACTTCGCTTAAGTACCCTGACGCAGCCACAGCGCCCGCATGTGCCGCCTTACGACGCACAAAGGCAGCTTTGCGGGCGGCAGATTTGTCGATCATAGCAACCACATCGCGGCGAGACCAAGGAAGGCAAAGAAACCGACCACATCCGTGACCGTTGTCACGAAAGCACCAGAAGCAAGTGCCGGATCAATACCAATGCGTTCGAGCATGACAGGGATAACCGTACCGGCCAACCCTGCAATAACCATATTGATCACCATCGCGACGCCGATCACAGCGCCAAGCATAGGGGAACCGAACCATAAGATGCCAACAACACCCATCACCACCGCAAAGATGAGCCCGTTGATCAGACCAACCAACACTTCGCGCCGGATGACCCGCCAGACGTTTGCAGCAGTCAAATCTCGGGTTGCGATGGCGCGCACGGCGACTGTCAAAGACTGCGTGCCCGCGTTCCCCCCCATTGACGCGACGATCGGCATCAACACGGCCAGAGCAACAAGCCCAGCAATCGTTTCTTCGAACAATGAAATCACCAGTGACGCAAAGATCGCGGTCAAAAGGTTCACTGCTAACCAAGGAAACCGCTGCTTGGTCGTTTCGATCACACGGTCAGACAGCGACCCTTCACCAACACCAGCAAGGCGCAGAATATCTTCCTCTGCTTCTTCCTCAAGGAACGCCATCGCGTCATCAATCGTAATCACGCCGACGATCCGATCATCATCATCGACCACAGGCGCGGTGATCATATGGTAGTGATTGATCGCTTGTGCCACTTCTTCGACATCTTGGGTCACGTGGAATGTGCGGAACGTGTCTTCGGTTAGGGTGTCCAGTGCCGTATCACGCGGATGGCTTAGGATCCGGCCAAGCGTGACGTACCCCGTTGCCTTAAGCCGCGGATCTACCAAAATCACGTGATAAAACTGCTCAGGCAGCACCACGTCAGATCGCAAATAGTCAATCGCATCACCTACAGTCCAGTGTTCTGGTGCGCGCACCAGTTCAGACTGCATGTGGCGACCGGCCGATTCTTCTGGATACGACAGCGCTTGTTCAACAACGACCCGATCACCGGCGTCCAAAGCACCCAGAACCGCCTCTTGCTGATCATCGTCTAGATATTCGACCAGATCGACGACATCGTCGCTTTCCAATTCCCGGACAGCCTCGGCCAAATCGGCGGGTGCCAGTTGTTCGATAATCTCTTCGCGCAGGCTTTCGTCCAGTTCAGACAGGGTATCCCCGTCCATCCCCCCCTTCCAAACGGTAATGAGGTCGCGGCGGTCGCGGCTGTCAATTTGTTCGATAAGATGCGCAATATCAGCGGGATGAAGCGGATCCAGCAGCGTGTCAATCGCGTCCGAATCTTCGGCCTGTACAGCGTCCAACACATCAGAGACGAGCCTGTCGGTGATACCGAATGCTTCATCTTCATTGATTTCTAGTTGCTCTGCCATGACCTGCCCTCGCTACCTCCTGCAACATAGCCAATCACGACCTGCTGGCAACGCCATTCAGCGATTTACCCCGCCGTAGACGCGCCATATGATCAGCATATGACAAAGCAACTTCTTCTTGGCCAAACGCTTGGCTTTTCGGGCAATCCTTTGATTGGGGATTGGAATGACGCCGTGCAGTTCGACAGCGCAGGCGCTGTGCTAATTGACGGAAAACAGATAAGCGCGGTTGGTTCTGCCGCTGCCCTGCGCGCCGCCCATCCAGACGCAAAAGTCACCGATTACGGCGATGCGCTGATCAGCGCAGGCTTTGTCGATGCCCATATGCATTACCCGCAAACTGGCATCATCGCGAGCTGGGGCAAACAGCTGATCGACTGGCTAAATACCTATACCTTCCCCGAGGAGGCCCGGTTCAGCGACCCCAAGTATGCAACCGAAGTCGCGGAACGTACGCTCGACCTTGCGCTTGATCATGGCACCACTACGCTCATTAGTTTTTGTACAATCCACCCCGCCAGCGTAGATGCGTTTTTCGGCGCTGCAGCTGATCGCGATATGGCCGTGATTGCGGGTAAGACCTGTATGGATCGCAACGCACCTGACAATCTGCAAGACACCGCGCAGTCCGCCTATGATGACAGCAAGGTGTTGCTTGAAATGTGGCATGGCAAAGGGCGAGCCAGCTATGCGATTACGCCGCGGTTTTCGCCAACATCGACGCCAGAACAATTGGCCGCACTTGGCGCGCTCTGGTCTGAACACCCCGATTGCCTGATGCAAACACACCTGAGCGAACAGCTCCCCGAGATTGCTTGGGTGCGAGACCTGTTCCCCGATTCCCGCGACTATCTAGATACTTACGAGGCATTCGGGCTGTTGGGTGCTAAGGGCCTTTACGGCCATGCCATCCATCTTGAACAGCGCGAAATTGATCGCCTGAACGAAGTCGGTGGCGCGGTCGTGCATTGCCCGACGTCGAACACGTTCATCGGATCAGGACTATTTGATCTGATGGGGTTGGCAAAGACCGGGCTGTCCATCGGCCTTGCCACTGACACCGGCGGCGGATCGTCGTTTTCGATGCTGCGCACCATGGCTGCGGCTTATGAGATCGGCCAGCTGCGCGGTACTGCATTGCACCCTGCCCAACTGATGTGGCTTGCGACCGAAGGGTCGGCAAAGTCACTACATATGTCCGGGCAAATCGGTCATCTGGGTGCGGGTGCGATGGCGGACATTACAGTCCTTGACCTTGGTTCAACGCCCGCGATTGCGCAGCGTTCAGGCCGCGCGACCGACATTTGGGACGCGCTATTCCCGACGATCATGATGGGCGATGACCGCGCGATCAAAGACGTGTGGGTCGCGGGGCAAAGGCGACGGGCTTAATTCGCCAGTCGCTGCGCCAAGTCGTTTTGTCTGCGAATGGTCGCGCCCAGATCAATCGTTGCCAATTGGCCATCCGCAACAATCTGACGGCCCTCGACAAACAAATCGCGTACCTTCTGAGGTCCAGCCAGCACCATTGCAGCCGGATCCCACGACCCGGCGTTTTCAACAGTCTGCGCATCCCAAATGGCAATATCCGCGCGTTTTCCAACGGCAATCTGTCCACAATCATCGCGCCCTAAAACCTGTGCACCGCCACGTGTCGCGATTTCTAGCGCTTCGCGGGCCGACATCGCATCCGCCCCGTTTTTGACGCGCTGCAAAAGCAGCGTTTGCCGTGCTTCGCCAATCAAGTTGCCGATGTCATTGCTTGCCGATCCATCGACGCCTAGCCCGACATTCACACCAGCGTCACGCATTTCGCGAACAGGCGCGATACCAGATCCAAGCCGACAGTTGGAACAGGGACAATGCGCAACGCCTGTACGGGACCGCGCGAACAGATCAATTTCTTGACCGTCCAACTTTACACAATGTGCGTGCCAGACATCATCACCTGTCCAGCCCAAATCTTCGGCGTATTGACCAGGGCGACAGCCGAATTTCTCTAGGGAATAGGCGATATCTTCGTCGTTCTCGGCCAGATGGGTATGCATCATTACGCCCTTATCACGGGCAAGAATAGCAGCATCGCGCATCAAATCACGCGATACGGAAAACGGACTGCATGGGGCCACGCCGACACGCACCATCGCGCCCGGGTTTGGATCGTGGAACGCATCAATAACGCGGATACTGTCTTCTAAAATCGCTTTTTCGTCCTCAACAAGCGCATCAGGCGGCAAGCCCCCATCGCTTTCGCCAATGCTCATCGCACCGCGCGTGGCATGAAAACGCAAGCCAACCTGTTGGGCGGCGGCGATTGTATCATCCAACCGCGATCCGTTTGGATAAAGGTACAAGTGGTCCGACGTCAGCGTACAGCCCGATAGCGCCAATTCAGCAAGCCCAACTTGGGCAGAGATGAACATTTCTTCAGGGCCAAATCGGGACCATATTGGATAGAGGCGCTGCAGCCAGCCGAACAGCAAAGCGTCTTGCGCACCCGGCACAGCACGGGTCAGTGTTTGATATAGATGGTGGTGCGTATTCACGAGGCCCGGCGTCACAATGCGACCCTTTGCATGAACAGTCACACCTTGGGTTTCCAGCCCCTGCCCGATTTCTGCGATAACGCCATCGCGGATCAGAACATCCGCACCTTTTAATTCACTGCGCGCGTCGTCCATCGTCAGAACGATGTCGGCATTTTTGATGAGCGTCTCAGTCATTCAGGCTCTCTTGCAGGATCGCCATCGCCTCAGCGTGGATGTCTGGGTTGGCCGCTGCTAGCGCACGACCACCATGGTGTGCAGGTCCGCCATCCCAATCAGTCACAATACCACCAGCCGCTTGGATGACAGAAATTGGAGCTTGGATATCATATGCATTCAACCCGGCCTCGATCACGAGGTCGACCTGTCCTGCAGCCAGCAACGCATAGGCATAGCAGTCCATGCCGTAACGGGTCAGTTTCGCCTGACAGGCAACGGCGTGAAATGCGCGTCCTTCGTCGGCTGTGCCCACCTCTGGGAAAGTCGTTAGTACTGTCGCTTCCGACAGTTTACTTTGCACGATACATTGCAACGGATGCGTACCCATCGGTCCGGTTACTTCAGCCATACCAAAACCGCCCGCAAACCGTTCACCGATGTAAGGCTGGTCAATCAGGCCGAACAACGGGCCAGTTTGATCTGCAACTGAAATCAAAACCCCCCATGTTGGGGTGCCGCTGATATAGCCGCGCGTGCCATCAATTGGGTCAAGCACCCAAGTCAATCCAGACGTGCCAGGGGTTTCGCCGTATTCTTCGCCCAAGATACCATCTTGGGGTCGCTCACGGGCGATGATTTCACGCATTGCTTGTTCAGCAGCGCGATCTGCAACGGTGACTGGATCAAAGACCTGACCGCCCTTGTCGTCTGCAACCAATGCAGGAGTTCTAAAATGCAGCAGGGTCACGGGCCGCGCTGCATCCGCAAGTAAATTTGCCACGCGGATCAACTCCGCCTGAAGGGTCGTGTCCAATGGCATGAGGCTGTTTTCCCAACTGCGCTACGTTACCTTTATGCGGTAACGTGCGGCAGTCGTGATGGTCAAGCCGCTTAAGCAGCTTCGCTTAGAACGCGCGCCAAATCAAAGAGGCGGCGACGCTGGTTTTCTGGTATAGCATAGTAAGACCGCAGAAGCTCGAGCGCTTCTTTGTCTGTCAGAATATCGCCCGGCATGTTGCCGTTTGCGCCATCTGCCTGCACCTGTTCGTCCAGACCTTCAAAAAAGAAAGATACAGGAACGTCCAATACCTTTGCGATATCCCACAGACGGGACGCGCTGACGCGGTTCATACCGGTTTCATATTTCTGAATTTGCTGGAACTTGATCCCAACATTTTCAGCCAATTGCTGCTGTGTCGTGCCGTTCATCCAACGGCGATGACGAATACGCTTCCCCACGTGTACATCGACTGGGTGTTTCATTGATCGTTTCCTTAGTTCAAAAATTGCGGTTGTTAGTTTTCCGCCTCCCGATAGGCACCGAATGCTTTGCCTGAGTAAGCCACATCCGGTCCCGTGCTAACGGAATGCACCTCCGTAAAAGAACACGCAACGGTTGCAGCCCTCTACCTTACCTTAAGGACAGGTTCGCGCGCGTTCATTCTCGATCAAACGGTAAAAAAACGAGCAAATTGTAAATATCCCAAAGTTTCCGCATAAGAATTCACAATAATTTCCAAAGTGATTCGGGGGTCACATGCGCGCTTTTCAAGTAACTTCGCACTCTCAACCGCCAGCGATTGTCGATTCCGCAGAACCAATCCCACACGCAGGAGAGGTAGTCTTAAGCATTGCAGCATGCGGTCTGAACTTTGCGGACCTTCTTATGGCTAAGGGAACATATCAAGACACGCCCAAATTGCCATTCACTCTAGGCATGGAGGTCTGCGGTACAGTTATCGCCCAAGGAAAAGGTGTAATTACCCCTGCCATTGGAACGCGAGTGGCCGTATTTGGCGGCCAAGGCGGACTATCAGAGCGTGGTATTTTCCCCGCAAATCTTTGTACGCCGGTGCCTGACGATATGCCCTCGGATGCAGCCGCAGGCTTTATGGTTGCATACGGTACGTCCCATTTGGTTCTAGCTCGGCGCGCCAAGCTGCAGGCGGGTGAAACCTTACTTGTGCTTGGTGCGGCTGGTGGGGTTGGGCTCACCGCGGTTGAAATCGGCAAGGCAATGGGTGCGCGCGTTATTGCAGTCGCCCGCGGACAGGAAAAACTAAAAGCGGCGCAAGAAGCTGGTGCAGATCATTTAATCGATAGTGACGCAGATGATGTCAAAGAAGCCGTCAAAGCACTTGGCGGTGCTGACGTGGTTTATGACCCAGTAGGAGGTGACCTGTTCAAAGCAGCGCTTGGCGCTTGTAACCGAGAGGCACGCGTGATCGTGATCGGCTTCGCAAGCGGTGAAGTCCCACCGATCCCGGCCAATATTCTTCTTGTCAAAAACATCAGTGTGATCGGTTTCTATTGGGGTGGTTATCTCAAATTCAACCCAACCGCGCTTACTGATAGCCTTGCCGAATTGATGACATGGTACACCGAAGGCAGGCTTCGGCCGCACATCAGCCATGTCTTACCATTGGATAAAGCTGCTGATGCGTTGGACCTGCTGCGCATCCGCAAGTCCATTGGTAAGGTCGTCGTTACGCCATGACAGGTGCCTTTAGCGTGTAAAAACCATCACGGACGAATTTTGCTAAATCTCGAACGACCGGCCCCTGATCAAGATTCGCTTGATAGAGATTCACGTTCATTTCGCGCAAACTGGGCAACTGGCCGCCGTGTTCTATTCGTTCCAGATGACGCGGCTCTGTACCCTCCAGCATCGTATGCACAGCAAGGTCAGCGCTGACCGTTGCCTCGATGGTGCGGCTAAAGTTGCTTTCAACTGCCATCTCCCAAGGGATACCCACCTCATCCAGCCGGCGTTGCACGAATTGTCGGAAGATACAGCTTTCTTCATAAGCCAACCGCAGAGGGCGTTTTTTCCACGCCTGCCCGTTCGGCGCCCCAACCCAAATCAGCGGAATTTTAGTAAGCGTTTCGCCGCCCTCTCCTACTGAATCTTCGGTCGTTAGGATGACATCAATCGCGCCGCGCCGAAAATCTTCGACCAACCCGCGCGTGAACGAAGACACCAAATGCACGCGAACACGCGGATATGCCGCCGCGAACCGCTGCAAAACGACAGGAATAACCGGGTAAACGATGTCATGCGGCACCCCGAGCGTGACCTCGCCTTCGTATTCAGTCGCCGTGAGCTTGCCGTACACTTCGTCGTTCAGTTCAAGCATTCGGCGCGCATAACTAAGCAATAGTTCCCCCTGAGGGGTCAGGCCAATACTGCGCGCCGACCGATCAAGCAAACCAACCCCTAGCGATTCCTCTAGGCGTTTCAATTGCATAGAAACCGCCGATTGCGTCAAGTTTAACAACCCAGCAGCCCGCGTCACGCCACCCGTGTCCGCGACAGCAACAAATGAGCGTAAGGCCGTTGTGTCAAGATTTCGCGCCATATCAATATTCCTAATGATTAATAACTCAAACATTCATTTTCATTATGCACATCACCGGGCTATCCATCAAGCATCGAAATATTATTCAGACAAACCATCACAAAAGGACATATCATGACAGTTTCTGTTCAAAGCAACATTCAATGCACCCCCTCACAGCGACGCCGCATTACATTGCGTTTACGCGAATATCTGCACATCGCACGCCAGCGCCATCAGCTTCGCAGGCTTGATGACCACATGTTGCGTGATATCGGCGTCAGTAGGCACGAGGCAATAACCGAAGCAAACAAAGCCCCGTGGGACGTTCCCAACCATTGGACGCATTAAATACACAATCGTACGAAAACAGCGTTGTTATCGTTCTAGAACCTTGAAAAATTAGCCATAGCTGCCAATATCGACAGCAAGGGTTCCAACGATCGGAACCACGATATTAACTGGAGGTCACAATGGCACAATACGATTGGGCAGACACAGGCGCCGGCGCACGCACAAGTGCGATCGACGAGGGCCTGCGCGCTCACATGAACAAAGTTTACGCGACCATGTCGATTGGCATGGTTATCACGGCTGCGGCAGCATGGGCTATCGCAGGTCTGGCAACAACGACGGATCCATCAGCAGCCGTATCTATGATGCGCAACGGCACAATGTTAACTGACCTTGGCGCACTGATCTACGGATCACCGCTGCGTTATGTCATCATGTTTGCACCGCTGGCGTTCGTCTTTGGCCTTAGCGCGATGATCAACCGTATGTCTGCAGCAACAGCGCAGCTTGTATTCTATGCATTCGCCGCGGTGATGGGCCTCTCGCTTAGTTCCATCTTCCTTGTCTACACAGGCACCTCGATCGTTCAGATATTCTTGATCACTGCGATTGCGTTCGCGAGCCTCTCACTGTGGGGTTACACCACGAAGAAAGACCTGTCCGGCTGGGGCACATTCTTGATCATGGGCGTCGTTGGTCTGATCGTTGCGTCTATCGTCAACATCTTCTTGCAGTCACCTGCAATCATGTTCGCGATCTCTGGCATTGGTGTTCTGATCTTTGCGGGTCTGACAGCGTATGACACACAAAAGATCAAAACTGACTACATCGCGCACGCCGCACATGGCGACAGCGAATGGTTGGCGAAATCTGCAATCATGGGTGCGCTGAACCTGTATCTTGATTTCATCAACATGTTCATCTTCTTGCTGCAGTTGTTCGGCAACCGCGAGTAAGCAAGATAGCATAGCAAACACAAAGGGCCGGCGGAAACGCTGGCCTTTTTTCGTTTACTCGCAAAGGTGTACCGATGCCCATCATCCGCGCCAATGAAGCACAGCGAGATGAACCCGAAAAGACACACGCGGTTTTGGGCCCATACAGTGCTAGACTATTTAGCGACAGCGGTGGCCTAACGCAGTTTGGGGCATTTACAGAGACCCTGCCGCCCGGATCAAAGTCGTCACTCCGTCACTGGCATCAAACCGAAGACGAGATGATCTATATGCTATCTGGTACGGTTACCGTGCACGAAGGCGATAGCACAGGCACCCTAACCCCTGGCGACGCTGCAACCTTTAAAGCTGGCGAACAAAATGGCCATTACCTAGAAAACAATGGCACTGCAGACGCCACCTATCTGGTCATAGGCACCCGCGCGGAAAGTGACGTCATCACCTACCCTGACCATGACAGGGTACTACGGTTTGATCGGAAGACAGGAGAGCGACGTTATGAAACTTTGGATGGAAGCGCCGCAAAGTCTCCTGACCTAAGAACATAGTACCAGATCGACTTCACATAGGGTTACGGCGACCGCCTATGTCGCATGTTTTGCGCTTTCATATAGCTCACAAAACCTTTGACCTAACGGAATACCTGATGGAATTTGCAAAGTGTCACCACCCCACGACACGTTCCCTTCAACGATGATTGGGCCGTGCTGGGTCCACGCGATATCCCAACCAACAGATACTATGTCTGTCAGCAAATTATGAGCATTCAGCGCGCAGTTGACTATCTCATCAAAGAACGGAAGCTGAATACCCGTTATCGGCGCGTTGGTATCAGGATGCGTGTTCCAACTTTCATTCACAACGCCCTTCTTGACTGCCGAAGTTAGGCGCCCTTGATCATCAATACCTGCAGCCAATCCGCCTGCACCAAAGTTATCCACTGACATCTCGCCCACAGGCATTCTCAATACTGACCGGAAATGTTCAGCGCGACCACGAGGCAGCTTGAAGGTGACGACTCGAAATGTGCAGAGAGCACCGGAACTAAACCGGGTCATTGTTTCATGATTGGTTAGACTTAGCTGAACGACAATGGACTTCTGAGCCGATGCCGTTTCGAGAACATTCAGTAACTGGCGTTCCACAACGCGATGCTGCCCATCTGACCACGTTGAAGACACTGGATCATACGTCCAAGCCTGTGCATCACTTCCTCCAAACATACCATCAGTCTTGGAAAAAAGGTCCCTTTTGGGAAGACTAGTCCCTTCACGCAATGTAACTTTGTGGTTCGAAATAACAGCAACATTACGTGTACTTTCAATTCCGTTTTCTTGGCACAGCGTATCAAAGGAAGCCTTACACTCTATTTGAGAAGTGTCAGTATGCCTATTTAGCCAATCTAATAGCGTCGCGATCTCGTGCCTTTGTAGGTATTCGTGTAAAATTGCTTTCCTCTCCGGCAGCCACAATTTGTAATGTAAAAAGGTGTCTGTCGTGATGTTGTGCCGAACCTTAAGCGCCCAAAGGCTGATAAAGAACCGGAACTGCGAGAGCGGAATTGCGCAGGCTTTGCAGTCAATCTTCAATGCAGCAAAGCAAGCGAGGGTACCCGCAGCAATCGGCCAATATAGCGAATAGAAAACGACCAGCAGTATCCCTTGCCGTTTACTGTGGTTCGTTAATGCCTGTCGATGAACGGACGCAATGACATCATCGCTAAAAGCATATGAAAAATAGGGAAGCAAAACAGCGCACTTACTGCTATAAATACGGCGCTGAAATTTTGCTTTCATGCGGGCGGGCTTATTATTCAAGCGCCTCAGTAGATTTACTATGCCATCTTCGTTCAACGCTAACAACTTTCTGTTATATCCTTGATCTAAAGAATGAAATTCTGACTAGCCTGACCCAATAGTGTCAAGCATCGTACTTCATAGAGATCATGGAACGCCTTATTGCGACCCGGGCCGCACAACAAAAGATAAAACGCCAAATCATCGCGATCCACTCATATAGATACGAAAAAAGCCACGCGATTGCGTGGCCTTTTCATTCGATCCAAAGTGACGATCAATTACTTGATCTTGCCTTCTTTGTATTCGACGTGCTTACGCACAACTGGGTCGTACTTTTTGATGACCATTTTTTCGGTCATTGTACGTGCGTTCTTTTTCGTGACGTAGAAGTGCCCGGTCCCCGCAGTGGAGTTCAGGCGGATCTTGATGGTGGTAGGCTTCGCCATGTCTCATCTCTCCTGGTTGCGGGCCGTCATCGGCGCTACGCATAAATATCATTGAGGCTGCCTTTTACGCCAGCCGCGCCCCGAGTCAACCGTAAAGACGCGCATTATATTGCTTCCCGGGTCAAATGATGCAGAATCATTTGGCGTTCTGACCAACAGGGAAGCCAGATAGCATGCGAAAGCAATATCATTTGCGCATAATCGGATCAGATACGTATATCTGGGATGTACACAAACTGGTCGAAGCGTCGGTCGTTCTTCCAATCCAAGACTTCCCCCTTACCGATATTGCCGAGGTTAACGAAAACTGGTGGTATCAAGAATCCGGCTCGGTGCCGACACCGAAATCAATCGCGCAACATATAAGATTGGTTCAGCAGGCAGACCTGGCCTATCCAATCATCCTATGCGCCAAGGGTTGGCTCATGGACGGAATGCATCGTGTCGTCAAAGCACTAAGCGAAAACCACGAAACCATTCGAGCCGTGCAATTCCAAGAAACACCACCCTACGACTTTCGTAATGTATTGCTGGATGATCTACCCTATCCTGACGCTCCCCCTAAACTCAGCTGAACGTAAAAAACGCGACCGTGGACTCGGATGCGCATCACATCGATCCGCATGATATTTTTATTGCAGCACCTGATATTAAATGAAATTGGCAGTTAAACATCTTAGCAAAGGTCAGGTTATGGCATTTTCGATTGGCATCGGCCCCAACATCCGCAAGTCAGCCTATTTTGACGCGACAGTACGCGACGGCGTAAAAAGCTTTTCCGTCTATAACCACATGTATATTCCCGCCCATTTCGGCGACCCTGAAGCCGAATATGATCGCCTCATCTCGGGAGTCACGATGTGGGACGTTGCAGCACAGCGTCAGGTACAGCTGTCTGGCCCAGATGCGGGCAAGCTCGCCCAATACCTGACGCCGCGCAACCTGTCGGGCACCAAAATCGGTCAGGGCCGCTATGTCCCTCTGTGCGACCATCAGGGGTGGGTTATCAATGACCCTGTCCTCTTGAAGCTATCCCAAGACCGGTACTGGCTGTCAGTTGCTGATAGTGACATCCACCTATGGGCCGCAGCACTTGCTGCCGAAAAAGAGTGGGATGTAGAGGTATCAGAACCGGACGTGTCGCCGCTTGCGATCCAAGGACCAAAGGCGGTCGATGTTGTGGCGGCGCTGTTTGGCGAACAAATCCGTGATTATCGTTACTTTGGCTTCGAAGAAACAACCCTAGACGGCATACCGCTGGTTTTGGCCCGTTCAGGCTGGTCAAAACAAGGCGGCTATGAATTGTATCTCATGGATCTCAGCCGTGGCACCGAACTGTGGGACAAAGTCAAAGCAGCCGGCGCACCGTATGACATCGGTCCCGGTGCGCCCAATGACGTAGAGCGATTGGAAAGCGGATTAATCTCATACGGTGCTGACATGCGCTGGCAAGACTACCGCGCCACACCATTTGAAATGGGTTTTGGCGGGCTGGTTGATTTGGCTTCGGATATCGAATTCGTTGGCAAAGCTGCACTTAAGGCGCTTGCCCAGCAACCCACTCCACGTCAACGTATCGGACTTGTGATCAACGGGAACGCCGCGCTACCGGGGCACCCCGTACATTTAACCTGCAACGGCAAAAATGTGGGATTTGTCAGTGAACTGGCGTTTTCGAAACGGCTTGGCAAAACAATAGCCGTCGGCATGATCGCATCCAACTTTGCTAATACAGCGCATGCGCTAGCAGTACACATCGGTGACACATCATATCCGGCTGATCGCCACATGATTCCGTTTATCAAGTAACGCTTTACGTTGACGGGAAACGGGTCACCCTTTGTGGATAAGGTAATTTGCGCGGACGGCCTATAAGCCGGATCTTGTCCTTTGGGTTGCCCCAAATGGATGACCATTCATCTACACCGCCTGTTACCAGACGATCTCTAGCTGCCAACCCGGACTACTCGGGCTCAAGCATCCCTACCTTGCGGCGCGTAGTCCCTATTTGGCATTGCTCCCGGTGGGGCTTGCCGTGCCGCTTACGTTGCCGCTCGCGCGGTGGGCTCTTACCCCACCGTTTCACCATCACTTTGCATGCAAAGCTGTCTGTTCTCTGTGGCGCTATCCCTAGGGTTACCCCCGCCGGGCGTTACCCGGCACCGTGCTTTTTGGAGTCCGGACTTTCCTCGGACGTTACCGCCCGCGGTCATCCAGCCATCCGCGCAAGACGCAGTTAGGTGCTCGTGGGGTTCACGTCAACGGGGAAACGGCGCGCAAGATCGCTGATCATACCAGCGTCAACCTCATCAAGAGGTCCCGTCGCCCACGGGCGAAAACGCATCCGAAAGACAGACAATAACAAATCCACATCATCCGTGGCCGTATAGCCAAAGGCCCGCATACGCGGTGCAAAAAATGCGGTGTCCTGCGGTGCAACATCTTCCGGCCATACCGCATGGCTCATCAGCGCAAGTCTGCGCCAATCGAATCGCCCACCCGGATCTATTTTGCGCCCCGGCGCCATGTCCGAATGCCCGATCACGCGCTCAGGGCGGATGTCCCAGCGCACTTTGATACCTTGCAGTAGATCGACCAGCGCGTCCATTTGCGGGGCCGCAAAGGGGCTAAGGCCGTCGTTCGCGATCTCTATCCCGATAGAGTGGCTATTGACGTCTGCGACCGCGCCCCAGCGCCCTGCACCGGCGTGCCACGCGCGAAGCGCCTCTGGCACAAGCGACATCACTTCACCGTCTTCTGCAATCAGGTAATGCGCGGACACTTCGTTGGCAGGACTACACAACGTATCGCGTGCAGCAGCTGCCGATTTCATCGCAGTATAATGCAGCACAACCATATCAGGCTGTGCAACACCACGCCGAGGCCCACAGTTGGGCGAATTATATGTGGTCAGTTTCAGTTGCCGAAGGCCATCTTGAACGGTGCAGGGTCCCATCCACAGGCGAATCCGTCACCATCAGGATCAATTCCGCGACGATCCCGTTCTGGCCCGCCTCGCGAAAGAAAGTCGCGCTGCGCATCGTCTGGTGTGGCGTAGGTTGCACAATTTCGCTGATAGCGCCCCTGTGTGGACAATAAGGAACGGCTATACCACTCCTGCCCTTTCACATTTGGCGCATTCACCGCGTATTCAACAATGTTTGGACCAGTGTTGGACGGGCGATCTGGCACTGCGGTTGGCGCGACCTGTTCGCGTGCGGCTGCCTGTGCAGCACGGCGCGCGGCATCGCTTTCGATTGTTTCGCGTTCAGACACCGCATCAAAGTTCTGCTCATCAGAGATACTGGTGTTATTTGCTCCAACAGCAGCTGGCTTTAGCGCCGACAGCGGCTCAAGGTCCGTCTGCGTGGGTTGCGCCTGTCCGATACCAGCACTAGCAAGCTCCGAAGAAGCAATCGCTTGGGTGCCGGGCAGAGGTGCAGGGTCGTTACGTACAACGGAATTCACCTTTGCGGGTGGAATAATTGACGTCTGCGGCGACGTTAACGCCGCCTCGCGACGCGCGCGTTCCAGTTCGTAGTTAGAGTAATCATCAAAACCAACGCCACGCGCACGCTGTGCATCCGTTGTCGCGCAAGCGCTCAACGTTAGAATGCTTAGTGCAATACCATAGCTAATTTTCATTGATGATCACCTGCTACTCAACATCTTCTTTTCAAGAAGATTACCACCACTTGTTCGGCTTGGCTACAAAACCCGCTGACTGCTCAAGACTATAGGCCACATTCAGCAAATCGGCTTCTTCCCACGGACGCCCAATCAACTGCAAACCAAGCGGCAAGCCACTGGCATCAGTGCCTGTTGGCACCGCAATACCGGGTAATCCCGCAAGGTTCACGGTGACCGTAAACACATCGTTCAGATACATCTGAATCGGATCAGCATCCGTCATTTCACCCAAACCAAACGCAGCCGAAGGCGTCGCTGGCGTCAGAATCGCATCGACACCGTCAGCAAACACATTGTCAAAGTCACGTTTGATCAAGGCACGAACACGGCGGGCGCGGTTATAATACGCATCATAGAAACCAGCGGACAGCACATAAGTACCGACCATCACACGGCGCTGTACTTCGTGACCAAAGCCTTCGGCGCGGGTCTTTTCGTACATTTCAGTAATGCCATCGCCTGCGTCTAGTTTCGCGCGGTGACCAAAACGAACGCCGTCATAACGGGCAAGGTTTGACGATGCCTCGGCTGGGGCAATCACATAGTATGCTGGCAAAGCGTATTTCGTGTGCGGTAGGCTGATGTCTTTGATCACAGCGCCTGCGTCTTTGAGCATAGCAGTGCCGTCTTCCCAAAGCTTCGCGATCTCAGCTGGCATCGCGTCCATCCGGTATTCTTTGGGAATGCCAATGACCTTGCCTTTGATGTCGCCGGTCAAGGCAGCCTCAAAATCGGGCACAGCCAGATCGGCGCTCGTGCTGTCTTTTGGGTCGTGGCCACACATGGACTGCAGCATGATTGCCGCATCGCGCACGTCTTTTGTCATTGGGCCAGCCTGATCAAGCGACGATGCAAAGGCGACAACGCCCCAACGTGACACACGGCCATATGTTGGCTTCAGACCAGTAATACCAGTGAAGGCGGCAGGCTGACGAATTGAACCGCCGGTATCTGTACCTGTGGCCGCAAGGCAAAGGTCAGCCGCAACAGCACTAGCAGAACCACCCGATGATCCACCGGGTGTCAGCTTGCGGTCGTCGACTTTCCACGGGTTTACGGCATCGCCATAGACAGACGTCTCGTTCGACGAACCCATCGCGAATTCGTCCATGTTCAACTTGCCCAGCATCACTGCGCCCGCGTCGAACAATTGACTTGTCACGGTTGATTCGTATTCAGGTTTGAACCCTTCAAGGATGCCAGAGGCGGCCTGCGAAGGGACACCTTTGGTACAAAATAGATCTTTGATACCCAGCGGGATGCCGCACATTGCTGGCGCATCGCCTGCTTTGATACGTGCGTCAGCTGCAGCGGCCTGTTTGGTCGCAATTTCTGGCGTCTTGTGAACAAATGCGTTCAACGCACCCGCATCTTCGATCGCCGTCAGACAAGCGGCTGTGACTTCAGCGCTGGATGTATCGCCCTTGCGCATTGCGTCACGGGCCTGCGCGATGGTCAGTTTTGTTAGATCAGTCATTATTCAACCACCTTCGGCACGGCAAAGAACCCTTCGCGAGCATCAGGAGCGTTCTTAAGAACTGCTTCTTGTTGATCGCCATCAGTAACAACATCTTCGCGGCGCTTTAGGCGCTGCGGAGTGACAGATGTCATTGGCTCAACGCCTTCGACATCGACTTCATTCAGTTGCTCGATAAAGCCAAGGATCGCGCTGAATTCAGCGGCCAAAGCGGGCAGTGCATCGTCTTCCACCTTAATGCGGGCGAGTTTCGCCACGCGGCGGGCGGTTTCTGTGTCAATCGACATGGAACGCGTCTCCGGTAAATCTTTCACCCGCGTTTACCGCTACAAACTGCGGGTCGCAAGCATATGGCGGCTGTAAACGTGAATCATCCACGTCAACATTGCGGCATTCAGGCAATGCCACATGAAATGGGTCCCAATTGGGAAAGTCGCGCATAGGATTTCATCAAGCGAACGCAACGCGATAGACAAGCAAAGCAATGCACCGCCAATTGCAAACCCCTTGGCGGTATCCGGCAAACGCTTTCGCAGTGCGAAGGCATAAGCAAATAACAAGATCGGAACAGTCCAATAGAAATTGGAGATCCTGACAAATGGGATCGCATGCAGAACCGGAACGGTGATCGCGGCGTACGGTACAAACAGTGCTGTCGCGAACATCGCGATGCGCGGCATAAGTCCCACGACATCGCGATGCACCGCAAACAGGTATACCAAGATAAACACGCCAATCGGCGTGACGTCCGCAAGCGCTGCCCAAGCAGTGGCATGGGTATGAAACAGATAACTGCCAATCCCGATCAATGCCAAAATCACGCAAAGCGCGCGCGCCAATGGCTGACCGTTCGTTCGCCGCGACATCAGTGCTGCGCCAATAACAAAGGCGAGGTTCGTAAGCGCGTTTACCGGCTCGGACCAATAGGCCGCATCGGTGCGTTCACAATACCCATCAATTTGCGCAAGCCAATTCACTTAACGGGTACGCGTCGTGCCGCGAAAAAATCCATCAAGAGATCCTCCGATTCCCGTGCAGCGATTCCGTCATAGACCTCGGGCTTGTGATGGCACTGCGGGTGCGAAAACACGCGCGGCCCCTGCCCGACACCGCCAGACTTAGGATCAGCAGCACCGTAATACAATCGCGCGATCCGCGCATTACTTATTGCTGCAGCACACATCGGACACGGCTCCAAGGTTACATACAGGTCATAACCAGTCAGTCGTTCTTGGCCCAAGGCCGCGCAAGCCGCCCGGATCACAAGCATCTCGGCATGTGCGGTGGGGTCGTTCAATTCGCGTGTGCGGTTGCCCGCTTGTGCAATCACACCTTCCGGACCCGCGATAACAGCGCCAACTGGCACCTCGCCACGGTCAGCGGCAGATCGTGCCTCGGTAAGGGCAATATTCATGTAGCTACGAAACGGCATAACCCTTTCTTGCCGCGACCGCCTATGCCACACAAGTGCAAATATAGAGAGATTTTGATGACGAACGACATCTATGACCCCACTTACGTGGCCGCATTATTCGATCGATGCTCCAACAATTATAGAAACTGGAGCGCAGTAAGCTCATTTGGGTTCGTTCGGCGATGGCGCCGCGAATGCGTGGCCTTGCTACCCAAAAACGTTAACCCAGATGCGGTTGCCGTCGACCTCATGGCCGGCACCGGCGAGGTTTGGCCCTATTTATTGAGGCGACTACCTTCGCTACGCACAATTACCGCTCTCGATATCTCTCACGAGATGCACACCGATGCCGTTGAACGCCTTCATGATAGCCGCGCAGATCGCATTACGCACTTAGAAGCCGACGCGCTGACATCCGATCTTCCGTCTGATCATGCTGACATTTTGCTATCAACTTTTGGGCTGAAGACGTTCAATCAAGCTCAGCAAACCATATTGGCCCAACAAATCTCGCGTATCTTAAAACCGGGCGGGCACTTTTCTTTGATCGAAGCATCAGACCCGAAAGGCTGGCCGCTGCGTCCGTTTTATCGATTTTACATGGATAGTATGTTGCCCCTCGTGGAACGTTTATTCCTTAAGGGCGCGAATGATTTCAGCATGATAGGGATCTACACTCGCAACTTTGTTGACTGCAAGCATATGGCAAAGGCGCTAACCGATGCAGGGCTAGAGGTCACATATCGAAAACACTTTTTCGGCTGCGCAACTAGCGTTTCCGGAAAGAAGCCAATTGCGCATAACGTGGGCGCAGCCTAAAGCCTTTGTATGACCAATGACACACCTTCGGGCGATCGCATCGCCAAAGTCCTTTCCCGCGCTGGCATTGCAAGCCGCCGCGAGGCCGAGCGTATGATTGCCGACGGCCGCGTGACCGTGAACGGCAAGATAATCGACAGCCCTGCGTTAAACGTAACTGTAAGCGACAAGATCACGGCCGATGGCAAGCTGGTCGGTGAACCCGATGTGCCACGCATCTGGCTGTATCACAAACCAGCCGGCCTCGTGACGACCGAACGCGACGAACGTGACCGCCCAACTGTGTTTGGCGCGCTCCCCGACCACATGCCGCGCGTCATGTCTGTTGGCCGTCTTGATTTGAACTCAGAAGGTTTAATGCTGCTCACCAATGATGGCGGCGTAAAGCGCAAACTGGAACTTCCTGCCACTGGCTGGCTGCGCCGCTACCGCGTGCGGATTAAAGGCAGCGCCAGCGAAGCAAAGCTCGACCAGCTCCGGGCCGGAATCGAAGTCGAAGGTATCAGATACCAGCCGATGATCGTAACCTTCGACCGCCAGCAAGGTGCGAATGCATGGCTAACTGTATCCATCCGCGAAGGTAAAAACCGTGAAATTCGGCGCGTCATGGAAGCCATCGGCGTATCCGTGAACCGCCTTATCCGGGTCAGCTATGGGCCATTCCAGCTAGGCGACCTCAAGCAAGGCGAAGTCGAAGAGCTAAAACAACGGGTTGTCCGCGACCAGTTAGGGCTTTCGTCGAAACCGACCCCAACACGTGTGCGGAAACCGGTAAACCGCCCTAGCGCGGGGAAAAATCGGCGCAGTTGAACCCTTGTTCTGTTACATTGCGTTGTGCATGTTAAAGGTAACAAAACTTTCTGGGGGAATTCGCTTTGGCCGACCTGCTGACGCTTGAAAACGCAACTAATTTGCTCATGCTTTGCTTTTTGCAGGCTGTTTTGGGCTTTGATAACCTACTTTATATCTCAATCGAGAGCCAACGCGCGCCCGTGGCGCAGCAAAAATCGGTACGCACATGGGGTATCATTATTGCTGTCGCGCTGCGCGTAGTGCTGCTGTTCACCATGATCCGGCTGATTGATGCACTGTCCGAACCCTTCTTTATCATGGATTGGGTCGGCGTACTGGAAGGCGGCGTTAACTTTGCGACCATCGTCTTTGTCGTTGGTGGTGTTTTCATAATGTACACTGCGGTGAAAGAAATCGCGCACATGCTGTCGATGGATAACCTTGGGCATGACGTAAGCGGTAAATCTGGAAAATCCGCGACACAGGTTGTTGTTTTGATCGTGATCATGAACTTGATCTTCTCGTTTGACTCGGTGCTGTCGGCGCTGGCGATTACGGATGTGTTTCCAATTCTTGCGATTGCGATCATTCTTTCGGGGCTCGCGATGCTGTTGCTGGCTGATGGCGTGACGCGTTTCTTGGAAAAGAACCGGATGTACGAGGTTCTCGGCCTGTTTATTTTGCTGATCGTAGGTGTCGTTCTTTTGGGCGAAGCTGGCCCAGCCGCAGCCCACGCCGTTCACGACGACACGTTGAATATTAAGGTCTTTGGCAAGGATATCATCCCAATGTCTAAGTCTACATTCTACTTCTCTGTCGTCGTGCTAGTTGCTGTCGAGATCATCCAATCGGGCTACAGCCGCAAACTCAATGCACAGCGCCACGCTGAGCAGAAACACTAAGCCGGAGCTATGCAATGGCCCGCTTGTTCCTTGCTATCGCCCTTCTCGCAATCCTCGCGATTGCTGGATTGGCGCTGCTAGGAACAGTGCAGGCGGTGGCCCTGTGGGCCAAAGGAAAGGAAGAAGACCAGATGCCGCAAACATTTAAGCGGATCAGTTATATTGTTCTCGTCATTCTCATGTTTGGTATCACTTCCGGCATGTTAGGGGCCTCTTGATGGCAAAGCGATTTGGCGGAAAATATAGCCCTGACGGTACAAATAACGCCCCGCGCGAGGCCGTTGTTGACGTCAGAGAGGCCCGCGCGGCTAGATCCCCTGCCCGGATTTTATATGTTCCAGCAGTTATTCTGGTTCTCACATCAATCAACGACGGTCCGGCGACATTGGTAGCCGCGCTCGTCGGTGGCGGCATTCTGACGCTGGCAGCGTGGCTACTCCAAGAGGGCCTCGTCGCTGAGGCTGCGTATAACGCCCGCAAAGTGGCTCGCCGCCCTGCACTACCACGCAAGATGATGGCTTCGCTACTGACTGGGATCGGGGTCGCAATTGCCGCTTATACAGGCGACACCGGAGTTATCGGTTCGGTTTTATACGGCGTTGCGGCACTTGGCCTGCATGTTGCGGCCTTTGGGATTGATCCGTTCGCGGACAAACGGATGGAAGGCATCGACGATTTCCAACAAGATCGCGTTGCACGCGTCGTGGACAAGGCCGAAGCACACCTAGAAGCCATGCGCGGCCAGATCGACATTCTGAACGACCGTAAGCTGACCATGCGTGTTGCTACGTTCCAAACAGTCGCACGCAAAATGATCCGCACTGTAGAAGAAGACCCACGCGATCTAACCGGAGCACGCAAGTTCCTTGGCGTTTATTTGCAAGGCGCCAGCGACGCGACATCTAAATTCGTTGACCTGTACCAGCGCAAAGAAGACAAAAGCGCCCGTTCAAACTATGAGGCGCTGTTGGACGATCTGGAACAAAACTTTGCCGCGCGTACAGACAAGATGATGCTGGACGACCGCAGCGACATGGATATCGAAATTAACGTATTGCGTGACCGCCTCCAACGCGAAGGCGTCAGCTTGAAACCGAAAGGAAATGACGAATGACCGAGAACACCCGCCAAAAGGCCGAAGCGGCACTTGAAGAAGTGGCGAAAGTGACAGCCGTCGTTCTACCTGAACCAAAAGGCGAACTTGTGACGCTTGAACAAGCCGACGCACCAACCAGCGCTGAAATCACGCGCCGCATCGCGGAAATTGATGTCACAGACACCAACTCTATCGTGTCGTTTGGTTCTTCGGCACAGGCTGAACTGCAAGTCATCAGCCAAGAAATGCTAGCCGGCGTACGTAACAAAGACGTTGGCCCAGCTGGTGACAGCCTGCGCAACATCGTGACCACGATCCGCGGCTTCTCGATCTCTGAACTGGATGTACGCCGCAAACGTAGCTGGTGGGAAAAACTATTGGGCCGCGCAGCGCCAATGGCGAAATTCGTTGCCCGTTTCGAAGATGTTCAAGGTCAGATCGACCATATCACTGATGATCTGCTTGGCCACGAACATATTCTGCTAAAAGACATCGAAAGCCTTGATGTGCTTTATGATAAAACGCTGCAATTCTATGACGAATTGGCGCTGTATATCGCTGCTGGCGAAGCCAAGATCGCTGACCTAGATGCCACAACGATCCCAGCCAAAGAAGCTGAAGTTCAGGCAGCCCCAGAAGATCAGGCCGTGATGAAAGCGCAAGAACTGCGCGATATCCGTTCTGCCCGTGACGATCTGGAACGCCGTGTGCACGATCTGAAACTGACACGTCAGGTGACGATGCAGTCCTTGCCATCCATCCGATTGGTACAAGAAAACGACAAGTCTCTGGTCACCAAGATCAATTCGACCCTCGTGAACACTGTACCGCTGTGGGAAACACAACTGGCACAAGCCGTCACGATCCAGCGCTCGTCTGAGGCCGCAGAAGCCGTGCGCGATGCAAATGATCTGACCAACGAACTGCTAACCGCCAACGCCAAAAACCTGCGCCAGGCCAACCGCACCATCCGCGAAGAAATGGAACGCGGCGTGTTCGATATTGATGCCGTCAAAGAAGCCAACGCCAACCTGATCGCAACAATCAACGAAAGCTTAGAGATCGCAGACGAAGGTAAACGCAAGCGTGCGGAAGCCGAAGTTGAGATGCAGAAGATGGAAACTGAGCTGAAAGACACGCTCGCTGCTGCCAAAGCAAAGGCAACTGGCACAGGCGACGTTGTTGGCACCTCGGTCAATAGCTAAGACACCATGGGTTTTGGGGGCAAATTGCAGCGTTTCGGTCTGCTCGTCACTTTGGCGGGTACGGCCGGATGCGTGGCATTTGCCCCGCCCCCACCTGAGATTCCCGAACAACCGGCACCCGAAGTAGTGACAGCTGTTGCGCCGCCAAAGGTTGTCGAACCAAGCGAAGCCAGCAAGCAATTGGCAACCTACTATAAACGCCTGCAAAACGACCTTTTGACCCAAGGCCTATTGCGCGGCGACGGCGGCGGCCCCGATACTCAATTCACTGACACGCAATTGGCACGCAATTTTGTGCGTATCGCCCTATTTAACGAATACCGCGACGACAGCGATTTTCGGAACGCCCACAGCACAGTGTCCAACCTTCGCCGCTGGGATCAGCCCATCCGCATGTCGGTCGAATTTGGCAATACCGTCACCTCTCCTCAACGCGATCAGGACATAACAAGCGTTCAAACATATGCCGCACGGCTATCGCGCCTGACGGGCGTGCCGATCACATTTAACGACCCTAATCCGAACTATCATGTCATATTTCTAAACGAAGACGACCGTCATGCTTTCGAACCAAAGCTACGCGCGCTTATCCCGTCAATTTCGGACGCGACGGTGCGGGCATTCGTAAATCTCCCGCGTGACCAGCTTTGTGTTGTCATCGGGACATTTAAGCCGGGTCAATCGAGCTATAGCAAAGCAGTGGCCGTGATCCGCGCCGAACATCCGAACCTGATGCGTAGCGCCTGCATCCACGAAGAATTAGCCCAAGGCATGGGCCTTGCCAACGACAGCCCCGGCGCGCGCCCCTCAATTTTTAACGATGACGAAGAATTTGCGCTGCTGACAACGCATGACGAATTGCTTCTGCAAATGTTATATGATCCACGTCTCGAAACAGGCATGGACCCCGCAACTGCCGCCCCCATCGCACGGCTCATCGCGCGTGAAATCTTGTCTGCAGGCGCTTCATAGAAGGAGGGTAAATGCCACAAAGATCAGATATTGTAAAAGAAAGTTCCATGTCAGTTCGTAGGGGCCTCCTTGGCGAAGGACGGTTTGCACTCGGTCTTGTTTCAGGTTTGTGCGTTGCCCTTCTTGTCTGGTTTCTGTCCAGCTTATCGGAAGAAAGACTAAGCATCCAAAACGTCCTGCAGATTGCGCCCGCTGCAGGTGCACTTTTCGTGGCTCTGGCATCCCTCCTAATCTCGTATTTGGTTCTGTCCGAAAATCGTTTGATGCGTCAAGCAGGAACAGATCCTGTAATCTTGGTTCACCTTGGTAAACGAGATGACGCCCCAATGCTCACGACTATTGAAGTTCGGAATGTAGGAGCGGGTGCTGCGATGGACGTCAGTGTCAAAGTTTTGAATGGTGCACCAGCCCCTGAAAGCCGTCGTGTAGTCATCGACCTAGAAAAGTTAGATCATCCAATCAGGGCAATTCCACAAAGCCACTCAGTTTCATACAATTTCGGAGCGGGGTTTAATTTGTTAGGTGCTGACAAGTACGAACCCCTTGAACCAATTACCCTCCAGATCACGTACGAAAACATCGAAGGCACGGTCTACTCTAGTCAACAAATCATAGACGTAAGAGAATTACGCTTCCAACAGGCGCATACGCCAAACGAAACGAAGGTGGCAAAGAGTCTCGAGAGCATTTCAAAGGATTTAGGCAACTTGCTTAGTCACCAGAAATCGATAGCAGTTATTACAGAAACAAAGGCAGAGCATGATGAATCTCAAGAGAGATTTCGTGATGAGACGCGCAAACTGTTTAAGAACGAGGAGAACTAGATATGGGCATTTTCGATTTTCTGACGGGCGAATTCATCGACGTTATTCACTGGACCGACAACACCCGCGACACGATGGTCTGGCGGTTTGAACGTGAAGAGCACGAGATCAAATACGGTGCCAAACTGACAGTTCGTGAAGGTCAGGCCGCAGTGTTCGTGCACGAAGGTCAGTTGGCTGACGTGTTCACGCCTGGTCTTTACATGCTTGAAACCAACAACATGCCCATCATGACCACCCTGCAACATTGGGATCATGGGTTTGAAAGCCCGTTCAAGTCTGAAATCTACTACGTCAACACGACTCGGTTTTCTGACCTGAAATGGGGCACCAAAAACCCGATCATGCTGCGTGATCCAGAGTTCGGGCCAACACGCCTACGCGCTTATGGCACCTATACGGTTAAGGTCAGTGATCCTGCTGTGTTCTTGCGTGAAATCGTTGGCACCGATGGCGAATTCACAATGGATGAAATCAGCTATCAAATCCGCAACATCATCGTCCAAGAATTCAGCCGCGTGATTGCATCGTCCGGCATTCCAGTTCTGGATATGGCCGCGAACACTGCTGATCTCGGCAAGCTGATTGCGACCGCGATCGACGGAACTATGAAACAATACGGCCTGTCGATCCCAGAACTTTATATCGAAAACATCAGCCTGCCGCCTGCGGTCGAGGCCGCATTGGATAAACGCACGTCCATGGGGCTTGCCGGAGATTTGGGTAAATTCACACAGTACTCCGCAGCCGAGGCAATGACAGCCGCCGCGAACAACCCCGCTGGTGGCGGGATGGCCGCAGGCCTAGGCGCTGGCATGGGTATGGCTATGGCCGGTCAAATGGCTCAACAAGGGCCTTGGGGTGCAGCGCCTGCCCCGGCAGCGGCTACACCTCCGCCACCACCGCCCGTTGAACATGTTTGGCACATTGCGAACGCTGGCGAAGTGACGGGACCGTTCTCAAAGGCTGCGATGGGTCGCATGGTGACTGAAGGCACGCTTTCTCGCGACAGCATGGTCTGGACGCAAGGGCAAGATGGCTGGTTACAGGCTAGTGAAGTCATTGAACTTGCGCAGCTATTCACGATCATGCCACCACCGCCACCGGGCGCTTAACCATTAGTGCGGCACGTTTCAGCGTGCCGCATCCTTTCCCTTTTTGCGTTTGACACAAAGTGCACACATGACCGCTGAACTCGTCTCCGAAGTCGAACACCGATTTCCGTGTAATACCTGCGGGTCCGACCTGCGCTTTGATCCCGGCGAACACCAACTGGTCTGTGACCACTGCGGGAATATTGAGCCAATCGAAGGCTCGCGCCATGTTGCTGGCGGCATCAAAGAGCTCGACTTTCGGGCAGGCCTTGATCACCGGCTGTCGAACGAAGAAATTGAAGAAGTCCGCGTGACCACCTGCCCCAACTGTGGGGCGCAGACGGAATTCGACGCTGATGTGCACGCCGCAGAATGCCCGTTTTGCGCGACACCTGTTGTCACAGACACGGGCACCCACCGACATATCAAACCACGTGGTTTGCTGCCGTTTGATCTAGACGAAAAATCCGCACACGGTGCACTGACGGATTGGCTAGGCAGCCTGTGGTTCGCGCCAAACGGCCTCACGGAATATGCCCGCAAGGGTCGCAAAATGAACGGCATCTACGTTCCTTATTGGACATTCGACGCCGACACAAAAAGCAGCTATCGCGGTCAACGCGGCACGCATTACTATGAAACAAAAACCGTGATGCGGGACGGCAAGCGGACACAAGTACGCGTGCGCAAGACGCGGTGGCGTGCCGCGTCGGGCCGGGTCGCGCGGTTTTTTGATGATGTATTGGTGCTCGCGTCAAAGTCGCTGCCGAAGAAATACACCGATGGGTTAGAGCCATGGGATCTATCGGCTTTGGAACCCTACAAACCTGAATATCTGGCCGGATTTCGCGCCGAAGGCTATCAGATTGAATTGGACGAAGGGTTTAAAGAGGCCCGCGTCTATATGGACCGCATGATCCGGCGCGACGTGAAATACGACATCGGCGGCGATGAGCAACGGATCAGTTCGGTCGATACCAACGTCAGTGATGTTACCTTTAAGCATATCCTTCTGCCTGTCTGGCTGGCCGCGTATAAATACCGAGGCAAAACCTATCGGTTTGTCGTGAACGGCCGGACTGGCCGCGTTCAAGGAGAGCGGCCTTATTCCGCCTGGAAGATCGGATTTGCAGTTTTGATCAGTCTGATCCTTGCGCTTATCGCTGGATTTGTTATCGCTAACAGTCAGTGAATATTCCGGAGAACTGTCATGATCATCTGCTGCGGCGAAGCCCTTATTGATATGCTGCCACGCCAAACAGAGGCTGGCGAAACCGCATTCGCCCCGCATGCTGGCGGGGCGGTTTTTAACACAGCGGTCGCGCTGGGGCGGCTTGATACGCCCGTGCAGTTCTTTTCGGGGCTTTCTTCGGACCTGTTCGGGGACATCCTGCGCGATCAGTTAGCTAAATCAAACGTCGATAGCAGCCCTGCTGCGATCTCGGATCGTCCAACGACGCTAGCCTTTGTCACATTGACCGACGGCCATGCGTCTTATGCGTTCTATGATGAAAACACTGCTGGCCGTATGCTGTCTGTCGATGATCTGCCCCCGTCCGGCCCAGACGCACTGTTCTTTGGTGGGATCAGCCTTGTCGTGGAACCCTGCGGTGCCGCCTATGAGGCGTTGATGCTGCGCGAGGCCCCAACCCGTGTCACAATGATTGACCCGAATATTCGCCCCGGTTTTATCACCGACGAAGAAAGCTATCGGGCTCGCCTAACCCGCATGTTGGGCGCTGCGGACATTATCAAAACCTCGGACGAAGACCTTGAGTGGATCACCGGAAACACTGATGCTCAGGCGCTATTAGCCAGTACGGGCGCGAAAATCGTTTTGCTGACACGCGGTAGCGAAGGTGTCACAGTGGTCACCGCCACTGGCAGCTTTGACGTGCCCGCACAAAAGGCGACGGTTATTGATACTGTCGGCGCAGGCGATACATTCAGCGCGGGTTTCCTTTCTGAGATGGACAAGCGCGGTTTACTGACAAAAGAAACGATCACCAAGGCAACCCAAGATGACCTGAATGCGGCCACCGCCTTTGGCGCACGCGTTGCAGCGATTACAGTCAGCCGCGCAGGCGCAAACCCACCTTGGGCTTCTGAACTATGAGAGCACTAATCCAGCGCGTCACGCAGGCATCCGTCAGCGTTGACGGGCAAGTGATTGGTGAAATCAGCCATGGCGCACTGATCCTGATCTGCGCCATGCAAGGTGATGATGCTGCGAAATCTGCGCAGCTCGCCGCGAAGATCAGCAAGCTGCGTATCTTTACTGATGACGCAGGCAAGATGAACAAATCCCTGCTTGATACCGGGGGTTCCGCGCTAATCGTGAGCCAATTTACATTGGCCGCTGATACGTCGCGCGGTAACCGTCCCGGTTTTTCTACGGCGGCCCCACCGGCGGAAGGTAAAGCGCTATACGAACAGTTCATTGCGGATGTCGGTGCGCTTGGTATCGAAACTGCGACCGGGCAGTTCGGGGCTGACATGGCTGTCAGCCTGATAAACGACGGCCCGGTTACGATTTGGATGGACGTTTAAGCCCTTAGTTTTGCACCGACAGTGCCCAGCCCGAACAGCGCGGCTGCCATGCAGATCATTGACGGCCCTACTGGCGTGTCAAAGATCAGCGCAAAACGTAGCCCGCCAAGTGCGGCTAACACCCCGACACAAACCGATAGTAGTGCCATGCGTTCTGGGGTGCGGGCGAAACCACGGGCGGTTGCGGCGGGGATGATCAACAATGCGGTGATCAGCAGTGCGCCAACAACCTTGATCGCGACAGCAACCACACCAGCCAGTAACAACGTCAGTACCAGTTGTTCACGGCGCGGGTTGATCCCTGCGGCATAGGCAAGATCCGGACTTAGCGTAGCAGTGAGCATCCCCGCCCAGTGCCACCACAATACAGCGGCGACAATGGCACTACCGCCCCAAATGACAGCAAGATCAAAGCGATTCACGCTTAGAACGTCGCCGAACAAATAAGCATCCAAGTCAATACGTTGCCCAGGAATCATCGTCACAGCCACAAGGCCAAGCGCCAAAGCACCGTGCGAAAGCACGCCAAGCATCGTATCGATCGCAACCCCCTGCCCACTTAGCCCGTGGATCAACACCGCCATCGCGAGCGCCACAACGACGACGCCAAAGGTAATTGATGTGCCAAACGCCAACGCAACCGCAACGCCCAAGATCGCCGCGTGTGCCGTAGCATCACCGAAATAGGCCATCCGCCGCCAAACCACGAAACACCCCAAAAGCCCCGCAGCAATCGCCGTTCCAACCCCCGCAAGGGCTGCGCGTACCAAAAAATCGTCTAACATTTATTCTGCAGCCTCGTGACTGTGGTGGTGGTGATCATGGTCATGTCCATGGTCGTGTTCATGACGATACAGCGCCAGTGCGCCGCCCGTCCCCGTGCCAAACAATTCGCGATAGGCGGGTGCGACGGAAACGACCTCTGGGGTGCCTTCACAACACACGTGACCGTTCAAACAGATCACCCTGTCAGATGCGCTCATCACGACGTGCAATTCATGGCTGACCATCAACACAGCACAACCCAAATCCCGGCGCACGGATTCGATCTGGCGATAGAAAGATGCCGATCCCGGCTGATCCAAGCCTTGCGTTGCCTCATCCAGCATTAGCACATCAGGTTTACCTAGAATGGCACGCGCCAGCAGCACACGTTGAAACTGCCCGCCGGACAGTTGCGACATCTGTCTTTGGCCTACCCCCGGCACACCTGCTGTTTCCAGCGCGGCAGCTGCATCATTTGCGGCAACGCGATGTGGTAAGTTCAGAAAACGTTCGACCGTTATCGGCAGTGTCGGATCAATATGCAGTTTTTGCGGCACATACCCGACCCGCAACCCGGGCTTACGTGTCACGCTGCCCTTTTGCGGTTTCAGCGCCCCGATCAACAGCCGCAGCATCGTTGATTTGCCCGACCCATTAGGACCAACAATTGTCACGATTTCTCCGGGCTCTAGTGACAGGCTCACACCTTGCAGAACCTGTTGACCACCATGCGAAAAGTCGATGTTTTTTGCCGCAATCAGACTCATGCGGTTGCGCCGGTGGTTTGGCAAGCCGGGCACAGGCCCTCGGCTTCGATGACGGTTTGTTCTAGCAGAAAACCACTGTCGGCAGCAGCCTGCTGCAAGGCAAGATTTGCTGCTTGTGCTTCCGCCACAAGCCCACATTCACGACAAATCATGAAGGCGGGATCGTGCGATGCACCGGGATGTGTGCAGGCAATAAATGCGTTCAGGCGTTCAATACGGTGTACAAACCCTTGGTCTACTAAAAATCCCAACGCGCGATACGCCACTGGCGGCTTTGAGCCAAGGCCTTCGGCGTCAAGCCGCGCCAACACGTCATAGGCCCCCATCGCGGCATGGCTTTCAAGCAAAATCTCCAGCACGCGCCTGCGAACAGGCGTAAGCTGTGCTTTGCTTTCCTTGCACTGGCGTTCAGCAGTTTCAAGCGCAGCTACAACGCAGCTACTGTGATCATGGCTTTCAAAGCCAAGCGTATCCGAGGGCATATATTTGACCTTGTGATGTTATAACATACACAATATAGCCGTGCCGTCATCAAAGGACAAGGACCTAATCATGATTCGCACATGCACCGCACTCTGCCTGCTTCCACTGTCTGCCCTAGCCGAAGTTCCAAAGGTTATGACAGATATCGCCCCTATCCACAGCCTTACAGCACAGGTCATGGGTGATCTTGGCACCCCTGACTTACTACTGCCACCGGGTTCTGATCCGCATGATTTTTCGCTCCGCCCGAGTGACGCAAGCCGCTTGTCGAATGCAGATTTGATCGTCTGGGTGGGTGAAGGTTTAACCCCATGGTTAGAAAAACCGCTAACAACGCTCGCACCTGACGCTGCACAGCTTGAATTGCTGGCAACAGAAGGCTGGGAACAGCTGGCCCCACGAGTTGCGGATGACCATGATGACCATGATGACCATGATGACCATGATGACCATGATGACCATGATGACCATGATGACCATGATGACCATGATGACCATCATCTTCACGACCACGGCGATGTCGACCCCCATGCATGGTTAAATCCAACAATTGCTGCTAAATGGGTCACAATTATCGCGGCTGACCTTGGTACCGTAGACCCCAATAACGCGGCAATCTATGAGGCAAACGCCCAAGCTGCCGTCACACGACTGACCGCACTTGATACGCAAGTCGAAACGGCTCTCGCCCACGTCCCAAACACTGGCTATATGCTACCGCACGATGGTTACCAGTATTTCGAACACCGCTATGGCTTGGAACCTGTCGACATGATCGCAGGAATCGACGCACGTGCTCCGGGGCCGGCACAGGTTGCCGCGTTGCGCGATCTGGTCGCTGATGGAGCGGTGCAATGTGTCTTTAGCGACAATGAAATAAGCCCACGCACAACAGCCCTGATTACCGAAGGCACCGGCGCAAAAGTTCACACAATCGACGGGCTCGGGATGACACTGACACCCGGCGCTGACCTTTATGAGGCGCTGCTTCTGGGGCTCACAACGGCCTTCATCGACTGCCTATCCTAAACCAGCCCTTCGGCGCGCAACCAACCTGGGATCGCGCCGATATCCGGCAATACAACATCTGCACGCGGCGCAAGTTCCTCTTGCGGCGCGGGACCAGTCAAAACACCTATCGTTAGCATTCCGGCTGCACGCCCAGCATCCAGATCATGAGTACTATCGCCAACCATCGCGCATTCTGCCGCGTCTAGTCCTGTCTGGGAACAGAACGCATGCAACTGACCCGGCTCTGGCTTTGCACCATGGCCACTGTCATATCCAGCGATGAAATCAAAATGGGACCGTACCCCGGCACGTTCGAGGTGACGCAACGCGGGGGCTTCGGCATCGTTCGTCGCTATTCCCAAAACCAAATTCATCGCCGCCAAAGAAGTGAAGTAATCCGCAAGCGGCACAGCCTCTTGCTGTTCAACCAGTGCCGCACCCGCATTCATGCGCGAGAGCAGGTCAGCTTTAGACACATCCCCAAGCACCGTCAGAATATGGTCAGCGACGACATCGACGGTCGACGCGATGACAACACTTCCCGGAAAGAAACGGTTGGCCGTCACGTCATACCCCAACGCCTCAGTCAATGCGTCGAACTGGGCCTGATCATCACCTGCTTCGGCCTCTAACATTTGGCGGGTCCACGCGCCCCAAGTTGCATTGAAGTCGAACAATGTGCCGTCTTTGTCGAAAATGATGCCCTTGATCACGTCGCTACCCTTTTTGTTGCGCTTGGTCACACGACCCCGGCAAGCAAACCATGTCAATTAAGATTTCGATATTTAGGTCCAGTGAACTGCCTCTGCCCCCGGTAGCGCGTAACGCGCGCGCAGCGGTTTATCATATGCCAAATCCACAGTGTCGCAGAACGCGACAACCCATGCATCGTCCATCGTGATGAACTCAAGCACCGCAGCCAGAAACGCGGGATCAGCCACCTTTGCACGCAAGTCATCAGCTGACCCGCCGGTCGCGCCTAAAAATACAGGGCAAAGTTCGTCATTACCGACCAACCACGCCAAAGCCTGCAGCGCGATTACCTGTGCTTGTTCATGATCCATGAGCGATCCTTAAGTTTTCGGAAACTGTTTTTTAACTAATGTCATTCAAATTGTCTGAATGAAATGGGGGAAACCCCGTGAAGGATAGCAGAATGCCCGGACGCATATTGATCGTCGATACCGTCGCCACAAATCGGATCGTTATGAAGGTAAAAATGCTGGCCGCCCAATTTCGGGTGGACGTTTGCGCCAACCGAAAAGAAGCAGATGCCAGCATTCAAAAAAACCGGCCCGATCTGATCTTGGTCAGCCTTGGTGAGCCCGCGACGGAACTGCACGATTTTTGCCAGACACTACGGACATCTCCAAGCACACAGAATGTCGCAATCATTGCGATGGGCGTGGCAGAGACCGCCACCGCTCGATTCGCTGCCCTAGATGCGGGCGCAGATGATGTGCTGTCGCGCCCTACAAACGACGCGCTACTGCTTGCCCGCATTCGCAGTCTCTTGCGCGTTCACAGTACCCATCAAGAATTACAACTACGCGATGGCACACGCAACGCGCTTGGTTTTGAAGAATCCGCCAGCACATTTGAAACGGCCGCGCACGTGGCGCTATTGTCGGCGGCAGGTGCGCCGGATAGTGTGTTACTCGCATCTTTAACCCATGGTTTGGGTCATATTATTCGCTCGCTTGATCCTGAAAAAGTACTGCGCATGGGCCGACTGACCCCAACGCCAGACCTATTTGTGATAGATGCAAGCGACCCCGATTTTCTAGAATCCCGGTTCTTTGGGTTGGTGTCCGACTTGCGCGCACGCGCGGAAACGCGACAATCGACGCAACTGATTGTCGTTCCAAAAGGCGCCGATGAAATGGCCGCAATGTTTTTGGACCTTGGAGCAGATGACGTTATTCCTGCAGATGTATCGACAACTGAAATCGCACTGCGAGCCAAGTCGTTGATAAAACGTAAACGCCTTCACGACAGATTGCGCGACACCCTCCGTGACGGACTGCAGGCCGCAGTAACCGATCCATTGACTGGTCTGTTCAACCGGCGCTACGTCGACCCACATTTGGCACGCATGGCACATCAGGCACAGATATCAGGCGACGCGATGGCAGTCATGATGGTCGACATCGATCATTTTAAGAAAATCAATGATACCTATGGGCATGCGGCCGGTGATAGCGTCCTTAAACAGCTATCAAAACGGCTTCAGGATAACGTTCGCGCTGTTGATATGGTTGCCCGCGTCGGCGGCGAAGAATTCTTGATCGCGTTGCCTGGCACGACTGCCAAACAAGCACAATCAACCGCGAACCGACTGCGGCAACTGGTTAACGGATCACCATTCGACATCGGCGAAGCGCATCCAAAGCTGTCGGTCACAATGTCCATCGGGGTCGCAGTCAGCCCAACAAAAGCACAACAAAGGTGTCGCCCTAGCGTAATTTGCAAAGAGGCCGACACAGCGCTTTATGCTGCCAAATCAGCCGGGCGCGACCAAGTTGCGATGGCAGGCTCAGTCGCGTGACTTACGGCCATCACGGTCACCACGGTTTCCGCGTTCGCGCGCATGAGAAAGTTCTGCAACCAACCGATCCGCAAATGCATTCCTTTCATTGACAGACATTGTCGCGAGATGGCTGATCAATACCTCTTGGGCATTGCGCTGAAGCTGTTCGGTATGCTGGCTTTGCTCAGCCATCAACATCCGTAGCGCATCTGGATCAAACGGATCAGCGCGCAACGTCAAAACCATCTTGGCAATCTGCCCCCGCACGTCAAAGTCGGCCATTGGTCGTGAACGCCGTAATGCAATCGCAACTTGGTGTCGGTCTTCGGATTCTAACGCCCGCGAAATCGGGCCAAGCCCTAAATCAAAGCTCCGCGGCGGCCCGTCTCCTATACGTCCAGACGCAAGAGACCCGATCGCCAACCCTGCCACAGCAAGGTTCAACGCAAGCGATGCCACCAGCATGATACGCACGGTGCGCCCGTTTTTTGCTTGTTCATCAGCCATCAGTCAAATCTCCTGTCGCGAATACCGCGTCGTCGTTAAAGATGCTCACACTGACCTCGTCGCCGAAATAAGCAGCTGTGTAATCTTGGATTGATGCAGGCGGTGCAACGCCGATCCATACACCTGCAAAAGTTGCGGTGACCAAGCCACTGACGGCAGGCCATCCGCCCAACATGTCAAGCAAACGCTTACCCACACTCGTGGGCGGTGCAGAGATCACTGGCGGCGTCGGCGGCACGGCCCCTGCCAGAACCCGCGCCATCAGGTCATCAGATGGGGTCGACGCAACAGCACGTGCCTGCGCAAAAATGTCTTCCAGCATGTCGTCATTATGATCAGTCATCATCATACCCCAGTTCAGCCTTCCGCCCTGCCATAATATCAGCCAAGGCGCGTTTCCCCCGCGCAGTCAAACTTTCGACTGACCGCACGCTAATGTCCATAATCTGCGCGATTTCGGGGTTGGACAGCCCCTCTAGATGCCGTAGCGCAACAGCTTGTGCTTGCCGTTCTGGCAAGGCTGCTAACGCATCCGACAACGCCTGCATGCGCGTATTTGTTTGCATTTGATCCGCGACACTTGGCGTGCCATCGGTTGGTTCTGCGATTTGATCCAGCGACACGCCACCACGACGCTTGCGTAAAATATCTGTGCAAAGGTTCGCAGTAACACGGTACAGCCAAGTGCTGACCAATGCCTCGCCCTGACGCCATTCGGTTGCCTGCTTCCACAGACGGATCATAGATTCTTGTGCGACATCTTCGGCCTCTGCCGTGTTCGCCAACATGCGTGTCGCTTGTGCTAACACCCTTGGCAAAAGACGGACCGTCAACGCACGCGCGGCCTCTGCATCGCCATTGGCAAATGCAATCAGCAGCGCCTCGTCTGGGGCGCGCGCAAAGGGGTCTGGCATCGCGTTCATTAATTCTTGTGCTACCGATATTTTGTATTCTTGGCAAATGGCAGGGGCGCGACGCCCCCCTGCCATAAACCGTGTCAGTGCTTACCGCGTGAACCATGTCCGCCACCGTGACCGCGCTCGTGGCGGCCACCTGCACGCTCTTGCATGCGCTCTTGGGCTGCCGCGAACTCTTCTTCGTTTAGAACGCCGTCTTTGTCGGCATCCATGCGTTCAAACATGCGCTCAAACCGGGCACCGCCCCGAGGCTGCATTTCGTCCATCTGCAAAATGCCATCATCGTTGGTGTCCAATCGGGTGATCATCCGCGCAACGCGCTCTTCTGCATTTGCAGTTGCTTGTGCGACCAGCTCTTCAGCGGTAAGCGCGCCATCCGCATCAGCGTCCGCATCTGTAAAGCGAGCGTTTGCGCGTGCTTCAAGTTCGGCCATTGTCAGTGTGCCATCGCTATCCGTATCAAGCGTAGCAAAGTCGGGACGTTCAGGCATGTTTTCCGGCACCGGTTGTGCGGTAACTGCGCCTGCTGTCATCACGACGCCTGAAAGAAGTGCTGCCATCAAAATCTTAGTTTTCATTGTCATTCCTCAGTTAAGGTTATGTGCGACGATTGTTTGCCGCAGACCCTCCTTCAACGCCGGTGCGTCAGGTTTCCGTCGCGAACAGGCAAAAAAACTTTCGCACCTCACGCGACACGGCGCCGCAATCGCCACCATGCCCCTTTTAAAAAAGGCCCTGATGCGCCATTTAGTTGATTGAAACTCCGGAGACACATCATGTCAGACGCCCAAACTTTCCTTTCTGAACGCCCAAGCAAACCCGCAATTTTGCGCGGTCTACGCCGCCGTTGCCCCAAATGCGGTGAAGGACATATGTTTGACGGATACCTTAAAGTCGTCAACAACTGCCCGGTCTGCGAAGAAGATTTGAGCCAACACCGCGCCGACGATGGTCCTGCCTATCTGACCATTCTTCTGGTCGCACACATCCTTGGCTTTGCGATCCACCTCATGTGGAACTTGTGGCAACCCGAACCCATTGTGATGGCCACCACACTTACAATTGGTGCGGTCGCCTTGTCGCTCTTTCTTTTGCCACGACTGAAGGGCATGATTGTCGCAATTCAATGGTCGCGCCGCATGCATGGGTTCGGGCAAAAGTAGTATAAAAAGGGACCAGATGGATAAATCAGCAGTCCGCGACGCAGCAACAATTATTGTGTTACGCGATGCAACGACAAATCCATCAGTTCTTATGGGGCAGCGCGGTTCGTCAGCTGCGTTTATGCCGGGCAAGTTCGTTTTTCCGGGTGGCGCGGTGGACCCAGTCGATGCCACCGTCCCCATCACCGCCCTGTCCAGCATTGACGATACGCAACTGCGCGAAGACAGCAATCTTGCGCCAACCACCCTTGCCGCAGCCGCAATTCGCGAACTGTGGGAAGAGACCGGTCATATCGTTGGCACACCTGCATCATGGTCAGATGCACCAAAGGGGTGGCGTGGGTTTGCGCGGTCTGAGCATCACCCAAATGGTTCTGCTTTACAGTTTTTCTTTCGGGCCGTTACACCGCCCGGTCGGCCACGCCGTTTTGATGCGCGTTTCTTTTTAACAGATGTTTCGGCATTTGTTACGGACCCCGATGATTTCAGCCGGGCCGAAGACGAACTCGCGCATTTGCAATGGGTCCCGCTTATGGATGCGCGCCGTTTTGATCTGCCATTTATCACGCAAGTCGTGTTGGCTGAGCTCACCGCGCAAATTGCGTCTGGTGTGCGACCCAAGACCGTACCATTCTTTCGCAACAACGATGAGGCACGTTTGGTCAGCCGCCTTGGCGGTCAAAGCCCACTTTAGGTGACAAGCACCAATAGCACGATGCTAACCGCAAGAAATAGAATCCCCTGCCATTCCCGGCGGCTGATCTTTTCACCAAATGCGAATGCACCAATCGCCAACGACAGTAGCAGTTCAATCTGCCCCAGTGCGTTCACATAGGCCGCAGTTTGCAAAGTGTAAGCGTTGAACCAACAGATCGACCCGACCATGCTGGTTAATCCGACAAGCCCTGCAACCCGCCAAGCCCGCATCACGCGCATAATTTCTCCGCGTTCACGCCAAACCAACCATAGTGCCATCGCTACCGTTTGCAGCGCAGTCACAATCGCGAGTGTTACAATCGCGCGGTAGAATACATCACCTTCCAGCAACGACAGTGACGCGCCACGGTATCCGTTTCCAGACACGCCAAACAGCACCCCTGCCCCAAGGCCCAGCGCCGTCGCGCGATTAAAAATCCGTTGGTGCCACGGCCCAATCGCATTGGGCGGATCAGAAAGCAACAACACCCCGACAAGGCCGATAACCATCGCACCAATGGCCCAGCCAGTGATGACATCACCAAGGATCACAAACCCAATCAGCGCACTTAGTAAGACTTCGGTTTTCTTAAACGTGATCCCGACAGCAAAGTTGCGATGACTGAACAGTGCTACAACACACATCGTCGCCAAGATCTGCGAGGCACCGCCAGCAATCGCATAGGGCCAAAAAGACGCAGGGATTTGGGGAACACCCTGCCCGCTGGTACGCGCATAGATGATCGCGATTAGAACGACCAATGGTGACGAATAGATAAACCGTGCAAAGGTCGCGCCTGCCGTCGATAGCTGCATACCACGCAAGTGTTTTTGCAGCATAAACCGCAGCGCCTGCGCCGATGCCGCTGCAAGCGTGATCGGGATCCAAAGCTCCATGTTGGGCTACCCCTTCACACCAACCGACTTGCCCGCGCCTTGCGGCATTGGCAACGCGGCGTGTGCGGTGGCGACCTGTTGTAGAGCGGCAGACACTTTTGATGACGGATCACAGGCGCGGCGCGTTTCAAGGCTCACGTGGATCAACATATGTTCCCCCGTCGCGAGTTCGCGGTCACCAGCAAGCATCCGGTGAAACAGATGCATCTTTTTGCCCGCACCAGAAAGCACTTGGGTCTCGACACGGATCACTGTACCTGCATGCACTTCGTCGATGTGGCGGATGTGAGTTTCAGCGGTAAAGTAGCTGGCACCGGCAGCGATATAATCCGCATCAACACCGGCAAGCAGCATCATCTGATCAGACGCATCACCAAAGGCTTGTAGATACCGTGCCTCGTTCATG
The DNA here is from genome assembly GCF_002933395.1 of Yoonia maritima. Lineage (GTDB taxonomy): Bacteria > Pseudomonadota > Alphaproteobacteria > Rhodobacterales > Rhodobacteraceae > Yoonia > Yoonia maritima_A. The sequence goes on from NZ_PKFN01000008.1 coordinate 299,240, forward strand.
TGACCGTTGTAATCTGTCCAATCTAGCGGAACGGCCCGTTCAACCGTCACAATTGGTTTGCGGTCATTGGGCAGAACGGGCTTGCCTGCGTTCCGCTGGTCTTGGGCATTCAGCAACGCCCCCGCCCCCCAATCTTGCGCCTTTAGTCCCCGAAGGATCGTGACCAAGTTATCATCGCGGGTGCGTTCAAGTTCGCGAATAGACATGGCGCCCGACTGCGCATCAGACTGATCTGCGATCTTATCAATCAACGTGTCCGTCAGTTCCGGCACATCCATCAGCTTGGTCCAAGGCCATTTTAGACAAGGGCCGAACTGTTCGATGAAATGGCGCATGCCTGCTTCGCCACCGGCAATGCGGTAGGTTTCGAACAGACCCATCTGCGCCCAGCGCAGGCCAAAGCCATAGCGGATGGCGTCGTCGATTTCTTCCGTCGTGGCGATCCCATCGTTGATCAACCAAAGGGCCTCTCGCCAAACTGCCTCTAGCAGGCGATCTGCGATATGCGCGTCGATCTCGGCCTTGATGTGCAAAGGGTACATGCCGATGGCGGTCAGGATTTCTTTGGCTGTAGCGGTGATAGTTGCCGACGTTTTCTCGCCGGGAACCAGTTCCACCAAGGGCAGCAGATAAACCGGGTTGAACGGATGCGCGACCACGATCTGTTCGGGGCGCGTAGCACATCCGTGCAATTCGCTGGGCTTGAAACCACTGGTCGATGACCCGATCACAGCGTCATGCGCGCAATGGTCCTGCAGCGTCTGATAAACCTTGCGCTTAAGTGGTAGGCGTTCCGGTACGCTTTCCTGAATCCACGATGCGCCTTGAACCGCATCAGACATCGTGTCGTGAAAGCTAAGATTGCCTTCGGCTGGTAGCGCAACGTCTGACAACCCCGGTAGGGAACGACGTGCGTTGGCAATGACTTCGCCAATCTTCCGGGTGGCCTCTGGATCAGGGTCGAAAACCCGGACATCCCAGCCCATCAACAAAAACCGAGCGGCCCAACCACCGCCAATGACGCCACCGCCGATGATTGCTGCCGTTTGTGTCACTTGGTACTAGCCTTGTGCAGAAGGGTGATTGAATTCATCAGCCGGAACAGGTTCACCACGGACCGATGGATCACATGCCACCATCGCACTGCCGTGGTCACGGATAATCAAACCACCACGCGCGCGGCACTGCTCAAACGTCATCCGGTTTCCGATAACAAGGTATTCGTGCATTCCCGCACTTCCCCCCATCGCCCCGCCAGTCTCGCAAGCAGACAAAAATACAATACATCCCAAGATCAATTTCTTCATGGGGTAACCTCCATCAACTGGCTAAGGTCATAGCCATTAAACTTTAAAATATCGCGCGCAGCGCGCAACCTATCCGCGGGTATTTCAGGATCACGGTTTAAAATCCACCCCGACTTGCCATTGGGTGCGCCAACAACCGCCGTGCGATAGCCGTCATCCACCCAAAGAACCCAGTAATCGGCAGCGACAAACGGCACGCCGTCAAAACGCACCACTAGGCGGCCGGGGCCAACGACGTTTGCACTTCCATTGATGCGCGACCGTTCGGTGCCATCTGCGTTGCGGCAAATATTAAGCACCGACAGGGTGCCGTTGTCGAGCAGGCCATATTCCGCTATGGCCCGCGCGCAGTCCTTTTCAAACGGCACGGGATAGCGCGCCACCTCGTGCCACACACCAACATAGCGGGCTGGTTCAAACAGCGCTTTCGATGAAATCGGTGCATCGACATCGCGGTAGACGGCCATCGGCGCACAGCTAGCAAGCAGGAGTATTGCGAATAAAATTCTCATGTGGTCACCGGTGCGCGTTTGGTTAGGCCCAATTTGGCACGTACCTCTGCGGGGCCGATCACACGTGCGCCAAGGTTTTCAATCGTTCCGACCGCCCGTTCAACCAACTGCGCGTTTGTCGCCATAACGCCACGATCTAGCATCAGATTATCTTCTAACCCAACACGTACGTTACCGCCCGCCAGCACGCTTGCTGCGACATAGGGCATTTGCGACCGCCCAAGCCCAAAGGCACTAAACGTCCAGTCATCAGGTACGTTGTTCACCATCGCCATAAATGTATTCAGATCATCAGGCGCACCCCAAGGCACCCCCATACAAAGCTGAACGAGCGCGGGACTGTCCAACACACCATCTTTGACAAGCTGCTTTGCATACCAAAGATGCCCGGTGTCAAAGGCTTCGATTTCAGGCTTCACGCCCAATTCGGTCATCATGCGCCCCATTGCAACCAACATGCCCGGCGTATTCGTCATGACATAATCTGCCTCGGCAAAGTTCATCGTGCCGCAATCAAGCGTGCAAATCTCTGGCAAGCATTCGGCGACATGGGCAACGCGTTCTGTCGCGCCAATCATGTCGGTACCCTCTACGGTCGGAAACGGTGCCTCAACGCCACCAAACACAATATCGCCCCCCATCCCTGCGGTCAGGTTCAAGACGACATCGACCTCTGCGTCACGAATGCGGTCGGTGACCTCACGGTACAGGTCCAGCCGTCGCGAAGGTGCGCCAGTATCGGGATCACGCACATGGCAATGCACGACGGCAGCGCCCGCTTTGGCAGCATCAATCGCGCTATCTGCAATCTGCTTCGGTGAACGCGGCACATGTTGGCTACGGTCTTGGGTCGCGCCCGATCCGGTCACAGCGCAGGTGATAAAAACCTCGCGGTTCATAGTGAGTGGCATGGGGAACTCCCGTGGTTAGATCAACTTGCTGCGACACTCACTGAAAAATGCCAGTGCCACAAGGCGGAATTCTTGACAGACCATCCCGGCATCTGGCAGGACTGCGGCATGACCATTTGTATGCACATCGCAGCAGTTTATTTTACCGGCCCCATATCGCGGCGGCCGGTTCTTTCCTGACATCAAAGACACCGATACGCCCGCAAGGGTGTTCAGGTTATTCTTGTGTCCTTGCGGCAAACGCAAAGGACAATTCCGATGATAAAAATCAATCAAGTCTCACCAAAAGACATCCCAGAGCTTCTGGATATGATAAGCAAGCTTTGTGCGTTCCACGGCGACACCTGCACGCGCGGATTTGCAGAGACCCAAACGAAATTCATTGACGGACCACTGGTTGGGTTGATCGCACGCAAGGGCGCACAGGCCGTCGGCTATGCCGCACTGGTCATGCATTGGCGGCCCATGAACGACGGCGATAGCGTCGATATCTTGCATTTGTATGTGAATGAAGAAATGCGGGGGCGCGGGGTTGGTCGGCGCCTTGTCGCAGCGGCCAAAGAGCATGCTCAGGCGCACGGCGCGACCAGGCTAACAATTGGCACCGCCCCCGATAACCCCGGCGCTGCGGCCGCCTACCGGGCAATGGGTTGGGCCGAGATCACAACGCGCCCCGGCCCAAGATTTCAAATGACGATTTAGACCCACCCCGTAGGGTGGATCCCGATCCACCCTACTTAATAGGGCATTGGGTGCGCTTTGTGCACCTGATCAATCTCAGCAACCAACTCATCGCTAAGTACAACGTCTTTGCCGCCCAAAATTTGCTCCAACTGCGCAGACGTGGTCGCGCCGAAGATTGCGGAAACGGGGAACGGACGTGTGCGTTGCCATGCCATCGACATGTGCACGGGATCGACACCGTGTTTCGCAGCCAGATCAAGATAGGCTTGTGTCACTTCAAACACGCGGTCTGATTTGCGGCCGCCAAGGTCGCCGTTGATCGCCATACGGCTACCTTCTGGCAATGCACCGTTCTGGTATTTCCCTGTCAGCAACCCACATGCAAGCGGAGAGAACGACAAAAGCGTCACATCTTCGTTCACGGACATCTCGGCCATATCAGTGTCGTACAGACGGCAAAGCAGGGAATATTCGTTCTGCACTGATGCCATACGCGGCAAGCCAGCCTCTTCGGCCAGATCAACCCATTTGGTCATACCCCATGCGGATTCGTTCGATGTACCAACAGCGCGAATTTTACCTTCTTTCACCAAATCACCCAATGTGGTCAGCACGCCCATCATATGGTCAAGCGTCTTTTGACGGTTCTGACCTGACGGATCAAAGGTCCAGTTTTGGCGGAACATGTAGGACCCTCGATCGGGCCAATGCAGTTGGTAAAGGTCGATAACGTCTGTTTTCAAGCGTTTCAGCGACGCCTCAGTCGTTTCGCGAATGTTACCACCGTCAAAACCTTTGCCGTCGCGCACCCAGCCCGGATTATTTCCGGAAACTTTGGTCGCAATAATAACCTCATCGCGGCGCCCGGTCTTGGCCAACCAGTTGCCAACGATTTCTTCAGACAGGCCGACAGTCTCTGCTTTGATCGGGTTAACGGGATAGGCCTCGGCCGTATCCAAAAAATTGATCCCAGCATCTAACGCCATATCAATCTGATTATGCGCATCATCTTCTGGGGTTTGGTTGCCGTAGGTCATGGTTCCTAGGCACCATTCAGTGACTTGGATGCCGGTGCGGCCAAGGGGAAGGGTCTTCATGAAATTTATCCTATTTAGAGAGCGTTAGGGTAAAACTAATGACCCATTTCATCAACGCAACCCCTGCAATAGCGTTGTGCATATACACACAGATGATGCGCGCCAGTGGCCTCCTAGTTCGGGGCTCTGGTACTTAGATAAGTTGTACAGACATTTTCGAAAGGAAGTTCAAAATGGCCTATGATTTCAATGGTAAAACAGCAATCGTAACTGGTGGAGGTTCCGGCATTGGCAAGGCTATCGTCGAAGAACTTGTAACCGCTGGCGCAAAGGTGTTGATCGCCGACCTGAATATGGATCACGCTGAAGAACTGGCCGCAAATTTGGGCAAAAACGCCAGAGCATTTAAGGTCGACACCTCAGATGCCGAAGACGTTGGCGCCATGGTTCAAGCCGCAGCCGAATTTGGCGGGACCCTTGATATGCTGGTCAACAATGCCGGTGTTGGCGGCGCGGCCGCACCATTGGGTGAATACCCCATTGAAAGCTGGCAAAAAGTTATTGATGTGAATCTAACCGGCGTCTTCTACGGTATTCGCTATGGTATCCCAAAGATGCTCGAAACCGGTGGGTCAGGCGCAATTGTGAACATTGCTTCTGTTTTAGGGTCCGTGGGGATCGCCAATTCTGGCGCATATGTTGCGGCAAAACACGGGGTCGTGGGTATGACAAAATCGGCAGCTTTAGAATACGGCGATAAAGGCATCCGTATCAATTCGATCGGGCCTGGTTTTATCAAAACACCTTTGCTGGATGAAAATTTGGATGCAGACACAATGGCCTATCTTGCCAGCCAGCACGCAACCAAGCGGCTTGGAACACCAGAAGAGGTCGCAAAACTCACCCTATTCTTACTTTCAGAAGACGCCAGTTTCATCACAGGCAGTTATCACTTGGTCGATGGCGGCTACACCGCCCAATAACAGAAAAGGCCCGGTCCCATTTCGGGGCCGGACCACATTATTCAAAAGTTGTAGAATGCACCAATTCGCGTTGTCGTGACGGCCGCAGTTGAATTGTCATCCATGAAGTCGCGAATAAATTCAGCACGTAGTGTTACGCGATCGGTAAACCCGGTTTCCACACCAACACCTAAGTTATATCCGTCAGCACTTCCGCTTTGCAGGTCATACTCGGTGATACCACCAGCGACGCGTGCCGAAACTGTCCCAAGATCGTAAGAGCCCCATGCGCGCAAACGCTGAGTGCCATAATCAGCATCGCCGCCCGCGTGACCGCCAACTTCGACCTCGGCACCGTAGCTGTACAGACCTTGCCCAAAGCCAATGCCGCCAATCAGCGACCCAAGTGTTTGCGTGTCACCCGAATGCGGATATGCATAATCAAGTGCCGCACCTGCGTAGAAATTTTGTGCGCTTGCAGCGCCCGCCAATGCAGCAAATGCTGCGCCTAATATGATTGTTTTCATGGTTAGTCCCAATTTTGATTTTTCTAAGTGCATCGTATCGTCGCAAAACGTTCAACGCCAGTAGATGCCTACTACATCTGGCATCTAACGCATTACCCCGTTAGATAGGCCCAAATTGATAGGAAAACACGATGGCCCGTCACCTCATTACGTCAGCAATCCCCTATATCAACGGGATTAAACACCTTGGTAACCTTGTGGGCAGCCAATTGCCCGCTGACCTGTTCGCCCGCTACATGCGCGCACGTGGTAACGAAGTTTTGTTCCTATGCGCGACCGATGAACACGGTACACCGGCGGAACTGGCTGCGGCCAAGGCAGGTAAACCTGTCGCAGAATACTGCGCCGAAATGCACGACGTGCAGGCCAAAATCGCCGACGGCTTTCGCCTTTCGTTCGATCACTTTGGTCGTTCATCCAGCCCGCAAAACCAAAAGCTGACGCAAGCCTTTGCAGGCCGTCTGGCCGATATGGGGTTGATCCGCGAAGTTACCGAAGAACAGGTATATTCTGTTGCAGACGGTCGTTTCCTACCCGACCGCTACATCGAAGGCACCTGCCCTAACTGTGGGTTTGAGTCCGCCCGTGGCGACCAATGTGACAACTGCACCAAACAGCTTGACCCGACCGACCTGATCGACGCGCATTCCACGATTTCCGGTTCAACCGATCTTGAAGTCCGCGAAACAAAACACCTGTATCTCTGCCAGTCAGAGCTAAAGGACGACTTGGCAGCTTGGATCGACAGTAAAGCAGACTGGCCAATTCTTACGACATCGATCGCTAAGAAATGGCTGACAGACGGTGACGGCCTGCAAGACCGTGGGATCACCCGTGACCTGGATTGGGGCGTACCCGTCAAACGCGGAGACGCCGAATGGCCCGGCATGGAAGGCAAAGTGTTCTACGTCTGGTTCGACGCGCCCATCGAATACATCGCCTGCGCGCAAGAATGGGAAGATGCAGGTAAAGGCACCGATTGGGAACGCTGGTGGCGCACAGATAAAGGTGCCGACGACGTGACCTACACCCAGTTCATGGGCAAGGATAACGTGCCATTCCACACCCTATCGTTCCCTGCGACAATCATGGGGACAAAAGAGCCTTGGAAGCTGGTCGATTACATCAAATCGTTCAACTATCTGAACTATGATGGCGGTCAGTTCAGCACTTCGCGTGGACGTGGCGTGTTCATGGACCAAGCGCTTGAATTGCTACCCTCTGACTATTGGCGTTGGTGGCTTTTGTCCCACGCACCGGAATCCTCAGATGCTGAATTCACGTGGGAAACGTTCCAAACAGACACCAATAAAGACCTTGCCGATGTGCTCGGCAACTTTGTGAGCCGCGTGACAAAATTTTGCCGGTCAAAGTTCTCTGAGGATGTTCCCGCAGGTGGCACCTATGGTCGCGCCGAAGAACAGTTGATCGCCGACCTCACGACCCGCATCCGCGCCTTTGAAACCCATATGGAAGCGACCGAAGTCCGCAAAGCAGCAGCCGAGCTACGCGCAATTTGGGTGTTGGGCAATGAATACCTACAATCTAACGCGCCGTGGACGACGTTTAAGACCGATCCAGAAACCGCCGCGATGCAAATCCGCCTCGCGCTGAACCTGATACGGATCTATGCAGTTCTATCAGCACCGTTCATTCCAGATGCTGCAGCGACGATGATCGCCGCGATGCAGACGACTGATGACAGTTGGCCCACTGATGTGGCGGCAGCGGTGGAAACGCTGCCCGCAGGCCACGCGTTCACGGTGCCCGAAAACCTGTTCCGCAAAATCACCGACGAAGAGCGCGAAGAATGGGCTGAACGCTTCGCTGGCACACGCGACTAAGGGGACGACAATGATCATTGGTCACATCGGCGCCCGTGCGGGCAGCAAGGGCGTCCCGGGCAAGAATTTTCGCGACCTACATGGTAAGCCCCTGATCGATTGGGCGCTGGACCAGTTGTTCGAAAATGACCGCGTTGATCATGTTGTCGTGTCCACTGATTGCCCTAAGATGTATGAACATGGGCTGAAACGCGGCGCATTGGATATCGGGCTGCGCCCCGACCATTTGGCGACTGATACAGCCGCCAAATGGGACGTGTGGCAGCACGCACTGCTTGAGGTCGAAAAACAAACCGGCCCTGCGAATGCATTCCTTGATCTGGATTGTACATCTCCCCTGCGCCTGCCCGAGGATGTGGACGCTGGCCTCGACCTATTCTTCAAAGAACAGCCCGATATGGTCATGTCCTGCTGCGAAAGCCGCAAGAACCCCTATTTCAATATGTTAGAGACCGACGAGACTGGTGGGCTACATGTGTCAAAGCCCCTACCCCATGGCGTTGTCGCCCGCCAACAGGCGCCTATGGTATATGACCACGTTGGATTGGTCTATGTGGTAAAGCCTTCGTACCTGCGCAGCGCGACCCGCCTATTCGAAGGCCACGTAATTCCGCTCATCGTACCCAATGAACGCAGTCTCGATGTCGATAGTCCGTTTGACTGGGACGTGATCGAATATTTGATGGGTAAACAAATTTCTGACGGGGTTCGTGCGCCAGCACAATAGAAAGAATTTAGCTAAATTCTTTCGCCGCCTACCGCCATCCCTGCCAAAACCTCAAAGTTGCCTGCTTTTCCGCAAAGCTCTTCGTTAACGCTTCTGGATCGTATTCAGTCGTAATCCAGTCGTCGATCGCGATGGGCGATCGTGCAATGCGTGCCGCATAAACATCTAAGAAGTGATCCAAAATTCCGGTATGCGTTTTGCGGATATGCAGGAATCGAAAGCTAAGCTGCTTTTGCGCGACACTTAATGGCGCCCCCGCAAACATCATGAGATAAATCGCTGCTGCCAACCCGGTACGGTCGGCACCTGATTTACAATGCAACAAAAACGGCCGTTCGATTGTTTCAAAGGCGCTGATCAAAGATGTAAGTTCTTTGACCGATGGCGCCCGCCGCGCCGCCATCTGAGAGTTCACCAAGGTTAGACCCAGCCTCTCACAGCTTTCGACTTCGAACAAGTAATGCGGCTGCTTAGCCACACCACGCAGGTTTAAAACAGATTTGATCCCCATCGCGGCATAGGCTTCGAACCGCGCATGATTTGGATGGTTCGAGCGATACGCACCAGGCGCGAATTCTTCAAAATTATGCCAACGCAGGCGCAATATCCCATGATCGAGCCAATTGAAATGAAACTGTGACCGCTTACGTTCTTGCGGATCAGTGATGTCATGGCCAAATGATTGGCGCAGGTTCTGCTCTTTTTTTTCGAGCTTTTTCATTATTCGACGGATCATCACAGGCCCTACTTTATCAATCGTATCTCACTTGGACCAAGAGCCGATCCATTGCAATGCTCACACTGCAATTGCTCCGCCGCGTCAAAGACCGTAGAACCACATTAACAATACCGCAGGAGCATGCACATGGAAATCGCAGGTCGCAAAATTGGCCCAGAGCACCCGCCGCTGGTGATCGCTGAAATCGGCATTAACCATGGAGGAGACCTTGAGGTCGCCAAGAAAATGGTGCGTCTTGCTGCTGGTGCAGGCTGCGAAATGATCAAGCACCAGACCCACATCATCGAAGATGAGATGACCGAAGAGGCTAAACAGATCTTTCCGCCGAACGCCGATGTGTCCATCTGGGATGTCATGGCCGCCTGCGCACTATCGCTTGACGATGAAAAGGCGCTGAAAGAATACACCGAGAGCCTCGGCATGATCTGGATTTCCACTCCATTTTCGCGTGCCGCTGCCGATTTCCTAAACGATCTGGACGTTCCTGCGTTCAAAATTGGTTCGGGCGAAGCAGACAACCTCCCCCTTATCCGTCACATTGCGCGGATGGGAAAACCTGTGATCATGTCGACGGGCATGCAAAGTATCGACAGCGTCCGAGCCTCAGTACAAATTCTCGAAGATGCAGGCATCGAATATGCGCTGCTAGAATGTACAAACCTGTATCCATCGCCCCCGGAGATTGTTTCACTGCAAGGTGTAACGGACCTTAAAGACGCATTCCCCAATGCCATTGTCGGATTTTCGGACCATTCCATTGGGCCAGAAATGGCACTGGCCTCGGTCGCACTTGGCGCATGCATTTTAGAACGCCACTACACCGATAGCCGTTATCGCAAGGGCCCGGATATTATTAACTCGATGGATCCGTCAGAACTACGTCACATCATTGATCGGTCCCGTGAAATTCATACGGCCCTGATGAATCCCAAACAACGTACAAGCGCCGAAGAAGACGTCTACCGTTTTGCCCGTGCCAGCGTTGTTGCAGACCGGGACTTACCAGCCGGACACGTCATAACCGAAGCCGACATATGGGCCCGTCGCCCGGGATCTGGTGAAATCGCCGGATACGATTTTGACAAAGTCGTCGGCAAAACCCTGACCCAAGCCGTCACACGGAATACCCAACTTAAATGGGCCGATCTCGATGGCTAATCCATTAACCCGCGCGGATGTCGGCATTTGGTTAATCAACCTAGATCGTGACACTGAGCGTCGCGCTGAAATGGAAGATCAGCTGAACACGCTCGGGTTGAATTACACCCGGTTCTCAGCGATTTACGGCAAAGATCACGCTGATGAATTGGCTAAACGTGCTGATGCTGATGCCTATGCACGGAACATGGGCAGTCCGATCATTCCCGGAAAGATGGGCTGCTACGCCAGCCATATCGCCGTCTGGGAAGCATTCATAGCATCTGACTATAAAGTGGCGCTGATCTTAGAAGACGACGTCGTCTTTCACGAAGACTTCTTAGAAAGCCTTGACGTTGCTCTTGCTGGCGCTGATCACTGGGATACCGTTCGTTTCAACTGCATCCGTGCGAAGCTTCCAATTCGCCAAGGCACGTTGGGACCATACACACTTAACGCATATGCTGGGCCATTCACAGGAAACGCGACTTATCTGCTTCACAAGGGCGTTGCAGAACGGCTGTTGCCAAATTTGTGGCCACAAACTCGAGCATTTGACCATGAACTGAACCGGTTCTTCAAACATGACTTTCGACAAATGGGACTTGAACCATTTTCAAGCCATGTTGATGACGGCGACGTAAGTTCGATCACCGGGGCCAATTTCGGCTTAGTTAACAAATTCAAATGGTACAAACGTTTACCACATTACCGGCTCAAGGCCGCAAACTACATTCGCCGCGCTTGGTGGTTGATAAAACAACGCCGCATCAGGCCGAGCTCTCGGCCTCTCAAGCTAAACATTCCCCCCAAATAGGATGTCATCCTTCCATAATGGCCAAACTCTTGCTTAGCAAAATTTACACTCTCGCAAGCCTGCGCGCGCCCCACAGCGCGTTTGGCACAAGGGGCCTGCCGCGCGGAACAGAAGTGCAGGATAAAGCATTCTGGGATGGATACGACAACAACACACTCATTTATGACTGTGTGTGGATGCCAACCCAAGGGTGCGTACGGCTAGTTATGCCGAAGCTTCTAGACTTTAAAAAAACGCTGCTTAGTGCTGATATCAAAGTCGACGACACATCAATTCAGTATCGCCTTAGCGAGAATTTGAAATTCGACACGCTAGATCTGCCCTGCGATGCAATCGGTTCAACCCTATCCATTCAAATTGAAAAAGAACGTTTAACTCTTCCGGTAAACCCTGCCAACTACAGCCGCTATGACGGATGTAACGTATTGTATACGCAGATTAAAAATGATGATCTGAACTGGGTTTACGACTGGGGCCTTGCACATCAGCGCAATCACGGCGTCGATGCCATTTTGATCGCTGATAACGGTAGTACTGCATACAGCAGCGAAGATCTGCGGCGAACGTTGGCACGCATTCCCGGCCTGAAGGTCGCAGACGTATTGACCGCACCACACAGCCACGGCGCGCATCACACAACCTGCACTGGCGCGGGCAGTACTAAGTTTTTACAGCCCGCACTCCTTAATCTTGCCCGAGATCGCTTTTTAGCCAAAGCCCGCGCTGTGTTGCTTTGTGATGTCGACGAATTGGTTCATGAACCCAATAATCGCAGCATATTTGACGCAGTTGTCGCGTCCCCCCTCAAATACAAAAGCTTCAACGGAGTTTGGCGTTACGCACAAAGCTCAAAAGGGCAAATCCATCATAGCGATCACATTTTTGCTCGTGACAGCGACCGTAAGTGCCCAACAAAGTACTGCATCGTACCGGACAGTCGATTGGGCCGGATGACATGGGGTGTTCACAGTCTTGAAAAGATCAATCGTCACATATTCAAGCCATTTAACAGTTTTCAATTCTATCATTGCAAACAGATCAGTACGTCATGGAAGTCCAATCGCAATGCGCCTCTCGCTGCAGACGGCCTGATTGATCAGGATACGCAAAATTTTATGAACAGCACATTTCAGCCCGAGGCTTAGGGCATGAACCGCTCCGCTTAAAAGCACGCCACATCGCTTAAAATTTCAACTTTTAAATTATAATACCATTCACCCAAAAGCATTTCCCCCGATGCGGCTTATCTCTTTTCCTCTTCGCTGCTAGCAGGTGCTATGGATGTCGCCTTGAAAATTTTGGTTGTTGAACCTGACGCTGCGCGCGCGCAAGATATTATTGACGCGTTAAAAGACGGTGGTTGGGGGAATGTATTTATCGTCTCTGACATTTCGGCGCTTGCCCCTAAGCTGACAGAGATCGACCCTGATATTGTGCTGATCGACATCGCCCACCCTGATCGGGATACTTTGGAACATATCGGGGCAATATCGCATGCCAAGGCGCGCCCTGTCGCAATGTTCGTGGACAGATCAGATGCGGATCTTACACAGGCGGCGATCACTGCGGGGCTGAGCGCCTATGTTGTTGACGGACTGCAGAAAAACCGCATTAAGCCAGTTTTGGAAACCGCAATCGCGCGCTTCAAAATGGTCGAACAAATGCGCCGTGAACTTGACGCAGCAAAGCAGGCACTAACGGACCGTAAAACAATTGATCGCGCCAAGGGGCTGTTGATGAACGCGCGCAATATAAATGAAGAAGACGCATATAGCCTGCTACGCAAAACTGCGATGGACCAAGGCCGCAAGGTCATCGATGTCGCCCATGCGCTTGTCACAGCCGCGGATTTATTGGGATGACAATACACGAAGTAAAATGCGGCTTTCTTCCACTGATAGACGCAGCGCCGTTAATTATAGCCCGAGAGCTACGGTTTGCACACGATGAAGGCATTGAGCTGCAGTTAATCCGACAGCCATCATGGTCCGCATTGCGTGATCTTTTGGCACTTGGTCAAATTGATGCGGCACATATGCTGTCACCGATGCCACTCGCCATGACATTAGGGCAAAGCGGCATGCCAACAGCCGTCGATGCGCTAATGGTGCTATCTGTGAATGGCACCGTCATTGGGGTATCGCAAAGCCTTGCACGGGACATGGAGAAAACAGGCTGGACCGCTGATTTTTCCAGCCCAGCCCCTGCTGCAACGGCATTGTTTGGCTCAAAACGAAAAATCATCCGGATCGGCATCCCCTTTCCTTTTTCGATGCACCGTATGCTGTTGGAACACTGGCTGTCGGCGCATCCTTCATTCCGAAGCAACCGTGTCGAAATTATAACCGTTCCACCGCCTCGCATGGCCGATGCCGTCGCAAACGGGACGCTCGATATGTTTTGCGTGGGCGAACCGTGGGGCACGGCGGCCGTTCAACAAGGGGTCGCCGAACTGATCCTTCCTGGGTCCGCCATTTGGCAATTCGCACCAGAAAAAGTACTGGGCGCAACCCATGATTGGGTTGAACAGCATCCTGACGCCAGCCGTGGCTTAGTCCGCGCCATCTACCGCGCGACGCGCTGGCTTGATCAGCCAACCAATAAGCCCCTCGCAGTCGAAATCTTGGCACGCAGCCAACATATCGATCTCCCACACGAAGCGATTGACCCCGCAATTTCAGGCCAAATTGTCCGCCGCAAAGGTACGCCACCAATCAGCCCTGACCATTTTTTATTCTTCCAAAAAAATGCGGGCAATTTTCCTTGGCGCAGTCAGGCAGCTTGGATCGCGGAACGGATAGCGGCCTGGGGTGGACTGGATCACGAGGACGCGGTGCGTCGCGGGATGGCTTGCTTTCGTAGTGATTTATACCGCGAATATCTTGGCCCGCTTGGAATCGACATGCCCGGAGCATCCGTAAAAGTCGAAGGCGCACTTCGTGCATCCACCGCCGTTTCATCGACGGCAGGCCAAATGATTCTGGGACCCGACGCATTCTTTGATGGCGCGATATTCGACTTCGACACGCAATAGCGATGAAAAATTGTGCAAATGCTGTACCGCAGCATTATGCGCCGTTCCGCCGCGAACATCGACTTGAATACCCCGACACAAAAGCCATGATGGACCTAACAAAGACAATGGCGTCTTTTAAATGTCTCCACCGATTGGCGACAAATTAATTTGAGCAAAGCCGCTCGATACCTCTGCGCAATCCTCCCTGCGTAGATTTATCGGGCGGCTTTTTTCATTGCCGCGTTACACGGAAAGGACCGCGAATATGCTTAAGACCCTCCCACTTGCGCTGACAGCCAGCATTCTTCTTGGCACCACTGCCATTGGTCAAACCCTTGACCTAGAAAAAGAGGACCTGACGTTTGGCTTTATCAAACTGACAGATATGGCACCTTTGGCTGTTGCCTATGAAAACGGCTATTTCGAAGACGAAGGCCTGTACGTCACACTTGAGGCACAAGCGAACTGGAAAGTTCTGCTGGATGGCGTCATCGACGGCCAGCTAGACGGAGCGCATATGCTTGCAGGTCAACCATTGGCCGCGACAATCGGTTTTGGTACCGAAGCACATATCATCACACCGTTTTCTATGGATTTGAACGGCAACGGTATTACTGTTTCCAACGAAATCTGGGAACAGATGAAACCAAACGTGCCCCTGATGGACGATGGTCGTCCACAGCACCCAATCAGCGCAAGCGCCCTGGCACCCGTTGTTGAAGACTACAAAGACCAAGGTATCCCATTCAACATGGGCATGGTTTTCCCCGTTTCTACGCACAACTATGAACTGCGTTACTGGCTTGCCGCAGGCGGGCTAGAGCCGGGTTACTATTCAACTGACGACATCAGCGGCCAGATTGGCGCTGACGTGCTGCTGTCTGTGACACCTCCTCCTCAGATGCCGGCCACTCTCGAAGCGGGTACAATCTTTGGTTACTGCGTTGGTGAGCCATGGAACCAAGCGGCCGTATTCAAAGGCATCGGCGTTCCAGTGATCACCGATTATGAGCTTTGGAAGAACAACCCTGAAAAAGTGTTCGGCCTGTCAGCTGAATTCGCAGAAGAGAACCCGAATACCACATTGGCTCTGACCAAGGCGCTGATCCGGGCTGCTATCTGGCTGGATGAAAACGACAACGCCAACCGCGAAGAAGCCGTGGAAATTCTGGCGCGCTCTGAATACGTCGGTGCAGACGCCGAAGTAATCGCGAACTCGATGACTGGTACGTTTGAATACGAAAAAGGCGACGTTCGCGAAGTGCCTGATTTCAACGTGTTCTTCCGCTACAACGCGACTTACCCGTTCTATTCAGACGCTATCTGGTACCTGACCCAAATGCGGCGCTGGGGCCAAATCGCGGAGCCTAAGACCGACGAATGGTTCATTGAGACAGCCCAAGACGTCTACCGTCCTGACATCTACCTCGAAGCAGCACGCCTGCTGGTCGACGAAGGCATGGCGGACGAGGCTGATTTCCCATGGGACAGCGACGGCTTCAAAGCACCAACACCTGCTGAGGATATCATCGACGGCATTGCCTACGATGGCCGCACACCAAACGCTTATCTGGACAGCCTGCCTATTGGCCTCAAGGGCGAACAGATCATCGTCGGTAATGAAATCCAAGGCTAACGCAACATAACGCCCTACCCCGCTTTGGGGTGGGGCACCTCACTTGCCCTAACAGACCACAGGACAACAGCATCATGACCGCAATCGACCCAGATACCCTTGACGCAGAAGCACGCCGCGCGCGCCTGTTCACAAGGATCAACAAGGCAGACGCATGGTTCCAAGTTTTGGGCCTGTCATGGGTAACCCCCATTCTCAAAGCCGTCGCAGGCGACAACCCACGCGCCCAGTTTTCCGAAATTTGGCGTCTGTTGGGTGTGCCGATCCTTGCGATTGGTATTTTCCTTGTGGCTTGGGGCACGCTTGCGCCAAAGGTACAAACATCCCTTGGTGCGATCCCCGGGCCTGCGGCCGTGTGGGAACAGGTCGGCAACCTGCACGCTGACGCTATCCGCGAAGGCGAAAAAGAAGTCGCATTCTATGAACGCCAAGACGCGCGCAACGCTGAACACATCGCCAACGGCGACATGGATAAGGTTCGTGATCGCCCCTACACTGGCAAACCAACGTACTACGACCAAATCTGGACCTCGATAAAAACGGTATTCTTTGGCTTCTTGATTGCGTCAATCGTTGCAATCCCACTGGGGATCATGGCGGGCCTTAGCCCGACGGCGAACGCAGCAATCAACCCAATGATCCAGATCTTTAAACCTGTTTCACCACTCGCTTGGTTGCCGATTGTGACGATGGTTGTCTCAGCCGTCTACGCAACCAATGACGGTATGTTCTCAAAATCGTTCCTTGTGTCTGCGATTACCGTTACCCTTTGTTCACTTTGGCCAACGCTGATCAACACCGCATTGGGTGTGGCAAGCATCGACAAAGACCTCGTGTCCGTTTCCAAAGTTCTGAAAATGAACACCTACACAAAGATCACCAAGCTGGTGCTACCTTCGGCGCTGCCGCTGATCTTTACAGGTCTTCGCCTGTCACTGGGTGTTGGCTGGATGGTGCTGATTGCCGCAGAAATGCTGGCGCAGAACCCCGGTCTTGGCAAATTCGTCTGGGATGAATTCCAAAACGGCTCGTCACAGTCGCTTGCTAAAATCATGGTTGCCGTTCTGACCATCGGGATCATCGGGTTCATGCTCGACCGGGTCATGTACGCCCTGCAATCCATGTTCACATTCACAGAGCAGCGGTAAGACCATGAGCATTCTCAAGTTCGACAACGTCTCAAGAAGCTTTGGCGAAGGACTGCATAAGTCTGATGTGCTCAAGAACATCGACCTCGAAGTGAAAGAGGGCGAATTCCTAGTCCTCCTTGGTTTTTCCGGCACCGGTAAAACCACTTTAATCAACCTGATGGCAGGGCTGGAACAGCCCACATCTGGAAAGGTCACCTTCAAAGAAGCGCCCATTACAGGCCCCGGCCCGGAACGCGGCGTGATCTTTCAGAACTATTCGCTGATGCCGTGGCTGACGGTAGCGGGCAACGTGCAGCTTGCACTTGATAGCGTGTTCCCAAAGATGCCTAAGGCTGAAAAGGCCGAAAAAGTTGCCCATTACGTCAAAATGGTTGGGCTTGGTCATGCGATGGGACGTCGCCCTGCTGAATTGTCCGGCGGTATGCGGCAACGTGTGAACGTCGCGCGCGCGTTGGCCATGAACCCAGAGGTTCTGTTGCTGGACGAACCACTGTCCGCGCTTGATGCGCTGACACGTGCGAACCTCGCGGATGAAATCGAACACATCTGGGAAGCCGACAAAAAGACCTGCGTTCTGATCACCAACGACGTGGACGAAGCCATTGTTCTGGCCGACCGGATCATCGCCCTGAACCCTGATGGCACGCTTGGCGATGAATTCAGCGTCGATATTCCGCGCCCACGCGACCGGACCGAAATGAACAACCATGATGGTTTCAAGAAACTGCGTGCGTCAGTCACGAAATACCTGATGGACAAAGGCATCGCGTCCAAGGTCGAAGGCACACGCCTCTTGCCAGATGTCACGCCGATCCATAGTGTACCAGCCGCCGTTGCCAAAGCCCAAGAAAGCGTCCGCGACGAAGGTTTTCTGACGTTCTCGAAGCTGCATAAAATTTACCCCACCCCAAAGGGTCCCCTGACTGTGGTCGAAGACTTTGACCTCAAGGTAAACAAAGGTGAATTCATCAGCCTCATCGGGCATTCGGGCTGTGGTAAATCCACCGTGTTGACAATGGCCGCAGGACTAAACCCGATTTCAAAGGGTGCGATCCGTCTTGATGGTTGGGACGTGCAAGGTGCCGACCCAGAGCGCGCTGTTGTGTTCCAATCGCCCAATCTTTTCCCTTGGCTCACAGCCAAAGAAAATGTCGCGATTGGTGTCGACAAGGTCTACCCCAAAGCGTCCCAAGCGGAACGCCAAGACGTTGTCGAATACTATCTTGAACGCGTTGGTCTGGCCGACAGCATGGATAAATCCGCCGTCAGCATGTCAAACGGCATGAAGCAGCGCGTCGGTATCGCCCGCGCCTTTGCTTTGTCTCCCAAACTGCTGCTGTTGGATGAACCATTCGGGATGCTCGACAGCCTGACCCGTTGGGAACTTCAAGAAGTGTTGATGGAAGTCTGGTCGCGCACCAAGGTCACCGCGATCTGCGTGACCCACGACGTGGACGAGGCGATCTTGCTTGCTGACCGCGTGGTGATGATGACCAACGGCCCGCAGGCAACCATCGGTAAAATCACCGACGTCAAACTGCCGCGCCCACGGACACGCAAGGCGCTACTTGAACACCCCGATTACTACACCTACCGCCAAGAGGTTCTGGATTTCCTTGAGGAATACGAACACGGCGCCAAGCCGAAACCAAAGCCACAATCGATAGCAGCGGAGTAAACCATGACTCAGAAATTAATCATAATCGGGGCTGGCATGGCTACTGGCCGCGCGCTGGAACAACTAATCGAGGCTGACCCGAACGCCTATGACGTGACCCTGTTCAACGCAGAACCACGCGGTAACTATAACCGGATTATGTTGTCCCCTGTCCTATCGGGCGAAAAGACATACGAAGAAATCGTCACCCATTCCGCCGAATGGTACGAAGAGAACGGCGTCACCTGCCGCTTTGGCGAACGCGTCGCGAGTGTCGACCGCGCGCGCAAGGTTGTGATAGCAGAGAACGGCGATGAGCTACCCTATGACAAGCTGATGTTCGGCACAGGTTCGAACCCATTCATCATCCCAATGCCCGGTCACGATCTGGAAGGCGTCATTGCTTACCGTGATCTTGAAGACACCGAATTGATGATGTCGATGAACGAAACCAACAAGGTCGTCGTCATCGGTGGTGGTTTGCTTGGGCTAGAGGCCGCAGCGGGCATGGCCGCGCGTGGCGTCGATGTGACCGTGGTGCACATCATGGGCCACCTGATGGAACGTCAGCTGGACGAAGCCGCAGGTTACCTACTGCGCAAGGCGCTCGTGGACAAAGGCATCACTGTCCGTTGTCAGGCGAACTCCAAACAAATCCTTGGTGAAAACGGCAAAGTACGTGCGCTGCAATTGGACGATGGCACTGAACTGCCATGCGATCTGTTGGTAATGGCAGTCGGAATCCGTCCAAATGTGAAGCTCGCCCAAGATATCGGCTTGGCTGTCGGCAAAGGCATCCACGTGGACGACCAAATGCTGACGTCTGACGCTGATATTCTTGCGGTTGGTGAATGTGTCGAACATGACGGTGCCATTTTTGGTCTGGTTGCCCCGCTTTATGACCAAGCTAAAGTTGCGGCTAAAACGCTACTTGATAAACCCGCGACGTTCGTTCAGCGCGAGATTTCGACCAAGCTGAAAGTAACAGGCTGTGATCTGTTCAGCGCTGGTGACTTTGCCGAAGGCGAAGACCGCGAAGACATTGTGTTCCGTGACCCTGCACGTGGCGTTTACCGCCGCCTTGTACTGCAATCGAACAAAGTGATCGGTGCGGTCATGTACGGCGACACCGCCGACAGCAACTGGTTCTTTGGACTAATCAAAGAAGCAACGGATGTGTCCGACATGCGCGATACGCTGATCTTTGGACCAGCCTATCAGGGGGGAACCCCCATGGACCCGTTAGCAGCCGTTGCAGCCTTACCAGATGACGCGG
Organism: Yoonia maritima; assembly: GCF_002933395.1. Taxonomy (GTDB): domain Bacteria; phylum Pseudomonadota; class Alphaproteobacteria; order Rhodobacterales; family Rhodobacteraceae; genus Yoonia; species Yoonia maritima_A. The sequence goes on from NZ_PKFN01000008.1 coordinate 319,180, forward strand.
AAATCTGTGGGTGTAACGGCATTTCCAAAGGTCAAATCATCGCTGCAATCAACGGCGGTGCCGATACACTTGACGCGGTAAAGGCAACATCCAAAGCGGGATCATCGTGCGGGTCATGTGTTGGCTTAGTCACCCAGGTGTTGGGCGTGACATTGGGCGACGAATTCAAGATGCCCGAGAAAGAGACGATATGTAAGTGCTCTGACCTATCCCACGACGACGTGCGCAAGCTGATCATCGCCAAAGAATTGAAATCCATCCCGCATGTTATGCAGGACCTGGACTGGAAATCCCCCGGCGGCTGTCACGTTTGCCGTCCCGCGCTGAACTATTATCTGGTCTGCGCATGGCCCGGCGAAGAAGTCGATGACGGCAAATCACGTTTCATCAACGAACGCGTCCACGCCAACATCCAAAAAGACGGCACCTACTCTGTTGTGCCTCGGATGCTTGGCGGGATTACAACACCTAAAGAATTGCGCGCCATCGCCGACGTTGCCGATAAATTCAAGGTCCCAACAGTGAAGGTCACTGGCGGCCAGCGCATTGACCTTCTGGGCGTCAAAAAAGAAGACCTGCCAGCAATTTGGTATGATTTGGGCGAGGCAGGCATGATGTCCGGCCAAGCCTATGCCAAAGGTCTGCGCACAGTGAAAACATGTGTCGGGAGTGACCACTGCCGCTTTGGCACCCAAGATTCCACGGGCCTCGGTATCAAGATCGAATCCGAGATGTGGGGTGCTTGGTCGCCGCATAAGTTCAAACTTGCCGTGTCAGGCTGCCCACGCAACTGCGCCGAAAGCACCTGTAAGGATTTGGGGATTATCTGCGTCGATAGTGGTTACCAAATTCTTGTCGGTGGTGCTGCCGGTTTGGACCTTTTAGAAGCAGAACTGTTGGTCACCGTCGCGACCGAAGAAGAAGCAATCGAAGTATCATCCGCCTTCTATCAGCTGTACCGTGAAGGTGCACAGTACTTGCACCGCCCATATAAATGGATCGCGAAAGTTGGTCTTGATTGGGTGAAAGAACAAGTCGCAGACGACCTAGAAAATCGTGCGGCGCTTGCGGAACGGTTCCGCTATTCGCAGAAATTCTACCAAGTTGACCCATGGGCAGAACGCGCGCGCAAAGGTGTGGATTCACACGAATTTACCCCGCTCGCTGACTTTACAAAGGTAGCTGCAGAATGACTGATTTCATCGACATCGGAAGCGTAACTGACATTCCCGTCCAAGGCGCACGTATCGTTCGTACAGCGCATGGCGACATCGCAGTATTTCACACAGCATCCGGCCACTTCTACGCGGTGGACGAATACCTTGAAGGAAAAGCAGGCCCACTATCAAACGGTATCCAGCACGGCGAAAAGGTCACTGACCCAATGCGCAACTGGGTGTTCGATCTGGCAACAGGCGAAGCCCAAGGCGCGGACGAAGGCTGTGTTGGCACCTATGAGATGAAGGTCGAAGGTGGGCGACTGCTGTTATCAAGCGCTGCGATTGCCGGACGGGTGGCCGCAGAATGACATGCGTAAAAACAACCTGCCCCTATTGTGGGGTGGGCTGTGGCGTGCTTGCGCAGCCCGACGGCACAATCAAGGGTGACCCTGATCACCCCGCCAACTTTGGCAGGCTGTGTTCCAAAGGGTCGGCGCTCGGCGAGACCATCGATCTCGATGGTCGTCTTCTCGCACCGCAGATCCTTGGCCGTGAAGCGGGTTGGAACGATGCACTCGATCTGGTCGCGACAAAGTTCAGCGCAGCAATCCGCGATTATGGTCCAGACAGCGTTGCCTTTTATGTGTCAGGGCAGTTGCTGACCGAAGATTATTATGTCGCCAACAAGCTGATGAAGGGCTACATCGGGTCGGCCAATATCGACACGAATTCCCGCCTTTGCATGGCATCCTCTGTTGCCGGACATAAACGCGCTTTTGGCACTGACACGGTTCCCGGTACTTACGAAGACCTAGAAGAAGCGGACCTGATCGTTCTTGTTGGTTCCAACCTCGCGTGGTGCCATCCGGTCCTGTATCAACGCATTGCAGCAGCAAAGGCCGCACGCCCGGAAATGCGCGTCGTCAACATCGACCCACGCATTACTGCAACAAGCGATTTGGCCGACCTTCATCTGCAGATCAAAGGCGACGGTGACGTTGCCTTGTTCAACGGGTTACTTAGCCATCTGGCTAATAGTGGGAAGCTTAATAGCGATTACATCAATGCCCACGTCAACGGCTTTGATCTTGCGCTAGAAAGCGCAACTGCGGACGATCCTGCCGCAAGCGGGTTAACCCCCGATGAAATCACCCAGTTTTACGCGATGTGGGCTGGTACAGAAAAGACAGTCACGATCTACTCGCAAGGCGTTAATCAGTCGATGTCGGGGACAGATAAGGTCAACGCGATCATCAACTGCCACCTTGCCACGGGGCGCATCGGCAAACCCGGCATGGGCCCGTTTTCCGTCACCGGACAACCCAACGCGATGGGCGGCCGTGAGGTAGGCGGACTGGCCAATATGCTCGCCAATCACCTTGATATTGAAAACGCCGACCACCGCGATGCCATTCAGGCCGCGTGGAACAGCCCGACCATCTGCACCAAGCCGGGGTTAAAAGCGGTCGACCTGTTCAAGGCCTGCGCCGATGGCACGATCAAGGCGCTGTGGATCATTTCTACGAACCCCGCTGTTAGCCTTCCTGATGCAGATGGCGTGGCAGAGGCGATCAGCAACGTGCCGTTCACGGTTGTCACCGACATCATGGCGCGGACGGATACCGGCGACTTGGCTGATGTATTGCTGCCCGCCACTGGTTGGGGCGAAAAGAACGGAACCGTCACGAACTCTGAACGCCGCATTTCACGCCAACGCGCCTTTCTACCTACCCCCGGTGCGGCGCGCCCCGATTGGAAAATCATCTGTGACGTGGCCGAGCGTATGGGCTTTGAAGGGTTCGGCTATGAAACCGCTGGCGATATCTTCGCTGAATATGCAGCCACAACAGCGCTAAGCCAACAATTTGGCAAAGACCTTGATCTAACAGCGCTAACTGATGCGGACTATGACAGCCTTGCGCCAACCCAATGGCCCGTTGGCAAGCAAACCCGGTTCTTTGCAGATGGTGCGTTTTATCACCCGGACGGCAAGGCACGCATGATTGCGGCTACCGCGCCAGAACTCAGCACTGGTAAATTTCGCCTAAACACTGGCCGCAATCGCGACCAGTGGCATACGATGACCCGTACTGGCAAATCGCAGCGGCTTGGCGCGCATTTGGCAGAGCCTTATGTCGAAATCCATCCCGATGATGCTGATGCAATTGGCGTTGATACTGCAGAACTGATCACGCTTTATGGTCCAAAGGGCAAAGGTATCTTTCGCGCACTGATCAGCGATAAGGTCACGCCCGGAAACCTATTCGCGCCACTGCATTGGACACGCCAACTGTCTGCCGCGGGTATCGTCAATAGCGCGGTCGAAACTGGCGTTGACCCTATCTCGGGCCAACCCGCCACGAAAAGCGCACAAGTTGATGCCAGCAAATGCGCCGTTGCTTGGTACGGTTTTGCGGTCAGCGCAGCACAAATGCAGCCCAGCCGCCCCTACCATGCCATCGCCAAGACAAGCACAGGTTGGCAGGCAGAATTTGCGGGTATGAAAGCCCCCAGCGACTGGGAGCATGAGGCGCGCAATATTACTGGAACAAAGGCAGGTAGCGCGGCCATTATGCATGACGCCACAACTGGCGATGTCCGCGTTGCAATCATCGAAGATGATCAAATCAGCGCCCTGTTCTTTGCGAGCACCACCCCCGTTGTTGTCGCCCGTCAGCATGCGGCAACGCTGATTGGATCAGGGGTTGCAAGCCTTGCGGCGCTTGCCGGTCGAACAGCAGCAGACATGCCAGACCCCGGTGCCACCGTTTGCGCCTGCTTCAATGTCGGCGTAAACACATTGCGAGACGCGATTGGCCAAGGTGCCATGAGCGTCGCCGCATTGGGCGAAGCAACTTGCGCTGGCACCAACTGCGGGTCCTGCAAACCCGAATTGGCGGCCCTGATCGCGCAATTCCAAATCCCGGTGGCCGCTGAATGACCCTCACTCCCTTCGTCCAAACAGTAGCTCGCGGCGCTGGCCGCGCCCGCCCTCTGACACAGGACGAAGCGGCGAATGCCATGCAAGTCATCTTGGACGGCAAGGCAGAGCCAGAGGCATTAGGTGCCTTTTTGATGGTCCTGCGTTTCCGGGGGGAAATACCTGAAGAAATCGCAGGTTTCACACAAGCCCTACGCGCCAAATCACCGGCGCCAATGTCCGCCGATTTGGACTGGCCGTCTTATGCAGCGGGCCGCACACGCGGTGCGCCCCTATTCTTGCTGTCGGCGAAATTGGTTGCGCAGGCAGGCTACCGCGTGGTCATGCACGGCTGGAACTCTCATCAAAGCACAGGCGCGTCTGTGCGCGATGCGCTTGGTGTGCTTGACATCCCGTTTGATGCCAGCGACGCGCCAATCACCTATCTGCCCGTTGAAACCCACGCGCCAGAGGCATTCGATGTCTTGCGGCTTCGCGATACCTTTGGCCTGCGGTCTTGCATCAACACCGTGCTGCGCATGTGGAACCCGACCAGCGCCCGCGCAACGGTTCAGGGCGTGTTCCACCCGTCTTATCGCGGGCTGCAGGCGCAGGCCGCTGCGCTATTGGATCAATCTGACCTTACGGTGATCAAAGGCGGCGGCGGTGAATTTGAACGCAACCCTGCCAAGGGCATCCAAATCTTTGGCCTGCGCAATGGTGAACATCACCAGACCGAAGCCTTTGCGCTTCGCGACGACACGCGCCGCATGAACGAACCCGAAGCCCAAGTGGACGCCACCCAAATCTGGGCAGGCACGCAAACCGATGCCTTTGCCGAAGCCACAGTTATCGGCACGACAGGGATCGCCCTGTGGACCTTGGGTGCCGCTGACACAGTTGAACAAGCCGACGCGATGGCCGCCGCCCTATGGGCAGAGCGGCATAGCCAGCAAAGGATATCTGCATGAAAACCTTTCCAATGTTCCTAACCATGGCAGGTCGCCGTGTCGTGATTGCAGGCGGTGGCGAACAGGCCGCACAAAAATGCCGATTGATCCTGAAGACAGAAGCACAGATCACCATCCTCGCACCGTCGCTAGACCCTGAACTGGCGGACCTGCATACCGCCGGAAAGATCGCATGGGATGACACGCCCATCACGGCACAACATTTTACAGACACCGCGCTGGTTTTTATCGCAACCGGCTGCCCCGGCATCGACTCGGCGCTTCATGCGTTGGCCAAGGACGCAGGCGCGACCGTGAACGTCGTGGACCGCCCAGACCTATGCGACGCCATCACTCCGTCTATTGTAGACCGTTCGCCCGTTGTTGTCGCGATCGGCACCGAAGGCACAGCACCCGTGCTGGCCCGGCAAATCAAAACGCGTATGGAAGAACTGCTCGAGCCTCGACTTGGTGATCTGGCTGCGGTCGTTGGTCGATTGCGTGACAGTGCCGCAATGCGGCTTCAGCCGCGTCAACGCCGCGACCTGTGGCGCTGGGTGTTTAACGGCCCTGCCCGCGATGCACACAAACGCGGCGCAGAACGCGAAGCAGCGCAACTGATCAAAGACGCAATCGCAACAGCCGAATTTGGGCAAGCTGGTCCCGCACCAGTGGCCCTTGTGGGGGCGGGTCCGGGCTCAAAAGACCTGATCACATTGCGTGGTGTCCAACGCCTGCAAGAGGCCGACATCATCTTTTATGACCGGCTGATTGACCCCGAAATCCTAGACCTCGCACGCCGCGACGCGGAACGCGTTTATGTCGGTAAGGCCCCCGGTGCCCACAGCTGGCCACAAGATAAAATCAGCGGATTGCTGGTTGCAGCGGCGCGCCAAGGTCAACGGGTTGTACGCCTGAAATGTGGCGACCCCGGCGTATTCGCACGCGGCGCAGAAGAAGCAGACGCCCTGACCGCCGCAGGCATCCCGTTCGAAATCGTGCCCGGCGTCACAGCGGCAAGTGCGGCATCCGCAGCCATGGGCGGCTTCCTCACTGAACGCGGCCAATGCGACACATTGGTGCTGACCACAGGCCGCGGTGAACATATCGACGACACCCCCGATTGGGCTGGGTTATTGACGCAAGGACGGCGCGTCGCGGTTTACATGGGCGTCGGCACTGCAGACCGGATCGAAGCCGCGCTCGCGACAGCGGGCCTCGCCCATATTGTTGAGGTCGACATCGTCGCCAATGCACAGATGCCGTCGCAAAAGATCGCGCAATGCAAGGCCGCTGATTTGACGCAAACAATCAACGATCATGGCATCACCAACCCAGCGATCCTGTTCCTCAGCCACAGGAAAACGGCCCCAGTTCAGCTCGCGCACACAGGTTAACTAAAGCAAATTGCAAAGCTTTACTTGCCCTTGCCGAAATTGGAACATAACATGAACGCATAACGACCACAGCGCTGAGTCCTTTGATGTTCACTGTCCCCCTTCCCCGCATCGGAACCGACGTTGTATGGCGTGATGCCGCAAAACGACTGATCAGCGCTGGCGTCCCACCAAAAGAGGTGCTTTGGGATTTCGCAGGAACGCTCACGCCGCTGCTCGACAATGCGACCCCGCTTCCCGAGGCTAAGCGTCGGGTGCAGGCCCCGCAAAGCTTCTTGACACTGGCGCAGACGGTTGTCTGGCATCGGGATGACGACAGGTTCACGCGACTTTACGCGGTGCTTTGGCGGTTGCGGAATGAAACTGGATTGATGAATGACGGCGGCGACCCAGACCTGATCGCGTTGCGGCAATTAGACGACGATGTTCTACGCGCCCAAGCACGTATGCGCAAATCCCTTAGCTTTCGGGACTTACGGCAAGGCGGCGCGCGCCACAGCTTTGCTGCGTGGTATGCGCCGACGCATCACGTGGTCGAACCAATTGCCCCCTACTTCGCGCAACGACTGCCCGATCTAGACTGGATGATCGCCACCCCCGACGTGACTGCCCAATTCATCAACGGCAACCTAAGCTTCCACCCCGGCCAACCCAAACCCGACTGGCCCAGCAGCAAAACGCGGATCGACCAGTATTTGGGAGATTTGTTTAATCCATCGGGCGAAATACAAGCGCCCGGCGCTTGACCCGAGCAAACAGATTTCACGCGATGCCCCCACGAACGCCAGCTGGAGATACATGATTTGACGGGTTCTTTCGCATCGAAATGGGTGACGTTTATATAATCACTCATAAATCAACAGTATCGTTTACGCATGGCCCTTCAAAAAACGGACAAACGTATGGGGGTAAAGCCTTCCTAGGGTTAAGTGGCCCGGACTGCTGCCATACCTAATTTCTTTTGCAGCATGTGAACCAGCTAGACGGCTCCATCGCGTGTTCTTGCGTAAAACGTCAATGTTTAGCTACGTATTCACATGCCGTGTGTTTTGCATCTACAATCATTGATACGTGGTAACCCTGCTGGAAAGGTCCGCCTATGGAACATGAATTTTGGCACTCGCGATGGGAACGTAATAAAATCGCGTTTCACGAAGGGACTGAAAATGCGCTCATCGCCGCGCATTTTCCAAAGCTGCAACTCGTGACGAATAGTCGGATCTTTGTCCCACTATGTGGCAAAACCCGAGACATCGCATGGTTGCTTTCTCAGGGACATCGCGTTGTCGGGGCAGAGCTTAGCGCGCTTGCAATCACCCAACTGTTTGAGGAACTAAACGTTACCCCACAGATAGTGGATCGCGCTGATCACAAACTCTACCGCGCACCACAGTTAGACATTTTCGTAGGCGATATTTTTACCCTATCCCAAGAAATATTGGGCGAAATTGACGCAGTTATCGACCGTGCCGCTTTTGTTGCATTACCAGACCAAATGCGGGGACATTATGCATCGCATCTTGCGGAGCTGTCGTCCACTTCTCCGCAACTACTTGTGACCTTCGAATATGATCAGTCCGCCACGAATGGGCCGCCATTTTCGATCTCAACCGACGAAGTGTTCGCACGGTACGAAAAAACCTACATGATTGAACGACTACAAACTGCCCCCGTCAGCGGTGGCTTGCGCAAAGCGACACCCGCAACGGAAACGATCTGGCATTTGGCGCCGCGTTAATCCAAATCGCTGGCCGGAACGATGGGAAAGAATACACCGCCCGACCTTACCCCAAACCATTGTTCACCGGCATGGGTGTCATGTTCGCCAATCTCAACCAGCCGATAAAATGATTTGCGGTCAATCAAGGCCTCAAGGTTTGCGCGGATGTGTACGTAGGGACTTGGTTCGCCGGTCTTTGGATCACGCTCAACGCGTATCGGGTGATCCTTGCCGGCTATTGCACTGTCACCAACATTCGTTTCAAACACAAGACTATCGTCAACATGATTAAAATCGACAGCGACAAATGGGGCATCGTCAACCGTAATCCCGACCTTTTCAACCGGAGTAACCAGTACGTAATCGTCACCGTCTTTGCGTAGAATCGTCGAAAACAAGCGTACCAGCTCAGGTCGACCAATGGGCGTGCCCATATAAAACCAGGTGCCGTCACGTGCGATCCGCATGTCGATATGCCCGCAATGCGGCGGATTCCACATGTGAACCGGAGGTAATCCGCCTTTTTGGGCCGCGCGCGCGCTCTGTGCGATGCTTTCTGCCGACGGGGTCACAATCTTTTGTGTGCTCATTGATTTTGCCATTGGGGTTCGGTCAATTATCTGTTGGTATAGACCTATATAGTTCAACCGGAGGAAAGTCATGGCAGATCACGCCGATCTTGTCGCCCAAATCGAAAACTTGGGTGCAAAGTTGCAAGACGCACGCGGCAGCATCGCTGCCCGGTTCATTGGCCAGCCCCGTGTTGTTGATCTAACTTTGACCTCGCTAATTTGCGGTGGACATGCCGTGCTGATCGGTTTGCCGGGACTAGGGAAAACGCGTCTGGTCGACACGTTGTCCACAGTGATGGGTCTGAATGGCAACCGTATTCAGTTTACGCCTGACCTTATGCCCGCGGATATTCTTGGGTCCGAGGTTTTAGAAACGGCAGAAGGCGGCGCACGCAACTTTCGCTTTATCGAAGGGCCGATTTTCTGCCAGCTGTTGATGGCCGACGAAATCAACCGTGCCTCGCCCCGGACACAATCCGCGCTATTGCAGGCGATGCAGGAAAAAGAAGTCACCATCGCGGGAGAACACCGCCCGCTGGGGGCACCATTTCATGTACTCGCCACCCAAAACCCGATTGAACAAGAAGGCACCTACCCTCTGCCCGAGGCTCAGCTTGACCGCTTCCTTGTGCAAATCGACGTGCCTTATCCAGATCGCCAGACCGAGCGCGACATTCTGATCGCAACGACCGGCGTGGCCGAAGCAGATGCAACGCCAGTGTTCACAGCCCAAGAGCTGCTAGATGCCCAAGCCCTACTGCGCCGTATGCCTGTAGGCGACAATATCGTCGAAATAATCCTTGATCTGGTCCGCGCCTGTCGCCCTGATGCGGATGCACCAGATATTATCCGCCAGAATGTCAGCTGGGGCCCAGGCCCGCGTGCCGCGCAGGCGCTGATGCTGACCGTACGTGCCCAAGCGTTGCTTGATGGGCGGCTTGCCCCATCTGCCGAAGATGTCCGTGCCATGGCTGTTCCCGTTCTGGAACACCGCATGGCGTTATCCTTTGCTGCGCGCGCGCGTGGCGAAAGCATTGCCGATATTATCAATACCGTTGCGAGCCAAGTGACCGAGGTCGCAACCGCCGCATGACTGCACCGCTGAACCTCCGCGCCGACGCCGAAAGCTTGGCCGCGTCGCTGCCCGCACTTTTGGCCGAGGCAGAACATCTGGCTACCACCGTTCTGCTGGGTGACCACGGACGGCGGCGCGCAGGTGTGGGGGATACATTTTGGCAATATCGACCTGCGCAACCGACTGATGCAGCACGTAGTATCGACTGGCGACGGTCTGCCCGATCCGACACTAATTTCGTTCAGGACAAAGAATGGCAGATTGCGCAATCGATCTTGCTATGGGTCAATCAAGCGGCATCAATGGGCTTTCAATCCGGCGATCTTCCAACCAAGGGCAACCGCGCCCGCATGCTTGGGCTGGCAACCGCAATCTTGCTTATCCGTGGCGGCGAACGGGTCGGTCTAACTGGGTTACGCCTGCCACCGCGTCGCGGTGAAGCCCAGATCATGCAAATGGCGCAAATCCTTTCAGAAGACAGTGACCATGATTACGGCGCGCCAGAAACCCAAGGCATGCTACCGCATTCGCGCGCACTGTTTATCAGCGACTTTCTAGGGGACATCGCACCCGTAGAAGAAGCCCTGCTTCGCGCAGCCGACCGTGGCGTGCGCGGCGCGCTATTACAGGTCCTTGATCCGCAAGAAGAAGACTTCCCCTTTGACGGGCGCACCATCTTCACCTCAATGACTGGTGCGTTGGAACATGAAACGCACAAAGCTGGTGATCTAAAACAGCGTTACCTCGACCGATTGGCTGAGCGTAAAGATAGGTTGACGCATTTGGCCCGGACCACAGGTTGGCAATTCCAGACCCATCACACGGGACAACCAGCAACCACTGCACTGCTTTGGCTGTATGGCGCATTGGAACGGCGAACATGATACACTCTCCTGCCCCTCGCTTTGTTCAAAATACTCAAAAGGACGACCTATGATGTGGACGCTAGGCCCGATAGGTTTCACCGCGCCTTGGCTTCTTGTTGCTTTGGCGGCGCTACCCATCCTATGGGTACTGCTGCGCGCCGTACCACCTGCGCCAATCCGGCGGCGTTTCCCCGGCGTGGCGTTGCTCCTTGGGCTTGCGGACGAGGATAGCCAGTCGGACCGCACGCCTTGGTGGTTGCTTTTGCTCCGGCTGTTGGCTGTAGCTGCCGTGATTATCGGTTTTGCCGGACCAGTACTGAACCCGCAGGCCGCACGCGAAGGTCAAGGCGATTTAGTCATTGCATTGGACGGCACATGGGCCGGAGCAGCCAATTGGCAGGCCCGCATGGACCGTGTGAACGCCCTACTGACCGAGGCCGCGCTTGCCGATCGTCGCGTCGCCGTTGTTGCCTTGACTGACCTTCCGAGTGACACGCTCCCATTTACTGCCCCAAACGAATGGCAAAACCGTTTGCCAAACCTGCAACCAAAGCCTTGGCAACCGCAGGACACCGCAAATTATTTCAACACGCAACAAGGCAGCTATGAAACCTATTGGCTGTCTGACGGCGTTGATTTTGAAGGGCGTGACGCGCTGCTTGAAGCCCTTGAAGCCAAAGGTCCCGTAACCGTTTTCCAAACGCCCCAACTGACAGTAGGAGTACGCCCCGCGCGGTTCGAAGATGGCCAAGTCATCGTATCAGCAACCCGCACGCCTATCGGTGCCGCCTATGAAACACAAATCACTGCAGTCGGGCTTGATCCTGCTGGTGTCGAACGGCAACTTGCCACCGTTCCGTTGGCATTTGAAGCGGGTGACGCGGATGCCGAAACAGCCATGGTTCTCCCGCCCGAGCTCCGCAACCGGATCACACGGTTTGAGGTCACTGGAAACCGATCTGCCGGTGCAGTCAGCCTGACGGATGATGCGCTGAAACGTCGCGAGGTAGCTTTGATCGCAGGAAGCGATAGCCGCGAAGGTTTGGAATTGCTTTCCCCACTCTATTACCTGCGCGAGGCGTTAGAACCGACTGCCGACCTTATTGATGGTACTCTGTCAGATGTCTTGCTCGCCAATCCAGACGTGATCGTGCTGGCAGATGTTGCAACGCTAAGTGAAACTGAAACAGACGCTGTCCACGATTGGGTCGAAAACGGTGGTATGTTGCTGCGGTTTGCTGGGCCGCGACTGGCGGCGAGTGATCTTGGTCGCAACCAAGAAGACCCACTTTTGCCCGTTCGCTTACGCAGTGGTGGCCGCACTGTCGGCGGCGCAATGAGCTGGGGTGAACCCAAGACACTGGCCCCGTTTGAAAACGACAGCCCTTTCTTTGGCCTTTCGATCCCCGAAGACGTCAACGTCACCAGCCAAGTCATGGCGCAGCCCGATCCCACGCTAGCAGATCGCGTCATCGCGCAACTGGCAGATGGTACGCCGCTGGTCACCCGTAAAATCACAGGCGAAGGACAGGTCGTGTTGGTTCACGTCACCGCAAACGCAGAATGGTCCTCGCTTCCGCTTTCAGGGCTTTTTGTACAAATGCTTGAACGATTGGCGGTCTCGACCCGCCCCGCGACACCCGACGCCACAGAACTTGCTGGCACGACATGGTTGCCGAACAAGGTTCTGGACGCATACGGCAGGCTCGAAGATGGCAGCGCCCTACCAGGTGTCGCAGGCGAGACTCTTGCTACCGCAGCCCCCGGTCCGTTGCTTCAACCCGGCCTGTACGCGGGTGACGACCGCCAGCTTGCTGTCAACGTGATCAGCCCCGAGACCGTCTTATCCGTTGCAAACTGGCCTGCCCGCATCGCGGTAGAAGGTATGACCACACTGCATGAGACCGCATTAAAGGGTTGGCTGCTTAGCGCCGCAATCTTGCTGTTATTATTTGATGTCATCGTATCGCTTGCTGTTGGCGGGCGTCTGCGCGGCCCAAGAGCCGACGTTGCTGCATTGCTCGCGCTGATGATGTTTAGTGCCCCCGATGCCCAAGCACAGACCGATGACGCCTTCGCGCTTCAGGCCACGTCGCAAGTCGTGCTGGGCCATGTGATAACCGGCAACGCCCAAGCTGACGAAATCGCCGAAGCGGGCCTATTGGGGCTATCGCAAACCCTATTCCGTCGCACCTCGATCGAGCCGTCAGCACCTATCGGTGTCGACTTAGAGACCGATGAGCTCGCGTTCTTTCCGTTTCTTTATTGGCCGATTACCGCAGATCAACCGCTGCCGTCACATGATGCATACGCCAAGTTAAACCGCTATCTGCGTTCAGGTGGCATGATCATGTTTGATACGCGTGACGCTGACACCGCGCGATTTGGATCGGGATCACCCGAAGGTCGCAAGCTGCAAGCTATCGCTCGATCACTTGATATTCCCGCGCTTGAGCCTGTCCCGTCAGACCATGTGCTGACGCGTACCTTCTATCTTTTGCAGGATTTCCCCGGCCGTTACGCAAGCCGCGACGTATGGGTCGAAGCCGCCCCCATTGGTGCGACCCAAGTCGAAGGCATGCCATTCCGCAATCTGAATGATGGCGTTACCCCAGTCATCATCGGCGGCAACAATTGGGCCGCTGCTTGGGCCGTAAACCCGAATGGTTCCCCCATGCTACCCGTCGGGCGCGGTATGGCAGGTGAACGCCAGCGCGAAATCGCACTGCGCTTTGGCGTGAATGTCATCATGCACGTGCTCACTGGGAACTATAAATCAGACCAAGTCCATGTGCCGGACCTGCTGGATAGGTTGGGACAATGACCGAGACTTTGATTTTTGATCCGCTGATCCCATTGCCAATGCTTCTTGGCGTGGCGGCAGTGGTTGTGCTCGCCTTTGCATTTGCGCTTTGGCGCCGCCTGCCCGGCAGTTGGCTGCGCGGAGCGGCGGGCCTTGCCTTGCTGGCCGCAATCGCGGGCCCTTCTTTGCAACAAGAAGACCGTGCGCCACTGTCGGACATTGTCCTGCTTGTTGTCGACGAAAGCGCCAGCCAGAAAATTGCTGACCGGGCCGACCAGAACGCAACCGCGATTGCGAATGTCGAGGCAGAGCTCGCCCGGCATCCGAACACCGAACTGCGGATCGTGCGTTTAGCCGATGGAGAGGGCGACAGCGGCACCGCCCTTATGACCGCAACGTCCGAGGCGCTGTCAGAGGAACCACAAGGCCGGATCGCTGGTGTAATTCTACTTAGTGACGGGCGGCTTCATGACATTGAACGCGCACCGCGCCTGCCCGCCCCGATGCATTTGATGCTAACCGGCCAACCCGACGATTGGGATCGACGGCTTGTTGTGTCGCACGCCCCCGCCTTTGCCATTCTGGGCGAACAAGTCACGTTGACCCTGCGAGTAGACGACCAAGGGGCTGCTCCGACAACTGATGCGGTTGTGCTATCAATTGCAGTGGATGGAGACACGCCGATCAGCCTGCCAATCCCCATTGGCCAAGACATCGAGATCCCAATTGAACTGCCCCATGGTGGCATGAACGTCCTACAGTTTTCGATCCCAGAGGCAGATGGCGAACTCACTGCGCGTAACAACACTGCCGTCGTACAAATCAACGGTGTACGTGATCGTTTGCGTGTTTTGCTTGTGTCAGGTGAACCGCATGCAGGCGAACGGACTTGGCGGAACCTGTTGAAGTCTGACCAAACCGTCGACCTCGTTCACTTTACCATTCTGCGCCCACCCGAAAAGCAAGACGGCGTTCCCGTCAATGAACTATCTCTGATCGCGTTTCCGACGCGTGAATTGTTCTTGGACAAAATCCACGACTTTGACTTGATCATCTTTGACCGCTATCGCCGCCGCGGGATTTTGCCCGCCAGCTATTTCGACAACATCCGTCAGTATGTTGAACAAGGCGGCGCAGTGCTGGTATCATCTGGGCCTGAATACGGCGCAGCAGAAAGCATCTATCGGTCTCCGCTCGGACAAATCCTGCCCGGTGCACCGACCGCACGGGTCTTTGAAGAAGGGTTCGTGCCCCAGATCACCGACATCGGACAGCGCCATCCAGTGACCGAAGGGCTAGAAGAATTCTCACCCAATCTTGACGGTGAAGGCCCCGGTTGGGGGCGTTGGTTCCGCTTGGTTGACGTTCTTGTCCCAACAGAGGCCACGACGGTCATGTCTGGCTTAGACGACCGGCCGCTGCTGACACTGAACCGCATCGGAGAAGGGCGCGTTTCGCTGATTGCCTCGGATCATAGCTGGCTATGGGATCGCGGTTTCGAAGGTGGCGGTCCGCAACTGGAACTGCTGCGTCGCCTTGCCCACTGGATGATGAAAGAACCCGAACTTGAGGAAGAGGCGCTTTGGGCTGAACCAAGCGGTCAGACAATGCGCATCATTCGCCGCACACTGAGCGAGGAAACTGGTGACGTGACGGTTACCCATCCCGATGGGACTGAAACGGTCCTCACTCTCAAAGAAGTATCACCCGGACGGTATGAAACGCTATGGAACGGTCCTGAGATCGGGCTGTACCGTTTGGATGACGGAATAGAGACATCCGTCATCGCGCTTGGCCCCGCTGCCCCCCGCGAGTTTGAACAAACCATCGCGACTGGCGAAACCTTGGCGCCTCTTGTCGAAGCTACAGGTGGTGGCATCATGCCGGTATCGGACGGCGACATCAGCATACGTACGGTCCGCACAGGTCGCCCGGCAAATGGGCGCGGCTGGATCGGGATCACACCGCGCGGCGCATACCAAACGGCAGACATCAGGATCACGCCAATACTGCCGGCATGGGCATGGCTGCTACTAGCATCGGTGCTGATTATAGGTGCATGGCTGCGCGAGGGGCGGCGTTAGTCGCTAAGCAAAACTTCGAACAATTCATCCGACCAACCATCAACGTTGCAGCGCGTGCGGATGAATATCGATGTCGCGCCTTCGGGAGTGACGATCCCGGCTTGTGATCGCGTGAAGGGTTGTTCGTTTTCGTGCGGATGGAACAGTTCACGAAACCCTAATCGGTTGCCATCGGCATCAAGAACTTCCCAACCATCCGCATAATGGTCCCAGCCCGTATCGGGATGCAGCACGGTTACATCAACCCTATCGCCAGTTACGATGACATTCTGCACTTGGGGTGCATCCGCCAAAGCGGTCGTCGCAGCAAAAACGGGGATCAGCACATATTTCATATCTTTTCGTTTAGCAGAATACTGCGCGGGATCGATGCAAATTCTCGTGTCCAGACAATCCAGACGGCAACGACAGTCGCGATGATCAACGCAACCGAGCCCAGCAACCACGCTAGCGCGGCAAGCGAGAAATACATCGCGCGCAGCCCACGGTTAAAGTTTACTGCCGCACGAATATTCAATTCGGCTGCCTGTGCCGCGCGTGGAAATGCGACCGGGTCTTTGGGGTCGTTTGGCACCGCAGCCATGACCACAGCACAATAACCAAACACGCGGTTCGCCCAGACAAATTTCAAAAACGCGTTCGCAAGGAACAACACGACAAGGCCCAACTTTAGCTGCCAAACAACGACAGGAACCGGCATATCCGTGACCTCAAGCGCCACACCGCTTAGGGGATCAGTATTCCCGATCAACGCAAGAACGCCACCCATCGCCAACAGGCAGGTGGAGGCAAAAAACGATGTGCTTTGCCGCAGGCTGCTTAGGATTTGGCTATCGAATAGGCGTGGCGTGCGTTCGACGAACACTTTCATCCACGTGCGCCTGTGTTCCGACATAAGCACGGTCACGGATGGGCGTTTGCCGCCAGACTTATCGATCAACAGCCCAATAGCGTACCAAGCAAGCACAATAAGCGCCGCAGCGCACCAATCCCAAAGGGTCAAAAGGCTCAGGTGTTCAATCAGTGTCATATTTCAATATGTAGCCAGTCGGCTTACCACTTGCTATACGAAAAAATTGGTAATATATTTTTACCAATGATGGAGGTCACCTATGGAAATGCCAGCACCAAACGCCAGCGTCCTGTCCCGAAAAGACCAGATAGTCAGCCGCTTACGGGCCGTTTTACCCGATAATGCAGTGATTTCCGACGAGGCCGAGACCCGTGCGTATGAATGTGACGCCCTGACCGCTTACCGCTGTCCGCCACTTTGTGCAGTGCTGCCATCCAACACCCAAGAAGTCGCAGCAGTCTTGAAAATCTGTCACGAGATGGGCGTGCCTGTGGTCCCGCGCGGGTCGGGCACATCGCTTGCAGGTGGCGCGCTACCCACTGCCGATTCAGTGATCCTTGGCGTGGCCAAGATGAGCGCCGTCATCGAAACCAACTACCCTGATCGCTATATCAAGGTCCAAACAGGCCGCACCAACCTGTCGGTCACCGGCGCGGTCGAAACTGACGGCTTTTTCTACGCGCCCGACCCGTCAAGCCAGCTCGCCTGTGCTATTGCGGGCAACATCGCGATGAATTCTGGCGGTGCGCATTGTTTGAAATACGGGGTGACCACCAACAACCTGCTGGGGGTCACGATGGTCATGATGGACGGCACCATTGTCGAAATCGGTGGCGCACATCTGGATGCAGGCGGGTTGGACCTGCTGGGGGTGATCTGCGGCTCTGAAGGCCAGCTTGGCGTCGTGACCGAAGCAACCGTGCGTATCCTGCCCAAACCCGAAGGCGCGCGCCCGGTTCTGATGGGATACGACAGCAACGAAGTCGCGGGTCAGGTCGTTACTGACATTATCAAGGCTGGCGTTCTGCCCGTCGCCATCGAATTCATGGACCGTCCTTGTATCGAAGCCACAGAAGCGTTCGCCAAGGCAGGCTATCCCATGTGCGAAGCATTGCTGATCGTTGAGGTCGAAGGATCAGACGCGGAAATCGACGCGCAGCTGGCCCTGATCATGGAGATCGCCGCCAAACATAACCCGGTCGAACTGCGCGAAGCAAAGTCCGCTGATGAAGCCGCCCGCATTTGGCTTGGCCGCAAGTCCGCGTTCGGCGCGATGGGACAGATCAACGACTACATGTGTTTGGACGGCACCATCCCCGTGTCACAACTGCCCTATGTGCTGCGCCGCATTGGCGAGATGTCCGCTGAATACGGGCTGGGTGTCGGCAACGTTTTTCACGCAGGTGACGGAAACATGCACCCGCTGATCCTGTTTGACGCCAACAAGCCCGGCGACCTAGAACTCTGCGAGGCCTTTGGTGCCGATATCCTCAAACTATGTGTCGAGGTCGGCGGCTGCCTGACGGGCGAACATGGCGTGGGTATCGAAAAGCGTGACTTGATGACGGTGCAATATGATCCCCCCGATCTAGAGGCACAAATGGCGATCAAAGACGTGTTTGACCCGGCATGGCTGCTGAATGCCGCCAAAGTCTTTCCGCTTGCCAGTTCCGAAGCCCGGCGCGCTGCCTAACAATTTCAAGAGACCTAAAAATGAAGCCCAACAGCGAACAAGACCTCGCCCAATTGATCACGGGCGCCGATGGCCCGCTGCGTATCCAAGGCGGCGGCACCCGCAGCTATGGTCATGCCACAGGCGATGTTCTGGATATGAGTGCTATGTCCGGCATCACCCTATACGAACCCGGTGCGCTTACGATTGTCGCAAAGGCCGGAACGCCACTATCTGAAATCAACGCAGCACTGTCCGCCGAAAACCAGCGTCTTGCGTTTGAACCGATGGATCACCGTGCACTGCTTGGCACGACTGGAGAACCTACAATCGGTGGTGGTGTCGCTGCAAATGTATCAGGCCCGCGCCGTATCTCGGTTGGGGCCTGTCGTGATTTCCTGCTTGGCGTGCGCTTTGTTGATGGGGCTGGGAACATCATCAAAAACGGTGGCCGTGTGATGAAGAATGTCACGGGCTATGATTTGGTTAAGCTATTGGCAGGATCCTATGGCACGTTGGGTGTACTGACCGAAGTATCGTTCAAAGTCTTGCCCGACCTGGCCAGACAAACGACGCTGGTGCTGACTGGGTTGGATGATGCGCAGGCTGTGCATGCCATGTCTGCAGCACTTTCATCCCCGTATGAAGTAACAGGTGCGGCGCACGATCCGGCAGCTGACAAAACCCGGTTCAGGCTCGAAGGGTTCGTTGATTCCGTTGCCTATCGCGCCAAAGAGCTTGTACATGTGCTTGCACCGTTCGGAATCCCATCGGAGGAAGAAACAGACTGGGCGGCAATTCGTGATGTAAGCGTCTTTGCAGACCAACCCGGAAACGTCTGGCGGATCAGTGTGAAACCATCAGATGCACCTGCGCTTGTCGCCCGGATGGGCGCAAAGGCGGTTCAGTACGACTGGGGCGGCGGACTGATTTGGGCGTTGACCGACGACGGTGACCTGCGCGCGAAGTTGGGCGATTTCAAAGGTCACGCGACTTTGATCCGTGGCGACGTCGATACCCCAACATTCCAGCCTGAAGCGGCACCACTCGCAGCGATCAGCGCGGGACTACGCAAGAAATTTGACCCACGCAACATTTTGAACCGGGGGTTAATGGCCTAATGCAGACCCATTTCACACCAGAACAGCTAACCGATCCCGGTACTGCGCGCGCGAATGAAATCCTTCGGGCCTGTGTGCACTGCGGTTTTTGCACGGCCACCTGTCCAACCTATCAAGTGCTTGGCGATGAATTAGATAGCCCCCGTGGTCGGATTTATCTGATCAAGGATATGCTTGAGAATAATCGCAAGCCGGATGAGAAAACGGTCACACACATCGACCGCTGTTTGTCTTGCCTTGCCTGCATGACGACCTGTCCGTCGGGCGTGCACTACATGCATCTTGTCGATCATGCCCGCGCCTATATCGAAGAACACTACGACCGTCCTTGGTCGGATCGTGCGCTACGCTGGGTGTTGGCACGGGTGCTTCCCTACCCTAACCGGTTCCGGCTCGCTTTACTTGGCGCGAAAATCACACGTCCGTTCGTGCGGTTCTTGCCAGATCAACGCCTACGCGCAATGATCGCAATGGCACCCAAAGTGATCCCACCAGTCAGCCGCAATGATGACCCGCAGACCTTCCCGGCACAGGGCAAAAAGATGCGTGTCGCACTGATGACAGGCTGTGCGCAAAAGGCGCTGAACACCGACATCAATGACGCAACCATTCGATTGCTAACGCGGTTGGGCGCAGAGGTAGTTGTTGCAGAAGGTGCAGGCTGTTGTGGTGCCTTGACCCACCACATGGGCAAAGAAAACGAAAGCCATGCAGCGGCGGCAAAAAACATTCGGGCATGGGTGCGCGAAATGGACAATGGGCTTGATGCGATTGTCATCAATACATCGGGCTGCGGGACCACCGTCAAAGATTATGGACATATGTTTCGTAACGACCCACTGGCCGATGATGCCGCCCGCGTCAGTGCCATCGCGATGGATGTTTCCGAAGTATTGATGAAGCTCGATCTGCCGATGGGTACCAACAAAGAAACCAAGGTCGCCTATCACGCGGCCTGTTCATTGCAGCATGGCCAGCAGATCAAAACTTATCCGAAAGAACTGCTGAAAAAGGCAGGATACACGGTCCTCGAACCTGCCGACAGCCATCTGTGCTGCGGATCAGCGGGAACATACAACCTCATGCAGCCTGAAATATCAGGCCAGCTCAAGACGCGTAAAGTCGACACGCTAGAGGCGCTTTTGCCTGATATTATCGCGGCTGGGAACATCGGGTGCATGATGCAAATTGGTAGCGCAACTGATGTGCCCATCGTTCATACTGTTGAGCTTCTTGATTGGGCGACCGGGGGGCCCAAACCACCGGCAATGGACAGCGCCGGAAAATCTGACGTCAAAGTCCCCATCCTGCGCTGATGCCATATTCCTGCCGTAACTGTCGGCGAAGCTGGCCCAAAGAATAGGGACGACATGCGGCGACTTTTGACTTTTGCGGTTTGTTTGCTGGTATCTGCATTGCCAGTGCAGGCCGACGAAACCGAACTGGTAACACTGCAAACACGGCAAGATAGCCAAGGCTGGGAGGCCGTTGGCAGATTGGACATTGCAGGCAAAGGATTTTGCACCGCCGCTCTCATCCGCGAAAGCCTGATCCTGACCGCGGCACATTGTTTGTATGACGCTGACGGATCAACGATCGCCAGCGAACGATTCCAGTTTCGGGCAGGTTTGCGTGATGGTCGTGCTTCGGCGACACGCGCAATCAATCGCGCGATCCCGCACCCTAATTACCACAGCAATGGCGACGCCTTTGTTCCATCAGAGGTGGCGATGGATATCGCTGTCCTTGAACTCGATCGTCCGATCCAAAATACGCGTATCCGCCCCTACCTCATCGCGACACGCCCGCTGACGGGCGATGAGATCGGCGTCGTGTCGTACGGGCGCGGACGTGAAGACGCACCCAGCCTGCAAGAAGTCTGTAGCGTTCTTGGGCGGCAAACAGGCGTGATTGTCATGACCTGTGACGTTGATTTCGGGTCAAGCGGTTCGCCCGTGTTCACTATGCGCAATGGCGAAACCCGGATCGCGTCGGTCGTATCTGCAATGGCGCAAATTGATGGCCAAAAGGTTTCACTAGGTACATCACTTGACGGGCCGCTATCGGAACTGATGGCGCATTTTTCTACAATCGGCCCTGCACGGCCCGGCGGAACGCAGCGCCTGATCTCAATCGGTGAACGCAATAACACTGGCGCGAAATTCGTCAGCGTTAACTAGCGTCCTTAGCGGGGACTTGAAACCGCGAAACATCCACCCCAAATCAAATAGACCAAGGCGCCAATGATGGGCCTTGGAATATACCGCCTGTCCCGCTGGGAAGGCATCACAATTGTTATCGCTTGATAAAGGATGACCTAAAATGCGTAGTTTTGACTTAGCCCCCCTGTACCGAGCCACCGTTGGCTTTGACCAAATTGCCGATCTGATGGATCGCGCTCTTGCCAGTGACGTCGGCCAGAACAGTTACCCCCCTTACAACATTGAAAAGACTGCTGATGACGGCTGGCGTATTTCCATCGCTGTTGCCGGATTCTCAGACGACGACCTTGCCATCGAAGTTAAGGATCGTTCGCTTCATGTGACCGCTCGCAAAGCCGAGGATGAAACCGAACGCAAATACCTGCATCGCGGCATCGCGACCCGCGCGTTTGAACGCCGGTTCCATCTTGCCGACCACGTGCGCGTGACCGGTGCCAGCCATGAAAACGGTATGCTTCACATTGACCTGGTCCGCGAAGTTCCAGAGGCGCTAAAGCCCCGCCGTGTTGCGATCACCGCAGCTGGTAAAAAAGATGCCAACCTTGTTGATGCAAAATCCGTGAACTGATGTGATATGGGGGGCTAAGCGCCCCCCATATACGTTTAGAATGTGATCGTTCCCTGCCAGCCTGCATCCGGTTTATCGCCAGTGATCGCCGCTTTGGCCATTTCATAGAAAAGACGAACTGAACTTTCTTCGACGAGCGATACTTCAGCCTGCGTCGGCGTGAAGCAAAGCAACCGCACATCTGCATCCTGCTTACCCTCTTCGAACCATGCCGAGGCCATTACGCTCCAGACCTCGTCCAGCACTTCCCGATCATGTGATAATTCGAGCGTACCAGCAATGTCGGCATAGATCGCAGCAGAACGATCTGCGACGATCAAGTTGCTTGCAACCGGGCCCGTCTGGGTCGCATTTGCAAAGCTCGTTCCAGCTGCCGTGATGAACCAAATTTTTCCGTCATTTGCATCGTCACGTACTTGTGGCGACATCGGTGTAAACGACCCTGAGCCAATGTTCAGCATGCCATCGTTCACGTCTTCGATCCGGTCCCAAAATTCGTCGCGTGGATTATCCATATTGGTTCTCCTAAACTCGTGGCGGCACGTCATGCGCCGCCGTTCAGAGATTCAACAGATAACTAGGCGCTTCGTTCCATACTAATGTGCTTCGGCCCAGTTTGCGCCCTGCCCTGCGTCCACCGACAATTTCACATCAAGCTTCACAGCCGGCTCGCTTGCGTTTTCCATGATATCGCGGGCGGTGTCGATCAGTGCATCGGTACTGGCTTCATCCACTTCAAAGATCAGTTCGTCGTGCACCTGCAACAGCATCTTTGCTGGCAGGTCGGCAATGGCTTGTGGCATACGGATCATTGCGCGTCGGATCACGTCTGCGGCTGTCCCTTGAATTGGCGCATTGATCGCGGCACGCTTAGCAAAGCCTGCATGCGGGCCTTTTGCATTGATTTCAGGCGTATTGATTTTACGCCCGAACAGCGTTTGGACATAGTTGTGATCTTTGGCGAATGCGACGGTGTCATCCATATATTTGCGAATACCTGGAAAACGTTCAAAATAGCGGTCGATAAACCCCTGCGCTTCGCTGCGTGGAATGCGCAGGTTACGGGCAAGACCAAAGCCCGAAATCCCATAGATCACTCCAAAGTTAATCGCTTTGGCCTGACGCCGGATGTCGGGTGTCATTTCATCCAACGGTACATCAAACATTTCAGAAGCAGTCATTGCGTGAATATCAATGCCGTCGCTGAACGCCTGCTTTAGTGCATCAATACCAGCGACATGGGCCAGAATACGCAACTCAATCTGACTATAGTCGAGACTGACCAACACCTTGCCCGGCTCAGCGACGAATGCCTCGCGGATACGCCGGCCTTCTTCTGAACGGACAGGAATGTTTTGCAGGTTAGGGTCTTTCGATGCCAGACGCCCCGTATTCGCACCCGTAATCAAATAGGATGTGTGCACGCGGCCCGTATCAGGGTTGATGTGTTCTTGCAGCGCATCTGTATAGGTCGACTTCAATTTTGATAGCTGCCGCCAATCCAGCAAGCGACGCGGAAGGTCATGAATCGTCGCCAAATCTTCAAGCACGTCAGCGCCCGTGGAATACGCGCCAGTCTTTCCCTTAGATGGTTTTTTGCCGTCAGGCATTTCCAGACCCATTTCGTCGAACATGATCTCACCCAATTGTTTGGGTGATCCGACGTTGAACTTGCGTCCGGCCATTTCATAAATGTCGTGCTCTAGCCCGGCCATCTTTTGCGCAAAGGCGTTGGACATCCGCGACAGCGTATCGCGATCAACTTTGACGCCATGCATTTCCATTTGCGCCAGCACAGGCACCAACGGGCGTTCAAGCGTTTCATAGACGGTGGTGACGCGTTTTGCGTGCAGCTGTGGTTTAAACTGCTGCCAGAGGCGCAGCGTAATGTCGGCATCTTCCGCCGCGTATTTCACGGCATCAGCAACCGGCACGCGGTCAAATGTGATCGCAGATTTACCCGTACCCAACAGCGGCTTAATCGGAATCGGCGTGTGTCCCAGATACCGATCAGAAAGCACATCCATGCCGTGATTATGAACACCTGCGTTCATCGCGTAGGACATCAGCATCGTGTCATCAATCGGGGCAACAGCGATACCAAGACGCGCGAAAATCTTGGAATCGTATTTCATGTTCTGGCCGATCTTGATGATCGACACATCCTCTAGAACAGGTTTCAACAACGCCAGACAGCGTTCAAAATCCATCTGCCCTTCGGCAACATCGTCAGAGCCGAACAGATCGTCTGATGCAGTGGCCTTGTGCGCCAATGGAATATAGCAGGCCTGACCCGGCTCAACGCATAGTGAGATACCAACCAGATCAACGACCATTTCGTTCAGACCAGTGGTTTCAGTATCAACAGCGACATAACCACGTTCGCGGATGCGATCGATCCAGACCTGCAAAGCGGCCTCGTCTGATACGCATTCGTAATTATCTGCGTCAAACGGGACCGCCTCTGGCGCTGCAACTTCGGCAGTTTGGGGCGCTGCGGCTTCGATCACCGGAGCCTCTGCCCCAAGCTTATCTGCGACACGTTTAACGATAGTACGGAATTCCATCTGCGCAAGAAACCCTAGCAGCGTTTCCGGATCAGGGTCGCGTACTTCGAGGCTGTCCAAATCGAACGGCAATTCCATATCACAATCAAGCTGAACCAATTTCTTAGACAATTCGATCTGCGCACGGTTATCGATCAGCGTTTGGCGGCGTTTGGGCTGCTTAATCTCGGTTGCGCGGTCCAATAGGCTTTCCAGATCGCCATATTCGTTGATCAGCAACGCAGCAGTCTTGATCCCAATTCCCGGCGCGCCCGGCACGTTATCAACAGAATCACCAGCAAGCGCCTGCACATCGACCACGCGTTCAGGACCAACCCCAAATTTCTCGCGCACACCATCGTTATCGATGCGCTTGTTCTTCATCGGGTCCAGCATCTCGACCCCGCCGCCGACCAATTGCATCAGATCTTTGTCAGATGAAACGATTGTCACACGCCCACCCGCATCGCGGGCCTGATGCGCGAGGGTCGCAATGATATCGTCGGCCTCAAATCCTTCGATCTCTTCGCAGGCGATATTAAACGCACGCGTTGCGTCACGGGTCAGCGGCATCTGCGGGCGCAGATCCTCTGGCATGGCCTCGCGATTGGCCTTGTATTGGTCATACAAGTCATTGCGAAACGTGTGGCTACCTTTATCAAAAATAACGGCAACATGAGTCGCGGCATCAGCGCCTGTGTTGCCTTCGATATAGCGCTGCAACATGTTCACAAAACCGCTGACAGCACCAACAGGTAATCCATCTGATTTACGCGTCAGCGGCGGTAGCGCGTGATACGCTCGGAAGATAAACGCCGATCCGTCGATCAGGTGTAAGTGACACCCTTTTCCAAATTGCTGCGCCATGTCATTCATTCCCTATTCGTATTTGTAAAAGGTTTTGCCATGTTCCGCCTGATCGTTCCAGTCGCCATCTGCTTTGCCCTACCCGCCAACGCACAATCAGGTACAAGTTGCGCGCTCACTGAAGATAACGAAAACTGTAATCGCGTCGTCGCCTGTATCGGTACAGATGGGCGATGGTTTAACGGGCGCGCATTTGGCCGAGGCACAGGAACATTTACGGGTACCATCAGTGACGGCACGTCTTGCGAAGGAACATGGATGTCACGCAATGCCTTTGGGTTAGGTCAGGCTGATGTAACTTGCGAAGATGGCATGACAGGCAAAGTATTCTACACATATCAAGACCCATACACGGGAACCGCTGTCGGCCAAGGAATTACCTCTGATGGTCGAGCAATTAGAATCTGGTCTGGGAATAATGTTCTCGCCTTTTTACGCGGAGACACCGGCCACCGCGTTGCGATGTTACCTTGCGACGCTGGCGCGATCCCAATGAGCTAGATTTTGCCCTCAAAATCCGCATGCACCAGCTTTGCATCGCAATAAGGGCATTCGACGAAACCAACCTCGTGCGGGATCTGAAGCCAGACACGCGGGTGGCCCAATCCGCCTTCCCCGCCGTCACAGGCAACGCGCCAGTCGTTTACAATGCGAGTCTCTGGGGCGGGCGTGGTCATGATATCACCTGTTAGCTTGCCGCGGGGCGCTGCCCGCCTTAGATCAGTGCTGATATACCGCAGCCGACGCGCAGGGGAAAGACCACCATGACCGACAACGCAATAGAAATTTCCGGGCTTAAGAAAACCTATGCTGCCACAGGGCGCAGCCCCGCCAAGGACGCGTTGAAAGGCATCAACCTGAACATCCCCCGCGGGTCCATCTTTGGGCTGTTGGGGCCGAACGGCGCGGGGAAATCAACACTAATCAATATCTTAGCTGGTCTTGTGGTAAAAACCGAAGGCGCTGTCAAAATCTGGGGATTCGACCAAGACACCAATCCACGCCAGTCACGCGCATCTATCGGTATTATGCCGCAAGAACCACACCTTGACCCGTTTTTCACCCCCGCCGGATCGCTTGACGTGCAGGCTGGGCTTTATGGGGTTCCCAAAGCCCAACGCAAAACCGCAGAGATTCTTGAACTAATCGGCCTTACCGATAAAGCCGACGCCTATGCGCGGTCGCTATCGGGTGGGATGCGACGCCGGTTATTGTTGGGCAAAGCCTTGGTGCATTCACCGCAAATCTTGGTGCTGGACGAACCCACAGCGGGCGTCGATATCGAACTGCGCAATATGCTCTGGCAGAACGTGCGCAAACTCAATGACGAAGGGATGACGATCATCCTAACGACACATTACCTCGAAGAAGCAGAGGCCATGTGCGACGATATCGCTATCATTAACCACGGCGAAGTCATCGTACGTGACAGTACCGCAAACCTACTGGGACAGCTCGACAGTAAAACACTGGTCATAACCCCAGACACGCCAGCGGATTTACCTGACCTCCCCAACACGATCACGGGGCAAAAGCTCGACAATGGGGCGCTAACCTTCACCTATCAAAGCACAACAACCCCTGCAGATGACGTGCTGAATATTGTCCGCAATGCGGGCATCACGATCAAAGACGTGAAAACGCAACAGGCCGACCTTGAGGATGTATTTTTATCACTCACATCAGCAAAGTAATGCGGGCACAGATCAAATTTAGCTAAATTTGATCGCGCTTTCGTCAATCAGCCAACATGCGACCAAGTTGCTTACCACCGATGATATGCATGTGGTAATGCGGGACCTCTTGCACACCATGAACCCGCGTGTTCGATATCCCGCGAAAGCCCTGCTCAACCCCAACAAGGTCGCAGACAGCTGCGATAGCACCAAAAAATCCGGCTTGTTCTTCGGGTGAAGCATCACGCGCGAAATGATCAAGGCTCATATAGGGGCCTTTTGGGATCACTAAGACGTGCACCGGAGCCTGTGGCTGGATATCGTGAAACGCCAACGCATGATCGTTCTCGAAAACGGTTTTGTTCGGAATTTCGCCGCGCAGGATTTTAGCGAAAATATTCTGGTCGTCGTATGCGTGTTCCATAGGTATCCTCAATCGACAAAAAGGTAAGGGGTTTCAGCCAAATCACGCGCTAAATCAGCATTGATGCTTAGAAAGCGAGCAATCGCAGCAGCGTTTTCATCAGTACTCGCGTTTTCACGTATCCTGAGAGCCCCAGAAAAGGAAGCGTCTCTCATACTGTCGCGCTCGTGGGCAATATCGTTACGAATCGTAGGAAGTAGCCGTGCAATCGTCGCTTCGCCGGCATCGGCGCCAACCAGCCCTACGCGTTTGGCATGTCCAGTGAGGTATGCATCATCAAAGATACACTCAATTTCAAGTAACCGAACCGTCGCGCGATCAGCAAAGAAATCGCGCATCAATTCAAGATCAGCCGTATCAAGGCAAATGACGAGCCGGTCACTTTGATAATGATCGAAAAGCATACGCAAGAACGCGCGCCGATGTCGGCCACGCTTTGCAAGGCTCGCTTCGATTCCCCCTAAATCAGGCAATGGCGTGTCTTCTTCGTTAAAAAGATACTCGACCGTCGGAATATCCGTATGACGATGGATACCAGCGACGAGACGCTTGGCGACATGCCATTTTTTACATGCAATGATAAGTAGCTCGCGGCTGCGCCCCAGCGTTGTTTCGCTTTCCCAAAAACGTGGTGCAAAACGGCGTCCGATGCGCCCACGCCCCGTCAAAAACCCGAACAAATTGCGCCCTTCATCCGAAATCACAAAGTCGGTTCTTTCACTCACGTACATCGCACCCAGATCATCGCGAAGATCCTGTGCTTCGGCGCTAATTTTACGTGCGAACAGTCCGTCTTGACCAAGCAACAGATCGTAGTGATCGTTATAGAACGTCACCGGCATCCCGTAATCGGTGAACATCAAAAACGTTAGCGTCCGATTTTCAATTTCGCTCCCAGGCACCAAATGGCGTACGAGGGTTTGAAAAAACGTCTCGTCAGGGATCCAGGTGGTGCGAAAAAACCGCATGACATCCTTTCGGTGTTGGACGAATTCAAGCAGTGCTTCGATTGTGCGACGACGTAAACACCACCATTGGCTACCAATCATAACTTGGATGTCTGATGGTATCTTGCGCGTCATTCCGAACTTTTGTTGAAGCCCCAAAGACGTATAGAACCGCCACTTTTGGGTCCTTTCATTAAAGAAATGGCGGTAAATCAATCGTTCTTCACGAAACCCCGTCTTGATCCAATTACTATCAAAGAAGTCATAGCTTTCAATAAAATCGCAGTCATGGTCATCAAGAAACTGATGCGCATAAGTTGCCGATTTTATCGGCATGCAGTCACCAGAGACCATGTAAAAATGGCTCGCGCGGGGGAACGCATCCACCGCGGCTTCGATCGCGCAAAGCGTCGCTTGAACAAGGCTCCACTCGCCCCATCCGCATTTGACGCGCCGCTTGGCAAAGGTCACGTTCGGATTACCCGATAGCGCCTCTGTGATGGTCGTATAGTCTTGGGCGTCGGCGGATGCATCGAAATGAATTGCTATAAAATCACCTGCCGCGGTCAACTGTTCCGCCTGCTGCACGATCGCGCTCGGGTTCTTGTGGCATAGAAGGATAAAGGCGATTCTAGCCATGTGTTGTAGGTAACCTCTGCAATCAGAATGACAGTTTAAAGCTTATTAGCGTGAACAGTCATTGAATAAACAGTGTTTCTTTGCTCTTAAAGAGAAAATGACCGCGACGTTTCGCAAAAGGAGATCCCCATTGCCCAGCTTTCCCGGAACCTGGATGACCACGAGCGAAAGCGTCGTTTACCGCGTGGTCCCGAAATGCGCATGTTCAACCATTGGCCAAATCATGTATTACTCGGATCATGGTGCGTTCTTTGATGGGGACATCCACGACGCCAAGTCAGGCATGCACAAGTGGGCGCTTGACGATAGCCAAGGCCCCATTTCAGATAACGTTGCTCAACACAAAAGCTATGCTTTCACTTGTGTGCGCAATCCATACACCCGTATCCTATCGTCATTTTTTGACAAAATATGCGGCATCCAGCGAAATGGAAAATACTACCGCGGGAACCTTGTTCCTCTGCTAACCCAAAAGTACGGAATCGAAGTAGGCAGCCCCGACACAGGGTTTGAATTCGATCAGATCAAAAGCTTTCGCCGCTTTTTGCTATTTGCGCGTGACAGCATCCGCTGGCGTCGTCCGATGGAGCCCGACATTCACTGGTCTGCCATGTCAGGTCACATCTCGACTTACATCGTGAACGGTGGCCGTTATGATAATATTTTTTGGACTGAAAAGTTCAACGAGGGGATGCAGCAAGTCTTAGACGGCATCGAAACGCCCCACACCATCGACCTAAAAACGATTCCACGCTTCAATGAAAGCGAAGGCCACGGCCCGAAACGCTTGCACCCGGTCGAAGACTATTTCGACGATCTGTCGATGCATCTGATATATGAGATGTACAAAAAGGATTTTCGCATATTTAAATATGACTTTGAAAATCCTGCGAATAAAATGCCCATCGGCGAAATTGACCTCGACGAAGTCCACGCAAAATTGGGTCAGTAAAGTCCAAAAGCTGCAGTCTTAAATCACAGCAAAAATACACGGCGGCTTGCCATTGGATTTTTGCATCATTCATTTTAGCAGTACAAATTCAACGGTTGCCTCTATTTAAGCGAAGCTATCGAACTTAAGAAACACAAACCTAGACACCAGTAATACAGATGCCTCTCAACTCATGATCTAACGAGACGGGCTCTCTCCATTGCATCGAGCCCATCTCGTAATAAATTCGCGGCTCGGGTGATCAGCTTGTACTACCAAATTGAGAAACGATTACGTCCGACACCTCACCACCACCAGAAAGCGACGTTGCCAAAGTTTGAACTGCGGCAACCTGCTGCTGAATCTGGGCAGAGCTTCCCACGAAGCCAACGCTCGGGTCACTCGCGACAGCGACAGCCGCAGCAAGCTGAGCGCGCGCTGCAGGCGGCACCGTACGAGAAACCGCAACAACAGTAGATACCACAGCACCAATATGTTGGTTCATAACCTCAGCTGGTAACCCAGATGCACGGATCGCCTGCATAGCGGTCGTAGTGAGTGCAGCACAATCTTCAGGTGCAGCCGCGCAACTGGCACTAAGTTCAGACAGAACAGCGTTGATATCGAATTCCTGCGCTTGCGCACTGAAAGCAATCACGGTTGACAGTGCCGTAGCAGTAATAAATTTTTTCATGACCAAGCCCTTTTTAAAACGCAGCAAATTGCGATACTGCAAATACATTCACATCCCAAAAGCAATTACGAAGGATAATACCACCAAGTGTAAAATAATTAAATACAATTATCAAAAACGAAGAGTATTAATCTAAAAACAGAAACCTCCTTCGATATTAACAATCAGATTCAAATACATAAGCGACGCTGTATCAGCTTTAAAATGGTCCAACACCGATAGTCACAGACGCTTCCCTAACTCCGATAGTAGCCATCATACCCGTAACTGCGCGTGCGCCCTTCAAAACAACTCAAGGCTGTAACGAGTTTCACATTTCCGCGGCCAGCTTTCACCAGTTGTTCAAATGCGCTACGAACTTCAGACTGGCTTGCTTCTCCGAAACGAACACAAAGAACGGCGGCGTCCACATGTGGCGTAACATATCGCGTATCCACAACCGGCACCAAGGGCGCGGTGTCTATTATAATCACATCAAAACTACTTCGCGCGCCGTTTATTAGCTCGACAAAGACATCTGACTGAAGTGGTGCATCGGTAGGAGTGTGCGCCTTTTTACGCCCTAAAATGACGCCCCCATCCGTAAGCGGATCCACGACATAAAACTGCTCTACTTCGCTATGCCCACCCAGCAATTCGCCCGTGACGCGCTCTCCTTTTTGCGATCGCCCGGAATGTTCTATCAAATATTCAAGCAGCCCGGATTCAGGCTCTACGCCCAGAAAACTGTGCACGCTCGGATTTCGAAGGTCAGCGTCAACAAGTAACGTCAACTTACCAGCTGCGGCGTAAACCCGCGCAAGAGATAGCGCTGTCGTAGACTTACCTTCTGCTGGAATCGCCGAGGTCACCATAATGACCCTCCCCCCTTTTTTTTCCCCGATTTCCTCATCAATACTTGCGCGGAGCTTGCGAAACGACTCCGCGAAAGGCGACATCGGGTCATTGACAATTCTGTCAGCCAGAACCTCTTTGACGTTGCTAGAGTTCACCTTGGGAATTATCCCACCAACTTGTGTCGGAATAATATTTTGCAATTGGCTAGCGGACGTAATGCCCCCAAAATAAAGCTCTTTCAGGAATGCAAAGCCAATACCAAACGTCACCCCCGCCACGAGGGCCAAAGCAAACACCACTTTTCTATTGGGCAAAGCGGGACTGCTTGGCACCATCGCATCGGATACGACGCGACTGTTGGCCACCTGTAACACAGACTGTGTTTCCAGATCCCTTATTCGACTTAAAAGTTGATCGTATTGTCGTTGCGCAATTCCCGCCTCTTGCTGCAAGCTATATATGTCAGCAAGCGTAGACGCCGATAATTCGCTCTGCAGTACCGTAGATTGCACTTCGTCAAGCAACGCAATCCGGCTATCATGAGTATTCAGCATCTGCGTCTCCAATCTCTCGAAAACTTGCTCCCCACGTTCCTGAATCTGTCCTTCAAGTGCAGCAAGGCCAAGTGAAAGATCAAATGCTTCGTCACTGCCAACTTGGGATGCCTGTAATCGTTGCTGCAATTGAACGCGCTGACGTTCAAGGTTGGAGAGCGCGTCGTCGCCAACCTGCGCGGCAAGTGTCTCCCAGTCACCGCTATCCCGAGCACTTTGCGCAATCACGACCGCATCTTCGAAATCGCTTAGTTGCTGCGTAATATTTTGCAATCGCCGGCCAATGGACGCTAACTCGCGATTTCCCGCTTCATCAGCTAAACGAATAACATTTGTTTCGATGTAATTTCGCAAAGTATCATTGCTCTGCTCAAGGTTTCCTCGTGCGCTCTGCAGTTGTGACTGTAGCACATCGCGCGAAGCGATTGACGCCTCACTTCGACCTGTTACCTGATCCTGAATATACATAGCGGCATGCGTGTTTGCGATGCTTGCCGAAAGCGTCGGATCTGGCGTGGTTGCTTCGACTGAAACGATATAAGTTAGCCCTAGACGGCGGACGGACAGTGCATCATTAAATTTGCTCAGGGTTAAATTGGTCAAGTCACTACCAGAAGGCGGCGCAGGAAGATCAAACCCGAACGTAACCTTAAATTGATCCGCCAGCGACACCGACGGTCCGAACTCTTCGCTCTGTTCCAAATCCAGAGAAGTAATCGTCTGAAGACCGATGTTTGAAGACTTTAAAATCTCCACTTCAGTTTCCAGTCGTGTCGCCTCGACCGAAGCATTGCTAACGCCCGTATCACTCGGATCTAGTAGGTTCGTCTCTTGCGGATCTATCCGAATAAGAGCCCGGGCCGTGTAAAGCGGGGTCGCCGCAGTCAAGTAGACGAAGGCCACCGTCAAAAAAACAAAAAGCGTGAGCCCAATAAGTCTATTCCGCCTGCGCAAGACGGCAACAACATCCCTCAAGTCGATAAATTCCTGATTATCTCGCGTCATTTAGTCTTCCTTTGAATTTATCGTTGATCGTTTCGGGCGTAATTTCTTTGCAACAAGTAATTTCCGTTCATCAGATCCGGCAACGAAACGCATCGCAGCAAGCCTGCCAGATTGAAAAGCGCCAATATCTAGATTGACGTGGCTGTTAGATATTTCGACATCGTCAACAGCGACATGACCATGAACGAGTACTGCCTTCCCCCTATACGTACCCCTCTGATGAGCAGGCCCCCACATCAAGCGTTCCGGCGACTGCTTTGAGGCAGGTTTCGAGAGGTCATAGCCCGCGTGAGCAAAGCGCAACATCCCGACTTCCAGTGCAATTGGTAAGCCCATCAAAAAATCTTGGTGCTCTTCGGGAATTCCCAAATCGAGCTTCCGTCGCAAGGATTTAATCTCAGCCTTAAATCCAAGGTCAGAATTCGGACGTACCCCATATGAAGCCAGTGTTTCCTCCCCCCCAAAGTCGACCCAATCAAGGTAACGCTCTGGGGTCATAAGGAATTGAGCCATCATATCCTCGTGATTTCCACGAAGCACCACACGTTCAAACATTGCGGGAGCAGGCCCAAGAAGCCGCTCTACAACCCCGGACGAATTCGGCCCCCGATCAATGACATCCCCTAAACAAACGATCAATTTAGGTCCCGCAATCGGCTGGCTATCTTCGACGATCTGAGCCTCAAGTTCGTCGTATAGATCCAAACAACCATGTATGTCGCCGATTGCGTAGAGTGCCGCAGGCATGTCTGACAACTTCAAAATACGCCGAAGCTGGGGCGGGGGGCGACGGAAAAACATACTACAGTTCCCTCGCCAAGCTGCGGCGCGCCAATCCCAGGGCGACAATAGCAACAAAGACATAGGTATTCGCCGCTATCTCTAGACTGAAATCGCCAAGCGAATGGACCGCGCCAACCACGATTACACCGACCGCGGCAGACGCCGGAAAAAAGCTTTCTTGTCGATCACGGATCGAAAGTAGTACCATCATAAATGCAATGCCAACAGAGATCATTGGCAACGACCCCGCGACGAGCCCCAATTCAGACCAGAGCGTCAGATAAGTATTGTGGGGTTTGTCCCAAATTAACGATGTAGAAAGTTCGGGACGATGAAAAGCTTCAAACGCGACAGCGTAAGTATCTAAACCAAAGCCCGCAAACCACCGCGTTTCAATCATTTTCCATGTCTGTCTATAAAGCTCTAGGCGCTCACCTAAATCCACTTGCAAATAAACAAAGCGCTGCAACATCGCCTGCCCCAGCAGGCTGATCAACCCAATCAACGTGACAAGACCAAGCGCAAACGAGACGCTGAAAATTTTAAACTTCGAAACGCCCGTCCGTATGAGCAGCACGACAATTGTGAACCAAGTGCCAGCTAGCGTCGATATCAAACCCAGTCGCGACGCTGTCTCTAGCAGTGCCGCAAAGATTACAAACATCAAAATTGATACATATGCAGCGTCTGTCGTAAAACCTTTCACCTTATGTTTCTGGTTCGGCATACGGCGTGCGGGCGATCGTATTTCGAACACCAACAGCGCAGCGCCAATCACAAACCCCATCCCCATAAAGGTCGCAAATGAATTTCTGTTAACAAATGTGCCTGTCGCAAAACCGTGATAGTTAGTCTTCTCTTGCAAGAGCAGGCTATCATCGAGCACGCTCAACGAAAGAAGCGCCCACACGGCATGTGCAAAAATTCCCCAAAAAATCCACTTTAACAATTTTTCGGTTCGGAATCGGTTTGTGCAGACCTCTGAAATCAGAATGAATAAGAAAGCATAGGATAGCATCCTTAGTATCCCAAGAATCGTTGCCGAAGAATCAAGTGATATCGTTGAAGGCGAAACGCCTTCTGGAAGCGGGGCAATTGGCGGCGCCCCTATCGGAATCAACTGAATCGTGGCCCACACTAGCGCCATAAGACCTGGCACAAGAACCCACCTATAGTTCCGAAATTGAACTGGGCGGTTCGGATCCAGACGCTGCAACATCACAAAATATACAAATGTCAAAAGACCGACCACTCCGATCGCCGCGAGCCACGCCAGCGGTCGGTTTGCCCCATAAGGAACCGGAATGAGAAATAAAAATATCGCAATACAAACCGCCACGCGGTCATTTAGCCGCGACGCGGCCTTTGGAGATTCTTGCCAGCGGTGCTCAACCACTTCAACAACCTCGAAATCGAAGAGTGAGGCGGCCCGCGACGTCCGCGTTTTCTTTAAAGTTTCCGCACTTGATGGCGTAACCCGCGTAAAATCTATCATGACGACGAATCCCCCAAAGATTTAGCCCTGATGAGATTGTAAAATGCGCGCAAGTCGCGACCGCTGACGTCAGAAACCGCATCAACCACCCAATCTTGCTTCTCTGGATCGGCCACAAAGTAGGTAGCAAGATAGGTTCTATAAATTTGGTCTTGGACCATGAGACGCGCATCAGAAATTGCGGGTGCGCCCAATTGCTCGGGTCCTATCTTAAAAGCCAGACGCATGCGTCGCGTCGCCTGCCCCCCCTCAGAAGGGGCCGTGGCTTGTGACATTTGCAATGCCGTAATTGCCTGTTCTGTGTTGCCGTTGATAAACGCCGCATGGGCATACACAAGATGCGCAAGCGACATCGTTGGTGAAGACATGAGCACCCGGCGCGCATGATCAATACAACCCTGAGCAACACTTTCAAGCACAGCCTGCCCCATCAACGCCCCCGAAACAGACGACATTAAGTCATCACAAAGCGTCATTTGACGAACACGGCTTACATACGAAAATGAGTTCTCAAACTGAGGAGAGGAGTTAATAGCCGAAAGGAAAACCCTGACTTCATCGCGATCTCTCGTCATGGTCTTAATTTCCGGACCGATCGCGTATGCCGAGAAACACACCGACAGCGCGGCCAGAAAAATCAAGGCACGACGATATATTTTCAATTCCCAACCCCAAATTGGTCGTACACCTGACACAGCACAAGAAACATGATGTTCCGTTCACAAAATAAATACAGCGACGGCAAACTCATAACGCCTGAGCAAGCCAATTAATTTAAAATTTCGGGCACCTAGACGCCGCACTATCTAAACGCTTATAAAACTAAGATAATTATTTATAAAGACAAATTCTCAACAAAAAAATTTCAATCAAATGAAATGCCTCTTTGCATACACAGGCACGCCCTTCTTGTAGGAAATTCAGATGGATACTCGCATCACTCGAACAACGCACTGGGTTGACCTATAGATAAAATCAACTGTTGGACAATGCCCCCGCCATCACTTCAGGCAAGGGGCAACACACGCAAAAGTAATTTTTGACTTAAAACCTTTACACACAGTAATTCGCAGCACCCATTTGAACAACTTGAGATCCGGTCAGGGTGACAAATTTGTTCCCGTCCAGTTCAGCAGCATACGTGAAATACCAATTTCTCAACGCAGCAGGCAAACGTGCACCAATAACCTGAGCAGCTTGCTGGTTTTCGGCCGCGCTCCCGCCTCTAGGGGCGTGGAAACCAAGAACCGCGTTAGCAGTGACACATGTCTCTGTTGAAGCAAGGTACAAAGTGCAAGCAGATGCGCACCATCCGTCAATTTGGATCTTTTCACCCGATAGGATCGCGACGCTCAAATCAACAAGATACTCATTCACGTTGCCACCGCCATCATTGTTAATAACTCTTGATGTCTGGTTGGCTGAGGCAGAAACGCCAAAAACAAGAGCCAAAGAAACACAAACCACGCGGAATACTGCAAGATAAGACATATTGAGACGATCCTTCGATTAAACCAAAGTCCGACAGCACAAATCATCCGGGCCGACTGACGATGTCAGCCAACAGAGCAACACAAAGAAGTTTTGAACTGGTTTCGAACGTGAGCTTATCTTGCAGTAATTGCAGACAAATTTAACGAACGCGTCTGGGTAGACCTGCCGCTAGCCGTATGGTCGACTATCCTTTTTGACAGGTGCGGATAGACGTTGCGATACGGTTTTTCGCATTCGGCCATCAGGAATTATCCCAATCCACCACGCAACTGAGGCCGACCCACGTGTCCTTCGCAGTGAAAAGAGAATCACAAGTGACCCGGACGCTCATTAAATTTTTGAAAATTCGTCAAATGATCACAATTTAAGCAACCACAGGGTGTACTAAGGGATTCACCAATAACGCACGATAACAATTTTAGTTTCCAACACAGGTAATCTGCTGGAATCCGTTCAAATGAACGTTTAAGAATCAAAAACTTATCGCTTAAGAGAGCTGATTTAGTGTCTTGGGTGGAAACCTTGCTAAACCGACAATAAAAAAATCATCTAAGCCTTCACCACGCTGAAAATACAAAAACAAAATTCAGACAAACCCCAAAAATAGCGCCTCCACACGTCTATTTTTTAAAAAATTAAATCAAATACTATCAAATTACTAAAATTGAGTTATCAATATATTAATTGATCGCAAATTTCGCGCATCAAAGCTTTCAACCAATACCAATTTAATTTCACAAACTCATATACATGTATCCTCGTGGGGGAAAAAATGAAGATCTATAAAATAGTGGATTTCAGCGAAAATATCCAAACTGTCGATACGTCGCGCACGCGCACAGGCGCATTCAAGGTAACCAGAAAAAAGTTACTTAATTTCCTAACGGAGCCGTTTATCGCATCGAAAGCGCTGCGATATGCGCTGACCTCACGCCGCGGAAATCAGGCCAAGGGCATCAACACAATCACTGATTGCACTGAAAGTCGCTCAACAGCTCAATTGGTACTATCAGCTGCAGCCACGAACGCCGATCTTGGGCCAACCCGCTTCTCCAATTTGAATCCTGCCAATACGCCCCATTGGCTGAACAGCTTAGATGACGGCAGCCACGATAAGAAAAACGGACTCTACAATAAGCACCTCAAACGCTCACTTGATGTCCTAATATGCCTTCTCTTGCTCCCCGTCGTAACGCCGATCATACTGGCTGCTTGGTGCCTTGTTAAACGTGACGGTGGTCCGGGCTTCTTCACTCAAGACCGCATTGGCCGTGATGGCGTAAGTTTTCAGTGCTTCAAATTACGGACTATGCACGTGGATGCAGAACAACGGCTGAAACATTTGTGTGCGACCGATGACAAGGTGGCGTATGAATGGCACACCTTTCAAAAACTAACGAATGATCCACGCATTTCAAAGTTGGGCCGTTTTCTAAGGGAAACCAGTATCGACGAGCTACCACAGATCTTCAATGTGTTGCTTGGCGACATGAGCATTGTGGGACCTCGCCCATTCATGTCATCACAAAATCAACTTTATCGCGATGCCGGCGGCTCTCACTACTATAGTCTGCGTCCGGGCGTAACTGGTCTATGGCAAGTCGAAGGTCGAGGCGCCTCAAAATTCGTGGATCGCGTCCGCTACGACAACGAATATGCCAGCAAACTCTCGTTTGTGACAGACATCTTGCTCATCCTAAAAACTGTGAAGGTCGTATTCTGCAAAACCGGATGCTAAGCGGCATGCGAGCCAGCACATAGCACCACGCGCAAAGCGTTGACAGATTGTGGTTGATGCTTTGTGATCACTCCACTTTGAGTCCGCTAATTTAGGTGAGTTCTGTTCAAGTTTTAGTCCTCTTTTGACGGGCTAGCATATTCCGCCGACGTCAGTCCAGCGAGGCTTGTGTGTGGCCGTGGTGGTTGAAGTCGATACGCCACGCTGCGATCAGGTTGCGGGCCACACATACACCAAACAGAGACGTATCAGCCACGGCGGCCAGACATTCGCGGCTGAAGTCATCAATCACGTCAAGATGCGAAAACCGCCCTCATCCCACCGCGCTACGACCAATCAAGCCTTCATAGCGGGCGATGTGACTCGTCTCCGGTACTTGGCATTGCCGCTCTTAGCCAGCTTCAAATGCTGCAATTCGATTGTAAATCTCATGTCCGCTAGTCAATTCGGTGTAGCGTTTGTGTAATGGTTTTCGGATCAAACACCATAAAACATACAAATTTCAATTCAAAGTGGTGCCCGCGGCCGGACTCGAACCGGCACGGCCTTACAGCCGGGAGATTTTAAGTCTCATGTGTCTACCATTCCACCACGCGGGCACGGTGCTATTCCTAAGCCGACGCGCCCTGAGGAGCAAGCGGTGAAAGGCCTTCTTCTTTAACTGCTTGCATCGCAACATAGGTTGATGTGTTCGCCACATGCGGCAAAGTCGAAATTTTATCAGCTAATACAGCACGATAACCAATCATACCTGCTGTTCGTACTTTTAGTAAATAATCAAAAGCACCTGCAATAAGGTGGCACTGTTCCACCTCTGGCACGCGCATCACAGCGGCATTGAATGCCGCTAGCGCCGCCTCTCGGGTGTCTGTGAGCTTTACTTCAACAAAAGCGACATGATCACGCCCCAAACGAATGGGGTCGAATAAGGCGCGATACCCGCGAATAACACCGTTTTCTTCCAATCGCTTTAGACGGGCCTGTGTTGGTGATTTCGAAAGACCAATACGACGCGCCAGCTCTGTCACGCTCACACGACCCTCGACGGCCAGTACATCTAGAATCTTGCGATCAAAACCGTCCAGATCAGAACTCAAATCGACCATTTATATCACCCTCTTTGGTGGAAACGACTAACAATCCGATAATTATCAACCAAAAGGACTGCACACAATGGCATATAGTAGGAAAAAATAACAAGGACTCCACCCATGCACAGTGATCAAATCGACATGCGCAAAGAAATCGATGCCGCAATGTACTGCAACGAGATGCAGGCTGTGACGGCGCTGACGCAGACAGCAGATCTAACCGACGCAGATCGTGCGCGGATTAGCAGCCGCGCCGCAGACCTTGTACGCCAAATACGCGGTAGCGCAGAACCCGGACTAATGGAAGTATTCCTTGCTGAATATGGCCTTTCGACCGACGAAGGCATCGCGTTGATGTGTCTCGCAGAGGCCCTGCTGCGCGTTCCGGACGCAGAAACCATCGATGCGTTGATCGAAGATAAAATTGCGCCGTCGGACTGGGGCAAGCACCTTGGGCATTCGGCGTCGTCGCTGGTCAACGCATCGACCTGGGCATTGATGCTAACGGGGCGCGTGTTGGACGATGAAAAGCCCGGTATCACCCGCCACCTGCGCAGCGCAGTAAAGCGATTGGGTGAACCCGTCATTCGTACCGCTGTCGCCCGTGCGATGCGTGAAATGGGCCGCCAGTTCGTCTTGGGCGAAGATATCGGCAAGGCGATGAAACGTGCTGCTGGCATGCAAGCAAAGGGATTTACCTATAGCTATGACATGCTGGGCGAAGCCGCCCGGACAGAGGCCGATGCACGCGCCTATCATCTGTCTTATTCGCGTGCGATCAGCGCGATTGCTGAACATTGCACACATGAAACGGTTGCCGAAAACCCAGGCATCTCGGTCAAACTATCCGCGCTGCACCCGCGGTACGAGGTCGCCCAAGAGGCGCGCGTCATGACCGAATTGGTCCCGCGTGTGCGTGCATTGGCCATGCTGGCGAAATCTGCTGGCATGGGTTTTAACATCGACGCAGAGGAGGCTGACCGCCTTTCCTTGTCACTTGATGTGATCGCCGCTGTTTTGTCAGAGCCTGCGCTATCTGGGTGGGATGGTTTCGGTGTCGTCGTGCAGGCCTACGGCCAACGCGCCCCGCTGGTGATCGACTACCTGCACGCATTGGCAACAAAGCTGGATCGCAAAATCATGGTCCGCTTGGTGAAGGGCGCATATTGGGACGCTGAAATCAAACGTGCCCAAGTCGAAGGCATCGACGGATTCCCCGTATTCACGGCTAAACAGCACACTGACATCAGCTACATCAGCAACGCCCGCAAGCTGCTGGGGATGACTGACCGGATTTACCCGCAGTTCGCGACACATAACGCACACACAGTTGCTGCTGTTCTCGACATCGCATCGACGATGGGGCTGACACCCGCAACATATGAATTCCAGCGCCTTCATGGCATGGGTGAAACCCTGCACACACTTGTGCTGAACGCGGAAAAGACGCATTGCCGCATTTATGCCCCCGTCGGCGCGCACGAAGATCTGCTCGCCTATCTTGTTCGGCGTCTGTTGGAGAACGGTGCGAACTCTAGTTTTGTGAACCAAATCGTCGACGAAGACGTTGCCCCAGAAATCGTGGCCGCCTGCCCGTTTGAAGCAATCGGTCATGGTGTCGACCTGCCCAAAGGGCCAAATATCTTCCTGCCAGAACGCGTTAACTCTCGCGGATGGGATTTAACCCATGCCCCCACGCTGTCAGCTATAGAAACCGGGCGTGCGCCGTTTATGGAAACACAGTTTCAAGGGCATCCCATTATCGCAGCGGGTCAACCGATGGAACCGAAGACACCCGTCACAAACCCGGCACGTGCAAAAGATATCGTCGGCCTAGTTCAGGTAGCTGGCCCTGCCGATATCACTGCGGCGATTGGATACGCGAAACCGTGGGGCGCAGATGCAGCCACACGTGCTGTTGCGTTGAACGCTGCCGCCAACGCTTATGAAACCAATGCAAATGAACTGTTCGCGATTCTGGCACGCGAAGCGGGAAAGGGCTTGCCAGATGTCGTGGCTGAACTGCGCGAGGCAGTGGATTTCCTGCGCTATTACGCGACCCAAGCTAGCGACGACACAGAGGCCCGTGGCGTCTGGACATGCATCAGCCCTTGGAACTTTCCACTGGCTATCTTTACCGGGCAAATTGCCGCTGCGCTGGCCGCTGGCAACGCTATATTGGCCAAACCGGCCGAGCAAACACCTCTGATCGCAACCCGTGCCGTTGAAATGCTGCATGCGGCCGGCGTGCCAGTCGACGCATTACAATTGCTTCCGGGAGGCGGGAACGTTGGGGCAGCGCTTACCTCTGATGCGCGAATAAACGGGGTGGCATTCACAGGCTCTACTGCCACTGCGTTAAAGATCCGCGAAGCCATGGCGGCCAACTGCGCGCCGGGAACACCGCTGATTGCGGAAACCGGCGGCTTAAACGCAATGATCGTTGATAGTACTGCCCTGCCCGAACATGCAGTGCGTGACATCGTGAACGGCGCGTTCCGGTCCGCTGGTCAGCGGTGTTCGGCCCTGCGTTGCCTGTATGTTCAAGAGGACATCGCAGAGCCGCTGTTGAAAATGCTGAAGGGTGCGATGGACGAACTGGTCGTTGGTGATCCGTGGTTGCTATCAACCGATCTTGGCCCCGTGATTGATGCGCCCGCGCATAAGATAATCGCGGATCACATTACCCAAGCACAGTCAGACGGTCGCATTATTCACCGAATCAAAGCGCCAGAAAATGGCGGGCATTTCATCGCGCCCACGGCCATTCGGGTGAACAGCATCACGGATATGGACCGTGAAATATTTGGCCCTGTGTTGCACGTAGCAACGTTTAAGGCGGATGAAATCAACAATGTGATCGACACGATTAATGGCACTGGCTACGGGCTGACCTTTGGTCTGCACACCCGGATTGATGACCGCGTACAGACCATCGTTGAACGGGTTGAAGCCGGGAATATTTACGTAAACCGCGACCAGATTGGTGCCGTCGTAGGCAGCCAACCTTTTGGCGGCGAAGGTCTGTCTGGGACTGGACCCAAGGCAGGCGGTCCGCACTATCTGCCGCGCTTTACTGCAAACCCTGTGCAAAGCGCCACGTCTGAATGGACGGCTGACAGTGACCTAGCCGCCATAAGCACACGTTTAAACGCAACAAAGTCAGTTACAGCACAAACACCAACCGATTTGCCCGGACCAACAGGCGAATCCAACCGTCATAGCGTCCGCCCACGTGGTCCGATTCTTTGCATGGGTCCGGGC
Source organism: Yoonia maritima (assembly GCF_002933395.1). Classification (GTDB taxonomy): domain Bacteria; phylum Pseudomonadota; class Alphaproteobacteria; order Rhodobacterales; family Rhodobacteraceae; genus Yoonia; species Yoonia maritima_A. The sequence goes on from NZ_PKFN01000008.1 coordinate 362,148, forward strand.
CCAGAGGCTGCAGCGACACAGGTTCGCGCAATCGAGGCGCTTGGTGGTATTGGGATCAGCAGCGAAGGTACGCTAGCCCCGAACCATCTGACGACACTAGCGCCCTTAGCAGGCGTGTTGTGGTGGGGCGACGCCGAAACAGGGCGCGCGATCGAAACGGCCCTTAGCAAACGCCAAGGCCCAATCGTTGCGTTGATCACTGGCATGCCTGACGTAGCCCACGCAATGCATGAACGGCACGTTTGTATTGATACGACAGCGGCAGGTGGCAACGCCGCACTGCTGGCCCAAGTCGCGGATCAAGCTACCGCTTGACCACGGCGCGGACATAAATCACGGTCGCGGTATGATATTTCCATTCCGCGACCACAACCCGTCTGAACGCGTGCCTTATGTCACGATTGCGCTGATCATATTGAACGTACTGATTTTCTTGGGCAGCTATGCCGCACAATCAGAACGCGCGATTGCCGAGATTTTCTTTCACTACGGATTGGTCCCGGCGCGAATTTCTGCAGGAGAAGGCTATGTGACCGCGCTTAGCTCTATGTTCTTGCACAGTGGGTTCATGCACCTCGCCGGGAACATGCTGTTTTTATGGATTTATGGCGACAACCTAGAAGACAAACTGGGCCATGTGCCGTTCTTGGTCTTTTATCTGCTATGCGGGATCGCTGCTGGTTTGGCGCAGTTCGCGTCAGAGCCATCCTCTATGATCCCGATGGTCGGGGCATCAGGGGCGATTGCGGGCGTTATGGGGGGCTATCTGTTGCTATTCCCCAAGGCGCGGGTCGATGTGTTTGTATTCTTCATCGTATTCTTCCGCATTTTTCCAATACCCGCGTGGATCACACTAGGGTTTTGGTTTGCGGCGCAGCTATTCAACGGTTTCAACGCGATGGCCGGAACGGGCGGCGTGGCCCATTGGGCGCACGCGGGCGGCTTTGTCGCAGGCTTTGTGTTGATGTTGCCAATGTGGTTGACGCTAGGCGGCACAGGGTTTTGGCAACGCACGGATGGGCACCCGGATCATCCGGAAACCCACTACGGTCGCAGTAATATTCCGACTGTTAGGCGTTAGCCTTGCGAACAACCTTTGAAAAGTTCTCAAAGATCGGTTCATTCGAACAGATAACAGCGCCATCGGCCAAGATATCACCGTCGGGACGAATAGGTTCAACCATACCGCCTGCTTCGCGAACGATGATCAGGCCAGCTGCCATATCCCAGATTTTCAGGTTCCGCTCCCAGAAGCCGTCGTAACGACCTGCAGCAACATAAGCCAGATCAAGCGCAGCAGCGCCGAAACGGCGGACACCGGCACAAGCGGGCAAGATACGCGCAAGGTCTTGCAGTGTTTCTGGCAGATCAGAGCGGCCAGCAAATGGCAGACCAGTCGCAAAGATGCTTTCGATCATGCGGTGACGTCCGGAAACGCGCAAACGGCCTTCGTTCAACCAAGCACCACCACCTTTTTCCGCATAGAACATTTCGTCCTTAGCAGGATCATAGACAACACCAGCAACGATCTGGCCCTTGTGTTCTAGCGCGATGGAAACAGCCCAATGTGGCAGACCGTGCAAAAAGTTGGTTGTGCCATCCAGCGGATCAACGATCCAGCGACGGGTTGGATCAGCGCCTTCGATTTCTTTGCCTTCTTCGCCCAAGAACCCATAGGATGGGCGCGCGTGCAGCAATTCTTCACGGATTGTTTCTTCGGCGGTACGGTCCGCACGGCTAACAAAGTCGCCGGGACCTTTCGCGCTTACTTGCAATTGCTCGACTTCGCCAAAGTCTTTCAGCAATGCACGCCCTGCTTTACGGGCGGTTTTCATCATCACGTTCAGGTTTGCGCTGCCAGCCATCACATCTTCTCCGGGTTCGGGATCAAGCGCGGCGTATAGGCCCAACGCGCGTGCGTAACAAGGGGTAAACCTGCTTTTCGGGAAACCCTGTCAGATGACGCTACGCGGATCATGAATACCCCGTCAATTTCGTTGCAATTTCACGGCCTCTTGTTTCGCTAGTCGGATCAGATGCGCCATGAATGGGCGGGACGTATCCTCGGACCGGGTCGCGGCATAAAGACGACGGGTAATACCGTCCCTGGTTAACGGTCGGGTCACGTAGTCAGAGTTATAACGTACTTGGCTAACAACCCAATCCGGCAACACTGCAACGCCACGGTTCGAGGCGACCAACAATAAGATCACAGCAGTCAGTTCAACCTGCCGCACTGCCCCCGGTTCAACCTTGGCCGGTGTCAAAAGCTGAGAAAAGATATCAAGCCGCGCACGGTCAACAGGATAGGTGATCAGTGTTTCACCCCGAAAATCCTCGGCCTCGATCACTTCTTTCTGTGCGAGCGGATGTGAAGACGACGCTACAAAAACGGGTTCATAGTCGAAAAGCGGCGTAAAATCAGTGTCAGGCAGTTCCTCTGGATCAGAGGACACAACCAAATCCACCTCTTCTTTTCTCAGCGCAGGCAAGGCATCAAACGCAAGGCCCGGACGAATATCGACATCGACCTCAGGCCATGCCTTGCGGAATTGTTCCAACACGGGGAACAACCATTCAAAACAGGCATGGCATTCGATTGCGATGTGCAGGCGACCAGAGCTACCTTTGATCAAACCCGAGAATTCCGCCTCAAGTGCAGCGACCTGTGGCAAGATCGATTCAGCCGCGGCAAGCATCCGCATTCCGGCGGCCGAGAGTTTCAGCGGTTTAGATCGGCGCACGAATAATTCAACGCCGGCCTGATCCTCGATCCCTTTGATCTGATGGCTTAGCGCACTTTGCGTGATGTTCAGCTGATCAGCCGCACGCGCCAGACCACCCGTGTCATGGATTGCCTTGATGGTCCGAAGATGCCGGAATTCGATATGCATATGAGCCAGCCTCATGATCGTGGTGAAAGTTATGAATTTGTCTCAACTCATTAAAGCTGCGATAACAGCATGGCAAGAGAGAGGTCCGCCCATGTCTACGCCGTCTGTATCATTCGAATTCTTCCCGCCTAAGTCGCTCGCGGCTTCATTCCGGCTTTGGGATTGCGTGAATACGCTCGCCCCGCTTGACCCGACATTCGTATCGGTGACCTACGGCGCAGGCGGTACCACCCGCAAACTGACGCACGAGGCAGTCGGCACGATCCACAAGACCAGCGGCTTGAACGTTGCCGCGCATTTGACATGTGTCGATGCGACAAAAGCCGAGACATTGGAAATCGCCGACGGCTATGCCGAAGAAGGCGTGCGCGAAATCGTGGCCCTACGTGGTGACGCGCCAAAAGGGTCGGATGGCTTCAAACCACATGCCGAAGGCTTTGCCAGCTCTGTCGAACTGATCGGCGCATTGGCGGACACAGGAAAATTCAACATCCGCGTGGGCGCATATCCTGAAAAGCACCCAGAGGCCGCAGACCAAGCCGCAGACATCGCGTTCCTAAAGCGTAAAATCGACGCTGGCGCGACTTCTGCGATTACACAATTCTTTTTTGAAGCCGACACATTTTTCCGGTTCCGTGATGCCTGCGTAAAGGCGGGGATCGATGCTACGATCCTTCCGGGCATCCTGCCAATCGAAAACTGGGGCGGCACACAGCGGTTTGCGAAAATGTGCGGCACGACAATTCCACAAGTGGTGACCGATGCATTTGAACATGCGACCCGCGATGGAACGACTGATCTGCTCGCGACTGCGTTGGCGACCGAACTATGTGATGATCTGCTGCAAGGTGGCGTTGACCACCTGCATTTCTACACTTTGAACCGCCCGGAACTGACGCGCGATGTATGTCATGCGCTAGGTGTCACACCAAAAGGCCGGTTGCAAAACGTAGCGTAACCGTACAGCTTCGGGCGAAACAACGCCCGAGGCCCTATGACAACCACCGTTCCATACACATTGCCTGATCGCGACAGAATGCTGTCTATGTCGGGCTTCGACTACCTTCAGACGATGCTACGCGAACCGGCGCTCTCTGCGCCGATTGGCAAACTTATGAACTATTGGCTGGATACTGTTGAGCCTGGCAAAGTTACGTTTCGCGGCACGCCACAGTACGAGCACACCAATCCAATGGGCGGGATTCACGGGGGCTGGTACGGCACTCTACTGGATAGCTGCATGGCCTGCGCCGTTAAGACCAAAGTGCCAAAAGGCGCAATTTATACGACCCTTGAATACAAAGTGAACCTCACGCGGGCGATCCCCATTGGGACAGAAATTATCGCGACTGGTTTTCTAGACCACGCCGGTCGGTCGACAGGTGTGTCACATGGTGAAATCCGCGGCGCTGATGACGGCAAACTTTATGCGACCGGTTCAACCACTTGCCTGATTATGCAAATCCACCGCGATTGATGGCTCTATAATCTCGGCGGTGATCGTTTCGTGCATTCGTTCAGATGGATCGTCGCCGATGACCCTTGCTCTGCGTGCAAGGAAAACCTTCGCCCAACCACGCCAGCTTCCGATGGACGGCGCGGTGACATCTTGCGAAAATCTGTCGCGCCAACCGTCCGGTAGCGGGACGTTACAGTCAGACAGGCGGTCAAGTATCCAAACAAGAGGAATATTCGCCAAAGGTCGCGCTTGCGGGTGTTCCCAGACCTGTCCGCCGATATCTGCATGATTTCCGCGAAACCAAACCTGTTCCATATGGCCAGTCCATTCGGGATTGCTTTTCCACATCACGGGTTCATACGCGCGGCGGCGTTCATCAATTGCCAGCGCATGAAAGCCGTTCAGAACGTGTGGGCCCAGCGCGTGATTGTGAAAGTCATGCTGCGCAGGTGCCCAGCGCCACAAAATTGGCAACCGAAGCCCAAGCGCCTTTACGGTATCCCAAACGGCGACCGCTTCGATTTTAACATCATGATAACAATAAATTTCGCGAAATCGCTTAGCCGCAGGATTAATGCTGCCATTTCTATAGTGCCTATACGCCTGCCGTACTGCCCGCACAGTCGCGTGATCGGCTTGCACCAAGCCAACGCTGTCAATCACCCCCGCCAACGACCGTACGGCATAAGCCCCGCGCGAATAACCAACCAGAATAATCTTATCGCCGGGCCGATAGCGTGACGCAACAACACCATATGCACGTTCAATTTGACGATTGATACCCTTGCCGGTCATCACCCCCCATGTGCCTGCCCAGTCGCGCCACTGAATTCCCGCTTCATAATGCAAAGTTACATTGTTGGTGCGGCTGACCTCGTTCAGCAACTTAAATGTAAGCCCCGCGTTCGTTTCACGACCAGTGGCAAGCGACGACATCGTCCCATCTAGGATAACCACATGGGTCGCTGAACCGCGCCGGCGTAGACCACCTTCTTCGGTGCGCGCACGGCGTCCGAATAATCCAAAGAACCAATCACGCAGCTTCACTGTTATTCTTTGCCGCCTTTATCGTTTCCCAAACCCGGTGCGGTGTAAACGGCATCTCGACATGCCGGACACCCACATCCCACAACGCGTCAATAACCGCATTCGACACAGCCGCAAGAGCACCAACAGTGCCTGCCTCACCACAGCCTTTCATCCCCATTGGATTGTTCAGCGACGGCGTAGTTTCAGTGGCAAACCCGATCATTGGCATATTATCAGCGCGCGGCATTCCGTAATCCATGAAAGTCGCAGTCAGCAACTGACCATCTTCATCAAAAACCACCCGCTCTGTTAATGCCTGCCCGATCCCTTGGGCAACGCCACCATGTACCTGCCCCTCGGCCAGCATTGGATTAATAAGATTACCAAAATCGTCAACTACGGTATAACGATCCACCGTAACAACCCCAGTTTCGGGGTCGATTTCAACCTCGGCAACATGAGCCCCATTGGGGAAGCTACGGTTTTCCAAATCAATCGTCGCTGTGTGTGCCAACAAGTCATCGCGCCCCGCGTGGCGCGCCATATCGACGACCTCTAACATTGTGGGAGTCAGGTTTGATCCAGCAATCCGAAACTGTTCGTCGTCAAAACTGACTGCGCTGGCATCAACACCCTGATCATCGGCAAGGAAGGCACTGAATGCGTTGATCATCACATCGACGGTCGCAAGCGTCGCCGTATTTTGCACAGTGACCGAACGTGACCCACCTGTACCGCCGCCCTTAGCGATCTGATCACTATCCCCCTGCACCACTGTAATTTGATCAGCGGGAATACCCGTCTGGTCTGCAAGGAACTGCGCATAAACCGTTTCGTGGCCCTGCCCGTTCGATTGCGTCCCGACATAGATCAACGCGCCACCATCAACGAATTCAACTTTTGTGGTTTCTACGGTGTCACCCAAAATGCTCTCGATATAGTAACATAGTCCCTGCCCGCGCAGCTTGCCTTTCGCGGCGGTGTTCGCCTTACGGCCTCCAAACCCAGTCCGGTCGGCCTCTTGCGCGGCGCGGTTCAGCACCTTGGCGAATTCACCAACATCATAAGTCACGCCCGTTACCGATGTGTAAGGGAATTGTTCCGGAGCAATGAAATTTTTCTCGCGGAGCGCCCAAGGATCGACCCTAAGCTGACGGGCTGCCTCGTCCATTACACGTTCAAGAACAAAGATCGCCTCGGGTCGACCAGCCCCACGGTATGCGTCTACCGGCGTTGTGTTCGTAAACACACCCACGCACCCCATATAGGCCGTTTGCACATCATAAGTGCCCATCATAACTTTGGCGAATAGCTCTGTTTGGATCGGCTGCGCGTAGGCAGAGTTATATGCGCCCATGTTCGCGACAGTATCTAAATGATAGGCAACAATGCGGTGGTTTTCGTCAAAAGCAAGGGTCGCCGTCGTCGTAAGATCACGCCCTGCGTTGTCCGACAACATCGCCTCTGTCCGGTCGGACATCCAACGGACCGGCCGACTTAACACCCGCGCCGCATGTGATACCGCAAAATACTCGGGGTAACGCATACCCTTCATGCCAAAGCCCCCGCCGACATCGGGGTTAGTCACGCGGATCTCGGACTTATCCAAGCCGAAGTGCTTCGCCAAATCATCCTTTAGGCCCCATACACCCTGACCACCAAAGGCCAAATGCAGGCGACCATCGGTGATTTCGGCAAAGCAACCGCGAGGCTCCATCGAATTTACGATAATTCGATTATCAAACACTTCCGTTGTCACAACATGTGCCGCGTCTTTGATCGCCTCTTTCACGGCTTCTTCGTCACCTAAACCGAAATCAAACGCCTTATTTTCAGGTGCTTCACTATGGATTGCATCGCCGCCAACGGCCAAATCAACATGCACAGGTAGGTCGTCAATCTCGAGCCCAATAACTTCAGCCGCGTCTTTCGCTTCAAGCAAGCTATCCGCGACGATCATCGTAACCGCCTCGCCGACATGACGAACACGGCCGCGTGCAAGAACGGGGCGCTCGGGCTTTGCGCCCCGTGATCCATCACGGTTTTTCACCACGGTCGTACCAAGCCCGATCTTAACGCCCGCGGCGATCAAATCATCAACGGTAACAATTAAATGCACACCCGGCATTTCGCGCGCGTCGTCCAAATCCAATGCAACGATTTCACCATGGGCCACTGGTGAACGCAGAAAATATGCATGTAATGCGTCTTTGGGAGCAATGTCATCAACGTAACGCCCATGCCCGGTGACAAGTCGCATATCCTCGACACGTTTGACAGATTGGCTTTTGCCGAACTTTTCCATGTGCTGTTCCTTCGTTGCCCTCTTGATGCCACCCTAATCCTAGCGACTGTGTTGTCTAGTGACGGCATCGTGAGAAAAATTCGTTTTATCGGGATTAAAACACCCAAGGCAGGCGTTATTGTAATAGTCGTTCAGCAAAATTGGCGGCGAATATTTTCAAAACGGAGCCATTTTATGAAAACCACTATTGTAACTCTTATGGTCATCGAAGGACTTATCGCATCAGGGGCTTACGCTGCTGGTCCAGAAACACCCCCTGCAACCGTTGCCGGTGGCCTTCTCACTGATGCAAACGGCATGAGCCTTTATACATTCGCGCCAGACTCCGCCACATCATCTGAATGCAATGGCAGTTGTAGCAATAGCTGGCCACCGCTCACGGCAGACGTGGATGCCGGCGAAACCGGTGCGTTCACCATCATCACGCGTGATGATGGACAACTGCAATGGGTCTATGCTGGGCGGCCACTGTATCGCTGGGTAAACGACAAGATGCCAGGGGACACCACAGGCGACGGCATCGGCGGGAATTGGCACCTTGCGCGCCCTTAAAGCCAATCCCATTTACGCGCCATACGCTGACCGCTAGCGTTATTCACGATTACAAATAATATGGGGACGGCGGTTCAACATGGGTGATTTTCACCGACGGATTGAAATCTGCCTCCCTGACTTATGGCGATACGCATATGCATTAACGCGCGATCCTGACGCCGCAGATGACCTGCTTCAAGACGGTGTAGAGCGCGCATGGCGTAAACGCGACCTATGGCGCCCCACCGGAACATTCAAATCTTGGGCTATGAAAGTGTTACTGAACACCTATCGCACACAGCTAAGGTCGCCAGCACATCACAACATCACCGCCCCGATAAACGACATTACGCTCAATATTGCGGCAACCGATACGCTCGCAGATCAACTTACGTTGATAGAAACAGCCCGCGCAATCGAAAGCCTTTCACCCGAACAGCGCGAAGCACTATTAACGGTTGTAATTTCTGGGCTTAGCTACAAAGAAGCAGCAGAGACGCTCGATATCCCAATTGGCACGCTTATGTCACGGCTGGCGCGCGCAAGATCCGCACTGAAGGCGACCATGACGATGGAAAAGAATTCAACTCTATGACATTGCTAGACGAACGCCCGATCACAGACGCCTTGTTGCATGCATTTGTAGATGGACAACTAGACGACGTGCTCATGACCAAAGTCGAAGCGTATTTAGACAAACATCCCGAACGCATAGCTGACCTTCAAACTTGGACACAGCAAAACGCAGCTATTCAAAAACTGTACACATACCGGGATATCCCACCCAAATTCGCAAAGCTGCCAGAGTAACGCGCTAAAGCTGAACACATTTCGCCTGCGCAAGCGACGATAAGCCCCTTTCCCTTAGTCAGCCCATTCGGTATTCGAATTCCAAACCAGATTGGGGACGTGACAATGGCCATGGACAAGACATTCGACGCAAAAACCGCCGAAGCACGCATCTATGAGATGTGGGAAACCGCGGGCGCTTTCAACGCGGGCGCAAACGCGCACGGCAAAAATGCGGATAAAACATTCTGCATCCAACTGCCGCCACCCAATGTCACTGGGCACCTGCACGTTGGACACGCGTTTAACCACACGCTGATGGATATCCTGACGCGCTGGAAACGGATGCAGGGTTACGATACCCTTTGGCAGCCCGGCCTTGATCACGCAGGGATCGCCACACAGCTCATGGTCGAAAAAGAACTCGCAGCTACAGGTCAACCAAAACGGACAGAATTGGGCCGTGAAAAGTTCCTTGAAAAGGTCTGGGAATGGAAAGGCGACAAAGGCGGCGTGATCGAACAGCAGGCACGGCGTTTGGGCGACAGCATGGATTGGTCACGGTCCGCGTTCACCATGTCTGGTGCCGAAAGCGCGCCTGAGACTGAAAAAGACGGCAACTTCCATGATGCCGTGCTCAAGGTGTTTGTGCAGATGTACAACGATGGGCTGATCTATCGCGGCAAGCGTCTGGTCAACTGGGACCCGCATTTTGAAACCGCGATTTCGGACCTTGAGGTCGAAAACATCGAAGTCGACGGCCACATGTGGCATTTCAAATATCCGCTCGCAGGTGGTGAAACCTACGAGTATGTCGAGAAAGACGAAGACGGCAATGTCACCCTGCGTGAAACCCGCGATTACATTTCTATCGCCACGACCCGCCCCGAAACCATGTTGGGTGACGGTGCAGTTGCGGTGCACAAAGACGATGAACGCTATGCGCCAATCGTTGGCAAACTGTGTGAAATCCCTGTCGGCCCCAAAGAACATCGCCGCCTGATCCCGATCATCACTGATCCCTATCCTGACATGAACTTCGGCTCGGGTGCCGTGAAAATCACTGGCGCACATGACTTTAACGACTACGAAGTCGCAAAGCGTGGCGGCATTCCGATGTATTCCCTGATGGATACCAAAGGCGCGATGCGCAACGATGGTGCACCCTATATTGAGGAAGCAGAAGTCGCGCAGCGTATCGCCAACGGTGAAGAAACCTTTGACGAGGCGAAAATCGCCGCGATGAACCTTGTCCCCGAAGAATACCGTGGGCTGGACCGTTTCGAGGCGCGTAAAAAGGTCGTTGAAGACATCACCGCCGAAGGCAACGCGGTCATGCATGACGTGACCCGCACTGAAAAAGACGAAGATGGCAACAAGGTCGAAGTGACCGAAACTGTACCTTACGTCGAAAACAAAAAGATCATGCAGCCCTTCGGCGACCGCTCAAAGGTCGTGATCGAACCTGCGCTCACCGACCAATGGTTCGTCGATACGTCCAAGATCGTTGGCCCAGCGCTGGAAGCCGTGAAAACTGGCCGTACCAAAATCATGCCTGAATCAGGCGAAAAAGTATTCTATCACTGGCTGGAGAACATTGAACCATGGTGCATCTCGCGCCAACTATGGTGGGGTCACCAGATCCCAGTTTGGTACGGACTCGACCTTGGCGTTGAAGATGAACACAACCCATCAGGTGATCTGGACGAAGTCGAAATTCTTGGTCTGCTTCTTGAGGGCATCGTTCACCGAGGCAATGTCATGCATTGCGCCCCCGATTTCGAAAGCGTCAAATCTGCCTTCGTCTTTGACAATGCGGATACCCCAAGCCCGATTAGCCATGCGGCAATCGTCGAAGTCGCTGATAAAGCAGAAGCAATCGAGCGCTTCTCTGCTGGCCTTGCCGCCTATAACGTCACACAAGACCCGACCAAGCTGGAATTCCCAGTTTGGCGCGACCCTGACGTGCTTGATACGTGGTTCTCGTCGGGCCTTTGGCCATTCGGTACGCTCGGCTGGCCCGAAGACACCGAGGCGATGAAATACTTCCCCGGCGATGTGTTGATCACGGGCCAAGACATCCTGTTCTTCTGGGTTGCCCGGATGATGATGATGTCCCAAGCCGTGCTAAAGGACGACCCGTTCCACACCGTCTATCTGCACCAATTGGTACGTGACGCGAAGGGCGAGAAAATGTCCAAGACCAAGGGCAACGTCATCGACCCGCTGGACATGATCGACGAATTCGGCGCGGATGCACTGCGTTTTTCAAACGCGCAGATGGCAGCATTGGGTGGCGTACTGAAAATTTCTGAAGACCGGATCAAGGGATACCGGAACTTTGGCACGAAACTGTGGAACGCGTTCAGCTTTGCCGACCATTATGAAATCGGCTATCCCGGTGATGCTGTGCGCCCAGCGGCCACGCAAACGCTGAACAAATGGATCATCGGCGAAACCGGCAAAGTCCGTGAAGAGGTCGACGCCGCGCTGGAATCTTACCGCTTCAACGACGCCGCTAATGCGCTTTATGCGTTCACATGGGGCAAGGTCTGCGATTGGTATTTGGAGTTCTCAAAACCCATCCTGCAAGGCGACGACGCGGCAGCCAAATCCGAGACAGAGCAAACTCTGCGTTGGGTTCTGGACCAATGCCTAATCTTGCTGCACCCAATCATGCCGTTCATCACAGAAGAGCTTTGGGGCCTTGCAGACAACCGCGCCAAAATGTTGGTCCACGCCGATTGGCCAACCTACACAGCGGCCGAATTGATCGACGCAGACGCCGACCGCGAAATGAACTGGGTGATCGACCTGATCGACAACACACGTTCCGCCCGTGCGCAAAGCCACGTGCCCGCCGGTGCAAAAGTGCCGCTGGTGGTCATGGGTTTGGACGACAAAGGCCAATCCGCATGGGACAACAACCACGTGCTGATCCAACGCCTCGCACGGATCGAAAGCCTGACAGCGGTCGACGCCTTCCCCAAAGGCTGCGTGACGATACCAATGGACGGCGGCACATTCGGTCTGCCACTCGCCGACCTGATCGACGTGCCCGAAGAAATCGCACGGCTTGAAAAGACGCTGCAAAAACTGGCCAAAGAACTGGGCGGTCTGCGCGGACGCCTAAACAACCCCAAATTCGTGGCATCCGCACCGGATGAAGTTGTCGCTGAGGCCAAAGAAAACCTAAGCCTCCGCGAAGGCGAAGAAGCGCAGATCAAAGCAGCGATCGCGCGTTTGAAAGAGATTGGGTAAAGGAATGGGCTGCCTGTTTCGGGCAGCCCTTTGCCGAGACTTAGATATAGAGCTCGGACGGGGAAGTCAGTTGTACCGAGGAAGCTGACCTTGAAAAAGGTCACCTCCGATGCCAAAAATGCTGAATGGAAGAAATCAGTCGACAGTTACTTTACCAAAGGCTTCGCAATCGCGTAATCGAATTACTTGAGATGTATTCCTCTCTCGAAAATATCGCCTCTTTTGGTGCCTATGAGATGATCAATAAGGTTGATGATTGGCTGCCTCTCGACTACGAGAAGGCTCCGAAGGTTTTCACTGAAACCGAAAAAGAGGTCATCGCTGAGTTTATCGGACTTGTATCTAGCGCTTCAGATGCAACCCACAATGACACATCAAACCTTGAGTGGCTTAAAGCCTCGGTAGAGTGGAATCGACTATTCGAATTCGCGCAAAAAGCCTTAACTGTCTTCTCCGAACGCGGACGTTTTTCTGAGAAGGTAGAAGAGGCCCTGAGGACATAGAGCAGTTTGCTATAATCTCACAGCGGGCCTAGGCCACCTCGGGCAAGCATAAGTCCTACGGGACCACCCGCTCCACCGCCCGCATCATACCCAGTGCTTTATCATAGACCAGCGTCAGCACACGGCGTCCGCCAGTCTTGGTGACAACCTGTGGGACGGCGCGTACTGCGACGGCTGCGCCAGTGCTTGCGAGGAACCCGCGGCGTGATAACTTCATTCGAAACCCTCCTGTTGCGAATGATTCTCATATAATCACGATTGCATTGTTTTCAAGGCCGGGCTTATCTAGCCGCCATGACAAAACCCGTGCTTACTCCCCTCGCCCAATCGCTACCTGCTTCGGTGCCTTTCGTCGGCCCAGAGGCTGCAGAGCGCGCCAGCGGCAAACCGTTCGTCGCCCGTCTTGGCGCAAACGAGAACACATTCGGCCCGTCGCCCCGCGCGATTGCCGCCATGCAAAAGGCCGCGTCAGAGGTTTGGATGTACGGCGACCCAGAGAGCTTTGAGTTGCGCAACGCGTTGGCCGCACACCACGGCGTCGCGCCAGAAAACATTATGGTCGGCGAAGGGATTGATACGCTCTTGGGCGTCCTTGTCCGTTTATACGTTGGGCAAGGCGACACTGTAGTGACCTCGGATGGTGCATATCCGACGTTCAACTACCACATTGCGGCCTTTGGCGGGGAACTGCACAAAGTACCCTATGTCGATGACCATGAAGACCCTGTATCCCTGATCGCAAAGGCCCGCGAGGTCAACGCCAAGCTCATTTACATCGCAAACCCCGACAACCCGATGGGCACATGGCATTCAGCCGATATCATCAACCAGATGATCGACGATGTTCCTGACGGGTCGCTGTTGGTGCTGGACGAGGCCTATATCGAAATGGCCCCCAAAGGGACCGCGCCTGAAATGCAGGTCGACAACCCGAACCTGATCCGCATGCGGACATTTTCAAAGGCGTATGGGATGGCCGGAGCCCGTGTCGGTTACGCGATTGGCGCGGCTGAGGTGATCGATGCGTTCAACAAAGTCCGCAATCACTTTGGCATGTGCCGCATTTCGCAGGCAGGCGCACTTGCCGCGCTAGAGGACACCGACTGGCTGGCGTATGTGCAGTCCGAAATCAGCACCGCACGCAAGACCATCATGCAGATCGCCGCCGACAACGGGCTAACAACCGTTCCATCCGCCACCAATTTTGTAGCGATTGACTGCGGCCAAAACGGAAATTTCGCCCGGCGGGTTTTGTCAGCACTGGTCGATGATGGCATATTCGTACGAATGCCTTTCGTCGCACCCCAAGACCGCTGCATCCGGGTCAGCTGTGGCACACCAGAGCAACTGGAAGCGTTTGGAAAAGCATTCCCGGTCGCCTTACAAAAAAGAAGGGGGGAGTCTTTCAGTGTTTCGTCACCATCTTAAAACCCTAATGCCCTTGCCGCGTATTTTTGAATTGAAGGTCCGCTATGCGGGTGTGGTTTCCTCTGATCGCAGCAACACAGGCGTCAAATTTCTCTGCTGGGGTTTGGTATTGCAAGGTCTTTCTGGCCGTTCATTGAGCTGGCGAGCGACCGCGCTGAGTTTGGCTTGGCTGAAGCCTGATATATCGGTGCCTTTCGGGAAGTATTTGCGAAGCAACCGGTTGGTATTTTCGTTGCTCCCGCGTTGCCAAGGTGACTGCGGATCACAAAAATAGACGTCGATCTTTACCGCCATGGTAAACGCCACATGTCCGGCCATCTCAGAACCACGGTCCCATGTTAGTGACCGATACAGCTCTTTGGACAACTTGCGGGCTTGCTTGATCAGTGCCGTGATAACACTTTGGGGTCCTTGGGTAATCCCCCCATTTTTAATGGGGGCCCAGCCGTAGAATTCAGGCGACTGTTTTCAGTTTCATAGCGGGTGTGATGCCGCCTATGCCCGTGTTGGGTCGCCCGTTGTTGTAAGTCCAGAGCCATTCGGTTGCTTGGTCTTGTGCCTCCTCGATGGTTTCAAAGATGTATTGGCTCAGCCATTCACCGCGAACGGTGCGGTTGTAGCGCTCGATATATGCGTTCTGCTGGGGTTTGCCTGGTTGGAATTGCTTGCGGCTGGCCCCGCCATTCAATGATCTGGTTCAAGCTGCGCACGACGCGTTCAGCAGGCAACGAGAAGTCAACTTTGATGCATAAGCCCTCGCGATTGAAGTCATCCAGCACGTTCAGGGTTTGGATCGAGCGACCATCAGCAAGCTGATCCGCCATGCAGTCCATGGACCACGTATCGTTTGGCACGTCAGGCACTGCCAACGGCTCAGATTTGTCACGCTTCAGGCGCTTCTTTGGCTTGATGCGCAGGTTCAGCTCCAGTTCGCAGTAGATCCGATAGACGCGCTTGTGGTTCCAGCCGTTACGCAGATACAAAAAGCACAGGCCAAAGCCCCAGCTCCGCTTGTTCTCGGTCAACCGTTCCAACCAATCAGCGATCTCCTCGTTCTCGCCGCTCAGGATTGGGCTGTAGCGATAACAGGTCTCACTGATCTCAAACGCACGGCACGCCAACGCAATGCTTACGCCGTGCCGTGTGACCGCATTCATGGCCATCTCTCGTCGCAGAGACGGCCTTAACGCTTTTTTCCAAGTGCCTCTTTCAGCAGGTCGTTCTGCATGCTCATCTCAGCATACATCTTTTTGAGGCGACGGTTCTGTTCGGCCATGTCCTTCATCTCAGCAATCAAGGACGCATCCATGCCGCCAAACTTGGCCCGCCATTTGTAAAAGCTGGCGCTGCTCATCCCATGTTCCCGGCAAAGCTCCGAGACGGGCGTACCGCCTTCAGCCTGCTTCAACACGGCCATGATCTGTGCGTCGCTAAATCGTCCATTCCTAATCGTAAATCTCCTCAGATATCTTTCCGAAAAAATTCCACTTTTGAACACCACTAATTTTAAGGGGGATTACCACTCCATCTTTCCAAAATGATTAAAGTGTTGCGCCCACACGTTGAAACCGCGGCTGGCCAAGGACGTTGACGTCTACTTCTACGACCCGCGATCACCGTGGCAACGCGGGTCGAACGAAAACACAAACCGGCTCTTGAGGCAGTATTTGCCTCGTGGAACCGACCCATCCGTACATTCACAGGCCAAACTCAGCGCAATCGCAAGGCAGCTTAACGAACGACCTCGCAAGACCTTGCAATATCAAACCCCAGCAGAGAAGTTCGCTGAGTGTGTTGCATCGATCGGTTGAGCCCACCGCTCAACGCAGACATTCGCCACGTCGCGCAAACGCACGGTTAAAGACCTTCGCTGTGACGGCCTGGTGAATCGCACGCAGAATAGAGGAACGGTAAGCCATCGTTCCTCCCATGTTTTATTACGCGCTGGAAATCACTTCCGATGCCGCTTCAAGCGCGCCGCGCCCGTGTGCGATGTTGAGCGCTTTGAGGCCGGCGTCAATCGTTCCTAGTGCCCCCATGATCATGTGACCGCTGACGTGGCCCATGTGGCCGATCCTGAAATAGGCTTCCTCTGGTTCGCGCCCGAGTCCGATACCGAGGGTGAGGCCGCATTTCGTTTCCGTCCATTCGCGCAGGTCTTGGCCAACTGGAGAACCCATCGCGATTGAAGTCACCGCGTGAGATCGATTTTCTGGGGTTGGCACGTTTAAAGACATCGGCCCGTCAGAGCCCCAGACATCAATTGCAGCCCACACGGTCTGGGCCAATTTGGCGTGGCGTGCGAACACCGCATCCAGCCCTTCGGCTTTGATCAAATCAAGCGCGGCACGTAGGCCGTATAGGTGATGCGTTGGCGCGGTTCCTGCAAAGTATTGGTAGTAGACTGCTGGGTCCGTCCGTGGTCGCCAATCCCAGTAGCGGGATACGCGTGCAGACTGCACGGCATCAGCTTTGTCGTTGAAGAAAACAAAGCTGATACCTGCCGGTGTCATCAGCCCTTTTTGACAAGCGGCGACCATGACGTCGACGCCCCAAGCGTCCATCTCGAAGCGGTCACAGCCCAACGAGGCGATACAGTCGGCCATTAGCAGTGCTGGATGGCCAGTACGGTCCAAGACACCGCGCAGGCCCGCAATATCGCTTTTGACGCTGGTTGAGGTATCGACATGCACAGCGAGCACAGCTTTGATGTGCCCTGCTGTATCCGCAGCGAGCCGTTCTTCGGCCCGCGCCAAATCAATCGGGGACTGTACCCCGCAATCGATGACCTCGACGGCCGCACCAAGGCCGGTGGCGATTTCGCCCCAGCCAAGACCGAACCGACCCGTAGCGAGGACAAGCACTGTGTCACCAGGGCCGATAACATTCGACAGCGCGGCCTCCCAAGCGGCATGGCCGTTACCGATATAAATCGCGGCATTGTGGTCTGTCATCGCGACAGATTTCAAATCAGGGATCAGGCTGTGCGTCAGCTCGTGCAATTCGCCTTCGTAGATATTTGGCGAAGCGCGATGCATCGCCTGCAGAACCACATCTGGAATGACAGACGGGCCGGGAATCGCCAAATATGGGCGACCATTAGACAAGGACATGGGAATGCTTTCGATAGTGGTTACCAGCGGACAGTACGCCTGAGAAACCCAAGGTCAAGCGTAGTGAACTTGCCCCGCCCCCCTGTTTAAGATTAGATCGTTGGAAACCTGAACCGAAAGATCCGCGATGCCCGCGCCTATTCCCCCGACAGACAAGAAAAAATCCCAATCCGCGTTTTCGCTGTTTTGGTGGCTGTGGAAAGATTACCTGCGTCCACACAAATGGCTATTGGTGGCGGCGCTAATCCTCATGGCGATCGAGGGGTCAATGCTCGCGTTATTGTCACGCATGGTGCAACCCATGTTTGACGACGTGTTCGCAGCGGCTGATGACAGTGCTCTCTATCTGGTGGCATTCGGTATTCTGACCATTTTCATCGTCAGGGCCATCACATCATCCGGGCAACGATTGTTGATGACATTGGTTGTGCAACTGACCTCTGCAAGCATGCGCAAACATCTGCTACGGCATATGATGACCCTTGATAGCGGCTTTTACCAAATCCACCCGCCCGGTCAGCTGATCGAACGGGTGCAAGGTGATGTCACTTCGATCAATTCGGTCTGGAGCAGTATCGTCACGGCCTTGGGGCGTGATCTGATTTCACTGATCGGGCTGTTTGGTGTCGCCCTTTGGATCGACTGGCGGTGGACGCTCATTGCCATTGTTGGCATTCCATTGCTCGTGC
This sequence comes from Yoonia maritima, assembly GCF_002933395.1. GTDB lineage: Bacteria > Pseudomonadota > Alphaproteobacteria > Rhodobacterales > Rhodobacteraceae > Yoonia > Yoonia maritima_A. The sequence goes on from NZ_PKFN01000008.1 coordinate 380,152, forward strand.
TCCCTTCGTTGCTTGTGCAAGCATATATCCGTCGCCGCGCCCGCAACGCCCGCGAAATCGCAGGCCGCGTATCAACCCGTTTGGACGAGGTATTTCACGGCATAAACCCAATCAAACTAAACGCATTAGAAAATTACCAAGCCGACCGCTATGACGGGCTTATTAAGGAAGGCGTCAACGCGAATATGCGAACTGCCACCGGTCAAGCCGCAGTCCCCGCGTTGATTGATATTATGACGGGCTTGGGTTTTTTCGGCGTAATGATTTACGGCGGAGCCGAGATTATTTCTGGTGAAAAGACAAACGGCCAGTTCATGGCGTTCTTTACATCCATGTCGCTTGCTTTTGACCCGCTACGCCGCCTTGGCCAAATGAGCGGGCAATGGCAGATGGCTGCAGCCAGCGTAGAGCGGCTTCAAGAAGTACTGAACTTGAAGCCAACAATCCTTTCTCCACCACAGCCAAGGGAAATTGTAACACATTCCCCCGAGATCATCCTTGATCAGGTTGAGATGAATTATGGCGAACTGCCTGTGCTGCGCGGTACTGGTTTCACTGCTAAGGCAGGTAAAACCACTGCGCTAGTTGGTGCCTCTGGCGCGGGGAAAAGCACGATCTTTAATGTTCTGACCCGCCTTGTCGAACCGTCATCTGGCATGATCACCATCGACGGCACCGAAGCAAAGAACTTTGCCCTATCTGATCTACGCGGGCTTTTTTCAGTGGTGAACCAAGACGCCGCGCTCTTTGATGAAACCCTACGCGACAACATCCTTCTTGGTCGCGAAGACATTTCCGAAGATCACCTAAAATCGGTTCTGGATGCCGCGCATGTTAGCGATTTTTTACCAATGCTCCCTGATGGGCTCGATAGCCCTGCTGGCCCGCGTGGTTCCAACCTTTCGGGCGGCCAACGTCAACGTGTTGCTATCGCGCGTGCATTGCTGCGTGACACCCCAATCTTGCTACTTGATGAAGCCACCAGCGCGCTCGACACGAAGTCTGAGGCAATTGTACAGGCCGCGCTAGAGCAACTTTCGACGGGGCGCACCACGCTGGTCATCGCGCACCGCCTATCGACTGTCCGCAATGCGGATTCTATTGTTGTCATGGATCATGGGCGCGTTGTGGATCAAGGGACACATGACGAACTGCTTGAACGTGGCGGCATCTATGCCGATCTATACAATATGCAATTTTCGCAATCTGAAGGCGGCGACAATGACTGAGCGGACTGTTTTATCTATCAGCGGTGATGACCGCGTGTCATTCCTGCAAGGTTTAATCACCAACGACGTTGAGAAGGCCGCAGACGGCATCATCTACGCGGCACTTTTAACGCCGCAAGGCAAATACATCTCGGACTTTTTCGTGATTGGCCAATCGGATCGGCTGCTGATCGACGTTGCAACATCGCATGCACCGACACTTGCGCAGCGGCTGATGATGTACAGGCTACGCGCCGCCGTCGTGATCGAAGAGACAGGCCTAATCGTATCGCGCGGCACCGGACCTGCACCCTCTGGCGCTTTATCCGACCCGCGCCATTCACAAATGGGCTGGCGGCTATATGGCGACGCTAACGTCAGTGACGATACTGACTGGGATGCGCTGCGCGTCGAACACCTGATCCCGGAAACAGGCATCGAACTCATGGCAGACAGCTATATTCTTGAGGCCGGATTTGAACAGTTGAATGGCGTCGATTTCAAAAAAGGCTGCTACGTCGGCCAAGAAATCATCGCACGCATGAAGCACAAAACGACGCTGCGCAAAGGTCTCTCAAAGGTGTCGATAACCGGGTCGGCTCCAATCGGGACACCGATTGCAAACGCTGAAAACAAAGCCGTCGGCACTCTTTTCACACAAGCAAATGGACATGCAATTGCATACCTAAGGTTTGATCGTGCAACAGGTACACTAAGCGCGGGCGCGGCTGAGATAACAGTTTAACGCCGCCGTAGCAGAACAGTAGAACGCAAATGCTTTGGGCAGATCAGGGCCCAATTTCGCTTTTGTGATCGTGCTTAGCTATCGCTATGAGCGAATAACCACTGATCCTAGCCGCAAAAAAGATAACAGGTAGACCGGTCCTCAAGCCTGATCTACCCAATTGGAAAGCCTATACAAAGCCAGAAAACACCACCCTTATATTAGAATGGATCAAGTATTTGCATACAGTCAGCCCCGCCAAAGCATTGCTGCTTATTGCCGCCTTTACATTGACAGCATGTAAATCTGATGATGACGGATCAGGCACAAGCTATACAGATATTTCTAACCAACTCGATCAGCTGACAGACGCAACTGAAAACGACGTTGCACTGGAAACAGCAGATATCCCAACTGTAGGAACAGCGTCATATTCTGGCATGCTCGCGCTTGTTGACACCTCCGAGACGGGGGTATTGGTAGGCCAGACAAATATCGACGTTGCTTTCGCATCGGATAGCGTGACTGGCACCGTGAATGATTTTATTTATGCCGCAAGTGTATCAGATCAGAGCCAAGAACTTCCTGCGGTCGACGGAACGCTAACCTTTGAAAACGGGTTTATCGATCGTACAGCGACTTCAAGTGATCCACAGATTTTGACCGAACTCACTGGTACGTTGAATGCGCCTGTCGACATGTTCGGCATCGACGCCAACACGGATATTGATCTGCAAAGCGACTTTGAAGGCGTATTTGGAGAAGAGAGCGTGTCGGGATATGTTTCAGGTACAATTGAGGCAGAGAGCGGAGCAACCGTTGATGTTGGCGGCGTGATCCTGACGGTCGAAGAATAGAAAGCCTAAGACGTAGTCCGTTCTTACCAACGAAAGCAAAAGGCCGCCCAAAAGGCGGCCTTAGGATCAAAAATGAAAACGCGGCTTACGCGCGTTCGACGTATTCGAAAATTTCGGTATTCACGACGATATTTTCGTCTTGGCCAACAAACGGTGGGATCATGACGCGAACGCCGTTGTCCAATGTTGCGGGCTTAAAGCTGTTCGCCGCAGTCTGTCCCTTCACGACAGGTTCTGTCTCGGCCACTTTGCAGACGACTTTCTGCGGCAGGGTAACGTTCAGCGCTTCTTCACCGTAGTATTCGATTTTAACGGTCATACCATCCTGCAAGAACGGGCGACGATCGCCTAGAATATCTGCTGGCAACGCAATCTGGTCGTAGGTCTGTGTATCCATGAACGTCAGCATCTCGTCTGCCTCGAACAAGAACTGCTGGTCTTTTTGTTCCAGCGTGACACGCTCCACTTTATCCGCAGAACGGAAACGTTCATTCAGCTTACGACCGTCGCGCAAGTTTTTAAGTTCCACTTGTGCAAATGCACCGCCCTTACCAGGCTTAACATGGTCGATTTTAACGGCGGCCCAAAGACCACCTTCGTGTTCAAGAACGTTACCGGGACGAATTTCGTTACCGTTAATTTTGGGCATGGGCTGTGTTCATTCCGCGTTAAAGGGGTAAGGTTGATTATCGATGCCCCAAGCCTATATATCCACAGTAGTGAGCTGGCAAGATCATGGAATGCGCCGCGAGCATGACCGCAAGCTATGCATTATACGCATATCTGCCATTCCAAAAGAGAGCCCCCGAATCGGGTTCAAACATGCATATTGCCCGTCACTCGGGGACTACAAGAGCAAAAAGAAGGAAGCATGATGAGAGATTTCGTCGACGGTACTGCGTTTAACAATGAACAAGGCAACCGTGCTCGTAAGTTATTTGCTGCTGTGGTGCTTGCTGCACTTGATGACGCCATCGCTGATGACAAGAAATATGGCAATGGCCCCGAACAAATCGCCCGCTGGGCACGTTCACGCGACGGACGCGAAGTATTGTCTTGCGCGGGCATTGACCCGAACGAACGTGTTGTTGGCGGCCTGATGGAATTCGTCGGCAAGGGTGTACGTACATCTGTTGCCCTGTCTCGTGAAGAAAGCGAACGTCGCAACGCTGCTGAACAGGAAGCACGCGCTGCGTAACCTATACGCAGGAAAACGTAATAGTTTTATGAAAACGCGGTCCCTTGGGGCTGCGTTTTCATTTGTGCTTTCGCCTGCCTTTATGCGCACCTATTGTCGCCGCGAAAGTGAGGCGCGATGACCAAAGCGATTATGATCCAAGGTGCTGGGTCCAACGTTGGAAAATCCATGTTGGTCGCGGGAATTGCGCGCGCCTGCGTAAAGCGCGGACTATCCGTAGCCCCCTTTAAACCGCAAAACATGTCGAACAATGCGGCCGTTACTGCCGATGGCGGCGAAATCGGCCGCGCACAGGCGCTACAGGCCCGCGCCTGCGGCCTAGAGCCCCTTGTGGACATGAACCCTGTACTACTTAAACCAGAGACGGACACCGGCGCACAAGTCATCGTACAAGGCCAGCGATTTGCCACGCTAAAGGCGCGCGATTACGGAAAACAAAAGGCGCAGCTAATGCCTGCCGTGCTCGACAGCTTTCGGCGTATTGGCGCGGGCCGCGACCTTGTGATCATCGAAGGGGCCGGCAGCCCCGCCGAAGTAAACTTGCGCGCTGGCGACATTGCAAACATGGGCTTTGCTGAGGCTGCCAATGTGCCGGTCGTACTGGTGGGTGATATTGATCGTGGCGGTGTCATTGCACAGCTTGTCGGCACCCACGCTGTTTTGTCAGATCCCGACAACGGTCTGATCAAGGCTTTTGCAATTAACAAGTTCCGCGGTGACACGACGCTGTTTGCCGAAGGCCTAAACATCATTGCACAACGCACCGGATGGGCCAGCCTTGGTGTCGTTCCTTGGTTTGCAGATGCTTGGCGGCTACCAGCCGAAGACGTGATGGACATCGCAAGCCGTACCGGCGGAGACATTAAAGTTGCGGTCCCACGCCTTAATCGTATCGCGAACTTTGACGATCTTGATCCGCTATCCTCCACACCAGGCATCAGCGTCGAAATTATTAATCCTGGCCAACCGCTTCCCGGAGACGCCGATCTGGTTATCATTCCCGGATCGAAATCCACCATTGCTGACTTGGCTCATTTTCGCGCCCAAGGATGGGATATTGACCTAACCGCTCATGTCCGTCGCGGCGGGCATGTATTGGGTATCTGTGGCGGCTATCAGATGTTAGGCACATCAATCACCGATGAAGACGGCATTGAAGGCACACCATGCCGCGTTGCTGGGCTGGGACTGCTCAATGTACAGACCGTGATGAAACCACAAAAACGGCTCGCGCGATCTATGGCAACCTACCTGCCCACAGGTGATGCGGTCAGCGGCTATGAAATTCACTTAGGCGAAACCACCGGCCCAGACTGCGAACGCGCCTGGTTATCGCTTGACGGACGCGGTGAAGGCGCCAGCAATACAAGCGGTCAGGTTATGGGCTGCTATTTGCATGGATTATTCGAAGCTGACAGCTTTCGCGAGGCATTCCTGTCACGCCTTGGAAAACCGCTTACTCATCATAGATATGCGGACAGCGTGGATGCAACGCTTGACGCGCTCGCAGAGCATCTTGAAACGCATATGGATATTGGCCAGCTTATCGCGTTGGCCGGGCCAGTTTAATCCAACCCTTTACTGACAAGCACACGGTTAATCTCACGACGTACCAATTTGCGCACGTTTCGGGTGATACGCTCACCCAACTCACCGCTCAATTCCTGATGTACAATTTCGACGACAAGGGCGCGCAGGGCGTCTTCGTCAATTCCCGCATTCGGCACCTCTAGATCAGCAGTTTTCCGCTCATCCTCTGCTATTTCGCGGATAATCGGCGGGCCGTTCAGGATTTCGGACGAATCGAGAATGCGAGACTGGAAAGCACTTGCAGCCCACGCTGTATCGTCAAAGTTCTCACCTTCGTCAGCTTCAAAGTCCTCTGACTGAGACGTAACGGCGGCTTCCAACTCGGCAATCGTGGCTTCTAACCCAGCACGATCAGTGCGCTTAGCAGGTTCCAGCACAAGAATTTTATTGACTTCATCAGCGTGGCGAAACGCAGGTTCTTCAACCATTTCAGGCTCTGCTGACGGTTGATCCACATCCACCCGCAGCGCAGGTGTAAGTATCAAACGCTCGGGCGCAGGAGCAGGTGTCTCGCCCGTACGCACAGAGATGAGATTACGCACAGATCTTAGCAAAGCGTCGTCAACGTCGCCCGTTCGTGCAGTGCTAGACATGGTGCATTCCTCGCTGTGTATCCGCCTTAAAGATTAATCCAAAAGGCGGATCTAAACAACAGCTTGGTTATTCCTCGCCGATTGCGCGCAGTACCCGATCCAATGAACGGCCCTGCTCGGACAAAAGTGGCGGTGAATCTTTGACCATATTATAATAAGCGGATGGGTCGTACTGCTGCACAGGCAGGTTCAGGTGCTCGGCCGTCAAAAGGCCCATCGCAGACAGCACAGCGTATGATGCGATGACTTCGTCAGCTTGGCCTGAAATGCGGCTTGCCTCTGCATCCAACAATTCTTGCTCTGCGTTCAGAACTTCAAGAGTGGTACGCGAGCCAAGTGTCGCCTCTTCGCGGACCCCTTCGAACGCAACACGCGCTGCACTGATCTGACGATCAGAAGCTTGACGGGCCGCGCGCGCAATTTGGAGCGATGCATATGCATTTCCAACCTGCTGTTCGACCGATGTCATCGTCAGGTGCAAACCAGCACGTGACGCATCACGGCTTGCAATCAACTGGCGCATCACGCTGGCAATTTGCCCGCCTGCATAGATCGGTCCACCGACATCAATGCCAATCTGGCCAGCCTCAACAGAATCTTGGTTCGTGGATATTGATCCGCTCAGTGACACTGTCGGGATCACAGCAGTTTCACCGCGACGAATGTTCAACTCGGCCGCTGCAACCGAGTGCTGAACCTCAAGGACGCTGGGGTGATTGCGGACAGCAAAATCTTTTGCCTCGTTTACGCTTTGCGAAACAGGCGCAGGAGAAACAGTTGCAAGGTTCGAAGGTGCACGGCCAACCGCAGCGCGGTATTCTTCGATCGATTGCACCAACGCACCTTGAGCGGCGGCAAGCAAACTACGTGCCGCGGCAAGACGCGCCTCAGCAGAGGCGACATCAGTCCGTGTGACTTCGCCAACCTCGAACCGGTCTTGGGCCGCGCGGAATTCTTGGGTAATCACGCGGACGTTGCTTTCGCGCAATTGCACGAATTCTTGGTTGCGACGCACGTCCATATAGGCCTGCACTGCGCGCAAAAGAATGTCTTGTTCAACATCGCGTAACGTTTGACGCGTACTAAGAACCAATTCTTTTTGGGCATCAACGGCAAGACGGTTTGAACCACCATCGTACAACGTCAGGCTACCGCTAATTGCAGCAAGCGCTGTGTTCGTCGCCTCACGCTGGGATGCAGGTAACGCGTTGTTGATTGAACTGGACGCGGACATCGACCAGTTGATCACTGGCAAAGTCGCGGCTACCGCTTGCGCCACATTTTCATCTGCAGCGCGTAGTAAAGCGCGGTTTTGTTCAAGTAGGCCAGAGTTTGTATATGCCGCCGTTAGCGCATCTGACAATGTCTCTGCCTGCGCCGCCGCTCCGGAAATCATCGAGACGACTACCGCGATAGCAGCGAACCCTTTGCGTTTGATCATCTTTTTATCACTCACTTTTTAGTTAGCGCCGCGCATATGATATGAACGCGTTAGAGCGCGAATTCTGCTTCTTTTTCAAAACCTGTCAAAACGGGCGCGCTCGCGTTAAACGCAAAGCGCCAGTTTACTATACCATCCAATTTGTGCCCCACGCGGACGACACCCAGGTTTCCCTCGGCGAAAACGCATGCAATGCGGCCACCTTCGCGCAATTGCGCAAGCACGGCGTCAGGCACTGCCTGAACGCCACCTTCAATCATAATAACATCGTAAGGGCCTGATTTTTCAGAACCTTCAGCCAACGGACCAGCCATAATTGCGGCATTGTCGATACCCAGTTCGGAAAGCAGGCTTTGCGCCTCTTCGGCGCGCGCTTCGTCGTCTTCTACCGCAACAACAAAGTCACACATGTTTGCCAAGATCGCCGCAGAATACCCAAGACCGCATCCCATATCCAACGCAACATGCTGTGGCTGAATATCCAACACATCTAGCATTTTCCCTAAGGTGCGCGGTTCAAGCAAAACACGACCGCCGCCGATATCAAGGTTTTCCCCGACATAGGCTGCTTCACGTTGACTGTTGGGGACAAATTGTTCGCGCGGAACAGATAGCATCGCGTCAATGATTGGGAACTTTGTTACGTCAGAAGGGCGCACCTGAGTGTCGACCATCATTGTGCGGCGGGATGCATAGTCTGTCACGATCTAAACTCTTTCGTTCAGTTTATTTTCTGCTTCATGCCACAGAAGGGCTCGCGCGGCAACGATTGATCTAGTCATGGACTGGCTTCAAAGCAAGCAGTCGCCGACAAACTAATAACGCCTTTTAGACACCAACAGGAACAATATGGTTATCCCATGCCAGTTCCGCCATTTTGGCAAGCCGCAGTTCGCCTTGATCAATCTGCCCCAGTTCTCCAAAGCCGGTAGTGATAATAAATCCAGCATCGCACGCGGCAACGCCGCCTGCATCAGCAGCCGTAACACGCTGCATCAAAGCTTTGCCATCGACATCATATATTTGAACAACTCCACCCACTGGCGAAGTCGTCGCAACCAACGCCGCATCTGGTGAAAAAGAAATACTACCAACATAGCCGCGCATATCACGCAATTGATCAGCAGGTGCAGTCAACAATTCGGCCTGCCCGCCCAACTGATGCATACCAGCTAGGACAGAAACATCCCCACCGCCCTGCCATTGCATACCAAATGCAACGACGCCGGACGCAGACACATCTAGATGACGGATCGAATTTTTGTGTAAACTTGGATCAAGCGCGACTGTTTCGATCAGCTGACCGTTACGAACGTATGATAAATTAGGCGCCATTGTCGCGATATTTAGTTTTGCGCGCCCGCTGTCCGGATGCGTATCTATACCGCCGTTCGCAATCACCAGCGTTTCTGTGCCCGGCAGCCGCTTAACATCGTGTGGACCGACACCGCCGCTCGCGAATTCATCGACCCGGACATAGCCTGCGGGCACATCCCAAACACCAACGCGCCCCTGCCCGGCCTCATAGTCATTTTCGGTTGTGAATAACCACTGACCATCAGATGAAAATGCACCATGTCCGTAAAAGTGGCGACCTTCTGGCGCTGTCATCGTCGCCTTTGGTTTACCAGACAAACAATCGATCACGATCGCAAAGGTCCCCGGCCGCCGCGCAAAGGCGACAGCCTCTGGTCGGGTTGGATGCGCTGCGGCGGCATGGCCACGTGCCGGCAGTGGGATTTGGAACAATATGTTTTGGCCTGCGCCAATTCCGCAAAGGACATAACGACCATCCGTCAGCGCTGCCGCCGATAGAAACTGTGGCGACCCAGCATCGGCCCAAGTTGGCGTCGGGACAAGCCCCGTTGCCAGCAGCCCCGCTAAAAACTGACGCCTGCTTGTCGTCATGCTAGTCTCCGTCCAAGGCATTGAAACCCGCAATAACACCCAATTTAGGACCCAGTTCATTGCGCACAACAGTTCTGATCGCGCTCACATTTTGCTGCACCACCTCTATTTCAAAGCGGGTCATCGGGTCATCGACGCCAGCGAAGACGGGATCGTCAAGTTGTTCAGCGCGCGACTGCGCGCGATCAAATGCATTGGTTAGATTGGTGGCAAGCGCTGCATCGTCGCCGGCCAATCGCGTCGCAAGATCACGCAATGCCGCAAGTGACAGCTCGACATGGCGGGCAGATCGCCCCGAGCGCCGCGCTTCGGCACGGGATGCACGGGGACGGTCAAATGTTCCTAACGGACGCCCCAAACGTGTATCGCCGACAAATTCCAACCCGGTCGACACGGCTTTGAACATCTCTTGGGCGGCTTCTTCTTCGGTGTGGTAGATTCCGTCTGGCGAAGGGTTCAACAGCTGATCAGCATAACTGCCAGTCCAGTCATCCTCGATCGCATCTGTCAGAGCCGCAATATCGCCGGTTACGGTACGGATAAGCGTACAGCGATATGCATCAGTTCCTGCAACCGCGATTGTGTCGTCGTATAGCAGAAATTCAAGCGCATAAAATCCGCGTGCGGCAATGGACACATCAGCATAATCATCGGGGTTTTGCGCAATATCGTCTTCTGACGCGATCATTGCGGCAAGCGTCTTTGGCGTTACCGCGCGGCTGTCAGGCCAAAACGCAAGCGCGTAGGCGCGATCATCACGCTCGCTTGGGCCAAACCGCAAATGGCTCACGCCGACCCATGCATCAAACGCATCCCCATAGGCTGCGCGCAACTGCGGCGACCCAGATACACAATCGGATTGCGCGACATCGGCCAACACCTGTGACCGTTCGGCCAAACGTTTATATCCGGGCAATACGTGATTGTTCACAGCGTCCGCTGTCAGTTCTGAAATGGGTCGCGCCGCTGCCGGACCTACAGCCAACGTCACCGCACAGGCAAACAATAGAGGTCTCATAAGCTCTCCAAGAATGTAATTAAATCGTCGCGGTCTTGTTTTCGCATCGCAGCAACTGCGTCACGCATAGACTGTGCTTCGCCCCCATGCCAGAGAATTGCCTCGAGCAGGCTCCGCGCGCGGCCATCATGCAAGAAATACGTATGACCACTCACTTGCTCGGTCAAGCCAACACCCCAAAGTGGCGGCGTACGCCATTCGGTTCCCGTCGCACGTGCTTCTGGCCGATTGTCGGCCAGCCCTTCGCCCATGTCATGCAGCAACAAGTCAGAATACGGCCAAATCAATTGAAAGCTTTGTTCGGGCCGATCTTCTAAGCGATGTGTCACAAAACTGGGCGTATGACATGAAGTGCAGCCCGTCTGATAAAACAGTTCTTTCCCGCGCAAAACATTTGGATCGCCAACGTCGCGCCGTGCAGGCACGCCCAAATTTCGGCTATAAAAGGTGACAAGATCAAGACCTTGATCATCGACCTCGGTGACCCGTGCGTCGCCATCACCGTGCGGGCCAGCCTGACAATCCGTTTGCGACGGCATACATTCCCCTGCACCATTTGGAAACAGCGGCGATGAGATACCAATGTCACCGGAAAACGCCGCAGCCGACTGATGCCGCACAGTCGGCGCACCGGCCTTAAGGCCAAACCGCCCCAACATGGGCTGATCAAACTCAACAGACCAAACGATATTTGCGCGTCCCGAAACCCCGTCGCCATCGGCGTCGTCAGGATCGACATTTGCCAAAATATCTGCGGCTGGAATTGCCTCTAGCAGACCAAGACCGATCATTTGGGGCGCGACACGCGGGCTTAACATCGCGTCAGGGTGAAGCGGGCCATATCCCAAATCTGCGGCGCGATAGGTCGGATGGCGCAGGCTGACGATCTCTCCACCTGCTAGAATTACGGTTTCTTCGGTATACTTCACGTCCAGCCGGTATTCTGCCGGATGCCCCTGCACGGCGAAATCCTGTAACTGCTCACCATAGGTCGGATCAGGAAGCGTTGCGATGTAGTCTTCGATATCCGCGATTTTGTCGTCGTAACCGCCCGGAATAGAAACACGCAAAAACAGTGAAACCGCACTATCAGATGCATTTTCAGGGGTATGCCCGCGCCCATCTTTCAAGTGGCAGCGCTGACAGGACCGCGCGTTATAAAGTGGCCCCAAACCATCAGAGGCAAGCGTCGACGATGGAGACGAAACCCACAACTTGCGAAAGAAACCATTACCGACCTTAAAAGTCAGTTCATCCTCAAAACTGATATTTGCCGAGGATTGCGAAAACGCATCTGCGTCAATGCGCGCACGTACCGTCGCCGCGCCTGCGGATTTTTCTTCGAACCGGGCGGCGGCGCTGAAATCCGTTGTCGGTTCAGTGACCGCTTGGATTCGGGCAATTTCAGCTTCGGTCCGAGGAATAATGTTCAGATGCGGTTCATCCAACACCCCTGAAATGGCCGAAACCGGCGCACACAGCAGCACAAAGCCAAGATTAATAACAGAACGGCGCACAAGATATCTTTCTAAGCTCGGATATTTCTGATAGTTATAGTCGGAATTCAAAAAGCGCGAGTCACTTTTCATGGCAAAACCGATCCTGAGCTGCGACATGGTGGCACGACCAATGTCTGCTGAACCAGCGCGTCAGCCGCAAAGCCCACCTGATTTGGCAGCACAATGGCGTGATGTTCTGAATGCACTGCGCGTAATTGCATTGGAATGCCGGGTAGCTGCGCAGATGGACTTGTTCAAGGCCTGCGCCATGCTGTCCACCCAGCCTGAAACCGCGCGCGATGCTCATGCCCGCGCTTTGATCAAATGCCTACGCCAAGTAACGAGTCGCAAAACCACCTTCTTCCGACCCGGAACTGAGGAGATTTCATTCGACGAGGCGTGGCTTGTGCAGGCTTTGAGCGCGATTAAACGTGGCGATGGCGATAGTTTTGCGTTCCTCGTTCGATCACGTGTACCGCGCGAACACCAACGTCATATAGGTTTTCTGATCCGCGGGATTTCCGAGCAATTTTCTCAAGTTTAGAATTATTCTAAAAAGTTCTTGGCTTTTACAAAAAGTGCTATAAATAAGGCGTTAAGCAAGCCAGCTTTTCGCCAGCCAGCATTTATTTTGAATCGCAGGAAGAACTGATATGACACAGACTGCCATCACTCTTAGCACAGACGCAAAAGCAGCAATCGCAGAAGCACTGAACCAGACAGTCGCCGAAACTGCGGTCACAACGATGCTTGCGCAAAACTTTCACTGGAACGTCACCGGCATGGCATTCGGCCCGCTGCACGACCTTTTCCAAAAAATGTACGAAGACCATTTTGTCGCCCAAGACGACCTAGCAGAGCGCATCAAAGCAATTGACGCACACGCCGAAGGTACGCTTGCTGGCATGATCAAACGGTCCAAAGTTTCCGAATTCGAAGGCAAAGCCACCGACAAGGAAATGATCAAAATGATGCTCGACGCGCAGGAAACGCTGGCTGCTACATTGGCAGGCTGTGGTGAACTGGCCGCATCACATGGCGACACACTGACCGAAGACCTGTGCATCGCACGCGGTCAAACACACGAAAAATTCGCGTGGTTCCTACGCTCACACCTCGCCTAATCTTTTTGGTTCAGTTAACGAGTTTGAAAGGCGCTTCGGCGCCTTTTTTCTTGCACTTTTTCGCATAGGCAATGCGCCAACCTGCGTATTTCCCCATGACCTCTTGCTGCGCCATCAGCATGGTTACAAAGCCGTCACGCTGGCTATCTTTCTTTAACCGCTTAAAGATAGACTTTTGCGACTTAGTCATGGAACAACCAATACAGTGGCCTTCGCGTTTGAATTTGCACACATCGATACAGGGGCTTGGTGTCTTTGGCATGTTGGCTCCGACGGAAAAGGGCGGCACCCCTTTTGGAATGCCGCCCCAGTTTAATGTGATTAGTAACAGGTTTCTATTCGAAAACCGCTTCTGGATCGTCAAGGCTGTCAGAGCCTTCGAATGCGATTTGATCAACGCCCAACGCTGCAACCACACGTTCAAACGAACGTGTCTGGTCGATCAAGCCGTTAACACCTCCCATAACCAGTGCTTCACCTGCTTCGTTTCCACGCTCAAGCATTTGGTCATAAGCAAAACCAGCTTCGGCGGCTGACTTGATACGGCCCAGTGCAAGCATTGTTGTCGACAGTTTGGTCTGCACTTCGGTGTCCAGATCTGCATCTGTTTCAGCAACCAGATCAGACAGTGACGGACCGGTGACTAAAGTACCGTCTACGCGGATGTATTCACCGCGGTAAACGTTCTGCACACCCAAACCATCGTAGTAGTGGCTGTTGTGTGTGTTGTCAGAAAAGCAATCGTGCTCTTCTTCTGGATCATTCAACATCAGGCCAAGGCGCATACGCTCACCAGCTTGCTCACCGTATGAAAGTGAACCCATGCCAGTCAGGATAGCAGAGATACCAGTTGCTTCGGTTTCGGTCAGTTCAGCACGTGCCGCACCACCATCAACCCACTGTGCAGCCATCCACTCAAGATCGGACACCAGCAAATCAGTCGCCGCTTTCAGGTATTCACCGCGACGATCACAGTTGCCGCCCGTGCAGTCATCGCCAGTGGCATAGTCAGTCCAAGGACGGCTACCGGCACCAGTGCCGTGACCGTTCAGGTCTTGGCCCCAAAGCAGGAATTCAATCGCGTGGTAACCCGTCGCAACGTTAGATTCGACGCCATCGGCCTCGTGCAGCGTCTCTGCCAGCAGCTCTGGCGTGATCGCAGCCGCGTCAACTTCAGCGCCAGACAGAGTGAAAGATGGGTTCGCAACAACGTTCAGCGCAGCAAATGCGTTTTCGTCGGTCGCGCCGCCATAGGAGGTATCAACATAATCGATCAGACCTTCGTCCAATGGCCACGCATTCACTTTGCCTTCCCAGTCATCAACAATCGCGTTGCCGAAACGGAAAACTTCGGTCTGCTGGTAAGGAACGCGCGACGCGAGCCAAGCGGATTTCGCTGCTTGCAGTGCTTCTGCGGATGGGTCCGCGATCAACGCGTCTACGGCCGATTGCAGTGTCTTCGCAGTGATTAACGCATCGTCATAGTTGGCCGCAGCGATATCTGCATAGGTGTTCAAGACGTCAGCCTTTTCAACAGCCAATACAGGCGTTGCGAGGCTAAGGCCCAGCGCAGTTGAAAGTAGGTAGATACGTTTCATGTAGTCGTTCCTTTAGTAAAACATACAATGATGAGGATAACAGTCGCTGCGATCCAAAATCGGAATACGGGTCTTATTTGGTCAAAATTAATTTGCCGGCCCGAGTGATCCGCAGCGTATAAGTCTGGTCGCCTAATGTGATCAGCGCGCGGTCGCCATTTTGCGTCAAATCGGGCGCTGAATATGTTGGCAGTTGCTGTGGCTCTGCTGGCTTAGTCGTGCGTGGAAGCGGATGTACCGACATTAGCTACGCCCTCCTTGATGCTCAAACCGGTCAAAAACCCACTCAAGGCTCAGACCTTCGAACGTTGCGGGCTGATGCATCACATCGGCAAACTCTGTCCGTGCGGGGCGATTTGCACCACGATCAACAGCTTTTTCGTTTACCTGTTGTGTGCCCTGTTGCATCGCAAGGTCCTTCTGGCGGGTCGCCTATCGGCATCCTTGGACAGCCCAAGGACAAGATGCTTCTTACCTGAGCAATTTAATCAACAAAGTCAATCCGACTTTTTTACTCGGATTACACATTATTAGAACAACAAGAAGGAAACGCACATTACGTAGCCCCATCCAAAGCATGCCTCATGCTAAATAATGGCTGCCGTCTAACGACACACCGTAGACACAAGATGAGCAAACATTTTGCCCAGCGCCATTTTAAACATAAGAGAGTATACAACCATGTTGCCCCTCGATTGAAACGCCGCACGGCGATGTTGGAAAACACCAACAACACAAAATACGAACATCAAATTCGGACCGCTCAACCCTAGAGCCATGAATAGATGAAACAAAAACGCAACACCTCTACAGTCTTGCGTTTTTACCATTGCACCCGATCAATACCAAGTAAATTAGTCGGGTTTAAATCGTA
This sequence comes from Yoonia maritima, assembly GCF_002933395.1. Classification (GTDB taxonomy): domain Bacteria; phylum Pseudomonadota; class Alphaproteobacteria; order Rhodobacterales; family Rhodobacteraceae; genus Yoonia; species Yoonia maritima_A. The sequence continues at coordinate 395,784 of NZ_PKFN01000008.1, forward strand.
GCAAGCAATGGCCGCACCGATCACCCACGTGTAACGCGGTCACCAGCAAGCCATCTCAAACTACAGCTTGCAGGATACCCACATGCAAAATCAATCTATCACAACCGTCACGCAACAGATGTTGGTTCGTTCAGGTTTAAAAATCGCTCTTTTATCCTGTACTGCCATTGCCTTTCCAGTCGCAGGTTTTGCACAAGATACCCAATCGCAGATGCTGGGTACGATTACGCTTGATACCGCATCAGATGAAGAAACGGTCGTTGCGTCCAGCACGACATCCAGCAGCAAGACAGACACTGATCTTTTGGATGCGCCCGCATCCGTTTCTGTTGTCACTGCCAAAGAAGTCGAAGCACGTGGCGCCCAGAATCTAGAACAAGTTCTGAGCTACACATCCGGTGTCATGGTCAACGAGTGGGGCGGCGATGACCGTTATGATGCATTCCGTATTCGTGGATTTGATCAGCTTGCCAACGGGACCTACCGTGATGGGCTACCTGTACGCGGGGAATTCTTTACCTTTGGTCGTCGCGAACCCTACGCATTCGAACGTATCGAAGTGCTAAAAGGATCGAATTCGTCACTGTTTGGTTTGAACGCGCCCGGAGGATTGGTCAACGGTGTAACAAAGCGCCCAACAGGTGAAGCTTTTGCAGAAACATATGTGACACTGGGCGAAGACCATAGCGAAATCGGCGCCGATTTTGGCAACACGTTGAACGACGACGGATCGCTGAGCTATCGCGTCACAACAAAAGTGCAAGACGGTGCTTATGGGTATGACTATTCAACAGATGATCGCCGCTATCTGGCGGTTGGTTTAACATACGCACCAACAAATGCGACGACACTGACATTTTTGGCCGACTACAAAGAACACGACAGCGTGCCCGGCGTCGGTTTCTCCGATACGCTTGATGTCGACATTGATACGTTCCTTGGTGAACCAGACTTTAACAAAATGGACACAGTCGAAAGCAACATCGGCTTTCAGTTTAATCATGATTTCGGTGGCGGTCTGAGTTTTGGAAGCACCGCGCGCTACATGGAATTGGATCTTACATATGAACAAGTCTACGGCGCGACGTCTGATCCGGCAGCAGCCCGTAGTGCCTTTGCGGTCGATGGGCATAGTGAACAATTCGCCATCGATAACCGGCTTCAATACGAACGCAGTTTTGGTCGATTTGAATCGCAAACGCTGGTCGGGCTGGAATATACTTGGTTCCAAATGGACGAAGCATCTAAATACGGCAGCGCGTCGGGTATTGATGCAAACGATCCCAACTATTGCGGAACAGCCTGCATTACAGTGCCGGACTACATCATCTGGGCGCCAGAGCTACAAACAACATCATTGTATGTCCAAGAAGAACTGACATTTGATGATCGTTGGATTGCAACCCTGGGCGGACGATATGACGTGATCGATATGGCGTCGAACGTCAGCTACGATGTTTATTCCGGCATCGATACGACGGTTCCTGAAGACACAGTTGAAGCATTCACAAAACGTTTTGGGCTAACTTACAAAGCAACAGACGACCTGTCGGTTTACGCAAACTATTCAGAATCCTTCCAACCAAACCTCACGAATATCTCTTTGGAGTCGCAAGAAGGCGAACAGTACGAGCTGGGCATGAAATACCGCCCCGCAGGCATGAACGCGCTGTTCACGGCATCAGTCTTTGACCTGACGCAGACAAACGTGAACACACAGGTGTCGCCAACCGAAAGTCGCCAGATCGGCGAGGTCAACGTGCGTGGGCTTGAGCTGGAGGCCAAAGCGGAAATCTCGAATAACTTCAGCTTGCTCAGCTCTTATGCGTATTGGGATGCCGAAATTGTCGACGATGGGATCGCCACGAACGAAGGTAACCGCCCTGCCCGACTACCTAAACATATTGCTTCGGTCTGGGCAAACTATGCCATCGAAGACCTAGATAACTTAGGTGACATGAACTTTGGCCTAGGGGCGCGTTTCATGGGGCAGACATATGGCGACGACGCGAACACGACAAATGTTAAATCCTACACAGTCGTCGACGCTGCGTTCGGCTATGCCGTGACCGAGAATGTCGACTTGCAGCTCAATGTGACCAACCTGTTTGATACCGAATATATGACCACATCTTACTACGGTAGCGAATACTATGGTGACGGTCGGACAACACGCGCCACGCTCAAATACACTTGGTAATGAAAACAACCTTCGCCCGCACACCGGGCGGAGGTTTCCATCTTTGCAATTGAACGGATAGCACATGCTCAAGAACAGTTTCATTTCAACGACACTGAACCGCCGCAGTTTTCTAGCAGGTACAGCCAGTGTTTTGGCTGCCCCACCTGCCCTTGCGCAAAGTGCAGACCTGACGTTTCAGCACGCATTTGGTGAAATTACACTGCCCGCCCCCGCAAAGCGCGTGGTTTCATTGGGCTACAACTCTCACGATTCAATCTTGGCCTTGGGCATTGCACCCGTCGGAATCAGGTATTGGTATGGCGACTATCCCTATGGCGTCTGGCCTTGGGCGCAAGAGCATCTGGGCGATGCAGAACCTACGGTTATGACTGGCGAAGTATCAGCCGAAACAGTTGCTGGCCTTGCCCCTGATTTAATTGTCGCAAATGGGTCAGGCATATCCGAAGCCGAATACGCACTGCTTTCACAGATCGCGCCGGTACTTATGCATTCAGACGAATACTCGGCCTATGGAACACCTTGGGATGTTGGTCTGCGCACGATAGCACGGGCTGTTGGTAAGTCTGATCTGGCAGAAACACTGATTACTGATGTGCATGATAAATTCGCAGGTATTAAAGCCCGAAATCCGGACTGGGCTGGCAAGACCGCAGTTGCAGCTTGGCATGATGGCGGCCAAACTGGTGCCTTCATGGGCGAAGATACCCGTGCCCGTTTCTTTACGGACCTTGGTTTCCGACCAACAGAAAAATTGACCGAACAAACAATCATCGACGGCTTCTATACGACATTGTCGCCAGAGGATCTTTCTCCGCTTGACGCTGATCTATTGCTGTGGATTTCGTCAACAGATCGCGCACCTGATATCGCAAACCTTGCGATGCGGCGTACATTGAATGCCTACCGTGAAGGCCGCGAAGTGTTTTGCAATCAACTGCTCGCTGGTGCCGTTTCATTTGGTACAGTCCTATCGTTGCCATATGCGCTCGAACAACTTGAACCGCAAATGAAGCTCGCGTTGGATGGTGATCCGTCAACGGTCGTCCCGACGGCATTAGAAGCAGGTCTAACAGAATAATGCGCTTTGCCGGGATCGTTATTCTTCTGATTATCGCGGTGGCCTTGGCGCTCGCTGTTGGTGCGCGCAGCATCCCCCCGCGCATATTTCTAGAGGCGTTAACCCACTACGACCAAACAGATCCCGCACATGTGACGGTTGCGGCCATTCGCATGCCGCGATTGTTCGCAGGCCTGATTGCTGGGGCCGCACTTGGCGTTGCGGGAACGGTGATGCAGGCAATCACGCGAAATCCGCTCGCTGATCCCGGTATTTTAGGCGTGAATTCAGGCGCTGCGTTTGCTTTACTGTTGGGGACTACCCTATTGGGACGGTCTGATCAGGCAATGGTCGCGTTGCTCACGTTCCCGGGTGCCGCGATTGCATCTATTATTGTCTTCGCCCTTGGTGGTGGCCTTCGCGGTGATGTTGGCCCTGTGCGGCTCACACTCGCTGGGGCCGCGCTGAATGCGCTTTTACTGTCGCTGGTGACGGCATTGGTGCTCGTGCGGCAAGACTCGCTTGAGGTGTTTCGCTTTTGGGTCGCCGGGTCGTTAACCCAAGCAACCACACGTCCATTAATGGAAATGGCTATGGTTGCATCCGTCGGCGGTCTTGCTGCGCTCGCGATCGCGCCGCAGATCGAGGCATTATCCTTAGGTTCCGCACTTTCACGAGGGTTAGGGACACGCCCCGGCAGGGTACAAGCGGGCGCTTTGGCTGTTGTGACATTGACCACCGGCGCAGCTGTCGCTGTCGCCGGGCCAATTGCGTTCCTTGGTCTGATGGTACCGCCATTGGCACGACTGATTGTCGGTCACTGGCTTCGGATGGAACTGATCGTCTCAGCCATCCTTGGGGCGACAATCCTGTTGTTTGCTGACGTGTTAGGCCGGGTCGTGATGGCACCATCCGAAGTTCGCGCTGGCATTATGACGGCCTTACTAGGCGGTCCTGTATTCCTTTGGGTCGCACGGCGTTTACGCCCCGGAGCTCAATCATGAGAGGCCCAGTCTTTATGATATGCCTGCTATGCGGGACCGTTGTCGCCTCGCTTATCTTTGGGCAGTCGTCGTTATCTATAGCAACCCTGTGGGAAGGCATGACAACCGGCACAGGACCGGGCGCGCTGATGATCAATACGATCCGGGGACCGCGTGTCGTTACCGCATTTGGCGCAGGTGCCGTGTTAGGGCTGTCAGGGGCATTGTTCCAAGCGCTCTTTAGAAATCCACTTGCCGCACCAGACATCATGGGTTTCACCTCTGGGGCGGGCTTGGCCATTATTATTGCCGTCGCATTCGGGATCAATGCGCCCATGCCGCTCGTCGCCGCAATCGGCGGTCTTGTTGCCGCCGGATGCGTTGGTTTGATTACTCATCAAAAGGGACACGTCCCTGCCCCGCTGACCTTGATTTTGGTCGGACTTGGCGTCGGTTTTTTCAGCTCTGCACTATCGACTTTTCTGCTTACATTGCTTGCCCATAATGAAGCCGCAGAAGCGCAGCGTTGGTTAACAGGATCGCTCGCCGCGCGTGACTGGAGCCATGCGACACAGGTCTGGATCATCGGCGGCGTGCTAACAGCAGTGTCACTTGGACAAATGCGAAATCTTGCGGCGCTTGAATTAGGGCCTGACCTTGCGGCGGGGCTGGGATTACGTGTTGGGGCAGCCCGCTGGCTGCTTTCTGGTACGGCTGTCTTGCTTGCTGCGACAGGTGTGGCAGTGGCGGGTCCTGTACCCTTTGTGGCATTAATGGCCGGCCCCATGGGAATTCGCATGACAGGTGCCCAAAGCCTTACCAGCAAAATGCTGTCAGGCGCAGGCGCAGGCGCGCTTGTGCTCATGCTCGCGGACCTTGCGGCACGGGCAGCCCTACCCGGCATTCAGCTGCCTGCGGGTGTGATGACCGGAATTTTGGGCGCGCCTTACCTGCTCTGGCGTCTATCACGAGAAATGAAAAGAGGTGAGCTATGAGCCTGACAACCGTTGATCTATCGCTTGGGTATGATGATCAAAACGTGATCGAGGGCCTAAACCTGACCTTTGAAAAAGGCCAGATGGTGTCCATCTTGGGCCCGAACGGGTGCGGTAAATCAACCCTGCTTAAGGCAATGGCCCGATTACAAAAGCCCAGCGCAGGACAAGTGGTGTTAGATAGTGTTGATATTAACACCCGCGACACACGTGCTCTCGCGCGCGAGATGGCGATCCTTCCCCAAGCACCGCTCGCGCCAGAGGGCATCAGCGTTGCTGATTTGGTCAAACGCGGGCGCACGCCTTGGCGCGGTTTTCTTAGCCCTTGGCGAGATGAAGATGCCAAGGCATGTCATGACGCGCTTGCAGCAGTTCAAATGCAAGACTTAGCAGAACGTCCAATCAATGAGCTGTCAGGCGGGCAACGCCAGCGTGCTTGGATCGCATTGGTTTTGGCGCAAAACGCACCGCTGTTGCTGTTAGACGAACCAACCACATTTCTGGATCTCGTTCACCAGATTGAGGTGTTGAGCCTCCTTCGTAAACGGAACAAAGAAACCGGGCTCACGGTTATTTCAGTACTTCATGACCTGAACCTTGCCGCACGATATTCCGATCAGCTGGTCTTGTTGGGGCATCAGCGATTGGTTGCCGCGGGTACACCCGATCAGGTCCTGACCGCGGCGAATTTGTCAGATGCATTCGGGCTTAAGGCGCGCGTTGATCCGGACCCCGTTACAAACACACCAATGGTAATCCCACTATGACCAAATCAACATCAACAAGCCGCTTTGACGGCACTGTTTCCGATGATCTGTTACCCCATATCAAGTCTCATATCGAGGAATACGGTCTACCTATGACCCAATATTCCGATCGGTTGGAGGTCACGTATGGCGATGCTTCGGTTTCGTTTTCGGTTGATACCCTAGGATTCAGCGTTGCAATTGTCGCGCCAGACGACACCCAGTTATACCAAACACGCGAAGCCGTGATTTATTTACTCGATCATGTTGTGCCGCAGGCAAGTGCAGATATGAAATGGACGGGTGACGAAAACGTCAACATTACGCCTCCCAACTTTCAGCTAGGTTCTGTGCTTTCGGTGCAGCGCGTATCTGCAAATTTTCTACGCGTCGTCATCAAGTGTGAAAATCTTGTCCCGTTCTCATCGGGCGGCATGCATTTTTCCCTTCTGTTACCGCCTGAAAATAGGCCAGCCGTTTGGCCTATGCTGAACGACAAAAAACGCACGGTATGGCCGACAGGCGACGACACGCTTCACCGTGCCGGATATACCTTTGTTGATTTTGACCGCGCTTCTAGCAGCTTTAGCTTTGACATCTTTGAACATGCGGGGGGGCGCACAACAAATTGGGCACAATCCGCGCTGCCCGGCAACGTCGTTGGAATCATGGGGCCCGGCGGCGGTGATTTTCCGGTTTGCGATGCACTGCTGATCGCTGGCGATGAAACCGCACTGCCCGCAATTCGACGCATCTTGGCCAACGCCGCGACGCACACCACTGGCCGCGCCATCATCGAAGTGGGCGATGCACAAGATATATCACCAATAGCCACCTCTTCGAACATTCAAATCGAATGGGTCGTACGTCAGGATAAAACGACATTATGGTCGAAGCTATCCAAGATCGACCAATTGCCCACGGGTACCTTCGTCTGGATCGCGGCAGAACGTGGAATCGTACGTAAAGCAAAAGATTTCTTCCTGAAAAAAGGCGCGACCAAAACCGAAAGCTACTTTTCCGGATATTGGGCTTATTAACCGTTCTCGTGAATGACTACAGGGGGCGTATTGCGAATCGCTGTGGCCGACGCTTCGAAAAACAACTATAGATTGATTTTTATTTTCTGAACTTCGAAATGATCACAAGGGTCGCAAGGCACACCTAAACGCCTAAAAATTACCTATTTGCATAAGTTTCCGTCAGGGTAGCTGAAAAGTTACTTGCCATTTTGACTCATTGGTCAAAGGATTAAGGATCGACGCGCAAAGCGTACGGGACAACGAAACCCCGTCCGGCCAACGGGCGGCAAACAGGGAAAATCCATGACATTTAAATCAACATTGATGGCGACCACTGCTGCTGTATTTACAGTCGTAGGCAGCGCCGCTTTTGCAGAAGCACATGCAACACACCCCGTAACGGGCGAAATACTTGCTGCGGATCAGACATTTACCTACCGCGATTTGGATGAAAGCCCATCGATTGATCCGGGCGTTGTCGAAGACAGCGCCGGCGGCGATATCGTGCGTGATTTGTTCGAAGGCCTGATGAACCAAGATGCTGACGGCAATATCGTTCCCGGCGTGGCGCAAAGCTATGAAGTCTCTGACGATCTGCTGACATACACATTCACCCTGCGTGATGCAAAGTGGTCCAATGGTGATCCCGTACTTGCAAGCGACTTTGTATATGCGTGGCGCCGCGCGGCATCCCCGGAATTGGCGTCACCATATTCATGGTTTCTAGAACTGATGGCGGTTGAAAACGTATCCGAGGTCATCGCAGGCGAAATGCCAACAGATGCTCTCGGTATCTCAGCCCCAGACGATCATACTGTTGTCGTGAAAATCACCCAGCCCCTGCCCTATTTCCCGCAGATGCTGACCCATTACACAACCTTCCCCGTACCTGAAAAAGTTGTCGAAGAACTGGGCGCTGAATGGACTAAACCGGGCAACATGGTGTCCAACGGTGCATATGTTCTGACCGAGCACGTTCCCCAGGAAAAATTGGTGCGTGAACGTAACCCAATGTATTGGGACAATGAAAATACCATCATCGAAAAAGTCACATCACTGGTCATCAACGATGAAGACACTGCGCTAACACGGTATCTTGCGGGTGAACTTGACCGGACAGATATTCCTGCGGGTCAATTCCCGGCCCTACAAGCAGAGTACCCAGAAGACGTGATGTCAGTGCCAAATGCATGTTCTTATTACTACACTATCAACTTGACCGACACGACCAACCCAGCGCTCTTGGATGTTAATGTCCGTGAAGCACTGTCGTTGGCGGTTGACCGTGACATCATCGTGCACAACGTTCTCGCCGGTGGTCAAAAGCCCGCTTATACGTTTACCCACTGGGCAACCGCTGGTTTTGAAACGCCTGAAACACCAATGGTTTCGATGACCCAAGCCGAACGCAACGAAAAAGCGGCCGAGCTGATGGAAGCCGCCGGGTATGGCAGCGACAATCCACTGTCATTGGAATTGATCTACAACAGTTCGTCAGCCCATGAATCTATCGCTGTCGCGGTTAGCCAAATGTGGAAGCAGACACTGGGTGTCGAAACAACGCTTGGCAATGAAGAGTGGCAGGTGTTCTTGGAAACACGTGGCAACCAAGACTACCAGATCGCACGTGGCGCTTGGTGTGCCGACTATAACGAAGCATCAACATTCCTTGACCTCATGCAGTCTGAATCAGGCTACAATGACGCGAAATACGTTAACGCTGAGTATGACGCCCTGATGGCAGAGGCCAAAACATCAGATAACCCTCAGGTGCAGTATACAGCTGCAGAGCAGCTGATTGCACAGGATGTCCCAATCATCCCAATCTACCACTATGCGGCTGACAAAATGCTGCGTCACAACGTCAAAGGCTGGCCGTATAATAACTTTCAGCAGAACTGGTATGCGCGCGACCTTTACATCGTAGCAGACTAAACTTAGTCGACTGCCCAGTTGATCGCGCCCCTTTGTGATATAAGGGGCGCGACACTCACTGCTTTTCGCTTGGAAAATTCAACATGTTCAGCTTTGTCGTTCGCCGCCTCATGGTGGCGGTGCCAACCCTATTGATCCTTGTGGTCCTGTCTTTTGTGCTGATGTACGCAGCACCCGGCGGTCCGTTCAACTCTGAACGCCCACTACCGCCCGAAGTTCTTGCTAATATCCAAGCCAAATATGGATTGGACCAACCGTTCTGGAAACGGATCACTGATTATATCTGGGGGGTTGTCGCACATTTCGATTTTGGGCCGTCGTTCAAATTCAAGGACCGTTCCGTCAATGACATCATCGCCCAAGGTTTTCCCGTGACGTTAACTTATGGGTTCTGGTCGTTTGTGTTGGCAACAGTTGTCGGTGTGACGCTAGGAACTGCCGCAGCGATTAAACAGAACAGCTGGCTGGATTATCTGGCCGTTGGCTTCAGCGTTGGCGCGCAGGTTCTACCCAACTTCGTGATGGCCCCGATCCTTCTGCTGGTCTTTACCCTATGGCTTGGCTGGTTGCCCGGCGGTGGTTGGAACGGTGGCGAATGGCCATATTTGATCATGCCCGTGATTGCCCTATCCACGTCATATATGGCGTCGATCGCCCGGATTATGCGATCGTCGATGCTTGAGGTGCTGAACACTAACTTTATCAGAACCGCACAAGCCAAGGGTATTCCGATGCGCCGGGTCATCCTACGCCACGCAATGAAGCCCGCGATCTTACCGCTGCTGTCCTATTTGGGGCCAGCATTTGTTGGCATGATCACCGGTTCCGTCGTGATCGATGCGTTCTTCTCAACAGGTGGCATTGGCACATTCTTTGTGAACTCGGCCTTTAGCCGCGACTATTCGGTCATGATGGGGATCACCATTCTGGTGGGCGCGCTGACCATTCTCTTTAACCTTGTGGTTGATATCCTCTACGCGTGGATTGACCCCAAGATCCGCTACTAAGGGGTCCCAGATGTTTCCCAATCGGACAACTGTCGAAGATATCGAAAACGCCGCTGCTTTGGCCGAAGTACAGGGCCGGTCGCTCTGGGCATCGGCCCGTGCACGGTTCATGCGCAACAAGGCAGCTGTGGTATCACTTATCGTTTTGATCCTCGTCGCGGCCTTTGCGCTATTTGGTGGGTTCTTTGCCCAATGGGAGCGAGACTTTGTCGATTTTTCGCTCATGGGACGCAACGCGCATTTGGGCGTTCCTTCGTTTGAAACCGGCCACTACTTTGGCACCGACAATAGCGGTCGTGACCTATTTGCGCGGACGGTGCAAGGCACTGGCATTTCGCTGATGGTTGGCATCGTGGGCGCGATGGTCGCTGTTCTTGTCGGTACGCTTTATGGGGCGACGGCCGGTTACTTTGGCGGTCGCGTTGACGGCATCATGATGCGCATCGTCGATGTACTGATGTCGATCCCATTCATGTTTGTTCTCATCTTGATGCTTGTGATCTTTGGCCGGTCAATTCTGATGCTGTTCATCGGTATTGGGCTTATCTCATGGCTTGATATGGCGCGGATCGCCCGTGGTCAGACACTGACCATCAAAAACAAAGAATTCGTCGAAGTTGCCGTGGCCACTGGGGTTCATCCGCTGCGGATCATCTTGCGGCATATCATTCCAAACCTGCTGGGCATCGTCGTCGTCTACGCGACGCTACTTGTTCCGAATATGATCATCTTTGAAAGTTTCATCAGTTTCCTTGGCCTTGGCGTACAAGAACCCAACACCAGCCTTGGCGCGCTGATCAGCGAAGGTGCAGGCACCATGCAATATGGCACGCTGTGGCAGCTTCTTTTCCCACTGTTTTTCTTCGTCCTAACGATCTTTGCCTTCTTCTTTGTCGGTGATGGTCTGCGCGATGCTCTCGACCCAAAGGACCGCTGATATGAGCCTGTTGAACATCCAAGACCTAAAGGTTTCATTCATCACCCCCGAGGGTGAGGTGAACGCGGTGAACGGCCTCAACCTAAGCCTGAACGAGGGTGAAACGCTTGCGGTGGTCGGTGAATCCGGGTCTGGCAAAAGCCAAACCGCATTTGCCACAATGGGCCTATTGGCCAAAAACGGGCGGGCAACGGGGGCGGTCAACTTTGACGGGCAGAACCTGCTGGGCATGTCCACCAAGGCGCTGAACAAAGTGCGTAGTCAGCAAATCGGGATGATCTTCCAAGACCCGATGACATCGCTGAACCCATACCTGCGGATCAGCGAACAGATGGCCGAAGTCCTTACGCTGCACAAAGGCATGTCTAAGCGGGACGCGATCACTGAATCGGTCAAGATGTTGGACGCGGTGCGTATTCCTGACGCTCGCAACCGGATCACCAACTATCCGCATGAATTTTCGGGCGGGATGCGGCAACGTATCATGATCGCCATGTCGCTTTTGTGTCGGCCACGTCTGCTGATCGCAGACGAGCCAACGACAGCGCTAGACGTGACAGTTCAGGCGCAAATCATGCAACTGCTTGGCGATATTCGTCGTGAATTTGGAACGGCAATCATTCTGATCACACATGACCTTGGGGTCGTTGCTGGCTTCTGTGACCGCACGCTCGTGCTGTATGGCGGCCAAGTCATGGAAGAAGGGCAAACTGAAACTGTCTTTACCAAACCGACCCACCCATACACCTTGGGACTGCTCCAAGCCGTACCGCGACTTGACCGCGACGAAGTAGAACTTGCGACAATCGCGGGCGAACCGCCCGACATGTCACGCCTACCAGCGGGCTGCCCATTTTCACCACGTTGCGCCGTCGCGATGGACAGATGCGCCACCCAGCGCCCTCCCCTCGAAACACTAGAGGCAGGCCAGCGCCGCGCATGCCACAAACCAATTGCGGAGGTCGCGTAATGTCCACGATCCTTTCAGTAAAAGACCTATCTGTCACCTTCGATATCCGCCGCCCTGGTGCATGGCCTTGGACGCCCGCTGACAAATTGCATGCGGTGAATGAAGTCAGCTTTGACCTAGCGGCTGGCGAATGTCTGGGCGTCGTTGGGGAATCTGGATCAGGCAAATCGACCCTCGCCCGCGCGATTGTCGGAACCGTTCCGTCTTCAGGTGGCCAGATCATGTTCGAAGGTGGCGACCTTGCGAACATGTCCCCCGCCGAACGCCGCGTTCACCGCCGCGATGTGCAGATGATCTTTCAAGATCCGCTAGCGGCGCTGAACCCCCGCATGACCGTAGGCGAAATCATCGCCGAACCGTTGATAACCCACGAACCAAACACGCCACGTGCCGAGGTCAAAAAACGTGTTGCAGAACTTATGGAACGTGTGGGTCTGCTCCCCAACCTCATCAACCGCTACCCGCACGAATTTTCCGGTGGCCAATGCCAGCGGATCGGCATCGCACGCGCGCTCATCCTCAAACCCAAGCTATTGATCTGCGACGAACCCGTGTCGGCGCTGGACGTTTCGGTGCAAGCACAGGTTGTCAACTTGCTTATGGGGCTTCAGCGCGACTTTGGTCTTTCGCTCATCTTTATCGCGCACGACCTTAGCGTTGTAAAACACATCAGCGACCGGATCATGGTACTGTATCTTGGGCGCACGATGGAACACGCCGATGCACACGCATTGACCACCGAACCCGAGCATCCCTACACCCAAGCCCTGATTTCATCCGTTCCGATCCCCGACCCTGTTCTTGAAAAAGCACGTAGTCGGCCGATCCTGCAAGGCGAACTCCCTTCCCCACTTTCACCACCATCTGGCTGCGTATTCCGTACACGTTGCCCAAAAGCAGTGACCAGCTGCGCCCAAAACCGCCCAGTGATGTTGGACATAGGCCAAACCCACCATGTTGCATGTCCCTATCACGCCCCTCGGGATGTGCTAGCCACGGCATAAAACTTTGCCCATCTTGCTTTTGCAGGATGAGCAAAGGCACCAATTTTTGCTCAAAACTCTATTCTAAGGCGCGATGGCTTACTGCGCCGTTCAAAAATGAAAGTGGCTGATGCCCGCATCACGCCACACAAAAGCCCGCCTCTTTGATGAGGATTGTCCCGGTTTAGGACCGCTCTTGTGACTTCGTTTCACTTCGATTTGGCCATACTCTGACAGGTTAGCACAATCCGCAAGCGTCGGGCCAAAAGTGATTCTCTTTGGTCGACGGTGATTAGCCCACTCTCATCCGCGTCAAATATTTCTCTAAAGAGAGTGAGTCTCTCTCCTTTGATCGTTCGAAAAACTAAGGGCCAAGCGTTTGGCGCACTTAATTTCAAACAGTCAAAGGAGACAGAAATGTCTGGTACTTATTCTCAAATGGAATTGAACGAAATGGCCGCAGAATTCGCTGAAATGGATGCCGAATTTGCGGAGTTTGGGCTTGAAGAAATGGACAGTGAGCTGTCCGAAGCATTTGCTGAACTTGATGCGGAACTTGATGCTGCAGGCATTAGCGAACTTGGTTTTGAAACGGCGTCGATCGGCGAACTGGCTGACAATGAATTCGACCAACAGTTCATTGGAAAATACCTTTATAACAAAGCCCGCAAGCTGATCGCGACGATTGTCCGTCTCGTTCGCCGCTATGGGAAATGCTCCAAATGCGTTCCCAAAGTTTTGAAAGCAGTGCGTTATTTCAAGGCAAAAAAATACGCATCCGCGATCCGCGCCGCTTACGACGCATATCGCTGCATCAAGGCATGCACCAAGTAAATTCCGAACTACCGCGCGGCGCTCTATTTGGGCCCGCGCATATCTTTCAGGAGAAGACCATGACCCGCACCTTGATTAAAGACGACCTGCAAGAAATTGACGCATTTTTCAGTGAATTTTCATCTGATACTTCGACTGATGACCTATCAACAGAAGCATCAATCGAATTGCTGATTAATCAGCTCGAAGCCAGTTTTGACACGGCCGAAGCGCTTTCATCAACGCAGCCAGAGGAACCCGAAGACCTGCGCGTTCAGGTCCAAGACCTCGCCCGGCGGCTGGAAAGCATCGCGACCGATCTCGCCCAAATTAATCAACAGTTAAAATAGGAGGTAGCCATGCCAGAAGTTGGATCCAAAAAGGACAAAGCTCAAACGCAAAAATACATTTTGGGCAAACCCTCTATCACTCCGGCGAACGTTGACGAAGTGGATCTTGAAAAGCTGAGTGTTGAGCTTGCCGGAGATGCCGCAGCATTTGCTGCTATGGCAGACGACGACACGGACACGACGGCCCCCGCTTTTACAGTCATGCGCCACCCCGATACGAATGACATCCATACATTAACCGCAGAACTGACCGAAGAAGACGCCGATAAGCTGAAAAGCAAATATAAAGGTGCATTGCTTGTTGAACCGGATCATCAGCTTTTCATGCAAACTACGGAAGCCACGTTCGAGATGAGTCAGCTGCCAATTACGGCAGCAAACAGTAGCAACGAGCTTAAGATTACATTGAAGGTTGTCGACGAAAATGGCGCACCAGTTGGAAGCGCCCGTGTCGATTTAGCCGGAGAAGTCTGGTCAGATCAACAAATGACGAATGCCCAAGGTCGGGTTGCGCTTAAACTATTTGGTGAAACGCTCGACAGTTTGACAGAGCTGCGGATCAAGCCAGCACTGGATCATTGGAGCCGGATCATCCAACAGCCCGCGTTTGCGGCAAAAGAAAACACGGTAACCGTCACCAGCCTACCGGCCAGCTTGGATGCGCCACAGGTAAATCTTTGGGGTAACGATGCAATTGGGAACGTCCAAATGCCTGCGTCAGATCGCATTCGCGTTGCGGTGATAGACAGCGGTTTTGCCGATGGCCACCCTGACGTAGTCGCTGCAGGCGGTCGAGGCTTTGCCGCCGAAGGGAACCCCGAAGAAGACTGGAAAACGGATGATAGTGGTCATGGTACACATGTCGCTGGAACCATTAGCGCACTGAACAACGGGATCGGAATGCGCGGTGTCGCTGACCGCGTCGATGTTTTCGCCTTACGTGTTTTTCCTGGCGCAAGCTTTTCAAAGCTTATTGCCGCGATTGACGAAGCGATCGCGCTAAAGGTCGATGTGGTGAACATGTCGTTGGGCGGGGCAAATCAAAGTGACCTACTACAACAACGCATGCAAGCCGCCAGAGAAGCTGGCATATTGTTGGTCGCAGCTGCGGGTAACAGCGGCGGGGCTGTCATGTATCCCGCAGCCTACCCCGAGGTGATGGCTGTGTCTGCAATCGGTAAATTTGGGACCTTCCCCGAGGACAGTTTTCATAGCCGCCATGTAACGGACCATGTGACAAGTGACGGGTCCTGTTTCGCCGCGCGTTTCACATGTCGCGGGCCAGAGATCGATGTCTGCGGTCCGGGCGTCGCGATTGTATCCACGCTACCGGGACCTGGCTTTGGCAGCTATGACGGGACCTCGATGGCGTCACCACATGTCGCCGGCATCGCGGCAGTTCTGCTTGCTCAGCGACCAGATATTCATGGAATGCCACGCAATGGTGCACGGTCAAAGACCCTGTTCCAAGCCGTTCTTGGCAGTTGTCAATCGCTTGGCTTACCGCCTGAATTGCAAGGTCACGGAATGCCCACGCTGACTGCAGACAATATTAGCGCCCCCCCCTCAGACGACGGCATAGATGTCATCGCTGACCTTATCAGAAAGGCATTGGAAGCAGCAAAGACGATAAAAGAAACGACTTAACTTAGCATTTGACCGTGTTCAAAATGCTCTGGCCATCCAGTTTTAACCGCTGCGATGGCCAGAGCAGTTCTATTGCGTGCGCCCGTCTTGCGCATAATTGATTTTAAGTCGCCTTTAATCGTCGTAACAGGAACCTGCAGGCGCATCGCAATTTGTTTATTCTGTTCACCTTTCAGCAAGTGCCCCAAAATACGCCCCTCTCGCGTGGTTAGTTTCGTCTGAAGCGCTGCGCCATTTACTGAAAATTCAGCTTCTTTTACCAAAGTTTGCAACAGGTCGGCCGCGCCATCAGGTAGTATACGCTGACCGTCAGCAACCAATTTTAGATAATGAGATATCGCATTGACCGGCACGGCCGACGACAAGCATCCCGCGCAGCCAATTTCGAACAATCGCGTCAGCAACTGTGCGTTATATGACGGTACGATCAGCAGCGACCTAAACGCATGCTGTTTTCGATGATATGCGGCCAGCTCTTGAATAAAGGCCTCGTCGGGTTTTGTGACCTCTAGCACCGCGATATCTATGTCTGGTCGTCGGATATTTGCCTGCGTAATCAAATCTCGTATGGATGTCGCTTGTGCAACGAACGCAAATTCAGAGCGATTTAACTCGGTCATTAAAGCTTGGTTGAAAAAAGAACTTTTAGAAATAATTGCAGTATTAAACATGGCAGGCTCCCCCAAAATCATAAGAAAGTTCCTATCGAAAGCCCTGTTAGAAAAACGTGACCGCCACATTAACGCCGCGCATAACGCAGGTATGGAAAGCCGTACTATTCGATTTTCAAAATGAGAGTCTAAAATCGTTCACTAACGCAAGCTGCGGTAATTTAACGCGATGCCTATAAATAATATAACGTTTCACTAACGCCGCCTATTTCACAGTGATTCTGCATTTTGCGAAGAAGTGGATAAGTGCTTTGATACAATCATTTGAAAAACATGAAAATTCAAAAGACGCTGTGCTGGCTTCGCACCTTGGCACAGGTTGTAAAACTGCAAATGATCAAGACCTATGTCAGCCTTCAAAACATTCATCCGACGCAGGTAAGCCTGACGGCTATTACGCAAAGCTATTCGTCGTTGGCCCCATATCCCTTACGGACGCAACAGGACAAAACCGCACCCCGCGTAGTAAAAAGGCAGTTGCGCTGCTCGCGTTGCTGGCACTCGCGCCCAGACGCCAAAGAACCCGCGTTTGGCTACGCGATAAACTTTGGAGCGAAAGCGACGAGCGAAAGTCATCGACCAGTCTAAGGCAGGTCATTTTTGAACTGCGCCGTGATTTGGGGGGCTTGTTTGACGCTATAATTGCGCTCGACCGCCATACAATCACGCTAAAGGATGATCGGCTATGGATCGATTACATTGCCGTTCAACAGGATGTCTCTCAGATGTCGATCTTGAACATCTCGCCGGACACTACATTGCTAGAAGGGATCGATATTCGCGACGAAGAATTCGAAAACTGGCTACTGCTTGAGCGACAGACATGGGTAAGAAAGTCTGAACAGTTGATCGCCGCACACGACGAAGCACCGGTCAATGTTCCGCAAAACATTGATACCCGACAGGTCACGGTGCAGCCGACACAACGAACACTACGTATCTCTGTGGGCATTCTGCCAAACATTCAGCAGGGCTGCGATACAAACACGACTCATGTTGCTGATAATGTGCTTGAAGGAATCGCCAGGAACCTATGTGAACTGCACCCGCTGGACATTTATGACTTTCGGGATTCCACAGCCCATTCGGACAGTTTGGCAGGCGCAAGTGATACGGACTATTACATTCGCGTCCGCGCGCTTCAAATACGCGAGTCTTTGACGCTGACATTCTTTTTCTACCACGCGACACGCATGTCATTGGAATGGAGCCAGTCAATTCAAACTTCTGTAGCTGATGTGCTGGATTGGGATAGCTACGTTATTTCAGGTTTCGTCACACAGAACGTCGACCGTATATCGAAATCCATAACAGATCAGGCCAGCAGCATTGGCACGCATTTAGATCAATCACAGGTCGCAGGATATACGGCCTTGAACATGATGTTCCGTTTGGACCGTATGGCGCTCGAGAATGCCGAACAGCTGCTTTCTTCTACACGAGATACCCATAACAGCGCACTATTCTCAGCGCTTCGTGCCTATTCTGCCTCGTTCAAAATTGGTGAAAACCTTGGCATTATTGACGCAACCACTGTCAGAGACACCGTCGAACTCGCGCAAGATGCGCAGAACAAAAACCCCTTTAACGCCATATCGCTTGCGTGCTTGGGGCATACGATGGGCTATGTATTCCGCGACCATGCTATGGCCGGTGCGTTAATCGAACGGGCTTTAAACCTGAATCGCAATCAAGCCTTTGTTTGGGACCACTACGCATTACACAAGTTGTATACCGGTGACTACAAAGCAGCCCATAGCGCGGCCCAACGGGCGGTCTATTTGGGCAGTTACAGCCCTATAAGCTATAGCTACGACACGACACTTGCGATGACTGCGACGATGCTTGGCGATCACCGCAAGGCAATCGTATCCAGCCAAAACGCTCTCAAGAAGCAACCCAAATTTTCGGCTGCCATGCGGTATTTGCTGGTCAATCTGTCTGACACTGGACGCATGACCGAAGCCGCCGATGTTTATCACAACTTGCTGGGTGCCGACCCTGACTTTGGAGACCCGAGCGTTCAAAAGGAACGCTTTCGGCTCGGGGAAAACCCGAAAGAAGCGAATTTTCTCGAAGCAATAAAACGATGCTCACATTAGGAGGTCACTTTGGACATTCATCAAATTTTGGCAAGCAATAGCTTTACGGTCACGCCAACCGGGCTGCGATTAAACGAAGACACTGCACAGCCCATGGCCGACTTGCCCACGGGTGCGACTACTGGTGGCGCGCTGTCACTGCTGGCACTGAACCGCAATAGAAACCGAAACAGGAACAGGAACCGTAATCGTAATAGAAACCGTAATCGTAATAGGAACCGATCTCTTGAAACTGTCGCGGGCGGTGCGTTGCAGGAACCGTGGAAGGAACGTGAAAAGTTACATTCGCTCATCAACGAATGGAACAACCTACCTATTCCATTGCCGCCTGCCCCCGAACAATTGCGCCGCGAAGCAATTGATCTATTGGCCAAACAACACCTGCTCAAGACAACAGCCGAGCAACTGCGGCGAGACGAAATCTTCAAAGAAGCCGAGATCGAGCTGTCTGGGTATCTGCGCCCTCTTGGTATCGAAAACGTCGGTGGATACGAGGCAACAGAGCATTTATTCCACCTCGTCTTAGTATTAACTGACGAAATTGGGTTACGTTACAAAGACCGCTACCGCGTGCTACGCCCGAACCAGATCGAACCGCGCCTTCGCCCTGTTTTACCAAACCCACCACATCAGTCGTATCCGTCAAACCACGCGTTTCAGTCATTTTCCATCGCATTTTTGTTTTCGCGAATGCTACCCGAACACCCTGCAAGCTCGGAGCTATTCAATAGCGCACGAAGGATCGCCGAAAATCGAGAGTGGGCAGGCCTACACTACGCGTCAGATACCGACGCCGGCTATAAATTGGCGCGCATGGTGACGCCGGTGATGGAGAAAGTGTGCAAGGCCCAAATGCTCTCTGCACTACAAGAGTGGATTTAGAAATGACAAAAATTGAAACACAACTGACTGGTACAGAAATCTATCCTCAGTATGACGCGTTATGGCACCTGAAAACGCTGGGCGTGCTTGGTGAAAACAATGTTCCAAATGGATGGCGTGCGACCCAACAATCCAAACCGACGCGGATTGCCGTGATTGATACATCAGCAGCCATTGATCACCCAAATCTTGTCGGGGCGATAAACACCGAACTGTCTTTGGATCTGTTTTCTGCGCGACTGGGCTCGTTTCCATATCTGCCAGAAAATCAAGAATCCATCGGTGATCTAGAACTAAATTGGGCAACGAGTATCGCAGACGGATTGCCACATTCCGTTCACTTATTGGCAGAATTCATTGACCGCCTATCGCACGGATCAAAACCCCACGCGGATATGGTTCAGCCTTGCGTTTCCCCGTCATTTTCAAACCATGGAACAAGCATTTCCGGGCTGGTTGGCGCACGCCCTTGTGTGTCGACCCAGACCTTAGCAACGGGTCATGCCATTCCAATCGCGCTGCCTTACTCTGGTGTTGATCCGATGTGTGAGATTGTTCAAATCTCTACAAATTTTGATCCCAACCCCGAAGGTCTGATCTTAGCATTTCTGTATGCGGAATTAATCGACGCAGACGTTGTTCTTTTCCCGCGCAATATCGCGGACCCAACGCGCACTGTGCCAGAACTGGGCGATCACACTGTAGACGGTGTCGCGCTCAATGATCTGGTGCGGCAAGTCTCAAGCGACGGTGACGATAACAATGCTTGGTCTGAACTTGCCCAACTTATTGAAAACGTGTCCCAAGCCCGCCCGGTGGTATGTGCCGCTGGAAATTCGAATGAAGACAACGCAATTTATCCCGCAAATTTGGCGTCCGAACACAACGGAATTATTTCTGTCGGTGCAATCAATGCAAAGGGGCATCGCAGCAGCTATTCAGGTAGTCGGAATATTACTGTTTTTGCTCCGAGCAACGACGCCGAAGTCTTTGACCGTAACGAAGTACGTTTGGACGAACAAAGCCCGGATTACGATCCTACAGGCGTCCCCGCCAATAATAGTAACCACATGTTTTCCAGCTATGATGTGATCAGCACTGACGTGCCCGGCCCTGCCGGTTATTCTGGCAGCCCTTATCAAAGCGCGTCTCTTAACAACACAATGCGCGAATTTGGGTCTTACTTCAGTAGGTTCGGCGGGACATCCGCGGCTTCGGCCCTGATTGCAGGTTTTTTGTCGTTGGCAAAATCTACTGGCCGCGACCCGCTGTCGACGGGCGTTAGCGCGAAGACATGGCTGATTGGCCAATGCCACGAAATTGGTGGGGACGATGAAAAGCTAGCGGTTCCTTGTTGGTCCGGTGAACCAACATTTCCCGATCAGGTATGATCACATTGGAATGACGCGCTGGGTCTCTTGACGCGTTAGTCCCGTGCTCCAAATCCGGGAACAGGGGATATCACTTCGGTGGGGTAATTTGCGTTGTCCCACCCGTCGGTGCCATCCGGAAACCAATAGACTTGTTTATAACCCAATTCGGTGACCGCGCGCTTCGCAGCGTTCCAAGACATCCAGCATTCGCTAAGGCAAAAAAATACGACTGGCGCATTGAGGTCACTGTTCGTCGCCTGCGCCATCTCGGTTTCAAAGTAGCCGGCACTGGCTTGTGCGAGTTGTCCATAGCCAACGTTCGGCAACCATATCGCACCGGGGATCGATAATCTTGGCTGTTCGCGCCAGACGGTCCCCTTTGGTAACTCGGCTGGCTTTGGTGCACGCGGCAACACATCGATAAACACTGCATGCCCTGTCGACCACAGCACATGAGCCGCGTCGATATCTACGACGGTCGCCCCCGTAAGGGTATTGGGAACTGGCGCGCGGTATTGCTCCATCCGATAGCTATCAGGCTCTGGCACTGTTTCGGCGATGCTTGGCACAGCTAGCATAAGCAACGATGCGAATGCCGCTACGCGCATCATGGTTCCTGTTCCAGCAGACCCGTCCCCATATCGTTGATAAGGGGGACGCCCGCATCAATCAGGATCGCATTAATTTCTGCCTGATTGCGCCGGATGAGCGAATTCAGTTGTCGCTGCCATACCTTTTCACCCTGTCGCACACCCATTGTGATGCGAAAGAACAAACGCGGCGGCATCGTTTCTTTGACCAGCGGCGTGACTTGAAGATATGGGTAATTTGCCTTGACCAGCGGTCCGGCAATCGGCCCCCAGATCAACGCGCCGTCGATCTCTCCTGCGTTCAGGTCATTCAGCATATCCGGGATAGGGGATTCATGACGCCGGTCGACGACCAGATTGTACGCACGCGCATCCGCAATCAGCCCATGACGGGCAAGATGCGTCGCGGGGGGCGAACCGGCGACAACGCCCAGATGCAGCCCCTCAAGTCGCGTATCTGACAAAGTGTCGACATCAGCAATCGCGCCATCCCGTTTTGCGACCAGAGTATATGCGGAGGTAAAGTAGTGGTTGGTGTTCAACACCATCTCATGCCCTTGAGCGTAACCAATCACGACGTCGCAACGGTTTGCCCGTAATGTGTTCCGAATAAAACCGGTGGACATCGGGTACCATTCGTATTGCACAGGGCGTTCAAGCCGCGCGGCAAATAATTCGGCGAGTTTGTTTTCAAACCCGTTGCCATCGCGGTCGGACATGGGGGCGTTCGCTGGATCAGCGCATACTCGGAATGCGCTGTCAGAAACCAGATCTGAGGTTTGCGCCTGCGCGGCCATACCGCACAGCGCATATCCTAATAGCAAAAGGCCCTTAGCCCAAACACGCATTCTCATCCTCGCGAATTACGTCGGACTTTGCCTCTTTCGCTCCGGGGCGACCACGTGGAACGGCCTCGACACCGCGTGCGCGCAGATAGACATAGATATCATCAAGGTAACACATGACATTTGGGTTATCGCCAAATGACGGCATCACCGAATTTTCGGCCGCATTGATGCGCTGACGCCCATTCACCACAACGTCGACAAAATCGTAATAGTCCATTTCCAGCGCGGAATTTTTCAAAGCTGGTGCATAGCTTGAGCCTTCGCCCTCTGGCCCGTGGCACACATGGCATTCAGAATGATACCGGCGAAATCCGGAATAGGTGAGCCAATCAACAGCGCCTTCATCGTTGATGTTAAAGGTGGGTATATCTTCGTCGTTATAATAACGCCCATCTTCGCTATAGGCGGCATCAGTGTTTGCCACATCTTGGGCCAGCGCGGCCTGTCCGATTGACATAAGGGCTGCAGTTCCCAGCAGGAGTGCATAGTTACGCATTTGTTTCTGACCTCTAAATCTGAGCAACAGACCGGCGCAGGCCTATGACAGTTGCGCCGGTCCTTTTATCGTTGATGCATGCCGTTAGTCAGGCAATGCAAAGACCGTCATTTGACCACCAAGTGCGGTATAGTCGCTAAGCGCAGCATAGCCGCCCACAGCACCAAGACCGTCATTCGGGTTCGTCAGACCTGCAGCAAGACCAATACCAGCCCAACCACCAATCCCTGAAAGGATCGCGATGTACTGCTTGTCGTCATGGGTGTAGGTCATCACGTTACCGATGATCCCAGAGGCCGTTTTAAAGCGGTAAAGCTCTTCACCGGTATTGGAATCCACAGCCTTTAGGTAACCTTCGAGCGTGCCGTAGAACACCACGTCACCTGCAGTTGCCAATGGCCCAGACCAAACAGAAAACTGTTCTGGAAGTGACCAAGCGATTTCACCCTTGGTGTTATCCCACGCAATAAAGTTACCCATGCCACCGTGGCTGTCTGGTGCCGGGTACATCGCAAGCGTCGCACCCACATATGGCTGACCGGCGGTATAGCTTACCCGGAATGGTTCGTAGTCCATACAAACGTGGTTTGTTGGAACATAGAACAGTTGCGTTTCTGGCGAATAGGCCGCTGGTTGTTGGTCTTTTGAACCAAGAGCCGCAGGACAGATGCCAGTAGAGTTCACATCTTCGCCGTTTTGCTCGGTTGAATATTCGGCCACAACCGCTGGACGCCCATAGGTGTCAGAGTTGGGATCCATATCCACGCCTGTTGTCCAGTTGACAGCAGGATCGAACTTTTCAGCGACCAGCAGTTCGCCAGTGATGCGATCAAGCGTATAACCCAGACCGTTCCGATCAAAGTGTGTCAGCAGCTTGCGCTCAACACCGTCGATCTCTTGGTCGGTCAGGATCATCTCGTTGATGCCATCAAAGTCCCATTCATCGTGAGGAGTCATCTGATAGAACCACTTGGCCATGCCTGTGTCAGCATCGCGTGCCATGATGGTCATAGACCAACGGTTATCACCCGGACGCTGCGCAGGGTTCCATGTCGATGGGTTACCTGTGCCATAGTACACAAGGTTTTCATCCGGATCATACGAATACCAGCCCCATGTGGTGCCACCACCAATTTTCCACTGGTCGCCTTCCCACGTATTAAGACCGGAATCGACACCAACCGGTTCACCCAGATGCGTTGTCATCTCTGGATCAACAAGGATATCGCTGTCGGGGCCCATTGAATAGGCGCGCCAAACTTGGCTGCCGTCTGCAATGCTATAGGCTGTCACGGAACCGCGCACACCGAATTCGCCACCAGAAATACCAACGATGACCTTGTCGCCGACGGGCAAAACTGTCGCGGTGTTGGTTTCACCAACGGATGCATCGCCGTTCATCACGCTCCACTCAACAGCGCCTGTTTCGGCGTTCAAAGCAACAACGGTAGTGTCCGCCTGATGCAAGAAAATCTTGCCATCGGCATATGCAACGCCACGGTTCACAGTGTCACAACACATTACCGGAATAACATCTGGGTCTTGCTTGGGCTCATATTTCCAGATGATTTTGCCTTCTTGGGTCAGATCAAGCGCATATACGATATTCGGGAAAGGGGTATGCACATACATCACGTCCCCGATCACCAATGGCGATCCTTCGTGGCCACGCAAAACACCAGTTGAAAACGTCCATGCAACCTGAAGATCGCCAACGTTATCTTTGTTGATTTGGTCAAGCTCTGAATAGCGCTGGTTGGCGTAATCGCCGGTCTGAATAACCCATTGATTGGGGTCATCCATCATACTCATCAGCTCTTCATTTGCTGATGCAGTAACCGTCGAGCTTAGAAGCAAAGCTGCGGCTAAATATTTTGTTTTCCTCATAGTAACCTCCCTAAAGGTATCATTGCTGAATCCGGCCATCCCTGTCCGTCCAGCGCCCGAATTTCACGGGCTGTTCCCATGGGCATTAATACCAATGGGTATCTCGGATTTAATTGTCCCTCCTATTCTGAAAATGTCGCCAAATAGGCGATTAGGTTTGCGCGGTCCTCCTCTTTGCGCAAACCGGCGTACGTCATTTGCGTGCCGCTGATGTACTCGCGTGGCTTTGTCAAAAACGCATCAAGCGTCTCTGGCACCCAGATCAGTTCTTCGGCGGCAGCAAATTCAATCATTGCTGACGAATAATCGAACCCTTCGGAAATGGCGGCCGCACGGCCCACAACCCCGTTCAACACAGGGCCAGCTTTTGCCTCGGCCCCTTCACCAACGGCATGGCAGGCGGCACAGCGACGAAAGACGCGTTCACCCGCAGCAGCGTCACCAGTAATTTCAAAGGCCACTTCTTCAGCGTGGCTTTCCGCGGATGCACCGCTGGCCATCGCAATACCTGCGACAATCGCTAGCCCTATCAGTGATCTTGTTCTCATGGTTTTTCTATTCCTCGTCCCTTTGAAATTAGTAGTCGTGAAGCCGTTCCGCGTGCCAAGTGACGTGATCTTCGGCAAAGCTGGAAACAAAAAAGTAGCTGTGGTCGTGCCCGTCATGCGTGCGTAAAACGCATGGCTGGCGCCGACTTGACGCGACATCCGCAAAGGCCTGTGGCCGTAACAAGTCGATGAACTGGTCGTCAGCGCCTTGGTCGATCAAAATGTCGCCATG
Organism: Yoonia maritima; assembly: GCF_002933395.1. Taxonomy (GTDB): domain Bacteria; phylum Pseudomonadota; class Alphaproteobacteria; order Rhodobacterales; family Rhodobacteraceae; genus Yoonia; species Yoonia maritima_A. The sequence continues at coordinate 421,061 of NZ_PKFN01000008.1, forward strand.
CCAACCAAGCTCAGACATAAGTATTGTAGCATCATATTGGGCCCATGTGGATTCATCGTCGCCCAGATACGCGCTGAATTGTTTGCGACCCCAGTCAGATTGGCTGGGGTTCACGATGGGCGAAAACGCGGAAAGCGACGTAAACAGCTTTGGGTTTCTCATTGCGATGGTAAGCGCGCCGTGCCCGCCCATTGAATGCCCCGTGATCCCGTGCCGGTCGTTAATCGGCAAAGCGCCCTGTAGCAGGCTCCGCAGTTCGCTCACGACATAGTCATACATCTGAAAATGCGGTTTCCAGGGTCCTTGCGTTGCGTTCACATAGAACCCGGCGCCCATTCCTAAATCATAGGCTTCGTCATCCGCAACACCTTCGCCACGCGGCGACGTATCTGGAAAGACCAAAGCAATTCCATGTTCAGCGGCGTGTTTCTGGAAACCGCCTTTGGTCATCGCATTATCATGGGTGCAGGTGAGTCCAGACAGATACCAAAGCACCGGAACAGACTGCGTCCGCGCTTGCGGTGGCAGATAGACCGCAAAGGTCATCTCTGTCCCGCACACCGATGACTGGTGTTTGTAGACTGACTGCTGCCCATCAAAGCATTTATTACGAGAAACGAGTTCCACGACCTAGTATTCCACGACAGCGCGGATTGATTTTCCTTCGTGCATCAGGTCGAAGCCTTTGTTGATGTCTTCGAGCTTGAGCTTGTGGGTGATCATTGGGTCGATTTCGATTTTGCCTTCCATGTACCAGTCGACGATCTTGGGCACGTCGGTCCGGCCGCGTGCGCCGCCGAACGCGGTGCCGCGCCAGCTGCGGCCTGTGACCAGTTGGAATGGGCGGGTTGAAATCTCGGCCCCGGCAGGTGCCACGCCGATGATGATACTTTCGCCCCAACCTTTGTGCGCGGCCTCAAGCGCCGTGCGCATCACGCCCACGTTGCCCGTAGCATCAAACGTGTAATCCGCGCCGCCGCCAGTCAGTTCGACCAGATGCGCGACCAGATCGCCTTCGACTTTCGATGGGTTCACGAAATCAGTCATCCCAAAGTGGCGACCCATTTCTTCCTTGCCATCGTTCATGTCGACGCCCACAATCTGATCCGCCCCAGCAAGACGCAGGCCCTGCAGCACGTTCAGGCCAATGCCGCCCAGACCGAACACAATCGCGCGGCTGCCGATCTCGACCTTGGCCGTATTGATCACTGCGCCGATGCCCGTGGTGACGCCGCAACCGATGTAGCAAATCTTATCAAACGGGGCGTCCTTGCGGACCTTCGCTAGGGCGATTTCCGGCACAACCGTGTGGTTCGCGAAGGTCGAACAGCCCATGTAATGGTGAATCGGCGTACCATCGAGCATCGAAAATCGGGTCGAACCATCGGGCAACAGACCCGCACCTTGGGTGCTACGGATTTTTTGGCACAGGTTTGTTTTTGGGTTCAGACAATATTCGCATTCGCGACATTCCGGCGTGTAAAGCGGGATGACGTGATCGCCGACCTCAAGCGTCGTGACGCCTTCGCCGACCTCGATCACAACGCCCGCACCTTCGTGACCTAGGATCGCTGGAAAGATACCTTCAGGATCGTCGCCAGAGCGGGTGAATTCGTCGGTGTGACACAGGCCAGTCGCCTTCACCTCGATCAAAACCTCACCGGCACGCGGCCCTTCGAGGTTCACTTCCATCACTTCAAGTGGCTTGCCAGCTGCAACTGCAACCGCGGCACGTGTACGCATTATCTATCCCCCAAAGGCAATTCTTCTTCAGGGAAAAGTTAGTCAAAACAGGTCTCATCCGACAATTACGACTTTGGTCGCTGTTACAGAACAACTGAAACGGCGCTCTAAATATGATATAGATTCGCGCGCGATAATCGCCGTCTGTACGACTAACGGGGGAACACATGACGAAAATGCGTATGACACTCATCGCAGCCCTATTCCTGGGACAGCCGGCTTTTGTTTCTGCCGAAGACTACTCTGACCCGACATGGCCATGCGTCCAACGAAAGGTCGAACAACTATCTTTGGGTCTGATGTGGCCGCACCAATCACCTGAAAACGAAGCCGCGCAAGATCTAACACCTGCTGCGTCAACTTTGGTGGACACGCTGGTATTGCGCCGTGTGTCTCTTGACGAAGTTGACGATATCACAGCCAACTTCGCCGCGACCAACGCTCAGCTTACCCAAGATGATTACACCGCTATTTTTCAGGCGATTTTCAACAGAATTAACAGGGATCGCACCGATATCATCGCAGGTATCGGTCGCTATTCGCTGTCCCAGATCGACTTAGCCACACGGATAGAAACAGCCCGGATCGACATGGATAGTGAAATGGCGAAACAGGACCCCGACTTTGATAAGGTTGATGCGCTTGAAGAACAGTTAGACTGGGACCAACGCATTTATCGTGACCGTGCACAGTCGCTGCTGTACGTCTGTGAAACGCCCGTCATCTTGGAAAAACGCGCCTATGCCATTGCCCAAACACTATCGCATCACATGCCCGGTTAGGCCGCTATTCCCATTCTAATTCAGTGAACGCCACAGTGGCATTACGTGGATTGAACTGATCGAACAAATCCCAATCAGCGGCTTGGCTTTGACCGATTACCCGCACAGCATCCCCTAAACTATCGCCGCGAACGATCGCAGAGCGCGCGTCCGAGATAAGCAGTGCAAGATACGCATTTAGAGGGCCAGCACTATCTGGCCAGTCTAATATCGGACCGCCGTGCCCGGGCATGATTGTATGATAGGGAAGCGCCTGCAATTCGGTCATAACCCTTTGCCAACCCAGAACACTGCCATCCAAAGCAGGCGTGTATTCGTGAAACATCAAATCTCCCGTAAACAAAATACCACTTGATGGGTCGCCGATTGTCAGATCGTTTATAGAATGCCCGCTTGGCCAAGATCGCAGATGCAAAACGCGATCACCTAGATCAAGATCCAACATCTTTTCAACACCGATATCGGGCATGACAACTTGGGTGCCGATAAACCCTGCAGCGCCAATCAAGTCCTGAAATCTATTCAAATAGGCGTCACTTCGATCCGAAAGCCCACGCGCGAGGCCAATATGGCCAACGATCTCGGCACCTGCCTGCGCAAATAGTGATGCGCCCAACACGTGATCCGGATGCATATGTGTTAAAACAACGTACCGGACCGGAAGCCCTGTTTCCGACCGAACGGCCCGGTAAATTTGTTCAGCAACGCGACGCGAACCACCGCTGTCGATAATGGCAACCGCGCGATGGCCTATCACGAAAGCGACATTTGCGACGTCGCCTTGATTTTGTGGATTGGCATCACTGATCGCACCACGATGGACGAAAACACCCGGCGCAGCCTGATGAAAGCTTAACGTATCGCCAACAGCTGCGCAGGCCGCCGCCCCGTGTGATTTTTCATTTAAAAACAGTTTCAAATCCGGTGGGTTTGCCCGAAGTTGCGCATCACATTCAGCGACTGATATTGCCTCATATCCGGGGATTAAGACATCGCGGCAAACCGCCGGATCGGACAGCAAGCACAGACTTATGATCGCTTCAAACATTGTGCGGCCTTCGCTTTCATAATGAAAATTCAGTAGCAGCTGATCACGGTAACGCGAACCGATACTAAGGATTACTCCTGTATTTTTGCCATTTGTGCTACAAAACATCGATCAAAAGAGGAGAGACCGATGAAACGTCTTCTTGCTGCATCTTTGTTTACGGTCTTGGCGCAGACCGCCATTGCCCAAGACAACGCCCTGATCGAAAGCGAAAGTTGGAATGAACTGCGCTTTGATTTCGTCGGGGACACCACATTGCATGACGGTGCCGCATTGTTCACGGTTGAGACACCGTATCGCGCGCATGATGCTGCCACGGTTCCCATTGTTATGTCGCAATCGGCGGATGCGACGCCGATCCACGGCGCACTGGTGATCATCGACGAAAACCCTGCCCCGTTGGCCGCAGATTTAACATTCAGCGAAGCCATGTGGCCGCTAGATTTTGAACTTCGGGTCAGAGTAAACCAATATTCGAACATCCGCGTCATCGCGGAAACCGACGATGGGCTATTTATGAACGGTGGATATGTCAAAGCATCCGGTGGCTGTTCTGCCCCCGCATCGCGTGATCCCGAAGTTGCCTTAGCGTCGATGGGGCAAATGCGGCTGCGTAGTTTTGACGACACGCCGCGCATGTCAGGGCAACGGCGCGAAGCCCAGGTCATGATCCGACACCCAAACTACTCCGGCCTTCAACGCGACCAAATAACCCAGCTGTTCGTCAGCGCGCACTTCATCGACCTGATCGAAGTTTTCCAAGGCGACGAAGTATTATTCACGCTTGAGGGTGGGATATCAGTTAGTGAAAATCCGGTTTTTCGGTTCGGCTACCGTGACAATGGCACGCCGACAATCCGCATTCGAGCGCGTGACACCGAAGGCAACATTTTCGAACAGGTTCTCGCAAAAAACGAAGGCGCCTAAAAACAAAGAATTTCGGCCTCGGCCTGTGCACGCCGTAAATCGGCAACAATGGCCTGCGTCATAGAAGCCGTTCGAAATATCGCCATACGTTCCCCACCAGCTAACTGCATTGAGAGCACGGTCTCAGCCTCGACATAGCGTTCATAGGGTAGGATCGTGGCAATATGATCGATGGAGCATGCGCATTTCGCCAGTTGATCCCGCCCCTGCCCGTTCACCGCCATGCAGCCGAAAACGTAATCTGCACGTGCAATTGTTGGGTAATCATTCAATTGATCATTGACGGATTGCGCAAAAGCCGAACTTCCCAGTAGTATCAGCGCGCTTGCAACAAGGTTTTTCATTCCGCCACCTCGGGCATCAAATTCAGGGTGTTGCTGTAGCCGTCACCGCCACTGGCATCCGATGCAACAGCCGACAGCGATACATACCAACCCGGCACCGCGTCGGACATGACAAAGGTCATTTCTAGGTTGCCGTAAACGCCCATGCGTTCGCGGTTTTCATCGTTTTCAAACGGACGGAATGTGATTTGCTTAACCGATACTTCACCGTCCCCCAAAGGGATCATAGCGTCGTCAATCGGCGCAGGGGTGATCAGCGCTTCTTTGATACGGTTGCGAATGTAAAATGGGCTTCCGCCAGCTTCGTGGGCGACATCACGTAGCACTGTTTCAACAAAATACATAATAATTGGATTCCCAACAGTCGCAGGAAACTGTCCCAGATTACGATGCTGATCTCCTTGCAAAAACCGAAGCACAGCCATGTCATCAGGTGCAAAGCTAAGCACCACGTCACCCGAATGTCGTTGTCCATATTCAGGGTTGCTTGCGACAATGGTTTCGCGGTCATAACGCAAATCGTGATGAACCCCAGTCAAGGTACCCTGCTTAAAGATCAAATCATAGATTTCTTCTGCGTGAACCGGCGTCGCAAGAAGCAACACCATAAGTACGTATCTTAACAACTTCATTCACCCCTTTTCGCTATCAGTAGAGTATTCAATTATTGCACTACGTCATTGCAGACTTTGGTCGTATCCTTCGCTGCGCACGCGTGGCACCTGCCGGGTTTTCCAATCTATCAGCGATCGCAATCGTGACAGGTTCACCGGCTTCGTCAGCACTGATATTCGCAGCTGGGCGCACAGGTCCTTGATGGATGTTTCTTGATTGGCGGTGATAATTATTGCGGGCAGTCCGGCACCAGCTTGCTGACGTAGTGCGATAATGCTTTCGATGCCAGTATCGCCGTGATCCAATTGATAATCGGCCAAAATCACGTCTGGATTCATCCCCAACTCTGCCACCATTTCAACAGCTTGCTCCGTAGAGGTACACGCAAGAACGCTTGCGCCCCAACTCTCTAGTCGTCGTGACATTGCAAACAGCACACCAGGGTCATTTTCAATCATCACGACAATCAAATCCAAGGATTCTGATGTTTGTGACGTGACATTCGGCGTATCTGAATGCTCGCCAACGCCTGCAGTCACCATAGGCAAGGTAATCGAAAACACCGACCCCTTGCCCGGTTGAGAGCGCACGGACACCTTGTGCCCCAAGTGCGCACAGGCACGCTGCACAATCGATAGACCTAGGCCCATACCCATACCGCTACCACCATCAACCCGCGTGAATTCTTGGAAAACCCGTTCTTGGTCGGCCTTTGTTATACCAACCCCCGTGTCCCAGACCTCGATCACAACGGAATTTCCGCGACGGCGGCACCCCAAAAGTACACGACCTGACTTTGTGTATTGGATCGCGTTATTGACCAAATTTTGAACCGATCGAGATAGATAGCGTTGGTCGCTACGCACCCATACACGGCTTGGAACCACCTCAAGGCGCAGACCTTTTTCAACAGCCAACGGCCCCATATCATTCGCGATGTTACGCATGATGCCATCAAGCGCAAAATCCGTCACCGCAAGTTTCATATCCACAGACTCAAGCCGCGAAATATCGAGCAACGCGTGAAGCAACGATTCCATAGATTGGAATGAATGATCTATCCTATGGACCGTATCCCGAACGTCATTTTCTAACGCCATATCCGATAACGATGAGATCAACAGCTTCGCTGCGTTGATGGGCTGCAACAAATCATGCGAAGCTGCCGCAAAGAACCGCGTTTTTGAACTCATCGCGGCTTCGACCTCGGCTTTTGCCTGTCGTAGATCCTCTTCGATGCTTTCTAGCGCCGTATATTGCCCGCGCAATTCTTTGTTCAAATCAGTCAGCTCTTGCGTGCGCTCTTGGACCCTATTTTCCAACTGTTCTGTCGTCTGAGACTGCACAGTGACATCCATCACGTTCACGATGCAGCCACCGTCAGGTAGCGGGTTCACCACGAATTCTAGAACAGTATGGTTTTTCTGGCGCCGGCGTAGATGCAGGCTTTCTTTGCGGCGTAGATACCGCAGCAAAGTTGCAAAGTTATCGTGCCGCAAGTCGCCCATGATTGAATGCGCGCTCAGATGCTCAACAATTTGAGCATACGAAGTCCCAACACAGGCTAGGCGACCGGGCAAAGAAAGCAAGCTCGTAAAACGTGCATTTCCAAACAACATCGTGCCATCGGACGAAAACGTACACACACCTTGCGGCATGTTATCAAATGCCGCGCTTAAAAAATGTTCTTGCGCGTCGATAAGTTGATTTTTTTCCAACCGATTGGACCGCACGACCGACGTGATTTCGGTTTGGAAAACAACAATATTATTGTGGCTCGTTTGCCGGTAATTAATCACGAACCAACGATCATTCTTGATTTCAAACACAAATGGGGCGGGCGCTTCGTTCGCTTGAGCCGCATTACCGGCAAGTTTCTCGGCGTCACTATCGCGGGCGATGTAGGTGCTTTTTGTTAGACTGTCGAAATATGTCTCTAACGATAGCCCCGGACCGATAACATCGTGAACATCCGGAATTAGCTTTTTGAAATAGTCGTTGTAAACACGCAAACGACCACCCGTGAATAACGCAAAGCCCCCTTCCATCGACTCTAACGCGTCGGTCAGGCTTTGTTCGGTTTGGTTACGCGCTTCTTCTGATGTTTCCAGCTCTGTACTAGTTTGGCCAAGCGTGTTTAGCGCTGCCTCTAGATCGCGTGTTTTCTCTGATACTTTGCTTTGCAGAGTGATCGCCGACTGAAACAACGAATATGCCGAACGGCCTAGTTCATGCCGTTGGTTGGCACGCTGGACAAGCGCTTTGATGATCTTGTCTTGTTGCGCGACTTGAACATCAAGTGGGAGATCACGATCAATCATAAATCCATCTTGAGACTAGACGAAAAGAACGCAATGCCGACAAAGGTCTGATTCATGTGAACGCCGCCATGCTGTTCACCGTAGGTGTTAAACCCCAACACGCGCCTGTCGCGCAGCACCTGTGATGCTTCGCCACTTAGCTGTTTTTGTTCAATTTCAAGCCGTCTTAGCACACAATCAAAACCCAAAATGAAATGCGGCGCTTCCCCGCGTGGCCCGGTAACAGCAAGTTCTGCATCCATCGTTTTGATGATTTCTTTCCCACGAGCGAGAGTCAGTACAAGGCCGTTTTCGATGGCAGACAGAAACGTCAAAGCACCATCATCAAGCACCTCTTGGATTGCGCGAACATGCCAGTTATCCAAATTGCGCACCAACACCGGATTTTCTGCAAAAACCCGTGGCGATAGATCAGCAACATCATAGCCGATCAAACGCGCATATTCGTCCGCCGCAACTGCGCCGTTAATTTCCGTCACGATCCTATCGTCAGGGCGCGCTTGCGTGACAACCAACTGGCGTTCTGTCGGCATAAAATGATCGAATTCAACGCCTTCGAATACGAGGTCCGTTTCAACGATCAGCAAAAGTGCTGCATCTTCATGAAATGCACCACCGTGCAAAACATAGGTACCATCAAACTCGAGCCCATGCCCCGCAGACCCCCCAAAGACCGGAATATCACCTAGACCTGCATCCAATGCAGCGACCAAAACGTCTTCTTGCTTAGACAGCCCATCTGCAATCGTAATTGCGAACCTGCGCCAACCGGCTGTAGTTTGGAAACGCTGGGCAAGCGTTTGCGCTGCTAATGCGGTTTGCTCAATAGAAACCGGCTTGAGCGGGCTAAACAGCTTGGATGAACATCTGAAATGATCACGTGGAAACGACACAAGCATTAACGCATTATCCGCATAACCTTGCGGTGTAATTTGCCCACCAGTGGTGCATCCAAATGCCAAGGTTTGCGGCAGATACTGCGCAAGACCGGCGGCAACTTTGCTTGTGTCCAAGCATTCAGGAACAAAGACCAAAACAAAGCAAATGCCCTCATCCGGCAATTGCGCCGCTGCTTCTGATACGGCGATATCAGGATCGGCAGACATAGAAACGCCCACCGACACAATGCTTGCGCCAGTAAAGTCACCATCAACCATATTCATAATTAAACTAGCTTAACTGCGCACGCGCGTTTGTATCTGACAACGACTGCGGACGATTTAACGTTGCACTGTTTACCAAAACAGCGGCTTGGGTCCTGTTGCTTACGCCCAACCGACGCAGCAACGCTGTGATATGTGCCTTGACCGTGCCTTCGGCGACCGAAAGTTCGTAAGCGATCACTTTGTTTGGCTTGCCCGCTGAAATAAGCTCCATAATCCGGCGCTGCTGTGGGGTAAGGCGGGCAATGCGCTTTGACGCTTCTTGCACACTAACCGGGTCCTGCGCGGTCTGTCTTGGCTTTGGACAATAGCAAGGTGGTAGATACCGCGATCCTTCCTGGACCTGCGCAAGCGCATCCCCGATCACGGTACGCGGCGCGTCTTTTGGTACAAAGCCCATCGCCCCTGCATCCATCGCGGCCTGAATTGTATCATCTGACGAATCAGCCGAAATGACGACGATTGGCATATCTTGGCAATGTTCCTTAAGTTGGAAAAAGCCGCTTAACCCTGTCGCATCTGGCAACCCCAAATCAAGTAAAACCAAATCTGGCGTCGGCCCTGTACCCAGTGCTTTCATCGCTCCCTCCAACGAATTCACCGAATTGACCTGCTTAATTTTAAAGGCGGATGACAGCGATGCTGCCATGGCGTCACAATACAGCGGATGATCATCCACCACGAGTATATGGCTGGCAGAGAAATGCTTCTCTGCACTCGCAAAATTAGACATTTTAGTTCCTCCCAGCAAAAGCGTAGCGGAACATCTGGTTTCCACAAAGCACCTTTTGGGCGAGTCGGCATATTTCAGTGCACATTCGTGTGCAAACCACCTGTCAAAAATGTTTGTCGCAGGCGAAATACAAATTTTTCAGGTATATTTGGATCAAACGACCGTCCAAAGAGATGACTGTCCAGTTCTGACAGCAACTCTGAGCGCTCTATTGAGTATCCGTATAGTTGATCAAGCGCATGGGCGGAGGCTCTAACCCCCGCAATATCATGACGCCATATTGCCCAGCGAAGTTGTCGTTGAAGCTGCCAGCTGCGTAGTCTTTGGCGAAGGTAATAACGTGAAAGCGTCTCACCTCGCGTTACAGCCAACACCCCGGAAAGAAATGCAATAATACCACAGATAGGCAAGACAAGCGGATGACTCCGGCTTGCTTCAACGGGTGCACGCTGATCCGAAACCGGTGCACCGATCACATCCCCAAAGGCAACACGTTGCGGCGAAATCGAAACCTCGCGCATTTCGCGTGCGACCGTATCGAAATAGCTAAACCTAATCGGTTCAAGGATCGCGGAATGACCATTCGTCGGGGTTACTGTCCAACGCCAAAACGCAATCGCTTCTGGTCCGCGCGAGGTCAGATCAACCAGTCGCTTTTCGGGATGCGCAAAGATAAGGGCCGAAGGCGACGTCAGTTCCGGCATCGGCGGAATCATATCGGGGCTCGCGCCCAGCGCAGATATACGGATCACGCGCAGCACACCTTCGCCTTCGGATAGTTGATCAGGTGCATTTGACCAGTCGTCGGAGACACGCAAACCCCGAACAGGAAACCACCATTCATCATTCTGCGGCTCTGGTGCGACGTCTATCGTGACCGGCTCTGACGTGATCGTATGTTCGAACCATTTGTTGTTTTCATCTAACAACGTCAGATGGTGCTTGAACGGCCCGATTTCCAATGTCCCGGTCTCATCAGGAAAAACGGCCATCCGTCGCCGCATGTTCCTGGCCGGGCGACCATCCAGCATGCTTACGAACCAGTGGTCCTGCCCCAACTGCATCCAATTAAAACCATCGAAATCCGGCTGTTCCAAACTTTCTAATGTAATGTGGCGTTTATAGATGCCGTGGATCGTTATCAGCACCATTTCTTGGCGCATCAATGGATCGGGTAACGGTTCGACCGTCACTGACAGCGTAAGATCGTTAGGGTCAACCGTCGAGGTTTGCGCCCAAACGGGCACCGCCCACCATGCTGCCAGCAAGATCGCATAGAATGCTCTTACCATTCGGTGCCCTCCTGCTCTTGGCCAGTTCCAGCATCGCGACGCGCCTTGTGTTCGTGGTAAATACGTTCTGCCAAAAATGCGCCGGGTACGTCCTTTAACGTGGTAAGCCAGCGGGCATTCGCGGTGATGGATTGCGCATCAAAGACCTGTCGCACCCGCTGTTCACCACGGCTCACAATCTCAGCAAGGGCTGGCGTCGCGGATGTATTAGTAACCTCATCCCCCGTTCCAGAGGCACGCGCATCACCCCGCGCAATTGGCGCGTCTGTGGTTGATCCTTCGCGATCCTCGGTCAAGAATACCCCATCTACGTCAAGCGTCGTAGATGCATAAAACGCCCGCAGCAGATCAAAATTCTGCTGCGCTTGCGGGTCTTGCCGGGTAGAAGCCGCCAGATCATAGGCTTCCAGCGCCGCCGCATATTGGCCTAACTGGGCATGGGCATTGCCAAGGTTATAGAACGCATCTGCGCCTGCTTGTTCCATGGCATCTGCCGCCCCTTGGAAATCATCTGCGCGGTAGAGCGCAACCCCCATCCAGCCCGGATCTGTAAACAAGCTCGCGGCAGTGTGTGGCATCCCGAGCGACAATGCGACCCGCCCAAATGGTGCGGCCCCACCCAACAACGCAGCAAGGGCAATGCATATAGCAGCTAGTAGAGGCAGCATCCGTTTCATCAGGCGCGGCTCCTTCTGAACAGCAACAGCGCAGGAAGCAGCGCAAGAAACAGAAGATACCGTCCGATGTCAGCACGCAAAACAAGCTGAAGTTCCTGCGATTCAGTACGCGACGCTGCGGTATCGCCGACATCCTCCATGAACCGAATGAGGTCGCTTGTTTCATAGATTTGGCCACCACCGACGCTTACCAAGCCATCAAAGGTTGTCGGGCTCATCGGCGGGTTGCCAGATACGGTTGTTTTGGCCACCACCACAGACAGCCGTGCGCCCAACTCTGTGATCCGCATGGCGGCGGCAATCGCGTCGTCGCTAAGCCCCTCCCCATCCGTCATCAAAACGACATCACCAGACAGCACCGACGCATTCTGCAGCAGGTCGGCAGCGCGTTCCAATGCAAGGTGTGGCCTGTTGCCCCGATCCGGCATCAAATTTTCGTCGATCAGCAAAATGCTTTGCGCCAACTGCCTGTGGTCGGTGGTCAATGGCGACGCCAGATAGCTATCCCCACCGTAGACAATCAGCGCTGCGGGTTTACTGCCCAAGGCACTAAGGCCCGCATGCGCCATATTTACGACCGATGGCCAGCTTTGGTCGCGCACCATTGATCCTGACACATCGATAACAAACACAACCCCATCCAAATTGCGGAAAGTTTGCGCGCCGCGTCTCTCAATGGATGGCCCGGTCAGCGCCACCGCAACAAACATCGCAATGACAAAAGGGACAGAGGCAAAAAATCGACTGCCTGCAGGTTCGATCCGCCCCATCGCAGTCATTGCGGCCAGTAGATGCGGCTGGATGCTTGCCTGCCAATCACCCGGCTGACCGGATCGGCGCAAACGCCAAATCATAAGCGTTGCGAGCACGGGAATCGCGGCGAACCAAAAGGGACGCAGAAAGGTGATATCGGCGATAGAGCTCATTCTTTTGACCGCACCCCAAGTCCGATCCCCAGAAGGCCCGCCAATAGTGCTGGCCAAATCCAAAACGCGCGGTAGGTCTGCGCCGATAGACCTGCGCGGGCTGTTGGTTCTAACGCATCTAATTCAGACGCCGCAGCACGCAGATCATCTGTCGTACGGACCCGGAACATCTGACCGCCGCTGATCTTGGCAATGGCATCCAGCGTCCGCACATCAACCACACCGCGCTGATCGGGTGCTTCCTCTAACGCAATCGGACCCAGCGCAATCGTGTGGATACGCACCCCCATATCCGCCGCCAGCGCAGCAACATCACGTGGCATTGCGGCACCTGCGTTATTCGCTCCGTCCGACAAAAGAATGATGACTTTGGTGTCTGCATCTGACGCCTCTAGCCGTTTTAGCGCAATCCCAATGCCATCACCGATATTGGTTGCCCGCCCAGAAATGCCGATCACCATGTCTTCGATTTTCCGAGCGACTGCATCTGTATCAAACGAAGGCGCTGCCGCGACAAATGCGTCGGACCCAAACACCACCAGTCCAACGCGGTCACCTGCCCGTGCACGCGCAAAGTCTGCACTGACGGCTTTGACGACCTCAAGTCGCGTCGCAGTTTGCCCATCCAGTGCAAAGTCATCGCGCACCATCGACCCCGACAAATCCAAGGCAAGGATCAGATCGCGCCCCGACATTGGTAGGGCTTGCTGTGGCGCAACGACACGCGGCCCGGCCAACGCAATGACCAACAGAAACCAAATGCAAATCGGCGTCAGCATATCAATATGACGGAGCGGGTTTTGACCACCTGCGCCGCCACTTAGCATTCGGCGTTCGATACCTTCGGGTACGACCAGCACGGCACCACTGAGTGTCTGCGGCGGTGCCAAGAAATACACAAAGACTGGCAGCGGCAGCAGTACGAAAAACCATGGGTTTGCGAACTCAAGCATTCTGCGCCTCACTCTGACGAAGCGTAGCTTCAAGCTCGGTGATCAGAGGGATGCCATCGCGAGCATACAGTTCAGTAGGTAAGGCGGCAGGTGCGTGAATCTGGATCATGTGCAATAGCGCAACTGCACGGTCATCTTCAGGTAAGTCCGCTAGCGCCGCGATCTGGTCGGTCAATGAACCAACGTCTTTTTCTGGGCCACGCAGAAAATACCCCAGTACCAATGACGTCAAATATGCCAACAACAGCCCAAAACCAACGGCGACCAATATCTCTGAAATCAGCCCGCCGGGCGCGCCCTCTGGCAATCGGATGTCGTGCAAACCCGACAACATCGCATCAACTGTGGTGATGCCCTCTGCCATTCACGATGCTCCTGCCTGCGTCATGGCTTGCCGCGTTTGCAAGCTGGTATCCAGGTGCATAACCGCGCAACCCGGAATTTCTGGTAACGCATGATCGCGCGGTGGCGTTTGTCGTAGCTTCACTGATCGGCAGTATCCGTCTGGCGACCGAATTGGGTAATGCCCCGGCGGCAGTGATTGTAGCCCGCTGTCTTCGACCACGACAAATGATGGTGCGCGATGCTGGGCTAGCCGTTTCATGGTGCCTTCGAAATTGTTACCGCGTTGGTCAAAGGCGCTTACGATGATGATTGACGCACCTTTGGGAACGATCCGATGTAGACCTTCGACGGCCATATCTAGCGGTGGATCAGTGAACAGATCCGGGCCAACGACAGAGGTCGCAAATTCATGGGCGCGGACTAGCCCGCCGATCACCGACAGCATCCCACGGGTACCCGAACGCGTCCGCACGATGATGGGTTCACCTGTCGTGATTGCGAGCAGACCGACACGTCCACCAGCTGCGACGGCTTGCCAACCAATCCAAGCAAGCGCCTCGGCTGCGGCAACCGAACGGAAGGCACGGCGCATGCCCCACAGCATTGATGGCCGGAAATCAGCCACCAAAAAGGTCACTCTGTCGCGTTCTTCGTGAAAGGTCCGCACATGCAGATCGCCAGTCCGCGCGGTCGCACCTTTGTCGATGTACCGCAATTCATCGCCATGAATGTAGAGACGACTGTCGGCGTTCACCTGACCTTGGCCGCGTCTTTTGATTGGAAACCCACCGGGCAGGCCGCTTGTTGGCACTTCGCGACGCGCGCTGTCCACGACGGCACCTTGCAAGGCAATTAACGCCTGTGCTGTCACCTGCGTACCCGACACATCCGTCATAACGCTTGGGTTTGTTGCATGATGTCGGCGACGACGGCCCGAGGTGTCACACCTTCGGCGGCGGTCGCCCAGTTCAGAACCATCCGATGAGCAAGCGCATCGGACAGTACCGCTTCGACATCTTCGGGGATCGCGTGATCACGTCCGTTTAGATAGGCACGCGCACGCGCCGATGCCGCCAGCGCGATTGAACCTCGCGGGGAAACTGAATGTTCAATTTGTGCATCAAACGGGGCAACACGAGTCGCCACCACCAGCCTGACAATATAATCCCGCAAGGCAGGCGACAGAAACACGTTGTCCACATCACGGCGGGCGACCTGCACAACATCAAGCCCCAATTCCGGCGGTGTCGCGTCGCCCTTAACCCGTTCATCTTCGACCAGATCCAGAATGCGTCGCTCGGTCTCTAGGTTGGGTTGGGTCAGAACGATGTGAAGTAAAAACCGATCTAGCTGCGCCTCTGGCAGGGGAAAGGTGCCCTCGTGTTCGATGGAATTTTGCGTTGCGACAACAAAAAACGGTTCTGGCAAGGTGTGGGTCGTGCCGCCGCTGGTGACTTGCGTTTCGGCCATTGCCTCTAGCAGGGCAGACTGTGTTTTGGGCGGTGCGCGGTTGATTTCATCGACCAGCACTAGGTTGTGAAATACAGGGCCCTGCGCGAACGCAAATTTACCCGTTTCGGGGTTGAAGACATCCGTGCCAGTCAAATCCGCAGGCAACAAATCTGGCGTGCATTGCACCCGTGCAAACGACCCACCAAGAGCACGCGACAGCAGTTTTACGGCACGGGTTTTCGCCAACCCCGGCGGCCCTTCAATCAAAAGATGCCCCCCTGTCAGAACGCCAATCAGCAGTCGTTCAATTAACTGGTCGCTACCGATCAGCCCCGTTTCAAGCCATTCTTTAAGCGCCGAAATTTGTTCAAAACACTCGCGTGACTTACCATCAAACACGGTCAATCCCCCCAGATTCATGGCCAAACCCTGACCGGGAAAACACACCAAATCTAGTTACACAAAGGTAGTAGACCAGTCGGGCAACGCCACGCTCAGAAAGTTAGGGCTTATTCTTTTCAACGCAGTACACTATGTGAAATTAGTGCTATTCAAATACGCACCGCTCAAGCTGATGGCTGCTTGCGAAAGGTCAGCTCTGCGGTTTTGTCGCGAGACAATAACGCTGTATGCATCTGCAACTCCGCATGCAACGGAGATTTCACGCATACTGGGTCGGTCGCATTTGGATCACCGGCCAATGCCATCGCCTGACAACGGCATCCGCCAAAATCTAGTTTCTTACGGTCGCAAGAACGGCATGGTTCTTGCATCCAATCATCGCCGCGATAGGCGTTGAATGCTGACCCACGATACCAAATCTCGGACAAGCTCTTGGTGCGTACATTATCAAACCTCAGCGACTTGATGGTCTGGGCTGCATGACACGGCAGGACCTCTCCGTCGGGGGCGACGTTTAGGCCCGTTGTGCCCCAGCCACCCATGCAGCGCTTGGGGTAATCGGCGTGATAATCAGCAGGAACGTAATCTAGCACCAGTTGCCCTTTTAACCGATCACGGGCTTCGGCCACGACGCGGCTGGCCTCCTGTGCCTGTTCCTTTGTCGGCATCAACGCATCACGGTTCGACATCGCCCAACCGTGGAATTGCACAATGGCAACCTCAATACGCCTTGCATTCATTTCCAACGCCATCTCGATCGCGCGTGGAAGCTGGTGCAGGTTTTGACGGTGAACCACGGCATTTAGGGTCAGTGGAAACCCTATATCCTTGATCCATTCGGCAACCTGCATCTTGCGTTGAAAGCCACCTTTGTAGCCGCCAATGCGGTCGGCCATGTTGGCATCCGTACCCTGCAGCGAAAGCTGAATATGATCGAGCCCTGCCGCGTCCAATTCCTGCAAGCGCCGCTCCGTCAGCCCAATCCCAGACGTGATCAGGTTCGTATAAAGCCCCGCATCACGCGCGGCCTTAACCAGATCAACCAGATCACGACGGGCTGCGGGTTCACCCCCTGAAAGATGAAGCTGAAGCACGCCCAGTTCTGCGGCCTGCTGAAACACCCGAACCCAGTCAGATGTATCTAGCTCAAGTGACTTTTGCGCCAGTTCAACAGGGTTAGAACAATACGGACATGATAGGGGGCAGCGATGTGTCAGTTCAGCCAGCATGGCGATTGGCGCAGGAATACCGTTCGCCTTGCCCTCTGCACGCCAGTCTCTGACCTCTGCACCGTCCATTATGCGACCTCCAAAATGCGGCGGTTCATCAGACCGCGCAGAAATTCACCCGCATCCGCCGCGACCTGTTCGTGGGGGGCGCCATATTTATCAGCCAGAGCCGTCGTAATCGTACCAAAGCTACGCGCGCCATCAATTTCTGTCATGATTGCATGACCAATCGGATCCAGCGCGACCGCCCGTTCGGGCGCAAGCAAGACCCATTTTTCGCGGACATGATCCCAATGCAACCGAACGCCGCGCGGGATTACCGGAATTGAATTAGGTGATAGCCCATCGGTCATGATGCAGCCGCCACGTTCTGCGCAAGAAATGTACCGGGTTGCCATGCCCCCGGCGGAATTTTTGCGGGGTCAACATATGCGGCATGCAATGCATCTAGCTGCGACCATAGCACATCGGTTTTAAAGATCAGCGCCTTTGCCGCCGCGTCTTGTTTTTCTTGTGTGTCAGCTTTGTCCAACACCCAAGCCAATCCAAAGGCCACGTCTTTGGGCGCTTCTTTCAATCGGTTCTTGAAATAGGCCAGACTAGAGTCATCCGCGAAGGCATAATTGGCAAGCAAGCCCTCAATCCGCTGCGCGTGGATTTTTGGTGCGAACAATTCCGTGAGTGATGCCGCAACGGCCTCTAGCAGTGTTTCATCCCGAACAAATCGCACATAAGCGTCGACCGCAAATTTGGTCGCGGGCATGACGCCTTCGGCGCTGGCAACATAATCACGGTCAAGCCCGACAGCATCGGCAAGCCGCAGCCACCGCTCAATACCGCCCTCGTTTTCGGCGGTGCCATCGTGGTCCTCGATCCGGGAACGCCACGCGCGACGCAGTGCAGGATCATCGACCCTGCTCATGAATGCGGCGTCTTTCATCGGGATACGTGATTGATAGTAGAACCGATTGATAACCCATGCACGTACCTGATCGGGCGTACATCCTCCAGAGTGTAGAAGGTGATGAAATGGGTGCTTGTCGTGATACCGTTCTGCACCAATCTGACGTAGTCGTGCTTCGAACTGTTCTTTGCTTGGGGTCATAATTCAAACTCCATCCCGTCTTGGGCAATGGTCCAACCGGATGCTTCAGCGCTGGCGCGTTGGTCCGATGATGGGCGCAAAACAGGGTTCGTATTGTTCATATGCACATAGACCTTTTTACCTACCTGAAGGTCGGCAAAAGCAGCCATCGATCCATCAGGGCCCGACATCGACATATGCCCCATCCGATTGCCCGTCTTTTGGCTTAGCCCGCCAGTGACCATTTCATCATCTTGCCACAGCGTACCGTCAAACATGACCATATCGGCACCCGATAGCCGGTCACGCAGATCCGGCTTTAGGGTCGAACAACCGGGAATATAAAACACATCTCGCTGGTCAGTTTTCAGATGAACACCAACAGTTTGTTCGCCTTCAAGGTCTGTCTGTACGTGTTCGCCTTCTAGATATAGAGGTACTTTCCCCGGCACAGAGAAAAGAGTGGCCTGAACTCCGGTTACCAACTCAAATGGTTTGCCCAGCGCGATGTTGCGGCGAATTACGAGATCAGGCTTTAGGGCGCCAAAAATCGGGTTCGCGTCGATGACATCATGGATATCATGGGTCGCGAACAAGTTGAACGGTTGCTGTTCACGCAAGATGAGCAATCCCGCGATGTGATCAATGTCACCATTTGTCAAAAGAACTGATTTCAAAGGGCTGACGCGCAAATCTGTGGGATGTAATGCAGGCATGCGCGCCATTTGATCACGTATATCGGGTGAAGCATTGAGGATTGCCCAGTCAGCGCCATTCGCGCTAACTGCTACAGAAGACTGAGATTGGGAGGGTATTTTACCGCTACGTGCCAAATTGCAGTTTTCACAACCGCAATTCCATTGGGGCAGGCCACCGCCGGCAGCTGCCCCCAAAATACAAGCGCGAAATACCATCTGCGTGCTCCGCGCTTATATGTTTAGAACAGGTCGTCGTTGTTACGTTCGTCGTTTTCGGGACCGTACATGTTGATTTCCATGCCGCACTCGATTTCGCGGATCACTGGTTTCGTCCAAGCCATAATAGTTCCTCCTCTATGTCTGATAAATGTGCGTCCTGCTGGGCATTTCGGTCAAATCTTATGTTCTAAGAAAAAATAAGAACGGACCCTTAATCGAGGTGCTGAAAAACGAAACCACGGTTTCTTATTGTATTGATGCTAAAGTGAAAGTCATCCATCGGCGCAAGTTTTTTGCGCAAATATCCGATGTAAACATCAACGACATTTTCGGATGAAGACCCTTCATTCGCCCACAGCGTATCAAAGATCTCACCCCGCGAAATGACAGTACCGGCCTTTTCATGCAGCATCGCCAATAGGTCGAATTCTCTTTCAGTCAGAATCGCCTCGCGGGTCTGGCCACGCACTGTGCGCGACGCGGGATCAAGCACACAATGCGCAGTGATCGACCGCTGCAATTGAACCTGCAATCGGGCAACGAGTTCGTCAAACGCGAATGGCTTTACGACATAATCATCGGCCCCCGCCTCTAACCCGGCCATCCTATCGGTGACTTCCGTTAGCGCGGATAGCATCAGTATCGGCTTTGCATGTCCGGCGGCGCGCAGGCCACGCACCAAATCAATGCCGCTATCGCGTCCGATCATCACATCAATGATTGCCGCAGCCACTTGCCCCTCTGGAAACCGCTTTGCCGCCGCCTCGACCGTGCTTTCGGCCAGCGTGGCATATCCGTGCATCTGTAGACCACGCGCCAGCGCATCTATGATCTCGGGGTCGTCATCAACAATAAGGATCGTCGTATCAGCCATCACATCACGCTAACCGCTTGCACGCAAAAGCGAAACCGTCACCATGGTCCCGGCGTTCGGGCCCACCTTGAACGACGCTGGAACAGGGCTTTGGATGGTCAGTTTGCCCTTCTGTTCGGTCATCACCCAATGCGCAAGTGACAGACCAATTCCAAACCCGTTTGACGCGGCCTTCCCGATAGAGGCCTGGGCAAATCGGTTGGTCACGAGCTTCAGATCCTTCTCTGATATTCCACTACCATTGTCGATCACCTGCAGGTTTGCCTCTCTTGCTGTTGCGTTGATCTTTATAGCGATGGAACCGCCATCTTTAGCATGACGCAACGCGTTTTCGATTAGCCCAGTCACCACTTGCCGCGTCCAGTTCTCATCGCCTTCGACGTTGGTCCCAGAAACGCCATCTAGCGTGATCGTTACCCCCGCATTGTCTGCAAGGCTTTGCATATCGGCGACCGCAGCTTGTGCTGCGCGGTGTAAGTCAAATGTCGTGCGTTCAAGGCTCAGCATTCCTCCATCAGATCGGGCGATACGTAGCAAGTCATCGATACGTTGGTTCAATCGCCGTGCGCGACCGTGGATCACCCCATACGGACCATCTTGTGGGGCGCCCGATTTCAGCGCCAGCTCCGCCTCCATCAAGATGACCGTCAGCGGTGTGCGCAATTCGTGACTGACATCAGCAAAAAACCTGCGCCGGTCTTCGTCTGTCTTGGCCAGTGCTTCATTGGCGTGACGTAGCGCCTCTGTCCGGTCCGCGATAGTTTGGTTAAGCCGCCCCCATTCGCTGTCCACTGCGGACTTACGCGCAGCCAATGACGCTGCCATTTCGTTTGTCGCTTTGAACAAAAGGCCGATTTCGTCGCTTTGTTCATCCGGTAGGCTGACTTTGAAGTTCTCATTCCCGATGGACCGGGAAGCAACACGTAGTTGATCCAAACGCGACAACTGCGGGCGCACCAAGAAATAGTAAAACCCGGCTACAAGCAGCAGTGCGAAAACGCCAACGGCAAAGGCTGCCCGCGTAAGGCGGTCACGCAAAGCGTCAACCTGCGCGATTGCGGCTTCACGCGCGCGGCGGTCTTCGGTCATAGCCGCGTTCAACAGCGGATCGAAACCAATCGAAAATGCGTTGATCAGCCCCTGCAATTGCGCCGCACGTTGATCAGGTGCCACTATTTCAGATGCATCACTGAATTGTTCTATCGTGCCTTCGAACAATGCTTCCATCCGCGCAATGCCAATGCTGCGGGTCGCCCGACGCGACTGTTCATCCAGATCTGATTGCGCAACATCCCCGACGTTTTGGTCAAGGTCCGTACGAATTGCCGCAAAATTCCTGCGTATTCCGGCGGTTAGCCCTTCTAACCGTGCATTCCGCGTATCAGCATCGACGCCGGATTGCGCCGCTTCGTAAAGAATGACGATCAGCGAACCGACTTGGGTCGCAAGATCTGACAATCGTTGTATCCGCTTTTCGGCCGTCACTGCGACTTGCACCTGCGCGGACATCAATGCCATTCCGCGAATAGTCAGTGCGTTCGATAATACCGCGACCAGACCAATGATCGCAGCGCCAATTGCCAGCCTCGCACGTAAACTGCGCACCTATTCTTCGCCCCCCTCAACGATAAAGCGACCAAAGGCTCTGGGACCATCGCCAGTATCGATTTCGGCAACAACACTTAGGCTGTTCACATCAATGACGCTGACAGTATTCGAAAACCAATTTGCGACAATCACCTGATTGCCATCAGTCGTTGTATCGATCCCTTCGGGATATTCACCAACATCAATTGTTGCATTTACTGTGAGGTCGTTCAGGTCAAACACGCTGACAGTGTCGGCATATTGGTTCGTCACAAAACCAGCACCTTGCGCGAATGTCACCGCATATGGGCGTTCACCGACTGGAACTGTGCCAACGACCTTGCCCGAAATCGGATCAACAACCGTTACCGAATTTGATCCAACATCAGCCGTGAAAAACCGGCCTCGCGGTCCCACCGTAACCCCAAAGGGCCGCACGCCAACCGGAACCCGGTGGGCAACCGTATTCGTCCGCAGATCAAATATCGAAACCTGACTGGCCTCTTTGTCAGCAGAAGCAAGCCAAGCGCCATCTGGCGTCACGGCAACCCCGGCTGGGGCTGCACCCGTTTCTAGCGTATTGATGACGGCTAGATCAGCTGCGCTAAGAACCCAAATACGGGCATTGAACCAGTCGGTCACATAAATGGTCTTACCATCTGGGTGAATAGCGACGCCTATTGGCCCACCATCAAGCGACACTTCGTTCAACAATTCCAATGTGTTGCTGTCGAACTTGCGAACTACCTTACTGTCAGCACTCACTGTCACGAAAAAACTGCCCGCAGGATCAACGGCGACACCGGCAGGTGCACCATCCACATCGATACGTCTGACTTCGCGGTGATCATCTAGATCAATAACACTAAGTGTGCTGTCGTTTTGATTGGTCACAAAAGCCAAATCCCCCGCTGCGACCTGCGTCACAGCGAGGGTAAAAACCATCGATAAGCAAATGGCCCTGTTAGCTACCAAAGCGGGCAACAAGCGCGTCCAAACCAGCCTGATAAACACCTGACACTGCAGCAATTGCAGCTTCGTCGTTTAGTTCGGGTGGCGGATCATTGTTCGGGTAGCCACGGTAAAACGCACCGCGCCATTCGACCAACGACCCACCACTGTCCGTCGCCGTAACCGTTATGTGGGAGGAGTAATTTGTAACTGGTAACACGTCGACGGATACCTCGGTGATCCGGTACGAATAGCTCATCTTTTCATCTGAGAATTTATACAGGATTTCGTCAATCGTCGGACCACCTTCTTCTCCTAACACCAGCAGGCGTGTGGCGTCTATTTCGTTGCCGCCAGTTCCTGTGCTGGAATAAACCGCCGGATGCCAGCTCATGTCCTGAAAATTGCCGACCACGGCCCAGACCTCTTCGGGTGTGGCGCTTACCTCAGTGGACAGTGTCACTTTTTGGCGGGTTGGACCATGTGCGTGGGCCGCCATTGGAAGGCAAGCGGCAAGCAGGATAAGAGTTCTTCGGTGTATTTTCATTGACTGGCTCGTGTGTTGGGAAATGGCAAATGAACATCACAGCAAACGTGGCTTGTGCTGAATTACATTGACCGTAGCGGAGCTTAAGTGAAGCTGACAATAAGCCTAAAGTATCGGTTTTTTTCCAAGTTGAATCGTTGCAGCATTCGCAAAGGGAACCAATTACGCGGATTTTTTGGTTATTTTCAAAGGGGGAGGTCATCTAGGATGATGGTATTTGCACGCTTGATTGCAGCGTTTACTTGCCTGTTTTGTAGCGCCCTTGGCGTCGCTGCCCTAGATATTAACGCCGTCGTGTTGCGTGTCGACTACTCCCAGATTATGCCAATTTCTCGCTACGATCTGATCCCAGACGATCTGGGCTTTGCCGGGGGCAAGTTGGCTGACGAAGACAACCAGACGACCGGCAATTTTATGGGAATGACGTTCAACACGAACTATGTCGCAGCCACCCCCGAAGAAACTGATGCCGTGCTAGACGAACTGCTTGCGAACGGAACAACGTTGCTCGTGGTCATGGCCAACGCCGAAGACCTGCTAAAGATCACAGACCGCGCAGGCCCCGATGTATTGGTGATCAACGCGACGGCCCGCGATATGTCGGTCCGCGACGATCAGTGCCGCGCAAACCTGCTGCATGTCGCGCCCAGTGAAATGATGCTTGCTGACGCCGTCGTGCAATTCGCCATGTGGAAGCAGTGGCGCGAGGTGTTCCTTATTCAAGGATCAAACCCAGCTGACCGCACATTGGGCGATGCCTACCGTCGTGCAGCCAACAAATTTGGTGCACAAGTCGTCGAAGAACGCGAATTCGAAGACACCGGCGGGTCACGCAGGACCGACACTGGTCACGTGTTGGTCCAACGCCAGATTCCGGTCTTTACCCAGAATGCCGAAGACCACGATGTGGTCATCGCCGCCGATAATTCTGATCTTTTCGCACTTTATCTGCCGTTTCACCTTTGGACGCCGCGCCCTGTCATGGGCTCTGGTGGATTACGCCCCGTGACAATGCACGCCGCGCACGAAGCATGGGGCGCGACCCAGTTTCAACGCCGGTTCGAAGAGGCATCTGGTAGGTTCGTTCAAGAAGCCGACTATGAAGTCTGGCTATCGCTGCGCGTGATCGGCGAAGCGGTCATTCGGATCAACGCCGCCGATCCGGCCGCGCTGCGCGACTATATCCTAAGCGACGAATTTGAATTGGCCGCGTTCAAAGGTAGGAAAGTCAATTTCCGTCCGTGGAACGGCCAGCTACGCCAACCCGTGCTGCTGACTGATAGCAAAATCACCGTAAGCGTTTCACCCCAAGATGGTTACCTGCATCAGGTCTCGACGCTCGACACGCTTGGGTTGGACCAACCCGAAAGCGCCTGCAATGCCTTTGCTAAATAAGGAAAAACCCATGCAACGACCCATCCAGTTTATTGCAAGTATTTGTGTCGCCACCCTAGGGTTCGCTGCCCCAGCCGCCGCGAACAAGGTTTTCGTCAGCAACGAACGCGGCAATACGATCACAGTCATCGACAGCGATAGCTGGGAAGCGATCGCAGAATTCCCCGGCGGTAACCGCCCGCGCGGAATTGGCGTTAGCCCTGATGGAAAGTACCTATACGTCTGCGCCTCCGACGACGATACGATCCGCGTTTTTGACACTGAAACCTACGAAGAAGTCTGGACGCTACCATCAGGCCCAGACCCAGAACTGTTCACAATTCATCCGACCGGAGAGTTGCTGTACATCGCCAACGAAGACGACAATCTGGTCACTGTCGTCGACACGCAAAGCCGCACAGTTGTTGCTGAAATCCCTGTCGGTGTCGAACCCGAAGGGATGGCGATCAGCCCCGATGCAACGTTTGTGATTAACACGTCTGAAACGACTAATATGGCGCATTTCATTGATACGTCTGACTATCAAATCAAGCATAATATCCTTGTCGATCAACGCCCACGCTATGCCGTTTATACGGATGACGGCACAAAGCTGTTTGTCAGCTCTGAAATCGGTGGCACGGTCAGTGTAATTGATCCGCTTGCCGCAAACGGCCCTGAATTGACCACAAAAATCGGGTTCGAGGTGGCTGGTGTGCAGCCAGAGTGGCTTCAGCCCGTTGGGATGAAAGTCACGGCCGACAATAAGTGGCTGTTCGTTGCGCTAGGCCCAGCAAACCGGGTCGCTGTGGTTGATGTCGAAAGCCTTGAGGTCGTTGATTACATCCTTGTCGGTCAACGTGTCTGGCAGATGGAATTCACGCCGGGACAGGAATTTCTGATTACCACAAACGGCAATTCAAATGATGTGACCGTGATTGACGTGGCCCGGCAGCAAGCAATCAAATCAATACAGGTCGGACGGCAGCCTTGGGGCGTCGCCGTGACGCCTGACTAAATATCCTGGGGAGGAAAACTAAATGATTTCAAATATGCGCCGCCGCGTTTTCTCGGCACTCGCCATATCGGCCCTAATGTGCGCGCCTGTGGCGACAAAGGCCCAATCCGACCTGCCCGTTATTCGTGCTGCTGTTCTTAAGATTGGGACCGTCAACTGGGAACTCGACACAATCGCGCGCAACGGTTTCGACACGGCAAACGGTTTCACCCTTGATGTCCAACCCTACGCCGACAACGGCGCGACCCGCGTCGCGTTAGAGGGCGGAGAGGCCGACGTCGCGGTTGCCGACTGGATCTGGGTCGCGCGGCAACGCGCTGCTGGTCGTGACTACGTGTTTATTCCGTATTCCAAAGCAGTCGGCGGCCTTGTCCTACCTGCTGAAAGCACCGCCCAGACATTGGCTGATCTTGCAGGTGGCAGCATCGGCATTGCAGGCGGCCCAGTCGACAAAAGCTGGCTGATTTTGCGTGCCTATGCACAGCAAGAATACGGCATGGATCTTGCCGCAGAAACCGAACAAGTCTTTGGCGCGCCACCTTTGATTTTCCGAAGCGGCATTTCCGGCGAAACCGACGGGGCAATCAATTTTTGGCACTTTCTAGCCAAGATGAAATCGGCCGGAATGCGTCAGTTGATATCGGTCGAGGAAGCATCAGTCGCGCTTGGCCTCGATCCAGAGGTTCCACTGCTGGGCTACGTGATGAAAGAAAGCTTCATCGCCGAAAACCCCGGCATTGCTGCCGCGCTATACGGTGCTTCGCGCGATGCAAAAGACCTTCTTGCCAGTGACGATGCCGCATGGAATGCCATCCGCCCGATGATGAACGCGAATAACGATGCCCAGTTCGAGGCACTACGCACCGATTTCCGCGCAGGTATCCCAAAGCCCGGCCCAGTAGACCCATCAAGCGCGGATAAGATGCTGCAGTTGATGGCAGAGCTTGGCGGTGAGCGGCTTGTTGGAGAGGCGACAACATTACCAGATGGTCTGTTTGCCGCGATCCAGTAATGTCCGTTCGCGCATTTTCGCTTTTGGGCCTTTTGGGGTTCTGGTTCTTGGTCGCGTGGATCGCGGCCGACCCTATGGTGCTGCCAATGCCCCAAGAACTGTTCAGCCCACTTTGGGCTGAGCTTAGGTCTGGTGAATTACTATTCCACCTTGGCAGAACCCTGATCCGCGTGATCTGGGCCTTTACACTCTCGATGAGCCTTGGCTTGGCCTTGGGGTTGGTGATGGGCCTATTGCCACGCGTGGATCGTTGGCTGGACCCGTGGCTAGTTGTGTTCTTGAACCTGCCTGCCTTGGTCCTGATTGTGCTGTGCTATCTTTGGATCGGGTTGAACGAAACTGCCGCAATTATCGCTGTAACGTTGAATAAAATCCCAAATGTCACAACGATCATCCGCGAAGGAGCGCGGTCAATTGATCCAAACCTAAAGGCGATGGCGCAGGTGTTCCGCATGCGCAAACAAAGCGTCCTGCAACATGTGATCTTACCGCAGCTTGCCCCGTTCATCGCGGGTGCAGCGCGTTCGGGCATCGCGGTCATCTGGAAGATTGTTCTCGTGGTCGAATTTTTGGGGCGCTCAAACGGTATCGGGTTCCAAATACACCTCTATTTTCAACTGTTCGATGTGCGGTTGGTGCTGGTCTATGCCATGTCATTCATCACAGTCATGCTGCTTGTCGAATGGCTCATCCTACAGCCGTGGGAAAAGCGCGTTCGGCGCTGGAGAACAGCATGATTAGCGTCGATGTAAGGTCCAAATCCTATGGCGATGTTCCCGTTCTGCAGGATATTCAGTTCGACGTGGAACAGGGGCAGACAGTCGCCATCTTGGGGCCTTCAGGCATCGGTAAATCGACCCTATTGCGGCTGATCGCCGGAATTGACCCCAAGTTCGAAGGCACCGTCAGCAGGCCTAAGAACATGGCAATCGTCTTTCAAGAACCAACGCTGCTTTTGTGGCGGTCAGTCTTTGAAAACATCCAATTGATACATCCAGAACTGAGCGAGAGCGCCGTGCGCGAGGCCCTTTCCGAGGTCGGATTGGCCGATAAAGCCGACCTATTCCCAGGCCAGCTATCACTTGGCCAGCAACGTCGGCTATCGCTCGCCCGCGGATTTGCCGGGAACCCGGATTTACTGATCATGGACGAACCATTCGTATCACTGGACGAAAAAACAGCCGATGAAATGCTAACCCTGACGGAACGTCTGATCAGCAAAACCCAACCAGCGACAATATTCGTTACGCACGACACGACAGAGGCAGCCAGATTAGCCACCCAAACCCTGACCCTTCATGGTCAACCAGCAACATTGAAAACGAAGGAGACACTCAAATGAAGATTTTATCCATCCTTGCCGCGCTAACTTTGGCAACACCGGTTGTGGCACATGATTTGGGCTTTGCCGGACTATTGTCCAACACCAATAAAGAAGACCTCGAACCGCTAACCCTTTCCGTTGGGCAGCCTATCGCGGATGCACCGCTGATGCTTAAATCAGGCACCGCCTATGAAATCGAAATAGAAGCAGACGGCACCGGTGAACTAGCGCTTGAAGGCGCTGGGTTCTTTCGCGCGATCTGGATCAATGAGATCGTCATCAACGGGATCGAAATTCGCCCACTGGGTGTCGACAGCATCGAATTCGACGAGGCAGGCACAGTGGAAATCGAATTCATCGCAATTAAACCGGGCCGCTATGAATTGCGCCAACCCGGATCGACAGGCGATGGTCAACGCGTCGAGATTGTGATCCAGTAACCTATGAGCACCCTAAGCGTACAAAATGTGACCTACCGTTATGGCGCAAAAACGGCGTTGGATGACGTCAGTTTTGAGCTAGAAAAAGGCCGCTTTTGTGCGCTGTTGGGGCCGAATGGCGCGGGCAAATCGACGCTATTTTCCCTTTTAACACGCCTATTTGTGGCGAAACAGGGAACCATCAGTGTTGCCGGACATGACCTCGCGCGTGAACCCCGTGCCGCACTGGCGAAGATTGGCGTCGTGTTTCAACAACAGACGCTCGATTTGGATATGTCGGTTGTCCAAAACTTACGGTATTTCGCCGCGTTACAGGGCCTTTCGGGGCGTGCGGCCCAGCGCAACATCGACGCAGCGCTTGATCGTCTGTCGATGCGTGAACGGGCCAAAGAAAAGGCGCGCAGCCTAAACGGCGGTCACCGTCGCCGCATGGAAATCGCCCGCGCCCTGATCCATGAACCAGAGGTGTTGCTGCTGGACGAGGCAACTGTCGGCTTAGACACCGCAACCCGGCAAGCCATCACCCAACATGTGCATGACCTCGCTGATGACGGTTTATTGGTTTTCTGGGCGACCCATCTTGTTGACGAAATTCAAGACAATGATGACGTGGTGGTTCTGCACAAGGGGCGCATCCTTGCCCATGACAATGCCCGTAAAATCGCCAGAGATGGCACCTTGATCGATGCATTCATGCACATGACCGACACCACACCAGAGCCAAGCCTATGAAGCCGTATCTTGTTTCACTACGGGCCATCACCCTGCGCGAGGCGATGCGCTTTGTGAACCAGCGATCACGGTTTTTGGCAGCACTGGTCAGGCCACTTGTGTGGCTGATGGTCTTCGCCGCAGGTTTCCGAGCGGCATTGGGGTTATCGATCATTCCCCCCTACCAAACCTACATCACATACGAGGTCTACATCGTGCCCGGCCTATGCGGCATGATCCAGCTTTTTAACGGGATGCAGTCGTCACTTAGCCTCGTTTACGACCGCGAAATGGGGTCGATGCGGTTACTTCTGACCAGCCCACTTCCACGTTGGTGGCTATTATTCAGCAAACTTATGGCCGGCGTCGCGGTATCCATTTTGCAGGTCTACGCATTCCTTGCGATCGCAGCGATGTTCGGGATCACGCTTCCAGCGATGGGATATGTTTATGTTTTCCCAACTCTCATTCTCAGCGGGCTCATGCTGGGTGCACTCGGGCTATTAATTTCCTCTACCATCCAACAGCTCGAAAATTTTGCAGGCGTCATGAACTTCGTCATCTTCCCGATGTTCTTCATGTCCAGCGCGCTTTATCCGCTTTGGAAAATGGCAGAAAGTTCGCCATTACTACGCGACATCTGCGCCCTGAACCCGTTCACCCATGCGGTCGAACTGATACGCTTTGCGATGTACGAACAGTTCAACGGAACAGCCCTACTTTGGGTCATCTTGGCATTTATCATTTTCCTATGTGGCAGCTTAGTCGGCTATGATCCTGCAGCTGGGTTAAGACGATCGCAGCGATCCTAGTCCCCTGTATTGTATAGGCAAAATTACGGCCAATGGGGCATTATGCTCAACAGCCCTCAATTGCGGATCAATCTGGATATTTATCACACTCAATTCGGCGAAGGTGATCTGATCCGCTGGTGCGGGGCCTGCTTGCCTTGGATCGGTGAAGTGCAAGTGGTCCATATCTCAAGGTTCTGGGATAGGACTAGTTCTAGTTTTTCGGCCAACTCTATGGCACGGCCTATCACTGGATCTGCAATTGTCAACGGAGCAATGGCCCGCCAGTTTACTGCCGGGCCAAACAGAAGATATCTGCTGATCGTTAAGTGTCCTGACCAGCCAAACGGGTCCATACCTCAACGCGTCGATTTAGCTCTCGGCCATTGGGATCGTCATTGCACGCCATGGGCAGTTGTTCTCCAAAGCTAAGCGAGTTGATCCGTATTTGTTCGCGTAGTTGGTTCGGTAATTCACGCTGCAGAATATCCGACACAGCCCGCGCGCGCGTTTGGGCCAGTGCTGTATTCTGACTTGCTTCACCAATGCTATCGGCGAAACCGACAAGCAAAATTTCCTGACCTGTAAATTCTCCCGCCCGAATACGGTTAGCTAGATTGCCGAGGTTAGCGATAGATTCAGTGTCTAGTAGGCTTGAACCAGACTGGAAACGGAATGCGATCGAAAGCCGGTCCGCGCTGCGCAATTCACGCATCATAGTAGAAAACTGTGTCCCATCGAAATCAGGCTCAACGGCGGCAGTATGAACCAACATCATTCCCATGTTTTCGATACCGGTGCGTTCAATGTCACCGTTCGCGAAGCCGGCATGTGCAATTGTGTCCTGCGCGGCAACGCTGGTGGCCCATCGAACGAACTCACGCGCCACTGGGTGAAGGGCATTCGGCCGTGTGTAGGCATAGATCTCTCGTCCCGCTGGGTAGTCGCCGATTTTTACGTCAAAATTGGATGGAGAGGCGATTAGCCCGCAACTACGCGTTAGCGATATAAGTCGTGCGCCCCCAGTGACGACAGCCGATTTAGGGGCGACACCAATCGCCGCGCGATCAAGTTTGATCGCTTCGATCAATTCATCGGTACCGCCAAGCTTGGCGTGCATCGGAGCAGCGTTAGCAAGCGAACCAGGTAGAATATTGCTGTGGAAGTCAATAAGTGTTTCATTCGCGGCTTCAGAGTAGCCATACAGGCGTATCGGCATGTCGCGGCCGCCTAGCTCTTGCCAGTTTGTTATGTCGCCGGCCCAAACACGCTTCAGCATGTCTGGCGAGATATTGCGAACTTGGTTATCTGGGTGAATAGCCACCGTAACTGCGTCAAGCGCAACTAAGGTTTCATGCTGACTCCCTCTGAGATCGCCATACCCCAATTCTTTATAGGCAGTTACTTCATCTTCAGCGATGCGGCGTGGTGTAAATGCGACGTCGAAATTACCATCATCTAGCGCGCGCAGTGAACCTTCGGCCGTCTCCGGGCGCAGCGTCATTTCAGCGACAAGTTTACCACCGTCATCAACCATAAGAGCAACACGCTCTCCTGCGGTTTCCCCCTCCGAGTAAGATAGTGTGGCGCCCTTCATTTTGGCGAAGTCACGGAGTAAACTGGGCAGCAGATTTTCAAGCGCCGCGCCATCGGCGTGAATAGCAAATCGTGGCTCCAGAGCTATTTCCGGGCAACCGTCGCCCACGCAGATCATGTTTTCAGCAGGCACGCGCAATTCGCCAAGTGCGGTTTCAAGAACATATGCGCCGTCTTCAAGCGCGATAAGGCGCCCGTTCAGTTCCATGTCACCAGCTTTTGTAAGTAGCGTTACGATAGGTTTGGCTCCTTTCCTATCTGAAACCAAATCGGCACAGCGCGCCCCGATACATTCGACTTCATCCGCAGCAATAAGAAGCTCGCCTAGCGCAGTTTTGATTTGGTAAATGCCATCCTCGAGAGCAATTTCTGTGCCGATAATCTCGAACTCCCCTTCCGATCTCAAAATAACTTGGTCTTGCGTCTGGGCAATTGCGGGCAGCATACTTGAAATGAGCAGCGCACTGGACATCGCGAGCATCCCTGAGAGCGATAACGTCGAGTTGCTCTGGCAATTTCTAAGGGGTTTCATCTATTTCTCCTTATGGCAGTCTTTGGTCGCGCGTCGAAGCGCGGGCGGTTAGTTCGCTGAGATG
Source organism: Yoonia maritima (assembly GCF_002933395.1). GTDB lineage: Bacteria > Pseudomonadota > Alphaproteobacteria > Rhodobacterales > Rhodobacteraceae > Yoonia > Yoonia maritima_A. The sequence continues at coordinate 452,835 of NZ_PKFN01000008.1, forward strand.
AACTCATATAGGCCGACGGCCTCGTTCATGGTCCGCAGTAGCGGTTCTGTTTCTGCGGCTAACCAAATCAAGTCGGCATCACTCAGCACTTCGCCATTAGCGGCACGATCCATCATATCTTTGATGGGGACCCACAGGGTGCGTACCTCTCTAAGCTTGTTCTCAATGTCTGTTGTTGGTGCGGCGATCACGCCTGCAGGTTCAAAGCCAGCTAACAGCGCATTCAATGACAGATCAAACAAATGAACTGTTTCGGAGAGACGTGTTGCATAGATCGAAGGATCCTCAGCCACCCGCATCATGCAGGCTTCTTTTACTGCACGTTGGGACAACATACGCTGTCGGCCCGCAACATCGACCGTAATTGTGACGCCCAGAGGAAGATCCGGAGAAACATCTGCGTAAGATCGCGCAGTTTGGAAAACAGCGATGTTCATAAACTTCAGAACTTGAAGTCCTGAAGCGTCTAGCTCTTCCAGTTCATTTGCATTCACTTTACCATTCGTGATGCTGTCCTCTATAATCACGTGATACAGCAACCAATGTTCGTCTATATTTGAAAGCGCGTTTAAAACGCTCGGCATAGCTTCGGGTTGCAACCCCATGTCTGCGTTACCATGCCTTAATGCATAATCGGACCGTTCAAACAGCTCATAGGCAAGCGCCATTTGATCAAAAGAGCTACCATAGCTTAGCTCTTGCGACATGAGGCAGGCGGCCTTTGCCATACGTTGTGACAGCATCCGCTGACGCCCTGCGATATTGACCTTTCGGGTTGCTTCTTCTGCGGTCACGTTGGTTTCGGCCAGCGTCGGAGTCGCGATTCCTGTACTTGCGGCCACAACTATGGCCGCAGCTTTCAGGATATTGTTCATGGATTAAGCCTCTTCATCGTGTCTAGTGCATTTCGGGGGATTGCCCCTTTAAAAGATCACTCGGTACAACAGCGCATTTCTGCGCATATGCGACCGGTCTCGATACATGACAGGCGCCAGAGCTATGTTTGCCTATCTAGCCTAGCTGCTGAAGTTTGTGCGCACGAGAAAATGGGGGTGACCGACGTAACGCGCGCGTTTTAGGCGAAATTCGAGAGAGGCGACCAGAAAACAAGCAGATCAAAAATTCTTAAATATTTGTTTTTAATGCAAATTTTAACAGCTAGTAAAATTTTTCAGCTCCCACCCCCTGAGTGCGCTTAACTGATGTGCAAGTAATGCGTGTTCGACACCCCTGCTAACCCGAATAGAATATTGGACCTCCGAGACCATCGCTTCCATCATACCAATCGAACGAAACTTGCTCCATTAGACCAAGCGTTGCGGAGCGTGCCGACAAAAGCGGGGTGGCTGTCGGCTAACATCGGCAGGGCAGTCCGAAAAAATACGGCGATTGAGGTCAAGAGATTCCGCACTAACGGCCCCCTAATTACGACGGGGACCGCGCCGACAAGGAGTTCTGCGACAAAAGCTGTTCCGTCAGAAACGCGCCGAGGACTATTGATTTTAGCGATGCGTGGCCGCACTTCATTTACCGGCGAACGAGATTGATTGGGGGCACATCAAAAGCGCAAAATTCGCGCCGATTGATCTTGGCGAAGTTGGGAAAGAACGCCAACGTAAACCGCAAAAGGTTTCAAGAAAACCATGAATTATTCAGGAAAGTAAATGTAAGCTTAGCTTCGACTTGGCAGCTGGATCCGCCGCGCATACAACTTAACAGTGCACTGCAGCCAATCAACAGCTGCCTTCCCGCGAGCATTTGAGAGGGGAGAGCCGATAACAACTACAACGCTTAACAGGGCAATCAATACGACATCTAACATTCGGCTCTCTCTTCTCATTTTGTGGCGTTAACAACATGCCACACTCAACTTTACAGATACATGTTTGCCAGATTTCACCGCTCAGCGAAATATGCGCTTAAGTACAGTGTGTTAGTATTCGTACTAACTACCCTATCCATTAGGGGTAGTTTGGGGGCGGCGTTAAGGTCTTCCTGTTCCTCTGACAAGTTCGCCACTCTTGATTATCGTTCAATATCGAAGAAGCTTAGAGCCTTGGCAGAGAAAAATCCAAAGTTGAAAGAGTGCCCAACCACGCAACTTTGCGAATTCATCGACATCGCAAAACAACCTATAATGATGAGTTAGCACGGTACGGTCACGGTGATGATATACCAGCCAGAAAGGACCGGGGAAATTTATTAACATTCAAAAGAAGGCCAAAACCAATTTCACTTAATGACTTCGATCGCGAACGGTTCACTTATTTTAGCGCGACACCGAAAATGAAAAACACCCGCCATTCAGGATTTACAAACTCTTTCGTGCAATAGTTTTACGTGCGCCACCCTGACCCTATCCGAACGGGTAAGCATGATAGACGAATACTGACAGACTGTACTTAAGGGCATATTTCATAAGCGGGAAAATACGGTAGATGTGTCGCCATAAAGTTGAATGTGACGCATTGCAGCGCCGAAAAAGAGAAGCGAGAGCCGAATGTTAGATGTAGTATTGATTGCCCTGTTAAGTGTTGTCGTTGTTGTCGGCTCTCCTCTCTCCAATGCGCGCGGTCAGGCGGTCGCACAATTGATAGTTAAGAATGCGCGCAATGGCGTCCATGCGCTCTGCCCTAATTACAAAAGCCGCAAGCATTACTAAGGCAATCTATTTACTCGATAAATACCGCACAAAAATTACTATCAAATCTAAAAATACCTCACAAAAATTACTATCAAATCTAAAAATACCTCACGGTAATTTCGAAAATGGTGAATTCAAAGCATCAAACATAGCAACAATAAAACACGGTTTATGTTAAATTCCATATAAACAATACAGCATTCATCAATTACACGCGACCCATTTCGCCACCATAAATCGTTACACATTCATCAACTAAACCATAACGATATAAAAATTCACAAACATTGCTACCCTGGCTGCTGAATCGGCCACCAACGCAGGCTAAGAAACTGATTTTTAGTTTTAATTTTGACAAGGGTTTATTTACCAACAGAAATGCCCTATCGTGCGCTGACTATAATTTATTCATTTCCGCAGGTTTTTTGCATGAACTACGTTTCATATATTGCGTGCACCATTTCCGGACTTATTATTTGCGCAATTAGTTTTATTGGTATTTACAATATACCCGCATCCCCGATCGCCTCATTAACGATACTTCTTGAACCATCAGGGTTTGGCCCGCTTTTTGATGCAAACTATTTCAAAGGCCTTATGGTCATCGGGTTCTGGCTTATATTATTTGTCTGGGCCAGAGCGGCGGCAGGAGCAGCCTTAGCGATGGTTTTGTTCAAAATGATTGTAATCAATGGATGGGTTCCACTTACGATTACTGTCGCTCTTTGCCTCCTTTTAACGTTTGTCGTAACTATGAATGTCAGCCCCGGCACCACCGGACAGGATCAATAAACCACATTTTTTCTATGATGCATCTCTACCTTTCGTTGACCTACGTTTAGCGCTAGCTATTCGCGGGTGACCAGGGAAGGAACTTATTCATGGATATTTGCAATCAAATCGCCGCCATTATCGGGAGCGACCGCGTACTCAAGGGGGCGGATGCTGCCCCCTATGCGACGGATTGGACCGGCCAATATAAGGGTGAACCACTGGCCGTTCTACGGCCCGGCTCTGCCCATGAAATATCCGAGATTATGAAGATTGCAAATACCACGGGAACGCCGGTGGTTCCTGTCTCTGGGCATACGGGGCTAACTGGGGCGACCTTAGCAACTGATGCGCTTGTTCTATCGGTAGATCGCCTAAACCAGATCAACGACATCGACGTTGCGGGCCGCACCGCGACTGTGGGCGCTGGTGTCATTCTATCCAGCTTGCATGACGCAGCTGACGCGCATGACCTTATCTTTCCGCTGACATTTGGTGCACGTGGATCGGCAATGATCGGTGGTGTGCTTTCGACCAATGCAGGTGGATCAAACGTTCTGCGCTATGGCAACACGCGCGATTTGTGCTTGGGGCTGGAAATCGTCATGGCCGATGGGCGCATCATGAATTTGATGAGCGCGCTGCACAAAGACAACTCTGGCCTCAATCTACGCCACCTGATGATCGGCGCCGAAGGGACATTGGGCATCATCACCGCAGCGGTCATGAAGCTAAAGCCAAAGCCACGCGCCTATGCGACCGCCATGATCGCGGTGCCGTCCCTAGATGACGCACTGTCATTGCTACACACCATGCAAGACAGCACTGGTGGCGCAGTCGAGGCGTTCGAATATATGCCGCGCAATTACATCGACCGCCACGTCGGGATTATAGAAGGGGCAAGACCCCCATTTGATGGCAGCTACGACGTAAATATTCTGATTGAAATCGGTGCAACAGCGCAGCGCGACGCGACGCCCGGCTCGGATGGCCAAATTCCTGTGGTTGCGCATCTCGAAGATACACTTGGCGCAATGCTCGAGGATGGTCGTGTTCTTGATGCGGTCATTGCCCAGAATGAATCTCAACGCGCCGAGATGTGGCGTCGTCGTGAAGAAGCCGGTGAAATCCTTGTTAAGGGTGATCCTTTTGTGAACACCGACATTGCCGTGCCATTGGACAAAGTCGCGACATTTGAACGCGAAATCACCCCACGCCTAAAGGCAATCGACCCGAACTGTGTTGAAGTCATCGTTGCCCATTTGGGTGACGGCAACATTCACCACACCACATTCGTTAGCCGCAACGACCCTGATGCGATGAAAGCAATGGTCGAAGCCGTAGAAGATGTCGTGCAAGAATTGGGCGGGTCATTCAGTGCAGAACACGGCGTAGGCATTTCCAAGCTCGACACGATGAGCCGCCGCAAAGACCCCGTCGCGCTTGATGCGATGCGGGCAATAAAGGCTGCACTCGACCCAAAAGGCATCTTGAACCCCGGTAAGGTAATTCCCCCCGCATGATGCAGCTATGGCATGATCGCACACTACGGTTTTTCAGCGCGTGCGCCGTGCTTTTTGGTGTCTTTGCCGCATCGTTTGCCCCCTATGTTTCGTTGCTAGGGATCACCACATTTGGCCTTAGCGACCAAATGTTTGCCCTGCAAATGACCGCTACGTTACTGGTGTCGGTGGCAACTTCTGTGGGGGTTGGCATTTTGACAGATCGGCATCCCTTGCGCCGCGCATTTGCATTGATCGCGATGGGTGCGTCCTGCTTCGCAATGGTAATTGTATGGGCATTTGGAAACACAACTGCATTTCTGTTTGCCCATGTACTGATCTTGCCCTTGGGCGGAACCATATTTGGTCAGGTATTTGCTGTTATGCGGCTGTACATCGCACACTTACCAGCGGCCACGCGCGACAGCCTGACATCCACCATCCGCGCGCTATTCGCGGTGCCCTTCATCGTCGTCCTTCCGCTTTGGGGATGGGCTTTTGATAATGGCTTTCCACTGACCACGCTTTACCCTGTTGTCTTTCTGGTCATGATCGCCATGTCTTTGCTGGTTTATCTTGAATGGCCCGCAGACACGGACGCGCCATGGACAGAAGAAAAATCAACGCTCAGTTTTGTTCAATCTCTCCGAGAAGTGCTCGCTTCAAACATCATGTGGCGGCTGTTTTGGATGGGTGCGATCCACGCTGGGTCAACATTAATGGGGGTCCTTCTTGCACTTGTGTTTAACGAAGCAAATGGGCGCGGCCCGGGCGATGTTGGTCTATTTTTCGGCAGTTTTGTCGCGATCGAGGTCGGTGTCATGTTCGCCGTCGGCCCCCTGCTGCGCTATATCCGGCGGCTGCATGTCATCGCTTTGGGTGCCGTTTTTTATGCGGTCTTCCTTGGGCTACTGCCCGTACTCGCCCCGTTTGCAATGGTCTGGGTTTTGGTCTTGCCTGCCGCAATTGGTGGTGGCCTGCTTTACGGGCTGACGATCACCTACCTACAAGATTTGCTAGGGGCACGCGCGGGCGCAGGCGCGTCATTGGTGACCTTACAACGGCTTGTATCCGAAGGCCTAGCCGCCGTGATCTTTGCGTTTGGCACGTGGCTTGGTGGTTATCACATCGCCGCGTTTATGGGCGCGTTTGTGATTATCGCTGGTGCGGTTAGCCTATTGTGGATCGACCGTCAGAACGCCTAGTGCGAAAAGAAATCTGGCCCAGCCCGAGACAACAATCGCAGTGCCATCGCGTTCCCCATATCGGGGCCAGTTGCGACATGCCCGGTCGCTTCGTCGGCTAGAACACGCGATCCATCTTCGCTTAGAATCTCGCCGCGCAGGCGTAGCTGATCACCATCAAGTTCAGCCAATGCCCCAATCGGTGTTTCACAAGACCCATCAAGACGGCCCAAAAACGCCCGCTCTGCCGCGATCTGCTGACCTGTTGGCCCATCGTGAATGGCGGCAAGCATCGTCTGGGCACGCGCATCGTCTAGCCGCCGTTCGATACCAATCGCGCCTTGCGCAATTGCGGGCAGCATATCGTCAGGTGAAATTGGGGTATAAGGCACGTCATCCATGCCCAAGCGGCGTAAACCCGCGGTCGCAAGGAACGTTGCATCGGCCACGCCATCTGCCAGCTTTTTCAACCGCGTTTGGACATTCCCGCGGAATTCGACGACCTTCAGCTTTGGAAAGCGCGCTGCAAGCTGCGCCCGGCGACGGGTTGAGGACGTACCTACAACAGCCCCGTCAGGCAGGTCAGACAGGCTTTGGTACTTAAGCGAAATAAACGCATCACGGACATCTTCGCGCGGCAAAAACGTATCCATCACAAGCCCACCCGGCTGTGCGACGGGCATGTCTTTGGTTGAATGCACGGCAATATCGATACCGCCATCCAGCAATGCTTCTTCGATTTCGCGGGTGAATAGCCCCTTACCGTCGATCTCGCGCAGAGGCTTATCTTGGATTTGGTCACCAGTGACCTTGATCACGCAGATTTCAAACGCATCCTCGGGAAGATCGAACGCTGCCATCAGGCGGTCGCGCGTTTCATGCGCTTGGGCTAACGCAAGCGGCGAACCACGGGTTCCGATTTTAAAGGTCTGGGCGGGTGTGGGCATTTCAAATGTCATGGTGGTTTGTTAGCGACCGCGATCTAGCTTGACAATAAGCCATGCAATTGGGACCACCAATGTAATATAAAGGACGACCCTATGACGCAGCAAAAAACCATCCTTCGCGCCCTTGCGGGTGAAACTTTGGATACCCCGCCCATTTGGATGATGCGTCAGGCTGGTCGATACCTGCCAGAATACAAAGCGACCCGCGCACAAGCGGGCGACTTTTTGTCGCTATGCTACAATCCTGAACTCGCGGCTGAAGTCACGCTTCAGCCAATTCGTCGCTACGGGTTTGATGCTGCGATCCTATTCGCCGATATCTTGTTGCTGCCCCAAGCATTGGGTGCAGACCTATGGTTCGTGACTGGCGAAGGGCCACGGCTGTCGACCATCACAAGCGCGGACGAGCTGGCCCAGTTGAAACCGGTCGAGGCCATCCACGACACATTGAACCCTGTTTACGAAACCGTCAAAATCCTGTCGCAAGAATTGCCAAAGGAAACGACACTGATCGGCTTTGCCGGTGCGCCATGGACAGTGGCAACCTATATGATCGCAGGCCAAGGCACGCCAGATCAGGGACCAGCCCACGCGCTTAAGGCTGAAAACCGTGCGGTTTTCCAAGGTATCATGCACCGGATTACCGAAGGCACGATCGCCTATCTGTCGAAGCAGATCGAAGCAGGCGCCGAAGTCGTGAAACTATTCGATAGCTGGGCCGGATCGCTGCAAGGCGAAGACTTTACCGAATTCTCAATCAAACCCATGCAGCGGATCACTGCGGCGCTGAAAGAAAAGCACCCCGGCATTCCAGTCATCGCCTTCCCACGCGGTGCAGGCGAAAGATATCCGGGCGTTCACGCTGCAACAGGCGCTGATTGTGTCGCTGTGGATGACGGTATTGATGCCGCGTGGGCTGCAGAACATGTACAGGTTGACGGCTGCGTTCAGGGTAACCTGAAATCATCACATATGGTCACAGGCGGCCAAGACTTAGTGACTGAGACCCGCCGTATCTGCGATGCGTTCAGCAAAGGTCCACATATCTTTAACCTTGGGCATGGGATCACACCAGATGCAAACCCAGACAATGTTCAGCTCATGATTGACACTGTACGCGGTGGCTAAGCCACGGATGCCTCTAACCCTACGCCTTATGTTTCACAGCATTCGCAGCGCATGGGTTGGGCTGATGATCATGGTCGTTGGCTGGATTTGGCTAGTGCCTGCTACCGCTGTCGAACGCTCTGCGCTTTCATCCCCCTTAGGGGTTGAGCGCCCAGAAGGATTGACCTCGATGCGCGTTGCACGCGCGATGGTTCATTTTGCACCAGAACGCGCCGCGCGGATGCTAAGCAATTCAAGCAACGGTGAAATTTCTCCCGAACTTGCCGGTATGATGCTCCGCCAAATTGCGAAAGGCACACAGCCTGCCGCAACGCCGACTGAAACCAACACGCGGCCGACCGGCGGCGCAAAATTTGTTACGGTTGACTAAGCGTCGTTGACCATCCGAACCACAGCGCAACCCCGACCAACGCCAACGCCAAACTGCGCCGGATAATCCGGCTGCGTTTTTCGTCCTCAAGCAACATCTGCGCTGCCCCCGCCAAGGTGACAATACCCGCATGGATCAAGGTCGCGACCAATACGAATACGACTGATAGCGCCAATGTTTGTGACATCAGCGGCGCATCAGGGCTTACAAAACTGGGTAAAATAGCAACATAGAACACTGCAGCTTTGGGGTTTAGCAAGTTGGTGATCAAACCGCGCCGAAAATAAATGCGGCCAGCGGTACCGCTTGCGACGTCTTGCACAGGTTCGGACGCATCACGCCAACTGTCCCACGCAAGCCATAGCATGTAAGCCACACCACCAAAGCGTAACACCTGAAACAAAGTTGGGGATGCGCTGATAATCGCAGCAAGGCCAAGCGCCGCCGCGATACCAACAATCATCAACCCAATCGCGACACCAGCCACGGCAGCAAACCCGAGTTTGCGCCCCTGACTGGCAGCGACCACAGCCAAATATACCATGTTGGGACCGGGAGTAAGTTCGATCAGCATCGCGGTGCCGGCGAAAGCCAGCAATGTAATAGGGTCGATGCCTGCTAAGCCCATTTCGCCATGGGCGGCAGGCTCATCAGGACTGCGTTTGCATCATGCCCGGTCGCCAGACCAAATTTGGTCCCACGATCGTAGACAAGGTTATATTCAGCATAAAGTCCACGGTGGACCAGCTGCGCATCCTTGTCTGCCGCGGTCCACGCGGCCTCGCGGCGCTTATCAACAAGAGGCACATAAGCAGGCAAGAATGCCCGCCCGATGTCTTGTGTTAAGGCAAAATCGGCATCCCAATCACCGGTACAGCGATCATCCATAAAGATGCCCCCGACCCCACGTGCGCGATTACGGTGTGGGATATAAAAGTATTCATCGGCCCATGATTTTAGCTTGGGGTAAAGATCCTCGCCATGCGGATCGAGATGTGTCTTCTGTACCGCATGAAAATGGGCCGTATCGTCATCGTATTCGATACATGGGTTCAAATCAGAACCGCCACCGAACCACCATGCGTGGGGGGTCCAGAACATGCGGGTGTTCATGTGCACGGCAGGAGCATGTGGGTTCTGCATATGCGCAACCAAGGAAATACCTGACGCCCAAAAACGCGGATCTTGATCCATACCGGGAACCCCGCGTGCGGCCATTGATTTTTGTGCCGCCTCGCCCAACTGGCCAAAGACCGTAGACACGTTCACGCCAACTTTTTCAAAAACGCGACCGCCGCGCATGACCGACATCAGCCCGCCACCAGCATCTGTACCGTCATCAGATGCACGTTTGGTTTCGGTGACTTCAAATCGGCCGACAGGGCTGTCACTGTTTTGACGATCTTCCAATCCCTCGAATGCGGCGACAATCTCATCACGTAACGTGCGAAACCAAGCCGATGCTTTGCTCTTTTCTGCTTCAAACCCGTTTGACATGCCCGCTCCTTCGCGCTGTGATATTGAATAACAGTCTATCTTAGCTTCTTTGCAGGATATCAATCAGCTAACGATGATCTAGATCAACACTCGGAGAATACCATGCGCCCTGCCCTCATCATACTACCGCTTCTTGCGCTCACGGCCTGCGCAACGCCACGCGAACAATGCATTAGCGATGCAAACCGTGATGTTTACGTACTTCGCAACCTCATCAGCGAAGCACGCGGCAATTTAGCGCGCGGCTATGCATTGGCCGAAAGCACCGATGTCCGAACGCTGACAAAAACATGCAGAGGCCGCAATAAAGACGACGAAACGTTCACTTATCCGTGTAACGAGACAGAGACGTTTACGACAACACGTCCGGTCTCAATTGATCTGAACGCTGAACAGACAAAGCTGAACCAGCTAGAGCGCCGATTGACCCAAGCCGAAACAAATTCTGACCGGATGGTCGCGCAATGTATCGCGATCCATCCTGAATAATTAGTGACAAGAAACGGCGGCTGGGTCCAACAAGGTCCGGCCACCGTCAACCGTGATGATCTGGCCGGTCACAAAGCTGGACGCATCAGACGACAGGTATTGCACGGCATCTGATACCTCGCCCGGGCTTGCGATACGGTGCAATGGTGTATTGTCCACGATGGCCTCGCGGTCTTCATCACATCCCTTGAGCGACCCTTTCAGGCTCGCGCTCATGACGCTTCCGAATGCGACGGCGTTCACGCGAATACCATTAGGCGCCAGAGCAACAGCCATTGACCTTGTCATCTGTTCTAACGCCGCCGAACTAACCGAATAGGCCAACAATTCAGGGTGGGTACGCCGCGCCGCAATTGAACTGATGTTCACGATTGAACCAACATGCCCGCTCGCCTCATCGCCAGCTTGTTTAATCATCTTGCGCGCAACTGCTTGGCTAACGCGCAACGCTGTCATTGTGTTCTGCTGCAACAGTTCTTCGACACTATTATCATCGGGATCAAGCGGGTCTGTCTTTAGAACCTGCCGCGATGCATTCACCAAAATATCGACACGTTCGAACGCTTCAATCGTAGTGGACAGCAAATTAGCGATTGTCAGCTTCTTACGCAGGTCACCAGAAAAGATGCGCACGTTTTCTTCTTTGTTCGCCGCATCACCCATTTCGTGACACAGCGTCTTTTCGTCCATGTCAGCGAACACAACATTCGCGCCCTCTTGGACAAAGTGACGCCCAATCGCAAGACCAACACCGTTGGCGGCGCCCGTGACAATGGCTGTCTTGCCAGAGATAGAAAAGGACATCGCGTTACTCCTTAGCCATGCTAGCGCAGTGGCCGATTTGCGTGAAATACTTTGAACGCACCATTCCCGCCAATCATGTCTACATTACGAAAACACTCAGACAAGGTTGTTTCATAAGGAAGATGGCGGTTCGCAACCATCCATAGTTTGCCATGCGGGGCAAGCAGACGGGCGGCGGATTGGATAAAGGCACGACCAAGCGACGGATCAGTGGCCCGGCCTGTATGAAATGGGGGGTTCATAACGATACCGTCATAGGCAGCGTCAGGGTGAAATTGCGTCGCGTCCCCCCAATGAAAGGTCACGCGCGGATCAGTAACGTTCATCTTTGCACAAGCAACTGACAGGGCCTCGGCCTCGATCATATCAAGTGATTGCACACCGGCACGTTCAAGGACCGGCGCTGCAAGATATCCCCACCCAGCGCCAAGATCGGCCATCCGCGCAGGCAATTTTGCTGGTAGCGCAGCCGCAAGCAACGCAGATCCAACATCGATAGCCCCATCTGAGAACACGCCAGCCGTGGTGAAATACCCGTGCTCGCCCTTTTCAGGTGGCGGTGTAGTCCAATCGGCGAAAGCATCTGTCGCAGCAAACCAAAAGATACGCCCGTGCCCTTTGGTGATCGACGGCAACGCGCCTAGACGTTTGCGGCATTCTTTGAATACACTATCAACCCCGTCTGTTTTTTGGCCATCAACGACAACTAGATCCGCACTTTCGCAGGCCTGCGCCACCATCGCGCGCGCCAGAGCCTTAGCCCGGGGAACGACAATAATCGCGACGGAAACCTTGTTCAAAGCCCGCGAAACAGGGTAACCTGCATTCTCCCACGCGGCATAGTCTGGGTAAAAACCATGCACAATCTGTAGCGCGTCGCGTTCAAGCCCGGCAACATCATAGGTGGCTGACGGACGCATGATTGCGATATTACCTTCAGGCAATACCAAAAGGCCGTCATCAAGAGCGGTGCTTAAACGAGACTGTGACATGTTATTTCGAATAACGGCCGGGCGTTATTCTTTCTCCATCGTGCATTGCAAAGGGTGTTGGTGACGCTGGGCGAAATCCATCACCTGCGCAACCTTCGTTTCCGCGATCTCATGGCTAAAGACACCAACGACTGCAACACCCTTCTTATGAACTGTCAACATGATCTCAAACGCTTGGGCATGGGACAGACCGAAAAACCGTTCCAACACCATGACAACAAATTCCATCGGCGTGAAATCATCGTTAAGGATCATAACTTTGTACATTGGCGGACGTTTGGTCTTTGGCTTTGTCTCAAGCACAACACCGACGTCGCCATCATCGCCATCGTCTTGTTTATTTGCCATCATATAAAAGTCAGCCAACATCGCATCGCCCTGTTTGGTGAACATCATATATAGGATACCATTCGGATGTGAAAACCCCCTCGTTCGAAATGCAAATCAGCCATTTAGGGGTGAACCCAAGCAACGGCACAACATGTGCTAAATACTGCATTATGATCACCAGAAAAGTCTTTGAATTTAGGGTATTTTCTGAAAAGTCATCTTATGTTAGCGTCCTTTTATAAAAATAAGGTCACCGAAAAAATTCGGGACCAGAGGCAGTAAATATAAGAGGCAAACGACGTGGCAAGTCGTCCGGGACAATTGGCCCTAAAGGGGCTGTATCTATTCGCATTCTTAATCGTAACTTTGATTGCGCCCATCAACGCATCTGCTGCCCCCTATGCAGCGATGGTGATGGACGCACGCACAGGAGAAGTTTTGCATTCCCGCAATGCTGACACCCGATTGCATCCAGCATCACTGACCAAAATGATGACGTTGTACATCGCATTTCAGGCGATTGAACGTGGTGAAATCACGCTAGATACCGAAGTGCGAATTAGCCGGAACGCTGCATCAGAGCCACCTTCCAAGCTGGGTGTACGTTCAGGTCAGACCATTCGCCTGCGCTATTTGCTACGTGCCGCAGCGGTGAAATCCGCCAACGATGCCGCCACCGCTATTGGCGAAGCCATCGCCGGATCCGAAGAAGCGTTTGCCACACGCATGAACCGGACCGCGCGCGCAATGGGTATGCGCAACACAACCTTTGTAAACGCACACGGCCTGACCCAGTCAGGCCACATGTCTACTGCACGCGATATGTCGGTACTGGGACGTCACGTGATCTATGACTTTCCGCAATATTATAACCTGTTTTCACGCCGTACAGCAGATGCCGGGATTGCAACTGTTCGCCACACAAACCGCCGCTGGTTGGACAGCTACGATGGCGGGGACGGAATCAAAACCGGCTATACCCGTGCAGCTGGCTTTAATCTTGTTGCATCGGCGCAGCGCGGCCAAGAACGGATTATCGTGACCGTGTTTGGTGGATCATCAACGACAGCACGTAACGCACGCGTCACTGAACTCATGGATATGGGCTTTAACCGCGCGCCATCACGGGCCACAATCCGCCGACCAAACCCACCTGCGGCAATGCTGACAAGCGCCCCCGCGACGCAGGGCCGATCGACCACCCGTCAGTCCGGTCTTGTTAGCCGCAGCTTGCGCCCAGTTGCACGCCCAGCGCCAACTGCACCAGTCGCCGAAATTCTTGTCGCTGCAGCCGAAACCGCCGTAGTCGATGAAGTCCTAAACGACGCTATTAACGCCGCATTGGCCGAAGCGATGGCTGAGACTGCATCGGAGCCAGAAACGACTATCGTCGCCGAAGCAGCACCTCAAGCAGTCGCGACACCAGCATCAACAGTTGCCTCACTGATCGCAACCGACAAACCTGTACTAACGCCCCACCTTCGCCCAGTAAGCCTGCAAACGACAACTGTTGCGGCCGTCGAAGCACCTGCTGCGGCTGCCCCCGTAGCCGTGGTAGCGGATGCCGGACCAGAGGTGGTGACACGTATCTCAACCTCCGGCGGTCGCCACTGGGGCGTAAATGTTGGGCGCTACAACAGTCGTTATGACGCCGAACGGGTCCTGCTACGCGTCGCCTTGAACGAGATGAGCACATTAGACGGTGCACTCCGCCGGGTCGTGCAGCGCTCTGGCGGGTTTGACGCAAACTTTATGGGGTTAAGCCGCGAAGGCGCCGATCTAGCCTGCCGCCGGCTACAAGCACGCGGCACGACCTGTTTTATGATTGGGTCTGAGAGTTAACGTCAAAGTCATCTTCCACACGTGTTGACATGTGTGGAAGACTTTAAGGTAGCTTAGAGCCCATTTTCTGGATTTCTGAGACAGCAAGCATGTCGGTAATTTCCGGTTTCAATCGTCGCGTCCAGCTTCGTCCGGATTATCGCAGAACAGTGCAACCTTATTTCTGTGAGGGTCGCGAAGATAGCCAACGTAAAAGTGGGAGCCATATGAAGCGCGGAAACCCGGCTGACCCTCGTCAGATCCACCAGCAGCAAGCGCGGCCGCGTGAAGTTCACGAACTTGGATCTGACTGCTTGCCTCGAATGCCACCATAGAACCATTCCCAGACGATATAAGACCACCGTCGAAAGGAGGTTTTACATAGAAACCGGGAGAAGTCGGTTTTTGACCTGGCTGCGCCGGTGGAACGTAACTCAAGTCTCCATGGTAAGTTTCGAGGCCATAGCCGAGGGCGGGCAAGAAGGCAGAGTAAAATCGTTCCGCGCTTACCATGTCATCTGCGCCGACCGTGACATAGGCAATCATCAAACTTACTCCCCAATGCAAAACTTGGTCCGGTAATTGGTAAAAGGCCAAGGCTGCCTAACTGTCACCCGCCCTCAAAGTCGACCTTCGCGCCACCGTGTCGAACGGCAGCAAAGTCCTGCACTCCAGACATTAACGCCTCAGCATTCGCCCTTTCAAACAACCTTACCCTCAAACGCAGCTGCCATCAGCGCGCGCGTGTATTCGGTTTGCGGGGCATCGAAAATCGCGTCGGCGTCACCGGCCTCGACGACGTCACCTTGTTTCATCACCATCACCTTATGTGACAGGGCACGCACGACTTTTAGGTCGTGACTGATGAACAAATAGGCCAGCCCGTATTTTTGTTGGAGGTCACGTAACAACTGCACGATCTGCACCTGCACGGTCATATCCAATGCGCTGGTGGGTTCGTCCAAAATTAGCAATTTAGGACGCAGGATCATCGCGCGTGCAATCGCGATCCGCTGGCGTTGACCGCCTGAAAACTCATGTGGATAGCGGTCCATCGTGGCCGGATCCAAACCGACCTCACCCATGATCTCGGACACCATGTCGCGGCGATTTCGACCTGGATCAACGCCGTGAACGCCCAGCCCTTCGGCAATGATCTCGGCCACAGTCATGCGCGGGCTTAGAGACCCATAGGGATCCTGAAACACGATTTGCATTTCGCTGCGCAATGGGCGCATCTCTTTAGGGTTCAGGCCATGAATATCCTTGCCCTGAAACGCGATCTGTCCTTCAGACCGGATCAGCCGCATCACAGCAAGCGCAAGCGTGGTTTTGCCCGAACCGCTTTCGCCGACAACGCCTAACGTTTCCCCTGCCCTAATGTTCAGTGTCGCCTCGTTCACCGCTTTCACATGGCCGACAGTACGTTTCAAAAGCCCGGCGTGGATCGGGAACCAAATTCGTGTTTTGTCCGTGCTCAAAACAATCGGAGCATCCGGTGCGACGGGCTCTGGCAAACCAGTCGATTCCGCCGCCAAAAGCGTTTGTGTATAAGGATGCTGCGGGTTCGCGAAAATCTCGGCCGTGGGGCCGGTTTCAACGATTTCGCCATCTTTCATAACGCAAACACGATCTGCGATTTTGCGCACGATTGTCAGGTCGTGCGTGATGAACAGCATCGACATGCCTTCGTCACGCTTGAGCTCAGCAAGCAGTTCCAGAATTTGCGCCTGAATGGTCACGTCCAAGGCTGTCGTCGGCTCATCCGCGATCAACAGTTCTGGTCCATTCGCGAGCGCCATCGCGATCATGACACGCTGGCGCTGCCCCCCTGACAGCTGATGTGGATAGGCATTTAGGCGGCTTTCAGCGTCGCGAATGCCGACACGTTGTAGCAATTCTAAGATGCGTTCACGCACCGCTGGACCGCGAATACCTTGGTGCAGCTCGATGCTTTCGCCCAGCTGCTTTTCAAGCGTATGCAGCGGGTTGAGCGAGGTCATCGGCTCTTGGAAGATAAAGCTGATGTCGTTCCCACGGACCCGGCGCAGGGCGCGTTCATCTGCGCCAACCATTTCCTCGGCGTTGTATTTGATCGATCCAGCCATGACCGCGCTGTCGTCTAACAACTGCACGGTGGACAGCGCCGTGACCGACTTTCCCGACCCTGATTCACCGACCAAGGCAACAGTTTCACCTTTGTGGACCTGAAACGACACGCCGCGCACGGCATGTGTCACGCCGCCATCTTGGCGAAACGCCACGCGCAGGTCGCGCACATTTAATACCGCAGTCATTATTCTGCCCCGTTTTCGTTGCCAAAGGGCAGATCAGCCGTATCAACCTTGCCGTCAGCGACAAAGGTTTTGCGCGGGTCAAACGCGTCGCGCACGCCTTCAAAGATAAACACCAACAGCGACAACATGATCGCGAACGTAAAGAAGGCCGTGAAGCCCAACCATGGGGCCTGCAAGTTCTGCTTGGCCTGCAACGTCATCTCGCCCAAGGATGGCGCAGATGACGGCAATCCAAACCCTAAGAAATCAAGCGACGCGAGGGTCGCGATTGCACCGGTCACCAAGAAAGGCAGCATCGTTACCGTTGCGACCATTGCGTTTGGCAGCATGTGGCGGAACATGATCGTGCGGTCACGCACGCCAAGCGCCTTGGCGGCACGCACGTACTCAAGGTTGCGCGCTCGCAGGAATTCCGCCCGGACAACGCCGACCAAAGCAGGCCAGCCGAACAGCACCGTCAAAAACACAAGCAGCCAGAAACTTCGCCCCAAGATCGCGAACACGATAATGATCACGTAAAGCGATGGGGTTCCTGTCCATATTTCGATGAAACGTTGGAATATTAGGTCGGTCCAGCCGCCAAAATACCCCTGCACTGCGCCCGCGACGATCCCGATCAGCGACGAAGCGACCGTTACCATAAGCGCGAAAACGATGGAAAGGCGGAAACCATAGATGACACGCGCCACAACATCGCGCTTCGTGTCATCTGTCCCTAGCCAATTGTCCCCGCTTGGTGGGGCTGGGGCAACGCCCTTCACATCGACAATCGTTTTGTAGGAATAAGGGATAATCGGCCAGATAACCCAGCCCTCAGAAAAATCACCCTCGAGCGTCTGCCTCTCATCAACGGCTTTGATCAGACCTTCGGGGTCGTCAAAACAACTGTCCAGCCCACCCGTCACAATCAGGCATTCAACTTCGGCATCTTTGTAAACCGCTTCGGTTGGGAAATCGCCGCCAAAGTCACGCTCTGAATAGAAGCTAAAAATTGGCATCCGAATTTCGCCGCGGTAGCTGACGGCGATCGGCTTATCGTTGGCGATGAATTCAGCCATGAGCGAAAGCCCAAACAGTACGCTAAAGATAATCAGCGACCAAACTGCACGGCGGTTCCGTTTGAAGTTCCGCCAGCGGCGTTGGTTTAGGGGGGATAGCATCTTCATCCGCGAGCCTCAAAATCGATACGCGGATCGATGAAAACGTAAGTCAAATCGGTGATAATCCCAACCACAAGACCAATCAACGAGAACGCAAAAAGTGTTCCGAAGACAACGGGATAGTCGCGCGCAACGGCGGCTTCAAAGCCCAAGCGCCCTAACCCATCCAGCGAAAACAGCGTTTCGACAATGAGCGATCCACCAAAGAACACGCCGATGAACAGCGCTGGAAATCCGGAAATCACGATCAGCATCGCGTTTCGGAAGACATGGCCATACAGCACTTTGCGCTCTGACAGGCCCTTTGCCTTGGCCGTGATCACATATTGCTTTTTGATTTCATCCAAAAAGCTGTTCTTGGTCAGCAACGTCAATGTGGCAAATGCGGAAATCGTTGAGGCAAAGACTGGCAGCGCGATGTGCCACAGGTAGTCAGCCGCTTTGCCAATCAGGCTGAGTTGGTCGAAATCCGAAGACGTCAGGCCACGCAGCGGGAACACCCGCCAGTATGAACCGCCTGCAAAAAGCACGATTAACAAGATCGCGAATAAGAAACCGGGGATCGCGTAACCAACGATGATCGCACCAGATGTCCACGTGTCAAAGGATGACCCATCGCGTACCGCCTTTTTGATACCCAGTGGGATCGACACGAAATAGGCGATCAAAGTCGACCAAAGCCCAAGCGTGATGGACACTGGCATTTTTTCCATCACCAGATCGAACACGCTGATTGACCGGAAATAGCTCTCTCCGAAATCAAAACGCATGTAATTCCATATCATCGTCAGAAAGCGCTCAAGTGGTGGCTTATCAAAGCCAAATTCACGCTCTAGCTCAGCGATGAACTCAGGCGGCAAACCGCGGCCGCCGATATAGTCGCTTTCGGCTTCGCCACCAAAATCAGCATCGCCGCCCCCGCCCGAAATCCCCTCGAACACGTCGCCGTTCCCTTCGAGGTTCGCGAGTATTTGTTCAATCGGGCCACCGGGCACAAACTGAATCAATGCGAAGTTAATAATCATAATTCCCAAAAGCGTGGGAATAACGAGCAGTAAACGTCGGAGAATATAGGCGCCCATGTCAGTTCTTTACTGGAACGCACCAGCCGCGGTCAACGCGTCTGCTTTGTCTTGATTGATCCACCAGTAATCTAAATATCCCAAACCAAATTCAGGTAAATTGCTGGGATATTCATACATGTCGTAATAGGCGACCCAATTCTTGCTTTGGGTCCACACGGGAACCATAAAATAATCGTAGCGCATAATGCGATCGACCGCGCGAACCCCTGCTGACATTTCGTCGTAATCTTTTGCGTCGGCGACTAGCTTCGCGATCGCATCGACTGCCTCTGAGCAATATCCTGCACGGTTAAAAACGTCGTCTTTGTCTTCGCAACCATACCGCTGATCTAACCCGCGACCTTCTTGCAAACCATTAAGGTAATAGCTGAAGATCATGTCGAAATCATTTTCTTGCGTACGCGCCTGATACTGCGACGGATCAACACGGTTATAGGTTATGTTAACACCAAGACGTTCCAAATTTTCGATATAAGGGGTGATTACACGATCAAGACTTTGACGGGTCTCTAAGAACTCAATGTCGAGCGTATTGCCGTTTGCATCCCGCAAAAGCCCATCGTCCCCGTTTGTGTACCCGCCAGCTTCCATCAAAACGAGCGCCTGCCGAAGGTTGTTACGGTCAAGGGCGCGATCACCGCTTTGATGTGGCAGGAACGCATCTTCTGTGAATATTTCGGTGGGAAGCGACGCGCGCACGCTTTCTAGAATTTCGAGCTCACGACCTTCAGGGAGCCCGGTCGCTTTTAGGCGATCATTCTCCCAAAAGCTTTCGCGCTGTTGAAATAACCCGTACTGCAAGTTTTCATTTGTCCACGTGAAATTGAACATCAAACCCAACGCACGACGCACGTTGCGATCTTGGAACTTCGCACGACGCAAGTTGAAGACAAAGCCGGTTGCTGCTGCCAATGTCCCATCGTCCAACGTATCACGCACAACTGAACCGTTTTCCAATGCAGGGAAATCATATGCTGTTGCCCAGTTCAAAGAGCTCGTTTCCTGCCGGAAGGTAAATTCACCGGCCTTAAACGCCTCAAACGCGGCAGAAGAATCAGCAAAATATTCAATCCGAATCGAATCGTAATTGCCGCGCCCCACATTGATTGGAACGTTCTCACCCCAGTAATTGGGGTTGCGTGTATAAATAATCTGACGCCCCGGGTCGACCGAACCAATCATATATTCGCCTGTACCTGGCGATGTTTCCATTAGTGGTTCGTCCAATCGTGCACCCGTTTCTTCGAACCACGCTTTAGACATAATAGGAAGAGACGCCACTTGTGCAATTCGCCCGCGATCCGGTGCATCATCATTAAAAGAGAACTTTACTGTGTGTGCATCAATCGCCTCGTATTCATCGACAAGTTGAGCCAAACCCGTACGAGCCGAAGGCGTAGCTTGTTCAAGCAAAACCTCAAATGTGTGTATGATGTCAGCAGACGTCATGTGCGTTCCGTCAGAGAACAATACATCGTCTCGCAGGTTAAACACCAACCAAGATTGATCTTCAGGATATTCAATCGTGGTGCACAACAGACAATACGAAGAACCAACTTCATCATCAGTGCCGGTCATCAAGGTTTCCCACATCATTGACGACATCACCCCGGGCGTTCCACTTAACGTGGCAAATGGGTTCATATTGTCGAACGTACCGCTCCACGAAATGCTTACCTCACCACCGACGGGGGCATTCGGGTTCACATAATCCAGATGGGTAAAGTTTGGGCCATATTTCAGGTCACCGTATTCGTTGTACCCGTGGCTTTCGATCACTGTTTCATGGGTTTCTGCGAAGCCAGCATTTCCGAGCATAAGCCCAGCAAAGCAAATGGAAGACCCTGCAATAAGATAAATTAACCGACCCGTTTCATTTTCACGTTTTAAGGCGACAGCACGGGCTTGGGGTCGATTCTGCATTCTTATCTCCGGTTACGGCAAAGCATTTTATTAGACGCAAGGCTACGTGACAGTCTGGTCAACATTCAAGTTGAGAATACGTGATCGCGCCGTGTTCACCAAGAACTTGACAACAAAAAAGGCCGCCCAGTTAATGAGCGGCCCTTGAAACACACATACTTGCGCTATTAATCGTCAAGGCTATCCAAATACGCGATCAGGTTTGCGCGATCTTCGATTTTACGCAGGCCATTGTATCCCATGGCAGTGCCTGGTGCGTAACCTTTAGGGTTTTCAAGAAAACCGTTCAAGTGATCTGCGTCCCAAACATCAGCCACAGCGACAAGCGAACCAGAGTAATTAAAGCCTTCTTCACTACCAACTGGTCGACCGACGACGCCATAAAGCGATGGGCCAGTAGAGTTCACACCGGGTTCAAGAGAGTGACAAGAACGACAGTTGCGCCATACACCCTCTCCGTCTGCAGCGCTGGCGGATGCCATGATCAGCGAAAAGTCGACCTCTTCGACAACTTCTTCAGACGCATCTGCGCTTGCGACTTCGATCACATATGCTTGCGCATGATCGCCGTGGCCACCGCCAGTCGTGTAAATGAGGTCGCCCGCCCAAGAGCCGAGCAAGAAAACCAGAAAGGTGCCGCACAGGCCGCCGATTACTTTGGTCAAAGTCATTGTGTCGAACATGTCGCGTTCCATTCAGTTCACAGTTTTCAGGCTATGTATCCGCTTCCCATACCCGGTTGCAAGGTATACTGCCGCGACCAATCGCCCATTTTTTTACGGGTGCCGTTCGGAGGGCACGTTTATGACGCAAAAAATCGCATTCCAAGGAGAACTTGGCGCATACGGACACGAAGCCTGTGCCGCCGCACGCCCCGATTTTGCCCCCCTTCCCTGCCGGACGTTTGAAGATGCAATCGAAGCAGTTCGCAAAGGCGACGCAACGCTCGGTATGATTGCTGTTGAAAATTCGACATATGGCCGAGTCGCAGATGTTCACTCACTTCTGCCTGAAAGCGGTTTACATATCGTTGACGAGACCTTTGTTCGTGTGCACGTGAACTTGCTGGGTAAAAAAACTGCTAAACTAGAGGATATCACTGGTGCCTATGGCCACCCCGTTATTCTACCGCAATGCGCAGGTTTTTTGCGCGAAAATCGAATCCACGGCCATACAAGCACGGACAACGCGCGCGCCGCGCGCGAAGTATCTGAGGGCGACGATGTAACTATTGCGGCACTTGCATCAGAGTTGGCCGCTGAAATCTATGACCTAAAGGTGCTGGCCCGCCACATCGAGGATCATGACCGGAATACAACACGATTTTTGATCATGTCTCGTGAACCTGATTATCGCAAACGCGGCAAGCATGGTATGATGACAAGCTTCGTGTTCCGCGTCCGCAACATTCCCGCCGCACTTTATAAGGCGATGGGCGGTTTCGCGACCAATGGCGTGAATATGACCAAGCTGGAAAGCTACATGGTAGACGGCCACTTTACCGCAACCCAATTCTACGCCGAGATCGAAGGCCATCCCGATGATCGCAGTGTGCAGCTCGCGCTAGAGGAACTGAACTATTTTACCGATAAATTACACGTGATGGGCGTTTACCCGGCAGCGGCACGACGGCACGAAAAATAGGTTACTGCCCCTTGCGGTAACCTTCTTCAATATCTTCGGAAAACTCAAGAACGCGGGCACGAAACCGCTTGTTCAGCTTGGCCTTCGCGAGTTTCATTGATTGAATGACAAGGCGCGCGGTGAATGATTTCGACCGCAAGTCGACCCCGACCAGTAGGCGTGTGCGTGTCGGCGACAGCGAGACCAATTCAATGTCAGTGACAATGTGCATACCGTCTGTCACGCCAGTAACCTGATACCCAACGGGGGCGGAAAATTCTGTCAGCTTGGCATCAAGTTTTCGGTTTCGACCGCGGAACTTGAACGCAATTTCCCATTCAGTGCCTGCGGTTGGCGCACCTTGGTCCTGTCCCACGCGTGACACTTGCGCCCCATAACGCAACGCACGCCGCTCAAATCCAGCGAAATCAGTGACATGCGCGAAAACATAATCAGCAGGTGCTTCAATGTCCTCTCGAGTGCTGAATTTCATAGTCGGGATCCTTTTAGGAACGGTCTTAACGCTTATTAGTTAATCAAGTCGATCTGCCAACCAGTTTTCCAGCAAAAAATGCGCGATCGCGCCCTTTCGCGCCGGAAGTATCTCTGAATGCTGTCCTGCAAAGGAACGCGCGATATCTTCGCGTGACACCCACTTTGCATCCTCAATTTCAACCGGGTCAATTGTGATCTCTGTGCTCGTCGCGGTTCCAGCGCAGCCAAACATTAACGACGATGGAAATGGCCAAGGCTGGCTAGCAAGATATGAAACTTCGCCAACTTCAATCCCAGCCTCTTCTAGGACTTCGCGACGCACCGCCGCTTCCATTGTTTCACCCGGTTCTACAAAACCTGCAAGTAAAGAATACATCCCCTCTGGCCACCCCG
Source organism: Yoonia maritima (assembly GCF_002933395.1). Classification (GTDB taxonomy): domain Bacteria; phylum Pseudomonadota; class Alphaproteobacteria; order Rhodobacterales; family Rhodobacteraceae; genus Yoonia; species Yoonia maritima_A. The sequence continues at coordinate 476,290 of NZ_PKFN01000008.1, forward strand.
GAGAGCGCCCCAGCAAAACAGAATTCCCATGTGTAATAAGCATAATGACAACAGGGTCTGTGCGCGGAAAATGGTGCCCGCCGCATGCCGGGCAGTCCCTTTGCCAGCCTCCCACTGAGAACTGGCTTTCATGACCACACCGCGCGCAAAACCGGTGGGACAGATGCCACCCGAAAATCGCGCGCGCTGTCGCGGCCAATTCAGCATCACGCGGACTAAGCTGCGTCATGACTGCCCGCAATTCGCGAAAACTGGCGTCTTCGGGCGCTGCATGATGACGTTGCTCGGACGCATCAAGAAAACTATCTAAAGTTTCGTCAGCTAAACCTTGCGGTGTCCATCCAGACAAATCTGCAGCAAACACAGCATCAGGGTCCTGTCCCAAAAATACCATATCGGCACCAGCGTCGTTTAACATCGGATGGTTCAAAGGCACACGCACCAGCGCATCCCCGATCAGCATCGGTTTCCCGCGCCACAAAAGAATCACACGTGCACGACTATCTTGAACAAGTTCTGCCGCCTGAGCACGTAAATTGGCTGCACGGTTTAATCCAGACCCGCCAAATGTCACTGTCTCTGCTATTTTCATACTACTGAAATGCCATGACACCGTAAGAAGTTCAATTCATTCCGCAATTCAGCGCTGGCGCCCACCTGCGCACCGCCTATAGTCATGAAATGAATACAAAACTTGCCACTTTGCCGCAACGCAATCATGGAAACGCCACGCCGACGGGACACCTGCGTATTATGGAGACAACGGATCTGCACATGCACATCCTTGACTACGACTATTTCGCAGATCGCCCCGACAAAACGACGGGCCTTATCCGGCTGGCAAACAAAATTGCGGCACTACGTGCTGAGCCCCATGTGACATCGTTACTGATGGATAACGGGGATTTTTTGCAGGGAAACCCGCTCGCCGACTATATCGCGACACACTCGGATGATGATGACACACACCCGATGATCGCAGCCATGAATGTGCTTGGTTATGATGCGTTGGCTTTGGGAAATCACGAATTTGACTATGGGATTCCGTTTCTGCGCGGCGCACTGGCGGATGCGCAGTTTCCGATCACCTGTGCAAACCTGCGCCTTCATGATGGGCCGCAGATCGCGCAGCCATACGCAATTTTAGCCCGCGAGATCACCTGCAGCGACGGCGTTTCACGCCCCATTAAAATTGGTGTTGTTGGTTTCCTCCCGCCGCACGTTTCACATTGGAACCCCGATAAGCTGGGCCGCTTCGCAGACACGACTGATATTGTCGATTGCGCCAAGCAAATCGTGCCTCAGCTAAAGGCAGAAGGGGCCGATGTTGTTGTCGCCCTTTGCCACTCAGGCATTGGATCAAGCGATCATGTTTATGGTATGGAAAACGCAGCTGTGCCGCTTGCTGCCGTTGATGGCATCGATGTCATCCTTACCGGGCACACCCATGAATTTTTCCCAGCCCCCGACCGAAAATCCAGTACGCCTATTGATCCGATTGCAGGGACATTGCACGGCAAGCCAACTGTTATGCCCGGCTTTTATGGCAGTCGGCTTGGCGTCGTTGACCTCACCGTCAGCTGGCACAATAGCACTTGGGTAATCAAACAGCACTCTAGCCGGCTCGCCAAAGGTGATCCCGGTCTCGCACCAGAAAGCGCATTACCTGAGCGTTTAAGAGAAGAGGTTGTTGCCGCACATTCAGAAACGCTGGCGCATATCCGCGAACCCATCGCAGAAACGAAAAATCCGCTGCACAGCTACTTTACCACAATTGGAACAGACTTAAGCCAACGGCTCCTTGGACAGGCCCAACGTGCGCATGTCATCAAAGCCCTGACCAACACCCCATACGAAACGTTACCCGTCATTTCGGCGACGGCCCCCTATCTATTTGGTGGCTGGGCAGGACCGGGACATTACATCGACATTTCGTCAGGGCCAATTGCACGACGCGACGCAGCAGCAATATTTCCCTTCGCAGACAAACTATGCGCGGTCCGTCGCACCGGAGCAGAACTGCGAAACTGGATCGAACGCGCTGCGTCGCATTACCTGCAGATTGCGATCGGCAAGCATGATCAGCCACTTATCAACGCATGCAGTCCTGGATATAATTGTGATGTCCTGCACGGCCTATCCTATGAAATCGACCCAAGTCAGCCCGCGCGTTTTGATGTGGCCGGTGTACTTATTGATGCAACCCACAGCCGGGTGCGCAATCTTACGTATCATGGCAAAGCTGTGAACGATAATGACGTTTTCATTGTCGCGGCAAACCGCTACCGGATCAATGGCGGGGGCGGTTACGCAAGGTGCCCTGACGTTGATCTGCTCTACACGAGCAAAGATTCCGTACGCGAAATTCTGGTCCAATCGTTTCAACAACAGGATGGGATCGACCTGCTCCCACCTAAATGTTGGAAATTTAGTCACCTCAAAGATACCAGCGGTATTTTCACTTCAGCACCCGCCGCGCAAAGATACGCGACAGGCTCAATTTCGCACGTTGGTCCAGGCGATAACGGCTTCGATCTTTATCGTTTTACGTTCTGACGCTTGCACTGCCGCACCAGTCGCCATATATGACCCCTGAGAGGTTGGCGCGGGCAAGTGCCTCGCCAACCTGGTCAGGTCCGGAAGGAAGCAGCCACAACGAGCCCCACTTGGGTCGATGTCCAGCCTCTCACCTAAAGCGAAATCGCTAAGCGATTTTGCGAACACGGACAGACCAAAAAACGGCGACGCCGTTTTGCCGAGTCCGCAAAGGCAAGCCGCGAAAAAGGAGGACATTCATGATTGTACGATCTTTCCTCCCGGTTTGGGTGCGCTGAAACGAATTCCGTTCCCTCGTCCGGTTTCCGCTGGTAGAACAACGCTACCAGCCAACGTATTTCCTTTGACGAGGACACTTCATTGACAGATCTTACTCGCGACGCCCTTGGCTGGTCGCCATTCTTTATGTCTCAGCTCGATATTGATGAGCTTGAAACGCTCACCCCTGCCCGCATTGCCACAGTCCATCGCGACCGTGTCGTGGGTTTTTCTGACATCGGAACGCTAGAACTGACGCTTGATCCCGGAATTACGACCGCCGCCGTGGCAGTTGGAGATTGGGTCCTCGCGGCGCCAGAACAATTCCGTCTAATCCAGGTGCTGGACCGCAAGACCGAACTGTCGCGTGGCACCGAATTCCATACGGGCGAAAAGCAACTGATCGCCGCGAATATCGACACGCTATTTATCACGACATCCTGCAACAATGACTTTAACCCTGCTCGGCTCGAACGGTACCTTGCACTGGCGCATGACGCGATGATCACCCCCGTGATTTTGCTGACCAAAGTGGATCAATGCGACAATCCAGATGACTACGTCGATCAAGCGCGCGCACTTGGTCGTGGACTTGAAGTGATAGCCTTCGATGCAAAGTCAGACGATGTCATCGCAACCTTGGCACCTTGGTGTGGCAAAGGGCAAACCGTGGCGCTGACCGGATCGTCTGGCGTTGGCAAAACCACCATCGCCAATGCGCTGACTGGCGGTAACGCCCTAACGCGCGACATCCGAGAAGACGACGCACGCGGTCGCCACACAACAACTGGGCGTTCGCTGCATGCGATGCCGTCAGGTGGCTGGCTGATCGATACACCCGGCATGCGCGGATTGGGATTGGCCGAAGTGTCATTTGGCATCGACGCAACATTCCCGGAAATCTCGGAACTTGCTGAAACTTGCAAATTTCGCGATTGCGCGCACGAAAGCGAACCGGGCTGCAAAGTGCAGGCAGCTATTGCGGCAGGCGAGATCGATCCAGATCGACTAAAGCGGTTCAAAAAGCTGAAGCGCGAAAACATCCAAGCGACTGAAACGATTGCCCAAGCACGTGACCGGTCCAAAAAGCTGGGCAAACACATCAAAAGCGTCATGAAGAAAAAGGGCCGCTAACCATTTAAGGAGAAGAAAATGGCGATAACACCCGTTATCCCTCCTGCTTTCCAAACGGCTTATGAGCAAATCAAAATGTCGCCCGGTGTCATATCGGGCGGCCACCTTTTTCTAACGGGCATGACGGGCGGCGATCCAGATGGTCAAATGCCCTCGGACCCCGCCACGCAAATGCGGAACGCATTCGATAAGATCGGCTTAATCCTAAGCGAAGCGAACCTGCCCTTTGCTGCGATTGCAGAGATGACGACCTACCACATAGGGCTGCGCGACCATTTCGCGCTGTTCGACCAGATCAGGCTTGAATACTTACAACCACCCTACCCCGCATGGACCGCTATTGAAGCAGCAGGTCTACGTCGTGAAGGCGCAATTATCGAAATCAGAGTTGTGGCCAACGTAACTGCTAGCGGCGCGCCCTAGACCTCTATCATAGGCGCGCCAGTACCGCCAATTCCGCCGTCTTGCTCTGGTGCGATTTGCGGCGCTGCACAAGCAGTCAGCCCTAGCAGCGCTATGATCAGAATGATTTTGCGGATCATGCGTCCGTCTCCTTGTAGAAATAGCCGCCTGCGCGAAATCGTGTTTTTCCAGGGTCAGTTTTCTGTAACTCTGCGGCACGTGCATTGATTTGCTTTAGCACCTGCATCTGGGCGGCACGATACTCGCGATTAAGCAGCTCAACTGATTGCTCGGAAAGGTTATTATAGTGCACGGCCCGTTCAAAAAACGGGGCATCACTTTGCATGATATTGGCTGTGGCCGCGCACAGAAAATCACCACCATTTCGGGCAAGGTATTCCATCTGATCATCGCTACCGGGCAAAGGCTGATACGATGTAGTCTTTAACACGACATCGTCACCATCGGCCGCGACCGTCCCCGCATCGGCCAATTGCGCAAACATCGTTGCGGGGTGTACGTCGCGCCGGATATCCAACGAAAGTGCATCGAACGCTTTGCGCGATAGCGGATCACCGCCCTGCGCAATCCACTGTGCGACCAAGCGCGACAGATGGTTTACTGGCGGAACAGCTGTTTCTGGTAACTGGCGTAAGCGCGCAATGTCGCGACGTTGCAGCCCAGTCATCACGCTGACCCGGCTATCAGTGACCTTACCGTCGATCTTTGCCTCCGCTGCACGCAAAAATTGCAGTTTTAGCCTCTCAGCAGCAGTACCGAACAACAGCCCCCGCGCGACGCAAAGGCGTGCGATGGGCAATAGCAGTTTATCCAACACATAATTCATATGTGCACATTGCACATTTCAATTTGACAACACAAGCAAGTTGCAAATATGTGTATTTTACACATTTATGGAGAGTAAAATGCCACGACCAATATTTGCGCTATTTCTTATGGCGTTGACTGCCTGCAGCCCCAACATCCAGACATCGTCAGGCGCATCCTTCATTGAAAAATCACCGGATCTTATTGATGCTAATATTGCAGCGGCAGCAGGGGTCGAACCGAACCTCAGCTTCCCTGCTCGCATAGGAATAGCCCGTATTGTTAACGGTGACCTGAGCCTTCCGCCCCCCAACGAAACCGCGCTTTTCGCGGGCATCGCCGAACGCAACAGCCACTATGGAGAGTTTGTACCCGTTAGTCCGATGGTGGTCGCAATGATGTCCCTAAACCGCGCAGATAAAGGCCAATCACACTATCGCTCGCATGCTGGCGAGATCATTCAGCAAATCCGGCTGGCTTCCGCGCGGCAGCACCTTGATTACGTCATCATCTACGAGGTCGGTGCGCGCAGTCGGACTGGCAACACCCCGTTCGCCCTTGCTGATGTTACCCTTGTCGGCGGAATGCTCTTGCCGACGCGAAATATTGAAGTGGCGGGCATTGGCGCTGCGGCATTCTTGGATGTCCGCAACGGCTATCCTTACGGTACGACACAAGTGACCACAGACCTATCTGGCTTTGCCCGTACATTTCAGGCGACTACGCGTAGTTCAGAGCTTCGTGCACAGGCAACCCAGAAAGTCGCAGAAGCACTGGTACCGGACATAGAAGAAATGCTGAGTGAACTCGCCGCGCGTGCCAACTAGTACCCACTAGCCACGCCGCGTCCATTCCAATTGGGCAAGCGTTTCAACCGCGCAAAGTCGCGCCCGCCGTAACCGCATCAGCGCAGCGTCTGGGTCTTCTCCGGCCGCAATCATAAGCCGAAGAACAATCGTCCCGGACCTGCCACATCCGCCTTTGCAGTGGACCAGAACCCTTCTACCGGCGCTTAGGTGTTCAAAAACACTGTCGCGCACTTTGGGCCAATCGAGCTGACGAGGAACGCCAAAATCCGGAACGGGCAAATGCAGCCACGCGATGCCCGCATCGGAAAGATCTTCACCGAATTGCCCTGCGCCAAACTGCTCTAGTTCGGTCATGGTCGTCATGCTTAGGACAATCGCAGGCCCCCACGCCTGCACCACAGCTAAGTCGCTGGGATACGAGCCGCTTGTCCCCGGTACTGGGGCGAGCGCAAGTTCGCCCCCGCCCACAGCCAAACTATATACCGCAAAGTCAGACAATCCCGTGGTCCACAACTTGGCCCGGATGAGCCACAGCCCAGTCAGTCAGGAATGATGATACCCTTGGGTTCCCCGCAAACTTGATCGCCTTTCGTGGCAACGCGACCCCGTGTTCCAACGCAAGCTCCAAACACGCAATGTGATCGCGTTCTTTGCGATCCGGGCAGTTTTCCGACCCGTGAATAATGGTGCTTAACAATGTGCCACCGAAGCCATTCACATAGCTAAGATCAGGCCCCAGCTGTAGAAAATAGTCGGTCATGTCAGGCAACCCTTGCCATCCAGCAAGTTGCACAGGCGGCACCCCTTGTCCGTCCGGCGCATCCCACGGCATGCCCACAGCGACCAACGCACGTACATGCTCCATGCGGTTAGGCAAAACCAGAACCTCGTGCAGGACATGTTTGAAAGCTTGCGGAACCTTGGCGACATCTATCCAACGCCCCTCAACCACCTTGCCGTCGGCGCAATCCGCAAGAATTTGTTCGATGTCGGTCAGGGTCGTATCAACGCTCTGTGCCTCCAACGCATCGCTTAGGGACTGGTTTCCGAAAATCCGCGCAGCCGCATAGGTGCTTGCGCCATGAAACGCACGGTTAGGGTCAGCGCCAGCGTTCAACAATATTTCCACCATCTTCGACGGTGATTGACGCCGTGCTGCGTGATGTAACGCAGGCATAGCTTCGTCCGGGGTTGCTCCAGCCGCGAGCAGCATTTCAACTGCAGCGACATCATGAAAATCCATTGCGCGCAAAAGCGCATTGGTCCCGGCCGGATTCGCGCCATATTCAAGCAACAGCTTTAGTCCCTCATGATGACCCAACTCAGTCGCGTGATACAGGCTTTCACCATCATCCGGGTTCGCGCCGTGCTCCAGCAGCCACCGCGCCATTGGGATATTCCCCGCGTGGCCAATCGCGCCATATAATGCCGACAAAAGATGCGTGCTGCCGGGATGCGCCGGATAGCCATCATTCACGTCTGCACCAGCACTTAGCAACAGTTCTGCAATCGCGAGCATATCTTGTTCTTTTTCCGGCCAAGCGGTCAGCATTTTCGAGAATGCCAAATGCAAAATCGGACGACGCGGACCAAGTTGGCGGGTCGCGATATGTGGATCATCTTTCAACGTTTGGGCCACAGCACCCAGATCGTACAATGCGACCTGCAAACCAAACGCGCCAGTTGCTAAATCGGGCGTATCAGACAGCAGTTGTTGCAAGACATTCGTCTGCCCATGAAACAGTGCCGTTTTTAGACGTTGCTGTTTCGCCGCACGATCCATGCCTTGGGTTTCGACCGCGGCCTTCAGCTGCGGCCAACTGGTAAAACCATTCTCGCGGGCGATGATGTGTAGAAAATCGGCGCGTTTCAATTCACCAGCGCGTGGCTTTACCACGTTCACACGGGTATTCGCGGCACGGTCACCGGATTGATACAGTTTTTGAAGGGTTTTCGCTTGCTGACGCAGGGCGTTTAATGGGTCTGTCATTGGCTTCCTCACCAGATAGGCCCGCCGGTTCGCTATCCCGGGCAAATGAGAAAGACCACATATGTGGGTCGTTCAGATCGTATCCGGGTGCTCTGCGCTTTCCGCGAACCAAGGATGCCGCCCGATATCGGCAGGTTTAGGTTAGCCGGGGCTGTATGAAGGCGCAACATCAATTAGGGATGGCATGTATCCCAAGTCGCCATATGGTGAACGCATGTCATTAAAGCCTTCTATTTTTGCCCGGATAAGTAAAATCATGTCCAAGCCGGAAATGCCCCAACTTGGGCGAATGATCGATATCCCAGTATATTTAGTTCACAATAGTGATGACCCAGAAGACTATTTCTTTATCTTTGATTTTGAGCTTTTTGTGGAACAATCTCGACAGGGTTTGTTTGTGCGACCCAAGCTTCAGGTTTGGCCTGGGCGAGATGACTTCAACCGACCACAGTTCGCAGGGCAATTCCGAGAGAGCTTTACACAGGAATTTGACTTAGCTCGTGCGGCTCTGGAAAACTCCAACGAAAGTTCGGGGTGGTTCAGTTGGGGGGTGCTGCAAGAGATTGTCACGACCAATGTTGCAAGTTTTTATAGCGAATGTTGTGCTTCTTATAAGTTTATCGGCAGGCAAAATGGTATGGAATGCTCTGTCGTTACCGACCATTTTCGAGGGTCGATCAAAAGAATCCCAGCTTGAAGAAGCGATCAAATCGACGCAAAGAAAGGTCGACAAGGCGCTCGAGGCCATGGACATAAAATTGCACAAGCAGCTATGGGAGCACGCTTGGAACCGTGGTTCCACTGCTTCACCAATCGGTTTGGATTTTGATGCGTGGCCACTTCCGAAAAACCTGGCCGAGCATCTCGACGACGGCAACAACAGTTCGTGGTGGTAGCAGTGCCTACCTCTCAACCCGAATGAACCCGGCGTAGGGGTTCAATTAAATGGTAATGGAAAGTCCAAACGCCTAAGTTGTCTATGAGCATGGCGACACCATACTGTTCTATGCGCTATGCTGCTTATCCCTCACATTACCCAAACCAAAAGACGCGTTGCGGTCGCAGTCAAACAGGTGGACCTTGGCGGCCAGCGCCCTTAGGCTGTGCACGATAGAATCCACTCGACAAAGGCCGCCATGACCGACACCCCAGCCTACCAAGTGCTCGCGCGCAAATACCGGCCCGAAACCTTTGTTGATTTGGTCGGCCAAGATGCCATGGTCCGCACCCTGAAAAACGCTTTCGAGGCTGACCGGATCGCGCAGGCGTTCATTATGACGGGTATTCGTGGCACCGGGAAAACGACGACCGCGCGGATCATCGCGAAAGGCATGAACTGCATCGGGCCTGATGGGAACGGCGGACCAACAACGGAACCTTGCGGCGAATGCGAACACTGCACTGCCATCATGGAAGGCCGCCATGTTGATGTGATGGAAATGGATGCTGCATCCCGCACAGGTGTGGGCGACATCCGCGAAATCATCGACAGCGTTCACTATCGCGCGGCCTCTGCCCGCTACAAGATTTACATCATCGACGAAGTTCACATGCTATCCAAGAACGCGTTTAACGCGCTTTTGAAGACGCTTGAAGAACCGCCCGCACACGTCAAATTTATCTTTGCGACGACAGAAATTAGGCAAGTCCCCGTGACAGTCCTGTCACGTTGTCAGCGATTTGATCTACGGCGGATTGAACCTGAAATCATGATTGCGCTCCTGCGCAAAATCGCCACTGGCGAAAACGCCGAGATCAGCGATGACGCGCTCGCATTGATTACCCGCGCTGCCGAAGGGTCTGCCCGCGATGCGACGTCCCTATTGGATCAGGCCATTTCCCACGGCGCTGGTGAAACCACCGCCGATCAAGTCCGTGCAATGCTTGGCCTCGCCGATCGCGGTCGCGTGCTTGATCTGTTTGATATGATCCTACGTGGTCAGGCCGCCGAAGCCCTGACTGAACTTTCCGGGCAGTACGCAGATGGGGCTGACCCGATGGCAGTTCTGCGTGATCTGGCCGAGGTCTGCCACTGGGTCAGCGTGATTAAGATCACCCCCGAAGCTGCCGAAGACCCCACTATCAGCCCCGATGAGCGCACGCGCGGTCAGGCAATGGCTGCCGATCTGCCGATGCGGGTCATGTCGCGTATGTGGCAAATGCTTTTGAAAGCGTTGGAAGAGGTCGCAATGGCGCCCAATGCCATGATGGCCGCCGAAATGGCCGTGATCCGACTAACCCATGTCGCTGACTTACCGACGCCAGACGAATTGGTTCGCAAGCTACAAAACGCAACGCCGCCACCAAACGGTGGCCCATCGGGCGGGCGCCCTGCCCCGGCAGCAGGTAGCGCAACAAACGCAATGTCGAGCACGCCAGCCCCGACGCACAGCGGGCCCAGTGGGCCTTCTGCATCAGGAGCGCAAACTGCGGTCGCCTTGTCGACCGACGCCTTGCAGCATTACGCGCGGTTCGAAGATGTCGTTGAACTGATCCGCGCCCACCGCGATGTGAAGCTGCTGGTCGAGGTTGAAACTGGTCTACGGCTGGTCAATTACCAACCCGGCCGGATTGAAGTCACTCCAACCGCAGAAGCCGCGTCTGATCTTGTCGGGCGCCTAGGGTCACGCCTGCAAGCATGGACTGGCAATCGCTGGGTCATCACCGTGATGAACGAAGGTGGCGCACCCACCATCGCTGAGGTGCGCGATGCGGCCGAAAACGCGATCAGGCAAGAAGCATTCGAGCATCCGCTTGTGCAGGCGGTGATAGCGGCCTTTCCCAAGGCGCGGATCACTGACATCCGCACAGAAGCCGACAAAGCACAGGATGCGCTCGAAGATGCGCTGCCCGAAGTGGATGATGAATGGGATCCTTTCGACGAAGACTAATTACGATAGCCTGTTGCTTACCTACGACATCCGCAGCAGAAGTTTGTGATAAGCAACGACCTCTCTGGTCGCCCGAAGATGGTACGGCCACTGCGGTTGATGAGTTAATCGCAGTGATTACAAGCTCAGTTGGTCTAGCCCTTATCGCACTCACATTAATCGCGATGCTGGCAGGCCGTCGTTGGCTAAAAATCATGTCCTCAGGACTATGGGGCCTCATGACATTGGGTCAACTAGCATCGTTTTATACCGATGGAGTTCATCTCGGGGCTATTCAAGAAGGCTGCATCGGACCTATTTACTTGTCCATCGGGGTCTGTGCTGCAATATGTATTCTAATGGCATGGGCGTCCCGTCGACGCGCAAAAAAAGGTGTATGAGATGCTTAAAGGACTAGGTGGTCTTGGCGACATGGCCAAGATGATGAAACAAGCCCAAGAAATGCAGGGCAAAGTTGCCCAAATGCAAGCCGACCTCGAAAACGTCATGGTCGAAGGCGTCAGCGGTGCAGGCTTGGTAAAAGCAACTGCAACCGCCAAGGGTGAATTGAAAGGGCTGGATATCGATCCATCCATCTTTAACGGTGACGAAAAAGAAGTGGTCGAAGACCTGATTTTGGCCGCCATCAAAGACGCGCAAGGCAAAGCGGCAGAGCGCAGCCAGCGAGAGATGGCAAAAATGGCCGAAGACATGGGTCTACCTGCGGGAATGAACCTACCTTTCTAAGGCGAATGAATTTTCTAGAAAATTCATGACACAGAACAAATTTGGCTAAATTTGTTCGAGGCACCGGGAACCGGATGACTAACGGCACAGAAGACCTTGATAATCTGATCGCGCTGATGGCCAAACTTCCCGGTCTTGGCCCGCGATCAGCGCGTCGTGCCGTGCTGCATTTGATCAAAAAACGTAGCCTCGTGCTGATCCCATTGGCCGAGGCGATGCATCGCGTCGGATCGACTGTGCGCGAATGTCTGAATTGTGGAAACGTTTGCACAGCCGACATCTGCGACATTTGCCAATCTGAGAAACGCGCCATTGGGCAAATTGCTGTCGTCGAAGACGTGGCAGATCTTTGGGCGATGGAACGGGCAAATGTGTTCAAGGGACGATATCACGTACTCGGCGGTACTTTATCAGCATTAGATGCGGTGGGCCCAGACGAGCTACGAATTCCACAGCTTTTGGATCGTGTAAAAGCGGAAAACGTGACCGAGGTGATCCTTGCGCTCGGCGCTACGATCGACGGACAGACAACCGCACACTATATTGCGGATCAACTGCCTGATGTTAGCGTCACGTCCTTGGCGCAGGGCGTCCCGGTCGGCGGTGAATTAGATTACTTGGATGACGGAACGATCACGGCAGCGCTGAACGCACGTAAAGCGCTTTAAACAAGCCAAGCTTCGCACGTTGTATGATGCACTCTATGCGTCCACCTGCCCCCGCACGACAATCAGCTATGACAGGTCATTCATGACAATAAAAAAGCACGCGACCAATTAAGGTAACGTGCTTTCAATTCATCAGTTTTCGAACAGATCAGTCGTCTTTTTCATCACTGTCGGGCAAGTTAAAGAAGCTATCCGCATCTGTGATATCGCGGTTATCCTCATCTTCGCCATCATCGTCGCCACGTGGGTCGGACAGGCTGAACGCCTCCAGCCCAGACATCGCCGCAGGCATTTTTGGTTCAGGCTCCATGCCCAGCGACTGCTCGGTGCTCACCAACTTACGACGTTCATCATCGGTCATCGCGCCGCCTTCGGCAGCTTTCTTTGCATTCGCTTTTTGAACGGCAGCATCCAACTCTGATTGCTTACAAAGGCCCAGCGCAACAGGGTCGATCGGATCGATGTTGTTGATGTTCCAGTGGGTCCGCTCGCGGATCGCTTGGATCGTGGGTTTCGTTGTACCAACCAGTTTGCTGACTTGTGCGTCAGACAGTTCTGGGTGAAATTTTACCAGCCAATAGATCGACGCAGGGCGGTCCTGGCGTTTAGACAGCGGCGTATACCGTGGGCCGCGGCGTTTTTCTTCGCCTGCAGAAGCCGGGTTGAACAGCAGCTTTAGCTTATGAATCGGGTTTGCTTCGGCTTTATCGATCTCTTCTTGGGTCAGTTGTTTGTTTGCGATTGGGTCGAAACCTTTGACACCAACAGCAACATCACCATCCGCGATACCTTGCACTTCAAGTTCGTGCAAACCGCAAAAATCTGCAATTTGCTTAAAGGTCATTGTCGTATTGTCGCACAACCAAACAGCGGTCGCTTTGGCCATAATCGGTGTATCGGACATCTTTTCATCTCCATCGTAATTTCAGACAAGCCTTTCCCGCGCCCTTAAACTGGGCAGACTGTGATAACAGCCGGGTTCGCATTGTCGGGGAACTTGAACCCTATATAGTAGGCTAAACGACTTTAGGAAAGATCAAAATGCGCAGGCTTATTGCCCTACTCTTGCTTATCACATCTTCAGCCCAAGCACAGGATGCTGCTGGCGACTTCGATTATTACGTGCTGTCTCTATCGTGGTCGGCGAACTGGTGCGAATTGGAAGGCGACGCGCGCAATTCACCGCAATGCGACGAAAGCGAAAATTTTGATTGGGTTCTTCATGGGCTTTGGCCGCAATATGATCATGGCTACCCGTCGTTTTGCAACACACCCCACCGTGCACCCAGCCGGAGCCAAACAGGTGATATGGCAGATATCATGGGGACATCAGGCCTTGCTTGGCATCAATGGCGCAAACATGGGGTTTGCACGGGACTGTCGGCGCAAGACTACTATGCATTATCGCGCGAGGCTTACGCACGTGTCGTCAGGCCACCAGTATTTCGTACAATCGACCGAGACATCACCGTGCCTGCCAGCGTAATCGAAGAAGCATTCCTAAAGGACAACCCTGACCTATCTGCAGACCAGATCACCATCACCTGCAAATCCAACTACATTCAAGAAGCCCGCATATGCATGACACGCGATTTAGAATTTCGCACCTGCGGCCCCGACGTTATTCGCGATTGCAGAATGACAAACGCGCAATTCAGTCCGATGCGGTAACCCCAACAGCAAAAAGGCGCCAAAACTGCGGCGCCTTATTCACAATGCTACGTCCTAAATTTAGGTTTCAGATGGCACTGGTTCTTGCTCTGCCATCATAACGCTACCATCTTTCAGAACGATTTCGCCACGTTCTTCTTGGCAATAAGGCCGTCCATCTGGACGCAAGCGCGGTGTCATATACCCTTCAATGCCATCATCAATATACCAGTGCTGACACCCATCGGGGTCAATCCATATATTCGCAAGACCATCGCGAAGCGTTCCACCGTCAAGGCCACCATCAGTGATGCCCCCTTTGGAACTTGTCTCACAGCCTGAAAGTGATACTGATGCGGCAGCTAGCAACACCACTTTCGCAAAGTTTGCTGTATTCATATTTGTCCTCAAACCAGATTAGTTCAGCAGCAGATTGAACTTGTTCAACATATACATGTAAATTTTGTATCACTATAGCCGAACGTTGACTACTCTACTCTATCTAGTAGCTAAATAAGGAATTAACCCGCCTATTTAGTACCCACATAGCACTTTGGTTAGCCGACTATCGGCGTCAGCCAGTTCTTCGATGATATCAAAGTGGTTTTTATCCTCTTCAACCTCAAGGCCACACGCCCATGCCGCCGACAAATCATGTGATTGTTCAATAAAAACAGGACGTTCTTTTGAACCAACATGAATTTCCACACGGGTTTCGGGGACAGCCATTAAAACAGGGCTTTCAACCTTGGCAGTGTCAATATCAAGCCTAAGGTCTACATTCATCGACGTCCGGGTCAAAGGAACCAAATCCGTCACGGGCGACACAGGCATCACGAGGTCAAGCCGATCCAACCAGGTGACCGAAGTTCGCGGTGCAGTCATGCGCGCAACAAGTTGGCCCCCAGCAGAGTGTCCGACTAAGCGAATCGGCCCCAGCACACGCTGGGAAATCACACCAATTGCAGCCGCAATTTGATCGCCGATTTCTGGGATCGTCGTTTGCGGGCACAAGTCATATGAAGGCATCGCAACAGCCCACCCATGCGCAAGCGGACCCGCCGCCAAATGTGACCAATATGATTTATCAAACTGAAGCCAGTATCCCCCGTGCACAAATACGATAACCCCGCGCGCCATACGGGCAGGATGAAATAGATCGAACCGATGCCGGCGGCCTTCACCATAGGGCAAATCCAATTCACATAGCGTCACATCACGAAACGCGGCCGCAAGAGCCGCCCATTTGTCAGGATAGGTTTCACCGTTCGGGATATAGGCCGCATTGGCAAAAGCATCATCTAATTCCATGGTTCCCCCTTTACGCCGCCCTAAGTGCAGGGTCAGATAGCGCCAAACATAAGGAGCCTAACATGCTTGATGAAACGACCAACCTCAAATCCATGCTCACGCGTCCGGATCTGGTCTGTGAAGCCGCATTTGTTTCCGGCGAATGGGTGTCTGCTGAAAATCGGGCGAACTTCAAAGTAACAAACCCAGCGCGAGGGGATGTTATCGCACTGGTTCCAGATTTATCCCGCGCCGAAGTCGGCGAAGCGATCTCTGCGGCTGAAAAGGCGCAAAAACCGTGGGCTGCGCTGGCCGCCAAAGAACGTTCAAAAGTTATGCGCAAATGGTTCGACCTGCTGATGGAGAACCAAGAAGACCTTGCTATCATCATGACCGCCGAACAGGGCAAACCACTGACAGAGGCCCGCGGCGAAGTGGCATATGGTGCATCATTCATCGAATGGTTCGGCGAAGAAGCAAAACGCGTCTATGGCGAAACCATTCCCGGACACATGGCCGACAAGCGGATCAGCGTCATCAAGCAGCCAATTGGCGTAGCTGCGGGCATCACGCCTTGGAACTTCCCCAATGCGATGATCGCACGCAAAGTGGCCCCAGCCCTTGCCGCTGGCTGTGCGTTTGTTGTGCGACCCGCTTCGCAAACGCCCCTGTCTGCGCTTGCGATGGCAAAGCTGGCACAAGAGGCGGGCGTGCCCAAGGGGCTATTTTCCGTTGTGACATCAAATGCCGCAGACGAGATCGGCAAGGAATTTTGCGAAAACCACATCGTGCGCAAACTGACCTTTACTGGATCAACCCAAGTTGGCCGCATCCTACTCCGTCAGGCCGCTGACCAAGTCATGAAATGCAGCATGGAACTGGGCGGCAACGCGCCGTTCATTGTGTTTGATGATGCCGATCTTGATGCCGCCGTTGAAGGGGCAATCGCCTGCAAGTTCCGCAACAACGGCCAAACCTGTGTTTGTGCCAACCGTATCTATGTTCAGAAAGGTGTCTACGACGCTTTTGCGGCCAAATTTACAGCGGCGGTCGAATCCCTGCGCGTCGGCGACGGCCTCACAGACGGAACGACACTCGGCCCCCTGATTGAAGCCAAAGCGATCGACAAAGTCCAAAGCCATCTTGATGATGCACTTTCAAAGGGCGCGACTATTCTGACAGGCGGCAAGCCGCACGATCTGGGCGGTTTGTTCTTTGAACCAACGATCATCAGCAACGCGACCAAAGACATGGCTGTCAGCACAGATGAAACATTCGGTCCATTTGCGCCGCTGTTCATGTTTGAAGACGAAGACGACGTAATCTTTCAAGCGAATGACACGATCTTTGGGTTGGCCTCCTATTTCTATGCCAAAGACCTTTCACGTGTGACCAAGGTCGCCGAAGCACTAGAATACGGGATCGTGGGTGTGAACACTGGCATCATATCAACCGAGGTTGCGCCATTTGGTGGTGTAAAGCAGTCAGGCCTCGGCCGCGAAGGATCATCACACGGCATCGAGGACTACCTTGAGATGAAATACATCTGCGTAGGAGTGTAATGTAAATAAAAAATAAGGGTATGTAACCGCAATATACACCCTTATTGGGACAGCCACGATATCAATATACCCCCAGCGATCGCAGAATTCGGCGATATTAAATTGCTTCGCAGGCGGCATCACAGCGCCAATAAGAAATTTACACATTGCAATAGGACACTGGTCTACTTCAGACACGTGCGAACCCCACCTCCAACGCAGCGACGTGGTATGAACTCTAAAAAACACTAGGGATAAATTGCAAGAAGGCACCAGGACGCCGGTTGCGATCAGCGTCTTCGTGAAGAACCCAGAAGCAGCAGAGCATGGCCGGATCTTTTTTCACGACATCGGCGACTATCTGGACCAGAAACAGAAACTGGCGGTTATCCAAGATTTTGGTGCAATCGACGGTATCACGAACACCGAAGGTTGGGATCTGATTACCCCGGATGATCAGAACGACTGGCTCAAGCCAAGTTCAAGGCGCTTTCTCTGTAACCGTGCTACCACGTTGGCCATCCGGCACCACATCCTTGCCAGTGGTGGACAGGAACACACGGCCTGTGGACGGCAGGTCACCCATCAGCTCCCATGACCTTTCAGGGAGCAGTAGCATGCGGGGACGATACGCAGTCTTTCCGCCGCCGACCTCATCGCCGCGGATCCAAACCTCACCGGTCTGGCGGTTGATGTCCTCTGCACGTACGCAGAACATCTCCCCGGGGGTCGCGCCACTGCCCAGTAAGAAGGCGATCATCTTCGAGAGGCGGCGGCGTGGATCTCGCACGGTTTCTGGCGGGCTTAAAGCCGCCTTTATAAGCTGTTCGGCCTCTTCCGGCGTCAGAATGCGTTTGCGGACGTCGTCTTCATGGACCTCCGGTCGCAATCCCAGTGCGTTGTTGATCACGGCCTTCAGCGGTACTGACACTTGGCGACGTTTGGTGGCAGCCTTCCAGTGCGGTTTTGTAAGAGCGACCTCGCACTGTTTACGCGTAAAAGGGTCGATTTCATCGACTCGGACAGTTGGACCGAAATAGGCGACGATGGGTTTAAGCTCTTCTTCATGTGCACCAAATTCTGCGACGTAGAGTTCGGCGGCCTCCATGAAGGTTGGAACAGGCGACAGCGCGCGCTCCCAAGCAGCGTCATGAACGCCTTCGGCAACCAATTTGGCTATTTCAACCTTGCCTGGATCGCAGACGCCCGTCGAACGCCGGAACCTTTCCCCTTCAACGCGGAAATCGTAGCACCACGACCGATCTTTCCAGAACGGATGCCAGCACGGTGGCTCACCCCCAAACGTTTCTCGTTTTCCCATTTCAATATCTCCTTTATTGTTTCGATGTGATGTCGGTAGAAAACAATGTTTCCTCGATGCCGCGCGTCTACTTCGTAATGCGCGCCATATTGTCTGCGGATATTGAAGAGGCTTTCGACTGAAAGCCCTAATGCACGTGCCGCTTGCTTTCGCTTCAGCGGTGGCTCAGCCCAATCTGTGAATTTGCAGCAGTGGGGGCAAAACTGACTGTCTTGATGACCTTGATCTGACACTCTTCCGAACCTCCTCTTTTGGCTGTGGAAACACATGTTTCCTTTGGGCTCGGCCTCATTGAGGGGCGTAAAAGAGATTGCCTGTAAAGGGGGAGGCAACGATGCCTGCGGCCCATCTTTCGCGGTTTTTTCTTATCTGTTGGAATTTTCTTGCGTAGCGATTTCAGTGGAAAAATTGATTTTTCCAAGACCGTTCACAAGGAATTTTGAAGGTCAAAGACGGTGTGCAAAACGAAACCAAGGCGATGCGGAAGGTGGGAAATCGTGCTGCGTGCTGACCTATTGGAAAAAGTCTTTCAGTTCCCATTTTTCGAATTGGCTTTTCGTCTTTTTCCACCAAGATTGTTCAGTATGAAAAAATTTCTGCAGAACGAATTTTCTGAACCAATTTTCATTGGAAACGTGATGTCTGGAATCCCCAACATCAGGATGGGAAGAAGAATATGTGCCAGAGAAAGTACAAATTTTCGAATAGAATTTGATAAGCAAAATCAATTGGTAGGCAAATTTTCGATGGAATTATTTTGTTCTAATCTCTGAGGAGTTGGGTTTGGACACCGCAGGCGCGATCATAAAATAACCTCTCCTCTTGGATATGCCCTGACGTTTTTTCCGCTCAAAGTGCAGCTGAGGCGTTCTGGGCTTTCGTCTCTTCTGACCGGTTCCGAGTTCGGTCCGAAAACACCTCAAGTTCAATCAGGCATCAAAAGGAAAAAAGTTTATTTTTTACATGATGTTAGTAATTACCTCATGGGCGAAAAACCTTACATGAAGGAGGATTTTCGTGTCGTTTCCCCTTCTGTGAAATGGTATGTCTAAGACTGGTGATTTCGTTGCTTCTGTGGTGAATTTCCAATAAAAACGTCTCGGAACTGCAGGCGTCCCATCACGCAAGCGTTATAAATGTTACAGCCGTAACATCTTCGCTCTTCGCACAGTTGGCGTGTTCTGGCGGTTTCTTGCTCTAATCAATTGGGTTTGATTCGGCTCATTTGAGGCCAATCTCGCGCAGAAACCGTTACTAAAGCCCACCGCGTATGAGTGTCCCAGTCGCAAATGGTGCCCATTCCTCATTTTGACGAGACGAAACGGCACCCCACAAGCTGTGAACTAAGTCATGTTTCTTTCCTGGCTTGTTGCCTCTCTCTACCGGTTCGCCTACTGCCAAGCTGTTTGGGTGCCTCTTTCCGATGATCTCGACATTTCAAGCCTTGAGGCAGAGGTGATCCGCAGACATCCCATTGGGTTTTCACCGGCCTGCATGGCATCGATAACAAGATGGTCTTGAGTGGACCAACGTTCGCTGAGGTCCTACCTGTTCTTGAGAAGTATATCGGCGGGGTCGAAGTCTATCAGCATTCCGGTTTTGATCGGAGCGCGATCCGCGCCGCAACCGCGGTTCTTGGTCGCTCTGAGCCAGATTGGATCTGGCAAAACAGTGTCACAGTCGCGCGCCGAGCTTGCGCCTGCAATACAGGATGCTCTCCTGACGATCGCGGACCGGCTTGGAAGCCAGTCCTTCGAGCACTTGGATCTCCTCGCCCGCGTAATGAATGCACCCACTTCGGATGCAACCCGGTGGCACGGAGCGAAAGTGTCTGATCTGGTTGCGCGGTTCCTTTAACGCCCAATCCCTAATTTCATTCCGTGCTCGTCACCGAGCGCGGCCCATCTTAGCTGAGAACGGAGACTATCAATGTATGTAAAGACTGACCTGCGCGAGGTGACCCTGTGGCTGCGTTGCAAGTATTCGATGCGCCATCTGCATATTTGGATCACACGCCACTACTGCTGCGAGGAGGACCAGATTTCTCAAGTAAAGATCACGACCATGGGAAGCTCTCCTGCGGAGTTGGCATCGGCTGCAAAAAAAGCATTTGAAGCATTGGGGTATACGCAGGCTATCCTTGCTTCGTTGACCTCCTTCAACTTGAAGTGAGAGAATTTCATCGGAACTGATTGGTTCATGCGGCACGTGGAAGCTCCTTTGACAGTTCTTGCTGGCCGGCAAGCACTAATTTGTCGTGGTCGATCCAGGCGTAAGCTGTGCGGCATACCGCTTCTGAGTCGCCAAGCCGAGCAGACACAAGAGACCAATTACCTGGGTTTTGTGCCACAAGGATTGAAGCTTGGCCGTGGCGGAACATGTGAGGGTTCATCCCAGGGAATCCGCAATTAGCGGCGCAGTCGGACCACCATGACTTGAACGTTCCATATGGAAGGCGTTTCGTTGGATCTATGACTGCGGGAAAGAAGTGGTCGTTGTCCTTGTGATTGCAAAATAGGGGGCGAATTTTGGCTTCAAACCAACGCATCGTCTCAAGCCCGCGGAAAGGGCTCGCCGCCTGAATGACTGCGTGAATGCCCTTGCGGTTCTTCACGAACGCCGCAGGAATGCTCATTCGCCCGTTGTCTGACTTTCCAATGCCCAGAAACAACCAAGGGGACTTGCCGCGGTATGTCAGAGCCAGAATATTGGATACCCTGGCCGGGACAGCATCGGTTTCCAAAGCTGCGAAAGCTGCGCATGTGCCATAGCGACGCGCCTTCTGGAGGTGATGTTCGGTTTGGCGAACGGATTGTAGGTATTGGACGGAGGTTCTTGAGTTCGGTTAGCCAGGGGTTTTGGTGTGCGCCGTGCTGCGGTCGAAGCGACCCGATAGTTGGGGACTGGCAAACCCGCCTGCCAAGCGCGCAGCTGGGCTGTTCGCCAGAGTATCGGTTTTTTTCGGAGCGGGATCGGGTCTGGGAAACTCGGATCAGGCTTTGAAACGCCACGCCGCCTTCCAGATCGTATAGTCTCTCCGAGCGCCTCAGCCACATCGCCTGCAGTGCTATGCGGAAGCTTTAATTCTTCCCACCTGTAGCGTGGCGGTGGAGCCAGGCCCTCAATTGCCCAAACGGAATACCAGGGAAATTTGCCTTCGATACGCCGTAGGCCGAGTGCCAGTGCAAGTTCACGAGCGGCCCTAACAGATGGCATTCTCCAATATTCGGCCAGCTCTTTTGTGGTTGCTGAACCTGGGTCGTCCTTGACTTTTTTCATGACCAAACCTCCTTACAAAAAGGAGATCGGTTCGAGTGGACGTTGACGGAAACGCTTTTTGTTCGTTGGCTCTCGTGCTTGGCAATTGCCATCGCAAAATTGACTTGACGCAGTTCAGGGCGCTTTCTCTGTAAGGGAAATTGACCAAATGTTTCCCAAACCCAGTGCCATTCTGTGCCACTCAGGGCCATTTTGAGGGTATTTTTGTCCAGGAAAGAAAATTTCAAAACTGGAGATTTTCGCCTTGTAACCCTTATGTTTACTTGGCTATACGCGTCGGTGGAGACGTGGCCGAGTGGTCGAAGGCGCTCCCCTGCTAAGGGGCTGTAAGTGTCTGTAAAAAAAGAATTTTATCCTTTTTCATTCCAGTTTGACAAATCTTCGTCAACTGCACCTACTGCTCATCATCAACGATTTCTGTTTCACGTTGATTGAACCAAGCGCCTTTCAAGCGCGATCGGATCGCATTCGCAGCCGGGCGCCCGGCGTCGATCATAACGGTCTTCAAACCAGGCTTTTGAGCAAGTGATTTCTCGACCATTCGGACGCAACCAAGCACCTTTGCATCAGCAGGGGTAATGTCGCGTGCTGTGAACAGCAGCCGGAGAACGTCGGCTTCGGTTTTCGGCTGCATGGCATTGAGAGATATTAGATCTTCAATGGTTGCCACCAGATCATCTTGCGATCTTCGCGCCATCCATGCGTCAAGCTCTGAGTGCGATGCTCGACCGAAGAAGGCGCTGTTGCGCGCCTCAAGGTTGTCGATGCGGCGTTCAAGGGTCGCAATAAGGCCAAGATGTAGTCCTTCAGCGGCGCACAAAAGGCCTCGCAACCACTCCGCCATCAGATGTGTCTGCGCGGCGGTCTTTAGGGTGTTGTTTCCCAAAAGGGCTGCACCGCCTATCGCGGGGGCCAGGATGAGCGCGCCGGCCGGACCGATGGCGACCAGACCGAACCAGGCTCCAGCCTGGCTGCCCGCAAAGCCCAGTGCACCGCGAGACGCTCCGTCGAGGAGTAACCAGGCAGGTAAATCCGAAAACGGCACCCTGCCTTGAGCGACTTCGATCCCACCGCGTAGGACACCAATCGAGAGGGCGAACTGCAAGATGTCAGGGTCAGCGAGGTCGGCAGCGTGGCCGAGCGTCTCAGCTATTTGCTTTTCGATTAAGCCAATTTCGAATCCTGGCAGGGTAGTCACCAAATGTGCCCACGGCGCGCCGCTCTCGGCGGCCTGCTGGGCCAGCGCGGTATTGGCTATCACGGGAATATCGGGGTACTTTTCGAAGTGATCGGTTAGGTTGGAGAGCGAGGTGCCGCACTTCACCTGCACGGCCTGATCATCGACAATTAGATCAAGCCCAGGCGTGTTACTTGCATCGGCAAGGCGGACATGGTGCCCATCGGCAATCAGTTGGTCCATGACAAGGCGTTCAGCGGTGTATCCCCGCAGTGACCATCCGGCACCAGCATTAACGAAATCACTGGCGCGACAAGCAAATGCCAGGGGATCCCCAAGGTCCTCGGTGCGGGAGAAATCAGCGGCCTTCATAACATTCGCATCGAGTGATACTGCATGCCAAAGCATCTCACCGGCCGTCAGACCCACGACAAGTGATGCATCGGTCACATCCGTCGATACCCTCTTGGTGGACCAGGGGGCCGGCGGAGCGCCCGCAGGAGGTGGGACAGGGCCGACGAGGCGGCCATTGAGAACGCCCATCTTTCTTCGAAGAGCAGATCGGTCGCTTGCCCGCATCCAGCCAAGCGCGTCCGCCTGCGAGTGGTCAAGTGCGCGCATATCAGTCAAGAACTGTGCCAGGCCTGTTTCACTGTGATGAGTGCCCTGTGCAGCCAACATGACGCCGAGGCGTGCTGCAAGCTGGCTGCGAACAAGCCGTGATCCGCGTCCGATCCCGAGCCAGCCCAGTGTCGCGACCCCGACGAGAACAGTCACAGGGTTTGTGAGTGTTGCGAGTAGAGACACCAGGGTCGGCCCGCTCACCATGGGGATTGCAGCGCTCAATTGAGCCGCCAGAATATATGGAACAAATCCGGCATTTGCGACTACCGCAGCCCCACCGACCCACGCGCCACCGGCGGCAATAGCGTTGCGTGCTCTTAACTGCCCATCTCTAAGCGCTATGGCGATTTCTGGATCTGCCGTTTCCGCAACAGCCTCAACGAGGGCTTCGTCTGCGAGCAAGACGAGCATTTCTTCGGCCACAATTTCCGGGAACGCCAGAGGCGGTTCCGATGTCATCGCGACCTTCGCAATTCGCCAATAATCGGCAGCCCTACCGCCTATCCGTGCGGCAAGACCGCTCTCTGACAGTTCTCGATTGTTTTCCCGGTGGCGGGATCTGATCGATGGTGTCAGACGTTCGGCGGCCCTCACCGCAAAGGCAGAGGCCGATCTGGTGGCGGATTTCTTCGAGAGTGGTGGTTCGGACGGGATCGCCAAAGCATCGGTGAGCCGAGCCCAGAGGCGAAAGCGCAAATCACCTTCGGAGGCAGTCGATCTGGCCAGATCATCCTGAGCGGCCTGAATCTGATTTGCAGCGACGTCAACGTCCAGACCAAGCTTGGCAACGACACCGGCAGCTGCACCCTTCGCAAGGAAGATGCCGTCCACGCATTCGATGAGCGCGATCATCTGACAGATCTCTGCCCGTGTCAGAACTCCGATGCCAGACTGTATGTCGATGGGGCGGACGATGGGACGGGAAGTGAGATGATTTGTCATGGCCCTGACAATGCATCTCGTGGACCAATTGTGCAATCGCCCGGGGGAATTGCCCCAGGCGATTATGTTTATTTTCCGATGGTAATAAGTTCTCCGAACTTTACCGGTGCTCCGACGTCCTCCCTGAAATCCCAACCATGCTGGAGAAGGCGGTTCCCGAGATCCTTTGGCGCAACCTTGCAATACCGGTTTGCAGTGTCGGATTTGTTCCAGCCGCCGAGATCGACGAGCCGCCGAAAGTCCTTGGTCTGAGAATAGTACCATGTCGCCCATGTGTGGCGCAGGGTGTATGGTACGACATCCGCACCCAGACCTGCGGCTTTCCTGACCTTGCTGAATGCTTCAGCCATCTGTCCGCCACCATTCTGCCGTTCTACATAGGGCTGACCGTCCGGCGTGAGAAATGCAGTGCCGCTTTCCGGAAGATCGCCCATCAAATCGATGGAACGCTGCGGGAGCAAAACAAAGCGCGCGCGATAATTGGTCTTGGTCCCGTCCAACCACCACTCCGAAGTCGCAGAGTTCCAGTGCTCGGCCTTCGAAGAGAAGGTCTCTCCGGGACCGGCGCCACCACCAAGCATGAAAGCGATCTTTTGGAGCGTCTTGCACTGTGGGTCGTCCAGCTTCGCTTTGTGGGGATTGCTCGCGAAAAAGATCAGCCGTTCGGCCTCTTCCGGAGTGAGCCAACGTGTCCGTTTGGTATCGTGGTTCTTTTCACGGCCGGTTCCCTGAGCGAAATTGATCACGGCTTTAATCGGAGTTTTCAATTGGCGCCGAACCGTTTCTGGCTTCGCATTCGGATAGAGAGCTGCGGCGGCTTCCGCGACTTTCATCGTGTCGATATCCTCAATCATCGTATGCTCACCGAAATGCTCAATAATACGGCCCAGGAAACGCTTTTCTTTTCCCTGCTCCATGTAGCGAAGAGCCGCGAGGCAAAAAGGTGTCTTCGGAGCAGCTTCGGGGAGCACCGGTTGTTTGGCTTCCTCCCACGCTTCATCGAAAAGCCGCTTGGCTTCAACGTTCGCCTTCTGCTTCATTTCGATTGTGCGCAAGCCAAGGCGGCGGCGAAATCTGCGGCCGTCGATGACGAAGTCGATGGCCCAGTCGCCCGCGTCTTCGACCCAGAACGGCTGCCACGGGTTACTCTTCGAACGGTTCTTGGCGCGTTTTTTCTTTTGATTGGTCTGCATTTTAGTGCTGTCCTGATGTTCTCAATATTTTCGGGATAAAAGACCCGGCGGCTTCCACGAGGCTCGTGTGTATTCACGCCATCTTTCTCAAGGTCTGAAAGGACATCGCTGAACGTTCGGTAGCTGAGCCCTATTACTGCAGCAGCCTGTTTTTGGGTGAGTGGCTTAACCGCCCAATTTTGACTGACCGCCATTTTCCATTCCTCAAGTTGGTCTTCGATAAAGGGAACCAGAGTGTTTTTTGTGGGTCCCGAGGAAGAAATCAGACTTATTTTCCCAACTCGCTCGCACCTGTGCGCAACATTCGATATCCATGGGAGAAGGTATCGAAAAAGTGATTATTATCATTTTTTACAGCCACTTAATGTTGATCTCTTGGGGGCGGTTGCTTTCTTTGAATCAGGATGTAGAGATTTGTTTTGATCGTTTTCGTCCCCCTTGGATGCTTCTCTCGAAGTAGGTCTCGCTATATGAAGCTGACCCCGGAAGTGGCATTCGAAAATGGTTCACATGTCAAAGCGCGCGCCGACGTTTGAGCAGCAGAAGGTATGGGTGTCGGCACGCTTGGGATTGGTTGTCTAAGCCAACCCACGGGCATCTGGGCCCTCAAGATGACGGCGCTGATGGTACGCGCCGTCCTGGATCATCATTGAAGGAGGTCCTCGATCAGACGCTCCGCCTCGGCAAAGTCGATGACTTCGGTAGCGGCTTCGTACATGCCGATCAGATGCCCGACAGCGACCGCCAGAGAGTGACTCCGCGTATCGAAATGGCGCTCATGATGACCGCCGTGCACATTGTGCTCATCCGCGATCCACGTTGTCTGGATACCTTTTTCGATTTCCACCCGCATGAAATCGATCAGGATCTCCAAGTCACGCAAAAATGGCTTAGTGAGCAAAGCATCCGCATGCAGTTGGCGCTTCACTGCCTCGGCAAGCGCGCGCCTTTGCGGGGGCAGTGCCGGAATGATGACTTCATGAAGCTGGTCACGCGCGATGCGCGCTTGCATCACTGCATCCGCAGTTAACGCCAACAGAAATTCTCGGTGGGAAAGTTCCGCGCTCATTTCAGGTCTCCCAATTTCTGGACACCGGCACAGTAATGAGGACCCTGTGTGCCATTGCCATCAATTGCACGGCCAGCAAGCCCTGAGACGGTCGGAGAGTTGCGCAAGGCTTGGGCCAGTCCGTCCGCCAGCAGGCAGATATCCTCCACGACCGGATTGGCGGGATCAATGGCCGCGAAGAACCCAGATTCAACCCGATCAGGATCGTCCACGTGTTCGAGGAAAAGGATGTCCCGCAGTTGCTTGAGCAGGTCTGAAGTCCTACGCGACGGCGCAAGCTCCCGGCTCAGTGCATCAGAAATCTGATCGACAGTGTGTGCCCCATCACAGCCACCCAGCAGGCGGGCTGCATGGTGGAGAGCATCACGGTTCAACTCAATAAATCCATGAATGGGAAAGACAGCCTGTTGATGCGGCAAAGTCGGCTTGAGGGCCAAAGGGGTGGCAATGTTCATTTTGATCGTAACTCCAGCAGTGCAAGGAGGTGTTCCTTGCTTCAAGCATCTTTTCTCTGCTGGTGGCGGGTTCATTCTGTCCGCAGTCTCGCCCAGAGGACTGCGGACAGAATAAACCGCAGCCAGATTTCCTCCGGAAAACCGTTGTCGAAAAAATCCATGTTTTTCGTCGCGGAATGAGGGGAGGTTCACTTGGTGCGAGAGAAACAAAACAACACTTTTCAATTCCCTAATTCCAATTTTCATGGAATTCAAAATCGGTAAAAATATTATATTTCAGAATGATAGATGGCAATCCACGCATGAACGACGGGTTTATACGAACGTTCATGCCGTGGTTCGACGCAGTTAATTAGACCAACTCTTGCACGCTTCATCAGGGCATCGTGCCGCTGAACGGGGCGACCTGGCCTGCTACGCGGGACGATCAGGTTGCTGGACGGGGCGAAACGCATTTTGAACGGGGTCGGTAGGGGACCAATTGCTTCTTGCAACACACAGGAGCCAACAAACACATGCCCATCAACGACAATTACACGATCCCCGAACCCGTCATTCAGTTCCTCGTCAACGGAAACCGCAGTTTCCTCGCACTGAGGCTCGTGCACGGACTAATTTATGTGATCCACTGCACACTAAAGGGCAACATGAAAATTGTTCCGGCACAGTTCTCAAAAGAACATAGTGTCCGAACAGGCATACTTGCAGCGGCCGTCGGCCCTGAAAAAAGCAAAGACAACCGGTGGCTACATACTGCTTGCCGAGAACTGGCCGATCAAAAAATTTTTGATACGATCAAGATCGAAGGTCGGCGTCTGCGTTTCAAGTTAAGCAAAAGATTCTCTGATTCATTCGGGACCAAATCCACGGTGTTCGCGATCATGCAAACGGCTCAAGTCAGAGCATGCCGCACAATGCATGATTTGATGTTTTTGTCTCTTGCCTGCCTCCATGGCGGAAAAAGATGGCCGAAATTCTACCTTCCTCGCCTGCCTAAACGTTTGGAAATGCCGGACCCTCAGCTCACAGTGATGCCACAAATGACACCCGAGCAGGCGGGATGGCGCATGTCTTGGTCAAGATCGAGCAGATCTTGGGTCAAAGCCGGGCTTTTTGCCTCTCCAGGTCGCGAAGGATAAGCCATGAGGTCCATGTTTCATCGTTGTGATCCTTGACCTTCTCTCGCGCTCCAACCATTGCCTTAATGACCGGCAGACCTTCTGTATTTTCAACAATTGTCTGAATTGGATGAACAGGTTGTCCATCCTCGACCAGCTCCGCGTTCTTTGCATTTGAAGCCTTCGGACCAAGATGCTTTTGAGGGGTCAGACCCTCCGGCGCATCGCCTGTGTTCACCATCTCTTTGTAAGAACGAAGGTCGATCCTGGCTTTAGACCCTATGCGACGGAGGGCAGCATTTGTCCGGATCTCCCATTCAGCCCGCATTGTCTGAATTTCCTCAGGTCCAGTTTTGATGTTATCCAGACGCCGGACTTTTGCGCCAAACCCACCACTCACCTCATCCTTTTCACGAGTCGAGACCAAGATATGTGCGTGAAAGTTGAGATTTGTGCGTTTTGGGTCCGCCATGATGCACAGGTATTCTTCGAGATCCAGTGTGCCATCCTGATACTTGCGTTCCACTTCTTTGCCGTCTTCTTTATCATGGAATTTGGGGGCGTGGATGGCGTATTGGGCCACCACGCCGTAGCGATCTTTCAGATTGCAAGTGAAGCCATGAACTACACGGCGCATATCGTCGAGCGGCAGATCGGCAGGTAGCGCCACGCGAATTTCACGGGCTACCCTGGAATTCTTGCGGGTCTCAGCGGCCTCAACTTCATTCCAAAGTCGGTCACTTCCCGTCACCCAATTGACGGTGCCTTCGGCCAGAAGCCCGCCGAGATGGTCGTATGAAAACGTCTTTCCAATCCGATCATCGTGCAAGCGGCAGCGCGCGATGTATGCGGCCCGCGCGACGGCGCCAGCGGTTTTACCGCGAGAAAGAGTGAGAACAGAAAAATGACATGCAGGGTGTTTCATACTGAGGGAGATCAGGCCCCGGCAAGATCTCGCTACCCAAAAAAGGCCCGCTGCAGGCGCGCTGCAAACAAAGTTTGCGTAATTGCGCCTTCCTACCTCTCGGGTCGTCAGGTTGTGAAACCTGCTCCTACGATCTCGCATGCGAAAAAAATGAAGCGACCGGCAACCTCGGGCGCGACTTCCCCTTCAGGACCCCAACGAAAGGTAACAACAATGTCCCGAACAGAGAAGAAAATCGAAGCGCTGGCCCGCGAGATTGAGCAAAAGACCGCCGTTCTCTCAGACCTGAATCAAAAAGCAAAAGAGGAAAAGAGGCGCGCTGATACGCGCAGAAAAATCATCTACGGCGCTGCTTTCCTGGCCTATACAAATGATCTTCCTCCGGAAAAAGCTGAAAAGGCTTTCTCAGGTATCCACAAGCATATCACCAATAAAAAGGACCGTCAGTTTCTCGAAATCGGTGATTTGACAATTTCAAAATAGCTACGAGACCTTTTTGATGAGTTTGCTGAAGGCAAGCGCGAGTAATGCGCGGGCTTCAGTTTTTCATGTCCAAAGAACCGCCTGTTCAGGAGGCGAGGTAACTGCCGTCCTGAACAGGTCGTAGCAGGAGCACGGACACAAGGGGCGGTTGCAGCGGCTCCCAAAGGCAAAACAAAATACCTACCAGCAATTGAACCACACCCTAAACATGTGAATAGTGAGGAAAATAATTTCAGCCATCTGGCGGGCACGCGCCAGGAAGGAACATCAGATGACAATCGAAAAGACGCTCTTCGCTGCGGCGGACAAGATGCGCGGCTCCATGGACCCGGGCGAATACAAGCACGTGGCCTTGGGCCTGCTGTTTCTGCGCTACATCTCGATTGCCTTTCAACGCAAGTATGATGAGCTTCTGCCAGAGGGCCAGGAGGTGGCCGATGATGTCGATGAATATATGGCCGAAGGCATCTTCTGGGTGCCCGAGGCGGCCCGCTGGCGGACCCTGTCGGCGCAGTCCAAGGACCCCAAGATCGGCGTCAAGGTGGACGACGCCATGCGCGCCATTGAGGCCGAGAATGACCAGCTCAAAGGCGCACTCCCCAAGGTATTCGGCCGCGAGGCTCTGGGCAGCCATGTCGTCTCCGGCCTGATCGACCTGTTCTCGAACATCGAGTTCGAAGGCACCCGCAAAGACTTCGACCTGATCGGCCGGATCTACGAATACTTCATCTCCGAATTCGCCAGCAACGAGGGCAAGCGCGGCGGCGACTTTCACACACCCAAACCCGTGGTTGAGCTGATCGTCGACATGATCGAACCGATGAAGGGCCGGATGTATGAGCCTTGCTGCGGATCCGGATCGTTCATGGTGCATTCCGAACGCTTCCTTGATCACCACGCCGGACGGCGCGAGGATCTGGCGATCTACGGGCAGGAACTCAACCACACCACCTATGGCCTTGCCCGCATGAACCTTGCCATTCGTGGCATCGTGGCGCGCATCGAATGGAACGATCAGGGCACGCTGCTGCGCGATGCTTTCCCGGACGAAAAATTCGACTTCGCAATGGCCAACCCGCCCTTCAACATCTCTGACTGGGGCGGCGGCATTCTGGCCGAGGATCGGCGCTGGACATTCGGCACGCCCCCGGTCGGCAACGCCAACTTTGCCTGGATGCAGCACATCTATGACAAGCTGGGCAGCACTGGCATCGCAGGCGTGGTGATGGCCAACGGCTCCATGTCGTCGATGTCAGGGGGCGAGGGCGACATTCGCCGTGCCATGGTCGAGGGCGGCGCAGTGGATGCCATGGTCGCCCTGCCGGGGCAGCTGTTCTACGGCACGCAAATTCCGGCCTGTGTGTGGATCCTGGCCAAGGATAAATCCAACGGCATCGCCAAGGATGCCAAGCTGCGCGACCGGCGCGGTGAGGTGCTGTTCATCGACGCCCGCAAGATGGGCGCGTTGGTGGCTGGGTCTCGCAAGCAAAAGGAGCTGTCTCAGGACGAGATCGCGCGCATCGCCGCCGCCTATCACGCATGGCGGGGGGAGCCGGACGCAGGCACCTATGAAGACGAGCCGGGCTTTTGCAAGGCGGCCACGCTGGAGGAGATCACCAAGCACAACTTTGTGCTGACCCCGGGTCGCTATGTCGGCGCAGGCGCAGCAGAGGAAGACGCCGAGCCTTTCGAGGAGAAGTTCGAGCGGCTGACGGCGGAGTTGAGGGCGCAGTTTACCGAGGGGCGGCGGCTGGAGTCGGAGATTCAAGCGCGGTTGGAGAAATTGACATGATGGAATGGGCCACAGTCGAACTTGCGAAAGTGGCCGATCTGACGGGTGGGCATGCTTTTAAGAGTTCCGAGTATAGTGAAACCGGGATGGCGGTTCTTCGTACGCTCAATATCAGGGATGATTGCAGTGTCGACCTTTCCGATCCTAAGTATATTCCTCACGTCTTGGTTCCTGCCTATGAGCGCTTCGCTCTTCAAAAAGATGACACTCTATTTGTGATGGTGGGCGCGACTCTTGGTAAAGTGGGTCTTATTCGCGCAAAAAACCTGCCCGCATTGCTAAACCAGAATATGTGGCGGATTCGAGCTAAGCCGGGAAAAGTTGACCCGATGTATCTGCATTACTGCTTTAGGCACTTCTGCATCGGCCCTCTTGAGTGGATGTCAGGTTCGGCACGTGGGTTTGTCAGGCGTGATGACTATCGAACGCTCGAAATTCCCC
The DNA here is from genome assembly GCF_002933395.1 of Yoonia maritima. Lineage (GTDB taxonomy): Bacteria > Pseudomonadota > Alphaproteobacteria > Rhodobacterales > Rhodobacteraceae > Yoonia > Yoonia maritima_A. The sequence goes on from NZ_PKFN01000008.1 coordinate 507,852, forward strand.
TGCCGTCACGGTCAGAGCAACAACAGATCGCAGCAATCCTCGGCGCTCTCGACAACAAGATCGAGCTGAATCGCCGGATGAGCGCGACGTTGGAGGAGATGGCGCGGGCGCTCTATCGGTCTTGGTTCGTGGATTTCGACCCCGTCCACGCCCGCGCCCTCGGCCAATCCCCCGCCCACATGGACCCCACCACCGCCGCCCTTTTCCCCGACAGCTTCGGCCCCGACGGCCTGCCGAAGGGGTGGGCCTCTGTACCTTTATTGGACGTCATGGAGCTAATTTCTGGTGGAACGCCGAAGACCTCAGAGCCCAAATACTGGGGAGGCGATATCCCGTGGGCGAGTGCCAAAGATGTCAGTCAATGCGGTCAATCATTCTTGATTGGTACAGAGAGATCGATAACCCGAGCCGGTCTTGTTAAGAGTAGCACCAAGATTGTTCCGAAATTCTCGACCGTGGTTGTCGCGAGGGGGGCAACTACTGGGCGGGCATGTATGTTTGGCGATGATATCGCCATGAACCAGACCTGCTATGCGCTGCAATCCAGACATGGCCGACCTTTTTTCGCCAACTGCCTTTTCATGAATGAAGTCGTTGGCATCACGCTTGCCGCACATGGTTCTGTATTCGACACAATTACCACCAAGACCTTGCAGGCTACAAATGTGACTGCGCCCACAGATGCACTGTCGCAAGCATTCGAAGAATTGGTGTCTCCGATGTTCTTGGAAACCCTCAACAGGACCAGAGAAAGCCAAACCCTCGCCACCCTCCGCGACACCCTTTTGCCTCGCCTCATGTCCGGAAACCTCCGCATTCGCGAGGCCGAAAAGCAGGTTGAGGAGGTTGTATCCGCATGATCGCTTCCGGTGACCTTCGGGCCTACCTCAGAGGTCTTTCACATCAGGTCTGGACTGACCAGAACGACGCGATCCAGCATAACTTTTGGCTGCAGGAAGTGACGATCACCGAGATGCTTTTACTTCGTATGGCGCGGGACCTGTCGCCACACGGATTGAAAATGAAAATGTTCTCCGGGAAAGAAGAAGGTGGAGAAACGAAAAAGGATGGCACTGTTGTAAAAGTAGGCAACGGTGCGGATTGGGAGTGGTTTGTCGAACTGCCTGACTGCAAGATTGGCTTTCGGGTGCAAGCCAAGCGTCTCTTTCCAACGCCGACCAAGCAGGGTGCATACAATAGCTTTCATGCTGGCGGGAAACAAATTGATCAGTTGATCAATGCTGCTGGGAAAATGAACCCCGTCTATGTTCTCTACAACCACAAATTTGCCAAGGACGCATCGCTGTTTTCGCGGTCAGTCAAGACCAACTGGTATGGGCGTAGCTCATGGGGATGCTCTGTTGCAACAGCAGCCTTCATGAAAACCTTGAAAACAAATAAGCTTGCCGAGGTCTTTCCTGGTACGGTGCCATGGCATCGGTTTTTCGCGGTTGGAAACCATAGCGTTCGAGGTTGCGCCGTCGAACGTATGATGAAGAACATGTTAGGTGGGCAAGAGTTTAAGACAAGGGACGACAGGCCCGATTGGGTGGATGATTTGCTCTCATTAGAGACGCCTATCCCGTCGGTGGATGAAGGGATCGAAGAACAGCCCACTGGGCGACTGCAAGATGGTCAGCCTTCGGATGCTGACCCAGTCTCTGCTCCCGACCAATCTTATGAAGCGCGAAGGGGTCGATTGACGGGCCTGTTGTCAGAGCGGGAGCTCCAGGGCGTCGCATATTTCGATTTTACAAAATTCCAAGGTGATTGATGTTCCAGATTGACCGTTCCGCCAACCGCCTGCGCAAGCTTGAACGCACCAGCTTTTCCGAAGTGGGGTTCCGAGAGAGGGAGCATCTGCAGGAATGGCTGGCCACCATGCCCGATGCGCTCTGTGAGGCAATGAGCGAGGGTGAGGATGGTCTGCTGATCATCCAAAAGGAATTTGACGGGTTCGACGGCACCCGCGAACGGCTCGACCTGCTGGCGCTGGACAAGAGCGGGCAGTTGGTGGTCATCGAGAACAAGCTGGACGATTCCGGCCGGGATGTCGTCTGGCAGGCTCTGAAATACGCCGCCTATTGCTCCAGTCTGAAAAAGGCCGAGATCGTAGGGATCTTTCAGCAGTATCTGGACCGTCACGGCTCCGGCGATGCCGCCAGCACCATCTGCGAGTTCCTGGGGGAGGATACGCTGGATCAGGTTGTCCTGAATGACGGCACAGATCAGCGGATCATCTTTATTGCCGCCAATTTTCGACGCGAGGTGACGGCGACAGTGCTGTGGCTGCGCGAACACCAGATCGACGCGCGCTGCATCAAGGTGATGCCCTACAAGTTCGAAGAAGAGCTGTTCATCGACCTGCAGCAGGTGATCCCGACGCCAGAGGCCGCAGACTATATGATCCGGATGGCCGAGAAGGACAGCGAGGAGAAGAATGCCAAAGGTGCGCAACGCTGGAGCCATCAAATGCGGATGGAGTTTTGGGAGCAGGCGCTTGAGGGCCTACGAGGGGCTGGCCTTGAGAGATGGCAGAACATCACACCGTCCAAAGATCATTGGGTGAACTCCAGTATAGGGGTGTCGGGTTGCACACTGACATTGATCTTCCTTCGCCACGAAGTTCGGGTGGAGTTCCAGCTCAACCGATCCAGCCGCGAAGAAAATAAATGGCTGTTCGATCAACTGGCATCTGAGAAAGAACGCTATGAGGAGGCCGTCGGCGAACCGTTGGAGTGGCGACGGATTGACGACAAAAAGGTCAGCATGATGGTCTGTAAGACGCCAGTTCAAGGGTACAGCAAAGAGCACTGGCCAGAGATGATCAAATGGCTGATTGAGCACTATCAGAAGATGGATGCCGCATTCTCGGAGCCTGTTCGGTTGCTTGCCACGAAAATCCCTCAGGGCGGGGTGAGCTGATGGCTTGGAACTCAGAATCCGACCTCGAAGACTGGATGATGGAAAAGCTGGTTGGGCTGGGATACTCGACCGCCTCTGGTGCTGAGATATCGCCCGAGAAGCGCGACCCTGAACGCCGCAGTTTCCATGATGCGGTATTGCGAAAGGTTCTGGCCAAGGCCGTACAACGGCTCAATCCGGATCTGCCGGATGGCGCGGTACAAGAGGTTGTGGCGCGTGTGACGGACGAGGTCTTTGCTGGTGACTTGATTGCAGAGAACCGCCGCCTGCACGGGCTCATGACACGGGGCGTACCGATCACCTACTTCAGTCAGGGAGAGGAGCGTAATGACCGTGCCCGCCTGGTGGATTGGGATGATCAGGAGAACGCCTGGCATGCCTTCAATCAGGTGGACATGGTCGGGCGGACGCCTCGGATCCCCGATATTGTAATTTACCTGAACGGTCTGCCGTTGGTGGTGGTTGAATTGAAGGGAACCGAGGGTGCGAACATTGAATCGGCATTCAACCAGATCGAGACTTACAAGCAGGACATCCCCAACCTGTTCCGAACCTCTCTGATTTCGGTGATTTCCGATGGTTTGAACGCGCGGTACGGGACATTATCGGCAGGGCTGGATCGCTACATGCGTTGGAGGACTGTCGATGGCGAAACCATCCAGTCCGAACGCGAGGGGCTTGCCCTCAATACGCTCACTGAAGGCTTGCTCAATCGTGCTGTTCTACTGGATCTATTGAGGTGGTTCGTCGTCTTTGAGGATGATGGAAAAGGGCCGATCAAGAAGGCGGCTGGATATCATCAATTTCATGCCGTCCGGAAAGCCATGGCATCAATCCTGAGTGCGCGGAATGACGATGGTAAGGGCGGTGTTATCTGGCATACTCAGGGCTCCGGAAAGTCGCTGTTGATGACTTTCCTGGCTGGTAGGGCCATGCATCTGAAGGAGCTTGAGAATCCAACCGTCTTGGTGCTTACCGACCGCAACGACCTTGATAACCAGCTCTACACAACCTTTGGGCGCTGTAGGGACCTTCTGGGCGAAGACCCAACCCAGGCGGATAGCATTGATGATCTGAAGACCCTCCTTAACCGTCAGGTCGGGGGCATCGTCTTCTCGACAGTGCAGAAATTTCGACCGGGACGAGGCGAGACCTTCCCGGAACTCACGGATCGTTCAAATGTCATTGTCATGGTCGACGAAGCGCACCGCACGCAGTATGGCTTTGAAGCGAAGATGGATCAGATGACCGGCGAAGTCCGCCATGGGTTGGCTCATCACTTGCGCTCTGCCTTGCCAAATGCCGTCTATGTCGCCTTCACCGGGACGCCGGTTGAGTTGGTCGGCGCAAATACCCGATCTGTTTTCGGGGACTACATCGACGTCTACGACATTGCCCAAGCAGTCGAGGACGGTGCCACCGTTCCGATTTACTATGAAGGTCGAGTCGCCCGCGTGGAAATCGCCGATGACGTTCAGGAAAGCCTTGATGAGGAATTCGACGAAGCGACCGAGGCGCTCGAAGAAGACGAGGCAACGGCCACCGCAAAGAAATGGTCTCAGATCGAAAAACTCGTTGGTGCTGGGCCGCGCCTTGATGCAGTAGTCGAGGACATTCTCACGCATTTTGATGCAAGGCTTGAAGCGATAGATGGCAAAGCCATGATTGTCTGCATGAGCCGCCGAATATGTGTCGAGGTTTATGATCGGATCGTTGCGGCGCATCCCGATTGGCACTCCGACACAGACGAGACTGGTGCGATCAAAGTTGTCATGACTGGCAACGCAACTGATCCGTTGGCATTCCAGCAGCATATCAGGAGCAAGACGAAGCTGGAAGCGCTCCGCAAGCGATACAAGAACACCTCCGACCCGCTGAAACTCGTCATTGTTCGGGACATGTGGCTGACGGGGTTTGACGCGCCTTGCATGCATACGCTTTACGTCGACAAGCCCATGAAGGGCCACGGCCTCATGCAGGCGATTGCTCGGGTTAATCGGGTCTTCGCTGGGAAACCAGCCGGGTTGGTCGTCGATTATATCGGTCTGGCTGCTGATCTGAAGAAAGCCTTGGCCCATTATTCACAAGGTGACCAACAGCAAACCGGGGTGGATGAGAGAGAGGCCGTATCCGCGTTTTTGAGCGCCCTTGAAGTCGCACGCGGCCTTTTCCACGGTTTTGATTACTCCAGCGTTCTTGGTGGGACAGCAGCCGACCGTATCGAGATATTGCCTGCAGCGGCGGATCATGTGTTGACCAAGGCGCGTGAGGAAGGCCAGGAGGGAGACAAGGATTTCGGGAAGAGGTTCCATGATGTTGTCGCGGCTTTGGCGAAGGCATTCAAATTGGCCGCGGGATCGCCTGAAACTTCCAAACATGCCGAAGAGGTCGCCTTTTTCTTGGCGGTGCGCGCAGCCTTGCAAAAATTGGACGTGAAGGGTGGCGCAGGGCGCAATTCCTCGCCTGATTTCGCGATCGAACAACTGTTGAATCGAGCAGTGGCTTCCACCGAAGTGGTGGACATACTGGAGGCCTGTGGTTTCGATCGACCTGATATCAGTGTGCTCTCAGAAGAGTTTCTGCATGAAATTCAGAATATGCAGCACCGAAATCTGGCCGTTGAAGCTCTGAAGAAGCTTTTGAATGGTGAGATCAAGGCACGCACACGTGGCAACGTTGTTCAAAACCAAAAGTTCTCTGAGCGCCTCACCAGTGCAATTGCCCGGTATCACAATCGCAGCATCGACGCATTGCAGGTCATCCAGGAATTGATCGGGATGGCCAAGGATCTCAGTGCCGAGCCCGAAGATGACATGTCAGAGGCTGAGCGCAGCTTTTACGATGCTCTGGCGCAAAACGACAGTGCAGTCGAGGTCATGGACAATGACAAGCTCAAAATCATTGCTGCCGAGTTGGTCAAATCCCTACGTGACAACTCGGGCGTTGACTGGTGGCAGAGGGACGATGTCCGAGCGAAAATGCGCGTATCCGTGAAAAGGATATTACGGCGCTTTGGCTATCCACCTGATCTTCAGGCTGACGCTGTCAAACTTGTCATCAAGCAAGCTGAGGCGATGGCGCGCATGATGTAGCTTGGGCGAAGGCGAAAATCGTGAGGAAATTTTCTACGTGGAAACCTGAAATGCTGTTTCCCAGAAACGCTGACCAAGCCATCTCTACGGCATCTGAGGAATAACATCTTCGATGTCAAAGCCTGAGTTGCGTACATGGCGGAACAGGACCAGATCAGATCGACCGTAGCCCGCTTCCGAATCTGATATTGCAGTGTGATTTTACTGGCCGTCGCGTTGACGCAGAGCGCGGGTTTTTCTTCGCAAGCTATTTTGATTGTCCGTGGTAGCGAACCACCTCCTCGTTGACAGAATATTGCCAACCACCCTTGCTCAAACGCGCCATTTGGCGCGCAAAACACTTGGATCAGGCATTCTTCAAGATTTCCAGAAAAATGTGATTTTCGGCTTGTTTCCTTGGGTAACCCTCTCTAAACGGATCGGCGGAGACGTGGCCGAGTGGTCGAAGGCGCTCCCCTGCTAAGGGAGTAGGCGGGAAACCGTCTCGAGGGTTCGAATCCCTTCGTCTCCGCCAGACCTCAATTTTATTCAATTCCGTTGGTACCTATACACCCCCTTATGGGGCTGTTTTTGTTGATATATATGTATTCATTGTTGCTTTTCGTTTCTCTTCGATTAGACTCGTTTCTATTCATTTCGTGGTATAGATCGTGGTACTTTTATGGCTGCTCTAGGCGGAAAGCTAACAAAGAATTTAGTCCGAACCCTCGGTCCCGGTCGCCATGGTGACGGGAACGGATTGTACCTCGTGGTCGATCCATCCGGTGCGAGACGCTGGATTGTACGCATCACAGTGAAGGGTCAACGCAACCGCGAAGGCAAGCCCCTGCGCACCGACTTCGGGCTTGGTGGCGCTGACGTCGTGACGTTGAACGAAGCGCGTGACCGAGCCTTGGAATATCCTGCAAGTTCCATTGATCAATAGGGCACAGGGCAAAGCGTCGATAGCTGTCATAGTGCAGGTCGCCGAGAACGACGATTTCGCCACTGTGATATGGGATGGTTTGATAATTCATAGCGGCAACCTCAGTTCAGCATGGGCTGGCAGGCAAGCGTCTGTGCGCGGTCGAGCATGCGGCTCACCGTGCGAAGGCTCAGACCGGAATTTATGATCGCGCCACAATCAAAGACATCCATCAAGGCAGCCATCGCAGGGGCTGGCAAGTCACGGCGTGCGCCCTCTTTCTTCGCAAAGTGACGAAGCTGGTCTGGCGTCAGGTCGGGCAGTTCCAAGACCGCACAGCGACTCTGCAGAGGCTCAGGCAGCCCCTGTCGGCTGTTGGCAGTCATCACCCAGTTCACCCAAGACATGTCACATTTGATCTGGAAAAACGGGCACTCCCATGTTGCGGCAGTCATACGTTCAAGCAGCGGCAGCAAGGCGTCGGTCAACGCATGACGTGTGCCTTTGCTGGAATGGATGTCACCTGACTTCTCGACCTCATCAACGATGACGAGAGGCCCACCATGGCGCTCCCGCAGGATTGTCTGCAGCAGCTTGCCCGGTGTCGCGTTGAACCAGCCGCGCTGGGACCCGACGATACCAAATGCGGCCGGTTCCCCCGTCGCGTCGATCATAGTTGTTGGCACGGCAAGATGATGCGCAAGACGGCGAGCCCAGTGGCTTTTGCCGATCCCAGGGGAACCGACCAAAACGAGCGGAGAGAAACGAAATCCCGACAGCCCCTCGCGCGCCGATGCACGAAGCCCGTGCCAGACCGCTTCAGTTGCCAGTGCCATCCACGGCATTTCGGCGTGCAACGCGGCCGCGATCTCGTCAGCCTCGTGCTCGGTGACGATGCGGGCCACTGGCAAGCCGACCTCGATAGGCAAGTTGAGATGCTGCACCTGCAGCCCGCATTGCCGACATTCGCCGCGCGCGCACAATGCCTGAGGGTTCGAATTCACAGTTCGCGGACAAACCGCCATTTCGCTGCGGTTGCGCCAATGGCTGATTTCGACTGCGTTCAACTAACGGTCGTTTTTGAGAGCGGTATGTACTGTGCGGCGAAAACCGGCAAGGATCACGTCACTATATTGTTTTTGAAGGTGAAGTTAGTGCAATTGATATCTATTGATGCGACCTACGTGCTTCGAGAAAAAGCGCTGTATGAAAATTTAGGAGGCAGAAGAGTGTCTAATTTCCTGAAATTGTTCTCGTTACCCAAACTGAGCGTTCCATTTTTGTTTATTTTTATCCAACTTTTGGGAGGGACCCAGGTTATTGGCGAGACGTGCGGTCAACCAATAGGTAGCAGCCAAGATGGGCTCATTATTTGTGATCTAGGTGTCCTCGAAGGAGGTGACAGGAGCCGTGCAACAGCTATCAGTGACGATGGTTTGGTTGTTGTGGGACAGAGCACGTCATCTCTGGGCGAACGAGCTTTTCGTTGGACAGAAACTGATGGTATGGTGAGCTTAGGTACACTGCCCGGCGGTTCGAAAAGTATCGCTTGGGGTGTCAACGCTGACGGTAGCGTTATTGTCGGACGCAGTGATAGTTCAGCTGGCTCCCGTGCTTTTCGGTGGACAGAAGAGACTGGCATGGTGCTTCTGACTGGTGAAGCGATGAACGATCTATCGGATGCGCGCGCGGTCAACTCGGATGGTACAGTTGTGGTCGGGACAATCGGCAGCGTATTTGGCGGAGGTCGGTATGCGTTTTCATGGACAGCGAAAGATGGAACTCAGCGGGTTGGAACAGACGATAGTGTCGCATTCGGTGTGAGTAGCGACGGGACCACGGTCGTCGGGCAGGTCGGGTTTTCAGCTTTTCGTTGGACCGAGGAGGAGGGCATGATTTTGCTTGAACAAGAGCCCGATCCGTTTGTCTCAATGGCGCGTAACGCGTCCGGTGATGGGGTAATAATTGTTGGAAATTCTGGCCCGCTGAATAGCACCAGCATAGCGACAATGTGGGGCGAGGTGTCTGGGCAAGGTAACCTACTTGTCGATGCTGCGAGTACACGCAGCATCGTGAATGATATCAGCCCTGATGGAACGACTATTGTCGGCAGTGTAGGCGGTATCTCCCAGCAGATGGCATTTATTGAAGTGCTAAAGGAGAATCTAACTTTACTTGGCGGTTTGAAACCTCAGGAAGAGGATACTGTTAGCAGCGATGCTAAAGGTGTTAGTGCCGACGGTTCTTTAATCGCGGGCAGTTCTGACGGCGTTGATGGGCGTCGCGCTGTCCGGTGGATGCATTTAGACTAGAATAGTGTTTGACCTTGCACCCTCAGGCAGCATTACATGCTTTTATCAGATTTGCAGTCCTTCAAGACGGGCTATTCGCTCAAAATTGATTGAGGTCCGTTATGTCCGCCCCGCAAAGCGAACTTGTAGAGTTTCCACAAATGGCCGTTTTTGGAGCATGGGCTAACTATCCCGATTGCCAAAGCCGACATTTATACAACTCGCGGCACCGGACATTAAGGGCTCTTTCCTGCCGTTAGCTGTTTTTGCACATCTTGTGATATACAGCGCTGTCAACGTCTGGTTGTCGCTGTGGGAGGGAATGGTGGATCGGAGTATCTATCATGCATATGCCAAACTTACCGGCCATTCGCGCACTTCGTCCCGCTTGGAACAAAGGTCGCATCGTCGGTCAAAAGCTCCCGCTGAAACCCAAACATGTCTGGGCCATCCGCGTCCGACTCGAATTGGCCGAGGACCATCGCGATCTGGCTTTGTTTAATATGGCCATCGACAGCAAGTTGCGCGGCTGCGACCTGGTCCGGATGAAAGTCGTGGATGTCATGGCGTCTGGGCAGATCAAAGCCCGCGCATCCGTACTGCAAAGCAAAACCCAAAAACCGGTTCGGTTTGAAATCTCGGAGGGCACACGGGCATCGGTCGCGACGTGGATGAAAGACCCGCTGATGGTCGGGTCCGAATTTCTCTGGCCGGGGCGCTTCCACGAGCGACTTCACATCTCAACACGCCAATATGCCCGTATCGTGCGGGACTGGGTGTCGTCGATTGGGCTGGAGGTAACTGCTTACGGCACCCATTCTATGCGACGCACAAAGGTAACCCAGATTTATAAAAAGACGGGCAACCTGCGTGCCGTTCAGCTTCTGCTGGGTCACACCAAGATGGATAGTACAGTGCGATATCTTGGCGTTGAACTTGAAGACGCCTTGGCAATCGCGGAAGCTATTGAAATATAAGCGTATGGGCCGTACTACATGTACGGCCCATTGCGGCCATTGATCACGGTCGCTCGATGCTGCGTCCGCAGCCCGCATTGCCGACATTCGTGCATCCCGCAGCATTCTCGGTGCGTGGATGACTGGATCGCGGGACAAACCTGCCATAAAGAATACTCCGTCGAATGGCGGCTTTTGTGGGACGACAGGCTAGCCGCCCACCACTTTTGACATCTCTGTCGCGGATGAGAACCCAAAAACGGTGCGAAGCGGGCCGAGGGATTTAACGCCAATTTTTGAATAGCCTTCGCGTTCATATAGCGCACGGGCGCGTGGGTTGGAATCGATGACATCCAACCGGATACTCTGCAAACCTTGTGACGCAGCATGCGTCTCGATGGATTGCAGCAGTGCTTTGCCTACACCTTGGCCGCGCGCATCGGGCTCAACAAAGATGCCGTCCATCAGCAGCGTCTCATCCGCGAGGTCACGTTCCAAAATACTGATCACCATGCCACGACAAAGCGCACTGACCCACCCATAAGTCCGCGCCATATCGGTGAACCCACCGCCAACCAGCGCACCCTTTGACGTTTTAAAACCTGCGATCCCCAGAAACCGTCCGTCGTTGGAAACGGCACTTATGGCATGTGTTGGATCAAGAATGCTTTCGATGAAGCGCACAGCTTTTTCTTCTGGGCCAAGAGGGTAGCGAAGCTTTCGTGCGAAAGCATTCCAGTATCCGCGCGCAGCACGGTGTCGATGTTCACTGCGCAGACCATTTTCGACGGTGAAGCTGGGCGACGGCTGGATTGTATTCAATGGTAGTCCCTCCTAAGTTACTTATCAGATGGAGACAGCATTGAGCGGATTCAATTGAAGCTATCGTATTTCCTGAACGCAAGCCTTTTTGTCGTCTGCCTCGCCGTGTTTGTCCTGTGGCGTTTGGCTGATCATGATCTGGATCGCAGAGCCGATGAACCGTTTGATTTTGTGGTCTCTGGTAACACCATCTCCGGCACGATTTGGTTGCCTGATAAAGCACCCAAGGCGGCTGTGGTTTTCGTCCATGGTGATGGGGCGCAAGATCGCACCTCTGCAGGTGGGTATGCACCGATAATTAACGCGCTTCTTGATCAAGGCATCGCGGTTGCATCTTGGGACAAGCCCGGGGTCGGATCATCGCAAGGAAACTGGCTGCATCAATCGATGTCAGAACGAACCACCGAAACACGCGGAGCATTGCAACAATTAGAACAACGCTTACCGGGGATCGGCGTCGGCGCACTTGGGTTTTCGCAAGCTGGTTGGGTTCTGCCGTCGCTGACGCAAGAAGACGCAGACTTCATTGTCTTGGTAGGTCCAGCCGTGTCTTGGCAGGATCAAGGGGACTACTACACGCGTACACGGCTGACGATAGAGGGGCTTGAGTCCGAAGTGATCGACGAAACAATTGCCGCGCAAAATCTGGCAGATGATCGGGTGTTCGGGGCTGAGGCAAATGTAGGAGACGCGCCGTCAGATATGTCGCATGATCGTTGGGGCTTTGTTCAGCGCAACCGAAGCGCGGATGCGCGACAAGAACTGTCGACGCTCGATCTGCCGCTTCTCGCCTTTTGGGGCGCGGATGACCTTAACGTTAATGCCGCTCGCAACGCTGCGATCTACCGAGAAACCCTAGCCGGGCGCGCAGTTTCGACAGAGATCATCGTCTGGCCCGGTGCAACGCACGGATTGTTGAAGGCACGGGCATATAATTGGCAGCTCCTCGAAGACTGGTCGGCTATTGCGCGCGTCTGGTTCCTCGCGGAGGGGAGGTACGCATATGCGTCGGGAACGATAGCTAAGATTGCAGATTGGATAGCGCAGGAAAGCAAAGGCGGACGTTCATAGATCGCGCAGCATCGGTCGAAGTGGGCTCTCTGCCGCCATTAGATCGGTCGCAGCATTTTGCCTGTCTGGAGCGCGATCTACGACACAAACGGCCCAGAGCGGACTTTGGTGGTTATTGCGGCTAACGGCAGGTATGAGCCCAAAAAGACCAATGCTGCAAATCGGCCCAAGGTCGGCTTCTCAACCTGAATCAAATTGCCTGCTCGCTAACTAAGGCGAACTTGAGCACTTGCTTTCTATCGAAAACCGCTCAGTAGACGCTGCCATCCTGCAACGCGGACCGCCATAATTACTGACGAAAATATCGCAATCACCGCAAACGCAGCAGATACTGTCGCCAATCCGAATGACCAGTTCAGTATCCCCCCACTATGGTCGAGGGTGAGGTAACCAAGTCTCCCTTGCTGCAGAATGCACGCGACTGGCAAAAGAGTATAAAGCGTATCTATTAGAGGCTTCACGGCAACCATGAATAATCGGGCAAAGGTCTTTGGCATGCCAAGAGTGAGAGGAAAAAGTCTGACGTAGCTTGGCTTAACCATCTTGTATGCTATTTCTTTTAAATTATTGTTTTTGCTAACTTTTATATTGACTGCGTCGATGTCTGACAAATATTGAGCGAAGTTTTTCGAAAATTCGTAGGTCATCATTTGAGAGGAACAATAGTGAATGTTCAAAGCAGAAATGACTACTACCGAGACCCAGTGAAAAAAGTCAGGGTTAATTGCAAAGCCTACAATGTCCATTGTTTCGGGATCGCTTGGTTGGGCGAGAACCGCTGCTAAGCAAATTGATATCAAAGCAACCCAAGCACGGTTTGATGTCTCGATGTTGAGAGAATAAGCGCTGGCAAGGATTTCAAGGTCTTCGGGTATCGTTTTTTTCATAGTTATAAGGTGTCCACGGAACTATAGCTATATTTCGATACACTGAAGAAAGCGGATGCAAAAGCGGCATCGAACCGGACGCTCACTCAGCGATACCGAACGGCAGCTTCGTCCCGCATAGCCGACCTCGGAGCAAACCGCAGCGAAAGTCCGCAATCCGCCGATTTTGTTGAAAAACTCTTTGCTGCGTCTGCAAATTTTATGAAACTAGAAAGCTGTTCTTCGTTCATCAAAGCACGTCCAGAAATGTCGGAAAAATTTTATAAATTCAGAATATTATTCCGACAATTTTGCATGGGACGCCCGGTATTGGAGTTTTTCAACAGAATACGCCCACGGTGTAGGCTTCAGTCTCCAATGTAGGCGGTGCCGCATCGCTGCTCTGGGCCAAGTCGCACCATCACGATCCTCTTTCAAGCAAAGCTGACAAATGCGGTGGCGCAATAATCATCATCGAGACCTTTATGCGCGGCCAAACACCCAAGTCCCGCGCACCGCCATGGGAGGACGCCGCATGATACATCCATCACATTCGGTTCAGGCGGGGGGCACGGCATGACCTAAAGCCCAACCGCCAATCCTAACGGGATCGTCCCTCACCGGGCGAGGTTCGTGGATAAAGCCGAAAATGGCTGCTGCGCCACGTGAAGCGCGTCTCAAAGCAAGGCTCTCCACGTCCGATCTGACATATGCGTGCAGCGGTGCCATCACGGCATCAACCAGACTGCGAAAGTCACAATAATTCGGTCCACTTGGGGCGGCAACCAAAGCAATAGGGACTTCCAGGATGAACCTGATAGATTTCGCAAAACAGATGCCAAAAGACCAATCTGAACAGGATTTTGTCGATCGCCTGAAGCAGTTTGTTGATCTCGGCGAAATTGAACACCTGTCGAAAGCAGATCGTGACGCCTTGTTTGATACAGTGCAGTTTCTGACCGATTTCACCCTATTCGTTCGAGAAACTAAAGGCGATTTGGGGTCTCACGGGAGTGCTCCAAACGTTGAGTATAGCGGACCGTTTATACCGAACGCCCTGACGCGACCGAGCGATGCTCCTCTAGATCTTTCGATCCTCCAAAACTTTGGCGTGGGCGCCGCCGACAAGTACTTGGGATAGGATTGAAGTCTGGACCTATCTTCCCGCCAAAGCCATGGATCATCCGCCGCCGCTTTTTACCGTTGCGGAATAGCTCTTCCACAAAACCGCTTCCCGCAGGTATGAAACGGACTCATCGATCAGTTCACCTGCATATCCCACAGACACATTCCTGATATCCGTACCGTAAATTTTGGCGCGAAGCCGTCGATGGGAATGGGCAAAGAACCATGCGTCTGGACGATACTGAATGATCAGATCACTCATGTCCGAATGAAACGCGGCAGAGAGTGTATCTATCTCGCCAGCAACGGCAAGATGCGGTCCGTGATGCGTAATGATCACTGTCCGGCCATTGCTCCCCGAAGGATGCGGGTTGGCTAGGTTATCAGCAAGCCACGCCCGATGATCTTGATGAACACGGAGAATTTCTCTTGGCTCCAACCGGCGCTCTCGGCGCATAATTGGGATACGGTCGGCAGGCGTGCTGGGGTCCAGAGGAGCACCGATCATGTGATAGTCTGCCATGAGCAAGTCAGCAGTGTGCATAGCAACCGAGGGCTCGTCGGACAGGTTAAAATCGGTCCACAACGTGCAGCACAAGATGCGCGTATCACCATGCAGCAGAGCTGTTTTCTGTGCGAAATGTGCGTCCACGTCCTTCGCAACCCTTTCCAGCTTAGGGTCGTCGGTCAGATGGCCTGAATAATAATTGTGATTACCGGGCAGCGCATAGATCCGTTCGGGCCGGATGAACTCTGAAAGATACTGAAAAACCTGCGTCCAGCGGTCAGCAGGACCGTTTGTCAGGTCGCCTGCGAGGATCAGAGCATCGGCGTACCAAACGATGTCTTGCAGGGCCCATTGATCAATCGGGCTCAGGGCGAAACGGCGGTAGCTGTCATAATGCAGATCACCCAGGACAACGATTTCGCCGCTGTGGTACGGGATGGTTTGATATTGCATGGCGTGACCTCAGTTTAGCATTGGCGTGCAGGCCAATGTTTGGGCGCGATCCAGCATGCGGCTGACAGTGCGCAGGCTCAGGTTGGCATTTTTGATAGCACCGCAGTCGAAGACATCCATCAGCGCGGCCATCGCGGGATCGGGCAAGCCTCGGCGCGCGCCCTCGGTTTCAACGAATTGCCGCGGTTGTACCGTCGTTAGGTCCGGCAAATTCAGAACAATACAGCGACTTTGAAGCGGCTCGGGCAACCCGTTGCGGCTGTTGGCTGTCATCACCCAATTGACCCAAGACATATCGCATTTGATTTGGAAGAACGGACATTCCCATGTCTCGGCTGTCATGCGTTCCAACAAGGGCAACAATGCATCGGTCAGGGTATGACGCGCACCATTCGTTGCTTGAACATTGCCCGACTTTTCCACCTCATCAACGATAACCAATGGCCCGCCGTGGCGGTTTTGCAGAATGGTCTGCAACAGTTTGCCCGGCGTTGCGCTGGACCAGCCCCTTTGCGAGCCGACTAAAGCGAAGCTGCCCGGTTCGCCTGTCGCGTCAATCTTCGTCGTCGGCACCTCAAGATAATGGGCAAGACGGCGCGCCCAGTGGCTTTTGCCAATGCCGGGCGACCCAACGAGAACGAGAGGGTTAAATCGCAGTCCGGGCAGCCCATCCCGCGCCGAAGCCCGCAGTCCGTGCCAAACCGTTTCGGTCGCCGGTGCCATCCAAGGCATCTCGGCATGCAGGGCTGCCGCGATCTCGTCGGCTTCGTGTTCGGTGGCAATCTTGGCGATGGGCAACCCACCTCTGAGCGACGTGAGGCGAGCACGGTTCTCCTCGCTCAGATGGCGCATGCCTGTTGAGGAGTGCAAACAATCAAGGAACCGCATCGCGCGCCGTTTGATGCGGCGCTTATCGGCGTCATCGAGCAAGTCAAACAAATCTACCCGATCGTCTTCCGCTATTCGACCGGCTTCGATCTCAGCACGTTGCGCAGCATCGCGGGTCGCCTTCAGGAATTTTTTCCATCGCGCTTCCACGTCGCCTAATTTGGGCAAGTCATCGTAGAAGGTGAGGTTGTGAAACGGGATTTTGGATTGGGAGTTTGTCATGTCGGAGTCCTTTCATAGCGCAAGCAAGGCCTGCGCCGGCACCCGGAGATCGATAACAATCGGGCAACTGTTGATATGAAAGGTTCCGGAACCTCTGGAACACTTTGGGAACATCCGCGGAAATATGGCAAGCCCCAGCTTATTAGAGCCGGTCAGACTTATCAGTGTTCACTGCAGAACAGCGAAAATATCGTAACTCATTGAAAATATTAAAAAACCACCAACCTCAAGAAGGTTGGTGGTCATTTGATCTGTGCGGAGTGGTCAAAAAACACCCCATAGTGGCCAAGTTATAGGGTGTCTGACAACACTGAACTTAGCGTTTCATTAAGAACACTTCGAATATCCGCACGACCCACAGGTCATACAACCCTCGACCATACGCAGGTCATACGACCCACAAGAGCCACAGGCTTTTCCACGTGGTTTGCTATTCAACGACACCACGTCTGCTTGAGGGTCGCTTTTTAGCCCCATGCCTTCGCCAGCTAAAAAGCCGGTTGCGATCATGTGCTTTTCGATTACGCCGCCGATCGCCGCGAGGATTGAGGGTACATATTTGCCCTGCATCCACGCTCCACCACGCGGATCAAAGACCGCTTTCAGTTCTTCCACAACGAATGACACATCTCCGCCACGGCGGAACACTGCACTGATCATCCGGGTCAGGGCCACTGTCCAGGCGAAATGCTCCATGTTTTTGGAGTTGATAAACACTTCGAACGGGCGGCGGTGTCCAGCAATCACCAGATCGTTGATCGTGATGTAGATGGCGTGCTCAGAATCTGGCCATTTCAGCTTGTACGTCGCGCCTTCTAGCTCATTCGGGCGATCCAACGGCTCTGACATATAGATGATCTCAGACCCTTGGTCGCCTTCACGTACTTGCTCAGGAACCTCGGATGGCGATGCTTCGGATGATACGGACAGAACGGAACCTGTCACGTCATTCGGACGATAGGTCGTGCAACCTTTGCAGCCTTGATCCCATGCGGCCATGTAGACCTCTTTGAAATCGTCAAAGCTGATGTCTTCGGGGCAGTTAATCGTCTTTGAGATCGAGCTGTCGATCCATTTTTGCGCTGCCGCCTGCATACGAACATGGTCAAGTGGCGCAAGCGTTTGTGCGTTCACAAAATAGTCCGGCAGAGGTGCGTCGCCCTTTAGGTCGCGCCACATCTGAACAGCGTAATCAACGACCTCTTCCTCGGTCCGCGACCCATCTTTTTGCAGAACCTTACGAGTGTAGGCATAGGCAAACACGGGTTCGATCCCGGATGATACGTTGCCAGCATAAAGGCTGATGGTACCGGTTGGCGCGATTGAAGTGAGCAGCGCATTTCGTATGCCATTTTGACGGATAGCATCACAAACATCATCATCCATGTCCTGCATTGCACCACTCGCCAGAAACTTGTCAGCGTCGAACAGCGGGAACGCACCCTTTTCCTTCGCCAAGTCCACTGACGCCAGATATGCGGCGCGGGCGATCGCGTGCATCCATTCGTCCGTCTGACGCGCCGCTTCTTCTGATCCATAGCGCAGGCCAACCATCAGCAATGCATCGGCCAAACCAGTGACACCCAGCCCGATACGACGCTTGGCCGCGGCCTCTTGTGCTTGTGCCTCAAGCGGGAACCGCGAGGTATCAACAACGTTATCCATCATGCGCACGGCGGTCGCGACCAGATCAGTCATCGCATCCGAGTCAAGCGCAGCACCAGCTTCAAACGGGTTGCTGACAAGGCGAGCCATGTTGATCGAACCCAACAGGCAAGCACCGTAAGGTGGCAAGGGTTGCTCACCACATGGGTTCGTCGCGGCAATGGTTTCGCAGTAGTTCAGGTTGTTCATCTGATTGATGCGGTCGATAAAAATCACGCCGGGTTCGGCATAATCATAGGTCGACTGCATAATCGCATCCCACAATTCGCGGGCTTGAACGGTGCGATATGTCTTGCCGTTGAACACCAAATCCCAAGGTCCGTCCGCCTTAACCGCGTCCATGAAGGGATCAGTAATCAGCACAGACATGTTAAACATCCGCAGACGGGCTGCGTCGGATTTCGCCGTGATGAAATCTTCGACGTCAGGGTGATCGCAACGCATGGTCGCCATCATCGCGCCACGACGCGAACCTGCTGACATGATCGTGCGACACATTGCATCCCAGACGTCCATAAACGACAGCGGGCCAGAGGCATCCGCAGCAACACCCATTACCGACGCGCCTTTGGGGCGGATGGTGCTAAAATCGTAACCGATCCCCCCGCCCTGCTGCATGGTCAGCGCGGCTTCCTTTAGCATGTCAAAGATGCCACCCATGTTGTCAGGCACAGTGCCCATGACAAAACAGTTAAACAGCGTCACAGAACGCGCTGTACCTGCACCTGCAGTGATCCGGCCAGCGGGCAGATATTTAAAATCTGACAACGCGCCATAGAATTTTTCCTCCCAAACCGCCGGGTCTTTTTCGACCACAGCCAAAGATTTAGCGATACGACGCCATGTATCTTCGACCGTTTGATCGATTGGCGTTCCATCTGCCTGCTTGAAGCGGTACTTCATATCCCAGATTTGTTCGGCAATCGGGGCGGCAAAAGCGGTCATGGGATGATCCTTGTTTGATTCTGATGGGCTGCAGCGAGGCTGCAAAGCATAAGCGGTGAATGATTGAAAGCAAGGGCAGCGGCCCTACTTTCAGAATCGTGAACCCCGGTCTATACCGGGATGATGATACCACATCTAGGGGTCAAATGTGACAAAGTGCATAAATATAGTGAAGCTGTCGGTTGGCACGGATGATGTCGCGGGATTGGCAGCATGGCAAGACACGCGTCACGCGCAGACTGCTGATGGGTATCCCCGGCACATAACCCGCATGTGGCCCAAGCGCGAGACCGAAATACTTAACGGTGGGTCAATCTATTGGGTGATCAAAGGGGTGATCCAATGCCGCCAGCCGGTTATCCGTCTGGATGAAATCATTGGCGAGGACGGTATCCGCCGGTGTGCGATCGTCAGCAAACCCGGTTTGATCCGCGTCGCAGCAACCCCGCGTCGCGCCTTTCAAGGCTGGCGCTATCTTCCCGTTGACGATGCACCAGAGGACCTAACTGGCAGACAACAGGCCGAAGAAGCATTGCCCCCCGAGCTATCCAAAGCCCTAGCAGATATTGGCGTGCGATAGGCCGTCACAAATTTCTAGAAATTTGTGAAACCACTTCTGCAACTGTCATTACATCGTCGCGGGTACAGTCGAACTGCCCTATTTGCACACGGATCGCAAACCGCCCTTCGTGGCGTGTCTGGGTCAGATAAACGCGACCATCATCGTTTATGCGTTCAAGCAATGCTTCGGTCTTAGCATCGTCACCCAATCGAAAGGTGAACAGTGACAAGACTGGCGCAGTCACAATTTTGCATCCTTCGATTTGCGCAATCGCTTTGGCTAACTCATCCGCCCAAGCCACATGATTTCGAATACGCTGCCGCAATCCGTCTAGCCCATAGGCGCGCAACACGAACCACACCTTCAACGCACGAAACCGCCGCCCCAATGGTACGGTCCATTCATTGAAGTTCACGATCTCATCATGCCCCAAAGTCTGTAAATACTCTGGCCGTAACCCAAGCGACCTAATCTGCGGCGCGGGATCTGCAAGAAACTGGACCGCACAATCAAACTGCACACCCAGCCATTTGTGTGGATTGAACACAACGCTATCAGCGCCATCAACGCCCGCCCATAGATCACGAAACTCTGGGCAGATCATCGCCGATCCGGCCCAAGCCGCATCCACATGAGTATAAAGATCGTGCCGCTTTGCGACAATCAAACATTCAGCAATCGGATCGCATGCACCGATCGACGTTCCGCCAGTACACATAATGACCCCGGCAGGTTTATGCCCCGATGCAATGTCTGCGCGGATCGCAGCATCAAGCGCCTCAGGGTCCATGCCATAATCGGCACGCGTCGGCACCTTCACTAGATTGGCCTGCCCGATCCCCGCAACGCGCACGGCTTTATCTACCGACGAATGCGTCTGCGCCGATGCGTATATCCGCAAACGCGGTCCGCCGAACAGCCCGTCTTCGACCGAGCGCCATCCTGTCGCCCGATCACGCATAGTAAGAACCGCCGATAATGTTGCAGTGGTCGCGCTGTCATGGATCGTGCCTGTGAAATGGTTGGATAGTCCCAGCGCGGCACGCAACCAGCCAACCATGACCTGTTCGATCTCGGTCGCCGCAGGCGATGTTTGCCACAACATCGCCTGTGCCGCGATGGCGCTGGTTAGCTGTTCGGCCAACATCGATGCAGGTGATGCATTCGCAGGGAAATACGCAAAGAACCGTGGATGCTGCCAATGCGTGATTGCATCGGGCACAGTCGCCTCGAAATCCGCAAAAATCTGGGCCATTGGTTCAGGCGCGTCAGGGGCGACAGCTGGCAGTTTTGCCGCCGTATCCCCATAGGCAACTTGCGCCCTTACAGGCCGATCACGCAATCCGTTGTGATAATCAAGTGCCCATTCAGCCGCGCGACGCGACCATTCTACCAATTCATCATGTGTCATCGCCGCACTTAGCCACGCTGCACGCGCAGGAACAATCCTTTGGTTAGTTGATTACCCCAACGGTCGAAAACCCGCATTGCTCTGCAATCTTTCCATAAGACGCGGTAAACCCAGCAAGCGACGCGCCATAGACGACTTCACCGTCCAGCGTGATCCAAAGCTGTGCCGCTTGACGCATGGATTGCAGCAGCCAAAGACTATCGTCTTGGTGTGCTTGCGCATAGGCAAACCGAATACCGTCATCATCGAACCCGGCGGTCACAAAACCTTCGGTAATATTGTCTGGGTCAAATTCAAAAAGCACGCGCTGCCCGTCTTTCATCAGCGTTTCATAGCCGCGCGGCGCGGTTTCGTACAATGTCGGCGCCGGATAGTATGCTGGAGGCAATGCGTCACCATTTGACACATCAATACGCAATGATGGCATACCATCGCCACCTGTTAACGCGGTGCAAAAGACACGCGTATCTTCGCCCGTATCGACGGTTTCAATGATGACTCGCCAATCATTGTAATCCCAATATTCAATGTCAGCATACGCAGCAACAGGCAACAATGTCAGAACAGCAAAAGCGAATTTCATAAGGTGATCCTAAAAATGTAATGCACGCACCTTCGCACGACATCCTGACCAAATTATGAACGCTTTTGCCTAAATTCCCAAAATCATCTGTAGGGTCTTCAATGTCTTGCGCTGTTCATCAGTCCAGTCCTTGCGGCGGCCGCGAAACAGCGTCGCCTGCGATGCATGGATCAAGCCGTCGTCAAGAATTTTCAAACCATTCGCACGCAACGTATCACCCGTCGAGGTGATATCCGCAATTGCTTCTGCGGTCTCATTCTTAACTGTACCTTCGGTCGCCCCTTGACTGTCAATCAGCTGGTAATCAGCAACACCGTGTTCACGCAAAAATTCCCGTACAAGACGGTGGTATTTGGTCGCGATCCGCAGGCGAAAACCGTGCTTTGCGCGAAACGCGGCGGCGGCGGCGTCTAGATCGTCGAGCGTATCTACATCGACCCACGCCTGCGGCACAGCAACGATCAGATCAGCGCCGCCAAAACCCATAAGTGCAAGTTCACCGACTTGGCTGTCCCAATTCGCCAATTTTTCACGGACAAGGTCAGACCCAGTCACACCAAGATGGATGTTCCCAGACGCAAGTTCGCGTGGAATTTCTCCGGCTGACAAAAGCACCAGTTCAACGCCTTCGATACCTTCGACGGCACCCGCATATTCGCGGTCTAATCCAGACTTGCGCAGGGTCACGCCCCGGCTGCCGAACCAGTCGAAGGTCTTTTCCATCAGCCGTCCTTTTGACGGCACACCAAGCTTTAGCATCACGCAACCCCCAAGGCTAAGTCAGGACGGATCACACCGCCGACCGCCGGGACCGCACGCCCCTCGCCCAAGCGAGCGGTCAGCGCGTCATAACGGCCACCCGTTGCGACTGGCGGCAGATCAGGGCGTTTTGTTGCGTAGAACCCAAATACGAAACCATCGTAATATTCCAACGACGTCCGACCATAGCTGCCTTCGAATTCAAGGTTATCAACATCAACGCCACGTGCATCCAGTGCATTCACGCGAGCTTCCATCCGGGCTACGGCATCCGAAATCGCCGGCATATCAACTGCGATGTCTCGTAGATGGCTCAGGACATTGGGCGTCGTTTCACGCAACTCCAAAATCGCATCAATCAACATCACTTCATCCGAAGAAATCGGCGGCTGTTGTGCATCGTCACGCAATGCGGCGATCCGGGCCTCAACCTCGGCACGGCTGCGCAAACCGATATCTGAACCTGCGTTTGCAAACGGATCATCGGCCGCCAGCAACGCAGTGCGCGTCGCTGGAACCTTGCCGCCCGCATAACGCTTTAGCAGTGTTTTAAAGCGATGCGGCCGCCAGATGTGGCGCAACAAGGCGGCCTTGCGGGCATCCGTCGTCTGCAAACCACGCACAGCAGCTGTCAGAATGCCAATATCGCCAGTTGCGGCGCGCACAGGCAGCCCAGACAAACCTTCGGCGATCACGGCAAACACCTCGGCATCTGCGGCAGCAGGGTTCTGGCCGTCGAACACCTCGTACCCAACCTGCATGTATTCATTCGCACGGGTTTCGTCGTTTTCTTGCTTACGAAACACCTTGCCCGCATAGGCATAGCGCGCAGGGTCCGCGTGGCTCTCCATATGCATCTGCACAACGGGAACCGTAAAATCAGGGCGCAGCACCATTTCACCGCGCAGCGGATCAGACGTTAGATAGGCTCGCGCACGAATGTCTTCGCCATAGAGATCAAGCAGCGTTTCAGCGGATTGTAGCACATCCGCTTCGATCACTTGCGCACCTTGGGCGGCAAACAGATCGCGCAGGCGGCGGGCCTCGGCCCGCGTTTCAGGTGAATTTGGCATTAGCTTTGACTGTCCAAAATCTCGCGCAATTTCGCGACCATTTGATCGCGAGGCACTTCGTATTGGCTCGGGCGGTCTTTCCATTCCTCAAGGGTCGCGTTCTTGGCGATCTCTGCGCCAAGGATCATATCCTTAATTTGGACCTTACCCGCGTCGAATTCATCGCCACCCGCAATCACAGCAGCAGGTGAATTGCGCTTATCCGCATATTTCAACTGATTGCCAAAGTTCTTGGGATTACCCAAATAAACCTCTGCACGGATGCCGTTGTTACGCAGCTCAGCCACCATCGTCTGATAGTCAGCCATACGTGCACGGTCCATGACGGTCACGACAACAGGACCAGCAGCAACGGTGTCCAAACGGCCCTTGGCGCGCAGCGCGGCCAACAGACGGTCAACACCGATAGACACGCCTGTTGCTGGCACTTCTTGGCCCGTAAAGCGTTTCACTAGATCGTCATAACGACCACCGCCGGACACCGAACCAAAGTTACGCGGACGCCCCTTTTCATCGGTGACTTCGAACGTCAGTTCAGCCTCGAACACCGGTCCGGTGTAATAGCCAAGGCCACGCACGACGGATGGGTCAATCTCTATGCGGTCTGAACTGTAGCCGCCAGCGTCCAGCAGTTCGGCAATCGTCTCAAGCTCGGCCACGCCGTCACCGCCGACCTTTGAACCAGTCACCAGTTCACGCAAACGCGTAACGGTCGCTGTGCCTGTGTCGCGTTTAGCATCCATAAAGCCCATGACGATTTCGGCCTGCTCGGCGGATAGCCCGGCACCTTTGGTAAAGTCGCCGCTGTCATCTTTGCGGCCTTCGCCCAGCAATGCACACACGCCGTCCACACCAAGGCGGTCCAGCTTATCAATTGCGCGCAGAACAATGCCGCGCTCGGATGCGAACCGATCTGGGTCGCTTGGGTCCAAGACGCCCGCGACTTCCATGACGCCGTTCAGCACCTTGCGGTTATTGACGCGCACAACGTAATCGCCGCGTGGGATGCCCACGACCTCTAGGGTATCAGACAGCATCGCGCAGATTTCAGCATCAGCCGCGACGCTAGACGCGCCGACAGTATCAGCATCACACTGATAGAACTGACGGAACCGGCCCGGACCGGGCTTTTCGTTACGCCAAACCGGACCCATCGCATAACGGCGATAAGGGGACGGCAGGTCATTGCGATACTGCGCCGCGACACGCGCCAATGGGGCTGTCAGATCATAGCGCAGGGCAAGCCAGTCATTGTCTTCTTCCCACGCGAACACACCTTCGTTCGGGCGATCAACGTCGGGCAGAAATTTGCCCAATGCCTCGACCGTTTCGACAGCCGATGTTTCCAGCGCGTCAAAGCCGTAACGATGATAGACTCCGGCAATCTTGGTCAGCATTTCCGTGCGTTCTGCCACCTCTGCACCAAAATAGTCGCGGAAACCTTTTGGTGTCTGCGCCTTTGGGCGGGGCTGCTTTTTAACCTTGGCCATATTGGGTCCTATCTTCGCGGATAATAGGTCGCCGTTTAACGCGGCTACGTCACAGGAGCAATGCAGTCATCGAAAAACTGCCGCAGCGTGTGGTTTTGGGAAAATCCCAGACTATGCAGGCCAGCGTAGTTCCGCTAATGCAGCAACATGACCGATACATTGCACCTAGAAGAACAAATCGCCCACCTGACACGCACAGTCGACGAATTGTCGGATATCGTCGCGCGACAAGAAACCGAACTGGCGCTCGCGATGCGCCGGTTGGCGATGTTGATGGAACGCGAGGCATCACGCGAGTTAGATGCAGGTGGCACCGTGCCGCTCGCCGACCAGCGCCCCCCACATTGGTAAAAGCCGACCTAGGCTGCAGGTAGCGCCCATGCGCCCAGCAGTCCGCTTTCGCTCGCCTTGGGCGCCAGACGCGCTGTTGGACCGAACGCCGCTAGATTATGTTCCAGCTCTGGGAATAGCGCAAATATCTCTGCGCTTTGTTCTTCGTGCATGCCATTGATCCCAACATGACCGGGATGAAAGCTCTCGCAGGGTGCGTCATCGGCGTAAACGACTTCATGTCGATCAAATAAGATATGATAATAGGTCACCTCGCCACCTTCACGGCGCACGATGCTTCCGCCGTTCACAAGCTGCTTTGCTGGCACAAGTACCTCTAATTCACCGAACATCAATTCTGCTTGCCAGCCCTGCATCAGCACACGGTGCTGTGGTGACAACACCAGTTCACGCGTGTTGCCCACAACACCCTGGGAAATAACGATTGGCGCAAATTTTCCAACGGCATCAACAGTCCGAGACCCAACCCAGCGAATCGGCTGAAGCCCGTTATCCATCGTCATGACCAAGTCGCCTTCGCGCAGATCCTGCACGGCAACCTTACCTGTATCAGTTTCAATTAATGTGCCGTGACCAAAACAAACCACGTCGCCGCTTAGATCACCAATGCCAATTACGCCAGCACGGACACCACTGGACTGGCTGCCCCCCATCAACACGAACACCCGCACGACAGGCTGATCGAATGTTACCGTCAGTGAATCAGGGGAACCCGGGCCATCAACCGACTGACTGTTATTACCATTGGCCTCAACTGTGTACGCATCCACGACATCATGAGTCGCGCTAAGATCGCTAAACGTTGGTGCAACTAAATTGCCGTTAGCATCATAGCCGTATATCACGGCCTGATCATCCCAAGCCGTACCATTGGCGTCTAAATCTAAAATTTCAAAACTAAGATTATCTACGGCGCGATCTGTAAAATCCAGCCTTACACCATTGAGCTGACCCGCCTGCAGCCCACTTGAGCGAATATAGCCACCATTGCCATTGTTATAACTCGAGCCCGAAGTACCCGAAGTCGCCACATTTGTCGACGTGAAGCCAGTGTTGTTCACCCCGTCATTTAACGTCGTCGACCCATTCGGGCTAGAAAAAGTGGTCCAATCAAATAAAAATGGCATAGCTATACCTGTCACTTCACAATATTTACGACATGACTTACGAGGCTTTTTGTTTATTTATAGGCCAAAAGGTTAATAAGTACACCAAAGTACAGGCCCAACCCCAGAGGTTTAAGTCCCGACGCAATTGACAAGGGGGAAAAAATATTGGCTGTCGTCACTTTTCCACATGAAACCGCCCAAAGGTTGCGATCACGAATCGATCAGCTGATCGCAGAACACGGCGCAAAGGTGTTCCCGGCGACTGACGTTGCAATGGGGTTATTCTTTACGCCCGAAGAAACACACGAATTTGGCGGCGACACAGGCGAAGCCATGATTTTCGCGGCACCTACCCTTAAGATGATCACAAGTACCATTCCAGAATTCGAAGGTGACCGCAGGAATTACTGCATCATCAAGAACGAACGTGCCATTGTACGAATCGATCCCTTTGCACAGTCAAAGCCCTAAGCGTCTTCGACCTCTATCACACCATTCAAACTGCGCAGCGCGCCTTTGATCTGTGGGTTCACAGGGAAATCTTCGCCAAGGTCTAATTCAACCTCACCCGGCAAATCAGGATGCATCAGGTTAAAGTAAACAGGCCCCCGCCCTGCCCGCACGCCATCTTTGATGGCGTTGGCAAGGATGCTCGCCACGGATTCGATTGCGTCCGGCGTGTCGATAAACACCCGCAGCGCAGAACCGCCCGCATCAGCAACAACATTATCAATCGGCGCGACAGAACGACCAAGCAGCTTTAGCTGGTCGCTTTCCATCGTGGCCTCGCAAGACAGCACGACTTGGCTACCTGTCTCAAGGTAATCACGCGCGGCCTCCAGCGTATCAGAGAACAACGTGACCTCGTATTGCCCTGTCGGGTCAGACAGCTGCGCAAAGGCAAAGCGGTTCCCGCGTGCAGATTTGCGTTCCTGTCTGCCAGAAACAGTACCCGCCATTTTCACAACACAGGCACCCCGTTTGGCCTTCAGCATGACCTCGTCCAAGGTCAGGACCTGTTTCCGTTTCAGCGCGCCCATGTAGTCATCAAGCGGGTGACCAGACAGGTAGAAACCGATCGCCTTGAATTCCTCGGCCAGCCGTTCTGCGGGCAACCAATCGTCGCCACCAGCAAGGCGGGGTTCGGGCAAATCATCGCCAGCCTCGCCAAACAATGACACCTGATTGGATGACTTTTGATCGTGGATTGCACCCGAATACCCGGACAGCGCATCAAGGCTCATCATCACGCGACGACGATTACGATCAAGCACGTCGAACGCCCCTGCCCGTGCAAGCATTTCCAGCGGACGTTTACCGACCCGCTTCAAATCAACCCGGCGCGCGAAATCGAAAAGGTTCACGAACTCACTGTCGCCGCGGCCTTCGACGATTAGCTTCATCGCCTCGACACCGACGTTTTTCAACGCGCCCAGCGCATAGACAAGTTTGCCCTCGAACACGTCAAACGTGGCTTGTGACCTGTTCACACAAGGCGGCGTGTATGCGATACCAAGGCCCTTTTTGACCTCTTGGAAATAGACACCCAATTTATCTGTTAGGTGAATATCGCAGTTCATCACACCGGCCATAAATTCGACCGGATGGTTCGCCTTTAGCCATGCTGTTTGGTAAGAAACCACCGCATAGGCAGCCGCGTGCGATTTGTTAAAACCGTAGTTCGCGAATTTCTCGAGAAGGTCAAAAACCTCGGCCGCTTTTTTCTTATCGACCCCATTTTCCATCGCCCCTTTTTCGAATTTGGGACGTTCCTTGGCCATTTCCTCGGCGATCTTTTTACCCATCGCACGACGCAGCAAATCCGCACCACCAAGGCTATAGCCAGCCATGACCTGCGCGATCTGCATAACCTGTTCTTGGTAAACGATGATGCCTTGAGTTTCTGCCAGCAGATAATCGATAGATTCATGCACCGATTCAATCTCGCGCTGGCCGTTCTTAACCTCGCAGTAGGTCGGGATGTTCTCCATCGGGCCGGGGCGGTACAGCGCCACAAGCGCAACAATATCCTCGATACAGGTCGGCTTCATGCGCTTTAGCGCATCCATCATGCCGCTGGATTCCACCTGAAATACCGCGACGGTCTTAGCGCTGGAATAGAGTTTATAGGATGCCTCGTCATCCAGCGGGATCGCACCGATATCGTATTCGAAACCAACGGGCGGCTGGTACAATTCGGTTCCATCGGCCGCCACATTCAACGTGCGGCCATTCTTTTTGACCAGCTCAACGGCGTTCTGAATGACTGTCAGGGTCTTTAGACCCAAAAAGTCGAACTTAACCAGACCGGCCTGCTCAACCCACTTCATGTTGAACTGGGTGGCAGGCATGTCAGAGCGCGGATCTTGATACAGCGGGACCAGTTCGTCCAACGGACGGTCACCAATCACAACACCCGCAGCGTGGGTCGATGCGTTCCGCAAAAGGCCTTCGACCTGCTGCGCGTATTTCAGCAGACGATCAACGACCTCTTCGTTCTGGGCTTCTTCGCGCAGGCGCGGTTCATCCGCGAGCGCCTTCTCAATCGAAACAGGTTTCACCCCCTCAACAGGGATCATCTTGGATAGACGGTCGACCTGCCCATAAGACATCTGCAAAACACGACCTACGTCGCGCACAGCAGCCTTGGACAACAGCGCACCAAAGGTGATGATCTGCCCCACCTTATCGCGCCCGTATTTTTCCTGCACATAGCGAATAACTTCTTCGCGGCGGTCCATACAAAAGTCGATATCGAAATCGGGCATGGAGACACGTTCTGGGTTCAAGAACCGCTCGAACAGAAGCGAATAGCGCAGTGGATCAAGATCGGTAATCAGCAGCGCATAAGCCACCAGTGATCCCGCACCCGAACCACGGCCCGGCCCAACAGGAATACCGTTATCCTTGGACCATTTGATAAAGTCAGCAACGATCAAGAAGTAGCCGGGGAACCCCATGCCCTCAATAATACTCAGCTCGAACTCAAGTCGCTTTTCGTATTCGGCGACCTCAGCCGCGTGCGGAATAATGGCCAGCCGGGCTTTCAGTCCTTCCTCGGCCTGACGCCGCAATTCCGCGACCTCGTCATCAGCAAACTTAGGAAGGATCGGATCACGTTTATAAGTCTTGAACGCACAGCGCTTTGCAATCTCAACCGTGTTTTCGATGGCCTCTGGTAGATCGGCAAACAGCGTCACCATTTCCTGTGGAGACTTGAAATAATGCTGCGGAGTCAGACGACGACGCGGCTCTTGTTGATCGACATAGGCACCTTCAGAAATACACAACAGCGCATCATGTGCCTCATACAGACCCGTCTTAGGAAAATAGACATCATTCGTCGCAACCAAAGGCAGGTTTTTCGCATATGCCATCTCAATATGCCCACGCTCTGACAGGCGCTCTGCCTCTGGCAGACCACCATCAATCGGATGACGCTGAAGTTCCACATACAGACGGTCCGGATACGTCACAGCCAAACGATCCATCAGGACTTCGGCCTTCGGGCGTTGACCCTGACGCAGCAAACGACCAACCGGGCCATCGGGGCCACCAGACAAACAGATCAATCCTTCATGATATTGGCTTAGGTCATCTAACGTGACCTGCGGCAACTGCCCACCTGCGTCCAAATACTCGCAAGAGTTCAGCTTCATCAGGTTCATATAACCTGCCTCGGTCTGGGCAAGCAGCACAATCGGCGCAGGATCTTCGGGGCGCTTTCCCGGCTCTGGCGTCGTATAGCACAGATCAACCTGACACCCGATGATCGGCTGGATACCGGCCTTTGAAGCACCCTCCGAAAATTCCAATGCGCAAAACATGTTGTTGCGGTCGGTCACGGCAACAGCGGGCATGTCCATCGCGGCGGCCATGCCGGGTAATTTCTTAACCGGAACGGCACCTTCCAACAGGGAATACTCTGAATGGACACGCAGATGGATGAATCGGGGATTTGTACTCATGGGGGCAAACTATCTGATGCTGTGCTACAGACAAGATAACAAAGCACGCTGCTTTGCGCAGTTCTCAGCTTTCTGTGCCGACCCTCATCGTATCTCCAACTTATAATGTTACTCTGGGCACATAAGTCCAGTGATGCTTACCCGCCCTTATTGAAGCATTCAATTAAGCACGATTGCAAAACATCACGATATCTAGCCTGCCCATAATCATACCAAATTACGCATTACCACTGGTTCACCCGGAGCTAATGTCGTTGGCGGCAATGTTGCGAGAGCCCGCAACATTTTTCCAAATTTTTGTTCTGACCCGCCATCCATGATCCAGCTCAACCGCTTCATACCTTCCGAAGCGGTTGACTTAGCCCCTGTAGGGGTGATGCGTTCAACAATTTGCTCCCATTCGCGCTGCGTCTGGACTGTACCGACGACCGTCAAAATAGCGGCTTCTTGATGTTCTTCTAAAGAAAACGTGAACGTTTCTGATAGTTTGTACAAAATTGCCCCCTTAGCTTCCGGAGGCGCGAAAAGCAAAACCTCAGGTTTTGCTTTAATTTTACGTGCGTATTCTTCAGCCTTATCACTTTTATCAATCGATGCCTTAGCTGCTGCAATGAACGCATCGATCTTGTCTTCAGCCGCTCGCAAGGCGTCGGCACCGAATTCAACGGCATACAAGACCAAGCCAATTACGGCATCAAATGCTTCTTTGCTCATGAAGGTTAAGAAGCTAAAATCGTTTTCTTTCAATTGATTGTACACGTATACAATAAGGTCATAGATCGCGCCAGTTCCCACAAGCCCTGTCATGCTCCCCTTGGCCCCTACTCCAATCACGAGCTGGGCCTTCGCACGGAACATAAACTTACCACCCTCAAAGCTAATCATAAAATCAACTTCGCCGCCAATTCCGGCGTTAGCAGCTACCATCACGCCAAGCTCAACGAGGATCACCCATTTCGCGTCCTTGATCGCGCCATTTTTATCCTCGCGCCAGCCAGGGTTTTGCCACTCCAATGCACCGGCAACATTACCGCCTGCCTCTACGCCCGCAAACGCACCGGCGGCGATTTCGCCTTTGGCACCGGCCATGGATGGCTTAGCAAGAATAGATCCGCCGGGTTCGGGTGCATATTCAATGCCAGCAGTTCCAAAAATACTGGCGCCTAACATCGCATGCGCCTTTATTGTCAATCGGCCTCGGAAGTATCCAAAATTAAGGTCCTGCTGACGACCAGCCTCCGACCCCGTTTCAGGAAAATACGATAGATATGCATGCCAACCATCACGGTGCGGTGCGTATCCATCAAACTGGGCTTTGGCCTCGGCCAGAATGGCGCGCGCCTCTGCGTTACCTGTTAAACCGTAACCCCCTGTTTTGGGGTTATATCCAAGGTTCAGCCCATACCCCGCATAGGCCCGCAATAGCTGCGCACCTGCAGACAGGTCATGGTACCCGCTCGACCCGCTATAAATGAGACTATCATTGACAGCATCGACCCATTGCAGCCAGCTGGCGTCCCATACATCAGTAATCGACCCGCTAACCGTGCCCTTGGCAAGCTGGGAGCGGAAAGTGATCCCCTCAGCCAAGTCCTTTTTGATCTTTTTCCTTGCTTGTGTAAAAGCAGTTCTCAGACCTTGTTTATTCAATTGTTTCGGATCGTCTGCAGAACCTTCAGCCACTAACAGCGACTTATTAACGTTGTAGCTCCGCCAATGATTGCGCATCTTGGTGCTTCGAATTCGAGTCCACTTCTTCCCCTTAATCGAATAAGCTTGAACGAGATGCTCACCGGGCAACCGAGCCATTGGTCGGGTATATCCGTCCAGCATAGGAATATGGCCCTTCAACGTCGTTGTTATGTGGTCTTGGGCCGCAATGATCGCCTCTGGGTCTTGTTCTGCTTTTGCTTTTTCGAGTGCACCAAAGGTGTCATCCATAAATTTTATTTCTTGATGAATTTCGGCTAGTTCATCTCCTGCAAAAAGAAGAATGTTGCTTTCCCCGACTGCTGCATCACCACATGCCAGAACATAAAATAGTTCAAATTCACCGCATTCGATGCAGATACTCATGTTACGTCCACCTCAAGATTATAATGCTTTGCGATCTTATAATTCAGGAAACCCAGTGAATGATCTCCGCTTTCGATAGCTTGCCAAATCGAAGCGTGCGCCTCTGCGGGAATTTGCGCTAACAGATCATATGTACCAATCAGCGCAGTTTCATTATTGAAACCAGCATTGAAAAGGCGCGTGTACACTTCGGCACGCATCTTTCGTTCAGATGCTGGTGTCCCACCATGGATTGCCAGATTACGTCCCTGACGCGTGCAAAGCACATCATGCATTGCCGCTCTCTTGGTCTTGTCAATCACAGGTAAATTGAATGTCGCGTTTTCGGACAGGTTCAAGCCCGGTTGGGGTGAGGTTTTTACAGCATCCCACAACCCGTCATTCAACGCCGGAAACATATACATAAAGCTTTCGACCCGAGCGAAAAAACTGGCGACTTCGACTTGGTTAGAACACCGAAGTACTGCGTCTAAAAAGCCGGGTTCCTGAAATCGAAAATACTGCCTGATCCCAGCTTCGTCAGCCAAAAGCGTATAACGCCGTAAGTGGTGTTGAACATCCTTGATACCAAAGCGAGAGCGCAACACGATGCCGGCATCCAGTGCTAGCATATGCCACGGGTTGTCTTGGCCTGGATCATACGCGAAATATTGCCGAGTTAACTCTGCTTCCACCTCAAGCTGTACCAACCAAGGTGCAGTTTCTGCGTAATCGTCATTTTCATAAAGACAGACATGCGGCAAATCGCACTGCGACAGACGGTCGGTCAAGAACCGAACCTTCGCAGCATCTATCACTGCATATACATATAGCGGATGCCCATCGGCATCAGTTTCTCCGAATAATTTACTTTCTAACTCACTGGGAATAAATGAAATTTCACCACCAGAGTCTGGATCCTTAAGGGGGATGATATCAAAAACTAGGTCACGCTGTAAAAATTCGTCCATGTTTTGGATCACGCGTAAAGCAGCCTTAGCCTAGATGTATTTTCAGCAGTATGCGCCACAAATACTGACCAGCTCAACACCTCACAAGCGGCTAAAAGCCTTCGAAAACCCCGAGCAATCGGCACAAAAAAATTCATGGGTGCATCCAAGAAATTTCGTCAAGTTATGGCGTTTCAGCGATCGCTGTCACGCTGAGCTGGGTTCGATCTCAGGGATCGAACGTAGTGCCAATTCCTGGACCGCGCAATACGAAGCACCTTGTCGATTTACTTGACGCCGCGAATCTTGAATTCCAAGCAGCTGAAATTTTGATGATTGATGAGATCGCAAAGAATTTTTTTGTTGGTCAATGAAACATGATATATTTGCCCCCGGAAGGACGTTTTGTTTTACATAGCTCAAACACTTAGAATACCGCCACTAATTCATGTTTGAAACGAATAATCTAACTGGTCCTTGCGAGTTTCAGGCCTCTAAACGAGCAACCCTAAGAAAAGGTCATTTTAGTGGTTAAGAAGAATAAACTCACCGATAGGGAAATTGGCATCATAAAAGCGATGTTGAAGTTTTTCCCCAAATTATCTCAGCAAGCGATCCATTCCTATTTCTCGAAACCAGGGCGTGACTTCAACCAGGCAAGGATCACAAACATCGCCAAAGGGGAACTTGGAAAAATTGTGCCAACGGCGACTAAGCAAGAAGCTGAAGCTTACATGTCAACATATACTGGAACAGGGGATCTCCCCTGATAGCCAACTGTTCGATTTTTCCCTCAACCCTGCAGTATGCATGGCCGAACGGGGCGACATTGAACAAATAGTTTTTGTACTTGCCGCCGAGACTGATGATATCAGCCCAGGATCAGTCGACGCCCCAAGACCGGATGGGCCAATTCAGGGCCCAATATTCGAAGGTCTTGAGGAATTGTCGGACGTCGATATTAATCTAAATATATCTGATCCGGTGATGACACGCGTACGACATCTACGACATTATGGAAGAATTGTAATCCCATCTTACTGGGAGTTTGTACCCTATAATGATGCGCTTATGTCGCCGCATGCGAGTTCTCACCTCAGGCTACGCGTCCAAGGAATAGTACGTGCGCTCATCAAAGCCCCCTCGAAACGAGCGAGAGGGTTAAGGGCACTGAAATATATTTATGATAAGAATTTTGGCGGCACATCAAGGCGACGCAATATTATATCTCTCTTTTTGTATTCGGGTCCCGTTGGTACAAGTATGAAACTTCAGGGCCATTCTTCGACCCACCCAGTTAGATGGAACACTTCGTTTGACAATTTTGGACAGCTATTCACTGGAGATGGGTATCTCAGTACATCGGCAGAGCTAAATGCCCTTCTCCGCCGTTACTGTGGTCGGTTAAATCGGGCTGGTGTTCTTCAGGTCATGCATCACGGAGCTTTGGGGAATCGGCATTCAGGTGTCGCGAACGCATTACAGCCGGCTGCAAGCATCTTTTCGTCAGATCCAGAAAGAGGCAAGGACCCTCACCCTCATGCTTTCGTCTTGAGAGATTTCTGGCCACATTGCCCGGTACAACTTGACCCCCAATCTGCTTTCCAACTGCAGTTACTTTTGGCCTAAGTAACCGTCGCGGCCCACTCCCGACCTACCACGCGCCGTTTTCCCTAAGATGAGCTAGAGTCGCGGCTGAAGAGCGCTTTGGACAAAACGCTGAACTAGCGCTCAATCAATCGCTCCGTGGGTGAATTGACATATTGTCAGTCACATCAACAAATAGTTCGAGCGCCCAGTGGGCGCCCTATATCTTGATTGCACATTGACTTCGCGGGATCCTTGCCCCGATTTCGAGACAACTTTGCCCCGATTTACAGTTCTAGTGGGTCCACGCACCGCGGCGGTTCGTCGCAAAATTTTCGCCGTAGCCGCCCGCACGGATGTTGAGTTTTCGTGGTTTCGGCTCTTGAACAACGGCCTCGATACCGTGTTCGGCGGCATACTCGACCGCGGCCTTTTTGGTGTCAAACGTCAGTTTCACTTGGGCTTGCGTATCAACGGAGGACGTCCAACCCATCAAAGGGTCAACCTCGCGGGCGGTTTCTGCGACATGTTCCAAAACCCAGTGGTGTGTTTTGGCTGTGCCTGACGACATTGCTGTTTTCGCGGGTTTATAGATTCGTGCGCGCATCATGGTCTCCATAATTAGGCGTGTTATCGACAAAACAGGCGCTCAGCGCAAGCATACTGACAAGTAATGTCAACAAGAAGGGTTGCAGCGGAACAAAAAGGGATCACATATAGGTTAACCCAAGGAACGTCGCATGCCCTACGCCCAGACCGATAAGTCAGAACCAGAAGCCTTTTTGGCCAACCCTGCACCGGATGTAAAAAACCGTGAAAAGCTGGAGGGTGGTAAAAAGTTCGTCCTGCACACGGAATTCGAACCGGCAGGCGACCAACCCACCGCGATCAAAGAACTGTCGGCGGGGATTTTGTCAGGCGAACGGGACCAAGTCCTATTGGGCGCGACGGGTACAGGTAAAACCTTCACCATGGCCAAGATGATCGAGGAAACGCAACGTCCTGCGATTATCCTTGCGCCGAACAAAACGTTGGCCGCCCAGCTATATGGCGAATTCAAAGGGTTCTTTCCGGACAACGCGGTCGAATATTTCGTCAGCTATTACGACTACTACCAACCCGAAGCCTACGTCGCACGATCCGACACATTCATCGAAAAAGAATCCCAGATCAACGAACAGATCGACCGGATGCGGCACTCTGCCACCCGCGCGCTACTAGAACGGGATGATGTGATCATCGTGGCATCGGTGTCTTGCATCTATGGTATCGGCTCTGTCGAAACTTACGGCGCGATGACCCAAGACATCCACGTCGGGCAAATTTACGACCAGCGCCAGATCATCGCTGACCTGATCGCCCAGCAATACCGACGCAACGACGCGGCCTTCCAACGCGGCACCTTCCGGGTGCGCGGCGATAGCCTTGAAGTCTGGCCTGCCCACTTGGATGATCGCGCATGGAAACTGTCGTTCTTTGGCGAAGAACTCGAGACGATCACCGAATTCGACCCACTGACCGGGTCCAAAACTGGAACCTTCGATAAGGTCCGCGTCTACGCCAACAGCCACTACGTCACGCCCAAACCGACAATGAACCAAGCCATCATCGGCATCAAAAAAGAACTGCGGACGCAGCTTGATAAAATGGCCGCCAACGGCAAACTGCTCGAAGCACAGCGCCTAGAACAGCGCACCAACTTCGACCTTGAGATGCTCGAGGCGACAGGCGTCTGCAACGGCATCGAAAACTATTCACGCTACCTAACCGGCCGCGCACCCGGCGAACCACCACCCACCCTGTTCGAATTCATCCCCGATAACGCCATCGTCTTTGCCGATGAATCCCACGTGTCCGTGCCGCAGATCGGCGGGATGTACAAAGGTGACTTTAGACGCAAATCCGTGCTGGCCGAACATGGGTTCCGGCTGCCGTCTTGTATGGATAACCGGCCGCTGAAGTTCGAAGAATGGGACGCGATGCGCCCGCAATCCGTGTTCGTATCAGCCACCCCTGCCGCGTGGGAAATGGAACAAACCGGCGGCGTGTTCACCGAACAAATCATTCGACCCACCGGGCTGATCGACCCTGAAATCGAAATCCGGCCCGTTGAAATGCAGGTGGACGACCTATTGGACGAGGTCCGCAAAGTCTCGGCCGATGGCTACCGCACGCTGGTCACGACCCTGACCAAACGCATGGCCGAAGACCTGACAGAATACATGCATGAACAGGGGATCAAGGTTCGCTATATGCACTCTGACATCGACACGATTGAGCGGATCGAAATCCTGCGTGACCTGCGGCTTGGCGCGTTCGACGTGCTGATCGGGATCAACCTATTGCGAGAGGGGCTCGATATCCCCGAATGCGGGTTGGTCGCGATCCTCGACGCCGACAAAGAAGGCTTCCTGCGCTCCGAAACCTCGCTCGTGCAAACCATCGGCCGCGCCGCGCGTAACGCCGAAGGGCGCGTCATCATGTACGCCGACAAAATCACCGGCTCCATGGGCCGCGCGATGAAGGAAACCGAACGCCGCCGCGCCAAACAAATGGCCTATAACGTCGAACACGGGATCACGCCGACCACCGTGAAAAAGAACGTCGAAGACATCCTCGCGGGCCTCTACAAAGGCGACGTGGACATGAACCGGGTCACCGCCACAGTCGACAAACCACTGCACGGCGGCAACCTCGAGGCCGTGCTGGACGGCCTGCGCAACGACATGCGCAAAGCCGCCGAGAACCTCGAATTCGAAGAAGCCGCCCGCCTGCGCGACGAAGTCAAACGGCTCGAAACCGTCGACCTCGTGGTCAGCGACGACCCGCTCACACGACAACAAGCAGTGGACAAGGCTGTTAACGATGCTCAAAAAGCAGCAGGGCGTAGTACCGCGGGTAAACCCGGTCAACGTGGTGGTGTAAAACGTAGAAGCCGCTGATGATATTGTGACGCCCTAGAGCAACACACATAGTTTGAGGCAGAAGTAATGCTGAAATGGATATACCGACGCAACCAACGTAAACGCATCATGATTTGGGAAGATGTTATAAATAACTACGAAAAAGCCGAACAGTCCGGTTTTGACAGCGTAGCGCTAATATTTCCGGTAGTAGTTGCTGGCATCTCACAAAAACTCGCGGTCCCAGACGATATGATTTTTGCGCCGGTAGATATTTCCATGGAGCGAAGGCTCATGTTTATCAGATGGTTAGACAGTGAAGCGGATCGTATAGCCGCGATCGATGCTACCGAAGATTCGCGCATGCCAATGCTTTACTGCCATGATATCCTATATGTCGTTCATCGCGCCTGTTTTCATCAGGCTGATCAGCCGATGATTGAACCTGAACTGTCCTGCAAGGTCGCTGAACGAGCCGTACGATTGTCGTCTAGACTTTTTGAGCGCGGCAAGCAGCAAATCAACCAACTTTACTCTCCC
The DNA here is from genome assembly GCF_002933395.1 of Yoonia maritima. GTDB lineage: Bacteria > Pseudomonadota > Alphaproteobacteria > Rhodobacterales > Rhodobacteraceae > Yoonia > Yoonia maritima_A. The sequence goes on from NZ_PKFN01000008.1 coordinate 545,926, forward strand.
TCCATTCCTGATCAAAAGCTAAATTAGGTTTTCACTCTGTTGTTATTGCAGGGCCTCCAACACGATACCCCCATCATGACCAAAGACCCCATTAATCCCACCACGCCTGAATCCATTGCGCTCACCAATGACATCCTGACCGCCACGCGGTTTGGGGCCTTGGCGGTCGTTGACCCAGATGGCGCGCCCTACGTGACGCGGGTTGGTTTGATCTGGGATGGGAACGGTTTCCTCACCTTGGTCTCGCGGCTGTCGACCCACACCAGCGCATTGCTGGCCGCACCCAAATGCGCCGTACTGGTCGGTGAACCCGGCGACAAAGGTGATCCGCTGACCCACCCGCGCCTAACCGTGCAATGCACCGCCGCGCAGGTCGACAAACCCGCGCATAAATCCGCATGGCTTGCCCAAATCCCAAAGGCAAAACTGTACTATGATTTCCCCGATTTCATCATGTTCCGGCTAACGCCAACCGCCTTCCACCTGAACGGCGGTTTTGGCAAAGCGTTCCGTTTAACCAGCGCCGATCTGGCCGAAAACTAACATGCGGCCCCTGTACATACGCTGTGTGTACGCAATGTGCACGGGCGGTGCCCCTATCCCCGGCCCAATCCCAGCAAGATAACACTGCCTTCTTGCCAGCGCCCCTTAACCAAGAATCCTTTATCCCCGATTTTAGGGAATTCTTGTTTCCAGTCTAAAAAGCGGTCGTTCGTCACAACGCGTAGCCCGTCGTCAACCGCGTGTTTCAATAGGATCGGATCAGCAGGTGTACCACTGGGCGCAAGCGTTACATCGCTCTTGGGCAACCCCAATTGCACCGCCATATCCCGCGCGCCCAAATGCTGATCAGCCAGCTTATAACCAACGTTCGCATCGAAATAGACGATGGGTTCATAACCACGGTTATGCAGCGCATCCATCACACGTTTCAGCACCATTATCGACGGGTCCCCGCCCCAGTGCATGACGTTCGAACCATCAACAATTATTGGCTTTCCTGCACGCTCGCGCGGTTTTTCGGCTGGTCGCTTGCCGCGCTTTAGCCAACGGCGAAGCTTTAGGGCATAGCCAAGCGCAAGCAGGCCAAAAACGCCAAAAATCGCCTTACCTAAGGCATCAATCACACGTGGTTTTTCACCGCCTTCGGGCAACAAAACAGCGCAGACCACCAATGCGATCAACGTGCAAATCAGTAGCCCCCGAAGTATGCGCATGCCTAGCTCTCATGTTTGTGCTGCGTGGATATCACGCAGAATTTCCACAACCACAAGGCAACATCGGGACGTTTTTATGACCCTTCTAATCCCTTCAAGATCGGACAATCAGGCCGGTTATCGCCCGCGCAATCCTTAACCAATTCCGACAACGTATCCCGCATCGCAATCAACCCAGCAATTTTATCCTCAATCTCCACCAAATGCTGTTTCGCAATACGACGAACATCACCGCTCGCCCGCGCCTGATCTTCCCATAATGCCAATAGGTTACGGCAATCCTCAATCGAGAAACCAAGCGCCCGCGCCCTGCCTAAAAACGCCAGTTTATGCGCGTCACTGTCCTGAAAATCACGGTAGCCATTCGGCCTGCGCGCCGGTGTCACCAGCCCGATTTCTTCGTAATACCGGATGGTCTTTGCAGGCAACCCGGTACGGGTTTCGACCTCAGAGATATTCATCTTATGCTCCCTTCACCCAGCGCAAGCGCAGCGCGTTTGTTACGACCAGCACGCTCGACAGCGCCATTGCCCCGGCCGCCAACCCCGGCGACAAAAGCACACCCCAAATGGGGTAAAGCACCCCAGCCGCGACCGGAACCAGCAGCACGTTATAACCAAACGCCCAAACGAGGTTTTCTTTGATATTGGCCATGGTCGCCCGGCTAATGACGATCCCGTTCAGTACCCCAGCCGGGTCGCCCGACATGAGTACAACATCCGCGCTTTCGACGGCCACATCCGTTCCCGTACCAATCGCGATACCGACCTCGGCGGTCGCAAGCGCAGGCGCATCATTGATACCGTCACCGACGAAGGCCACCTTGCTGCCATTTGCTTGCAATTGGCGGATCACGTCGACCTTACCTTCGGGCAGGACCTCAGCAAAAACGTCAGCGACCTCCAATTCGGCACCAATCGCTTTTGCTGTCCGCTCTGCGTCACCAGTGATCATCACAACGCGGATGCCCCGCGTATTCAACCCTGCAACTGTTGCTTTCGCCGAAGGCCGCACGGTGTCCGCGACGCCAATCACACCCGCAGGCGCACCATCAATCGCGACCATGATTGGGGTCTTACCAGCACCAGCAAGCTCTTGTGCTGCTTGTTCAAGTGGTGACGGATCGATGCCTTCGCGCGTTAACAGGCGGGCGGCACCGACCAGCACAACCCGGCCTTCAACCACCGCTCGCAGACCGTGTCCCGGAATGGACGCAAAGTCAGTCACGGCAGGCAGCGGGCGGGATGCCCCGGCAACAATTGCTTGGGCCAATGGATGCTCGGAAAGCGATTCAACTGCGGCAACAATCTGTAAAAGCGCGGCTTTGTCACCTGTTACTGGCTCAATGTCAGTCAGCACTGGCTTGCCGACAGTTAGCGTCCCCGTCTTATCAAAAGCAACGATATCAACGCCCTGCAGCGCCTGAAGCGCATCGCCCTGACGGAACAAAACGCCAAGGTCAGCCGCCCTGCCAGTGCCCACCATAATCGACGTTGGGGTCGCTAAGCCCATAGCGCAAGGGCAGGCGATAATCAGAACCGACACACCTGCAACCAATGCGTAAGACAAGACAGGCGAAGGGCCAAAGGCCAACCAAATGATAACGGTCAACACAGCAATGGCCATGATCCCCGGAACGAACCACTGTGTAATTTTGTTGACGAGGTCTTGTACTGGCAGCCGTGCGCTTTGGGCATCTTCTACCATCGCGATGATCTGCGACAGCATGGTTTCAGCCCCCACAGCGGTCGCCCGAATTTGAAGCGCGCCATTCCCATTCACTGTGCCGCCGACCACAGTGTCACCTTTGGATTTCTCGACTGGAATAGGTTCACCGGTGACCATGCTTTCGTCCACAAACGACGCACCGCTTTGCACCACACCGTCAGTCGCCACACGTTCGCCGGGGCGCAACACAATGATGTCATCGCGAACGATTTTATCGACGGGTACATCAACCTCTTCTGCATCGCGTAGTACGCGGGCGCTACTGGGGCGTAGGCTGATTAGCCGCTTAATGGCGTTTCCCGTCCGGCCCTTTGCGCGTGCCTCTAACCAACGGCCAAGCAGGATCAAGGTTACAATCACCGCGGCCGCTTCGAAATAGACGGACCGCGCCGTTGCGGGCAAAAGCGCCGGGGCGAAAAGTGCGACGGTGGAATAAACCCACGCCGCACCCGCCCCCATTACAACAAGCGAATTCATATCCGGCGCGAACCGCCGCAGCGCTGGAATTCCTTTGGCAAAGAACACACGGCCCGGTCCCATTAGAACAACAGTCGCGAGGATGAATTGGATCGCCCAACTCGTTTGCGTGCCAATTGTTCGGGCGATGAAATGATGAAATGCTGGGAACATATGCCCGCCCATTTCAAGAACGAACACTGGAATAGTTAACGCCGCCGCGATCAGGAAGTTGCGGAAAACCTTTGTTGCTTCTTTGCCTTGGCGGTCGTCAGTAGGCGATGCACCCTCAAGGACCTTGGCCTCGTAACCAGCGTGACTGACAGCCTGCTGCAAAGTCGCGGCATCGGTCAACGTCGTGACGGTCGCGGTGCCATTCGCCAAATTGACCGACGCCGTGATGACACCGGGCGTTTCCAACAAAGCGCGTTCTACGCGGCCCACACATGACGCACATGTCATGCCGATTATTTCAAACCGAAGCTTGCTTGGCAAAGCAGGATAGCCAGCGGCCCGCAAAGCGCTTACCATTGCGCGACCAGCATCGGCACCGTTCAAATCCACAGTTGCCGATGCATTCGCCAAGTTGACGCGCGCTTGTGTCACGCCAGATACGGCCGAAATCGCCTTTTCCGCGCGGCTAACGCAGCTTGCGCAGCTCATCCCGTCGACACCAAATCTAAGTTCTGCAGAATGTCCCATGACATGCCCCGTGATTAATCAGACCCTTTACATAGGGGTTCCAGTCACGGGAAGGTCAAGAACCTAGATTGAAAACTTCGTCCGGAAAATACTTTGCTAGCCGAATGTCGGCAGTGCGGGCATGTCCTTCCATGCCTTCGATACGTGAAATCCGGGCGGTTGCTTCGGCGACTGGTCGTGCTGCATCACGGGTTGCGCGCTGCCAAGTCACTGTTTTCATGAACTTACCGACAGATAGGCCACCTGTATAACGCGCCGCACCCGATGTTGGCAGAACATGGTTTGGTCCTGCTGCTTTGTCACCAAATGCGACAGTCGTTTCTTCGCCTAAAAACAGCGATCCATAGGTCGTGAGCCGATCAAGCCACCAATCGAGATCATGGCATTGCACAGTCAGATGCTCAGGCGCGATAGTATCAGACGTATGCGCCATCTCTTCACGGTCAGCACAAAGGATCACCTCGGCATAATCGCTCCATGCGGCGGCGGCATTGGCTGCGTTCATATCAGGCAAGGACGCGATCAGGGCCGGAACACGTGCTATCACATCGTCAGCCAGCGCCCGGTCATCAGTCACCAGCCAAACAGGCGAATTCGGCCCATGCTCTGCCTGTCCAACAAGATCAGCTGCAACAATGTCCGGGTCAGCACCAGCATCAGCAAGCACGAGTGAATCGGTTGGCCCTGCGACCATATCAATACCGACTTCGCCGAACAGAATACGTTTTGCCTCGGCCACATATTGGTTACCCGGCCCGACAAGAATATCCACGCGCGGCAATCCGAACAGCCCCTTTGCCATAGCTACAACAGCCTGCACGCCGCCCATGTTCAAGATGGTATCAGCCCCACACAAATCCATCGCATACAGGATCGCGGGCGGAATACCGTCAGGGCCGGACGGCGGAGAACACGCGGTAATGTGTTTAACCCCTGCAGCCTTTGCCGTCGTGATTGTCATCATGGCGCTGGCAATATGCGCGTAGCGACCACCCGGTACGTAACACCCAGCGGCACCGACAGGGATTTGACGCTGGCCAGCGAACAAACCCGGCAGAATTTCGACCTCGGTATCGACGATCGTGTCGCGCTGCGCCTGAGCAAATCGCAGAATATTGGCGTGGGCAAATTGAATATCCGCCTTGGTTTGCTCTGAAACCTGATCTATCGCGTAATCAAGCGCGGTTCGCGAGACGATTGTCTCTCCCTGCCAGTGATCAAACCGCTGCGCCAAGGCGATTGCGGCAGCTTCACCACCATGCGCAATTTCAGCAAGCAATGCCTGTACGGCAGGTGCCACGTCCGCATGGTCTGTTTGGGCGGTTCGAACCGCGCGCTTGAGGTATTCAACCATTTCAAAACCTATTGTGGGACAGGTTTGATTTGGGACTAGAAATACCAAAAGGCAAAGGGTTAGCTGCCCTTTGACTCTCTTGTTTTACTTCATCAAAAGCATTCTTCGGAAAGGCTTAACCTTTGCCCTTCCATGGTACCAAGACGCGCTCAATCCAGCGCATCAGCATGTCGATGCTAAAGCCAATTATCCCGATCAAGATGATGCCCATCAGAACAATGTCCGTGCTTTGAAATTTAGACGCGACCATAATCATCATGCCTGCGCCCTTTTCGGCGGCGACCAACTCGGCGGCAACAACAGTCCCCCAACACACGCCCATCGCGACACGCGCACCGGTAAAGATTTCAGGCAATGAATTCGGGATGATCACATAACGCATGATCTGCCATTTCGAAGCGCCCAGAGAATACGCCGCATGCACCTTGGATATCCGAACCCCGGACACGCCGGAACGGGCTGCAATCGCCATGATCCACAGTGCAGCTAGAAACAGCAGGATGATTTTTCCGACCTCGCCAATGCCCGCCCATATGATCACCAGCGGGATCAACGCAAGCGGCGGCACCGGGCGCATGAATTCGACAATAGGATCAAACCAACCACGGAACCAGTTCGACAGTCCCATCGCATAGCCCAAAGGAATCCCGACAATCGCACCAAGTAGGAAACCAACGACGACACGAAACAAGGAATACCCCAAGTGTTCCATCAGCGTGGAATTGCGAAAACCAACAGTCGCGATTTCGGTCATGCGCTTCCAGACAGCTTCGGGCGCTGGCAGCCAAATGGGTTCCATTTGGACACCAGTCGCAGGGATGATATTCAGCGTCCCCTTCGCAGACATCGCGACAGTACCAAAATCAACCTGAACCGACCCTTCCGGGGCAATCGGTTGGCCGTTGACAGCCGTAATGAACGTGTCTTCGTCGCGCCCCATTTCATCGTTGCGATCGACCCGCAGCAACGCGCTGCGATAGCTGGCAATTGCAATGGAATCATCTTTGGCGATGCCGCTGCCCGGACTGACTTCGGGCGCTTCGGTTTCAACCGTTGCAGGGTGAACGATGACAGACACCGTCGCGTCATCGGTCTGCCCGTCAGGTGTTGTGATGGTATAGGTAAACGAACCATTTCCGGTGAATGCGCCCGGCGCATGCATGAACCCCGGCAACAACTTTGACCCAGTAAATGCGCCCCAAAGCACAAAGATCAACACCACTGACACGACCGAAGCGACAGTGTTTGACGTCACTGCGCTTTCGTCGCCAAAGGTCACTGTTTTGAGAGAGCGATAGTCGTGTTTCGGAGTCAAAAGCCGTTTGATACCACTCCAAATGACCATCATCGCCAAGATCAGAACGACATAGCCGATAATGTATGGTGCCGCCTTAAATAGCGTCGTTAGAACGGCCCAGAGTTCTGCGCCAAGATTTGAAAGCAGCTCCATTACGCGTTCTCCGTCCGGCCCATGATTTCTTCTTCCATGTCCCAAATCATCGCAAGGATTTCTTCGCGGGTTTCATTGAACCGTGGATCTTTTTTGACCTGTCTTAAGTCTTGGTTCACGCCCATTTCTGCAAACGGCAGGTTGTATTCTCGGTGGATACGACCCGGACGCGGGGCCATCACGATTAGACGCTCGCCCAGCAACAACGCTTCTTCGACGGAATGGGTAATCAAGATGATCGTCTTGCCGGTCTCTTTCCACAGCTTCAGAACAAGGCCCTGCATTTTTTCACGGGTCAACGCGTCAAGCGCACCGAGCGGTTCATCCATCAAGATCACGTCAGGCTCATTGGCTAAACAGCGGGCAAGTGCCACGCGCTGCTGCATCCCGCCGGACAACTCGTAAACGGCCTTCTCCTTGAAATCCTGCAGCCCGACAACATCCAAAAGATGATCGACGATCTGCGCCTTTTCGGCTTTTGCCATGCCCTTCATCGACGGGCCAAAGCCAACGTTTTCGCGCACGCTCATCCATTCAAACAGCGCGCCTTGTTGAAAGACCATGCCTCGCTCTGCGCCCGGCCCGGTGACTGTCTTGCCGTTTAAGACGATCTTCCCCTCAGTCGGTGCAAGAAACCCTGCAACGATATTCAGTAGGGTTGTTTTCCCACAGCCCGAAGGTCCAAGCACAGACAACAATTCGCCCGCCTTGAGATCAATCGATACGTCCTTTAACGCCTGCACCGATGACCCATTCGGCAGATCAAACCGCATTGAGAGTTTGTCTATCTGAAGTCCTGACATATCCCGCTCCAATAATTTTCTAGAAAATTATTTGCACGCCACAGCATGCATCAGAATTTTCTAGAAAATTCTTGCCCCGGCGCAGACAACTGGTCCGCGCCGGGATCAAAGGATTTAGATGTCGTTTAGTGTCGCCAGTGGACCAGTGTTCACATTGCCAGCATAGCTATCTAGCGCGCTGTCAATTGATCCGGATTCCACAAATACATCAGCAACACCCTTCATGAACGCTGGTGCCGCTGCACCCAGCCAAGCGTCAGACAATTGTTCGTCGACCGATGGAAACACAAATGTTGCCATCGTTTCAGCTGTCGCGTCTTCGTCCATACCGGCGTCATTGGCGATCACGGGCAGCATTGCCTCAACACCAGAACCGTCGTTCCACGCAGCGTTTGCTTCGGCAGTGACAGCAAGAAATTTAGCGACCAGTTCTGGGTTCTCAGCGACAAAGCTGGCGGGTGCGGAAGTCACGTCAAACACCAGAATACCCAGTTCTTCTTTCTCAGCGCCAGTCAACAGGACGTTCCCATATTCCTTCATGCGGCGCAGCGAACCGCCCCAGCCACAAGCCATATCCACTGAACCCTGTGCGATTGCGGCGGCGCCATCCGGTGGCGCCATATCGACGATATCAAGCGAGGCAAGATCGACGCCGAAGTGTTCCATCTGGCGCAAGAAGCCATAGTGCGCAGCCGTCCCCAACGGCACAGCTACTTTCTTGCCTGTCAGCTCGTCAGCGCTGTCTTTGTCAATCTCAAGCCCGGACGCCACGACGCAGTTATCGTTTTCGGCATAAGATACAGCTACGTCCAAAATTTGCAGGTCTTGCCCAGCAGATGCAGCAACCACGAAAGGCGGCACACCTTGGCTTACTGAAATCTGTACGTCACCTGATGCCATCGCCGCCGACATTGCTGTGCCCGCATCAAAGCTAACCCAATTTACCTTCATACCCAGCGCTTCGTCATAAGTGCCATTCACTTTGGCGTATTGAAACGGCATCGGCCATTCGAGGAAGTAGCCAACGGTAATTTCTCCGTGGGCTTCCGCAGTTGCAGTGGTCGCGCCCGTCATGATCGCGACGCCAGCAGCGGCACCCATTAATACTGTCTTGAGTTTCATTTTCGTCTCCCGTGTTGGGCCTTAGCAAATAAGACCATGAGGTGGGCAGGTTTACCTGCCTCGATAATTCTGAACTGACCATGTTTCACCTTAGGTTCATAGTCCCAAGACCGATCAGCGACATGTGTACCCGCAGGTTTTTACACACACACCTGTCGGGCCACTTCAGGAGCAGACTACGACAAGTTAACCAAAGCCAAAGAAATTCGACCTGCTGCGTCAATCATAACAAACAGCGCTTATTTTCAAAGGATTACACCGTTCAGACACAACCCATGAAATTTTATTCATTTTATTCAACGCGCTACCATCAATCACCACATCACAGAACAAGGTCATGTTCGGTTTTTGGCTATATGCATCTGCGGAAACTGGCCCTACTGACATTGCAAATTCTGTAGGCAAAGTGCAAAGGACAGCGGCAGCCACGAATTAGATTCGCGCTGCCCGTTTTTCGTTACATAGATGGAGCCTCCTACATGGACACCACCAATTTCTTTAATGATCCCGACCATGTGATCGAGGCAGATCGCGCGCACATCTGGCATCACCTAAGCCAACATAAGACCTACGAAACCACTGACCCGCGCATCATAGTCGAAGGCAAAGGCCTGCGCGTTTGGGATATCAAAGGCAAAGAGCATCTGGATGCCGTGTCCGGTGGTGTTTGGACCGTCAACGTTGGTTACGGTCGCGAACGTATCGGTTCTGCCATCGCTGAAGCCGTCACCAAGATGTGCTTCTTCGGCGGCACTGCGGGCACCATCCCCGGCGCACAATTTGCAGAGATGCTAATTGACAAGATGCCCGGTCTTGATCGTGTTTACTATGCTAACTCTGGCTCTGAAGCGAACGAGAAAGCCTTTAAAATGGTTCGCCAGATCAGCCACAAGCATCATGGCGGCAAGAAATACAAAATTCTGTATCGCGACCGGGACTATCACGGCACAACGCTAGGTGCGCTGTCTGCGGGCGGCCAAGACGAACGCAATGCACAGTACGGCCCATTTGCGCCCGGATTCGTGCGCGTACCGCATTGCCTTGAATACCGCGCTGAAAATGGCCTGACCGGAGAAGCATACGGCCACGCCGCCGCCCAAGCGATCGAAGACGTGATCCTACGTGAAGGTCCGGACACTATTGGTGCGCTTTGCCTAGAACCCATTACCGCAGGTGGTGGTATTATTGTTCCGCCCAAAGGCTACTGGGAACGCGTCCAAGAGATTTGCGAAAAATACGATATCCTTTTGCACATTGACGAAGTTGTCTGTGGCATGGGGCGTACGGGGACGTGGTTCGGTTATCAGCAATTTGGGATCAAGCCAGATATTGTCACGATGGCCAAAGGCGTTGCGTCTGGATATGCCGCAATTTCATGCTGTGTCACAACGAATGCAGTCTTTGAGCAGTTCAAAGACGACACTGATAAACTGAGCTACTTCCGTGATATTTCGACCTTTGGCGGCTGCACAGGCGGTCCTGCTGCTGCGATCGAAAACATGAATATTCTTGTCGAAGAAGACTTACTTTCGAACTCAACCGCTATGGGCGAACATCTGATGAGTAACCTTGCGGGGCTGATGGAGGAACATAAATGGATTGGCGACATTCGCGGTATGGGACTGTTCGCAGGTGCCGAACTGGTCACAGACCGTGACACCAAAGAACCCGTTGATGAAAAATACATCGCGGCTATCGTTGCCGACTGCATGAACCAAGGCGTGATTGTCGGAGGCACAAACAGATCAGTACCGGGCTATAACAACACAATTTTGTTTGCCCCATCTTTGGTAGCGACCAAAGACGACATGAACCAAGTCACCGAGGCGGTTGGGAACGCGATCAAACGCGTGCTTGGCTAACACCGCCGAACTTTGCAGGCGCCGCATTGGCGCTTGCCTTGGCCTACAGTTAAGTCCAAAATTGACGCAACTTAGGGCCAATTTATGTCAATCGCTGTCGATACTTTCTTTCTTGATCCATCTGCCGTCGGCACGTTGCAGGCGCGCGTGCAGCAGATGGTTGCGCAAGGCATCCTTGCTGGGCGGTTTCGGGCGGGCGAACGGCTTCCTTCGTCGCGGAAAATGGCCGCCCATTTGGGGGTTAGCCGGATTACAGTCACGCTTGCCTATACGGAATTGGTCGCCGACGACTATCTAACATCGCGTGGACGATCCGGGTTTTTCGTATCCGAAAACGCGCCCGAACCGCCAGCTTTTCCCGCTAAACGCGCCCAATCTGGCACAGTCGATTGGAGCCGCGCGATCGGCCAACGGTTTGCACCGGGCCTGTATATGGACAAGCCCGCAGATTGGGCCAGTTATAAATACCCCTTCATTTACGGCCAAGCCGACAAAACCTTGTTTGATACCGCCAACTGGCGACTTTGCGCGCTGCGGGCGCTTGGGATGCGCGACTTTAGTGCGATGACCGCTGATTATTACGATGGTGACGATCCGCAATTAATCGAATTCATCGCGCGCCAAACGTTACCGCGGCGTGGGATCCTAGCGGACGAAGACGAAATCCTTGTCACGATGGGCGCACAAAACGCGCTCTGGCTTTCGGCGCAGGTACTACTGAATAGCCGGCGGATGGCTGCAATCGAAGACCCCTGCTATCCAGCACTTCGTAATATTCTGGACCAATCACGTTGCCAATACACGCCCGTACCAGTGGATGGGGATGGGCTTCCGCCCGATGCGCTTCCTGTTGATACGGATGTCGTTTTTGCGACCCCCAGCCACCAATGCCCAACAACATCGACAATGTCAGTTGACCGCCGCAAGGCTCTGTTGCGCAAGGCCGAAGATAACGATTTTCTAATCGTTGAAGATGACTATGAATTCGAAATGTCCTTTCTAAAGCCGCCTTCACCATCGCTCAAATCGCTCGATCAAAATGGGCGGGTGATCTACGTTGGATCGTTCTCAAAATCGTTATTTCCGGGGTTACGATTGGGGTATCTTGTCGGACCTGCACCCTTCATCCGCGAGGCCCGCGCATTGAGAGCGACAATATTACGGCATCCGCCCGGGCATATTCAGCGTACCGTTAGCTATTACCTGTCGCTTGGGCACTACGACGCACTGATCCGGCGCATGAGCAAGGCCTACCATGCGCGACGTCAGGTCATGGATGCAGCTCTAAAGGAATATGGCCTAAACGTTGCTGGGCACGGAACCTATGGCGGATCAGCGGTATGGTTACGTGCACCAGATGGCACAGACACCGCGCAACTATCTGCCCGGCTACGCGAGGATCGCGTATTGATGGAACCGGGCGCACCTTTCTTTGCATCGGAAACCCCACCGACCGAATATTTTCGTCTTGCCTATTCTTCGATCCCATCAGCGAAAATTGCCCCGGGCGTGCGATTGATTGCGCGGGCGCTCGCAGAGCATTAAGCCCGATAATCCGCCTGAATTGGCCATAAGAACCCAACGCAATTGGCCCTATTGAAAAGCCGGCCCCGTTTCTAATGTGACAACACCATATCGGACACGCCGCGTCGCGCGTCTGATCAAACCCAAAGGACCTTTCCTCATGAAAATGACCACCGAAGAAGCATTCGTTAAAACCCTGCAAATGCACGGGATTAAGCATGCTTTCGGGATCATCGGATCCGCGATGATGCCGATCTCGGATATCTTTCCGAAGGCAGGAATCAGCTTCTGGGACTGTGCGCACGAAGGGTCCGCAGGCATGATGGCAGACGGTTACACCCGTGCCACCGGTGAAATGTCGATGATGATCGCGCAAAACGGCCCGGGTATCACTAACTTTGTGACCGCCGTGAAGACAGCATATTGGAACCACACACCGCTGTTATTGGTCACGCCACAAGCCGCGAACAAGACAATCGGTCAGGGTGGTTTCCAAGAGGTCGAGCAGATGAAACTGTTCGAAGACATGGTCGCCTATCAAGAAGAGGTGCGCGACCCATCCCGCGTTGCCGAAGTGTTGAACCGCGTTATCATGAAAGCCAAACGCGCCAGTGCGCCCGCGCAAATCAACGTTCCGCGCGATTTTTGGACCCAAGTAATCGATATCGAACTACCGATGATCGTTGATTTCGAACGCCCCGCTGGCGGCGAGACCGCGATTACGAAGGCTGCCGAGTTGCTATCAAACGCCAAGTTCCCGGTGATCCTAAACGGGGCTGGTGTGGTTCTGGCCGAAGGTGGCATTGCAGCATCCAAAGCAGTGGCCGAACGCCTAGATGCCCCTGTTTGCGTTGGATACCAACACAACGACGCATTCCCCGGCGCCCACCCACTGTTCGCTGGTCCATTGGGTTATAACGGATCAAAGGCCGGGATGGAGCTAATCAGCAAGGCAGATGTTGTGCTGGCACTAGGCACACGTTTGAACCCATTTTCCACCCTGCCGGGCTATGGCATCGACTACTGGCCCCAAGACGCCAAGGTGATCCAAGTCGACATCAACCCAGACCGTATTGGCCTGACCAAAAAGGTCACTGTCGGCATTGTGGCGGACGCTGCAAAGGCCGCGGCGGGTATATTGGAACAGCTTTCGGATGACGCAGGCGATGCAGGCCGCGATGATCGGAAAGCGCTGATCGGGAACCTGAAATCTGCTTGGGCACAAGAACTGACCAGCCTTGACCACGAAGAAGACGATCCGGGCACCACTTGGAACGAACGTGCCCGTGCGGCCCGCCCCGATTGGATGAGCCCGCGCATGGCGTGGCGTGCGATCCAATCTGCGATGCCTGAAAACGCGATCATCAGCTCTGACATCGGCAACAACTGTGCAATCGGCAATGCCTATCCTTCGTTTCCGACGGGGCGCAAATATCTGGCCCCCGGCCTGTTCGGCCCATGTGGTTATGGCCTGCCGTCCATCGTTGGCGCAAAGATTGGCCAGCCGGATGTTCCTGTGATTGGGTTCGCCGGTGACGGTGCATTTGGTATTTCGGTAAATGAACTGACCGCGATTGGCCGCGACGAATGGCCAGCCATCACGCAAATCGTTTTCCGCAACTACCAATGGGGTGCTGAAAAGCGGAATTCGACCCTTTGGTTTGATGATAACTTTGTTGGCACCGAATTGGACATGAAAGTCAGCTACGCTGGCATCGCGCAGGCCTGCGGGTTGAAGGGCGTTCAAGCGAAAACAATGGACGAACTAACCACTGTTCTTAATCAAGCGATCAAGGATCAGATGGAAAACAACGAAACCACGTTGATTGAAGTCATCCTGAACCAAGAACTCGGTGAGCCGTTCCGTCGTGATGCAATGAAGAAACCTGTGCGCGTTGCGGGCGTATCTTCTGATGACATGGCAGCCGAGTAAGCTTTGCCATTTGACCTAAGCCTTGGCACATCCGCAGCCCTTGCAATTGCATTGCTTGGGGCGGCGTATGTGCGGGGCTATTCTGGGTTCGGGTTTTCCGCGATTTTCATCGCCTTCGCGGCACTGCTGACCAACCCGCTGCCGTTGATCCCCGTGGTATTTGCCTGCGAAATGATGATGACCGGGTTCCAAGCACGCGGCATTCGCGGCCAGATCGATTGGCGGCGGGTCATACCTCTGCTTGTTGGGGCGGCTGTTGCGCTCCCCTTTGCGGTTAGCATCATTCTTTCGGTCGGGGACGAAACCGTGCGGATGGTAATCTCAGGCATCATCCTGACGCTATCGCTGGTTTTGCTTTCGGGATGGACGCTTCAGCGCGTCATCGGACCTATTGGGCATACTGGCGTTGGCGTTATCTCTGGGGTTTGCAATAGCGCGGGCGTTGGCGGATTACCTGTCGCGGCATTCCTATCGGCACAGCCCATGCAAGCCCCGCAGTTTCGCGCGACAATGATCGTGTTCTTGACCGGGCTCGATATGATGACACTACCGCTGATGTGGCATGGTGGCCTTGTCAGTGAGGATACTGTGCTGGCTGCGGCTTTGGCCTTTCCTATTCTGGGATTAGGCGTCTGGTTGGGCGGTCGCCAGTTTTTGGCCGCTTCCCCGCTTACCTTTCGTCGGTTTGCCGTTTTTCTCTTGCTGATCTTGTCAGCGCTTGGCCTACTTACGCCGATGATGACATGAAAGGCACAGCCGAATGACCCTCCCCTTCCCGTTTCTTGCCACCGAAACCGCGCCCTGCCCAGCAGGGCTGCTCGCCAAAGCACAAAGCCTACCAGCGCCAAAAGTTGCCTTGGTCAACGCGGGTTCAGTGAACCCACTGCAAGGCATCCGCGAAGCCGCCGATCTGGGGCTTGCCGACCCTGTACTGATTGGGGACGCTGACAAGATCAACGATACTGCGAAACAAATCGGTTGGGACATCAGCCCATATCGGATTGAGCACGCACCCCATGCTGCTGCCGCCTCGCGAGCGGCAGAGCTTGCCCGCGCTGGCGAGGTCGATAGCATCATGAAAGGCCAAATTCATACGTCTACGTTTCTGAAAGGGTTGCTGCCTTCGGCGGCAGGCCTGCGCGAAAAAGGGACGCGTTGCGGTCACATCTTTCACATCACGCGCCCCGGATCGGAACGGCCGCTGTTCTTGACTGATGCTGCGCTAAACGTGAATCCAAGCGTCGATACGCGTAAAGCCTGCCTTAGCCACGCGGTGCGGTTGGCCGAAATATTAGGCGATACACAGGTCAAAGCGGGAATTCTTGCCCCGACCGAAGATCCAATTCCGTCGATAACCAACACGATGGAGGCCGCCGAAATCGCAGAATGGGCCAAAGATGCATTGCCAAACGCCACGGTCCAAGGGCCGATGGCGCTCGACCTGATATTCAGCGCGGCTGCAGCCAAGGCAAAGAACTATGCCTCTGACGTGGCGGGCGACGCTGACATTATGCTGACGCCCAATATCACATCTGGGAACGCGCTGTTCAAACTTATGGTACTTGGCATGGGGTGCTGCGCTGGCGGGCTGGTTATGGGGCTAAAGGTTCCGATCCTTCTTACCTCGCGCAGTCAACAGGCACCCGCACGCATCTGTTCGGCAGCATTAGGTGCAATCGTGGCGGCGGCATCATGATCCTCGTCGTCAACGCCGGATCATCATCGTTAAAGGTTAGCCTGTTTCAGGCTGACCTTACGCAAATCGCCGACGGAATCGTGAGCGAGATTGGCGCGAACAGCACATTGAAGCTGGGCGATACCAAATCCAACGTCGACGCCCCAGATCACGCCGGCGCCATTGCGCAAATGATGACGGCACTTGACGACGCAGGTCATAAAGCAACAGATATCACCGCCGTCGCGCACCGTGTTGTACATGGTGGCACATATTTTTCGGAACCCGCACGCGTGACACCCCAGGTCATCGACGCGATCCGGGCCTGCATTCCGCTTGCCCCACTGCACAACCCGGTGAACTTGCTCGGGATCGAAGCCTTGGCCAAGACCCACCCAGACCTGCCGCAGTTTGTAAGCTTTGATACCGCGTTTCACGCGAACAATCCTGATGTCGCCACGCGCTATGCCATTCCTGATGCGCAATACGCTGCTGGCATTCAACGCTATGGCTTTCACGGATCGTCTTATGCCAACATGGTGTCAGAGTTTGGGGATGACCTGCCGCCCCGTCTATTGGCGCTGCATCTTGGCAATGGGGCCAGCCTTTGCGCGATCAAAGATGGGAAATCCGTCGCAAGCTCGATGGGTTATTCGCCTATGTCTGGGCTGGTCATGGGCACGCGTTGCGGTGAAATCGACGGAGCCGCCGTTTTGCGGATCGCCGATGAACTGGGGCTGGCAGGCGCAGATACGCTGTTGAACAAACAAAGTGGGCTGAAAGGTCTGGCTGGCGACAACAACATGAAGAACCTGCTGGAACGCGACGATGATGACGCACGTTTTGCGGTTGATCACTTTTGCTATTGGGCCGCACGGCAAGCCGGGTCAGCGATTGTCGCAATGGGTGGTGTCGACGCGGTCGCCTTTACGGGTGGCATCGGTGAAAACGCAGCCCCCATTCGCGATAAAATCATGGCGCATCTGGCCTGCTTCGGCGATGTGCCCGTCCACGTGATTGCTGCTGACGAAGAAAAACAGATCGCTCGTGATGCGCTCACCGTCATGAGTAGGTCCTGAATGATTGATACCCTGCTCAACGTGACGAAGCTTTCAGTCCAATAGTTCGTAATCCTTGTGATGATCGTTCGAATGGCTGGCGTTGAGCAAGGGTTTTCCGGATTTGCATTATCGGTCCTTGGCATGGCCAATGCAGTGGTTACCCTATCGCGTTGATATTTGTGGAATGGGGTGGCCACTTGGGTTTCGTACCACTTAAACATGATGGCGGTCTAAATAGCAGCAAACGTTGAATTGCACTGTAAGTCGCGCTTTAACTTTAGCCTACGGTATTCTACCAATCTCGAGCCTGAAAATTTCGGTGGCTTGAACACCCCCACTCTTCACCACGGCACAAGATGTTGCCAGACTTAAGGATATTCAATGCATCGTCCTATCATCGCCATTCTGCGGGGCATATCACCGAACGAAGCGGCAACTGCGGCGGCGGCGCTTATCGACGCCGGGATCACCCAGATCGAAGTCCCGCTCAACTCTCCTGATCCGTTCGACAGCATCAAATTAATGGCGGATGCGCACGGTGACAACGCTCTTATCGGTGCTGGCACGGTCCTGTCGCCCGATGATGTTGGTCGCGTCGCCCAAGCAGGCGGCAAACTGATTGTGTCACCTAACTGCGACCAGCGCGTCATCTTCGCGAGCAAAACGGCAGGCATGCAAAGCTGGCCGGGCGTTATGACACCAACCGAATGCTTCACAGCGCTCAAAGCAGGCGCCGATGGGCTGAAAATATTCCCTGCAAACCTGATAGGTCCTGAAGGGATCAAAGCATTCCGCGCAGTCCTTCCCCCAGCAACGTTGGTCTACGCCGTAGGCGGCGCTGGCCCAGAAAATTTCAAACAATGGCTGGACGCAAGCGCCGATGGTTTTGGCATTGGCTCGGCACTTTATAAACCCGGCATGTCAATCGCGGACATCAGCGCCCGCGCGACCGACATTGTCGCCGCATTTGACGAGGCATCATTATGATTTTCGACGACACCCAATGCCAGCTTGGCGAGGGCCCTCTTTGGCACCCAACGCGCAACCAGCTTTTCTGGTTCGATATCCTAGGTCATCGGCTCCACACAGCAGGGCAGCAATGGCAGTTCGACACATACGTCAGCGCCGCAGGTTGGGTCGACAATGACACGCTAATTATTGCCTCTGCCAAGGCGCTGCATCGCTTTGACATCATGACCGGAGAGCATAGCGAAATCTGCGCGCTCGACGCTGACAACAGCGTCACACGGTCAAACGACGGCCGCGCGGACCCGCAGGGTGGTTTCTGGATCGGCACGATGGGGATCAACGCCGAAGAAAACGCCGGCGCCATCTACCGCTACTACAAAGGTGAACTGCGCCAGCTATTCGCACCAATCACAATCTCAAACGCGATCTGCTTTGCGCCCGATGGCAAAACGGCTTATTTCACCGATACGCCAACGCAAAAAATCATGCGTGTTGGTCTGGATGCTGACGGATGGCCCAACGCTAAACCTGAACTCTACCTTGACCTGCGCGGAACGGATGACCGCCCCGATGGCGCAGTCATCGACCAAGACGGCAACATGTGGAATGCACAGTGGGGGCGCGGACGTGTCGCAGGATACAAGCCTGACGGAACGTTCATCAAAGCCTATGATTTCTCCGCCCCACAGACCACCTGCCCCTCTTTTGGCGGGAAAGACCTCACAACGTTGTTCTGCACATCTGCAGCAACAGGCCTGCCAGAAAATGACACGAACGGTAAAACCTTCCAAACCAAGACAGACATCAAAGGCCAAGCTGAGCATAAGGTTATTCTCTAGACCGCATCATCTTGCCCAAAATACTCAAAACTCCGCGCAAGCGGATCGAAACAGGAATGTTCCATGACAGCCTTTGGCACGACGAAAAATGGCGACGCGATCGAAAAAATCACGCTCAGCGCAGGTGACCTGACCGTGAGCATCCTAACGCTCGGTGCGATCTTGCAGGATGTACGTCTGGCGGGCGTGCCGCATTCACTGACGCTTGGCTCTGACAATTTGTCAGACTACGAAAATGGAATGGGTTATCATGGTGCATTGGTTGGACCAATCGCGAACCGGATTAGCAACGCCCGCGTGCGCCTTGAAGGCATGATGTACGAACTTGAGCGCAACGAAAACGGGACCGGACACCTACATTCAGGTAGTGACGGAACACATGCTCAAATCTGGAAAGTCGTCGAACGTAGCGAAAACAGTGTCACGCTCTCACTTGATCTGGCCGACGGCGTCAACGGCTTGCCTGGGCGTCGTACAATCACAGCGGTGTTTACGGTCACAGCCCCAGCAAACCTCACGCTTGAGATCACAGGTCTGACCGACACCAAAACGTTGATGAACTTCGCCAATCATAGCTATTGGAATATGGATGGGGCTGCCACTTGGGAAGGACAGCAGCTCCAAATTTTCGCAGACCATTATCTGCCCATCAACGAAGCAACTGCGCCGACAGGTGAGCTATGTGACGTGACTGGCACCGCTATGGATTTCCGCGCCCTACGCCGCTTTGATCAGGGGGCCCCTGCTCTCGACCACAACTTTTGCCTTTCGGACAGCCCAACGACTTTGCGTGACGTGCTGACGCTAACGGGGACCAGTGGCGTAACAATGACCATCGCGACGACTGAACCCGGCATTCAAGTCTATGATGGGCGCGGCGCACAACGTCCCGGAAAATCTACCTATGAAGGACTGGCAATTGAGCCTCAGCGCTGGCCTGACGCGCCAAACAACAGCGCGTTTCCGTCAATCGCCGTCACAGCCGATGCACCGTACCGGCAAACAACGCGATGGACATTCAGCGCTTAGCTACCGCGATAGGTCGAAAAGCTGAATGGAGAGACCAGTAGCGGCACATGATAATGTGACGCCGGATCGCTTATGCCAAACCGGATCGGAACATCATCGAGAAAACTGATTTCTTCGCTTCGGGAAAAATACGCGCCAGCTTGAAAAACCAGTTCATACTTGCCGGTTTTAAATGCGTCAGCGGGCAAGATCGGGCTATCGGTACGGCCATCATCATTGGTCACCATTGTAACCACATGTTCGCGCTGACCATCGTTCAAACAATAAAGATCAACGGTCATCCCAGCCGCCGGCAAGCCGCTTGCCGTATCAAGCACATGTGTGGTCAGAAAACCGGTCATATTTTACCCTCTTTTGCCTTGGGGGATGTTGCAAAAAACGACCTTCATTGTCACGCAATTTTCACAGCGTAAACGGTTCATCCCAAAAATCCGACAAAAGCGCCAAGAATCGGTTTGACACCCCGCGCCCCATTGCTTAATCGGTCCTTCGTGGTTAGGCGCGGTAGCTCAGTTGGTTAGAGCGAACGACTCATAATCGTTAGGTCGGGAGTTCAAGTCTCCCTCACGCCACCACCATACCTCTCAGAAATTGTCGAACAGTCCCAACAAATCCACTAAAAGCAGAGCGATCACAAGAGTTGGATAAACTCTAAAACCCCAGCAGCTTCGTGATGGGAACCTTTATTTATTATCAGATGATTCCCAGTTAGGATTTTTCAACCAATTGGAATAATTTAACTTTAAGTCTTTCGTTACAAAAACGTCACCAATCTGTAACAAATCTGATGCGTTAAAAGAGCATCTGTGCTGCCGCCAACAGGACTGGCTTGCACCGACTCTCATAACGAAAGACCACTCACATGTCTCCCACCAACACACTCATAGCGCGACTTGCAGCGGTTTCATGCCTATGTATGACATCGCCCGCACTCGCAGACGACGTTTCGCTTACAACCAGTGATGGTGAAATGGCGCTGTCGGGCGAATTGATCGATTTTAGCGACGGTTTTTACGTTATGCGTACTGAAATTGGGGAAGTTCAAGTACCGGCTTCGCTTGTTAGCTGTGCGGGGGCGGCTTGCCCAGCCAGCGAACAAGCAAACATAGATTTTACGATTAAAGGGTCAGACACTATCGGCGCAGAACTGATGCCGCTACTTGTACGCGGTTATGCCGAAAGCCAACGTGCCGTCGTCGATAGCCGCACCACCGGCGAACGACAGGTCCTGCACACCGTCATCGCCGATGAAGGGTTGGGCGAAACGCTCTTCACGACCATGATCGAAGATCGTGGATCCAGCACGGGTTTTCGCGGTATGCTTGATCTATCGACACAAATCGGAATGTCGTCTCGCCGTATTAAAGGCACCGAGGTCCAAGCATTTTCTGACGCAGGCTTGGGTGACGCGCTTAGCTTCGAACAAGAACACGGGATCGCAGTTGATGGGCTTTTGATCGTTGTGCACCCAGACAACCCTGTCGATGCGTTAACCGAAAACCAAATTTCAGAATTGCTTTCGGGTAAAATCAGCAATTGGTCCGAATTGGGCGGCGCCGATCTGCCTGTGACGGTATATTCACGCGATGGCAACTCTGGTACCTTTGCCACTGTTTCTGGCAAATTTCTGGAACCATATGACGTGTCGCTCAGCGCACAGGCACGTATCGTTTCCGGAAACTCAGCGATGTCTGAATCGGTATTTGGCGATGCTGGCGGCATCGGCTACGTCGGGTTTGCATTTCGCGGTGACAACAAACCGTTGGGTTTGATTTCAAGCTGCGGCATCGCCGCAGAGGCATCAACCTTTGCCGCAAAAACCGGAGAATACCCGCTGCAACGCACATTGTATCTTTACACGACAAATGCCGAACTGCCGTCACGCGCCCAAGGGCTGCTTGCCTATGCAAAGTCACCAGCCGCAGACGGAATCATCGAAAAGTCGGGCTTTATTGGTTTTAATATCGACAGCCGGGACCTATCCCGTTCGGCCCAAGCAATCCGGACTGAGATTGATCGCAACCAAAGCCGCCAAGAACTCGCTGCATTGCGCGAACTTTACATTGATATGCTTGAATGGCGCCGACTATCGCCAACGTTCCGATTTCAAACGGGATCATCCAACCTAGACAACGCGTCGCGCCGTGATTTGCTACGATTGACCGGCTATCTATCTAACGCATCAGACATCAACGAAATTGCACTGGTTGGTTTCACCGACGCCGATGGCGCATTCGACGCGAACCGCACATTAGGCTTAGCCCGCGCAGAAGCTGTTCTTGGCAGCATATCTTCACAAGTTGCAGGGTCCGCCTTTGACCCGTCCACTATTCAAATTAAAAGCTACGGAGAATTAAACCCCGTTGCGTGCAACAGTGATTTTGCCGGACAACGACTAAATCGCCGTGTTGAGGTGTGGGTGCGCTAAGCTATTGCCGCGGACGGTATTAAAAATGCCGTCCGCATTTGGCTTTGCCACTGAAAACGAGCTAACTTAAAGCCTCTAACATTACCGCATGGCGCATTCAGAAGATGCTCTTCGGTTGGCGAGCCACGTCAATAAAATGGCTATCATGCTTAAAAGCAATTTATCGCAGCGAACCAGCACAGCACAGAAGAAGAACCAAGCGAGTTTATCCGACTTGGTCGATCTTGGCCTTTTCGCTTTCGGTCGTCGTCAATACCCCGTCAGGCAGCCAGTCGCGTTGCATGGCGATTTTTGCGGCTTCGGCGTTAATCTTGGCCAGATCATTCGGTGTGAGGCTGGGATTTGCCTCGCCGAAGTTTTCTTCCACCCGATTTAGTTTGGTCGTGCTAGGTATCGGAGGCCTTTTTGCTTCACGCCAGGCATAGCTTCTGACGAATAGGCTTAGCGGCACAGGTCAGATGCAGGAATGACAGCATCGAGACATATATGGAAGTTGCTAGCTCTAGTCATCAGATGTAGTCATCAGATGTGGTCGCACAAGAATACCAAACACCACAGATTTAATCTGCGCCTTTAGCGACGTTCAAAGAAGAACGCCGCCTTAGATACTGCCGACCACTGGAAAGTGGTAAAAGCCGTTCTGATCCTGTGGCCTTAGATACGAGGTGCTCAGATCAAACCGTGATCTTCAAACAAGGCCTTTAGGTTCGCCTCGGGGCGTGCGCCGATGTGGCTTATGACTTCGGATGCAGCGATGTTGCCCATTTTGCCGCATGTTTGCAGATCGTAACCGTTTGTCATCGCCCATAGGAACGCGCCCGCGAATAGATCGCCCGCGCCGGTCGCATCGACGATTTGCGTCGGTACGGCAGGCACGTGCCAGCGGTTGTCGCCGTCTAGGATGTGAACGCCATGTTCGCTGTCTGTGCAGGCCACGACTGCAACCTCGGCTGCGGCTTTGGTAAGCGCTGCTTCAAAGTCGTCAGTTTGGTACATCGACAGCATTTCTGCCCGGTTACAGAACAGCAGATCGACATGATCTTTGATCATATCGCGGAAAGCGTCGCGGTGGCGGTCGATGCAGAATGGATCGGAAAGCGTGATTGAGACCTTGCCCCCTGCCCCTTTGCAAGCGTTGATCGCTTTGGCAAAGGCGGCGTGGCTGTCTGGCCCGTCAAAGCGATACCCTTCGAGGTAGATCCATTCAGCCTCGGCCATTTGGGCTTCATCAATGTCATCTGGTGACAAAAATTCAGTCACACCGAGGTAGGTGTTCATTGACCGTTCACCATCTGGCGTCACGATAACAATGCAGCGTCCTGTTTCAGCTTCTTCCGACTTTGGCGCGAGCGCGGTTTCGTAAACCGCCCCCTGCGCGCGCAGATCATGTGCAAAGATCGCGCCTAGCTGATCGTCTTTGACCTTGCCGACATAGGCAGTCCGGCCACCCAAATGCGCGACACCCGCGATAGTGTTCGCAGCTGACCCGCCGCTAATTTCCTTCGCAGGACCAACGCTCGCGTATAGCGACACGGCACGATCCATGTCGATCAGTTGCATAATCCCTTTACCGATCCCGGCCTCTTCTAGGAATGCATCTTCGGCACGGGCCAGAACGTCGACCATCGCATTGCCGATACCGACAACCTGAAACTTTTTCATAGGTTTTTATCCTCAAATAGACAGAGATCGCGGATTAGACAGGCCGCGCATTTGGGTTTTCGGGCGACGCAAGTATAGCGCCCATGAAGAATCATCCAGTGGTGGGCATGCTGCTGGAAGTCAGCGGGTATATGATCTTCGACGGCACGTTCAACAGCATCGACGTCTTTACCGACAGCAACACCACTTCGATTGCCAAAGCGAAAGATATGCGTGTCGACCGCCTGCGCAGGCTGGTGCCACCACATGTTCAGAACAACGTTCGCTGTTTTACGGCCCACACCGGGTAGCGACTGTAGCGCCGCCCGAGAGTTCGGAACCTCTCCGCCAAATTCATCAACCAGTATCTGGCTCATTTTCATGACGTTTTTGGCTTTTTGGCGAAACAGGCCGATGGTTTTGATGTGTTCGGTTACGCCCTCTAGCCCAAGGTCGAGCATCTTTTGCGGCGTATCCGCGATTTTGAACAATTCGCGGGTTGCTTTGTTCACGCCAATATCGGTCGCCTGCGCGGACAGCGCCACCGCAACGACTAATGTGTACACGTTCACATGCTCGAGCTCACCTTCCGGCTCGGGCTCGGCATCGTGAAAACGCGTAAAGATCTCTCGGATCGTGTGATAATCAAGCTGTTTGACCATTCCGCGGGTATGCCTTTTCATGACAAAGGGGGCAAGCAGCAGATGCGCAATATTCGGGTCGCACGTTGGGGCAGTCGTAACTAGATTACACGTATGGAACACACAAAGCCCTACCACTATCAGGTCATGCGCCGCGCGATTGACGCGATCGACGCTGCTGGCGATACACAGCTTAGTCTGGCAGATCTTGCCGCAGACATGAACATGAGCCCCGCACATTTTCAGCGCGTGTTCTCGACATGGGTTGGCGTATCGCCGAAACGCTATCAACAGTACCTGACGCTGGCCCATGCAAAGACGCTGTTGCGCGACCGTTTTACGACGCTCGACACAGCGCATTCTGTTGGATTGTCTGGTAGTGGGCGGCTCCATGATTTGTTCGTCCGATGGGAAGCCATGAGCCCCGGCGACTATGCCCGCGATGGTGCAGATTTAACGATCCGCTGGGGCTGGTTCGACAGCCTCTTTGGTCCTGCTTTGGTCATGGGCACGGATCGTGGCATTTGCGGGCTGGCTTTTGCGGCCGAGGCAGGACCGGAGCCCGCAATGGCCGATATGAAATCCCGCTGGCCCAAGGCGACGTATGTCGAAGATCCAGCGCAACTGACCCCATGGGCGACTGCCGCGTTGGGTATGACTGGTCAAACCCAGCTTCATATGATCGGCGCACCATTCCAGCTGAAGGTGTGGGAGGCATTGCTGAGCATCCCATCAGGTCACGTGACGACATATTCTGAAATCGCCCAATCCATTGGCAACTCCAAGGCCGTTCGCGCGGTTGGCACTGCGGTCGGTCGCAATCCCGTTAGCTTACTGATCCCGTGCCATCGGGCGTTACGCAAGTCCGGTGCGCTTGGCGGCTATCACTGGGGGCTTCCGGTGAAGCGTGCGATTCTTGCTTGGGAATCCGCACGCGCTGACGCGACCCTTTAATTTTAGGCGGAACCATTCCTATGACGAATGCGTTATTGGATAACAGTGGCAATAAGATCATAAGCTGCGTTATCCAGAACGCGCAATTTGCGCACCCATATCGAATGGAACCGAAACGATGAAATTTTCAAAACTCCCTCTTGTTGCAGCTGCGGCTTCGCTTACTTTTGTTGCGGCTTGTGAACCAGGCGGACCCAACGAATACCAGAAAACACAACAGGGCGCGTTGATCGGCGCATTGGGCGGCGCGGCTGTTGGCGCGCTCGCGAACAATGGCGGATCAAACCGTGATCGGAACCAAGCAGCCCTCGTTGGTGCCGCGCTTGGTGCGGGTGTGGGTGCTGGCATTGGTAACAGCCTTGATAAGCAAGCCGAAGAACTGCGTCGCCAACTGCGTAGCGATGTAGGCGTATCAAACAACGGTACCGACCTGCGTGTTGTTCTATCCCAAGACTTGCTGTTTGCGACTGACAGCACCGCCGTTTCAGGCGTGTCACAGAATGAACTGCTGATCGTTGCGCGTTCATTGAACAACCACCCGAACACGACAGTCAACGTCGTTGGACACACTGACAACACTGGTGCAGCGGCCTACAACTTTGACCTGTCGCAACGCCGCGCCCAAGCGGTTGCATCAGTTCTGCGTAGCGGTGGCGTATCATCTTCGCGCATCCGCGCAATCGGCGCCGGTGAAGACCAGCCCGTTGCATCAAACCTGAACGCATCAGGTCGTGCCGCAAACCGCCGGGTTGAGATCATTATTACACCAAACGGCTAAGCGTCAGTTGGGAAGACAATCGAAAGGGGTCGTATTATGCGGCCCCTTTTTCGTTGTGAAGCCACCCATCCGGTCATATAAATTGACCAATCCAAGAGGGCGGGCCACATGCCATTCGAACCAGTTCAACAAGAAAAACTATCGCACGGCGTGATACGCCAAATCGAAGGTTTGATCCTTCGCGGCATTCTGCGCCCTGGTGAACGGCTCCCGTCGGAACGTGAGCTGAGCGAACGGATGGGCGTGTCACGGCCGTCACTGCGCGAGGCTCTTGCCGACCTACAGGAGCGCGGGCTGTTGTCCTCTAGGGCAGGTGCAGGTGTCTATGTCGCTGATGTGCTCGGGTCCGCATTTGCTCCTGCGCTTGTCACGCTGTTTGCGACCCATGTTGAGGCTGTGTTCGACTACATCGCCTTTCGACGTGACATGGAAGGGCTGGCCGCTGAACGTGCCGCACGATTGGCAAGCGACACCGACCTTGCGTTGATCAATACCATTTTCCAAAAAATGGAAGCCGCCCACGAAAAACGGAACCCTGCTGACGAGGCATATCTTGACGCCGATTTTCACCTGTCGATTATCGAAGCAAGCCACAACATCATCATGCTGCACATGATGCGTTCGATGTACGAACTACTGCGCGAAGGCGTTTTCTATAATCGGTCCATCATGTTTAAGCAGCGCACGACCCGCGACACCCTGCTGGACCAACACCGCGCGATCAATGATGCGCTGCAGGCCCGTGACCCTGCCGGAGCGCGCGCCGCAGTCGAAGCACATTTAAACTTTGTCGAGGCATCATTGTCGGATCAACAAAAATCGGACCGCAACGAAACATTTGCCCAAAAACGTTTAGATCACGAAGTATCCCGCTAGCGATTTGCGCCAATCAACTCCACCCAAAGCCAAATACTGACAAGGGTTTGGATCATAATCCCAATCAGCGCGTAGTGGTGCACGACACCAAGCATCTGGCTTGAATAGATCATAAAGTCCCACGCCGTATGCCACATAATCAGCGGCCATAAGTTGCCAAGCTTCAGTGCGATTGGGGCTAGAAAGACGCCAACGAGAAATGCGAATGCAGTGTGCTGCAAGGTTGCCAACGCCGGTTGCCCGGTAAAAACGTTTACGCAGTGCATCAACGAAAACAGCAATGCACTTAACAACATGGCTTGAAACACGGGCAACCGGGCTAAGGCTCCACGCAGTAAAATGCCGCGAAACATAATCTCTTCGGTCAAGCCAACCAGAAACGGTACAACGACCAACAGCCCAACCGTCGAAATAGGCAGTGAAACGCCATTCCCTTTGGTCGCCGCATTTATGACGACAAAGCCCATGGCAAACACCAATGCGACGGCTGGCAGCAACCATACCAACGCCCCCCAATTCAAGCGACGAAATCCGATCGTGTACCAATCGGTATAGCGTCTTACGTACAAATAGCACGAAAGCAGCAAGATTATTTGAAGCGAAAGCGTCCGCCACATGACAGAAACAGTATCAAGAGGCGTGGTAAATATCCGAAAAACAAAGACAGTCGCGACACCAACAATGCCGATATAGATCAATGTGGCCAATACGGCGCGGCCAAGGTTGGTCATATATTCGTTTTCGCAGACGTCATAAGGCGACTGTTGCGACAGCCCAACAATGTGTCAACGAAAAAGCCCAGATGCTTGGCTGCATCCGGGCTTTGAAATAGTGCGGTGAAGTTCCACGAACGTGTTAGTGCAGCTTGTCACCAACTGTCGCGATTGCGTCGTCAATCAACGAACCAGCGGACTTTGCGTCCATCTGACTAGAAATCACGTCTTTTGCGGCGCCGACAGCAACAACAATTGCTTGGTCGCGGACATCTTTGACAGCGGCAGCTTGCGCACTTGCGATCTGCTCTTCTGCGGCGGCCAGACGGCGCGTGATCGAAGAAGCAATTTCTTCCTTGGCTGTGGCAGCAGCTTTGGTTGCTTCGTCTTTTGCAGATGCAACGATCCGTTCAGCCTGCGCTTGAACTTCTTTTTGCTTACGCTCGTAAGATGCCAACAAAGACTGTGCTTCTTCGCGCAGTGCCTTGGCTTCGTCCAGTTCAGATTTGATGCTGACGGCACGTTTATCAAGCATGTCACCGATGGTCTTCGGGACCTTCATGTACAGCATGATACCGACAAGGATCAGGAACGCGAGCAGAACAACAAAGTCCGTGTTCTTTAGCGAAAAGAAAGGACCGCTTGCTGCGAATGCAGGTGAAGCGCTCAGGGCGAAGAGTGCGGTGAAAATCAAACGCATGACTTAGCCTTTCATCCGTGCCGTCACCGCAGCGGTGATGGTTTTTGCGTCAGCCTTGCCACCCATAGCAGCAACCAGTTCTTTGGTTGTCGCCTTGGCAACGTCAGTGACGGATTTAACAGCGCCGTCACGAATTTCGGCAATTGCCGCTTCGCTTTCGGCTGTCTTAGCAGCGATCTGTTCGTCAGCTTTCGCAAGCTCCGCGTCCAGTTCTGCCTGAATTTCTGCTTTGGCTTCAGCAACGATCTGCTGGGCCTGTGCACGTGCATCAACAAGCGCCTTGTCATAGGCAGCTTCTGCTTCAGATGCTTTGTTCTTTAGCTCTTCTGCAGCGGCAAGGTCGTTTGTGATTGTGCCAGAGCGCTCTGCTAGAACCGCAGCGATGCGGGGCAGTGCGATGCGTGACATCACAAAGAATGTCGCGGCAAGTGCGACAAGAAGCCAGAATATCTGGTGTGGAATCCATTCACCGCAAAGCTGCGGCATACCGATGGCACCGCCGTGCGAGTCCAAGCATGCGCTTGCTACGGTTTCGTGTGTTTCTGTTGCCATCGTGGCCCCCGAATACCTTGTGATTTTACTGGTTGGCGCAGGTTACCGCACCAACCAGACGTAAGGATAACGGCTTGTACTTAAGCGAACTTCAGCAGAAGCGCGACGAGGAACGAGAAGATCCCCAGAGCTTCGGCGAATGCTAGGCCGATAAACAGTGTCGCTGTCTGCGAAGCAGCAGCTGATGGGTTGCGCAGTGCGCCTGCCAGGTAGTTACCAGCAACGTTACCTACGCCGATTGCTGCAATGCCTGAACCGATTGCTGCCAGACCGGCACCGATGCTTGCGATATCGCCTTCCATGAGAATTCTCCTTACGATTGGAAGTTTAGTAAAGGGTGGATGATCCCACCCTTGAGGTGATTAGTGTGCGGGGTGAAGCGCGTCTTTTAGATAGACACACGTCAAGATCGTGAAAACATAAGCCTGAATACCAGCCACCAAGATCTCAAGACCGTAGATAGCGACGATACCAAGGATCGCTGCAGGGCTAGCCAATGTCAGCGCGGCAAAGCCTGCGAAAACCTTGATCACAACGTGACCCGCAGTGATGTTACCAGCCAAACGAATGGACAGGCTGACCGGACGCACGAAGTAAGAGATAACTTCGATGATCGCGATGATTGGGCGCAAGAAGCCGGGCGCGTCTTTCATCCAGAAAAGACCAAGGAACGCAGCGCCATGTTTAACAAAGCCGAGAACCGTGATCGCGATGAAGACACCGAAACCAAGAACCGCCGTAATCGCGATCATAGATGTCGGGCTATAAGACATTGGCAGTAGCGCCAGATAGTTCGCAAACAAGACAAACACGAAGAGTGTCATGATGTATGGGAAGTATTTAACCGCATCTTTTCCGGTCACGTCTTCAATCATCTTGTAAACAAAGCCGTACATCAGCTCGCCTACGGATTGGATACGTGATGGTACGATGCCGCGACCGCGGCTACCCAAAACGAACACGCCGATGACGCAAAGAACCAGAATGGCCAGCCATAGGGTCAGATTTGATGGGGTGTACCAATGCACCGCGCCGTCGCCGAACAGCGACTTTGGAATGAATTGATCCAACGGATGAAAAACCAGACCACCTTCGGAAGCTGCTTCTGTCTCAGTCGCCACTTGCGTCACCCTCTTCTTCCGCAGCACTTTGCTGCTTCAATTGCACTTCTTTGGCGGATCGCATCATGGTAAGAACACCAGCCGCGAGGCCAAACAATATGAACAGCACCAGAAAAATCGGCATGGTCCCAAACAAGGTATCCAGCCCGTATCCGATGCCAAAGCCGATCGCGAGACCGGCAACTAGCTCTATCACCATCCGCCAAGCAAGCTGTGCTTGGGAATAATGTTCTTCTGAGTGGTCCTTGTCTGACTCAGGCGTTTTTAACGCTGCGATCTTCGCTTCTAATGCCTTTAGGCGGTCAGCGTCGTGCGGGTCAGACATGTATTTGGTCCCCTCGGAAGGTTGGGCATGGTTTAGGTTCCACCTCGCTCAGAGTCAAGCAAACGTGAAGGCAACCTAATACGCTGATTTACATAAGAATTATAGGGACCAGATTCTAGAAAATTACAATTGCGATGCCAGATCCCACCCAATACAACATTCAACCATTTCGTTAACTATCGCGAGATCGACCGCAAAGGGGCGCTTTGATCCAGCAGCCAGTCACGGAATATCCGCACGGGTCCACGTCGCATCACGCCCTCCCCAGCGACAAGATGATAGCTCCCCATGCGAAATCCAATGTCCGAACATTGCGTCAACCGCCCTTCGTCAACGTCACCCTGCGTGACATCGGCTGAGGTCAGCAAAACCCCCTGCCCAGCCAAAGCCGCAGCATAAGCCAAGGTTGCCCGAAGCCGCCAATCAGATTGGGCCACCGGCGTCTCGTCACTCCCGGCCACAATCGCCCACTCTAGCCAAGTATCCTCGTACCGATCTCGCAATAGCGGCAGCTTTAATAATGCACTTGGCGGCAATGGTTCAGGCACCAAAAACGGCGCAGCAAAAGGATAAAGCGGCGCATTACTGACAAGAGGCAGATCATCGCTGGGCGGGCCCGCGTGATAGAACCGGATTGCAAGGTCGGCCTCGTAGCGCGCGATATCGGCAAGAGAATTGCTTGCACCTAGCCGCAATTCGATTTCAGGATATCGTTGATTGAAGTCGCCCAAACGCGGGATCAACCAGTTCGTCGCAAAAAGCGGCTCTGTATCCACACTGACCTGCCCGGCAGGTCGATGCGTGAAGACTTCCGACGCCTCGGCGATACGGTCAAACGCAGGGCTAAGTGCTGCCAAATAACGTGCGCCAGCCTGCGTTAATGCAACGCCACGCGGAAGATCACGAAATAATTGCGCGCCCAACCGATCCTCAAGCCCACGCACGTGGCGACTAATGGCTGAATGACTGACCCCCAATTCATTTGCGGCACGAGAAAAGCTCTCGTGCCGGCCTGCGGCCTCGAATGCGCGTAATGCGTTTAGTGGTGGTAATGATCTAGCCATAGTCAAAACGTGCCTTTTTAGCACATGTGATGTCAAGAAATTGGCTTTGAAGTATCCAAGCCGAATCTGGCAATATCTGGACATCAACATCCAGAAAGTCGAATGAATGCTACTAAAACCGTTACCTGTTGGCGCAGGTATCTGGCAGCGGCTTGCCAACGCTATGCGCCCTGAATCTGCGAAATGCCCGATGTATATTAGTGATCATATTGCACATGATATCGGCATGACGCTTGCGGAACTGGAACGTTATCGCTTTGTCTGGCCCACGGATTCCGAAGATCGACCGTTGCTATGAAACGCTGGCCTGCCCGTGATATCATTGCTAGGACGTCAGCCTATGACGCAACAGCTCGATATCATATTCTCGGCCCTCGCCGACCCGACACGCCGCGCGATCCTTGCGATGCTGCTAGAAGATGACATGGCCGTCACTGACGTCGCCGAACCATTCGAGGTATCGCTCGCTGCGATTTCAAAGCACCTTGGCATCCTGACATCAGCCGGGCTCATCAGCCAAGAAAAGCGCGGGCGGGTGAAATGGTGCAAGCTGGAACCCGATGCAATGCGAGAGGCATCAGTTTGGATGCAAGCCTTTGGCCAGATGGATGCCATTGATCTTGACGCGTTTGAAGCATTCCTAGCAACGCAACTAGAATAGCCATTAGTCGCGCAACAGCATCACCAAAGCGACGACCGTCAGCACCAGCCCAAGCAACACCATGACCGGTGGCGCAGTTCCACCAAGCGCAATATCCCATACGATCACCCAGGATGGAGTTAGGTATGTGTATGCCATCACCTTTGAACTGGGCAGGCGCAATGCGGCGAACTGCAATAGCGTAAAGGTGGTCGCACTTGCGATAACGGCTGTATAAATTATTGTTATCCAAACGATATTAGGGAGATGCGCCCAATCGGTGGTGATCAGATCATTCCAGCCAATGAACGTAAGAATAATCGCGCCAGCAACCAGCGTACCAAAAGTAAACACAAGCGTTGGTTCACCGCGGTTCAGTTTGCGCACAAGCGGCGTATAGGCAGCATGTGCCACACAGCCCCAGAAATAGATGACTTCGCCGCCGCCAATTTGAAACCGCAAGATCGCTGGAATATCCGCCCGAAAAATCACCCAAAGCGCGCCCAAAGCACCAATACCAAGTGCAAGCGCCATCCGCCCCGTCAGCGCTTGGCGTAAGAGTATCCAGCCAAATCCCGCACTTAGAATGGGTGTGAGCGTGAACACCGCCGCCGCACTGACGGGTGCTGCTGTTTTCAGCCCTTCGAACATCAAAACGAAATACGTCGTAAAGAACCCCGCCAGCACAAGATACCGCCAAGGCGCGCGTGCGGCTGATCGCGGAATACCTGTGGTCACTAGTGCTGCAGTGCCAATGATTGCACCGGCAATCCAGAAGCGGACCGTATTCAGCGCCAATGGGGTTATTTCATTGGCAGCCAATGCCCCAAGCGAGAAAGACCCGGCAATTAGCACCGAAAACGACAGCATCGCGAGATGCCCAGCATGTGACGGTTTCATTAACAGCTCATGCCTTTTACTTCATCTTTCAGGAAACGCAGGAATGCCTGCACCTTCGTTGTGCGGTGCAAATCGACATGCGTGACCAGCCACAGTGGCGATTCCCATTCTTCTTGGGGTGGGATGACTTCAATCAGGCCCAGATCGCGCTTCAACAAATGGCTTTGGACAAAGCCAATGCCCGCCCCAGTGAGAACAGCGTCGCGCATGTGGCGGTTTTCGCTTGCTAGATAGACGATGCGGTTATTCGGTACGTTGTCGCGCATCCATTTCGCAAAAGGTGCGCGCGTATTGTCATCATCATGTCCAACAAAAAGATGATCTTTGAATTCGTCGATCCCCTTGGGAACACCATATTTTTCAACATACGGGGACGCAGCGACCAGCGCCATACGCTGCGCCATAAACGGCTGTACGACATTATCGGGTTCTTCAGGCATACGCCCTGCACGAATCGCGACGTGAGCCTCCCCATATTCTAGCCGAAATACACGGTCGCCAGTGCGATACCGCACGCGTACTTCTGGGTGGCTTGCTTGAAAACGCGTCAAAATTGGCGTCAGCAGGTCCGACACCATCTCAAGCGACGTGACAACCAAATCACCAGATACGCCTTCGCCTTGCCCTTTTATTCGTCCAGCCAGTTGTGTGAATTGATCGTCAGTGGCTTGGGCGACCTGCAATAGATCCTGCCCTGCTTCCGTCGCTGTATACCCACGCGCATGTCGCTGAAAAAGCTTCACACCCAACCGTACCTCAAGCGCGTCAATGTGACGAATGACTGTGGCATGATGTACGCCAAGCGCATCTGCTGCCCCGCTTACGGTGCCCTTACGGGCAACCTGATAAGCCGTACGAATTTCGTCCCAGTTATCCATCAGTGATCCTGTGCGCTTGCAAACATTTGATGTTCAAATTTCTGCATTTAGTTCGAATTTGCAAGGGCATATTACGAAATTGAAGTTCACAATTTCCCAAAGGGCATCCAAATGACCACTATCCTCCACATCACGGCATCTGGGCTATCAGACGGCTCTGTTAGCCGCGCCGCCACTGCTAAAATCATTTCGGACCTATCTCCCACCAAGGTTATCACGCGTGATTTGGCGGTAACGCCGCTACCGCAGGTCGATAGCACATGGATTAACGCCCGCCTTGTTCCCGCATCAGATCGGTCCGCAGAGGACAATGCAGCGCTTGCGCTTTCAGATACTCTGATTGCGGAAATCGAAGGTGCGGACATCATCGTCATTGGGATGCCGATCTATAACTTCGGAATGCCCGCTGCTTTGAAAGCATGGATCGACCTGATCGCACGACCCGGAGTGACATTTTACTACACCGAAGGTGGCCCGGTTGGCCTTGTAAAAGGGAAAAAAGCAATCGTTGCAGTCGCGTCAGGCGGCGTTCCCGTTGATAGTCCTGTTGATTTTGCCACACCGCATCTACGTCAGGTATTACAGTTTGTTGGGGTCGACGACATCACGGTCCACACGGCTAAGGATATCATCCCAGAAGCCGCATAGTCGTTAGTATACGCGGCACGGCGTGTTGACTCAGGCAGTCAAGCGCCGTAAACGCGACCCAACACCCGGATAGCATCAGCTTTCCGGTCCCCAGTTTCTAGGGGATCGCCCCCCGTCAGCGCGTTGCGCCCACGGGGGCGCTACTGCTTTACGCCGCGCGTTCCTATATACGCAAGGCAACCGAAACGACGCGAGGGGCCAAGGCCTATGTTTGAGAATCTATCCGACCGCCTTTCAGGCGTCTTTGACAAGCTCACCAAACAGGGTGCGCTATCTGACGATGATGTCAAAACGGCCCTCCGCGAGGTCCGCGTGGCACTGCTTGAGGCTGACGTCTCGCTGCCGGTGGCGCGTGATTTCATCAAGGCGGTTCAGGATAAAGCAACTGGTCAGGCCGTCACAAAATCGATCACACCCGGGCAACAGGTCGTTAAGATCGTTCATGACGAACTGCAGCATATCCTAACCGGTGACGAAGACCCGGGCGCGCTAAAAATTGACAACCCACCCGCCCCGATCCTAATGGTCGGCCTGCAAGGTTCGGGTAAGACTACAACAACCGCGAAACTGGCAAAGCGTTTGAAAGAACGCGAAGGCAAGCGCGTTTTGATGGCATCACTCGATGTGAACCGCCCAGCTGCGATGGAACAGCTGCAAATCCTTGGTGGTCAGATTGGCGTGGACACGCTGCCAATCGTCAAAGGCGAAGACCCCGTTGCGATTGCGAAACGCGCCAAGACCCAAGCGAACCTCGGTGGCTATGACGTCTATATGCTTGATACTGCGGGCCGGTTGCATATTGACCAAGAACTGATCGCGCAGGCTGCTGCCGTGCGTGATGCCGTCAGCCCACGCGAGACACTGCTGGTTGTTGATGGCCTGACAGGTCAAGACGCGGTCAATGTTGCGCAAGAATTTGACGACAAAATCGGCGTTTCTGGCGTTGTCCTCACACGTATGGACGGTGACGGTCGCGGTGGTGCGGCGCTTTCGATGCGTGCGATCACTGGCAAACCGATCCGCTTTGTCGGTGTCGGTGAAAAGCTAGACGCGATTGAAACCTTTGAGCCTGACCGGATCGCTGGTCGTATCCTTGGCATGGGTGACATCGTTGCGCTCGTCGAAAAAGCCCAAGAAACAATCGAGGCTGAACAAGCCGAACGCATGATGAAGCGGTTCCAAAAGGGCCGTTTCAACATGAACGACCTGAAAATGCAGCTCGAGCAG
The DNA here is from genome assembly GCF_002933395.1 of Yoonia maritima. Classification (GTDB taxonomy): domain Bacteria; phylum Pseudomonadota; class Alphaproteobacteria; order Rhodobacterales; family Rhodobacteraceae; genus Yoonia; species Yoonia maritima_A. The sequence continues at coordinate 581,736 of NZ_PKFN01000008.1, forward strand.
ATGCTCAAGATGGGCGGCATGGAAGGGATGATGGGCATGATGCCGGGCGCTGCCAAAATGGGTAAACAGATGGCCGCTGCTGGCATGGATGATAGCATCCTGAAACGCCAAATCGCCCTGATCAATTCCATGACGAAAAAGGAACGGGCGAACCCTGATCTACTGGCCGCATCCCGCAAAAAGCGGATCGCCAAAGGTGCCGGTCTTGAAGTGTCTGAACTGAACAAGCTGGTCAAACAGCATCGTCAGATGGCTGACATGATGAAGAAAATGGGCAAAGGTGGCATGCTGAAACAGGCCATGAAAGGCATGTTCGGCAAAGGCGGCGGTATGCCAGCTGGAATGCCCGACATGAACGACCCAAAAGCCATGGAAGAAGCGGCTAAAGCCCTGCAAGGCAAAATGCCCGGTGGTTTGCCCGGTCTTGGCGGCATGGGCCTGCCACCCGGTCTATCTGGTTTCGGGAAGAAAAAGTAACCAATGACACCCGCCCCTACCCTTTCCACAGCACGTCTGGTCCTTCGCGGCCCAGAAAAGCGCGACCTTGCGGCATTCACCGCGTGGGCTACGCGTTCTGCGCGTATGGAAACATTGGGGGGTGCGGTCAGTGAACGTGATGCATGGCGTGGCTTTATCGCAGGCATCGGTCACTGGAATTGGCATGGCTACGGTTTCTTTACCGTGACCGAAAAAGATACCGGCGTTGCGACTGGCCGCGTTGGTGTCCTGAACCACATCGAATGGCCGCAGCCCGAAATAGCGTGGCATATGTTTGATGGCTTCGAAGGCAAATCCTACGCGTTCGAAGCGGCCTGCGCTGTACGCGAATGGGCCGGTCGGACACTTGGGCTTGAGCCACTGATCTCGCTCATCGCGCCCAGTAACACACGCTCGCTCGCTCTGGCGACACGCCTTGGCGCGATCGAAGAACGACGCGATGTGATCGACGGTGAAAACGTCATGATTATGCGCCACCTGCGCTTTGATGATCCGCGCGCGACCGCCCAAGCAGCAGGGGCAATATCATGATCCCAACGCTTTACACAGATCGACTGACACTTCGCCCTTATGCGCGCGAAGACTTTGACGCCTATGCTGCGTTCATGGGGAGCGATCGCGCTGCCCACATGGATGGGCCGATTAGTAAAGACAAAGCATGGGATTGGTTTGCCAATGATATCGCCACTTGGGCGCTAAATGGCTTTGGATCGCTCGCGATTGTTGAAAACGGCGTATTTGCGGGCGGTGCTGGGCTTGTCCACCCACCACACTTCCCAGAAGCTGAATGCGGTTGGTTTTTGTTTGATGGGTTCACCGGACGCGGATTGGCCCAAGAGGCCGCACGCGCGATGCTTGATTACACGTTCGCTACGACACCGCTGCAAAGCATCGTCAGCTACGTTAGCGCTGAAAACGCAGGATCAATTCGCGTTGCTGAAACGCTTGGCGCCGTACTGGACCCAAAGGCAGCAACGCCCAAAGGTGACAATTGCCTTGTCTACCGCCATTCCCGCCCCAGCAAAGGAACGTCCCATGTCTGACGCTATTACCCGCGCCGCAGAGGTGCTTAAAGGCCACCGCGATAGCATCGACCGATTGGACGCCATCCTCGTTTATACATTGGGCGAGCGGTTCAAGCACACCCAAGCCGTCGGCAAACTCAAAGCCGAACACGCGCTTCCACCGTCCGATCCCGCGCGCGAAGAGCAGCAGATCGCACGGTTGACCGAACTTGCAAGCCAGGCCGATCTAGATCCTGAGTTTGCCAAGAAATTCCTGAACTTCATCATTCAGGAAGTAATCCAACACCACAAACAACACCAATCGTAGGGTGGATTTCAATCCACCACACCCCTGCCATTTATAGGAGAATACACCATGGCTATGAAAATTCGTCTCGCACGCGGCGGTTCTAAAAAACGCCCTCACTACGCAATCGTTGCTGCTGACAGCCGCATGCCACGTGATGGCCGTTTCATCGAAAAATTGGGCACATATAACCCAATGTTGCCAAAAGACAGCGAAGACCGCGTGAAAATGGACATCGAGCGCGTGAAGTACTGGTTGGGCGAAGGCGCACAGCCGACTGACCGTGTTTCCCGCATGCTGGAAGCCGCAGGCGAGCTGCCTAAGAAAGACCGCAGCAACCCGAAAAAAGGTACACCTGGCAAAGCTGCTCAGGCACGTGCTGAAGAAAAAGCAGAAAAAGCGAAAGCTGCTGAAGAAGCTGCAAACGCACCTGCAGAAGAAGCTGCTGCTTCTGAAGAGTAAGTTACTCATCGTTGCCCGGCAAATGCGCCGGGCAACACCCCATCCCTTTAGGGAACTTCCATGTTTCGTTTGCTACGCCTTGTGATTTTCACAGCATTTGCTTTCATTGCAGGTATTCTGACTGAACGCAGTAATGCACAGGCAAATTGCGAAAACAGCAACGGACAATGGACCAAACAAATGTGTGTAAGATCGGATATCCCAAATGACTGACCGCGTAATTGTTGGCACGCTTGGCGGCTCTTTTGGCGTCAAGGGCGAAGTCCGCCTTAAGTCGTTTTGCGCGGACCCCGCTGCAATCGCCGATTACACCCCGCTTTACACCGAAGACGGCCGCACCTTTGGCCAAATGGTTTTGACTGGTCAGCTGAAGAACGGCTTTACCGCCCGTGTCGATGGCATCACCACCAAAGAAGAAGCCGACGCGCTACGCAACATCAGCCTTTACGCTGACCGCGACGCGATGCCGTCCCTGCCTGATGATGAATATTACTATGCCGATCTGATCGGCCTAACGGTGCTTGATACTGGTGGCTCTACGCTTGGCACCGTTAAAAACGTTATGGACCACGGCGCAGGCGATCTGCTGGAAGTTATTGAACCCGGCCAATCCGAAACCGTGCTACTACCTTTTACCAAGGCCGCCGTACCAACAGTCGATCTATCCGCAGGCCGCGTGATCGCTGATCCGCCAGAGGGTCTATTTACCCAAGCGGATCAAGATACCGCTGAATAAGGGCGCGCAACCGGACCTGCCGCCCAGCGTTGCGCGCGTAGCGCAATAATGATCGATACAAATACCAACCAAAAAAATAGCGCAGCGTGCTGTCACGTTCGGCATCCGGCAGCCCAGCTGCGCGCGCGAAGTCCACAACTTGCGCCGGGTCGATGCCCCACGGTCCAACCACACGGTTAGACTTTAGTGCGATGTGAAATAAGAAATGTGCCAATTCCCGCGCCAATGGCGACTTGGCGCCCGTACCAATATCATACGCGTAGAGTACGCCCGACTGATATCGAAAATTATGCGGCGCAAAATCACCGTGGCCCGCAACACGAGCGATCTCAAAACCTTTCAACGCACGTGTTTGTATAGCAAGGGCATCTTTCAGAGTATCCGCCAGCGCAAAATCACCTCCATCAAGCCCATTATATGGGATATCCGCCAACTTCTTATGCCAATGCATTGGTGATAGCTGCCCTCGCTCACGACGCGCGGCAACATAGGCCCGATGCCAGCGACCTGCATGCAACAGCAATCCGGGTTCATCTGCTTCGAAAAACGGAATGCCCGGCACGACCGATACGATCATTAAACCACATTCAGGATCAGCCGCGATAAGCTGGTTAATCTGACAATCGCCGTTGCGCATTGTTGGGCCAATCCGCTCTAGTTCCAGCTGCATCTTCGTGACAACGTCTACCGCATTCGGACGCGTAATATGCCGGAGGATCACCGAACGACCTTGGAACTCCCCAGCGAAAACCGCTGTGTGTATTTTAGCGCTCAGCAACGCGCCACGTGCGACCTGCGTCATCAAAGGACTACCCACTGTCGCGGCATCCCATCGCGCAATCGCGGCTTCACGATCTGCCGCGCGATATAGGATTCTATCGAAATCAATGCTCATCCATCTACTCCGACGGTCATGTTGCCCCTTTCGCAGCACAGTGTCATCCCCTAGAACCACCGCATGTCAGAACAAACACCACCAAAGCCCGCCGGCAAAGCCGCAGGACGCATTTCCATCCGGCCCACGCTGAAACCACGCGAGCTAATGACCGACACGCCTGAACTTGCCGGGTCATGGACCGCGCAAATTTTGACCCTATTCCCGCAAGCTTTTCCCGGCGTATTGGGCGAAAGCCTGACGGGTAAAGCCCTCCAAGATGGGCGTTGGCAGATGCAGACCTATGATCTGCGCGAATACGGGATCGGGAAGCATCGCAACGTCGATGATACCCCTGCTGGTGGTGGCGCGGGCATGGTTCTACGCGCTGATGTTCTTGAGGCTGCGATCAAGGATGCACGCGCAGGTGCACGCGGCATGATGCCAATGGTGTACCTGTCACCCCGCGGACAGCGGTTTGATCAGGCGATGGCCCGCAACTGGGCACGCGCGGACGGTGTCACCATGCTGTGTGGTCGGTTTGAAGGCGTGGACGAGCGGATACTGGAACACTTTGGTATTCAAGAAGTGTCGCTTGGCGATTTCGTCATGACAGGCGGTGAAATCGCAGCCCAAGCCATGATAGACGCCACTGTGCGGCTACTGCCCGGAGTCTTGGGCAACGCAGAAAGCGCGGTCGAAGAAAGCCATTCCAACGGATTGTTAGAACACCCGCAATACACCAAACCCGCCGAATGGCAGGGTCATGCGATCCCTGATGTTTTGCTGTCCGGCAACCACGCTAAAATCGCAGAATGGCGGCGCGAGATGTCCGAAAAGATCACACAAGAACGACGCCCCGATTTATGGGCGGCCCATCAGGCCAAAACTCAAGAATAACCTTGATCGCAAGGGGGATGCCCCCTATAGAACGGCAGTCTGCGGGCGTCAGCCTGTGGATTCGTTTGGTAATGTCATATGTAGTGCCTTCTTCGGCACAAGGCAGACGGACCCAAACCAATAAACGAATGACGACCTGACCTCTGGCGGGCTTATCTTTGGATAGGGACCCGGTTGAAGACCAAGAGCTCTCAGTTTGCACAGAAACATTGCGGAAAACCGCAAGCATATTAAGGAGCCGTCAGATGGATCTGATTGCACAACTCGAAGCGGAGCAAGTTGCTGCGCTGGGGAAAGAAATCCCCGACTTTAAAGCGGGTGACACCATCCGCGTTGGTTACAAAGTAACCGAAGGCACACGTACACGTGTGCAGAACTACGAAGGCGTATGCATCGCCCGTAAGAACGGCAAAGGCATTGCTGGCTCGTTCACTGTTCGCAAGATTTCCTTTGGTGAAGGCGTGGAACGTGTGTTCCCACTGCATTCAACAAACATCGAAAGCATCACCGTGGTGCGCCGTGGTCGCGTACGTCGCGCGAAACTGTACTACCTGCGCACCCGTCGCGGTAAGTCCGCACGTATCGCAGAAGTCACCAACTACAAAGCGCCTAAGGGCGCCGAAGCGTAAGGATTGCTGTCATGAAAAAAGATATCCACCCAGATTATCACTTCATCGACGTGAAAATGACCGATGGCACAGTGGTTCAAATGAAATCCACATGGGGCAAAGAAGGCGACCAAATGGCGCTGGACATCGACCCATCTGTACACCCAGCATGGAACGGCGGATCAACCCGTCTGATGGATGCTGGCGGTCGTGTCTCTAAGTTCAAAAACAAATACGCTGGTCTGGGCTTCTAAGACCGCTGGTGGATCAAGATCCACCCTACGCATTAAAAACGCCGCTCATGAAAATGGGCGGCGTTTTTTGTTTGCGGTACTATAAACCGGCGACGCAACAAGCAGCTTTGCAGAAGCACTATTGGCCTGAAACCTCTTAGAATCCCTGTCATTGTGCCCCGCCCAACCATTCATCACGCCCCCATATCAACGTATGTCGATTTTTTTCGTCGCCGTGTGAAACTTTCTAAGACGGTGCAACGTGACTTAGGTGATCTGGCGAACATGGTGTTCATCAGTAAAAAAGTGGAGATACCTATGAAAACGATGATTTCAGCCGTTGCCCTAACCCTTACAGCGACGAGCGTGTTTGCCGCGGGACACGCCCCCGCACCGGCCGTCGAAGCGGCCAACCAATCAGTTGAAAACGGTGTCGTCAGTGCCGATACTGTCGTAGCTGCGGAAAATGGCTGGATGGTGGTGCATCGTACTGACGCAGAAATGAAGCCGGGTCCGGTTGTTGGCTATGCCCCTCTCCGGATGGGTGACAACGTGGATGTTGCTGCGATTCTCACAGAGGACATCGCGCCCGGTGAAATGTTGATGCTCATGGTGCACTCCGAAGAAGGTGGTATGGTGACAGGCGGTTTTGAATACACGCTTGGAGCAAAAGAAGACGGCCCCATCCGTGTAGATGGCGAGCTTGTCATGACTGTCATCACTGCCGAATAGTCTTGAAGGCGGTCTCGGTACGAGTATTTAATTTTGTTCTTTAGCAAGAGACCAACGACAGGGCATCGCCCGCAATTTAATTTAAGTTGCGGGCGATGCAGCACTCATAAATCTTAACACCTGTTCAGCCAAACCGTGACAATATCCCTTTAGGCAGGTAGCACAGAACCCGAAACTATAAGTCGGATCACGTCCCCAGTTCTGAACAATGAGCACAGCGACATGCACCACCCACTTAGCGGCCTGATTGATCAAATCGTCCAGAACGCAGAAAAGCGTGGCGATTTTGATGATTTACCGGGTGCAGGCAAGCCCTTAACCAGCTTAGATGATCCGCAGAATGCTGTGTTAAATAAGATGATGGCAGAGGCCGATGCCAAATCGCCTGTTGTCATTTTACGCCAGCAGATCCTTGCGTCGCAAGAACGGCTCAAATCCCTAACGGATGAAACCGCGCGTAAGGATGAGATGCTGGTGTTGTCCGAGCTTCACACAAAGATCGCCATCGAGATGGAAGCGTTTCGTAAATACGGATAGGCACCGCCCCGGATCATATCCGAGGCGGTGTATTTTATTTATGCAGAAGCCGTGGCGCGCGAACGGCCACCACCGGCGCCACCGCGACGCCGTCCCCCGCCGAGTTTGCCACCGCCACCGGGTTTACCACCGCCGGGTTTGCCGCCTGATGCGTGACGGCCGCCACCACGACGACCGCCGCCACCGCCGCCATTGGGGCGCTTTTTCTGGCCGGGTTTGATTTCCCACGGACGACCAGAAGCGACAGGAATTGTTTCCTTCATCACCTTTTCGATGTCCTGCAATTCGATCATTTCGTCAGGGGCAACCAGTGCAACGGCGCAACCTTCGGCACCAGCACGCGCCGTCCGGCCAATCCGGTGAACATAGTTGTCTGCAACGTTTGGCATATCGTAGTTATACACGTGACGCACATCGGGAATATCGATCCCACGCGCGGCCACATCCGTTGCGACCAGAACGCGGACCTTACCGGCCTTAAACGCGGTGATCGCACGATCACGTTGGCCTTGGCTTTTGTTGCCGTGGATAGACGCCGCAGCAAAGCCTTTGTTTTCCAGCACTTTATACAGCTTTTCACAGCCATGTTTGGTGCGGCCGAACACCAATGCCAGCTCATCGCGGTGTTTATCAAGCAGTTCGATCAGCAGGTCGGTCTTGGCAGCTTGGGCCACAAAGTGCACCGATTGCGCAATCTTTTTCGCAGCCTGCCCCGGAGGGTTTACCTGAACGCGTACGGCGTCCTTAAGGTATGTGGATGCCAATTCCGCCATCAGCTTTGGCATCGTTGCCGAGAACATCATTGTTTGGCGATCCTTGGCCAACAACGGCGCGATCTGACGCAACGCATGGATAAAGCCCATGTCGAGCATTTGGTCCGCTTCGTCCAGTACCAGATAAATTGTTTCGTCCAAACGCACGGCGCGACGATCGATCAAATCAATCAAACGGCCCGGCGTCGCGACCAATAGGTCAACACCGCCTGCTAGACGTTTCGATTGTGCAGAAATCCCGGCACCACCAACCACAAGCGCCACTTTCAAGTGGCTACCTTTGGTATAAGCAGTCAGGTTTTCAGAAATCTGTTTGGCCAACTCGCGTGTTGGCGCAAGGATCAAACCGCGTGCTGTTTTCGGGCTTGGTTTAACGCCAGCCTTCATCAGTGCGTTGATCATCGGCAGACCAAACGCAGCAGTTTTACCAGTACCCGTTTGGGCAAGCCCCATCACGTCGCGGCCATTCATGGCGTGCGGGATGGCTTGGGTTTGAATTGGGGTGGGATCGGTGATCCCTTGTTCTTTTAGAACGTTCACAAGGCGAGGCGCGAGCCCCAGCATATCAAAATCCATAAGTTGGATATCCTGTCTATTTAGCAGGCGATCAGGCCTGCGCATACGGTAAGGCTCACGGCACAGCGCCATGAAACCAAAGCAAGGTTGCGCCATATGCTGACAGCCAGAACCGCATTGTCCGGGCGCCGATTTGGCGCGGGACCCCTGCGTGATGTGGGAACCTGAGAGTTAAGCGATGCCTTGCGATTGACCTGCGGTCACGCTCTGCTCACGCGGCAGCTTGCATCGGTTGGGTTGCACATGCGCCTTTCTGCGCAAACTGTCAAGGAGACAGCTGCGTCATCCGCTAAGTGTATCGCCAGCAGCACGCCAGAAGGAAATAAACGCCGTATCCTCAGGGCGATCACTTCCCCTTGCGGTCACCACACCATATAGTGATCCAAAGCATATTCTGTAGGGATGGATTGCGTGGCACATATTATTGTCGTGGGTAACGAAAAAGGCGGCGCGGGCAAGTCGACCGTATCAATGCATGTCGCGACAGCGCTTGCACGGATGGGACATCGGGTTGGGACGCTTGACCTTGACCTACGGCAAAAGACGCTTGGGCGCTACATCGCAAATCGCACCAGTTTTCTTGCAGAAAAAGGGATCGACCTGCCGTCGCCCAGCTATCACGAACTTCCTGAGATTGATCAGACAAGCCTAAAGCCCGGCGAAAACGCCTTTGATCACCGTCTTTCGATGGCCGTGTCCGAAATGGAAGCCGATAACGACTTTATCCTCATCGACTGCCCCGGCTCGCACACCCGGCTTAGCCAAGTAGCGCACAGCCTTGCGGACACGCTGATTACGCCGCTGAACGATAGCTTCATCGACTTTGATCTGCTGGCCCATGTGGACAGTGACGGCGAAGAAATCACCGGCCCATCTGTTTATTCAGAAATGGTATGGAACGCGCGGCAACTGCGCGCACAGGCCGGGCTGAAACCGATTGACTGGATCGTGGTCCGGAACCGCCTAGGTGCGCAAGCGATGGTCAACAAAGAAAAGATGCAGCGCGCGATCACGAAACTGGCCAAGCGCGTCGGTTTTCGGACGGCCCCCGGATTTAATGAACGGGTTATTTTTCGCGAGCTATTCCCACGTGGTCTCACGCTTCTCGATCTGCGCGATATGGGCGTTAAGGGGATGAACATCTCAAACGTGGCAGCCCGCCAAGAACTGCGAGACCTGATCAAGGCGCTCGATTTACCGGGCGTGACACCAAATTTTTAACCAGTTGATGCGAATCCCTTTCGCGACGTAGCTTAGCAGCCTAAGCATGTCGCGAAAGCCAAGAGGAGCCATCATGCGTGATTTGTTGTCGTTGGAACGTTACAGTACGTTCGTGTTTGTTTCTGTTATGGCAGTCATTACCCTGCTATTAACATTTTGGCATACTTGGCTGTTCATCCCATTCATAATATTCGCAATTCTGACCTTCGTCGGCATCCGCGATATGCGGCAAACCCGCCATTCGATCCTGCGCAACTACCCGGTTTTGGGTCATCTACGCTTCCTATTCGAAGCAGTCCGCCCCGAAATCCGCCAATACCTGATTGAGAATGATCAAGACGAACAGCCATTCAGCCGCGAACAGCGATCATTGGTGTATCAACGCGCCAAAGGTGCCGAAGATAAGCGCCCATTCGGCACCCAAGAAAAGGTGTACGAGGCCGGGTATTCATGGCTCACGCATTCTGTTCAGCCTGTGCATTTTTCGGACACTGACTTTCGTGTGATGATTGGCGGTCCTGACTGTGCGAAACCTTACAACGCATCGCTGTACAACATCTCGGCGATGAGCTTTGGATCGCTATCTGCTAATGCGATCAAAGCCCTGAACACGGGTGCCAAGCTTGGTGGATTTGCGCAGGACACTGGCGAAGGCGGCATAAGCCGCTATCACCGTGAACCGGGTGGCGATCTGATTTATGAAATTGGTTCGGGCTATTTTGGCTGCCGTAACGACGACGGCACATTCAACCCCGAAAAATTCGCAGAGCAAGCCGGGGACGATCAGATCAAGATGATCGAAATAAAACTTAGCCAAGGCGCTAAGCCCGGTCATGGTGGGATGCTACCTGCGTCAAAGATTACCGAAGAAATTGCAGAGGCGCGCCATATTCCAATGGGTGTCGACTGCGTTTCACCTGCAGCGCATAGTGCGTTTTCTTCCCCCCTTGAGCTGATGCGTTTCATCGCGCAACTACGTGAACTTTCGGGTGGTAAACCCGTCGGTTTCAAACTTTGCATTGGCCACCGCCGTGAATTCATGTGCATGGTCAAAGCGATGTTGGAAACGGGTATCATCCCCGATTTCATCGTTGTCGATGGGACCGAAGGCGGCACAGGCGCAGCGCCGCTGGAATTCGCCAACCACGTCGGGATGCCAATGATCGAAGGTCTGACATTCGTACACAATACGCTGCGGGGCGCTGGCATCCGTGACCACGTCAAGGTGGGTGCCGCCGGCAAACTGGTCAGTGCCTTTGATATCGCACGTGCACTGTCATTAGGCGCAGATTGGTGTAACTCGGCGCGTGGTTACATGTTCTCTATCGGCTGTATTCAGGCCCAAGCCTGCCACACCAACCACTGCCCTGTCGGCGTCGCGACCCAAGACCCGCTGCGTCAAAAGGCGCTGAACGTCGAAAACAAAAGCCAGCGCGTGGCGCGTTTCCACGCGAACACGCTTAAGGCGCTTGGCGAAATCGCTGGTGCGGCCGGGCTGAATGACCCAAGCGGGTTCCTCCCCTATCACTTTATGACCCGTCGTGGTGATGGGCAGATGACCGAAGCCAACGACGTGTACAATTATCTACCCATTGGCTTCTTACTTGAAGATAACGATGAACATATCGTTTACCGTGAACGCTGGGCACGGGCATCAGCCGACAGCTTTGCGCCGCCAGAAGCCCGCACATAGGCCTAATCGGCCGGGTCGTCTTGGCGTGGTGGAGTTTGCCCTAGCGCACGCATGAACAAACTGACACGCGGTCCTGCACCAGTAACGGTGCGGGACCGGTTTCGCAGAACTGGGGTGTTCTCTGACGTTCCCGTGCTTTCGCGCAAAACGATATAAAGTCCGCTTGCGATGATGATTGTCGCGCCGACACCCGTGAACAAATCCATCGTTTCGTCAAAAAACAGCATCCCGAAAATCGTGGCCCAAATAATCTGACTGTACTGCATCGGCGCGATGATTGCGGCCTCGCCCGCTTGATAGGCAAGGATAACCAGAAAACTGGCGATCCATGCAAACAATGCAATTACACCCAACATTCCCAGATGCGTTATTGGCATCGGTTCGTAGACAAAGGGCAAGGCGCAGCCCATAATCACAAAGTTGGCGACCATGGGATAGATCAGCATCACAACCGGGCGTTCCTCTGACCCGATCTTGCGTACAATAATGGACGCAATCGCACCGCACACCGCCGATGCAAGCGCCGCAAGGTGACCGCCTGTTAGCGGTGTCTGCCCGGGGCGCAGCACCACCATAACGCCAACAAGACCGACCAAAACCGCAATCCAGCGGCGTAATCGTACGGTTTCACCCAAGACCGGGATCGCAAGAACGGTGATCAAAAGCGGCGTCGCAAACAAGATCGCGTAAACCTGTGCAAGCGGTAGCACAGAAAATGCATAAAACGCAGCCACACCAGTTACCGTCGCCGCAGCGGTGCGCAAGGCCATCCACCACGGATGCACGGGCACCAAGGTACCCGGCTTTGCATCACGCATCAGCATAACCGTGGCTAGCGGGAAACTCAGCAAAACGCTAAAGAACACAATCTGAAACGGCGAATAAGTCGCGCCCAAAATCTTGATGATTACATCATGCGTCGCAAAGACAGCAAAAGCAGTCAAAGCAAACATAGCGCCTTTTGCATTGGGTGACATATCCGGTCTTTCGTTAAGTTAGCTACATACTGACAAAAAACGATCGCCCGCAGGTGTCAAGATCAACGGCCAATTTAAAGACATTGATCAGGCACCCACGGGCGTCATGATGTTTATGGATCGCCCCCTATCCGGGACGCGATATAAATTTGTTTATAGTGACGCGTCCAGCGCAGCCAAGATGACATCACCCATTTCCGTTGTAGACAGTGGAGTGCCGCCTTCAGGCCCCATCAGATCGCCGGTACGTGCGCCGTCTGCCAGAACTGCCTCAATAGCTGCCTCGAGGCGATCAGCCTCAGCACCCATGTCGAACGAATAACGTAGCGCCATTGCGAAGGACAAAATGCATGCGATTGGGTTTGCTTTGCCTTGGCCCGTGATGTCAGGCGCAGAGCCATGTACCGGTTCGTACATCGCTTTCGGGCGGCCATTTTCCATTGGCACGCCAAGGCTGGCTGATGGCAACATGCCCAGCGAACCAGTCAACATCGCAGCACAATCCGACAGGATGTCACCGAACAGGTTGTCTGTGTAGATCACATCGAACTGCTTTGGTGCGCGTACCAACTGCATCGCACCGTTGTCCGCGTACATGTGGGACAGTTCCACCTCTGGGTAGTCAGCGTGCACTTCGGTAACAACATCGCGCCACAGAATGCCGGATTCCATCACGTTTGCTTTTTCCATGGAGCACAGACGCTTGTCGCGCTTCATCGCCAGTTCAAACGCTGCACGTGCGCCGCGTTCGATTTCGGCTTCGGTGTAACGTTGGGTGTTCACACCAACGCGCATGTTGTCTTCCATGTGAATGCCGCGCGGCTCACCGAAATAAACACCTGACGTCAGTTCACGGACGATCATGATATCCAGACCGGCAACCAATTCTTTCTTCAAAGAAGAGAAATCTGCAAGCGCATCAAAACACTGCGCAGGACGCAGGTTCGCGAACAGGTCCATTTCTTTACGCAGACGCAGCAGGCCACGCTCTGGCTTTACGCTGAAATCCAGATCATCGTATTTTGGACCGCCAACAGCGCCCAGCAGAACGGCGTCTACTTCTTGGGCTTTTGCCATTGTGTCATCATGCAATGGAACGCCATGCTTGTCATAAGCCGCACCACCAACAAGGTCTTCGGACACGTCAAAGGCAACGCCGCGCTTATCGCCGAACCAGCCAATAATCCGCTTTACCTCATCCATGACTTCGGGGCCGATGCCGTCACCTGCGAGGATCAAAAGGGAGGGGTTTGCCATATGTCTGGTCCTTGGTTGAAAATGTTGTCAACGGCCTAGCCTGCCAAGGCCAAAGGTTCAAGATACCAAGGGGCGCAGACCTTCCTCTAGCAGGTCCCAAACGCGCCGAATACGTGGGGTTTGGCGCATTGCCTCGTGCGCAGTTAGCCAAATGGGTAATGACGGTATCGGAAACCCTAGTACCACCCGCTCGACCGCTGGATCATTGTCCCCCACAACGGCCTGCGCAAAACCGATTCCACAGCCAGCGCGCACCAATTCCCAATAGGTTACGTGATGATCGCAGCGTGTTTTAAAGAAACCAGTCCCCACATTGATACCTGCTGCGCGAAATCCGTCGATAATCATCAGACTTCGATCGTAGCCAACAAAATCATGGGTCATCATTTCGTCTAGGGTCTGTGGCATTCCCCTATTTCTCAAATAGGACTTAGCCGCGTAAGTTCCTAATTCGAGATCACCCAAATGTTTGGTCACCAAATCGAGCTGCGTCGGCCGGTACATCCGCACCGCAATGTCAGCCTCGCGGTAAAGCAAGTTTTGGCTATCGTCCGTTGGAACAAGTTCAATTTCGATCTCGGGTTCTTCGGCGCGAATACGCGCAATGATCGCAGGCATGTGATCCGCCGCGACGGCAACACTAGCCGAAATCCGCACAGCACCTGCTAGGCTGGCCTGCTGTCCGGCAGCCGTCAACGCGATCTGCTGCATAGCGTCGCGCATTGTTCGGGCTGGCGCAACCAAGTCAGCGCCTGTTTGCGTCAAGGTAAACCCGCGCGGCTGGCGGTAAAACAAATCGGCCTTAAGCTGTGTTTCCAAGGTTTTAATCTGGCGTCCAAGCGTTGGCTGGCTTGCCCCCAAAGCACGCGCTGCCGCAGATAGACTGCCCCCCTCGGCCACTGCAAGAAATGCCTGCACGAGCGACCAGTCCAAATCTGATAGGCGAATATCCATTCAATTATGAATACATGACCTACATATTCAGGCAATTTATTTTCACGTGCGAACAGATCACCTTTGAGCCACAACCAAAGGAGATCACAATGACCAAAACAGTTCTTATCCTCGGCGGCGCAGGAAAAATCGGCAGTCATGCCGCGATAGCGTTTGAAAAAGCCGGCTGGAATGTCCGGCACTACAACCGGAAAACCGACGACATGACACGTGCTGCAATAGGTGCGGACGTCATCATCAACGGGCTAAATCCTCCTCTTTACCATGACTGGAAAACCCTCATCCCGCAGATTACGGCACAGGTTATCGCGGCAGCAAAGGCCAGCGGTGCGACTGTCATTCTACCTGCAAGCATCTACAATTTTGGCAATCAGCCCGGTACATTTGATGAAAACACCGCGCAAATTCCAAACACAAGGAAAGGCAAGATCAGAGTAACAATGGAGCAGACTTATGCGTCGTCGGGGGTGCAGATCATTATGCTACGTGCGGGAAACTTTATTGATCCCAACGGTAACGGCGATTTCATGAGCGTCGGTAGTCTGCGCCGCATACGCAAGCGCCAGTTGGTCAATGTCGGCAACCCAAAGGCCATGCAAGCATATTGCTATACCCCAGATTGGGCGCGCGCGGCCCTGATGTTGGCAGAGCGTCGACATGAGCTGAGTCAATTTAACGATATCCCGTTTCCCGGCCATGCCTTCACGAATGAGACGCTCAAACAATGTCTGGAGAGCCACCTTGGCTATCGCCTCAAGTACACTTCGTTTCCTTGGTGGGCGATGCGGCTTTTTTCCCCGATTTGGGAACTCGGTCGCGAGATGTCGGAAATGCGCTACCTTTATTCAATGCCACACACGATTTCCGCGGCCAAATTCAACCGGATTTTACCCGACTTCCAGCCGACCGATTTGAAAACCGTGATGTTGGCTGGGTTACCGACTGATATCCACCCAAACAAGCCGGTGCGGTCCGGCGGCCATACTGTCATCACTCTTTGATGGCTGGTCAGGTGCTAGGCGCATTACCTGAGCACCTGTCACCATCCAATCTTGTGAGGGCAACACATAGCTAACGCGCAATTCACCAAGTTCAGGCAGGTGTGGCCAATAAGCTGTAGCGATTCCCGGCAGTGGGTCTTGTAAACGTGGGTCACCTAGAAAATCGCCCATCGCCGCCCGAATGCCGTCGCCCGCCTGTGGATCTAGGTTCGCATTCCCTAAGATCACGAAGCTATCCGGCGCGTGACCGAACACGCCGTCCAACACCGTAGTCCAAAGCATTAGTTCATCGCGATTACGCAGCCCATTGCGGTCCTCGGGTCCATCAAAAACCGGCGGAGTCGCTGAATATGCCATCAACTGAAGGTCACCATTTGGCAGTGCGATGGGGACCATCCAGTGGTTCGTTGACGAAAGTCGCTGCACTAAAGCAGTTTCTGGTGTCATCGGCGGTAAAACGGCCCCCGGAACGTCTTGCCACAGCAAATCGGAAAGATCCGTCACCTCCCCAAATGGAAATCGCGAAAGTATCGCCATCCCCCCGTCGCCAGAAAACTCTCCGTATCCTTGTGCATCTCTGGCTTCGCCCAATCGGCCATTCCCATCAATATCCAGCCCTGTTGGCACGCCTGCATTGGGCTGCGCGGAATAAAGATAGGGATAGGGGCCGTCTAAAATTTGAGAAAAGGTTTTCAACGCAAACCCATCCAAATCATAATCGAAATCCGTCAGTAGTAAGACATCAGGTGAAGCGTCATCAATCAGCGCGACAATCGCAGAAATTTCATCATCAGCACCCTTTTGCAGGTCCCGAAGAAGTAACCCGGGCCCGGATCTGCTAAGCGGCGCAGCAAATGTTGCAATACGATAGGTTTCGGCCTGAATGACGCCCGGACACGTAACAGCAATTAGACAATATAAGCACCTTCGGAAACCGCGCGTTCGTAGGCGACTTTCCGTTGTTGTTTTATCATCTGTGCGACCCGACTGAGAGCAACACCGCGCATTAATATACTTGCTGGCAAAAACGCCCATGCCGTCACTGTCCAAATCAACATATGCATATCATCCAGTTGGACGGGCATTCCAAACACAGCACATAGCTTGAGTAATGCCGGAACAAGAAAGGGCAGTAAAAAGCCTAAAATTACGTTAACGCGACCATCACGTTCAAGACGATCAACGACATCCCCGCCTGCAGCGGCATCAAACGTTGGCAAATTCACCCAAACATTAAATGGCCCCTCACGGCGCGGCCAGTGCTGTAACCGCAAAACAATAATGAACCAAAGAATCGCGAAAATCGACACCAGATAGCTAAGCCCTGCCGCGTCGCGTACACGCTGAACGACTTCGGGTGCGGCGTCCTGCGGTAACATCAAAACCATAAGTCGCACAGGCGAATAAGGAAAATCGATAATTTCCCCAATGCTCGCCCCGCTTTGCTTAAACAACTCGGTAATAGCTGAAGGTGACACATAGCCACGAAAAATTACTGAAAGGCACAGCACCGTTGCAAATAAGGTTGAAAACCGGACGCGATTGAACGGCGGTGCATCCCTGAACTCGACCAATGTTGGGCTTGCGGCGCTATATTCGACCAACGTAAATATCGCCGCAAAAATTGCGAACAAAACGACAATCTGAAGGCTGTCTTGCGTCTCACGCGGCAAAATTATCGCCGGCATAACAACCAGCAACACAACCATAATTGCGCGCACTATTGCTCCGGGCAGACGATCAGACACTCTACAACAATCCCCATTTATACCGACAGGCGGTCTAGGTTTCTTTGCATTTCGATGATGAAATGCTGGACGAACATATGCGTGCCGCTGCGACTCTATAACCTACTATAATACAGCGAATACCTAAACGACGACTGTGGTATTAGCGTAGTGGCATCCCTTTGATTACACCGGGCGAACCACTATTGCATCGAATGGATTGCTATTTAGTATACTGCACTTGTTACAACCTGTCACGCTGCTGAAATTAGATCATAAAATTTTCGATAAGTTTATCATTAAATGGAACAGGCCGCACAGCAGTGCGGCCTGTTCAAATGGATATTAGGAGACGTGGTTAGGCCCAAGGGCGTTCAACGGCAGCCTTTGCCTCAAAGCTATCAATTGAAGCAACCTTTTCGAGTGATAGGCCGATATCATCCAAACCGTTCAGCAGGCAGTGCTTTTTGAATTCATCAACTTCAAAGTTAAACACTTCCCCGTCGGAGGACGTGATTGTTTGTTCCTCAAGGTCGATTTCGATCCGGGCATTTGATCCTTTTTCAGCATCTTTCATCAACACGTCGACCTGCTCTTGCGGCAACGCAATTGGCAAAATGCCATTTTTGAAACAGTTGTTGTAAAAGATGTCCGCGAATGAAGACGCGATCACACACGTGATGCCAAAGTCGGCAATCGCCCAAGGCGCGTGCTCGCGCGATGAACCGCAGCCAAAGTTATCGCCAGCGACAAGGATTTGCGCATCGCGGTATTGCGGCTTGTTCAAAACGAAATCAGCGATTTCGTTACCTTCACGATCAAAACGCATTTCATCAAACAAGTTCGCGCCAAGGCCCGACCGCTTAATTGTTTTCAAAAACTGCTTTGGAATAATCATATCGGTATCGATATTCACCAACGGCAGAGGAGCGGCAATACCGCTAAGTTTATTGAACTTTTCCATTAGTTCATCTCCCGGATATCAGTCAGGTGACCGGTGATTGCTGCTGCTGCAGCCATAGCTGGAGACATCAGGTGCGTACGCCCCTGGTAACCCTGGCGACCTTCGAAGTTACGGTTCGAAGTAGATGCACAACGCTCACCCGGAGCAAGCTGATCAGGGTTCATGGCAAGGCACATGGAACAACCAGCAAGACGCCATTCGAATCCAGCATCAATAAAGATTTGCGCGATGCCTTCTTTTTCGGCTTGCGCGCGCACCAGACCAGAGCCGGGAACGATCATTGCGCGCATCCCTTCCTTGATCTTTTTGCCTTTCAGGACCGCTGCCGCGGCACGGAAATCTTCGATACGGCCGTTTGTACAAGAGCCGATGAACACAGTATCGATTTTGATGTCAGACAGTTTTTGCCCAACTTCCAAACCCATGTATTCAATTGAACGCTGAACAGCGCCTGCCTTACCGCCTTCAAAGCTGCTTGGATCAGGCACAGTTGCCGTGATCGGAAGCACGTCTTCGGGTGATGTTCCCCATGTCACAAGCGGAGCAATATCTTCACCACGCAGGGTCAGCACTTTGTCGAAATGCGCACCTTCGTCTGTAAAGAGCGTTTTCCAGTATTCCAGTGCAGCATCCCATTCATCACCTTTAGGTGCATGTGGGCGGCCTTTGCAGTAGGCATATGTGGTTTCGTCTGGCGCGATCAGCCCAGCGCGCGCGCCACCTTCAATCGCCATGTTACAAACCGTCATACGGCCTTCCATAGAAAGGCTTTGGATCGCTTCACCACAGTATTCGATCACGTAACCCGTGCCGCCAGCGGTACCCGTTTCGCCGATAACGGCCATGGTGATATCTTTTGCGGTCACGCCGGGGGCAAGTTTACCAGTGATTTCGACCTTCATGTTCTTCGATTTTTTCTGGATCAAGGTCTGGGTCGCCAGAACGTGTTCAACCTCAGAAGTACCGATACCGTGCGCCAGTGAACCAAACGCGCCGTGTGTCGCTGTATGGCTATCGCCGCAAACAACGGTCATGCCGGGCAGTGTCCAGCCTTGCTCTGGGCCAACGATATGCACAACACCCTGACGCACGTCAGATACGGGGTAATAGTGCAGGCCGAATTCTTTGGCGTTCGTGTCAAGCGCGGCAACCTGAATACGGCTATCTTCGGTCATCGTAGACGCGTTCGCGCGGTCCAATGTGGTTGGCACGTTGTGATCCGGCACCGCGATGGTTTTTTCAGGTGCGCGCACTGTGCGTCCGGCCATACGCAGGCCTTCGAACGCCTGTGGGCTGGTTACTTCGTGTACCAGATGGCGGTCGATATACAGCAAACAAGTGCCGTCTTCTGCTTCATGCGCAACATGCGCATCCCAGATTTTGTCATAGAGCGTTTTGGGGGACATGGTCCTCTCCCGTATCAAATTTTCAGATGTCTTCAGGCGTGCGGAATTGGCGAGGGGATCAACCCCGAGCTAGTATCGTGCAGCTCGCGCCGAAAAACCGCCAAGGTAGGCGAGCGCGGTCATCCATATCAAAAACCTGTTTCATAACGGGTCAGATATACATGGGCAGCGAGTCTCGCAAGTCCCACTCTGCGTCAGTATCCACTTATACAGTGGATTAACCGGCCAATTGCGCCATTGTTGCCTCTGCATCGAACAAATCGGCTTGGTCGGTCGTTTCAACTGAAATGTTCGCGCCATCCAGCAAATCGATGGTGACCCCTTTCAGGAAAGCAACCGCGCCCTCTGTCTCTTCGGGGATATCGCCTGGACCAGTATAAACAGCCTCGACCATAACGCCGCTCACGCCATCGACCTGAGTTTCTGTCATCGTGACATCAACATCAGGCAGGGTTCCACCAGCAGGAACATGATCAACCGTCAATGTCAGCGTATCACGCGACGGATCAAAATCTTCGATGATTGCTTCGGTCAGCTGTTCGTCTGTGACATTTGCAAGCACGTAAAAGTCGTCGCCCGCGCCTGCGCCAGCCTCAAGCGTCGCAGCGCCGGTAACAAGAACAAGATCGTCTTCGCCATCATCGCCGCGCGCAATTCCATCACCGCCCCAGATATAGATCGTGTCATCACCGTCGCCACCACTGATATGATCAGTAGAGTTTAAAGCAGGAACCAGTTCGCCATCTTCCTCGCGTGCGTCATAACCACCAAAAATGGTATCGTCACCGTCCTGACCGCCAAGTCGATCAGAACCATACCCGCCGTCAATAATGTCGTCACCGGTGCCGCCAAACACGCGATCACCACCAACCTGACCATATAATTCATCATTGCCAGGACTACCCACGATCCAATCGCGACCATCCCCAGCGCGCACGATATCGTCACCCTCACCGGGGCGAATTTCATCATCGCCAGCACCAGCATCGATCGTGTCGTTACCGGCCCACGTCAGAATAGTGTCGTTGCCTTCAGTCCCGGTTACGTCATCATCTTCTTCACTGCCACGAATTTCATTTCCAGTCACATCATCATCGTCGTCTTCGTCAGCCAAAAACACCAAACCGAAGGTCGCCAAAACCAGTGCCAAAGCAATGTACATAGCCATTTCTTTCGAAAAAATTAATTTCTACGGGGCCTTACCCCGGCCAGAACACACGCTCAAGCTTCAATTCGCGCACCGGGACATACCCGCAAGAGGTATGGCAAATGCGCCGCATCTGTTGCCAAAGGAAGTCTCAGCTTAGCTTGCCCAAAGGCCCATCGACGTGCAACACTGATCCAACCCAATCGTAAGAGTATCATGGCCGCACACGCATCCCAGCCAGAAGGCGACAAACAACTCGAACAAGTCCTATCGATAGGCAACGAACTGTTCGATTACATGTCAAAATTCGCTGACACATTTATTCGAACATGGAACATCTATCAAATCGGCATCGCGATCGGGCTTTTCGTGCTCGCGCATATATTGCGGACCACCTTAGGACCCCGCATCAGAGCATGGATGGCAGCGCGTGAAAACTGGCCCAAATGGCGGATGCGTATCTTAGTTGTTACCAATCAACGACTAAGAGCGATATTTTTTGTGGCACTGATCTGGCTCACAATCTTTGTCATGCGAGAAGTCACATGGAATAGCAGAAGCTATTTGCTTGGGATCATTGGCACATTAGCCTTTGCATGGCTTGCCGTCGTTTTCGCGACACGGCTCATTAAAAGCCCGTTCTTACGAAAGACTGTCCGCTATGGGGCATGGACCTATGTCAGCCTTCGTATCCTCGGGTTACTGGAACCCACAGAAGAACTGCTCGACAGTGCTGGTTTCACAATCGGCGAAATCAGGTTCTCATTGCTTTTAGTCGTCCAGTCTCTGGTCATTCTCGGGGTGCTAATCAGCCTCGCTAGGTTCTTCACCACAACGACCGCAAATAAGGTGCGCAGCAACAAAGACATCAGCCCGTCGATGCAAGTGCTTATCGTCAAGGGGCTTCAAATCGCGATCTATGGGGCGGCTTTCTATTTCGGTGTTAAAGCAATCGGGATCGACCTAACCGGGCTCGCAGTTCTGTCGGGGGCAATCGGTGTTGGCCTTGGTTTTGGCCTCCAAAAGGTCGTGTCGAACCTTGTCTCTGGCGTGATCATCCTGATCGACAAATCGATCAAACCGGGCGACGTGATTAGCCTTGGTGAAACCTTTGGCTGGATCAACGCCCTTGGCGCGCGCTACGTGTCTGTAGTCACGCGCGACGGCAAAGAATACCTCATCCCGAACGAAGACCTGATTACCGGCCAGGTCGTGAACTGGTCACATTCCAACGACTTTGTCCGGCTCGATATCCACTTTGGGACGTCATACACCGACAACCCACATGATGTCCGCCGCATCGCAATTGAAGCAGCACAAAGCGTCGACCGCGTTCTTACCAGTCGTCCCACCGTCTGCCACATCGTCGGTTTTGGTGACAGCTCTGTCGACTACATCTTACGGTTTTGGATCACCGACCCCACGGGGGGCTTAACCAATATCCGCGGCAACGTTTTCCTCGCGCTTTGGGACGCATTCCAAGAACACGACATCAGCATTCCGTTCCCACAGCGAGAGGTAAAGATGTTGCAGACTGAAAATGTCGGCAAAAAAGCTGATAGCTCTTTGCCAAGTGCCTAAGCAATAAAAACCAACATACGAAATAAACATGCCAATTCTCTTAACCTTCATGGTTCTTGCAGCCTGTGCACTGTCTTATCGCATCTGGCAAAAACAGAAGCTTCGGCAGCGCCTACTGAAAGCCAGCCTCTCAGATAGTGAACGCAACATCGTCGTGGAACAAGTCCCGCTGATACGGCGGCTCCCTCCTGAACTGACAGCCAAGCTAGAAGGAAAAATCAGGCTCTTTTTACATCAAGTTGATATCAGTGGCTGTAATGGCCTCGAAGTCACGGATGGAATCAGGCTTTCGATTGCGGCCC
This sequence comes from Yoonia maritima, assembly GCF_002933395.1. Lineage (GTDB taxonomy): Bacteria > Pseudomonadota > Alphaproteobacteria > Rhodobacterales > Rhodobacteraceae > Yoonia > Yoonia maritima_A. The sequence continues at coordinate 604,206 of NZ_PKFN01000008.1, forward strand.
AAGCATGTCTGCTTATCGTTAACAGTGACGACTGGTACAAAAACCTTCGGACAATTCTTGTCTATCCCAGTGCATTCAAGTCGATCACGACCACGCACGATGGCTTTGTCGTTCAGCAAAAAGAAGTCATACGATATGGCGAAAGCTGGTCACGTGGCCCTGTCATTCTATCTTGGGAACACTCCCAGCGGGGTGCTGAAAATGAATATGACGGACACAATGTTGTCTTGCATGAATTCGCACACCAACTTGATGATCTATCCGGAAATACAAACGGCGTTCCTTTACTCAAGAAAAACCAAAGCTTTGCGCAATGGGAACGCGTGTTTCTAACATCATACGAGCGCCACCTTCAAAACGTGGAACAGGGACGCAAAACCCTGCTGGATGCCTATGGCGCAGAAAACCATCAAGAATTTTTCGCTGTGGCCGTCGAAGTCTTCTTTGAGAAACCCGCCCAGCTACAAAAAGACGAACCCGAATTCTATGCGCAAATAGCTGAACTACTAAAGCTAAATCCAGCACAATGGTCATAAGAAACCGTCATGCAAATTGACCCGGATTTAGAAGAGGCCGCGCAATAAGTTTGCGCGGCCTTTTCTATCAATTAAGCGAAGCCTTAGCCTTTGTTCATCCGGTTTTCGATTAGGTCATCGACCACGGACGGGTCGGCCAATGTGGATGTATCGCCAAGTGCGCCGAAATCGTCTTCGGCAATTTTACGCAAGATACGGCGCATGATTTTACCTGAACGTGTCTTTGGAAGACCCGGCGCCCACTGGATCAAGTCAGGCTTTGCAATTGGGCCAATCTCTGAACGCACCCAAACCTCTAGCTCTTTACGCAGATCTTCAGATGGTTCTTCGCCCGTCATCAAGGTGACATAGGCATAGATGCCCTGCCCTTTGATCGCGTGCGGATAACCAACGACCGCGGCTTCAGCGACCTTAGCGTGAGCAACAAGTGCGCTTTCGACCTCGGCCGTGCCCATCCGGTGACCCGATACGTTGATCACGTCATCAACGCGACCAGTGATCCAGTAATACCCGTCGTCGTCGCGCTTACAGCCGTCACCGGTAAAGTAATAACCTTTATAGTCGCTGAAATAGGTTTTCTCGAACCGTTCATGGTCGCCCCATACGGTGCGCATCTGAGCCGGCCAGCTATCTTTGATACACAGCACACCTTCGGCGGCGGTATCATGGATTTCTTCGCCCGACGTTGGTTCAAGGATCACAGGCTGCACACCGAAGAACGGAAGCGTTGCAGAACCCGGCTTGGTCGCAGTTGCACCCGGTAGTGGGGTCAGCAGGTGACCACCAGTTTCGGTCTGCCACCATGTATCGACGATTGGCACCGTGCCTTTACCGACAACATCATTGTACCAGTTCCAAGCCTCTGGATTGATAGGCTCGCCCACTGTTCCCAGCACTTTCAGGTCAGAGAGATCGTATTTTTCAACGAACTCTTTCCCCTGCCCCATCAACGCGCGAATTGCAGTAGGCGCAGTGTAGAATTGGTTGACCTTGTGCTTTTCACAGACCTGCCAGAAACGACCTGCGTCTGGATATGTTGGTACACCTTCGAACATCACAGTCGTCGCGCCATTAGCGAGCGGGCCGTAGACGATATAGCTGTGTCCAGTGACCCAGCCCACGTCGGCAGTACACCAGAACACATCACCATCATGATAGTCGAATGTGTATTGATGGGTCATCGCTGCATAGACGATGTAACCACCCGTCGAATGCACAACACCCTTTGGCTGACCAGTGGACCCTGATGTGTACAGAATGAACAGCGGATCTTCGGCGTTCATTTCTTCGGGCGGACAGTCGGCGCTGACCTTTTCTTCCATCTCGTGCAGCCAGTAATCACCCTCAGGACGCCATGCGATCTGCTGGCCAGTACGTTTCACGACCAAGCATTTCACTTCGTCAAAGTCGTTCAGCAGCGCTTGGTTCACGCTATCCTTGAGGTTCGTCACGCGGCCACCACGTGGTGCGCCGTCAGACGTGATAACAACCTTTGCGTCGCATGCGTTTACACGTGCGCCCAAGGCTTCGGCAGAGAACCCAGCAAATACGATCGAGTGGATCGCACCAATACGCGCACAGGCAAGCATCGCATAGGCGGCCTCTGGGATCATTGGCAGGTAAAGCACGACGCGGTCGCCTTTGGTCACGCCCATTTCTTTTAGGACGTTCGCCATTTTGCAGGTGCGTTCGTGGAGCTGCTTGTAGGTAATGTGCTGCGCTTCATCGTCAACGCTATCTGGTTCCCAGATGATCGCCGTCTGATCACCACGGGTTTCCAAATGGCGGTCGATACAGTTTGCGGTGACGTTCAGTGTGCCGTCTTCGAACCATTTGATGTCAACATTGCCGGGCGCAAAGCTGGTGTTTTTAACCTTCGTAAAAGGCTTGATCCAGTCAACGCGCTTGCCGTGCTCAGCCCAGAAACCTTCGGGGTCAGAAATCGACTGTGCGTACATCGCGTCATATGTTGCCTTGTCCGCATGCGCTGCGGCGGCCATTTCGGCAGATGGCGGATACATCTTGGATGTTTGATCGGTCATGGTCTCTCCCCCCTTTGACGTGTCGTTTGGGCCCAGCTAAGAAACTGTTGGCCTCCTCCGAGGCATATCATGATCAGAATGATTAGGAATCCAAGCCGTCGCGCTAAGCCAATGCGCAATTTGTCAATCTTAACACCCGCGAGGCGTGAATTTTGTTAGGTTTTTTACAAGACCTACAAAACACATGGAATGAGGCGCATCAAAATGGACGCGATAATTGTTCTGGGCGCTGCTGTTTGGAAGGATGGCCCGTCACCTGCCTTGCGCCGACGCACCTTACACGCGGCCAGCCTTTGGCTTGATCGTCAGGCACCCATCATCATCCCATGTGGTGGACTGGGGCTTTATCCTCCGACCGAGGCGGCGCTGATGAAAACCCTTCTTGAGCACCACGGCGTTAGCCCCGACTGCATCCTGCCAGAGGATCAATCGACCACGACCTTGGAAAATATTCGCAATGCGCGGGAATTACTGACTGGTCGTGATGTCATAATTGTAACTGACAGGTATCACGCGCGCCGCGCTGCCATGGTTGCCCGACATTTCGGGTTCAACGCGACTGTATCTAGCCCCCGACCAACCCGGAGCATTCTTAAGCAACACCTGCGCGAAGCAATCGCGCTGCCTGCTTACGCGATCAAACTGCGGAAGACCCCGCGCCAACCTTAACGCAGTATTAACTATCCTTAACGCAGACTGCCAACATCTGACTGGATGTATTGATGCGGTTTCTTATTACCTGTTTGTATTTTCTCTGCACGGTATCCCTTGCGGACGCCGGACCATGGAGCCGTGAACACAGACAGATTTTCACAGCAAGTGGCGGGAACTTTTTACTATCGGAAGGCGCAAAACTTCCGGTGAACTACGACCCGACATTCTATGCCGAATATGGCTTGAATGGCCTTGTTACCCTTGGCGTCGATTATCACACGGCCGATCAGGGACGCATTCAAGCTGCGGTGTTTTTCGCGAGCTTCCCGATCGGAGAACCTATCGCGCCCAACACATGGTCCGCACATATTGGCTTGGGTGGCCGGGTGGACCCCCTTAACCCGGTAGAGCACCTGACGCGCGGCGGCGTGTCTTGGGGGCGCGGGCTAGATCAAGGCTGGCTCGCCATTGATACCAGCGCCACTTACGGCGACATAGATCATGTTTTTCGGTCCAAAGCAGATTTTACATGGGGGCATCATCTAAGTGATCGCTGGACTGTCGTGTCCCAACTGCAAACAGGGCAAGGGTATGACGATGACACCTATGCCAAGGTGAACCCCTCGCTGATCTTCCATGTAAATGAACGGTACTCGATCAGCCTTGGCGCGGTGAAAGCATTAACCGGCGACCGCGGATCGGCGCTTAAGCTGGACCTTTGGTCGACCGCTACAATCCCCCAATTTCGCGCAGAAGACTAATCACATCTTCAACCCCCTGCCCGTGTCGCAGGCTCGCAAAAACAACGGGAAGATCCCCACGCATCCGCGCGGCATCTGTCGCCATCACATCCAACGAAGCACCAACATGCGGTGCTAGATCAGTTTTGTTGATAACCAAAATGTCGGAACGTGTGATTGCGGGGCCACCCTTGCGCGGGATTTCTTCGCCAGCGGCAACGTCGATAACATAGATCGTTACATCGGCCAGCTCCGGGCTGAACGTCGCAGACAGATTGTCACCACCGCTTTCAATAAGCACCAGTTCAAGATCATCGTGTCGCGCACGCATTTCAGCAATTGCAGCGAGGTTGATGGACGCGTCCTCTCGGATCGCAGTATGCGGACAACCACCCGTTTCGACCCCCATCACGCGGTCAGCGGGCAGGATTTGCATCCGCATCAGAGCTTCGGCGTCTTCTTGGGTGTAAATGTCGTTCGTAATCACCCCAAGGCTAACCTGATCCTTCAACGCACGCGCAAGCGCCGCTGTCAGCGTCGTCTTACCCGCGCCAACAGGCCCACCAATTCCAACGCGCAACGGTCCATGCGGTGACATCATTCTTGCTCCATCTATCTTATGATCGGAATATGCGCGGATACTGGTCCGCATGCTGCATCGACGCAATATCAACAGCAAAACTGGCCGTGCCTATATCATCCAAAGTGGATTGCGCGGCTTCCTCGCCGATCGTAGCGCACACAGGCGACAAACCCGCCAGAATGCGCTGCCCTTCTGTTTGCCCCAATGGCATCAGTCGTTGGGCTGCCTGCACCAGATTGCTGGCAAAGCTTTGCAACCAAACCTGCGCTGTCGGAACGACCGGCAATCCCATAAGGCCCGCAGCACGGCCAACGGCCACCGGATAGGCCATATCCGGCAGGTCCAGTGCCCAAACCGCACGTGTCGTTGAAGCGAACGCCGCACCCTGCTGCACGGTCTCCATCCTTCGTTCCCGCGAAGGCGAAAGCGCTGCCGCTAATTCAGCAACAGGGGCCACATCATCGGCACCATGTGCCGCACAAAGCAATATAGCATCAGACCGCCCGGCGCCTTGGGTGAGCACAGCATCCAGCCAATCCGCCAACCCGGCCGCATCGGCCACATCACCGCGTTGCACGGCCTGTTCTAACCCATGCGACCACGCAAATGCGCCGATAGGATAGGCAGGCGAAAGCCACTGGGTCAGTGTCAGCAGGTGTTCAGTGTTCATGGGAATGGCTGTGATCGTGCCCCATAGTCCGGCCGTGCCCGTAGGCACCGCCTTCTGGGGTAAACGGGCCGTCGAAATCCGTGACAGTCGCGCCCAACTGTTCCAGCATCGCGCGCATCACTTTTTCGCGCTGCACGACCAACGCATCAGGCAAAACCGCGCAAGGCGCATGCCGGTTACCGATATGCCATGCAAGCCGAACAAGGTCGCCAGTGACCCGCATCAACGGTTCGTCAGCAGCGGCAACAGTAATCTGACGACCATCTTCGAGCAGGAAAACTTCGCCCGCATTCACCGATGTCGTCTGCGGCAGATCCACCAAGAACAGTTCACCCGCATCAGTGGTCAACCGCTTACGACGCAGCAGTCGTGCGTCATAGGTCAAACTAACAGTACCTGCGACAGCCCCATGCGCATGGGGCTGTGTTTGATGCGCCTTGGCTGTCATGGCGCACCTACATGATTTCGTTGCGCCATCCCCCTAGCATGCGCCAGAGGGAAGCATGTTTTTAGCGCTTTGTCGCGATGCGATGCACCGCACGCAAGACGGTTGCTGGTAGAAGAAAGATTTCCCGAACAGCCACTTTGGCCAATTCGATGATCATTTCGCGGTTTGTGATAAGAGTGTTGTTCGTCTGGAAAGTCATATTGAGCCTCGTCAAAAGCGATGTCTTTCCTCCCTGCAACAAATCTATAATGCTGCGTCGCAGCAATCAAGCCCTTTGAACGCCACGTCATACCCATCAGAACAGAAAATACCGTTGTGCCATTGGCAATTCTTTGGCGGGTTCGCATGTCAGCAACTCTCCATCCGCACGCACTTCGTAGGTTTCAGGGTTCACCTCCATATGTGGCATGGCATCGTTCAGCTTTAGGTCTTTCTTGCCGATGTTGCGGGTATTCGTGACGGCCAATGTCTGCTTTGCCAGTCCCAGCTTATCGCGCAGACCAGCGTCTTGAGCAGCAGCGCTCACAAATGTAACGGCAGAGTTTTCAACCGACCGCCCATATGCACCAAACATCGGGCGCGAATAGACTGGCTGCGGCGTCGGGATTGACGCGTTTGGATCACCCATTTGCGCGGCCACGATGGTACCACCCATCAAGATCATCTCGGGCTTCACGCCAAAGAACGCGGGATTCCATAAGACAAGGTCAGCACGTTTACCTTCTTCAATCGATCCAACATGCGCCGAAATCCCATGCGCGATGGCCGGGTTGATCGTGTATTTTGCGATATAGCGACGGACTCGTACGTTGTCGTTGTCGCCGGTTTCCTCTTTCAACGCGCCGCGCTGCTTTTTCATTTTATCAGCGGTCTGCCACGTACGGATCAGCACTTCGCCAACCCGGCCCATGGCCTGACTGTCAGATGCAATGATCGAAAACGCGCCCATGTCGTGCAGGATATCTTCGGCGGCAATCGTTTCACGGCGGATGCGGCTTTCGGCAAAGGCGACGTCTTCCGGGATTGATTTATCCAAGTGATGGCAAACCATCAGCATGTCGAGGTGTTCATCTACCGTGTTCACGGTGAACGGGCGTGTTGGGTTTGTGGATGATGGCAACACATGTGCCTCGCCACAAATCTTGATAATATCGGGCGCATGTCCGCCCCCTGCACCTTCGGTATGGAATGCGTGGATGGTACGGCCTTTCATGGCGCCAACGGTATTCTCAACAAACCCAGATTCATTCAGCGTATCCGTGTGGATCATCACCTGCACGTCCATCGCATCTGCGACAGACAGGCAGTTATCAATCGCTGCTGGGGTCGTTCCCCAGTCTTCATGCAGCTTCAGGCAGGACGCACCGCCCAGCACTTGTTCCTCCAGCGCAGCAGGCAGTGACGCATTCCCCTTACCCGCAAAAGCAAGGTTCATCGGAAACGCATCAGCCGATTGCATCATACGACCAAGATGCCAAGGCCCCGGTGTACAGGTCGTCGCCAGCGTCCCATGTGCAGGTCCAGTGCCGCCACCGATCATAGTCGTCAGACCAGAATGCAGCGCGTCTTCGATCTGTTGCGGACAGATAAAGTGGATATGACTGTCGATACCGCCAGCGGTCAGAATGCGCCCCTCGCCAGCGATCGCCTCGGTTCCCGGACCAACGATAATGTCAACGCCGGGCTGGGTATCCGGATTGCCTGCCTTACCGATCTTAACGATACGACCACCCTTAAGGCCGACGTCCGCCTTAATGATCCCAGTCCAGTCGACGATCAGGGCATTGGTAATAACCGTATCAACGGCACCCTCAGCACGGGTCGCCTGACTTTGCCCCATACCATCACGGATAACCTTGCCACCGCCGAACTTAACCTCTTCGCCATAAAGCATAGCATTATTGCCGGACCCGCCAGTGCTAGCAGCACCAGCATATTCAGCAGTCAGATCGCGCTCGACCTCGATGATCAAATCGGTATCAGCTAGCCGAACCTTGTCGCCCACGGTGGGACCAAACATAGCTGCGTAATCGCGGCGAGAAATTGTTGCTGGCATCCTAAAGATCCCCCATCACTTTGGCATTAAATCCATACACGCGACGTGCGCCCGACATCGGGATCAATGAAACCTCACGGCGCTGGCCCGGCTCAAACCGCACAGCCGTTCCGGCGGCAATATCAAGCCGCAGCCCGTAAGCCGCGTCACGATCAAAATCCAAGGCTGGGTTCGTTTCTGCAAAATGGAAATGAGAGCCGACTTGCACCGGCCGGTCGCCCGTATTGGCCACTTCCATAACTGTAACCTCTGCGCCTGCGTTCAAAGTAATTTCGCCATCTGCGACAATCAATTCACCGGGCTTCATCGTAATATCCCCCTCATCATCTTGCTATAAATACTCAAAAATCAACGGATCGGGTCATGCACGGTCACCAGCTTGGTACCGTCAGGAAAGGTCGCCTCGACCTGCACTTCGTGGATCATTTCGGCGATGCCATCCATAACCTGTTCGCGGGTGATCACCTGCGCACCAGCTTGCATCATATCAGCAACCGACCGACCGTCGCGTGCGCCTTCGACGACAGCGTCCGTAATCAGCGCGATTGCTTCGGGATAATTCAGCCTTACACCACGGGCGAGCCGCTTACGCGCGACCTCAGCGGCCATTGCAATCAGCAGCTTGTCTTTTTCGCGGGGGGTTAGTTGCATGGTTTACAGTCTCCAAACACGGGGGATGGGCGCGGTTGATAGCGCCTCAACAACAGGGATAAGTTGACGACGCAGGGCAAAGCCATCCTCGGCCAACAGCCGAACAAGCAGCAGGTCATCCGCAATCAGGCTCGCGCCACTGGTATCAGGAAGGGTCAAACCGCTAGCCAAGGCTTCGGCCTGTGCGCCTGCTAAAAGAACCGTCGCCATGGCACCAGCGCCATCGGCAATTGCGGCACGCGCCATCTGCGCCTGCGCGTCACCTATAAGTCGAATGGCATCCGCGAATACCAACGTCCCGTCCCGCCAGATACGCCATTGATCCGTGAAATGTACCGTGCGAATGACTTCGCCCATCGCGAGCCGACCGAATATCACGGGTTCAACAATCAATGCAGTGGCATCATGAGAAAGATGGACATTCATCCGGCGATCCAGCGCCGCACTGTCAAACAAAATGGTTTCTTGGGGCAGCCAGTCAATGCGTGCGCCGGGCCCTGCTCGCAACGTTACATTTGAACGCGCCACCTGCCCCGGATGAGCCCGATATGCACGTTCCGCCGCTTGCGATGAAAGAATGATATGTGCGTTGTCATCAGCCGCGATATCAAACTGCATATGATCACCGCCGGTTAAACCACCTGCAGTATTCAAAAATACGGCATCCAATGCCGCGCCGTGCACCCGCGGAAATAGCGCCTTCAAGGATCCCTCGTGGCGGAGATCAGCAATGACTGAATCCCTACCCCGCCGCTTCGCCCTAAGCTGCAACGCGCCTTGGGCGCGTGGGGCCAAGGGCGACGCTTTTGCGACATTGATTTCGGCAGCGTAGGTTATTGAGTGGCCTCGGTCATTTGATGTTTCGAAAATCAAACTGCCAAATAACCGTAGGGTGATGCCAGTGCGCACCGAAAAAATCGCTCAAGTTTTCACACCACTGCTGCCATTCGCCCAAAAGTTAGGCATACGTGTAGCATGAATACCGAAGAGGGCGTCGAGTGATACCCCCTTTGGTCCGCTTCAAACTAGCTTAATACGGCGTATCCATCCGGACCTGATACCGGACATTGCCCTTTACCGCGGTGCCCCAATTCAGATGCACCGACCGGTTATCAGACCCTTGGCTACCCTCAGCCCAAGGCATTTCATGAATTCGCACGCCTACACTGTTGCTAATCGGCCCATCCGGCATAACCGTATCAACGAACTTGGCGTGCCCGTCGAACGGCAATGCAGTGCCCGTTTCCATTACCCACGTCAGCGCCTCTGTGGCTTGATCGTGATCTAGGGTCGCAGGATTTGAAACGGGTTCGTGCACGTTGTGAAACGTATTCCCACGAAATTCGAGCCCACGCGTACGGCTATAGTCCAAGTCAGCAAAAGTTGTATCAACGCGTTCGACCCGGTCGATCTGCCCGTTGGATGATCGAAATACGTTCCCCACGACCGCAAACCCATTAATATAGTGCCCTGGACCATAGGGTTTGATCACAATGAAGTTCGCCCAAGATGCCACATCACTGGTCAAAAAAATGTTGCCTGTAATGGTAAGCCCCCCAAAAGAAAATTGGGCACCCAACGACGGATCACTGCTGTGTTCATTCGTCCATTCAATAAAATTGTTGTCGCAATAGTTGCCGGTAAAAATACTTTTGGGATTGGGTGACGTCAGGATGACTCCGCCCTTGCGAATACCCAGTGCTTCATCATCGCCATGAAACCAATGGTTGCCCGTAATCAAAGTACCTGAACCGCCTAAAACGCAAAAGTGCTTGAAACGATTGACCCTGTTATCGCGAATTTTTACGTCGTTTGCATTTGCATTAAACCCAATACTTACTCTTTGAGACACGGCAAGCGGCTGCTCTGCCGAGATAAATTGGCAACGATCAAGCATCATTCCCTGACAGCCGCGCCCGGGCGACGTTAGGCCCCGGTCTTTGGGTTTGTTGATAAAGCAATCGCGCAAGTGAAACGTAAGACCCGCTGGCGCAAGCATAATACCACTGGCGATCCCGCTGCCCTGAAACTCAATATCGTCTAACACAAACTGGCTTAGCTTCTCGTAGCCGGAAAAATCCAACAAATACTTAAACCGCGTGAAGGTGAAGTTTTGGCTGCCTTCAGCGTCGAACAATGGCGCGCTCAGCGTAATGATACGGTCTGGTATATTGATTGAACGTACGTAAATCTCGCGCCCCACTCCATTGCCTTCGACCAACGCCCCCACGGGAATGGTTGCAATGTCGACCACATCGGTCAGCGTCAATTCGTCCGCTGCACTATAGCTGGCCTGCGATGTCACAACATCTGCGTCCCAAGCAGCGCCATCGACTGGTTCAAACTGCCCGTTACGGATGACACGACGCGTGGCATATACTGTCCGCGACGGGTCACAGGCTTGCATATTCACAGGTTCAGACAACGAAACGCGTCGCCCACACAGATCAAGCGATTCATGATCGGCAAAGTTGATCAGCGCTTGATAGGCCTTTTTAAAGGCGGTTTCTTCGTCTTTAAACGCATCTAGGTAAGCATCAAAATCATAACCGCGCTGCAGAATAAAACGGTACTGCGCATCCTGCACAATACGGCCTTCGCATTTCACGTGATTTTCCATCGTGACGTTATCTGCTAGACGATAATCCCCGGCAGGCACCATGACGGTGCGGCCGTTGGCGGCAGCGTCTGCAGTCTCGAATGCGGCGCTATCATCCGTGACACCGTCGCCCTTGGCGCCGAAATCCTTCACATCAACCAGCGACAACAGATCGCGCGTGAAAACGTTGCTGACATCTTCAATCTGAATGTCGTCAACACGCACAACACCGCCGGTCAGGCCAGTCAAATCAATCCCAAAGTGCCCATAGTCAGCATCGCTCCAAAGCATGTCGACGCCAGTACGGTCACCTGTGCCAATGATTGCGCTGACTTCGACAACCTGTCCATAATGGGTCAGCTGTGTCGCAGGCCCAAATGCAGGCAACCCAGCAACAGGTGCCCCACCCGCCTGCCCGGCCCAACCCGACACACGCACAGCAGGCAGCGGTCCTGAAATTGCTTTCACCTTCGCGGTCACACGTAAATAACAACCGGCGATAATGGGAGTTTCGCCCATATAGCGTACGCGCGCTGTTGGATCGACTTTCAGCACCTCGAGACACCCAGCAAAGTCCGCGTCGGCCGCAACAAACACACCCGATCCGCTGATCGCATATGTGTCAGACCCCGGCGTGCCATCACCGCTGGACCAAACACCCAAACCTGCCGAGAATGGCAGCGGTTGAAATACAATTCCGTCTGTAATCGCTTTGTTCATGAAAATACCTTCTCTGGCAGCGTGCATGTTGGTCCCGCGTCATGCGGCACCGCTGCGAAAGAGGTACGTGAAACTGCTAAATCAGCCCTGACACCACCGTGACGGTGGGGGCTGCAACACAAAAGGCCGGGCATAAACCCGGCCTTTGACATCGTCGTGATGAAACTTAGGCTTGCAGCTGTGATTCAATGAGGTTGATCGTCTCCTCGACGCCATAAAGCGCGATAAAACCACCAAAACGAGGCCCTTGGGATGCGCCCAACAGCACCTCATACAATGCGGTGAACCAATTACGCAGCGGGTCAAAATTATGCTCTTTGCCAACAGCAAAAACCATAGATTGCAACGCTTCTGCATCTAATCCGCCATCCCAAACCTTAAGACGGGCAACCATGTCTTGCATGGCAGTGCGTTCTTGATCAGTTGGCGCACGGTACACTTTGGTCGGTTTCACAAAATCGTTGTAATAGCGCACCGCGAACCCAGCAGCATGATCCATCTGGGGGTTCTTTTCAGCGGATGCATCAGGCGCATAACGTTGGATAAAGCCCCAAAGGGTTTCTTTGTCTTCAGCACCGGAAACAGACGCGAGGTTCAGCAACATCGCAAACGGCACAACCATGTCAGATGCAGGCACGTTCTGACCGTGAATGTGGAACACGGGGTTGTTCAGCTTACCCTTATCATCTTGATCGGGATACGCGCGTAGCTGCTGATGATATTCATCTACCGCCTTTGGGATAACATCAAAGTGCATCCGCTTTGCCGTCTTTGGCTTGAGGTACATAAAGTACGATAGGCTGTCGGTAGACGCATATGTCAGCCATTCATCAATCGTCAGACCATTGCCCGACGTCTTAGATATTTTGTGACCTTCAGAATCCAAGAACAATTCGTAGGTAAAGTTCTCGGGTGGGCGGCCACCCAACGCACGACAGATACCACCATAAATCGCAGTATTTGTAGCGTGATCTTTGCCGTACATTTCGAAATCAACACCCAAAGCCGCCCAGCGCGCGCCAAAATCTGGCTTCCACTGCAGCTTACAATTTCCGCCAGTCACAGGAAGCGTCACATCTGTGCCGTCTTCATCCGTAAAGGTAATCATACCATCTTTGGTGACTTCTTTCATGGGAACATACAGCACGCGGCCAGTGGTCGGGCTGATTGGCAAGAAGATCGAATAGGTCTGCCGACGCTCTTCGCGCAGCGATTTAAGCATAATCGCCATGACGTCATCGTATTTTTCAGCCGCTTTCAGCAGGATGTCGTCCATCTTGCCGCTGGTGTAATATTCAGTCGATGACGCGAATTCATATTCAAACCCGAAAGTATCCAAAAAGTTGTTCAAACGGGCATTCATGTGATCGCCAAAGCTGCCATGTGTTCCAAACGGATCGGGCACAGCGGTCAGTGGCTTTTGAATAAAGGGTTCTAACGCCGCAGGGTCAGGCACGTTACCCGGTATTTTGCGCATGCCATCCATATCGTCAGAAAAGCACAGCAGCTTAGTCGGAATATCAGAAATAATCTCAAATGCGCGGCGCACCATCGTTGTACGGCTTACTTCGCCAAAGGTACCAATATGGGGCAGACCTGAGGGGCCATAACCTGTCTCAAATAGAACATACCCCTTTTCAGGGTCCTTCTTTTCGTAACGTTTGAGCACACGGCGCGCCTCTTCAAAAGGCCAAGCCTTGGATGTCATCGCCGCGTCGCGCAAATTGGTCATGATATTTCTCACGTCTAAAGAGCACCCCCATGGTGCCTACTTAGCGCACTCCCTATTGCGACACGGGGTCAGCGTCAATAAATGGGTAACAAACACAAAGGAAACACCATGACCGAAGACGCACCGCTGACCGCACAAGACGCCCTTGTGGCGCTTATGATCGCCGTATCGGCATCGGACGAAAATATCCGTACATCGGAATTGGTAAAAATCAGCAACGCAATTAACATGCTGCCAGTGTTTGCAGGATATGACCCCGAACGCCTGCCACGCATGTCAAAAATGGTGTTTGAACTGCTTGAACCCGAAGACGGGCTCGAGGCGCTGTTCGGCCTGATCCGCGACGCTCTTCCTGACCGCCTGTTTGAAACAGCCTATGCGCTTTCGTGTGACGTTGCCGCAGCCGACGGGCTTATTGACGAACAAGAAGGGCGGATGCTTGAAGAAATTCGTGAAGAGCTTGATCTTGATCGGCTCCATGCGGCCGCAATTGAACGCGGTGCGCGCGCGCGTCATTTAACGCTTTAAGACGGCAATGCACGAAAAAAACGGCCCCTTTCGGGGCCGTCACACCATTTAAAAAGTAAAACTATTAAGATTCGTCGTCATCGAGCACACCATCATCTTCAGGTGCTTCGATAGAAATCGTCGGTACTTCGATGGTTTCAGTGGTCGTAGAAACATCCACATCAGGTACTTCAACCTCAACTTCGGCTTGCCCCATTTCGATTGAACCCACGTCAGCGTCGAACTCTGGCAATGCGCCACCTTCAACAGATACGTCAACGTCTGGAAGTGCGCCTTCTTGGGTCTGGTCGATGTCGATCATATAATACGCAAATACTGCGATCACAGCCGCAAGAACCACACCTACAACAGTCATGCCCGTCTTCATTTTATGTCTCCTTTTTCGTGCGCTGCTGCCAAATTAGCAATCAAGCGCTTTCAGAAAATGAACACATGTCTAGGTCAAAAGGTTCCCAAAAATCTTGCGCATCATTATAGCTGCGTTGCCCATCCACGCAAAAGTTCCTGCTGAAGCGCCTTTGCTTCACGATTCCATTGGCGGGCGCCGGGCGGTGATTCGCTTCCGTCAATCTTGCCACGCTCACGCGCCTGAACGTCGGCCGCAAAAATCGCAAAAGCAAGGTTCCGTCCATCAGCAGCACGCAAATATCCGGCCAAATTTGATACAAAGTTCAAAGTTCCGGTTTTCGCCTGAACGGCATCTTGGGTCGCAGGGATCACATCGCCTTGTGTGTTTCGTACAAGAATGTCCTTCATTATCGGCCGAAGCGTCCGCGCCACGTCAGGCGCGGTCAAAAAGCGAACCATATCAGACGCCTTAAGACGCGATGTGTCCCCTAACCCGGAATGATCCGCAAAATAGGGGCTAATACCGCCAGCGCGTTGCCGCGCCCAGCGCGACATGCGAGCGGCAGACGCTAGCAGCCCCCATTTTTGCCCAGTGTCTTTGGTCGTAGTCGCGAGCCCCGCGGCCTCTGCTGTAATATTAGTCGAATAACGCATCATCGCCCGCATAAGGTCGGTCAAAGGCGCACCTTGGAACGACGCCATTGCGGTGACACCCGATGGCAAATCAGCAATCTCTGCGGCTGTCTTTAGCACAATACCCTGACTACGTGCGAAAGTGGCAAACACTTCTCCCGCATAAAGCGCTGGGTGGCGCACAGGCAGCCAGCGTGACCCACCATTATTCAGCGCAGACCTTGCGACGCTCCACTGATCTACGTCACCAAGATCACGATAGGTAAAAACAGGTGTAGCGCGATCGGCAATTCGTATCCGCGACGTTGTGACCACTGGGCGGTAATTTGCACTGCGGGCATCCATCGCAGTGGTATAATTGGCCCCGTCCCGCTTCCATTCAAAATGCACGCGATTAAAGTTCAAATTTAGTCCCGTTACGGTCGGGTTATATCCAAGATGATCTAACTGCGTCCTATCGATTTCATCTAAATTCACCAGCGCGTCATCCCAGACGAAAAAGTTGCCTTTTACCTCGGTAAGACCTGTGTCTTTTAGACGTTGCGCCAGCTGCGCAAGATCATCGGTCACCAGATTCGGATCACCACCGCCAGCTAGGATCAGGTTCCCGTCCAACACACCATCAGTCACGGTCCCATCGGCATATATCGTCGTCTCAAACTGATGCAGTGGGCCTAATTGCTCTAGCGCATAAAGCGCGGTGACAGCTTTGGTTACGCTGGCGGGCGGCTGCGGTACATCTGGACTATGCGCCTCGATCAGCTCTCCCGTATCTGCGTTGGATAGGACTATGCCAATCTCACCGCTTAGACCGGACTGCGTAATCACTCGTTCGGTAATTGTCTGATAGCTTGGGCGCACAACAGGCCGCAGCGATGACATCGGCGCTTCGGCACTGACGCCAGTTGCATAGCTCGAAGCCAGCCCGGCGAGCATCGTGCGTCTGGTCAGCTTCATTTCCACTCACCTCGCGCACGAATAGCCGTCGAGGACTGATTGGACATTGGCAGGTTCACAAACGACCATGCGGGCGCAGGCAAACGTCCAATGATGTGGCTTGCTGTGCTCGGAACCTTTGATTGGGCATACATACGCCCGGCTTTAGACAGCCGCGCCGCGATGCGATCACCGGGGCGCGCAATCACGCCAATTGGCACGTTATCGATAATCCACCGCCAATCCTGCCAGTAATGGAACTGCGCCAAGTTATCAGCCCCCATCAGCCATACAAAACGCACCCCCGGATACCGCCGCTGCAAAGCCTGCAAGGTTTGCGCTGTGTACCGCGTGCCAAGCTGTGCTTCGACCCCGGTCACGCGAACACGTGGGTGTTGCATCATGGCTGACGCCGCCTGAATCCGTTCATTTAAAGGGGCAGGCCCATTTTTCTTAAGCGGGTTCCCCGGACTGACAAGCCACCAAACATGATCCAGTCCAAAACGTTTCAGCGCCGCCTTGGTAATATGCACATGGCCTTCGTGCGGTGGATCAAACGATCCACCAAGCAAGCCAATCACCTGACCAGATTTTGCGACTGGAAATCCGTACACACCACTTCCTTTATTACCCAAAGGCAAAAAGCCGAGGTCCGCTGTAAAAGTAAAGCCCTGTCAGGCTACAAAACGCATGAACGCGAACTGTTCACCATTCGGGGACCAACACGGAACGTTGATTGTGCCTTGTCCTCCGTTTAGGCGAACAAGGCGCTTGGCTGAACCGCCGGATGCTGACATCAAACGCAACTCGACATCAAGTCCACCGGGATGTCCTTGGGTATCCTTTGGATATGCCAAGTAAAGAACATGTGTACCGTCGGGCGATGGATGCGGAAACCAATTCACCGCTTCATCATCGGTCATCTGCTCAAGATTTGTTCCATCTGGCCTGATCCGCCATAGATCAACCCGACCGTTATGTTCACCGTTAAACCAAATCCACTGGCCATCAGGCGTATAATCGGGCCCGTCAACATGATCGAACACATCCGTGATGCACCGTTCAATCCCGCCGGCGACCGGGCAAGTATAAAGCGCAAATGGCCCACCACGTTTAGCGACATACGCTAATGTCGCACCGTCAGGCGACCATCCATGCCAATAGGACGGCGTCTGCTCGGTCACGCGTGAGGGCACACCGCCACCAATCGGCACGGTATAAATACAACTTTCATCCGTGCGACGACTGTCACTTATGACCAGCATCTTTCCATCAGGCGAAACACCGTGATCATTGTTGCAGGCAGTTGCAAATCCTGTATCGATAGGATGCAATGCTGGCGCATCCAACGGCACACGAAAAATCCACCCACCACCGTTCACAATCAGATAGCCATCTGGATGCCAATTGGGCGCTTCAATATGCTCAGGATGGTCCAGCAAGACCTCTACCGCCCCACTGTGCAACGTGTAAACACAAAGCTGGCTCCGTAGGGTGGGTTTCAACCCACCTCTCCCGGCAGATAGTTGAACTGAGTGAACCGAGCTTCCTTGCCCTGACCTGACGTATCAAATGCAACCATCCCAACGAAGGCGCCTGTGAACGATCCGTGTTCACCCCGCCCTCCTTCGTCTGATATCACCGACGCATCAAGCGCAGGACCAAAGGCAACCCACTCGCCCCCTTGGCGATAATAGAACTGCTGCATTGCTCCGTTCACCTCAACACGCAGGTCAACTGATCCACGCTCTAGCCGCGCGTCCTCGGTTGGAAACGTCAGCGCACACTCAGGCCAGTCGCCCGCACAGGACATTAACGTCAAAACGGGGCCAACACCTTCGGCATAAGTCACCAACGCCGCGTGAAACTTGTGACGGTTGTAATAGGTCGTCAAACCCGCTGCCTGCTGATAGGTATCGGCGACAATTTCAACTGTCGTTTCGGCACAATACGCGTGGTGTTCTTGCCGACGAGCAACCAATGACTGCTCAAACCAGCTTCCGATGCTTTCACGCCCAATCAAAACCAACGCATCATCATCTTCGCGGAAAATGCGCGCGGTTTCCGGTGTCCGAAGCCATTGAAACTCTGGCGGTAGCTGTCCACCAAGCTGGCGCAACACTGGCACAGGCGCATGCTGTTTCACATCAACAGGCGCTTTGACCTCGACCCGTGGCACCATACCCCCTGCCTTCAGATACAGCCAGTCGTCGCGCCACTCGACTTCCTCGATGCCTGTCTCTCGGCCAAGGGCACAAAATGGGCCATGCGGCCCCTCCAATGGACGCCCCATCAGAAACGTATGGTAAAGACCGCCCCAATGGGTTTCGACATATTGGCCATGCCCGGTGCG
The DNA here is from genome assembly GCF_002933395.1 of Yoonia maritima. GTDB lineage: Bacteria > Pseudomonadota > Alphaproteobacteria > Rhodobacterales > Rhodobacteraceae > Yoonia > Yoonia maritima_A. Next base: position 622,435 of record NZ_PKFN01000008.1, read on the forward strand.
CTGAATCGGTCCATCCGACCCTTCCGCGCAGATCACATGTAAATCTGGGTGGTTTTCATAAGGTCCCCAAATATCCCGAGAACGCGCGAGCGACACCGCATGATTGTAGCCAGTGCCACCTTCAGCCGTAGTCATGTAATAGTAACCGTTACGCTTAAAGATGTGAGGCGCTTCGGTCAGGCCACGTGGCGTGCCTGCGTATACATTTTTCACCGGGCCAAACAGCCCCTTTTCAGGTAACCATTCCTGCAACAAAATACCGTCAAACGATGCGTGTGCAGGGTTTCCGCCAGTGCCGGGACCGCGATGGTTCCATTGCATATTCATGAAATATTTGCGGCCGTCGTCATCATGAAACAGCGACGGGTCAAATCCACTCGAATTCACATACCAAGGATCGGTCCATTCACCATCAATCGTTTCACAGGTGGTGATATAATTCGGCGCATCTTTGAACCCACCGTCCAGCCGCTTAACATCCGTGTAAACCAGCCAAAATTTGCCATCTGCATACGACAGACAGGGGGCCCAAATCCCGCAGCTATCACCGTTGCCGCGCATATCCAAAAGCGCAGCGCGGTTGAGCGGACGCGCGACCAAATCCCAATTCACTAAATCGCGCGAATGATAGATTTGCACGCCGGGATACCACTCAAACGTGGACACAGCGATATAGTAATCTTCGCCAATCCGACAAAACGACGGGTCAGCGTTGAAACCGGGTAAAATCGGGTTCTGGATCATTTCTTACGCTCCGCCGCACCCTGCGTTTGCTCGGCTGATTTGGCCCAAAGATTGATCTGCTCTTCGTCCGCATATTTATCGATCAGCGATAGTTCATCTGCCGTGAAGTCCAGATTGTTAATCGCACCAACGCAGTCTTCGACTTGGCTCGGCTTCGATGCACCAATCAGTGCGGTCGTGATCCCGCCATCGCGCAAGACCCAGGCAATCGCCATCTGCGCCAGCGTCTGACCGCGGCTTTCGGCAATCTCATTAAGCTTACGAATGTTCTCAATCGCACGCTCGGTCAGCATGGTGGGCGCAAGCGATTTACCTTGGCTTGCGCGGCTGTCTTCAGGAATGCCACCCAAATATTTCTTGGTTAGCATGCCTTGGGCCAGCGGTGTGAACGCAATCGACCCAACGCCGAGATCCTGAAGCGTATCTTTCAAACCATCGCGTTCAACCCAACGATTTAGCATGTTGTAAGACGGCTGATGGATCAGACAGGGCGTACCCAGATCTTTCAAAATCGCGACGGCTTCGCGGGTGCGTTCAGTGTTGTACGAAGAAATCCCCGCATATAGCGCACGACCCGACCGCACGATGTAATCCAACGCGCCCATCGTTTCTTCAAGTGGGGTATCAGGATCGAAACGGTGCGAATAAAAGATATCGACGTAATCCAAACCCATCCGTTTGAGCGACTGATCACATGACGCAATCAAATACTTGCGGCTACCCCATTCACCATATGGGCCGGGCCACATGTCGTAGCCTGCTTTGGAACTGATAATCAGCTCATCGCGGTAACCTTTGAAATCCTCGGACAAGATCGACCCGAACGCATGTTCCGCAGAACCCGGCGGCGGGCCATAGTTATTGGCCAGATCGAAGTGCGTGATTCCATTGTCAAATGCCGTCCGACAAATTGCACGTTTGGTATCATGCGGCGTGTCGTGGCCAAAGTTATGCCAAAGCCCAAGCGAGATCGCTGGAAGCTTTACACCAGACGCCCCACAACGGCGGTACACCATGTTTTCATAACGGTTTTCTGCTGGAACGTAGGTCATGTGTTATCCTCCCCTATAACGTTTACGTGGCAAGCGACCACGGCTCTGGTGCGATGTCAACGGGGCAGTCAGGAAAACCTGACCCGAGATCAACTTTGCCGTGTGTTATACTGCTTTTGCTGCATCTTATTTTTAGCGGCATAAACTTTAGCAACAAAGGAGTGTCCTCATGGCACGTTTTGCGATCGACCTTGGCGAAATGCCGATGTCCAAAGAAGATCAACTGCAACTTCAAAATGAATTGCAGTCCGTAGCCCTTAAACATGTTGCGCGGCTGGGGTTTGACAAACCCTTTGCCGTCAAATTTCCACGCGAATGGTGGGGCATTATTCTGCACCCTGACCTTGATCGTATTTCTCAAATCGAAGCCGACCTTGGAAAACGGCTTGGGGGCTTGTGATGGGCCGCCCTGAAAGGGGCACTTTGGATTCCATAAACGCTGGGGCAGACCGTAGCTGCCCCAGCGCACGGTGCGAACCGGGTGCCAAATTACTGGGCGTTAAAGGTGCCGATGGACGCATTCACAACCTACGCACTGCAATGGCGGTCGATGATGAATTTATCACAACTGCTAGCAAAGTAGGCCCACCAGAACAACGGATGCGTTTCTCAAGCCATTGCGCGACCAACGGGTGCAGCCAGTGGACAGGAAATCGATGCGGGGTCATTGACCGCGTACTTACACATATCGAGGGTTTCCATTTACCCAAATCAGATGGGCTACCCGCCTGCCCCATTCGCGCCACCTGTCGATGGTTCGATCAAACTGGGGCAAAGGCATGCCATGCCTGTTCATATGTGGTCACCGATAACGCATCTGCTGTGGTAGAATAACACTCCTGTCCTGCCGCGCATTGGCAGGACAGCAGCACTGATTGTTATGGGTACAATCCTGCGCTTTTCATGAATGAAAAGCCATGCAACAGTATTTTTATGACACAGCTTTATACCCGCAACGGCGCGCCCGTATCGCCTCTCACGTTTGGAACCATGCAATTCGGCGGCACAGCCGACGCCCAAGAAAGCCGTGCGATGTTCGATGCAGCACGCTCCATCGGGATAAATCACTTCGACACCGCGGTGGGATATACGGGGGGTCGCTCTGAATCCATCCTAGGCGGCATGATCAAACAACAACGAGACGAAATTTTTCTGGCCACAAAGGTCGGATATATTGGCGGCGCGTCGCGCACAAACATCGAAGACCAATTTGACCGCAGCCGCAAGCAGCTAAACCAAGACACCGTAGACCTGCTATACCTACACAGATTTGATCCAGATACACCGCTTGAAGAAACCTTTAGCACCTTGGCCGAACTTCAAAGCGCGGGCGTTATCCGCTACATCGGCGTGTCGAACTATGCTGCTTGGCAGGTGATGAAAGCCCAAATCGTTGCGAGATCACTGGGTACAAAAATAGACGCGATCCAACCCATGTACAGCCTTGTCAAACGTCAGTCCGAAGTCGAAATTTTCCCGATGGCGCAGGACCAAGACATCGCAGTTATTCCGTATTCCCCGCTTGGGGGCGGGTTGCTGACGGGCAAATACGCAAATGGCGGCACCGGTCGATTGACTGAAGACGAACGATACCAAGCGCGCTATGATGAAGCATGGATGCATGATGCAGCAAAGGCATTGTCAGGGCTTGCATCTGAATTGGGCACTGATGCCGCGACCCTTGCAGTGGCGTGGGTCAAGACCCACCCTACGCGACCCAGCCCTATCATTTCAGCCAGATCGGCCAAGCAGTTAGAACCGTCACTGGCCGCAAATGAATTTGACATGTCCGCCGAACTTTACGCGCGAATTACAGCGCTCAGTGTTACCCCAGCACCTGCGACCGACAGATTGGAAGAAGCATGATCGACTTTCTCGTTATAGGAGGTGGTATCGCTGGATTATCAGCTGCAGCACGTCTCTCAGAGCTTGGCAGCGTCACTGTGCTGGAAAGCGAAAGCGCGCTTGCCTATCACGCTTCGGGACGATCTGCCGCCCTGTTTGAACGCAACTATGGAAAGCCATCAACCATCGCGTTGAATGAAGCGTCTTATGATTTTCACAAAGACGCTGATGTCCTTAGCCCCCGCGGGATTATGCTGGTGGGAAATAATGGGAATAAGGCAGAGTTCAACACTGACTTCGCCCAAATGAAGCTCAACCAGCTAAGCATATCAGAGGCCCGAGAACGTCTTCCCATCCTTAATCCCGATGTGGTTACGCAAGTCGGCTATGATGACCGCGCCCAAGACATCGACACGGATAGGCTCAATCAGACATTCGCCAAATTGGCCCGTAAAAATGGAGCAATCATTCAAACGAAATCCGCTGTCACTGGCATAAAACGTACCGATTTAGGTTGGGCGGTGACAACCGTATCGACTACCTATGAGGCAAAAAATATAGTGAATGCCGCAGGCGGGTGGGTCGATATCATCGCGAAAATGGCAGGTATTGCGCCACTTGGCTTTACGCCGCTTCGTCGGTCAATGGCCCGTATTCCCGCCCCCGAAGGCATGAACGTCAGCACTTGGCCTATGGTCTTTGCAGCAGGTGAAACATGGTATTCTAAACCTGATGCAGGTGCATTAATCGTGTCGCCCGCGGACGAAGACCTTGTAACGCCACACGATACATATGCCGATGATATGGTATTGGCCGAAGGTATCGCGCGGTTCGAAGAAAACGTTACCATGTCCGTGACCCGTCTTTTGTCATCATGGGCCGGAATGCGCACGTTTTCACCGGACCGGACGCTCGTTCTTGGGCCAGACACCAACGACCCCAGTTTTATCTGGTGTGCGGGACAAGGCGGATATGGGATGCAATCGGCCCCCGCCGCAAGCCAGCTACTTGCTGATTTGGTCGCCAACCGCACCCCTGCAATTTCAGCTGATTCCGTTGCCGCACTATCACCCGTACGTTTTGCCTGAAAGACCACAATGACACAGACTACAAACCCGCAGGGGCAGCCTATCGGCAACCCAGTTCCCGAATGGACAGGCTGTGCACCTATTCCCAAAACACCAATGTGCGGACAGTACTGCGACCTTGTTCCGCTTGATTTAGCGCACAGTGACGAACTGTTCGCGGCCTTTGATGCGGATACAACTGGTACGCTGTGGACATATATGCCCGTCGGGCCATTTGCGTCAGCGCAAGACTATGCCGCATGGGTTGAAACCGCGCGTCAGAGCCAAGACCCGCTGTATTTCGCAATCATCGCCAAAGATACCGGTCGCCCAGTTGGGGTCGCGAGCTTCCTTCGAATTGATCCAGCCAATGGCGTGGTTGAGGTCGGATTTATTACTTTTGCACCCGCACTTCAACGAACCCCCGCCGCAACTGAAGCCATGTATCTAATGATGAAACGTGCCATGGGCGACCTGGGCTACAGGCGATACGAATGGAAATGTGACGCGTTAAACGCCCCCTCCCGCAGCGCGGCACAGCGACTTGGCTTTAGCTATGACGGGCTGTTTCGACAGGCGACTATCTATAAGGGACGCAACCGCGATACCGCGTGGTTTTCTATACTCGACCAAGACTGGCCGACTGTTGAACACGCCTTTCAAACTTGGCTGGCACCTGACAATTTTGATACAAACGGACAACAGCGCCAACGTTTGTCTGACCTAATGCCATCGTCAATAATCAATCCCCCCGATTGAATATCTACGCGAGATCGCCAATTAGAGCAGCATGGAAAAAGACAAAACCGTCACAAGCCGCAAACGGTTCGAACGCGAATTTAATCGCGTAGCTGAGCTGGCCCCTTGGATAGACCGATTGCGCCAGCCCGGCTGGTTCGTTGTGCGTCTATTTTTAGCGCTTATTCTGATCGTGGGCGGCTGCCTTGCGATCCTGCCCGTACTTGGGCTTTGGATGATCCCGGTTGGGATGCTTTTGCTTGCAATTGATATCCCTGCGTTACAAGGGCCGTTAGCAACCCTTATCGTGCGTGGCCGGTGGACATGGCACCGGATACGCAAGCGCTGGCGCGGTTAGACAGCGCTTGCGTAAGTATTAGCCGTCGATACGGATCGTGGCGTTTTTCGGATCGTAAGGGCTGTCTTCGACAATCTCTGCGGGCCATAGTTTATCGAACATTTTGACTTGCAGCTTGGTGCCGACGACATCCATTCCGGGTTTGACATAGCCCATACCAATGGATTTTTCGAACGCCACTGAATAGCCACCTGACGTTAACCGCCCGACACGATTGCCATCCATGTCATACAGCGCCTCGCGACCCCATGGATCGGCATCGTCAGGACCATCAATCAAAAGCGTCACGCAGGTTGACCGAATCCCGATCTTCTCCATCGCTGCCTTGCCGTGGAAATCCTTGGATAGATCAACAAATCGCGGCAGGTCAGCCTCAAGCGGGGTTGCGTCGCGCCCCAGTTCAGTCCCAAATGCACGATAAGATTTTTCCTGACGCAGCCAGTTCTGTGCACGTGCGCCCACCAGCTTCATCCCGTGTTTTTCACCGGCTTTTTCAAGCAGATCGAACAGATAGTTCTGCATCTCCATCGGGTGATGCAGCTCCCAACCAAGTTCACCCGTATAGGCCACGCGGATCGCGTTGACCGGGCACATCCCCAATTCAATTTGCCGGGCAGATAGCCAAGGGAAACGCTTGTTCGACAGGGCGGTTTCCGGGTCAGCGTCGCAGATCACTTCCTTCAGCACATCACGTGCTTTGGGGCCCGCGATCGCAAATACGCCCCACTGCGTGGTAACGTTCTGCATTTCGATACGGCCAAAGTCAGCTTCTTTGTCTTCGATCGCCTTACGCAGGAAATCCGCATCATAATCTGTCCAAGCCCCAGCCGAGACCAGATAGAATTCATCATCCTTCAACCGCACAATCGTATATTCCGTGCGTGTCGTCCCAGCAGTTGTCAGTGCATAGGTCAGGTTAATCCGACCGACCTTTGGCAGTTTGTTGGTAGTGAACCAATCTAGAAACGCTTCTGCGCCGGGGCCCTTAACGATGTGCTTGGTGAACGCTGTGGCGTCGATCAGGCCAACGCCTTCGCGGATCGCCTTTGCTTCTTCGACGGCATGTTGCCACCAGCCGCCACGGCGGAATGAATTGGTTTCTTCGTCAAAGTTTGCGGGCGCATCCACGGGGCCGAAGTAGTTAGGCCGTTCCCAACCGTTCACCTGACCAAATTGTGCGCCGCGTTTGGCTTGGCGGTCATAGGCGGGCGATGTGCGCAGCGGACGTGCTGCTGGGCGTTCTTCGTCTGGCCAATGCAATTTCAGCAGGAACGGATAGGTTTCTTCGTTCTTCACCGTCGCATATTCGGACGTCATCCAATCGCCGTAACGCTTTGGATCAAGGGACGCCATGTCGATCTCAGCTTCGCCTTCGACCATCATTTGTGCTAGATAATACCCAGCGCCACCGCCAGCCGTAATCCCGAACGAGAACCCTTCAGCAAGCCACATGTTCCGCAGGCCAGGTGCCGGGCCAATCAGCGGGTTGCCATCTGGCGTGTAACAAATTGGACCGTTGAAATCGTCCTTTAGACCGACTTCTTCGGTCGACGGAATACGATGAATAAAGTCCATGTATTCCTGTTCGATCCGCTCAAGATTCAGCGGGAACAGATCAGCACGGAAACTATCAGGCACACCGTAGCGGAAACGCGAAGGTGCGCCGTCCTCGTATGGTCCCAAAATCCAGCCGCCGCGTTCTTCGCGGACATACCAGCGGGCGTCAACGTCGCGCAGAACAGGGTGTTCGCCATTCTGTTTGCGCCACTCGACCAACGCCGGATCAGGTTCTGTCACGATGAACTGGTGTTCGACCGGAATCGCCGGTGTCTTGATGCCCAGCATTTTCGCCGTGCGCTGTGCATGGTTACCTGTTGCTGTCACAACGTGTTCAGCATGGATAACGATCTGTTCCTCGGACGGGATCAGGTTACCGCCCTTTTCAACCATTTTCGTACAGGTCACATCCCAGTGGTCACCCGTCCAATGATAGCCATCAACCTGCCAACGGCGTTCAATCGTGACGCCACGCTGACGGGCACCTTTGGCCATGGCCATCGTGACGTCGGCTGGGTTGATATAACCATCAGTCGGGTGGAAAATCGCGCCCACCAGATCTTCGGTCCGGACCAACGGCCAACGTTCCCGGATTTGATCTGGGGTCATCCATTCATACGGGATATCGACGGTTTCCGCCGTCGTAGCATACAGCATGTATTCGTCCATACGCGCCTGCGACTGCGCCATACGTAGGTTGCCAACGACCGAAAAACCGGGGTTCAGCCCGGTTTCTTCCTCAAGCGTCTTATAAAACTTGATCGAATAGTCGTGGATGTGGCTAGACGCGTAAGACATGTTGAAATAGGGCAGCAAGCCCGCCGCATGCCAAGTCGAACCCGATGTGAGCTCATCGCGCTCTAACAACATCACATCATCCCAACCGGCCTTGGCCAAGTGATATGCGATTGATGTCCCGACGGCACCACCGCCCACAACCAATGCTTTGACATGCGTTTTCATAAGCGCGACTCCCTTTACTATTCTTGCGTTCAATTTGCGCGAAACTGAACATGAACGAAAGAACTAGCCGACGCCTCATCGTGCAATTGCGACAGCAATACATAAAGGTCCCATTTTTATGCTACACTGCGAACCAGACGATAACATTATTACGTCGAAAATGGATAAAGCAAATGGTTCAATTCTCGCTCGAAGACGCCGGGAAACTGGCGGAAGCAAGTTATAACAGCATCAACATAATCAGGCCCCGGGTTATGCGATCTTGTCCTCATCGTGACGTACAAGCACACCTTTTAGAAGGCGATATACTGCTCTTGCCGGGGTCAAATTCTGTTCGTGACTACCTAAGATATAATTTACGGCCCCTGCTTTTGGGACACAAACGACTAAAGTTAAGCGACGATAGCGTCGCCAAAGGCGTGTCGGGGACAATCTGGCATCAAGGTTTTCTGGCATACGCCGCGGTGGTCGCAGATTGGCTGATCAAAGAACGGGTAACGCCGACATTCATTATAGGACATTCATTGGGGGCGGCAGCCGCACAAATTCTGACCAAAAGCTATGGGGTGCCCGGAATTGGCTTTGCCGCACCCCGTCCTCGCCATACACGTGGCCCTATCAAAAACGGCAAGATGTGTTTGATAATCAATCGTCAAGACGATGTTGTGCCAAACCTGCCCGGCGCGTTTCACCATGTGGGTCAAGTCACCGCGCTATTGCCCGATCCGAAACATCGATTTCTCGCACATAAAATGAACCACTATCGGGAAATCGTGGAAGCCGGGCAAATCGCAGGAAAACTGCCAACGCATTGGGCAGGGTCATGAAACGATCTGGCCGCGCCTAGTTACCCCCGACGGAACAGCGGCGCACACCATTTTCGATACGACACCGGGACGATTGACCAAATCCGCTAGATACCGACGGGCGTGCATTAACATCCGCGGTTGAAGTAGACTCAACCGCGCGCGTTTCAGGTAAACCTGCGATTAACGCTAACACCTCTGCGGCAACCTCGTAATCACCCGATAAATACGCTGCTAAGTCACTTTGCGCAGTTGTGATATCAGCAACCTTTGTCAGAATATAATATTCATGATCGTTCCAATCGCGACCGCTATCGATCATCGCGGATGCGAAATAGCGGGCGGTATTTTCTTCTGATCCGTCGTCCAAGACAGTCAGTAATTCAAATGGCGCATCCTGAATTTGGTCGGGATACGCAGCCGTCATAGCAACCCAATCTGCAATTTCGCCAGTTTTAACGCGCCGTAAGGCTTCATTCCAAGGGGCGCCGTAGTCATGGCCGTTCTCAAGCATCTCTGCGGCGCGATACGCGACGGTCGGTTCCGGCACAGATGTCGCCAGCGGCGTATCCGACACGATCCCCAATGAGATGGCAAAATTCGGGTCAGGCGTTGGCAAAAGTTGATTTGCACGCTCAAGATCCACGCCCATAATAGCCGCTGCGACGGCAGCATCTGTGCTATCGGTCAACACTTTAATATCAAGTACTTCGTCGATCTCCTCATCACCCAGCCGCATTGTAAACAGTCGATAATTGACGGGTTCAGGAAATGCTTCACCCGGCACGGAAGACGTCCGAGGTTTTAGAATTAACGGTGCTCCTGCAACCGTTGCGACCTCAACATCAAGGTTCGGCTTTGGAGAGCCCGCCGAAGCGCGCCGCATTTGTGAAAATATATTCCCCTGACTAGGCGGCTGATGCGGACCAAAAACTAAACTTAGCACGACACGTTCATCATCACGCGTGAACGTCCACACCGCACCCGCAGTGACATCTTCACTGATATCAGCGTAATGACGAAGAAGCCGTTGTGTCGTGGTCGCAGGCGCATCACGTGGGGCCGATGATTCTGCCACAATGCTCTCTCCATGCTGGGGAAGGTAAGATGCAACCTTCCAACCATCTGGTGCTGTTACCTCTACACTGACCAAACGTTGATTATAGACATAATCGTCCCAAACAATTTTGAAGGTAAAGACGATTGCAGCAGCGACCACAACCATTGCCACACCAATAAGAGCCAACGAAAATCGCATAGCGCGCCATTCCTAGAGTTTGTAAAAAGTATAATAAAACACGTAACGAAAACAAAAGGCACATCGAAAAAATGCCATTTTTCGCAATCATGCTAACGTCATAGCATTGCGGGCACAACCAGATCCGGGGGGCGATGCCCATCGGCAAAGGTTTGAATATTCACAATGACCTTTTCGCCCATTTCAATGCGACCTTCCACCGTCGCAGACCCCATGTGGGGTAGCAAAATGACGTTCGGAAGCTGCTTTAACCGTGGGTTAATGTCATGCCCACGTTCAAAAACATCCAACCCAGCACCCGCTATTTCCCCAGCACGCAACATCCGGGTCAATGCGTTTTCATCGATCACTTCACCCCGAGAAGTATTCACAACCACAGCGTCCGATTTCATTAGCTTAAGACGGCGGGCATTCATTAAGTGGAACGTCGACGGCGTGTGCGGACAATTGATCGAAATGACGTCCATATGTGCCACCATTTGATCAAGGCTTTCCCAATATGTCGCCTGTAAATCTGTTTCGATCTCAGGACGAAGCCGTTTCCGATTATGATAATTCACTTCCATTCCAAATGCGTTCGCCCGACGTGCGACAGCCTGACCGATCCGCCCCATTCCGAGAATGCCCAATCTGCGGCCGCGGATGCGACCACCCATCATCGCAGTCGGAGACCATCCCTGCCAATCATTTGATTGCGCAATGCGCAGGCCTTCGGCCAAGCGGCGGGTCACACCTAAAATCAGCGCCATAACCATGTCAGCGGTGTCTTCGGTCACTACGCCGGGTGTATTTGACACGTGAACGCCGCGTTCGCGGGCGGTGGCAACATCAATATTGTCTACACCTGCACCATAGTTCGCGATCAGCTTCAAACGGTCACCGGCGCGCGCTAGCAATTTAGCATCAATTTGATCCGTGATTGTCGACACCAACACATCAGCAGACCCCATCGCGACGGCTAGTTCATCCGTCGACATTGCAACATCGTCGTCGCGCAATGTTACGTCAAACAGCTCTTTCATGCGGGTTTCGACGACATCAGGTAACCGTCGCGTCACAACAACACTTAACCGCTTGCCTGACATGGTGAGCCCTCCCGTGGCTTTCCAAATTATCTATTCCGTGTCAGGTTGCGCCAAAGGGACGCGTAGCACAAGAACCGCGCGCCAATTTTGAGCAGTTAAGGACAAACAATGGGTACTTTGGTGCACTGGTTTCGCATCGTTCGACTTGCTTTGGCCGCAAGCGTTGTCATTGCGGGTACGGCGTTTGCGCAAGACATCAACGACGCGCTCGCGCTTGGGCCTGAAACGAACCTTCCAATGCCGCGTTTTGTTTCGCTAAAGGCATCCGAAGCGAATGTCAGACGCGGACCATCCCTGTCACACCGCATTGATTGGGTATTCCAACGACGCAACATGCCGCTACAGGTCATCGCTGAATATGGACATTGGCGCCGGGTGATTGACCGCGACGGGCAAGGCGGGTGGGTCCACTACACAATGCTGTCAGGCGTACGGACGGTATTGATCGACGGAGATAATACGCCGCTTCGATCAAGACCGTCAGAAGACGCCACCGAAAATGCAGTCCTTGAACACGGCGTCATTGCCCGCCTAGGCGATTGCACGCCTTCATGGTGTGAACTAAGCGCAGGTGGTTACCGCGGTTGGACGCCAAAATCTGTGCTTTGGGGGGTCGCCGAGGCCGAGATCAGAGAATAGACTGGCGCTTGTGATAGCTACAAAAACAGCCTAGCAAAAGCCTATGTCCGACACAAATTCCACCCGCCTTAACCTCTCTGCAGGATTATTATCTGTCGCTGTTGCGCTTGTTCTAGTGCTAGCCAAACTATGGGCATTGGGGCAAACTGGATCACTCGCGATTGCGGCTACGCTCGCGGATAGTGCAATGGATTTGATGATGTCGCTTGGTGGCTTAGCGGCAATCGCATATGCCGCAAAACCCGCAGATGATGATCACAACTTTGGTCACACATCCGCCGAAGATCTAGCAGCGCTTGGTCAGTCTTTATTCATCCTAATTTCCGCCTGCGTCATTGGAACAGCCGCAGTTTTTCGGCTTCTTGACGATACTGTAACGTTGCCAGAACACGAAACGCAGGGGATATCTGTGATGGTATTCTCCATCGTGGTCACGCTTGGGTTGGTATTGTGGCAACGCCACGTCGCGGCAAAAACCGGAAACAAGGTCGTGCAAGCTGATAGCCTACACTACCTTGGTGATCTTATCCCAAACATCGGCGCGATCATCGCATTGTGGGCGTCTGCCAGTCTTGGTCTTGGGCAAATCGACAGCGTGGTCGCGTTAGGTGCCGCAGCGCTCTTAGCGGTCGGCGCGCTGCGTATCGGTAAAGGCGCGTGGGATGCGTTAATGGATCGGCAAGCAGAACCAGCAATGATCAAAGGCATCTGTGAAATTGCCGATGGGTTCAAAGGTGTTCACGGCTACCACGACCTAAAAACGCGTGTCGCGGGAAGCCGCGTTTTCGTGAACATGCATATCGAACTAGACGGCAGTCAAACTCTCAATGATGCCCACGCCACGGGTGCAGCACTTCGCCGGGCCATCGTAGACGCCTATCCGCAAGCAGATGTGCTGATCCACAAAGACCCGGTTGGCGTTGAGAAACACCCCGACGACCCGCGCCCGTAGAAGGTGGATTGAAATCAACCCTACGCAGAATGATCTAGGCCCCGCCCCTTAAGAAGCGCGTCAACGCCCGGTAAACGACCACGAAACGCGGTATATAGATCTGCTGCATCAACAGAACCGCCGGATGAAAGCACCGTTTCTTCCAAACGTTTCGCCGTTTCCGGATCGAACGGCCCACCAGCCTCTTCAAAGGCTGCAAAAGCATCCGCATCCATCACTTCTGACCACATGTAGCTGTAATACCCACTGGAGTAGCCGTCGCCTGCGAACACATGTGCGAAATGCGGCGTCGCATGCCGCATCCGGATCGCATGGGGCATGCCGATGTCTTCCAAAATCTCCGCCTGCTTTTGCATAGGGTCGGCAGGGGCTGGACCATTGTGGAACTCAAGATCGACCAAGGCCGACGCGACATATTCGACGGTCTGGAAACCCATATCATAGGTCGCAGCCCCCAACATGCGTTCCAGCAGGTCTTTTGGCATCGGCTCGCCTGTTTCTGAATGGGTCGCGAATTCAGCAAGAACTTCGGGAACCTCCAGCCAGTGTTCATACAGTTGGCTCGGCAGTTCTACAAAGTCACGTGCGACCGATGTGCCGCTGATGCTTTCATAGGTCACATCAGACAGCATTTGATGCAAGGCGTGACCAAATTCATGGAACAAAGTCCGAGCATCATCATAAGATAACAGGGCTGGCTTCCCCTCTGCGGGCTTTGCAAAGTTACAAACATTGACGACATGCGGGCGCACGTCACCGCTTAGACGCTGCTGTGACCGCATCGCGGAACACCACGCACCCGAACGCTTGGAGCCGCGCGCAAAATAGTCGCCGATAAATACCGCAACATGTTCGCCGTTGCGGGTAACCTCCCATAGGCGCACGTCGGGGTGATAGATCGGCCCCTCAATCGGAGCAAAATCAAGTTTGAACAGGCGATTTGCACAAGCGAACGATGCCTCGATCATGCGATCAAGCTGAAGATATGGCTTCAACTCGGCCTCGTCCAAATCATGCAGTTCCTTGCGGCGCTTTTCGGAATAGAAACGCCAGTCCCAAGGCTCTAGCGGGCCATCCCATCCATCAGCATGCAGCATACGTTTTAGCACTTCAGCATCGGACTCGGCTGCCGCCCTGGCGGGTTTCCAAACCTTCAACAACAAGTCACGCACAGCGCCGGGCGTACCGGCCATTTCGGTCTCTAGCTTGAAATCAGCAAATGTTTCATAGCCAAGCAAACCAGCACGCTGTTCGCGCAGCTTCAACGTTTCAGCAGCAAGCGCACGGTTGTCAGTCTTACCGCCGTTTGCCCCCCGCGCGGCCCATGCTGCATAGGCCTTTTGACGCAGATCACGGCGTTCAGAAAACTGCAAAAACGGTACAATCAAGGATCGGGACAATGTCACCACCGGACCTTCTGCACCCTTTTCTTTCCCGGCAGCTTTAGCAGTTGCGATGACAAAATCAGGCAATCCGTCCATATCACCAGCGGCCAACGGCATGAACCATTCACGTTCATCAGCCAGCAGGTTTTGGGTGAACTCGGTCCCCAAAACCGAAAGCCGCGATTTCACGTCGCGAAGGGCCACAGCATCGTCACCTTCCAACAAAGCACCAGAGCGCACGAAGGTGCGGCGTGACAACATTAAAACGCGTTGCTGTTCATCGGTCAGATCCAGTGTATCACGCCGCGCCCAAAGCGTTTCGACACGTGCGAACAGCGCCTTATTCTCTGATACTTCAGACGAATAAGCACTTAGCTTGGGTGCAAATTCTCGTTGCAACGCCTCGCGCGCAGGGTTGCTGTCTGCACCTGCCACACCATAAAATGCGCCCAGCACGCGGCCCAGTGCTTCATCTGCCAGTTCCAGCGCCTCGATCGTATTTTCAAATGTCGGTGCGTCAGGATTGTCCGCAATCGCGGCGATGTTTTCGCGCGTTTCTGCCAATGCAGCATCCACCGCAGGCGAAAAATCTGCGTCAGTAATTTGATCAAATGGCGGCAGACCAAATGGTGTATCCCAATCGGCAAGCAGTGGATTAGTCATGGCAAATCTCCTTTGAACTATAGCTATGCCTCTGACATCAAATTTGCCAGAACCTCACCCTCGCTTTGTACAAAATACTCAAATTCCCGTTTCACCGCCTGCGCATCCGCTGCTCAAATCGGCGCAAGGCAATCGACAGGCTGATCGTCATCGTAAGATAAACCAAAGCAACGACATTATAGGTTTCGAAATATCTGAAATTGCCGGCCGCCGTCACTTTGCCCAGCTGCGTCACATCCGTCACGCCCAGCACTGAAACAAGGCTAGAATCCTTTAGCATCGCGACAAAGTCATTCCCAAGTGGCGGCAGAATCGTACGCAACGCTTGCGGAAAGACGATAAGCCGAAAAACCTGCCACCGACTGAGACCAAGCGCCTCGGCCGCTTCGATTTGGCCGGTGTCGACGGACTGCAAGCCCGCACGAAACACCTCGGCCAAGAACGACGCATAGGCCAAGGTCAACGCAATGATTGCACGCCACAGCAACGAAAAATCACGTGTGCGGATAGGATCGAACCCAATCAGTTCAGCCATCCAATTCCACAAAGAAACAAGCGCAGGCGCTAAAACAAAGGCGACATACAGCAACAAAACAATGATCGGCACGCCGCGTACGACTTCAATGTAGAACCGTGAAAACTGGCGCAAAACCAATGACCGCGACATTCCCGCGAGCGCCAAACCAAGCCCCAGAACACAAGCAATCGAATAGGCGATCACAGTCACATAGATCGTCACCCATATGCCTTTGCTCAGGGTGTGCAGGACCTTGGTGTAAGTTTCATCCGCGATGACCTGCCAAAACAAGTAAAGGCCGATCGCGACAACAGCGACCAGCCAATAGGGGAAATCCGGTTTATCGGTATTCTTAGGGTGCAACCCGGTTCGCTCCGCGCCTATTCACCCAATTTATATTCAAGAAACCACCGCGTGTTCAGCGCATCAATTGTTCCATCTGCCGTCATATCAGCAATGGCAGCGTTGATCGGGGCAACCAAGTCTGACCCTTTAGGAAAAATAAAACCAAAATCCTCGGTCCCTAGTTTTTCACCAACAATCTTTAGCCCACCATCAGAGGCCGCGACATAACCGTTGCCCGCAGTTCCATCAGTCAAAACAAGGTCGACATCGCCAACACGTAACGCCTGCACCGTGGCGCCAAATGTTTCCATCAATTGGATACGTGGGTTTGCCTCATTGCCATCCAGCACCTCATAGACGCCGACATAAAAAGGCGTGGTACCCGGCTGTGCGGCCATTAACAGGTCATCGTTCGCGGCAAATCCGGCAGCATCATCGAACCGATCCTCATCGCCACGCACAAGCATCACCATTTCAGAGGTCATATAGCTATCAGAAAAATCAACGACCTCTCCCCGGTCTTCGCGGATCGTAATACCCGTCATACCCATGTCAAACTGGGCTTCGGACACGGCAGGGATCATCGCATCCCAGCTAATATTTTCATACACGACAGTGGCATTCAGACGCTTCGCGATCTCAGCCATGGCGTCATATTCCCAGCCCACGGCATCACCGTTGCCGTCAATAAACTGTAGCGGCGGATAGGCGTTTTCTGTGACCACCACGATCTCTTTGCCTTCCAAATTGGGCAAATGGCCTTCGGCGATGGCAGAGGTGGCACAAAGAACCACAGCAAGTGTCGCAAGCGTTTTCATGATAATCTCCACTGATCTAAATTTTGGATCAGCCTAAGAGCCTCGGCCCGATACGCGCAAGCCCTTGCCCGCACAAACCGCGCAGTCGCCCCTTGGCTTAACCGCAATTGTCCGTGTTTGGGCATAAAGCGCATCATAAATCAGCAACCGACCACGCAACCCATCACCAGCGCCCGTAATCAGCTTAATTGTCTCAACCGCCATCATGGAACCAAGGACGCCCGGCAGCGGCCCGATCACGCCAGCCTCGGCGCAGCTAGGAACAAGTTCTGCATCGGGTGCCACAGGAAAGACGCAGGCATAGCACGGGGTGCCATTGGCGGGATCATAGACGCTAATCTGCCCTTCCCACTGGGTTAGCGCGGCTGCGATCAACGGCTTATCCAATGCGACTGCGGTGCGATTGATCAAATACCGCGTATCGAAATTGTCGGTGCCGTCCAAGATAACATCATATTCAGCGAATAATTCATTCGCGACCTCATCGGTTAGACGCCGGTGGTAAGGCTGCACAGTCACGAACGGGTTCTGCGCGCGCATCGCTTCGGCGGCAGAATGCACCTTCGGCATGCCAATATTTTGATCTAGATGGATCACCTGCCGCTGAAGGTTTGCATTTTCGACCAAATCATCGTCGATCACCCCGATCGTACCAACCCCAGCTGCTGCCAGATATTGGAGCGCGGGCGCCCCCAGTCCCCCTGCCCCAACGACCAAAACCGATGCGTCGCGCAGTGCTTTTTGTCCGGGACCGCCGACCTCTCGCAATATGATATGGCGAGCATAGCGGTTTAGTTCTGTATCAGAAAAACTAGCGGGGGTTTGTTCGGGCGTCGTGTTTAAAACGGCGCGCGCACGCACGCGACCCAATAGGTTCCGATAACCTGCAATGATCCCGCCAAAGACGATAAGCATGATCCATAGGCGCACATCGCCACCTGTCGCCATACGTAGTGGGTGTCCGTCGGGCAGCACAAGATGCCCCAGGATCACTGCACCAATCAACATGGCAAGCATCGTCCAGCGCGCACGCATTGGTGCGCCCATCAACATGCCGATACCCCAAAGGGCAGCGGCCATTGCCCCGACCATACTCATAGGCCGGTCGATCCAAATCCGCCCGAACCGCGCGACGTCAGGTCTAACGACGCAACGGGACGAAATCGGGCCTGCACAACTGGCGCTATTACCATTTGTGCAATGCGCATGCCGTGTTCGATGGTGAAATAGTCTTGCCCCCAGTTAATCAGGATAATCCCCACCGGACCGCGATAATCGCTGTCAATCGTACCAGGGCTATTCACCAACCCGATCCCCTGCTTAAGAGCCAGACCCGACCGCGGCCTGATCTGAACTTCGTAGCCTTGCGGGATCCCCATGCATAGGCCCGTTGGGACCAGCACGCGGCGACCGGGCGGCAATTCAATTGCACGCTTGTCTGGTAAATTGGCACGTAGATCAGCGCCAGCTGCACCGGGCGTTTCATAAGAAGGAAGCCCAAGGCCAACGTCGGCACCTTCAACCCATTGAATTGTAATTTCTGGTGTCACGTGATGGCCTTTGCAATTCGTGTGGCAAGCTCGGCCGCCGTGGCATCCTTTGACATACGCGGCCAGTCTTCCGCGCCGTCGGCAGTGATTAAGGTCACGTCATTTTCGCTGCCGCCCATGATGCCAGTCGAAGGCGATACATCGTTTGCCACGATCCAATCACACCCTTTGCGCAGGCGTTTGGCCGTGGCGTAGGCAATCACATCATCTGTTTCCGCAGCAAAGCCAACGACAAGCGCAGGGCGTCCGGTTTTCATTTGTGACACCGTGGCAAGGATGTCCGAATTTTCTGCGAACTCAAGCTTGGGAAGCCCCGATTTATCCTTTTTGATCTTGCTATCGCCTGCATTAGCAACGTGCCAATCCGCAACCGCAGCAGCAAAGACAGCCGCGTCGGCGGGCGCCGAGTCGGTGACAGCATCCAGCATTTCTTTTGCGGTCTTAACGGCAACGACGCGCACGCCTGCGGGTGGCGGCACATCGGCAGGACCAGTGACAAAAGTTACTTGCGCGCCCAGTGCAACCAACGCCTTGGCAATAGCTGTTCCTTGCGCGCCCGAAGATCGGTTCGCGATGTAACGCACCGGATCAATCGGCTCATGGGTGGGTCCAGAGGTCACCAAAACATGCTTTCCCTTCAGCGGACCATCCGACAGCGCCACATCAATCGCCGCGATAATGTCAGGTGTCTCGGCAAGGCGCCCGGGGCCAAACTCACCACAGGCCATAGCGCCCTCATCTGGTCCAACGACAAGCACACCATCGCCTTTTAAGGTTGCCAAATTGCGCTGCGTGGCTGGATGTTCCCACATGCGCACATTCATCGACGGGGCAATCAACACCCGCTTGTCAGTTGCAAGAAGCAAAGTAGAGGCAAGATCATTCGCCAGCCCATGTGCCATCTTCGCCATAAGGTCAGCTGTCGCGGGGGCCACAACGATAAGATCGGCAGCCCGTGACAGTTCAATATGACCCATCTCGGCCTCGTCTGTCAGATCAAACAGGTCTTGATAAACCTTGCTCACTGACAGCGCAGAAAGGCTAAGTGGGGTTACGAATTCCGCCCCTGCCTTCGTCAGAACAGGTGTGACCTTAGCGCCTTGTTCACGCAAACGACGCAGCAAATCCAACGCCTTAAAGGCAGCGACACCGCCACCAACAATTAACAATATGTGCTTGTCCGCCAGCATGTGCTGTCTCCGGTATTTACTCGGGTTGAACTTAGGTCAGTTCATACCGGAAACACAATGATAGGCCTTAGGCGAAAAATGCGCGTACCTCTGTGCTTTGGCTCTCTAGACTTTTACGCATCTTACCAAAAGCTGCGGCCTCTAGCTGGCGAACACGTTCCTTTGACAGGCCCATTTCCGTGCCAAGGCTTTCTAAGGTGCGCGGGTCTTCACGCATTTTACGCTCGTGCACAATGAACTGCTCGCGTTCGTTTAATCCGCCCAGCGCGGTTGATAGCCACTGCTTCAGCGTATCATTGTCATGGTTATTCGCGACGGTTTCTTCTGCTTGGGGGCTATCGTCCTCTAAGGCATCAATCCATTCGCGCCCCTCGTCCTCGACCGATTGCGTCGCATTAAGCGAATAATCCGCCCCCGACAGACGGCCATCCATCATCTCAACATCGTGCAACGGCACGCCAACCTCGGTCGCGACAAGCTGATGCAGCTCGTGCTTAGGAATTGTGCGCCCTTCGGCGGCGGCCTCGCGTTCGATCCGGGCCTGAACCCGGCGCATATTAAAGAACAAGGATTTTTGCGATGATGTTGACCCTGTGCGCACCATCGACCAATTCCGCATTACGTATTCTTGGACGGATGCCTTAATCCACCACATTGCGTATGTTGAAAACCGCACGCCACGGTCAGGGTCGAATTTATCAGCAGCTTTCATCAACCCGACAGATGCTTCTTGAATAAGGTCATTCATTGGCGCGCCGTATCGTTTGAATTTCCCGGCCATCGAAATCGCCAATCGCATGTACGCAGTGATCAACCGATGTAACGCCTGTTCATCACGCTTGTCGCGCCATGCATAGGCCAACGCCAACTCAGTTTCGGCGTCCAACATTTCCGCCTTCATCGCGTTGCGCGAAAAATTCTGATCTGTAATACCGATGGTGCTCATCAATCCGCTCCTTTGGTGGCTGCGTAGCATTAACTTTGCTGTCTAATTCGGTTACGTAGAAAGAAACGTATCGGATCAAAAAAGGTTTCAATCTAATGTTGCCCAATCTCTCTCTCGTGCTAGGCGGGGCGGCCTCTGGGAAGTCAGCCTTTGCAGAAGACCTTGTACTTAATACGCAGCTTAATCCTGTTTACGTCGCCACCGCGCAGGTTTTTGATGATGAAATGGCCCAAAAGGTTGCACGCCACAGGGACCAGCGTGGAACCCTTTGGGACACAATCGAAGAGCCGATCAATGTTGCTTCAGTTTTAGAGCGGGTCACCGAAGACGATGCAGTCTTGGTTGATTGCGCCACTTTATGGCTTACGAACCTCATTCTTGGCGAACATAACCTTGCCAAGGAAAGCGCCGCGTTGCTGTTGGCGCTTGATGCATGTGCAGGGCCCGTTGTCATCGTTTCGAATGAAACGGGGCAAGGGATCGTTCCCGATAACGCGCTCGCCCGGCGGTTTCGAAATGCCCAAGGCACGCTCAACCAACAGATCGCAGCCAAGGCTGATCTTGTCGTGGCTGTCATGGCCGGACTACCCATGACGCTAAAGGGGCAATTGCCGTGACGCGACTATGGTGGGTGCGGCACGGGCCAACACACGAAAAATCATTTGTCGGCTGGCGGGATGTGCCTGCCGATCTATCTGACCATGCGCTGATCAATCGAGTCGCGGATCACCTTCCAAAATCGGCCTTAGTTATTTCATCAGACCTGATCCGCGCCTCAACGACTGCGGACGCAATTGCCCGTGACCGCACCCGTTTGCCGGATCATCGTGATTTACGCGAATTTGACTTTGGCGAATGGGACGGTCTGCATTTTACCCAAGTCGCGAAACGCGATCCCGATCTAAGCCGCCGCTTCTGGGAAGAACCCGGCGACCTAAAGGCCCCCGGCGGAGAAAGCTGGAACATGGTCGCCGCACGGGTCAACGCGGTAATCGACGACCTATGCGCACGCCATCAAGACCATGATATCATCCTGACGGCCCATATGGGTGTCATTATGACCCAAATCCAACGGGCCAGTGGCAGCACCGCCTATCAGGCAATGGGGCACCATATCGAAAACCTGTCGATTACGCAGATGACCCATAGCCAGACAGGCTGGACATTGGGGTCGGTCAATCATCTTCCGTGATGGGATCCGTCACATAAAATCGTTATGCGAAGATGGCCCTGACGCGCTAAACTCTTAACATGACTTATGAACTTTACATTGGTGATCGCACCTTCAGCAGTTGGTCGTTGCGCGGCTGGCTTATGCTCGAAAAATTCGGGCTGGACTATAACACGCATTTGGTTGGGCTATACGCCGGCACCTACCGCGAAGAACTGGCGCATCTTGCGCCCGCGCGGACAGTTCCAGCGATGCAAACACCCGAAGGCTATGTGCTGACCGACAGTATGGCGATGGGTGAAACGCTGGTCGAACGTCATCCAGACGTGAATCTGTACCCACGTGACGGCGCTGCACGGACGTTAGCCAGAACAATCACACATGAAATGCACTCGGGCTTTATGGCGCTGCGTGATGCATGCCCCAACATGATCACCCACGTCTGGGATGGGTTCCAACCATCCGAGGCAGTATTGGCAGACATTGCCCGCATCGAAGAACTATGGGCGCTGGCGCGTTCGCGACACGGACAAAGCGGGCCTTGGCTATTTGGTGAATACACGCTGGCCGATGTCTTTTACGCGCCGGTTGCGCTGCGGATGACGACCTATGACCTACCGATCACTGGCAGCGCCCAATCCTATGTCGACGCGCATTTAGCTGACCCCGCGTTTTTAGCATGGCGCGAAGCATCGAAATCAGAAATATACGATCCTTGGCCTTATCCAATGGATCTGGGGCGCAAACCTTGGCCGGGCGACGCATCTTAACCATTCGTAAACCACGACCACGTAACCGTTAATAAAAAGCGGAGCGTGAACATGGTCGCACTGGCCTACACAGTGGCATTTGAAGGGATAGAGGCACGACTGGTCGAGGTGCAATGCGCCGTAACGCCCGGCATTCCCGCGTTTTCGATCGTTGGCCTGCCCGACAAAGCGGTGTCAGAGGCCCGCGAAAGGGTCCGCGCAGCACTGACCGCAATGGCGATTGCATTGCCATCCAAACGGATCACCGTAAACCTATCGCCGGCAGACCTGCCCAAAGAAGGTTCGCATTTCGATCTTCCCATCGCTCTTGCGCTACTGGCCGCCCTAGACATCATCCCCCAAGATGATGCGGCCCAGTCTGTGGCGCTGGGCGAACTATCACTCGACGGCACATTGGTGCCAGTGGTCGGGGCCCTGCCCGCAGCAATGGCCGCAGCAGAAGACAACCGCACCCTACTATGCCCGCACGCCTGCGGTGCAGAGGCCGCATGGGTCGGGGCCGCGAACGTGATTGCACCGCGTACATTGGCCGATGTGGTGCGGCACTACACTGGGCAATCGGTATTATCGCCATCAGAACCCGGCGAAGTTCACCGGACCAGCAACAGCCGCGACTTTTCTGAAGTCAAAGGCCAAGAACGCGCCAAACGCGCATTGGAGATTGCGGCGGCAGGGCGTCATCACCTGATTATGGTCGGTTCGCCCGGTTCTGGGAAATCAATGCTAGCCGCGCGCATCCCTGGTATCTTACCGCCACTTTCCCCCGTTGAAGCGCTTGAAACGTCAATGATCCACTCTCTGTCTGGTCTCCTCGACGAAGGCGGAATCAACCGAGAGCGACCATTTCGCGAACCCCACCATACCGCATCAATGCCTGCCATTGTCGGCGGCGGTCGCACAGCAAAGCCCGGCGAAATCAGCCTCGCGCACAATGGGGTGCTATTCATGGATGAATTTCCCGAATTTGCGCGCACTGTATTAGAAACGCTCCGACAACCAATTGAAACTGGCGAAGTCGTCGTCGCCCGTGCAAACGCACATGTTCGATATCCCTGTCGTTTTATGCTGATCGCAGCGGCAAACCCTTGTAAATGCGGGTATCTTTCGGACCCAGCGCGCGCATGTGCGCGCGTTCCGCAATGTGGCGATGATTACTTGGGGCGTATATCAGGCCCTTTGATGGATCGCTTTGATCTCAGGATCGAAGTACCGCCAGTCGCATTTACCGATCTGGACCTCCCTCAAGATGGCGAAAGCTCTGCAACAATCGCCGAACGCGTCGCAGGGGCCCGCAGTCTGCAAGAAACGCGTTTTTCCGGACATAATAATATGCGCGTGAATGCAGATGCCGAAGGCCGTGTTCTAGAAGAAATCGCAACGCCGGACACAGATGGCCGCGACCTATTGATCAAAGTTGCGGAACGATTTGGACTATCTGCACGCGGGTATCACCGGGTCTTGCGGGTCGCACGCACCATTGCCGATCTTGACGGGTCTAACGACGTACGCAAACCACATGTAGCAGAAGCCGTCAGCTATCGGCTATCGATGACAAAAGAGGTTTGAATAAACTCCGCGATCTCCGCCAATGCGTTACGTGCTTCGGGGACGTAACCGTCAAACATCTGCCAAACATGCGGGACTTCGTCCCACACGCATAATTGCGCGCCCTGTAAAGCGCCTGCCATACGTTCAGCGTCAGCGCGCAAGGCCTCACCGCTTCCGACTTGGATCAATACGGGCGGCGGTTGATCAAATCGCGCGAACAATGGCGACGCCCGCGGATCATCACGAACGGCACCTTTCAAGTAACGGTTCACGACTTCGTCAATGCGAGAAATAGGTAACAAGACCTCAGACTTTGCGTGTAAGGTTTGACCTTGAAGAGTTAGGTCAACCCATGGCGACATCGCGAATGCTGCAAGCGGATAGTCACCGCGTTGGGTTAAGAATGCCAGCAACGCCAACATGAGCCCGCCACCAGAACTGTCGCCCCCCAGGATAATATCCTGCGGGCGATAACCTTTGGCAATCAAAGCATCCCAAGCCAGTACTGAATCATCAAACGCCGCAGGAAACGGAGCGTCTTGCAACAACCGATAATCAGGAGCGCAAACACGTAATCCAGTCATACTAGAAACGCGCCCCAATAGCCCGCGATAGGCGGCGCCACTACCGACGAAATACGCGCCACCATGAAAATAGAGGATGACGCGTCTAGGGTGTACCCTTCCTGTGCTGATCCAGTTCAGCGTCAACGTGTTAACCGTTTCGGTCAGATGGCAGATGTAAGGTGGACCGCGAAACAGCCAAGGTGCGGCCAAATCGAATGCCCACTTTGAAAAAGCGGGCTCTCGTTGAATGGCAAGCACTGGCCGCACAAAATAGCGCAGCCAGAAATTTAATATGTGTAAACGCACCTTATCCCACGCGGCGGGCTTCGATGGCGAGCCAGATTTTTTCGGCAACATTCGTGCCGTCGAACCGCTCTAGTTCTTGGATACCCGTTGGCGAAGTCACGTTGATTTCAGTCAACCAGTCACCAATCACGTCGATCCCGACGAAAATCTGGCCTTTTTCACGCAGCAACGGCCCAATCTTGGCGCAAATTTCGCGGTCACGATCAGTCAGCGCGACCTTCTCTGGACGACCACCGACGTGCATATTCGATCGCGTCTCACCCGCAGCAGGTACGCGGTTGATTGCGCCGACAGGTTCACCATCCACAAGGATCACACGTTTATCACCCTTGGAAACCGCAGGTAGATATTTCTGCATGATCAATGGCTCGCGGTTAATGCCGCTGAACAATTCGTGTAGCGACGCCAGATTGCTGTCAGCATGGGCAAGCTTAAACACCCCAGCCCCGCCGTTGCCATAAAGCGGCTTAAGAATGACATCGCCGTGCTCTTCACGAAAGCCGCGCAAGGTTTCAAGATCACGGGCGATCATCGTCGGTGGCGTCAAATCAGGGAAGTTCAGCACCAGCAGCTTTTCAGGATAATTCCGCACCCAAAACGGATCGTTCACGACCAGTGTTTTTGGATGGATCATATCCAAAATATGCGTCGTCGTGATGTAGCCCATATCAAATGGCGGGTCTTGGCGCAGCCAAACCACATCGAATTCCGACAGATCAACAGTCTGTTCTTCGCCCAAACTAAAGTGATCACCCGCGACCCGTTGAACGGTCAACGGCCAGCCACGCGCGGTTACACGTCCTTGATCAAATGCGAGCTTATCAGGCGTATAGTAGAACAACGAATGCCCACGCGCCTGCGCTTCTTCGGCGATACGAAACGTGCTGTCCGCGTTGATATCAATGGGGCCGATTGGATCCATCTGGAAAGCAATTTTCAGCGACATGGTGCAACCTCTTTGAATGCTGTGTTGCCCTGATACATGGCGTAGCCACATGTGTTGTGCAATGGCCCCTCAGCTTTCCATGAACGCGTTTTCGATCACTTTGACCGCACCGACACCATCTACCATCGCCAAATCAAAGCGCACATCGGTCAGTTGGCCATGTGGTTCACCAGCCAAAAACTCTGACGCGCTACCGCAAATGCGATCCATCTGGGTGCGGCTTAACCGTGTCGCGGCGCGTGCAAAGCTATGGCTTTTCTTAACTTCGACAAACACGACGGTGTCGCCATCGCGCAGGATCAAATCGATCTCACCGCTTTTGCCGCGCCAACGTTGCGCCGCAACACTGTGCGCGCGGCGTTGATAATCACGCGCGACGATTTCTTCTGCCGCTAGCCCCGCATGATAGCCAGTGCGTCCTGTCATTCATCATCCTTCATGCCCAGCGCGACCTGATAGACCTGCCTGCGCGGCAACCCGAGTGCGCCAGCAACAATCGTCGCCGCGTCTTTGACCCGCATTGTCTGCATCGCATCGCGCAGCGCATCTTCGACATCCATTTCGGCCACGTCAGTCGCGCCTGCACGCCCAACCAGCACGACCAGTTCACCTTTCACAGAGCGCCCATCAAAGGCGTCAGCCAATTCCGCCAACGTACCCCGCGACGTTTCTTCGAACTTCTTTGTCAGTTCCCGGCACACCACGGCCTGTCGGTCCCCACCCAATACATCGCGCAGATTCCCTAACATTTCCCCAACGCGTTTCGGGCTTTCGTAAAACACTAGCGTAAATGGAACATCCCGCAGTCCTGCGATTTCGGTTTCGCGTTGCTGTTTCGCCGCAGGCAAAAAGCCTACAAATGCAAAGCGATCAGTTGGAAGGCCAGACACCGTAAGCGCGGCAAGCACCGCAGAAGCCCCCGGCGCAGATGTCACCATCAAACCTTCGGCAATTGCGGCTTTGCCCAATTCATATCCGGGGTCGGCAACCAAAGGTGTCCCTGCCTCTGACACGTAAGCCACTGACTTTCCTTCTTGAATATCCTGAACCAGCCGTGCGGTCGCCCCGTCACCACTGTGGTCGTGAAAGGCAACAACCTTGCGGCCATTCAATGGCACACCGTGAATTTCCATTAACTTACGGGCTGTCCGCGTATCTTCGGCAGCGATCAAATCAGCCGATGCTAGAATATCGAGCCCGCGCAACGTCATGTCGCGTGCCGACCCGATGGGGGTCGCGACAAAATACAATCCGGCAGAGAGTGGCTTGTTTACAAAATTCATATCTGGACCCGCGTGCCCCCTGCTTTATGATGGCCGAAAATGGCGTCGACACCGTTGTGGCGCATCGCCTGATTTACGAAGGGATACCGCATATGTTTGCCCGATACATTAGTGCTCGTAAGGCCGTGGCACAATTTTTCGCTTTTACCGCTTTGATTTGGCTTGCCGCCTGTGATGTTACACTGGCACCTGACGCCAACGTCGGCCAGTCAATTGACACCAGCGACCCTGTCCCTGTTGCGCTGCTTGTGCCGCGCGGCTCTGGTACGGGTAGCGACGACTTCCTTGCGCAGAACCTTGAAAACGCGGCGCGTCTTGCGATTGCTGACCTCGAAGGTGCAAAAATCGAATTGCGTGTTTATAGCACAGCCGGTGACCCAGCCACAGCGGCATCCGCAGCGGCTACAGCAGTAAATGACGGCGCAAAGATCATTCTTGGGCCACTTTATAGCGAAGCTGCAAACGCGGTCGGCGTTGCCGTAGCAGGCCGCAACGTAAATGTACTGTCGTTTTCCAACACAACCAGCATCGCGGGCGGGAACGTCTTTGTTCTGGGATCAACCTTTGAAAACACTGCCAATCGTTTGGTCCAATACGGTACACGCAACGGCATCAACCGGTACCTCGTCGCTTACGGTGATAATCCTTCAGGCCAAGTCGGCAGCCAAGCGATTGCCAGCGCCGTTCAAAACAACGGCGGTCAAGTTGTCGGCATGGAAAGCTATCCACTGTCACAACAAGGGATATTTACCTCGACGCGTCGAATCGTTGGTAGCGTACGCAGTTCCGGCGCGCAGGCCGTTTTCACCACAGCTGGCGCGGCGGCTGATCTGCCGCTGATCGCGACCGCATTGCCCGATGCAGGCATGAATACGGATACGACAAAAATTGTAGGGCTTACCCGTTGGGATACCGTGCCGCAGCTTCATGCTTTACCCGGCATTCAAGGCGGGCTTTTTGCAATGCCTGATCAGTCAACAGCGGCACTTTTTGCCAACCGGTATGCAGCAACATACGGCGAACAGCCTCATCCGCTTGCTGGCCTAGCGTATGATGGGATCGCCGCAATTGGTGCACTGGTCGCCGCAGGCAACACCGAAGCGCTCACCAAATCCGCGTTGACGTCTCCGCAAGGTTTCCGCGGTACGTCTGGCGTGTTCCGGCTACTGCCAAACGGGTTAAACCAACGCGCCTTGGCCGTAGCAACAATCACAGAAAATCAGGTAGTTATCCTTGAACAAGCCCCTCGTAGCTTCGGTGGCGCAGGTTTCTGACCTCGCTGCAGAATTAGAAGCAAACGCGCCGGACAGTTTCATCTGTCCGGCGTCCGACATTTTTGATCGCCAACGCGTCGCAGCAGATATTGCAGCGGCACTGGATGATTTATCTAACGAGCGTGAGATTCGTGCGGCAACGGTCGCAATCTTGTCGCGCGCACGCGATGCTGGCCGCGCGGTTATTGCATCCGCGTTCAAAGCACAGCCTTTTGCGTCGCGCACAACGACCCGGGCATATAGCTGGCTGACGGATCAAATTGTCGAACTGGTGCTTGATGTTTCAACAACAAGACTGCACCCCCTACCCAACCCGACCCAAGGCGAGAAACTATCGCTTATCGCCGTTGGCGGATATGGGCGCGGCGAAATGGCACCTGAATCTGATGTCGACCTTCTGTTTTTGACGCCTTACAAAATGACCCCTTGGGCCGAAAGCGTGATTGAATCCATGCTTTATATGTTGTGGGATCTTAAGCTTAAGGTTGGTCACGCAAGCCGTACAGTTAAAGACTGCATTCGTCTGGCCCGCGAAGACTACACAATACGAACGTCACTGGTGGAATACCGATATCTTGCTGGCGACGAAAAACTAGCGAAACGGTTGGGCGCGCAACTTTGGTCTGATCTGTTCAAAGGCACCGCTGGAGAATTTATCGAAGCAAAATTGGACGAACGGTCTGAACGTCACCGCAAGCAAGGTGGTCAACGCTATGTGGTCGAACCAAACGTCAAAGAAGGTAAAGGTGGCCTACGCGATCTTCAGTCGTTGTTCTGGATTAGTAAATACGTCAACGGCGTCAAAGACGCCGCAGACCTTGTTGGGCTGGGCGTGTTTTCACCCGAAGAATTCGAAACATTCGTCACCGCCGAAGATTTCCTGTGGGCTGTACGCTGCCATCTGCACCTGATTACAGGCCGTGCAACCGATCAACTTACCTTTGACCTACAAGTCGAAGTCGCCGAGGCTATGGGCTACACCGATCATGGCGGCCGCCGCGCTGTCGAACACTTTATGCAGGCTTACTTTCGTCAGGCAAACAGCGTGGGCGAACTGACCCGTATCTTCTTGACCGCACTCGAAGCCACACACACCAAACCAGAACCGATGCTTGTAAGGTTGCTTGGCCGGCGCAAACGGGCAAAGGCCCCTTACGCGATCAAACAAAACCGCCTGACAGTCGCCGATGAAGACGCATTTTTGGCTGACAACGTGAATATGCTCCGCATTTTTGAAGAAGCGTTGCGCACAGGCACATTGCTGCATCCAGATGCGATGCGTTTGATCGCAGCGAACCTTGACCTGATCGATGAAGACATGCGCCAAAACAAAGAAGCACGGCGTATCTTTATCGACTTGCTTCTCAAACACGGAAACCCGGAACGCGGCCTGCGGCGCATGAATGAACTGGGTGTTCTTGACGCATTCATTCCAGAATTTGCGCCCATCGTCGCAATGATGCAGTTCAATATGTATCATCACTATACTGTCGACGAACACACCATTCAGTGCATCAGCAACCTTGCCCAGATCGAACGTAAAGAGCTGATCGAAGAATTGCCTGTCGCGTCAGGCATTTTAGAACGCGGGGTGAACCGCAAGGTTCTATATGTTGCGCTACTGTTGCACGACATTGGCAAGGGCCGGGACGAAGATCACTCAATTTTAGGCGCGCAAATCGCCCGTAAGGTCGCGCCACGGCTTGGCCTGAGTAAAAAAGACTGCGACACTGTCGAGTGGCTGATCCGATACCACCTGCTGATGTCCGATGTGGCGCAAAAACGCGATATTTCCGAACCACGCACCGTGCGTGGTTTTGCCAAGGCTGTGAAATCAGTTGAACGGCTGGACCTTCTGACAGTCTTAACTGTGTGTGACATTCGCGGTGTGGGTCCCGATACGTGGAATAACTGGAAGGCAGTGCTACTGCGCAATCTCTACACCGCGACCAAAGATGCACTTCAAAACGGCCTAGAGGATCTGAACCGCGAAACCCGTGAAAACGAAGCAAAACGCGTACTGCGCGCCACGCTTACGGACTGGAACGCAAAAGCGCTTAAGGCCGAAGCGGGCCGCCACTATGGCCCATACTGGCAAGGTCTACCGCTCGCGGCTCATGTCATATTTGCAAACCTGTTACATGACATCTCTGACGATGAAATCCGGATCGACCTGATGCTCGACGAAGACCGCGACGCGACCCGCGCGTGCTTTGCGATGGTCGACCACCCCGGCTTGTTCAGTCGCATGACTGGCGCTCTTGCGCTTGTCGGTGCGAATATCGTCGACGCAAGCAGCTATACGTCAAAGGACGGGTACGCGACCGCTGTGTTTTGGATTCAAGACAATGACGGCCATCCCTACAAAGAATCCCGTCTGTCGCGCCTGCGTCAAATGATTGTTAAAACGCTCAAAGGCGAAGTCGTCGCCCGCGACGCGCTCGTCAGTAAAGACAAGATCAAGAAACGTGAACGCGCGTTCAGAGTCCCGACGAATATCACATTCGACAATGAGGGGTCCGAAATCTACACGATCATCGAGGTTGAATCGCGCGACCGTCCGGGGCTTCTTTTTGATCTAACACGGACGCTAGCGAATAATCATGTCTACATCGCATCAGCAGTCATCGCGACATATGGTGAACAGGTCGTTGATACGTTCTATGTCAAGGATATGGTTGGGCTAAAGTATTACGCAGATTCCAAACGTGCCGCGCTTGAACGCAAGCTGCGCGAAGCGATCGCGCAAGGTTCAGAACGCGCACGCACCTGATATCCTGCACATCTCTTGCACAATCGCATTCTTGCTGCGCCCTAGTCGCTTCCATAGGGTGCCCTAGAACGGCTCTATGATCGAGGTCACGACCCCATGAAACCAATCCGTCTGATGTCGGGCTTTTTCACCGTTGGCCTATGGACTTTGGCTAGTCGCCTACTTGGATTTGTGCGCGATATCATGATTGCGGCCTACCTTGGCACCGGCCCGGTAGCCGAGGCGTTCTTGGTCGCGTTTTCACTGCCCAACCTTTTCCGCCGCTTCTTTGCCGAAGGCGCATTCAACATGGCCTTTGTGCCTATGTTTTCCAAAAAATTAGAAGGTGGCGAAGACGCCAAAGAATTTGCCCAAGACGCGTTTGTCGGCCTTGCAGGTGTGCTGGTCGTTTTCACAGTCGTCGCAATTGTTCTGATGCCAGCTTTGGTGACTATGATGGCCAGCGGTTTTATTGGATCAGAACGGTTTGATCTGGCTGTTTATTACGGGCGTATCGCGTTTCCGTATATCCTGTTTATATCGCTGTCAGCGCTGTTATCTGGCGTACTTAACGCGACGGGTCGTTTTACGGCCGCAGCTGCGGCGCCCCTTTTACTCAATATTGTTTTTATCAGCGCACTTGTTTTGACTGGCCTAACCTGTGGCTGCACAGGTGTAGACAATCAAACCCTCATGGGCGAAGCACTTGCCTATGCCGTACCTGTCGCCGGTATTGCCCAGGTTACGCTTGTTTGGTTTGCCGCAAAGCGCGCAGGGTTTCCAATGCGATTGCAGCGGCCAAAAATGACCCCCGAACTCAAGCGCCTCGCAATTATCGCCGCCCCTGCTGCATTGGCTGGTGGCGTCGTACAGATCAACCTTTTGGTTGGGCGTCAGGTCGCCAGCTTCTTTGACGGCGCGGTTGCTTGGCTGAACTATGCCGACCGCCTGTACCAATTGCCGCTCGGTGTCGTTGGTATTGCAATCGGTGTTGTATTGCTGCCCGATCTATCGCGCCGCTTGCGTGCGGGCGATCATGAAGGCGGGCAAAATGCCTTTAACCGCGCCAGTGAAATCAGCCTTGCGCTGACCGTACCTGCTGCGGTCGCGCTCATGGTGATCTCACTCCCGCTTGTCAGTGTCTTGTACGAACGTGGTGTCTTTGACAGCGACGACACTGCTGCGACTGCAATTGCCGTGGCGATCTATGGCCTCGGACTACCTGCCTTTGTCATGCAAAAGACGCTCCAGCCGCTTTATTTCGCACGCGAAGATACTAAACGCCCGTTTTATTACGCCCTGATCGCGCTTGCCCTTAACGCCGCACTTGCGATCGGTCTATCGCCATTTATCGGTTATATTGCTGCAGCGGTCGGCACGTCGCTCACAGGTTGGGCCACCGTTCTGCTTTTGCTGAATGGCACGCGTCATATGGATGGCGCATCAAAATTTGATGCACGGTTCAAACAGCGGCTTCCTCGGATCGTTCTGGCATCTGCTGGAATGGGGGTGATTTTGTGGGTGACGGCTGCGGTGCTATCGCCATTCTTCGGCATCGCGACGCTGCGCTACCTTGCGCTGCTGGTGTTGGTCCTGACCGGGATCGTCAGCTATTTTGGGATCGGGCATTTGATTGGTGCGTTCAAACTCGCCGAATTCAAACGCAACCTGCGCCGCTAAGACCGCTGCCGCATCCGGCCCAAAAAGGCGGTCCAACCGCCGGGTGCGAGCAATAGCGACAACGCAAAGCCAACAACAAATCCGGTCAATTCCGCGACCCAGCCATAGCCGGTTTCAAAGAACAGCCCGAACAGCAACTGCAGGCCAAGCAACACAGCGATCAAGCGAAACGCCTGTAGCTGGTTCTGCCCCATCGCGCCAAGGTTCAGCCAAAGCGCATAGGTGTATGCCCCGATCAATCCATAAACCGACGGGAACCCACCGATCAGTGGGTAATTGTTAGGCGCCAACAAGCCAAAGGCCAAAGCGCCGATGATCGCCGTTACGGCGTAAAGAACGAAGATTTTGATGCCGCCATAAAACTCTGCTGTGAATTTGCCCAAGGCAAGGGTCAATGCTGCACAAAACGCCGCTTGGGTCAGGTTCGCGTTGATGAACGGATAGGTCACCAATCGGCGCATCATTTCGAAGGAATAGTCCCCGTGCACCAACATCCGGTCCAGCACAGCGCCAGAAAAACCGTAGTCTTGGATCGCCGCGACACGCCAGCCGACGCCCCGCGCGCCCCCGACAATACCTAGATCAGCAAGCTGCATGGTACATTCAACGGCGACGATAACCAGTGTCAGCACAATAATAATTGGCGGAATAGCGTTGATTGGGCTTTCAGGTTTCATCATGATGCCTTGGGCTGTTGAAATTGACGGGTCCGTCTGGCATGGGTATGCGACCCCTGCCCCGAAATCCAGCCCGGACATTTTATAATGACAGATACGACATTCACGCCCCGCGTTTTCTCTGGGATTAAGCCCTCTGGCGGGCTGACGCTGGGCAACTACCTTGGTGCGATCAAACGGTTTGTTGGCATGCAAGGCCAGATGGAAACCATCTATTGCGTCGTCGACATGCACGCGATCACGGTCTGGCAGGACCCAAAAGAGCTGGCCAATATGACCCGCGAAGTTGCCGCTGGCTATCTGGCCGCTGGCCTTGATCCGTCGCAATCGATCCTTTTCAACCAAAGCCAAGTTGCCGCGCATGCGGAACTCGGCTGGGTCTTTAACTGTGTGGCGCGTGTCGGCTGGATGAACCGCATGACCCAGTTCAAGGACAAAGCAGGCAGCAACGCTGAAAAAGTATCGCTGGGCCTATACGCCTACCCTTCCCTGATGGCTGCAGACATTTTGCTGTATCACGCGACCCATGTTCCGGTGGGCGAAGACCAAAAGCAGCACGTCGAACTGACCCGTGACATCGCCGCCAAATTTAACCACGACTACAAAACTGATTTCTTCCCGATGACCACCCCAGTCATCGAAGGACCAGCCATGCGCATCATGAACCTACGCGACGGCACTAAGAAGATGTCAAAGTCAGGTGAAAGCGACATGGAACGCATCAACATGACCGATGATGCTGACAAGATCGCCAAGAAGTTCAAGAAAGCAAAGACCGACCCAGAGCCACTGCCCGAAACAGTCGAAGGGTTGGCTGACCGCCCAGAGGCCCGCAACCTTGTCGAAATCTATGCCGCATTGGACGATACAACACCCGAGGCCGTGATCGCACAGTACCCGGGTGCTGGATGGGGAACATTCAAACCCGCACTTGCCGATCTTGCCGTCGCTAAGCTGGCACCCATTTCCGAAGAAATGGCACGGCTGATGGACGACCCCGCCGAGATCGACCGTATCTTGGCAGCAGGGTCTGACAAAGCGCGCGCAATTGCTGAACCAATCCTCAAGAAGACATACGACATCGTTGGATTGCTGCGTTCCTCATAATAGATCCACAGGAACCGAAAATTTGGCGCGTAAATTACAGCTTTGAGAAAAGGCAATTTTATGACAACGAACCGTCCCCGACTACTCAGAAACTACTTCGATCAAGAAGTTGCATCCTATGAACTTTTGCAGAAATCTCGACCAAATGCGTCATACCTTTCAGAAAAAATACGTAAGTGGTTTGGTCGCACCGAAAAATCCTGGAAGTCACTAGATAGTAAATCGGTCGCTATCCCGACTGATTTTCTAAAGCCCTACCCATTTCCGAAAGAAGAGTTTTTACCCGACAACTTTGACGCTATCGTCAATACGTCGCGGCGCATATTCGGAATGGTACAATCCAAATATCAACTCCGTGCCCACAACGTGCTGCGCGAGTTTGATCGGTGTGTGACGCTATTTCCCGAAGTCTTGGATAGCGCCAAATCCTACGATATATTGGAACTATCTTCTGGTGGATGCGGCGGTGCAGAAGTAGCACAGCATTTTGGGAATACCTATCAGGCAACTGACTTCCTTGATGGGCGCGGCTCGGTCTATGCGCCTATCCATAATGCACTCAACCTGCCAGTCATCGGGTTTGATGGATCGAAAACTCCGTACGCTTTCGACGACAATTCTTATGATATCGTCGCCTGTTTCCAGGCAATCGACGCGTACGGCGACGAAGATAATTACGAAACTTTCATAGACGAAATGCTACGCATTGCCCGAAAGAAAGTTGTACTTGTCTTTAATCCGGGCGTTCGCGCGAAACGAGAGAAGATTGATAACGGTTTTGAACTGTTAATCCGAGACCCATTAATCAAACGGTACAATGGTCTCAACTTTCTGAAATGCCCATCAACCGGGATGCCCGCGGTTACAATCTGTCCCGAAGATCAGGTTTAACAAATCCCCGCGTTCGCCAACGCGTGTTCTAATGCCCGCCGGACCGTCAAGACCGTCACAAAACTGAATCGCGCCGCCCCGACCATGGGGTGGCGTAGTATCGATTCGCTCTGCACGCCCCGCCCGGGCGTCGTTGTCCCGCCCAAGTAGGACGCCCCGGTATACGAGGCGTTCGGTGTCCCCCGGCATCGAACGCCAACGTATAGACTGTGTTTCAATTTCATTGCCAGCACACGAACTATGCTCCAATATCGGCTTGAACGGGAGAATGCTAACGATGCGCAAGTTTTTGGTCGTACTGGACGATAGCCGAGAATGCCTGAATGCAATGCGCTTTGCAGCGATGCGCGCGGCTAAAACTGGGGGCGGTGTTGCGATTTTATCTGTTATCCCGCCAGATGAATTTAACCACTGGATTGGCGTGGGTGAAATTATGCGCGCAGAGGCACGGGAACGGATCGAAGTCCATTTCGAAGTCTTTGCAAAATGGATGCGTGACCGTCAAAATGTGCACCCTGAATTGGTTATTCGCGAAGGCGAACCAATGCACGAAATCATCAACCACGTAAGTGAAGACCCCGAAATTGGGGTTCTTGTTCTTGGCGCGGGCACTGACAACAAAGGCCCCGGCCCGTTAGTTACCCAGCTATCGCGTCAATCCGGTAGCCTGCCAATTCCAATAACCATTGTGCCCGGTGACCTGTCAAAAGAGCGGCTCGAAGCGATTACCTAGTTTAGAATCGTTCCAAACCTTGACATAGACCTATCCAAGGCGCATATCAAAACCCTGACAAAAAAGGTTTGCACCATGTTTATTCAGACGGAATCAACGCCGAACCCGGCAACGCTCAAATTCCTACCCGGCCAGAACGTGCTCGAGGTGGGTACTGCCGATTTCCCAACCCTAGAGGCGGCCGAGAATTCACCGCTTGCGAAACGCATCTTTGCGGCTGGAAAAGTGACAGGTGTGTTCTTTGGCAATGACTTTGTCACTGTAACCAAGGCCGACGATGTCGAATGGGACCACATCAAGCCCGGCATTCTGGGCGCGATCATGGAGCATTACCAATCGGGCCAGCCAGTCATGGCAGACGACCATGCCCCCGCAAGCGGCCATGCCGACCATAGCGGCGAAGACGGCGAGATCGTCAACCAGATCAAAGAACTACTAGACACACGGGTCCGCCCTGCCGTTGCCCAAGATGGCGGAGATATCACGTTCCACGGGTTCGAGCGCGGCATTGTTTATCTGCACATGCAAGGTGCCTGCGCAGGTTGCCCATCATCCACCCTGACGCTGAAAATGGGTATCGAAAACCTGCTACGCCACTACATCCCCGAGGTGGTCGAGGTGCGGCCCGTTGCAGCCTAACGTCAAAGTCATCGCATTTGATACATCGGCGGCGCATTGCGCCGCCGCTTTGTTGTTGGGCGACCGAATTATCACCCGCATTGATGAAATGTCCAAAGGCCAAGCCGAACACCTGATGCCCATGCTTGAAGAAATGCTGGCAGCCGAAGGGATCTCTTGGCGCGATCTTGATGCTATCGGCGTCGGCACAGGGCCGGGCAATTTTACTGGCATTCGCATCGCAGTGTCCGCCGCACGCGGCCTAGCCTTGGGCTTAGGCAAACCTGCGATTGGCGTGAACGGTTTTGACGCGCGGATATACGGAGAAATACTCCCAATCACCGCAATTATCCCTGCGCCACGCGGGCAGTGCTATGTTCAAGAATTCAATGAGTCTGGCACTTCATCGCAGCCCAAACTGATCGCCGATCAAGAAACGGTTTCGGCAGATTGGCCAAATGCGACAACACTGGAAAAGACGGCCGAACAATTAATCAGCGCAACAGCGTCGATCACAGCAAAACGGATCGGCGCAGATGCGCACCGCCCCACCCCGCTTTACGTTCGTGCGGCGGACGCCGCCCCTCCTCGTGACCAAGCACCGGCGATATTGTTGTGACGCCTGAAACCCTTGCTGAAATTCATGCCGCCGCATTTCCAAACGCGCGGTCATGGTCGGCAAAAGAATTTTCTGCACTGATGGACCAAACAGGATCGATTCTATCAGGGGACGACCGCTGCTTTGCTTTGCTGCGTGTTACCCTCGATGAAGCTGAAGTTTTGACCCTTGCTACCGCATCAGAGCATCGCAGAAAGGGCTTAGCCAGCGTTGCGCTAGCCCAAGCCGAAGCATTTGCCCAAAAATCAGGCGCCGCCAGCGTTTTTCTTGAAGTCGCCGAAGATAACGAAGCCGCAAAAGCCTTATATGCAAAAGCAGGTTACACCCAAGTGGGTCGCCGTCCCGGTTATTATCTGCCCAAAGATGGGGCAGCCGTTGCGGCACTGGTTTTAAGGAAGCAACTTCAGGTCGTATAACCCAACGTAACCCTTTAATATAAAGCCCCAAACAACGACGAACCCCATGGGTTAAACGAAAAAGCAGTTGATCTTCCGCGTCAGTCAGGGCCTTATCGGCTGATGGACCGACGCAAAGATCGGCTCGGCTTTTGACAGAGGCGGCGAATTGCGCCGAACAAACCTCGTATAACGACTTGGGAGACCCAAATGACTCTTGCACAAAAATTTCTAGGCGCCTCTGCCGCGCTTGCACTGACAGCTGGCGCAGCGGCCGCTGACCCCGCCATCCTTTTCGACCTTGGCGGCAAATTCGACAAATCCTTCAACGAAAGCGCCTATAACGGTGCAGAGCGTTGGGCGGCCGAAACTGGCGGTTCTTATGCTGAAGTTGAAATTCAATCTGACGCACAGCGCGAACAAGCGATCCGTCGCTTTGCCGAATCTGGCGCAAACCCAATCGTCATGGCTGGCTTCTCTTGGGGTACACCATTGGCAGAGGTTGCTGCTGATTACCCAGACACCAAGTTCGCAATCATCGACATGGTCGTTGACGCGCCAAACGTGCGTTCCGTTGTCTTTAACGAACACGAAGGGTCTTACCTTGTCGGTATGATGGCTGCGCTGACATCTGAAACAGGCACTGTTTCATTCATCGGCGGCATGGACATCCCACTTATCCGTAAATTCGCGTGTGGTTACGCACAGGGCGCCAAAGCGGCAAACCCAGATGTGACAGTGATCTCTAACATGACAGGTACAACACCTGCGGCTTGGAACGACCCGGTTAAGGGTTCCGAACTGACACTTGCACAGATCAGCCAAGGTTCTGACGTTGTATTTGCTGCCGCAGGCGGCACAGGCGTTGGCGTCCTTCAGACTGCTGCAGACGAAGGCATCCTGTCGATCGGAGTTGATGCGAACCAGAACCACCTGCACCCAGGCAAAGTTCTGACATCCATGATGAAGCGCGTTGACTCCGCTGTTTACGACGCAATGTCTGATGGCGCTGACATGGAAACTGGCTTTAACGTCATGAGCGTCGCAAACCACGGTGTTGGCTTTGCAATGGACGCAAACAACGAAGGTATCGTTGGCTATGACGTTCTGGCTGCAACATACGCTGCCGCAGCTCAGATCGAAGCTGGCGAACTGGCTGTTCACGACTACTCTAGCGATGAAACATGCCCTGCGCTTGATTTCTAAGCTGTTCTTATAAAAAGAGCGACCAACGCCGCGCGAAGAAATTTGCGCGGCATTCCCATTTAACAAGAGGTAGAACCAATGGCAGATGCGACAGACAAGTTCTTCGCTGCATGGTCTATGCAAGATCCTAATGCGCAAGCGGACGTGATTGCGCAGTGCTTTGTTGAAAATGGCACCTACTCTGATCCGCGATCAGGTGAACGCCTGCTGGGTGCGACTGCCATTGCGAATTATGTTGCGATGTTCGGCGCAAATGCTCCCGGTTGGGGCGCTAAAGTGACCAAAAGCGACAACATTAACAACTATACCCGCGCCATTGTTCAATTCAGCGGCAAAGGCCCGGACGGACAAGAGATGGCGCAACACGGAACCTATTTCGTGGATACCAATGATGACGGCCAGATCATTGCGATCGCCGGATTCGTCGGCGAAACGCCTGCAGATTAAGACACCTAAGAACGACCTTTGGTTGGCCAGAAATAGGCCAACTTCGAAATTAAAGGCCCCAGTATGACCCAAGCCCCCGCAATCGAACTCAAAGGCATTTCCAAGGCCTTTGGACCCGTGCAAGCCAACAAAGACATCTCAATCCGCGTGATGCCCGGCACAATTCACGGGATCATTGGTGAAAACGGTGCGGGTAAATCGACCCTGATGTCGATCCTCTACGGCTTTTACAAAGCCGACGCAGGCGAGATTTTCATCGCGGGCGAAAAGAAAAACATTACCGACAGCCAAACCGCCATCGCGGCAGGTATCGGTATGGTGTTCCAGCACTTTAAACTGGTCGAAAACTTCACGGTGCTTGAGAATGTGGTGCTAGGGGCCGAGGATTCCGGCCTGCTGAAACCGTCGCTTGCCCGTGCCCGCCGCGAATTGAAAAACCTTGCTGAAGAATACGAACTGAACGTTGATCCCGATGCGGTCATCCAAGACGTTGGTGTTGGGATGCAGCAGCGTGTTGAAATCCTGAAAGCACTGTATCGCAAGGCCGATATCCTTATCCTCGACGAACCAACAGGCGTCCTGACCCCCGCCGAGGCCGACCATCTTTTCCGCATTCTGGAAAACCTGCGTCGCGAAGGCAAAACGATCATCCTGATTACGCATAAACTGCGCGAGATCATGGAAATCACCGACACCGTCAGCGTCATGCGCCGTGGTGAAATGACAGCCACCGTCAAAACATCCGAGACAAACCCGCCTCATCTGGCCGAGCTAATGGTCGGTCGCAAAGTACTTTTGCGCGTTGACAAGGCCCCTGCCCAGATTGGTCGTAAGATCCTTGAAGTCAAAGACCTGAACGTCACCGATGCAAAGGGCGTTCATCGCCTCAAAGGTGTCAGCTTTGATGTGCATGCGGGCGAAATCCTTGGGATCGCTGGCGTCGCCGGCAACGGCCAATCCGAATTGCTCGAGGTTCTAGGTGGCTATGAAAAAGCCACTGGCAGCATCAAGATGAACGGCGAAGAGATCGACCTGACCGGTGCGAAATCTGACGGCCAAAGCCGCCGCGCGCGTGGCATCGCCCACGTTCCCGAAGATCGCCAGCGCGAAGGTCTGATCATGGATTTCCACGCGTGGGAAAACACCGGATTTGGCTACCACCGCGACGCCCGCTATCGAAAGAACGCGCTGTTCATGGATAACGCCGCGCTTAAGAAAGATACCGAAGAAAAAATGGCCCGTTTCGACGTGCGCCCACCCGATCCAACGCTTGCCGCGAAAAGCTTTTCCGGGGGTAACCAACAGAAAATCGTTCTCGCCCGCGAGATTGAACGCAACCCCGATTTGCTGCTCATCGGCCAGCCAACACGCGGCGTGGACATCGGAGCGATCGAATTCATCCACCAGCAGATTGTTGCACTAAGGGATCAGGGCAAGGCAATTTTGCTGGTTTCAGTAGAGTTAGAAGAGATTTTGTCGCTCTCTGACCGGATCGCTGTTATGTTTGACGGAAAAATAATGGGCGAGCGGATGCCTCAAAATACAGACGAAAAAGAACTCGGGCTTCTCATGGCCGGGATGAGCGGAGGCGATTCCTGATGGACGTGATGCCAAAATGGGCTGACGTGATCCTGATTCCTGTGATCTCGATCATTCTTGCTGCAATTCTATCTGCACTGGTGATCCTCGCGATTGGTGAAAACCCTTGGGAGGCGCTTAAGCTGATGGTCAGTGGTGCGCTTGGCTCCACCTATGGTTGGGGTTATACGATCTACTACGCTACCAACTTTATCTTCACCGGCCTTGCTGTTGCGATTGCTGCACAGGCAAAGATGTTCAACATCGGCGGCGAAGGTCAGGCTTTGCTTGGCGGTTTGGGCGTTGCGATTGTATGTTTATACATCCCATGGCCGCACTGGACGCTTGCATTGCTTGGCGCGGCGGCTGCGGCGGCCCTATTTGGGGCTGCATGGGCTGCAATTCCTGCGTTCTTGCAAGCCAAACGCGGCAGCCACATCGTGATCACAACAATCATGTTCAACTTCATCGCCGCTGCACTGCTGAACTTCTTGCTGATCGGCGCGCTTAAGGCACCGGGCATGGAACCTGCGACGGCCAAGTTTCCGGAACCCGCGCATCTACCATCCTTCCAAGACATGTTTAACTTTGGCGACACCACGTTTTTCCGTGGCGCACCTGCCAACGTGTCATTCTTCGTGGCATTGGCCGCGTGTTTGTTCGTTTGGGCACTGGTCTGGCGTACGCGTCTTGGTTACGAAATTCGTTCCTTCGGGGAATCTGAATCTGCCGCGAAATACGCAGGCATCAGCCCCACAAAAATCATCATGGTCACCATGCTTATTTCCGGCGCGCTTGCCGGTATGATGGCCATCAACAACGTACAGGGCGAGGCCGAACGGCTGGTCCTGAACGCAGCAGAGGGCGCTGGCTTTATTGGCATCGCCGTCGCGCTCATGGGTCGCAACCACCCCTTTGGGGTTCTTTTGGCGGCCCTTCTTTTCGGCTTTCTATATCAAGGCGGCGCAGAACTCGCCCTATGGACGTCGATCCCCCGTGAGTTGATCATCGTAATACAGGCATTGGTGATCCTCTTTACGGGTGCACTAGACAATATGGTGCGCATGCCGCTCGAGCGGCTATTCATGAGCATGAGGAGAGCATAAAATGATGGCAGGACCCTTTAAAATAGGTGTCGATGATGACACCGGCGCAGATCTGGGCTTTGTGCTCAGCTGTCTTGCGCTTGGCATGATCACGATGGAAGAGCTCCACATGTGGATCCATCACGTGATTGCACAAACACCCGGTGGCGACGTGCCACCACATTTGGTGGCGCTGCTTGCACTGCAAAAACCCGCAAGCGTATTCCGCCCGAACGATGCTGTGATGCGCCGCATCCCACACGACCCATTCATCACCGACGACCGTTTTGACGCAATGCTGGGGCTACAGTTCTTTCTGCGCCGCGACAAAACACAAGCCGTCGATATCACACAGGCCGAGGCAGAAGACGCCCTACGCCGGAACCCAGAAGTGGCTGACCGCTTCTTTGCCCTATTTCCATTCTTGATGGAGAAAGTTGCCTAAATGGACTTTGCGACCCTCTTGCAGATGCTAGACGCGACTTTGCGTCTAGCGACCCCGCTTTTGCTGGCCTGTTTGGCTGGCTTGTATTCTGAGCGGGCCGGAATTTTCGACATCGGGCTAGAGGGCAAGATGCTGGCGGCGGCGTTTATGTCGGCAGCGATTGCATCTGTCACAGGCAACGTCTGGTTGGGACTATTGGCGGGCATCGGTGCATCGATGCTGCTGTCTGGTATTCACGGGTTGGCATCGATCACCTTCCGCGGAAACCAGTTGATTTCCGGGGTCGCGATTAACTTTCTTGCGGCGGGCTTAACGGTCGTTGTCGCCCAGAGCTGGTTCAAACAGGGGGGCCGTACGCCGCAACTGTCTGGCGATGCGCGCTTTAACCCTATCGAGCTGCCCTTTGCAGAGCAGCTTCGCGATGTGCCCGTGTTAGGGACGATTTACTACGAACTGATTTCGGGTCACACAATCCTTGTATATGTGGCCTTGCTGCTCGTTCCGGCAACATGGTGGATACTAT
This sequence comes from Yoonia maritima, assembly GCF_002933395.1. GTDB lineage: Bacteria > Pseudomonadota > Alphaproteobacteria > Rhodobacterales > Rhodobacteraceae > Yoonia > Yoonia maritima_A. Next base: position 665,533 of record NZ_PKFN01000008.1, read on the forward strand.
ATCGCACGCGCTTTGGACTACGTCTGCGTGCTGTGGGTGAAAACCCTGCCGCTGTTGATACCGCCGGCGTTTCGGTCATCGGCTTGCGCTTTGCGGCTGTGGCGATCTGTGGCGTGCTCTGTGGTATTGCTGGCGCGTATCTAGCGACAGCATTGCAAGCGGGCTTTACCAAAGACATGAGCGCCGGTCGCGGCTACATCGCTTTGGCCGCACTTATCTTTGCGAAATGGCGCCCATGGTACGCGCTATATTCGTGCCTGCTGTTCGGTTTCCTTCAGGCGATGGCGCTACGGTCCGACGTTGTTGAAAACGTCATTGGCTTTGCGTTGAACAACCAACTGCTGGACGTACTACCGTTTATCCTTGTGGTCATCTTAACGGGTTTCGTAGGCAAGGCCGCTGGCCCCAAAGCGGGGGGCGAAGCCTATGTCAAAGAACGCTAAGGCACTTGCTGACCAAATTCGCGGCATCGCTGGCGATGCACCCGTCCAGATTGGTCTAATCCTTGGATCGGGCCTTGGGCATATTGCGGATACTGTTGACGGCGTTGCGATCCCTTATGGTGACCTACCCGGTTTTCCACACGCGGGCGTGTCCGGACACAACCCCAACCTTGTGATCGGCGATCTTGAAGGCGTGCGCGTGGCCGTCTTTGGTGGCCGCGCGCATTATTATGAAAACGGCAAAGCCGACGCCATGCGCCTCCCGCTTGAGGTATTGCGCGAACTTGGTGCGGATCGCGTGATCGCGACCAATGCTGCCGGGTCGATGCGGGCTGGCATGCCGACCGGGTCCATCATGTGCCTGTCCGACCATATCAACTTTTCCGGGCTGAACCCGCTGATCGGTGAACCAACCGACGCGCGCTTTGTCCCGATGAAAGACGCCTACGATCCTGAAATCCGTGCGGCGCTACGCACGGCTGCCGATACTGCAGATGTCGAAATGGCCGATGGCATTTACGCGTGGTATTCCGGTCCATCGTTCGAAACACCCGCTGAAATTCGTGCGATCAAATTGCTTGGCGCTGATGCCGTGGGCATGTCCACCGTTCCCGAAGTTATCCTTGCCCGGTTCCTTGGCCTAAAGGCTGCCGCGATTTCGACCATTACCAACATGGCCGCCGGGATGAGCGACGAGAACATCAGCCACGAGCACACAAAAGCAATGGCACCAATTGGTGCGGCCAAGCTGGAAAAGGTCTTGCGCGGGTATCTAAAGGCGCGAGCCTAGGTCAGCCCCCCTTTCAAAATCGGCAATTCAGCACCTTACATGCATTAAATTTGTGCGACCGTTTGACACTCAGGCGGGAAACGGTTTTGGTGTGGGTACAGGCACAAACGCCCGGATCAGTTCATGCAAGTTTATCTTCCCATCGCCGAAGTATCGGTGAACGCTTTTCTTCTATTAGGGATCGGCGGATTGGTCGGAATTTTGTCGGGAATGTTTGGCGTTGGTGGCGGCTTCTTGATCACGCCACTTCTGTTTTTTATCGGCATCCCACCAGCCGTAGCCGTCGCAACAAGCACGAACCAAGTTGTCGCTTCGTCATTTTCCGCCCTTCTTGCCCATCTCAAACGCAAAACTGTCGACATGGTGATGGGCACGGTGCTGCTGATTGGCGGGCTTATTGGGTCTGCGCTTGGGGTCTTAGTATTTAGCTACCTGCGATCATTGGGTCAGGTCGATCTGCTTGTTCAGCTTTGCTACGTGCTGTTCCTTGGCGTGATCGGCGCACTGATGTTTGTCGAAAGCCTGAACGCAATTCGCCGTGCGAACAAGCCGGGTGCGCGGGTGATCCGTCGCAAACACGGCTGGGTCCATAACCTACCCATGAAGATGAAATTTCGGGTTTCGGGGCTTTATATCTCGGTCATTCCGCCAATTCTTGTCGGGATGTTCGTTGGGGTCCTTGCCGCGATCATGGGCGTTGGTGGCGGGTTTATCATGGTCCCCGCGATGATCTATTTGCTGGGCATGCCTACCAAGGTCGTGATCGGTACATCGCTGTTTCAGATCATCTTTGTTGCCGGCTTTACGACAGTTTTACACGCCACCACCAACCACACGGTTGACGTTGTACTGGCCCTACTCTTGCTAATTGGCGGCGTTATCGGCGCCCAATTTGGGACCCGCCTTGGTGTACGGATGAAGGCGGAACAGCTGCGCATCCTACTAGCCACATTGGTCTTAGGGGTTTGTATAAAACTCGCAATTGATCTGTTGATCAAACCGACCGAGCTTTATTCTTTGACGGCGGGGATGCCATGATCCGGTTGATCGCATTCCTGCTGATATGTGCCCTGCCCGCGCATGCCGAAGAAGAAATCGTGCTGGGCCTGTCACAGGACCAAGTCGCGATTACAGCGACATTCGAAGGGTCCGATATCCTCGTGTTCGGTGCAGTAAAGCGTGAAACCCCTATCCCCGACAAAAGCGAGCTTGGCGTGATCGTCACGATCGCAGGGCCAGATCAACCCGTCGATATCTGGCGCAAAGACCGCCGCGTCGGCATCTGGATCAACACGGATGAGGTCGAAGTCGACGCAGCCCCGTCATTCTATGCCGTCGCAACATCCGCACCGATGCGCGATGTGCTGCATCATGTCGAAGACCTACAATACCGCATCACCACCCCCCGCACGATCAAGGCGATTGGCGGACAAGTTAGCGATAGCGTTGCCTTTATGAATGCGCTGATCCGCATTCGAACCGACGAAGGGCTGTACCAGCGGCTAGAAGGCGCGATTGACCTTGAAGAGGACACCCTGTTTCGGACTGCGATTACGTTGCCTGCGAACTTGACCGAGGGGACATACGAGGCGCGTATATTTCTAACCCGCAATGGTCGTGTGATCGACGAATACCGGACCGAAATCCCGGTGCGAAAGGTCGGGTTAGAACGCTGGTTATATAACCTCGCCCACAATTACGCCCTGCTGTACGGGCTGATGTCGCTGGCAATCGCTGTCGGCGCCGGTTGGGGTGCCTCCGCGATCTTTGGGATGTTGCGCCGCTAACCGCGCCCGATATGTGGCATCTTCGTTGCCATCACCATCATCGACTGCACGTTCGCCTCAGCAGGAAGCGAAGCCATGTGGTAAACAGACCGCGCCACATCTTCGACGGCCATCGTTGGCAACGGCTCTAAACCTTGGGCGGCACGCGCCTTTTCCAGGTTTTGCACCATCTCGGTACGCGCATTGCCAATGTCAATTTGACCACAGGCGATATTGAACGCCCGCCCATCAAGCGTGATCGTCTTAGTTAACCCCGACACGCCGTGTTTCGTGGTCGTATAGCAGATCGACCCTTCGCGCGGCGTATAAGCCGAAATAGAACCGTTGTTGATGATCCGCCCACCTTGTCGCGTTTGGTGGCGCATCTGCCGGAATGCAGCACGCGCACATAAAAACATGCCCGTTAAGTTCACGTCGATCACCTGCTGCCAATCCGACAGCGCGATTTCGTCGATGGTTGTTTGCGGACCAAACATACCAGCGTTGTTAAACAACACATCCAAATGCCCAAAAACGGCAAAGGCGCCATCAACTGCCCCCTCATCTGTCACGTCACAGGGAAAGTGCACCGCGTTAGCGTGGTCTATTTCCGCTAGCGCATCCGCACGACGCGCGATCAGCCCAACACGCCAACCGTTGTCTAGGAAATGTTCAGCTGTGACGCGCCCAATACCACTGCTGGCGCCAGTGATCATGATTGTCTTCATGGTTCCTCACTTGTCAGTTCTAGGGGCGCGGCTGGGACTTCAAGGTCGTCAACACGCAATATACCATCGGGCCGCGCCAAACGGTTTCGAACAACCCAACGCAACTGTGTTTCGGCCCGGGTGATCGCGACATAGGCTAGCCGTTTCCACAACGGCTGTCCCGCCTCAACACGGCCCATGCGGCTGGCCGCGTAAATATCGGGGGCAAAGACCTGCACCGTGTCCCATTGCGAACCCTGTGCCTTATGAATGGTAACGGCTGCCCCGTGAAGGAACGTGGCCCCCATGCGGGCAGCAAAAGGGATAAACGGTTCTGCGTCGCCTTCTTGTTCGATTTTAACGATGCTTGCTGCGCTGACCTGTGGGTCCTCAGCGCCCATCACATGCAAGCGTGAAAACCCAGGCTTGCGACCCGGCCCAAGGTAGATCACTTGCGCGCCCTTGATCAGGCCGCGTGCCTCTAGGTCCAACCGCTTTTTGCGGTGTTTCATCGGCAATTCAATACCGTCACAAATCAACGGCTCGCCCGGTAGCAATTCGTCATGCGGGGCACCAAACGCAGACCGAAATGCATGGATCAGACGAATACGGGTGGCGTTGCGCCAGACCAGACAGGGGGAACGTGCCATCAAATCGGCCTCGACCCGTTGTGCCATCACGACACGTTCGTCCGTTTTCGACGCCTCTTCAACCATGCGCTCAAAGGCATAGAAATCGAGCTGCGGATCAGCCAAAGCATGCGCCAGATCAAGGATCGGGTTACCCGCGTCCTGCCGGTGGATACGGTTCAACGTTAGAACGCGCTTTTCCGGCAGGGTTTCAAATACCATCCCGCCAGACGACTGCACCGGGGGTAACTGCGCCGGATCGCCAAACAGGATTAGGGTCGGGAAAATCTCTTGCAGGTCTTCGAACTGCTTGCTGTCCAGCATAGAGCTTTCGTCAACAAAGCCGATATCCAACGCTTCTTCGCGCCGCTTCCAGCCCGTAATAAAATCGCTTCCACGCAGACCAGCCGCCGCTAATGCAGCGGGAATGGATTTGTTTACCTGATAGGAGGCAAAGGCGCGATCAAGCGCGACATCTGTCAGGCCTTCGATCTCGGGGCGCTCACCCTGTCCAGCCAGCCATTCAGCCACCTTTTCGTATTCTGGGTCATAGACAGGCGTATAAAGAATACGGTGGATCGTCGTCGCGGGAACCCCACGATTTCGCAGCACACTCGCGGCCTTGTTGGTCGGTGCCAAAATCGCCAGTGTTCGGCGGTCTTTGCGTTTTCGACCTTCCCAATCGCCGGAAATAACGTCAACGCCCGCGTCTTCCAGTGCTTTATATAGCTTGGCCAAAAGCATGGTCTTGCCCGATCCAGCCTTGCCAATGACAGCCATCACTGATGACTTGTCAGAGGCGGGCGGCATAAGCAGGCTATCGTCTAAATCCACGCCGGATTGGCGCAGGGCGGTCGCGACGTTATCCCAAGCCTCGGCCTGATCGTCTGAAAATGTGATGACTGGTGCGTTCATGCCGCGACAGTACCTGTACCATCGCGGCGGGACCAGTGGATTAGGCCACCTTTTGCATCTGCTGAATGGACCGCCCAAAAGAAAGATCAAACCACAGCTCTGACACGTCAGAGGAAACCTCTGCCCGGCGTAAAACGCGCACGCGATCTTCGGGACGATAAGCCCATAATCCAACGCTAATCTTATCGCGGCCTTCGCCTGAACTACCCAATACTTCGGGCGATGCGCCAATCATCGAATATATCCTGACCATACGCGGATCAAAAACCCCCAATAGATGGGTTAGCGAAAACGCACGCATTAACTCTCCGCCTGCCAACATCATGGCTGCCGCGACCCGTGGGGTTGCCTGCTGCCCCAATACAAAACGCGTGCATTCCCAGATAAAGGGACTTTCGATTCTTTCGCCCTTCAGCAAGTCGCTAAAGTGATCATTGACCATCGTGCGCTCTGACGTCGGCAAAAACCGCATCGATCCACCATGGGTGCCATCGGCGTTTTCCCAAATGACATAAAGCGGGTTCATCGCGTCATATTCGTCCCGCTCCCAACCGTTTTCATCGACGGTCACCGCCCATTTCAGACGCTCTGAAAACTGGGTCGCGCGGTCCTTGTGCATAGTATCTTGAAGTACGGGAAATTGAGAAAGATCATTCCCATAAATGTAACGAAGCATTCCATGCTCCCCTTGAGCCGTTAACGATGTCTCAAGGGTAGAAGCCGTCACACAGGTATTTCGTTAATTGCAAGAACCGTTCGTTAACGTATTCTTAATAAAATGCCGCATTGCAGCGTTACCCCGAATCGCGACCAGGCCAACCGCCTCGCGCGGCTTTTGCCGCACCGCCCAATACAATCAGACCTTCAGCAACGGCCCGTGCAACAGCATGGGTTGTATTCGATGCGCCCAGCTTAAAACGCGCACTTTCGATATAGGCCCGCAACGTATGCTCAGAGATATTTAAAAATTCTGCCACCTGTGCCCGCCCATGGCCCATACCAAGATAGGTTAACGCCTCAATTTCACGCGGCGAAAGCTGACGGACTGGCTCTGGCCGACGACGGCTTTCCAACTCCATCGCTTTGCGGTTCAGATAATGTGCGATCAAAATCCACTCTCGCTGATTGGATTTCGTGAAACTTTCCCAAGCTTCATCGTCAGTGGTATGAGATGCAGTCAACAACGCGAGCTGACCATTTGGGCCACGGATTGGGAATGAAAACCCTTGATTGCCAACGCCATGCGCAATCGCATCTTTTTGAAAAGCCTGCGCCGCACGCGATGACCAGTCAAGTGACTTCCAGTCCGCGGGATGGAAGCGTTGAAAACAACCAATCACGACCGGATCAATACGCATATAATCGCGTTCGACATAGCGTTGCACCCAAACAGGATCGTAAGTACCGAACCCGTATTGTTCACCATCTGCGCTTAACCAATGGTAGACCACATGATCAACTGCAAACTCATCACGTAAGCGCACGATCAGACCTTGAAGGTCGTCAAGCGCGCCTGCCTGCTCCAGTGCTTGGAGAAAACCGTCGATTTCCAGGACTGTCTCCCTGCGTCAAGTGACAAGTATTTTCGACCATCCGGCCGATTTCTGCGGATGCGACAAGTGTCGTATTTTCAAGCTGTGCTTCTAACATCGGAAGGTCGTGCGTATTCGCAAAGCGTTTCAAATCGGCAAGTACGTCGATGATCCAATCGTGTCCCATTTTCATGTCTCTCTACTAATCATTTTTGTTTTACTGACGGCAAGAGTATCAATGAAATTTATGAAACAATTATTCACACCTTCATACTCCCCAATAATAGTGAGTAGACGGATTACGATTTAAAATCATTGCGATAGCAAAAAAGGCGTCACCCGACTAGGTAACGCCTTTACGCCTTTTAACGCTGATATATGCGCTATTTCTTAGATGCCTCTAGCGTGTCATCAAGTGAACGCAAACCCGCTTTGGGGGATTGAATTAACACCGCCATATTTCCGGGCTTATGCTCATTTCTGCGCATCTTACTGTGTGCTTCTGGCAACTCATCCCAAGTAAATACTTCTGACATGCATGGATCAAGACGGCGTTCGATCATCAACTGGTTCGCGGAACTTGCTTGTTTCAGGTTGGCAAAGTGGCTTCCCTGCAAACGCTTTTGATGCATCCACATGTAGCGCACGTCAAACGTCAGGTTATAGCCCGTAGTCCCCGCGCAGATGACAACCATACCGCCACGTTTACACACAAAAGTCGAAACGGGGAATGTTGCCTCGCCTGGGTGTTCAAAAACCATATCGACGTTATTACCCTTGCCGGTAATTTCCCAAATTGCTTTGCCGAATTTACGGGTCTCGCTAAACCATTCTTTGTATTCGGGAGTATTCACCGTAGGCATTTGCCCCCAGCAGCTAAAATCGTTACGGTTAATCACGCCTTTCGCACCCAACGACATCACGAAGTCGCGTTTGCTTTCATCACTAATCACACCGATTGCATTCGCACCTGCAGTATTAATCAATTGAATTGCATATGATCCCAAACCACCTGACGCACCCCAAACCAAAACGTTTTGGCCAGGCTTCAATTCATGTGGGTGATGGCCGAACAGCATGCGGTATGCCGTCGCAAGCGTCAGCGTATAGCATGCGCTTTCTTCCCAGCTTAGGTGCTTTGGGCGGTGCATCAACTGCTGAGACTGAACGTTCGTGAACTGGGCAAACGATCCATCCGGTGTCTCATAACCCCAAATGCGCTGGCTTTCCGAAAACATAGGGTCGCCGCCATTACAGTGTTCGTCATCCCCGTCATCTTGGTTGCAATGGATGACGACCTCATCGCCAACCTTCCAACGCTTGACCTTGTCACCAACGGCCCAAACGATACCCGACGCATCAGAGCCCGCGATGTGAAAATCTGCGCCGTGAACGTCAAACGGGCTGATCGGAATACCTAGGCCGGCCCAGATCCCGTTATAGTTAACGCCTGCTGCCATAACGAGAACCAGCACTTCGTGGCTATCGGGCTTAGGCGTATCAACGACCTCTACCTGAAACGCCTGATCCGGCTCCCCGTGGCGTTCGCGGCGAATTGTCCATGCGTACATTTGATCGGGTACATGACCGACGGGCGGCAGTTCACCGACCTCATAAAGCGCCTTTTTAGGCGCCGTTGCGGGTGCATTCTGGTCTAGGGCCATATCGGTCTCCATCACTGAAAATCCATCTGTTGCTGCGCCGCAGAATCGGCGCTCTCACTGATGGATAATATTCGATGCGCAACTTTGCAACCTTAACGCCATTAATATTGTAATATTATGTCTGCCGCGTCGCAGCGTAACTTTCTCACAATCGTACTCCAAGAAGCACAAAGCAGCCGCACAGCCAGAATCCAGACGCCTTCTGCGCCTGAATCATAGCATAAAACGGGGATTTATTTCAGTTAGGATTGAAAGTGGTGCGCGATTGAATTCGCGTAATAAGCCAAGATATCCCGGCCTACTGTCGTGATTTGGATGCTGTCATCTGTCATTTCAACAATCCCACGCGCTACCAACTGGTCAAGCGCTTCGGACACAATAACGTCAGGGGTACGCCGCGGTAGCGGCATCTGCCCCGCCTGCAATGCAGTCAGCTTTGCATTAACCCGATCAATCAACGCAACTTTGTTATCGACCATATCGTTGATCAACGCATACGCAACGATAGGAACGCCCAAAACAGGAATGACCCGCCCAATGCGTGCCATAAGTTCATTTGCAACTTCATTGGTCAAATCATCAGATACCGTATCGCGAAACCGCGACAGTTCTAGCGGATCACCAAAGCTGACAGAGGCCGTTCCAAACGTATGAAACCGCCGCGTGATCCGTAACCACATATGTCGGCCAACACGACGGGCCACATCCCAAAACGGAGGCCGGAACTTGCGCGTTCCCGACTTATCAGCAGCTATCAAAATCGTATCCTCAAGCACCCGATCATAATTAATCGCGACTGGCACAAAGATAACTTCACGCTGCTTTGGGTCGAAATCGTCGATAATGTAGTTCAGCAATCCCACCCGAGGTGCCGCCATTCGACCGTTAAGGCTTAGCCCACCTTCAGGAAAAACAGCCTGACTAACGCCTCCGCGCGTCGCCATTTGCACATATCGGGCAAGAACCTTGCGATACAGCGCGCCCCGCGACTTACGCCGAATAAAATACGCCCCCATCGCGCGGATGATCGGCGATAGCGGCCAAACGCGGGCCCACTCCCCCACGGCGTAAGACAATGCTCCAGCGTTTGCAGCTAGATACGTCACCAACACATAATCCATGTTGCTGCGATGGTTGATCACAAACACAACGGCAGCGTCAGGATCAATTTCGGCCAATCGTTTACGGTCAAACGTCCCTAGGCGAATACGATAAAGCGACTTTGACAGCCAACGTGCCAACCTGATTCCAATGCTGAAATACGCGGTCGCTGAAAACGAAGGCACGATTTCACGCGCGTATCCCTTGGCCTTTTCAAAGGCGACGTTTTCGGGCACGTTTTCTTTACGAGCGTATTCAACGATGGCTTGCGTGACCTCGGGATCATAGATCAGCCGCTGGATCATGTCGTAACGACGCGCAAGCTTGAACGGCTCGATCGGACGCTGAAGGCGTTGATTTACTCGCGCAATGACCCTTTCAGCACGTTTTCGAAAAAACCAGCGCACGGACGGAAATAGGAAATGCGACGCGAACGTCACTGCTGCAAACAGGACAATCAGGGCAAAGGCCCACAGCGGCATTGAAACGGTTTGCGTCATTGCGCGAACCTGACAGGGAAACGACCTGACGTAAATCCCGTCATGCCGCAATGCAGCGAATTGACAGCGCCACAAAATATCGGATAATAAATTCTGAACGCAATAAAATTGCGCAACAAAACCAGAGGACCCGATATGTCGCAGACGCAGAAAGACCGCCCATGGCTATTTCGCACCTACGCTGGCCACTCGACGGCTGCAGCATCGAATGCGCTGTATCGCGGCAACTTAGCAAAAGGTCAGACCGGCCTGTCAGTCGCTTTTGATCTACCAACGCAAACTGGCTACGACAGCGACCACGTGCTTGCCAAAGGCGAAGTCGGCAAAGTTGGCGTGCCCGTCAGCCATCTGGGCGACATGCGGGCCTTGTTTAATGACATCCCGCTTGATCAAATGAACACCTCGATGACGATCAACGCGACGGCACCATGGCTACTGTCGCTTTATATCGCCGTCGCCGAAGAACAAGGCGCGGATATCAGCGCCCTCCAGGGCACCGTTCAAAACGACATCATCAAAGAATACCTGTCGCGTGGCACATATATTTGCCCGCCCGAACCGTCCCTGCGGATGATCACAGATGTTGCGGCCTATACCCGCGAGCATCTGCCCAAATGGAACCCGATGAACGTGTGCTCCTACCATCTGCAAGAGGCCGGAGCGACACCCGAAGAGGAATTAGCATTTGCCTTAGCAACGGCAACCGCCGTGTTGGACGACCTGAAGGGCAAAGTACCCGCCGAACACTTCCCAGCGATGGTTGGCCGCATCTCATTCTTTGTGAACGCGGGTATCCGGTTCGTGACAGAGCTGTGCAAAATGCGGGCCTTTGTCGAACTGTGGGATGAAATCTGCGCCGACCGTTATGGCGTTGAGGACGCAAAATATCGTCGTTTCCGTTACGGTGTTCAGGTCAACTCGCTCGGGCTGACCGAACAGCAGCCCGAAAACAACGTTTACCGTATCTTGCTGGAAACACTGGCGGTCACGCTATCGAAAAACGCACGTGCACGCGCCGTACAGCTACCAGCATGGAACGAAGCATTGGGCCTACCCCGCCCATGGGATCAGCAATGGTCACTACGGATGCAACAAATCTTGGCCTATGAAACCGACCTTCTTGAGTTTGACGACCTGTTCGACGGCAACCCGGCCATCGACCGAAAGGTGACCGCACTCAAAGAAGGTGCGCGCGCTGAACTTGCCCAGATCGACGGGATGGGCGGTGCAGTTGGGGCGATCGGCTATATGAAGTCACGACTGGTCGAAAGCAACGCTGCGCGCATCGCAGGGATCGAAAGCGGCAGCACAACTGTCGTCGGGGTGAACAAGTGGCAATCTGGCGAACCGTCCCCACTAACCGCTGGCGACGACGCAATTATGGTTGCCGACCCCAAAGCTGAAGCAGATCAATTGAACCGCCTAAAAGACTGGAAAACCACCCGTGATACCACTGCGGTAAACAACGCGCTCGCCGCCTTACGGATAGCCGCACGCGACGGTAGCAATGTCATGCCTTCATCGATTGCGTGCGCACGCGCAGGGGTCACAACAGGCGAATGGGCTGACGTTATACGTTCTGTGTTTGGGCAGTATCGCGGACCAACCGGCGTTAGTCAGAACCAGTCGAACCGGACAGAGGGGCTCGATGAACTCCGCGAACAGGTTGACCAAGTAAGTTCTGCGCTTGGAAGGCGGCTCAAGTTTCTTGTAGGCAAACCGGGGCTTGACGGGCATTCAAACGGGGCCGAACAGATTGCCACGCGTGCGCGCGACTGCGGTATGGACATTTCATACGAAGGTATCCGGTTAACACCTGACGAAATCATCGACGCAGCCCGCGAAAATAAAGCGCATGTTATTGGATTATCTATTCTATCTGGATCGCATCTTCCGCTTGTACAAGACGTAATGACCAAGCTAAATCTAACAGAATTGCGCGATATTCCGGTCATTGTTGGCGGAATTGTCCCCGACGACGACGCAAATGCGTTACATGCGATGGGCGTTGCAAAAGTCTATACACCTAAAGACTTTGAATTAAATGTCATCATGGCAGACATCATAAAACTGGTCGATGGGCGCTTTCTTGCCGGTGAATAGTAGTGCAATTACAAACAATTGTACTTTTGTATAAGAATTGTGCGATTCCAGTGTCCGTATCAGTACGCCTAATGTTAGTACGCGGAAACTAAAAAGGAGCCCGCCATGAACCTCGATCTCACCTCAATGTCCCGGACCGACCTTGAAGCACTAAAGTCTGATGTTGAAAGCGCATTGATCGAAGTTGCGGAAAAAGAAAAACAAGCAGCACGCCAAGCAGCCGAGCAAGCCGTTGCAGCATATGGCTTCTCATTGGACGACATCACTGGGAATGGGTCAAAAGGGCGCAAATCTGGCCCAAAGCCCCTTTCCAGCCCCAAATACCGCAATCCAGCGGATACCGACCAGACATGGACTGGAAAGGGGCGCCAGCCTCAGTGGTTTAAAGATGCAATAGCTGCCGGCCAATCGCCTGACGCAATGGAAATCTAAAACCGGTTATCTCTGCCACTTTGCGCACAAGCGGCTTATGCTGTGCGCAAACTGGACAGGAGATTAAACATGACAATTCACATTGGTGCAGAACCGGGCGACATCGCCCCAACCGTTCTCATGCCGGGCGATCCCTATCGCGCCAAATGGGCGGCAGAAACGTTCTTGCAGGATGTGCGCTGCATTAACAAAGTGCGCGGCATGCTTGGTTTTACCGGCAATTGGCACGGACACCCTGTCACAATTCAGGGCTCAGGCATGGGGATGCCGTCACTTTCCATCTATGCGAATGAACTGATTAAAGACTTTGACGTTCAGACGCTTATTCGGATCGGATCATGCGGCGGGATGCAAGAACACGTTGGCATTCGTGACGTCATTTTAGCAATGACAGCATCCACGCTGTCCACCCCGTCGCGCGGCATCTTCAAAGAACTGAACTTTGCGCCCTGCGCTGACTACGGGCTTCTTGCCGCCGCGCATAAGGCGGCCGAAACGAAAGACGTTCTGACACATGTTGGCGGCATCTATTCGTCAGATGTGTTTTATGACGAACGGCCAGACCTGAACGAACAGATGGTGCGCCACGGCATTCTGGGCGTCGAAATGGAAGCTGCCGAGCTTTACAACCTTGCCGCCCGCTACGGTCGCCGCGCGCTTGCGGTACTGACGGTCAGCGATCACCTGATCACAAACGAGGCCCTACCAGCCGAGGACCGCGAAAAATCGTTCGGCGACATGGTCGAAATCGCGCTCGAGGCGGCGTTCGCCTAAGCGCCGTGACTAAGGTCGTATTTATTCTTTGTAGGCGGCACCCAACGATCAAGGGTGCCGTCAGCAGGACGCAGCACCTCCATCTCTAACGGATAGCAAGCGGCGGCATCACTGGAATGCTCAGCACTGCAATCACCGCCCGGGCAGGCGCTGAGCACTGCAAGCAGATCAATCTCAGCGAAAATTTCGATATAGTCACCGGGGCGTACAGGGCTGGCTTTCATAAAGTACTGCCCAGTGTCACGGGTAAACCCGGTACACATAAACACGTTCAATACGTCATGCACATGATGCTCTGCCTCAGCCAGGGAAAGCCCGGAATGCGCAGCCAAGGCACGCGTCAGATTTGAATGGCAGCAATGATGATAGTCCTCACCAGACAAAAGCCGCCCCGTATAGGGATCGCATCGCGTGCCAATCACATCATGCACAGAGCCGCCATATTGGTCGATCCCGTACCAGTTCAACGTATCATACGTGATAGTAGCCATCGGGCGCATGCTCGGGAATGATGACCAAAGCCTTTCACCCGTCGTGACATGGGTCCCATGCAAAGCGCGTGTTTTCCCCGAATAGAACCGCTCAGACAAATCATTGGCGTTGAACAAGTTCAAATCGCCAACCTGTGACCCTTCGACCGAATGTATGCGCAAAAATTGCCCTGCTGGGACGGAAATTGCAGCGGCATCACGCGGCGGCACCGTAACACGCGACACAGATGTCAGGGTCTCACGGACTTTAGCATAAAACTGCATATCCGCCACAGGCAGGCCATCCGTTGGATAGCAAATCACAGGCGCAACAGCGCGGCGCGCGTCTGCATCATGCGGGATGTCGGTCATGCACATCCCCCTATAGCAGAAAACGCCACCCGAAGGTGGCGTTCAATCTTAGACAACACGCTCAACCATCATGCCTTTAATGTGGGCAATGGCTTTGGCTGGGTTCAGCCCTTTGGGGCATGTCTTGGCGCAGTTCATGATCGTATGGCAGCGGTAAAGTTTGAACGGATCTTCCAGTTCGTCCAAACGTTCGCCGGTTGCTTCATCACGGCTATCGATGATCCAACGGTACGCGTGCAACAGCGCAGCTGGCCCAAGGTAACGGTCACTGTTCCACCAGTAAGATGGGCACGAGGTAGAGCATGACGCGCACATCACGCATTCATACAGGCCGTCTAGCTTCTTGCGGTCTTCAATCGACTGTTTCCATTCCTTCGCAGGGCGGTTCGTCTTTGTTTCAAGCCAAGGCATGATCGACGCGTGCTGCGCATAGAAATGGGTCAAGTCAGGGATCAGGTCTTTGATCACGGGCATGTGCGGCAGCGGATAGATTTTCACGTCGCCCTTAATTTCGTCGAGACCGTAAATACAGGCCAGTGTGTTCACCCCGTCGATCATCATCGCGCACGAACCACAAATGCCTTCACGGCACGACCGGCGGAACGTCAGGGTCGGGTCGATTTCGTTCTTGATCTTAATCAGAACGTCCAAAACCATCGGACCACAGGTATCCATATCAACGAAATATGTATCCAGCTGCGGGTTTTTCCCGTCGTCAGGGTTCCAACGATAGATCTGCACCTTACGCAGATTTGTTGCGCCTTCAGGCTTTGGCCACGTTTTCCCGACAGTCATGCGGGAATTCTTAGGGAGTGTCAGTTGCACCATAGTGATGATCCTTCCGTCACGGACAGTATTGCCCGAAAATTCTTAAAGTGCCCGCAACCGCGCAGGGCGGATAGGCGGTTCGCCAGTCATATCCATGACACAGCTTTGATAAACTTCTAACGGGTCACGCCCGCGTATTAGGTCAGCCGAAACACCTATTTGAATCCCGGTCGAAACACCGGTCCGGCTATTTACACCGACAGTCATACCACCGGTTGGGGCCTGTGCTGCCTGCGCCCGCTCTTCGCATTTTTGCGCAGCTTCTTCTGGCGTTGGCGGTGTCGTCGCACAGCCACCCAAAACACACATCAATGTAAAAGCGGAAACACGTATCACAGGTTTACCCCCAATAAGCTGCCCGCCGCACACCGGGTTGTTTCAGGGCGCTGCGCGATATCAACGACAAGATCAGTCGTCGCTTGCGAAGTCCCCACCACGGCAGCCTCAGCGATAATCAAGATTTCCGAACCAGAGGCGTTGTCGATAATGCAGTCCGTCACAGGCGTCGCATCGACGCCCGGAAACTTAGATGCCACGACATTATTCACGACACCCTTAGCCGCGCTACGCGCAAGCACATCACCTTGGGAGCCTAGATCTTGCATGCAACCGGACAGCGTAAATGTCGCTAGGCCCATCGCTATCAATAATCGCATCGAACTATCCTTGTCTCCATTGCGTCAGCAGCCGCTAACTTATGATCCTGGGCAAAGCGCACCACCGCCTTGGAACGGTCCCGCTCCTCGCTTGCATTGATATCCTCCAATCGCAGGTTGATAGCCTGCAGAAGAACCGCTGTAGCTTGATGAGGATGCGCTAATCGACGAGGTGTAAGTTGCACCTCCAGCAGGTGACGCGCCGCCAACACGTGCAATGCACCCTTGAAGACGGTTATTCAGAACACCTTCACCGATACCCTTACCAATTGCAGTCCCGATCAGCGTTCCAAGTGCGTTACCACCCGACGATGTATACTGTGTATTCCGCATGTTTTGGCGTGCTTGATCAGCTTCAGCCTCATGTAAAACCTGACACTCACGAACCGTTTCGGCCTGTGGATATGCCTTCAATGGATCATTTCCAGCACAAGCCGTAAGGCTAAGCACAGACGCGGCGGTCAATGACACAATTAGTACTTTCATTAGAATGTCCGTTCTTTTGGTGTAATCTTGGCTTCAGAAATCCCGCCTTCGGCTTCGGTTGTTAGGCCTTTGGTGATGACCGGGCGGTGGCTTAGGGTCACTTTATCGCCGTCAACGTGGCTGATGGTGTGCACCCGCCAGTTTTCGTCATCACGTGTCGCGTAGTCTTCGTGCGCATGTGCGCCACGGCTTTCTTTACGCGCCTCAGCGCCAACAATCGTCGCCAATGCATTTGGCATCAGGTTGGTCAGTTCGAGCGTTTCCATCAGATCAGAGTTCCAGACAAGGCTGCGGTCGGTGACTTTCAGGTCATCCATTTTGCCCGCGATTGCTGTCATCTTCTCAACGCCTTCGGCCAGTGTTTTATCTGTACGGAACACAGCAGCATCAGCCTGCATC
Source organism: Yoonia maritima (assembly GCF_002933395.1). Lineage (GTDB taxonomy): Bacteria > Pseudomonadota > Alphaproteobacteria > Rhodobacterales > Rhodobacteraceae > Yoonia > Yoonia maritima_A. Next base: position 682,100 of record NZ_PKFN01000008.1, read on the forward strand.
GCCTTTTGCATTTCCAAACGCAGATCAGCCGTCGCGATGTTGCCCTTTGCGTGGCGCAGACCATCAAAACGATCAAAACATGCGTCAACGGAAGGTTGGTTCAGCGTTGGGTTTGGTGCATTGCGATCGACAACCTCACCAGCGCGGATCGCGGCAGCGCGACCAAAGACCACAAGGTCAATCAGAGAGTTAGATCCAAGACGGTTCGCACCGTGAACAGAGGCACAGCCAGCTTCACCAACGGCCATCAAACCGGGAACAACAGCGTTCGGGTCTTTGGCGGTTGGGTTCAGAACCTCACCGTAATAGTTCGTTGGAATACCGCCCATGTTATAGTGAACCGTTGGCAGAACCGGGATCGGTTCTTTGGTCACGTCAACACCTGCGAAAATCTTAGCCGATTCAGAAATACCGGGCAGACGTTCGGCCAATGCTTCGGCTGGCAGGTGGTTCAGGTTCAGGTGAATATGATCACCGCCCGCACCAACGCCGCGACCTTCGCGAATTTCCATCGTCATACAGCGGCTGACATAGTCACGCGGTGCGAGGTCTTTATAGTTCGGGGCGTAACGCTCCATGAACCGTTCGCCTTCAGAGTTGGTCAGATAACCACCCTCACCACGTGCACCTTCGGTGATCAGACAACCCGCACCGTAGATGCCAGTTGGGTGAAACTGTACGAATTCCATATCCTGCAGCGGCAGACCCTGACGGGCAACCATGCCGCCACCGTCACCAGTACAGGTATGGGCAGATGTCGCGCTGAAATAGGCACGGCCATAACCACCCGTCGCAAGAACAACCGTCTTAGCGTTAAAGACGTGCATTGTACCGTCGTCCAGCTTCCATGCGATCACACCCTGACAAACGCCGTCTTCGGACATAATCAGATCAAGCGCAAAGTACTCGATGTAGAACTCAGCCTGCTGTTTCAGTGACTGACCATACAGCGTATGCAAGATCGCGTGACCAGTCCGGTCAGCAGCAGCGCAGGTACGCTGTACGGGCGGGCCTTCACCAAATTCGGTTGTGTGGCCGCCAAATGGGCGCTGGTAAATTTTACCTTCTTCAGTACGGCTAAATGGCACACCATAGTGCTCTAGCTCGTAAACCGCTTTGGGGGCTTCACGCGCAAGGTATTCCATCGCATCGGTATCACCCAGCCAGTCAGACCCTTTCACAGTGTCATACATGTGCCACTGCCAGCTATCGGGGCCCATGTTACCAAGGGACGCCGCGATACCACCTTGGGCAGCAACAGTGTGTGAACGTGTTGGGAAAACCTTTGAAATACAAGCGGTGCGCAGACCCTGCTCTGCCAGACCTAATGTTGCGCGCAGGCCAGCGCCACCAGCGCCAACAACGATCGCATCATAGGTATGGGTTTCGTATTCGTATGCAGCCATTGTTCAGTTGCTCCGCGGAATTAAAGGGCGATGCGCACGATTGCGAAGATCGCAAAGGCGGCAGCAGTATAAGATAGGCAGGTCATGCCAATGATCAGCGCTTTGCGGGTCATGCCACCGGTATAGTCTTCGATGGTGGCGCGGACGCCGTTCGCAAAGTGATTAAAGCCGACAAGCATTGTTAGAATTGCAATAACCGCCGGGAATGGGCGTTGGTAATAGGCAATCACCTCTTCATAAGAGGACCCAAGGACCGCGCCGAATGTAAAGATGAACAGCACCACCAACGGCACAAGCGCCACTGAAGTTACCATCATGTGCCAGTGATGTTCGGTTCCTGTTTTGGCGGAACCAAGGCCAGCAGCCCGTTTACGGTCAGTCATAAATGCCATGATCTGCCTCCCTTAAAGAACGATAACGACAAAGATTGTCAGCAAAACGGACCCAACCAACGCGGCTTGCGCGTATAGTTCGGACTGGTCGACCTCAAGCATGCGGCCAGAGTCCCAGATCAGGTGACGGATACCGAAAAGCATGTGATACCACATCGCCCAAGTCGACAAGAACAAGACCAGATCACCAAACCAGCTAGTCAAGAAACCGTTAGCCACCGCAAATGCGTCTGGCCCGGCCGAAGCGGCAACAAACCACCATACGATCATCAATGCAGAAACGAGCAATGAAAGCCCAGTGATACGTGTGAAGATCGACGTCATCGACGTCCACTGTGGTCGGTAGTATTGCCCGATCATGAACGGAGACAGAGGACGGTTGTCCTGTTTATTGTCGGCCATGAATGTTCCCTTCTTTGGCTTGGCTGCCATTTCGGTCGCGCCTTTGGTCTTTTTTGCACGACTTCCAAACAAGAGTCACGCAGAGGAGGATGGATAAATGGTGAAATAATACGCCAATCAGCGAAATTCTGCATTTTTGTGATCACACATTTTTTCCATGTGATCACAAAGTATAAACCGACTGATTTAGTCAGAATTAATCTCAATTATCATACGCGGTGACTAGCCTCGCGCAGGTCCGCGATTAGTTCATTGAACCTCAAGCTGTACCGCGAGGCTCTCACCCACGGCATCAAACGCTTTCTCGAACGATGTATCTTCACGGTCAAACAGATTGTTCAGAATTTTAGGTTTGACTACGTGAGCAGCGTTAAGAAAAGCGATCCGATAGTGGGTAGGAGGATGCGTGGTATCAACTGAATGATCCACTTTCCCATTACCAATCGCAATTTCAACGCGTTCATCAGCATTCAATTGGACCACGGGCTCTACAATCATTTTGATAACATCCCGCCCCCGAGCAGAACCAACGCCATGCCGCGTGCTCCATTGTTCATCAATATACTCAGATAGGCTGATTGTGGACAGTAATTGCTTTACAGCATTGCCCCCTGCAACTTCTGCCGCCAGAGCATCAGCCAGATATTCAGCGCGCTGCATTTGGACGTATAGCAGCGTCCGAATTGTCTCATTCAGAAGTGCAACCAGCCAACGAAACGGCAAGAGAAGCAGTGCTGCGAAAGCATGCGCTGCATCACCAAAATCGGGCTCAAGAAGCATTTCCCATTTATCAAGCATCTGTAAAGCAAACCCAATCACTCGCGTTCGCGAAGGATCACCATTCACGAAATGCGCGGTCTCATGCGCAACAAGTGCAAGCCGTTGTTCCGGTGAACTAGCGTCCCACAACACGGCACCAATCCCAAGCACAACCTCTTTGCGATGCATCGCCGCGAAAGCATTAAAGCTTCCATCTACAGCCACGACCGTAACTTTCGGAGCGCCCAACGCTTCACTGACCCGGTCCAAATCCTTGAACAGGCGTGGCGCGTCATTGCGCCGAAGCGCACGTTCAGGTGCCCGAAAGCGCGCGGGCAACAGAAATACCCCGACGGCAATTAGGAGACCTCCCCAAAAGATGCCTCCTAAAAACGGCAAAGCGGCGACGGCGATGACGCCACCTGCCACGATTAGGGCGACAGGGGATAGCATCACAAACAACGATAGTAATAGCGCCGTGCGATGCGCGGCTTCGACCCGCCGCAATTTGCCAGCTTGCAAGTCTTCTAACGCCCCACGGAAAACTTTCTCGCCTGCTTTGCGATGAAGTTTAGCCATCCAGCCTGCATTGTTCATACAGGCATCAGCGCCCAGTAATCCAAGTCCAGCAGGACCTCTGGCGCGTACTTCCCGTCTTCGCCTCGCAGCGTTCCAGCCTCACCTTTGGTTGCGACCAGCCGCAAGCGGATTGCACCGACACCCGGCGCTGATGTTTCGGCAATATCCAAAACCTCTGACCACGCACGTACTGTGTCACCTGCAAAGCAAGGATTCGCGTGCGCCCCGCCGTTCAGTGCGACGATCATCTGCGCGTTTGCCAAACCGTTGAACGACAGCGCCCGCGCAAGGCTGATCACATGGCCACCGTAAATCAGGCGCTTGCCATCTGGCCGATTGGTCGCGTTGAAATGAACCTTTGCGGTGTTCTGCCATAGGCGCGTGGCGAGCATATGCTCGGCCTCTTCAATCGTGACGCCGTCAACGTGGTCAATCACTTCGCCCACGGAATAATCCGACAGGCGATGCGGTTCGCCTGCAAGGGCAAAGTCGTAGTTCGTGAAATCCAAACCCTTGGGGATCACGAGGTCTTGGGCCGACACGGCCTTGGCCAGTTCAGGGATCACCGCCTCGGGCGCCGGGCCTTCGCCACGTTTGCGTACCATCACCCAACGAACGTACGACATCAGCTCTTCGCCGTGTTGATTGCGCCCCGTTGTACGAACCCAGACAACGCCGCTTTTGCCGTTTGAATTCTGCTTAACCCCGATCACTTCTGACGTGGCGGTGATCGTATCACCGGGCCAAAGTGACGTGATCCAACGGCCCTCTGCATAGCCTAGATTAGCCACCGCATTCAGTGACACATCCGGTACTGTTTTCCCAAACACCGTATGAAAGGTCACAAGATCATCCAGCGGGCTAAACGGCAGGCCGCAGCTTTGCGCGAATTGATCAGATGAATGCAACGCATGACGCGCGGGATAAAGCGCGTGATACAGCGCCCTTTCACCCATCTTAATTGTGCGCGGCACCGCATGGGTGATCACATCACCAACGGCGTAATCCTCAAAAAAGCGGCCTGCGTTTGTCTTGGTCATTGCTGGCCCAACTTCATGTCAGGCGTATAAGGCGTGTCGACATCTTTGGTGACGGCCTGACCGCAACGCATCACGCCATTTGCCTGATCAAACGCATAGGTTGGGCTGCCGTGCAATTCCCAACCTTTTGAAAGAGCCTCGGACACTTTGTGGCAAAAGGCGGCGGTGTCGTCTTCGGTCAGTAGTCGATAGATTTTCATGTCTTCATCCAAACGGGTTATAGCCAAGCGCGATATGAACGCCCGCCACAACGGCAAAGACGACCACAGTTGCGACCAAAGCAGTGATTTCTTTTTTCATGGGTACCGCATGGGCGGGCGTCCAATCAGGTTCCGCGCGGTTGATCAGTTGAATTTCGGAACTGGCCCAGACCAGCATACCACCGAATAAAATGAACGACGGCGTGTCACCGTTCACCAACAAATGGGCAACCGCCCATATCATCACAGCAGTTAACTGCGGGTGGCGAATATACTGTGTAATCCGCGCTTTCGATCCGGCAGCAGCAAACAGATAGAATGACAACAGCATCAACAGGTTATTAATCCCTGTCATTGCAGGCGTGCGCCCCCAATAGAATGTCCCGTCAGCGCCACGATATCCGATGATCATCAAGATCAGACCGACAACAGACCCTGCCGTCACGATCATCTTCCCCTTATCGCCCAGCGCTTCGCGGCTTGCGGGGGCAAGTCGTTTCCAAAAATGAACGCTGGCCCAAAGAACCAGTCCAAGAACGATAAATGTCATGAAGTCTCCAATGCGGCGATGGCGTCAGCTTTCGCTAGCGTCGCCCGCGCGGTGACAATATGCAAGTTCTCAACGATGCGACCGTCCACAACGGCAACGCCCTGCCCTTCGGCCTCTGCGGCATCGAATGCTTCGATCTGACGACGAGCAAGGTCGATTTCATCATCACTTGGGCCAAAGGCCGCATTGGTAACGGCAACCTGTGCCGGGTGAATCAGGGTCTTACCATCAAAGCCCATATCGCGCCCTTCGCTACATTCGGCACGCAATCCGTCTTCGTCTTTAAAGGCGTTATAAACACCATCAAGCGCGACAATCCCTGCCGCCTTTGCCGCAAGCAGACATAGCTGAAGCGAGGTCACCATTGCCGCCCTGCCCCGCGCGTTCAAATCCTTGGCCAGATCATTCGTTCCCAACACGAACCCCGCCATACGGGGGTGTGCTGCAATACTTGCCGCATTCAAAATGCCCTGCGGGGTTTCCATCATTGCCCAGATTGGCAAATCGGGAATAAGCGCCGCCAATGCATCGACGTCAGCCGTGCTGTTTACCTTTGGCAACAGAACCGCGTCGCAATCCATTGCCGCAACAGCCGCCGCATCATCTGCACCCCACTCTGTATCAAGCCCGTTAATGCGTACGACCTTAAACCGTGGGCCATAGCCGCCTTGCTCTAGCGCGCTCGCGAGCGTCGCGCGGGCTTCTACCTTTGCGTCTGGCGAAACGGCATCTTCAAGATCAAACAGAATCGCGTCCACAGGTAGGCCGCGTGCTTTGTCCAACGCGCGATCCTTTGAACCAGGAATATAAAGTGCTGAGCGGAATGGGCGGTCGTGCATGGCGTATCCTCGCAATATTATTGCGCATAATTGGCCAGAAATTAAACGATAGTTCAAGTCAAAATATGCCGCACTGCGGCGACAGACCCGTCATTACGGTACGTTAACCAATTAATCATAGATACCTTCCAAATATCGAAGCACCAAACCGAACCCAATCAGGTGCCCCAAGATGCAGCGTATGCTACTTCACATGCCGTTACTTATTGGCGCAATGCTGCTTGCCGCACACAACGCACGCGCAGAACAGACATGTATCCATCGTGATGCAATCATTGACCGCCTTGCGCGCCAATTCGGTGAACATCCACATGCGGTCAGATGGGCCGACGACCACACAATGGTCGAGCTCTTCGTCGCGCCTGATACTGGCAGCTGGACAATCACATCAACGCGACCGGGAAATTTGACCTGCTTGGTTTCAGCCGGGCAAGCGTTTGAATACAAATACGAAAAATTCGCTGAATTTCCCTCTTTGCTTTAGGTGGGGAGAAATTATTTCGGATTTCATGCAACCTAAATAGGCCCTGACTGTTCTCCTATCACAAGGCGGCGGCAACACGTTGCAACCGCCATCACAGAGCGTGAAAGGAAACGACATGAAACGTATGATGACAACAACTGCCCTGACACTTTTGGTTGGTACAGCTGCATTTGCGGAAAGCAACTTGAACACTAGCGCGGACACTGCGGTAACTGCTCAGGCTAACGATTCAGCTGTTTCAACTGAGCTTGAAATGAACGCACAAGCAGATACGGATACGACATTGCTTGACGATGCGGGCAATGCAATGGCCGAAGCTGGCGACAACATCGAAGCCGGTGCAGAAGCAACAGGCGAAGCCATCGTTGACGCTGGCGAAAAGCTAGAGGCCGAAGCTGACGCCTTTATCGCAGAAACCAATGAAACCGTGACAAGCCCCATGATCGAAAACGGCGCGATAATCTCAGCTCAGGCTGACGTTATGGTTGCTGCCGATCTGGAAGGTGCCGTGGTCTACGACGAAACAGATGCGGAAATTGGTGAAGTCAGCGAAATCATTCTATCTGCTGACGGCAACGCCGAAAAAGCAGTGATCGACGTGGGTGGTTTTATCGGCATTGGTGAAAAATCCGTTGCGGTACCATTCGCTGACCTCGCCCTGATGAAGACCGAAGTAGACGGCGACGTGGTGGTCTATGTTGCAGCGACGCAAGAAGAGCTCGAAGCAATGCCAGAGTTTGAAGCAAGCTAACTAATATATGCAAGCTAACTAATATATGACGGTATAGCCCCTCAGCATTTGCTGGGGGGCTATGCTATTGCGACCCATATCAATCGTATCCCGGTCAATACCAAAAGAACGTAGGTTAGGCCAAAGAACAACCGTTCAGGAACGAAATCGTGGGCGCGCACCCCGATCCATGCGCCGATCAGGGCAAATGGGGCCAAAAGCAAGCTGCCTAACAATGTGTTCCATGTGAATATCCCCAAAAACGCATAAGGCACGACTTTCATCCAATTCACCGCCCAAAATGTGATAACCGTCGTGGCTTGATAAGCCGTCTTACTTAACCCTTGCGACAGCAAAAACACGGCCGTCGGCGGACCCCCAGCATGGCTGACAAAGCTGGTAAAGCCGCCAACCATTCCCGCCAACCATGCGAAGGGACGCGAAAACGGGGCCGTTCCAATAGTGAGCCAGCCCATGGCACGACTTAGCTGAAACATGACAAACGCTAAGCAAATCAAACCGATCAATATGCGGAAGAAATCTGCGTCCACCGCAGTATAGACCCACGCTGCAAAAATGACGCCTGGAACAGCCCCCTGCATCATGCCCTTGGCAGAGGGCCAATGCCATTTTCCCCAGTACGGCTTTAGCGTTGCAACGTCGATCAACATGAACAACGGTAAAATGACGGCCAACGCGACACCCGGCGGCACGACCAATGCCAGAATCGCCCCGGCCACAAACGCTGCTCCAGACCCGAATCCACCCTTTGAAATCCCCCCAAACATGATCGCAGGGATCCCTATCATGAAAAATTGCCAATCAAATTCAATCATCTGCCTGCCCTTAAAATACCTTGAATTCATCCTTCGTTAGCGCCTTACAGGATAAGGAACCACCACATAATAAGGGATGCCGCGATGCAGCGCTCTTGCGTGCGGGCGATCAAAGGCTTACCCAATGTCGCAAATCGAACCCACCAAAGGATCCATTTCCATGGCTAGACCCAAGATTGCCCTTATCGGCGCCGGACAAATCGGCGGTACGCTTGCACACCTCGCAGCGATCAAAGAACTCGGCGATGTTACCTTGCTCGACCTCAATGATGGCGCGGCAAAAGGCAAGGCGCTTGATATCGCCGAAGCTGGCCCATCTGAGGGTTTCGACGCCGAAATGGCCGGTACAGCAGATTACGCTGACATCGCAGGCGCGGACGTCTGCATCGTGACAGCTGGTGTTGCACGTAAACCCGGCATGAGCCGTGACGACCTTCTGGGCATCAACCTAAAAGTTATGAAAGCCGTTGGCGAAGGCATTGCAGCCCACGCGCCAGACGCATTTGTGATCTGCATCACCAACCCGCTTGACGCGATGGTTTGGGCGCTGCGCGAATTCTCTGGCCTGCCACACAACAAAGTTTGCGGCATGGCTGGTGTCCTCGACTCAGCGCGTTTCCGTCACTTCCTTGCTGACGAATTCAAAGTATCCATGCGCGACGTCACAGCGTTCGTTCTTGGCGGTCACGGCGACACAATGGTCCCACTGACACGTTACTCCACAGTTGCGGGCATTCCATTGCCTGATCTGGTCGACATGGGCTGGACCACACAAGACAAACTGGACGCAATCGTACAGCGTACACGTGACGGCGGTGCCGAAATCGTTGGCCTGCTGAAAACGGGCTCTGCGTTCTACGCACCTGCGACATCCGCGATTGAAATGGCCGAAGCCTACCTCAAAGACCAAAAACGCGTTCTGCCATGCGCAGCCCACGTTGACGGCGCTTACGGCCTTGACGGTTTCTATGTCGGCGTCCCAACAGTCATCGGCGCCGGCGGCGTTGAGCGTGTTGTCGAAATCAAGATGAACAAAGACGAACAAGCCATGTTCGACAAATCTGTCGATGCGGTCAAAGGTCTGGTCGCTGCTTGTAAAGACATCGACGGCTCACTCGCGTAAGCGACTGAAACCCATCCGAACTTAAAAGGGTGCCCATCGGGGCACCCTTTTTACTTTCTACCGCCGCGTCAAAACCACACCACCTCTATTTTAGATCAGCCCCCTACCACCAACGATGGGCCATGGCGGTGCAACGATCAAGTGATAGACATAGCCAACAGCCTGTTTCAGTTCTGACCGTGACACCATCGCATTGCACGGGGGATGCACAGCCTATTATCCTCATTTGATTCCCCGGTTACAGCGCAAGCGCAGCATTTGTGATCACACTCAAAAAAGCTGTGATCACAAATGTTCGATTATCCGCCGATCTGACATTTTTCAGTTACAAAACGTCCATTCCTTGTGCTTTACGTGGTGCAACCGAAGCCAAATTGGACATGTCCCTATGAACATCCACGAATACCAGGCCAAAGCACTGCTGCGCAGCTATGGCGCTCCTGTTTCCGACGGTCGCCCTGTGACGCGCGCCGAAGACGCAAAAACCGCCGCTGGCGAACTTGATGGCCCACTGTGGGTTGTTAAGGCACAGATCCACGCTGGTGGCCGCGGCAAAGGTAAATTCGTCGAGGCCGACGCTGGCGAAGCTGGCGGTGTACGTCTTGCCAAATCAGTCGAAGAAGCTGCCGAAGAAGCTAAGAAGATGCTCGGCCGTACATTGGTCACACACCAGACTGGCCCAGTCGGCAAAGTCGTAAACCGTATTTACATCGAAGACGGTTCTGGCATTGAAACCGAACTCTACCTCGCTCTGCTGGTTGACCGCCAAACAAGCCGCATCGGCTTTGTTGTTTCGACCGAAGGCGGCATGGACATCGAAGAAGTAGCCGAGAGCACTCCTGAGAAAATCCTGAACTTCACAGTTGATCCTGCAACTGGCTACCAAGCATTCCACGGCCGCCGCGTTGCGTTCGCACTTGGCTTGAACGGTCCGCAAACAAAGCAGTGCGTCAAACTGATGGGCCAGCTTTACACAGCATTCGTCGAAAAAGACATGGAAATGCTGGAAATCAACCCGCTGATCGTCACCGACGGCGGCGACCTGAAAGTGCTGGACGCTAAGGTTTCATTCGACGGCAACGCGATCTACCGCCACGCTGATATCGCCGCCCTGCGCGACGAAACAGAAGAAGACCCCAAAGAACTGGCCGCGTCTAAGTTCGACCTGAACTACATCGCCCTCGAAGGCGAAATTGGCTGCATGGTGAACGGTGCGGGTCTTGCGATGGCCACTATGGACATCATCAAGCTGTACGGTGCTGAACCTGCCAACTTCCTTGACGTAGGCGGCGGCGCGACCAAAGAAAAAGTAACCGAAGCGTTCAAGATCATCACATCTGATCCAAACGTTAAAGGCATCCTCGTGAACATCTTTGGCGGCATCATGCGCTGCGACGTCATCGCCGAAGGCGTGATCGCTGCGGTCAAAGAAGTCGGCCTGCAAGTTCCACTCGTTGTCCGCCTCGAAGGGACAAACGTCGAAAAAGGCAAAGAGATCATCAACACCTCCGGCCTTGCCGTGATTGCTGCTGACGACCTGAAAGACGGCGCCCAGAAGATCGTGAAAGCGGTCAAAGGATAAACGTAGGGCGGGGTTTACCCCGCCGTGCCACCTCATCGGTGGGGTGAACCCCACCCTACACCAAGATTTCCAAGGAGGCCCACATGGCCATTCTCGTAAACGAAAACACCAAAGTCATCTGTCAGGGTCTTACAGGCTCTCAGGGGACATTCCACTCTGAACAAGCCATCGCATACGGCACCAAAATGGTTGGCGGCGTGACACCCGGCAAGGGCGGCATGACCCACCTTGACCTGCCCGTGTTCAACTCTGTCCACGAAGCAAAGCACGTGACCGAAGCAAATGCATCGGTGATCTACGTGCCTCCGCCCTTCGCTGCGGATTCCATCCTTGAAGCGATCGACGCTGAAATGGAACTGATCATCTGTATCACCGAAGGCATCCCCGTGCTGGACATGATGAAGGTGAAGCGCGCGCTTGAAGGTTCCGCATCACGTCTGATCGGGCCGAACTGCCCAGGCGTTATCACACCCGACGCATGCAAAATCGGCATCATGCCGGGCCACATCCACAAGCGTGGTTCTGTAGGTGTTGTATCCCGTTCCGGTACACTGACATATGAGGCCGTGAAGCAGACATCTGACTCTGGCCTTGGTCAGTCCACAGCTGTTGGTATCGGTGGTGACCCCATCAAAGGCACAGAGCACATCGACGTGCTGGACATGTTCCTTGACGATGACGAAACACATTCGATCATCATGATCGGTGAAATCGGTGGTTCTGCGGAAGAAGAAGCAGCCGAATTCCTTGCTGAGCAAAAGAAAAAAGGCCGCTGGAAACCAGTCGCTGGTTTCATCGCAGGCCGCACAGCGCCTCCGGGCCGCCGCATGGGCCACGCTGGTGCGATTGTTGCCGGTGGTAAAGGCGACGCGGAAAGCAAGATCGAAGCAATGAAATCTGCCGGTATCGTCGTCGCAGACAGCCCCGCCACACTTGGCGAAGCTGTCCTGAAGGCAATAGGCTAATTGAAACTGCACGGTGCATTTTGTTTGCGCCGTGCCATCCATTGCGCGTGGGCGCTCTAAGGAAGACAAAATGAAGTCGCTGCAATTCATCCGTGCAGGAGTTCTTTCCACGTTTGACTTTGAGAGTCAGGCGTCTAGGCGAGAATTTTGGACATTTGTTCCTTTACCTCTAACACTGTCTGTTGTGGTTTTTATGGCTCTAATTCCGTTCACCCACTCAAAGAATGCTATCCTTACCGCATTTTTCATTGCCGCTATGATTCTAGCTCCGGCGATGGGAATGGCTGCCCGTCGGTCAAACGAAGCAGGCTTGGGCCACACTGGCGCTACATACGGACCATTAACCTCGCTCGTCGGACTCGGCTTCTACAGTATGCATATGTCTGGATTGGCACCTGACCCAACAGCCACTGAACACTTCCCAGCGATAGCTGTATTTCTATTCATCCTAGGCCTTGCGATACTGACTAGGATTGGCCTGAAGCCCCCCTTAAATCAGCCACCCAATGAGGCTCTCTCATGAACGACCAATCTCCTAACGATATCTTCCACGCTTCCTCGTTCTTGCAGGGGCACAATGCGGAATATGTTGAACAGCTTTATGCCCGCTATGCTGACAACCCGAACGCGGTTGACGAAAGCTGGCGCGAATTCTTCAAGGCGTTGGGTGATGCCCCGACAGACGCCAAGGCAGAGGCCGCTGGCCCGTCTTGGGGCCGTATGGATTGGCCACCGGTACCAAACGATGACCTGACATCTGCGCTTGATGGTCAGTGGCCCGCCGAACCCGAAGCGGCTGGTAAAAAAATCAAAGACAAAGCCGCCGAAAAGGGCGTATCGCTCGACGAAAACCAAGTCCGCAATGCAGTGCTGGATTCGGTACGTGCGCTGATGATCATCCGCGCATACCGTATTCGTGGCCATTTGGTTGCTGACCTTGACCCATTGGGCATGCATGCAAACGTGCCGCACCCAGAACTGGACCCAGCATCCTACGGCTTTACAGCCGCCGACATGGATCGCCCGATCTTTATCGATAACGTGCTTGGCCTCGAAGTTGCGACGATGAACGAGATCATCGCGATTGTTAAACGCACCTATTGCGGCACCTTCGCCCTGCAATACATGCATATTTCAAACCCCGAAGAAGCGGGCTGGCTGAAAGAACGCATCGAAGGTTACGGCAAAGAGATCGCGTTTACCAAAGAAGGCCGCAAAGCCATTTTGAACAGCCTTGTTCAGGCCGAAGGTTTCGAAAAATTCCTGCACGTCAAATATATGGGCACGAAACGTTTCGGCCTAGATGGCGGCGAAAGCCTGATCCCAGCGATGGAACAAATCATCAAGCGCGGCGGTCAGCTGGGCCTTGAGGAAATCATCATTGGTATGCCGCACCGCGGCCGTTTGTCGGTCCTCGCGAACGTGATGGAAAAACCCTACCGCGCGATCTTTAACGAATTCCAAGGCGGGTCGTTCAAACCCGAGGAGGTCGATGGTTCCGGCGATGTAAAATACCACCTTGGCGCGTCTTCCGACCGTAGCTTTGACGACAACAATGTCCACCTGTCGCTGACAGCGAACCCATCCCACCTAGAGGCCGTGAACCCGGTTGTGTTGGGCAAGGTCCGCGCCAAGCAAGACCAGCTACACGACACAGACCGCACCAAAGTCATGGGCATTTTGCTGCACGGTGATGCTGCGTTCGCAGGCCAAGGCGTCGTTGCCGAAGGTTTCGGCCTGTCTGGTCTGCGCGGTCACCGCACCGGCGGTACGATGCATATCGTCGTGAACAACCAAATCGGCTTTACCACCGCGCCGCACTTCAGCCGCTCAAGCCCGTATCCAACCGATATTGCGCTGATGGTCGAAGCACCAATCTTCCACGTGAACGGTGACGATCCAGAGGCCGTCGTACACGCCGCCCGCGTCGCAACGGAATTCCGTCAAAAGTTCCACAAAGACGTGGTTCTGGACATCATCTGCTACCGCCGCTTTGGTCACAACGAAGGCGACGAGCCGATGTTCACCAACCCGGTGATGTACAAAAAGATCAAAAAGCAGAAGACAACGCTGACGCTTTACACTGATCGCTTGGTCAAAGATGGCCTGATCCCTGAGGGCGAAATCGAAGACATGAAGGCCAGCTTCCAAGCGCACCTGAATGCCGAATTCGAAGCGGGCAAAACCTTTAAGCCTAACAAAGCTGACTGGCTGGACGGCAAGTGGTCACACTTGGACGCCCAAAAAGAAGACTATCAGCGCGGCGCGACAGCTATTGAGGAAAAGACGTTCCAAGAGATTGGCCGCGGCCTGACAACGGTGCCTGATGGGTTCCCGGTACATAAAACCGTTGGCCGTATCTTGGGTGCCAAGGCCAAGATGTTCGAAACTGGCGAAGGTATCGATTGGGCAACAGGCGAAGCGCTCGCATTTGGCTCTCTCGTCACCGAAGGCTACCCGGTACGTCTGTCCGGTCAGGACAGTACACGTGGTACATTCAGTCAACGTCACTCTGGCCTCATTAACCAAGACAACGAAGATCGCTATTACCCGCTGAACCACATCCGCGAAGGTCAGGCGAACTACGAAGTAATCGACAGCATGCTGTCAGAATACGCAGTGCTTGGGTTTGAATACGGCTATTCATTGGCTGAACCTAACGCGCTGACCCTGTGGGAAGCCCAGTTCGGCGACTTCGCCAACGGTGCGCAGATCATGTTCGATCAGTTCATCTCAAGCGGCGAAAGCAAATGGCTCCGCATGTCCGGCCTCGTTTGTCTGTTGCCGCACGGTTACGAAGGCCAAGGGCCAGAACACTCATCCGCACGTCTAGAACGTTTCCTGACCATGTGTGGCGGGGACAACTGGATCGTTGCGAATTGTACAACGCCCGCGAACTACTTCCACATCCTGCGTCGTCAGCTGCACCGCAGCTACCGTAAGCCACTGATCATGATGACACCAAAGTCACTGCTACGTCACAAGCTGGCGGTGTCTAAGGCCGAAGAATTCACCACGGGTTCTAGCTTCCACCGCGTATTGTGGGATGATGCGCAACAGGGGAATTCAGACACTACATTGGTCGCTGATGACAAAATCAAACGCGTCGTGATGTGTTCTGGTAAGGTCTACTATGACCTTCTCGAAGAACGCGACGCACGCGGGATCAACGATGTCTACATCATGCGTTTCGAACAGTTCTACCCCTTCCCAGCCCAATCTGCTGTGAACGAACTTGAACGGTTTACAAACGCCGAAATGGTCTGGTGTCAGGAAGAACCCAAAAACCAAGGTGCGTGGTCCTTCATGGAACCAAACATCGAATGGGTCCTCACCCGGATCAAAGCGAAACACACACGGCCCGTTTACGCTGGGCGCTCGGCTTCGGCCTCTCCGGCAACTGGTCTGGCCAGCAAACATAAAGCAGAACAAACAGCGCTCGTGAACGATGCGCTGACTATCGAAGGAACAAAGTAATGAGCACCGAAGTCCGCGTACCAACACTAGGCGAATCCGTCACCGAAGCCACGGTTGCCACATGGTTCAAACAACCCGGCGATACCGTCGCAGTTGACGAAATGCTTTGCGAGCTGGAAACAGACAAAGTCACCGTCGAAGTACCTTCACCGATCGCTGGCACCCTGTCAGAAATCGTTGCAGCCGAAGGCGACACCGTTGGCGTTGACGCGCTGCTGGCACAAATCAGCGAAGGCGGTGCGTCCGCAGCGCCCGCTGTGCCTAAGGCAGAAGCACCTGCAGAAGCCCCAGCACCCGCCGCAGCCGCACCAGCAGGTAAAGACGTCGAAGACGCGCCATCTGCGAAGAAACTGATGGCTGAAAACAACCTGTCAAACGTTTCTGGCACAGGCAAAGACGGCCGCGTCATGAAAGAGGACGTGCTGAACGCACTTTCCAGCGCATCCGCCGCCCCTGCCCCAGCAGCCGCACCACGCGCACCTGTTGCTGCGGATCAAGCTGACCGCGAAGAGCGCGTGAAAATGACACGCCTGCGTCAGACAATTGCCAAGCGCCTGAAAGACAGCCAGAACACCGCTGCCATGCTGACCACCTATAACGAGGTCGACATGACCGAGGTGATGGCCCTGCGTAACGAATACAAAGACCTGTTCTTGAAAAAGCACGGCGTAAAACTGGGCTTCATGTCCTTCTTCACCAAGGCATGTATCCACGCGCTGAACGAAGTCCCAGAAGTGAACGCGGAAATCGACGGCACTGATATCGTTTACAAAAACTACGTGAACATGGGTATCGCTGCGGGTACGCCAACCGGTCTGGTTGTTCCTGTGATCAACGACGCCGACCAGCTGTCATTCGCTGGGATCGAGAAAGCCATCGCTGAAAAAGGCGCAAAAGCACGTGACGGCAAACTGTCCATGGCAGAAATGCAGGGCGGCACATTCACCATCTCTAACGGTGGTGTCTACGGGTCACTGATGTCCTCGCCCATCCTGAACCCCCCGCAGTCCGGTATCCTCGGCATGCACAAAATTCAGGACCGCCCAATGGCAATCAACGGCCAAGTGGTCATCCGCCCAATGATGTACCTCGCGCTGTCCTATGACCACCGGATCGTAGACGGCAAAGGCGCCGTGACATTCCTTGTACGCGTCAAAGAAGCACTGGAAGACCCACGTCGTCTGTTGATGGATCTGTAACCCATCATAGAGCAACGCCCGGACCTCGGGGTGGGTGCAAAGCGCCCTCCCCATTGGGGAGATCCGGGCGCTGCCCGGCGATGCCGGGCAAAACTACCCCATAAACGCGGGGCTTTATTGAAACTGTAGAATGATATGCCACGCTTTCTGAAACCACTCGCCCTATTGGCTTTGATTGCGCTCGGCCTTTTCGCCTACACCCAAGTCATGATGCGGGTTGGCTCTGGCACTCCGCCGCCAATGGCCGCTGACAGCGAACAGGCTGATACGATTTTGGTGGACAAAAGCGACCGTCGGTTAACCCTGCTACGTGGTAATGAAACCATCGCGACTTACCACATCTCAATGGGTGCCAACCCGACAGGTCACAAAACCCAAGAAGGTGACGAACGCACCCCTACTGGGACCTATGAAATCGACTGGCGGAATGAAAACTCAATCGCGCATCTATCGCTGCATATCTCATACCCCAACGCCGACGACATCGCACAGGCCGAGGCCCGTGGCGTATCCCCCGGCGGCAGCATCATGATCCACGGCATCCTCAACGGTTGGGGGTGGCTTGGCCCGCTGCAAACCTACTGGGATTGGACAAACGGCTGCATCGCAGTCAATAATAAGCAAATGCGCGAAATCTGGTCGCTGGTCCCGAACGGCACCCCGATCACAATTCAGGAATGACGCCATGACACCCGAACTCACCGTTCTTGCCCTTGCTGGCGTGCTCCAAGGTATCCAGTTTTGCCTGATGAGCATTCCAGCCAACATCGAACTTGGCACAGGCAAAACATCATCGCCGCGCGATCCCCAGCGCCTTAGCAAACCGTTAATGGAACAGGCTAGCGTCGGAACAGGCCGTCTGTTCCGTGCAATGAACAACCATTTTGAAGCACTGATCATGTTCACGATCGCAGTCGTCGTGATCACCCTTGGCGACAAGGGAACCGGGTTCAGCGCCGCTTGCGCGTGGACCTATCTTGGTGCCCGCATCCTTTATATCCCTGCCTACTACTTTGGCTGGGCGCCTTGGCGTTCGCTGATCTGGTTTGTGGGGTTTCTCTCGACCATGCTCATGATAATGTCGGCATTAGTCTGACACACACACGTATGTACGCCGTATGCACAGGTTGTGTACGCGGTGTGCCACCCTCAAAAGACCAAGGAGTCCTAAATGTCCAGCTATGATGTCATCGTGATCGGTGCAGGCCCCGGCGGCTATGTTAGCGCCATTCGTTGCGCCCAACTCGGGATGAAAGTCGCCGTCGTTGAAGGCCGTGAAACGCTTGGCGGCACATGCCTAAACGTTGGCTGTATCCCGTCCAAGGCATTGCTGCACGCCACACATATGCTGCACGAAGCAGAGCATAACTTTGCGGAAATGGGCCTCAAGGGCAAAGCCCCATCTGTTGATTGGAAACAGATGATTTCCTACAAGGAAAAGACAGTTGGCCAGAACACCGGCGGCATCGAATTCTTGTTTAAAAAGAACAAGATAGACTGGCTTCAAGGTTGGGGTTCCATCCCTGAAGCAGGCAAAGTCAAAGTCGGCGACGAAGTCCACGATGCCAAGAACATCATCATCGCATCTGGTTCCGAAGCATCCGTATTGCCCGGCATCGAAGTCGACGAAAAGACTGTTGTGACTTCGACCGGCGCGCTGACCTTGCCAAAGGTTCCAAAGTCACTGGTCGTTATCGGCGCTGGTGTTATCGGGCTAGAGCTGGGTTCCGTGTATGCCCGCCTTGGCGCCGAGGTCACTGTGATCGAATACCTCGATGCCATCACCCCCGGCATGGACGCTGAAATTGCACGCCAGTTCCAGAAAATGCTTACTAAACAGGGCCTTAAATTCACCCTCGGTGCCGCAGTTCAGGGCGTTGAAGTCAAGAACAACAAAGCCACCGTCAGTTATGTTGTCCGCAAAGACGAAAGCGAACACACAATCACAGCTGACACCGTACTGGTTGCTACAGGCCGCAAGCCTTACACCACAGGCCTTGGCATCGACGCCTTGGGTGTTGCACTAACTGAGCGTGGACAGATCAAGACAGACGCAAGCTATGCGACCAATGTGCCGGGTATCTATGCAATCGGTGACACCATCGAAGGTCCAATGCTCGCCCACAAAGCCGAAGACGAAGGCATGGCCGTCGCCGAAGTCATCGCGGGTCAAAAGCCGCACGTGAACTACGGCGTTATCCCAGGTGTGATCTACACGCACCCAGAGGTCAGCAACGTTGGTGAAACCGAAGAGACCCTAAAGGCCGCTGGTCGCGCCTATAAGGTCGGCAAATTCCCATTCTTGGGCAACGCGCGGGCCAAGGCAAACTTTGCCGGTGATGGCTTTGTGAAACTACTGGTTGACGCGCAAACGGACCGTATTTTGGGTGCACATATCATCGGCCCAATGGCTGGTGATCTGATCCATGAAATCTGTGTCGCAATGGAATTTGGTGCTGCTGCCGAAGACATCGCGCGTACATGCCACGCCCACCCAACCTATTCCGAAGCTGTCCGCGAGGCGGCTTTGGCCTGTGGTGACGGCGCAATTCACGTCTAAAAACTTGCCGCGCCAACCTGTGTTGGCGCGGCATACCTAATCTGGCTTTCAACTATTTACGTGAATAATTCACGCGATTAGGGTCGACTTTCCCACGTATCAGCGACTAATCAACCACATAGCTGCCATATTTTGGCACATAATTAGTGTTTTAAAGCGTGAGTGTTGTTGAGAGTTCGTATGAAAAACCTCATTTTTATATTGTTATCGTTTGTTTCCTTCGGCGCTCCGGCGCAGGCGGCAACATTCGATATAGCCCGTGAAACGGGGCTAGAGTTTGTAGCCGAAACGCGTATTCCCGGCCCATCAGACGAAATGATGTCACTTTGCTATGTGACCGACGATCTGACGGTGTTCGGACTGCGCATTACTAGTGATATCCAAAGCTATGCGCTCGCGAGCGATGGCTGTGTGGCTGAGTATGAACAGCTTTATACCGAGGACAAAATTGTCGCAGCGCAGGCTCTCAATCTTATCCCCGAAAATGTTGATCCAATCGCGCGGAACGATTGGCAACGTAATCTGTCCGTTTACGGCCTTTTGATTGCGGCGGCGTTGGGATTAATTGCTGTCATCATTCGCCGTATCAAATCACTTATGGGGTATGATTTGCGTGGGCCAATGCGCAAAAAAGCGGCCCATCGTATTCTGTCCGCAATGTGCCATATGGCCAAGTGCGATAGTATTGTCGACGCGACCGAACTTGCCCATATTCGTAAAATGGCGCGTCAGTTGACGGGGCGTAGTTACCCGAACTCAG
This sequence comes from Yoonia maritima, assembly GCF_002933395.1. GTDB lineage: Bacteria > Pseudomonadota > Alphaproteobacteria > Rhodobacterales > Rhodobacteraceae > Yoonia > Yoonia maritima_A. The sequence continues at coordinate 701,983 of NZ_PKFN01000008.1, forward strand.
ACATTATTCACTTGGTGGATACAATTGACATGTCAGTAGGACTGACTGAACACGACTTTATCGCGTTTGGTAAGGGTCTACGAGATCGCGAAAAAGATCTGATGATGCAAGGCATTCTATCTGTCGCAATCGCTAGCGGACGAATGCAACCAAACGAGCATGAGTTCGCAACAGCGCTGGCCTATGGGCTTGGCATGCCTGGTGAAGACTTTCGGCGGGTTCTTGATAACGCCCTAGCAGCAGCCACATCTTAGGCCTTTAGCATTCGCAACCCTTGCGTCGCGTCTGTACGCACGGCTAAACGCAGCCCCGGCTCATCGCCTGCCTTTAGCGCGCTTAAGATAAGCTTGTGATGATACGGTGGCTCTGTGCGGTTCAAACGGCCGTACAGAGCCCGCATCGTTGGCCCCAACTGCAACCACACGGTTTCTGTCATCGCGAGCATAGCAGGCGCCTGTGCACGCAAATACAGCGTCCTGTGAAATTCCAAATTCATACGGATATATCCCGCAGCATCATGGCGCGAAATCATCTGACTGACACCTTGGTTTATGGCTTCTAACCGGTCAATCAACGCAAAATGCGCACGTGGTAGCGCACGAGACGCAAGTTCCGGTTCGAGCATCGCACGCAATGTTGCCAGCTCTTCGATACGATCATTCGACAATGCCGGCGTAGAAACACGGCCCGATGTCGACAGCGACAGCGCGCCTTCGGCGACCAAGCGACGGACCGCTTCACGGGCGGGTGTCATCGACACCTCATAGTCGTTTCCAATCCCACGCAAGGTTAATGATGCGCCGGGGTCGATCTCTCCGTGCATAATACGGGTGCGCAGCGCGCGATAGACGCGTTCATGGGCTGCAGTAGAAGGGTCGACAGGACGAGGCTGAATCATGCGTTTCTATGTGATCACAAAAAGCCGAGCGGTCAATCGTCGAAAGACACACGATGCAATTGATCACCGTTTTTGCGCAACCAATCCCGATGCGCTTTATAGTCAGGACACAAATGCGAAACCACGGCCCAAAATTCGGGCGCATGGTTCATCTCTTGCAGATGAGCGACTTCGTGCGCGGCGACATAATCAAGCACCTCTGGCGGGGCCATAATCAGCCGCCACGAATACATCAACGCTCCTGCACTACTGCATGACCCCCAGCGCGATCGTGTGTCGCGAATCGTCAGCTTGCTATAGCTACGGCCCAATTCAGCAGAATAGCGATCAGACGCCGCGACCAAGGCATCCCGCGCCATATTTTTTAACCGCTTCGGAATCACCATCCCAATCGATTTCGCGCCAACAGGAACCTCTACAGCGGTCTCTGTAATATGTAGCCGGCGCACATCGGCATGCAAAATAGGCAACATCTGCCCACGAACCATCAGCGCACCGCCCAAAGTCACCTTTGAAACAGGGCTAAGTTCTGCCAAATGCCCCCGCAGCCATGGCTCTTGCACACGTAAAAACGCTATTCCCTCTTGATCTGGGGTGCGATGCGGCATTGTAAGCGTCACACGGCCGTCCAAACGGGACACCCGTAGCGACAATCGCTTTGCCCGCGCAGAACGGCGTAAACTCACCGCAATCGGGGGGTTGCCTTCAAGCGTATGACGGCCCATATCCAACTACTCATATTTTTCATGTGTCAAAGGCTTTGACACGCCTGCCTGCTTATGGCAGTTGGCACCGATCACCCGCAAGGGTACGACAAGAATTTGAAGGGATAGCCTATGCCTAAGGAAGAATGGGGCACAAAGCGTGTTTGCCCTGAAACCGGCAAACGCTTTTACGACCTGAACGCGACACCAATCATTAGCCCATATACAGGCAATGAAGTGACTGTCGACACGTCCAAGACCCGGACAATGGTCGCAGACGCAGAAGACGCCCAGTCTAAAAAGGCTGCAGATACGTCAGATGACGATGATCTGGTGCTCGATGATGACGATGATACAGATGACGTTGATCTGGGTGATGACGTGCTGGAAGACGACGATGACGACGATACTGTCTCACTCGACGAGCTCGCGGACGTTGCCACAAACGACGACGACTAATTTTACGATCCCGGGCGCGATTTACTCTTGATCTCGCCCGGATCGCTGCATAGACAGCACCTCGCAACGCAAGTTGCACCCGATGACATTGTCATCATGATGGGGCCTTAGCTCAGCTGGGAGAGCGCCTGCATGGCATGCAGGAGGTCAGCGGTTCGATCCCGCTAGGCTCCACCAAATTAACTATGCTAAACACCCCATAATAGTTCCTGTATGGCAGCATAAACCTTCCTTTTTCCAATTTTTCCGCACTGCGGACGTTAGTACAAACCGCAGCGAAAGAGAAAAAGAGCCCAACTTTGACCAATGCTGCACGACGCACGAATGTCGGCTTCGCGTATTAAGCAATTTCAGTCCGTAGTTGACCGTTGTCTGGCACCCATGTCATCTGTTTGGTATGCATACTTTCCTCCGAGTTCTTTTCATTTTTCTCGCCAGCGTCGCCCAAGCAGATGAAGATGCCATCGCAAAGTATGGCAATTATCTGCCAGAACAGCTTCTCGCATTGTCAGAGGACGAGCGACATAGTTCAGTCCCGCTGATATTCAGCGGAGCTGCCAACCTCGCGACGTCGCCGGCGGGCGAGTTGGTTATGAGAGCCTACTTAAACTCGTTGATGTATAACGGGTTTGCCGATTACGAAGGCGCAAAGCGTGCCTTCCAATCGGATTTGGGTGGCGAACCTACGGGTGCGTTAACCGTGTGGCAAATCCATTCGCTTGGATACCGCGCCTCGCGTGTGAACATGACCAGCGTCAGTTTCTTTCCATTCGACTTCGGAGGAACGATGACGGAGGACTGGGCATTCGTGAAAGGTACGGTTGAGATCATCGACGAAAGGATCGCCTACCCGGTCAATCACGTAGATATTGAATGCAGTCGCAATGAAGGTACGTGTGAGTATCGCCAGATGGCGCTTATGCTGCCCGACCAAAATTCTTGGGTCCAATCTTACCACGTCGGAGAGATTGCGGATGACACCTACCGGATCACACGATGGGAAGGGCAACTCATCGACGCCGTTCCTTTGAACGACAGTGCGTGCAGGACCAACCAGCTTAGCCTGAACTTCGAGACGCAAGAGTTCTTCGAGATTGCGCGGAACAATACGGCCGCAGAGTGCGAAACGATGCTGGGCGTGACATTCCAGCGTTTGGAGGAGCCACGTGTGTCTCGCATTGTGGACGGTCGCGAAATCATCAATGGGGAGTTCGAGGCGATCAGCGAAGAAGCGTTCACATACTTCTCAAGCTCATTCCGCAATCAAATTGATGATTTCGTATCCAGAGCTGATGGAAACTAGGATCAGACGATCAAAAAGAAGACGTTTTCAAGCCATTTCAGAACGGAGCAAAGTCCCGCATTGCCGTCAGTCGACTAACGGGTTTCGAGTGTCAGTTTTTCTTCGGGTATCGAAGGAAAAACTATGCTGCCAAAAAGGAAGATTTGCTGCGCAATTCGAAAACCGCACCATTGATTTCATTGCATTTTAAGAACTCAAAAAGGAACTGTTATGGGTTCCTGATCAAATAGCTTAAAACTGTCAGATAGCTTTCCCTTTACTGGTATAATCAGGGTTAAGAACGCCAATTCAGGACTGCTAAATGCAAGACTAATTGGGCAGCCAAAGCAGCGCGGCGGAACTGACCTTTTTGATCATGACACATAGCGCATTTTGGCAAGCGCCCGCTTTGGCGGTGGCCACCCACCGCTTGTCTTTATCATTCTACCTGAACGCAACCTGCGTGTTCTTTAGTACTCAAAAACAACCCAAGGATTAACTGCAAAGTAGCACCGTTGCATGTCTGACGTAGCGCCGACACGTCGATTTTACTTGATTTATTAGTCATAAGGTCCCACATGGGGTTGGCAGACGTTATCCAACTCGACCACTGTTTTCCTATCCGGCTACAGTCTTTCGATCTTGCACTGACTAAGCCAAACTGTCGCAATTATGCGGATAGTATTGATAAATAAAGGAAAACACGATGGCTACTGGCACCGTGAAATGGTTCAACACAACTAAAGGCTTCGGCTTTATCGCACCCGATGGCGGATCTAAGGACGTATTCGTTCACATCTCTGCTGTTGAGCGTTCTGGCCTAACTGGCCTGCGCGACGATCAGAAAGTTACTTTCGACATCGAAGCTGGTCGCGACGGCCGCGAATCTGCGGTTAACCTCGCACTCGCATAAGCGTCTAATGAATTTTGTGGCGTGCGTTTTCACGCGCGCCACAATCCAAAGGCAATTTAACGCCTTTTTGCATACAATACCTTAAAATTGTTGATTTTGTTGCACACTCTGCCATGGTTGAGTCGCGACGTTAAATTATCGACCACTGTCTCCCTTTCGGCCCAGTCAATCGATCTAAGTTTGACCGAGCCAACCCGCTGCAGTTCCGCGAGCGGATGATTTTGAAGGAAGACACTCACATGGCTTCAGGCACCGTGAAATGGTTCAACACAACTAAAGGCTTCGGCTTTATTGCCCCAGATGGTGGAACTAAGGACGTTTTTGTCCATATTTCTGCTGTGGAACGCTCAGGTCTGACTGGCTTGCGCGATGATCAAAAAGTTAACTTTGACATCGAAGCTGGTCGCGATGGTCGCGAAAGCGCCGTCAACCTGACACTCGCCGATTAATCGGTACACATAGAATAGTTTAGGGCGCCTCATTTAGGCGCCCTTTCTCGTTTAAACTTTATGCGACCTGGTTGCCAGACGCCCACACAGACCGAACCAGCGGAAGATCGTTAACCAGACCAAAGCGCAATACATCCGCACGTTGCCCAATATTGAGCACGCCCCTATCCGTCAGATGCACATGCTTAGCAGGCTGCGACGTGACCGTCCCGATACCGCGTGCCCAGTTCCCCCAGACCTTTGAAAGCTGCACAGCACCCAATAGCAATGCCGCCGGAACATAGTCGGACGACAAAATATCAAGCCGATTCAACGTAGCCAATTCATGTGCCGCAACATTGCCCGAATGTGACCCACCACGCACAAGATTTGGTGCACCCATTATCGTTGCAATCCCTGACGCGTGGCATGCATCCGCAGCTTCAACGGTTGTTGGAAATTCGGCCAATGTAATCCCGTGCGCGCGGCTTGCAGCAACTTGTTTTGCCGTTGTATCGTCATGGCTCGCCATGGTCGCGCCATAGCGATGCGCAGCCGCGACAGCCGCCGTCTCGTGCATCGTCCCAAGGCGGGACTGCAGGCTATATAGAAAATCGACATAGGCCGGAAATGCGGCACGATCCATTCCATGCTTCCCGCAAACATAGTCTTCATACTTTTGCAAATCGCTGAACTGACGCTGACCCGGGGTGTGGTCCATCAACGATACGATCCCAATTCGGTCAGATTCATCAAACTCAGCCAATTCATCCACAAGCGTTTCCGAACAAATCTCTGCGCGCAGATGAATATGGTGGCTGATTTTAAGCGCGCGCGCATTGCGCATTTGCAAAATCTCGTCCGCGACCTGACGCGCATATTTTCCATACCGTTTGCCATGGTCAGACGTGATAGACCCGACCCGGATCGCATCAAACACCGTTGTAATTCCCGTGCCAGCAAGCTCTCGGTCATGTGCAACGATTGCTGCACGGTGAGGCCAGTCGACTTTGGGGCGCGGGCTGATATGCCGTTCAAGATTGTCAGTGTGCAGTTCGATCATACCGGGGCAGACAAAATCGCCGTCACAATCAATCGCCCCGGTCGGTATGGTTGTGCCGTGGGCAATGTCAGTGATGATGCCCCCCTGCATTTTCAAACTGCCGGTAATCACCTCATCAGCAAGGATAAGCTGGGCATTGGCGAGTGTAATTTCTTGTGTCATGGATTTGTCACGCAATCTTGGCAAAGAGTGTTTCATGTTCGAACGATACGCAATTTTCTATACCCCTCCATCCGGCGCATTCGCCGATTTCTGCGCATCTTGGCTGGGTTGGGATAATCGGGATGGGCGTAAATGCGTTCACCCCCAAATCGCCGATCTTGACGTCGATAAGTTGACGCAGACACCTCGAAAATACGGTATTCACGCCACCCTGAAGGCACCTTTCAGATTGATCGAGGGGGCGTCGCAAAACCAGTTGAAGACTGCAACCAGCCAAATGGCTGAAACCATCCCCCCATTCCGTCTGGATGGGCTGTCTCTCAAACATCATCGCGGGTTTCTGGCGCTTCGGCCGCGCGGCAACATCACTACATTGAATAGTGTTGCCCAGCATATCGTCGAAACGCTTGACGACTTTCGCGCACCTGCTAGCGCTTCCGAATTGGCCCGCCGCAGGCAAGCCAACTTGTCTGAAAGGCAAGAGAAAAACCTGATGACATGGGGCTACCCCTACGTTGGCGAGGACTTTCATTTTCATCTGACCCTGTCTGGACGCATTGACCCCGGTCTTGGTGCTGACGTGACCGATGCGTTGGCGCCGCATCTTTTGCCGCTGGTGCCTCGTCCGTTTCCAATCGAGCAGATCGCCCTGATGGGAGAGGATAGCGAAGGGATGTTCCATGAAATCCAACGTTATGATCTCGCCGGATAAAGCAGGCGAAGTACAGCCTGCACAGTTTCATCCAAGGCCCCACTATTATCGATAACATGCGCTATCACGCCATCCGGCAAAGCATAGCTCGCCCGATCAAGACGCTTTTCAACTTGTTCCTTGGTTTCGCGACCACGTGCAGTTAGCCGATGCGCAAGCACCTCGCGCGTGGCGCTTAGCGATATAATCTCACATCGCTCAAACCTACTCTGCGCGGCGACAAGCTGCGCACGCGACAGGTTCGCAACGACATCGCATCCCTTAGCAAGAGTTTGATCGACACTCACAGGGATGGCGTATTGCAGACCATGGGCTGGCCAAGACAACGCAAACTCACCCGCTGACCGCATCTGCGCAAAGCAGTCTTCAGTGACACCCTCGAAATCTTCACCAACAGCGTCACTGGGCCTTGTGATAATCCGCCGAGCAAGCACAAGCCGCGGCTCTGACTGCGCCATCGCCGACATAACGCTATCTTTGCCCACACCAGATGGACCAACAACAGCAATAAACCGACCCGTCATATGGCTGCCCGCGGCGTGAAACCTGTCACATCGATTTCGCGGTCACAGACACGGTCCCGCGCGGCTTCATCATGGAAAATACCAACAATCGACGCGCCGCGCGCCTTAGCCTCTTCGATCATCGACATGACAACCTCACGGTTCACTCCGTCTAGGCTCGCGGTCGGCTCATCCAACAAAAGCGCGGGATAGTTATGGGCAAACCCACGAGCAATATTCACGCGCTGCTGTTCTCCCCCTGAAAACGTCGTTGGGCTCAGGCTCCATAGCCGCTCGGGAATATTCAGGTTATCCAACAATACTTCCGCCCGCGCAATTGCAGCCGAACGGTCAGTCCCTGTTGCCAACAATGGTTCCGCGACCACCTCGACCGTTGGCACACGCGGCACAACACGCAAGAACTGACTCACATAGCCCAGCGTATAGCGGCGCAACGCAAGTATGTCGCGCGGCGCCGCAACAGCGACATCCAAGTCACCGACCATAATCCGCCCGCCCGCAGTCAAATAATTCCCATAAATCATCCGCATTAAGGTTGATTTTCCAGACCCTGATTGCCCGACAAGCGCAACGCATTCACCAGCCTTCACCTGCAATGACGCACCCACCATAACGGGGATCGTCGCGGCAGCTTGGTTATGAAGCGTAAATGATTTTGATACGTTATCGACAGTAATCATCATCCTATCCTCGCTTTGTTCAAAATACTCAAAATTCAGACCTGCAACACAGAGGACACCAGTAGCTGGGTATAACCATGCTGCGGATCATCCAGCACCTGATCCGTAAGACCAGTTTCAACAACATGCCCGTCCTTCATGACCATCAGTCGATCCGCCAAAAGCCGCACAACAGCCAAGTCATGTGTGACAATAATCGCGCTTAGGTTCATCTCACGGACAAGCCCCCGCAGCAGGTCCAGTAGCCTCGCTTGTACGCTCACATCTAACCCCCCCGTTGGCTCATCCATGAACACAAGCCGCGGACCAGTCACCAAGTTTCGCGCGATCTGCAAGCGCTGTTGCATCCCCCCCGAAAAGGCACTGGGGCGGTCGTCTACGCGGTCGGCGTTAATCTCAACCCGGCTAAGCCAATCTATCGCCTGTTCACGAATTTCGCCGTAGTGACGTGCGCCGACAGCCATGAGCCGCTCTCCTACGTTACCGCCCGCGCTGACATTCATACGCAAACCATCCCGTGCATGTTGATGTACAAACGCCCAGTCAGTGCGCGACAACATCCGGCGTTCAGGTTCCGACATCGTAATCGTGTCACGCATACCTGCGATGCGCGTATCAAAGTTAACGGCACCAGTATCAGGCCCAAGATGACCCGCGAGACAGCTCAGAAGCGTTGACTTGCCCGACCCGCTTTCTCCGACAATCCCCATGACTTCGCCGGGGTACAGGTCAAACGAAACATCTTTGCAGCCAATGCGGTCGCCATAGGATTTTGACACGCCAGTTACATTTAACAACGGGTTCATGCGACATCCTCCTGATAGGGGATACCCTGCGCACCAATGCAACCCGCCTTGCGGCGGCCCGCGCAATAGTCCGTGTCAGAACACATAAACATGCGCCCGCCTGCGTCATCGACGATCAACTCATCCAGATAGCTGTCTTCGGCGCCGCACAAATCGCATGCGTGGTCGGCTTTGCTTGCCTCAAAGGGATAGTCGTCGAAATCAAGGCTGACGACATCCGTATAAGGTGGCACCGCATATATCCGTTGTTCACGGCCTGCGCCAAACAGCTGGATACCCGCCATGTTCAGTTTCGGGTTATCGAATTTAGGAATCGGGGACGGATCCATCACATAACGACCTTCAACCTTCACCGGATAGGCATAGGCCGTCGCAATTGCGCCATGCTGGGAAATATCTTCGTATAGTTTCACATGCATTAGCCCGTATTCCTCAAGACTGTGCATCTTGCGTGTCTCGACTTCTGAAGGCTCCAAAAACCGCAGCGGTTCGGGGATCGGCACTTGGTAAACAAGAATTTGATCACTGCGCAGTTCCTGTTCAGGAATGCGGTGCCGTGTCTGGATCACGCTGGCATCGACCGTTGCTTCGGTTACAGCCACGCCTGCTGTCTTTTCAAAAAAACGACGTATCGACACTGCGTTGGTCGTATCATCCGCACCTTGATCAATGACCTTAAACGTATCGTCCGGCGTCAGAACCGCTGCCGAAACTTGTACACCACCAGTCCCCCAACCGTACGGCATTGGCATTTCACGACTGGCAAACGGCACCTGATACCCCGGGATAGCAAGCCCCTTAAGGATCGCACGACGGATCATCCGCTTGGTTTGCTCATCCAGATAGGCAAAATTATAGTCCGTCATTCTGCGGCCTCCTGTTCGCCCATCGCTTCGCGACGCAGCCTGCGGATCAGTTCCAATTCAGATTGAAAATCGACGTAATGCGGCAGTTTGATATGTTCGAGGAACCCTGTCGCTTGAATGTTGTCTGCGTGGTACAGCACGAATTCTTCGTCCTGCGCGGGCGCACCGACATTATCTTCACCCAATTCTTTCCAGCGCAACGCCCGGTCGACCAGCGCCATGGAAATGGCTTTGCGTTCGGTCATCCCAAATACCAATCCATATCCCCGTGTGAATTGCGGAGGCTCCGTTTTAGAGCCTTGGAATTGGTTCACCGTTTCGCATTCGGTTAGGGTAACTTCGCCGATGTCGATGGCAAACCCCAGTTCAGGAATATCCATCTCCACGGACACTGCACCGATCCTCAGCTCTGCGACAAAGGCGTGGTTGCGGGCGTATCCACGCTGTGTGGAATAGGCCATGCCAAGGATGAACCCCTCATCGCCACGCGTCAGCGCTTGCAAACGAAGCGCACGCGTCGCTGGGAGTTCAAGCGGAGAGCGCGTTAAATCAGGCGGTGTCTCTGGCCCCTCGGGTTCGGTTTGGATCAGATTTTCGCGATCCAAGAACGACATGATGTGCGGAGTATCAGGTTGTGCGGTTGTAGCGGTGGGCGCTTGTGGAACCTCCCCGTCTGCGGCCAATTTGAAATCCAACAAACGATGTGTGTAATCAAACGTCGGCCCAAGCACCTGCCCACCCGGCGCATCCTTAAACGTTGCAGACACACGCCGATCACAGATCATTTGCTCCGTATCAACAGGGCAAGACCCACCAAATCGCGGCAATGTCGTACGGTAAGCGCGGATTAAAAAGATCGCCTCGATCAAATCACCGCGCGACTGCTTTATCGCAAGCGCAGCCAAATCGGGATCATAGAGCGACCCCTCGGCCATGACCCGGTTTACCGCCAGCGCAAGCTGTTCGCGAATTTGCGGAACTGACAATTCAGCAATCGATGTATCGCCCCGCCGTTCTTCGGCCAACCACGCATGGGCGTTATCGATCGCCTTTTCGCCGCCCTTTACTGCAACATACATCAGGACACCTTTATCGCGTTAACTTTGGTCGTGCGTGGCAGCGCAGCAAGACGATTTTGACACGTGAAGACAAAATCAAGTCCAAGCGGAAAAAGCGCTGCATTTTCTTGAAACGCCGCCGTGTCCGGCAACGAAAGCGTTGCTTTGCCCTTGATCCCTGGACCTCGTAGTTCAGCCCCTTCGGGATTTAACAAAGCGACTTCGACGATCAATGTCGCGGACCTGTCAGGATATTCCGAAGTTCCAATAGCAAAATCAGCAATCGGCAAATCGCCCCAAGAACCAACCGCAAAACTCGCCTTTGCCGCATCGACCAATGGCGCACTAGTGTGAAAGGTAATCCATGCTCTTACGTCATCTGTGTCAAATTCCGGTGTCAGAAAAACAGGTGTATCCGGATCACAAAGCGTGAGCAAAACCACACCAGCGGCCACGGACAACGGTGCAGGCGGGGTCGCGCCCACGACATCATTGATGATACCCGGTTGCGCAACTGCAGTCATAATCTGCCGAAACGCACGCGCGGAATCGAGCGGCGCGTTGCCAAAACCACCTTCTAAAGTCGTTGCTTGCATTAGTCCTCGCCCCTGACCATCGTGAAAAAATCGACCTTGGTTGCGGCGGCTTTTGCCGCGCGACTGACCTGTGATGAACGACGAATGTCGGTGAGCGGATCAATCACCGCTGCCTGAACAACCGCGGCTTCTTTCGTCTGCATCAGCGCATCAACCAATGCGGCGATCCGCGCCTGCTCTTTGTCACGCCCCTGCACATAAGCATGACCAACAACGCCGCTGATCAATTTAACAGAGCAACGCGTCACCGTCATTTCGCCTAAGTTAAAAGCTGAGCCAACCGCACCTGCCCGCCCGCGCACCATCACGCCACCGATCTCTGGCGCACGCAAATAGCTAAACTCTGGCGCGATCCTAATTTCACCCCATAGCTGTACCAACGTAACTGCATCAGATTTAGCCAACAGGCTCATCCATGCTTTTCGGGCTGCGTTTGGATCGTTCATTTCTTCCATCTAGACACCTTGCCTGTTTGTCTAAATTAATATACAACTAGACAAATACTAGGCCGAGTCTTTTACGACTGGCAATCCCTGATGATGTGAAACTTTCGTGACACCATGGCTCGTACTGCAATCTGGACTTCGATCAGCACCTCGCTGACCAATGATATTGCTGAAGGTCGTTACGGCCCCGGTGACAAGCTTCCGACCGAAGCTGTGCTTGCCGCCCGATTTGGGGTAAATAGGCACACAGTCCGGCGCGCCTTGGCCGCGATGGCGAATGACGGTCTTGTACATGCCCGACGTGGCGCAGGCGTTTTTGTTGCCCAAACACCAACGGACTATCCCATTGGTCGCCGGGTCAGATTTCACCAGAACTTGACCGCCGCCGGTCGTGCACCAGCTAAGCAAATCCTGTCCCTAGAAACACGCGCCGCAGATGAGCGCGAGGCTGAGGCGCTTAATATTAAGATGGGCACCCTTGTCCATGTCTATGACGGGCTATCACTCGCTGATGAGCAGCCTATCGCGCTATTTCGGAGTGTCTTTCCCGCAGAGCGATTTCCCAATATTTTGCGAGACGTAGACGAAACCAAATCAGTCACAGCCGCATTCTTACGGCACGGCATCACAGATTATACGCGCGCTTCTACGAGGATGACAGCGAAGCTCGCCAATCCCACACAGGCATTGCACCTAAGGATTACTGAGGGTGCGCCTATACTACGGTCCGTTGGCATCAACGTCGATCTTGACGGAACGCCCATTGAATTCGGCCATACTTGGTTCGCAGGAGACCGCGTCACGCTGACTGTTAGCAATTCGTGAATCGCGATGTCATACGCACGATACATCGATGGGCGATAAAACCTGAAACAACCTTCAGGCGAGCAAATCGATGACACCCCCGATTGCATTTCTTTCGTTAAACGGCGCACAAATCTTACGCGACGGACAAATCACGACAGGCAACATAACGGTACGTGAAGGATTTATGCGCGACGATAGTAGGCCGGGTGAGCCAAGCATTAACCTTGCTGGGTATTACGTATTGCCGGGGATCATTGATCTACACGGTGACGCATTTGAACACCACCTTGCCCCCCGCCCGTCCGCGCCGTTTCCCATCGAATTTGGGCTAGCAGGCACGGACCGAGACGCCGCTGCAAATGGGGTAACGACAGCATGGATGGCGCAAAGCTGGTCTTGGGAAGGTGGCGGTCGCGGACCTGACTTTGCAGAGAAGTTCATGCAAACCCACGCGGACTATCGAAGCAACATGTTGACAGACCTACGGATACAAATCCGATGTGAAACACATACTGTCGATACCCAAGATAGGTTAATTGACGCCATAGAAACCTATGGCATCGACTACGTCGTGTTCAACAACCACCTTGATGAGGCCGTCGAGATCGCAAAGGCACAACCAGATCGGATCGCCGCATGGGCGTCACGCGCAGGGCGAACAACAGCAGAGCATATGGCCCTTGTCGAAGCAACACGGGACCTCAGCACGCAAGTTCCCCGTTATTTGTGCAATCTCGCAGCCGCTTTTGACCGTCTCGCAGTACGATATGGGAGCCATGACGACCCGGATGGGCGCACACGCGAATATTACTCAATGATTGGCGCGAAAATATGTGAATTTCCTACGCAGCGAAGCGCGGCAGCGCTTGCGAAAACTTGGGCAGACCCTGTGATTATGGGTGCGCCAAACGTGGTGCGTGGCGGATCACAATCGGGCAACATCGCCGCCGTGTCTTTGATCCGCGAAGGACTGTGCGACGCGCTTGTTTCCGATTACCATTACCCCACGTTGGCGCAGGCTGCATTTTCCCTAGCCGATGCGAATGTTATGGACTTCGCCCGTGCTTGGGGAATGATCTCAAGCCGTCCTGCACGCATAATGGGATTAGGCGACCGTGGTGTCATCGACGAAGGCAAACGCGCCGACCTAACCATCGTAAACGCAAGTACCCGCCAAGTCGAAGGCACCATGGCAGCTGGCAGATGGTCATATCTCGCCGCGGGTCTTGCACATCGACTAACCCAAGCTGCACCAAAACTGCGGATCGCAGCCGAGTGAGTAGATTTTGAACACTAGATCGCTCTGATCGTTGCCTCGCAAGCCTACACAATCAATCGGTCAACCAAACGAGCTGACTGCCATGATACGCGAAAGTATCAGCCCGCCTATCGCGATGTGTACAATATTCTCAAAAGCTAGGTTTTGATTTATGCTCACGCAGAAATGCTGCAGAGGTTTATCAACGACGGAAAAACCTGCGTTGACCGTTAGATGTAAAACCAAACCGAAGATGGAATCCGTTATGACCACGCTATCAGACACTCCGAAACGTTACGGCCTCATAAGTCGCACACTCCATTGGGGCATGGCCGCTTTATTTGCTATGCAGTTCTTGTCGGCAGCAGCGCATTGGGCCCTTCCGCGCGAGAACGCATTACGTGAAGCACTTTGGAGTTACCATGCAACGCTGGGAACAACCCTATTAATCCTGGTCATTTTACGCGGCATTTGGGGATTGATGAACATTTCTCGACGACCATCCCACAGCGGAACGATGGGTCAAGCGGCTAAAGTTGGTCATATCGCTTTGTACCTGCTTATGGCGATCGTTCCGTCGTTAAAATTAATGGCATACGCTGGTGGTACGCGCGGATTTACTTATCTAGGCATCGAAATTTTTTCTGCGCGTATCACAGAAATTAGCTGGATGCAGGCTCTCGGGGGGTGGCATGGTGAATTAGGCTGGGTTCTCGCGTTTTTGGTTGTCGGGCATATTGCTATGGCATGCATCTGGCACCGAATTATCCTGCGTGATGATACCCTCAAACGTATGGTCGGGTAAAATCGACGCCCGGCCATCCGAGATGGTTTAATCAACGGCCGCACGACCTGCATCGTCAACGTCTGTGTTTGGCGCGCAGAATTGAGATACGGGATACGGGATACGGTTTCGCGATCTGTTTCAATGCAGACTCCATATCCCCTAAGCATATCTTTCGAGAAACGCTTCAGCGGTCATTTCGCGAAAGTCATATAGGGCGGCCCGCAAGTTATCATGCGGCCAGTCCCACCACGCGAGCGCCATCATGCGTTCGGCGACGTCGTCGGTAAAACGCGCACGCAGAGGCACAGCCGGTATCCCTGCGACAATCATATAGGGCGGCACGTCTTTGGTTACGATGGCACCGCCAGCAACGACACAACCATGCCCAAGCGTTACGTCTGGCCGGACCTGGGCACCATGCCCGATCCATGTGTCATGCCCAATGATTGTTCGCCGAGACCGGCGAAGCGCAAACCAATCGTCATCTTGACATGCATCTTCAAAGTAGTCGGCGGACCGGTAATGAAAATGATGTAGGCTCGCCTTCTCCATCGGGTGATCCGTCGCGCCAATCCGCACATAACTCGCGATATTCGCGAACTTGCCTATCTGTGCATTCGCGATATCGGCAAAACGGTCACAATAGGAATAATCACCCAAATGGGAATGCGCCAAGCGCGTCCCGCGCCCGACCTCGGTATATCGGCCAAAAGTCGTATCCGTAATTTCGCAATCAGGATGAACAAACGGAGTGTCTGCATTCAACCGTGCCATATTAAAATGACCTTTCCTCGCCATTCCACCGCAAAAATTTCCCGGTGTCATTGAGCGTTATATTCTCGGCAAGCGTCACAATACCATCGGCAACATCTGCGGGTTCTAAATCTGCCAGTATGCCAATACCGCGCATCGCTGTCATCACCGCATCGGGTTGGGTAACGTCAAACGCAACATCGCCGCGATTGCCCGGCCTCACCGCGCGAATAACATCCATGCCGCGTGACTGCGCAATCGTCGCAATCGCCGCGCCAATGCCACGGTTTGCGCCCGTTATGAGGATTGTCGTCAATGCCCGCCCTCGTCGCCCTTGATCAGCTTGCGCCGCAACCAACCAGAGAACGTGTCCATCATCATGACCATCAGGATAATGAGAACAATGTAGTATGTGACCTCTTCCCAGTCTTTCTGGGTATTGATCGCTTGGGTTAGCAGCAGACCGATCCCCCCACCGGTGATCGCACCGATGATTGTCGCGGATCGCGTATTGGATTCAAGGTAGTACAGAACTTGGCTTAGTAACACGGGGGTGATTTGCGGAATGACCCCGAAACGGTAACGTTGCAGTGGCTTGGCACCGGTAGAGGTGATGCCTTCGATCTGCTTGCTATCAACGTTTTCCAACGCTTCCGAGAACATTTTGCCGAACGAGCCCGTATCTGTCAGCAAGATCGCCAATGACCCAGTCAGCGGACCCGGCCCAAAGGCGCGTGATAAAACAATCGTCCAGATCAGCCCGTCTACCCCACGCAAGAAATCAAACACGCGCCGTGCCGCGAAACGCAACCCACCAAGTGGAGTGAAATTCTTTGCGGCCAAGAACCCAAGCGGCAGCGCGACCATCGCGGCACCAAATGTACCTAGGAATGCCATCAGGACCGTTTCGAATAATGCCCATGCGACATCACCATGCCGCCACATCTTGTTTGCCCAAAATTCGGACCAAATCGCGCCAGCTTCGCCGTTGAACGCATGCCCCACTAACCTGCCAAATTCCATCCCGTGGTACGGGCTATCTAAGGTGAAAAAGAACAGTTCCCAGCCCATAGAATAACGGAATACTTCTGACCTGTTTCGGGTAACGGTCAGGCGCCCGGCATCAGTTGAAATGGTCACACGGTTCTTTGATGCGTTTATCCAATCGGGCAGTTCGCCCGCTGGAAACACTGCGTTTACGCCACTGCGTCCGGGTTCAGTGACGATCATCCCATAGCCAGGAACGTCATAGGTCACCTGGGTTTCGCCAAAGGTCACGACATGATCATCGCCAAGGTCAATCAACGTGTCAGTCCCCAAAGCGACCCACGCAGGGCCTGTCCCTTCGGCGTAGCGCCCTTTGCGTTCCCCTTCGATGGATACGTCGACCGAACCATCACGGTTGTCGCGGGTGACGTGGGTTTTATAGCTATACGCATCTGAAACCAGCGTTCGCGCATTATCCAAATTGGCACGCTCAGCCAATCCGCCAATATCGAAGCTGACAAAGATATAAATGAAATAGACAAGGATCATTGCAGGTGCTGCGAACGACATCAGCCGTTTGCGTTGAAAATGCGCGGCAGAACGGATTTGGAGCGGCATGACTGTCACGCGTGCATCTCCCCTTTGATAGACCCGTGGGTCAAACGGTTGCGCAGGTAGCTGGATGTTTGGTCGACGACGACGATGGTAAAAAATAGCAACAGGAAGATCGCGGCGGCTTCGTCGAACTTGCCCTGCCCCCAGCTCATCGTGTTACGTAGGTCGTATCCAATGCCGCCCGCCCCCACAAAGCCAAGGATAGCAGAGGCGCGAATGTTGATTTCAAACCGCAGCAGCGCATAACTTAGGTAATTTGGTGCGACCTGCGGGATGACACCCAACCACATCCGTTGGATCCAGCCTGCGCCAACAGATTCCAGCCCTTCTATTGGTTTTAACGACGCGTTTTCATTGACCTCAGAAAACAATTTCCCCAGCGCGCCGACCGTGTGTAGCGCAATCGCGATCATCGCAGGCACAGGGCCACCGCCCAGGATAAAGATCAGCACAAGCGCGATCACGATTTCAGGGACAGCACGCAGCACGTCCAAAACGCGGCGCAACGGGCCGACCATCCACGGAACAGGGGCAAGGCCGCGCGTCACTAGCAGCGACATGAGCAAACCCAAAATACCACCCAACAGGGTCGAAGCCGCAGCGATATTGATGGTTTCAGTCAATGACGGCAGATATTTCGCAAAATAACCCGGCAGCAAATGAGCCCGTTCAAATGCCTCGCTAATCACATCAGTCGGAAAGTCGAGCAACATCGGCAGCCCATTCCAAAAGCCACCCGCGTTTCGGTCGTTTGCCGTTGCAAAACCACCCAACATCAATGCGACGAACACAATCAAAAGGATCATGTTCATGACCCGTTTACTGCGGACCTGCGCCATATAGTCGGTCTGAATATCTGCGGTTGTCAGCTCTGCCATCTGCCTGCCTTATAAACAAAATTACAGGCCCCAGTGTGATACCGGGGCCTGCAGAACTTCATGAAAATCGTTTAGTTAGACTTTGCAAGGCGGGCTGCAACGATCGAAACATAGGCGTCATGTGTGATCGGATCAAAGCCAAGCGTTTCACCTGCCGCAACGCCATAGGCACAGTCTGGGTCTGCTTCGAACAGGCCATCAACCAGCGCTGTCATCTTGTCTTTGACGTCTTGTGGCAGCGCGGTGCGCAGAACCATCGGACCTTCGGGGATGGGCGCGGAACGCCAGATTTCAACCAGATCGTTCATATCGACAAGACCCGCATCAACCGCTTTGCGCAGTGCGCCAGAATTGAAACCATCGTCCCATTCGCCTTGGCCATCGGCCCAAGTCACGCCACCATCAACGTCACCGTTATTCACAGCAACGATTGTCTGCTCGTGACCGCCAGTGAATTTGACTTCACCAAAGTAGTCACCAGATTCCATTGATGCGCCGGTCTCTTGGGGGATTTCGATAGATGGGATCAGGTAACCAGAAGTCGAATTCGGATCGCCAAAACCAAAGACTTTGCCCTGCATGTCTTCAAGCGATGTGATGCCACTGTCTGCGCGTGCAAAACCGATTGAATGATACCCGTAAGACCCATCCAAATTGATTTTAACCAAAACAGGTTCGACCGCAGTTTCGTCTTGGATGTAAATCGCAGCATAAGAAGACGCGCCCAGCCAAGCCATATCAAGCGTACCACCCAGCAGGCCCTGAATAACGCCGTTATAGTCCGCTGGCGCGAACAGCTTTGTTTCGACGCCTAATTCTTCTTCGGTGTAACCACGCAGGCATTCGTATGAATTCATACGGTCTTGCGCGTTTTCGCCACCCAAGATGCCGATGCGAAATTCGTCAATGGCGTGACCTTCAGCAAAGGCAGCACCTGTCAGCGATGTTGTCGCAAGCGCGGCAGCTATCAGTTTTTTCATTGGTCTTCTCTCTTACAAAACGCCCCAAGCAGACGGGGCTTTGGGGTTAAATCTTGCGTCAGACGCTTACGGCGATGTCCGCCAGTTTCGCGACTTCTTCGCTTAGGGTTTCAATTTCGGTGGATGTGGCCGCTTCCGAGAATGTCTCGTCCGCGCCATAAATGTCGCGGGCAGCGCCGGTAGTTAGCTGTTCGGGCGTGCCGTCAAACACGATCCGCCCGCCGCGCATCCCGATCACCCGGTCGCAATACCGGCGCGCGGTATCAAGCGTGTGTAGGTTCGCAATTACCATGCGGCCGTCTTGTTCGTGGATATCACGCAAGGACTGCATCACCACCTGCGCGTTCATCGGGTCAAGCGACGCGATCGGTTCATCTGCCAGAATAATCTTGGGGTCTTGCATCAACGCCCGCGCAATCGCGACGCGCTGCTGCTGACCGCCAGACAATGCCTCGGCGCGTTTGGGTGCATGTTCCGCGATCCCAAGACGATCAAGAATTTCAATCGCGCGATGGATATCTTCGGTCGGATAAAGATTGAACATCGTTGCAAAGGTCGAACGACGGTTCAACGTGCCGTGCAACACGTTGGACACAACATCCATCCGCGGCACCAAATTAAACTGCTGAAAGATCATCGCGCATTGGGATTGCCAATTGCGCTTGGCCGCACCACGCAGCTGCGTGACATCCTGACCTTCAAACATGATCGCACCAGAGGTCGCATCGGTCAAACGGTTCAGCATCCGCAGCAGTGTAGATTTACCAGCGCCCGACCGCCCAATAATCCCGATCATCACCGGTTTATCGACAGCGATACTCGCCGCATCAACGGCTTTATTTTGGCCAAAGGCCTTGGTCAGGTCATCAATACGCAGCATCAAGGCTCTCCAAAGTCTTATGCTGTGTGATCCCCTCGCTTTGCAGAATTGTTAAGAAATGGTGAAGGTTTTGTGACGGATCGGGGCATAAACGACAAAGGGATTAATCATGACGCAGCTTGGATACTCAATCACGATGTCAGCTATGTGGGGCTTTGCAACCGTTGATCCTCAAAACTAAATATGCAATCCATATTCATGACCGAAACTCATTCAACGTCAATTTCAGACAGCCTAATTTGGTCACTCAGGGCGCTTGCCCAAGAGGCTGATACTCAATTTCAGTTGTACCAGTGTTACGACGAAGCTGCCGATAATTTAGTTTTGGACTTTGAGACCTATATCCTCAAGGAACCCGCGGACTTTCTAAATGAAAACCCAGACATTAAAAAACTTGATGAGTTGATTGATAGCAAGTCTGGTGTCGTCGGTTACTGGAACAAGGATGCAATGCTTCACTCCGTTTTTTGGCAGGACATTAGAGCAAACGCAAAAATGATACTCATAAAACGAGAGCTTCCTTTGAGCGCACCAGAGCCACTAAATATTATTTTTATGAACGTAGACAACGTTCCTAGACGCTTGGGGCTCTTTGCTAAATTTCGAGCTATCATTGGACGTTGACTCAATAAGCTGCGGCTCCACAAAGTAATTCACCCTCAAAAGAGCCCCGCAAATGCGAGGCCCTTTGTGTCTTATTTATCGCCGGATAGACCGCCAGCAATGTCAGGTGAGCCGTCCAAATCTTTGGGCAGCACCAAGTTCAGCACAATCGCGATGAAGGCTGATGGCAGCAGGCCGGATGTCATCAAGATGCGCATTGTGTCTGGCAGATATTGGACCGCTTTTGGTTCTAGCTGAAGGCCCAAGCCGATCGACAGGGAAATCGCAAAGATCACCATGTTGCGGCGGTTCCAGTCGACTTCGGACAGCATGGACACACCAGCTGCAACGACCATACCGAACATGACGATCACACCACCACCCAGAACTTCGATTGGGATGGTGTTAATGATCGCGCCCACTTTGGGAACCAACCCGCAGATAATCAGGAAGATCGCACCGACGGTCACGACGTGCCGGCTCATCACGCCGGTCATCGCGATCAGGCCGACGTTCTGGCTAAAGGATGTATTGGGGAAACCGCCAAAGATGCCAGCAAGCGCAGTGCCGAAACCATCGGCAAAGGTCGCGCCTTGGATTTCTTTGTCCGTTGCTTCGCGCCCCGCGCCACCTTTGGTGATGCCGCTGACGTCGCCGACGGTTTCGATTGCTGACACAAACGCCATCATGCAAAACCCGATGACCGCAGCCGCGCTGAACTCAAAGCCATATTTGAACGGCATCGGCGCTGCGAAAGTAGCTGCATTGCTGACTTTGGCCGCGATGCCGAAATCACCGCCAAAGCTGATCATCCCGAAAATCAGCGCATAGATATAGCCGGCGATCAACCCGATGATCACAGCAGAAATCGACAACATGCCCTTGGCGAAGAACTTTAGCGCGAGGGTCACAATTATGACCGTACCAGCGGCACCCCAATTCAACAGGCTGCCATATTCGGGGCTATTCACCGCAGGAACACCGCCCGCCGCATATTGGATGCCAACCTTGACCAGCGCCAAACCGATCATGACTACGACCAGCCCGGTCACCAAAGGAGGCAAGGCAAATCGGATTTTGCCGATCACGGTGCCCAACAACGCGTGGAACAGGCCGCCGATCAAAACGCCGGTAAACAGGGCGGGCATTGCCTCTACCCCTTTGCCAGCGACCAGTGGGATCATGATTGGGATAAACGCGAACGACGTCCCTTGCACGATTGGCAGCCGTGCGCCAACTGGGCCCATGCCGATTGTTTGGAACAGTGTCGCGATGCCCGCAAACAGCATCGACATCTGGATAAGATAGGTCATATCCGGGAACCCAAGCGCCCCCGCGTCGGACCCAAAGCCAAAGCCAGCTGCCCCTGAAATGATGATGGCAGGTGTCACGTTCGATACGAACATCGCCAATACGTGCTGAATGCCAAGTGGAACCGCTTTTGCGATCCCCGGGAAATAGTCTGGGTCGCGCAGCTGTTCTGGCGTCCCGATTGAATTATCTGTCATTATTTTTGTCCCTGATGGTTTGCCGATCTTAGCGCCGGTCAAATTTAGAAATTTATGAAATAGGGTGTGTCGTAGTGATGCTCCTCTAGGTTTGGGGTGTCACCGATACGGTCAATCACGGCAAATAGGCCCGGCCCGGCCAGTGGGGTCAGAACGCCGTGCCAGGTACCACGATGGAAATTTATACCCTCTCCGGGGTTTGTGATGAATGCATGGGGTCGCAGATCAGCGTCTGCGACGACGACCAAAAACGGGTCCATGCTCATCGGGATAAACGCCTGCGATCCGTCTGGGTGGCGCTCAATTAGGCCTAGCTGGTAGGGCAGTTGCCGCAGTTCAGACCGGAACAGGCTGATCCCCACCCGTGCATCGCCAACATCAACCTTTGCCCGGTCGTGGAACCGCCCACATAGGCCAGCGTTGATGATTTTATCGGGGTCGCCATCGCAATTCAGCACATCCCCATATGGCGCAAACGCCGCTGCCGTCAGAGGGGATATGCTGATGTTTCGGGTCATCTTGGCAACATATCCTTAAGCCGGTGCAGTGCGATGCGTTCGACCTGATGGCAGGCTTCTTGGAATTCTGTTGCCCGATCGTTGTTTAGACGTGACTGCATTGCTTCCTTGATCGACGCTTTGTCATGGTCGCGCACGGCAATGATAAAGGGAAAGCCGAATTTGTCGGTATAGGCCGTGTTGCCTGCTTCGAATTCTGTGCGTTCGCTGTCGGTCAGCGCGTCCAAACCTGCGCTTGCTTGCTCTCCTGTGCTTTCTGCTGTCAGGCGCTTCGCTGCGGCCAGTTTTCCGGCCAAGTCCGGGTGCGCTGTCAGCACGCCCAGCCTTTCGTCTTCGCTTGCGGTTCGGAACATCCGCGCAAACGCATTTTGCAAGCCTACGGCGGTGTCATGCGCGGGCCCAAGCTCTAGATCAAAGGCGCGCTCGGCAATCCAAGGCGAATGCTCAAAAACGCCACCATAAGCCTGCACAAACTGATCACGGCCCATTTGCGATGGGCGGACAAAACGCTGATGCGGGTGCTCGGTCGCCCAATGGTCGGCGATCTGTTCACGGGTCGCAAACCAAACGTCATCATGGCTTTGCGCATATTCGATAAACTGACGCAAAGCCTCGACACGGCCAGGGCGGCCAATCAGGCGACAGTGCAGGCCAATCGACAACATCCGCCCGCCCTCGCGGTATAGCGCGTCAAAGCTGGCCTTGAGATATTCAAAAAACTGCGTGCCAGAGTTGAAGCCCTGCGGCGTCGCGAAACGCATGTCGTTGGCGTCCAATGTGTAAGGCACGATCAGTTGATCGGTTTTACCGAACTCTGACCAATACGGCACGTCATCGGCGTAGGTATCCGCCACATAGGCAAACTGGCCAGTCTCCGCAGCTAGTCGCACAGTGTTGTCCGAACAGCGCCCCGTGTACCAACCGCGCGGCGGTTCACCCACGACCTCTGTGTGCAGGCGGATCGCCTCAGCCATATCGGCGCGTTCGACATCTTCGGGGGCGTCTTTGTATTCGATCCACTTCAAACCGTGGCTCGCAATTTCCCAGCCTGCGTCTTTCATTGCGGCAACCTGTTCCGGGCTGCGCGCCAATGCAGTGGCGACCCCGTAAACGGTAATCGGCAAATCGGCCATCAGCCGATGCAGCCGCCAGAACCCAGCACGACTGCCGTATTCATAGATGCTTTCCATGTTCCAATGGCGCTGGCCGGGCCACGGCGCGGCACCAACGATTTCGGACAAAAACGCCTCTGACGCGGCATCGCCGTGCAGCACGTTGTTTTCGCCGCCTTCTTCGTAATTCAAGACAATTTGCACGGCAATGCGCGCACCGTTCGGCCAATTCGCCGCCGGAGGGTTCGCCCCATAGCCGATCATGTCACGCGGATATCTTTGCACCGGTGTCTCCTATTTCATTGCCATGATAATCAGAAATAATCCTGATTGTTTTCAAAATATTTACGAAAGTCTTTCGGCAGTTCGAATAGCATCGCCGATCTTATCAATCATGAACTCCATAAACAGGCGGGTTTTAGGATCTTGGTGCCTGCGATGCATATAAAGGCACGACATTTGAACCGGCACGGGGGGCGTTTTCGCACCAACAACGACAAGCGCACCATTCGCAAGATGCTCTGCGACCTCAAAACGCGGTTTCATCGCCACCCCCTGCCCCGCCAGCGCCCAGTCTGTAAGAACATCACCATCGTCACTTTCCAGCCGCCCACTGACGCGAAACCGTTGCGGGCCATTTTCGGTCATCAACTGCCACTGGAACTCAAGTGCACCGGGAAAGCGCAGGTTCAGGCATTCATGTTTGTCATTCACAAGCGCAGCACCATCCGCCGGATGCCCGCGCGCGGCAATGTATTCAGGCGATGCAACCAGCACCCGCGCGACATCCGATATCTTGCGTTGGCGCAAATTACTGTCGGTAGGCTGGCCCAAATGAAACGCCAAATCCAACCCTTCGGTTGTCATATCTACCGTCCGGTCAGTCATACGCAGCCGCACGTCAATCAACGGATATTGCGCTGTAAATTCGGGAACATGCGGCGCAATCAATCGGCGCCCAACACCCAAAGGTGCCGCAACATGCAGCTGCCCTTTGGGGTTTTCGGTCAGATCAGAAACCTGTGCCTCGGCGTAATCGACAGCATCCAAGACACTGCAAGCGCCACCATAAAACGCCTTGCCCTGCGCTGTCGGTGTAAGGCTTCGGGTGGTTCGCTGGAACAGCCGCACAGACAAGTGGTCCTCTAGCTGAGAAATCCGGGCAGATGTCACCGCTGGCGAAATCCGAAGATCGCGACCCGCCGCTGACATCGACCCCAGTTCATAGACACGCACGAAAGTGCGGATATTCTCAAAGTAAGACATTATTCTGCAATTTTTGATAGAGCTTGGCAGTATCAGCGAATACAAGAAAACCAAGCCGTTGACTAGACTGGGCGCAAAAAGGGGACACGCATGTACGATCTGGCAATTCTATGGGACTGGCTGGCCTTTGCCGTGCGCTGGCTGCATGTGGTCACGGCGGTCGCTTGGATCGGGTCAAGCTTCTATTTCATCGCGCTTGATCTGTCGCTGAACCGCGATATCGACGGCCCCGCCGATGGCGAAGAATGGCAGGTCCACGGCGGCGGTTTCTATCACATCCAGAAATATCTGGTCGCGCCAAAGGCGATGCCAGAACATCTGACCTGGTTCAAATGGGAAAGCTATTCAACCTGGCTGTCTGGTTTCGCCATGCTCGCGGTCGTGTACTGGGCCGGGGCTGAACTCTTCCTGATTGATCCATCCAAGGCTGATCTGGCGATTTGGCAGGCCATCTTTATCTCGGCGGCATCGCTTGCCGTCGGCTGGCTGATCTACGATTACCTTTGCAAATCCCCGCTTGGAAACACGCCAACCGTATTGATGGTGCTGCTGTTTGTCCTGCTGGTCGCCATGTCGTGGGGCTATAACCAAGTCTTTACCGGCCGCGCGGCATTGCTCCACTTGGGCGCGTTCACCGCTACGATTATGACGGCCAATGTGTTCTTTATCATCATGCCGAACCAACGGATCGTCGTTGCGGACCTAAAGGCCGGGCGCACGCCGGACCCAAAATATGGCAAAATCGCAAAGCTGCGATCGACACATAATAATTACCTTACCCTGCCAGTGATATTCCTGATGTTGTCGAACCACTATCCTCTGGCGTTCGGTACTCAATACGCATGGATTATCGCGGCATTGGTATTCCTGATGGGCGTCACGATCCGTCATTATTTCAATTCAATGCACGCCCGCAAAGGCAAACCAAGCTGGACATGGGCCGTCACGGTTATCTTGTTCCTCATCATCGCATGGCTATCCACGCAGCGCGGATATGACAGCTATGAAGAGGCTGAGGCGCGTGAATTAACCGCATACGAGCAACGCTTTGCGAGTGCCGAAGGATACGACGAAGTCCACGATATCGTCATTGGCCGCTGTTCAATGTGCCACGCGCGCGAACCGGTCTGGGGCAATATGCAGCATGCGCCCAAAGGTGTGTTCCTAGAAACCACAGGGGACATCACGAAACACGCGCGCCAAATCTATTTGCAAGCAGGGGTTAGCCAAGCAATGCCGCCTGCAAACATTACACACATAGAAAACGAAGATCGCGCTAAACTGATCGCTTGGTACCGCGCAGGGTCGTAGGGTGGGTTTTAACCCACCGCGCCCTAAAACCTGATTTCGAACGCAGCACCCGGTCCGTCCAACAAGCTGATCTGCGCACCCTGCGCCTGAAGCATTCGCGCCACAATAGGCAGCCCCATACCTGTCCCACCGGCGTCACGACGCGTTGTAAAAAACGGATCAAAAATGCGGTCCCGATTACCTTCGGAGATGCCGGGCCCGTTGTCAGCGATTACGACCCGATGATCATGATGCGTGATTTGGATATCTGTTGCGCCATGCGCCTTGGCGTTTCCAACAAGATGGGTCAAAACCAGTTTCAGAACCTCTGGTGAAAACGGCACTTCGCCATCCTTTATCACACGCACACCATCAAAGTCAGCGACCTCAGAAAGAACGCAACTCCCTCGCGGCAACGGGTCTTGTGCACGGGCTAGCGCACGTTGACTGTCCAACAGAGCCTCCATCCTTGCCACTGCGTCGGTGATATTTTGCAGCATTTTAGTGCGGTCGGCGACTGACAGATTAGGATCACCCAGCAGCTCTGCGGCGCCACGCACGACAGTCAAAGGGGACTTAAATTCGTGGGTCACATGATCCGCATAAGACCTTAGAACGGCCTCGCGACCCTGTAAGGTCTCGGTCATGGCAAACACGGCGTTTCCTAGTTTGGAAAACTCTGGCGTTCCGAAATGGGTCGGGACTTTGGCTTCACCTTCGGCCTGCGCGTAATCCGTAATGGCGCGCACAGGGCGCAACACAAGTCGCCACAAAAAGAATCCCAGCACACCCGTCGCAACGAATGCCATTCCGGCAATCATCCAAGTGGTCTCGGCCCAACCAAGAACGCCACCAGCGACACGAAAATAACCGATACCAATAAGCGGCAAAAAGAACACTGCAGCCAAGGTGCCACCCAGCACAAAAGCCAGTGGCGGTCGCCATTTGGCGATTACGCGCCGCGGCATGCGCCCATCCGGATGCCAACACCATGTACAGTCTCAATCGCGTCGGTGCAGCCCGCCTCGGCCAGCTTAGCCCGCAAATTGCGTAGATGACTATCCATCGTACGATCACTGACATGTACGTTGGTGCCATAGATTTGATCGACCAACTGCGGGCGGGACAACACATTGTCCGGGCGTCGCATTAAATGCAGCGCTAGTTCCATTTCGCGGGCAGTCAACGTCACCGGCGCATCATTCACGTGGCAAAGGTGTCGCTCTGGATCGATACTCAGCAAGCCCCGGCGCAAGACGGCCTGCGTTGTTTCAACTGGTCCGCTGCGTTTCAGAATCGCACGGACACGCGCCACCAACTCGCGCGGTGAAAACGGTTTAGACACATAGTCATCTGCGCCCAGCTCAAGACCGACAATCCGGTCGACTTCATCCGCTTGCGCGGTCAAAAACAGCACGGGCACCTGCGAAGTCTTGCGCAATTCACGGCACACCGAAAGCCCGTCCATCTCGGGCATGCCGATATCGAGAACGATCAAGTCAGGTGACAGGCTTTGTGCAGCTTCTAGCGCTGCGCGACCATCGGCCGCCTCAGTCACACCGAAACCTGCCTGCCCCAGCGCAATGCGCAATACGTCACGAATTTGCGCATCATCATCTGCGATCAATATCATTGCCCCACCTCCATCAATGCCAAACTACGGCGTCAGCATTCGTTTAGGTAGCGCAATTTGCGGCATACGGTTGGATAAGCAGGGTTTATTCATCGTCCAGCCACCACGCATCCCGTGCCAGTCTTTTTGGAATACCACGTACAACCATTTTCTTGCCTCTTTATTACTGCTCTCAAGCAGACTTAAAAAAGCATGGTGCACACTATCCCTGTGAATTGTGCAGATTTTGCGTAGATTTACGATTAGCTAGAACAGGCAGACCGAATGGCGCGCATATTGTCGCCATATGGGGTCGGATCAGTGACGCTCCCGCCACGGAACACGGCAGAACCTGCGACCAACACATCGGCACCTGCCTCGACAACCAAAGGCGCTGTCGTCGGATCAACGCCACCATCAATTTCGATATGGATCGGGCGTTCACCAATCATCTGGCGCAGCTGGCGCACCTTTTCGACTTGGCTATGGATGAATTTTTGCCCCCCAAATCCGGGGTTCACTGTCATCACACAAACAAGATCAA
This sequence comes from Yoonia maritima, assembly GCF_002933395.1. GTDB lineage: Bacteria > Pseudomonadota > Alphaproteobacteria > Rhodobacterales > Rhodobacteraceae > Yoonia > Yoonia maritima_A. The sequence continues at coordinate 729,978 of NZ_PKFN01000008.1, forward strand.
CCATATCCAACAGATATTCGACCGCGCTTGCTGGCGTACCGGGGTTCAGCGCAACACCTGCCTTGGCACCCGCTGCACGGATCGCCTGCAATGTGCGGTGGATATGTGGGCCAGCCTCGACATGGGCGGTGATCACATCAGCGCCCGCTTTTGCAAAGGCTTCGATATATGGATCGACCGGGGCAATCATCAAATGCACGTCCATAACACCTTTGATATGCGGGCGGATCGCAGCACAGGTTGCCGGACCGAAAGTGATGTTTGGCACGAAATGCCCATCCATGACGTCAACATGCACCCAATCAGCACCCTGCGCCTCAATCGCCTCGCACTCTTTGCCGAAGTTGGCGAAATCAGCAGACAAAATCGACGGGGCGATCTTCAAAGAACGATCAAAGGACATGGGCGCACCTCATAGTTAGATTTGCACAGCAGATAGTCCTAGTCGGGCCAATTGTCACGCAACGAAGATATATGCTGCAATGCAGCAAAGGCTGTGTTAATTTGCGGCATGGTCCAGACTTTGTATCACAAAGACATTCTGCAAAACCGCGCGCAAATTCACCTTACGCGCGCGACTTTGGCGCCTCAGCGCCCGAAAGCCCTGCACACGCATGACTTTTTCGAACTGTTTTGGGTTCAAAACGGTCAGGTCAGACATCACCTGCCCGACCGCACCGACACGCTGGACGAAGGCACTGTCGGTTTCTTACAGCCCGGTCAGCATCATGCGCTACAAGGTCGCGGCGAACATGCGCTTATTGTATCGCTCTGCATCCACCCTGATACGATTGCTAATCTTGGAAAACGCCATCCAGACCTGCAGGGTCACCTTTTCTGGTCCGACGCCAAAATCGCACAACACCAACGCGATATTCGCCAATTGGCTACACTAAACCACGCCGCTGTCCTTTTGGAACGCAGCGCGTGCACTGCGCTGCACGCAGAGGCTTTCTTGCTACCGCTTTGCGCCGACTTAACGGGTAATATTCAACCAAAAGACGCACCTGCATGGCTGGCGAAGGCTTGCCAGACAGCCAAAGACCCCGCGGTGTTTCGGGAAGGGGCTGCTGGTCTTGTCGCGATAACGGGCAAAGCACATCCGCATGTCTCGCGCAGTATGCGTAAATATTATGGCCAAACACCGTCAGATTTCATCAACGACTTGCGTATGACCCACGCTGCACGCGTGTTGATCACGGACAGCGACCCAATCAGCGAAATAGCGCGGGATGTCGGCATTCCGAACATGTCACATTTTCACAAACTGTTCCGAAACGCATATGAACTAACGCCGCTCCAATATCGGCACAAATACCAGCGCGAACTCGTCCAACCTCAAGGCTAGCCAACCATCACCTTGCGTCAAATACTCAAAAAACAGTTTTGATCAATTGATCAAAACTTGCCATTCATCGACCAAACTGCCAGTCTGATCCGGCAATGCAGGAGGCCCCCTTGCAAACTACTCACTCCACCACTTTGCACCAGCTTCCGCAGGTGCAAGAACAGCGTAACGACGGCATGCCACTTGACCTTGATTGGGTGATGGCTGTCCAAGCAAATACATCGGCCATCGAACGACGCGCAGCAACTCTGCCTAGTCGGCGGTCAGTCAAAAAAGATTACCAAGCCGCTTGGCTATGCAAAGCGATCAGTCTGATCGATCTGACGACCCTGTCGGGCGACGACAGCGAAGGGCGCGTGCGACGCCTATGCGCCAAGGCGCGCCAACCTGTTCGGGCAGACATCCTTGAAAATCTTGGCATGACCGGGCTGACCACAGGTGCAGTCTGTGTTTATCACGACATGGTCGAAACTGCCGTGGATGCGTTGCAAGGGTCGGGCATTCCCGTCGCGGCTGTCTCCACTGGTTTTCCTGCGGGCCTTTCGCCGTTCCACCTGCGCATCGCCGAAATCGGCGAAAGCGTCAAAGCGGGTGCCGAAGAAATCGACATCGTCATTTCGCGCCGCCACGTGCTGACCGGCAATTGGCAGGCACTTTATGATGAAATGAAAGAAATGCGCGCGGCCTGCGGCGACGCCCATGTTAAGGCGATCCTTGCAACTGGCGAACTGGGCACCTTGCGCAACGTCGCGCGTGCGTCGCTGGTCTGTATGATGGCCGGGGCAGATTTCATAAAAACGTCCACTGGTAAAGAACCCGTCAACGCTACCCTGCCGGTCACGCTAACCATGATCCGCGCGATCCGCGACTATCAGGAACGTACGGGGATCAAGGTTGGCTACAAACCCGCAGGCGGCATTTCCAAAGCCAAAGACGCGCTGGTCTATCTATCCATGATCAAAGACGAACTCGGCGACCGCTGGCTACAACCCGACCTGTTCCGCTTTGGTGCATCCAGTCTATTGGGCGACATTGAACGGCAACTCGAACATCACGTCACAGGCGCCTATTCGGCATCCTGGCGTCACGCGATCGGATAAGATCATGACCATCAAAGAAATCTTCGACACCATGGAATACGGCCCTGCCCCTGAAAGTAGCAAAGAGGCACTGCAGTGGATCGCCGATCGTGGCGGCATCGCGGGCCATTTCATCAACGGCGAATGGGGCGCTTTGCGCGATGATTTCCCATCAAACAACCCAGCCACCGGCGAAAAACTGGCAGGCGTAACCAAAGGCACTGCAGCCGAGGTCGAAGCCGCTGTCAAAGCCGCCCGCAAGGCGCAACCTGCTTGGGCCAAGTCGGGCCATAAACGTGCACGTGTCCTTTATGCAATCGCGCGTCTTTTGCAGAAACACAGCCGCCTTTTGGCCGTGATGGAAACACTGGATAACGGCAAACCGATCCGCGAAAGCCGCGACATTGATGTGCCTCTGGCGATCCGCCATTTTTACCACCACGCGGGCTTTGCCCAGTTGATGGACGAAGAGCTGCCCGACCGCGAGGCATTGGGTGTTTGCGGTCAGATCATCCCATGGAACTTTCCGCTGCTGATGCTTGCATGGAAGATCGCGCCTGCGCTGGCGATGGGTAACACGGTCGTTCTGAAACCAGCAGAATACACATCACTGACCGCGATGGTCTTTGCCGAAATCTGTACAGAGGCAGGCGTACCGCCGGGCGTCGTGAACATTGTGACTGGCGACGGCGAAACTGGCGCGGCACTGGTCAACGCTGATGTCGATAAAATCGCATTCACTGGATCCACCGAAGTTGGCCGCAAAATTCGCGAAGCCACTGCCGGATCAGGCAAGGCGCTATCGCTCGAACTTGGCGGCAAATCCCCCTACATCGTATTCGACGATGCCGACATCGACAGCGCGGTCGAAGGGTTGGTTGACGCGATCTGGTTCAATCAGGGCCAAGTCTGCTGCGCCGGATCACGTCTACTGGTCCAAGAAGGCATCGCTGATCGGTTCTACGCCAAATTGAAATCCCGCATTGACGGGCTGCGCATTGGTAACCCGCTCGACAAATGCATCGACGTTGGCGCCATCGTGGACCCGGTTCAGCTGGACCAGATCACCAAGATGGTCAGCGCCAATACAGAAGGCGAAACCTATCAGGTTGCAGCGCCCGAAGGCTGTTTCTATCCGCCAACACTGATCACTGGCCTGTCGTCCGCATCGACACTGATGCAGGAAGAGATCTTTGGACCAGTTCTGGCCGCGACAACATTTCGTACACCATCCGAGGCGATTGAGATCGCGAACAACACGCGATACGGGCTTGCTGCGTCTGTCTGGTCAGAAAACATCAACCTTGCGCTCGATATCGCGCCCAAGCTGGTTGCAGGCATTGTCTGGATCAACGGCACCAACATGATGGATGCCGCTGCTGGCTTTGGTGGCGTACGCGAAAGCGGCTTTGGCAGTGAAGGCGGCTGGGAAGGTCTGACAGGTTACACCAAGCCAAAGGCATCAGCGAAGCCAATCAAGCCAGCCAAAGCATTTTCAGCGACTGACGGTCAGCCTGCGGACCCTCTCGACCGTACTGCAAAGCTGTATATCGGCGGCAAACAAGCGCGCCCCGACGGTGGCTATTCAAACCCCGTCTACAGCGCCAAAGGCAAGCTGCTGGGCCATAGTGGCATTGGCAATCGCAAAGACATCCGCAACGCGGTCGAGGCATGTAACGCAGCCAAAGGCTGGTCCAAGACAACTGGCCACCTACGTGCGCAAATCCTGTATTACATCGCAGAAAATCTGTCGGCACGGGATGCTGAATTTGCCGCAAGGATTGACGCCCTAGTCGGTGGAAAATCCGGCTCGGCAGAGGTCGAAACAGCGATCCAAACGCTGTTTACCTATGCCGCATGGGCCGACAAATACGATGGGCAGGCGCACGGTGTACCGATCCGCGGCGTTGCCTTGGCGATGAAAGAACCCGTCGGCAACATCGGCGTTCTGTGTGACGATACTCCGCTATCAGGATTGATCAGCGCAATGGCCCCCGCAATCGCGATGGGCAACCGTACGGTCCTTATCCCAAGCGCGGCATTCCCGCTGGTGGCGACTGATTTCTACCAAGTGCTAGAAACATCTGACATGCCTGCAGGCGTCGTAAACATCATCACCGGCGACCACGCAGAACTGGCGCCGACACTCGCTAGCCACATGGATTTGGACGCGGTTTGGTCATTCTCAAGCAGCGATGTCAGCGGAGTGGTGGAAAAGGCCAGTGCGGGGAACCTCAAGCGTACATGGGTCAACAACGGACATGACTTGGCACCGACGGCTAAGGATTACCTCTATGCCGCGACCGAGGTGAAAAATATCTGGATTCCTTACGGCGAGTAACGAACCTTCGCCAACTCATCATACAAAAAAGGCCCCGATTCTTCGGGGCCTTTTGTTTTACTTCTTTGACCGCCAAGTACCGAGCCATTGCGAGACGCGGCCTTTTCTTTCGGCCATATCCGCCTGCACTTCGTCTACGCGATGCCCCGCGCTATCCATCAAGGGATCAACAGTGCGTTCACGAAACTGACGCCACATCGCACGAATAAAGACAATGCCAACCATCAAGAAGACAAAAAACGCAATATTGAACCAAGGTATAATCGTCACGTTAGGCCCTTCCACTGGGCGGATCGCAATCGCGTTCGGAAAGGCCGAAAAATATTCGTTCCGCCAACCGTAATGGGTCACCACAGCCCATTTAGGTTGCTCGGGGGTGGACCGTAAATCGTCAGCCTCCGTTTGCAACGAAGCGGTGTCGAACTTAAAGTAGAACGGCCACGACCAACCAGTATCTTCGTTACGATACACCATGACTTCGGTTGTTTCGCGCTGCACAAAACCCAACAGGAAAGTTTTCTTTTTCACTGTTTGGATAAACTGAACATCCCGATTGATAATCGTGGCAGATTGGTCATCCGGGCGCGCCCAGAAAATACGGGTCCAATCGTTCAGATCTTGGCGTTCTTGGTAGGTGTTCACAACACGCACGATGTCGTGCTGCGGCAGAGCATAATGCAAGATGACCCAGCCAAACATGAATACAAGAACCCGAAAAGCGATCTTAATGCGGTGCATGGAAATTCCTTTAGTTCTCGTTAATCATATAGATAATAGCGCCGATGGCGATGGTAGGAACGACATAGACCAGCCCGATCAATTTGGGTCGGATCGAACGGTTATAAGACGCGATTCCCTCAGCCACATAGGCATCACGGGCGTCTTGATCAACATTATCTAGGTGATCGGCATCAAATTCTTTCTCTAGCCGTTCACGTCTGACCGACCGCGAATAGACCGAGACCATCAGATACAGCACACTTAGCCCGACAAAGCCGAACACGATTAGTCGAATAAATCCCATCAGCTTCTCCTCCCCAGAGCGCCCCACGGGCCAACGCGGGTGATCAAATCAGGTTGCGCCCGTGGCCTTGGCTCCTCCATCGGGGCCTCGAGACCATATAGCGCTTGTCGGGTTCCAGCCTTATCTACCTGATACTCACGATCAAGGAAATCAACGACATAAGCCCGTTTTTCATCCGGCCATGTGGCGTAGGCGCGATAAAACACCTCTTTGTGGCAGATGAACAGCTGCCTGATATCAAGCGGCGTGAGTTCAGCCAACAGCATGTTTACTAAATCTGCATCCGCGTGCGGCTTAGCACGCAGCGTATAGAAATACGCCGGGTGTTCTGACGTGATCTTGGGCCACGGCCCGTCTTCTTCGGCCCAGCGCAACAACGCGGCAAGCCCCTGCCACGCCTCTGGTAGTTTCTTTGCATATTGCCGCCCTAAACGGCGCAGGTCGCGACGGGTCGCACCGGCAAGGTTTTCATCCATCGCGGCGGCGACCTCCATCACGATGAAATCCATCTTTTGATGCAAAATCGCGGCAGCATCGACACCACGTGCGTCGATTATGGGTTCAACCAGATCGTTAATGCTTAGGAACTTGGCAATGGCTGAACGATCCCTAAGGTCAAAGGTAAACCGAATAGGCAAGTCGTCAAAGTCGTCCTTATCGCTCGCGACAATCGCTGCTGGATGTTCAACACCACGAAACAGGTACATGCCGCCAAACAGGTCGGTCCAATAGTTGTCCTGATCGAATTCCATCTGTTTTAGGCGGACCGGGTTGCGCACCACATCACCCGTCTTTTTTGCCATACCAATCATATCCGCGATCAACACGTCGTCAAACCACGCATCTTGTTCAGACTTAAACCGATCGATCATTTGGCCCAGTTTGTCAGCCATCGCCACGGTGCCGCTGGTCGTATCAGCCTCGATCCGGACTTTGCGAATATCAAAAAGGCGCGCCGGACTATCGACCAAATAGACAGAGTTCACCAATTCGCCCGCAACGGCATCGCGCGCGGTCAAGGCAAACAACTCTGATCTATTTTCGTTGATAAACTGTTTGAGGATGCTACGCGCAGTCGAAAACTTTGCATTCAACAGCGGCGCGGTCGCTTGCTCTGTCGTCAGCAAAATAAACTGGCGGTTCACGCCCGCGTGGTTCAGATAGAGATCATCTCCGAACTCTTCACCGATTTCGGGGCTGAATCCAGAAATATCAATATGGAACATATTTTGAGACGTTTTACGTCCGGTAAGATGCTTAAGCGCGCGATTATAGCGCTCAACCAATACCGGACTATCCACCCGGATCAGGTTGCCAAACATCAGGCCTTTTTCGATTAGTCGATGCATTTTGCAACTCCGTTGGATGACTCTACCATGTTTCGTTCACCCATTTTTTGGGCAAGCCAGCCAAAGACAATAACATAATCGGCGCCCAAATAATTGCTGAGATTAGGCCGAGACGCCCGAAGAATGCGATGTTCGCAGACCAGCCCGGTACCATCATTTCCGCGAATGCCACCCCTTGCCATATGTAGAGACCGGCGAAGAAAGTCGCTGAAATCACGAACACGAAGATCGTAGACAAGAAGGCGTTTAGCAGCAGCGGCTTTACGCCTTCAGGCAATCCGCGAGCCAGCATGCGCGGCATAGCAAATGCAAGCCCGGCCAACATTAGCGCCGGGATGAACAAGCTATCCGAAATCAGGCCACCCATCCTTCCGTTAACCCTTGCTGTCTAAATAGCGTCGCTTTGCTTCTTCCTGACGACCAAAATCGCGGACCATGTTTTCAATCGCGACTTCGTCGGACTTATCTGCATAGCGGAATTCACTGTCTGCGTAGCGGTTGATTTCTTGGATGACCATGTCGACCGTGATCGGCACGCGGAGGTCCGAAATCATAGCCTTCTTGGTGTCGTAGTCTTTGAACATGAACAGGTCAGGGTTTTCCATCCATTCGTCGGGCAGTTCAAAGTCCATCGCACGAACCTTCACCGCGTCGGTGATGTTCTTGATCGCACGGCCTGTGAACCGCGGATCAGCCTCTTGAATGGCTTTCAGGTAAGTACCCATTTTGGCAATCGTATCAAGCGTGCCAATTTCAGACGAAACACGGTCATAAACGTTCAGCAAGCCAACCTCTTTGGGTCGTGCGTGGCCCTCGAACGATGCGGCGACTGCCTTTTTGATCTCTTGCGCGCTGAACACTTCATGCGCACCGACTGGGATCTCGTGGTTTTTTCCCATCAGCAAGTAAAGAATGTCGATATAGTCTTCGCGCGTTTGCGGACCATCGACCAAGAATCGCGCGCCAGCACGCTGACGCAGTGCATCATCGACATTCTCGGGATAGTTCGAGAACATGCCGAACGTACAGTTCCCCCGCACAACTGTATTTGCACCCGCAAAGCTTTCCATCAGCACGGCGGTGATTTCTAGCTGGCCAGCAGATGACTGACGGTCCCCGCGTTTCCCCGCAAGCTGGTCAATATCGTCAATCGTGCCAAAGCCAATCACATGCGGATCAAGCACGTTGTTGATAAATGCTTTGGCGTTTTGGCCCGATTTACCCTGGTAGCTGTCAATATTGTCGGTCGAAAGGTTCTGATAGCGGAACGGATAGCCCGCGACCTGACAGTAATCGTTCACCAAGCCAGCCATCATTTGGATAAGTGTGGTCTTACCCGTCCCCGGCTTACCGTCGCCCATAAAGGTAAAGATAAACCCACCAAGTTCAGCAAATGGGTTCAGTTTGCGATCAAAGTCATAGGCCATCACCATCTTGGCGAGCTTCATCGCCTGATACTTGGCAATGTGGTTACCAACGACCTCGTTCGGTTTCTTAAAGGTCATGGACAGGGCGGAACCCTTGGCCTTGCGGGCTGGGGTAAAGCCCTGAATCGTGAAATCGTCAGCTTCAACATGCCAGCTTGAATTGTTAAACGCGGCCATATGCGGGGCCGTGGTTGCACGCAGCGCCACGCGATCCATTAGCTGCTCGCAATAAGCAAGCAGAGTAGCGATCAGCGTCGATTCATCCTTGGCAAATTGACCTATCTTCTGATCAAGTTCCCAAATCGCACCATGCAATGCCAACGGGGCATTATCGGTCAAAACCTCATCAACAGGTCCAACTTCAACGCTCGTTTCCGTCCCATGACTCGCCAACAAAAATGACGTGGCATTCGCAAATGTATATAATGTGATCAGACTTTCAGCTGCCAGATACTCTGCGAACTTAACGGACCTTTCCGATGGCAAACGCCCCTCAAGATTGACGCGCTTCAACTCGGTCAAAGGCGTCTGATCAGAGTAAGCCTCTGCCACGGCCAAAGCGATGGACATCGCACGGCGCAACGCATGCGCCACGGATGCCTGCGCAGGTGACGTCAGCGGATCATCGTCGTCCGTTTCCGCAAGACGATCAAGCATGCGAACACCACCAGCAGGCGCGGATGTACGCGACAGCAATCCAGGTGTTGTAGAACGGAACCGACGGCGGGTCGCTGCCACATCCGGCGACTTCTCGGGCGCTTCCAATGACAAACGCGCCTTAGCCAAACGAGGGCTATGATCCAACCGCATCAACATCTCGGCCACCGGCATATAGTGTTTGCGGATATCGTCTTCACGCACTTCCATTTGATCGCTTGTCTGGCTCATATCTCTTCTTTCAACTCGCTTTGTTCAAAATACTCCCGCCGGAGGCCAACAAATTTAGCTAAATTTGTTCTCCCTAACGATAGCTAAGCACACGTCCGCTATCGCTGACGACAAACTTGCGGACATCGCCAAAACCAGATGGGTTCCGTTCTGCCAATGCCTGATAGGGGCGCTCTGGCATAATGAGGGAACGTTCCAACCGGGTCGCGCCCAAATTCGCGCCGCCCTGCTCGAACACATCGCGCGCAAAAATCTGTCGTTCAACCGACCCGAACCAGCCAGACTTCACGTGCTCAACACGTTCAGCGACCAGCTCTTCTTCGGACCACACCAGCGCCCAATCTTCACCAACAGGGGCATTCGCTGCCTCAAGAACCTCGCGCAGCGGTCCTGATTGGCGGGTAAAGGCGTTGCTATACATGGGGCCGATGTGGAACCGGCGCAGGCGCGTTGGATGCAGGTCGTCGAAATCTTCATCAAAGCCCTTTGCGATCGTCAGGAGCTTCAACCCTGCAACCGACTGCGCCATCAGATGCGCTTGGGCCTCTGGCCAGCGCCGTTCATCTTTGGGCAGGCCAGTGCGTCCGGTATCTTCGACGTCCATGATATAGATCGTTGGCAGATTGATCTGGCTGTCATAAACGGCCCAGTGAACTTGAAACACACGGCGGTCGGCCTTGTTTTCGACCCAGACCGCCTGCGGATCATTACGTGCCCAAAACTGGTCACCGCGCAAAAGCTCTTCATAATACAGCCGCTGTGACAGCGCATATTGCAGCTTCGTCGGGATTTCCTGTTCGCTTAGGATGACCCGCACCATTTGATCCTTCAAGTCATCCGTACTTGGCATCGACCCAAGGTGGCGTTTGGCCTGAAGCGCGTCATTCGCCATCTCAAGCAATTCTTGATAGACAGGAAAGCCGCTTTCTATCCGGTCAAAGGTCAACTGTCCGGCATGGGCGAAACGCCCCGAGAAATGATATTTGTGGGCCAGCGCCGTGAAGGTCCAATTCAAACCAACAAGGTATTGCGCCAACGCCTCAATATCACGCCGAGAGAAACGCCCCTCAGCCTCCATCGTCGCGGCGACCTTGGTCAAATAGCCCGTGATCCGTTGGAACTTGCCAAAATACCGACGCGTCACGCGGGTATCTTCGAGTTTCATGTGGTCGGCTTGAAGGTTAGTCATCCTTCTTACTCCTCAAACCGCCTACACGCTGATCCATTAGGTTTTCGTATCCTTTGGGTCCGACTAGGGCGAGAAGCGCAGCGATAACGCTTGCCTCAATTAATCGTTCAATCACCTCTGGCAGTCCCGACCAGCCGAACGGCAATGGGCGGAACGCGTCCGTAAAGGCTAAAGCACCAAGCAACGACACCAAGAAAATATTCCGGCGCTTCACGCCCTACTCTGTCCCATACTGATTGCTGTCGTGCTTTTCGACGATCTGTTGGAAGCGGCGCACAAAACGCTCGTCTGCTTTCGCCTTTTGCTCGAGTATCTCGCGGGCAAAGACCATGTGGTCTTCGTGGGCTTCCATCATGTCGGCCATGCGCGCGTTAGTCGCGGCACCGATTGCGGCCATCGCGGTTTGGGCCTCTTGGTCGGTTTTCACACCGATTTCGTTGATCTTGTGCGCGACGTCCTGCTGTTGTGCGGTTTTCAAAGACTTGGAAAGGGCGTCGTACAGGACAACACGCTGCTTCGTGTCTGTTTGCAGTTTGTTGATCAGCACCATCTGCGTCGCCGCTTGGTTCTGCAAACTGTCGATCCAGGTTTTGCCCTTTTCGATATAGCGCTCTAGCGTTTGGGATTTTGCTAGTTTCACTTGCTCTTGCTGGACCATATCGTTGTAGCTGGCATTCAACCCAGCCAATTCGGTTTCCAGTTTCGTACGGGCAGCAGCGTCTTGTTCAACCGAAATTTTACCTTCAAGCGTGATGATCTGTGGATCCACGGCCAAGATGTCAGCGCGGATTGCTTCCAATTCACCAACAACCGCTTCGCGTTCTTGCAAGGTACCGCCAAGGTTCTTTTCGACGCTGATTTTCTGTTCATTCAGCACCGCTAGCTGGCCTTCAAGCAGTTTCATGATTACGTCAGATTTGCTGATCAAGTCCTGCAATTTGTCATCAATTGATGCCGTGCGCATACGTTCTTGGCGCATGCTATCGGCCTTCGCCTTGCTGAAAATTCCGATAAAGGTTTCCATGCCAGTCTTTGACCGCATGTCATCAAAGTCTTTGGAAAATGCGGATGTCACATCGTCCAAGCCCATGATCAGCTCTGCGATGTTTGCATTCATGAGGTCAGTATGTGCGTGCACTTCATCAAGGCTGGCGTTTTCGATATCGACAGCGATGTCAGTGCCTTCGGCCATTTTTGTCCGCGCCGTTTCAATACGGCTTGTCAGTTCTGAAATCTTGCTTTGCGCAGCGGCAACCTGTTGTTGCGATTCCTGAATCTGGGTCTGAAAATCGGCCATCTAAAAATCCCTCGTTTATTGTATATTAACAGTTACATATGCACTGCCGCGTCTATTTTCAAATACACGGCATGCGAAAACACACCTTGTCAGGCGCAATTCTTACAAGACCTGTGACCAAAATAAAGCGCTTATGCGTCGTCGAAAACTGGTGGGTGATCCATCGCCACCGCTTCTGGCCCGAGCAGTTCTTCGGCATCGATGATCTTCGGCGGAAGTTCGATTCCGCGTTCGTAGTTTTCGGGATCAACCCGAAGCGATTCTTCGGGCGTGCGGATATGGACTTTCATTGGAACATCAACCTGATCAAACAGGTGGATGATGTCCTGATTGAACATCCGAATGCAGCCAGCAGAGCCCGAATTCCCAATTGATTCTAAGTCGTTAGTTCCGTGAATTCGGTAGTACGTATCGCGTGAGCCACGATAGAGATAAAGGGCACGTGCACCCAGAGGACTGCGCAAGCCGCCGGGTATCCCAGCCGCCAAATCGCCGTATACTTCGGGTTCAGTCCGCAACATATTCGCGGTAGGCGTCCAGCCGGGCCACATCCGTTTCATGCGGATCGTCGCGTTTCCGCGGATCGATTTTCCGGCGCGCCCAACCCCAACGGGGTAGCGTGTGGTCGTACCATCCTCGCGAACATGATATAAAAACTTGGCATATGGATCGACATCGATCGTATTTCCGCGCTGCTCTCCGTTATAAATTCCGGACACGCGACGGTTTACACCTTGCAGATATTCTGACGGAATTCCGGGCAACCGATACCCTGCATCCTCGATTGGTCCATACCCATCGAGAAACTCTACTGGCGGCGGCAGTTCCTCTTCGGTGACGCGTGGCGCACAAGCCGCCGCTGTGCTGGCCAGCATCATGGCCCCAAAAGATCGACGCGTTAGAATTGTCAAAGATCGCATACACTCACCCAATATTTCGCTTTTGCCGTCTTAGCACCGCAGTTAGGCTAGGCAAAATAGCCAGCAAGCGGATTTCTGCGAATGCATTACAAATCGTGACAATCACGCACTGTCGTAACACCGCACGAAACCAGCTAGTGCTTTGTCTGGCTCAACAAAGAGGCCTCGTGCGACTTTAGTGTCCGCCGCGCCGATTTGTTAAAACGCTCGGGCGATGTGGCAAGCTCTGGAAACAACGCTATCAGTTCATCGTACGTATGCTGTTCTTGCTGGCTTACGCTTTCCGCGGACACTAGGAAACTCTCGCTGGGGATACCCTCTGCATAAATAATTTCATGGCGTTCAAAGACGATGTGAAAATACTCTACCGCGAGCCCAAACCTTTGATAGATTGTGTCACCGTTGGTCAAATGCTTAGCCGCGGCAAGAACTTCCCCCTCACCAAACATCACTTGTGCCTGCCAACCAATCATCAACATCCGATGCTGAGGAGACACCAAAAGATCACGCGCGTTGCCTAGCGCACCCTTTGAAATAACAATCGGCGCAAAACGACCTGTTGCCGGCACCTTGCGCGACACAATATGCAACACGGGCTGTAACCCGTTATCGACGGTATGAACCATATCACCCGCCTGCAGGTCTTCGACTGCGACTTCACCGCGTGTTGTCGTTATCCGGCTTCCTCGTACAAAACATGCAAGGTTTACGTTATCAGCGGTCAGATCATCGGCTGCAACACCCGTCAAGGTGATCGAACCGCCCCCCAAAGACGCGTTATTCAGCACCCCATCATCATTTAGATCGGCACGTGCCTCGGCAAGGTTCGTGTAAAATGTTGATAGGTCAAGGAAATCGTTGTTGGTTTGATCACCGTCGTTGATGTCTTGACCAGTACCTGTGTTGAAATCAGTGATAACGTCGTCGCCGTCACCCGCATTATACACGAACGTATCATTCCCATCACCACCGGTTAAGGTATCGTTGTCTGCGCCACCGGTAATCCTGTCATCGCCGCCATCACCATCGATGGTATCGTTTCCTGCACCACCATCGAGAATATCGTCACCTTCGACACCAGCGGCAATTCCGGTCGTTGAATAGTCCGGGTCAGGCGCACCATTTAGCATTGGTGTCGTCAACAAATTCTGCGTTGCGCCCCCTGTATCAGGACCATTGACGCTCGCGCTTAATACGTTGCCACCACCGTTTTCCCAATAACGAATCTGAACAGTATATGTTTCACCAGCATTCAGCGTGATCGCCCCACTACGCGTCGTATCTGGCTGGTGAAAGTCGTTGTTTAAATAGCTATTATCCCCGATAGGAGAACTTTGTGAATCCCAGATGACCGGGTTGCCAGCAGAGTCAAATATCTGAAGCGTTGATCCGTCGTCAGAGCTCGTCGAAAACGCATATGAGCCACCAGAGACGACTGAAATCGTATTGGTGTATATAACCCCAAAATCATTCGGGTCCCCACCCACCTCGCGCACAGTGTTGGTAACGCCCTCAACATCGAAATCTGTCACATAGCCAGAGGCTGTACGTTCAGACGCATCGCTGCCAATATCAAAGGCTTGGTTAGACCCTGAACCAAAATTGTGATCATAGGTTTCAAAGTGCCACGCACCCGCAACCGGGCCATCACCGCGAAGGATATCATCGCCAGCACCACCGCTAATAGCATCATTACCCAACCCGCCTGTAAGCTGGTCAGCATCAGTCGAACCAGAAATAGTCTGATTACCCTGTGTTGCAGGGTTTGTGCTATCGTTATCTGCCATGCTGGCAATCCTCGCAAAAGACGGCGCCGCCTAACTGTACTTAGCAAAGCGTAATTAGATTTGACATTAAACTCTATGGTTTACGCGTCAAAGCGGAGGATTGATGCAATTTTACCCTAGACAAACGGGAAATAACAAAACTGCCTACCGAACAGTCTGAACGGCAGGCAATCTCTTTTTACCCAATCACGTTATGTGCAGGGCCGTACGGATAATGTGTTACATCCTCATTCCCATTTTCGGTGACAAACAAAATGTCATGCTCTCGGTAACCACCTGCACCGGGCTGCCCCTCGGCGATTGTCAGCATGGGCTCCATCGAAATCACCATGCCGGGTTCAAGGATTGTGTCGATGTCTTCACGCAGTTCCAACCCTGCTTCACGACCGTAGTAATGCGACAGTACGCCAAACGAATGCCCATATCCAAAGGTACGGTATTGCAGCAGATCACGTTCCTCAAAGAAGGCGTTGATCTTGGAGGTCACGTCAGAACACTTTGCACCCGGCACCAACAGCGACATGCCGTATTCGTGTGCAGCAACGTTTGCTTCCCATAAAGCTAGGCTCGCATCATCAACCTCGCCCACGAACAGTGTCCGCTCAAGCGCTGTATAATACCCGCTGATCATCGGAAAAGTGTTCAGGGACAGAATATCGCCTTGCTCTAACACACGGCTTGTTACTGGATTATGCGCGCCATCTGTGTTGATCCCCGATTGGAACCAAACCCACGTATCGCGGTATTCAGCGTCAGGGAAACGCTTTGCGATCTCAAGCTCCATCGCGTCACGACCCGCCATTGCGACGTCAATTTCGCGGGTGCCGGGTTTGATCGCATCACGAATAGCAAAACCGCCCACATCAGCAACCGCAGCACCCGCGCGGATCAGGTCCAGCTCTGCTTGCGATTTATGCATCCTTTGCAGCATTGTCGCCGGGGCAATGTCGGTCATTGCAGTAGGGGCCATGAATGCCTTTAGCTTTTCATGCTGAAGCATCGTTAGGTGATCACCCTCATATCCGACACTCCGGCCCTGCCCCGTCACCGACACGATCGCACGCCAGTAATTGTCGCGCTCCCAATCCGTGTAGGTGATGTTGTCGCCATAACAGCGCCGCCAAGGCTGCGCGGCATCAATCCCCGCGCTAATCGTCACGCAATCCGCCTGCGTCACAACCAGCCCATATGGCCGCCCAAAAGCGCAGTACAAGAACCCCGAATAGTAGGCGATGTTGTGCATCGACGTGAAAACAGCGGCCTCAATCCCCTGTTGCGCCATAATAAGACGCAGGCCAGCCAGCCGAGCTACGTATTCAGAAGCAGCAAATGGCAGGACTTCGGCACCTTGGTGAAAACGGTAAAATTGCGGACGTGCAGTCATGTCAGACCCTCGTGAAAAGGTCCCGGCGTTCAGGACATCATGTATGGAATCACAACGACGCCATCGTTGTGATTAAAATGCTAAGCTGCGGGCGCATCCAAATCAATATTGATCAGTGCTTAAACCAAAAACGCAGCATCGTGCCCTACTCAGTATAGAGTGCCGCCGAAACGACCCCATAATGCGGCGATCAACATTGTCATCACAAAACACCATGTAAGCTGAATGTCGGCCTTGACAGCGTAAGCCGATGACGAAGCAATTGAAACATCATCGGCTGCTGTTGCTCAGTTCATCCAACGCAAGGTCGCTTCGGCAATACGACTGCCGTAGTAATGCGCCGTGTCCTTGTCAGACTTTGTTGGTGTTTCATCAGGACCTTGATCAGCCATTGATTGAGCCATCGCGCCTAAACTTGCGCCCATACGGTTCAGGTTTTCGTCTGAACCCAATGACGAGTTATTGCCAGGCGGGAGATCAAGTCCGACCCAAATCATCCCGTGCTGTGCAGCAAAGACACTCATGGCTTGCAGAGTCCCAGTTTTGTCGCCAACTTGACTGGAAGAGTTGGTGAATCCGCCAGCAATCTTATTCTTCCAGGCACCCTCCATCCATTTAGCTGAAGATGCATCCATGAATCCTTTGAAGCCAGCAGAGATAGTGCCCATATAAGTCGGTGACCCAAAAACAAGACCATCCAGATCGTCAAGCGGGTCTAGGTTCGCCGCTGCCGCTTCTGCCTCGATCAATTGTCCATGCACACCATCAACCGAGCTAACGCCCGCGAGAATGGATTCTGCCTGTACTTTCGTGTGACCATACCCGCTGTGATAGACAATTCCGATTTTCGCCTGCTTCGTCATTTGAACGTCTCCTCATTTTGTTCTTTCGAGCAGCTAGCTATTCTGATAATTTTATAAAAGTAGGTATCTTAAAGTAACCTGGTGAGGAATTTATGAAATGAAGTTTTCGGATGCCCCAATTTCCTGCCCAATGGACAGCCTTTTACAAATAATTTCAGGACCTTGGACGACATATATCTTATGGCGCCTCGCCAACTACAAAAAAGTTCGTTTTGGAGAGCTGAAAAGACTTGTCCCAGGGATTTCGTCGCGTGTGCTAACAGAACGATTGAGGAAGCTTGAAGGCTGTGGACTTGTCGAACGTCACTACAAGCCAACGATTCCTCCGGAAGTTTCTTATTCGCTTAGTGAACGTGGTTTGGAACTGCGCGTTATTCTAAATCAGCTAAGTGACCTTTCCATAAAATGGGATCTAGCTGAACAGTGCGAAGATCAACTGTGCTCTCACTAGCTAGCTTCCAAATTCGGTTTGGATAATTATGCGAAACGGGCGCCACAGGCCGAAATCGCGAATATTTTTGCGGCTCAACGAATAAGTGCAAGCGACATCTTCATCGCAGCTTCGGCACAAGAGGGCGCAAAGCTGCGGTTAGGTGACGGTCAAACTCATCGCCCGTCAGGATATTCCGCTGGCCCTTTGATCTCGAGCTTATTACCGAACGGGTCAAAGATGTAGAACGAATGCCCGACACCGCGCGCGCCGCCGTGTTGGGCTTCGCGGTCGATCGTGACTCCGTGCGCTGATAAATGCGCCCGCATGTCATCCGCGTCAAAAGGGCTGGTGGCGATGCAGACGTGATCTACGTTCCGCCCGCCCGATACGGGTGGCACAGCGCTGGCGGCACCCGGATGAGTTACATCCCACAACACAATCAGTGCGGCACCCGCCCATACCTGCTCCATCCCCATCGCGGGATAGGAATAGCCGGGAACGCAGCCAAGCACATCGTGATAAAACGCCAGCGCTTTGGGCATGGCGTCAACAATGAACACCACGTGATCAATCCCGACCAGCGAAAATGGCGGGGTGCTCATGCGATATCCCACTCTGGGCACCACGGGCCATTCACAAGGCGCATGCCGCGTTCTAGGCCCTCGATCCGTTTTAGTTCTTCTGGCGTTAGTTGCAGATCAGCGGCGGCTAGGTTTTCACGAATACGGTCAGGATTACCCGATGAAGGGATGACGATGTGCCCTTCGGACAACAGCCATGCCAATGCGACCTGACTAGCCGTTGCGCCATGGTTTTCACCAATTGTCGTCAGAACAGGATCGTCGACAACAGCACCACGCGCAAGCGGTGAAAACGCGGTCAGTGGAATGCCCTTAGCGCGGCAATAATCCACGATGGGTTTGTTTTGCATGAATACATGCAGTTCGACTTGGTTGGTAAGGATCGGGCGGTCACCCAATAATTCCAACGCGCGATCCAGATATCGCTTTGTAAAGTTCGACACGCCGATGTTGCGGCAAAGCCCTGCATCATAGACCGCCGCGAATTGCGCCATGTAGTCTTCGATTTCATATTCGTCGTTGATCGAAGGGTAGTGCAACAAGAGTAAATCAACCGGACCAACGCCCAGCTTTTCTAGCGATGCCTCAACATGCGGACGGACTTGACCGGGGCCAAAGCTTTCGGGCGCGACCTTCGTGGTCACCCACAGGTCATCACGTGGCAGGCCAAAGTCGGCAATTGCGCGACCGACGTGTTCTTCGTTCTGGTAACCCTCTGCGCCATCAATATGGCGATACCCGGCCTGCAAGGCAGACAGCGTACCATCATAGGCTGCATCACCGGGCCTGTTCCACGTGCCGTAGCCCAATAGCGGTATGGTTTTCATGCGATATCCTCCCCTTATCAAAGGGGACTATAACGATTACGTATGGTAAACCAAGTCCCGAAAATCAGGTCAGGACATACGTGTCCCTAAATCCCAACCGCGCAGCACATCCTCGGCTGACATCGCCTTTTTGCCCTGTCGCTGCGCACGTGTGATCTCAACAGCGCCCGCCCCGCAAGCGATGGTGAAGCCGTCTAAAACAGTGCCCGGTTCTGCATTGCCGGGGACAGTACGACTGCCAAGGAGTTTAACGCGTTCGCCCGCAACATCACACCACGCACCCGGAAACGGCGAAAGGCCGCGAATAAGCCGATCAACCACTTCAGCGGGCTGCGTCCAATCCACCCGCGCTTCGGCTTTGTCGATCTTGGCGGCATAGGTCACACCATCCTCGGGCTGAACCTGCGGTGAAAGCTGATCCAACTGGTCTAGCGCTTGCACGATCAGATCGGCACCCAATGCAGACAAGCGATCATGCAACTCTCCGGTGGTTTCTTCGACACCGATGTCAAAGGCCTCACGCAACAATACGGGGCCTGTATCCAACCCGGCCTCCATCTGCATGATGCAGACACCTGTCTGTGCATCACCTGCCATGATCGCACGGTGGATTGGCGCAGCACCACGCCAGCGTGGAAGCAAAGACGCGTGAATGTTCAGGCAACCATGCCGAGGTGCATCCAGAACGACCTGAGGCAAGATCAGACCATATGCGACGACCACCGCGATATCTGCATTTAGCGCTGCGAATTCTTGTTGGGCTTCGGGCGTCTTTAACGAAACCGGGTATCGGACAGTCAGACCCAATGCCTCTGCACGTTGCTGGACGGGGCTTGGGCGGTCCTTTTTGCCGCGACCCGCTGGACGCGGGGGCTGACAATAGACGGCCACGACGACGTGGCCTGCGTCAACCAAAGCATCCAAGACTGGCACCGAAAAATCTGGTGTTCCCATAAAGACGACACGCATCTTGAACCTCTTTCTTACTTTCAATTTCGCGCAACGGCATAGATCAAATTTAGCTAAATTTGATCGCCCCCTAACCTCGGTTCAGCTTGCGCGCCTTTTTAATCAGCATATCGCGTTTCATTTTCGTCAAGTGATCAAAAAACATCTTACCCGCAAGATGGTCAATCTGGTGCTGGACGGAGGTTGCCCAAAGGCCAACAAAATCGCGATCTTCTTGAACGCCTTGTTCGTTCAAAAATCGAACGGTCACAGCACGCGGACGCGACACCTTGGCCCAAACACCCGGCAAATTTGGTGAGCCTTCTTCGTGAACGCGCGGCTCTACACTTGCGTGAAGCACTTCTGGGTTCGCCATCCGCACGGCCTGCCCACGCCCCTCGGACGCATCAACAACCGCCAATGCCAACCCGATACCAAGCTGAGGCGCCGCCAGCCCAACACCGGGCATCGTATCCATCGCAACGATCATCTCATCCCAGATGGCGCGGGTTTCGTCTGTGACCTCAGTCACTGGCGCGGCCTTCGTGCGCAATACCTCGTGCGGCCACATCACATAAGGGCGGTGCATCATAGTTCTATCCCAGTATCGGTGATTAAAATGCCGTTCAGGTGATCCAATTCGTGACAGGCACAAATCGCCTGCATGCCGTCAAACCGCGCAGATTGGATAGCGCCATCCACTGACTGCCAGCGCATTTCGACCCAGACGGGGCGCGATACATCAAAACTACGGTCAGGGATCGACAGGCAACCTTCGGTCCCAGTTTGCGTTTCGTCGGACTGTGCGATGATTTGTGGGTTCACGAAGACAAGCGGTGTCGGCTCGGCGTCTTTCCACGTGACATCCGTCACGAAAATCCGCTGGCTAATCCCAATCTGCGGCGCAGCCAAGCCGCGACCGGGCGCGGCATACATCGTTTCCAGCATATCATCGGCCAATTGCGCCAAGGCTGCATCAAAGGTGTTGATCGCTGTCGCAACTTCGCGCAGCACCGGATCGCCGTCAAAACGCAGGTCCAGAACGGCCAACGCCCTAGCCCCGCGCCATTTCGCGTTTCAGCTTTTGCATCTTGCGCGTGATCATCTGGCGCTTAAGCGGCTTTAGATAATCAATGAACAATTTCCCATCCAAGTGATCAATCTCATGCTGCACACATGTCGCCCAAAGCCCGTCGAACTTTTCACGCTGGGTTTTGCCGTCAAGGTTCAGCCATTCGACCTCTACCTCTGCGGGGCGCTCGACCTCGGCGTATTGATCGGGGATAGAAAGACAGCCTTCGTCGTAGACGCTGCGCTCATCTGACGACCACACGACCTGCGGATTGATCAAAACCATGGGCGCAGGTGTCGCGTCTTCGTCTTTTTCGCAATCCATAACAATCATGCGCAGCATCTGCGCAACCTGTGGTGCCGCCAGCCCGATACCGGGGGCGTCATACATCGTTTCCAACATATCATCGGCCAAACGACGGATGTCGTCCGACACCGATGCGACGGGTGCTGTCACCTTCTTGAGCCGAGGATCAGGGTGAATAAGGATATTTCGTAATGCCATGCGGGTGATCTAATCGCTAACCCGGTGTACCGCAAGCAGGGGGTACAATATCGCGCTTGCACATGGCCCTTCATCTGCGCAACCCTGCGCAAATCAGCCAAGGAGAGCCCCATGACATTCGATACCCCTGTTGATCGCCGAAACACCCATTGTGTCAAATGGGACGGAATGGAAAGCATCTATGGTGTTTCCGCCGATGAAGGTATCGCAATGTGGGTCGCAGATATGGAGTTCCGCGCGCCCGATCCAATCAAACAAGCCGTCCAAGACATGGTTGATCATGGCGTCTATGGGTATTTTGGTGACGAAAGCAAATACCGCGCGGCCATTCAGTGGTGGATGCAGGAACGGCATGGTTGGTCCATCGATCCTTCGTGGATTTTCACCACCCATGGTCTGGTGAACGGCACCGCGCTTTGCATCGATGCGTTTACACAACCCGGCGACGGCGTCGTGCTGTTCACCCCCGTCTATCATGCCTTTGCACGAGTCATTCATGCCGCTAACCGGCAAGTTGTCGAATGCGAATTGGTCAACAACGATGGCCGCTATGAAATGGATTTTGACGCCTATGACGCGCAGATGTTGGGGAATGAGCGGATGCTTATCCTGTGTTCGCCACATAACCCCGGCGGGCGCGTCTGGACAAAGGCAGAATTAGAAGGCGTCGCAGCCTTTGCTAAACGGCACGACCTGATCCTTGTGTCTGACGAAATCCACCACGATCTAACCATGCCGGGCCAGACACATATCCCAATGCCGCACATCGAAGGCAGCGTCGACCGGCTCGTTATGATGACCGCGACCACAAAGACGTTTAACATTGCTGGCAGCCATTCCGGCAATGTCATCATCGAAGACCCTGATCTACGCGCAAAATTTGGCCGCCGGATGGCGGCACTTGGCATTTCGGCAAACAGTTTTGGCCTGCACATGGCCACGGCGGCCTACTCCCCCGAAGGGGCTGCTTGGGTCGATGAATTGCGCGCATATTTGCACGAGAACCGTAAGATTTTCGACGCCGGGATCAACGCGATCCCCGGCCTTTCCTCAATGCCGCTTGAGGCGACCTATCTTGCGTGGGTCGATTTTTCAGGGACAGGCATGACCCGCGAAGAATTCACCAACCGCGTTGAACAAACTGCCAAGATCGCGGCCAATCATGGCCCGACGTTCGGGACAGGCGGCGAGAACTTCCTACGGTTCAACCTAGGCGCACCAAAGGCACAGATCGAAGACGCCGTCGCACGGATGCAAAAGGCGTTCAGCGACCTTCAATAAGAATACCTTAGCGCTCCAGCAGACCTGCTGGGGCGAACTCTGGCATGACATAATCCGCTGCAGGCCGGTCCGTCACTGGGCGAAGCCATTTGAATTCAAAGACACGTTCATTATCTTCAGCGACTGATGATACGACAAGACACTGATACAGATGCTTTGGCCCGTCATAAATATCGACATGTCCGCGCAATCGGTCAGATGCATCAAGGTCAAGGGCGAATCCCCCATCCCAGAACCGACGTATCCGATACGTGTCATCGCCGTCGTGTACCGACAGCCGATCTTTGCGTTTTAATGCAGCTTTACGGGCTTCTTCTAATCCTAGACGCACTGCCTCTGGCAAAAATTCATACATGATGGCCCCCTTCCAATCACCTACTAGAATGCGCACGCTTTCGTAAACATCAAGTAACGAATCCACGCATCCTTTAGGAATTTAGTATAACTTAGGGCTTGCGTACTGGCCTCAGCACATGTGGCTTAGCTGCATCATATAGCGCGGAATCCGGAAAGCCATTCGAATCTGACAGTGCGGGCCCAACCATAATCAGTGCGGTACGCGTGATTTTTGCGGCGCGTACTTTCTCTCGGACATCCATCAGCGTGCCACGAATAATCAGCTGATCCGGCCAGCCAACACGATATACCACCGCAACAGGACAGTCCTCGCCATAGTATGGCGCAAGCTGGCGCTCGATCTCGCGTAGCGCACGAATACCAAGGTGGATCGCCAAGGTGGCACCTGTCCGGGCAAAATTCTCAAGCGTCTCGCCCTCGGGCATGCCTGTCGATTTCATCGACATCCGCGTCAGGATGATAGACTGCGCAACCTCTGGCACCGTTAGCTCAGTCCCCAGCGCCGCAGCAGCTGCGGCATAGGCTGGAACACCGGGAACAATCTGATAGTCAATATCGTCTGCCTTTAACCGGCGTATTTGTTCCGCAATCGCACCATAAAGCGATGGATCGCCCGAATGCACGCGCGCGACGTTCAGCCCCTTTGCATGGGCCGCCAGAATTTCAGCATGGGTTTCATCCAGCGTCATTGGAGCGGTATCCATCACATGCGCATCATCAGGTGCACAGGCCACAACGGCGTCTGGCACCAAAGATCCTGCATATAAACACACGGGGCATTCACCGATCAACCGTGCTGCCTTAAGCGTCAACAACTCCGGATCACCCGGACCGGCGCCGATAAAAAATACTGTCATCTTGTCTCCTTGGGATGGTGGTTGGGGCGTCTTTCGCATTAGCGAAAGCGCGTCACCCAGCCAGGTCCCCATCAATTTTACGAGCATAGCCACGCGGTGTATACATACGAGGGCCCGTTCCCAACTGCGCCAGACGTGAATGCGAAGACCCGACCAACACGACTGTCAGCATATCAACCTCATCCACCTCCAATTCTTCCAAACGGCGATAACGCAGATGTTCCTCTGGTCGGCCAAGCGATGACGCGAGCATCACAGGCGTATCTGCAGGGCGGTGCTGCAACAAAATATCACGCGCCTCGGCCAACAACGTCCGGCGACGCATCGACACCGGGTTATAGAAGGCAATCACAAAATCACCCTCAGCCGCAGCATTCAAACGCTTCACGATATCTTCGCGCGGCGTCAGCAGATCCGACAATGAAATCGCGCAGAAGTCATGCCCAAGAGGCGCGCCCGCGCGTGCGGCGGCACCTTGCAATGCGCTGACACCCGGCGAACAAATCACTTCAACCCGGCGGGCTGCGTCCGTAACACCCATCTGATCTGGACCGCGATCTAGCAATTCGAACACCAACGCACCCATCGCGTAAATCCCGGCATCACCGGAACACACCAAGGCGACATTCTTGCCTTTGCCCGCTTGCTCTAACGCATAGCGGCAACGGTCTTCTTCCCCCCCCAGCGGAAAATCAGACCGTTCCTTGCCAATTGCGAGTGGCCCAAGCAGATCAATATAAAGCCCGTAACCAACCAGTTCTTCCGCCTCGGACACGAGTTTCGAAACCTCTGGCGTGCGCCAAGTCGCCTGCCCCGGTCCAATCCCCACAATCGAAAGCGTTCCACGTGCGCGGCCCCGCATATTTACGATAGGGTCATCCGACCGTGCCAACGCGCAGGTCGTATTCGCGGTTTTGCTTTTCGCGACAGACAATTCCGCGTCAGCACCAGCAGCGGCAAGGGCCGCACCTTCGGATACACCGTGACAGCCGACTTCGGCGAACACCACGTCAGATGGGTTCGCCAAACGGCCAGCTTCCGCTTCCAGCTCAGCAGCGGTAAAGACCCGCAAAGGTACACCAAGTCGGGCAGCAACAGCGATAATCGCAGGCTCATCAGCCTTAAGATCAATCGACGCCACACAGGCCACAGCCCCCGGTGCCACGTCAGCAGCATGCAGCGCGCCTTGGACATGCTCCCACATTTCTTCGGTATCCGCGTTGCGCGCACAGCCAAGCCCAAGCGTGAAGCGCTGCGGATGGTAGACAAGCTTGCCTGCGTTCCCCTCGCTTGCGGCTTCGGTCACAAGGATTTCGACATCCCCACCTTCGGGCAGTGTGACATCAAACAGTTCCTCGTCGGTGAACGTCACGCCGCCGCCAGCCAGCAAAGCTGCCATAACGCCTTTGGCGTCTTCGGGGTTGTGCAAACGATACCCTGCAGGCGGTTCATCCAAGGCCACGCCGATTGCAACATCACCTGCAGTCGTGACGGCAGCATCACCACCCAAAGCATCCGCGATCTGACGCGCCAGACGGTTCGCACCGCGATGTCCACCCAATAGGGGAACAACAACGCCACCATCATCGGACACCGACACAACAGGTGGCTCGGTCGTTTTATCAGACAGCAACGGCGCAACGGCGCGGATCAGAATACCTGATGCACAGACACCCACAATTGGCACACCCGCCGCGAACAAATCACGCGCATGATCCAGTGCATTTGGGAAAAAGGCATCAGCCTTTTTAACACGGCCCTCGCGGCCATGCACTTGCGCGCCAATTGCAGCCGCCACGCGATGGGCAGTTGCCTCTCCTGACCGGGACAAGGCCAAAACTACTGGTTTCAAAGCCATGGATCGGCCCCCTTTGTCAGCAAAATCATTGAAAAATACGGAGCCTTTTCTGGGGCCTCCGACAACGGCAGCACCACCTCTTGGGGAAGCGTCGCGCGTTCGACATACATCGCTGTGTCAGTCAGACCAAGGTCGGCAATAACAGCGCGAATTTTAGCAAGGTGGCGACCAACCTTCATGATCACCACGCTTTCGGCACCTTCGATACGCGTGCGCAATTCATCCTCGGGCAATGGCCCCGGCAGTACGGTCAGCCGTTCATTGCGCGCAGCCAGCGGCATTCCAGCACGCGCAGCACAAGCGGTGATAGACGTCACACCCGGCACGATCTCGACCTGATACTTGTCGGATAGGCGGGCATAAAGATACATGAAAGACCCGTAAAAGAACGGGTCACCTTCGCACAGACAAACAACATCTCGACCCGCATCCAACGCCTCTGCGATTTGCGCGGCACCCGTATCATAGGCCGCCTGCGCCGGTGTACGCTCCACTGTCATCGGAACATCCATGACGATTTCCTGCGCATCTGGCGCGATCAAATCAGCAGCAATTGCACGGGCGAAACTGTCACCACCAGCCAAAGATGGGTAGGCTATGACCTGCGCGCACTCGATAAGTCGCGCGGCGCGCAGCGTGATCAAATCAGGCGCCCCAGGGCCAAGCCCCACACCGTAAAGAACGCCACTCATCGCCCACCCTCGCTTTGGTTGAAATACTCCCGCCGGAGGCATCGCTTCATCGCTTCACAAGGCTCCACTGTGTAACTGGCATCGCAGGGCGCCATCCTGTCAAACGACCGATAGGTTCTGCGCGGTGGGTCGCGATTTTCACGAGGTCACCACCGTATTCTTTATGCAATGCGATCAATTCGGCTTCGCTTTCTAACGTCACAGCATTCGCGACCAAACGACCCAGCGGGCGCAAGGCAGCCCACGCTGCCTCGAATGTTGGGCGGCTTAGTCCGCCACCGATAAAGATCGCATCGGGGGCTTCTAGACCATCCAGTGCTGCGGGAACGGTGCCTTCAACGATAGATAGCTTTGGCGCACCCAAGGCCAGTGCGTTTGCGGCAGCCATCGCCCGGCGATCTGCGCGCGGTTCAATCCCGATAGCCCGGGCGTAACGCGCGGCACGCATCCATTCGATCGCGACTGATCCACAACCACAGCCGATGTCCCACAACAACGCACCACGCATCGGCATCAACTTAGCGACAGTCGCTGCGCGGACCTCTTGCTTGGTCATGGTGCCGTCAGATTGGAACAGATTGTCCGCAAGGCCCGGAACGCGCGGCAAAAGCGCGGCATCGGGTGCGGCGACACATTCAACCGCCAGTGTGTTGAACGCCGGGACGACATGATCCCAACTTTCTGCAACGCCATCAAAGCGCGCCTCGTCCTTGCCGCCCATCGCGGCAAGCACTGTCATGCGTGATTTGCCAAAACCCCGGTCAGTCAAAAACCGTGCAATCTGACCCGGGGTTTCGGCACCGGTGGTCAGCACCAAAAGCCGTGCGTCGGGCTGGATAAAAGCAATCATTTGTTCGACCGGGCGACCATGCACGGTCAGTGTTTCGACATCCGGCAAAGACCATCCCATCCGCGCCGCTGCCAACTGAAACGCTGAAAGCTGCGGGTGATAGATGATTGCTGACGGATCAATCGCACGGCCAATACGCGCACCGACCGAAAACCACAGCGGATCGCCCGTAACCAAAATCACCGCGCGGCGACCACGCAGCGTTTTAATCGTCTCGACCATTGCGTCAAATGGCGAGGGCCACGCTAACCGTTCAGCATTAACGTTTCCCGCAAGCGAATGATGGCGCTCACCCCCGATGATAACCTCTGCGGCCTCGATTACGGCGCGTGTCGCCGGGACAAGCCCATCAAGCCCATCTTCACCAATACCAACAATGTGTAGCCAAGGATCAGACATCTTCTGGTAACCCCGCTGCCAATGCATTTACTGCGGCTGACGCAATCGCAGACCCGCCGCGACGTCCACGTAATGCGACAAATTCACAGCCGCGTGGATTGGCAGCCAGCTCTGCTTTGCTCTCGGCCGCGCCAACAAACCCGACTGGGAAGCCAAGGATCACGGCAGGTTTTGGCCCGCCCGCATCAATCAGTTCAAGCAAATGGAACAATGCTGTCGGTGCATTCCCAACGGCAACCACCGCCCCCTCCAAGTGATCTTTCCACAGTTCAACTGCGGCGGCTGACCGCGTGTTCCCGATTTCAGCGGCCCGTGCAGGAACCGTTGCATCATTCAATGTCACGATGACATTGTTTTCTGCTGGTAGATACCGCCGGATAATACCTGCCCCAACCATTTCACAGTCGCAAAGGATTGGCGCACCTGCCTGCAACGCCGCATGTCCAGCGGCATAGGCATTTGGCGAAAACGCCAGACGATCCGCGACTTCGACCATACCACATGCGTGGATAACACGCGTGATCAGCGGGCGCATATCGGCGGCAAAACGTTCCAGCCGTGCCTCGGCACGGACAGTCGCAAAGCTTTGCGCGTAGATGGTGTTAGGGTCTTTTTCGTAGGGACGCAAAATCAGGCTTTCATTATCGTGGATGGGCCGGAGCCTCGGGCGGGAGTATTTTGACCAAAGCGAGGTCAGTTGTTCCGCGTTTTACGCGCGCTTTCTGGCCCATGCGGGTGGTCAGCGTGCGGATAAGGCGCGTGGTGGTGATCGTGGCCATGGTCATGATGATGGTGGTGATTGTGGTCATGATCGTGATGATGGTGATCATCGTGGTGATGGTGGTCCATGTCCAAACGGCACATACCCGTGCAGAACTTATCGCACATTTGACAGTCTTCGACGTTAGATCCGGGTGCATTGGCACCCTGCCCTTCGACATGGTGGTGGTGGCTTTCTTGCACCGCACCGACCTCTCCCTCGAACCCTAACACTTGTGTCCTATATTTACATAGCACGCAGGT
Source organism: Yoonia maritima (assembly GCF_002933395.1). Taxonomy (GTDB): domain Bacteria; phylum Pseudomonadota; class Alphaproteobacteria; order Rhodobacterales; family Rhodobacteraceae; genus Yoonia; species Yoonia maritima_A. The sequence continues at coordinate 758,556 of NZ_PKFN01000008.1, forward strand.
CGGCGGCGGCACCGCGCCAAAGGCCGGATGGGTGCGTTCTTCGACGCTGATACTGTGGGTGTGGCCGTCTTCCAGTGCCAGAACTTGACTACGATAACCGCAGATCCCACAGTTTGGCGGCGGAGTATCGCTGTTTTGTTCCATGATCCGTTCGGCAAAGGTCTCAAGCACTTTGGGGTGATCCCCCAAGTAGCCCGCTTTGATGAACTGGATACCAGTGTGTTCTTCGGCAACTTGATCGGTGAACCCGTAGATACGGTCGATCAGGATGCCTGAGAACAAGAAGTACGGGAACACGATGACACGTTTGTATGGCAGCATCGCAACGTGCTGTAGGCAAGGTTCGACCAACGGGAAAGTCACGCCAGAATATCCCACCTCGCACCAACCAAAGCCCATGCCCTCTTGAAGCATACGCGCGACTTTGGACACGTTGCCGTTGGCATCCGGGTCCGATGCACCGCGACCGATGACAACCAAACATGTCTCAGCAAGCGGTATTGCACCGTGTTCAGCGTTCGCCTTATCGACGGCCTCTTGAATGCGCCCAGCTGCAGCGGCGATCATCTTGGGATCAACGCCCAATTCACGACCGTAGCTCACGTTGATGCCATGCTTGGTCGCGTATGTATTCAACACAGTGGGAATATCGTTCTTGGCGTGCATCGCGGCAAACAACATGCCGGGCACTGCCAATATCTGTTCACACCCTGCTTCGCGCAGACGGTCCAAACCATCGCGGATCACTGGGTTTGCGAATTCAAGATAGCCGTAATCTGTCAGCCAGTCGTCAGGCAGATACGCAGGCAGCTTTTCCGCCAACGTCGCAAATTCATCGACGGCGGACTGGCTACGCGAACCGTGACCGCAGATCATAACGCCAGTTTTCATGCCGCTTCGCCTTCGATCTCTTCTTCGTCTTCGGCTTCTTCGGTGTCGTCGTCGGCTTTTTTGCCTTTGATCGCACCCCAGATTGCGGCCAAACCTGCCAGACCAATTGCAACGCCCGCGATCCAGTGATCGTGGCCGGCAGCTTCGGCCCAATGGCCGGGGTGTGCGGCTGCGGCGGAACCGGTCATAACCATGGTTAGTGTAAGCAATACGCGCATCTGGTCTCTCCGTTTCGGTTCACGACCAGAAGTCCCACGCGCTGCGCGGGATTCGACGACGTGGTGCTTTGGTCCCCTTTTTGGGTCAACCGCCGCGCCTCCAACCGTTCTGGCCCTGAAAGGGGCTTCGTCTGAGGATTCGTATAAAGACCCATCCGCGCCGGAGCAAACAGATAAGCGGCGGTTAATGATCAGTCCGCGGCGTCATTTATAATCTGCCGTGTCCGCAGCGACCGCATCCTGCATGTCGCGCAAGAAATCGGGATCAGCCGAATGCACCCGGTTCCACGTCGGGATAAAAGGCGTTTCGTGTGGGTTTTCCAAGAAAAACTGCCCGGCTCGCATGATATTTTCAGCGAACAGCTCGATCGAGCGTTCTTCAGAATGACGGTCAATCGTCAGCCCATTCATCTGTGCATCGTTATAATAGGCGTCCAACAAATCCAGCGCGCTGCGGTAATAGGTCGCCTTGAGCGTGCGGAAAACGTTGCCCGTGAAGATCGTGCCATCAGCCGCCAATTTGCGAAAGATCGCCTTGCAAATGTCAGTGGACATGCGATTCAGCCCTGCGGCCGCATCTTCGGGACTTAATTCTTGATGCTTGTGGTCGTATGCATCTGCAATCTCGACCTGACAGACGGCTTTGGGCGCGAGATTCCGCCATGCTTCGGACAGCACGCCAATTTCTAGGCCCCAGTCAGATGGAATGCGCAGGTCTGGCAAGATGTTGGTACGCATCGCGAATTCACCCGACAGCGGATAGCGAAAGCTGCGTAGGTAGTCGATGTAATCGCGATCCCCAATCACCCTCTTAAGCGCGATCAACAAAGGGCTAACCAGTAGACGCGTCACGCGACCGTTTAGTTTTTCATTACCAATCCGCGCATAATACCCCTTGGCGACCTGATACGGAAAAGTCGGGTTCGCGACCGGATAGACCAACCGCGCTAGCATGTCGTTCGTATAGGTCAGAATATCGCAATCATGGATCGCCATAACAGCGCTATCCTGACAGCCGATAAGATATCCAAGCGACGACCAAACATTTTTGCCTTTGCCTTGTTCAGTGGGGGCAAGCCCAAGCGTGTCTAACCGTGCCTCTAGCGCCTTCATCCGTGGACTATCATTCCATATTACGACGTGATTTTGGTTTAGCCCCTCAAAGAACTTTTTCGCGTGACGAAACTGATCCTCGGTCGCGCGATCAAGGCCAATGATGATCCGGTGTAAGTAGGTGACTTTGGACAGCTCGGCCAAGATGTTTGGCATCGCGTCGGTTTCAAGTTCTGAATAGAGACAAGGCAAGATTAGCGACATTTTGCGAGACTGCGCAAATGTCTCAAGCTCATAAGTCATTTCTTCGTGTGATCGCGTCCGCAGGTTATGAAGCGTGGCAATGTTACCGTTCTGATGAAAATCGACCATGAGCTTGTTCTCTTTCTTATTGTAAACCTAATTGCCTAACCAACCTTAGGACCGCTTCGTTCCATCCGGCCGGCCCCGGTTGTGCGGTGCGAAATATGCGGCCCGTGGATTCGCCGGGTAATTGGGATAGCGGCTGGCGGGTTGGATTGGCGACGATCACGCCAAAATCAGCGGCATTTAGCATTTCGACATCATTGGGCGCATCGCCCAACGCAATTGTATGACCCGGTTTGAGGCTAGCCACGATCTGCGCCATGCCATCGGCCTTTGTTGCGCCAAAGGACAGCGTCAAGAAACGACCGCCTTCGCGTGCAGAAACACCGCCCGCGGCAAGCTCCGCGATGAATTCTGCCCGCCCCCCATCAGTGCCGGACCAAAGACCCGGTTCAGAAAACGCGCGCGCCTTTGCGCATTTTGCGCCTGCAGCATCCAGCCCCGTTATTTCGGATACCCGCGCGACGTCCATATCGCCAAAACCTTCGAATCCCTGACGCAAATCATCAGGCAGACCATTCAGAACATTCAAAAGCTGCGCATATGTGCCGGCGTCATCAGGTTGATCCGTCAACAGTCCAGCGCCGTTTTCAACAATGGCGGGCGTTCCGACGATCCCAAGGTCAGCTTGAATTTCAGCGATCTCAACAGCTGTCTTACTACTTGAAAGAACAAGGGGTGCATTGATCCGGCGCAATATATCCAGCGCGGGCCGCGCTGCGGACCAAGAATAAGTGTGATGATCTAATAGCGTCCCATCGAGATCAGAGAAAACGACAAGAGAATTACATGCATTCATAATCACAGGTTCATATGTCGGACAGCGGGATGCAACCCTTTGTACAAAATTCTTTTCGCAGGTGCAGCAATTACACTCTGTGCACGCACGCACGATAACTGCGCCCGAAACGGTGTTTGTCATAATTTGAAGATAGACTAGCTATGCATAAAGCAAATTAAAGGAGACCAAAATGGGTCAGTTGATCGACGGTGTCTGGGATGACGCATGGTATGACACCAAAAAATCTGGCGGAAAATTCATTCGTTCCACAACTGGATTTCGCAATTGGATCACTGCTGATGGCAGTGCTGGTCCATCTGGGACGGGTGGCTTCGAAGCAGAAAGCGGCAGATACCATTTGTATGTATCCTATGCCTGCCCTTGGGCACACCGCACGCTTATCTTCCGAGCGCTGAAAGATTTGACAGATCATATTGACGTATCAGTTGTGCATCCTGACATGCTGTCCGATGGTTGGACCTTTGCGACCGACTTTGAAGGGGCCACGGGCGACAACCTATTCGGATCATCCTTTGCCCGCGATATCTATATCAAAGCCGACCCAAACATATCTGGACGGGTTACCGTTCCGATCTTGTGGGATAAGAAACGCCAGACAATTGTATCAAACGAATCCGCTGAAATCATCCGTATGTTCAACAGCGCCTTTAATGACCTGACCGGTAATACGGATGACTATTGGCCAGAAGACATGCGCAACGATATCGAAACCGTAAACGAACGCATCTATGATACAGTTAACAATGGTGTTTACAAAGCGGGGTTCGCAACCACCCAATCAGCTTATGAAGATGGCGTATATCCGCTATTCGATAGCCTAGATTGGCTGGAACAACGGCTTAGCGAAAACCGGTATCTGATGGGGGATACCATCACCGAAGCCGACTGGCGTCTTTGGACAACGCTTATCCGGTTCGACAACGTCTATCACCTGCACTTTAAATGCAACCGCAAACGGATCGCCGATTATCCAAATCTGATGGGCTTTACGCGGGAGTTATATCAGTGGCCCGGTGTCGCGGACACCGTCAACATGGATCATATCGTAAGGCACTATCACTATAGCCACGACACGATTAACCCAAATCGGATCATTCCAATCAATCCGCAGATTGATTTTAACGCTCCGCACGGGCGGGGTTAGGCTGTCCATAGTGTTCGACGATCGCGGCTAAATCTTTAGGTGGGGTCGCGCTTTCGATAAATGCGCGGGCGTTGGCACTGTGGTTGAAAATTGATCCATCAGAAAAGAACGTTGTGTCCGTTACGAACACAACGTTCGCATCTGGCTGTCGGTACTGGGCAACATCTGCAACCGCGAGCGCGCTTCCCTCGCTCAAGACCAAATCCAGCACAATAACTGCAAAATGATCTGTTTCCAGCGCACAAAGCGCCTCTTTACCAGTCTGCACTAAGGTCACCCTCGCACGTAAACGCTCTAGATGCCGCTTCCACAGCTGGCCTAGGTTTACGTTACTCTGGACGATCAAGACGTGCATTTTTGCTCCGATTATTGGCTACATAATATCGCTTCAGCGCGAAAAGTGTTCGAAAATTGAACCTCGCTTAATCACAAGTCTGTCTAAATCCCTAATGAATAGTTAATGATTCAATCCACCCTGTACCAAAAGACAGGTAAGATTTGTAATCCTTGTGGTTCTGGCAAAAATCCGCTTGAAATGCCGCAATATTAACAACAGGCATGACTTATGACAACTTGGATCACGATCTGCGACACCTGCAAACGCGAAGGCTGGGATGCTGGGGATATGTCCCAAACCGATGGTGAGTCGCTTGCCTACCTGATTGAAGCCGCTGCGACGGGGCTCTCGGGGGTTAAAACACGTCGCGTATCCTGCCTTATGGGTTGCAAACGCGGCTGCAACATCGCGATCCAAGGCAAAGACAAGCTGAACTATACCTTGGGTGATTTCGAAGCCACAACAGAAGCGGCATCTGGCATCGTAGCTTACGCGATATCCCACCACAAAAGCGAAACAGGACAAGTTCCTTATCGCGATTGGCCACAAGCCGTGAAGGGGCATTTCATAACCCGTCACCCACCGCTCCCTGATACCGAATGACTCAAAAACGCGACCATGGCGGCGGGCTTGATGCTGCAATTGCGACTTACGGCGGCACCCGGTCCAATTGGCTGGACCTATCGACGGGCATCAACCCAATACCTTATCCGCTTCCAGCGTTTTCAAACGACACGTGGACCGCTCTCCCGGACCAAGCCGCATTTGCGCGACTATACGATTTTGCACGTAGCTTTTGGAACATCCCAAAAGACGCAGCGATTATTGGTGCAACGGGCGCCTCTGCGATAATTGCCGCGTTACCTCATACAGTTCCCTCTGCCCGCGTGTATATTCCCGGCCCGACCTACAATGAACATGGTGCCGCGTTTCAGGCGGCTGGATGGAACGTCAACGACACCCCCCAAGATGCAATGGTTGTCGTACATCCCAACAACCCCGACGGACGCATCTGGAAAGCCTCTGACTTAGACACGCCCTTTACGATCATCGACGAAAGCTTTGGCGACGTCGCTCCGGATCAATCGCTTATCCATTTAGCCAGACGTCCCGGCACCGTAGTTCTGAAAAGCTTTGGTAAATTCTGGGGGCTTGCCGGGGTGCGGCTTGGGTTTGCGATCGGCGATCCTGCCATTATCGCAAAGCTGACCGATCTACTTGGACCATGGCAGATTTCGGGGCCAGCGCTCACGATTGGGGCGGTCGCGCTCTCTGATCCGGCGTGGGCGAACCAAACGCGCGCACGGTTGACCGCAGATTCCGTGCGGCTGGATGCTCTGATCACTGGACAGGGTGCTGAATTGATCGGGGGAACAACCTTGTTCAGATTGTACAAAGTAAAAGATGCAACAGAGACCCAACATCAGCTTGCCCAAAACCATATTTGGTCACGCAGTTTTCCGTATGCACCTGATTGGCTTCGGCTAGGTTTGCCCGCCACGCACCGCTGGGCACAATTGGAATCAGCGTTTTGATACTTGTTTTTGGTATGTTACTTGATGCTGTAATCGGCGAACCGCGATTGCTGTGGTCGCGGGTGCCACATCCCGCAATACTGATGGGACGGTTGATCGGCTGGTGTGACAAAACATTCAACACAGGCGATAACAAACGCGTAAAAGGTGCAGCCGTTGTTATGGGGGTGTGCCTGCTGGCTGGTCTTTTGGGCTGGGTGCTAAAATCCATCCCTACTGCCGTTGTCGACATCGCAATCATCGCCGTGCTCTTGGCACAAAAATCACTCGTCCAGCATGTCCAAGCCGTGGGCGACGCGTTGCGCCTATCGGTGGGGGATGGTCGCATGGCAGTGGCAATGATTGTGGGGCGCGATACAAACGAAATGGGCCAAGCTGCCATCGCACGATCCGCAATCGAAAGCGCCGCCGAGAACCTGTCTGACGGCGTCATCGCGCCCGCGTTTTGGTTCGCCATCGGCGGGCTTCCGGGCTTACTCATCTATAAAATCACAAACACGGCCGACAGTATGATTGGCTATCGCACTGAACGACACGAACAATTTGGTTGGGCAGCTGCGCGACTAGACGATGTGCTGAATTTGATCCCCGCACGCCTGACTGCCTTGCTCATTTGGGCTGTCACGAAACGTCCGGGCATTCAGCCAATTTTACAAGAGGCTCCGCGCCATAGATCCCCCAACGCCGGCTGGCCCGAGGCAGCTATGGCGCATGGGCTGGACATCGCACTAAGTGGACCGCGCAGCTATGATGGGCAAATGCATGATTTCCCCTATGTAAACGGAGGCGGCGAACGTGACCTAACGCCCGTGCACGTGGATCAAGCCGTCGACGCACTTTGGAAAACATGGGCACTGGGTCTATGCCTCGCCTTGCTGATCTCTATAATCTGATGGCGTAGGGTGGATTTTAATCCACCGCCCTGAATACAGCACGCACACTGGAGCCTGAGAAAATGCCAGATCGTAGACACAAAATATCTGATCGGCATATCCGCCTACTCCGGCGGCTTGCCTTGGTGCTTATTGTGGTGGCCGTCGCCGCCACGGTCATTTTCGGCATGCGCGCGGCAAGCTCTTCACGTGCGTGGTATAATGCACCGCCAGAACAAATCGAAGGCTGGATGTCTCCGCGTTACATCGCCATGTCCCAACACGTACCGCCTCGTGTAATAGAAAACACAATTGCGCCAGGCAGAGACCTGATGCATCAAAAGAAAACACTTTATGACATCGCCGTTGCGCAGAATACCGACGTTGAAACGCTTATCATTGCCCTAGAAGCATCAATTGCTGATTTCAAGGAACGCAAGCGTGATTGACTTCTTTTTTGGTCTTGTCGCCACATGGGGGCTCGTCATCATCGCCGCCTCGGCTTATTTTTCTTGTCTTGCTGTTCCGGTGCCCACGTTTGCCGTCATGTTATCAGGCGGAGCCTTCGCTGCCGCAGGGGATCTGGTGCTTTGGCAAGTCCTGACAGTCGCCTATGTTGCCGCGCTAGCGGGTGATCAGACCGGGTTTCAGCTGGGGCGGTTGGGCGGTAAATGGTTGGATAAATTCCTTGCCACACGCCCAAATAGGGCCGCGCTATTCGCACGCGCGCAACAAGTCGTCGATCGCTGGGGCAGTACCGGCGTTTTCTTTAGCACATGGGCAGCAGCGCCATTGGGGCCATGGGTCAACTTTGCAGCTGGCGCGGCGCGGCTTAATCCGTGGCGCTTTATCATCTGGGATGCTTTAGGCGAAGCAATCTGGGTCGTCGGCTATGTCATGCTCGGGTATTACTTTGCGGCCAATCTTGACGCCTTGACGACCCTTGTCGCCGATTGGGCATGGCTACTGACCGCGATCAGCCTCGCTCTCGCGGCAAGCTTTTTCCTATTGCGCTCGAAACAGTGACAATGCTTGCACCTCAACGACCGCCTGATAACGTGCTCACAACCAATAGGAGACCCACCATGCGCCTCGCCCTTGCCCTTTGCCTTGCCGCCAGCACAGCAACCGCAGAAACCTGCGGAGGCCCCGTAAATAGCTTTATCGAAGGGGTCAAAGCAGAGGCACGCGCAGATGGTATTTCGGCAGCCAACGCTGATCGTTTTTTCCAAGGCGCACGTATCGAACAAAGCGTTCTCAATGCGGACCGGTCACAAGGTGTTTTTCAAAAAGACTTTATCAGCTTTTCGCGTGCGCTCATCTCGCAAAACCGGATCGACAATGGCCGAGTGTATGGACAACGCTATGACAGCACTTTTGACACGATTGAATCTCGATTTGGGATTCCGCGGGGCGTGCTATTGGCGTTTTGGGCATTTGAAACCGACTATGGACAAGTCCAAGGCAACTTTAACACGCGAAACGCGCTGTTAACCCTTGCGCATGATTGCCGCCGCCCGGAACTGTTCCGCCCACAACTTATTGCCGCGATGGAGCTGTTTCAGCGGGGTGACATGGACCCCAACAATACGACAGGCGCTTGGGCTGGGGAAATTGGGCAGGTTCAAATGCTTCCGCTTGATATCATTGAACGCGGCATGGACGGCGACGGTGATGGCCACGTAACGCTAAAAACATCTGCACCCGATGCGCTAATGTCTGGTGCCAACGTTCTTTCTTCGCTTGGGTGGCGCCCCAATGAACCTTGGCTGCAAGAAATCAACGTGCCTGACAACCTTGATTGGTCACAAACTGGGTTAAATCACAAAAACCGTGTTCGCGATTGGGCAAATGCTGGCATCACCGCACGCCAAGGATCGCTTGGGCCGTCGAACTTGCAGGCCTCTGTTCTTCTTCCTATGGGGCGCAACGGGCCAGCATTCCTCGCGTATCCAAACTTTGACGTTTATTTCGAGTGGAACAAAAGCTTTGTCTACGTAACGACAGCAGCCTATTTCGCGAGCCGCCTTTCCGGTGCTCCAGTCTATGATGCAGGCAATCCATCCGCCCCTCTTACCGGCCCGCAAATGCGACAACTTCAACAAAAGCTAACAGCGCGTGGGCATGATGTCGGCGGAATCGACGGGATTTTGGGCGCAATGACCCGTGCCGCAGTTCAGGCAGAACAGCAGCGTTTAGGAATGCCTGCGGACGCTTGGCCAACGCTTGATCTTCTCAATCAGCTCTAGGGGACAGCGGTGCGCAGGTTCCTCAAAGTCATATTTGTATTGCTCATTTTGGGCATCGCTGCCTTTTTGATCTTCGCCCCCGGCTATGTTGAAAAGGGACGCAATGCTGTCGCGGATCACGAAACTTATCCCATTAGCCCACAGGCCCAAGCACTGCACAATCGTCTGATCATCGGTGACTGGCACGCCGATACATTGCTCTGGAAACGTAGCCTGCTCAACCGTGCCAACCGCGGCCACGTCGACCTCCCCCGCCTGATCGAAGGCAATGTCACCCTGCAAATGTTCACCGCCGTCACCAAAAGCCCAGCGGGACAGAACTATCACGAAAATTCGGCAGAGGCATTTGACAACATCACCCTGCTTGCCGTTGGTCAACTGTGGCCCCCACGCACTTGGGACAGCCTGCTAGAACGCGCACTTTATCAGGCAAAGCGGCTGCATTCCTATGCCGATGCCTCAGGCGGTCGCCTCCGTGTTATCAAAACACGCGCCGATCTTGATCAACTGCTTGCAGACCGGGCCAACGGACAACAGGTTGTCGGCGGGCTACTCGGGATTGAAGGTTCACATCCGCTAGAAGGCGACATTGCCAACCTCGATAAAATCGAAGCAGCGGGCCACCGTATGATCGCCCTACAGCATTTTTTCGATAATGAACTCGGTGGCTCCCTTCATGGTACCGGCGATCACGGTTTGTCAGATTTCGGTCGGCAGGTGGTCAGCGAAGTCGCCGCACGCAACCTCATCCTCGACCTTGCCCATTCATCGCCCCAAGTCGCCCGCGATGTTCTGGCCATGACTGACATCCCCCTGGTCGTCAGCCACACCGGCATCCATTCTGTCTGCCCCGTCAAACGGAATTTCACCGATGACCTGATGCAAGACATTGCGGCAACCGGCGGTGTCATCGCGATCGGCTATTGGGCAGACGTGACATGCGACGACAGCCCAGCCGGGATCGCCACGACGATAAAGGCTGCGGTTGAACTGCTAGGTGATGACCATGTGTCGCTAGGCTCAGACTTTGACGGATCGGTCGCGACAAGCTTTGACACGTCAGAACTCGCCGTATTGACCCAAGCTCTACTCGACGTGGGGCTAAGCGATGAACAAATCGGCAAAGTCATGGGTGGCAATATGGTCAGGGTACTGCGCCAACGGCTGCCCTAGGCATTGGGATGGTGGGCGGGGCGCATTGCACAGCAATAGCGACGCCAAGCATCACGCCACCATCGCAGCCGCCTTTTTCAGGTCTACAGAAACAAGCTGCGACACACCCTGTTCCCCCATTGTGACACCAAACAATCGGTCCATCCGGCTCATCGTGACCGCATGGTGCGTGATGATCAGGAACCGCGTGTCAGTCCGGCGGCACATCTCGTCCAACAAGTCACAAAAACGCGTGACGTTGGCGTCGTCCAGCGGCGCATCGACCTCGTCCAGCACACAGATCGGGGCCGGGTTCGCAAGGAACACCGCAAATATCAGCGCCAGCGCCGTCAGGGTTTGTTCACCACCCGACAGCAATGACAAAGTGCTCAGCTTTTTACCCGGCGGCTGGCACATGATCTCCAAACCAGCCTCAAGCGGGTCATCGGATTCGACCAACACCAGCTTGGCTTCACCACCTCCAAACAGGTGGGTGAACAGCAGACCGAAGTTCTCGTTTACCTGTTCAAACGCTGTCAGCAGGCGCTCACGACCTTCTTTGTTCAGGCTGGCAATCCCGGAACGCAGCGCCGCAATCGCGTCCTCAAGGTCCGCCTTCTCAGAGACCAAGCCATCGTGTTCGACTTGCACCTCTTTTGCGTCTTCCTCGGCGCGCAAGTTTACAGCACCAAGGCTGTCGCGCTGACGTTTCAATGCATTGACCTGCGTCTCGATCACATCGGATGCAGGCATATCTCCGACCGCCATTTCAAGCGTCTCAAGCAGTTTATCCGGCGTGACCTCTTGCGCTTCCATGATGCGCTCGGCGGCATAGGCGACGGTTTCACGGGCTGCATCCGCACGCGCTTCGGAGCGCGCGCGCGCCTCGCGCGCTTCTGATGCTAAACGCTCGGAATCGCGTTCTTGGTGGCCTGCCTCGCGCAGCGCGGCATCAGCTTCGACCAATTTATCAGACGCATCCTTACGGCGTTCTTCGGCCTCATCAATCGCATCCGCCAACTCTGACCGTTTGGCGGCAATTTCTTCGGGTGCGGCGGTTGCCTCTTCCAGCTCAGCTTCTGACATCGCCTTGCGCTCTGCCAATTCAGCGGTGCGCTTGTTCGCGGTCTCAAGGCGGTGTTTCCAGCCGCTCACCTCTTTAGTGATTTGTTGCGAACGTTTTAGGCGGCTTTCGCCTTCGCGGCGCACTTCGTCATGGGCCGACCGATGCGACATCATCGTGATACGGGCCGCTTCGACAGTCATTTTCACGTCTTCAACAGCGGCACGTGCATCATCCAGATTGCCCAGCGCATTCGCAGCGGTTTCTGCCTCTGCCAGCGCCTTGCGCGCGTTCATCGCTTCTTCTTCGTGCCGCTTTAGCGCAAGGCCAAGGCTTTCTTGCTTACCTTGGCTTAGGTTGCGGTCGGCTTCTGCACGGCTAGCTGCACGGTTTGCCTCTGCAACCATCCGATCGGCATCACGGCGTGCGTTACGTGCCGCCTGATCTGCCTCGGTCTGCTGCTTCAAAAGCATCGTCAGCGTATCATGCGCTTGTGCCGCGCCAACGGCTGTGGCCGAAGCCTCTTCCAAATCACGCTTTAACTCAGTCAGGCGGTTCAACTGTTGCAGTCGCAACGCCGCCGCGGATGGGGCATCCTCTGCACCGGCACGGAACCCATCCCAACGCCACAAATCGCCTTCGACAGAAACGAGCCGCTGCCCCGGCTTCAATTCCGCTTGCAATCGTGGGCCATCGACGGCGTCGACAAAACCCACTTGGCTCATACGGCGGGCCAAAACTTCGGGCACACCGACATAGTTCGTGAGTGCCTTCACGCCCTCGGGCAGCGTTTGTGGCGTATTATATCCCGGTAACAACGCCCAGCCGGACTTCGCATCTGCACCGACCTCTGGCGCACGCAGATCATCAGCCAGCGCAGCACCCAGCGCTTTTTCATAGCCACCTTGCACGCGTAGAAGGTCAAGAACCTGCCCACCTTCGGCTGTGTCACGCTCGACGAGTTTGGCCAGCGCGGCCACCTCTGCACGTAAGGCGTTTGCCTCGCCTTCGGCTTCTGATCGCAACGCCCGTGCGTCGCTTTCGCGGGTCTGGGTTTCCGCACGCGCCTCTTCGGCCTCTGAAAGTGCAATATCTGCAGCCTCTGCTGCAGCAACCGCAGCCGCTTCAGCCTCTCCTGCAGCAGCGAAATCTTCTTCGGCCTTCGCCAGCGCGGTCGCGGCCTCTTGCATAGCTGACTTGGCCCGCTCCGCTTCAGCCTCGTTCTTTTCCATAGTGGTCCGGTTGTCCGCGACCAAACGCTGCGCCGATTGGTGACGAGCCGCAAGCCGGGCAACATCTTCGGTCAGCTGCGCAAGATCGGCCTCCCGTTCTTCCAGCACACTCGCAGCTTCGCGGGCCGCGTCTTGGGCCTCTTCTAGTCGATCGTCATGCCCCTCACCGGCTTTGGCAATCTCACGTGCTTCCCACTCAAGCCGCTCAATTGTCTCGCCAGCGTCTTTGTTTAGACCACCTTCGCGCTCCATATCGCGGCCAAGTTGATCGATGCGTGACCGCAAGGTCTCGATCATTTCAAGTGCGCGATCTTCTTGGTCTTTCAACGTATCCCGCTGGACCTGCAAACGCTGCAACACAGCCGAAGCAATCGCCTCTTCCTCGCGCAGTGGCGGCAGAGCATCTTCATATTCCGCACGTGACTTAGCAGCCTCGCGCGCTGTTTTCTCGGCTTGGGCCGCAGCAGTTGTCCGTTCACGCAATTGCTCTGACGCGGCTAACATCGCCTCATCGGCTTCTTTCCAACGACGAAATAACAACATGCCTTCAGCACGGCGCAGGTTGTCACCTATCTCGCGATACCGGGCTGCTTGCCGTGCTTGCCGGGCCAACTGCCCCAATTGCGCGACTAGCTGCTCAATCACATCATCGACGCGGGTAAGGTTGGTTTCAGCGCCCCTAAGCTTCAGTTCCGCCTCGTGACGGCGCTGATAAAGACCAGAAATACCGGCGGCTTCTTCTAGAATACGGCGGCGGGCCTTTGGCTTCGCGTTAATCAGCTCAGAAATCATGCCCTGCCGGACCAACGCAGGCGAATGCGCCCCCGTCGAGGCATCAGCAAACAGCATTTGCACGTCACGCGCGCGGACGTCTTTTGCACCAACCTTATAGGCAGACCCCGCGTCACGCGTAATACGGCGGATCACCTCGAGCTGGTCGTTGTCGTTAAATGACGCGGGCGCCAGTCGTTCACCATTGTCGATAATCAATGACACTTCGGCAAAGTTACGCGCCGGACGCGTCGACGCCCCAGCAAAGATCACGTCCTCCATGCCGCTACCGCGCATGGATTTCGCGCGATTCTCGCCCATGACCCAGCGCAGGGCTTCTAGCAAATTGGATTTACCACAGCCGTTTGGCCCCACCACACCTGTCAAACCATCAGCGATGATCAGATCTGTAGGGTCAACAAAGCTTTTAAAGCCATTCAGACGCAGTTTGCTAAAACGCAAGGTTTTCGGACCTCATGATTCCTTCGTAACCAAAACCATGTCCCCCGATGCGGCAACCTGTCAACGTCGCAGACGCAGCATGTGCTGTGTTCTGCCCAGTTATCCACAAGATATTGCGGCATCCGTACCAACTTAACCAACTGACGCCGCGCTTAGGCCTGCAAATGTCGCATTCTTCCTTGACGTGGCCATGCCCGGCAGCGCACAACAGCAGCGCACGGTTCCCCGCTGATGCCAAGCATCTGGGGATGAAATGGGAATGTGGAAAGGCCGATCCTAACAGGAGGCCCGATGCCACAGCCGCCCCCGCGACTGTATGCGGTGAGTGCCTTGTTAACGACGCCACTGGGGAAACCTGGGAAGGTAAACAAGGTACCGCGACCCGCAAGCCAGGAGACCAGCCATGCAAAATGTCGTAACGGCCGTCGGGGATGACGGTGAAACAAGGATAGAAAAATGCATATCGAACCCGGAATCGTCACAGGCGCAAAAATCGCGCTTTCTTACGCCACTGCTGCTGGCGCAACTGCTTATTCCGCGAAACTGATCTGGGAAAGCCTGCGTGATCGCGGTGCTGTTTCATTGATCGCGCGCGCAGCCATCGCGACTGTTGCAGTCTTCATCTTCTTTGAATTGCTGCCACATATGGCTGTGGGCGTGTCTGAGGTCCACCTGATCATGGGTTCGACTCTGCTACTGATGCTGGGCACTGCGCCTGCTGCAATCGGCCTTGCCGCTGGCCTGCTGATACAAGGCATGTTCTTTGCACCGTTTGACCTGCCACAATACGGCATGAACTTGACTACGCTGCTGGTTCCCTTGCTTGGCCTGCACGCACTGACTAAAAACGTGATCGCCAAAGGCACAGCTTATGTTGACCTTAGCTACAAACAAGCACTGGCGATGTCTGCTACCTACCAAGGCGGTATCGTTGCTTGGGTCGCGTTCTGGGCATTCTACGGCCAAGGCTTCGGCGCAGAAAACCTCGCGTCTGTTGGTACATTCGGTGCAGCATATATGACAGTTGTCCTGCTCGAGCCACTTGTTGATCTAGCTGTTCTAGCTGGCGCAAAAGGCCTACGCAGCCTCGAAAACAGCGGTCTGGTCACACCACGCCTCTACGCCGCTTAAGCGCGCCAAACAAAACATGTTGTATGACGGTCCCTTGGGGCCGTCATTCCGTTTGGAAACATCTGCAGCAGGAACATACCCATGCCCGCAAAAATCCCCGCGACCGTTGTCACCGGCTTTCTTGGTGCCGGGAAAACCACTCTCATCCGCCACATGCTCCAAAACGCCCAAGGCAAGCGCATCGCGCTGATCATCAATGAATTTGGTGATCTTGGCGTTGACGGCGACATCTTAAAAGGCTGCGGGATCGAAACCTGTACCGAAGACGATATCGTTGAACTGTCCAATGGCTGTATCTGCTGCACCGTCGCCGATGATTTCATCCCCACGATGGAAGCCCTGCTCGCGCGCGAAGACAAACCCGATCACATCGTGATCGAAACGTCTGGCCTTGCGCTGCCGCAACCTCTTATCCGGGCGTTCAACTGGCCGGGCATTTCAACCAAAGTGACAGTCGACGGCGTTGTGACCGTTGTTGACGGCCGCGCCGTTCACGACGGCCAGTTCGCCCATAACGTCGCTGCAGTCGATGCGCTGCGTGCCCAAGATGAAAACCTTGATCACGAAACGCCACTGTCTGAATTGTTCGAAGACCAAGTCGCCTGCGCCGATATGATCGTTGTGAACAAAGCGGACCTACTGTCAGCCGAAGAAGCAGACGCACTAACAACAAAGCTAAAATCCGAAAGCCGTGACGGTGTTCAGGTCATCAAAGCATCCATGGGTGCCCTACCCGTCGATGTTCTGCTTGGCCAAGGTGTCGGCGCTGAATCTGATCTGTCTTCTCGTCACGAAATCCACCACCATCATCACCATGATGACGAAGACGATCATCACCACGACCATGAACACGCACATGGCCACGATGAATTCGAATCCTTCATCGTCACCCGTGGCGAAATCGCAGACCCTGTGGCATTCACAGCCCAAGTCGCCGATGTCATCCGCGCCAACAACATCCTACGCCTAAAAGGATTTGTTGCAGTCACAGGCAAACCTATGCGCCAGACCTTGCAGGCCGTCGGCCCTCGCGTTGATACCTACTTTGACCAACCCTTTGGCGACGCACCACGCGAAACGCGGCTTGTCGTCATCGGCGAAGCAGGTCTTGATCAAGCAGCCATCACAACCGCCCTACAGGCATGATTATCGTCGAGCGGACAGATCCACACCATCCTCAGGCGACGGCTTTGCTCAAACAAAGTCACGCCCTGATGGCGTCACTCTTTCCGCCCGAAGATAACTTTTATCTTGAAATTGACGATCTGGTCGCCGACGACATTCACTTTTTTACAGCGCGTATCGGCGAACAAATTCTGGGAACCGGCGCGCTAAAGGTCTACGCTGATTACGGTGAGGTAAAGTCGATGTTCGTGTCCGAGGACGCACGCGGCAAAGGTATCGCAGATGCCCTATTGCGGCAGATCATCGATCAAGCAATCGAAATGAAACTACCCCTCATTAGGCTTGAAACCGGCAATTTGCTACATGCGGCACATCGGCTTTATGCGCGACACGGGTTTGTCCCATGCGGTGCTTTTGGCGATTACATAACCGCCAAAAGCTCAGTGTTTATGGAAAAGCCGTTATGAGGCTATTCGGCCTTCTTTGCTTCAGCCGCGGCCTTCATACGGGCCAACAACTCTTCCTTGCTTGGGCGTTGTCCAAACGGTTTCTTTTTAGAACCGTGCGCGTTGTGCTCGGCGTGTTTTGGTGCGTTTTTACCCAATTTTGGCGCTCCTGCAGCTTTGTAATCCATGATGTGAACCTCTTGTTTGGGCACCCTCTACCACGGGAATATACCTAATGCACCTGCTTGCAGCGACACCCGGCGCGATCTCTGACGGATCAGAGCCTGTCGATTTGGGCCAAACCCCTGCCGACGTGGTAATTATTTCCGCTGCCGATACGGAATTGGCTGCGCTGTCCGACGCGCGGGCGCACATGGACAACCCACCGGGGCTGCGCCTTGCCAATATGATGCACCTCCAGCACCCGATGTCGGTCGATCTGCATCTTGATGACTGCGCCACGAAATCACGGCTGGTGATTGCACGTATCTTGGGTGGTGCCGGGTATTGGAAATACGGGCTGACGCAATACGCCGCACGTTTGTTTGAGGCTGGCGTCCCATTTGTCGCCCTGCCCGGCGACGACAAGCCGGACCAAGAACTGCGTGAACTGTCTACCGTTTCGGGCGAAGACTACGACGCGCTGTGGTCCTATTTTGTCGAAGGAGGGCCGCAAAATAGTACCAATCTGTTAGGTTACGCGCGCGCCATGCTCGACGGCAGCGAAAAACCAGCTGCTGCCAGCCCCTTGCTACGCGCGGGTGTATACTGGCCCGGTTCAGGTATCGCCGATCTTGATGCCGCAAAGGCAACTTGGACAGATGACGCACCCATCGTCCCAATCATCTTCTACCGCGCACTAGTCCAAGGCGGCGGGTTAAACCCAATCAACCGTCTGGTGCGCAGTCTATCGCGCGCGGGTCTTAACCCGCTGCCCGTCTTTGTCGCTTCACTCAAAGACCCGGTCAGCCGCGCAACACTTGACACTTTGTTCACCGCAGCCCCACCCGAAGTAATCCTAAACTGTACCGCCTTCGCAGTCGGCAGCCCGCATGACGGCGACGACAGCCCAACAAACCCACTGCTTGCCAACAACGCACCAATCTTTCAGGTCATCCTATCTGGCGCGTCCGAGGCCACATGGCGCGATGGCCTGCACGGGCTAACCGCCCGCGACATCGCGATGAACGTCGCCCTGCCAGAGGTCGACGGGCGCATCCTATCCCGCGCGGTCAGCTTCAAAGGAGAAGCATTCTTTGACGACGCCACCGAATGCCCCATCGCAACCTATCAGGCGTTAGGCGACCGGATCGACTTTACCAGCCAGCTTGCCCGCAACTGGGCGCACCTGAGACGCACAGAAGCCAGCGACAAAAAGGTCGCGCTGATCCTAGCCAACTATCCAAACAAAGACGGGCGGCTTGCTAACGGCGTCGGGCTTGATACGCCAGCCGCGACCGTACATGTGCTGAACCTGCTCAAATCGACAGGCCACACAGTAACGCCCCCCGTGGATAGCGCCACGTTAATGCAAACTGTTATGGACGGCCCGACCAACTGGCTAACCGACCGCGCAGACAAAGAAGGCGGCGAATTTCTACCGCTCGATATCTACCAACGGTATTTTGACGCGCTCCCGTGGGAAGCCAAAGAACAGATTACCTCACGCTGGGGGCAACCCGAAGACGACCCATTCCTCGCTTTGTCTGAAATACTCCCGCCGGAGGCAAACAAGGGCTTCGCCCTTTCAATCCACACCTATGGCAACGCCGTGGTCGGACTTCAACCAGCACGCGGATACAACATCGATCCAACCGATACATACCATTCGCCAGACCTCGTCCCACCGCATAATTACCTCGCTTTCTATTTTTGGCTCCGGCACCACTGGGGCGCTGACGCGATCGTTCACATGGGCAAACATGGGAACCTCGAATGGCTCCCCGGAAAGGCCGTCGCCCTATCTGAAACCTGTTGGCCCGAGGCCGTCTTTGGCCCAACGCCACACATCTATCCGTTCATCGTCAACGATCCGGGCGAAGGTACACAAGCAAAACGACGCACATCAGCGGTGATCATTGACCACCTAACCCCACCTCTGACCCGCGCCGAAAGCTACGGACCTATGCGCGACCTAGAGGCGCTGGTTGACGAATACTACGAAGCCGCAGGCGTCGATCCGCGTCGGATTGATCACCTGCGCAAAGAAATCCTCTCGCTATCCGACGTAACAGGCCTGTCCAAAGACGCAGGCTTCACCGGCGACAACGACAGCGATCTGGGCAAGTTGGATGCCTACCTATGTGAGTTAAAAGAGGCGCAAATTCGGGATGGGTTGCATATCTTTGGGCAATCACCCCAAGGGCAACAAGAACGGGACTTGGCCATTGCCTTGGCACGCGTCCCACGTGGTGACGGCAAGGGTAGAAATGCGTCGCTTCTGCGTGCGCTGGCAGAGGATCTGAAGCTAAGTATCGATCCGCTTGACTGCGACATGGCAGCGCCCCCACCTGAAAAACCCGCCGCACTAGAAGATAATACCACATGGCGTACCAATGGCGATACGGTCGAACGTCTGGAAGCACTGTGCCAACGTGGTCTGCGGGACGGAGGGTGGGGCGATGCGGGGCTCACCCCGCGAGCGTCACAAGCCGTTCTGGACGAAATCTTAGAGGTTATTTTGCCGACAATTCAGGCCTGTGGACCCGACGAAGGGACGGGTCTCCTCAGCGCCCTATCTGGGCACTTCGTCAACCCGGGCCCGTCCGGCGCGCCAACCCGTGGGCGATTAGATGTGCTTCCAACTGGTCGTAATTTCTACAGCGTCGATAGCCGGGCCGTACCCACACCGACAGCTTGGGCGCTTGGCTGGAAATCTGCCAGCCTATTGATCGAAAAACACCTTCAAGACCATGGCGACTGGCCACGCAGCATGCTGATCACCGCATGGGGCACCGCGAACATGCGTACAGGTGGTGATGACATCGCGCAGGCTCTTGCGCTCATGGGGGTAAAGCCAAAATGGGATAGTGCAAACCGTCGTGTCACCGGGTTTGAAATTCTCCCTCAATCAATCCTTGGGCGACCCCGCGTTGACGCTACCTTGCGTATTTCGGGATTCTTCCGCGATGCATTTCCCCAACTCATTGCACTGGTCGATAGCGCTGCGCGTGCTGTACAAGAACTCGACGAACCTGCCGATGTAAATCCCGCAGCGGGTCGTGCCAAAGTAGGTGAAAATCAAACACGTGTCTTTGGGTCTAAACCCGGTGCTTACGGCGCAGGCCTGCAAGCGCTGATCGACGAACGGATTTGGGCGGATAAATCCGATTTCGCCGATGCTTATCTTGAATGGGGCAGCTACGCCTATGGTGCTGGAGCCGAAGGCCGCAAAGACCGCGATGCCTTTGAAACGCGCCTATCGCAAACCGACGCCATCGTTCAAAACCAAGACAACCGCGAACACGATATTTTGGACAGTGACGACTATTACCAATTCGAGGGTGGTGCAGCTGCAGCCGTAAGCACATTACAAGGCCAAGACAGGCCCATCTATCATAACGACCATTCACGCCCTGAACGACCAGTCATTCGTACACTTGATGACGAAATTGGGCGGGTCGTACGTAGCCGGGTGGTAAACCCAAAATGGATCGATGGGGTCAAACGCCACGGATACAAAGGCGCGTTCGAAATCGCGGCGACAGTCGACTACCTATTCGCCTTTGCGGCAACCACAGGCGCGGTACAGAACCATCATTTTGATCTGGTCGAGGAGGCGTTCATCAAAGACGATGACACACGTGAATTCATCGCGGACGCGAATGCCCCAGCCCTGCGCGAGATCGCCCAACGATTGCAAGAAGCTATAGACCGCGATTTATGGCAACCAAAATCCAACTCTGCGCGCACACGTATTGCCGAATTGATCACATAGCCCAAGCCAGATACCATCTTTCAAAAAGGAGCCTGCCATGACCGAAGATACTGACCGCCATGCAATGAAGATGGCCAAAAAGAAGGCTGCCCGTGATAAGATCATGGCGACGAAGACCGACCAAAAGGGGCTGGTCATTGTCCATACGGGCAAAGGAAAGGGTAAGTCTTCGGCCGCATTTGGGATGATCTTTCGCTGTATAGCCCATGATATGAAATGCGCTGTTGTGCAGTTTATCAAGGGTGGCATGTCCACCGGCGAACGTGATCTTATCCTTGCGAAGTTTACTGATACCTGCGCATTCCACACCATGGGCGAAGGGTTCACTTGGGAAACCCAAGATAAATCCCGCGATACAGAAATGGCGCAAGCCGCGTGGACCAAAGCCAAAGAGCTGATCCTCGATGAAACCAATCACATGGTCCTGCTTGACGAAATCAACATCGCAATTCGCTATGACTATGTGAGCATCGCAGAGGTTGTATCCTTCTTGCGCGATCACAAGCCACCGATGACACATGTCGTTTTGACCGGACGTAACGCGCACGAAGATCTGATCGAAATTGCAGATCTTGTCACCGAAATGGAGCTGGTCAAACATCCCTTCCGTTCGGGGATCAAAGCGCAAATCGGAGTTGAATTTTAGGCTAAGTTCGCTTTTCGCCACGTAAAAGCGCCAAATTTCGCAGATCACACGCTATCGTGCCTTGCACTATACGGTTCAGTTTCTATGTAACTGAATTATGACAAATGTACTGAACCTTCTTCCATCCGGTCTCGTCGCTAGCGGGGTGCAGCGTGCTGTGTATCTGCACCCAACAGACCACACCAAACTGATCAAGGTTCTAAAGCCCAGCATAAAAATGCCGCGACGCTATAACTTTAACGGTGTCATGGATCGTTGGTTTCCAAGCACGCGACTGCGCCAAATCCGCAAAGAATACACTGAATACCTGCGGGTGATGTTAAACCATCCTGAACCAACCTTTCGTGCGCCAATGTCGCATATGTTTGGGTTCGTGAGCACAAATGTCGGTCTGGGCTGCCTGACCGAAAGCGTAATGATGCCAGACGGCACATTGGGCGAAACGCTTGGGGCAAAGGCGAAGGCAGGCACATTGACGGATCATCATATTGATCTGCTGAACGACACGATATCGCGACTATTTTCGAATGACATTCGCGCAAGCGACATGAATCCAAACAATTTCGTTTTTGGCCACCGCGACAACGGGAGCGGCCCGGGCCCAGAAGAATGTGTTCTTGTTGACGGCTTCGGTGACATTCACGCCATTCCGGTCCGGTCGATGGCCAAATGGTCGAACCGACTTGGCCTGATTGACAGCTGTGAACGGCTTGGCCGAAATACCAAATTGAAGTGGCATAAAGACACGCAACAGTTCTCGCGCTGAATGTTTAGTTGGGGTAGGTTGCTCCAACCGCTTCAACAAGGGTCTGTCGCATGTCTAAACACCGCGTCCTTACTGAATTTGGCATGGGCACCAGCCTGCGCCGCCAAGACTATACGCAAGCCGCGCGTCGCGGGTTACAGGACGCGCTTTGGCATAACTCTATCAATATGGCAGAGCTGTTTGGCTTCCCAAAAGAAGCAATGCTGATCGACGTACAGATCGCAGTGCAACAGCCGGAACAGGTAGACGTTGACGCATTGCTGGATATCTTTCCTTACGGGCAACCCACAATTTTCGTCACCCACGGGGGCTTGGATATTCCACGTCCTGACGGCAACCCAACGGTCATCGCAAACGTCGCGATCAACGTTAGTTTCGATATGGTGCCAGCATGAACGATCAGCGCGTCATTATTGAAATGGGCATGGGCAACGATCTGCACGGGATGGATTACCAAAAGGCCGCCGCCCGCGCGATCGAAGATGCGATCCGACATTCGACGCTGCCAATTTTTCAAAGCATCGGGTTAGACCACAGCGCAATGCGGGTACAGGTGACGGTGGGCGTGCAAGACCCAGATAAAATCGACCCAACGGCGCTTGCCCAAAAGCTGCCGCGTGGACGCGCCACGGTTACCGCAGTCAAAGGGGGGATGAACGTGCCAAATCCAGAAACTGGCGACACCGCAGTTGTGGCCACCGCCGCGATTGAAGCATTCTTGCCATCACAGGCCAGCAATTGGAAACAAAGCTAGATGGAACTGACCCAAGCCCACAGAGACGCGCTTCATGACGTGCTACGTTGGCGGCGTGATGTTCGGCATTTTTTACCAGATGCGATACCTGACGATACGCTTGCGCGATTGCGTTCAGCCATGGATATGGCCCCATCCGTGGGAAATGCGCGGCCTTGGCGTGTTTTACACGTGACCACAGCCGCGCTACGTCGCAAAATTATCGAAAACTTCGAAGCCGCCAATGAAGCTGCCGGTGAAATATACGACGATGAAACACGTGAAACCTATGCACGTCTGAAGCTCGCTGGATTGCGCGAAGCCCCCGTTCACCTCGCCGTCTTCACAGAAAACCAACCTGCCGAAGGACGCGGTCTTGGGCGTCAAACGATGCCTGAAATGCTGTGCTATTCGAGCGTCACAGCGATCTATACGCTGTGGTTGGCGGCGCGTGCCGAAAACTTGGGGCTTGGCTGGGTGTCGATCCTTGACCCTGTATCTGTTGCCCAAACCTTAGGGGTCCCAGATCATTGGCAGCTGACTGGGTACTTATGCTTAGGCAAAGCTGCTTTTGACAATGACACCCCCCTCCTTCACGAAAAGAAATGGCAAGAAAACACCGCCACACGGTGGGAACAGGTTTAGCGCGACAGAAGCCTAGCCAAGCATGGGGTGCTTCAATAAAACCGTGCTAAACGAACACAGCGAAAGTGAGAGACACATGTCAACACGTGGCGCAGGCGGCACAGACGGCGGAACAGGCAGTTTTCTGATCGGTGTGATCATGATAATCGGCGGCGGGTATCTTTTGCTTGATGGTATTGTCGTCCGGCCCAACTTTGGATTTGGATCACGGGTATTTGGTATCGGCGGCGTACCGATAACATCAGGTATGGTGCTTATCCCCTTCATGTTTGGGATCGGCATGGTGTTCTACAATTCGAAAAACTGGATCGGCTGGCTGCTCGCAGGCGGCTCAATGGTCGCGCTTGTCTTTGGCGTAATCGCCAACATGACGCTCCAACTCGAACGCATGAGCGCCTTTGACCTGATTGTCATCCTTGTGCTGCTAGTCGGCGGTATTGGTTTATTTTTAAGGTCGTTACGGGCGGGCTGACGTTACCGGCGCCCCGGTGGCATACGTTCTTTCCATAGGCCGCGCACCTCTTCAGCTGCCATACGCTTCACTTCGACTTCGGCATTCCGAATTTCTTCGTATTCCCTTTTCTTGTCGAGATAGGCCAATACAGCAACAGCGCATTGCAGACAGAAAATCCAAATCCACGATAGGATTGCAAGCGCTAGGAGCACCCAAAGCTGCCATGTCGAGATTGAAGGCATGGCGGTATCAATATCCTTATTGGCGGACTTTAGCGCGTCAATTTGCGCATCGCCAAAGCCAATAATCTCGCCCACCAAAGCCAAGAATGGCGCAATACAAAAGCTGGCCACCCCAGCAAGGATAACAACACATAGAACCGACAGAAACCGCGTGCCAGCCCCCATAAACGGTGTGTGCATGATACCGTTGGCATCCTTGCCAATCGACGCGCCAGTAATCGGCACCAATAACAATGCGCGAACCGCAATCATAATCATGCTGATAGCCAAGATGATCGGCCACGCGTATTCACCACTCCCGGAAAATGCTTCTATCATCGCGATTTGAGACTCTTCCTCCGCAAGCTGACTAAGATCGGAAAGCGACAGGGGGGAGATCAGCAGAAACAATCCGAAACCAGTAGACATCAGAATGATGCCCAGAAGGCTTTCAAACAGGCCGTATCCGAGAGCTGGCAACACCATTTTGCCATATCCGTCTTTCACGATGATGCCACGCGCCTGAAGCCCCAACCGCGCACCGACCATCGTCGGCACGACTGACATCATGGCGGACATTACAGCAAGCATCACAAGAAATGCGGCCATTGGAAACAAAAGCACTGTGGTTATGATCAAGAATGCAACTGACGGAAAGAACAGTAGCGAAGTCAAAAACCAGATCACAAACATTGCTGAAAAAACGGCTAATGCTAAAATCACGAATGGCATCACCAAAGCCATGCGCCAAAGGATTGCAAACGAAAAAGGAATTGAACGCAATATTAGCAAAACGACCCTGACTTGAACATATACCTACGGAACCACACAACAAACCGCCGCCTAGTCTGGCAACCTTATCCCCATGTAAGTCTCAACCGTCAATTGTGCAAAATACAAATATCTATGTTGAATTTCACCTGCAACATGACGGCTTCGATATTAATATCCCAACGCGCAGCCGTCTTTGCGCGGGTCGCTTCCGCCTTCAAGAACACCATCGTCATGCAGCATGATTGCCTGTGATCCACCGATTGCAGTGTCTGGTGTTTGCACGTTGTGCCCCATGTCGCAAAGCGAAGCCTTCACCGCGTCTGAATATCCATTTTCCACGTTCAGAACATCCCCATCAGCAAAGCAGCGTGGCGCGTCCATCGCTTCTTGGGGGGACAACCCAAAGTCTGTGACGTTGCTGACGAACCTTGCGTGTCCGGTTGATTGATACGCACCGCCCATGACGCCAAACGGCATAAATGGCTTTCCAGCTTTTTTCAGCAGCCCCGGAATAATCGTATGCATCGGGCGCTTACCGCCGCCAGCCTCGTTTGGGTGACCTTGTTCAAGAGTGAACCCCGCCCCGCGGTTCTGAAACAGTACGCCGTATTTATCCGATGCAATTCCAGACCCGAAAGAATGGAACACCGAATAGATCAGTGACACACACATGCGGTCCTTATCGACGACGGTAATATAGATCGTGTCTTTGTGCACAGATTCCGTCAGCGGGGCCGCGGCAGGCATCGCTTTGACGGGGTCAATCAAGGCAGCCAATTTGGCGGCTGTTTCCGGTGCCATCATATGATCGACCCGCGTCGTGTATTCTGGGTCAGCGATGAAACGGTTGCGAGCGTCATAGGCAAGCTTGGTCGCTTCGGCCTCGATATGCGCACGTTCGGCGCCCCACGGGTCCATTCCGGCAATGTCAAAATGCTTTAGGATATTCAGCAGCAGGATTGCCGTTGCGCCCTGCCCGTTCGGGGGATGTTCGCATAGCTCTAGCCCGGCATAACCGCCCGAGATCGGGTCGGTGTATTCACAGGACGTCGCGGCAAAATCATCCAAGGTATGTGTGCCACCCAATGCATTCAGGCTGGCGACCATGTCCTCCGCGACTTCGCCCTCGTAAAATCCAGCGCGGCCTTCCATCGCGATTTCGCGCAGTACTTTGGCCTGCCCCGGCGCACGGAACATCTGACCCGTGGTCGGCACCTTACCATCCAACAAAAACAGATCGCGTGCATGTCCCGATAGATTTTTTTCACCCAACGCCCAGTCAAATGCCACGCGTGGCGCAACAGGCACGCCAGCTTCGGCGTAGTGAATGGCAGGGGCCAGCGCGGCCTTAAGGCCCAGTTTACCCCAGTCTTTTGATAATCGACAAAAAGCATCAATCGCACCAGGAATTGTCACAGCATCAACGCTGTAGGGCGCAACAACTGGCCCTTTGGCACGCAAAGCGTCTGCATCAATCGCACCGGGCGCACGGCCAGAGCCGTTCAACGCAACAACACGGTCTTCACCCGGCGGTGTTAACAACACAAAGCAATCACCACCAATACCGGTCATCTGCGGTTCACAGATACCGAGTAATACAGCGCCAGCAATCGCCGCATCCACTGCGTTGCCACCTGCCTCTAGCATCTGAACGGCGACCTTTGCTGCCAAAGGGTGTGATGTGGCAGCCATTCCGTTGGTTGCATAAACAGCCGATCGGCCCGGTGTGTGAAAGTCGCGCATGGTGCCCTCTGGATTATTGCTAAACTACGGTACGGAATTGTTGAACAAGTGCAACGGGGCTTGTTGGTTTTCTTGCACGTCGTTAGACCTTTGTAAGTTAAGATAAACAGGATCACATAAGATGCGCGCAGACTATGCCACACTTGCAAAAACAATTGCTTCGCTAACCGAGGGCGAAACAGACACCGTGGCGCTGATGGCGACTGTGGCCTGCGAAATACATCACAGCGATGATCGGTTTGACTGGACTGGATTTTACCGGGTTACGGCACCGGAACTGTTAAAAATCGGCCCTTACCAAGGCGGGCACGGCTGTTTGACAATCCCATTTTCGCGCGGCGTTTGTGGTGCCGCTGCGCGCACAGGCGAAGTACAGCTTGTCCCCGACGTCGAGGCGTTTGAAGGACACATTGCCTGTGCAAGCAGTACGCGTTCTGAACTGGTTTTACCTGTTTTTGATCGCGATGGCACAGTAATCGCTGTGTTCGATATCGACAGCAACCAAACCGATGCATTTGATCAAAACGACGCAAATATGCTGACAGAAATACTGGCCCAAGTCTTTGCGATTTAAAACCTATGGTTGATTAGGTGTTAATTTTAGCCAATATAGTATTGCGCTTAGCAACCTATGCGCTAATTCTAACTTCTTTTTACGCATTAGGACGCCATGGCACATTTAGAAAAACCGGGTCAAACTTTGGGCGCTGACATTCGCGCGTTGCGTAAGACACGCGGGATGACACTGGTCGATCTTGCAGAAAGCCTAAACCGATCTGTTGGCTGGCTCAGCCAAGTGGAGCGCGACATTTCAGTCCCCGCTATTTCGGACCTTGCCGAGATGGCAGCGGTTTTAGATGTCGCTGTTTCAAGCCTTCTACAAACCAGTGTGGCGCCTGACGAAGACGGCCTTATCGTACGTGCAAACGCGCGCCGCCCGATAGGAAGCCGCACTCCCGGCCTGACCGAAGGGCTCCTGTCTCCAGACCTGACTGACAGCTTTGAAGTCATCCATTCGAAATTCGAACCGGGGTCTGAAATCACAGCCCCCCTTGTGCGCGAAACACAAGAAATTGGCTATATCGTTACTGGCACATTTGAAATTTGGATTAACAATAAGCATTTCCACCTCAAAACAGGCGACAGCTTTCGATTGCGTGGTGAATCTTTTCGCTGGGCGAATACAGGAAGTAAGCCTTGCGAGATCATCTGGGTTATTTCTCCTCCCATCTATTAGGTAAACCGTAAAATGACAGATATTACGCTACTTGATGGCGGGATGGGCCAAGAGCTCATCCGTCGTTCCGGCGATACGGCAACCCCGCTTTGGGCAACGCAGGTCATGATTGATCACCCTTGCATGGTATCAGCGGTACACCGGTCCTACCGTGACGCCGGCGCGACTGTCGCGATGACAAATACCTATGCGCTGCACCGCGACCGTTTCGTTGACACAGCTTACAAAGACCGCTTTGCAGCCCTTTACAGCACCGCACTTACCGAAGCTGAAGCCGCTTGCGCAGGCCACGGGCGCATCGCCGGCGCCATAGGTCCGCTAAGGGCATCATATCGCCCAGACATTCATCCTGAACCTGCTGACGCCGTCCCGCTTTACGCAGAAGTCGCGCAACTATTAGGTCCGCGCGTCGATCTTATCATTTGCGAAACAATTGCCTCGATTGATCACGCCCGCTCTGTTCTTGCAGGGGCTATGACTGCGGGAAAACCGGTTTGGCTAGCCATGACTGTCGACGATAATGACGGTACACGACTTCGCTCTGGGGAACGTCTTGCGGATGTGATCCCCCACACGAAAGGAGCCGCAGCGCTATTGGCAAATTGCGCCGCGCCAGAGGCCATTAGCACCGCAATCGGTATTCTCGCTGACAATGATTTGCCTTTTGGTGGTTATGCGAACGGTTTCCAGCAAATCACGAGCGATTTCCTCAAGGACAAACCCACAGTCAGCAGCCTTTCAGCAAGACGCGATTTAGGTCCCAAAGAATATGCCAGTCACGCTATGGGCTGGGTTGAACAAGGGGCAACAATTGTTGGCGGCTGTTGCGAAGTGGGCCCTGCACACATAGCTGAACTTGCCGCTGCACTGCGCGACGCGGGCCACGAAATCGTGTAACACTTACAACTCAAGCACCGCGTTTAACGTATCCTGTTATTCTTAAAGCATAATAAAAAATGGTGACGAAACGCCCAAGTCGTGAAAACATCGGCTAAAATTTCACGAACACGAATCGGCACGTCATCATGGCAAAGCTTCCTACATCTGCGCGCGTGGTCATTATCGGTGGCGGGGTTATAGGCTGTTCCGTTGCCTATCACCTTAGCAAACTGGGATGGAAAGACGTTGTTTTACTCGAACGCAAACAACTGACCTCTGGAACCACTTGGCATGCCGCCGGGCTGATCGCGCAGCTACGTGCAACGGCGAACATGACCAAGCTCGCGCGCTACTCCCAGGAATTATACGGGAACCTAGAGACAGAAACAGGTGTCGCAACTGGTTTCAAACGTAACGGTTCAATCACTGTTGCCCTCACGGATGAACGCAAAGAAGAGATTTTTCGCCAAGCAGCCATGGCACGCGCCTTTGGCGTCGATGTCGAGGAAATTTCTCCGGCTGAAGTTAAAGCCCGCTATGATCATCTAAACATCGACGGCGTAAAGGCTGGCGTCTACCTACCACGTGACGGACAAGGTGATCCCGCGAACATTGCGCTCGCATTGGCCAAGGGCGCACGTATGAATGGCGCAGTCATTGCGGAACGTACCAAGGTCACGAACATCAACCGCACCGGGCGTCGGGTTACCTCTGTCGATTGGCAAACTGCTGACGATAACGGCACGATCACCTGTGATATGGTCGTCAATTGCGCTGGCATGTGGGGCCATGAGGTTGGCAAAATGATGGGAACGAATGTTCCGCTTCATGCCTGCGAGCATTTCTATATCGTCACTGAAAACATTCCCGATCTCGCGCAATTGCCGGTTCTTCGTGTGCCGGACGAATGCGCCTATTATAAAGAGGACGCAGGTAAAATCCTGCTGGGTGCGTTCGAACCAAACGCCAAACCTTGGGCCATGAATGGCATCCCGGATGATTTCGAATTCGACCAATTGCCCGAAGATTTCGATCACTTTGAACCAATCCTAGAGGCCGCAGTGAACCGCCTGCCAATGCTGGCCGAGGCAGGTATCCACACGTTCTTTAACGGACCCGAGAGCTTTACCCCTGACGATGCGTATCACCTTGGGCAAGCACCCGAGATGGACAATGTTTGGGTTGCGGCTGGGTTTAACTCTATTGGGATCCAATCGGCTGGTGGCGCTGGGATGGCGCTGTCGCAATGGATGGATACGGGCGAGAAACCGTTCGATCTGGGTGATGTCGACATATCGCGGATGCAGCCGTTTCAGGGCAACAAAACCTACCTGTTTGAACGGTCCAAGGAAACGCTTGGCTTGCTGTATGCCGACCATTTTCCATTCCGCCAAAAAGCGACAGCGCGTGGCATTCGGCGCAGCCCTTTCCACCAACACCTGATGGATCAGGGCGCCGTGATGGGTGAACTGGCCGGATGGGAGCGTGCGAATTGGTTCGCGCAGCCCGGGCAGGCGCCTGCTTATGAATATTCATGG
Organism: Yoonia maritima; assembly: GCF_002933395.1. Lineage (GTDB taxonomy): Bacteria > Pseudomonadota > Alphaproteobacteria > Rhodobacterales > Rhodobacteraceae > Yoonia > Yoonia maritima_A. Next base: position 788,978 of record NZ_PKFN01000008.1, read on the forward strand.
AAACGTCAAAACTTCTTTGGCAATGTCGCGGATGAGGTCAGCGCGATCCGCAGCAATGTCGGCATGTACGACATGTCATCCTTTGGCAAAATTAGGATCGAAGGCCACGATGCAACCGCATTTATGAACCATATCTGTGGCGGCGAAATGGACGTCCCCGCAGGGAAGATCGTTTATTCACAATTCCTTAACCAACATGGCGGGATCGAAGCGGACATCACCGTCACGCGTTTATCTGAAACGGCCTATCTGGTTGTGACACCGGCCGCGACGCGCCTGGCTGATCAAACCTGGATGCAGCGAAACGTTGGCGAATTCAATGTGGTGATCACTGACATGACCGCATCCGAAGCCGTCCTAGCCGTGATGGGACCAAACAGTCGCAAGCTGCTACAAGCGGTGTCGCCCAATGACTTTACGAACGCGATAAATCCGTTCAGCACTGCGCAAGAGGTTGAGATCGGCATGGGCCTCGCCCGTGTGCACCGCGTCACCTACGTTGGTGAGCTGGGATGGGAGGTCTACGTATCGACCGACATGGCCGCCTATGTGTTTGAAACGCTGCACACCGCGGGACAGGACATGGGGCTAAAACTGTGCGGCATGCATATGATGGACGCGGCCCGTCTGGAGAAGGGTTTCCGCCACTTCGGGCACGACATCACCTGCGAAGACCATGTGCTAGAAGCCGGGTTGGGCTTTGCCGTCAAAACCGACAAGCCCGCTTTCATCGGACGCGATGCGGTTCTGCGCAAACGCGAAGCAGGGCTGGACAGGCGTTTGGTTCAGTTCAAACTTACAGATCCCGAACCGCTGCTTTATCACAATGAACCGATCATCAGGGATGGTAACACCGTCGGATATTTGTCGTCGGGTGGTTATGGCCATCACTTGGGCGCGGCTATTGGTATGGGATATGTTCCTTGCAAGGGCGAAACTGTCGCCGACATGCTGGGTAGCACCTATGAGATCGACGTGATGGGCACGCGGGTCAAGGCAGAAGCCCAGCTACGCCCATTCTACAATCCCAAAGGTGACCGTACAAAGGTTTAGCCGCGCAGTAACGCCCCCAAACGTTTGATGCCTTCTTCAATCGTTGCTTCATCGGGTAATGAGAAATTCAGCCGGATTGTGTTTCCGCCTGATCCGTCAGCGTGAAACGCACGGCCCGGTACAAACGCCACGCGTTGCGTTTCAAGCGACTTGGCCAGCATTGTAGCCCCGTCCATATGATCAGGAAGCGTCAGCCAGATGAACATACCGCCTTCGGGCTGGGTCCATGTCACGCCGTCAGGCATATGCTTTGAAAGCGCGTTTAACATATAATCTCGGCGCTTTTTATAGGCACTCCGCAATTTTGAGACATGTTCATCAAAGCAGGCTTTTGCTACCTTCGTGATCGCAATCTGGTTGATCGTCGCTGAATGTAGGTCGGCTGCTTGCTTCATCAATACCAATCGAGAGATCACCGGCTTTGCGGCGCAAACCCACCCAACCCGCAGGCCCGGTGACAGTGTTTTCGAAAAACTTCCGCAATAGATCGTGCGGCAATCTTCGATGCTGCCTTTGCGGGCGATTTCCAACGCCAGCACGGGCGGGATCGCGTCGCCGTCATACCGCAGTGACTGATAGGCCGCGTCTTCGATTACTGCGATGTTGAGATCGTCGGCCAAGTCCAGCAGGGACTCGCGTCCAGCCCGGTCGATGGTTTCGCCAGTTGGATTCGCAAAATCAACTGACGCGTAGGCAAATTTTACCCTGCCGCCATTGTCAGCAGCGCGCGCGGCATAGTCCGCAGGCGTCCGGTTCGCGTGGGGCATCAAGCGATCGTAATGCGGTTCATATGCATTGAATGCACCAAGCGCGCCCAGATAGGTCGGCCATGAAACCAACGCTGTGTCATTTGGCGAAAGGAAAAGCTTGCCCAGATAATCCAGTGCCTGCTGCGACCCTGACGTGATCAGGATATTGTCACGCGTACACGGCACGCCCAGTTTCGCCATCTGCTCCGCGATCCAATCACGCAGCGGCGGATAGCCTTCGCTTGCTGAATACTGCAGCGCTTCGCTTTGGGTATCGGGGCCAAGCGTCTCAGCAAATGCGTCTTGGAACGCGGTGACCGGAAACAGTTTGGGGTCAGGAATGCCCCCGGCAAAAGAGATAATATCGGGCTGGTCGAGCAGCTTTAAAAGCTCTCGAATTTCAGAAGCGGTCATCCGTGACATACGTGATGAAAATATCTGATCCCACATCTGCCGAATCTCCATGAGGCTGCGTAGAGCATCATCATGGCAGAACCACATATTAAGTCAATAATGCTGACCTAAGCTTCACTGCGCCCGCTCAAGAAATTGACCGGGCGCTCGCGTATTTAATCGTTGCTGTGCGCCACGGGCCCAAGGGCGTTCAAACCCTTTAGGATGTCGATTGCGTAAGCCAATTGATAATCATCCTCGCGGAGTTCTGCCGCAGCGACAGCGCGCGCACGGTCTTCTTCGATTTGGCGAATTTCATCTTCGGTCAGGCTGTCGTTGTCCAGCGCACCGCGTAGCGACGCTTCTGTCCGTGGGTTGCCCGTGTTCTCTTCTTCGTCCTCATCAACCGGTTGTGGGCGCGGCTGTTCAACAATGATGTCAGGCGAAATACCCAGCGCCTGAATAGAGCGACCCGATGGCGTATAGTAGCGCGCTGTAGTCAGGCGCATCGCGCCATCGCTGCTGAGCGGGATAACCGTTTGCACAGAGCCTTTGCCGAATGAATTTGTACCAACGACAATCGCACGGCGGTGATCTTGCAAGGCACCAGCGACGATTTCAGACGCCGATGCAGAGCCGCCGTTGATCAATACAACAATCGGTTTTCCCTGCGCCAAATCGCCGACTGTGGCGTTAAAACGGTCACCGTCGGCCGCGTCACGACCACGCGTAGATACGATTTCACCCGCGTCTAGGAACGCGTCAGAAACAAACACAGCTTGGTTCAGAAGGCCGCCCGGATTGTTACGCAAGTCAAGGATGAAACCATCTAAGTTCTCAATACCGCCTGCCGCCTCGACCTGTTCATCAATGCCTTCGCTTAGGTTCGGGAAGGTCTGTTCGTTAAAGGTCGTCACCCGCAAAACAACAGCGTTCCCTTCAGTCCGGCTGCGCACCGCTGTCAGTTTGATAGTGTCGCGGATAATCGACACGTCAAACGGCTCCACTTCGCCTTCGCGTACGACGGTCACGATGATTTCGGCTCCAACGGGGCCACGCATAAGTGTGACCGCCTCATCAAGGGTCAGCCCCATGACGCTTTCGCCATCGACGGCCGTGATATAATCACCGGCCAATATTCCAGCAGCATCAGCGGGCGTGCCATCCATAGGTGACACAACCTTTACCCAACCTTCTTCTTGGGTGACTTCGATGCCAAGACCGCCAAATTCGCCGCGCGTGCTGACCCGCATTGCAGCAGCATCTTCTGCGGACATATAGCTAGAGTGCGGATCGAGCGATGTTAGCATGCCGTTGATCGCCGCTTCGATCAGTTCTTTATCATTCACGTCTTGAACATAATCAGTTCGGATACGTTCAAAAATGTCACCAAACAGATCAAGCTGTTCATACACGCTGCCGGTGTCTTGGGCATCTTGGGCAACCAAGGGCCCAGCGACTTGAATTGTTGTAACAAGGCCAAGTGCGGCACCACCAACAGCGGCAAAAATCAGCTTTTTCATTCCACGTCCTATGTCTATTCTAGCGCAAACCAAGCATCCGGGTTTACCGGACCTTGCCCTTCCCTGACCTCAAGATAAAGGGGTTGTGCGGCTTCATCTGTGCCATCAGTCTCGTTTTCAGTCAAAATACCGTTAACTTTTGTCGCATCCCCGCCCATCAACCCAAGCGGCGTGCCAGCGGGAATGATTTGGCCCACGTCACCATACAACGTTTCTAACCCCGCAAAGATGAACAAAACGTCAGGTGCAGGTTCAAGGATGACCACATTCACATCGCCAAGCAGCGGCCCGCGATATAATAACGTTGCTGCAACCGGCGATGTCACTAACGCCTGCGGTGCAGCAGCAATATATACACCCTCTGCCGCGCGGCCCGACGATTGAACGATACCCTTCACAGGAAGCGGAAGGTTCCCCTGCCGCGCAAGAACGGCATCAGGATCAGGCAAATCATTCGCAAGAGCATCTGCAAACGCACCCAAAGTGTCAGAACTCGCCATTAGAAGGGCGATCTGCACCGTGTCCTCTTCGAACCGGGTCGGCAAATCGCTGCGTTCGGATATAGCGCGCGCCAATGCGGCACGTGCATCCTGCGCGCCGGTTAACCCGTCTTCCAAATTTCCGGTTGCTGCCGCACGCACGTCACGCAAGTCCTGAACTTGCAAAAGCTGGCTGCGTAACGTTTCAGCCTCGGCTTGTAGGCCTTCTGTTACATCGGCAACCAACATACCCGCGCGCACCGAATCTATCGGGTGCTGCGCATTGCTACGGGCGACCGGTTCTGGCGTGTTCGAAATCGTTGATAGCGCACCTAGCAAATGCCCCAGCTCAGACCTGCGCGCGGATAAATCAGCAGACAATTCGGCCTCTTGCGCCGTAACCTGTCGCAGCCCAGAACGCACCGCGGCCAATCCAGCCTCATACGCCTGAACCGTTTCGGTCAACGCCTTGATTTGATCACGCGCTCCACCAGCTGACTGAAGCCGGTCCTGCGCACCCTGAAGCTGCGCCATCGCGTCGCGCGCGGCTTCGCCAGCGCTTTGCCCCCACGCGGGCAAAGCCAGACAAATCAAAAACGCTGCAAGCCTCATTTCTTAATCAAGCTACGACCGGTCATTTCATCTGGCAAAGCGAGCCCCATCAAATCAAGAATGGTCGGCGCAAGATCCGCCAGACGGCCGTCGCGTAGTGTCACACCCTCTGGTCCGCCGACAAGCGCAACGGGCACCGGGTTCAGCGTGTGCGCCGTGTGTGGGCCGCCCGTTTCCGGGTCGATCATCGTTTCACAGTTACCGTGGTCAGCGGTAACGATCATCGCGCCGCCTACGGCTTTGAGTGCCGCAAGCACCTCACCCAAACCTTGATCAACGGCTTCGCAGGCTTTGATCCCAGCATTGAGATCGCCAGTATGCCCAACCATGTCAGGGTTCGCGTAGTTCGTAACGATCAGATCATAACCGCTTCCAATTGCCTTTACGAAAGCTTTGGTCACTTCCCCAGATGACATTTCCGGCTGCAGATCATAGGTCGCAACCTTTGGGGATTTCGGCATAAAACGATCTTCGCCCGGCGCAGGTTCTTCGACGCCACCGTTCAAAAAGAACGTCACATGCGGATATTTTTCTGTCTCGGCGAGGCGGAACTGACGAAGCCCATGTTTTGCAACCCACGCACCCAAAGTGTTTTTTATATCGCGTTTGGGGAACACTGTTTCGAACCAGACATCGTGACGATCAGAATAGCTGACCATACCAAGAAGGGCAGCCATCTGTGGCTGCACACGGTCAAAGCCGTCAAAGTCAGGGTCAGCAATCGCCGCGAGGATTTCACGCGCTCGGTCAGATCGGAAGTTTAGGCAGAAGTAACCGTCGCCTTCTGCAAATCCCGCGTAATCACCAATGACCGTCGCAGGAATGAATTCATCCGTCTTGCCGTTAGCATAAGCAGCGGCAATGGCGTCTTGCGGCGTCGCGGCTTTGCCCCCCTGCCCGGTTGCCATCGCATCATAGGCCGTCTGAACGCGTTCCCACCGGTTATCACGATCCATCGCGTAATAACGACCAATCACGGTCACGATCTGCGCAGTAGCTGGCAGGCCGTCCTCTAGCTCTTGCATAAATTCTTTTGCTGACGATGGGGCAACATCGCGCCCATCTGTAATGGCGTGGATCACAACAGGAACGCCCGCATCCGCCAACGCCTGAGCCGCCGCAATAATGTGGTGCACATGACCATGCACGCCGCCGTCAGACACCACGCCCATCAGGTGGGCACGCCCGCCGCTGGCTTTCATCTTGGCGATAAATGCCTGCAAAGGTTCTGCGGTTGCAAAGGTGCCGTCTTCGATTGCCAGCTCGATCTGCCCCAGATCCATCGCGACAACGCGGCCTGCACCGATATTGGTATGCCCGACCTCAGAGTTACCCATCTGACCGCCCGGCAAACCAGCGTCGCGGCCATGGGTCAATAGCTGCGCGTGCGGTCCTTGCATGACCGCATCAAAATTCGGTGTATTCGCAAGTTTCGGTGCGTTGCCCGTGGTGTCATCACGCAGCCCCCAACCATCAAGAATACACAAGACAACAGGTTTCGGTGCAGACATCAGATTATCTCCGTAATAACGTTAGGGCAGGTCTAGCGCAGGTCGATGACAAACAAAACACGCCACATCCTCGCTTTGGTCAAAATACTCTCGCCGAAGGCGGAACTACGCCCGGTGGTAGGGACCGCCCGACAGAATTGCCGCGGCACGGTACAGCTGTTCTGCCAACATCACCCGGACGAGCATGTGCGGCCAAACCATTTTGCCAAAGCTCAGTGATGCATCCGCTTGGGCGCGCAAACTAGGGTCGATGCCGTCGGCACCACCAATCACAAAGGACACATCTTGGCGGCCTTGGTCACGCCAGCCCGCAAGCATTTTCGCGAAATCAGGGGATGACATCACCTTGCCGCGCTCATCCATCGTGCAGATTAACGAACCAGTGGGGATGGCCTTTTGCAGCAACTGGGCCTCGGCGGGCATTCCGCCGCCCTTTTTATCTTCGACCTCGATCAGTTGCGCAGGGCCAAGTGCAAGCGGCCGGCCCGTCCGATCAAACCGGGTCAGATAATCATCGTAAAGGTCGCGCTCTGGGCCCTGCCGAAGCCGGCCCACTGCACAAATATGAACACGCATCAGCTTGCCGTTGCGGACCCGGGCTGCCACATTTTTTCAAGCTGGTAGAATTCGCGCACTTCGGGACGGAAGATATGAACGATGATATCGCCCGTATCGATCAGAACCCAATCGCCAGTTTCTTTACCTTCGATCTTTGAAAAGGTTCCGAATTCCTGCTTTAGCCGCTCTGCCAATTTCTCGGCCATAGCGTTCACCTGACGGGACGAACGACCAGAGGCGATAACCATATAGTCACCCATCTCCGATTTACCGCGCAGATTGATCTGCACGATGTCTTCACCTTTGTCGTCGTCAAGTGACTTAAGAACAGCAGCCAAAAGCGCATCGCTGGTCGCAGTTTTTGGGGCGCTCATCGCTTTGGCCCCTGCGTTGGCAGCTTCAGCTGCCGATGTAGAAAGAGACAGAACATTGTCCTCCTTAATATACGCCGTCATGGCCCCGGCGCAGGGCATGCTATAAAACTAGCAACGCCGCACGCATTTTTCAACAAAACTACGAAAGGCAAGCGCCCATGTCGCGGATTTGCGCGTGTCTTGCAATGGCTGAACGCTATAAAAATCAGAGATTCCGCCCAATTCTGACGCAATTTGACGCAACATCACTTCTTCACGGAGGTTTTCAAGAATCGCTAACCCCATTGCCCCGGAGACAAGAGCAGGGTTCTAAAGCATTCACACCCCATTACCTGAGATCAAAAACAGACCGAAATCTCACCCGAAAGCCGCACCAAAACAACCATACAGCGATTGCCGCATTCAATCTGTTAAATTGTGTTAGCAACTTCACCTTTTGGTCTTATTTTTTTCGCAAATTCGGTTCACGCATCTTATTATTGTTTACTTACCATCTAATTGGACCAGTTTAATGCCCCGTTTCCAAAGAGCGTTGTTAACGCCTTCCTGCCTTGTTGCCTTTTCTCTCATCGTTGCACCGGCGCAAGCGCAAAATGCCCCACCTGAAGCTGAACTTATCGAAGTACAATATGACGTCGAATCTGACGGTGCTGATCGGATCCGTATTGCTGGACAGCTGCGCACCTTGACCCAGCAAGTCGCGGCAGCGTCTTGTGCGCTTACCTCGGGCATCGCCGTTGAAGAATCGCATGATGTCCTAGAGCAGGCAACTTCAGCGTTTGACCGTTATATCGTGGCGCTCAAAGATGGTGATGAAGGGCTGCACATTCTGCACCCTGAAACACGCCGCCTCACAATCGCGGATATCGACCATGTGCGTGACGAATGGAACAGTATCCACGGCGCGATCGAATCCATCTTACAAGATGGTCACGACACGCAAAGCGCCCATATTATCGACGACCACAACCTCAAACTGCTTGAACTGACATCCGTCCTCGCGTCTGATATCAGCAGCCAATACGCGCACCCATTTGAAATCAGCGCAGCCGACGCCATGATGATTGAAATCGCGGGGCGGCAACGCATGTTAACGCAAAAAATGGCGAAAGATGCCTGCGAGATTTGGACAGGCTATCACGCCGAGGAAGCCAAACTAGACCTTGCGCAAACAATGACGATCTTTGAAACTTCGCTTCGTGCATTACGGTTCGGCATGCCCGAAGCGGGCCTGCAAGAAGCGCCAAACGACACGATCCGCGCCGATTTGGATCATCTGTTGGAGCGCTGGGAAATCATTAAAGTGAACGAACAGATACTGGTAGATGGCGGCACACTGACCGATGATCAAAAGACTGAAGTCTTTCACGATCTAGAAGTCGAGCTAGCCGAGCTTGATCAACTGCTTCTTGATTACAAAGAGTACGCAGAGCGCGCCCATTAATGCCTGCTCGTTTTATAGAACCTTGATATTTCCCTGAAAGGAAACCGACATGCTACGCCATATTCGCAACGGCACGGCGCTCGCTCTTTTTCTTTGTACTGCCACAACCACGATACATGCGGACGAAATCCCGACTGAAACCGTGTTGATCGAAGCCCAATACGATATCGAATCTGATGGTGCAGACCGCATTCGTGTCGCTGGACAGCTGCGCACATTAACACAGCAAGTCGCCGCCGCGTCCTGCGCGTTATCGTCCAATATCGATACCGACGAAGCGCACATGATTTTAACCCGTGCGACCGAACAGTTTGATCGTTATATCTATGCCCTACGTGACGGCGATGATGCGCTTCACATTCTGCACCCTGAAACACTTCGGCGCACGCTTGAAGATATATCACATGTTTATGACGAATGGCTAAACATGCACGGCGCTGTCGATGCGATCCTAGCCGATGCGCATGATACGCAAAGCGCACTTGCCATTGATGACCAGAACATGCCGCTACTTGAGCTTACCACGGTATTGGCCGCCGACATTACCGGCCAGTATGCGCACCCCTATGAAATCACGGCCGCCGATGCGATGATGATCGAAATCGCAGGTCGCCAGCGTATGTTGACACAAAAAATGGCGAAGGACGCATGCGAAGTTTGGGCAGGCTATCACGCCGAAGAAGCGCGCGAAGATTTGGCTACGACAGTCACTGTTTTCGAAACTTCGCTGAAAGCGCTCAGATTTGGCATGCCAGAAGCGGGCCTTCAAGAAGCACCGACAGACAAAATCCGTGAGGATTTAGATCATCTGCTGGCGCGTTGGGACACCATCAAAGCGAACGAACAAATCCTGATCGACGGCGGCGAACTAACCCACGACCAAAAGACCGAAGTCTTTCATGATCTAGAAATCGAACTTGCCGAGCTAGACCACCTACTCGACGACTACAAAGAATACGCAGAGCGCACGCATAAACGCTAAGCCCGCGGAATAATAAAGGCCTTGCCGTCAAGCAGGGCCTTTATTGTTGTAAAAGCAAGAAAAGATCACTTTAGATATTGTTAACGTTCGCTTTTCCCCACCACTTAATCTCAACACCAAGCGCGTGACTAAGCTTCTCGGATGCATCGTGATCAGCGATGTCCACCTCAAGAAACCTTTTATCGCTTCCAAACGTATCCCTCATATTATCATAGTGGCTAGATATCCAAGCCACTAAACCCTCTCGAGAGGACACATGCCAATTCGATAGACCTGGTGCTCTTCTCTTTTTAAGGCGTTCATGAAGATCTGACCACCGCAGCATGCTGTCCGCCACTTTTTCAGGAGACCGAGTTAACATCAAAAAGAGGCAAGTCGGATGATGCTCTCTGACCTGCGATAGAACCGAGACATCCATTTGCGGCCATAAACTTAACGGAGGCATGATCACATCTGGCTGAGTAATTGCGTCAAACTGGGTCAATTCAGCCAGTGGATCGTCACCAGCCAAGTAGCTAGAATAAATCGCCTCGCCCACGAAACGACGCTTAATTATTTTCGTTCCGTGATCGGCAGAGCGGTATTTCCAGTGGGCGGAATTCAAACCAGATTTAACCAGTGCAGTATGTAGCGTGGTCGTTCCAGATTTAGGCAAGCCAAGATTAAACAAGCGCACGAATACATACCCTTCTTGTAGTATTTAAATCGCTCATTACAAATCGAAGGTTGCGAAGACGGGGGCGTGGTCGCTTGGTTTTTCCCAACCGCGTGCGTCGCGCAGAACCCGGCTTGAATGCCCTGCGTTTTTGATATCCGAAGTCGCCCATATGTGATCCAAACGGCGGCCTTTGTCGGCGGCGTCCCAATCTTTGGCGCGGTAAGACCACCAGCTGTACAGCTTACCTTCGGGAACATCGTTGCGGGTCACATCTGCCCAATTGCCAGCAGCCATGACATCAGCGAAATGCTCGACCTCGACCGGGGTATGGCTAACGACCTTAAGCAGTTTTTTGTGGTCCCATACATCATCTTCACGTGGCGCGATATTCAGGTCACCAACAAGAATGGATTTCTCGGGCTTGGCGGCATGGTACGCATCGCGCATGTCGGTCAGGTAGTCCAGCTTTTGACCAAATTTTTCGTTCACTTCGCGGTCAGCGACATCGCCACCGGCAGGAACATAGTGGTTGTGGATCGTCACGCCGTTTTCCAAACGCCCCGCGATATGACGCGCATGGCCGAGTGCGGCGTAATCTTCGGCTGCGACTTCGACCATCGGAATTTTCGAAAAAATAGCAACGCCATTGTAACCTTTTTGGCCACGCGCAACCATGTGCGTGTACCCCAATGACTGGAACTGCTCGAGAGGAATTTTGTCGACCGGGCTTTTGCATTCTTGCAAACACAGCACATCAGGCGCTTCTTCGCTCATGAGCTTTGCGACGATATTTTCACGCAGTCGAACCGAGTTAATATTCCACGTAGCAAGGGTAAAAGGCATAGGGTTCCGCTCTTTCGTTGACGTTCCGCGTGCAGCCGCACATTCGCCCGCTATGTGTGCACCTCAGCGCGATTATGTTCAAGCATTAGCTTCTTTTCTTAACAAAACCGGATAATCAGCATGAATCTCAAAGCACGCTTAGATGATTGTACTTTGGGCAGGTTTCGGAGTTGGGTTCCAGAAGATTGCATAAGGCCTTATAACCTCTGGCCATAATAAGCCGATCCAAGACAACAGTTAGGAACACCCAAATGAGAAACAAATCAGCCATGGTCGTCGCTGTGACGTCTCTAATTGCATTTCAGAACGCAGCATTCGCCGCGGAAACAAGCGTTGGCGATGACGTCATTGCCGAACAGCGCGCGGAGCTTGCCACTAGTACCGAGGGTGCAGGGTTTGGCCCGCAGTCCCCACGCGACATCAGCGAAGTTTCCGGCACGAATACGCGCGCGTTTCAAGCTGCACCTGCTTTCACAGAGATGAACCTGTGTGACATTCACTTTCATGAAAATGCCGAACACCGTGGTGGGGAATTCACCCAATACGCTGGTAACGGCGACGGCCAAGGCTATGGCACTGGGTTCAAATATACTGGCGAGCTGTCCGACGCAGAACTTGCCCCAATTGACAGCCCTATTGGCGCGACTGAACATGGTGACTTACAGCCCGGCGATACAATCGAAGTACACTATGTCTTCTCAACCGCCCAAGCACAGCCCGGCCCAACATTGGGCACCTGCCTGTCCGACGCGATCAACAATCCACAACTGCGCGTAGAAGCACAGGTGTTTGTTCTTGTGAATGACACAGAGGCATTGGACTTTAACGATCTTGCAAAGGTCGAAACCGTCGACGGTCTGTATCAGGCACCAAACATCCCGACCGACACTGGAATAGCCGTGACCTATGCCGGTTCGACAACTGGCCCGGGCTACAACGAAAACGGGTCTCCTTTCCAAGTGACTTGGAACGTTCGTCCGAACGTCGCTCGCGTTGACATCAACACTGTCGGCACCTGGTTCGAAGACAACGTATTTGAAGAAGATCACGCACATGGCGTGCGCAACCTTGTTGTGAATCCTGACCTTCTGTCAGAAATCGCGCAATAAAATTATTGCGTCGGGGCGTTGGTCTAACCAACGCCCCAGCATATTTAGGCCAGAACAGCGGCAGGGCGAACCTGCCCCACTTCGATGCCGCGCCAGTTCTTCAGTACCGGCGACATCCGCGCAATCGCAGCAGGGTGTTTCGCGTGAAGCACACCCAAGTTCACCAAAATCGTAGCAATCACGCATTCGCTCGCACGGGTCGCGCCGTCACGGATTTTTAGCGCAACGCCTAGACGTTTTTCAGGGATGATCGCGACGAACACACCGTCTGCGCCTGTCTTGATCGCGACACGCCCATCCATCGCCCGCATCAGATCAGTGCAGGCACGTGTTTCGCCTGCCACCAGCTCTGGATAGGCCATCATCGCGTCGCGTAGCTTTACGGCAGATGTGCTGCGTAGATCGGACCGATCATGCGCACTTGCGAAAAACGCCATTGCGCGTGCAAGACCATGTACCGTGCTGGCGTGGTTCGGTGCAGAACAGCCATCAATGCCATATGTTGGGCTTGTTTCTTGTGTCGTTTCCTCGAACGCGGCTTTGCCTGCCTGCTGCACGGGATGGTCGATTTTTTCGTAATCGGCACCGCCGCCCAGATGTTTATTCAATGTCAGGAATCCAGCATGTTTACCCGAACAGTTATTGTGAATTTGGCATGGCTGTTCATCCGCGCGGATCAACGCATCGCGTGCGGGTTTGTCGCCGGGCACCTGTGGACCGCAGCGAAAATCCGCATCCGTCATCCCCAGATCCTTGAGCCATACACCAACGCGATCGGTGTGAATGGCCGCACCTTGGTGCGATGCGCACGATAACGCCAACTGTTCCTGTGAAAGATGCGCACCCGCGCCGCTTTCCAGTAACGGCAATGCTTGGATCATTTTGCATGACGACCGGGGGAAAATTACGGCAGATGGATCGCCCCACGCGTTCACAATTTCGCCAGTGTCATCGCAAATCACAGCATGCCCTTGATGCACGCATTCAAGCAGCTCCCCACGCCAAACTTCTACTAGATCAACAGGATTTGCCATTCTTTTGCCTTTTTGGATTGTAAGTGTCATTGCGATACCGTGCCCATCAAAGTTTTGGGGGCTTTCCCCTTGGCACGTTTTTTTGATAGAGCTTAGGTTATCGGGTTAATAAAGGTCCTGCCAGTCCAAAGGTACCATCAGTGTAGCTAGGTAGCGATTGGACCCTTAAGAGGCAAAGACAGCTTGGAGGCTGCGAGATGATTTTGAATATTGCGCGCACGTTTGGCGTTGTAGCGGCACTTGTTTGTGCGAATACGGCAACAGCACAGGAGTCGAGCGAAAACCGCGTGGCTGCAAATACAGACTGGGCCGTTTATGTCGAAAGCGACCCAAAAGAATGCTGGGCTGTTTCTGCGCCGGTGAACACCACCAACACCCGTGACGGTCAACCCGTCACCGTGCGCCGCGGTGAAATTCAGCTAATCGTATTCTATCGCCCATCTGGCGAAGTGAGCGGTCAGGTGATGTTCGCAGGTGGCTATCCCTTCGCAAGTGGTTCCACCGTTTCAATGAAGGTCGGCGATACGACCCTTGAAATGTTCACAGAAGGTGAATTTGCATGGCCAGCAAGCGCCGAAGATGACGCAAAATTTGTTACCGCGATGAAGCGCGGCGCAGATGCTGTTGTGACTGGCCGTTCTGGCCGTGGCACGCAGACACAAGATACATTTAGCCTACTAGGGTTTACGGCTGCCGTCGACGAAGCCGCATCCCAATGTGCTGGCTAAACCGTCCGCGCTAACATCCGTGCCTTTGGCATGGATAAATATGTTCTTAAGAAACGGGCTGCTTTTCTTGTGAAAGCGGCCCGTTGCTCTTATATGCAACGCTTAAACCCGATTTGGAGCACCCAATGGACCCCAAGGCCCCCATTACCCAGGACGTCCTGACGATCCCGCGCAAGCTGCCGGATGGTCCACAAAACATTATTGGCCTGACCCGCCCTGCCCTGCGCGACGCGTTGATCGCCGCAGGCACAAAGGAAAAGCAAGCCAAGATGCGTGCTGGCCAAATCTGGCAATGGCTTTACCATTGGGGTGTCCGCGATTTTGATCAGATGACCAATCTGTCAAAAGACTATCGCGCGATGCTGGCTGAAACATTCGTGATTTCCCTACCAGAGGTCGTGACCCGCCAGATATCGGATGATGGTACACGCAAATATCTGGTCCGCATCGCAGGTGGCCACGAGGTAGAGGTCGTTTATATTCCCGAGACTGATCGCGGGACACTTTGTATCTCTAGCCAAGTCGGCTGCACGCTGACCTGTTCATTCTGCCACACGGGCACGCAGAAACTCGTCCGCAACCTGACCCCCGGCGAAATCATCGGCCAAGTCATGTTGGCCCGTGATGATTTGGACGAATGGCCAGAGCAAGGTGCGCGCAACACTGCCGCCCCCCGCCTGCTGTCGAACATCGTTCTGATGGGCATGGGCGAACCGCTTTATAACTTTGAAAACGTGCGTGATGCGATGAAGATCGCGCTTGATCCCGAAGGCATCGCGCTGTCGCGTCGTCGCATTACGCTGTCCACTTCTGGTGTCGTTCCTGAAATCGCCCGCACTGCCGAAGAAATCGGCTGTCAGTTAGCGGTATCATTCCACGCGACAACAGACCAAGTCCGCGACAAGCTGGTCCCAATTAACAAGCGCTGGCCCATCGCCGATCTACTCGATGCGCTACGCGTTTACCCGAAGGCATCAAATTCAGAACGGATCACGTTTGAATATGTAATGCTGGATGGCGTGAACGATTCTGACGAAGACGCGCGGCGTTTGGTTAAACTGATCGAAGGCATCCCCGCCAAAATCAACCTCATCCCATTCAACGAATGGCCCGGTGCACCCTATAAACGTTCGTCAAACAATCGCATTCGGGCGTTTGCTGATATCGTTTATAACGCTGGATATTCATCGCCAGTGCGTAAACCACGCGGCGAAGACATCATGGCAGCATGTGGTCAGCTAAAGTCAGCAACCGAACGCCAACGAAAAAGTCGCGCACAAATCGCACAAGAGACCGGGCTTTAACGAGATATTCATCGTGTTTCATTAAGCATAACGCATGAAACATATTATGCTCGATTTACCGCCCGAACTTCTTGATGCGCTTGAACATGTGGCAGGCCGTGATGAGGTTGCGATTGCCAGCCTTGTCCGGGACGCTGTGCGCAATGATCTGAAACAACGCGCATCAGCACTAACGAATAGGTCGCTGCGGATGCCGATACATGCACAACCTGCGCAGCAGCCAACGGCACACGCTATCTAATCAATATGCCCGCCATTCGCTTTCGAATGGCGGGCATAACTTTTATGCAAGCAACGCGCGCGCTTCATCCGGTGATAGTGCCGCCGGGCGCTCACACGTCGTTGTCATTTCGACAAACCGACGTTCTTCACCTGCCTTTAAGATGCTGGTCATCACGTCCACCGCATGCACAGCGACGTCGATATTGCAGCGATGTTCACGCCCTTCTGCAATTGCAGTCGCCATATCCGCCAGCCCCGCACAGCGATAGTTTGCGCGTTCGTCTTGGTTCGCCACGCTGAACGGGTGATCCCACGGCTCAACGGTGCTGATCTCTTTGTCTTCGCCACTGATTTCGACGTCACCGCCAAAGAAGTTTGGATCAGGTAGGAAGATCGAACCGTTTTCACCATAGATTTCCATGTGGTCATGACGATGCGCCCAAACATCCCAGCTTGCGCCCAATGTCACAACAGCACCGTTTTCGAATTCAAGCAGCGCCTGAATGTTCGTCGGCGTTTCAACCGGAACCGTTTCACCAAGGCGATCACCGTTACCGATGGTCCGTGTTGCAAAGGTTGCCGTGGCAAGCGCCGTGACCGACTTTACCGGCCCTATCAGCTGGATCAGGTTGGTGATGTAATACGGCCCCATGTCCAAAACCGGACCACCGCCGGGCTTAAAGAAAAAGTCCGGGTTCGGGTGCCATGCTTCCATGCCATGCCCCATCACGTGGCAAGTACCACCGATGATGCGCCCGACCTTGCCAGCATCAATCTGTGCCCGCGCCAACTGATGCGCCCCACCAAGGAACGTATCGGGGGCCGAACCAACACGCAGACCTTTTGACGCCGCCAGATCGCGTAACTGCTTGCCCTCGTCCAATGACAGCACCAGCGGCTTTTCAGAATAGGCGTGTTTGCCAGCCTCAAGGATCTGTTTTGTGACCGCAAAATGCACGTCAGGGATAGTTAGGTTCACAACCACATCAATGTCATCTGCGTTTAGCAAATCATCGACAGTTTCAGCACGCACGCCGAATTCTTCTGCACGTGCTTTGGCTGTATCCATGTTGATGTCGGCCACGGCCTTAACGTCCAGCGACTTAAACAGTGGGGCCAGTTTGAGATATGAGGTTGAGATGTTGCCGCATCCGATGATGCCTACGCCAAGTTTTGTCATGGTAACCTCTTAGAATTTTTGGATGGTAGCCAAGCTGCGCCGTGCAAAGCGCGCGTGGTCTTTTGGATTGTCATGTTCGACGACATAGTGATCGACGCCAGTTGCTTGCAGGGCCGCGTGGATCGCGGCCCAATCTTGGACGCCATGGCCCACGTCGGCCCAGCCATCTTCGTCAGCGTTTTCACCTGCGGGCGCAATATCTTTGATATGTGCTGCGGTAATGCGGCCGGCGTATTTGTTGATCCATTCAATCGGGCTAAACCCCGCGCGCAGCACCCAGCCCAGATCAAGTTCAAGCATCAGATCGTCAGATGCCGCAGCAATCAGATCAAGCGGTAGATCACCTGTTTCTGTCGCGACAAATTCAAAGTCATGGTTATGCCAACCAAACACAAGCCCTGCGTCTTGAAACGGCTTGCCCGCTTCGGCCAGACGCGCACCAAACGCAACCCAACCAGCGGCATCCTTGGGGCGATCATCTGGCATAACAAATGGCACGATAACCTTGGTCGCACCTAAGTCCTTGGCGATGGCGATCATAATAGCGGCATCATCTTCGGCCATATCCAGCCCAATGTGGGTGCTGGTCATTTTCAGACCAGTCGCGTCCAAACCGGCCTTTAGACCATCGATATCACCGAATAGACCACCATAGCCTTCGACCTCTTTAAAGCCTGTTTCGGCAAGCATCGTAAGCGTATCACCCAGCGGCGGGAAATTCCGTGAGCAGAAGAGTTGATATGAAATCTGTGTCATCTTGAGTTCCTTGTTTAGGCGTAGGTCGCGCTATGCAGATCGCGCAGCGTGAAATCGGGTTTGTCATCTGGGTTGTTTGGCGTGAACTGAACGACCTTGGTCTGCCCCGGTAGCAACGTGAAAGCGTTGTCATCACAGCGCCCAGGCACGTCCGCCTCGACCGCGACGAACAGCGCAAGCGTATCCGCAGTAATCGTGATTACATTGCCATCGACGCTATACAGCAGGTTGGCCGCTGGCAGGTCATAGTCCTTGTAGGGTTTGGGCGCGAAGGTATCGCTGCCCTTGGTGCCGTCCGATACGTCCCATTCATAGTGCAGCATTTCGTCTGCACGCAGATCGCTGGCCGACACGGTCAGAACATCGACAGCGTTTTCTGCAACCGATGCGCCACCTGCGCCCAGTTCACGCAAAGCCCCGGTCATATCAACGCCGTAGACTGCAACGGTCACATCGCAGGCCTCTGGCATGTCGTTGATGGCGCGCAGCACAAATTCACCATCTTGCGGCACTGCGGTCACCAAAACTGGCGCATAGAAGTCGCGCGCCATGTGGTGAAGCAACTTCCAATCGCCACCATGATCCAACGACGCCCATGAACAAACTGGCCATGTGTCGTTTAGCTGCCAAATCAGGGTACCCATGCAGCGCGGTTTCAAACTACGCCAGTGGGTAACTGCGGTTTTAATCGCCAGTCCCTGCTGGACTTGGGACATATAGACAAAGTCATCAAAGTTTTTGGGCCAGCGGAAATAGCGGAACATCGTTTCTGCGATCCGCGCATTGCCGCCTTCGTTCTTTTGGTGGCTTTCCAATACGGGTGCCGCGATGTTCTGGTCCGCCTCGCCTGCGAATTTACGCACGGCGTTCATTGATGGATAGCTTTGGAAACCGAATTCAGAGCAGAACCGCGGGCTTACATCCCTGTAGTGTTCAAAATCGCGTCCTTCGTGCCAAACCGACCAGAAATGCATATCCCCTGATCCGTCATCATGCCACGCATCGCCAAAGTTCATTGGCCCCGGTGAAGGCGAAGACGGCCACCAAATCGCAGTCGGATCAGTTTCCAACAACTGCGTTTCGATGGCCCGGTTCAAGCGGTCGTAGTTGACCAAATACCGATCGCGGTCGTTGATGCTGCAATCATACCACCCCAGTGCGCCGATCAGTTCGTTGTCACCACACCAGATTGCGATGCAGGCGTGATGATGCATCCGCGCGACATTGTCTTTGATCTCGGCGCGGACTTCATCCAGATAGTCATTGTCGGATGGGTATAGGTTGCAGGCAAACATAAAATCCTGCCAGACCAACAGGCCCAATTCATCGCAGGTATCATAGAACGAGGTTGGTTCGTAGCGGCCACCGCCCCAGATACGGACCATGTTCATGTTCGCGTCGACCGCCGACTGAAGTAGGTCGCGTGTCTTTTCTTCGGTAATTTGCCCCGGCAGTGCATCAGCAGGAATCCAGTTGGCCCCTTTGCAGAACACGTCACGACCGTTGATGCGGAACTTAAACCCTAGCCCGGCCTCATCCGTTTCCGTTACCAGCTCCATCTTACGCAGGCCGATCCGACGGTGTGCTCTGGCAGTACCAGCTGTCACGGTCAGGTCGTATAGCGGTTGGTCGCCCTGATCAGCGGGCCACCAAAGATCTGGGTTCTCGATCACCGCAGTCAGTGCGCAAATACCGTTTTGGCTGATGCCCGTTACAGTCTGCCCTGCAATTGTCGCCGATACTTCACCAGTGTGGTTTTCGGTGTGAACAATCACACCTAGCATCACCGCACCTTCGGCGTGTTCTTGGGTAATCGCCAAACGTTCGATCCGCGCGGCTTGTGACGGTTCAATCGCCATCGTGCCATAGATGCCGAACGGAGCCAGCGCGATATTCCAATCCCAACCGAAATCACAGGCTGGTTTGCGCAGCATATTCCCATCTGGGATCGGACAGTTCTTACTTATTGGTAACGGGAAAGGATGCGCCGCTTGTTTCTCTCCGCCCGTTACAACAGGCGAATGGAAAGTGATGCTGATGCTATTCGATCCGACCTTTGCGACATCGGACAATGGTACACGGTAGGTACGAAATGCGTTCTCTGCTTCGAGTACGACTTGATCGTTAACACGGACAGTTACGACAGTATCCATTTCGGACAAAACCAAATCTAAATCGATTTCGGAACTGTCGAAATGACGCGTGACCGTCCAGTCGCGTTCGCAAATCCAGCGCAGATCATATTCGTTACGCCCCCAATAGGGGTCGACGATCAGCCCTGCCTCGTGCAGAGCAGTAATTCCATCGGTGGGCAGATGCATCACACAGGTGTAATCGCCGCTGTCATCAGACAGCGACCATTCACCAGCCAAGTTTAAATGTGTCACAGGCGATCCTCGGTTGATTTATCAAAGAGCGACGCGCGCGACGGGTCGATCCCAATCGCAAGCGTTTCACCGGCTTTTACCCTCGCCTGACCATCCATCCGAATACGGAACGCATGTTGGCCAAGCTTCGCATAAACCAGCGTATCTGAACCCATTGGCTCAACCAGATCGACGTCAGCTTCGAATTGCAGTGGCGCATTTCGCACCAGTTCACCCGTTACGACATGTTCTGGCCGGATACCGATAACAACAGGGCGATCAGCAGTTTGCGGTGCAACAAAATCATAACCCGTCATCGGCATAACCATGTCATCCAACTTAAACGCACCACCTATCAACTGACCTTCCAAGAAGTTCATCGACGGGCTGCCGATAAAGTCAGCGACATAGAGGTTGCGCGGTTGGTTATAGATCTCATCCGGGCTGCCGAGCTGCATGATCTTGCCGCCCTTCATGACCGCGATACGGTCGGCCAATGTCATGGCTTCGACCTGATCGTGGGTTACGTAAATCATGGTATTTTGCAGTTGGTTGTGCAGACGTTTTAGTTCGACCCGCAGGTCAACGCGCAGTTTGGCATCAAGGTTCGACAAGGGTTCATCGAACAAGAACACATCGACATCGCGGACCAAGGCACGACCAATGGCAACACGCTGCCGCTGTCCACCAGACAATGCACCCGGCTTGCGGTCAAGCAACGGTTCAATTTGCAAGATTTCAGCCGCCCGCGCGACCCGCTTTTCGATCTCGTCTTTTGGAACCTTGGCGTTTTTCAGACCAAACGAAAGATTCCCCTTCACGCTCATCTGCGGATAAAGCGCGTAAGACTGGAACACCATGCCGATGCCCCGTTCAGACGGTTCGGCCCATGTTACGTTTTGGCCTTTGATGTGAATCTGGCCGTCAGTGACCTCTAACAGGCCAGCGATGCAATTCAGCAGCGTTGACTTACCACAGCCAGACGACCCCAGCAGCACAAGGAATTCGCCTTCGCCGATGTCTAGGTTCAAGTTTTGCAGCACCTTCACAGCGCCAAACGAAAGGTCGAGGTTTTTGATTTCTACAGAGTTAGTCATGTTTTATCAGCCTTTGACAGCGCCGGCAGCGATGCCGCGTACGAAGAGTTTGCCAGAGGCAAAGTAAATGACGAGAGGAACAAGCCCGGTCAGCAACGTGGCTGCCATGTTTACGTTATATTCCTTCACGCCCTGCACAGAGTTCACGATATTGTTCAGCTGCACGGTCATCGGATACCGATCAGGCGACGAAATATACGTCACCCCAAACAAGAAGTCGTTCCAGATACCTGTCACCTGAATGATCAATGACACGACAAAGATCGGTAGCGACATCGGCAGCATGATCCGAAAGAAGATTGCCCAAAAGCCAGCGCCATCGACGCGTGCAGCTTTGAATAACTCTTCGGGGATCGATGCAAAGTAGTTCCGAAACAGCAACGTGTTAATCGGCATCCCAAAAGCCACGTGAACCAGAACCAGCCCAGTCAATGACCCATAAAGACCCGCTTCGCGCAGTAGGATAACGATTGGGTACAGCATGATTTGGTAAGGAATGAATGCGCCAATCATAAGGATGCCAAAGAATACTTCGGACCCTTTGAATTTCCACATCGATAAGGCGTAGCCGTTCACGCTTGCTACCGCGACTGAAATAATCAGCGACGGGATCAGAATGCGGACAGAGTTCCAGAACCCACGCGACAAGCCATCACAGTTGATCCCGGTGCAGGCTTGCGACCATGCCTTGACCCATGGTTCAAAGGTGACTTCCATTGGTGGGGCAAAGATGTTGCCGACCTGAATTTCGGGCAACCCCTTAAGTGATGTCACGACCATCACATAAAGCGGTAAAGCGTAATAAAGTGCGACAACGATCAACGTGCCGTAGATCATAATGTTAGTGCGGTTAAAGGCGCGCTTTGGTTTCGGTCCGCGCGGCCCTGTCATTGCAGCGGTCATTGTTCCTGAATCAGCCACGCTTCTTTCCTCCAAATTCAAGAATTGCCCAAGGGACCAGAATGATCACAACAGTGACCAGCATCATGGTCGAAGCAGCAAAGCCCTGCCCAAGGTTCTGACCACCAAACATGGACGTCATCACGTACATCGCAGGCACCTGCGAACTAATCCCCGGCCCACCAGAGGTCTGGGCAACCACGAGGTCGTATAGCTTCACGATCCCAGAACCGATTAGAACCAGCGACGTCACAAAAACAGGACGCATCATGGGGATAATAACGCGGATATACGTTTTTACAGTGCCAATCCCATCAACGCGGGCGGCCTTCCAAATGTCTTCATCAATGCCGCGCAACCCGGCAAGCATGATGCACATGATCAAACCTGTACCTTGCCACAGCCCCGCGATCAGCAATCCGAACATGACGATCTTTGAATTATTCATTGGGTCGAAAGCAAAGCTTTCCCACCCCATCTCGCGGATTATATTTTGCAAACCAAGCTGGGGGTTCAAAATCCATTGCCACACAAGCCCTGTTACGATGAAAGATAGCGCAAAAGGATACAGGAAAATCGTACGAAGCACGCCTTCGCCACGCACCTTGCGGTCAAGTAACGCCGCAAGCGTAAACCCAATGACAAGCGTCAAGATCAGAGAACAGATACCATAGATGGCTAAGTTCTCGATCGACACGATCCATTTGCGGCTACTCCAAAGACGCTCGTATTGGTCCAGACCAACCCATTTCAGGCGCGGTAAAAGACCAGAACTGGTGAAGGAATAGACAATCGTCCAAACCGTGCCACCAACAAAGATGACGAGTGCGGTGAACACCATCGGCAAAGACGCGATTTTTGACGACAAATTCTTAAAAATGCGTGTGGGTTTTCGGGCTGGGGTGCCCTGCCCTGCTTGCGCAGTGGCATCTGTGGCATCGGAAAGCGCCATTTATTCCTCCCTGAGTGATCGCTACACCGCGACACAGGCCCCCCGAAAAGGAGGGCCTATGCACGTTTAGCATGTTACGAAATTAGTCAGCGTCGGCGATAATATCGGCGTATGCGGACTGAACTTCTGCAGCAGTCATGGAAGGTGTGTTCCAGAACTCTGTCATCAGGTCGTTAAGCTGTGTCACTGTGTCAGGTGACAGCAGTGTTTCACCAGCAGGCAATGTTGCGCCAGCGGCAAGAAGGTCGAGACCTTTTTGTGTACATTCGTTCACAGTAGTCAGGTCAACGTCACCGCGCACAGGCAGCGAACCCTTGGCAGAGTTGAATGACACTTGAACAGGTGGAGACAGCAGCATTGCTGCCAGTTCTTTTTGGCCTGCTGTGATTTCTGCATCATCTACAACTGGGAAGTAGAACGCATCACCACCCGTTTGCAGAACGCCAACTTCACCCAGACCGGGTAGGCAAGAATAGTCTTCACCAGCGACTTCACCAGCCAAAGCAAATTCACCCTGTGCCCAGTCACCCATGATTTGCGCACCAGCGGTGTCGTTGATGACTGCTGCTGTCGCTTGGTTCCAGTCTTGAACGTTTAGACCTTCGGACAGTGAACGTGCCGCACCGAATGCTTCGAATACGCGCGTATATTCATCGCTCATCACCGCATCGACGCTTTTGTCGCGGTTCACAGCAAGCCATGCTTCGGTACCAGCCAACGCAACCGAGATCACGCCGAACGCACCGTTTTGCTGCCAAGACTGCCCACCCATCGCAAGCGGTGTAATACCTGCATCTTGAAGCGCACCAGCGGATTCTGAAAATTCGGTCCAGTTCGTTGGAACCGGCAGACCGGCCTTTTCATAGGCCCCGTTTGACAACCACATCCACTGCCAAGAGTGAATGTTAACTGGCGCGCAGTAAATGCGACCGTCTACAGTACATGCGTCCAAAAGGTTTGGTGGATTCACGATATCGGCCCAGCCTTCAGCTTCGGCGACATCTGTTAGGTCTAAAAGAAGACCTGCTTCGATCAATTCTTCAGCTTGACGACCATGGTTGAATTGGAACGCTGCGGGTGGATCGCCGCCGATGATCCGGCTGACCATGATTGGGCGGGCGGTATCGCCACCACCAGCAATCGCGCCATCAATCCACTTATTTCCGGATGCATCCCATGCTTCGGCAAATTTACCTACAGCTGCCGCTTCTCCGCCGGATGTCCACCAGTGCATAACCTCCAATTCGACCGCTGACGCGGAAGATGCACTGACGATAGCGGAGAACGCCATCAATTTGGTTGTCAGTTTCACGATTCTCTCCTCCCTGGTTCTAAATCGTTGTAGAAAAGCTATATCGATTTAGATTGACCTAGCAAGTAAAATTAAGCCAGAGTTATATTTAGACGCGAACACCCGAACCAAAGCATTGTTATTGAATGGTTTTCAGGATTATACGGGTGGCTACGGGGATGAATTCCCGTGGAAATCCGGTCGCGCAAGGGAGGAATTCACGCCATGCCAGAAAAGAAGGTTCCGACAAACGGCGCTCCTGCTGAGCGCCCCAAAGATGGAAAACCAACGCTCAAAACGATTGCTCGGATTAGCGGGCTTGCCGTGCCGACGGTGTCGCGCGCCCTGAATGACGCACCCGACATCGGGAACGAAACCAAAAAGCTAATTCGTAAAATCGCCAAAGATATTGGGTATGTTCCCAACCGTGCAGGTGTACGGTTACGCACGGGACGTACAAATGTCATTGGCCTTGTTATGTCGACAGAACATGACCTGATGAGCCATACCGCGCGTCTGATTTCGTCAGTCGCAAGCGGCCTACGTGACACTCCATTCCACATGGTCGTCACGCCGTTTTTCCCAGACCAAGACCCAATGGACCCGATCCGATATATTGTGGAATCCGGCTCGGCTGATGCGATCATCCTGAACCAAATTCGCCCGGATGACCCGCGCGTAGCTTATCTAATGGAACGCGGATTTCCCTTTGCTGCACATGGCCGGTCCAACTGGGCTGATCAGCACCCATATTATGACTACGACAACGAAGCGTTTGGCCATCTTGCCCTAACAAAACTGGTCGCACATGGTCGCAAAAACATCCTTGTTATCGCGCCGCCGATTGAACACAGCTATGCGCTTCATCTTTTGGCGGGCGTAAATACGGCTGCGACAGAACATGGTGTCACAACAATTGTCGCGGATAGCGTCACCAGCGATAGTTCGATCGCCGACGTTGTTGCCTATATTAACCACTCTCTAACCCAGCACCCTGAGATTGACGCAATACTGTCCGCATCCACATCTTCGGCCATGGCCGCCGTTGCAGCGATTGAACAATCCGGTGGGCAGGTCGGTAAGGAAATAGATGTCTTCGCAAAAGAGGCTCTTCCCTTTCTGAAGCTATTTCGTGCTGACATTTTGACAGTTGCAGAACAAGTCGGCACCGCCGGACAGTTCCTCGCCAAAGCCGCCATTCAAGCGATCAGGCAACCAACTGCGCCACCAATGCAGCAACTAGAAGTCCCGCTAGACGACAACCTTTAGTGCGCTAATGATATCCGCGATAGGCTGATCAATGGAAACTGACACCTCTGGCGATACTGGCACCTCAAGCGCGGCAAACTGACTGTCTAACAGGCTCGTCGGCATGTAATGATTTTGCCGCGCGGATAGCCGTGCTGATACAACATCATATGGCGCGTCCAGATAGCAAATTTTCAGGTCTGGCACAGCAGCACGCAAATAATCCCGATAACTACGTTTAAGAGCGGAACAAGCAAACACGGTCACTTTATCGTTGCGGGCGCTGTTCACGGCCGCCGCGAGCTGATCAAGCCAGGGCCAACGCATTTCGTCCGTCAACGGGTGACCTGCCGCCATATGATCGACGTTGCTTTTGGGGTGATAGTCATCACCGTCCAAAAATACGCCGCCTACCGCATCGGCCAAGCCTGCTGCGATGGTCGATTTTCCAGCGCCCGAAACGCCCATGACCATGATTGCTTGCTGCATTACTTAGCGCCCGGGAATGACGCCGCGCTTTTCGCCTTTGCCTTCCCAGCTCTCGATCGCGGCTACGGCTTCTTCGGCGGTGTCGACGAAACGGAACAGTTCTAGGTCGTCAGCAGAAATCGTTCCCGCGTCAGCAAGCGCATCCCAGTTGATGATCTTTTCCCAGAATTCTTTGCCAAACAGCAAGAAGGGCACCCGCGCCATACGCCCAGTTTGGATCAACGTCAGCGCCTCAAACATTTCGTCCAAGGTACCAAAACCACCGGGAAACACGCAAACTGCCGACGCACGCATCAGAAAATGCATCTTGCGGATCGCGAAATAGTGGAAGTTAAAGCACAGGTCAGGTGTCACATATTCATTTGGTGCCTGCTCGTGTGGCAAAACAATATTCAGGCCAATCGACTTTCCACCGGCCTCTTGCGCACCGCGGTTGCCCGCCTCCATCACGCCGGGGCCACCGCCAGTAACGATCACATCTTCGGTGCCGCCCGTTTTCAATGACCGTTCGGTCATGATGCGGGCAAATGTTTGTGCCTCGGCATAATACGCCGACAAATCAGACAGGGTTTGCGTCCGCGCCGAATCTTTGTTGGCAGGCGATGGAATGCGCGCACCACCGAACAACACGATGGTTGAAGCAATGCCTGCTTCGTTCATCAACATTTCAGGCTTTAGCAGCTCCAACTGTAAACGAACGGGGCGCAACTCTTCGCGGCACAGAAAGTCTTCGTCAGCAAATGCCAGCGCATAGGACGGAGCGCGCGTCTGTGGCGTATCCGGAATATGGCTCGCTGCTTCGCGGTCTTGTGAACTATGGCGGAGCGGATGGCGTCGGTCGTCTTTCATACTGCTTTTCCTCGCATTGCGCTTTTGGGCTTTTTCGGTCTATAGCCCATGACAACAAGTGACCAGAAAAAACCGGAGACACCGATGTCCAACGCCGCCCTTGAGACCGCAATCGAAGCCGCGTGGGAAGCGCGCGACACTATTACGCCCGCCACAACTGGCGAAACCCGCGAAGCGATCGAAGACACGCTGAACGCGCTGGACAGCGGTGCCCTGCGGGTTGCTGAAAAACAGGACGACGGTAGCTGGCACGTGAACCAGTGGGCGAAAAAGGCTGTACTGCTTGGTTTCCGCATCAAGGACATGGAAGAACAGTCTGGTGGCCCGCAGGGCAGCGGCTGGTGGGACAAAGTTGATAGCAAATTCAAAGGTTGGGGCGACAATCAGTGGAAAGCTGCCGGTTTCCGCGCTGTTCCCAATGCAGTTGTCCGCAAATCCGCATTCATCGCACCCGGCGTAGTACTGATGCCATCCTTTGTGAACCTTGGCGCATATGTCGGCGAAGGCACGATGGTCGACACTTGGGCGACTGTTGGGTCCTGCGCACAGATCGGTAAAAACGTGCACTTGTCCGGTGGCGTTGGTATCGGCGGCGTTCTTGAACCAATGCAGGCTGGCCCAACTATCATCGAAGACAACTGCTTTATCGGTGCACGTTCCGAAGTCGTCGAAGGCTGTATCGTCCGCGAAGGCGCAGTGCTGGGCATGGGCGTATTCATCGGCCAATCCACGAAGATCGTTGATCGCGAAACTGGCGAAGTCATGTATGGCGAAGTACCACCCTACTCTGTTGTTGTGTCTGGTTCGATGCCATCAAAGAACGGCGTGAACCTATACTGTGCGGTCATCGTGAAACGTGTTGATGCAAAGACACGTTCCAAGACTGGCATCAACGAACTGCTGCGCGACTAAATGCTGATCAGCCGAACGCTGGCGCGCAAGCGCATCGCCGCGGGGGAACGCCCCTCGCGTCGTGGCGCGTGGCTGCCAGTGCTGGCTGACACGATCATTATCGGTTTGGTGCTGGCCGCCCTTTGGCAGCCTGCACTGACCTTTATCTATGTCATGCAATTTTCGCTGATATGGACCATACTATTCTTGATGCTGGTCATCTATGTGCCTGCACAAATCGTGATTATCATTTCTTCCATGTGGGCCGTTAAATCCCGCTGGGAAGACGAGAAAGGCCCCGAATGACCAAGAAAGAAAGCCGTCAAAAGGTGTTTACCTTGCTGGTCGAAGTTGGCCGCAACGATAACGACGGCCTGCCCGAAGGGGCAACTGGTGCGGCCCTGATGTGCTATGCCAGCGGCATAGACGAGGCAGAGGCGGTACGTGAGACCGTTGCGATCCTTAAGCAAGCCGACCTCGCGCCGCTGGACGTGTCTGGATACGGTACGCTTGAGGAACGGATCGCCGAAGGCCACGACATTGCTGACGATGAAAAAGAACTGATGCAGCGCGCGCTAGAAGAAAACAGCGTCATCGTTGCACAGATGACCCCATTCTTCGAAGGCGATGATGGCACCCGCCACTAACAGCTAGTTTGACGTTCCAAACCATTTGCGGTGGATAGAATCGTAAGTGCCATCTTCGCGTAGGCGCAGCAAACTTTGATTGATCGGTTCGGCCAATTGCGAACCAGACTGCAAGGCGATCCCATAGTTTTCCGGAACGAACAACTTTCCAACGACGCGAGCACGTCCCCTACCGTCGTTTGCGGCATAATAGGCTAAGATCGGTGCATCAAACACCACCACATCAACATCATCGCTCTCGAATGCTGCGATCAATTCTTGAGGGTTCGCATAACCTGCAAAATTAAGATCCCTCCGCTCCAAAAAGCCCGCAGCAGTAGATCCATCAACAGTGCCAATCGTTTTATCGTATAGGTCGCCAATGTTTGTGACCTGTGACTGGATCGCATCAACGGTCAAGACCGCCGTAATACGCGCAACAAAGATCGATACGACAAACAGTGACGAAATCACCATAAAGACACCAAAAACACGGCCCAACGGGGACCTTGGCTGGCGCTCTTCGAATCCGCCATTAACCACCAAGTTTAAGGCCCACCAAAACGCCGGAAACATGGCCTCGCGGGCGGTTAGATCAAAATAATCCTGATAGCGACGTTCGAAATGCCACATCAGCATACCGCCCCCGAACAAGATTGCGAACGCGGCTGCAATAGCAAGTAACAGATCAGACGATAATACCGCGCTCCAGATAGAGACTGTACCGCCGTCCATGGGTGCCATAATTTGCAAACCTGATTCAAAAATGGGTTGCGAAAAATCCATCACGGCTTCGCGGCTTGAAGTGATGGAAATATTTGCAACTGCTGCGTCGGCTTCTCCTGCGCTAACGGCGTCTAACATTTCGGCAAAACTATCTATGCGCACAATATCGTAGGACCACCCCAAATCCTCAGCGACCTTAGCCCATAAATCCATGGAAAACCCAGTCTCTGCCCCGCGTTCAGACATCGAGAACGGCTCTCGGGTGACCGTCATGATTTTTAGATCCTGCGCCCAACTTACCGCTGGTGTAGCTAATAGAAAAAACAGCGCTAACATGCGGAATATAGAAATCATGATGTCCCCTTTATCTGATTTTCATATGGCACAGGCCAGCGCGCTGTTTCAATCACGGATCAAAGCTAACGCTCAGACAATTGCAAAAATATTTTAATCCGCAACGAAATAGAACAAAATCAAAGATATTAGAGCGAAAATCATGAAGCGTCACAACACGTGTTTGCGAGTCAACATGAAACGGTTAACCTGTCGGTAGTCAGCTATATGGACAACAAAATGTTTGAACATCTTATCGCTCTTTTTCGCAATCACGGTGACCCAGCGTATACCACCCCGCTTCCACAAGCTGATGCGAGACATGCAATGGGTGCGTTGATGGTGCGCGCCGCCAAAGCGGACCAGACTTATCTGTTCGAAGAAATAAACATGATCGATAAAGTGCTGGCTGAACGGAACGGGTTAAATCCGGTAGAAGCGGCGCAAATGCGGGCAGCCTGCGAAAACTTGGAAAGAGAAATGCCCGCAACCGAAGCAATTGCCAGCATATTAAAAGACGCCATTAGCGCCGATGAAAAAGAAGCCACCTTGCTTGCACTTTGGCGCGTGGTCTTTGCAGATGGCGTCAAGCACGAGCAAGAAGACCTCGTTTTACACCAAATCGAAGACGTTCTTGGCGTCGCTGCTGACCGCGCCAAACAGCTGCAAATGCAATCGATGCAATAGCATCCTTGGGCATCCAACCTACAGCAGGTGTCCTGACTTCGCTGCCTTGGTCGCAAGATACGCATGGTTGTGTTCGTTTTCGCCAACTTTCAGTGGCACCCGCTCCGTCACATGGACCCCACAGCTTTCCATACGCGCGACCTTGGCTGGGTTATTGGTGAGCAACCGTGCCCGAGAAAACCCCATCCGCTTTAGAATTTCCGCACCAATCCGAAAATCACGCTCGTCATCCTCAAACCCAAGGCGATGGTTGGCTTCGACGGTATCGAAACCTTGATCTTGTAAGGAATACGCCCGCATTTTATTGGCAAGCCCTATGCCACGACCTTCTTGGTTCAAGTATAATAGAACGCCTGCCCCTTCGGCCCCCATCTGCGCCAAGGCACCGCGTAACTGCGGGCCGCAGTCGCACTTAAGCGATCCCAGCAGATCACCCGTAAAACACGCTGAATGCAGTCGCGACAGTACAGGTTTTGCGCGGTCTGGCTGACCGATCTCAACCGCGTAATGTTCCTCGGCTCCGTCATCGGGACGGAAGATATGCAAACGACCTGCTTCGGACACTTCTAGCGGCAAACGCGCGCTGATGATTGGGTTAAGGGGGCTTAACCCATCATCCACCGCAGCATCCGCTGGAATGAGTGTAAGGTTGTGGCCCGCGGCAAACCCAGTTGCGTCATCAACCAGAAGAACCACAGCAGCAGGCAGTAGCCGTGCCGCTTTTGTCAGGGCGATAGCGGCGCGATGCAAATCCGCAGGCCCGTCACGTTGTGTTTGCAGCGGGCCCTTCATTGGCGCACGTAAATCATCTGCGGGGTCAGCAACAGACCGTACCCAAGTCAGACTAACATCACGAGGCAAAGTGATCCGCGCGATGTCACCATCATAAGCACGTGCTTTCAAAGTATCAGCGCGCCAGCTGGTGACAGCCAACACTGGATCACCGCCCAGACCACGTAGATGTGCAAGCCGGACGGCGTCTAGCGTCTCTGCAGCCAAGACAACCGCGCCACCATCCAAGACAACAGGCACCCCCATCCGCAGATCAGCCCGCGCACGCGCCAGTCGTTCTGTAATATCCGGAGAAAATCCCATGCGCCCTGCCCCTGTATTTGTTACAAACCGATACCCTGTTTTGAAGCAAAGTGAAACATTTGCACGATTAATCACACGAGCGTGTGAAAGTTTGACGGAAATCCTTGTCCTGCCCGTATCAAAGACACATTTCTAGTGAGTAACGAAGGAGGCTGTCATGGGACAACTCAAGAAAATTTTGCTGGTCGACGATGATGACGACCTGCGCGAGGCGCTGGGTGAACAGCTGCTGATGACCGAAGACTTTGATGTGTTCGAGGCCGATGACGGCGCGAGCGCAATGGTGAAAGCCAAAGAGGGTCTTTACGATCTTATGATTCTGGACGTTGGATTGCCCGACACCGACGGACGTGAATTGTGCCGCGTCATGCGAAAGCAGGGCGTGAAATGCCCGATTCTCATGCTGACGGCACAGGATAGTGACGCTGACACAATTCTAGGCCTTGATGCGGGCGCGAACGATTATGTCAGCAAGCCATTTAAGTTTCCCGTTCTGCTTGCACGCATCCGCAGCCAACTACGCGCGCACGAACAATCTGAAGATGCGATTTTCCAGCTTGGACCTTATACGTTTAAGCCTGCGCAAAAAATGCTGATAACAGAAGACGATAAGAAGGTTCGACTTACCGAGAAAGAGACGAATATTCTTAAATTCCTCTATCGCTCAACCGAGGGCGTAGTCGCCAGAGACATCCTATTGCATGAGGTATGGGGCTATAATGCGGGTGTTACGACGCACACATTAGAGACACATATTTACCGTCTTCGCCAAAAAATTGAACCAGATCCGTCCAATGCTCGCCTTCTTGTGACCGAATCTGGGGGCTATAGATTAGTTGCATAGTACTCCAACCCGGTAGTTTGGTTCTCCTCCCTCCCCAAGCTATCGGGCCCAAGAACACCGCCGGTGATCGGGTCTAATCACCACCTCCCTGTTGGACTTGCCGGGCCTCGTGCCCGGCATTTTTTTAAACTGAACCGCTTGATTTTGTGCGTGCGCTGCGTCATTTCGTATAATCTGAAAAATGTAAGGCCGGTTCGGTTATCCCGGTCA
This sequence comes from Yoonia maritima, assembly GCF_002933395.1. GTDB lineage: Bacteria > Pseudomonadota > Alphaproteobacteria > Rhodobacterales > Rhodobacteraceae > Yoonia > Yoonia maritima_A. The sequence continues at coordinate 821,094 of NZ_PKFN01000008.1, forward strand.
TCGCCTCCGCGAGATTTAGTCGTTGTTTCGAACCCACAGCAGATCACCCCACACGTGGGGCTGCTGTGATGCCGTTTTTAACGCGCAGCGCCCTACTTTGCATTGCGGAGAGAACATGCAAAACAAAAAAGAACTTATCCTCGCCCAGATTTTCATTTCCGTCATGATGGCGTTTTTGATGACTGGTATATTTAGCTTCATACAACTGGGCGCGACGACTGATTGGTTATCCCGTTGGCCAAAGTCATTTGTGATGGCTTGGCCCATTGCGTTTGTATTGTCACTGATTGTTGGGCCACTCGCATTTAAACTGGCGGCAATTGTCACGCGGCAAAAACAGCCCACATGACTTTGTTGGCGGGCAATACGCCCGCCAATAACCTAGCCCAACGCCTGCTCCCAATCGGCAATCAAATCCCCGATATCTTCGATCCCGACTGAAACCCGGATCAAGTTTTCGGGGATGCCTGTGTGCGGCTCGATTGTGTGGCGATGTTCAACTAGGCTTTCGACCCCGCCTAATGAAGTCGCCCGCAAGAACAACTTCAGATTACCAACAACGCGCAGCGCGTCTTCCTTGCTGCCCTTGACCAAAACTGACAAGAGGCCGCCAAACCCACCGGTCATTTGCCGTTTCGCAATGTCGTGGCCCGGATGATGCGGCAAGCCGGGGTAAAAGACATCGGCGACCTTAGGATGAGCCATCAGATGTTCTGCCAGCATCTGCGCATTTTGCGTCATACGTTCGACCCGCAGCGGCAATGTCCGCATTGCACGCGTCAGCAACCATGCCTCGAACGGCCCCAAAATCGCGCCAGCGCCTTTGCGGTCTGCACGGATATCACCCCAAATCTTCGCCTCAGGTTTACCAGTAGACAAAACCCCCGCCAAAACATCCGAATGCCCGTTGATCCCTTTGGTCGCGGAATGCATCACGATATCAGCGCCAAGAGCCAAAGGCTGCATCAAGATCGGCGTCGCCGCAGTCGCATCGACCACAAGTGTCGCGTCAGTCGCGTCAGCCAAGGCTTGGATATCGACGGTTTTGAGCCAAGGGTTTGATGGCGTCTCGACGAACACCAATGTCGCACCATGGGTGTTACAGGCAGTTGCCAAGTCGGGCACGTCCACCTCAACCAATGTGATATCACGGCGCGTACAGAAATCACGTATCCACGCGGTTGTCCCCCAATATATACCAGATTGAATAACTGCCGTTGCGCCATTGGGCAGGGTCCGAAACACCGCTGCAATCGCGGCCATACCAGACGGAAACAGCAACGTATCAGCTGCGCCCTCAAGTCGCTGCAGCACGGCCTCGGCCTGACGCAGGTTATCGGAATTATCGCGCGAATAGATGTTATCGGGACGGATAAGGTCGTAATTTTCGTCACGCATAAACGTGGTCGAAGGCTGCAACGCAGGCACAACGCCACCTGACTGTGGATCAATTGCGCCAGCGGCGTGTGCAGCAATGGTAGCGGGTTTCAGGTTTCTGGTCATTTGCGCATCCTTCGGTGTCTTGCGCATGTCATGCAAGATCACCGAAAAATGCAAGCAAGATCAGGTCACAAATTGATCGCGCGCGTATCCTTGAATGAACAAAAGCGCAGTCAGGTCGCCATAGTTTACCCGCACGCTACATTCTTTTTGCACGCTAGGTTTCGCATGAAGTGCAACGCCAGTGCCTGCGCGGGTCAACATCCCAAGGTCATTCGCGCCGTCGCCGACGGCCAGAACGTCGGCTTCTGAAATGTTCAGCTTTGACGTGATTTCTTCCAGCGCGGTGACTTTGGCGGCTTTACCCAGAATGGGCAGTCCCGGTGCGCCGGTCAGCTTGCCGTCTTCAACCAACAACGTGTTGGCACGGTTTTCGTCAAACCCCAGTGTGTCAGCGATTCGCGCAGTGAAGGCGGTGAACCCACCGGAAACCAGCGCAGCATATCCGCCATTCGCCTTCATCGTACTGACCAATTCATGGCCACCAGGCATCAGCGTGATCCGTTCATCCAGCACCTTTTCAATCACAGATTCAGGTAGACCCTTGAGCAGACCAACCCGCTCTGTTAGCGCCGCATTAAAGTCCAATTCACCGTTCATCGCACGTGCTGTAATATCAGCCACCCATGGCCCTACGCCTGCTTCGGCGGCGAGTTCGTCGATGCATTCTTGGCGGATCATCGTACTGTCCATATCTGCCAGCAACATCTTTTTACGACGATTTTCAGTCGGTTGCGCGATTAGATCGACACCGCTCTTTTGCAGATCGGCCCACACATCCCAGCGGTTGTCTGGCATCTGTGGCACGGCAAATTCTGCGGCCTCATCAATGGCTAGCCAGACAGCATCACCGCCGCCCCAAGCATTGCGTAGGCTATCGACAAGCGCCAAATCAAGTGTCCGTTCCGTGGGGTTCGTCAATAATGTGACCGTGAACATAGGTTTCCTATCCGCGTCAAAGGGTGTCGCAAAAAGCGGCTCATGTGGCGGTCTAGCGCCATTTTGTCTGTTGTGAAAGAGCGGGACACGCTCTATGTCCGAACGCGGGACACCCTTCCCCAACGAAGGGCATATATCTGTGAGGATACCAGCAATGGTCATGACCAAACCGGCAACGCGGCCGGCAAACCCGCGTTTTTCTTCTGGCCCTTGTGCCAAGCCCCCCGTATGGAAATTAGATGCATTGCGTGACGCGCCATTGGGCCGTTCACACCGTGCAGGCGTTGGCAAAGCCAAGCTTGCCGAAGCCATCGACCTGACCCGCGAAATCTTGGGCATTCCAGCCGATTACCGCATTGGCATCGTGCCTGCGTCGGACACTGGTGCCTTTGAGATGGCGATGTGGTCTCTGCTGGGCGAACGCCCTGCGGAAATGGTTGCTTGGGAATCGTTTGGCGCAGGCTGGGTCACTGACGTGGTCAAACAGCTGAAAATCAAAGCCACAGTTCACACCGCCGAATACGGCGAGATCGTCGACATGGCTGCCCTGAACTATGACAACGACGTTTGCTTTACTTGGAACGGCACCACCTCTGGCGTGCGCGTTGCAACTGGTGACGTGATCCCCGGTGACCGTGCTGGTCTGACATTGTGCGATGCGACCTCTGCTGCATTCGCCCAAGACCTTCCATGGGACAAATTGGACGTGACTACTTTCTCTTGGCAGAAAGTTATGGGCGGCGAAGCTGCACACGGTATCCTTGTTCTTTCACCACGCGCTGTTGAACGTCTGGAAAGCTACACACCTGCATGGCCTTTGCCGAAAATCTTCCGCCTGACCAAAGGCGGCAAGCTGATCGAAGGTATCTTCCGCGGTGAAACCATCAACACGCCTTCTATGCTGGCTGTTGAGGATTACCTTGTTGCGCTGAAATGGGGCCGGTCAATCGGTGGTCTTGATGCGCTGATCCACCGTGCAGATGCGAACGCACGTGCGATCTGGAATTTCTGCGCAGCGAATGACTGGATCGACAACCTAGCTGTTGATCCTGCGACGCGGTCAAACACCTCTGTCTGCCTCAAGTTCACCGACGACCGGATCAAAGACGGCGCTGCATTCGCGAAAGCGGTTGCCAAGCGTCTTGAGGCCGAAAACGTCGCGCTTGATATCGGTGCGTATCGTGACGCCCCTGCTGGTCTGCGGATCTGGTGTGGCGCAACGGTTGAAACATCCGACATCGAAGCCATGTTGCCTTGGTTGGCATGGGCATTCGAGACCGAAATCGAAGCACAGTAAATTTCTAGAAATTCGGTGACGGCGATCAAATTTAGCTAAATTTGATCTGCCTCGCCACCCGAGAAGGATAGCTTACAATGGCACCTAAAGTACTTATCTCTGACAAACTTTCCGAAGCCGCCGTACAGATTTTCAAAGATCGCGGCATTGACGTTGATTTCCAGCCTGACCTTGGCAAAGACAAGGACAAACTGCTTGAGGTCATCGGCCAATACGATGGTCTGGCGATCCGTTCTGCCACCAAAGCAACCGAAAAAATCATCGAAGCTGCGACCAACCTAAAGGTTATCGGCCGCGCTGGTATCGGTGTGGACAACGTCGACCGCGAAGCGGCGTCCCGCAAGGGTATCATCGTGATGAACACACCTTTCGGCAACATGATCACGACTGCGGAACATGCGATTGCGATGATGTTTGCTGTGGCGCGTCAAATCCCCGAAGCCTCTGAATCCACACACGCTGGCAAGTGGGAAAAATCCAAATTCATGGGTGTTGAGCTGACCGGCAAAACACTGGGCGTCATCGGCGCAGGCAACATCGGTTCGATCGTTTGTGATCGTGCACGCGGGCTGAAGATGAAAGTCGTCGCCATGGACCCATTCCTGTCCGAGGAACGCGCGACAGAAATCGGTGTTGAAAAGGTTGAACTGGACGAGCTGCTAAAGCGCGCTGATTTCATCACGCTGCATGTTCCCCTGACAGCTGACACGAAAAACATCCTCAGCGCTGAAAACCTTGCAAAGACCAAAAAAGGCGTACGTATCATCAACTGCGCCCGTGGTGGTCTGGTAGACGAAGCTGCGCTGGCAGAACTGCTAAAATCGGGCCACGTTGCTGGCGCCGCATTTGACGTGTTCGCCGAAGAGCCTGCCAAAGAAAACCCACTGTTCAACCTGCCAAACGTTGTCGTTACGCCGCACCTTGGTGCCGCAACAACCGAAGCACAGGAAAACGTAGCCCTGCAAGTAGCAGAACAGATGTCAGACTACCTGCTGACTGGTGCTGTGCAGAACGCGCTGAACATGCCCTCGGTCACTGCAGAAGAAGCAAAGATCATGGGGCCTTGGATCAAACTGTCTGGTCACCTTGGCAACTACATCGGTCAAATGACAGACGAGCCGATCAAAGCGGTCAACATCTTGTTTGATGGTGAAGTCAGCGCGATGAACCTCAAGGCACTGACTGCGGCGACTATCGCTGGCATCATGAAATCGTCAAACCCTGACGTGAACATGGTTTCTGCCCCCGTGGTCGCCAAAGAGCGCGGCGTCAAGATTTCGACGACCAAGCAAGACCAATCCGGTGCATTCGAAGGTTATGTCAAAGTGACCATCGTGACGGACACACGTGAACGCTCAATCGCTGGTACTGTGTTTAGCGACGGCAAACCGCGCTTTATCCAGATCAAAGGCATCAACATCGACGCAGAAGTCGGTGAGCACATGCTTTACACCACGAACAAAGACGTTCCAGGTATCATCGGTACGTTAGGTACGATCTTGGGTAAGAACGACGTTAACATCGCGAACTTTACCCTTGGCCGTGCAGACGCCAAAGGCGAAGCGATTGCGCTGCTTTACGTTGATGCACCGCTACCACCGCAGGCCATCGAAGACCTAAAAGGCACCGGCCTTTTCCAACAGGTCAAACCGCTGACCTTCGACGTATAAGACGACCAAGGCGCGTGAGACATCACGCGCCTTTTTCTTTTCCATCAAAGGAATTTCCATGCCCCCGATTTATGCCATTGGCGACATTCACGGGCAGAAAGATATGCTCGACAACGCGCTATCCCTTATTGCAGCGGATGGCGGTGACGATGCCCAGATCATATTTTTAGGTGACTACGTTGACCGTGGTCCCGATAGCCGTGGTGTCATTGATACGCTGATGCAAGGACAAGCCGCAGGCCGTCCTTGGACATTTCTGCTAGGCAATCACGACAGGTTCTTTGCCCGCTTCATTCGTGAAGGGCGGCAACATGATCCACGCGTAAAATCCGGATTGAACTGGCTGAACCCGCGCCTTGGCGGTGCACAGACGCTGCAATCGTATGGCGTCGTTGGGCAGATGCATTTTGCTGAACAAAAGTTCGGCGAAGAAGAAAAGCTCGTGCATTGCGAAACAGAAGCCGGGTGGATCACCCCCGAGGCCCTGATCGCAGCAGCGCAAGCCAGTATCCCCGAAGACCATATCGCGTTTATCGAAAGCCTGCCGTTGTGGCACGAAACGGACCACCTGCTATGCGTCCACGCCGGTTTGCGCCCGCATATTTCGCTTGAACATCAAGACCCCGAAGACCTGATTTGGATCCGCGACGGGTTTCTTGAGACCAACCATAATTTCGGGCAACTTGTTGTGCATGGCCACACAGCATTGGATCATCCGCAGCATTTCGGCAACCGTGTCGATTTGGATGGCGGTGCAGGCTATGGCCGCCCACTAGTGCCCGCCGTATTCGAAGGCCGCCATTGTTGGACCCTGACCGATCAGGGCCGCGTCGCGCTAACGGTTTAATCCTTGCGGATCACCCCAGTTACGGCTGCCGCACCGATGGCCGTAACAATCCAACCCAATACGGTCAGCACCCAGCGTAGCCACCACAAATGCCAGCCCCAAGGGCCGCGATTTGTTGACGGTGCCCATGCCGCGTCTTGGCCAAGCGACACGAGCGGCACGACGACGTCGACTGCGTAGGCAACTGAATGGAATGTCTCGTAATCCTTACCAGCATGATCAGAATCGCCCCACACCATCGCAGGATTAGGCACCGCATCTGGCCCTTGCGCCAACGCCTGCCAATCTTCTGAAATAAGTAGCACCGCGACGTTCGGGGCAAAATCGCCCTCTTTCCATGCGAAATGCGCGAAGAGCCAAGCCACCGACACAAGCACAACCAACACGTAGAAACTGCGCTGAGGCCGGTGACCAAACCCGATGGTAAACTGCAGCATGTAGTCCCAACACAGCTGCAAGAACCAACGAAACGGCTTGCGATCCTCCCACCAACGCCCTCGGATCGCCTTGCGCCGGGCCAGTTCCTTATCGAACAAGATGCTTGTCGCCTCGGTCCGGTGTCCGCTTTCGCGCAGGACCTTTGCCAATTGTTCATAAGGTTGGGGATGAAATTCGCCGTCCCAGACCGCGCCTTTTTCCAACCACACAAGCCGTTGATCCACATCCGCCGATCCGTGCAGCACGTCATAGGTCAAACCGACAAGGCATAACTCATCACACTTATCCCAGCTTTCTGCATCATCAGCGAGGTCGGCCAAATGCGCAGAGGTCAGATCAACCCGCCCCATGACGTTTTCGACCTGCTGCCAGTAAAACCCTTCTTTCACGACCGTGCGCTGCATATCGACCGCATACCCATGCGCGTTTCGCAAACGGGCATCTTTGAAACTTAGCTGCCCGCCAACTTCGGCGCCTGACAGTAGCACGCCACCTTCGACATTCGCACCACGTAGAAAGACATCACCGTCGATCTTTGCACCTTGGACGTTCAAGGCGTTACCTGTCCCGTGAAGTAGCTGCGCCTTGGTGCAGATCAATTGACCGCCGATATTCGCACCTGAAAGACACAGTTCACCCTCAACGGTTGTCCCTTCGACAACCACGTCACCAACCACATCCGCACCCTGCGCGTTCAGCCCTTTGGCCAGCGTGCTTCCCTTGAACAGTAGGCTTGGCGCCTTGATTTGAAGCATCCTTGGACGCTCTTCTATGTGGCAGTTCACTAAGGCAATCGACCCAACCGCCGACGCAAAGTTCAAATCGACCTTACCGACGATCCAAGCGCCTTCGACCTGAACACCTGTTCCCGCTGCATCAAATTCATTGCAGCCACCCTTGATCAAATACTGCAGTAATGGGGCACGCATGGTGACGCTCACAGTCTTAGAGTGGGGAACCGCGCTGCCAATTTCGGCCCACTTGCCCTGCTTCACCGCCTCGATCAGTTGGTGTTCGGCTGGCGTCAACGCATTCATATCGATCAGCTGCTGAACATCCGCCCAATGGGCAATTCGAGGAAGTGGCGTTTCAATCATTAGGTCACTCAATTAGATTTCTGGGTAGGTTAGGTTCGAAACACGGGGGCGGCAATGGTTATCCCTTTTGCAGACAGCGGCACTAAGATACACGCGTTTCATGCCGATTGAATTTTCGTCACTCACCGCGCTTTTGAACCACGGCTATGACACCGTGATTGATGTGCGTTCACCCGCCGAGTTTGCCGAAGATCACGTTCCGGGTGCTATCAACCTGCCAGCCCTGTCCAATGAACAACGCGCCGAAGTTGGCACGATCTATAAGCAGGTCAGCCCGTTTGACGGCCGCAAAGTTGGTGCGGCAATGGTTGCACGCAATGTTGCGGATCATATCTCGGGACCACTAGCGGACAAAGACGGAAGTTGGCGTCCCTTAGTTTATTGCTGGCGCGGCGGGCAGCGGTCTGGGTCTGTTGCGTCGATCCTGACCCAAATTGGATGGCGGGCCGACACCGTAAAAGGCGGCTACCAAAGCTATCGACGGCTAGTGAACCAATCGGTGTATGACGCGAAACTGCCACATCGTTTTATTCTTTTGGATGGAAACACAGGCACGGCCAAGACCGCCCTTTTACCACGCCTTGCCGCGCGTGGCGCACAAGTACTGGACCTCGAAGGGCTTGCCGCGCATCGGGGATCGCTACTGGGCGCAATGCCCGGCGGGCAACCGTCGCAAAAGGCGTTTGAAACCACGCTTGCGGTGGCTTTGCATGAACTTGATCCAGCCCACCCAGTCGTGGTCGAGGCTGAAAGTAGCAAGATCGGTCGCCTGATCCTTCCGCCATCGCTATGGGTCGCGATGCTGAAAGCCCCACGGATCGTGATCGAAGCCCCGTTGACCGCCCGTGCAGAATTCCTGACGCGCGCATATTCCGATGTTGCAGATAACCCCGACGATATCGAAACGCGGCTAGCGCATCTGCGTCGCGTGCGTGGCCATGCCATCGTGGATAATTGGGTGAACCTGCTGCGTGCCGGTGATTTAACAGCATTCGCAGCGGCACTGATGGTTGATCACTATGATCCAGCCTACACAAAGTCACGCCGCCTAGACGAACGTAAGGTGCTGAGCGTCGTTACAACTGGCACCCTAGATGAAGCAGGCCAAGAACGTTCGGCTGACGCGATATGGGATCAAATCAAACGATTTTGATTGTGTCACCGGTGGTGATTTCACCGATAATCGCTGCTGGATAACCTGCCTTTTTCAGGTCCGCCAAGATTTGTTCTGCGCTTTCGCGACTGACTGCGGCAAGTAACCCACCCGCGGTTTGCGGATCATAAAGCAAATCAAACGATGGCCCTTGGATTTGCCCTGCACCGATTAAGTTGTCGGCAAACAACGATGAACGGGTACCGGTATCGCAAAGCGATTGCGCGCCCGGCATCACCGGAATTTCGTCGCGCTTTAGCACCGCGCCTGTTCCCGACATGTCGCAGATACCACGCAAATGCCCAGCAAGGCCAAAGCCAGTAACGTCCGTCATCGCATGTGCGTCGTGCAAAATTTCTGACGCGCGTGCCTGCCCCTGCATCATCAGTTCTAGACAGCTGATCACATCTGCGCCCTTGGCCTTCCCAGCCATTTCAGCGGCCATGATCGTGCCGCTTCCAATGGGTTTTGTTAGAATGATCGCGTCACCAACCTTGGTCCCTGCCAGCGTGATTGGCGCGTCCGTCAGCCCTGTGATCGTGCATCCGATCGTCAACTCATCACCCAGCGATGAATGTCCGCCTGCGACTTTTGCACCTGCCTTGTTAAGCACTTCCGTAGCCGTTGCCATAATTTCGGAGAGTGTCCGTTCCTGCAATGTGGGCGACATACGCGGAAGGATCAAGCTGACGGTCGCGGCTTGGGGCTTTGCGCCCATCGCCCAGATATCGCCCAGCGCATGGGTCGCGGCGACACAGGTCATCGTGACCGGATCGTTGGTTAACGCTCGCAAGTGATCGGTCGAGATAACCTGCCCTGGCTGTATTTCAGCCGCGTCATCACCGAACTGACCAGCCAATACATTCTGCAACGCCGCCCGCCCGACCTTAGCACCACAACCACCGCACATCGGTTTGTCGCCCAGCGCCTCTGCCATTCCAAGGGACGTTACACGCGGCAGTTTTGGTCCTGCCATCGCAGATAAATCATCGAACTGACGCATGAATTTGCGGTCGATATGATCCTTTAACTGCCAAAGCAGCGGACCTTGCTTTGCGGTCCCAAACTTCTCGGCCAAGGCAGATTTCGCACCAAGTGATATAAGTTTTAGGTAATCCTTTTGCGGCTTATAGGCCGTTAGTTTGCCGCCCGACAGAACGGCCCGCAGGTTTTCAAACAACACTGGTGCTTGGCGAACAGCATAGACCCCAGCTTTTGGGCGGGGATCGAAAGCCAAATGTGCGCAATCGCCAACGGCAAATATGTTTGGATCATTTGATCGAAGGTCAGGGTCAACAGTGATGTACCCATCATGCAGGTCCAAATCGGTGCCCGCGATCCAGTCATGCGCCTTTGCCCCTGCTGCACCGATGGTAAAGTCGCTAGGAATGCGCTGCCCATCTGCAAACAACACACGATCTTTAATAACTTCGACTACCTCGGCGTTTTCGACGGTTTTCACGCCTTGCGTTTCCAGTGCGCCGCGCATTTTACCCCGGGCGGTATCGCCCAGCGCCGAAAGGACTGCTCCGCGATCCAATAGCGTTACATTTGGTGATCGGTCACGCAACGCATGGGCCGTCGCCATGGCAAGCTCTGCCCCCGCGACACCGCCGCCAATAATGACGATTTGCGGGTCTTGGGCCGTGCTGCGGTAACTTTCCCAGCGGCTTGCGAAACTGCCTAGTGGCTTTGCCGGCACCGCATGATCCGTGAATCCCGGCAGTTGCGGCATGTCGGATGTGATCCCGATATCAACTGACAACACATCATATGCGATGGGCGGGCGATCTGGGACGCTCACGGTCTTTGCGATGCGGTCAATGCCATCGGCGGCACCATTAATCAGCCGCGCCCCCGCAAACCGGGCAAGGCGCACCAGATCAATGTCCAATTCATCAAGGCTATAGTGACCAGCAACGAACCCAGGAAGCATACCTGAATAGGGTGCAGTCGGCCCCGGGTTAACAACCGTTACCCGCACCCCCGGCAGCGGATTCATGCCCCACGTCCGCAACACCAATGCGTGAGTATGCCCCCCACCGATCAATACAAGATCTCGCGTAAGGGGCAGGTTCATCATGGTGAGAGCCACTGCCCTGCCCAGTTATTGTCACGCGAAAACAATGCGCGACGATGATCATCCCCCAAATGAACAACGTCGATTTGTGAAATCCTGCAGGTCAACACGGCAAAAGTATCCGGATCAGGTTCCTTTACATAATCAAGCGCGGTATCGATCCCTGAACCCGGCGGTGGCGTCACACCGTAGGACTGCTGCGTATGATCCGGGATCTTGTCCCACAGCAGGCGCGTATCTGCCCCCGAAGCAATCGAAACCTCGGCCTTCATTCGCAATTGCAGGGCTTGTTCACTATCCCAAATATGTAACGAAGCCTTGGGGTTTGCCCGCAAGCTCTGAACCTTCCCCGAGAACAGATCGGTATGCACCGACACTTCGGCACTTGCAGCATCTGCGCTACGCAGCACAACAGTCCGTGCCTCTGGCCAGCCATCAGGTGACACGGTCGCAAAGCTTGGCAGCCGTGCAGGGTGCTGTGGATTGCCGACACCAAGCCTCAGCGTTTGCCACGCCTGTGCATGCAGCCCATCCAAAGTTTCATACCAGTCACTCATAGCCTGTCATCTCTAGGTATCCCCGCCCTTCGTGGCTGCCGGTGACAGTTACGGGCCCTTCCCAATAAGGAACGCTGGTCGTCATCCAAGCATTATCGTTGATTGCTTCGACTGTGACATCAACCCCATGTTCAGGCAACGTGACCTGCCAATCTACCGGGACACCCTGTCCGTTTTGGGCAAGTGGTACCGCGTTGAACGCCCCGTCTGGCATCGGCGTTGAAGTTCCATCTGGTTCGATCCATGTGGCCGATGTAAAATGCGTGCCATCCGTTTGGTTTAACCGAAACCCCATCAGCTTCGCCCCATCATCAAACGACAATGAAAACCAATCCCACCCCGTCTGGTTTGCACCAAGCGGCTGACTGGACCATTCGCGATCTAGCCATGCGATCCCTTCCACGGGGACTTTACCGTCGGGCAGGTTCAACGCGCCTACGATGTCAAAATAGGGCTGCGAATAATAATATGACGCCTGCCCTTCAGCGGATTTGACGGAAAATCCGTTATCCCCATGAAACACAAACGGCCCCTGTGCGATAAGGCCCATATCATAGCTAAAGTCTGCCCCGCTGGCGGACATTTGCATGGTGTTCCAATTGCCCGATAATTCCCAATCGTCGATCCAAGCAGTGAACGGGTCGGCATTGACGCCCGCCTGCCCGATCCCACCACGCCCCAGACGTTCACTCACGTAGTGGGCCGTTGGCGTTGTCACGGCCGCATGCCCCATCCACAGCTGTGGGGTGGTCCACCCGCTGCCACTGTCGGGTGACAGCGCGGACCGGAACAATGTCCATTGCAGGCCGTAATCGGTGCCATCGTCAGATTTTAGGTTAGCCGTCAGATACCACCATTCGATGCGATAATCGTCATGCGCACCGTGGTCGGCTGGAAAATCAAACGGTTTATCGCGCTGCGGAACTGCGAACCCGTCAACAACTGTGCCAAGCCCGGCAAAGCCTTGGGAATGACCCGCAACAGGCAACAGACACAAAAGCAGCGCTTTAACGTTCATTAGAAAACACCTTTAGCAAATCCGCTGGTGGCGTGCGCGCCAAACGCCGGGCTGGCCATAGTGCCGCGAGTGCCGCGGCAAGCAACGCAAACACGCCCAATCGCGCGTAATCAAGCGGGAACAGGTACATCGGCAGCTTCCACCCGAACGCAGCGACATTCACCACAGACAAAAGCGCCCACGCCAGCGCAAGCCCCAGCGGTAAAGCAAACACCGCCGTCAGCATTGCCAGCAACACCGCACGCAGCAGTTCTAGCCGTCCAAGCTGTGCACGCGTCATACCCATCGCCCATGCGGGGGCCAGTTGCGGTACGCGCATTGCCGCAAGGGTCAGCAGGCTCATTAAAATGGCGAAACCAGCGACGGCCAATGTCAGGATATTCAGCGCTGTGGTCACGGTGAAGGTCCGTTCAAAAACCTCAAGAGATAGCGCCTTGATGCCTGCCTGATTAATCACCTGCGCTGCAGATACGTCGGTGTCGCGTGTCAGTTCCGCGACGAAATCCGGGGCCTTTGCCGGGTCGATCCGTAATCCAAACCGATCAGGGGTAATACTGGGGTATAGCGTTTCAAACAGATGTTCGCCGATGATCGCTTGGCCAATCGGGTTGCCATAGTCACCATAAATACCCGCAATAGGCATTTGGCGACCTTGGACTGACACTGGATCGCCTATCGATAAACCAGCCCGCCGCGCAAGCTGTTCATTGATGATGATCGTATCCCCGGCAAAGGTCGTGTCCCAATGCCCCGCCGCACCTTCAAGCATCTTCCAGTTTTCACGATAGGTCGCATGATCGCGCGTGCCGTAAATCTCGGTCGGTTGATCCGCGATCGTGATCTGGGTGAACATGATCGGAAGCACCGCATCAACACGTGGTGTCGCGTATGCAACAAAGGCGGCGGCCTGTGCCGGGTCAGCGGTATTGATGTAAAGTTCAGAGGTCAGCCGCTGTTCCAGAAATCCCGTAAACGTCGTCCGAAAGCTAGAAACCATCGTCGACACACCGACGTTTGCGGCCATCGCCAGCAACAACGCCATCAATGCCAACGATAAGCCCGGCAGCTGTTGCCGCGTGTCTGCCCAAAACCATTGCGATGTGACTGATTTTGCACCGCGACTAGCCAATGCCAGTACGCGGTCCAGCACGAATGGTAACGCCAATGCCGCGCCAACCAGAAGACAAGCCAACAAGGTAAAGCCCGCAATCAACCCTTCGGCGGTGACGCTAAGGATCGCGTAGATCGCCAACAATACGCCTGCCCCCAAGGCTTGCGCCCATGCCCGCCGTCCAGCCGCCATGGCAAGTGCGCGCTGTTGCGCCCCGGCCAAAAGCGGCATGCGCGACAGTTTCCACAACGCGCCTGCAGCCGCCACTGCCGTGCCACCCAACGCGATCGCAAGCCCCGATAACCACCAAGACGGGCGCAATTGCAGCGTTCCAGATACATCCGCGCCGTATAATCCACGCAAGGTCGCCGCGACATCTGGCAACAACAGCGCGGCGATTGCGTAGCCCAAGACCACGCCAACAGCGCCCGCGATGAAAGCGAAGAACATCAGCTCGGCCGCCATCAGCAGTACCAACCGGCGCAACGGCACGCCCAGCGCCCGCAGCGTTCGCACAACGGGACGCCGCTGTTCAAATGCCAAGCCAATCGCGCCATTCACGATGAAGATGCCAACAGCAAATGACAGCAATCCAAAGGCTGTTAGGTTCAGGTGAAAGCTATCCGTAAGCTGTGCCACATCAGTACTGGCTTGTGCCTGTTGCCTGATAAGATCAGGCGCGATCTGCTGTAGGTCTACCTGAGATGCTGGTTGGTTAGGAGCAATCACAAGGCTATCAATTTCGCCCGGTCGCCCTAAAATCTGCTGAGCAATGCCAATATCGGTCACTGCCGTATTGGGTGCTGCATTTTGGGAAATGATGACCTCGAATTCGGGCAGACGGTCAGCGACATCGGCCGATGCAAACATCTGACCTTGGCCAGCTAAGAACCGTTCAACATCAGCGCCATCCGCCATTTCAAGCGCGCCCATACTTCCCGGGGCGGTCAATGGTTCGACCCCAACAATGCGCACGTTATTCAAACGCCCTGTGATGACTGGGCTCACCAACCAACCCGCACGGCGAAGCGCGACATAGGCTTCCAGATCAATCGGTTGACCATCACGGCGCAACAGGCGGTCATACCGCCCCTCGTCCAATGTCGTGGCTGCAGCGGAATAGCTCGCGCGGGCCTCGGCATTAACGGCCTGTACACCGGACCAAAGCGCCGTAGCTAACGCCAGTCCCGCAAGCAATGTGAACAGCTGCAACGGGCTGCGCCACCAATGCGACAGCAGCGCATGAAGCGTTGTTCGGGTCATGCGATTTGACCTGCCCGCAGATGCAAACGACGCTGCATGCGACCGGCTAGGGCTTGGGAATGCGTGACCATCAACAGCCCGGCACCAGTTTCGGCAACCAATTCAAGGATCAGGTCCATCACAATGCTGGCAGTTTCTTCGTCCAAGTTTCCGGTCGGCTCATCGGCAAGTACCAGCTGCGGCTTGGGCGCAAGCGTGCGCGCAATCGCGACCCGCTGTTGTTGGCCACCTGATAATTGTTCGGGGTATTTGTTCAGCTGCGCGGTCAATCCCATCCGATCGGCAAGCGTCTGCGCCCATATTGGGTCAAAGCGACCAGCCAGACGCGCCTGAAAGGCGATATTATCGACAACCTTCAGGCTTGGGATTAGGTTAAACTGCTGGAAAACAACACCAACGGTACCCCGCCGCAATTCTGCACGACCATTGTCATCAAGTGCCGCAATATCGGTGCCGTTTAAAATGATGCGCCCCTGATCTGGGGTATCCAGCCCACCGATCAGATGCAAAAGCGTGCTTTTACCGCTGCCGGATTCCCCGGTAAGTGCAAGGGTTTCACCCGCGTTTAGCTGCAAACCCACGCCACGCAAAACTTCGAACGGGCCGTCGGCAGTGGCATAAGTTTTCTGAACATTCTCAACAGTAAGTAACATATTCCCTCGCGCGTTGAACATGACTTAGCATAGGTCAACGCAAAGGGAACGGTGCTGCGGCGTTTAGGCGCTTATCCTTGATACGCATTCTGACCCCACGTTCTTATGGCCGAGACAAAGCAGCCCTGTAAGTTACCACCAAATCATTCGGGAGGCTTCAATGACTGAAATCGTAATTCTTGGCGGCGCACGTACTGCTATTGGCACTTTTGGTGGATCGTTGGCGGGTACACCGCCGATTGATCTTGGTACTGTTGTGGCAAAGTCTGCAATGGAACGTGCTGGCGTTTCAGGCGACCAAATCGGCCACGTTGCATTTGGGCATGTGATCAACACTGAACCGCGCGACATGTACCTTAGCCGTGTTGCCGCGATGAATGCGGGCGTTCCTGACACGACCCCGGCGATGAACGTGAACCGCCTTTGCGGGTCGGGCATTCAGGCGATTGTATCTGTTGTGCAGTCGCTGATATTGGGTGATGCGCAGTTCGGCCTTGCTGGCGGTGCAGAAAACATGAGCCGCTCACCTTACATCCTTTCTGATGCCCGCTGGGGCGCAAAGATGGGTGACATTAAATCCCAAGATATGATGCTTGGTGCGCTTAACTGCCCGTTTGGAACAGGCCACATGGGCGTGACCGCAGAAAATGTCGCGGCAGAGCATGGGATCACTCGCGAAGACCAAGATGCATTCGCGATGCTTAGCCAAGAACGGGCAGCAGCGGCGATCGAAGGCGGTTACTTTGATAGTCAAATCGCGCCGGTACAGGTGCGGGTCAAACGCGACACGGTTGATTTCGTACGCGACGAACACCCAAAGGCCAGCACGATGGAAAAGCTGGGCGGCCTTCGCCCCGTGTTCCAAAAAGACGGGACGGTTACTGCGGGCAACGCATCTGGCCTGAACGATGGTGCAGCGGCTGTGGTTCTGGCAACGGCTGATGCCGCAGCAAAGGCCGGGCTGACGCCCAAATTCCGCGTTCTTGGTTACGGTCACGCGGGTGTGCGGCCCGATGTCATGGGCATCGGCCCCGTTCCGGCTGTCCGCAACCTGCTTGAAAAAACGGGTCTGTCCGCTAGCGACTTCGACGTGATCGAATCGAACGAGGCATTCGCATCGCAAGCCTTGGCCGTCAGCAAAGAGCTTGGGTTCGACCCCGCACGCGTAAACCCAAACGGCGGCGCAATCGCGCTGGGCCACCCTGTTGGCGCAACTGGTGCGATCATCACCGTCAAAACCATGTACGAACTAGAGCGGACAGGCGGCAAACGCGGTCTGATCACAATGTGCATCGGTGGCGGTCAGGGGATCGCACTGGCGATTGAGCGTATCTGATCTAGCACTCCAGATCTAAAGATAGCCGCGCGTTCTGCTGGACGCGCAGCTTTTCTTATTTCGTGGGATAGTCCCGCACGAACACCCACTTATCGCCTTCGGAAAGGTCGGGGTCATAGGCATAGCCGCCACTGCTGAAGCCTTTGATATCTTCAGGGTCGGTTAGCCGGTTCTCAACAACGTAACGCGCCATTGCTCCACGCGCGCGCTTGGCGAAAAAGCTGACGATGCGCGGCTTGTCGTCCTTGACTTCCATGAACTGTGGCGTGATCACGCGCAGCTTCAGCGCATCCAGATCAACCGCGCCAAAGTATTCTTGGCTGGCACAATTCACCAGCACTTGGGCATCTACCTCGGCAGCTTGGGCATTCAGCGCCTTGGCAATGATATCGCCCCAATAGTCGTACAACGATTTACCACGCCGGGTTTTCAGCTTGCTACCCATCTCCAAACGGTAGGGCTGCATCGCATCCAGTGGGCGCAACAGGCCATAAAGACCCGATAGGATGCGCAGGTGGTCCTGCGCCCAGATCATGTCATCCTCGGACAATGTCTTGGCCTCTAGTCCTTGATAGGTATCGCCATTGAATGCCAATGCTGCAGGTTTGACCGCATCAGCGCTGGGTTCTGCGGCGAACGCTTTAAAGCGGTCCCTATTCAGGCGGGCCAGATCGTCGGACAAATGCATCAGCTTTTTCAGCTCGGCCAAGGTCAGGTTGCGCGCAGTTTTTGACAAACGCACGGCGTCTTCCTGAAACGCGGGCTGCGTGGGGATGATCCCAACCGGTTCCATATCAAGAGCTTTGGCAGGGGATACAACGACAAGCATGACAATCTTCCTTACGACTTATCGGGAGATGTAACACGCGGGGCCGCGGTGACCAGTCCTTAGTTCAGTTGAACCTGCAACGGATAATGCCCGTTCTCAAACGGACCAAAGAAATCATCCACATCGGGGTGATCAACCGGTTCGCCAGAATAGTCAGCAACCAAATTTTGCTCGGACACATAAGCCACATAGAAGCTTTGGTCATTTTCAGCGAGCAGATGATAAAACGGCTGATTCTTCTTTGGACGGCTATCTTCTGGGATCGCATTGTACCATGCGTCAGTGTTCGAAAACATCGGATCTACATCAAAAACCACTCCACGAAAGGGGTGCTGCCGATGCCGGACAACTTGGCCTAGATGATATTTTGCGCGCGTCTTGAACATAGTTTGAATATATGGCCCATAGATGGCTAAAGTCCACGGGGCGCGACACGTTTTAAGGAAACAGTCTGTGAATATGATTTTATCCGTGCTCAACATTACAGCACCCGTTTTTCTATTGGCTGCGGTCGGTTTTACGTGGGTCAAATTAGGGTTCGAGTACCGTGTAGAATTCGTCACCCGGCTAACCATGACCCTTTCGGTTCCATGTCTTATCTTCGTCGCACTAATGAAAACCAAGATCGAACCCGAAGCGCTCGCGGCGCTGACCCTTGCCTCTTTGGTGGCGTATATCATTGTAATGGCGGCCAGTTTCGCGCTGGTTAAGCTGGCAAAGCTGGACATTCGCACATTTTTGGCGCCATTAGTATTTGGGAATACCGGGAACCTTGGACTGCCATTAGCACTGTTTGCATTCGGAGAAGACGGCTTCGGCTATGCCGTCGTTGTATTCGCAGTCATGGCGATCATGTCATTTACCATTGGCGTATGGATCGTTTCCGGTGGTGGATCACTGAAACGTGTTGTCCAAGAGCCGTTGGTGGGTGCCACTCTTTTAGGCGCTTTATTCCTTTGGCAGGGCTGGGAAACCCCAATAGTCTTGACCAATACGCTAGAGCTGATCGGGCAAATGGCGATTCCAATCATGCTCATTACGCTTGGCGTTGCTGTCGCCCGCCTAGAAACCAAAGCGATGACGCAAGCGATGTGGTTATCAGTGGTGAAGGTCATTATTTGCGTTGCAGCATCATTGGCCGCGGCCAATTGGTTTGGATTGGATCCAGTGCCAACTGCGGTCTTGATCGTGCAGATTGCGACCCCCGTCGCGGTCACATCATATCTGCTGGCCGAGAAATATGGCGCGGACGCACAGCCGGTTGCTGGACTCGTTGTCGCCTCGACCTTGCTGTCAGTGGTCTATTTGCCGCTTATCCTTGCTTTTGTGATCTAATCAGGCTGCCTTTGGGATTTGCAGATCAGCTCGAACACGCTATCGTGTAAAAAAAACAAAATAAGCGAGAGGCAAATGAGCAGTTTCTTTCGCGCTATGGCACTTATGCTTGTTCTGGGCAGCTGTGGAGGATCGAGTCATAACTCGGCCCCGCGAAACCTAGACGATGCATGTAGCATTGTGTCCGAGCGCCCAGAGTATTTACGCGCTTTCCGCGCCGTTGAACGCAAATACGGTGTGCCTGTGCCATCATTGATGGCGATCATCTATCAGGAAAGCAAATTCATCAGTAACAACCGTCCGCCCCATCGCTATGCGCTGGGTGTAATCCCTGTTGGCCGACAATCGTCTGCTGTTGGCTATAGTCAAGCGTTAGATGCGACTTGGCGTGAATACCAAGATTCAGCAGGTGGATCACGCGCGAATCGTCAAAATATCCGTGATGCCACAGATTTCATGGGCTGGTACATGGTCCAAACCGTCGATGAGACAGGCGTTCCAATTCACGATACCCGCAACCAGTATCTTGCCTACCACGATGGCCGTAGCGGATACATGCGTGGCACATGGCGTTCAAAAAGCTGGTTAATCCGCGTCGCAGGAGAAGTCGAAGCCCGTGCAGTTATGTACGACGTTCAGTTACGATCCTGTCGGAAACGATAACGAAAAAAGGCGGCCTTCGCGGGCCGCCTTTTCTTTGTTTTTCATACAACGTTAGTTGCTGCGATTGCGTGTCTCAGCTTGAATGTTAAACAACACATCACGCACGCGACCGCCCTTAGTTAGATCATTTAAGATAACGGTCGTCGGCGTGCCAAGATCATCCGTGACAATCCACTGGCGCAACTCAACTGGGTTCGCAGTAAAGACAAGTTGGATATTGCCATATTCAGGGTGATCCGGATCCTGCGCGGTCACAGTGGTTGTTGTGCCGTCAGACACAACCCCAGTCACCATATCAGCCTGATCAAGGTTTACGTTTTCACGTAAAATTATCCCAAGAGGTGTCTGGTTCAGCGGATAACGGTCTGGGCCAGCGTTTGACCTTGGGTCAAATATAGCGAGCGACCCGCCGCCGCCAACAACCAATGTGTCATCCGGCGCGTTGTATTCAAACCGGATGCGTCCGGGGCGCTTGATATAGATTTGCCCCGTAGAAAGCGTTCCGTCTTGATTAATCTGTGTAAAGCCACCCTGCGCGGTTTGCAGTTGATTTAAATACTGCGAAATCTGCGCAAGACTAAGCTGTTGGGCAGAAGCAGAGCCTGCATAAAGGGCAAGGCCCAAGGCGAGGACGGTATATAGGATACGTTTTATCATGTTCTTTACCTATGTGTTCGGGCTGAAACTTCCAGCCTAAGATAGGATAAAGACAGCATTTATCATAATGCTAGGCGATATCACGCCCGATGTATTCCAATAACAGCGCCCCCAAGAACAAGTCAAAGGGGCGCCGTCATTGTCAAAGTCATCTGACGAAAACTACTTGACCCAGATCTCAACCCGGCTGGTGTTTGCATTCTCGACTTGTCCATCAAAACATGTCGCCGGCGAAATCCCACCAAAGCCGACTGAGGTCAGCGTCACATTGTTCGCCGCAATCGCAGCAGGTGCATATCGCATAAAGGCCCCAAGCATTTCTTCTGCTGATGCGGCCGACGCTGACAATGCGGCATCGGCGCCAATCGCATTATCACTAAACCCAACGAACATCACTTCTCGACCGGTCATTTCGGAACCAGCGATTGCAACTTTGAGGCTTTCAAACATGGCCCTATTCCATCCACCTTCGATGCCACTTGTCGCGCCGCCAATCATGGTCGGCGAAAGACGTTCTGCCTCGAACAAACGCTGGAACATTTGCGCTGCTGCTAAACGTTCATTTTCTTCGAATGCACCACCTAATAGCCGGTTCAAGCGGCGGTTCTTTTCAGCTTCATCCTGCGCCGCTGCGGTAAGATTGTTGAAACCTTCTGCTGCGATCAACCGCTGTGCTGTCGTCCCAGCCGCAAAATCAAACATACCCGACAAAAGCGTCGTTTCAGGCACGGTATCGAAACTGATCATCAAAGGCCGGATCAGCGGGTAGTCACCAGAGATAACATTGAAGTCGCTCAATTCCACGGGCGCATCACATTCGCCAGAAACGGCAAGGGTGATACTGTCGTCTGCATCCTCAACGCTCACAATGCTGATTGCACCTGCAAATTGATTGACCGACGACGCGATACTAATGCCGTCTGCCATTGTCAGAACGTTACTTGCGATACTTTTGCCCGCGGGCTCCATTACCAATTTCATAAGCTCAGCGCGAACAGTCGAGTTCGTAGGCAACTGCAATGGTAATATCGGTAGATCCGGCCCGCCCAGTTCTGACCAGTTTTTAATCTCTCCGGCATATATGCCTGCCAGTTCCGTCATCGAGACACCATCAACGTCCACTCCGGGGGCAGCGATGACAGCAAAAGCACGAACACCCAACAGCTGATCGCTTAGACCACCTGCAACGGCCCAATCAACTGGAGTATCGTAAGATGCAGGTGCTGACCCTTTGATCGCAACGGCGCTTACAACGGCGTTGGATGGCTCTCCATCCTGCGCAACTTGAAGCGTCGCTAATTCATTCGATGCCGGGTTATCCATGGTAATGCGACCGCTGGACGTAACATCAATTGTGGCTTCCGATTGCCCTGTCAGCGCATATGCCCCCACAACACTATTATAAATCGTGTCAAAGATAGGCGCTGTAAAGCTCACGACGAATTCATCTGTTCCACCAACAGGTGCGACCTCGCTTTGAATTACGACTCCTTGAAAGGCGGCTGCAGTAAGCCCAAAGTTGTTGCTGGAGATCACCTGATCACATCCAGCGCCATAACATACCACCTGAGACGCAGGCACGCTTACGCGCCCTACCGAAGTCTCGACGGACACCATAGTTCCATTATAGTCAACAATTTCTCCGTCGACGCTAATAAAACCATCAATCGACCGAAGCTCTACGGGTTCTGCAAACAATGCGGCAGGCGCTACAGCGCACATAAGGGTCGCTGTAATATTTTTAATCGTGATCATTCATAGCTCCGTGACCATTCGTTTAACGAGAGAGGTGAGACTCGTGACTTATTCTGATCAACGCCGCTGGCAAAACTTTGATGATCAACCCCCTGGAACACAAACGGTGCTGGCACTAACAACTATCACTTAGCCTTGCTTAGATACTTGATACCCGCGGATTTTCGCCGACACAACTGTGCGGACGGACGCTTGCGCCAAAACTATGTGCAATAGCCACAAAAATACGTGAATGCTGCAGGTGCGAATTCAGCCCACCGCTCCGTTCATGCCTGAATTTTACTCACAAAGGTAAACGCATGGCGCTGTTTAGCGCATAAACAAAAGCCGCGCACCTCATACGAAGGTGTTGATTCTACTCAGATTGCGCATCCCTGGACGCAAGGTTACCAAGCGTCAACCCAGTGAAATCAAACAATTTCGGATCCAACAAGTGCGATGGTCGCGCATTCATCAACGACCGGAACATGACTTGCCGCCGACCGGGGCTATTCTTTTCCCAACCATCCAGAATTTGTTTTACTTGCTGACGCTGTAGCCCGTCTTGCGAGCCACACAGGTCACACGGAATGATGGGATAGTTCATCGCATTGGCAAATTTTTCGCAATCGACCTCGGCCACATGCGCAAGAGGGCGATAGAGGAACAAATCACCTTCTTCGTTCACCAGCTTTGGCGGCATTGTCGCCAAACGACCGCCGTGGAACAAGTTCATGAAAAAGGTTTCAAGGATGTCATCGCGGTGATGACCCAAGACCACGGCAGAACACCCTTCCTCACGCGCGATCCGGTACAGATTGCCGCGGCGCAATCGCGAACAAAGCGCGCAGAACGTGCGACCGGCAGGTACCTTGTCCATCACGATAGAATAGGTGTCTTGATATTCGATCCGATGCGGTACGCCCATCTTTTCGAGGAACTCGGGCAATACCGTCGCCGGAAATCCGGGCTGCCCCTGATCTAGGTTACAGGCCACCAGCTCAACCGGCAGCAACCCGCGCCATTTCAGTTCATAAAGAATGGCCAACAGCGTGTAGCTGTCTTTGCCGCCAGAAAGACAGACCAGCCATCGCACCGGAGGTGCGTCAGGATCGCGGGCATCGCGTTCGATCATGCCGTACTGCTCTATCGCCTCGCGCACATTCTGCACGATGCGTTTACGTAACTTTTTGAACTCGGTGGTTTTGGGCGCACCGTAGAACAGCGGGTGGATATCGTCGGCTTCATCTAGCATAGGGGTCCTATGCCAGATGATGCGGTGCAATCCAATCTTTTGTTAACGGCTCAAGGCACTGATTGCTTCGAAATATGTCACGATAATTGAAGCGATCCCCGCGACCCAAAAACCCGACCGAATGCGGCTTGCACCAACCCAATATGCCGCGAGGAAGCCACCCCGCGCGATCAAATAGACCAACGCCGCTGTTGCTGTTATCTTCGTTTGCCCTGACAAGACCACTACAACTAAGGCCGCAGGTACATACATCGCAGACGATTCCACCGTATTTCGCAATGCCCGTCCGGACCGCCCTGCAAACCCATCGCTAGACAGCGGCTGCGACCGATCCGACATCACAAAGCCTACACCATTACTGCGCGCAGTATACAAGTGCTGCCCGAATGCCGCGACAAATGTCAGCGCCCCGATCCCCAATATTGCGATAAGTTCCATGCTTCACCTCCAGTTACTTTCGAATCGAAAGCTACCATGCGAGCAGTAACTTTCAAATTGAAAGTTTGATTCAGCCATTGCTCGGGTGTAGAATTAAGGCATGAAAACAGATCACCGTAGCCCCTGCCCTATCTCTAGCTTCCTTGATTTATGGGGTGACCGCTGGACGCTGATCATCATCCGCGACATGCTGGTTGGAAAACGGCGGTTCAGTGATCTTGAGGCCGGAAACGAACGGGTGCCAGCCAGTATTCTTGCAAACAGAATGAAACAACTAACCGAACTTGGCGTTGCCAAGCGTGTTCAGTATTCCGAACGCCCACCTCGTTTTGAATATCACCTGACAGATAAGGGCAAAGCGCTCAGGCCTGTCCTTATTGCGATGAGCGACTGGTCAGAGCAAAACTTGGATGACAGATGGCACACGCCCGATTGGTTCCGCGAAGGACGCAGCGCGCCCGGCAGAGATTAATCAGGTACGTTGTCTACGCCGCCATCGGCCCAAGGGTGGCATCGACCGATCCGGCGAATGGTCAGCCAGCTTCCCTTAATTGCGCCGTGTTTTTCTAGCGCCTCAAGTGAATAGACCGAACAAGTCGGGTGGAAACGGCAGCTATTCCCGATCCATGGCGACAATACCAAACGATATGCGCGAACGGGCAATGAAACGACGTAAGCCAAGGGGGTCATGCGTGCACCTTTTTCAACGCGCGGCGTAAATCCGCGATCAACGTATCAAAAGGTAGGGTCGCGGTCACATCTTTACGACCGACCAGCACGTAATCCCAGCCATCAAGCCCCATTTCAGGCAAAACGGCACGGGAAACTTCGCGCAACCTGCGCTTGGCACGGTTACGGGCGACAGCATTGCCGACTTTCTTGGAACAGGTGTACCCAACGCGAATCCCCTCTGCTTCACCCTCAGGCCGTTTACGGGCTTGCAGGTGAATACCGGGGGTGCCTTGGCGACGCGCACTTGACGCACGCACAAAATCCGCACGCTTTTTCAGGACGTGCAAACAAACGGAAACCGCCGGAGTGCCGTCAACAGGCCCAACCGGCGGTTTCAAATCGCTCAAAACGTGCTAACGCTTACGCGCTTAGCTTCGCACGGCCTTTGGCACGGCGATTGTTCAGGATCTTACGGCCAGCTTTAGTAGCCATCCGTGCGCGGAATCCGTGGCGGTTCTTGCGAACCCGGTTTGATGGTTGGAACGTGCGCTTCATCGCGTTCTCTCCGGTTCGAGGCCAAACCCCAGAAGGGATTCGAAGCCGATCAACATTTCAGACCTGTCCTTTAGAGAGGACACCACTGCATGTCAACGCGCGAAGCCCCCTGAAACTGCAACAATTCCAATAAAGTCAGAGTCGCAAATGTTTCAATGATCACAACCAAACCGGTGAAAACTGAAATAACCGTACGTTTCCCATCAACGCGTCGTGATGCGGGTACCGCCTGCCACCATATATGTCCATCTATGGTGCGACACTCTGCCCGATACAGGACGACCATGACCGGCACACACCCTCTGATCCGCAAACTGCCCCTGATCACAATTATTATCGTGGCCGTGATTGGTACGTATCTTTTGCGTGACAAGCTGACATTCGAAGCCTTAGCCGAAAATCGCGAAGCCCTGCTCGCATTTCGTGACAACAACTACCTTGTTACCGTATTGGCGTTCATGGCTGCATATATTGTGATCGTGGCCTTTTCCTTGCCCGGCGCGACCATCGCGACCCTAACCGGAGGCTTTCTGTTTGGCGTCTTTCCCGGTGCATTATTCAACATGACCGCAGCCACAATCGGCGCGACAGGTATCTTCCTTGCGGCGCGCTGGGGATTTGGCGAAGCCCTAAGCCAAAAACTCGATAGCGCTGAAGGCATGGTGAAAAAGGTAAAAGCGGGAATCAACGATAACCAATGGTCAATGCTATTCCTGATGCGCCTTCTTCCGGTCGTCCCCTTCTTTTTAGCTAACCTGATTCCATCGTTCTTGGGCGTCCCACTGCACCGCTTTGTCATTTCTACATTCTTTGGAATCATTCCCGGCGCTGTGATTTACACATCAGTCGGCGCGGGTCTGGGCGAAATATTTGCCAAAGGCGAAGCCCCAAACCTTGGCATCATCTTCGAGCCCGCTATCCTTCTTCCTATCATCGGATTGTCGGCGCTTGCTGCACTTCCCATTGCGATCAAAGCCGTCCGCGGCAAGAAAGGCCTTTAAACAATGAACCGGATCAAAACAGATATCTGCATCATTGGCGCTGGTTCAGGCGGGCTTTCGATTGCGGCGGGTGCGGTTCAGATGGGCGCAAAGGTCGTATTGATCGAAGGCGGCAAAATGGGCGGCGATTGCCTGAATTATGGCTGCGTCCCGTCCAAAGCACTGATCGCATCAGCCAAACAAGCCTATGCAATGTCGCATGGTGCGAATCTGGGCGTTGCAGAAACAAACGCTGTCGTCGATTACGCCGCCGCCAAAGACCACGTTCATGATGTGATCGCCACCATCGCCCCCGTCGATAGTGTCGAACGGTTCGAAGGTTTAGGCGTTCACGTCATCCGAGAATACGGCCGTTTCATTTCCGAAACCGAAGTCCAAGCAGGCGACACGATCATCACCGCGCGGCGTTTTGTCGTGGCAACCGGGTCCGGCCCACTGGTTCCACCAATTCCGGGGCTGGATAGCGTCACTTATTTCACAAATGAAAACATCTTTGATCTGCGCGAAAAGCCCAAGCACCTGATCATTATCGGCGGCGGCCCCATCGGGGTTGAAATGGCACAGGCGCACCGCCGACTTGGCTGTAATGTAACCGTCATCGAAGGCGCAAAAGCGCTAGGTAATGATGACCCAGAGCTTGCTCAAATCGTTCTCGACACACTGCGCGAAGAAGGCGTGAACATCATTGAAGATGCCCAAGCCGAAAAAATCAGCGGCAAAGGTGACACAATTACAGTTCACACAGCCAAGGGCGACTTTACCGGATCGCACCTATTGATGGCCGTTGGGCGCATGGTGAACACGGATAAACTGGACCTTGATAAGGGCGGCATCGAACATGACCGCCGCGGGCTAAAGGTTGGCGATAACCTGCGATCCATCAGCAATAAAAGGGTCTATGCAGCCGGTGACGTCGCGGGTGGGCTGCAATTCACACACGTTGCGGGCTACCATGCGGGCGTTCTTATCCGGTCTATGCTGTTCGGCCTGCCGTCAAAGCAACGCACGGATCACATCCCTTGGGCGACCTACACTGACCCAGAACTGGCGCAAGTCGGGCTAACCGAAGCACAGGCCAAAGAAAAACATGGCGACAAGGTCGAAGTCGTACGATTTGAATTCCACCACAACGACCGCGCAATCGCAGAACGCAAAACCAAAGGCCTGATCAAGGTCATGGTGTTGAAAGGACGCCCAATTGGCGCATCAATCGTGGGACATCAGGCGGGTGAATTAATCGGAATGTGGGCCATGGCAATCGCCAATAATATGAAGATGTCCGCCATCGCGAACACTGTTCTGCCCTACCCCACCATTACTGAGGTTAACAAACGGGCTGCGGGTGCCTATTTTAGCCCAAGACTTTTTGAAAACCCGACGGTCAAACGTGTCGTCGGCTTTGTGCAGCGGTGGTTGCCATAGCGAGGAATAATGACCAACTCACTTTCGGGCCGCTTTCTGGTTCTCACGGTAGTTTTCGTGATGCTGGCCGAAGTGTTCATTTTCGTCCCCTCCATCGCGCGTTTCCGCCAAGACTATCTGCTTGCCCGGCTTGAACGGGCGCAGCTTGCGTCGCTCGCGTTGGAAGCAGACGATATGATCAGCCCCGCCCTTGAGGCAGAGCTACTCGAGAATGCCGAAGTTTATAACGTCGTCCTACGACGTGATGACATGCGGCAGCTTGCGCTGTCATCGCCGATTCCATCCCCCATCACAGCAACTTACGACATGCGCGCACCAACCAGCATGACGCTGATTAGCGATGCCATGCGCACGCTGCTGGATACCGACGAACGGATTATCAGGATTATCGGCAACCCGGTGCGCGACGGCGGGCTACTAATCGAGGTCACAATTGACGAAATCCCTCTACGTGCAGCAATGCTAAAATACGGCTGGAACATTTTGATTCTATCCGCGTTCATTTCTGTCGTGACCGCGGGCTTGCTGTTCTTTGCCGTTCGCAAATTGCTCGTCACGCCGATCAAGGGCGTCGTCGCCCACATGGAAGCCTACGCCAAATCCCCCGAAGACGCGCGACAGATCATTACGCCCTCTGCCAGCATCAAGGAACTGCGGGCCGCCGAAGAGTCATTGCAGATGATGCAGACCCAACTGACCAGCGCGCTGAAACAAAAAGAACGGCTTGCGCAGCTTGGCAGCGGCGTTGCCAAGGTCAGCCATGACCTGCGAAACATCCTAACCTCTGCGCAGCTATTCACCGACCGGATTGAAGGCTCAGAAGATCCGCTTGTTCAGCGCATGGCACCAAAGCTGGTCGGGTCAATCACGCGCGCCGTACACCTATGCGAAACGACCCTTGCCTTTGGCCGCGTCGAAGAACCCGCGCCATCACTGTCACGCGTGAACCTCGCGCAAATTATTGGTGACGTGATCGACAGCGAACGTCTTGCCGCTGGGGACTACGCACTTTCATTCTCCGAAGACATTCCTGCGTCCCTGACCCTGCGTGCAGACGGCGAACAATTGTACCGTGTTATCCAGAACCTTGTCCGCAATGCCCGCCAAGCCATCATGGCAACGAAAAAAACTGGTGAAATTGGCATACACGCTCACGAAGACGATGATCGCTGGCACCTGACGGTGTCCGACACAGGGCCAGGCCTCCCCCCAAAGGCACAAGAACATTTATTCCAACCCTTCCAAGGCGGGGTGCGCAAAGGTGGCTCTGGACTGGGCCTCGTGATCGCAGGCGATCTCATCCGAGGGCACGGCGGCAGACTGCGATTAGAAAGCACTGGCGAAGCCGGCACAACATTCGTCATCGAACTGCCCAAAGCAGACCTTGCCCTTACGGAAATAAATGAATGACAAAATAATCGAAATTGGGCCTTGCGCCCAACCGCCAGCACGTCTAAATCCCCCCTAACGCGGATTGGTAGCTCAGTTGGATAGAGTACTTGACTACGAATCAAGGGGTCGGGGGTTCGAATCCTCCCCAGTCCGCCATTTACCCTTTGTCGAACGTCATACGACTTTGACCTTTGCGTCATAAACTGACCTGTTCCCGTGTCCCGCCGTTGGTGGGCCTGTTTTGTTGATCTGACTTCCGCTTCCGAAAATCAGTGCTGATTTGAAGGTCAGACGGCGAAGCCGCCTGCTCCTGCAAATCTGCCACGTGGCGAACGCGGATGGGGGCGAGGCAATGCTATTCGACAGAGGTGGTGCGGCCCGCAGCGCAGCGAGGACACGGCTCTGTCTAATTGGGTTGCCCGAGGGGGAAGGCTGCGCCTTCACCCTAGCGTGACGCAGCGGCGTATCGCGCTTGCGCGAACCCCAAGGAACCAGAATTTCTTAGATGTGGCAGGGCAAGGGCCTGCCTCAATTCAAAGCAGACCTTCGTTCAAAATGCAGCGAAAGTCTCAAATGAGCCCATTTTACTGATTTTCTGTGCCGCAGCGAATGACCGGTCTGACAAAACGAACGAAATCTATACAAATTTTCTGTTGACCTTGGGGATGTCGTTAGGGGCTATATGGGCCCGAAGACCCTACGCTATTGATCTGCCGATACCTGCGTCCCTTTCGTGCTAACCGATGCCACCACTTTTAATCTAGCGTCTTCGTTGTCTCATCTAATGCGCAGAGCGAAATTCGCTATGGACGTCCCAAGAATTCAAACATGACGTCGTTATCCCCATCCAAGAATTTCTGCGGGCTCGTATGAAGAAACTGGCGTATCGACTTGTTAAAATGCGCTTGATCATAATAGCCTAATTCGTGAGCCAGCTCGGTCAAATAGGCCTGATCTTTAGTGGTGAAGGCCGTCATGGCATGGTTGAACTGAACAATTCTGCCAAAATACTTCGGAGCGACACCCGCCACTTTTTGGAAATGCCGACACAAACTGCGTTCACTGATCGCAAGTGATTGCGCTACATCAGCAATCGAAATCAAGCCGCGTTTGTCTTCGATGAGACGTGCTGCCCGCGAAACTGAGTTCGGTTTTTTTCGCGCAAAAGGAACTAAATCACAAAGAAAATCTTGGAACCGCTCTACACGTTGGTTTGTGTTGCGGCATGGGCTGGTTAGGTCAAAGGTATCTGCCCAATCGTGAAATCCAGGGACCAGTGGATATGCACGCCCATAAATTTCCACTGGCGACATCGGGATAAGTTCGTAAAAACCCGTAACTTCAAACTCTGCTATGATATGCCCAAACAACCCTTGGTATCGGACAGAGATGTCTTGGAACTGTATTTGTCCAGCAACATGCAAACAGTTTTCGGCGAAGGGTTGAACAGTACCTTTCGTTTCCGCCGATACGCTCCCGGAAAATACCCACCCAAGGTAGTTGTACCCAGTTGGTGCGGGCTTGAGTGCAACATCGATGGGTGCAGTTTCATCTGCAACCAGTATGCGCCTGACATACGGTCGTAGCGCCCCTCGTGGTGCCAACGATCTATATAGTTGATCCAAACTTCCCCCTATCAACGTGTTTTGGCTGAAAATTACAATACGAGGGTGCACTGCATGCGTTAACGTCTTCCAGCTGACTTTAACTTATTTGAAACGCTAGTTTGAGGAACTTTATTATGAGAACGATCCACGAAATGAGTACAAATCCGCCGGTAGAGTTACCATTTAAAGTCTTTTCTGACACGCCTGCGCGCAACATCGAGAACCCGATGGACGGCATCGGTGTTTTACATAACATTGTCATGGATATGGCTCTGAAGTCGCTTGCTGACATTCGATATGCTGGCCGCGAGACAACGCCCCAGCAAACGCACAAACAAGTCTTGTCGATATTTGATCGTATTGGCGACTGGAGCCTGCGCTGTGTTTGCGTCACAGGCGAGAATTGTCCTTGCAAGGACCTGTTGGACTGGCTGCGAGATACGATACCGGGTGACGGTTTTCCCGGGGATCCGTTTCCTGCCAATTTAGTGCCGACATCGCGTCCAGATCCGGATGTAGTGATACAGCAGTTAGAACAATCATTCGACACAACGCAGCGTGAAGCCGTGATTGGCTATTTCAAACGCATTCGCGTTGGCACTGCAGAAGCAGAACGTTCGCATGAAAAACTAGTTTCTTTGGAGCGCCGGATTAGTGCTGACTCTGCTTTGAATGAGACCGCACGAACATTGCTGCTGGTCAATGCATCGGTTGCACGACATTCCCGGTTTATGACACTTTCGCTTGGTCGTTCGGAACAGCAAGCGGGAAGTGCGGGTCAGGCGGATGTTGACGGCGCAGCGCTAGGTGGCACAGTTGGTGCAGCTGGTGGGCCTGAAGCCATAATACCTGGCGCGTTGATTGGCGGGGGGGTCTTCTCGCTCTGTACAGCATTAGACAATTGGCTTTAACAGTTCCCAATGTGCTTATGTTCTGCAGACAAGACGCGACCATACTACAAAGAACAACGCAGCACAAAGCGCTACGCGAACCACAGAAAAAGCCATATCCATGGATAAGATGTTTGATGGGCATCCGATTTGTGCACCACCATACCAAACAAGGGTCTTCTTGGGCGGTGCACAACTCATAATCCAGCTCTCCAAGAGTGGCGGTTGTTGACCGTCGCTCGTTCGAAAGCAGTCATTAACACATCGGCGGCGAAAGCTAAGTATGTCCCGCAATGCGGTCATCAACGACAGGGATCTCGAACGGCAGGTTTTCGCAACCAACGGGCGATTGACAAAACCGTAACAAAGTACGAACATCGGTTAAGGGGTCCTGTTTTAATCGCCTTAGACTAGAGATATTTGGCCGTCGCCGGTTGGTGAGGTCCAGCCCAGAAGCCTCGTTCCCCATTGCTTTTGAAGGCCCGTTTCGATATTTAGACTGGCTGCGTTTCCGGTTGACCAGATCCGATGCGGCGAGAAACAATTAAACCAATGGAGGGTGCCATGTAGTAACGAAACTACATGAAAGGCCACAACAATGGCCCACTACAAATGCAAGCGGTCGCGCATGGCTATGAGGAAAGGATATTCCTCGCATGCTTTAGAACGTCGGCTCGCGACAGATCCCAACAGCGTCCTTTGGCTGAAAAATTGGCCGCGCTGGCATGACAAACTCTTTCACACTAGGCCGACAAGGCGTCGGACAAAGGAGCTGGCAGCGCGCGTCATCAAAGGCGCTGACTCAGAGAACATGAATTGGCCGGACGGGCGCAAGCCACACAGGTATTATTGGTGAACAGCTGGGCCGCGCAGTTGCGCCGCCCAGCATCAAGTCGCATTAATCAGGGCCAACCGCCGGACCAGTGTCTGCTTTATGCCCCAATCACCGCAACCTTAACTGGATTTTTTCGTCATAACGAAGCATGAACGTCTGTTAAGGGGTGTTATGTTAACCGCCCTAGGGTTGCAGATCTCAGCTGCGATAGACAAGTTCATCTCATTGAATGCGATGATCCTTCACAGGAGTAGTGGTGGTACATCGTATCATTCTGACCTGCCATCGTGGATTGACGACAACTCCGCTTTAAAAGCTGAAATCTGAAGCGACTGCAACTCTGTAGTCAATTCGAGGTCAGACTTTAGAGCATCTGAACCCACGTGAAGCAAACCGGCTGGAAGGATAACACCAATGGCAATCGCAAGAGCAAAGGCTGACCATGTAAAGAGTTTCGCCACGTACCATCGGCTTCTTTCCACAAGAAGCGCAAAGCGCCCAATCCGTCGCCCAACTTTTTGAACACGATCCCAACGATTGCGACCACTGCGGTTCGAATGCCCCATCACGGCGGTTACAAACGTCGCAAAAACTGCCCCAAACAGAAAAAGAAAAATCATAAGTGAAAACTTAAACAAAGTGATCGTCATGAGGTAGAAAGACATGTTCTCGCCAGCCTGAGAGGCAGCGACAAGGAGCGCAGACATAACGGCTCCCACCACCGTGAAAGACCAGCGTAACAATGCAACGCCTTCGCTTCTCGATACATTGAACGGGTCTTCAACTGAATTTTCAGGCATCGCTGACTTTCCTCTTTCAACAAAATTTTGATCAAAATGGCGTTGAACTCTACATATTCAGCCAGCGACATCAACTGCCTAAGTAGCTCCATCTTTCGAATATGATTCCAGCATATCGGCGATCCCGGCTGATTTCATTCGACGCGCTTCGACGATCTCAACAACTGCAGCATCTATTGCATCCGCTGACCCGGTCGCATAAGCCGTGTTCAATATCTTGAGTTGCGTGGCCGTGTCGTTAGCCAGTCGTACCGCATCAATGTCGGAAGCCGACTTACCTTCGATCGCAGCAGCATCCCGTTTTGCGACATTCTGGTACGCCAAGAGCACATCAACGATGATGTTTTCGACTTCCCTCAGTCTCAGCCCACGCTCAAGGGTCAACTCTCTCACAAGTTCTTCGATCCGCCCGTTCTTTGGGCCATACAGCATCCAATCCTCGATTGCATGACGATCTGGGTGATTAGGCAGTTCATTCTTGTCGTTTTCAACGTCGTCCATCATGTTCACACCTCTTCCAATGGTGGGGTAATACCCGCCCTACGCAAACGCCCTTCAAGCCCCTTGCGTTCATAATACAAACTTATCCCGTCAGGCGTTTCGATCGGGCAAATACCTTTCGCTTCCAGATGTGAACTAAACGGACCCGATGCCCTACGATAGCGTTTTGAAAGTTGACCCAGTGTCTCAAAATTCGCCTCGAATGCAGTCAAGCTCTCACTACAAACTGCATCCAAGAACTGTCGAGAGCGCGGATTTCGCAATCGGCGCTCTATCAACACGCCGTCAGCAATCAAGAAATTTATTGTTGGGTAGTTCACCCGCAGGCGTCTGGATGCATCCCCTTTCGTGATCCCTGGCATCTCAAATTGAGGAAGCGCCTCCCGCAATTCTGGGAGGTTTATGCGGAGTGCAGCGAGGCCGCGCGTTTCAGCGTCCTGGTTTATATGCGTCAGTTTCCCATCAAGTATCAGCTGAACAATTTGGACAAGGGGACATCTAACGCGCTGTGTCGCCTCGCTAAGGGATACCAAGTTTCCTCCATCAATTGGCGTTTCCGTGACCCGGGCATTCAGATTTGCCAGCAGCTGTTCCAACTCTTCACGGTCAAACTTTGGAATTTGATCGAGAGCGTCTACGGTGGACGTGATGAAACCATGATCGCGCAGTTGATTGAGCACCTCTAAACCCACTCCCAATACCGCTTGTGCCTCAATCGCGTTCAGCCGAGACGCGATCCGGCACCTAAGATCATCGATGGCCTCGGACTTCAGCCCCTCAAGAAGCCGCACTGAATTGTCCGCCTTATCCGTGTGTGCCAAACCTTCGGCCAACAGTATCCGGTTCATTCGATGACGCTGGATGCCCAGCGATTGCCATGCTCCAGAAATGGTAAACACAGCTGGCGATGGGCAGGTTTTACCAAGGACGGTGTCGCCTTCCCGAAAAGGATAGGTGCGAAAGATGAAATCGCGCACCTTGTCGCGCAACATCTCAAAATCTTTTCCCATTGACGATGTCCGCAACCATTCAAAGAACGCTCCAAAGTCCGACTGGTGCCTCACCGTGCGTAGCGCAATTGGGCTCACCATCGCATCTAGAGCTGCATACAACCCATCTTCCCCGCTCCGCAAAGCGTTGAAGCCCGTTTGACCGGCCAAGCGAAGGTCATCGTCGGTTGCTTCCGATATTCTGCGCTTAGGGCCGTTCTCGATCACAAATCCTAGAACCTCACACAGCCGCGTTGCGACATGCATCGGTTGGCTATCAAGGAATGGGTTGGATGCTGCACCGTCAAGCCGGTCTGAAATATATGCCTCAAACTCTGTTGGTTTATGACTTGCGCCATTGTCCGCTTGTGAATTGACAAACGCCCAGTTTTTGAGGACCTGTCCGACAAAGTCATAGTTAAAGTCATAGTTGTAGAGCGTGTGCAGTTCAGGCGGAACGACAACAAGCGCCACATTGTGCACCGGACATGTCCGGATCGACCAAAAATGCCATACGATCCGACGGAAGACACCATATCTGCCGCTACTTTGATGATCTTCTATCAGACATCGCGGACAAACACGCAGGCGCGAACGAACCAATGACGTCTTAGTCGCTCTTTGGCCGCAAACCTCAAACCGGTTTCTATCAACTGTACGCACGGCCCAACGTTTCATATCCCTTGGGCACGCACCGCCGATCGATGCAATTTTCTCAAGGAGGTCAAGGCGCGGCCTTCCCCCTCGGGCAACCCTATTAGACAGAACCGTGTCCTCGCTTCGCTGCGGGCCGCACCACTTCCGTCGAATAGCATTGCCTCGCCCCCATCCGCGTTCGCCACGTGGCAAGGTTTCAGGACGACCCGCTTACAGCGGTTCTTACAGAAACCTGCACCAATGAAGGGGGGGTAACCGATGGTCTGGAGGCAAGATAAAACACTTTGGGTCAAAGTCTTGACGGAAAGGTCAAAACTGCTTGGCGTTTTATAAAGGGTGTGGAACGTCAGAGACCTTTGACTCAATCGATTTCGAAAACCTCAGAAAACCGCCATTTCGCGTCATTCAATTCTGACCCAAACGTCAAGCATTTCTGACCTCAATCAAGAATTTCCTGTTCGCACCACCTGCCCTCCATAGAGGGCAGGGTTTTCTGGCAACCTAGGATCTCAATCGGCAAGCGCGTGAGTTGTTTGTCTACTCAACAACCAAGGTCACCTCCATACAAGTCTTATCCAGCATTCTCCATGACTGGTGATCAATTCGAACAATTCGTAAAATCATTTCCAAGATATTGCTGAGACAAATCTGACAGCGTGCCATCCTGACAAAGTTGCTCCAATGCCAAACTTAGAGGTTCATGCAGTTCAGAGTGATTGTTTGACGCTACTACCCACAAAGGATCCCGATAGAGTGGTTCGCTGACTACCTCGATCGGATAACCGGCGCGAATGAACAGAAATTCTGCGAAGAAGCGGCTTACCACGACGAAATCAAAAGGCCGATCGCCTTCTGTACTCAGGGCTTCAATCATTGCCGTTTCACTAGCAAAGCTGTCGTCAATCTCAATGTCTAGAAATGGCGGTTGAACTTGCTGGTCGCTATCAGTCAACTCGAAACTGCCCTCGAGGTAATTCTTGTATGAACAAGTACGGCATACACCGATCTTGCTTCCATCTATTGACGGAACCGCAGCACCTTCACCTGGAGTACGAGCTACAACAACGACTTCATCCGAAAGGTACTCTCCCAAATACGTATAAAGCCCATCGCGGGTTGGTAAGTAGGAAATAGACGCAACGGTAAAAGCCCACTCACTCGGCCAGTCTCCATCGGAAATCTCAAAGAAGCCTACTGGTTCAAACCTAATCTCAATTCCTGCCACTTCCGCCAATGAGCGTGCGACCGCAACATTGAAACCATCATGCTCTCCTGTCGGTGTCGACATCGAAAAGGGCGGATAATTACGTTCGTAAGGAACCACCAGTTCCTGCCCGAGGACACTGCTCGACAGCAACCATATACTTCCCATCGAAAGGGCTACCCGTGAACCAAAGGCCATCAATCCTATTCCGTCCCGGATTTCGAAGTAGCCTCAACTATCTCAACACTCTCGCGCGACCAATCTTTGAGAAGTGTAACGAATGAGCCAAAGTAGAATCCAATTATCAGACCACCCCAGTTCGTTAAGGTTTGCGGCAGCTCCTTTGTTGGCCAGAAAATGGGTAAGAGGGCTACCACAAGAATGACTGCCAATGCGATAATTGATGTTACAATAACGGTAACATAGATCACAAAACGCTTGGTGTGTTGGTCAAGCCCTGCGTTAGATGCAGCGATTTTCTTAGTCATGGGTCAATTCTCCGATCTGAAATCGATTGGGCACGTTCGTAATTTGACAGAAGTCGGGTATCTGAGTCAGAGGAGGGAAATGCAAAACTCGCCTCAAAATTGGCAGCTATGGCTTCAAAGCGAGCCCATTCAGTTGACAATACTGGTGAGTTAGACGCGTCCGACAAAAAATTCTCTTCAGATCTTCCGTCTCCGATTCCGCTCCTGATCAAAAGACAATCTGCCCACTCAAGTAAAAACAAACGGCGGGACCCCCACCTCATCGCAGCTTCGTCTGACAGTTCAAGGGCTCGAGCACTATTTTCAATTAAAGATGGGCAATCGCCGTCAGTTGAATGCAAATTTGAAAGCGTACGGAAAACTTCTATGACGGGTAATTCTCGATAGTCTGCGCCCTCCGACAACTCGTCGATCATCTCCTCCCCAACCGCTATCGCGGCATCACGTACCGATCCACCGAAACCCAGCGAACTATCTAGATTTGGCATTCGAGCGAGTGTATTGAGCAACTCTCGCCGTAAGCGCCATTGATCGTTGAAGTCAAAGTTTTCGTACCCGGGAAGACTTTCAAGAGCTTCAGTTGTATGAAAATCTGCGATGAGCTCAGTATACCCTGAACGATTTGCTTTTCGAAGGATGTCAAATAAATTCAGGACATTATCTAAAGTTGGATTAATCTGCACTGCTGTCCGGGCGCTTGTGTCTGCTCGTTCAAAATCAGATGGTCCAGGGTTCTCTATATCTAGAGCTCTGGTCGCCTCTTGACGGCTTGCGTCTGCGATAACGGATCTCCGAACTAATTCGAACTGGACAGGTACAAGACCGTTCGTGTCGGATACGTCTTCAGGGATCCGGCGCACGGCAACGTCAGTTTCTGGAGCCTCTGCAAGCGTATATCCGGGAACATCGATTTTGAAGAATGCATAAGTCCGCGCTAGATTTCCAAAAATTGGTTCAGATTCGAAAACGTACGTAGAGTTGTCTCTTTCGACATCAGGAGAACCTCTCCCCAAAGGCGGGTCAATTCGGTTCGGGCTCTGATCGCCATACACTTCAAACCAAACCGCGGGAGTGCCGGGGAAGCGGGGATCGCTGGGGAATTCTCCGTCAACAATCCAGCCATCAAAATATGTCCCGTCAGCTGTAACCGCAGAACCGAATAGGTTACTGATACCTAAGAACGCCGCTGCTAACTGCAGTCGCATCCCAACACCTTCCCGCTATCAGTGAGCCCCTGAGCACAGCATCGCTGACCATTAGAAAGCGTACAACAGTAGAGAGGTGCCCCATCTACGTTCGTCACTCGCAAGTCACAACCATCAGTTTTGACCGATGCCGGTCCAAGAAGCGTACCAGTGACCAAAATCAAAGAAATATACGACATTATTTCACCACAAAATAGACATAGCCATCATTTCTAGATGGCAAAAATCAAAGCTTCACCCGATGTTCGGTATTCGATCAACCCCTGAAAACCGATGAGTTGGTCTTGAACGTTGCTAACGTCAGTGCTTTGAAAAAATTGGCGCAGAAACTAACACAATACGACTATCCAGAAGCCCATTAATGAAGACAAGGATACACAAAAATCGATTCGTGTCATCTTTCTTAGGAATTATCCCAGTTTACAGTCGTGCGTTCCGTCGTTTGAAAATTGCCCACGTGGTAGGCTACTCGCCTCCAACCGTTGCGCCGTTATTGTGGCAACTCGAGGAGATGACTATAGAAAATTTCCTTTGAACAACAAAGGCGTGTAGGCCGCTTCCAGCGGTTGCAAATTCATGTTGTAAAACTCTATGGCTCCGCAACAGGTTTGCGTAACCAGTCTGGTTTAGGGCCCTCACAGCACAAGCATCGCCACATGATGCCGTCACATAGATAAGGCCGGGTCGAGCTGAGCAGGTGCGGTTGGAGAAAACAATGCAAGCGAAACCGACCGATTTCAGGAATCAAATTCTGATGATCCGTTCTACAGAGTTAGATTTCTTGACCGCAATCGAAGGCGATGTCTCTTTGCCAATCGCTGTCAGAGATAAAGACGCGCTGCACGACTGGGTTGCAGAAAATAGGCTCTCAATTTCACCAATTGGTCGTCGGCGAAAAGCTGTGATGGTCTCAGGGCTGGTTGATCGTTGGGGATAGCCGGTTTAGGAAACATCACCGTTCGCTGCATAAGGCACGAACGGGAACAGTGCGGACAGAGCGGACCTCCGGGAACAGTGTTTGAAGGTCCGCTCCCGTGATCTCATTGCGCGTCGCGAAGTGCGTCCGGCGACAGGCCGTTGGTCGGCCTACGCAGTCTCATGCCGATCAACGATATCGGTCACGTTCTCGCGAAAGTAGTCCATCTGACCGTCTGCCTCGTGTGAGACGATGTAGGTGAGACTTGTGACATCCTTCTGGAGTAGGCCGTAAAAGAACCGTTGGTTGAAACACGTCAGAATCCAGCCGGCCCCAAGCTCGAAACAGTTGATCGCAAGAGCCTCCGTCCCTTTCGGAAACACCTCTTGCCCCAGGCGGCCGATCACCTGGGCTAGACTGTTCCGACTATCCGCCTGCTGCCAGCTTGTGTCGGCCTCATCGCGGAAATGATCGATGCGAAAATCTATATCCTCGGCGATCAGTTCGAAGAGCGACGGATCTCCAGCCGCGAATTTTGTCAGCACTTGTCCGATCACGGTGTCTTCGGTTGCCACAGGTTTCAGGTGCATTTTCTTTGGTCCCTATATGGTTGATCCTGGGATCATTGACGGCACCAACGGAAAAAGGAAATTGCGATACTATCTATTCTTGGTATAGCTAAAAACTATGATAGATCTAAACACCCTGCGCTATTTCACCAGCGCCTTCGAGACCGGCACATTCAGCCAGGCCGCCCATGTGAACGGTGTCAGCCAGCCGACCGTTTCGGCCGCGATCCAGAAACTGGAAGATCGGCTTGGCACGCCCTTGTTCAGACGGTCCAAGACAGGCCTGAAGCCCTATCCGCTTGCTGCGCGTCTTTATCACGACGTGATTGATTCCGTGACCCACCTTGTTGCGTTGGAAACACGCCTTCTCGACGAACCGTTGCAGATGGTTCGGATCTATTGTGCGCCGGACATGCTGATGCGCCACATTGCACCTGATCTGAACAGCCTGCGCCGCCGGTTCAAAGGCCTGCAATTCGCTTTTACCGACGATGCGCGGGCAAGCGACCTCGCCTATGTTTCAGACGCATGCATACCTGAAACACATTCCTTCATCCTCATGGCGGAAGACCCCTTCAAAGTGGCAGTCGCCCGGCACCATCCGCTGGCGGCATCCCGGAAGATGCGGATCGAAGACCTGCGCACGCAACCGCTCATCCACCGCCCGTATTGCCCACATGCAGACAGGATGGAGCTTGCCCCGTCCATGGTCGCCTCGGTGGCGCAGGCGACAAATGACCAGCAATTGCTCGATTTGGTCGCGGCAGGCTTGGGCGTTGCGTTCGTGCCCGCATCACATGGGGAGGCGCGAGATGATATCGCATTGCTGTCTCTGTCCGATGCAGATGCAGGGGCACGCAGAACCGGGATATCGCATCGCAAATCTGCTCATGCGAAAGAGCTTGCGAAGCTCCTGACCAAGCAGAAGCGCTATGCGCATGAGCTGTGATAAGGCGCATCAGGCCATGTCCCAGACCATTTCTGAAGTGATTTGGCACTGCGGCCCGACGCAAACGGACATTCCGAGCTTTCGCAGCGTTTGACGCTTTGCGCTCACTCCGGCCATTCGCTGCACCGAACGCAAAGGTCGGCTGTGCGGACGAAGCGGATATTGGGGTCCTGAAACGAGAAGTCCGCTTTAGGATAGGTAGACCAGCCCTCCATCACACCTCTTTTGCAAGAAAGTGTGTTGGCAAAGATAGATTCTGCTCCGCCAGCGCCGCCATTAGTGCGTCAGACATGCAGATCTGCGGCTTTGTC
The DNA here is from genome assembly GCF_002933395.1 of Yoonia maritima. Taxonomy (GTDB): domain Bacteria; phylum Pseudomonadota; class Alphaproteobacteria; order Rhodobacterales; family Rhodobacteraceae; genus Yoonia; species Yoonia maritima_A. Next base: position 861,927 of record NZ_PKFN01000008.1, read on the forward strand.
AGCTTAACCTCGCGCCAGACATGTTTTCCCGCAAACGCTTCTTTAGAAAAAGCTAGTTCCTTAACATGATCGGACGACTCAATAGCTCTAAAGTCTCCGACATCCGGTATGAACGACTGCGCTCTGCTCTGCTCTGGCCGGAAACTGTCCAGAAATGTCCCAATGCGCATGCCGTAATATTGCTCTGACCAGGTCTTGTTGCGTGGCAACTCAATTTTCATCGGCCAAAACTGATGCACGCCCGGCTCAAGGGTTTCGATAGCATCTTTTATAGTTGCAGAAACGATAGGAAAACCAAATATAAACATTGCCCCGAGTTTAGGGGGGGTTCTGGTTAGTTTGAGCACCTTCGGGCACTCCACATCTTTTAGTGGGCCGAGGTTTCTTTCCCATTTCTTTATGACGAGGGACTTTATAAAACTATTTTCTATCCCCATGGCCTGCAATTCTTTAAATTCGTCCTCCATCCCCAAGGACTTAACCTCCGCTTCCCGCCTCTCGGCGCTAAAATAGGCGTCCAATCCCTCGTTAAACCCAACGTAATCGCCAGCCGGAAAAAACATGCCTAGAGTGACCGGTTTAAAAACTGCCCATACCATTAGATTTCTCTCTTTTTCTTCTCCGCCAAACCAGCCTGAAGACGCTGAACTCCAATAGCCACTCATCGGCGGCACGATCGCTTAGGCTTACCCGCAAAACCACATGCGCAAAAGGGCCGAATGGACAGAGCTTCGAACTCTCATTTTTTGAAATCTGGCTTTAGCCGCAATACAGCAATCCGGAAGTTTGGGCTCTCTGCCGCCATTAGATCGGTCGCAGCATTTTGCCTGTCTGGAGCGCGATCTACGACACGGACGGCCCATTGCTGCCATTCACCTCACCGCCCAATGCTGGGGTCGCAACCCGCATAGCGGACGTAGGACGATACCGCAGCATTTCAGGAAGCCCAGATGACCGCAACGCGGACGAAGCGGCCTTTGGCTTTAAACAAACCAATGGCCGCTTCTTGATTAAAAAATCTCTTGCAGTCACTATAGTTCAATATGAAGGTGAGGTTCACCGTCACTTGTCTTTTCTAGCGACTGCCCTTTTGGACCGACGATACCGCGAATACGTTTGCGCAAGTTAGAAAACTGTTCAGACGTGACCACGTCGACGGCCTTGTCCAAGTCCAGCCCTAATCGGAACCATCCGGGTTTGACCATCGAAATAGAAATCACCGTTGCCTCAAACGGCTGGGACAAGTAGTTGCCGTTGACCTTTTCACCTACGGCCCAACCTTCGGGCGGCCCGTTTCCGATGGCTGCGAACATCGTGTTCCAATCGCGGAACCCGTGTTGATGGGCGATGAGTTCAAGGGACTTGGCATGGCCAATCGGCGTACCATCCTCAGTCATTTTCTTGCGTAGGCGTTTCGCTTGGTCCTTTGCCTGCGTCTTTGAAGGAAGTTGGTTGTTCATGGCACTTCTCCAGTCCCACCGTGGAAAATGCCCCATTTCAATCCGGTCTTTTGTGCGGCTTGCCAGAGAACAAATGCGGTGACACCTAACATGATCACTTCAGCCACTGGACCTGCGTACCAGATGCCGATCTCTCCAAATAAAACAGGCATCAAAAACGTCAACGGGATCGCAATGGCATATGGTTTGGTCAGGCCGAGCAATGCAGCTTTGCCTGCTAACCCAATCGCTTGAAAGTAAGTCGCAATCATCATCAACGGCCCTATCAAAAAGAATACAGAGGTCATGATCGGCAAAATGCGCTCGACCTCCACAATGACCGCCATGTCATCCACAAACGCGCTGGCAATTTGGCCGGGCGCGCTCATCACAATGGCTTGCACAACCGCGCAATAGACAAAGGCCACCCAAAGCGCCACACGCAGGCTTGAATCCGACCTTCGCCACAGTTCAGCGCCATAGTTGTTACCCGTGATCGTTTGCATTGCGAAGGACAACCCTAAGAGCGGGAGAAACGCAAAGGTGATAACTCGTGTGATAATTCCGTAAGCTGTAATTGTATCTGCGTAGCCCGGTCGCCCGACCCATTGCAAAGCAGCGATAATCGCAGCTGATCCAAGCGCCAATCCGACAAAATTCAAGCTTTGAGGGGCTCCCAACGCGAGGATGCGACCCCATTTTTTGCGCATCGAATGGGACAACAGCGTTGCGGGTCGGAGTGTTGTTTCGCCAAGAGCACGGAACGCACAGATGATGGCAAAGGCAAGCGCTTGCGCCGCTGCAGTACCAAAAGCTGATCCCGCGACGCCCATGTCCAGAATGGCGATCAGGGTGTAATTGAAGCCAATGTTTGCAATCGACACCAGCAGGCTCATCGCGGCCATGAAACCCACGCGCCCTTCGTTGCGCAATGCATCAGAATTGACTGACAGCACGAAAAGCAACGGTGAAAAGAACACCGTGATCTGCAAATAGACCAGTCCCATCTGCGCCAGTGTCTCGGACCCTCCTGCCGCCAATAGTGCAACGGGTTGACCAAAGAAGGTGAACAACAGAATCAGGATTGCACCTAATGCGACGGCCAAGCCGTGCGCGCCTGCAAAGATCGTCCGGGCGTCATCAATATCACCTGCGCCAAGAGACCGCGCCAAAAGGCTCGACATGCCATTCGCGACAAGCGTGGAAAGCGCTACGATCAACATATAGATCGGGAACATCAGCGTGACGGCGGCAAGCGCATCCGATCCCACGTAAATGCCCAGGAACAGCGCATCTGCCACGGACAGCAATCCGTTCATCCCCATCACAAAAATGATCGGGAGTGCGGTTTTCAGGTAAATGGAGCTTAGTGGCCCATCGGTAAACCTATTGGTGGGGGTATCAGTCATATCCCATATCTCTCTAGCCAAATCACGCTGCTTAAGATGGGACCCGCATTACCATCCGCGCGATATGCGGAAAGAGTTAGATAGAGATTTACGTCGCAGAACTTAACCAAGACAAATGTCAGCGGGAGGCAGGCGTCTACGGCCTTTCTGCTCACTAAGCGGAGGTCGTCCCGCAGTCAAGTGGTCACTTATATCGGCTCTGCCAGAGCCGACATTCGTGCAGCGTGTAGCATTCGGTAAAATGGGCTCTTCGCGGTCATAAGCTGCGCAGACCACGAACGGCTGGTCTAGGATGAACTGACTTTCGCTGCACGGCGCATGAACCGGTAAGATGCGGACAAACTTGCCATTGAAAACATCCATCTGAATGTCCGCTTGCAAAAAATGAGCTATCTTTTCTTTCAGTGAGATTGTGTCTGTATTCGAATTTCTTTGGGAGCTAGAATCAAATGAAGACTAAGCTGGTTGCGTTGCAAAACTAAGCCCGTTCCGCTGTTATAAAGGCCTTTTCAAAACGGCGGTTCGTCAGGTCATCCTTTTCGATCCAGAACACCACCCAATCACCATAGAATTCGAAACCAAGGTCAGGGTCGGTCTGAATGGCCAAAAGCCGGATGAGATTTCCTTCTGGTTCTATTTGAGTTTGGCCGCCGAACATATGATGCGTTTTATAGTAGTACGCGTTGGCGGGGTTTCTGGCGAAGTAGACTTGAGCCTCATTGATTTCCTGTGATGTCCCCGTCTGGGTCCGGGTGAATTGTCGGTGCGAAAGCTGCGCGCGGACATGTTCCATACTGTCCAGATATGCTTTGACGATTGCTGTCTCTATAGTGCCATTTTTCGACTTGGTTGTCGATCTGTAGCCGTCAAATGAGAGATACTCGAAGGGGCGGCGTGTATATCCTTCAAGGGGGTGACCGAAGAACGGCGAACCTTCTTCCAGCGTTTCCGGGTAAGGTACGTTTGGACGTTGCCGCAGCGCAAACTCAGAGACATCGGCAGAAGAATAGATAACGCAGTTCATCGCCAGCGACTTGCGGTTGAACGCAATTTCATTGTCTGCGAATGGTTCAAAAAAGAAGAAAAGGGTGCCCCACTCGGGCAGATCAATGCTGCCGTCAATGCGCGGCAAGGTCGCCAAATCGATCTGGGCAAGCAGGTGCTTTGGTATCTTCTTGGTGACAAAATCGGCGTAGACCTCACCATCTTCATCTTCGATTTCCTCCTCGACCTCATAGTCGAAACATGGCCAGTCTATTTCAGGTGGTAAGTTGGCAGCACCTCCCAACCACGACCCGGGACAACCCACCTCATCTGGTCGATCAGTTTTTACCAAGACGAGGCCGGGATGACGTGCCTTTGCCAGCGCTTCATCGATCTCCTGTTGTGATGGGGTGCGTTTCCACTCAGCATAAACGGGGTCTTTCATTCTCTCTTCATGTAAATCTTGAGCCGCATTTTCCTTTTCAGCCCGCTTGTCTTGAAGGTGTTTTTTGTAGGTCTGTACAGGTTCTTGGAGATCCGGGTTAAGGCGGACAATCAATGGCAGCATCTCATACACAAGATGCCCTTCCTTGCTCTCCAGCGACCTCCATTTCCGTATCAGTCCTTCCAAAACAGACAAAAACGCGGGGTCATATTGCGCCTCGTCGTTGTTCAAGACGGCGTTAAGTACAGCCACCGGCCAAAATCGCAAACTTTTTGCCTCCCATTGGGGATGTATACCCACAGAGGCGCGATCTCCATCATGGGTGCGGTCGCGTTCGATGTTACCATTAGGATCACACATGAACTCAAGGACGAGTGCCGCATCGGAACTGGACATGACCGCCACGTTCTCTTGCGCAATCTCCTTGGCCATGCAGTGTAGCCGTTCCGCATCAACATGATATTGTTCAAAGTTATGATGTACGATTGCGCAATGAACCCCACTTTTGTGCATCGCAACGGCAATCCTTGCCAGCATATCACCTTGTTCAGCTTTGGGCCGCCGCAAAATGGATCGGGCCAGTTCGGGGTGATGATCATAAATATTTTCATCGCCCACAATTAACGCTCCGCTCGCGCTTTTTTCTACAAGCAACTGGTTCAGATACGGACTACCGATGTTGCTGCGAAACCCATCGGGCGGTCCAGCAAGTAGTTCCACCAGTGGGACCACAGGTTGAGAACGAGGCTTATCTCTCAAAACACTCAAAATTGATCGGATCGATTTCGGCAGGTTGGGTCGGGGCATTGAGCTCGCGTAATTTGAGAAGTTGAAAGGGCCTTGAGTTCAAGGAAACATTAGCAGACCTTCGCTGCGTTGCGGAATAAATGCAAGATGGGCTCTTCGCGGTCATAAGCTGCGCAGACCACGAACGGCTGGTCTAGGATGAACTGACTTTCGCTGCACGGCGCATGAACCGGTAAGATGCGGACAGTGCGGACTTGTGCAGGTGCGGCTAGTCTGCCTGTTGGAGCCGCATGGCGGTTTGGCATGATTTGCGCGGCCTCGGGTGCGGCTTTGGGAGCAGATATGGTCATTTTGCCTGCATTGTTTGCCACTGTGCTCATGAAGCAAGCGGGCGGTCAAGCCGGTGGCCATTGGCCGCAAAAATTGGATGTTCGCAGGCTCGCAAGGAGGTGGCAAAGCCATGGCAATTGCTTACACCCTGATCGAAACTGCCAAGCTGAACAACGTAGATCCGCAGGCATGGCTGACTTGGGTTCTCGCTCAAATCGCAGACCACAAGATCACCCGCCTCGACGAGCTCACGCCTTGGCGATATGCTGCACAAGCAGCATAACAGAGGCAGTAAACGTCACGCCACAGCGCCTTCAACGAACAGGCACCATGCATGCACCACCCAGCCGGTTCAAAGCAGCCATGGAAAACCTCTTGCGAATAGGAGTGTCTCGCCAAAAACAACTTTTAGGCGGTTTAACGCCAGTAACAAGCCATTTACGGTTGCAAATCGCTCGCTCTGGTTGATATTGGTCGGACCAGAATATCGTTACGTTGCGCGGTGCATCACTTTTTTTCTCCAAATGTTGTTAGGAATCAAATTATGATCAAGCCTGCAAAAATAAGTTGTTCAGCAGATGGAAGCACAAAGTATCTTTGGGAGCTGGAAGATGGGAAGTTCGTTGAAAGCATCTACTTTGAGCTGGACGACAAAGGAATCTATTGCTTATCCAGTCAGGTTGGATGCAATGTTGGTTGCCCTTTCTGCGAAACCGGAAAACAGAAAGTGCTCCGAAACCTTTCATCAGAAGAAATAGTGCAACAGGTCTACGGGCTATTTGAAGACAAAGGATTAAGTCGAATTGACGAGATAGACTATGCTGGTATGGGCGAGCCGTTGCATAACTTTGAAGGAGTCGAGGAGTCATCTGACAGGATGATAACGGAGAATCTGACAGACTTAGTCTCACTAACTACGTCTGGCATCGTGCCCAAGATGAAGTTGCTGCCGGACACTGCGGTTGGCGAACTCTATTTGTCAATGCACGCCTCCGACAATGCCACTCGATCCCTCTTGGTCCCTGTAAATAGGAAGTGGCCAATCGCTGAGACCGTTGACGCAGCCTCCTACGTTGCCGAAAAGCTGGGCCGTACTGTTACAGCAAACTACCTACTTTTTGATAACTTGAATGATGCGGATGGCGATGCCGTGAATTTAGCCAATGCGCTCAACCCTAACGACTTTAGAGTCCAACTGAGTGAATGGAACTTAGTTAGCAATTTCAGATATGTTCCAGCAAAACCAGAGCGTTTCGAAATTTTTGAGGACATGCTAACCGAACGCGGTTACGAAGTATATAAGATGGTCAGTAGTGGTACTGACGTGGGCGGTGGTTGCGGCCAGCTAAGCGCCCAGACACTTGAAGATCTGGCGGTTGCCGGAGATGTTGAGTAATGTGTGGACTGGCGGGGTTTTTTGTCGGCTGTGAATTGGCCGAATCTTGCAAGAAGTCGGCGATATCTTGCGAAAGCATCAAGCGCAACTATGCCTCGCCATTTAGGAATTGGGATAGTAGGGCAAGCGTCCGCTCGGCGCCTCAAAGACAGCTTGGCGATAGCGAAACTCTCTTCCCCTCCGAGCTTGTTCCGATAACAAATCACCCCCTATTTGGCAGGAAGTACGAGCACCTTAGGTCAGTGATTTGTAATCTAGAACTGCTGCGGTTCCTTGACTTCACCACGAAACTGGAAATGGTTGTTGTGAATGATGCGACTGCAAAGGTGGCTCTAGGGTTGTTTCCGTTTGTGCTTGACGACGAAGCTCAGCTGGACGCTCATCGCATCTACGTCGACGAAGCCTACCACTCACTTTTCTCATTTCAGATGGCTCAGAACGTCAGAATACGGTTAGGTCTGAATAACTGCTTTGAGCTGCCTCAACCCGCATTTCTAAGGCGAACAAATGCCTTGGTTTCTGGTTTGGATTCGCAGCTACGGAGGGAGTACGCGAAGTTGTTTTTTGTAATCATCTCAGAGATGTTGATTACGAGTACCCTAAATGAAGCCCGATCCTATTCTGGAGTCGATGAAGGCATAAGGAAATTGATGTCAGATCACTCCAGTGACGAGTATCGTCATCATATATTCTACCGTCAACTTTTAGAGCAGATTTGGCCACAAATAGATATTGATACAAAAGAGTTTTTCCTTTCGAACCTTGAGAGCTTTACTGCCGCCTACTTAAGGCCCGACAAGAAGTCATTGGTCAAAGAGATGCTATTTGCGGGTTTGCAGAGGGATGACGCTGAACAGATTTTTGATGAAACCTACGTACCTGATGTTGTGCGAAGCTATGATCTTGCCTGTACGCAAGAGATTCGAACTGTACTGGCGGATCTAGCTCACAATACAGACGGGTTGTCGCGAGAGCTTGTACTTGGAATATCTACTGGCCACACAGAGAATATCTCCAATTAACGTCAGTTTGAATATAAAGAAGGGCCAATTCAGCTATGACAAGTTTATCGTTAAATGCTAGAAGCTATTGGGATAATCGTGCTCAGGTATTTGAGAAGCAGTTTGAGTTGGCACCAGTACGACGCAAGGTAATTCAGCGGATTATTGAAATTGCCAAACCTAAATCTGACGAAATATTTGTAGATATTGGCATGGGAACCGCGAGACTATTTACCGAGGGCGCGCAACATTTCAAGGCTGCTCGTGACTTGGTCGGGGTCGACATCTCGCCTGAAATGGCAGAAATTGCGAAAAGTCGCATGAAAGATCATGGGTTTAGCAATTTCGAAGCCCATGTCGGTCAGTTTACTTCACTGCCGATCGAAACGGGTTCTGTTGATTGCGTGTTGTCAAGCATGGTCATGCATCACATGGATAACAGTGAGAAACAGCTAGCGATTGCTGAAGTGAAACGGATACTTCATCCTCAAGGGAGGATCGTAGTCGCAGACCAACTGGATTGCTTTCAACAGGAAGTTAGCGAAGATGAATTTAGGGAGGCAATGTATCAAACGTTTTCGTTAGACCCAACAACGCAAACGAGAAGCTCCAAGAACTTTGGGCATCGAGAGCATACCATAAAAATCGGTGAATTTTGTAATTTGTGGACTTCCGCTGGATTTTCCGTTCATCAAGAGGTTCTTGATGACGTGATCGGCATAGTCTATTCGCAGTGAAAAGGCTATAATTAGATTGAATATCAATAAAGTACTCCTATTTGCGGCAAGCCTCCAGTTTCTTGGAACTGCGTCCTTTAATCTCTCCGTGTTTGGAGCGGGCCTGCTACTTTTGAGGGAGGCGGAGTCGATTGTACCCTACATTGCCAATGGCTTTGTAGCCTCCTTCGTGATTGCGTGTTTTGGTCCCTTCGCAGGAAATATCTCAGATCGCATTGGTCGCACACAAAGTAGTTTGATTATCTCGCTTCTGGCTATGGGCGTTTCGATCCTAGCGCTGACTCTTGGCAGCAGCTCAGTTTGGGCATTTCTGACTCTTAGTTTGACGCTGGCCAGTGCGCTCTTCATGTCCACCCTAAGTGTGGTCGCTATGAGTTCTGCTAGGTTGACAAGCTCGAAAGTCGAACAAATTGGCTCGGTACTCTCGAAGGTTCAGATCGCCGAGCAGGCCGGTCGAATAGTTGCCCCACTACTAATAGTTCTTCTATTTCCGATCGGCTTATGGGGTCTTGCCATCACTCAGGCGTTGTTATTCAGCGTTGCAATCTGTGTCATAGTCGCCTTCAGGACGGAGATTGGCAAGTCAGAAACAATGGCGACTCCCAAAGAAGCCAATAAAGCCCTTGCTCCAACTCCCATTCGGGAGATGTTCGGGTTAATTCGACGCGATAGCTTGCTGCGGGTCTTTGCTCCATACTTAGCGGTTTCGACCGCTTGCGTAGAATTGTCAATTCTCGCACTTACTCCGGTAGCCTTGTCAATCATGACGGAGCAACTATTGGCGACTGCTTTCATGATTGCAAATGTTTCGGCAGTGATGGGAGGTCTCCTTGCGACGCGACTGACTCCACGATGGTCCGTTTCTTTCGCAATTTTTATCTTTATTTCGATTGAAGCTGCCGGCGCAATGCTGTTTGCGATGCAATCGCAGACTACTAACCTCTATGTCTATGCGGCCGCGCTCTGTTTCGGATACTTCATCATGCCAACGTCGCTTATATCTGCGCAGGTTGCATGGTTAGCGAACATACCGAAGCAAGATCAAGGTGTTGCCGCCGGGCTCGAACGAACTTCAAGCTGGTTGTTAGTACCCTTGGCCTACCTGATAGGACCACTGGTTGTCCCCCCAAGCTCTACTTCATTCGATCCGGAGGTAGTCTCCGCATTTCGCTCCGTTGCGCTCTACGCCGCAATTGCACTTTTCGTGGCCAGCATACTTTTCCTGATGACCCGGCCCGTCAGACTCCTTATCCAGAAAAATTCTCCGAGGAATGCTTAACGATGTGCTCAATATTCGCGATACTCTCCCATGATCGATTGCCTGATGACGCTCGAAAGGTAGCTGTGCGACAATCCAACCTGATGTCACACAGAGGTCCAGATGCCTCGGGGATTGTAGAGTACCCGAGATCGATCCTGGTTCATAATCGAATTTCAGTTGTTGATGTCTTTTCTGGTGGGCAACCATTACGTAGCCCGACCGATCGATCCGCAGTAGTTGCAAACGCAGAAATTTATAATCACGAACGAATTCGCGAAAGAACTGCTGGCTTCAGTTACGCTACTAGTTCTGATTGCGAAGCGATACTTGGCTTGTTAGAAGTTTTGGGACCCGACGCGATCAACCAATTGGAAGGAATGTTTGCGTTCGCATATGTTAACGATGAGAAACGTGAGTATTGTGTAGCACGAGATCACATAGGCATTCTTTCCTTGTACTATGGATACGACGCATCGGGCCGCCTGTACGTTTCCTCCGAATTGAAGTCGCTTGAGCGAGTTTGTGATTGGTTTGCCGTCTTTCCTCCTGGTCATTACCTGACACACGCCACCCCGGAGCCGGTTCAGTACTATGATCCCGATTGGCGCAAACAAGAAGATGCAGAGCACTTCGCTCATGTAGAGGGAATCAATGATGCATTGACTGCGAGCGTTCGTGCCCACCTCATGTCTGATGTGCCCGTCGGCCTGCTGTTGTCAGGCGGCTTGGACTCATCTCTTATTGCGAGTATTGCAGTAAAGGAAAGTAAAAAACTCGGATTGGGCAAGCTAAAATCTTATTCAGTCGGATTAGATGGTTCACCAGACCTTGAAGCGGCGCGTGATGTAGCCGAATTTTTGGGCACAAGTCATTTTGAGTACATCTTTGATCCGGAAGAAGGAATCGACGCCCTAGAAAGCACTATATACCATTTGGAATCTTATGATGTTACGTCTGTTAGGGCATCGGTGCCGATGTACTTAATTGCGCGCCGGATTCGAGGTGACGGGACAAAGGTGGTTTTGACAGGCGATGGAGCGGATGAGGTTTTTGGCGGGTATCTGTATTTTCACTATGCTCCATCTGCTTTAGAACTACACAAAGAATGCGTAGATAAGTTGGGCATGATGCATCTCTATGATTGCATGAGGGCCAACAAGACCATGTTGTCCTGGGGCGTTGAGCCGCGAGTCCCGTTTTTGGACAAAGCATTTCTCGACTATGCAATGACTGTCGATCCTCGGTTGAAACTGCCTAGCAAGGACAAAATGGAGAAATTCATTCTCAGGAATGCGTTTAGAGGTTACCTGCCTGATCAAGTACTCTGGCGACAAAAGGAGCAGTCGTCAGATGGGGTTGGTTACTCTTGGATTGGTAGTCTCAGGAGCTATGCAGAGGCCAGTGTTTCGGACCGGCAGTTGACCGATGCGGCCCACCGGTACAAGCTGAATACTCCCCGAAGCAAAGAGGCTTTGCTTTATCGGAACATCTTTTCTAGCCTGTTTAGCAGTACATCTGCGGCGGAATGCGCACCAAGTGCGAAATTCGGTGGTAATGCAACCAACCGATCTCACAAGTGGCTTGGCAGCAAATTCAGTTCCGACCCCTCTGGTCGTTCAATCTCAAGTATTCATTCAAGTTTTTCTTGAAGCGGTCGGTGACGTTGAAGAAGTGCGGCTCACTTTAGTTAAGAGGTCCTCTCCGTCCCGCAACCCGGTCATCTGGTTCTCGGTTTCGCGGCATCAGGCCTGAAGGCCCGCTCTTTCTGCCGCGCTGCAACAGATATCAGTGGGGTTCACCGGACGCATAAAGGAGTGCTGTGGGCGTCGGGAGAACCGGCTGCCTTGGCAAGAAACATGACTTCATTTTCTGATGACGATTTCTATCGTCCACCTGCACCAACAACTGCTGGGTTAATGTTCCCTGCGCGTTCGAAGCAGACCGTACGTGGTTTCACACTGGCGAAGACGCCAGCTGAGAAGCATTGGCGGCAGATCATCAGCGCCAGCCAAGGCGAACGGGAAACCTGCCTCCTGACACTGGCGATGCCAAACCTTTGGAATCTATTCGATCATGTGCAGTGGAATGCGGCAAGGGCGGGAAGCGGGCATTCGCTGCGACGCGGCGAATGGACTGTTGCTATGGTCTGCCCGCCGAAGGTGGCGGTACCGGCAGCTCAATCACGCGGTGATGGAGACGATGATGCAAGTTAGGCCGCGGCGGTTTCGTCGCCCAGACTTGCCCCCTAAGGTTGCCAGAGCCATGGCCGTTCACAAATAGAGGCAGCCGCAGTTGCCCTGCTGGCTGCCTCCGTCATCTTTCATCATCACGTTGCCGCGTTTAAGGCCGCACCGCGCTTCTGGTAGACAACCAGCAGGATTGCGAGGCCCAAGCCAATGGCGTCTGTCGCCCATCCGCCCGCGATCATGAACAGCCCTGCGACCAGCACAAGGGCGCGGACAGCGGCACTGGCGTGCCCCACCAGCCACCCCTGCACGGCGCACGAGAGCAGATAGACACCAATCACAGCCGTAATCGCGATGTGGATGATTTCAATCCAGCTGCCCTGCAGCAGCATCGCCGGAGAATAAAAGAACATGTAGGGCACTACGAAGGCCGCAAGACCGATCTTGAAGCTTTCAACACTGGTTTTGACAGGGTCTGACCCAGCCAGCGCGGATCCCGCATAGGCCGCCAAAGCCACAGGCGGTGTGATGGCTGACATGACTGCAAAGTAGAAGATGAACAGGTGCGCGATCAGCGGTTCGACGCCAAGGTTTACCACACCCGGTGCGATGACACTGGCCGCAACAGCGTAGGCGGCTGTAGTTGGCATCCCCATCCCCAACACGATGGAGACCACCATCGCAAAGAACAGCGCCAGAAGCTGGCTTTGATCCGCAAGCGTCAACAAGACAGTGGAGAATCGCGACCCAATCCCTGTCAGTGCGATAACCCCGACGATGATACCTGCCGTCGCGCAAACCGCGACCAGCTGCAGAACCATCCGCGCACCATTGTCTAGCGCGTGGAAAAGCTGCTTTGGCCCCATTTTATGCGGTGTCAGCCACGACACAACCGCCGCTGTCATCATCGCGAGTGTGCCGCAGCGAATGACGGAATAGCCCGCAAAGAGTGCTGAAATCAGAACGATGATCGGCGTCAGCAGATAGATTTGACGCACCAGCACGCCGAACTTTGGCAGTTGGTCCCGCGGCAGGCCTTTCAGGTTCGCCTTTTGCGCGGCCAGATCGATCATGAAGTAAACCGAGATGAAATAAAGCGCGGCGGGGATGATCGCGGCAGAGACGATCGCCATGTACGAAATCCCGGTGATTTCAGCCATTATGAACGCACCTGCGCCCATGATCGGCGGCATGATTTGCCCACCTGTCGAGGCCGCAGCCTCGACTGACGCGGCGGTCTGGGGCTTGTAGCCGACCTTTTTCATCATCGGGATCGTCAGGGATCCGGTGGCCACTACGTTGCCCGCGGATGTGCCGTTGATCATGCCCATCAGGCCGGATGCAAAGATCGCCACTTTGGCAGGGCCGCCGCGTTTGTGACCGGCAGCTGCAAAGGCGAGGTTGACGAAGTATTCACCAACACGGGTGGTTTGCAGGAAGGCCGCAAAGATCACGAACAGGATGATATAGGTCGACGAAATCGCAATCGGCGCGCCGAGGATCCCATTGTCGGTGTAGATATAGGAAAAGAAGCGTTTGGCGTCGTAGCCACGGTGCTCAAAGATGCCGGGCAACCACGGGCCAAGGAAGGCATAGGCCACGAAGACGCCGGCAATGATGACCAATGCCATACCGGCCAAACGTCGTGTCAACTCAATGATCAGGATCACGCCGGTTACAGCCGCCCACATATCGCCAGGCAGGGCCATAGGCATACCGGCGCGTAGCTGAAGTTGACGGGCAAAGAAGATCAGGTAGGCAGTAGCGACAACGGCGGCGACGGCCAAAAGGATGTCAGCGAGTGCGAACTGGCGCCGATCCCGCTGCGGGAAAAACCATCCATGGAATACTGCCAAAGCAGACCCCAAGGCCAGCGGAATGCCGAATGTCGACATCGCCCAAGCTGGCGGAAGGGCGTTGCCCATGACACGGCCATTGATCCAGATCGCAGCCACGGCAACGGCACCGTAAAGAATACCCGCGGCCGCCAGAGCCAAAACGCCAAGCGAGAGAGGGTTGCGCTCCTTTTGAGCAGTGGAACCGGACAGTGTTGTCGCACCGAACAACAAGAACCCAAGAAACAGACCGCCGCCCACGTGGCTGAGGCGGTAGGCCCAAGTCTCAAGCGGGTAGACGTTCATGACCAAGAGGTGAAAGACCGAATAGGCGACGCACAGGGCCGCGACGATTATGTTGCGCGTTCCTTGAAGGTCCCTTTGGTTGCTGGTCAGGGCCTCTTCATCGACATTCGCCTTAGCGGTCTCCTGCTCAATGACAGACAGAGTGGGGTCAACGCTGGTCCGGATGGCGGTGTCTTGGGGGTTTTTCATTTTTTAGACTGCCCGAAAAAGAAGGTGAAAGAAAAACGCGGGCGGGAACAAGTTCAACCGCCCGCGTCAAAACAGATTGTAATCCGCTTATTTCAGATCGTCAGAGATCTCGTAGCCGTTCTCTTCGAACCAGCGCACAGCACCGGGATGGAAGGGAACAACCGCGTTCTTCACAACGTTTTCTGCCAGTGTCTCACGGGCGGCGGCGTGGTTCTGAACCATGCGCTCGTGATTTTCCATGGCCAGTGCTGTGATCTCATAGGCCAGGCTTTCAGGCATGTCCTGATGGGCGATAGCGAAGTTCCACAAGGATACAGTCTGGAGATCCTCTGGCTGATCCTCATAGGTGTCAGCAGGGATGGTGAACGGTGCCATAGCCGGCACGATTTCCATCATCTGGTCCAGCGTTTCCTCATCCATAGAGATGAAGCGCACGTCGTTTTCGACAGCCAGCTGTGCATAGGCACCCGTTGGAAGACCTGCAGCATATACGAAGGCATCAATCAGGCCGTCTTTTAGCTGACCGGCTGTATCCGAACCACCTGCGTTGGAAATGTTCACGCCATCGTAGCCTTCGGCGTTTTCAAAGAAGCGTGTCCAGTAGGTTGCAGATGTGCCGCCAGCAGGGCCAACACCAACACGCATGCCTGCCATGTCTTGGAAGTTCATGATGTCAGAGCTGGAAAGGACAGCCGCCTGCAGCGGTGTCTGGTACATCGGGAACAGCGCACGTACGTTTTCATGTGGCACGCCTGGCATCAGCGGGCTTTCGCCACGGCGGGCTTCGTCAGCGGGCCCGAGGGTTACGAACCCCATCTGGTGCTCGCCTGTCTCAACTAGCGTAACGTTCTGAACAGGGCCACCGGTGATTTCAACGCCGGCGTTCAGGTCCAGCGCTTCGCTGATCATGGCGCCGAAACCGCTGCCATAGGTAAAGTATGTGCCGCCTTGGCTACCTGTGCCGATTGTCAGGCTGTTCGGCCATCCATCACGATCCTGCGCGGATACGGGAAGCGCGATGGCAGCACACAGGGCAGCTGCGGTGAAAGTTGCAAATTTCATGAATTTTCCTCCTCCAAGGTATGTCCTCCAATGCGCCTCCGGAAACGGAAGGCATCTGGTAGCATGATGGGAAGAACCACGGCACATCGCTACACGCCAGAATTTATATTCTAAATCGATATAATTAAGCTGTGCGTTCCAATTCGGGCAGGTTCTTCTCAAGAACAGATAAAAACGCATCCCGTCGTTCGTCGCGGGTGCCACGGGTCCATGCCGCAGCCAGAATCAATTTTGAACGGGTTGTGCCTTGTGGGATCGACAATGGAACAAAGGCCACGCCAGGCACCTGAAACCGCGAGGTCCATCGCGGCACGATCGCAAGACCTGTGCCTGCTGCGACCAGATTCACGATCGTTTGTTTTTCCTCGGCGATCTGCGCGATACGCGCGGTCAGACCCACATCAACGAACAGCTTGATCGTCAGGTCGTGTGAGTGGGGTCGTGACCGGCGATCCGGCACAATAAGTGGCTCATCAGCGAGGTCAGAGATCGCGATAGAGCTGTTCGCCGCCAAACGGTGCGCTTCCGGCAAGGCAACGACCGCCGTCTCGAAAAACAATGTCCTAAAATTGAGCCTGTTGTCACGCACGTCAGGCGGGCGACAAAACGCAATATCAATAGACCCACTCAAAAGCTTTGGCAAAAGGTGGATTGTCTTTTGCTCGAACAACTGGACTTCAAGATCCGGTAGGTCCTTACGAACCATCATAAGCAACTGCGGCATCAGTCCTGCCGCCGCACTGTCGATTGCGCCAACCCTAAGAACAGGCGTTTCGGACTTTCTGACATCCCTGATTTTAGCCTCAAGACGTTCGGCTTGCGCGACCAAAGCTCTGGCGTCTTCCAAAATACTGTTACCGGCTTCCGTCAGGGATACAGACCGCGTCGTGCGCACGAACAGGCGGGTCTCAAGTTTTTCTTCAAGCAGGCGGATCTGACGCCCTAAAGAGGCCGGTAAAATATTCAGCGATTGCGCCGCCCTGCCAAAATGAAGGGTTTCGGCCACGGCAAGAAAACTTTTGATCTGCGTAATGTCCAAGGCGAAATCCCAACAAGACTATTTCACTTCAGTATATAATCCTGTGCCGATTGAGCGCAATGAATTATGAGGGGTAGCTTCACAACAAGTGCCGGAGGGACATTCACGGATCGAAAGCAACACGGACCGTGTGGCTTTCTTCTTCAAACGTCAATCCAATGTCACGCAGACCTTATTAGATCGGAAGAATGCTATGAAAACATACAAAATCGCCTCAATTCCTGCTGATGGCATCGGGCCCGAAGTTATTGCGGCAGGTCACCAAGCGCTTGAGGCGTTGGCGCGTCGTGACGGTGGTTTTGAGTTTGACGTCACTGAATTTGACTGGAGTTCTGAGCGCTACAAACGCACTGGCGCCTTGATGCCCGAAGACGGGACCGAGCAGTTGAAAAAATTCGACGCGATCTTTTTCGGCGCGGTTGGCGCGCCTGATGTGCCGGACCACCTGACACTCTGGGGGCTTCGCCTTCCGATCTGCCAAGGGTTCGATCAATACGCCAACGTGCGCCCCACCCGCATTCTGCCGGGCATTTCCGCCCCCCTTGAAGGGGTGGGCCCTGGTGATCTGGATTGGGTCATTGTTCGCGAAAACTCCGAAGGTGAATATTCCGGTGTGGGTGGCCGCGCGCATAAAGGCATGCCTGAAGAGGTCGCCACCGAAGTGTCCATCTTTACCCGCGTCGGGGTTGAACGGATCATGCGCTATGCGTTCAAGCTTGCGCAATCTCGCCCCCGCAAGTTCCTGACGGTCGTGACAAAATCCAACGCGCAGCGCCATGGCATGGTTATGTGGGACGAGATCGCGCTGGAAGTGTCCAAGGATTTTCCCGACGTGGAATGGGACAAGATGCTGGTCGACGCGATGACCGTGCGCATGGTCAAAGACCCCAAATCACTCGATACAATTGTTGCCACCAACCTGCACGCCGATATCCTGTCGGATCTGGCCGGTGCTTTGGCCGGCTCGCTCGGTGTTGCGCCAACAGCCAACATCGACCCCGAACGCCGCTTTCCTTCGATGTTTGAACCGATCCACGGCTCGGCGTTTGATATCACGGGCAAAGGCATCGCTAACCCAGTCGCGACATTCTGGACCGCCAGCCAGATGCTGGAACATCTGGGTGAAAGCGCGGCTGCAGAACGCCTGATGCGGGCGGTGGAAAAGGTCTGCGCCGACGGCATCATGACCCCAGACGTGGGTGGCACGGCGAATACGCAGGATGTCACCGATGCGGTCTGCGAAGCGATCCGCGGCGAAAACATCTGAGGGCTGACCCATGAACGACGACGATGCAGCGGCGCTTTTGCGCCGAATGATGACGGCTGCCATTGAGGCTGCCGATCCGACGACTGTTCTGGCATCTCACCTCCCAGAGAAGCCGACAGGCCGCTGTATCGTCGTCGGGGCGGGTAAATCCGCTGCAGCGATGGCCGCAGCGCTCGAAACAGCTTGGCCCGATGTCGATCTTTCGGGCGTGGTTGTGACGCGCTACGGACATTCTGTCCCCACATCACGCATAGCGGTGCGTGAAGCATCGCATCCAGTTCCCGATACCGCAGGGTTGAACGCCGCGCGCGAAATCATGCAAACAGCCGCCGCCGCTGGTGAAGGCGACCTTGTGATCGCGTTGATATCAGGTGGTGGGTCCTCGCTGATACCAATGCCGGTTGCCCCGCTGACCTTAGACGAAAAGATCATCGTCAACAAAATGCTACTGTCGTCGGGCCTGACGATTGAGGATATGAACAAAGTCCGACGCAGGCTTTCACTGATTAAAGGCGGAGGGCTTGCCCGTGCGGTGCATCCAGCCAAATTGGTTACTTTAGCAATCTCGGATGTCCCGGGCGACGATCCCGCCGCAATCGCATCGGGACCCACGGTTCCGGACCCGACCGCGGGCGAAGATCTTAGCCCTCTCGTCGACCGCCTTGGCACCGATCTGCCCCACGCCGCGCGCAGTATCCTTCTGGCGCCCACAAAAGAGCAGCCCCCCTTTGATGTGGATTACCGGCTTATCGCCACGCCCCAGCTGTCACTTGAGGCCGCAGCCAGTGTCGCCCGCGAGGCTGGTCTGACGCCGACTATCCTTGGCGACGCCCTTGAAGGCGAGGCGCGTGAATTGGGCATTGCAATGTCGGGGATGGCGACATGGGTCGCACGTCAAAAAGCACCCTCATCCCCCCCGGCTGTTTTGCTGTCGGGCGGCGAAACGACCGTTTCAATCGGCGGTACAAAGCCCGGTCGAGGGGGACGCAACACCGAATTTCTTCTCAGCCTCGCGGTCGCGCTGAACGGGCGCGCCAACATTCATGCGCTTGCGGCAGACACCGACGGCATCGACGGCACTGAAGACGCAGCTGGTGCCATCATCGGGCCGGATACGCTGGCCCGGGCCCAACGGGTTGGCATGAGCCCTAAGCACCACCTGGCGCGACACGACAGCTACAGTCTTTTCGACGCCACGGGCGACCTGATCAAGACAGGCCCGACCCTCACCAATGTAAATGATTTTCGCGCTGTGCTTGTCCGCTGACAGGCCCGCACGAACCGACCCGAAGGATACCACATGATCCGCGATAGACGCGCCAAAATCGTTGCAACAGTAGGCCCCGCAAGCGCGTCGCCCTTCATGCTGCGAAACCTGTTCAACGCGGGCGTTGATACCTTCCGCTTGAATTTTAGCCACGGCGAACACGACATCCATGCCCTAACAATCTCTGCCATTCGCAAACTTGAACAAGACGTCGGCGCCCCCATCGGCATTTTGCAGGACTTGCAGGGACCGAAGATCAGGCTTGGTCGTATAATAGGCGGATCACGCAATCTGGACCGCCATGAAAAGGTGTGCTTCCTTCCCTCGGACACGGTCGAGGATGACACCTGCCTGCCGCTGCCGCACCCCGAAATCTTCGAAGCCATCGAGCTGGGCCACCGCCTTTTCATCGACGATGGTCGGGTCCGCCTGAAAGTGACGGGCAAGCAAACGGGCCAGATCGAGGCCGAAGTCCTTGAGGGCGGTAAGGTAAGTGACCGTAAGGGCGTGAACCTGCCCGATTGCATGCTTGATCTGCCGGTGCTGACTGAGAAGGACCGTAAAGATCTTCACTTCGGGCTGAAAAACGGGGTCGACTGGGTCGCGCTGTCTTTTGTGCAACGGGCCACAGACCTTGACGAAATCACTGCGATCATTGATGGCCGCGCAGGCCTGATCTCGAAAATAGAAAAGCCCTCCGCGCTGGAGGATATCGAAGCAATCGTTGATAAATCCGACGCGATCATGATTGCGCGGGGTGATCTTGGGGTTGAAATCCCGCCCGAGGATGTGCCCGCCCGCCAAAAGGAAATCATCACCCTGTGCCGGCGCACCTGCCGTCCGGTGATTGTTGCGACGCAGATGCTGGAGTCCATGGTCGCTTCGCCAACCCCGACCCGCGCTGAAGCCTCTGACGTCGCGACGGCCATCTACGACGGCGCGGACGCGGTGATGTTATCGGCGGAAAGCGCCACGGGTGATTTCCCGACAGAAGCCGTCGAAGTGATGGACCGGATCATTCGCTCGACCGAGGGGCATAGTTTCTACGCGGCGGCCATGTCATCATCGCGCGAAGCCTGCCTAAGCGATGCCGACGCGATTGCCGACACAGGCGCAACACTGGCCTGTGCTTTGAACGCCGCTTGCATCACGGCCTATTCCATGAGCGGTTTGACGGGGCTGCGGGTGTCCGCGCGCCGCCCGAAACTGCCCCTTGTGGTCATGACCCGGGACCGTTGCGTGGCGCGTCGAATGGCGTTGGTTTGGGGCGCGCGATCTGTCTTGGAATCCTCCGCCGTCGATTACGACAGCATGGTCGAAACAGCCAAGGCTGAATGTCGGCGGCTATTACCGCCAGAGACTGGTGAAAAGATGGTGGTCTTGTCCGGCGTTCCGTTCGGCCAGATCGGCAGCACAAACAACATTCGCGTGGCCACGTTGCGATAGCGCGGCCCTCGGGCAGGTTATGGTGTTAGCTACGGCTTCGCGCTTCAAGTGCCATTGGCCCCCAAAAAACTAAAATTAAACTGGTGTTTTTACGCTGCAATGCAGCGTTAACTGGCAAATTGAAAGTCTGCTAAGGGCCGTTTGTGTCGACGCTGATTTTTCCTATTTCAAAAGCACTTTAAATATAAGCAGGCCGACAATCATGCCCGCAGTCGTAAGAATGGTTGTGAGGTCCATCTAGTACTCCTTCGAATGGAATTAATTCAGTTTTATGTTTGGGGACGCGGTTTAGATGACAAAGAACTTGTCACCGCGCTTGCGGATAAGTGTGACGTCACTGCCTTCATGAAAGACACCGTCATCATCCAATGGTTCGACCCGCAGGTAGTGCATGTTGCCATGCCGATCTTTGATCTTAGCCTCGGCGGGGTGGCCACGTGTGGCGGTGCCTTGAGTTATCGTCCCGCGATGCCCACCCAAGAAGCGAACGCGCATTGCGCTGGTCTCTGTTTTGGGCATGATCAGTCCAACCCAGTTCGCAATGACTCGGGTGACAGCCAAGGCTGGAACTGTCGCAATGACAACAGCAAGAAGAGTGAATAGCGGCGTTCCGAGCAGGGATGTCGCAAGGGACTGTATTCCAAGACCAAATAGCCCGAACATTGTCAAAAACGAAACGAGCCAGATAAGAAATGGCACGTCGCGGGCACCGATCCATGTCAGAATATCCGAAGGTGTTGCTGCCACATCACCCGCAACATCAATTTCCAATGGTTCGATATCAATGTCTGCTGTCAGATCAAAGTCAGCATCAACGTCGATGTCTGGCCCCTCACCACCTAATCCCAAAACGGTGGCACCTAAAAACAAGCTAAAGATTTCAATTAAGAAAAGCCCAGCAGTTACAGCAAGCGCAATAGAAAATGGGAATGACCCTTCAGCCACAAATTGTTCAAACATCGTCTCTCCTTCAATTTTTATATAGTACATAATCACAAAAATGTTAGGGATATATATGCAATTTTTTAAAAATAAAAATAATTAGATAGTATTTCATAAGTAAATGTATATATTTTGTTGCACCAGTCGACACTCCGACCAGAGGAATACTATGCCGGACTTTATGCAACGTAGGCGTTGGGCGAGAATGCTGGACCGCAGTTCAGAACTAGTTGCTGATTTGCAGGTACCTGAAAAAGGCTGGATTGCGACGATGCGGCTCGCGTTAGGTATGTCCGCCGAGCAGGTCGCTGTGCGCAAAGGCGTGAGCCGAAACGCTGTTTACCAAGCAGAACGGAGCGAAAAAGAAGGGTCAATATCCCTCAAGCAAATGGAAAACTTAGCGTCTGCAATGGGCGGTAGATTTGTGTACGCTATTGTCCCGAGCGCGCCAATCGACCAACTTAAGTACCACCAAGCCATCCAGCGCGCACGTGAAATGTCCACCCACACAAATGGGTTCGCAAATTGGTCAAAAGAAGATCAACAAGACTGGATTGATGACGTCGCGGCACAGCAGTTACACGACATGCCACCTGATTTTTGGGACAATAGCTGAAGGACCTATGCCGCGTCGAACCATGAGCGTCCGATGTTGCGTGAGGATCATTTAGGCAAAGGGGATATGACTAAGCCAAACGCCCGTTGTCGTCAGGGTGAAGGCGTGGCCTACGCCGAAGTCCGCTAAGCGGACAAGGCGGCCATTGGCACTTGTTCCTCCAATGGCCGCTTTGGCGTGCGTCAGGCCGCTGCAGTCGCTTCAATCTCGAACAGCAATCCGGGAATGGCGAGACGTGTCACACCCAACAGTGTCATGGGCGGGGCAACCTGATGGGGCCCGAACCGCATGCCCATCAGGTCGAAGTTCTTTAGGGCCTCGTCTACATCTGTTACGTAAACCCCGAGCTTGATCACATTGCTCAGGTCCATCCCTGCGCGTTTCAGGACGGCTTCGAGATTGTCGAGCGCCAGGCTGATCTGCGCGCGCATATCGCCTGGATGCTGCGGATTGCCTTCGTCATCCACTGCGGTCTGGCCTGCACAGATCACTTGCCGCGTCGCGCCCTCTATCACCTCGGCCTGATTGTAGCCCAGCTTGATCGACCAATCCCAGGGGTTCACTGCCGTCCGTTCCATGTCGCAATCTCCTTGTTTTCAGTTGCTGGAATCGGTGTAGGTCAAAATAGTGCCAAATACTGTCACCATTTGTGATAGGGTTGAGATATGAACCCCAGACTCAGACATGACGCCATCGTGCGCAGCCTTCGCCGCAACGGCACATCCACTGTTGATGCACTGGCCGAAGAGGTTGGTGCCTCCCGCCGGACCGTGTTGCGCGATATCGGCGCACTGCGGGACGAAGGCTATGTGATCCATTCCGACGTCGGCCGCGGCGGTGGCCTCCAGCTTGACCCACAATCGATGCAGACACGGGCCAAGTTGTCCGTGCCCGAAGTGTTCGCGCTGCTGATCAGCGTCGCGGCGATGCGAGCGGCCGGGAATCTACCCTTCTCGGAACTTGCCGACGCGGGGTTGGCCAAGATCGAAAAGGCCTTGCCGTCGGATAAGGTGAAAGACCTACGCACGTTTTTGGAATGCCTGCACATCGGCCAGCTGTCACCTTTGCAGGATTTGTCGGACATGGGGAAAATGGACCCCGACTTGCTTGGGGCCTTTGAGACAGCTTTTCTGGGCCGACACTTGATCCGGTTCGACTATAGCGATGCAAAAGGGCGCAAGACCGAGCGCCGGGTGGAGCCACAAGCCATGCTGATATTGCCACCCCTATGGTATCTCGTCGGCTGGGACCCTGCTCGCGACGACTTCCGCCATTTCCGCATGGACAGGATCAGCAACCCGGAAGCGGTTCCGAATACAAGCTTTCGCCGTCGGCATGTGCCGTTCGAAGATGATGTCTGTCCTTACAGCGAATTGCACCCGGAGCGTCGAAGCAGTCATTCCTGGTAAGTGCAGCATCCGGCACATTGGGCTCTTTCGAGACATTCGCCGCGCGCGGCATGAAGGTCCGCAATTGAATTTGGGTCAGAAATGCTTGACGTTTGGGTCAGAATTGAATGACGTGATTTTCTTGTTTTCTGAAGTTATGCTTGCCGAAAGAGTCAAAGGTGCGCGACATTCCACACCCCATATAAAACGCCAAGCAGTTTTGACCTTTCCGTCAAGACTTTGACCCAAAGTGTTTTATCTTGCCTCCAGACCATCGGTTGCCCCCCCTTCATTGGTGCAGGTTTCTGTAAGAACCGCTGTAAGCGGGTCGTCCTGAAACCTTGCCACGTGGCGAACGCGGATGGGGGCGAGGCAATGCTATTCGACGGAAGTGGTGCGGCCCGCAGCGAAGCGAGGACACGGTTCTGTCTAATAGGGTTGCCCGAGGGGGAAGGCCGCGCCTTCACCCTGACGACAATGGGCGTTTGGCTTAGCCAAGCCGACCTCCAGAGGCAAGTTGAGATGCTGCACCTGCAGCCCGCATTGCCGACATTCGCCGCGCGCGCACAATGCCTGAGGGTTCGAATTCACAGTTCGCGGACTTTACTGCCATTCAATCTGGCGGGATGAGTGACCGCTTCCCGGGCTCAGTCGCGATGCGCTGTCTCTGCGTCTCGAATCTTTTGATCGTCAAGCCGACCCATTGCGTCATCAATCCAGATAAGAAGTTGCGCGCGGATCGACACCCGATCAAATTCTCGGACTATTCCAAGCGTGGTTCCATGGCCGTTTTGGGTCATACGGAATTCATAGCTTCCCTGAGACACTGGGGCGGTCTCTGTCGCGTCGGGAACCTCGAACGTAAAGCGGTATCTGTGGTGCGGTTCGTTGACTTCAATCGTGTTAATTTCCTCAATCTTGGCAAGTTCGCCCGACCGTTCAATTTCGCGATAACTAACGTCTGGATCGATCCATTCCATTGAAAGCGTGTCTTTACTTCCATAGTCGAGGAAGGTGTCTGGTGTAACGGTCAGGTAAGGCCAAAGCTCTTCCGGCGGCAGTTTGGATGTCGCGCAACTGCGTAGGCGTCTGGGGCGGCAGGGAAGATAGCGGTCCAACCATGCTCCGCCATAAACAGTAAAAATCAGATAACAGAGCAAGATGCCAAAGACGCTGGTGGATGTAGGAAGCCCGCCATCCACATCGCTGCTAAAGGCCCCCATGAGGCTAAGTACTGGGATCGACAGGGCAACAGACTCAGCCGAGTGCCTGATCTTTGGAAAGAGAACGACAAGGATCACTAAGGCCGTTGTCAGACCCACCATAAAAGCGAGGCCAGCAATGATCGGAAAAGGTATTCCAAGAAAGACGCTGGTGGAGTTGAAAAAGGCGAAATAGCCACCAAGAAATGTTGCCGCAGCTACTATCGTTAGCCGGCGTCGCTCGCGATATAGGCGTTTCATAAACCAGCGCATGGGAATCCTAATAATTGCCTGAACGCTCGGTAACTTGCTGTTGTGTCATAAATTTGACTTCTTCTGGCCCAGAGCCTTGAACGTCAAAAATCCGCGAAGGTCCAGCCGTTTGATTAACCCGCAGCATTCGACAGAATGGGCTCTCTGCTGCCATTAGATCGGTCGCAGCATTTTTCCCATCAAGGTGACGCGGCCCTCTACGAGGACGGCCCAAACCGGCCATTCACTCATAGGACAGCATGCTGCGCCGCCGCCCGTTGAACCGGACATTCACTGCAGCCGCTAAATCTGCAGATTGGCGAATTACTATGCCGCCAACCATATATTTCCCCTGTTTGCTCTGATGCGGCCTCAGTCATCGTCTAGAGGGACGGTTTTGAACTTAGATTTGACATGAATCGGTGCAATTCATCGAAGAGTTGAGCGGTGTAGGAGAGCGCGTCAGCCCGCCAAGATGTCGGCAAAACGGAACGTGTTGGACAAAGAGCAGATGATTACAGTCACGAACTTCAGCAAGCAATACAAAGGCTTCACGGCCGTGAAAGACCTTAGCTTTTCGGTCGAACCAGGCCAAATCCTTGGATTGCTCGGGCCGAATGGTGCAGGTAAGACAACGACCCTGCGTACATTGTGCGGGATTATTCCACCCAGCTCGGGGAATTTGTCGGTTGCCGGCCATGACGTTGTCCAAGCGCCCATCGCAGCCAAAGCCAACCTGGGCTATATTCCTGACGATCCAAGACTTTTTGACACTATGACGGTTTGGGAGCACCTCGCTTTTACAGCGGCTGCTTACAAACTCGCAGACTTTGAAAAGGATGCCGAAGCGCTCCTCGCGTCATTCGAACTTACCCACAAGCGCAATACGGTCGTCCACAACTTGTCGCGTGGTATGCGCCAGAAGGTGGCGATCGCCTGTGCCTTTCTGCACAACCCAAAAGTGATCCTGTTCGATGAACCCCTGACGGGGCTCGATCCCCAAGGTATCCGGAGGATTCAACAGGCAATCCGCGAGCGTGCGCAGGCAGGTGCATCCATCATCATCAGCTCGCACCTTTTGAGCCTGTTCGAGAATTTGTGTACACATATCATGGTGCTGAACCTTGGCGAGTGCCGCCGGTTTGGCACGATGGAAGACCTACTAAGCGAGGTCGGCACGACGGATAGCACGTCAGCCCTTGAAGAAGTGTATTTCTCAATTACGCAAGCTTCAGACGAGACCTCTGACACGGCGGCGGTCTAAGCTATGGATTCTGCACTTTCCCAACTTCTTATTTTGCGACTGCGAGGCGGCCTGCGCGAACGCTTGCTTCAGTTGGCAAGCTTGCGTGGCCTGCTGTTCTCTCTCGCTTTCGGAGGAATCGTTTGGTTCATGATCGTGTCAAACGGTTCCTCAGGCACGAGCCTTTTGATAACTGAGGCTTTGGACTGGCAAGCGTTGAACGCGCAGATCATCACGTTCATGCCGCTCAGCATGCTCGGGTTGTCGCTGCTCACCGTATTGATGACGACCGGCCCTACGTTTCATTTTTCGCCGAATGAGATCAATTTTCTCTTTACTGGGCCATTCCGCCGACGGGATCTAATCCTTTATAAATTCTGCGCCTATCTCGCGGGTGTCATATTGACGAGCTTGTTCGTCACGCTCATGGCGCCGCCGCAAGCAGGATCGCCCCTGTTCGTCTTTATCGCCACGGTTTTGACACTTGTGTTCGTACAGTTGAACAGCGCCGTCATCGGTATGGCTGGGCACGCGGTCGAGGGTCATTGGCTCGCAAAGATACGATGGCCCGCAACTGCGTTGTTTGGCGCCATTGCAGCGGGAGCCGTGCTTTACGCGTGGGCCACGCCCGACTACGGCATTATCGACCTTCTGTCTGCGTTTCGACACTCATGGATCGGGTCGATAGTCTTGTTCCCCTACATTGTGTTTGCAGAACTCTATGTGGCTGAAACTGTATCGCATCTGGCCCTCTGGTCCCTTGTCGCGGTCGTCATCAATGCGGCGCTGTTGCGTGCTGTCATCGTGTTCGATGCACGCACGACCGACCGCGCACTGGCGGAAAACGCCCGCATGAGCGGCCGATGGGAACGCATCAAAGAAGGTGGATCTTTCTTTGCCACACAGCAGACCGAGTTGCGCTCGATCCAGCGTGCACCAATTCTAGGCGGCCTGGGGCCGATTGCCTGGCGGCAGACCCTCAACGCACTACGGAATTCGTTCAAAATTTTCATCATATTTGCCGGTCTCGCTGCCTGTATTGCGCCGATTTCCTTGGCGGTCGGCGCGCCACTTACGGATCCAGAGACATTGATGGTTGTCTATGTCTTCTTCGCGTTCATCCTACCCCGCAATCTGGTCTGCGACTTTCGCGGTGACCTGAGCCGGATGGAAATCTACAAAACACTGCCCATCGCACCTTGGCGCATTTGCGCAGGCCAACTCGTGGTTCAGGTGCTTCTGGCCTATGCTATCGCTTTGACAATGATTGCCAGCACACTGGTCGTTGAGGCCGGTGTGACAACACAAGTTGCACTGGTATTAGCTGCGTTTGCGCTTCCGTTAACGTTTCTTCTCTATGCAGTCGAGAACACGGTACATCTTCTGTTCCCGACAAAGCTGATGGGGATGGGACGGGCGGACTTTGAATTTCTTGGCCGCTCAATTGTCGAGTTTATCGCAAAAACGATTTTCGTTCTCGCTGCTGTGGCGGCATCAGGTGCTGTGGGGCTGTTCACATTCAAAACAGTTGGAACCACACTGGTTTTGCCTGGATTGGCCAGCTGGCTAACATTGACGTTTATCGGACTTCTGACATTGGTTGCACTGCAATATGCTTTCCTGCGCTTCGCGGTCGCAGAAACCATCGACTAAGCGCCCGTGAACAAGGGCTACGATTGCATGACGTAGAGAACGTCATTGTGGAGTCACTTGAGGCGCGACAAGATCAGCAAAGGAGGCAGCCCCCTCAATATCTTGGGTAGATCAGGCGCTGGCATTGTGGCTGTTTAGTTGGGCTGCATTGCTGTCGTCGACAACGAGCGCCAAACAACCCTAAGGCGGTTACAGTAAGTGTCGCAAGACAGCCTTTTCATCAGAACCCAGACGGATTACAGGTATGTTTTTTGAGGTTTTGCGCGCGGCCCCAAAGCTTTTTGCCCGCCCCTCGAAGCACGTAATGATAGTTAAATCATCCCATGGAAAAGCGCGCGACAGGATACGGTCGGCAAAGTCAGGTGCGTTATGCAGAAATGCTTGCGTGATACGGGGATCATACAGACGCAAATAGAACCACGCGCCTGCCTCATCCTGCACCTTGGTGAACTTGCGCCAATGCGCGCGTACATCCACTAGCTTATCCCGCGACCTGATATATAGCCCCGCCTCCTTGTCCCATAAATGCCAAGGTGCGTCTGAGCGCGTGAACAAGTTGCGAGTAAAGGTGTTACCTTCTTCCAACCGGACAATCCACGGAGCCACATCCTTCAACTCATCATATGCGGCACCTTTAAACAGGCATCGGTGCTCCAACCCGGATGCTTCGAGCATTTCCGGTAGGCTCACGACCTTAGCCGCGTCGAGGATCGCGTAGGTAAATACGCGTGCGTCAGCGATACGATCGCCGAGCTTCACCTCACCGAGTTTTGGCTGTCCAAACAATGTGTCATAAAGTGCGTCCGGCACAGTTCTGGGGACCTCTACGCCAAACTGCTCGTCCAGTGGCTCTACGTCCTCAATAGTTTCAATCGTCAAGGATCTTGCATCTGTGTCTCGCTGGGCAGCACCCTGTTGCGAGTAGCCTTCAATGTCACCTGCGCTCACGATCCATCACCTAATGAGATTACATAATTCAATCTTTGCTTTATGCTACTCAGGGGTGTGCGTCGCAATGCAAACAACACGCATAAGCGCATCTTCGCCCACCCGCGTTCGCCACGTGGTAAGGTTTCAGGACGACCCGCTTACAGCGGTTCTTACAGAAACCTGCACCAATGAAGGGAAGCAACCGATGGTCTGGTGGCAAGATAAAATGATTTGGGTCAAAGTCTTGGCGTTTGGGTCAAAACTGCTTGGCGTTTTATAAAAGGTGTGGAATGTTACGAACCTTTGACCCTCTCGGCAATAATAACTTCAGGAAACAAGAAAACCACGTCATTCAATTCTGACCCAAACGTCAAGCATTTCTGACCCAAATTCAATTGCGGACCTTCATGCCGCGCGCGGCGAATGCCTCGAAAGAGCCCACTATGTGAATTTGAATTTCTCGCTGCGTGCGCTCGAAGCGCGAAAAATGCGGCACGAGCGAATTGAGTGTGCCGCCGCGCAGCAGAAAAACCAGCCATTCAAACTGGCCACAGCATAGATCGGTAGTCTAATCTATCGGCCGCGGGACAAACAGAGATTTCCGTGCACGAGTTCGAATATTCGCTTCAGGCGCGTATTTTGGTGATTTGGAATGGTACGCTAGGTTTCCCCAGCCATTTCTGTCGCCAAGGCTTCGCCACTGACCCGTCTGTAGTTCACAAACGCATTCCCGCTGAGCAGAACGAAGAAGCTGTCCATATCGATCAGAACGTAGCCTTGTTCAAGGACGGCTCGGGCGAGCTGTTCGATATCATCGGCATACAAGCGCCTCTTTCCTAAAAGCTCCCGCACCTGCTTTGCGGACATGCGGAAGCGGCCACTTTCTTTGCCACCAAAACTCTTGCTGTACAGGTTTGCCAGATGTCTGGCAGCAACGTCACATTTGGTCATACGAGCCTCTTTTAACATAAATTTTTATCTATAGACAATAAAAATTTGCCTATGTAAACACCTTGCATGGAGAGAGCATTATGAATCAGCACAGTACATTGATAGAGTCAGGCATTGATTTGTCTCAGGAATTGCGCGCGGCAATTGCCGTTGAAGATGCTGAACGTTTGGATGCCTTGTTCAAACAGCTTCCTTTGTCGGAGGCGCTCCGTGAGTTGCTGGAGTTGTCATCGGTTGATCGTCGGGCTGTTTTAACTCTGATCTCACCCGAAATCGCAGCTGATCTGATCGAGGAAGCACCCCACGAAATCGGTGCCGACCTCATGGAAGACCTTGAGACGGATCGTGCCGTTGAGATCATGGACGAACTGGACTCAGATGTTCAGGCTGACCTGATCGGCGACATGGGGTCCGAAGAAGCTGAGGCAATCCTCGAGCAGATGGATGCCGAGGATGCCGCTGATGTGCGACGTTTGTCTGTCCGGCCGAAGGATGCTTTGAAGGTCTGGCTCAAGGAAATCAGCGTCGGCGTGATCAATGGTATCGCTTTGGGCATCCTGATCGGTATTGTCGCTTGGCTCTGGAAAGGCAGTCCGGCTCTGGGTCTTGTGATTGGCGCGGCGCTTGCGCTGAACACCATGCTGGCTGTGTCGATCGGTGGTGTTGTGCCACTGTTGCTCAAACGCATTGGCCAGGACCCTGCGGTGGCAAGTGGCCCCCTTCTGACAACAGTGACAGATATGGCTGGGTTTTTCTTTGTCCTCAGCCTCGCGACGGTGATGATGCCATGGCTAATCTGAATATGAAGATGGAAAAGTCGAAACGTGAATTGCTGGTCATAGGTTGGATGGAGCATCTTGACCTGCCTGAACTGGGACTGAATCAGATCAAGGCCAAGATCGACACGGGTGCGCGGACGTCTGCGCTTCATGCTATTGGCATCGAGCCTTTTGATCAAGATGGTGAAGACTGGGTTCGATTTCAGGTTCAACTGGATGAAAGGGCACCTCTGCTTTGGGTCGAGGCCAAAATCCACGATCGACGCGAAATAAAGAATACGAGTGGAATTTCAGAAGAGCGAATTGTCATACAAACCTTGTTGAAGTTGACAGACCGGTCTTGGCCCATAGCAGTTTCGCTCACCGACCGGACCAAGATGACGTTTCCAATGATCGTCGGCCGGACAGCTCTGAAAAACCACAACATCGCAGTGCACACGCGCCGCGCAAACCTGATCCGAAAGTTGGGTCGGCAAAGCCCTTGAGGCAGAAAGGATTTTCTCATGAAAATCGCACTGATGGCACGTAATGCTAAACTCTATTCGCACCAGCGTCTGAAAGAAGCCGCAGAAGAGCGCGGTCACGAGATCGATATTATCAACACGCTCCGGTGCTACATGAATATCGCATCTCGTCGACCCGAGATTTACTATAACGGTGATAAACTGACCGGTTACGACGCTGTGATCCCGCGGATCGGCGCTTCGGTGACATTTTACGGCCTCGCTGTTTTGCGCCAGTTTGAAATGATGGGCGTCTATCCTTTGAACGAAAGTGTCGCCATTGGGCGGAGCCGTGACAAACTGCGCTCCATGCAGCTTTTGGCTCGCGATGGTATCGGCCTGCCAGTGACGACATTTGCGCATGACCCAAAACAGACCGACGAGGTTCTTAAGCTGGCCGGCGGTGCTCCAATTGTGATTAAACTGCTGGAAGGCACCCAGGGTTTGGGCGTTGTTCTGGCCGATACAGATCGTTCTGCGACCTCGGTCGTTGAAGCCTTCAGGGCATCCGGCACGAACATCCTGTTGCAGGAGTTCATCAAGGAAGCCGGTGGGACAGACATCCGCGCCATCGTCGTTGGCGGCAAGGTGATCGCGGCTATGAAGCGAACAGGTGCAGAGGGCGATTTTCGCTCCAACTTGCATCGCGGCGGATCGGCACAGGTGATTAAGTTGTCGCCCGAAGAGCGTTCCACTGCTGTCCGCGCGGCCAAAACGATGGGCTTGAACGTCTGTGGTGTAGATATGCTGCGCGCTAACCATGGCCCAGTGGTTATGGAAGTAAACTCTTCGCCTGGGCTTGAAGGTGTGGAAAAAGCGACTGGGTTGGATGTGGCCGGCAAGATTATCGAACACATCGAGAAGAACGCCGTCAAAGGCACCACCAAAACCAAGGGCAAAGGCTGATGGCACGTCGCGCAGCATTTGAGATTGGGGGCCAGACTATTTCCGCAGGCACCCGGCAGACTGTTGACCTGCCGGTCAGCGTGCTGTCGGACCACACGCCGGTGTCGATGTCAGTACACGTTGTCCACGGAAAGGCCGATGGCCCGACCGTTTTTGTCAGCGCGGGCATCCATGGCGACGAAGTCATCGGCGTCGAAATCGTGCGGCGTCTGCTTCGGGCAACAAACCTCAAATCGCTGCGCGGCACTCTTATCGTAATCCCGATTGTAAATGCTTTCGGTTTCCTCAGCCACTCGCGGTATCTACCCGACCGGCGTGACCTGAACCGCATGTTCCCGGGCACATCGGGCGGCTCGCTTGCGTCGCGGCTGGCGCATCTCTTCCTCAACGAGATCGTTGCACGATGTGATCTTGGCATTGACCTGCATTCCGCCGCGATCCACCGGACCAATCTGCCTCAGGTGCGCATCTCGCCAGACAATGCCTACACTGCTAGACTGGCCGAAGTTTTTGGTGCACCGGTCATTCTGCAGTCCCCATTGCGCAAAGGATCGCTGCGCGGTGCAGCAAAGGATATTGGTAAGGATGTACTGCTTTTTGAGGCGGGCGAAGGTTTACGTTTCGACGAGATGTCCGTGCGTGCCGGTGTCGCGGGGATTCTGCGCGTTCTGCATCACGTTGGACAGCTTCCAGCCAAGGGAATAGCCAAGCCCAAAGCCCCATCGCAATATTGTACATCTAGCAAATGGCTACGCGCCCCTGCTGGCGGCTTGTTGCGGACATTCCGCGCCGACGGGGATGTCGTTGCGAAAGGCGATGTCATGGCTGTTGTCGCCGATCCGTTCGGCGAGCTAGAAGAAGAGGTCATTGCGCCATTCAACGGAATTGTGGTTGGCCGCGCGGTCTTGCCCATCGTCAACGAAGGTGACGCAGTGTTTCACCTCGCCCGGGTTAAATCCATGGCCATAGCAGAAGGTGCTGTCGAAGACTTGAACGACCAGTTGTCCGACGATCCGCTTTTCGACGAAGACGAGATCATTTGACCGCGACAGACCGAAACACTCCTCAAAACAGGAAACTCCAGAGATTGGCACAGATAAGTCATGAAGGTTCTTGGCTCGAAACTTTGGACGAGGTGCAAGGTGCATGGAGGTCAGATGTTCCGGCCAATCCGCGATCTCTTCGTTCTCATCGCTCAGCACAGGGCTGCAGGCGCCGCCGAGCATATGGTGCTGGTTTGCGCGCGTCAGAAGTCTGCAATCTCAAGGTCGCGGACATAGACAGTGATCGCATGCTGATCCATGTGGATGAGGGCAAGAACGACAAAGATCGCAAAGCAATGTTGTCACCGGCCCTGCTTGATCTGTTGCGGGACTATTGGCGTGAAGCGCGCCCGGAGGGCTGGCTGTTTCCCGGCAAGCCAAAGATCATGGCCTTGTCGCCACGCCAACTGAACCGCGCATTCACGTCCGCCAAGCATATGGCTGGGATCAACAAGCCCGCCACGTTGCACACCTTACGCCACAGCTTCGCGACACACTTGCTCGAAGCCGGAACAGATGTCCGCGTGATCCAAGTGCTGCTGGGGCATTCCAAGCTCAGCACAACCGCACGGTACACCCATGTCGCAACCAAAACCATTCGTGGCACCGTCAGCCCGTACGAGATGCTGGAGAAGCTGCAGGATCACACCGTCAGGCGAGGATTGGAATAGCGGCTCGGGCGGTTGCCGCGCCCACGGCTGGAGCTCGCTGACATCTTTCGGAAGTATGGCCCCGCATATGCCAGGGTAATAACACAGTGCGGGGCTCGAAAGGTCGTCGCCCGAATAAGAAACGCCGTCAGGACCACTGGTTATTTCCGGCGCTTTTCCAGTAGGATGCTCTCATGAAGGTCATGGTATTAGAAGATGATGCAGAGATCGGCGCGTGGGTCCGCGACGGCCTTTCGCGTGCGGGTCACACGGTGGATTGGGTGACGGACGGCAAGGACGCACTTGTCGCGGCAACGACACGAGAGTTTGACGTGCTCGTTCTCGACCGGATGGTGCCCAGTCTGGACGGGTTATCGGTGTTGAAATCCATCCGGGCAGCCAAGGTACAGACGCCGGTTTTGTTTTTGACCGCTCTGTCCGAAATCGATGACCGCGTTGAGGGGCTGCAAGCCGGAGCCGATGATTATCTGTCGAAACCCTTCGCATTGACCGAATTGGAGGCGCGCGTGTCCGTCCTGGGCCGTCGCGCATCGCCGTCACAAAGTGCCGAAGTCACGAAACTGACTATTGGCGACGTTACGCTGGATTTACTTAGGCAGACCTGCACACGACAGGGTCGGGCCATTGACCTCAACGGTAAGGAATTTCGCCTGCTCGAGGCACTGATGCGGGCGAAGGGGCGGATCCAGACGCGCAACATGCTATTGGAAAAGGTCTGGGACATGAACTTTGACCCGACCACGAGCGTCGTCGAGACCCATATGAGCCGCCTTAGGGCAAAATTGGAGAAGCCGTTCGGAGACACGGTCATCCGCACCATCAGGGGCGCTGGCTATGTTATCGAAGGGCATTAAAAAGTTTCGCCATCTATGGCGTCTTTCCGCCCTGAGGCAAGCGCTGCTTTTGACCATGGCCTTTTTGATCGTGGTTGCCGGCGCCGCGGCATTCTCGGTCTTTGAAGTTCGGGACGCTATGGATCGAAGGGTTGATGATCGCCTTGAATCGCGGTTTGCTGATGTGAGCGCTGCGATATCTGCTGGAAATCTCCCGTCCGATGCCAACGATGCCTCTTCTCTCGAACGGGTGATTTTCCTACCCCCGAGCAAACGTGGCGCGGACGGATTTGGTGAACATGGCATATTTTTTGATGACGATCTGGTCCCGCCCGAGGGGAGGCTTCGGGGGCGTCCGCTCGAGCCCTGGATTTTCTACGGTGGACCCGTTGACGGCGGCTGGCTGATTGTCGGTCAAAATGTCGGCGAATTATCGGTTTTCGACGAGGTTCTGACCGATACATTCATCGGAATGGGCTGGATCACGCTATCGCTTTCACTCTCGATCGGTCTTTTTCTGGGCTGGCGCACCCAACGACGTCTATCGGACGTGACCAATGCGCTTGGTCGCGCCGCCGAGGGAGATTTGCAGGCAAGGGTCGCGCCAAGACACAACCGCGACGATCTGGACCAACTCGGGATTCAGGTCGATGAAACCATCGCACGCATAGGTTTGGCGCTGGAACAGGCGCGCGGGTTTTCCGCGAATATTGCCCATGACTTGAAGACGCCGCTGACGCGCCTGCGCCTTCGGCTAGAAACCGCGCTTCTGACAGAAGGCGACCGCGAGGATGAGATCGGTGCGGCAATGGAACAGGCCGACAAGGCGATCGCGATCTTTGATGCTTTCCTACGGCTTTCGAAGCTGGAAAGTGGCGCTCTGGAAAAGAGGTTTACGCCCGTCGATTTGGCAAAGCTCGCGCAGGATACCGCAGAAACCTACGCCGCCGTTGCCGAGGATACTGGACGCACGCTCAAGACCGATCTGTCGCCGGTGGTCGTGAATGGCGACAGGATCCTGCTCAATCAATTCCTGTCCAATCTGATCCAGAATGCGCTGCGACATACCCCCGAAGGCAGCACGCTGACTGTCATGGCCAGAGCAGGCCTGTTCGGCGTTCTTGATGACGGACCCGGAATTCCTGAAGCGGAGGTCGACCGCGTCACTGAACCTCTCTATCGACTTGAACGAAGCCGGACCACCGAAGGCGCAGGGCTAGGTCTGTCGCTGGCAAGGGCGATTGCGGCCCGGCACGGCGCGGAATTCATCCTATCCGACCCTCCCGAAGGCGGAACCGGACTGTTTGTGCGAATGGTCTGGGAGGAGCCCA
The DNA here is from genome assembly GCF_002933395.1 of Yoonia maritima. Classification (GTDB taxonomy): domain Bacteria; phylum Pseudomonadota; class Alphaproteobacteria; order Rhodobacterales; family Rhodobacteraceae; genus Yoonia; species Yoonia maritima_A. The sequence goes on from NZ_PKFN01000008.1 coordinate 897,516, forward strand.
ACGACAGGAAATCGCGAACTTGACAGATTTGTAAGGCTCACGCCAAGCGACGGCAAAATGGCCTGTCTAGATGTGTCTCATCAAACAAACCGAAAGGCACATCACATGCATAAGATTATCGACACCCTTCAAGTGATTGGCGGCGCTTTGATCGCCTTGATCCTTGCCCCAGTAGTCGCCCTTTTCGGGCTGACCATCCTTGGCCTCGCCATTGGTGCCGCTGCCCTGATGACCGGTACGATCACCGCAATGGTTTGGCAGCAAAACCGCGCCGCAAAATCGGCAAAGACCGACGCGGACGCACCGACAGAAGCTGAAGCACAGCCTGCCTGAGTTTAAATAGAAAAAACCGACAAGGACCTTACAATGGCGAGTTCAAACATTCTCCCCGTCGGCTTCATAGCCATCATGTTGACCCTTTCCGGGACAGCCATTGCAACCGCCCAGAACGGGCCGTTTACGTCCAGCGAAGCAACTGCCGCGGTCACGGCCGAGAAATTCGAAATGCTGATTCGGGCTGATCACCGAGTTGGAGAGCGCAGTCGTAACAGTCGAGGTATGTCGCCTGGCGCGCTGCTGAATGATGCGGATGGGGACGGCACGATCACTGCCGACGAGTTCCACCGGACCTGATGCACCAGCAATGGCCTGTCCCATTCGGGACAGGCTTCGCCGCCATGACGCTACAGAAAACAGGATCTTGAGGGGGCAGTTATGCGCGATTTCGCTGGTTTTGTCTGGAAAGAGCACCGCGTGATCGGTCTTCTAACGCTCACAGCGCTCTGTATCGCGCTCTAGTTTCTCGCTAATCTTGACGGTGAGGCGATCTATTTCTCCAACCCGGCCAACCAGAATCAGCCAATCAAACCCTAGATGTCGATCCGCTATGTAGAGCAATCCTGGGGGCTAACCAAGCCCATCATGTTCGAGATCATCGGCTATATCGAAAGGGCCACCTAACACTTCAATCGCGGTCTGAACCTTTTTGGTGCCATCGACCATATTGGCTGGGCCGGTCACGTGGAAATGGCGAGCGAGCCGACCGTCATACGTCAGCAGTTTTCCGGGGAATGACTGACCGATTACGATCCCTACCTCATCGAACTCACAGTGCGCTGAAAAGCGCAAACAAACCGAAAGGACACTTTATGAAACGATATCTTCTGGGCGCATCCGCCATTGCAGCCATTGGTGCGGTTGCCTTCATTGCCTACGGCCAAAGCCTAGATGGCGGAGGGGGGCTGCAAACCCCTCCCGTCGAAATCACGCTCCGCGACAGCTTTGACGTGGAACCCGCTGACGCCAAAGCAAACGCCATCGTCGCAGCTGCAAACACCTTTCTCGCCACACTTTCGGGCGATGAACGTGCCCTTGCAGTCTATGAGTTCACCGACAACATCCAGCGGTCCAACTGGTCCAACTTTCCAACCGGACCCGTGCAGCGCGGTGGCGTGATGCGCGGCGATTTGACCGATCAACAGAACGCCGCAATGGACGCCTTGCTGGCCGAAGTGATGAGCGAGGACGGGATGAACAACATCCGTTGGCAACTCGCCGCGGAAGAAACGTTCGATGAGGGGCCCGGCGGCGGGGCGCAGTTTGGTGATGAATACTACTTCATGTCGTTTCTGGGCGAACCATCGACCGAGCAGCCGTGGATGCTGCAATTCGGCGGGCACCACCTCGCGTACAACATGACATTTGTGGGGCCTGATGTGTCGTTCTCACCGATGCTCACGGGGGGCGAACCGCTCAAGATCACCTACGAGGGCGACGCAATCTTTATCACAGAAATCGAACTGCGAGCGGCGGATGCCTTTATGGCAAGCCTCGATGATACGCAGCGTAACACGGTAATTCGCAGCAGCAGCGCCATCAATCTTGTCGCAGGCCCCGGTGAATTTGGTGCTACGATCGCCCCAGAAGGACTTAAGGGTAGCGAGATGACACAAGATCAACAGGCACTGTTGAGTGCGGTGGTCGCCGCGCGACTGGGCTTTATGAATGAAGACGATTTGTTGCCTCATATGGAAACCATCCGGTCCGAGATCGAAGAGACGTATTTTGGCTGGTGGGGACCGACCGATACACTTGGTGCTGGATATTTCCGCGTCACCGGGCCGTCGGTCCTGATAGAATATGCCCCGGTGGATCAGGACGGCGATCCGACCGATCACGCCCACAACATGTACCGCGACCCGTCGAATGATTACGGCACAGCCTGGATCGCCGTCCGATGATCGGGCGGGGTGCAATACTGGGAGGTGTGCTTGCGCTTGCGGGCACACCGCTCTTTGCTCATCCGCATAGGGATGTGGATCAACAGGTCGCGCTGACGCTTGCCGCAGATCACGTTGCGGCTGAAATCGTCATTGTTCCTTCGATAAACGCAGGCCCGACGATTCTCGCGCGCATCGACACCGATGCTGACGGCACGATTTCCGATGTCGAAGCCGACGCTTTCGCCCAGGACGTCCTAGCAACTACGGAACTTGAGGTTGCGGGCAGTCCGGTTTTTTCTGAGGTAACACAGGTTGATGTCGGGGACCCCGATGCATTGGAAGCGGGTTTGGGGTCCATCGTGATTTCCACAAAGACGGACGTGGTGATCGAATTGCCGATGACGACCAATGTCTCATTCAGCATCGGTTTTGCCGAGTTCGATCATGATTGGTTTATCCAGCCTTACCTGCAAGGCAGCACGTTTAACGGCGCTGCGATCAATATTGAACGGAGCATCGGCGGCAAGATCACCGTCATGCTCGACATGGGGAGTTGACGTTAAGCGAGCCAGAAAATTCTGAAGTTGGGCATTTCGGTGATGGCAGCTTTGTCCGCAACTTGATCCTGCCCCCCCCATTCGTACTGCGGCAGGCATGAATGGCCGATTTCGCCGCGTGCTGTGAAAGAATATTTAGATGTCCTCGATGACGCGGCTTTTGGCGCAGCATCGGAAGTAGAACCAAAGTTCGCGTCCCACTCTGATCCGGCAAGCCAGTGGACGGCGGCTCGGAATACATATTTGAAATCATCGAGGAGGCACAGGACCAAGCAACTGAATGGCTCTGGACTTACAACAACGAGCGACCAACATGGGCATCGGCCGCATACCCGCCCAATGCGGTCGCAATGGCCGACGGCGCACCCGGAATGTTCAGCAAGATCGCTGTGCGCGAATCGCCATAAACGCCGCCCATATAGATACCAATCATTAACGAAATCGCCGGGTAGACATTCCATGAAAAGGTGAACGAAATCAGGATCGAAACCGCCATCGTCACCGATAGGCCCGGAATAGCACCGACATATACGCCAGCAAACGTACCAAGCCCCACCAGCATCAAAAGCTGCGGCTGTGAAAAGACAGTCAGAAAAGCAATCAACGTGTCCATCAGTTGGCTCCTCCGGAAAGATCACGGAAGAATTGGATAAACTCGGCCTCGGGGACGATGCCCGCAGGCATCAAAACGGTAAACACAATCCGGAAAATCAGCCAAATCGCCAGCAAACTGCCCAGCGATACTGTCAGCGTGAAGCGCCAACTGCGTTTTGACAGCAGCTTAATCCCGATAATCAAGAACAGGGCCGAGGTAGGCAAAAAACCCAGCGGGCGCAGCAAGACAGCATAACCAATCAGAAGACAAACAAACAAGATCACGACAATCGGCAAAATGTCCTTTGCCAATGTTTCAGTCGTAACGCGCGGCAGCGACGCGGTGCGGACAACAACAATCAAAGCGCTGATAGACATGACCAAAGTGGTGGCCATCGGTATTGCGCCCGGCGCGGATAATGCCTCGAACCCGGAAATACCGTAGGCGTTCCATAGCAGCCCAACGCTGGCAATCAGCATGATAACGGCAAAGCCCAATTCACCCGCACGGCGATTACTTTCATATCCGCCTGGCGTGGCGTCGGATGTCCCGTCGTGGTGTTCGGGTTCTGGTGTTGTCATGATGTCCTCCCCAGGCCAACGGCCTGCTCCTTACGAAAAGGCGGCGCCGCTTTTTGTTCGTGCGACGAATTTAGCCGCTGCCCAGTTTATTCGCTTGGACGTGCGATACCGAACTCTTCTGGTGATGCTTTGGTCAGACCAGCATCATCCAACAGCCAAGCAGTACCCTGCTGCCATTTATTCAGGAATTCCTCTGCCTCGTCGCCAGAAATACCCATCAGCGTAAAGCCACGGTTGTCCATCAGCTCGACGAAGTCAGCATTCTGGGAACCTTGCACATAGGCGTCTGCCAATTTGGCAACTACGTCATCGGGTGTGGCGTTTGGCGTAAATACACCAAAGAACGCACCCCAAGGAAGATAGGTTTCATAACCTGCATTAGCAGATGCTCACGCTTCGTTATGACGCGCGGTTTCAATCATGGCTGTCTACACATGCTCCCAAAATGCGAGTTCACGCGCAGGCAGTTTGACACAGAAATGCCAGAGATATGGTCCGGCACGATGGGGCCATGCCCACCACCACCCTTGATCCGCCCTACCCTGCGGTCCCCGCGCTTCATGGGTCCGGTTCCCCAAACAAATTTTGCGAGTGCGGCGTAATCAGGACGCAAACGCTTCTATCTCGGAGATCCTTTCAAACGCAGACAAGAACGCGTCGTGGTGCACCGACAGATACCGCGTGACCCGGTCGCTGCCCATCAGTTTTGTGATATATCCACGAGCCAGAACCAAATCGAGATGGTCCACCCCATAGCTGTCTTCAACGAGACGCACTTCGCGTTCCAAATTGGCGGATTCACGTTCCATCAAGTCGAGTTGTTCGCGGGAAATTCCTCTGATCTGCTTCGGCGTTGCCGCTGATACCAGCAGGCTTTCCGGTGTCGCAGCAAGAAGAGACCGTGCGTAATTGATCGTGTATTTGTTCATTGCGACCATCAACTGTGCCGCTTCAATCTGACGTAGGGGTTTCATCTTCTTAAGGATCTGAAACCCGGTCAGGGCAACCTGCTTGTCTTTGAGCAGTTCGGCGGCCTCATCACATATGCCATCGAGAAGCTGACGTTTCTGTTTCAACGTCCGGATGTTGATGTTCAGAGCGCTCGCCAGACGGGCCTCGGGAACACCCAATGACAACGCACGCAGGATCATTTTGTGTTCCTGAATGGTTGCAAGGCGGTTGATCCGCTTGTTGTAAGTGAAGGCCTCATCGTCGGTTGAGACCAGACAACGTGCATCGGTGTTGCCTTGATCCTTCAAAACCTCATGTCGGAGATGGCCATCAAGCAAAGTGAATTGGTCTGGGTTGTGCGGATCACGCGCAACCACTATTGGCTCGACCAAGCCGATTTCGTGGATTGATGCAGCGATCTGCTTGAACTTGATGCTGGCCCTCTTTTGTGGCGTCACAAGATAGAGGGGCGCGATTTTGTCAAACGGTATCGTCAGCAATTCTTTTTCAAAGGCTGCAGCAACGGTTTTTTCTTCGTCGGTCGTTGTCATGTTTGTGCATCCTCCAAGGGTGTCAATCGATCAGCAATCGTCTTTGGCAGAGTTGCCAATCCTTCTGCGCGTAATAGCGTGACAAAATTTTCGTCTGCCATCAGCGTCTTGAGCGATTGCGTGAGAAAGAGCATTTCACTGCGTGTCGCATGTGCCTTGCGCAAAAGAACCTTTTTCTTCTCGACGTCGTTTTCATAGGTCCTGAGCAGGCTTTCGACCGATAGAGTCTTTCGTGAGCCCCGATCCGCCGAAGCTTGCCCCTTACCATGCTTTTGACGGGCTTCGACAAGCCGCTTCGCTCTTAAGAGTCTCCCGCCACGCAGGAGCTTTTTCTCATAGGCTTGCCTGAGAACTGCCTGCACACCAACATCATCTGCGTCAGCGATATCAACGGCGACGCTCACCGGAATCTTCCCGCTTTCTACTGCGCGCAACAGGCGATGCTCGTGACTTTCCAGCAGCCTGATGACGCCATGCACATATTTGGCGGACAGTTGCGTTTTGGCTGCAATCTCTCGCTCCGAATAGCCATTGTTCTTGAGTCTTGAGATGTCCCGCAGCAAATCCAGCGAGCGATGCTGACGGCGAGCCAGATTTTCGACGAGGCTCATCACAAGGCAGTCTTCACTGCTGGCGTCGATGACAATCGCCGGAATTTCCGACTGACCAAGGGCTTTGAAGGCCTCCAAACGCCCCTGACCGCACACCAATTCATAGGTTGGTTCGTCACCTCCTTCTGGTTCCCTTGCCGCGATGGTGATGGGCCGTTTCAGCCCAAGCTCGGCAATGTTGGCGGTGATTTCATCGAAAACCTTTTGATTGCGAATCCGTGGATTGACCACCGTGATCGCGTCGACGGAAACCAGCACAGTATGTTCGCGAGATACGGTGGTCATCATGCCACCTCGAGAAGCGGCGCACGCGCCGTCATATTAAAAAAATGGGCGAGGTCCTCAAAACGGTACGCATCAAGGGACAGGCCATTGTGTTCAGACAGGCGCAGCTTGGATTTGGTCATGTCGAAGGCCGGCAGCAAATAGTAGTCCAGCGGTAACTCATTCATCTGTCCCATCCGGACGACGATGGTCATGTCGGGAAAACGCCCAGTATCGAGGCGAATGTTCCATCGAAACGCACCAGCGCCGGTCTGCATGCAGCGCGCGATGACGATGGAAACAGTGAACTCATCGTTGATGGTAAGGATGCCTGATTGAGGGTCACACTTAACGTGCCCGCCAACGGCTTCGACGCCCGAGACCATGTCGCGGATAACATTTGAGTGCATACCGCGCAGACGCTTATTGATCTCAATGTATCGGTAGTCGCGGTCCGGCTTGAAACTGACAAGGCTGTAGGCCCGCAGCAGACTGCCAAACCGATTTTGATATGCACCGCTTGACGGCAAGGTCGCCGCTTCGTTGATGACAAAGCCGGAGAGAAAACCATGTTGTTCCAGTATCTCTTTGAGGCCTTCGAGCATTTCTTCATCAGACAACCGTTGAGACCGTGAGCTGATAATAGCACGCGCCGCCTCGAAGAGATCGGTGCTGACAATCGCTTCAAAAGCGCCCGCCGCACGCACCCAATTGTTCGGGTCATTGCGGACATGGCGTTTCTTTAGTTTAAACGAATTGCGGTTCCAGATATTGTTGCCGATGTACTTTTCGTTGGTCAGGATTTGACGGACTACGGCTGGCGACCAACTGCGACCGAGATCGGTTTTGAATCCGCGAGCATTCAAGTCGGCAGCGATTTCAACCTCGGATTGATCGCTCTCAACAAAACTACGAAAGATCTGGTTCACGATGACGATCTCTTCATCCGGTCCGGGAACGAGCGTCACACGATCCGTTTGAATGCTCTTATGTTCGCCCCGTAACAGAATGCCTTTCACATTTCCGGCTTCGTCAATCAGCATCCGTCTCAGACCAAAACCCGGCGCACCACCTTGGCGGTAGCCCAGTTCGATCAGGCGGGACTGACCAGCGAAGACCTTTTGCGACAGCTCTCGACTGTATTCTCCTGCCATTGCCCGCTTTAGACCCTTGACGACGGTGGACATTGTACTGCCATCGTTTTCGAATTGCTCGGCGCAGTATTCGACCGAAATTCCGGCGCGCTTGCAGGCATACTCGTAGTAGGCGCTTTCGTCAGCGTCCTGGAAACGTCCCCAACGGCTGACGTCGTAGACCAAAACTGTTTTAAACGCAGTTTGTCCGGCTTCGATGTCTTCAATCAATTGGGTTAGACCAGCCCGGCCTTGAATACGTAGACCGCTCTTTCCGGCGTCGGAATAGGTTCGAATGATCTGGTAGCCGCGCTCATCAGCGTATCGCTGGATCGCGTCCGCCTGATTTTCAGTCGAATAGCGCTGATGCTCTGTAGACATGCGAACATACTGGGCAGCTCTGCGGTCTTCATTAGGTGTATCTTCTTTGTCTTCTGGCCAAGTCAATGCTGTGACCCCCGTATGTTGAATTTACAAACCTGAGCAGATCGTCTGCGATTCCTTTCTCAATCTTAACGGGTGAGGGTCGGAAACATGTTTCATAAAAAGGGCAGCTTGTTTCATCGAGAATGCGAGGGACTGGTTTCTGCTTCAGAATACCGGAAGGCGATCAGTTTAGCGCTGTCTCAAGAATTGGGTGGCGCTGGTCGCGCGGCGAAAGAAACAGCGCGGTGGACGGGAGCAAGCGAACGAACAGCTAAAAACTGGATATCGGAAACCTACGGTCCAACCGGTGAGAACCTGATTGAGCTGATGCGGCATTCAGACACCATCCTTGACGTTGTTTTAGTCTTGGCAGGTCGTCACGAAGAACGTCTAGCTCGGCGGTTCACCTCTGCTAGGGACGAAGTAGCTGAGGTTTTGCGCAGTCTTGATGCGATCTGGAGGCCCGATGACGGCTGATTGACTACCTGAAACGTAATTTTCGAGATCTATCGCCTTTGGGCGAAAGGAAAACCTTCGAGCCGCAAAAGGCAAAGCTCGTGCGTCGCAGTTCTTGAATTCTCTTTAAAATCAGACCGTCATCTTCACAAGAATGGTAAAACTATGTGTCGCCTCACACGACTATAAGACGCCAAGCAGTTTTGATCTTTCCGTCAAGACTTTGACCCAAATCATTTTATCTTGCCACCAGACCATCGGTTGCTTCCCTTCATTGGTGCAGGTTTCTGTAAGAACCGCTGTAAGCGGGTCGTCCTGAAACCTTGCCATGTGGCGAACGCGGATGGGGGCGAGGCAATGCTATTCGACGGAAGCGGTGCGGCCCGCAGCGATCCTACATGTTTTTCTTCGACAACGAGGTCGGTAACACCATGACCAGCATAGTGATACATGGCCTACTCAGGCCGCTCAGACCCAATCATCGACACCGTGTTGACGCCGAAAGCATAGCATTGGGTTGAATGACCGATGCCAGAAGGCATTGGCTCGCACTATCTCTGCAAGTGCATTAGGCCGCAGTGAGTCCCTTTTGCTTAATGCTGCGCCTTGGACGAACGGCGGTTCAATGAAAATCTCGGCTTGGAAACAGGCGTTTTGCTTGATCGCGCGGGTGCATGGCGCGGGCGGGGTAGCGGGCTTTTTTCGGGGTATCATCGGCGCGGGGGCCTTCGGTTGTCAGGGCGTCAGGCAGCGGGTGGCCTAGGTCTGACAATGTGTGGGACATGTCCTGCACGTCTTGTGCAATCAGATGCACAACGATGCCTTCGCGTTGCAGATAGCCCTGCACCCGCAGCAACCGCCCGCCCATGACGATACGGCGGAACCGTTCGTAAACCTTGGGCCAGACCACAACGTTACTGACCCCGGTTTCATCCTCCAGCGTCAGGAAAATTACACCCGACGCCGTTCCCGGACGCTGGCGGGTGATCACCAAACCGCAAATGCTGTAACGGCCAAGCGGGATATCTTGCAAAGAGGCAAGTGTCACCAACCCGGGCAGCGCGGGGCGCAACAGCTCCATGGGATGCGCCCGCAATGTCAGCCGTGTGGACACGTAATCTTCGACCACCTCTTCGCCCAATTGCATGGTTGGCAAATGGACCTGTGGTTCCTCAATACCTTCGCCATCAATAGGGTCGTTGAACAAAGGCAATGGATTGGGGGCGCGGATTGCCTTGACTGACCAAAGCGCATCACGGCGGGAAAGGCCCATGTCAGAAAACGCATCTGCCTCGGCCAGGCGTGTCAGCACATCGGCGCGTAGACCGGCGCGCAGCCAAAGAGCCTCGGGGTCGGGATAACCATTGCCGCGTGCGGCCACGATCCAGCTTGCGTCTTCTTCTTTGAAACCCTTGATCTGGCGAAACCCCAGCCGCAACGCAAGCGCGCCATCAGGGCGGCGTTCTAATGTATTGTTCCATTCCGAGTAGTTGACGCAGATCGGTCGGGTTTCGACGCTGTGTTCACGTGCATCGCGCACGATTTGGGCCGGGGCGTAAAACCCCATAGGCTGGGAATTAAGCAGCGCGCAGGCAAAGACCGCTGGATGATGGCATTTCAACCAAGCCGATACATAGGCCAGCATGGCAAAGGCGGCGGCGTGGCTTTCAGGGAACCCGTAATCGGCAAAGCCTTCGATCTGGGAAAAGCAGCGTTTGGCGACCTCGATATCATAACTGTTTGCCAACATGCCGTTGATGAATTTATCCTCAAACGCCCCGATTGTGCCCATGCGCCGGAATGAGGCGAGCGAGCGGCGCAGGTGGTCAGCCTCTTCCGCGCTAAAACCGGCCCCGACTACGGCGATTTGCATGGCTTGTTCCTGAAACAGGGGCACACCAAGTGTACGTTTCGTGACTTCTTCTAGGGCGGGGCCAAAGGGCTCGGCCTGTTCCAGCCCCTGACGACGCCGGATGAAGGGTTGTACCATGCCACCCTGGATCGGGCCGGGGCGGACAATCGCAACCTCAATCACAAGATCATAGAATTCCCGTGGCTTCATCCGGGGTAGAAAATTCATCTGCGCCCGGCTTTCCACCTGAAAAACACCGACCGCATCGGCGCGGCACAACATATCATAGGTGTCACGATCGTCCTGCGGGATCGTTGCGATGGTGTGCGTGATGTCCTCATGCCTCTGCAACAGCCCAAATGCCTTTTGTATGCAGCTCAACATGCCAAGGCCCAGCACATCGACCTTCAAAATACCCAATGCGTCGATGTCATCCTTGTCCCATTCAATAACGGTGCGATCCTCCATCGCGGCGTTTGATATAGGCGACAGCTCGTCCAGCCGCCCACGCGTGATGACGAAACCGCCAACATGCTGTGATAGATAGCGGGGAAACCCGATGATTTCTGCGATCAGGCGAATGGTTTGCATCAGGCGACGATCTTCGGGATCAAGGCCGATTTCGCGAATGCGGTCCAGATCGACGCCGCCATTGGTCATCCCCCAGATCTGGCTGGACAGGCCTGCGGTTACGTCTTGAGACAGCCCCATGACCTTGCCCACTTCGCGGATCGCAGCGCGGGATCGGAAATGAATGACGGTGGCGCAAAGCCCTGCACGGTGGCGACCATATTTACGGTAAATCCACTGAATGACCTCCTCGCGCCGCTCATGTTCGAAATCGACATCAATATCCGGCGGCTCACCCCGGTGTTTTGAGACGAACCGCTCAAACACCATAGAAATCATATCCGGGCTGACATCCGTGATCCCCAGCAGATAGCAAAGGATCGAATTAGCCGCCGATCCGCGTCCCTGGCACAAGATGCCCTGAGATCGGGCGAATTGCACAATGTCATGAACAGTCAGGAAATAAGCCTGAAAATTCAATGCGCTGACCACGGCTAGTTCTTTGTTCATCAACTGGATCGCGCGGTCGGTCGGGCCATGCGGATACCGCCGTGCCAACCCTTCATGGGCCAGCCGTTCCAGCCGGGCCTGCGGGGTTGCATTCCCAGCATCCTCATGGGGGTATTCGTAAGACAGCTCTCCCAGATCGAAACTGCATCTGTTAGCGATCTCAACCGTGCGGCGTAGCGCACCGGGGTGGTGGCGAAACAGCCGCGCCAGATCAGCGCCGGATTTCAAACGGCGCTCTGCATTGGGCAGCGCACGGGTACCTATCTGATCAATGGTGATATGTTCACGCATACAGGTCAGCACATCGGCCAATTGTCTGCGATTAGCGCGGTGCATCAGAACATCGCCAACCGCGACCATGGGGGCAGATGTTTTATGTGCCAACAGGGCGCAATCCGCCAGATAGCTTTGATCTGTGCCGTCATATCGCGGGGCTGCGCCCAGAAAAACGTGATTGGGAAAATGCCGCCGCATGGCCTGAATATCTGCGGTGGATTCAGTCAGGCCGGTTTGTGGCAAGGCAATCAAGATCATGCCTTTGCAGGCGGCCATCATGTCCTTGCGATACAGGTGGCATTGGCCTTTTTCCGCCCGCCGTTTGCCCAGTGTCAGCAACCGGGTCAGCCGTTTATATGCGGCTAGATCACAGGGCAAAGCCAGCCAGTCCACGGGACTATCCAACAAAACCAAACGGCAGCCAACAATCAGCTTCGGCAGTGAAAATATTGTCGGTTTTGCGATCGGATCGACCTGCCCAACTTCTTGTCTAGAAGAAGAATCAAGACGGTGTTGGGATCGGATTTGCACCGCACCTTCCGCTTCGCGCTTCAGCTCTTTCAATGCGGTCCATGCCCGCACGACCCCAGCAAGGGAATTGCGATCTGTTATTGCGATAGCGGACAGGCCCAGTTCGGCTGCGCGCATCACCAATTCTTCGGGGTGGGAGGCCCCGGTCAGAAAGGTAAAATTCGTCGTTACACAAAGTTCCGCATAGGCCCGCCCATGTGCATCTAAATTCAGCATGTCCCGGCGAAAGGCCTCGACCGGGCGATGGGTGCGATTTACCTCGATCATGCGAATTCTCCCTGCACGAACCAGCCGGGATTTTGCGGGGTATAAAACAGCCAAAGCCGCCGACCCTGTTTGGTTTCCACCCGCCAATAATCGCGCAAGCCAGAACGCCAATTTTCATCCGAAAGCCACCATTCCGGCGCGATGCGTTCCGGTCCCGTGGCGCGTCCCGTGGTCAGGGGCATGCGCCGCCATCGAAACTGGCTTGGCGGTCGCGGGCCATGGGCCGCAATCGGTTCTGGTGGAAACAGGCAAAGCGGGCGTAGATTCGCGTTGCTCCAACCGCTTTGCGGGTCAGAATACGCAGCGGGTGCGACAATAAAACTGCGTTCGGGGATATGGCTGTCAGCGGGTAGGAAACGTTTGATGTTTTCCAGCCCAATGCGCGCGCCAAGGCGGCTGATCAGATCATCCAGCTTATCATTAGCGCGACCCGACACATGGCTGATCTGCTGCGCAGGCAAGGGCTCGACCTGTGTTGCCTCAAGGCGCAATTGATCAATGCCAAACCCGGCCTCGACCTCGGACAATCCCCGTTCGAACAGGGGGAGAATACGCTTGGCGTCTCGCAATGGCTGCGCTAGACGCAGCTCAACCTGTTGTTCACCCATATCCACCCGGCGCAGCGTCACGCATAACATGCGCGCGCCCATTTCTTGCGCTTTCAGTTTGGCACAAAGCTGCACCAGCAAGCGTTCAGTGCCCGCCGTAACATCGCTTAATAATCCGATCGGTTCTGGCAAGGTCATCCGCACGCCGTAATGCGGGGGTTCTGCAAGTGGTGTGATCTCCTCGGACTGATTGCCCAATGCCTGATCAAGCCGCAGCAAAAGGCCGGGGCCAAAACGACGGGTCAACGGCGCGCGGGGCGCCGCCGCCAGATCGCCAATGGTGCGTAACCCCAGCCGGTGCAATGCAACCGATATATCATCACTCAAACGCAGGGCCGCGACGGGCAAAGGGGCCAGCGCCCCAAGCATATCGCCCTGTTGTGCGGTCCCTTCGCCATAATGCGCCAGCGCCCAACCCGCGCCCCGTGTATCCCCAACCCCGATCTGCACACAGACCCCCGCATGGGCCAACCGCCGGCGCATATCGACAATCATGGCAGGCTCATCGCCCCAAAGATGCGCCGAACCCGTTATATCAAGCACCAACCCATCCTCGCCTTCTATCCCGACCCAGGGGCAATACCGCGTCGCCCAACGGCGCAGGATAAGAAGAAACTGTTTGTCTTTTGCAGGATCGGCAGACGCGCTTTGCAAACTCGGGCAAAAGGCGCGCGCATCGGCACAAGACATACCCCGATAAAGCCCTTTGCGCGCGGCATCCGGGTTCAGGCAATAAATACGATTGGCGTTCTTCTGTTTCAACGTCAGGACAAAGGGCGCATCGATCAGGCGCTGACGTAAAACCCGGTCAGTTGCCAGCCGGGGAAACCATAATGAGACGATGCGCCGTTGTATCCCATCGAACATGCCAGACACCCAATGTTCCGCTTTTGTTCTTAATAAGCTCCCAAGTTTGCAGAGTCGAGTCTTTAGCATCAAAAGCCGGGCTACAGCGCCACCGAGTTTCGGCCGCATTGCTGCCCATGCCTTCAGGGATGATAGCCAACCCCGTTGCCTTTCCATCCCGTGCGGCCAGCTGCAACCGCCGCCCTGCGGTTAGGCCAATAGGCTGGCTCAACGCGATCACAACAAGCGTGACAGCATTTGAGCGCAAGGCCTCTTCGGCGACAGCCAAAGCATCCTTTTGGTCTTTGGTATCGCAGATGGTCAGGGTCGCAGGATCAATGAAATCAGAAAACCCGTTGGGGTTAAGCTGCACAGCATCCCACGCTTCGCGCACCCAAAGTGTCTGCCCCCCCAATCGCGCGGCCAGCGCACAGGCAAAACCATAGGCACTAGGCCCGCAAACTTCATGGGTCCGGGCACTGGCAGGTGGAAAGAAATGTAGAACGGGGATGTGCATACATGAACTTTAGCAGCTGGTGATCGTATTGGAAAATACTGGAACGTCACAAATGTAGACCTGTGGCGGTTTCGTGCCGCGCCAAGTGCTCGTTTAAGCTACTTTTCTTTCGAAAGCGACGGGGCTTTTCCAGCCGAGTGCTGAATGCATGCGTCGCGGATTGTAGAAGCCGTTGATGTACTCAAAGATCGCCATCTCAGCTTGCCTGCGCGTTTCCCATGACCGCCGCCATATCAGTTTGGCTTTGACGGTTTTGAAGAAGGTCTCAACCGCCGCATTGTCATAGAAATTGCCCTTTCCGGACATCGATATCATGAACCCGTGCTGGCGCAGGACTTTCTGATAATCGTGCGAACAATATTGCGACCCACAATCCGTGTGATGCATACAGTCTTTGGGTGGTTTCCGGAACGCGATGGCCATCTTCAACGCCCAATTCCTTCAGTTCCTCTGTCATGCGTGGGCAGCCATAACTACCCAACGACAGCGCGAACTGCTCACGAATGTGCGCCAGCGTGACCAGATCAGATCGTTGCCTGCGGCTGGCAGGCCGACTGCGGAAAGCACGCAAGCCCCGCGCCCTGACATGCATAATCTGGCACATGCGTTGGATAGAAAATGTGGATTGTGCTCTTCAATAAACTTAAACCTCACGGCTTTTGGCCTGCAAAGAAGATCGCCGCCTTCCTAAGAAGCAGCCATGTCAGTCTCCGGTGGTAACTCTTGCAAATCATAGCCGAAAGACTTTGCGCGGCGCTTGAGATTACCGAACACGCGATTGCGGTATCGTTCCTCATAATGGGTCGCACCGGGGTCTTTGTATGTCATGCCGTGTCGGAGGGTGTTGT